>NZ_CP110339.1:1652500-2662500 GCF_026014005.1 Brucella sp. JSBI001 | reverse complement strand
CAGATCCGGCGACGGCTCTGGATAATATCATGCGCGCAGCGACACTGGCCGTGCACGATGCAGGACTGGATGTCTCTATATTGAATGAGACCTGCGCCGTGTTCGGGCTCGCAGGCGCAAACTCGCTCCCGGACAAGGATCGCGTGGAACAGAGCCTGCCTTTCGGCAAGGTGAAGATCGTTTCCGACGCTGTTACCGCCCTGCAAGGTGCGCTCGGTCAGAAAGACGGTGCCGTCGTCATTCTCGGCACCGGCTCGGTGTTCGTCAAAAGAGAAGAAGACGCCTTCGAGATTATCGGCGGACGCGGCTTCATGTTGAGCGATCATGCGGGCGGCGCGCGGCTTGGTCGTGAACTTCTTGAAGAAACGCTGCTTGCTCTGGACGGCATGACAGAGCACACGGAACTTGCCGATGCCGTGCTGGCACGGTTCAACGGTGACATGCGCCAGATCATAACCTTTTCGCGCACGGCGACGGCCGCAGACTACGCCGCCTTCGCTCCTATCGTTTTTGACTATGTGCATAAGGGCGATGCGCTCGGCCTTTCGATCCTGCAACGCGCCTGCTCTTATATTGCCCGCGGTCTGGATCGGCTCGGTATAGAGACGCTTGGCCGGTTCAGCCTGACGGGAGGCCTCGCCTCATCCTATGCAGCACTGCCATTTCTACCGCATCGGGAACGCTTTCGGCCCGCGCTTGGCGATGCGTTGCAGGGAGCATTATCGCTCGCCTTGCTGGCCAATGGACGAGATTAGTCGCCAGAACGCCATGCGCCATCGCGGATGTTCCACACTATAGAAGTCACGCATCGTGCATTCCAAAAATCGATACCGATTTTCGGGCCGATGCTGTAGCGGCAAAAAGACTTGTCGCGGCGGGGTTTACCCCCTAACTTCTTATATACAGGCACTCACAGATATTCGGCCTGATCTTGCGAAACGGTGCCAGCTCACGCTGGCGGCGTGTGTGGCGTATTCTTTTCATGCATTTCCGGACGAAACCGGTTTCCGTTCCCAGAGGAAATGCTCCACAGGGGTGGCATGCTGACTAAAAAGGGCAAATATGGCCTGAAAGCCATGGTGCATCTGGCGGGCGTTACAGATGGACAGCTGGTTTCGGCCAGCGAAATCGCCGAGAAGCACCATATACCGCGCAAGTTTCTCGACAATATTTTTACCGAACTTCGCAATGCCGGCTTCGTTCTTAGTCGCAAGGGCAAGGGCGGTGGCTTCTGTCTGGCCCGCCCGGCCCACGAGATTGCCATCGGCAATATCATCCGCGCGCTCGACGGCGCGCTTGCCCCCATCGCCTGCGCCAGCAAGACAGACTATCGCCCATGTGACGATTGCGATGAGGACGAATGCGAGGTGCGCCATATGATGCTCGATGTGCGCGAAGCCATCGCCAGCGTTCTGGATCATCGGACGCTAGCCGACAGCAAGGCTCTGGATATAGCCTCACTGTCAGAATAGGCCTCAAGCCGCGGCGGCCGACCAGTTCGGGAACGGATCGTTCAGCCCCGACCAGCGCTCTGGCACGAAGTCTTCTTCCTCAAGAAGACATTGATCCAGCTCATCGATGAGCGCATCTTCCTGCATCGGATCGACACCGATGAACACAATCTCCTGACGCCGATCACCCCACACCTTATGGAAATATGGCTCCATGGCGCGCTGCCATTCGGGTTCCGCCGGCCAGTATTGCTTCGGCACGGATGACCACCAGCGCC
Organism: Brucella sp. JSBI001; assembly: GCF_026014005.1. Lineage (NCBI taxonomy): Bacteria > Pseudomonadati > Pseudomonadota > Alphaproteobacteria > Hyphomicrobiales > Brucellaceae > Brucella > Brucella sp. JSBI001. The sequence continues at coordinate 2,660,771 of NZ_CP110339.1, read as the reverse complement.
CCCTTTTTCCGGTGCGGACCAACGCGCCCGCCTGACTGATTTCACCGACAAAATCCGGACGGGTGGCAAGCCAGAAGAAGCCTTTCGCCCGCACGACACCCGGCCAGCCCTTGTCGATGAACGATTGAAACCGTTCGGGATCGAAGGGACGTCGCGCACGATAGACAAAGGAGCGAACGCCATATTCCTCGGTCTCGGGCGTATGCGAGGCAAAGCCGTGCAACTCCTTGTACCAGAGCGGATGCTCATGCGCCTTGTTGAAGTCGAAAAGCTTCGTGTCCAGTATGGCGTCAAGCGACACTTCACCGAAATCGACCTCCTCGATGCGGGCATCGGGATTGAGCGAGCGGATGACCTTGTGCGCCAGATCACGCTCCTCTTTTGAAGCGGTCGATATCTTGTTCAGCACGACGACATCGGCGAACTCGATCTGTTCAACCAGAAGATCGACAAGCGTGCGCTCGTCATCTTCACCAAGGGATTCGCCGCGATCGCGCAGAAAATCGCTCGATGCATAATCCTTCAGCAGATTGGCGGCATCAACAACTGTCACCATCGTATCGAGCCGGGCAACGTCCGAAAGACTGTTGCCCTTCTCGTCGCGAAACTCGAACGTGGCGGCAACCGGCAGTGGCTCGGCTATGCCGGTCGATTCGATCAGCAGATAATCGAAGCGTCCCTGAGCTGCCAGTTGTGAAACCTCCTTCAGGAGATCATCGCGCAATGTGCAGCAGATGCAGCCATTGGTCATTTCGACCAGCTGTTCATCCGTGCGGGAGAGATTGGCGCCGCCCTCACGAACGAGGGCGGCATCTATATTCACTTCACTCATATCATTGACGATCACCGCGACGCGGCGGTTCTCGCGATTATTGAGCACGTGATTGAGCAGTGTCGTCTTTCCGGCCCCGAGAAAACCGGACAAGACCGTAACGGGCAGTCTCTTTCTCATGACTCCGTTCCTCATCAAACTGGGTAGGATCAATCGTGATGGTGGTGATCGAGGTTGAAGGTCAGCGTGGTGAAATAGCTGAGCTTGTCAGCTTCCTTTGAATCAGACAGCGGCCTGGAATAACCCGCCCCAACGACATTGAGACCCGCGTTGCGGATATTGATCCTGGCGATGCCTTCCGCGTCGGTTTTCACCGGCGCTGCGTGACTGTCATTGACATAATCCGCCGTGACCTCGACGCCTTCCACCGGCTTTCCGTCAAACAGAACCTGCACGGGAAGCTCGTTGCCCGCCTCCAATATTGTCGGGTCCATCAACGGAACGATTTCGAAAGGCAAACCTTGGGCTTCTGGCTTTTTGCGCAGATGATCCAGAATGGCGACAGCAAATTTCTGACTCTGACTGGACTGTTTTGCGCCCGGCACTTCCGATTTCGGCTTGTTGACCCACTTGCCGTCCGGACCCTCGGCCCAGAAGCCATTGTCGAATGTGCCGCTGACCACGACTGCATCCTTGGGCACGCTCAGCAGGGCATGATCTTCCTGTCGTTTGATCTCGACGGCGACATCCTTGCCCTCTCCATTCTTGGCCGTAACCGTCTTGAGCTTCTGCGGGTCATAGGCCTCATCGCTTGCGCCGTGACCGTAAACAACCGCCTGCGTTCCGTGACGTTCTGCAATCCAGATTCCATGAGCACCCGCGATTGCGGGAGCAAGAAAAGTCAAAACGGCACCAGCCTGAAGCGCCTTCACAAAGCTACGCATTCTCTTCTCCTTAATGTTATATCATAACAGGTTTAGTGGTGAAAATAGGCGGCCTGAGCCGCCTTTGAGTGTCGAAATGCAAGTTTCGATCCGCTTCAATCAGGTCGAGGCGCACTCATTAGAGCATGTCTCCCGAAAGTGGGAACCGGTTTCGGGATAAAGACATGCTGAAAACAAACAGATAGAGGATTTCCAATGATTCAATTAAAACAGGAAATGCTCTAGTGCCGGGCTGCCCGTAAGTTAAAGCAGGGTCCAGCCCGGCACCGTTGCGACCGCTACCAAGTTATGGGCGTGCACCTGGCGAGGGCGCGGTCGCAGCTGTTGGCCCTATTTCGACAGACAGTCCTTCAACGAATCCGCCAGATTGCGAATGAGCTGCGGATAGAGATCCGGACCATCCTTCAGCTCTGCCCCCAGCGGATCGAGAACGCCTGTCCTGGCATCCGTTCCTTCGATAACTGTATTCACCAGCTTCGGTTCGAACTGCGGTTCGGAGAACACGCAGGTTGCGCCAAGCGATTTGATCTTCTCGTGAATTTCCTTGATGCGCGCGGCACCCGGCGCCTTTTCCGGGCTCACCGTGATTGATCCGGCCGCCTTCACACCGAAACGATTTTCGAAATACTGGTATGCATCATGGAAGACGATAAACGGCTTGTCCTTTACCGGCTCCAGTTCGCTGGCGACTTCCTTGGTCAGCGCGTCAATCTTCTCGCCATAGTCCTTGGCGTTCTTTTCATATTGCGCAGCGTGTTCGGGGTCGCTTTCGCCGAGCGTCTTGGCGATATCCGCCGCCAGAACCTTTCCGTTTTGCGGGTCGAGCCAGAAATGCAGATCATATTCACTGTGACCATGGTGATGGTCATGCCCGCTTTCCGATGCTTCGGCGGCATGATTGTGCCCCTTGTCGGCATCGGCGGCATCCTTCTTGTCATCGTGAGCATGGTCATGACCTTCGGCACCATGGTTGTGACCTTCATGGCCATGGTCATGCGCTTCGAACGGACCACCTTCACGGAACTTCAGCTTGGTCAGGCCATCCGCTTCACCAAGAGCGACAACCTTTGCGCCATCGCCAAGTGTATCGATGGGCTTGTCGAGGAAGGTTTCCATCGACGGCCCAGCCCAGAAAATCACCTTGGCGTGCTCGATTGCTTCGGCATCGGAGGGTTTCAGGCTGTAGACATGTTCGGAACCCGCACCCTGAACGATCAGTTTCGGCTCGCCCACACCCTGCATGACTGCGGAAACAATGGAATGGAGCGGTTTGATCGAGACCACGACGCCGTCGCGTTCTGCCGCAAGTGAGACATTTGCCGTACTAGCCAGAAATGCCGAGGCTAGGAGGAGGGAGCGGAGATGTTTCATAGTCTCTCTCTTGTACGATTGGGGAGGGGCACCATATTCATGTGATATGTTATTTTATTACGTCAGTTGCGTTATGCTATAACGTCTGTCATAAGGTGAGGCAACCCCCATTTTGGAAAAATCACAGCGGCGGTTGCGCAATAGAGCGGCAACGGAAAAAGACGCTGGGAAAAATTTCGAATCGGCGGATGATCCGTGCGTGGGACACGAACATACAGGCATTGAAAGCCCGGAATAAATGAGCAGGAAGACCGCCCTCCCCGCCGAAAAAGCGCGGGAAACATTGATTGAACTGAAAGATGCCGGCGTCTATCGCGACGGGCGCTGGCTCGTGCGCAATGTCGACCTGAGTGTTGAGCGCGGGGAGATCGTCACCCTGATCGGTCCGAATGGCGCGGGCAAGAGTACCGCCGCCAAGATGGCGCTGCGCATCCTGAAACCAGACGAAGGCAGCGTGATCCACGCGCCGGGCCTGCGCATCGGCTATGTGCCGCAAAAGATCAATATCGACCGCACGTTGCCGCTTTCGGTCGAGCGCCTGATGACCCTGACGGGGCCTCTCTCGCGCGAGGATACCGAGACGGCCTTGGAAGTGGTGGGCATTCCGCATCTGGCCAAGGCGGAAATCGCTAATCTGTCAGGCGGCGAGTTCCAGCGTGCGCTGATGGCGCGCGCACTCGCGCGCAAACCGGACCTCATGGTGCTGGACGAACCGGTGCAGGGCGTCGACTTTTCCGGCGAAGCTGCATTGTACGAACTGATTGCGAAACTGCGCGACGACACAGGCTGCGGCGTGCTGCTGATTTCGCACGACCTGCATCTGGTCATGGCGGCGACCGACCGCGTCATCTGCCTCAACGGGCATGTATGCTGCAGCGGGACGCCGCGCGATGTGACGGCGAGCCCTGAATATATGCGGCTGTTTGGCAGCCGGGCCGTCGGACCGCTTGCCGTTTATGAGCATCATCACGATCACACGCATCTGCCGGACGGGCGCGTGCTTCATGCCGACGGTTCCGTGACGGATCACTGCCACGCCGATGACGGCCATCATCATGACCATGAACACGGGCATGATCATGAACATCATCATCACGAAGGGAGCGCGCCGCGTGCTTGACGATTTCTTCACCCGCGCCATCATCGCCGGTGTCGGGCTTGCGCTCACGACCGGACCGCTCGGCTGCTTCATCGTCTGGCGGCGCATGGCCTATTTCGGCGATACCATGGCGCATTCCGCCCTGCTCGGCGTGGCGCTGGCGCTCATTTTCGACATCAATATGATGATCGGCGTGTTCGCCGTTGCCGTGGCGATTTCAGCCATTCTGCTGCTCTTGCAGCGCCGACACACATTGTCGGCGGATTCGCTGCTCGGCATCCTGTCCCATGCCACGCTGTCGCTTGGCCTCGTCCTCGTTGCCTTCATGACATGGGTGCGCGTCGACCTGCTGTCGTTCCTGTTCGGCGATATTCTGGCTGTCTCGCGAATGGATATCGCCTTCATCTATGGCGGCGGGGTATTTGTGCTGGCGGTTCTGGCCTGGCTGTGGCGCCCTTTCCTTGCCGCTACCGTCAGCGAGGATATTGCCCGCGCCGAAGGTATGAACCCTGCCCTGTCGCGCATTGTTTTCATGCTGCTTCTGGCCATCGTCATCGCCATTGCGATGAAGATCGTCGGAATTCTATTGATCACCTCGCTGCTGATCATTCCGGCAGCAACGGCACGCCGCTTTTCTTCCACACCCGAACAGATGGCCATTCTGGCCTCACTGATCGGGGCTGCGGGGGTTATCGGCGGACTTTATGGTTCCATTCATTTCGACACGCCATCCGGCCCTTCCATTGTGGTCGCGGCGCTTGCCATTTTCATTTTGAGCCTGCTACCCCTACATAAGAGGGAAAAGGCATCACCGAAACGGATCGCTGGACAATGAGCACGCATCACCATCATCACGCCCCGCAGGACCTCACCCGCAATCAGACACTGGTTTTCGACGTTTTGTCCAAAGCGGAAGGCCCACTCAGCGCCTATACGATCCTCGACCAGCTGCGTGACGACGGTTTCCGCGCGCCGCTGCAGGTCTATCGCGCACTGGAAAAGCTGCTCGATTACGGGATGATTCATCGCCTTGAAAGCCTCAACGCCTTCGTTGCCTGCGCGCACCCGCAATGCCATCAGCAGGGTCTGGTGGCTTTCGCGATTTGCGAGAAATGCGGTCAGGTGACGGAATTCTCCGACGCGGCGATCGAGAACCTTGTCAGCGCCTGGAGCCTTCAGAACGGTTTCAAGTCGCGCAAGACGACACTGGAGCTGCGCGGCCTCTGCGAAGCCTGTGGCGAGCACTGACAAACAGGAACCTGTTCAAGGTAACCATGTCCGCAAAATCCCGGTTTAAAAAGTAACGCATCGGCAATCGAAACCTGCTAGATTAGTCTCAGGGGAATAGCAGGTAAGATTTTGATATGGCACGGGTTAAGCCATCCCACGAACGTCGTAGGGAAGAGAGACAGCGTACAAGGCTGCGCTCCGGAAAGATCGTGGGGCTCGATGGGCGTTTCATCATCGAATGCCAGTTCAGCGATATCGCGCCCCATGGCGCCAAGCTGAGAACTGTCGAAGTCCCGACCCTGCCCGAACGCTTCTGGCTGTTTGACGATTATTACGGACGCGCGCTTCTGGCCCGCGTGGCCTGGCGGGATGGTCGTGAAATGGGTGTGGAGCTTGTATCCGACCCGGCGGTCGCACCGCTCGATGACGAGCGCCTCGCCCAGCTTGCAGGAAAATACTATTCGCTGTGACTGACAGGCTCTGCGTTGGCCTGCTTCTCTGACTGCTTGGCCGGTGCCGTCGGTGTCGGCGTGCCGCGCATGTTCATGGCACGGATTTCTTCCGCTGAAATATAGTTGAACTGCTCGACCAGAAGGTCCTTGATGACCGGCTCGGGGAACCGCGCATTGAGATCGGTGATGATCGAGGCACGAACGTCCTCGAAACTCACCTTCTCGACCTCTTTCGTATCCGAATAGCTGCCATAGAATTTACGGAATATCTCATCGTTGATGAAGAATTCGAGCGGCACGGTCAGCTTCTTGCGAATGTTCGAATCGACCGTATAGACAAGCTGCGTCACCACATAACCGGCGACGCCGCCATTCGAGATGATCGGCACGCTCATCACATCTGTCTTGACGTAATCCACGCCGCCAAATCCACTGGTCGCCGCCTGCGCCTCACCCGACGATGAGACGTTCTGGCGAACCGCCAGGAAAAGCGAGCCGAAAGCGACGGCACAAATCCACAGACCGATGGCAATGATGCGGATCATCGTGCGTGACCGAGCCTCACACTCTGCATGCTGTAGGTGCCGTCGGCTTCCTGCGTTTCCAGCGCACCGCGAATGAGATCAGCCAACTCACCGACGGCCCGCAGATGCAGCTGCAGCGCTTCGCAATTCTTCTCAAGCTTCTGCTTCAGGCTGTCGAGCAGCGGCTGAAGCCGCTTCATCGTCGCCGGTTCGGCAGCACTGGCCGCTTTCTTGATCGCTTTGTTGAAATCGTAAAGCCCACGGCTCTTGCGGGAGTTGATTTCCGCCAGATCCGGATTGCCGCCCTCCAGAAGAAGGCGCGTTTCAGTATCGATGACATCTTCCAAACGTTGGATTGCCCGCACGACCGGCTTCAATGTGGGGTTCTCGGCCGGTTCCTCTGCCAGCGCCTGACCCGGTTCGCTCGTGACAGTGACGATTTGCGAATCCTCTGGCGGCAGGCTGTTTTCAGAGCTTGTCTCGGTCATTTAGGGGTCCTCAATTATGAAGCATGGCGGACGCTATGGTTGCGGGCCAATCAGCCGCGCGCGCTGTCCGTATCGCTGTTGTTGTCGAGTTGCTTTTGAATGAGCTTGCGTTCGAAGCCATGCACGATGTCCTTCGATACGCCGTTCTGGCCCACACTTTCTCCCAGATTATTGATCACGTCTCCTAACGCTATCGTCGTCGGCGCGTCTGCCCGCCCGTTGCGCGCCGCCTGTTCCTCAAGCAACTTGGCAATGCCGACACCGCCGCCATCCGCCATCTTGTTTGCCATGGCTTCCGCCATCATGGACTTCCAGTATTCACCGGCAATCCCCTTCCCGAAGGTCGCCGTCGTGTCACTGGTGAACATCGACTGCACGAAGGATTGCAGCATGAAGGCCTCGAACTTGCGATAAGCCGGACTGGCCGCATTCTGCGCATCCGGTCGTACGCTGACCCCAGCCGCAAGGCTGTCGGAAAAGCTGGCGAAATTATCCCGCGTCAGTCCACCACCGGCGGCGGGTGCCGCCATTGCGGCTGCCCCAGTGGATGCCACCATGGTCCCGGATGCGGACGGCGCTCTCAGCCGTTCCGCCGCCATGCGATAGGCTTGCGGATCGGCTGCACGCGCCACGTCCATCACCAGATCTGACGGCGGGTTGATCGCCATGCATCTCTTCCTTCTTTTAGAGCGCGTTTCGATCTGATCGTCCTTGCGCGCATCTTGTCCAAAAATCGCTTCGCACTTTTTGGGATGCGCTTTGTTACTTGCACCATAATGGGTCAAACTTGACTGAAACTTGTGCGTGCGTTCAGCCTCGATTTTGCGCTCAATCAGGGTTTTGCGAGCGATTTGTCGTTTTCCGGCTAATAAATTCCTCGATCAAGCTGGAAAGTTCCCGCCGTTCGCGATCATTTTCAGCATCCGTCAGCCGCTCTTCCAGCAACCCGACACGTCTTTGTTCCTGCAGAAGTGCTTTGCGCTGTGATTCGAGACGCTGCTCGAGCTGCTGCGATTCGGCGGCATTGGTTCCAAGACGCTTGATGAGCAGCGATGGATCGATATCGAGCGTATCGCCATCATAGCGGCGATCCTGCATGGCGATGAGCGCCTCCCGCTCCTCATCCAGCGCGCCCTTGCGTGCATTGGCTGCGGCAAGAGCCTGTTCCAGCCGGGCGCTTCCGAGTTTTTGCAGTTCAATCAGCTTTTTCAGATTGCGTGGATTCGCCATGGCCACCCCTAAAACAGCTCGCGAAGCTGCGTCGCAGTTTCGTTGGTGAAGAAGCGCAGGAGTTCCGGCAGGATGAAATAGACCACCAACAGCCCTCCCCCCAGCACGAATGGCATCGATACGAAGTAAACCGGTATGGTCGGCGTCAGCTTGTTCACCAGACCGATGGCAAAATTGACGAGAATCGCAAAAACGATGAACGGCGCTGCAATACGCAGTGTCGCCAGAAAAGCCGCCGAAAGCGCATCGGTGAAATCGATCATCGCCGCATCGGGGCGGAACTGCCCGTCAACCGGAATGGCCACATAGGAATTGAGCAGCGCCCGGAAGATTTCCAGATGCATATCGGTAATGAAGAACAGGAACAGTGCGCTGAAGGTGACGATGGTGGCAAGTGTCGCCTGCGGTTCACTTTCCGTGATGGCATCGGCAGGCGAGCCGGAATATCCGACTGAAACCGCCATCGTGTTTGCCATGAATTGCAACGCCCAGAAATAGATATGTGCCAGAATACCGATAACCGCGCCGACGAACATCTCGCTCGCCATCAGGCGGAATAGAGTCCACGGCTGCCCGGCATCGACAACGGTAACGATACGCTGCAGCACCAGCGGCAGGACTGCGAATGAACAGGCCAGCGCAATATAGAGCCTGACCTGCAACGGAATGCGCGCACTCGAAAGCCCCGGCATCAGCATCAGGCACGCACCGACCCGGCAGAACGCCAGAACGGCGGCCAGAATGATTTCGTTGAGCGGCAGTTGCGCGACAGGCACTCAAGGCCCTTTCATCGTATGAAGCAATAACTAATCCCCCTCGCCCTTCGATACGCCAAGCCTCGGCAAGCTCGGCTTGGCTCCTGAGGATGAGGGCCGCAGGATCGAAGAACGCCGTCCTCTTACGAAATCGCGCCGAGTGACTTCACCTCCACGCCACGTGCGATTTCGACATGGGACAAGACAGGCAGGGTGGCGAACAGACGCTCGATAATCATGCGAATGTATGGCCGCGCTTCTGGCGAGGAAACCAGCACGAAACGTTCGCCATTGTCGAAATGCTTGCGAATGACGGTGGAGGCCTCGGTGCCAAACTGTTCCAGCAGGCGCGGATCGATGTCGAATTCGACGATTTCACCTTTGGCGTCACGCTTGAGGCTCTGGTGGAAGACCAGATCCCAGCGATTGCCCAGACGCAAAACATTCAGCACGCCATTGTCGGAAAGATCGCCGCAAATCTGCTGCGCCATGCGCATGCGGACATGTTCCACAATCATTTCCGGACGGCGAACAAGCGGTGCGATCTCCGCAATGGCTTCAAGGATCAGATGCAGGTTGCGGATGGAAATGCGTTCGGCGAGCAGCAGCTTGAGCACCGCCTGCAGGCCCGAATAGGAAATATGCGTCGGGCAGATATCTTCCAGAAGCTTGCGATATTCAGAGCCGAGACGGTCCAGCAGAATGCGCATATCCTTGTAGGAAAGAAGCTGGGCCAGATTGTTGCGGACGATTTCGCTCAAATGTGTCAGCAGGACTGAGAGATTATCCACGGTCATATAGCCATCGCGGCGGAGATCGGACGCAAAGGTTTCCGGCACGGAATAGGCGCGCATACCGAAGGCCGGTTCGCGCACTTCCTCACCCGGAATGGATGGGATCGGGCGGTCGCCAAGCACGACAAGCGTTTCACCGACGCGCAGCTCGTGGCTGGCAACGGCCGTACCGTGTATCTTGATGCGATAGCTTTTCGGCGGAAGCGCGATATCGTCCGTGACCTTGATTTCAGGGATGACGAAACCGTATTCCTGCGCGAACTTGCGGCGCATCTTGTTGACGCGATGCGCCAGCTCCTGCTGCGATGCGATCAGGCGGGCGGAAAGCTGCTTGCCGAGGCAAAGTTCGATCTGGTTGGTTTCGAGCGACGCCTTGACGGAATTGCGCTCCTGCTCTTCCGCTTCACGCTGCTTCTTGCCGGCCTCGTTGGCTTCCGCTTCGCGCTGGCGCGCTTGTCGACGGGGTACGGCAATACCGATGAAAGCCATTGCGCCACCGAGCATAAAGAACGGGAAGGCTGGCAGGCCCGGCATAATGCCGAGGACGAAGAGCAGCATCGCCGCAACCAGAAGCGCTTTCGGATAGGCACCCAGCTGACCGAAGATCGCCTGATCGGCAGAGCCGCGTGTGCCGCCCTTCGACACCAGAAGACCGGCGGCAAGCGAGACGATCAGGGCCGGAATCTGTGTGACCAGACCATCGCCGACCGACAGCTTGGTGAAGACATCGGCTGCGTGCGCAATATCCATGTCGTGGCGCGTAGCGCCGATGATGATACCGCCGAAAATATTGACGGCGGTGATGATGAGACCGGCAATCGCATCGCCGCGAACGAATTTCGAAGCACCGTCCATGGAGCCGAAGAAGGAGCTTTCCTCTTCCAGCTCGCGACGGCGGCGCTGCGCTTCCTTTTCATCGATCAGGCCGGACGACAGGTCGGCATCGATGGCCATCTGCTTGCCGGGAATGGCGTCGAGGGTGAAGCGCGCGCCCACTTCCGCGATACGCGTCGCGCCCTTGGTGATGACGAGGAAGTTGACGATGATGAGAATGCAGAAAACGACCAGACCGATAACGAAGTCGCCGCCCATCACGAATTGCGAGAAGCCGTGGATCACATGACCGGCGGCAAGATAGCCTTCATTGCCGTGGGTGAGAATCACGCGTGTCGTCGCGATATTCAGCGACAATCGCATCATGGTGGCGATCAGCAGTACCGTCGGAAAGGCGGAAAAGTCTAGCGGGCGCTGAATCCAGAGCGCAACCATCAGGATCAGGACCGAGAAGGCGATCGAAAACGCCAGACCAATATCCAGCACGACAGCCGGAACAGGCAGGAAAAGCACGGTCAGGATGATGATGATGCCAACCGCCAGCCCCATATCGCTGCCGGTCAGAAGTCCGCTTTTCATCAAGGGTTTAGCCGCTGCCTGCTGCACATCCGTCTCCTGTTTCGGGACGGACCTTAGCTCGCGAAGCTTGCGCGAAGGCTACGTGCTAGAACCCCTTCTCGATACGAGAATAGGCCAGCAGCGTGAAGGAGTTGATCTGCGCACCGACGAACGGCGCGGTCAGGGCCAGCACGACGAAAATGACGATGATCTTCGGCACGAAGGTCAGCGTCATTTCCTGAATCTGCGTCAGCGCCTGGAAAAGTGCGATGCCGATGCCTGCAAGCATGGCGGCAAGCACCGCCGGACCGCTTGCCATAAGCACGGTCCAGATCGCAGAATTGACGATATCAAGCGCGTCAGCTTCGTTCACCGCATCGGTCCTAGCTGATCTTGACGCCTGCGCCGATCATCAGCGTCTTGCCGTCTTCCAGTTCGGCCAGCATGCCGTTGGACTGGATGGTAACGGATTTTACGACGCCCGATATGCTGCCATCGGCATTGGTCAGCGTGCGACCGATCCAGCCTTCGGCCTGTGTCAGAGACGTATTGGCGATCAACGTTTCAAGCTTGCTGTTCATCTGCACGGCCTGCTCGACATTGGAGAAGGTCGCAAGCTGCGAAACATATTGCGTCGCGTCCATGGGCTGCGTCGGATCCTGATTTTGCATCTGGGTCACCAGAAGCTTCAGGAAGGAATTATAATCGACGCTCGCCTTGTTGGCCGCGGAATTGCTGTTGTTCGTCGTGTTGTTATTCGTCGTATTCGTGCCAATCGGCGGTGTCGTGGTCATGGGTTTGCCTCCGCAGATTTCCGGGTCGCAGCCACGGGCAAAACAGGGCTCTCAAGGCCCATCAGTTCGGCCTCGCGTGGATATTGCGCGCGAATTGTCTTGAGCGCCTCGAAAATGCGCCCGTTATGCACCAGCTCGTCGACCAGCTTCAGCGCATTCAGGATTTCCGCATCCTTGAACGTCGAGAACATGCCTTTCAGCATCTGCGCGAAAGTGGAGTGGGCCTGTTCGCGCATGGCCGGTTCGATCAGCATCATCTGCGCGGCGAAATAGAGCTGGCGCAGCGGCGTGGTCGTGTCTTCCGGCTGGAGAACATGGTTTTCCAGAAGGAAGGTCGCATCGTTCAGGAGTTCGAGCGAGACCTTGCGGTCGGCTCTCAGTACGGCACCGTTGATGAAGATTCGTTCGCCCGCGCGCAGCGAAAGGCGAATGGCCGGTTTTCCGTTTGGGGTCATCTCAAAGCCCATCCCGGATCGATTGTGTGATCTCGATCAGCGTGGCGTAATCATTGCTTTCGCCCTGGCGGATGCGCTCGATTTCCTTCAGCACGAAAATACCGACGGAAATGATCGCAGCCTTCAGTTCCTTCGGCAGCACATTTTCCTCGGACCCCAGATCATCGATGATCGTGGTCCAGAGCTTTGTCGTGAAATAGGTCGCATCAATTGCCTCACGCGAGCCGCTGCCATTTGCCTTCGCCGCCTCGAGCATTGCGATGGAACGGTCGAACAATGCCCGCTCCCGTTCCTTGGCGCTCGCCATATCGTCATTCATGACATCTTCGTAGCGCATCTGATACATGGTTTCTCCGTCTATCAGTTCGGACGGGCTCGCATCATGCTGCGTCCGTCCTCATTTCATCTCAACTATCTGAGATAGTTGAGCAGGCTCATATTCTGCAGCTGAACCGTCAGCGAATAGGACGTTTCGATCTGTGTCTTCAGAGCGTTGACGCGTGTCGCCGCTTCATAAGGATCGACTTCTTCCAGATTGAGAACGGACTGGTTCAGGATCTTTTGCTGCGCCACGATGCGCGTGGTTGCAGCTTCGGTGCGCGACTGGGCGAGACCAAGCGTCGTCTGTTGCGACGTCGTTTCGGTGATTGCAGTCGTCGTGGTCTGCATCGCCTTTTCAGTCAGGGCATTGAAAGCGGAATTGTTGAGGCCGATGGTTGCAAATTCGGCCACCATAACCGCCGACATGATGGTCTTGCGGAAACCGTCGGCATTGGCCGAGATCGATGTATCCGCCGTTTCTGTCGGCGAAATACGGCTCTTGATCACCGTGTCCGATGCATCCGACCAGTTTGCGGCCCAGTTGGCATCGTTGAACTCGTCGGCGAAATCACCCTCCAGAAATGCCTTCATTTCATCGCCGGTGATGTTCGCCACCTGCGGATCGTCGATGGCAAAGCCGAAATGCGTCTGAAACGCCTGTCGCACTGCTGTTTGCGCAGCGCTGCCTTCGGTATAGTCGGCAACCGGCTTCACATCGGTGTTCACACCGGCGAAGATATATTCGCCGTTATAGCTGGTGTTGAGCAGACCGGTGACAGAGTTGAGAATGGACTTTGCCGACTTTGCAATCGTGGCAGCGCTTTCAACGGTATTGTTGGCGCCAGTCAGATCACCCAGAAAATTCTGCGTGTTCTCGATGATCGTCCCGGCAGCGGTCTGCGTCGCATTCATGCGCTGCTGCACCAGCTTGTTCATGTCTGTCAGCACGGTCAGACGGTCATATTCCTTGCGCAACGATACGGTCTGGCCAGACTTGGAGCCAAGCGACAGGCCGACATCGAACACGGTTCCCGTGGTCGCTTCCTGCTGCGCCTTCAACATCTCGGCCTTGTTCTTCGCCACAAGGGCTCGCAGGGCTGACGTTGCGCCATAGGTGGAAATCGATTGCGCTTTCATTGGCCTCACACCGCGTTGAGAAGATCGTCGAGCATCGCGCTGATCGTGGTCAGCACCCGGCTCGATGCCTGATAGGAATGTTCAAGATCGAGAAGCAGCGCCATTTCGGTATCCATATCGACACCGTTGGCGTTGGAGAGGGCTGTGTCTGCCTGACCGGCAACCGTCGCATTATAGGAGAATTCGCTGTTGGCCTTCTGGCGCTTGCCTTCAAGCCAGCTGATCGACGATGAGCTGTAGTCCGTCAGGCTGGAGTTTGTCGCCAGACCCGCCACCGAATTAAAGGTCATCGGCTCCGAGAATGCTTCGTTGAGCGCACGCAGGCGATCACTGAAACCTGCCCCACCTTCAGTATTGTATTTGTAGTCAGGCCCGTTGGCCCCACCGTCGCGCAGAAGAAGTGAGCTGCCGCCTTCAGACGTAACGAAAGCCGAAGACACCTTGATGGTGCCTGCAATACCTGCCGAAAGGCCTGCACCAGGAACATCCGGCGATCCGCCCCAGCTGAACAGGCCCGTCTTGTCCGCGCCAACACCGGTCTGGTCGCTTTCAGCGAACATCGTCACCAGATTGCGTGCAATTTCGTCAAGCTGCATCTGGTATTGCGGGGCGATCTGGTCACGCAACTGCAGCAATCCGCTCAGGCGGCCCGTTCCATAAGGCTGGTCGAACGTCTCGTGGTTGAGCGGAACGCCATCCACCAGCACTGCCTTGCCGGCAATACCCGGCGCCAGCACAGTCGATTGCTCGAAGCTCACCTTGCGCGCCGTGGTCTCGAAGAGTGTCACGCCGTTTTCGGCAAAAATGACCATGTCATTATCGCCGCGCATCATGGTGGTGATGCCGATCTCGCCGGAAAGCTGCTTCAGGATCGAGTCGCGCTGATCCATGTAGTCGGAGACATCGCGATTGGCGCGCGTACCGCCGACGATCTCCTGATTGATCTTTTCGAACTTGGCGAGAAGATCATTGATGTTGGCGACGGAATCCGCGATTTCACGGTCCGCATCATTGCGCAGCGACTGAACCTGCTTGGTTCCGGCATTGAGCGCATTGGCAAGCGATTGCGCCGTGGAAACAACACTGTCGCCAAGCGCGCTGTTGGACGGAGAAGCGGCAAAGGTCTGGAGTGCATCGCGCAAATCGCCGATCAGCGCCGATGGCGAACCGGAATAATTATCTGCCGAATAAAGCGACGAAAGGCGGTCAAGCCCGCCTGCGAGAATGGAAGAGGAAGAAGCCGTACTGTTGGACTGGATGAACTTGTTGAACAAGGCTTCATCCGCCGACCGGCTGATGCCCACGTAAAGAGAACCGTAGGGCCCCGATACGAGAGAAGCCGTGCGCCGGGAATAATCCGGATCGTTGGCGCCCGCAATATTGCGAGAGACAACGGAGGTCTGCTTGGACGTTGCCGCAAGCGAACTTTTGGCCGTCAGAAGAGCAGAACTAAGCGACATCTTACCCCATCCTACAAGTGCATCCCCGAAAAGCGCGAAGCGGTCTCGCGTCCGGAAATGCGGCTAAAACAAACACTTGGAAAGCCCCTGATAATTCCGCTTATATCGGAACTGCCCCAGCGTGCGTGGACCGTGCCTGTTGCCTGAACGGTCCGGATTCTCAATGCGCTAGTGGTCTGATTCCGACATTTGCGTCCCTCTGATACAGGCGCCGAGCAAATGTCGGAATCGCAAAGACCACTAGTTCCGGGGAAGGCTTCTTTGCCATCCCCGGAATCGTCTCGATTTATCTCTTCAGATTGACCAGCACGTCCATCAGTTCGGAGCCGGTCTGGAAGACTTTCGAATTGGCTGTGTAGCTGCGCTGCGCCTCGATCATGTCGGTCAGCTCCTGCGCGATATCGGCGTTGGATTCCTCCAATGTGCCCGACATGATCTTGCCCAGACCTTTACTCTGGGGATAGCCGAGATTGACCTCGCCCGATTCCGCGCTCGGCAGGAACACGTTGCCGCTCACAACCGTCATGCGATCAGGGCTTGCCACATTGGCCAGCGGAATGCGCGCCAGAACCTTCTGCGTGCCGTTTTCGTAGATGGCGACGACCGAACCGTCATTGGCCACATCCACGCCCTTGACCGCAGATGGTGCCTGACCGTTAATCTGCGCCTGCGAAATGGTGTAGTCACCCGCGCGCTGCGTCGATGCTCCCAGATTAAGGTTGAGGTTCTGGCCGCCATAAGGCCCAAGATCGACCGCAATGCCACCTGCAGACGTCATGTCGCCGGTGGTCGGATCGAATGTCAGCGCTGTCGGGCCGCCAACCACCACATTGTCAGCAGCATTCTTGACCGTGACGCTCCATTCATCCGCGCCGGTCTTGGTGAAATAGACGTCGAGCGTGATCTTCTCGCCCTTATCATTATAGGAGATCAGCGACGTCTTGTGATTGAACTCGCCAGCTGCCGGGACCTGATCGGTAGACGGCAAATTAACGGTGAAGTTGCCCGACGTGCTGGCCTCGGCAGGAAGTGCGGCGCTGTTGACATTGATGATGTTCAAACCGGGAACCGTCAGGGCGCCAGCCGGGTCGTTCGGGCCCGCGCCCAACAGATAATAGCCGGCTGAGTTGACCAGATTGCCGTTCTTGTCGGGAACGAAGGAGCCAGCACGGGTCAGGAA
Organism: Brucella sp. JSBI001; assembly: GCF_026014005.1. Lineage (NCBI taxonomy): Bacteria > Pseudomonadati > Pseudomonadota > Alphaproteobacteria > Hyphomicrobiales > Brucellaceae > Brucella > Brucella sp. JSBI001. The sequence goes on along the minus strand of NZ_CP110339.1, from coordinate 2,644,373 downwards.
GGTCGAGCCGTCCGCTCCCTGCACCACAAAATAGCCGTTGCCGTCGATGGCAAGGTCTGTCGTGGACGATGTGGAGCGGATGCCGCCCTGGTCGGAAATGCCGTAACGAACATCAGTCAGAACGCTGCCGGAATTATACTGTCCGCCAGTGCTGGGCAGAACGAGCGACGAAAACTGGGTTTCCGCACGCTTGTAACCGACGGTGCTCGCATTCGCGATGTTGTCAGCGACCGCCGACAGGCGGTTCGCCTGCGCGTTCATTCCCGAAACACCGGTCCGCATCATACCGTAGAGGCTCATTGGCAGCTCCTGATTAGTTGTAGCAACCAGCTCAAAGTCCGAAACCATCGGGCTGGAATTCGTAAAACCGAGCGACTGAATCGGCACACCGACCCAATCATCCGCGGTAAAGCTAATGGACCACGCTTGCGTGAAACTGTAGCCTCGGGATTTTCTACGCTTTTACTGAGGAGACAGGCGCGATTTCAGAAATCCGGAAATGTGCTCGAAATCGCGATACTGGGATTATGAAGATGCAGCAATATCACTCGATATTGATGCAGTAGCCGAGGAAGCGCTTGGAATCGATCGGATCGAAACCCATCTGCTCACGCAGCTTTTTCCGCAACTTACTGATATGGCTTTCAACGACGTTCTCTTCGACTTCACTGTCGAAGATGCCGTAGATCGCGCTGAAAATCTGCGCCTTGTTGAGGCGGCGACCGCGATTGGCGATCAAATATTCCAGGATGCGGCGCTCGCGACGCGGCAGTGGAAAATCGATGCCATTGATCTGCGGATCACGACCATCGGAGAAAACACGGATCGGACCGAGCTCCGTGCCGCTGTCATTGGAAGCAGCTGATGCACCTGCACGGCGGCGGATCGCATTGATGCGCGCAAGGATTTCACGCACATGCACCGGTTTGCGAACAACATCGTCAACCCCGGATTGAAACAGCTCAAGTGTATGTTCAAGCGAGGGGCGATCGTTGACGGCGATGACGGGCGCCTTGCAGCGTTCACGAATCCGGGCTGGAAGGCGATGCTGATCTGCACATTCGCCGATCAGAAAAGCTTCGACAGCCATAATATCCTGTTGTGGAACGCTCTCGACCCATTCGTCGAAATCGGTAGGGGTAAAACCTGTTGTCGTGATGCCTTCGCGACCGAACCAGGAAGAGTATCCTTCAGTCACTATGTCTCTGTCGTCTACGACAACAATCATCGGCCCGCCTTCCGAATCAATATGTTAGCCCAAGCACGATAGGAATAACTGGCAGGAGGAATCAGCAACAATGGCAATTAATTGCCCGCAATATATTGGGAGGTAATTTAGTATATTCTAATTTAATGGGAATCGCACTGATTGCAATGCGCCTACCTCTTTAGCCGTAAGAACCTTAACCAGATGTTAACGGCTCACGAACTTTTACGATTCTTTACAAGGGCTTAAAAATCCACGTGCTAATTTAGCGCCCACCGGGCTCGGCAATCATAGGTTGAGTATAGGCAAGCCGGGTGTATCTGACGTTCTGTTACAACCTGTAAAATTCCAAGGGATCCCTGTTCAGCCGAAGCAGAAGCTTCGCGCCTGTGGCGTCCAGTTTCCGAAGCCGGTGGCGACCATATTCGTCATCACGCGACAGACATAACGCTTCTGGGCGGGGTCGTTGTTCGGGCCTGCGTGATAGCGCGCAACCGCCATCGTCCAGTTGCCCTCGCGCTGTCGAAGCTGCCGCAGAAAACGCGCCGCATAATCAACATTGAGGCTCGGCATCAGCATCGCGGCGACCGACGGAAATTCCTTGCCGTGATAATAATAGTTGATCTGCATGCAACCGAGGTCGACCAGCTTCGCACCTTCGGCCCGCACTTCCTCGAAGCGTCTTACCGCCGCCATTTGCGATGGCATAAATTCGGCACGGCCTTCAATATTCATCGCATAAGGTTGCAGCGAGTTCTTGCGACCGGTTTCCGTGAGGCCGACCGCGTAGAGTATGCCAAGCGGCACATCGTAGCGGGCGGATGCCCGGTGCATTTCACGCTCGCAGATATTTTCGGCGCGGGCCGGGCTGCTATCAGACAACCAGGCCGCGGCCATCATTGCGAGAAATGCCGCTCCCGCTGTCCTGAGCGGTTTGCATGTCCGAACGCTCGCGTCCTGCCTGACCGGATTCGCCATTCTGCCTGCCCTCGCCGCCCATAAAACCCGCCTGTGCCTCAGCGCCGTTTCGCCCGTCGAAGCCCTGCTGCATGTTGAAAGCTTGCTGCTGGCCCGGTTGCTGGCCACTCGCCTGTTGCTGGCTCGCATTCTGCGATGCCTGTGCCTGCTGGACGGCACCTGCCGCGTTGCGGTCAGCGACTGTCACCGAAATTTTCGCATCGTCTGCAATGCCCGCCGCTTTCAGTGCTTTCTCAATCATCGAGCGGTCAGCGGCGAGCGCTTCCGCCGCATGGGTCTTTTCAGCGACGAGATGCACCTCGATACCTTCCGACGCCACACGGATACGCGCCGTCACCGCTCCAAGCTCAACCGGATCGAGCCTGATCTGCAAGGTCTTGACCGTTCCGAAGCTGCGCTCGGAAACCACCTGAATGTCGGCTATCCGGGCTGCTGCCTGCGATGGCGTGGTGGCTGCCTTGATGTCTGCAGGCGCGTTACCCTTTGCGGGTGGCTGCTGCTGGATATCGGTTCTGTCAGGCATTTGACCCGACTGCTGCTGTGCCGACCCCTTATCAGTTTTCAGAAGACTGGCGAGATCGTCCGAAGTGTTTTCGGCCTGATTGTCGCCAGTAGCCTTCAGTGCGTCCTGATTGATTGCCTGATCCGGTTTGGTGCTGGCCGTCGGGATTGCTGCAGCCTTCGAAGGCACTGTTTCAGGCGTACGCTTCTTCAGATCGGCCTGCAGCTCGCGCCCCTGCCCCTCGACCTGTTTCGGATCGATGTCTTTAATTAAGGCAGAAAGCGGATCGGGGGCATTTGTGTCGTTTTTTGCAGTATTCGGCGTGGAAAAACTGTGATTTGCCCCTTTCAATTCAGGCGAAGAAGCGTCCAAAGAAAGGAGATTTTGTGGCAGGGCAAACAGAGCGACCGGCTTTGAACCTTCCTCATCCTTCGCCTCTGTCTCGTCCGAACCCGCATTGGCTTCGCTGTCGCTCTTCTTTTCGACCTTGCCCTGAGGCTTTTCGAGAAGCGAACTGAACAATTTTACCGGGTCAGCATTATCCTGTGCCTCGCCCTCGGCTTTTGCCTGGGAAGGACCCGAATTTCGGGCGAGCGAAGCAAGTCGGCTGGTGGAATTCAGCAAAATATCAATGCTCATTGAACGGTCTTTCCTAGCAAGGCATCGATCTCGGCGAGCTTGCGCCGCGCATCTTCCATCGTTTTCTGCAAATCGTCTTCCGGCTGGTTCTTGACCGGCTTCATGCTAACCGCCGCCGGGGTCGGCTCAGGTTTTACGGCCTCATGCTCCTGCGAATCCGCCACTGCCATTGGCGGCACATCCCGTTCGGTGAGAGCGGGTTTTGCAGGCGGCAAAGCATCTGGAGTGCGTGTAACCACCGTGCCGACCGCTTCAGCGGCCTTCAACAATTTCCGGTCACGCTCCTGCAATTTGTCGGGTGAAATCTGCGACAGTTCACGCAGCGCACTGCCCGCCGAATCCGAAGCCACATCGCTTGCCGCCGCATAAAGATTGGCGCGGGTAGGGTCGGCCTTCAGCCTGTCAGCAAGTTTCTTCGCCTCTGCCGACATGAAACGCGCCCGTTCCGTCTGGCCATCAACGAGCGCACCGCGCGCGATTTGCAGATAAAGCGAATATTGCATCACCGGATCAGCAGAGCCGATCAGTTTTGCCAGCTCCGCATTGCCGATACGGTCGTTGAGTTTCACCGCAGCATCAACAAATTGCGCCATGAAATCGCGCATATAGGGCGAACGCGGAAAGCGCTGGAGATAGTTGCGCGACAGGAGCCTGATCTTGTCGGCATCGCCGAGCTTGGCCGCAATCGGCATCGAACGGCGGATTGCCGCTTCCTCAAACAAGGTGCCCGGCGCATCGAGCCGCACCTGATCAAGCCGCATCAAGGCCGTCGCTGGGTCGAAGGCGGTCATCTGGCTCGCGGTGACAAGCACGATGGATGCCTGCAGTTCCGCCGGAACATCAGGCGAAAGCGGCACCGAGAAAAGCTTCACGACTTCGATCGTCTGGCCGGAAGCATAGGCCAATGCGCCCTTGACCAGCTCCGGCGGCACGGCATCGGTCTTGAGGTCGGCAAGAACCTTGCGCACCGCTTCCGGATTGCCGCCGTTGAAGAGATAGATGATCGCCGCGTAGACATTTTCCGGATTGCTCCAGACGTCATTCGACGCTCGGCCCATATCCGCGCTGACAAAGCCCAGAAGCTTGTTCAGCATCACCACTGCTTCCGGTTTTCCGGCGACGACCTGATCCTGCAGCATGCGCAGCGAACGCACGAGCTTGTAAGGCTCCAGCACCGGCAGCGCGCGGGTCTCAGCCGGTGCCTGCGTTTGCGCAAAGACTGGATAGGCCGCTCCCATCAGGGAGAAGCCTGCAACACATGCCAGCAAAGAGCGCATGGCGAGCTGCATCATGGAGCGGATTTCAGGAAAATATCGATGCGGCGGTTTTCAGCCGCATTCGGATCGCTGGCGTTCTTGGGCTGACGGTCAGCATAGCCTTCAACGCGCAGCACACGCTTTTCATCGAGCCCGCCGCGAACCAGCATGTAATAAGCCATCTGCGCCCGCGCCGAAGACAGACGCCAGTTATCATAGGTCGCGCTCTTGAACGGGCGCGCATCCGTATGCCCACTGATGATGACTTCACCCGGCTGGCGGGAAATCACCTGCGCTATACGCTCCAGCATCTGCACCACCCGCGCATCCGGCTTGGCCGAGCCGATGGTGAACATGCCATAATCGATCTTGTCGGTGAGCTGGATCATCACACCGCCATCGACCGGAACGACCGTCACATCCGGCATTGGCTCGGCCTTCTTCGCCTCAACCCCGTCTTTCGCGGCTTCGCCCTCAGCTGCCTTCTTCAGGTCGGCAATGAGCTGCTCCTGCGTTTCTGCAGGCTTTGCAGCTTCCTCCGGCTTCGGCTGTGCTGTTTCCGACTTGGGTGGTGCGGCAGGCGCAGCATCGGGCGGGGTCAGGTCATCGACAGCCTTGCTCGACCAGTAATCCGGGCTGAACGGATCGCGATAGGCTTCACCGCCTTCGGCACCCGTTGCCGGACCGGATTGCGAGGTACCGCCATCGCCCTTGGCCGACTGGTTCTGCAGAACACCGGTTTCATGAGCCAGTTCCGAGAGGACCGCATAGGGTTCGCGGAAAAGCTGGCGCTCTTCCTGGTCGCTTGGCGGCGCAACCGTCGTATCGTTGATGACCTTCGTGCTGTTTTCGATCTTCTGGTCGCTCTCATAGCGAACCTTGCCGTCTTTTTCCTCGACGTCCTGCACGCCCTTGGAGCTTGAATGCCGGTCCATCAGCTTGACGGGGTTGAAATAGCTGGCAACCGCTGCCTTGGTTTCCTCATTGGCGGCATTGATGAGCCACATGACGAGGAAGAAGGCCATCATTGCAGTCATGAAGTCGGCATAGGCGATCTTCCATACGCCACCATGATGGCTGTCATGATCGTCGTGCCCGCCCCGGCGAACAATGATGATCTCACGTTTGGTTTCGGGATCGATGCTCATTGAACCGCAGCCTTCAATTCTTCAAGAAGCGGCGCGATGCGCGTTTCAAGCTTCCGGTCGCCAAAGGAAAAGGAAAGTTCTTCCGCCCCGGTTTCTGAAAACCGGCAACCATGCGGCAACAGGGCCGCATGATCGCGAAGCGGCGCAATCAGTCGCGCCGGACCGGAGATTTCCGGTGCTTCGCCATCGAGCGCCAGCGCCGCAATGCGCCGCGCAAATTCCGCGACCGCCTCACGCTCCATCTTTTCCGCCAGCAAAGGCATCAGGATTTCGGCGATCTGACCGGAAAAGTTTCGTTCAAGCGCGGTCAGCGCTTCGGTCAGACTACCCGCCAAGAGCAAGGTCTGCTCACGCGAAAATGCAGCGCGCAATGTCTCGATCTCGGCCTCATGCTCGCGCAAAAGCCGCGTCTTTTCAGCTTCGTAAAGCGCCTGGGCTTCCCGGTGGCCGTCCTCACGCCCTGCTTCGAATGCCAGGCGCTTTTCTTCCTCGATGGCGATGATGGCGGCGACTTCGGCCTGCTCGGCAGCGGCGGCTTTCTCAGCCGAAACGGGACGCTTCGCTCCATCGCCGCCTGCCTGCGGCGGGGGTGTGTCTTTCAGCGGCATCTGCGGCGCAGGCGCAGCAATGATCTCGATCGCCTCATCCTCGATATGATGGGTCGAAAAGTCGGGAAGATAACGGCTGAGGGAAAGCGCGCTCATCGTCAGGCCGCCTCAAGCTCCGGCATGGCCGAAGCCTTTACGGCCGATTCCCTCAATGGTTGGGCTTCGCGGCTGGCGGCGGTTTCGTGAATCCACTGCTTGAGAATGGAGGCGACGCGCTCCTCATCCATGTCGATCATCTGCTCCAGACGTAGCTTGGCAGGCATGCGCATGCGCTGGCGAAGATCGCTGAGGCTGGTCTTCATCTGATCGGCATAGGCCTCCGGCCCACCGATGACAGCCTGCACGCCTTCACCAGCCGCCTGACCGCCGACGAAATTCGGCATTGCCACTTCACTCGTCTCGCGGACTGCCACTTCCGTGCCGGTTGGCTTGGCATTCTGGTCACGCAGCAGCGGACGCAGACCGAACCAGATCAGGAGACCAACGGCGGCAAGGATTGCAAGCGCATTGACATAGGAGCCGCTCTGGCGAAGCACAGTATCAGTCCACGGCGTGGAGACCGGCTCCATATCGGCACCGGCAGGGTCGAGGAAGTTTACCGCCGTCACATTGATGACATCACCGCGATCCGCATTGAGACCGGCAGCCGTTGCAACGAGGTCGCGGATCTTGGTGATCTGCTGATCGACGAAATTGGCAGGCGGCGGCGTGGTACCCGCAGTTTCCAGAAGGCGCGCCTGATCGATGACCACGGCAATGGACAGCCGCTTGACGGCATAGCCGTCGCTGACGGTGGAGACTGTCTTGCTGTTCATTTCGTAATTGGTCAGCTCCTCGCGGCGGTCGGTCTTTTCCGTCGAGCTTTCGCCGTTGCGGTTCTGGATTTCTTCCTGCGGAATGTTCTGTTCCACACCGGTTGCATTGTCGTTACGATTGTTGCGGGAATCGCCGCTTTCACGGACAACACGTACGGAACGCTCGACGCGGGATTCAGGATCGTAAGTCGTCTCGTTGATCTGGCGGCGGTCCGTATCGAGTACGGCCTGAACGCTTGTCTGGAAATGGCCGATGCCAAGATAAGGCGCCAGCGCCTTGCGGATGCTGTCATCCACATTGCCTGCAACCTGCTGTTCCAGCGAGGCGGTCATGAGGGCTGCGCCATTGGCAGCTTCGCCAGCCGATGCCAGCAGACGCCCGTTGGTGTCGAGAACAGTGACGGCGGAAGCATCGAGCGACGGGACGGCGGCAGCGACCAGCTGGCGGATGGACTGTGCGGATTCGGCAGCAAAGCCGCCTTCGGCGCGGATGACGACCGAGGCGGACGGCTTCTGGTCGCCACGACGGAACGAGCCTTTTTCTGCCATGACTATGTGAACGCGCGCGGCTTTCACACCACGAATGGCCTGGATGGTGCGGGCGATTTCGCCTTCAAGCGCACGCACGCGGGTGATTTCCTGCATAAACGAGGTGAGGCCGAGCGAACCCATATTGTCGAACAGCTCGTAACCGGCATTGTTCGAGGTCGGCAGGCCCTTTTCAGCCAGATACATGCGGGCATTTTCAGCCTTGCCGATGGGCACGAGGATGGACGAGCCGTCAGCCTTCACGTCGAAAGGAATGCCTGCTTCACCGAGCGCAAGACCCATGCGGTTCACGTCGTCACGCGAAAGGCCGACATAGAGCGTCTCGTAGGATGGGCGGCTCAGATAGATGCTCGTATAGAGGATCGCGCCCATGAGTGCCGCGCCCACCAGTCCGAGCGCGATGAGTTTTCGCGCGCCGAGCTTGCCGAGCGTACCCTTGAGCTGTTCGATCAATTGCTGGAAATTCTGCTGCATCCACACCACCGCCATAATGATGGATGCAAACTAGCCCGCGAAGCTTGCGCGAAAGTGGCGGCTGATGAAGCAAGCGCTTTCTAATGCATGTCTCCCAAAAGTGGGAACCGCCTTCGCGGGGGACTCAGTCCACTGGACTGATTTCTGGTCCCGCTACGATGGGATAAAGACATGCATAAACAAAAGTTTAAAGCGGGTCGTAAGAGTACGATAAAACGCGACACGCTTTAATACAGAAATGAGCGCAAAGAATTGGGGCGCGGAATAAATCCCGCGCCCCGTTTTCCGCCCAAAGACATCCGATCCGATCAGGTCGGTTCGGATGCGAACCCCTGATTTACCTGAGAACTCGCGAGCGCCGGCAACCCGGCGCCCTTGCTGTCTACTCAGTTACGATTAGCCGCGGAACAGCGACAGGATCGACTGGTTCGACGAGTTGGCAATCGACAGAGCCTGAACGCCGAGCTGCTGCTGAACCTGCAGAGCCGACAGACGTGCCGATTCCTTGTTCATGTCAGCGTCAACGAGCGTGCCAACGCCCTTTTCGATGGAGTCCTGAAGACCCGACAGGAAGCTCTTCTGGCTGTCGATCTGCGACTTGGCTGCACCGAGGGTCGCTGCGCCGGTAGCCAGCGAAGCAAGAGCGGTTTCAACCGTGTTCAGAGCCGTGCCGATAGCAGCGTCGTCCGAGCCGGAAGTGAAGAAACCCGTACCCACGATCGTAGCGACCATGGTCTTCGCATCGGTGTCGGCAGCGGCAACGGTGATCTTGTCAACCGTGACGGTAGCACCAGAACGATTGTACGAAGCAACAACGTCGAGATCGGCGGTCGGGCCGTTCAGCAGGTTGGAACCAGCGTAATTGGCATTGCTGAGAGCAGAGTTGATGTTGGAAACGATCGACTTGATTTCAGTTTCGATCTTGGTCTTGTCTTCCGTGCTCGCACCCAGAGCCGAAACAAGCTTGGTCTTGATGTCGTCAACCGATTCACGGATCTTGTTGATCGCGGAATAAGCGGTATCGACCTTGCCTGCGCCGAGGCCGAGAGCGTCCTGAACAGCCGAGTTGGCCTTGTTGTCGGACTTCATCGACGTCGCGATGGACCAGTACGAAGCATTGTCCGAAGCTTCCGAAATGCGGAGGCCGGTCGAGATACGGTTCTGGGTCGATTCCAGTGCCTTGTTGGTCGAGGAAAGCGTCTGGAGAGCGGTCAGAGCCGACGAATTTGTAAGAATGCTAGCCATAGTTTTTTGCCCCTTGGGAAAAACAATCTGAGGGACAGGCCGGGTTTTGGATTACCGGCATGGTGGAGCGGCATCATGCCTGTTGCCGCGTAACGCGCGGAAACCCACCATGAGCCGACAGTTAGAACCCAAACATTAAATAAAGGCTAATTTATTCAGTCGAAATTTAACGGATTCGCGGATTCCGATGCAGAAACTTGACTGGCACGGTTCGAAGCGTACCAAAATGGGTCAGGAGAAGGAGCGTATGAGGCTTCCGACCAGAATATTCCAGCCATCGATCAGCACGAAGAACAGAATCTTGAACGGCAGCGAGATCACCGTCGGCGGCAGCATCATCATACCCATCGACATGGTGAGCGTCGCCACGACGAGGTCGATCACCAGAAATGGCAGCACGATCAGGAAGCCGATTTCAAAACCGCGCCGCAGTTCCGAGATCATGAAGGCTGGAACCAGCACGCGGAAATCAACGATGCCATCATCGCCGGTGCGGAAAGACGGATCGGCGAGATCTTCAAAGAGCCGCAGATCCTTGTCGCGCACCTGCCCCATCATGAATTCACGGAAAGGCTGCGATATTTCACCGAATGCAGCTTCCTGTGTGATTTCATTGCGCATCAGGGGCTGCACGCCATTGTTCCAGGCCCGGTCGAAGGCGGGCGCCATGACATAGAAGGTCATGAACAGGGCAAGCGAGATCATCACCATGCTGGCAGGCGCGGTCTGGAGACCAAGCCCCGAACGCAAAAGCGAAAAAGCGATGGCAAAACGCGTGAAGCTCGTCACCATGATGAGCAGGCCAGGCGCAATGGAAAGCACCGTCAGCAGTCCGAACAACTGCACGATCTGGCCGCTCGCAGCACCACTGCCCGCAGGCAGCAGATTGTCGAGCGTCAGCGGCTGCTGCGCCTGCGCGGAAACGGTGAGAGCGAGCGTCAGGAGAACGCCAAGACCAAGAAGTTTTTTCATTCTACGACCAGTGCCGAAATGAAAACGCGTTCGACAGCGCCTTCCGAACGCAGGCGCGCGCGTTCTTCCAAATCGGAGCGCAAATAGGCAAGCCCGGCCGCGCCCTGCAATTGCATGAGGTTGACGCTGCGCAGGAAGCTCAGGAAATCATCGCCGACGCTTGCCGCCACCGCCGCCGGAATTTCATGGCCCGGTTTTGCCACCAGCGAGGCTTCGAGACGCACCCAGGTGTTCTGCGGAATGCCGAGATTGGTGATGATCGGCTGCAGGGGCACGACGGTGCCGATGGAACGCGATTCGAAGTCGCCCTGCTTCGGCTTGTCTTCCTTGCCGGAAGGTTTGGCCGATGCCAGCTGATCGGCGGAAATCATGCCGCCCAGATACCAGCCGCCACCGCCCGCGATGACGGTCAGAACCGCGACGGCCGCCAGCAGCCCCGTCAGGGAGCCTTTCGCCTTACCGTCTTTTTCCGTTGCCGTCGTGTCACTCATGCTCAGCGCCCTAGAACGGAGAAACCTGATCGAGAATCTGCTGGCCGTAAGGCGGCTGCTGAATCTCGCTCAGACGTCCGCGGCCACCATAGGAAATGCGGGCCTCGGCAATCTTGTCATAGGAAATCGTGTTATTGCCGGAAATATCGCGCGGACGCACGACACCGGCGACATTCAGCACGCGCAGCTCATTGTTAACGCGCACTTCCTGCGACCCGCGGATGATCATGTTTCCATTGGGCAGCGTATCGGTGACGATGGCCGCAACCTGCAGGCGGATATCTTCACTGCGCTCGATGGTGCCCTTACCCTTCGACTTGCTGTCGGAATGGGTGTTGAGAGAAGCATCCATGTCGCCGCCGGCACCGGCACCCGTGCTGCTGCTCGTGGCAAACGAACCACCGGCACCGTAAATGCCCTTCGATACACGCTCGCGATCCGTCTTGTTATCGAGATTGGCGCGGTCGTTGATTGAAATGATGACGGTCAGGACATCACCCGGCGTCGCCGCACGCGGATCCTTGAAGAAATTGGTCGAACGCTGGTCCCAGAGCGAATAGGTCGCCTTGCTCGGACGCGTCGGATAGCCGTTGAACTGCGGATTGTTCTGCATACCAAGATGGGCCGCAACCGGGGACAGATCGGGTGCCCGACCGATTTCCTCCGGCTTGGTGGCACAACCGGCCAGAAGAACCAGTACTGCTGCTGCAAGGGTTGCTTTGTTCATGCTGTTTTTCATTGAACCGTATTCCCGGACTGCGCCGCAGCGCGCTGATCCCTGCCCGACTGATCCTTCACAGCCTGCGGTGCAGTCGTCGTGCGCTGCGAACCGACGATGACGCGGGCCAGCTTGGCCGCCTTTTCCGGCGGCATTTCATTGAGGATGATACTGGATACGCGCGGGTTGAGCTTGAGGATCAGGGCTGCCGCCGCTTCGTCGCCAATCAGCGCCATCTGCGCCGCCGCTGCATCGGGCTTCATTTTCGAGATGATGTCGACCAGCGAATCCTGCGCCTTGCTGACAAACTCGTCGCGGCGCTTCAGCCACATTTCATATTCCCGGCGCTTTTCCTCAAGCGCACGCATCCGTTCCTCGACATCGGCCTTCAGCTCGGTCAATTGCTTGGCCTGCAGCGCATAGCGGGCGTCCGCCGCCTGATCGTCGATATTGCCGCAGAACTTGCGGATTTCATCGAGGTTGCCAAGCGGCGGCGAAGAAGCAAGCTGCTGTGCCGCCGATGCCTCTACCGGTACTGGAGCGGGCGTCGCCGCCTGCTGCGCCAATGCCGGAGCAGAGGCAGCCAGAAGCAGCGCTACTGCCGAACCATACCGGATCATTTTATGAGCCATGGTCATTGCACCACCAGTTCCGCATGAAGCGCGCCGGATGTCTTGATAGCTTGCAATATTGCGATGATGCCGGTCGGCTTCACGCCGATCTGGTTCAGGCCCTTCACCAGATTTTCAAGATTTGCGCCGGTCAGAATGCCAATCTTGGCGTTCTGCTGGTTGACGGCGATATCAGTGTTCGGTTCGACAGCCGTTACACCATCGCTGAACGGCTCTGGCTGAACGACCATCGGGGTTTCTGTTACACGAACCGTCAAGCTGCCATGGCTGATCGCTACTTTGGAGATACGCACCTTCTCGCCGATGACGACAGTTCCAGTCCGTTCGTCAACCACCACACGCGCCACTTCGTCAGTCGTGATCGGCAGGCCTTCAAGTTCCGCAAGAAAGCGCGCGGCAGGCACGTTCTTCGGACGCGACAGGCGGATCGTCTTGGCATCACGCGCAATAGCGACACCGCGACCGTAACGGCGCTTGGCGAAGACATTGATCGTGTCGGCAGCGCGCACGGCAGTGGTGAAATCAGGATCGCGCAGCTCGACGATCATTTCGGTTTCCTTGCCGAAATTACCCGCCACTTCGCGTTCGACCAGCGCGCCATTGGGGATGCGACCGGAAGTCGGCACACCCTGCGTCACGCTTGCGGCTTCACCTTCCGCCGCGAAGCCGGACACGATCATGTTGCCCTGTGCAACGGCATAAATCTGATTGTCGGCACCCATGAGCTGGGTCATGACCAGTGTGCCGCCCTGCAGCGACGTCGCATCGCCGAGCGACGATACCGTCACATCGATGCGCGAACCGGCCCCGGCAAAGGCGGGCAGGTTCGCTGTCACGATGACCGCAGCCGTGTTTTTCGAGCGGGTGGAGTTGCGCGGCGCGCTGATGCCGAGATTATCCAGCATGGCGCGCATGGACTGTTCGGTGAACGGCGAATTGCGCAGGCTGTCCCCGGTGCCCTTGAGGCCGATGACAAGACCATAGCCCACAAGCTGGTTTTCACGCACGCCCTGAATGGTGGCGATATCCTTCAGGCGCGCAACCGCGCTTCCCCGGCCAAGTTCGGCATAGGCCATTTTCGACGGATCGCCACCCGAGCCAAGCCAATCGGCATCGGCATCCACTGCGGAACCAAATTCCCGCGCATTCTTCGACGACTCGTCCGCAAATCCTGCAACAGGCTGGAAAACGAGCGCCAGGACGGCGAACAAAGTAGCAATCTGGGCGGCGCAAGTCTTTCTCACTGCATCCCCACCTGAATGCGCCCATTGGCCAGCACAGTGCCGGACACGATGATGCCGCTGTCGACGTTACGAACCTTGATGAAATCGCCAGCCGCACCGGATTCGAGCGGTGTGCCCATGGCGGTTATGGTCAGCGTACCGGCGGTAAAGACCAGCGGTGCCGGAACACCGCGTGTAACCAGAGACGGCTCCCCCAATGCGGAAACGAGGATCGGCTTGCCGGGGAGCAGCGTCTTGCGCGCCACCTTGCCTGCCGCCTGATCCGGGGACAGCACATATTGGGTCGCCGCCGGCGCGTTGATGAAGAACTGCTTCTCCAGCAATGCCGTATCGCTTACGATCTGGCCGGGATAGACGGTGGCCGAAGGCACCACAAAGGCGATGCGGTCTGCCGCACTTGCGCCAGCCATTGCGGCAAGCAGGAAGCCACCGGCAAGAACCAGCCTTTTCTTTTGAAAGATCGCCTTCACACAGCCCATCGCCATCACCGTCAGCGCAAGTTCTTCGATACGGTTGCCGCCATTTCGTCGGCAGCCTGAATAACCTTGGAGTTCATTTCATAGGCACGCTGCGCCGTGATGAGATCGGTGATTTCCTTCACCGGATCGACATTCGACGCTTCGAGATAGCCCTGCTTGATCGAGCCGTAGCCCGGATCGCCTGGCACGCCGACCAGCGGACCGCCGGATGCTTCCGTCTCGCGATAGAGATTGCCGCCGAGCGGCTCCAGACCCGCTTCATTGGTGAAGTTAGCGAGGGTCAGCTGGCCGAGATCGACCTGATTGACCTGATCCTGCAGCTTGGCGAAAACCTGTCCCGTATCGGTGACCGTCACTTCAACGGCGTCTGGCGGAATGGTGATCGCCGGTTCGACAGGATTGCCATCGAGCGTCACAAGCTGGCCATCGGCATTCTTGTTGAACGCGCCAGCGCGCGCATAAAGCGTCTCGCCGGTCGGGCTCTGAATCTGAAACCAGCCCTTGCCGGTCAAAGCCAGATCGAATGGATTGCCGGTCTGGTTGAAACTGCCCTGCATATGGAGATTGCGCACCGCTGCCGTCTGCACGCCAAGGCCAACCAGAGCGCCTTCCGGCACGATGGACTGGTTAGCCTGATTGGGCACGCCTGCCGTGCGCTCGGACTGATAAAGAAGATCGGAAAATTCCGCACGCGCGCGCTTGAAGCCCGTTGTGTTGATATTGGCGATGTTGTTGGCAATCACTTCCAGATTGAGCTGCTGGGCGTTCATGCCGGTGGCGGCGATCGTCAGGGCTTTCATGGCTTATTTATCCTTGGCTACCGCAAATCAGATGGGCATACGGCTGATTTCGAGATAGGCCTGCACGATCTTGTCGCGGATCGCGATGGCCGTCTGAAGCGACTGTTCGGCTTCCATGACGGAGCTGACCACATCGCGCACCGGCGCATCGCCCTTGATGCCCTGAATGGACGTCGCTTCAGCCGTCTGCAGCTTCTGGCCGACGGAATCCGTCATCTGCGACAGGACTTCGCCGAACGAGGCACCCGGAGCTGCCGGAACAGCCTGCGGCGCGGAAGTGGAACCCACGCCCTTTTCGGCTACGGTTTCCGAGAGGCGCGACAGGGCATTGCGCGCCGAAATGCTCATGATCGAGTCGTACATTATGTGCTCCTCAAGAGATCGATGGTCATGGAGATCAGCTCACGGGCTTGTTTCACAACCTGCAAATTGGCTTCATAGGTACGATTGGCTTCGCGCATGTCCGCCATTTCGACGACCATGTTGACATTGGGGTAACGGACATAGCCGCGCTCATCCGCTGCGGGATGGCTCGGCTCGTATTGCTCGATAAAGGGCGATGTGTCCTTGCCGACTTCGGCAATGCGAACTTCGGCGGCTCCTGTGCCCTGTTCCAGCTCGGTACGGAAGGACACCGTCTTGCGGCGATAGGGATCGGCGTCGGCAGTCTCGGCGGTGGACTGCGCATTGGCGATGTTTTCGGAAACGATGCGCAGACGCGTCGATTGGGCCGAAAGGCCCGACGCTGCGATCTTCAATGTGCTTTGCAAGGCATCGGAAGACATAACTACCCCTTCGCGACCGAAAGCATCATGCGATGGAACGCTTTGACGATGCTTGTGTTGAGCGAATATTCGCGGGCGATCTCACCGGCCTTCATCATTTCCTGTTCGACATCGACCGTATTGCCGGAATGGGTCTGCTCGGTGATGTCGTCCGGCCGCAGGCGCGCACCGGCGATCCCGTCGGCCCCGGATTCCAGATGCAGAGGGCTGGTGGCAGCCATGGTAAGCTGAGTCTTGTCCAGCACATCCGCGAAAGGCTGCACGTCCCGCGCCCGGAAATCCGGCGTGTTCGCATTAGCGACATTGCCCGCAACAGTGGCTTGTCTCACCGACAACCACTGCGCCTGCCTTGCAGCCAGATCGAAAAGATGAATGGAGCTCATGGAGTTTCCCGCCTTTACAGTTGATTAACTTAAAGGCCGGAACTTGCGTCAAGCTTGCGGGAGGATAGGGCAGGAGGGCCTTATTGCCTTCCCCCTCACCTCCGCATCTCAATCACATCGCCCGACGATGTCGTGAGCTGCCAGGTGCCTGCACCGCGACCGATTGAAACGAGGTGACTGCCATCGGGCAGCAACGAGCCTTTTTCGACGAACCAGTAGCCGGACGTATCCTCGATCATCGCCATGCCGCCAACGACTTCGCGCAGTGCAAAAACCGGCTTCGGGAAAGCCTGCCCGTCCCCGCTTCCATCGCCGCCATTGCCCATGCCGGTGCCCGGAAGCCCCTTGCCGTTCGACATGACCGAGCCTGTCATCGTGTTGTCCACATCGGCATTCGGCGCAACCTGCTCGGATGGTCGGAAGGACGGAAAACGACGCACCGTTTTCTGTTCCGAACGGTCTAGCGGATCGATGATCTTGCGCTCGGCCTTCTCGGGCGAACCCAGATCGACGCGCTGAAGATAGGTGACGAAAGGCAGCATCGCACTTCCGGCGGCGAGCGTGATGGCCGCGATCTTGAGGTAGCGATCCACCTTGCTCTGCGGCTTCTTCATGCCTTCCTGTCGTGCAGCGGCCTCGACCTCCGCCGTCAGATCTGCAAGGAGTTTCTCTTCCTTTGTCTTGCGAAAGCCCGTCATCATGCGTGTTGCGCCTGTCTGTCGCCGCGCAGTGCTGCGGCAAGGTCGTTATAGGGATCGTCCGATAGGCCGGTTTCCGGCGATTGCTGCAAGGCGTCGTAAATGCGCGGCACAAGATCGACCGCCTGGTCCAGAAGGCCGTCATGGCCTTTCTGGTACGCCCCGATGGCACGCAGGTCACGCGTTTCCTCAAAACGGGCAACCATGCCCCGCAATTGGCTGACCAGCTTGCGTTGTTCCGGTGTCCAATTGTGCTTTGCAAGGCGCGAAACCGAGCCCGGAATATCGACCGCCGGAAAGCGTCCCTGCGCTGCAATCGCCCGGTCAAGCACGATGTGGCCGTCCAGCGTGCCGCGGATCGTGTCGGAAACCGGATCATTGTGATCGTCGCCGTCGACCAGTACCGAATAGATGCCGGTGATGCTGCCGCCCGCTTCCGTGATACCGGGCCCTGCGCGCTCCAGAAGACGTGGCAATTGGCTGAAGACGCTTGGCGGATAGCCACGCGAAACCGGCGGTTCCTCAGCGGCAATCGCCACTTCACGCGCTGCATGGGCAAAGCGCGTGACGGAGTCGACGATCAGCAAGACATTCTGGCCGAGATCGCGAAAATATTCGGCGATGGCCGTCGCCGTATTGGGCGCGAGGCGACGCATCATCGGGCTTTCATCGCCCGTTGCAACCACGGTTATCGTTTTGTCCAGGTGACCTGCCATGGTCTCTTCCAGCATCTCGCGCACTTCGCGTCCGCGCTCGCCGGTCAAAGCCAGCACCACCGTGTCGAAATCCGCCGCACGCGTCATCATCGCAAGCAGCGTCGACTTGCCGACACCAGAGCCTGCAAAGATGCCGATACGCTGGCCGAAGCAAAGCGGCGTGAAAATGTCGATGACATTGACGCCTGTACGCAAGCCGCGATCCACCCGCCCGCGGCGCAAGGCAGCCGGTGCAAGGCTCTCTGATGCCATTGGCCGGGTGCCGGGCTGCAACGCACCCTTCCCGTCAACCGCCTCGCCCAGCGCATTGATGACACGTCCACGCCATTCGGGTGCCGGGCGGATGCGCATCGGCCCTTCCTCGAAAACCGCAGCGCCAAGCGAGGGAATGATGCGGTCATCGAAGGGCTTCACCAGCACCTGCGTGTCAGCCACCCGGATGATTTCGGCAAGGCTCTGGCCGCCTTGCGCGTGGATCGCCACCGCATCGCCCAAATGCGCATCACGCGAAAGCCCGCGCACGGCAATCGCCGAGCGTGACACGTCGCTCACCGTTCCGCCGATACCGGTGAGCGGTTTTGGCGCCACCGATTGCTGACGGGCAAAAGCGGCCAGACGGGAGAGCGGCAGATCAGGCGTCATCCGTTTCTGGAACCCAGGGTCTTGATGGCTTCAGAGACAGTACTTTCCTGCTGCGACAGCAGATTGTTGACCTGCTCAAACGCACGGCTGACGCTGATGAGGCGCGTCATCTCCGTCATGGCATCAACATTCGATCCTTCGATCATGCCCTGCACGACGCCCACACTGTTGTCGTCGGCCACCGGCTGGGCAGGCTTGTTCGGGATCACACCGGATGTGCCTGCATAGGTCAGGTCCGCATCCGCCGGAATGGTGTAAAGACCGATAGCACCGATCTGTGCTCCGCTCTGGTAGATTGCGCCGTCGCTTGAAATCTTCGGTGCGCCGCCGCCGGGATTGAGTACGATGGGGGCACCGCCGACATCGAGAACCGGATGGCCGGTGATGGAAACGAGATCGCCCGTCGGCAGCATGTTCATGCGCCCGTCACGCGTATAAATCTGCCCCTGCGGTGTCGAGACCGACATCCAGACATCGCCCTTGACTGCAACGTCCAGCGGATTGTCGGTCTTGATCATCGGACCTGCTTCGGTACGGATAAAGCTCTTGCCCGCCGTGGCGAAACTCACATCGTCGCTGGCCTTGTTCGAAACGATGGTATCGAACTTGGTGCCCTCGCCCCGGAAACCGACCGTTGAGACATTGGCGACATTGTGGGCAATGGCATCCATCCGCCGTTCCAGCGTGATGAGCGACGAAAGCCCGACATAAATGGAATTATTCTGCATCGCCTAACGCCCGCCCGGCTTGAAGTTCTGCAAGGTGCTGAGAATATCCATCGAAATGCCGACGGAAGACGTTCCGCCCAGAAGCAGGGACGCAATCGACGCCGGGCTGCTCGCCGTTGGATTGTTCATCTCATACATGGCGGTGAAGCGCGAAATGAGCTTCGACACGTAATCGGGATCGGACATCTTGGTGAAGTCGATCTTGTCCTCGATCATCTTCGCCTGCTTGTCGATATCAGCGTTGGATATGCTGGATGGCCAGCCGAAGGTCGTCTGGATCATCGACACCAGCGCCCTGTCGCCAAGGATTTCATAGGCATTGGTGATCGTCGGCGCCTTACGTGCGAAATAGAGTGCCAGCCGCACGCCTTCGTTCTGGCTTCCGGCTTCCGTTTCCAGTGTCTGGCGAAGATATTTATCCACGACACCTTGTTGGGCAGCCGTGCTCTGCGTGGCCTCCGCGCCCTTGCCTGCAAAATCGAAGACGGTCGCAAATTCCTTGTAGCGCTTGTCGGTCAGCTTGTTCGCCATGGCATCATCGCTCGTGACGCCCTCAGTCAATATCTTGCGGACAAACGCCTTGGCGAAGGCCATGTCTTCCAGACCGAACGCCTTCATCGCGTAATTATAAAGGCGGCTATCGGCCATGAAATCATCGATGGATTTCACCTTGCCGATATTTTCCTTGTAGTAGGCGGTTTCCCGCTCCACCATCGGTTCCTTCGAAACACGCTGCAACGACCGCGCCATATCCGCCGCGATCAGGCGATAGCTTGTCATCGTATCGACCATGCGCATGACCCCCTTCCGGTATTTCAATCCTTTATGAAAGACCAAGCTTGTCCGAAGCTGGCTTCCGCCCGCGCCAGTTGGCAAGCTTCGCGCAAGCCGCGATCCATAAGGTGCAATGAACGAACTTGTACGCGGGAGTCTCGAGCTTTGGGCATTATTGTCGGTCTTGTCATCACACTGGGCTGTATGCTGGGCGGCTTTATCGCCATGGGCGGACATGTCAGCGTGCTCATCCAGCCCTGGGAATTCGTCATCATTCTGGGTGCCGCGCTCGGGACCTTCTTCATCGCCAACCCTTTTTCACTCGTGAAAGACACGGGCCGCGCCTGCATGGAAGCATTCAGCAATGCCGTTCCAAAGCAGCGCGACTATCTCGACGTTCTGGGCGTGCTCTACAGCCTGATGCGCGAGCTGCGCGCCAAGTCGCGCAACGAAGTGGAAGTGCATATCGACAACCCGAAGGAATCGTCGATTTTTCAGGCCTATCCGAGCGTATTGAAGAAAGAAGACCTTACCCATTTCATCTGCGACTATTGCCGCCTCATCATCGTGGGCAATGTGCGCTCGCATGAAATCGAGGCGCTGATGGACGAGGAAATCCACACCATCGCCCGCGACAAGCTCAAGCCCTACCACGCCATGGTCAGCATTTCCGAAGCCCTTCCGGCACTCGGCATCGTTGCCGCTGTTCTCGGCGTCATCAAAGCCATGGGCGCGCTGGACCAGTCGCCGGAAGTGCTGGGCCATCTGATCGGTGCCGCCCTTGTCGGCACCTTTGCCGGCATCTTCTTCTCTTACGGCGTGGTCGGCCCGATCGCAGCCAAGATCAAATCGACCCGCGAAAAGAACAATCGCCTCTACATCGTCGTGAAGCAGACGCTTCTCGCCTATATGAACGGCTCCCTGCCGCAGATCGCCGTGGAGTATGGCCGCAAGACCATCTCCGCCTATGATCGCCCGACCATCGATGTGGTCGAGCAGGAAACCATGGCGAGCGCGCCGACCCAGCAGGCAGCGTAAGATGACTACGTTGGGGCAAAACCGCAAAAGCGATGTTCTGGCCGAGAACCTGCTGCGTGCCGCGGGTCTTTCAGGCGACGACCTGAAATCGCTTGCCCATGTGTTCAAGGATGCCTCGACCCATTTCTGTGACCGGCTGAAACATGGTTGCGCTGCCGCATTCGACGTTGAAGCAGGCCAGGTGGAAAGCACTGACGATGCTGCCTTTGCCGATATTCTCGACAAGGCTGCGATCATCGCACCTTTGAAGGCCGAGCGTTGGGGCAGCACACTTTATCTCACCGCCGATGCGACGCTCGTTTTCTCCGTGATCGAAGCCATGTATGGCGCACAGGGCCATGTCGGCTCTGTCGATGAGGACCGGCCTTTCGGCATGCTGGAACAGAAGATTTCCACTCTTCTTGCCGGTCATCTCGCCAGTTCTCTCGATCAGGTTTTTGCCGCAAACGGACAGGCGCTTTTTACCGCCGGTGAATGCACCGACACAGCCGAATTCGACCGTGAGAATTTCGAGCGCTCGCGCCTTTTCGCCTGCCGCATCGATGTTACTGCCGCAGGCAAAACCGGGCAGGTTCATCTGCTGCTGCCGCGCAGCACGCACAAGCCGATGCAGGATGCCGTGGCAGCCTTTTTGCGCCGTCCGATGAACCAGACCGATCCGAGCTGGGCGAAGAAGATGCGGCAGGAAGTCAGCCGTGCCCGCATCGAACTCGAAGCTTTCATCCAGCAGGGGTCGATGACGCTGGACGCTTTGTCGATGCTCGAAATCGGTCAGGTTCTCAAACTGCCTGTCGATGCCATGGAGCAAGTGCGCCTGCGCGCCGGCGATCAGCAGCTTTTCAAGTGCACGCTCGGCAAATCGGGCATTCATTTCACAGTCAAGGTCGGCGACCCGGTCAATCAGGAAGAGGATTTCATCGATGAGCTTGTTGCTGGCTAACGTGCTTTCCACATTGATGGCTCTTGCCTCGCTTGCTGCGCTCATCGTGGTTGGCCGCAAAGCCAACGAGACGATCAAGCTTGGCAAGCTGCTGGCGCTGCGCGTTGCAGCCGCCTCCAACGGTTTGGAGCGCGCCGTCAAGGCGATCCAGAGCGAACGCACCGACCTGACGGACGAAAACAACAAGCTCGAAGCCCGTCTTGCCGAAACGCAGCGCGTGCGCCGCGAAATGGAAGAAGCCATCGAAGAACTGAACAGGCTGCGCAAGGCCCTGACCCGCGACATCCGCCATGCGCGCAACGTCGCTGACAGCTCGCCGCGCACTGAAGACAAGATCGCCACTGCCACCGAACAATCGCTCCCGAAGGAAAAGAACGCGCTGCCGGTTTTCGTGCGTCGCGCGGTTCGTAAAGCTACCGTCGAACTTGCGGGGCAGGCATGAGCGCTGACAACAAGGACAAGAACATGCAGCAGGAACTGGACGAAGCCATTGAGGAACTGCGCGAGGAAAAGCCGCGCGGCACGCAGAAGGGCGCATCCAAACCCAATCTCGAACTGATCATGGGCATCCCTGTCGATGTTCAGGTTGTTCTTGGCGGCACGACCATGCCAGTTGCCAATCTGATGAAGCTTGGGCGCGGTGCGGTCATCACCCTCGACAAGCAGATCGGCGATCCGGTCGATATCGTGGTCAATGGCCGCGTCATCGCCCGTGGCGAAGTGATCGTCCTTGAAGACGATTCCTCGCGCTTCGGTGTCAGCCTCACCGAAATCATCGGCAAGTAACGGACGTGACCATGGCCGACAATGAACAGCAAGCCCTCGCGGAAGACCTTGAAGGCGGCGCTACCGGCCTCGTCGATACGCTGACCGGCCCGCAAAAGGCGGCAGCGATCCTCGTTGCCATCGGACGCCCCGCTGCCTCACGTCTTCTGAAGCATTTCAATGCCGAGGACCTGCGCAAGCTTGCCGGTCATGCCCGTACGCTGGAACCGATTTCTCCGCTCGACTTCGAACAGCTGGTCAAGCAGTTCGAGGATTCCTTTGCCGAAGGCGCGCCAGTTTCAGAAGCCGCCCAACGGTTCGAAGGTCTCTTGCGGGAAGCTCTGCCGCAGGAAGAAGTCGATGCAGTTCTGGAAGACCGCGTTCAGCCGCAGCTCGTTCAGGAATCGGTCTGGGTGCAGCTTGGGCGCCTGCCGGTTGATAACCTGCAGGCCTATCTGACCGACCAGCATCCGCAGATCATCGCCTATATCGTGTCGAAGCTGCCATCCGACCTCGCAGCCCGGCTGTTCGTCGTCCTGCCGCCTCAGCTGCGCAATGCCGTCGTGCAGCGCTCGCTTCATATTGGCAATGTGGCACCGGCGGCTGCGGAACTTCTCGAAGACGTGCTGCGGCGCGATCTTCTCGGTCGCAGCGATTCCGGTCCGGTCAAAGCGCATCACGGCCAGATCGCCAACATCTTCAATCAGCTCGACAGAAGCGAGATGGAAGAACTGATGGCGAGCCTGGAAGATCTCAACCGCGACGATCTCAACCGCATCAAGGCCAAGCTCTTCACCTTCGAAGACATCGAGCGCCTGTCGCAGCGCGCGCGCCTGCTGCTCTTCGATGAAGTGCAGACGGAACAGATCGCAACCGCACTTCGTGGAGCAGACACAAGGCTTCAGGAACTCGTTCTCTCGTCGCTCTCGACCCGTGGTCGCCGCATGGTGGAAACCGAGCTTGGCGCCGAGCAGGGCAACATAACCGCGCAGAACATTGCCGATGCGCGCCGCACGATAGCCCGTATCGCCATCGATCTTTCCGAGCGCGGTATCATCACCCTCGACGCAAACGAAGCTTCGTCCTGATCCTGTGTGACCCATGGCAGATGATGCTGACAAGGAAAGCAAAACAGAAGAAGCCACCGAGCAGAAGATCCGCGACGCCTTGGAAAAGGGCAATATGCCCTTCTCCCGCGAAACGCCGATCCTCGCCGGTATCGCTTCCTTTCTGATTATCGCGGTCTTTGTCGCAGGGCCTGCCACCACGAAGCTCGCCGTCTTCCTGCGCGAACTAATCGACCGCCCCGAGGACTGGCTCCTCAACAGCGCCGAAGATGCAAGCCGCCTGTTCGGCGTGCTGGCGCTGGCAGTCGGTGCAGCCCTGGTGCCGGTGTTCATCATCATTCCGCTTGCCGGTATTGCAGCCTCCGCATTCCAGAATGCGCCGCGCTTCGTTGGCGAACGCATCCGCCCGCAGGCATCCCGCATATCTCCGCTTAAAGGCTGGCAGCGGATTTTCGGGCGCGCCGGTCAGGTGGAATTCCTCAAATCGCTGGCGAAATTTCTGGCGGCAAGTGTCATCGTCTTTGTCGTCTTCTTCAACGGCAACAGTCTTTTCACAGACGCAGTCGCTTCCGACCCGAGCGCCTTGCCGGAATTTCTGCGTGAGAACATGGTGCGCCTGCTCGTCGCCAATGTTCTGGCCATTACCGCAATTGCGGCATTCGACCTTGCCTGGTCACGCATTCACTGGCGGCAGGAACTGCGCATGACGCGACAGGAAGTCAAAGACGAACTGAAGCAGTCGGAAGGCGACCCGCTGGTCAAATCGCGCCTGCGTTCGCTTGGCCGCGACCGTGCGCGCCGCCGCATGATCAACACCGTTCCGACGGCAACGCTGATCGTCGCAAATCCGACTCATTTTTCCGTAGCACTGCGCTACAAGCCCGATCAGGATGCAGCCCCGATCGTTGTAGCAAAGGGACAGGATCTCATAGCACTGAAAATAAGAGAGATTGCAGCGCAGCATTCCATCCCGATATTCGAGGACGTTCCGCTGGCGCGCGCGCTCTATAAACAGGTCAATGTCGACCAGATGATCGCGCCCGAATTCTACAAGGCTGTTGCCGAGCTTATCCGGGTGATCAATGCACGGCACGCGATACATTGATGAATAGCCATGATTTTTATATATTTCAGAACAGTGACAGCCTGTTCCCCCAGATCGGCGGTGAAACCATGAAGAGCCTGCAATTCTCGAACGAGCGCGAGGCGATTATTGCCCAGAACCTGGTTGAGGTCGCAACCGATCTTCGTCTGGTCGATCCGGCGGATTACATTGCTTTCATACGCTGCGAGCTTTTTGCCAATATCGCCGATATCGTCAGTTCCGCTACCGAGCTTTATTTCTTTCCCGGCACGCTGGAACTCGGCCATGGCGGCGAATATCTCTGCGACTGGCAGTCGGCTCCAGCCATCGTGCTCGACATGGAATTCCGCAATCAGGGCGTCTATGCCTATTTCCGCCTGACGCTGACCGACAAGACTGCCGGAGTAGAGCTGAACCATATCGCCTTCGAAGATGCGGATGAAGACCCGGCCAAAAATACGGCGAGGCTTGCCAACGCATTCGACGCCGCCCGTCTGCCGCTCAGAAAACGAGCCTGAAGCATTTCCAGCAAAAGTGCGAAGCGGTTTTGCGCGAGGCAGATGTGGCGAGAAGAATAAACAAACACCGGATGTCTCAGCATCCGGTGTCGTTATAATCAGGTCTTTATACTGCGGCTGAACTACACCAGATGGTGAACTTCCGGCATTTCGATGATGCCGAGCGACAGCGCTGTCGCGACAGCCGACGTGCGGTTGGAACAGTTGAGTTTGATCTTCGCATTCTGGAGATAGGTAACGACGGTCCAGCGCGCGATACTCAGGATTTCCGCAATCTCTCCATCCGTCTTGCCGTTCGCGGCCCAACGCAGGCAGTCGACTTCACGCGGGGTGAGAAGGCTTGCGACCGTCGCAACATCCTTGCAGCCGCACAGGGCTGAATGAATGATCCCGGACAGGCTCAGCAGGCGCGGACGAAGCTTGGCCACAAATTGTTCGCGATCTTCGTCGGGGCTCATCTCGAACATGAACAAGGTGCATCCCACAGCACCTTTCTGGCTCCGGGCTGACACGGCGACGAAGATGTTGCCCAGTCCGTGCTTTTCCGCATCCTGCAGCAGTTCAGCGACGGACGGGCACTCATTGGCATCTTCCTGAAGATCGCGAACGATACCGCTGGCATCATTCTGGAAATAAGGCGCGTCTTCCTGAAAGATCGGATCGATGACGAAATAATTCTTGGTGGAATAACGCGCAGTCCAGGAGGTCGGCACGGTCATCACGACTGTCAGATCGGAAGAAGTGGTTTTCGTGCAGTCACCCATGCGCCCACGATAGGTATGCATGATGTGGCGGCAACCGATCTCATCGCGAATTCGCGTCAGGAGAGCAAGGGTGTCGCTTTGGAAGGCCGTTCCAAAGAAGGTCTTTTTGAAATTCGGAAAATGAATGAGATCGAGTGTCATTTTTACAATATCCTTGGTACGCAAGTCCGAGGGTTACTTTGTTACCGCCTCTGAAATATCAGCGAATCGTGTCCCTAGAACTTTTCAATCGTTTATAAGTGACATAAAAAATGTAGTCTCTGGCAACCCGCAATTAATGGATTGCAATCCTTTACACACAAGAACAGTGCGTAAATTATGGCCCTCAAGCAAAATTTATAGATTGAGCCAAAAATAAAATTTTCTAAATCGATTTGTAAAAATCAACTGTTCTCTTTTTGAACACTTCGCTGCTCCGTGCCATAGGCACGGTAGAAAAAGTCGATGGCGAGCTCAACGTTTTTACGAATCGTTTCCGCCGATGGCGGTTCCGGCAAAACGCCAAACAGGCGAGGCCGATAGAGGCCAGACAGGAACAAATCAGAGAGCTGATAGGCCATTTTCTCGGGATCGAAAGGCTCCAGTTCGCCATTCTTAATCATATCATCGAGATACTCGGCCATGAGAACGAGGCTGCGCTTCGGTCCGCGCTCGTAGAAGCGGGCTGCAAGCTCGGGCTTGCGCTCGCTGACACCCAGAACAATGCGCTGCGCGCGCACTGCCGTCGGCGAGGTTATCAGCGTGACCAGCGCCACGCCGAAGTCGGTCAACTGCTGGCGCGAATTAAAACCCTTGTCGAGTTTTTCGATCAGTTCACGAAACATTGTATCGCGGTAATGCTCGCATAGTGCGACGAACAGATCTTCCTTGCTGTTGAAGTAAACGTAGATCGTTCCCTTCGACACACCAGCCTCGCGCGTGATGTCATTCATGCTGGCTGCGTCAAACCCCATACGCAGGAACACATCCTGGGCGCCTTCAAGGATTTGGCGGCGTTTTGCAGGGTCCTGACCGGCGCCGAGCCGCGTGCGACCGCATTCCGTTTCGGAGCAGGACGATTTGCTGTTTCCGGGTCGGCCGACACCTTTTTCATCATGCCGGTTCCGGTCATGCATCATCGTATCCGGTGTTCCTTTGGTGTTGCGATCAGGCTTCATTCTTCGAGACTCTTAACTTTTTTCGAACCAAGCGGTTCGATATCCTCTTGATATGCGCATCTTATTGATCTATGTCAACATCGAACCGAACGGTTCAATCCGAAGGATGTGCAGAAAGTTTCCCCTATGTCCGCCCCGAAGTCCGTTGATAAGGCCGATATTCATCCGTTCCCCAACGCCAAGAACTTCGCCTCGGCAACCCAGCCAGCGACAAGTGAGGCGCCTCTGAACGAGAGATCGCAGCCCCATACCGTACCGACCCCGCAGGAAGCCGCCCCAAAGGAAACTGCCAAAGAACCTGCAAAGAAAAAGGGCTTCGGTAAACGTGTCCTTCTTCCCGGCATTCTGACGGTCGCGGTCGCCGGAGGCCTCTGGTTTGCCTATGACTGGTGGACAGTCGGACGTTTCATGGTTTCAACCGACGACGCTTATGTGCAGGGCGATATTGCGTCCATCGCGCCGAAGGTTACGGGCTATATCGAAAACATCCCGGTGGTCGCGAACCAGCAGGTCCAGGCTGGCGACGTCATCTTCCAGCTTGATGCTGGTGATTACCAGATCGCGCTTGACGAAGCGGAAGCCAAGCTCGCAACCCAGAAGCAGACGCTCATCCGCATCAAGGCGGAGACCGATGCCGCGCAGGCTGTTCTTTTGCAGGCCAATGCCGACAAGCAGGCCGCAACAGCAGTCCTGACCAATGCGCAAAACACGATTGCACGCGTGCAGAAGCTGCACGAAACGCGTTTCGTCGCGCAGGCTGATCTGGATACGGCGCAGTCCTCGCTGGACCAGGCACGCGCCAAGGTCGCTGGCGGCGATGCGCAGATCGCTTCCGCCAAGGCCAATATCGAAGTGCTCAACGCTCAATATAGCGAAGCCGACAGCACGATGAAATCGCTGGAACTCGCCCGCGATAAAGCCGCGCGTGATCTTTCCTTCACGTCACTGCGCGCGCCGTTCGACGGTGTGATCGGTAATCTTGCTGGCAAGAAGGGTGATCTCGTTTCGCCGGGCCAGAAAATTGCAGCACTTGTTCCGGTCAATGAGCTTTATATCGACGCGAACTTCAAGGAAACGCAGCTCGCAAAGATCAGGACCGGTGAAACCGCGCATATCTATGTCGATGCAATCGACGGCACGAAATTCGACGGCAAGGTCGCGTCCATCGCCCCGGCCTCGGGTGCAGTATTCTCGCTGCTGCCGCCGGAAAATGCGACCGGTAACTTCACCAAGATCGTGCAGCGCGTTCCTGTTCGCATCATGATCCCGAAGGAAGCGTTGGAATCCGGCAAGATTCGCGCGGGCCTGAGTGTCGTGGTTGATATCGATACGCGCACGGCACCCGACGAAAAAGCCGACTGATCGAAATCGGCAGATCCTATTGAAGTAACACATGGCGGCGCGGCGAAACGGATTTCGCGCCGCCTTTCTCTTCCATTCCGGAGTGCGCCGTCATGGCCGCAGATACGACAATGGGGCCAGTAGCCCCGGCGGATGACCGCATCGACCCGAAGAAGGCCGTCGCCTTTCTGGCCATGGTGTTCGGCATGTTCATGGCGATCCTGGACATCCAGATCGTCTCGGCATCGCTTGCTGAAATTCAGGCGGGTCTGAGTGCCAGTTCCGACGAAATATCCTGGGTTCAGACATCCTACCTGATTGCCGAAGTCATCATGATTCCGCTGTCGGGCTTCCTCGGACGCCTGATGTCGACGCGCGTTCTCTTCACCCTTTCGGCGGCAGGCTTTACCCTCGCAAGTATGCTCTGTGCGACAGCGACGAACATCGAGCAGATGATCGTCTACCGCGCCATTCAGGGCTTCATCGGCGGCGGCATGATCCCCAGCGTGTTCGCGGCTGCCTTCACCATCTTCCCGCCTTCCAAGCGCTCGATCGTCTCGCCGATGATTGGCCTTGTGGCAACGCTTGCGCCCACCATCGGCCCCACGGTAGGCGGCTATCTGAGCCACGCCTTCTCCTGGCACTGGCTGTTTCTGGTCAATGTCGGTCCCGGCATTCTGGTCACCATCGCCGCATGGAACCTCATCGACTTCGACGAAGGCGACAGCTCGCTCCTCAGCAAGTTCGACTGGTGGGGTCTTGCCGGCATGGCAGCCTTCCTCGGCTCCATGGAATATGTGCTTGAAGAAGGCCCGCGTAACGACTGGCTGCAGGATGAAGCCATCTTCATTCTGACCGGCGTCATGATCATCGGTGGTATTCTCTTCTTCTTCCGGGCCTTCACGGCTGAAGAACCCATTGTGGACTTGCGCGCCTTCAAGAACGTCAACTTTGCCTTTGGCTCACTGTTTTCGTTCGTGATGGGCGTCGGCCTCTATGGTCTTACCTATCTTTATCCACTCTATCTCAGCAGCATACGCGGCTACGATGCCCTGATGATTGGGGAAGCGCTGTTCGTCAGCGGCCTTGCCATGTTCTTCACCGCGCCATTGGCAGGCTTCCTGTCAAACCGCATGGACCCGCGTCTGATGATGATGATCGGCTTCCTCGGCTTTGCGGCAGGCACATGGATGGTGACCGGCCTCACCGCAGACTGGGATTTCTACGAACTGCTGCTACCGCAGATCCTGCGCGGTTGTTCACTGATGCTTTGCATGGTGCCGATCAACAATCTGGCGCTGGGCACGCTCCCGCCTGCCCTGCTGAAAAATGCGTCCGGTCTTTTCAACCTGACCCGTAATCTGGGTGGCGCTGTTGGCCTTGCCGTGATCAACACGATTCTGACCCGTCGCGGTGACATGCACTATGAGCGTCTGGCGGAGCATGTTCGCTGGGGCAATGCCGAAGCGGAGAAAATGATCGCCAGTCTGACAGCCAAATACAATGCGGCTGGCATGGACGGCGCAACAATCGCCATTGCCAAGCTTTCCGGCATTGTGCGCCAGCAGGCTACCCTGCTCTCCTTCATCGATGTGTTCTTCATTCTCACGATGATGTTCTGCTCCCTTGCTGTCTGCGCCGTTATGCTGCGCAAACCGAAGCAGGTCGCCGGTGGTGGTGGAGGGCATTAAACCTTCCACCTCACAACTTCATACGAAACCCGCAAGGGTTCATTCAACTTTCGGAAGTTTTCGTTTATCCCCGATATCCGACATTGATGCCGCGCTGGGACAAACCCTTGTCGCGCAGGGAAAAGCCTCTCGCAGAATTGTGACAGCGGTGAATTTGCTGTCACATTTCCTGTCATAAAAATGCTGCTCCCGCTAACGGATGAATTGCTAAGTCCCTGAAAACGTGTTTCACTTTCCACCGCTGACAGTTTGTGACAATCCATAAACTGTCATCCAACCGTCATGTAGGGCGGGTATCGGGAATGCGCGAGCACCGGAATCGACCGGGGGCGTTCGCCGGACCTTAAACAGGGGAGTCAAACAATGCTTGCTTACACAGCGCGTCTGCTGTCGCTTTCGACGGCAATCGCCGTTGCCGGGGTTTCCATCGCCGCTGCTGAACCGTCAGCCGAACTGATCGCCGCTGCCAAGGCAGAAGGCGAACTGACCACCATCGCACTCCCGCATGACTGGTGCGGCTATGGCGAAATCATCAAGAGCTTCAAGGACAAGTACGGCCTCAAGGTCAACGAACTGAACCCGGATGCCGGTTCGGGCGATGAAATCGAAGCCATCAAGGCCAACAAGGACAACAAGGGCCCGCAGGCTCCTGACGTCATCGACGTCGGCTTCGCCTTCGGCGCATCGGCCAAGAAGGACGGCCTCATCCAGCCTTACAAGGTTGCAACATGGGACGAAATTCCGGACAGCGCCAAGGATGCTGAAGGCTACTGGTACGGCGATTATTACGGCGTTCTGGCCTTCGAAGTGAACAAGGACATCGTCAAGGACATCCCGCAGGATTGGGAAGACCTTCTCAAGAGCGACTATGCCAACTCTGTTGCGCTTGCAGGCGATCCGCGCGTTTCCGCACAGGCCATCCTCGGCGTTCATGCCGCCGGTATCGCCCGTGGCGGTGAACCGGGCGAAGCCGCAGGCAAGAAGGGCCTTGAATTCTACAAGGAACTGAATGCCAACGGCAACTTCGTTCCGGTCATCGGCAAGGCTGCCTCGCTGGCACAGGGTTCCACCCCGATCGTCGTCCGTTGGGACTATAACGCTCTCGCCGATCGCGACACGCTCAAGGGCAACCCGGAAATCGAAACCGTCATTCCGAAGTCGGGCGTCATCGCTGGCGTGTATGTTCAGGCAATCAGCGCCTACGCACCGCATCCGAACGCTGCGAAGCTGTGGATGGAACACATCTATTCGGATGAAGGCCAGCTCGGCTATCTGAAGGGCTACTGCCACCCGATCCGCTTCAATGCAATGGCGAAGGCTGGCAAGATCCCGCAGGAACTGCTCGACAAGCTGCCACCGGCAGAAGCCTATGAAAAGGCTATCTTCCCGACCCTGGAACAGATTGAGGCCGCACAGACCACGATCACCAAGGAATGGGACAGCGTCGTGGGCGCAAACGTCCAGTAAGGACCTGTAAGCGCCAATTACACACTTGTCGCATCGAACACATATCGCGTCGGCCTTAGAGCGCATCCCGAAAAGTGTGAAACGGTTTTCGGAAAAGATGCGCGGTGCAGAACAAAAGTTGAGATACATTGATCTGGTTTATTCAGATCGGCGTATCTCAACAGTCGGCGCGATATCAAAGCGGCTTTCATCTGAGCCGCCGGTCCTCTTTTCCAAACAGCATCACGCTCTTTGGCAAACAGGATGCGCAGTTCAAAAAGAATGCTAGCTATTTCCGGCAGGGGCGAATGACAGCCTGCCGATCGCAAAAAACAAGAACAAAAGTCGGAACGGTTCTGTCAGTTCCGTTCTGGCGGGAACCGGTCTAAAGAAAGAACGTATGAGTTCAATAGCCGAAACATCAGCCCCCAGCGGAGTGCGCAAGCGCCGACTTCCGTTGTCATGGCTTGGCGTGACACCGTTTTTCATCTTCGCCATTTTGTTCCTGATCTGGCCGACGATGTATCTCATCATCGGTGCATTTCAGGACCCGGCCGGAAACTTCACGCTCCAGAACATCCACGATCTGTTCCAGCCGCAAATCATGAGCGCCTACTGGGTATCGATCAAGGTCAGTCTCGCATCGGCCATTGGCGGCGCGATCATCGGCTTCTTTCTGGCCTGGGCAGTCGTTCTCGGCAACCTGCCTTCGTGGCTGCGTCCGACGGTACTAACCTTTTCAGGCGTAGCATCGAACTTTGCAGGCGTGCCGCTTGCCTTCGCCTTTCTGGCGACACTGGGGCGAACCGGCTTCGTGACGATCCTGCTCAGGGAGTGGTTCGGTTTCAATCTCTATTCGACAGGTTTCAACCTGCTCTCCTTTTTCGGTCTGACGCTGACCTATCTGTTCTTCCAAATACCGCTGATGGTGCTGATCCTGACACCCGCGCTCGACGGTCTGAAAAAGGAATGGCGGGAAGCCTCATCCATTCTGGGTGCAACCACCGCGCAATACTGGCGCATGGTGGCCTTCCCGATCCTGTGGCCGAGCCTGCTCGGCACGACGCTTCTGCTGTTCGCCAATGCCTTCGGCGCAATCGCAACCGCCTACGCTCTGACGGGCTCCTCGCTCAATATCGTGCCGATCCTGCTCTATGCCCAGATCCGCGGCGACGTTCTGCATAACCAGAACCTCGGCTACGCGCTGGCACTTGGCATGATCGTCATTACGGGTGTTTCGAACCTCATCTATATTTGGTTGCGCATGCGCGCCGAAAGGTGGCAGCGATGAAAAAGAAAGGCATTAATGCCCAGAAGATTGGGGCCTGGATCGCCTTCCTGATCGGCGCAATCTACTTCCTCGTCCCACTGATTGGCACGTTCGAATTCTCGCTGCGTATGCGGCGCGGCGAATATTCCTTCGATGCCTATCGGGTCGTGTTTTCCGATCCGAACTTCCAGGCCACCTTCGGCTATTCGATTCTGCTTGGCTTGCTGACCATCGTTTTCGGTGTTCTGCTGGTGGTGCCTACGGCCTATTGGGTGCGCCTGCGCCTGCCGCAACTGCGCCCGGTGATGGAATTCATCACGCTGATGCCATTGGTCATTCCGGCCATCGTCATCGTGTTCGGTTACTTGCGCATCTACAACTCGTCGTCGTGGCTGCCGTTCACGGCGTCCACCCGCGCGACCGACCTACTCCTGATGTTCGGCTATATGACGTTGTCGCTGCCCTATATGTATCGCGCTGTCGACACAGCGATGCGCACGATTGATGTTCGCACGCTGACCGAAGCAGCCCAAAGCCTCGGCGCGGGCTGGGGCCGCATCATGTTCAAGGTGATTTTCCCGAACGTCATCTCCGGCGTCATGAGCGGTGCTTTCATCACATTCGCCATCGTCATCGGTGAATTCACGCTGGCTTCGCTTCTGAACCGTCCGGCCTTCGGTCCCTACCTGCAGCTGGTCGGCGCAAACCGCGCCTACGAACCGTCAGCGCTGGCGATCATTTCGTTCGGCATCACGTGGCTCAGCATCATCATGCTGCAGCTCGTCTCGCGCCTCAATAAATTCAAGACAACCGCCAGGTAACATTCATGGCTTTTCTCAACATCAAAAACCTGAAAAAGAGCTTCGGCGCCAATACCGTCGTCCACGATTTCAACCTCGCCGTGAAAAAAGGCGAATTCGTTTCTTTCCTCGGTCCATCGGGCTGCGGCAAGACAACCGTTCTTCGCATGATCGCCGGTTTCGAAGCGCCCGATAACGGCGCCATCGAAATCGACGGCAAGGATGTAGTCGATCTCAAGCCCAACCAGCGCAATATCGGCATGGTGTTTCAGGCCTATGCGCTCTTTCCGAATATGACGGTGGCGCAGAATGTTTCGTTCGGCCTGCGCGTTGCCGGAAAGCCGAAGGCGGAAATCGACGCCACCGTGCAGGAGATGCTCGGCCTCATCCGCCTCGACCATCTGGCGGATCGTTATCCCTATCAGATGTCCGGTGGCCAGCAGCAGCGCGTGGCACTGGCCCGCGCGCTTGCCACCAAGCCGCAGGTTCTTCTGCTCGACGAGCCGCTATCGGCGCTGGATGCGAAAATCCGTATATCCTTGCGCGAAGAAATCCGTGCCATCCAGCAGAAGCTTGGCATTACGACCGTCTTCGTCACCCACGATCAGGAAGAAGCGCTGTCGATTTCCGACCGCATCGTGGTCATGCACGAAGGCCGCGCCGACCAGATCGGCTCGCCTTTCGACATCTATAACCGCCCAGCCTCACGCTTCGTGGCATCTTTCGTCGGCACACTCAACATGCTGGAAGCCTCGGTTAGCGAACCCGGCAAGAACAGCATCGAACTCGACGGCCGCACCATCACCGTGCAGGAAAAGCTCGACCATCATCCGAAGGGCAAGCCTGTCACACTGGCCTTGCGCCCGGAAGCTGTCAGCCTCGAAGCACGCAAGAGCCACGATACCTCGCTCGACGCGACCATCGAGGACGTGCACTTCCTCGGCTCTGTCATCCGCACGCGTGTGGCGCTTGGCAAGAATCGCCTGTCGTTCGACACGTTCAACGACCCGACCCAGCCTCCGCCGCAGCGCGGCGACAAGGTGACAGTGCATTTCGCCTCGCATGATCTGCTCGTGCTGGCAGATTAGAGCGCATCCCGAAAATTGTGAAACGGTTTTCGGAAAAGATGCGCGTAAAAACAAATGATTAGAGCGCCGATCTGATCCAATCAGATCGAAACACGCTCTAAAATAAAAAAGCCGCCCGATGGGCGGCTTTTTTGTTTGTCACGTGCGCGACGGGCTGATGAGATTTCGGTTCATGTCGTGCCGAAAATGGTGGCTTTCGAGAACCGGATCGCAGAAAGACGCCATTTGCAGGCGGGTGAGGGACCGAAAGATATCAGCCCCAGGGACCGTGGAAATCACCATCCTTATCGATACGCTTGAAGCCGTGCGAACCGAAGAAGTCGCGCTGGCCCTGAATGAGATTGGCTGTGCCGAGCGCCTGCGTGAAGCTGTCGAAATAGCTGAGCGCTGTGCCGAGCGCTGGCAGAGGCAGGCCAGCGAGTGCCGCCTTGGCGACGATCTGGCGCAGGCCCTTGGAAGCCTTGCTCATGCGCTCCACAAAAGCAGGTGCCAGCAGCAGATTGCGGCTTTCGCTGTCTTCGAAGGCATGGGCAATATCGTCCAGAAGCTGCGAACGAATGATGCAGCCTGCGCGCCAGATGCGCGCCGTTTCGGCAAGCGGAATGTTCCAGCCATGCTCTTGCGAGGCGGCTTCCATCACCGCAAACCCTTGAGCATAGGCAGCAATTTTGCCAGCAAGCAGGCCCTGCTCCAGATCGGCAAGGAATTTAGCCTGATCGGAAATGTCGAGGCTGCGCGAACCCGGCTTGTAGGCCTTTGTGGCAAGCTCACGCGTGGCCTTCAGCGAGGACAGCGAGCGCGCGGCAACAGCGGCTTCGATTGCCGTTGCCGGAACGCCAAGCATCTGCGCCTCGATGGCCGCCCAGCGGCCCGTGCCCTTCTGACCAGCTTCATCGAGGATCATGTCGACCATCGCCTTGCCGGTTTCCGGATCGGTCGCCTTCAGCACCTTGGCGGTGATTTCGATCAGATAGGAGTTGAGCGGGCCTTCGTTCCACTTCTCGAACACATCACCGATGGCCGGAGCCGAAAGCCCGAGGCCGTCCCGCAGGATGCCGTAGATTTCGGCGATCATCTGCATGTCGGCATATTCGATACCATTGTGGATCGTCTTGACGAAATGACCGGCGCCATCCGGGCCGACCAGCGCGCAGCAAGGCTCGCCCTTGTACTTGGCGGCGGCAGCAAGCAGGATCGGTGCGATGCGCTCATAGGCTTCCTCGGTGCCGCCGACCATCATCGACGGGCCATGGCGTGCGCCTTCCGCACCGCCGGAAACGCCCATGCCAACAAAGGTCGGGTCGTTGGGGCCAAGTGCCTTCAGACGGCGCACCGTATCGCGGTAATCGGAATTACCGGCGTCAATCATGATATCGCCCTTCTCAAGATAAGCCTTGAGGCGGGTGGTTTCGGCATCCACGGGAGCGCCTGCCTTGATGAGGAAGATGATGGGACGCGGCTTGCGGATATTGGCAGCCAGATCCTCGAAAGTGGGGCAAGGGACGATCTTGTCGCGCAGCGGGCCAGCCTTTTCCATGAAGGCTTTGAGCACAGGCTCATCACGGTCATAGACGGCTACCGTGTAGCCTTTCTCGGCTATGTTCAGCGCCAGGTTGGAGCCCATGACGCCAAGGCCGACCATTCCGATATCTGCTTTTTCCATTTTGTGCCCTTCAGAAATGCAACCGACCGGCCGTCGTCTAGACACATGCAGAACATCGAACGCCGACAAGCCGAACCGATAAGAATAGGCTGCAGCCGGATTTCGGCAGCAGCGCATGTCAATCTGTATCCTATTGTGGGATGATCTAGGGCATATGACGCAAAGTTGATAGACCTCCCATGACGAAAATCACCGGTTTTGCCCGTGGAAGCGTCTGGTTAAATCGGTTAGCTCACCCCAAAAACCTGTATTTCGCGCACTTCACACCCGTTCCAGCTTGCGATGCGGCAGCGGCGGCAATTCGACAATTATCGCGTCATCCGCCTTCACCGTGCCGCCTGCAAGAACGACGGTCATGATGCCGGACTTGCGAACAAGTTCGCCATCGGGCGTGCGATCCAGCACAGCATCGAGAAGCCCGGTCTGGAAATTCTCTATCTGGGAGCAAGGGTTGCGCAGGCCCGTTGTTTCCAGAACGACCTCGTCGCCAATTCGGATCAAAGCTCCCTGCGGCAGCCCCAGCAGATCGACCCCGCGCGTGGTGACGTTCTCGCCAAGATCTGCGGGCGCGACATCAAAACCCTTTTCCGCAAGCTCGTCGAAAAGCTCGGCATGAATGAGATGCACCTGCCGCAGATTGGGTTGCGTCGGGTCGGCCCGCACGCGTGAACGGTGCTTCACCGTCACGCCTTGATGCGCGTCGCCTTCGACGCCGAGTCCTGTGACGATGCGGATTTCCGGCACAACCTGCTTTGAAAAACGATGCTCGCCATCCCGCGCCACAGCCACGACAAATCCACGCATCACATCCACCTCTCCTGACAGGATAAACAAACTTCGTTAGCCGCATTACATGGGTTATATAGCACCTGTATGAAGCTGTGGGGCAAGCACGTGAATCGCGACAAGCAGGTAAAAACGGATTTCCGCTGGGGCATTTGGGGCACAGGCACTATAGCCGCCGCCTTTGCTGCCGATATTCAGGCAAGTGCTGGAATGCGCGTTTCCGCAGTCTGCTCGCGGGCGTCAGAGACCGCCGAAACATTCCGGCGACGTATCGGCGCCGACAAGGCGTTTGGCGATTCAGGTGAATTTCTTTCCGACGCGAATATCGATGCCGTCTATATTGCGACCCCGAGTGCCATGCATGTGCTGCAGGCCATGCAGGCAATCGCAACGGGCAAGCCCTGCCTGATCGAAAAGCCGCTCTCGCTGGATGCTGCTGGCGCGCGGCAGATCGAAGCTGCGGCAAAAGCAAAAAACATCTTCGCCATGGAAGCCATGTGGAGCCGTTTTCTGCCAGCTATCCGCGCTACCAAACAGCATATCGATAATGGTCGCATCGGCACTGTGACGCGCATCGAAGCCGATCTTTCCTATATCCGTGCCTACGACCCGCAAAGCCGCTTCTTCAGCCCGGACCTTGGCGGCGGCGCAGCATTCGATCTGGGTGTGTACCCGGTTTCGCTTGCATTGTATTTTCTCGGTCTGCCGGATCATGTCGATGGTCGCTGGCAGCGCGCCAAAAGCGGCGTGGACATGCGCACCGAGTTCCAGCTCAGCTGGCAGGGTGCCACGGCCAGCCTCTCCTGCGGCTTCGACCGCGACGGCGACAATCGCATGCTGATTGAGGGAACCAGGGGCACGATCCTGATCCACGCGCCGTTTCTGAAAGCCCAGAGGCTGACCCTGTTTTCAGCCTTTGCTGCGCGGTCGTCGCTCGGGCCGAATGGCGGCAAAGGCCTTGTCGGCAAGGTTATGAACCGCCTGCCCCTGCCGGGCCGCACAATCGAAACTTATGCCTTTTCCGGCAACGGGCTACAGTTTCAGGCCGAAGCGATCCGCGATGCGGTGCGAAGCGGCCAAATCTCCAATGCGATCATGCCACTCGACCAGAGTGCAGCCGTTGCCGATATCGTCCGCAAGGTGCTAGCTAGAGCATGATTCCGAAAAGTGGGAACCGGTTTTCGGATAAAATCATGCTCAAACAAAAGTTTAGAGCGGGATAACGATTCAACTTAAAAACATCACGCTCTAAAGGCTAGAAGCTGCTTCTCATCCTGTAAGGCTGTGCATTTTCGCCAGCATTGTTCAAGGCAAGCGCGATTTCAGTGATATGCAGCGCCACATCCCCGGAAAAGAATGCCTTATCGCCAGTTTGGATAGCCCGAGCCTGATCGGCAATACCGCGCACGAAATCGATCTGCGAAGGATACATCGGCAGCGACCGCTTGTCGGCCTTCGGATAGGAGAGCTTTTGACCGACGGTCGGTTTCCATGACAGGAACTTGCCGATGCGCATTTCCAGAATACCGAACAGGCGCGCCAGAAAACGGCGTTTTTCTTCCGTGCGCTCAAGACGGACAGCCGAGCGATTATCCCAAAGGTCATCCACCACAATCGAGCCCTTGTCGGCAACGATTGTCAGGCTGCGATCCTTCGGCATCGCAAGCCCGGATGTGAGGCGTGCCACCAGCCCCGACCTGAAAACAAGACAGCCGACCGAAAAATCGGGCGCCATGTGAAGATGTTCGGTCCCCGGCCCCTTGTTGGGAAAGGTTATGGCGGAGAATGCCGAAACGCTCTCGACCGGGCCGAACAGCGACACCAGCCAAGACAGCGCATAGCCTGCGTGTTCCAGCGTACAACCGATCTCGAACTCGTGCAGGCCCGGCCATGGCGCACCAGACTGCGAACGCCAGGTCGACCATTTGTCACGAAACACCGGACCGTCTTCCATTTCGGCATAAACCAGCCGCGGCATGCCGATCCCGTTGATCACGCTTGCTACCAGACGATAGGCTTCGCTGAGGCCGTTTGCCGGGGCCGCCGCCAACGTGAGGCCGGATTGCCGTGCAAAAGCGACCAGCGCTTCCGCATCCTCATAATCCATAGCCAGCGGTTTTTCGGAATAGACATGTTTTCCGGCGGAAAGTGCTGCATGCGAGATTTCAAAATGGCTTTCAGGTGTTGTCAGATTGACGACGATCTGCACGTCTGGATCCGCCAGCACGGCCTCGAAACTTTCATAGGCGCTAACGGAATAGTGCGCGCAGAACGCTTTCAGTCGTTCAGGCGACCGATCATAGACCCCGCGCAGCGTCAGCTCGGGATAATTGCGCAGCGTGGTCATGTAATAGTCGGCAACAAACCCGGCCCCGACGATTGCGATATTCATGAATTGGCTCCGGCTAAAAGCATTTCCAGCAAAAGTGCGAAGCGGTTTTGCGTTGGATAATGCGTATAAACAAAGAGATAGAGCGGTTCTACGATTCTGTATTAACCGGAACCGCTCTATCGTTTGGGAATGATAATTTTCGAGGTCAGTCTGAGGCCGAAAATCGCAAAGACGAGCGTAAGCCAGACCGGGTCCATGCGGCGAAAGAAGAAGCTTTCCAGCATGGCGTTCAACGTTCCGAAGAACACGATCATCAGGAAGAAATCGGCAAGCAGCAGATTTTCGCGCACCGGACGGCACCGCAGATAATTGATCAGCGGCATGACGATGATGACCAAGATGGCGCAGATCAGCGCCGGAATCCCCATCGATACTGCAATATCGAGATAGCCATTATGTCCATGCACGATGCCGCGCACATCCCAATCCAGATAATAGGGATTCGCCGCCTCTTTCACGATTGGCGTGCCCCAGAAGCTTTCATAGCCGAAACCGGTCCAAGGGCGATGGGAAAGCGCCTCAACGGCAAAGGCCCAGATGGAAGTGCGTCCGGTGAAGGTCGGATCAACATCAAGCTGCAGAACGAGCTGGTGCATCGGCTCGAAAAGAACCGTGCCGAAAGTGAACAGCGCAAGCAGAAACTGGATCGTGAAAACTGCCACCGGCGCAAGAAAACGGAGACCAAAAATGCCGGGGCCGATCACGAGCAGCATGGCGAGCGGCACCAGTGCCGCAGTGGTTTTCGATCCGGTCTGCGAAACGAAGATCAATGCAGAAACCGCGATCAGAAAACCGCTTACGCGCCAGCCGCGCCGCCACAGATAGACACCGGCAAAGGCAAAAGCGGCCATGACCGGTCCGGCAATATTTTTGTGCGTGAAGACACCGCGCCAGAGATAGGCGTTTTGCGGCTCCAGAGCGTCGGCGCCGTGTGTCCCGAGATTTGGCAGGAGGAGGACGCCCGCATAGGAAATGACAATCACGACCGAAGCCACCGCGACCAACATCGACGAATAGGCATCGCCATCCTGCGGCAGGCTCAAAACAGCAATGACGGTCAGAATGCCGATCATCGTCAAAAGCACGCCGCGTATGGCGGTTGACGGATCGGGGCTTGCGAAAACCGATGCGAACAGGAAGGCGAACATCAACAGCCATCCGGGGCTGACGATTTTGACCACTTTTTTCGGGTCGGCAAACATCGCAAGCGACAGAAGCGCCACCGCGCCGAGGCAACCGAAACCAAGCTGATTGATGACGTCGCCGCCGCCCGATGCGGCACCATCGGCTGCGGCACTCAGCGGATTGAACGGACGGAATGAAATCAGCAGGATGCAGAACGTTATCGTGGCGATAACAAGCGCAATCGTACGGATCGTCGCCCGCATATCGGTTTGCGCTGCAACGTCGGAGCGGGTGTCAGTTCTTGTCCGGGTTGCGATACTGCTCATTCAGATATCCAAAATGGGCCATGACCCGGCCCAACCCGATATGGATGAAATAGGTCCCGACCGGCACGAAGCGCGCCGCGAATCCGCGCCGCAGCGCCTTGATCGGAGAATAACCCAGAAGTGCAACGCTTTTCAAAAAGACGCGGACCTGACCGAAAGGCTCGTCCTTGCGCTGGCGCTGTTCGATCAGTGTCGACAGAACGCCGTTGCGCAAGCCGCGCGCCGTGATCCAGTCACTCTCCAGCCGCCGCGCCGGAATGGTTTCACGGACAATGCCTTCATTGCACCAGGCGATATTAAAGCCCTTGGCCCGTGAACGATTGATGAAATCCGAATCGCCGCCGCCGGTGAAGTTGAACTTCAGGTCCATGAACGGATAGCCAATGGCTTCCAGAACCGGACGCGCAATGAGCAGATTACCGGATGAATAGATGATCGGAACCGGGCCGGTCTTGTTGTAATGCGGCAGGAAGACAGGATGTCGCGCCCATTTTTCTGCGCCCGGCTTTTCAAAGATCGGATATTGCGGGCCACCGACGAGGCTGGCGTTATAACGCTCGGCAGTGGCCACCATGTTTTCGATCCATGCCGGATCAGCCAGTTCATCGTCATCGATGACGATGACATATTTGAAGTTCGGGAAGTAGGTCATCGCCGTCAGCCAGCCCGCATTATATGCGTTGCAGTTGCCGCGATGGGATTCGACAATCAGCATGCCGGTATATTTTCCGGCCTCGAACTGAGGCGCCGCAACCTTGGCGCCTTCCTGGTCCTCCGCCTCGTTCTCGATCACCACGACCGCGAAGCGGCGGCTGGTGACCTGAGCATTCAGCGTATCCAGCGTCCGGATGACATGCTCCGGACGGCGGAATGTCGGCAGCGTTACCACCACCTCGACTTCATCGAAACGAAGCCCAGGAGTTTTAGCAATTACTTGTATATGACTAGGTAAATCAGACATAAACGCTACCGGATATTTCGAACTTCTATATTTGTTTATCCGCCACTATTGAAAAACATTTAAAGAAAAGTTCACCGCAGGACTATAAACACTGGCCAAAACTATCATAGAGCACACCGACCCGAAATGTTAAGGGTTTTAAGATGAATAATGCATTAGGAAAAGCTTGAGCGCGCACCATTATTTTTGATGCTGCCAGCGCGAAAATGATTGTTCAGGAGTTGAATTGCCGTCCCCTCACCTTGTTTTCGTGACATCGATTGTTCCACACGGAGTACCAACCACCGGCTATGAAGTGGCAAACGCCGCCGTGGTCGACGGCTTGCGTCGTTCGGGAGCAAAGGTGACCGTTCTTGGCTTCACATGGCCGGGCGTGAAAGCCGATGCCGCGGATACTGTCGTTCTGGGCGAAGTCGAAGTACGGACCGAAGGCGCGGGTATCAAGCGCAAGATCGGCTGGGTGCTGAAATCCTTCCTGACCGGCCTCACGGTTTCCTCGGCGAAGCTGCGGGTGATACCAGCTGAGACACTGCGCGCGGCCATCGCCAAGATCGGCCCGTTCGATGCCTATGTGCTGAACGGCGTGACCTTGCCCGGTGCATTTGAAGACATCTTCAAGGACAAGCCCTCGCTGTTCGTGGCGCATAATGTGGAGTATCGCTCTGCGGAAGAAAACGCCGCCGACGCAGGAAGTTTCATCCAGAAATTCCTGTTCGGTCGCGAAGCCCGTATTCTGAAGGGATTGGAAAGCCGTCTCATCGGGGATGCCCGCTTCGTCTTCACTTTTGCCGAGGATGACGGCCCGGCGCTCGGCCTCGGCCCTGATCGGTTTGCGACAATGCCGCTCGTCACGCCGGGCGGGATGCAAGCCGCACAGCAGCGGCCTGTCAAATACGACCTCGCCCTGATCGGCACATGGACTTGGCACCCGAACCGCATCGGGCTCGAATGGTTCCTGCGCGAGGTAAAGCCGCATCTTCCAGACGATATTTCCATCGCGATTGCAGGCAACACGCCCGCCGATCTGATTGCTACATGGTCGGGTGTGGGGTCCGGTATCAATTTCGTCGGCAAGGTGCCGGACGCGACTGAATTTGTCGAAAGCGGCGCGCTTGTACCGCTCATCAGCCGTGCGGGAACCGGCGTGCAGCTCAAGACCATCGAGACATTCGAACTGGGCATGCCAAGTGTCGCAACATCACATTCCGTGCGCGGTATCGGCAATATTCCGGCCAATTGCACCATTGCCGACGACCCGAAGGCATTCGCTGCGGCAATCGTCGAGCGCATTGAAAAGATAAGGTTGGGGGATCGCCAGAGACTGGACGGCAAAGCCTTTACAGGGTCACAAATCGAAGGCATGGACCGCGCAGTTGCCAGAGGTCTGCAAGCACTTCATGGCGAAGAGAAAAATACGGACCAGGCATGATGCATACCGAAAATGTCACTTACCGGAATATCCTTGGCGTGAAGGTCGCCTGTTTCGACTGGGCCGGCGCCTTTGCCTTTTTCGAGAACCGCATCAATGAAGGCCGGTTCATGAAACAGGGTTGGCTCAATGCCAACAATTCCAACATTACAGATACCGACCCAGCTTACCGCACTGCATTGCAGGATTTCCTGATCCTGCCCGACGGTGTGGGCGTCGATATTGCAAGCAAGGTCGCCTATGGCAGCAAGTTCCCCGCCAATCTCAACGGAACGGACTTCATTCCGGGGCTTTTGCAGCATATGAAACGCCCGCTGAAGGTTGCACTTCTCGGTGGCGGTCCGGGCGTTGCCGCCGATACCGCGCAGCTCTTCATGCAGCAGATACCGCACCATGAATATCGCGTCATTTCCGACGGCTTCTTCAAGCCCGCCGATCTCGACGGCATTCTCGGTCAGCTCAAGGAATTTCATCCCGATATCCTGCTCGTCGCCATGGGCGTTCCGCGCCAGGAACTCTTCATCGACAAGCATATCACGGCGGAGCATTGCACGGTGGCGAGTGCGGTCGGCGCCTTGTTCGATCTGCATACAGGTCGTGTGCAACGCGCCCCGCATTGGGTGCGCAAGATCCAGATGGAATGGGTGCACCGGCTGCTACAGGAACCGCGACGGCTCGCAAAACGTTATCTCATCGGCAATCCCGTATTTCTGTGGCGCGTTGCCAAAGGCTGGATGAAGGGAGAGCCCCGGTGAAAACCGCAATCGTCACAGCCAGTTGGGATCAGGATTTCGAGCGCTGCAAGCTGCTTTGTGAAACCATAGACAAATATGTCAGCGGTTTCACGAAGCACTATATCCTTGTCGACAGCAAGGACGTTGCCCTGTTCCGCAAACTCGAAAGCACACAACGCGTCATCATCGATGAACGCGATCTGCTGCCCTCATGGCTCCACGCCTTCTGGGACCCGACCTATCTGTGGCGCAGGCGCGTTTGGCTCTCACTCAGAACCAAGCCGCTGCGCGGCTGGCATGTGCAACAGCTGCGCCGCATCGCACTTGCCGGTGCCGTGGAGGAAGATGGATTTCTCTATACGGATTCCGACACGGCTTTTCTGCGTCCCTTCGATTGCGGCACACTCTGGCACCACGAAAAGCTCCGGCTTTTCGTGCGCCCCAATGCGCT
This sequence comes from Brucella sp. JSBI001, assembly GCF_026014005.1. NCBI lineage: Bacteria > Pseudomonadati > Pseudomonadota > Alphaproteobacteria > Hyphomicrobiales > Brucellaceae > Brucella > Brucella sp. JSBI001. Next base: position 2,600,054 of record NZ_CP110339.1, on the reverse strand, counting down.
TGCAAATCCGGAATGGCCGGAGCATCCGGTCTGGGCGGCTAATGCGGCAAAGCTGCTCGGCATCAGGAAAGGGAAAAGCGGGCTGAACGACTATATCGGCCAGCTGGTCTCATGGCGGCGCGATAGCGTGATTTCCATGTGCGAAAGGATCGAAGCTCATACCGGACAACATTGGGTGGCAGCCCTTGGCAATATACGTCGTTTCTCCGAGTGCTTCATCTATGGTCGCTATGTCGATGACGTCCTGCACGGCTCCGGTCATTACAGCGACACCCATGATCTGTGCCGGATGCAATGGTTCGCACCACCGCCGAGCGAAGAGGAATTCCGTACCTTCATCGCGGAAATGGAACCGCATCAGGTCGCCATAGGCATGCAGTCCTTCCTCGGCCTTTCGGTCGACGACATTCGGCGGATTATCGGAGCCTAGAGCATAATCCGATCGGAGTGAAACGAGGATCGATGAGATTATGCTTTGGAAAGAAAACTTAGAGCGGTTCTCTTCGGATTATTGAAACCGCTATCTGTTTTTACGCATTTCCGAACGCAAACCCGGTTCCCACTTTTGCTGAAAATGCTTTAAACCCGCTTTGCCGGCAAACGAATGCTCGTATAGGTGAAAACCAGCGACAGCAGATAGAGCCCGGCGAATACGACATTGAGCCCGAGAATCCAGTCGCGGCTATCGACATAATTCACGAGCAGAAGCCAGACGAAGAATGCCTTGGCAACGGTCATCAGCACCATGCTCAATGTCCTCAGACCGGACTGGCCGCGCGCATAGAGAATTTCGGTCTGATACTCGATGAGGTTGCGAAAGCCCGGTACGAGCAACACCAGCGGCAGCAGCCCGACAATCGGGGCAACGCTTGAACCGAGTGCGTTCGGGAAGATTTGCAGGAACACGACCATAGCGCCAAGACCTGCCACCGAGACGGCAAAGACTGCAAGTTCCAGCCCGGCGCGGATGCGCAAAGAGGACAACATGTCCGGCGTACGCATAAGCTTTTGCACCAGCATCATGTTGAAGGACCGCACTGGCAAAGCTGTCAGATCGACAAGCCGCATGATGATCGCATAAAGACCCGCCGTCGCAGGCCCACCAACGGTCAGCACAAGAAGCTTGTCGAGCTCAGCCTGAATATAGAACAGCAGTTCGGCCCCCATGACTGCAATCGCATCCGAAAGCCGCCGCATATAGAGAACCGGTTTGAAGCGGAGCCGGATAGACGGATAGAATTTCAGCGCCGTCAGCAGCGCAACGCCATTGGCCGCCGCATACCACCACGCCCAATGAGCAATGTCATGAACACTCGCCAGCCACATGAACAGGACAGCCGCCACAGCGCGCGTGGCTGTTCCGAAAATCACCAGCCCCGCCGATATGCCGAACCGGTGCAGGCCATTGTTGACGATGATGATGATTTCCGTCGAGCGCCAGAGCAAGGCTTCCGCAAATACCACCACGGCAAAAGGCAGAAAAGAAATGTCGCGGCTGAAAAAGACGAAATAAACCAGCCAGGACGCCAGCGCGAACAGCGGCAGGGAAACCAGAAGAGCGACAAGAAAACCCGCTGTATAGATGCCGAGCAGGCGCGGCTTCACTGTCGATATGCGGTAAAGCGGCGAACTGAAGCCCAGAGAAACGATGCGTGACAGAACCACGCCTGTGCCCGACGCAGTGGCAAATATGCCGAAATCACCGGTCGGCAGTGTGTTTGCAAGCGCAATGAAATAGACAAGCGAGACGACCAGCCTGCCAGCGGAGCCTGAAAACAGGGACAGGTAATCACGCACCATTCCGGCGTTATTGCCTGACAGTTTCCGGAGCGCTTTCGCTATCAACAGGGAGCCTCGCCTATCATAGTCTGGTGCATGTGCCTGTTCGTTGGAACGGAGGCATAATCGGGGTTTAGCTAAAAAGACTTAAACTCTTCTTTGCAAGCTCAAAGAGTAAACAAGCAAAAGCTAAAGTTGCAGATTCAGGGAATTGACACTTCACCTCGACATTATTTTAACGTTTTGTTTTCTATAAAAAATTACATTCGGCCTTGAGGTGCGAGCCAACCGGATTCCCGTTTGGCATGCGGAAGCCTTGGCTTATGAATTTCAAAGCAGCCGTTGGCGCCGGAAACGGTTGAGACGGCTTACAGACACGGACGATTTCGGCAATGAGCGATCACGAGGAGCGCAGAAAGGCGGGGGTTGAGAAACCTCTTCTCGCATTCTCCGACGCTCGCCCCGCTGGTCGTTTTGACAGCGAAACCGCACCACCCTGGACACCACCGGCGACGCCGGATGAACGCGCCGCGTTCTTTCGCCAGCACGATCATGCTGCGCAGGAAACACCAGAACCGGCGGAACCCGTTCTCGAAGAGGAGCTGGATGATGCCGATGTCGCCGAGCTGCAAAAGCGCGTCGCGCTGATCGAGGCGGAACTGGAACGCAAGGTTCAGGAACGCGAGCGCCGCAAAGTCACAGTCGAAACTCCCGTTCCAACGCCAGAGCCGACCCGCGCGCCGGCCCCGGAGCCGATCGAGCGCCAGCGCCCTGTCATTGACAGACCGGCACCTGATGCGGAGTGGAAACCGCTGATCGATCCGCGCATCGCTATCGACGTGCTGCGGGGATCGCGCAAGCTACTGCTTGTCAGCACACTACTGGGTGGTGTGGTCGCCGCGCTCTATGCATTGTCCTTGCCGCAGATGTATGTCGCTTCGACCGATATTCTGGTCGATCCGCGCAATATCAAGACCGTTGGAGACGAACTGACGCCAGGTCAGCTCCCGACCGATGCGTCACTTGCCGTTGCGGAAAGCCAGGCACGCATCATCGATTCCAGCAGTGTGTTGCTGAAAGTGATCGACAGGACCGAACTGACAAAAGACCCCGAATTCAACGGCACTCTGGTTCCGACCGGCATTGCCGGGCTGTTTGCACAGATCAGGGATATGCTGTCGCCCAAAAAGGCAAGCGACAGCCAGACACTGCAAACCCGCGTCCTGTATAATCTACACAAGAGCATCGCCATCGGTCGCGACGCCAAGACCTTCATCTATTCAATCTCGGTGAAAACGCGTGATCCGCAGAAATCGGCATCGCTTGCGAACACGATCAGCTCCGTGTTCCAGAGCGAGCTTGCATCCGTGCAATCCGATGCTGCACGACGCACCTCGGACGAACTGTCGAACCGTCTTGCCGATATGCGCGCCAATGTCGAACAGGCGGAGCGCGCAGCAGCGGACTTCCGCGCCTCACGCGATCTCGTCAATGTCGACGGCAAGCTGATCAGCGATAACGACCTGACCCGCCTCAACGATCAGTTGACCAACCAGCGCGCTGAAACAATGCGGCTTCAGGCCCGTGTGCAGGTGCTCAACAGCGCCACTTCCGACAGCGTGGTATCCGGTACCTTGCCGGAAGATTTGCGTTCCAACACGCTGACCGCGCTGCGCGCGCAATATGCGCAGGCGCGCCAGACGGCAAGCGGCCTGTCCACCCAGCTTGGGCCACGCCATCCGGCACTCATTCAGGCACAATCTCAGGCAGGCACGGTCCTGAGCGACATCGATGCCGAATTGCGACGCATCCGCTCCTCGTTGCAGGTCGAGGTCGCCCGGTCCGCGCTGCAGGAAAAGGACCTCACTGCCCGCCTGGCACAGCTAAAATCGCAACAGGCGAACAATAGCGGCGATCTGGTGAAGTTGCGTGAGCTTGAGCGCGAAGCCACGGCGCGGCGCTCGGTCTACGAAGCCTTCCTCCTGCGCTCGCGCGAGACGAACGAACAGGAAGGTCTGAATACGGCCAATGTCAGGGTTTTGTCGGAAGCTCGCCCGCCGCTCGATCCGGCAGGCACATCGCGCAAGCTGATCGTCATTGCCGGGCTGATTGCAGGCTTCCTTGCAGGCCTTGCAATCACAGCTGTCCGCAACTTTGGACGGCTGCTGCGTCTATCTTAGAGCGCGTTTCGATCTGATTGGATCAGATCGGCGCTCTATCTCTTTGTTTTGACGCGCATCTTTTCCGAAAACCGTTTCACACTTTTCGGGATGCGCTCTAATTCACGCGGACTGCCGCAAAGAGGTCTCAACGCGCGGCACCTTGCGTCCGCTGGCACGCAGAATGCCGTGTGCTCCGTCAAGATGGCCCGGTTTCAGCTCAAGCGCCAGAAAGCGACGCTTTTCATAAGGGCCGGGCATGGCAAGCTCGCCGGTCTTTTCAGCGGTGAAGCCGAAACGCTCGTAGTATTCCGGATCGCCGACAAGGATGATCGCGCCATGGCCGCGGTCTTTTGCTTCATCGATCGCACGACGCATCAACGCCGAACCGATACCGCAACCGGCAGCGGACGGATCGACCGCCAGCGGGCCGAGCAGCAAGGCAGGCACCGGAAAGCCGAAAACATCGAGACCGGCATGGACATCCCACAGCCGCACAGTGCCTGCAAGCAATCCGTCTTCGCCAAGCGCGGCAAAAGCCAGACCATCCGCAGGCAGGCGACCGCGACGCAGCTTTTCCGATGACTTCCGGCGACGGCCTTCACCCATCGCGCGATCCAGCAGCGCTTCACGCGCAAGCACGTGCTCCAGCGTTTCGCCCGCTATTGTGAAAGCCGGAGCGACGATGGTTGCAGTATGTTCCTGAATTTCCAGAGTTACGTTCATGACATCTATCCCCGCAAAGCGGCAGCAGCACACCCCACCCAGCGCCTTGCAGCACTGGGCGGATTGAGAGGATCATTCGGGACTTTTGAAGATATGATCTAATCCGAAAACCGGTTCCCACTTTTCGGGATCATACCAAGTCTGAATGATCAGATGACGTAGGATCGGAGCGGTTCGAAGCCGTTGAACGCCACCGCCGAATAGGTGGTGGTGTATGCGCCCGTGCCTTCGATGAGGATTTCATCACCGATGGTCAGCGAGACCGGCAGCGGGTACGGCGTCTTTTCATAAAGTACGTCCGCACTGTCGCATGTCGGCCCAGCCAGCACGCATGGTTCGGTTTCGCTGCCGTCATGCGGGGTCACGATCTGATAGCGGATCGCCTCGTCCATGGTTTCGGCGAGACCGCCGAACTTGCCGATGTCGAGATAGACCCAGCGCACATTGTCGTTGTCTGCCTTGCGCGAGACCAGAACCACTTCGGTCTTGATCACGCCTGCATTGCCGACCATGCCGCGACCCGGTTCTATGATGGTTTCCGGGATACGGTTGCCGAAATGCTTGGACAGCGCATCGAAGATCGCCATGCCGTAGGCCTGAGCAGTCGGCACGTCCTTGAGGTAACGGGTCGGGAACCCACCGCCCATATTGACCATGCGCAGGACAATGCCTTCGTCAGCCAGGGTGCGGAACACCGATGCTGCATCGCCAAGCGCGCGATCCCATGCGGAGAGGTCCGTCTGCTGCGAGCCGACGTGGAACGATACACCGTAGGAATCGAGACCGAGCGACTTTGCATGGCGCAGAACGTCGATGGCCATCGCAGGCACGCAACCGAACTTGCGCGACAGCGGCCATTCGGCGCCTTCACCATCCGTCAGCACGCGGCAGAACACGCGGCTGCCGGGAGCGGCGCGAGCAACCTTCTCGACTTCTTCAACGCAGTCGACCGCATAAAGGCGAATGCCCAGCTCGAAGGCGCGCGCAATATCGCGCTCCTTCTTGATGGTGTTGCCATAGGAGATGCGGGTTGGCGTTGCGCCGGCTTCCAGAGCCATTTCGATTTCAGCAACCGACGCGGTATCGAAGCACGAGCCGAGCGAAGCGAGCAGGCGCAGGATTTCCGGCGCAGGATTTGCCTTCACCGCATAGAAGATGCGCGAATAGGGCAAAGCCTTCTCGAAGCTCTGATAGTTGTCGCGCACGACGTCGGTGTCGACGACGAGGCAAGGACCGTCCGGACGGCGGGTGTTGAGGAAGTCGATGATACGCTGCGTTGCCATGGTCGTTCTCCCGCACGGCTTGATCTTGCCGTATTCTGGTGCGTAACCCCGAAAAGTTTCAGACTTTCGGAAAGGATTACGCAGAAAAGGACTTAGAGAATTTCGCAGGCCCTCTTTGGACCAAGAGAAACTCTAAGGACAAAGTGTGCATGAACGCATCCGCCGTGAGGCCAGCCTTTGGAGGTGCTGATGTCACGCGAAAACTCATGCGGCGATGGAACAACGCTAAACCCGCGTTACTCCGCTTTGTCTGCCTTGGATTGGAATTGGAGAACCGCATCCGCACTTCTGGCAATGAAGGTGTGCCTCTTCAGTAATTTCGGCTTTTGGACAGCCGAAAGACACTAGAAAGGCCCGCACCGTCGTTGCTTCAAGATGTCCTCGATCTGGCGGTTGGCCAACAGATCGACTGGAGCGGTTAGGTCCAGGTACCGTACCGAATTCCTCACCATTCGAGGATCGGCGGACACCCACAGGCACGTGCGACTTTGGGCAAGCGCGATATAAGCGCAAAGTCGTGTCCATTCAATGACAAAAATTCCTCCGGACGAATTTATTTTGGCAGGATCGCGTTGAACGGCGCGCTTGCCATTGTTCAATATAAGTGAAACATTCGCAGCTCAGACCCGCCTCGAAAGAGCGTAAATAGACCGTTAATTGCTGCATGTTGTGAACAATGGCCAGTTTCGATCCCTTCAACGCCATCATTGCAAAACCCGAAAAGTCACCCGCTCACACAACGGACGGACCGCTTAAAGGTGAACGGCTGGCCGTAAAAGACATTTATGACGTCGCCGGAATGGCGACCGGATGCGGGAATCCGCAGATCGAGGCCGAATCACCTCGCGCCGAAAGATCAGCTCCGGTGGTGAAGAAGCTCCTCGCCGCCGGTGCCGAATTTGTCGGCAAGGCGCAGACCGACGAGCTTGCCTTCTCCCTGATGGGGCAGAATTCGCATTTCCCCTATCCGATCAATCCGGCAGCACCGGACCGCGTTACCGGCGGCTCATCATCCGGTTCGGCAGCAGCAGTGGCGGGCAAACTCGCCGATATTGCGCTCGGCTCCGACACGGGCGGCTCCATTCGGGCACCTGCAAGCTTTTGCGGTCTCGTCGGCCTGCGCACCACCCATGGCCGCATTCCGCTCGAAGGCATCATGCCGCTTGCGCCCTCGCTCGATACGATTGGATGGTTTGCACGCGATATCGACCTTTACGACCGCGTTGGCTCTATCCTGCTTGGCAACGACGCCCGAGAATTCAGGCTGACGCAACTTCTCTATATGCCGGTTCTGGAACAGCTTCTGCTCGGTCAGCAGGAAACAGACGCCTATCGCACCATGTTCGCCCAAGTGCGCCCGCACTTCTCGGGTCTCAAGGCGGCGAGCCAGCCGACGCTCTCGATAGACGAACTCTATCTGGTCTTCCGCCACATACAAGGCGCGGAAGCCTGGGCGACACACGGCAGCTGGATTTCCTCCGGCGATCGCAAGCTCGGTCCCGGCGTCGCGGACCGTTTTGCCTTCGGTGCGGAAATCGCCGCTGATCTCGTTGCCAGCCAGCGTATGCGCCGGGCACAATTCACGCAGGAACTCGAACAGATCGTCGGCAATGATGCCGTGCTGGCGCTACCGACCGTCCCGGGTGCAGCTCCGCTGGCAAAAGAGCCTTTCGAGACCTTGCAGGCCTATCGCGAACAGGCTTTGCGCCTGCTTTGCCTTTCGGTACTTTCCGGCCTGCCGCAGATCACATTACCTTTGGGACAGGTGCAGGGCGCACCTTTCGGGATTTCCTTCATCGGACCACGCGGCAGCGACCGGGCGCTGATCGGGCTGGCCAAAAACATCATCGGGAAGCGGGGCTAGACCATGGACACCCTCACACGTATGCGCGCCTTCATCGACGTGGTCGAGGCGGAAGGCTTTTCCGCCGCTGCGCGAAAAATAGGGCGCTCCAAGGCGCTTCTTTCCAAGTATGTGCGGGAATTGGAGGACGAACTCGGCGCACGCCTTCTCAACCGTACCACGCGGCAATTTTCGCTGACCGAAGCCGGTCACACCTATTATCACCGAGCGGTGGAGATCATTCGCGAGATCGACGCGCTGCAGGATGCTGTCAGCGAAACCAGTTCTGATGCGCGCGGGCGTATCAAACTGTCGGCCCCGCGCACTTTTGCCGATGCCGTCATTGGGCAGTCACTGATCGACTTTTGCCTCGCCCATCCGGACATTGTGCTCGATGTGCGGCTGGATGACCGTTTTGTCGATCTGGTGGAGGAAGGCTTCGATCTTGCGATCCGCATCACGCGTTTGCAGGACTCTTCCCTCATTGCCAAGCGCCTGTCGCCATTCCATTCCATCCTGTGCGGCGCGCCCGAACTCATCTCCCGCGTCGGCAAGCCCGAACGTCCGGAAGATCTGGCCGATCGGCCTTGCATCATCGACACCAATGCACGCTCGCGCAACAATTGGCATTTCCGCAATACGGATGGCTCGATGATGACAGTTCCCGTCAACGGTCCCATCGAGGTGAACAGCCCCGTCGCCACCAAGAATGCAGCACTCGCCGGGCTTGGCTTCTGTATGCTGCCCGCCTTCATCGCCGAAGAAGAAATCGAGCGCGGCAGGCTGGTTGCCTGTCTGGATGAATTCATCGTGAAGGATGGCGGAATCTATGCCGTCTATCCACATCGGCGCTATCTGCCGGCAAAAATCCGGGCATTGGTCGATTTTCTGACCCAATGGTTCAAGGAGCGGGAATAGAATGCATCCTGAAAAGTGTGAAACGGTTTTCGGGACTAAGATATACGATAAAGCAAATAGAACGTCGCACTTTCGCCGCCTTCGGGCATAAGCGTGGGAAAACTCTAACGGAAAGTTTTATGCTGGTTTCGTCGTCTTGGCTCAAAAGCAGGTTCGTTCGGTCTGCCGCAGCTGCACTGCTGGCCGGTCTCGTGCCGACGGCTGCACTCGCTCACCCGCATGTCTTTGCCGACGCACGACTGGAACTGACCATAGCCCCCGATGGCACAGTGCAACAGCTTGCGCATGTCTGGCGTTTCGACGACGTTTTCTCCTCCACCGTCCTGATGGAATTCGACAAGAATGGCGATCTGCAGCTCAACAAGAATGAATTGATCGACCTCGGCCATGTCATCAACGGCTCGATTGCCGAGTTCAAATATTTCCAGACCGTTCTGGACGATGGCAAGGACGTGAAAATGGCGAGGCCAACCGACCTCGCAGCAGATTTCACCGACAATCGCCTGCTCATCATCTTTACGAGCAAGCCTGAAAAGCCGTTGAAACTCGCCCCCGGCCACAAGGTCAGCTTCGGCGTCTACGACCCGACTTTCTATACTGCTATCGATTACATGAACGACCGCGATCTGGTTGTGAAAGGCCTGCCCGCAGGCTGCACCTCCAAGGTCGTGCGCCCCAATCCGGATGAAGCGCTCGCCCAGAATCAGGCGACACTGACCGATGCCTTCTTCAACGATCCGGCAGGCACGGACATGTCGAAAATATTCGCGACCCGTCTTGAGATAGACTGCGAACCGAAAGGGAAAACAGGCTGATGAGAAAACAGGCTACCTTTATTCTAACCCTCTGCCTTACGATAATCGTTGCGCAGGCCTATGCGCAGTCATCGCTCGGCATTGGTGCGAATGAGGTGGCGATGAAGCCAACCGGGCCTTTCGCGCACATCATTCTCTGGATGAACGAACAGCAGCGCTCGTTTTATCTCGCCATGACCAATGCGTTGAAAGCCATGCGTGAAGATCCTTGGCAGGCTTCGGTTCTGGTCGGACTTTCCTTCGTCTATGGCATTTTTCATGCGGCAGGGCCCGGCCATGGCAAGGCGGTCATCTCGTCCTACATGATCGCCAACGAAACGGCGCTGCGGCGCGGCATCTTCCTGTCGTTCATTTCGTCGGTTTTGCAGGCCATCATGGCCATCGCCGTGGTCGGCCTCGCATGGTTCCTACTGCGTGGCACCGGCATTTCCATGAATCAGACCGCGCGCTACATGGAAATTGCAAGTTTTGCGCTTGTCCTGTTTTTCGGCCTTTGGCTTCTGGCGCGCAAACTACCGCTACTTTTCAAGAAGCAAGACGATGCAAGCCCCAGCCCGGCCTCGTCGCTTTTTGCCGCAGCACCCGAACCGGCAATGGCTTCCGGTCCGGCATGGCAGGGCAGTATTTCGCAGACCACGCGCGCGGCGGCTGCCACAAGCACAGTAAAGCTCAATTACAAACCCGCAACCGCTACTGCATCGGATCATATCTTCATTGGCGAGGGCGATGTGTGCGCCGCGTGCGGTAACGCCCATATTGCCGATCCGTCGACGCTCGGCGACGACTTCAACTGGAAAACGGCGTGGTCGGCGATTTTCTCGGTGGGCCTGCGTCCCTGTTCGGGTGCGCTGATCGTGCTGACTTTCGCGCTTTTGAATGGTCTGATGGTCGGCGGACTGCTCTCAGTCTTCGCCATGGCGTTCGGCACATTCATCACCGTGGCTGTTCTTGCCACGCTGGCTGTCACGGCAAAAAACACGGCCCTGCGATTTGCAGGCAGCAATGCCATGTCCGGACGGCTAAAGGCGGCAATCGAAGTTGCCGCCGCCCTGTTCATCGCGCTGACAGGTGCGCTTTTGCTCAGCGCTTCGCTGGTTGGTTAATCCTTGTTCTGGCGGCGCGAGCGCAGCCAAAAAATGGCGAAGAAGCCCAGAACGAAAACAATCGGGAAAATGATCGCCGCGATTTGCGAGCGCTCGCCCAGTGCCAGCATGATGCTGGGCACGAAATAGGCAAGCACCCCGAAGCCGATCAGGATGATGGCGGCAGCAATTGCCGGATTGCTCTTCTTACGCTCAGCCAAGATCACGAAACTCCTCCAGCTTCTTCTTCTGCTGACCGTCATTATCAAAGTTTTCCGGCGCAAGCCATGCCTGATAGGCTTTCTTCAAGGCAGGCCACTCGCTGTCGAGAATGGAAAACCATGCCGTATCGCGGTTCTTGCCTTTCGCCACCATATGCTGACGGAAAATCCCCTCGAACGAAAAGCCGAAGCGCTCCGCGGCCCGCTTGGACGGCAGATTGTCGTTGTTGCACTTCCATTCGTAGCGACGATAGCCAAGCTCGTCGAAAATATACTGCATGAACAGGAATTGTGCTTCGGTGGCGGCGGGCTTGCGCGAAATCAATGGTCCCCAATAGATGTTGCCGATTTCAATCGCGCCGTGAGCGGAATCGATGCGCATCAGGGTCTGGCGTCCGGCGACCTTGCCGCTGGCCTTATCGATGACGGCGAAAAACTGCGGGTCTTCGCTTTTCGCCACCTTTTCCAGCCAGGGCTCGAATTCTTCGCGGGTTGCGGGCGGAAACTCGAACAGCCACGTAAAGCGCTGATCCGCGTCGGTGACCGACGAAGCGGCGAAAAGTTCGTCCCCATGCTTCTTCGGGTCCAGCGGCTCCAGCCGCACATAACGGCCTTCAAGCACTTTGCGTTCCGGTTTGGGGCGTGGCGTCCAGTTCTGCAAATCAGTCATGCCTATTCTCCCGTTCGACAAAGACAGGAGCATAAAAGAAGCGGGCCGAAAACCGGATTATTGTCCCCGCGTCATTTTTCCCGAATAGCCGCCCGATCCACCGAAACCGCCTTCACCAGCGCGACCACATGATCACCCGATTGCAGCGCCAGTTCGTCAACCGAGCGCCGCGTCAGCCGTGCACCGAGACGACGGCCTTGGAAGTCCAGCGAGACATAGGCATTCGGGCCATCATCCGCCGTAATGGCAGTGACGGTCACCGGCAGCACATTGCGGATGCTGATCGCTTCCGGCACCTTGCGTGCGATGGAGACGTCGCGCGCACGCACGCGCAGCCGCACATGCATATTCTGTTTCAGCCCCGCATCGCTGAGCTGGAACGACGCGCCGCCGAGATCGATTTCCGCCAATTTGTAGCGCTCGTCGTAAGACGAAACCAGCCCTTCCAGCAGCACACCGCCACTCTCGCCTTCTGCATTGATCAGTGGAAAGACATCCGTCGCCGTACCGCTTGCGGTCACCTTACCGCCAGACAGAAGCACGATTTCGTCGGCAAGCCGCGCAACCTCATCGATTTCATGGCTCACATAGACAATCGGCACATGGCTTTCATCGCGAAGACGCTCGATAAAGGGCAGAATTTCCTGCCGGCGCGCATGGTCGAGTGAAGAAAGCGGCTCGTCCAGCAAAAGAAGTGCGGGATCAGACAACAGCGCGCGACCAATGGCGACACGCTGGCGCTCGCCACCTGAAAGTGTGGACGGTCGCCTGTCGAGAAGATCATCAATGCCGAGCAGCGCCACCACCTCGTCAAAGCTCCGCGTCGCCTGCCTGTGCCCGGCCCAACGCGCATAAGTCAGGTTCCGCTTCACGCTCATATGCGGAAACAACCGCGCTTCCTGAAACACATAGCCGATGCGGCGCTTTTCCGGCGGAAGATTGACACCCTTTTCGGCATCGAACAGTGTGAAGTCACCCACGGCAATGCGTCCGCTCTCCGGACGGAGTGTTCCGGCAATCATTTTCAGAAGCGTCGTCTTGCCGGCGCCCGAATGGCCAAACAATGCAGTCACGCCCCAGTCGGCGGCGAAATCAGCCTCGACAGGAAACCTGCCATTGCGCCCTTTGATCGAGACAGCAAGCCCGCTCATTTTGTCGCTCCCGCAAGCCTGCGCTGCAACCACTCGGAAAGGACCACGGCGGCAATTGAGATAGCTGCAGATATGGCAATCAAACGGAATGCTTCGGCATCACCCGTTGGCGTCTGCATCAGGGCATAAATGGCAAGCGAAAGGGTCTGCGTTTCGCCGGGAATGTTGGATACGAATGTGATCGTAGCGCCAAACTCACCCAGAGCCTTGGCAAAACCAAGCACTGCGCCTGCAAGCACACCGGGCAGCAAGGGCGGCAGAATGACCGTGAAGAAGGCCGTGAACCGGTTCGCGCCAAGCGTGCGCGCCGCTTCCTCTAGCCCGCGATCAAGCCCCTCTATCGAAAGCCGGATCGGCCGGACGAGCAACGGAAACGCCATGACACCGGCGGCAAGTGCGGCGCCCGTCCAGCGAAAGGCAAAGGAAAGACCGAACAATTCCTGCAGAGGCGCTCCCAGAGCGCCCCGCGCGCCAAACAGGATTAAAAGCAGATAGCCCGTCACCACCGGCGGCAGGACCAGCGGCATGGTGATGATAGCCTGCGCCAGAGACTTGCCCGGAAAATTGAACCGGGCAAGAATCCAGGCGACGATAAAGGCAACTGGCAGCGCAACAATGATGGCTATTCCGGCAACCCGGAGCGACAGAGACACAATCTGCCAGACATTACTCTCAATCATCTTTGGCCATCACTATTCAGCAGCTTCCGCAGCTCCCACAAAGCCCTTGTCCTTGATGATCGCCTGACCGGCATCGCTTTCAAGGAAAGCCAAGAAAGCCTTGGCGGCATCAGTTTCGTTCTTCGCAACAAGTGCCGCCGGGTAAAGGATCGGGGCGTGGCTGCTTGCCGGGAAGCGATAGGCTTCGACCAGTTCCGGTGCTGCGGCACGGTCCGACGCGTAGACGATGGCCGCCTTCACTTCCGCGCGGCTGACATATTGCAGCGCAACGCGAACATTCTCGGCAAACACGCCATTCTTCTCGACGTCTTTCCAAATGTTGAGCTTTTCAAGCGCTGCCTTGCCGTATTTGCCCGCCGGGACATTTGACGGATCACCCATGGCAAAACGACCGGCGCTCAAAAGCTCCTTGGCGTCACCCTTCGGCGTGTCTTTCTGCGTTGCAATCACCAGCGCATTGCCGGCGATCACCTTGCGTGAAGCCTTGTCGATGGCATCGGCCTTTTCGACATAATCCATCCAGTCGAGATCGGCGGAAATGAAAATCTGCGCCGGAGCGCCCTGCTCGATCTGCTTGGCCAGAACCGACGAAGATGCAAACGACGCGACCACTTCGGTACCGTCCTTGGCCTTCATCTGTTTGGCAGCTTCTTCGATAACGTCTTTCATGCTGGCGGCAGCGAAAACGGTCACCTTCTCGGCAGCATGGGCAACCGAGGCGGTACCCGCAGCAACGGTGATGAGAAATGCGGCGATCAGTTTCTTCATGAATATCCTCCATATTGCCTGCGACGACAGGCAAACCATCATCCGCCGGAAAACCGGCGCTGTTTCTGTATGAGCATTGGAGATTTCCTATGCCCCGACTTGCGATGATGGGTGTGATGGAGGCAAACGCGACCCGGATGCCGTCAAACCCTTGATGCACGGGCGTCCATGCAAAAGCCGCCCAAATTCCGTAACGAATTCAGATCGTTCCGGAACCAGAGCCACCATAATGGGATGAAATCTGTTTGACCAGCCCTGTGGGGAGCATGCGGCAATAGAGCATTTCCTGTTTTGATTAAAACATTGGAAATGCTCTATTGTTTTGTTCTGACGCGCATCTTGTCCGAAACCGTTTCGCACTTTTCGGGATGCGCTTTAGAGCATTGCCGCAAAATGCCGTCAGCTGCCGATATGTTTGTGCGCCCCGCGCATTTCGGCGAGCTTCACCTGCTTCTGGCGTTCTGCGTAGCGGGCGCGATCTTCCGGCGTGCGCTCGTCATAACAACCGGCACAGGAAACGCCTTCCTCGAAAAACTGTGAAAGCTTGTCCTCCGGCGAAATCGGGCGGCGGCAAGCGCGGCACAGTTCGACATCGCTTTCAGCAAGGCCATGGCCCACGGCCACACGCTCGTCGAACACAAAGCACTCGCCGTTCCACATGCTGTCTTCACGCGGAACTTCCTCAAGATATTTCAGGATACCGCCCTTTAGATGAAAGACATCGTCGAAGCCCAGCCCCTTGACGAAGGCCGTTGCCTTTTCGCAGCGAATACCGCCTGTGCAAAACATGGCGATCTTCTTGCCTTCCAGCTTGTCGCGGTTCTGCTCGACCCATTCGGGGAACTCGCGAAAAGTCTTGGTCTGCGGATCAAGCGCCCCTTCGAATGTGCCGATGGCATATTCATAATCGTTGCGCGTATCGACCACGACGGTGTTCTCATCGGCGATGAGTGCGTTCCAGTCCTGCGGCGCGATATAGGTGCCGACGCTTTTCAGCGGATCGATACCATCGACACCCATGGTGACGATCTCACGCTTCAGCCGCACCTTCATGCGATGGAACGGCATTTCGGTCGCATGGGAATATTTTAGCTCCGGGTCAGCCAGACCGGGGATAGCCGTGATGTGCTGCACCAGCCTTTCAATTGCGTGGGGTGTGCCTGCAACCGTCCCGTTGATGCCTTCCGCCGCCAGAAGCAGCGTTCCCTTGATGCCATTCGAACAGCAAAGCCTGGCAAGCGGCTCGCGCAGGCTTTCATATTGCGGGAGCGGCGCAAAGCAATAAAGGGCGGCAACGGTGAAAGGCAAATTGCTCATCGGTTCTATCTTCTTTGAAAACTATCCCGCAACTAATCCCCACAAACGGCGAATTCAAGTCAACTTTATCCTCATGCGACCAAGACGCCCCAAAATCCGCCTCGAAGACCACTTTTCGAGGAGAGAGATATGTTCGACAGCCAGACAATTGCAGCCCTGACGACAATGGCAGATGAGACGAAGATCAACCCGGCGGCTTTGCTGGCAATTGCGGAAGTGGAAAGCGGCGGGCAGGCGCTATTCGATATCAGCGGAGGCAAGGAACCGGCCATCCGGTTCGAAGGGCATTATTTTGACCGCAGGCTGTCCGGTCGTCTGCGTGACTACGCGAGAAGCAACGGCCTGTCCGCCCCAGTCGCAGGCCAGATACGCAATCCGAAATCGCAAACCGCGCGCTGGCTTCTGCTTGAACGTGCGATGGGCTTGAGCAAAAAGGCAGCGCTCGAATCCACCTCCTGGGGGCTGGGGCAGGTTATGGGTGCGCATTGGGAATGGCTTGGTTATGCCACCGTTGATGAACTTGTGGCGGAAGCACGCGGATCGATTGCCGGGCAGGCGCGGCTGATGCTGCGCTTCATCGAAAAGGCAGAGCTTCTCGACGTGCTGAAGGCCCGTAACTGGCGCGAGTTCGCCCGACGCTATAACGGCCCGGCTTTTGCCCGCAACGAATATGACAAACGCATGGCCGAAGCCTATCAGCGCTGGCAAAAGCGGCTTGAGAACTTTAAAAGAGCCGCGTGATCAAGCCTTCTTCAATGGTGGACAAACCGACGAAGGAGATTTAAATCGATTTATCCACTCAAACAGCCGAGCAAGCCGATGTCCCAGAAAACCGATCTTCTCGTCCCCATCATGACAGGCCAGCCGGTCATTCCGGTTCTGTTGATCGACAAGGTGGAACATGCTGTTCCGCTGGCACGCGCGCTTGCCAAAGGCGGATTGCCAGCAATCGAAATCACCCTGCGCACGGCTGCCGCACTCGATGCCATCCGCGCGGTTGCGTCGGAAGTGCCGGAAGCAATCGTCGGTGCCGGGACGATCCTCAATGCCAAACAATATGAGGATGCAGCGAAAGCTGGTTCGCGCTTCATCGTCAGCCCCGGCGCAACGAAATACATCGTCGCTGCCGCCAACGACAGCGACGTGCCACTTCTGCCCGCCGCCATTACGCCGAGCGAAATGCTGGCGCTCCGCGAAGAGGGCTATACCCATCTGAAATTCTTCCCCGCTGAACAGGCTGGCGGCGCATCGTTCCTGAAGGCGCTGTCCTCTCCGCTGGCCGGAACCTTCTTCTGCCCGACAGGCGGCATCAGCCTTGCAAACGCCAGGAATTACCTGTCGCTGCCGAACGTCGTCTGCGTCGGCGGCTCCTGGGTTGCACCGAAAGAACTCGTCGAGGCTGGCGACTGGGATGCAATCACCGACCTTGCAAGCGAAGCAGCTGATCTGAAAAGCTGAGTAAGCTCATATGGGATGTAAAAAGGGGCCTCGAAGGCCCCTTTTCTTTTGGTTTGTCATCGTTTGGATGGCGATCAGTTGGTTTCCGTGAACTTGGCCACTGTCAGGAAGGTAACGGCATTGCCGCTGAACTGGTTGGCGCGTTCGGTCGGCAGATTGCCACGCTGGAAACCTGCCGTGTAGACCATGGCCGGTGCAGAGCGCATCGCATCGTTGCGGAGGACCGGATTGGTCACCGGTATGGTGCTCGACACCGATTCCGTCGACATGGCGACTTCCGAAGTTGGCATTACCGCAGGCTGGACAACTGCACGCGGCTTGGACTGGGCCTTGGCTACATAACGTCCGCCCTTCGCGGTGGTACGAACGCCCGTCTCGGCTGCCTTGCCAATCGCTGCGACCCGTTTATGGACTGCGGCAGAAGCAGTGGCTGTCGGCTTTGCCGGTGCCGTGCGGGCAACCGAAGCTGTCTGCACAGCTGCCGGAGCCTGTTTTGGCGCAGAGTCTGCAACCGGCTTGCTGTCATAATAATCGTCAGAAGGCGGTGCGATCAGTTCGCCGATCTCATCCCTCTTGGAAAGCAGGGCAAGCTGCGTGTTGGCACGCGGCGCTTCCTTCGGCAGCGGGAACGCTGCTGTTTCGCCCGGCTGCGGCACAGCCGCATTGCCTGCATCGGCAAGCTGCGTCGGTTCGGCCTGCTGGCTATTGACCAGCGCGGCAATCGCATCCTGACCGTTTGTGGCAGTGTTTTCACCCGGACGCGTCGGACGCGCTGACGGCACCACCGCAGCTGCAAGCTGCATATTATCCGTTTCAAGCTGCGGGCGAGCCGACGGGATTGGCACAAAACCATTCATCAGCGGCGAAGGCGTGCCAGCATCGGCAACCTGAACCGTATTCGCATCCACGGCGGCACGGGCGGCAGCTGCCGCATCGGCGGCAGGCTCCGCTGCGGCGAGCGCGACGGCATCCTGTGGCGCCATTGCGGGTTTGCGAGCCGGGATAGGAACGTTTAGTGCGGCGACCGGGACTTCGGCTGCGGCCTGTGCATCAAGGCCCGTTTCCGGACGCGGTGCCTGTACCGGAAGCGGAGCATCGCGGGCAGGCAGAGCAGCAACCATGGTTTCACGCGGCTGCTGGACCGGCTCTTCCGGAACCGCTGCCGGAGCCTGACGCGCAGGCGCGGCGCGAGCCGGCCGTGCCGTCGCCGGCGGGGCGCTCACATCACCAGTGTCTTCTTCTTCGTCGGCACCGCCGCCAAACAGCGCACCGAACAGGCTCTTGCTGCGACGCGGCGCGGAATTGCTGGCCATCAAAATCTCGCCGCCACCGGCCTTGCGCTTCTCGATCATGGCCAATGCCTGCTCATAGCCCGGCAACGGCTTGCCGTCTGCTGGAAGGTGAGCGGTCTTGCCATCCGGGAAGAGTGCGAGCAGTTCGCGGCGGCTCATGCGCGGCCAGGAGCGAACATTGCCAACATCCATGTGGACGAATGGCGAGCCGGAACGCGGATAATAACCAACGCCACCAATCTGATAGCGCATGCCGATGCCGCGTAATTTTGCCAAAGGTACGCCAGGAATATAGAAGTCCATCGCCCGGCCGAGCATATGCTGGCTCTTCTTGGCAACGCCGGTCTTCGCGGAACGCGAGCGCAGCATGGCATTGGTGGCCGGTGAACGATAAGCGGAAACGACGGTGATATACTGACTCGATCCAGTGGAGCGATAGACCTGCCAGACCAGATCGAACAGGCGCGGGTCCATCTTGGTCGGCTCGTTGCGGCGCCAGTCTCGCAGGAAAACGTTCAGCTTCTTCAAACCCTGGGCGTCAAAGCGACCGTTTCTCTTGAAGACGATTTCCGCTTTTTCACCGGTGTGAACGTAATAAAGCTTGAGAGAGCGGGTTTCAGCCGAAGCCTGCGAAGGAGACAGCGCCATGAGAACCGCAGCAGCGGCAAGGGCAGACGGAACGGACATAGATGCCTTCATCCCGGTCCAAACCTTCGCAAAGCGCGCTTTAATGGTCGATATGCTGTTCATCGAATCGTATCGCCTTACCGTTTTCCGCCCCAGAAGCATTCTCCAGGCATCCCTCGGGACTTTCTTTGTGGTGCCACAAAAAGCCTGCGTCCCAGTTCCGCTCGAGCTCCGATTGTCGGATTTAATGGTTAATGGACGCTTAGTGAACAACAAATGAGGAAACACCATGGCAAAAAAGCCACACACGCGCATCTATTTTTGTCATGGTTAAAAAATTATTAACAGTCTTTAATCGGCAACAGTACCTGCCAGGCGTGACAGCCAATCTATTATAAACGACTAAAATTCAATTGGTTACGCAGATTTCCGTCAACTGGCAGCACGGTTGAAAGGGGTAGTCTCCCCCTCCTCATCGGCACCCGGTCCCTTACCGGAAATCGACGTCACATCGATGCCATATTCCTTCAGCTTCCGGTAAAGTGTGGTTCTTCCAATGCCCAAACGACGAGCAACTTCACTGATTTGCCCGTCATAATGAGCAATCGCGAACCGGATCATTTCTTCTTCGGCTGCGGCAAGCGTGCGCACCTCGCCTGCCCCATCGATCCCGCTGAACAAGCCCGACTGACCACTCACCGTCGGATCGTGATCGACAAGGTTGAACCGAACCGATTGCTGCACTGCCCTTGCAGCCTCTGCCCCCGCACCGATCTGTGCGAAATCAGCTGCCGTCAGTTCGCCAGTCTCGCAGAGAAGGACGGCACGATAAACGGCATTTTTCAGCTCCCGCACATTGCCGGGCCAATGATAGGTCTTCAGCTTTTCCAGCGCATGGGTGGTGATGCCGGTGATGTGCCCCATCCGCTCTTCGCTGACATAGCGCATCATGAACTGATGCAGCAGGATCGGAATATCTTCCAGACGGTTGCGCAGCGGCGGCATAGCAACGGCAAAGGAGCCGAGCAGATGGTAAAGCCCTGCATGGAAACGCCCCATATGGACGAGATCCGCCAAAGGACGGCTGTTCGATGCCATTATGCGGGCGTTGGACAGCGCGCGCTCGCCTCCCCCGCCGGTTTCGAACTGGCCGGACTGCATGGCGGCAAAAAGCTTGATCTGCGTGTGGCGTGGCAGTGCACCCACCTCATCCAGAAAGAGCGTCCCACCATCGGCTTCCACGAGTTTTCCGAGGCTGCGGATGACATCATCCTCGCGGCGATCGCGCCGCGCGGTCGAAACGCCGAAGAAAACTTCGTCGGCATTGTCGACGGTCAAGGTACGGCAATCAACGGTCACGAAAGGGCCACGCCAGCGAGCACCGCCGCTGCAAATAGCGCGCGCCAGTGTTTCCTTGCCGCTGCCGGGCTCTCCTTCGATCAGAAGCGGTGCATCCAGCGCCGAGGCACGACGTGCCAGAATGCTGACCCGCTCCATTTCCGGGCTTTTGATCGCCATGTCGGAAAGTGTCAGATGAGCTTTCAGGGATGAGCGGGCGCGGCGGATTTCCTGCGTCAGCGCATCGATCTTCAGAACATTGGAAACCGAAACCTGCACACGCTCGAAGGCGACGGGCTTGGTCACAAAATCGACCGCGCCCATTTTCATTGCCAGCAGAACCGGCTGGAGATCATCATTCTGAACGAGAACAATAACAGGAACATTATTTCCAGCTTCGCGCATCCGGCGCAAAACGGTCAGGCCATCCATGTCCGGCATCGATAGATCAAGCAGCATCAGGACGATGTCCTTACGCTGGCTTACGAAACCGAGTGCGCTTGCTCCACCGTCAGCAAGAATGGTCCGATAGCCCATGCGCATGACTATCGCTTCAAGATTGCGCCGATGAATCGGATCGTCATCCGCTATGAGTATGCGCGTGGCCATTAACAGCTATCATCAACCTATGGAGTTCCCACGCCCAAAATACTTAAACAGTTTAAATGTCTCATATTCCAGGCGCGTTATTTGGAGGCAAGCCTTCGTCGAATGCAAGGTACTAAATGTACCTGAACGTCCCATTCACAAAAATTGTATCCTGAATCCACTCCCCGATTCAGGTATTTGCTTTTCTGCAATCCACCGCGGGACAGGCCATCACAAAATTTCGAGGCGCTTTTCCCACCTCTTGGCGATCCTGGCAAGACATGCGAGAAGAGGCCTAGTAGAGCGGTTCCGGTTAACGCGGAATCGTGGAACCGCTCTATCTCTTTGTTTGTACGCATTATCCGACGAAAAACCGTTTCGCACTTTTTCTGGAAATGCTCTTGGAGAATGTTCATGACCCGCTTTTCAGAATCCGTTTCCTTCAACAAGGTTTTGTACGCACCGGCCAGTGATGCGGTTGCTGCCGAAACGACTGACCTCGGCAACCTGCCGGAATGGAATCTGGGCGATCTTTATCCGTCTGCGGACAGCGCAGAACTGAAAAACGATATCGAAAAGGCTATGAAGGACGCTGCAGCCTTCGAGAAACGCTGGAAAGGCAAGCTCGGCGACGAAACAGCCAAGACCAATGGCGGCAATTTTGTCGATGCAATCAAGGAATTCGAGGCTCTGGACGAACTGATGGGCCGTATCGGCTCCTTCGCGGGCCTCTACTATTATGGCGACACGTCCGACCCGAAGCGCATGAAGCTTTTCGGTGATGTGCAGCAAAAGCTGACCGACGCCAGCACCCATCTCATTTTCTTCGGCCTTGAACTGAACCGCATCGAGGATGCAGTTCTCGAAAAGGCGATGAGCGATAACGAAGCCATTGGCCATTATCGCCCATGGCTGACCGATCTGCGCATGGACAAGCCATATCAGCTCGATGACAAGCTGGAGCAGCTCTTCCATGAAAAGTCGATTACCGGCTACAGCGCCTGGAACCGGCTGTTCGATGAAACGATGTCAGGGCTTCGCTTTGAAATCGATGGCAAGGAACTCAGCATCGAGCCGACGCTGAACATGCTTCAGGACGCCGATGGAGCCGTGCGTAAAAAAGCCTCCGATGCACTGGCAAAGACTTTTGCCGCCAATCTGCGCACATTCACGCTGATCACCAACACGCTCGCCAAGGACAAGGAAATCTCCGATCGCTGGCGCGGTTTTCAGGATATTGCCGACAGCCGCCACCTTGCCAACCGCGTCGAGCGGGAAGTGGTGGACGCACTCGCCAAGGCGGTGGAAGACGCCTATCCACGCCTTTCGCACCGTTATTATGCCCTGAAAGCCAAATGGCTCGGCCTCGAAAAGCTTGAAAACTGGGATCGCAACGCGCCGCTGCCGGAAACGCCGCAGGCGCTCATTCCTTGGGATGAAGCGCGCGATACCGTGCTTTCTGCCTATGGCAATTTCGCACCGGAAATGGCCGAGATTGCGAAGAAATTCTTCGACAGGAACTGGATCGACGCGCCGGTCCGCCCCGGTAAGGCGCCGGGCGCCTTTGCACATCCGACCGTTCCGTCTGCGCATCCTTACGTGCTTCTCAATTATATGGGCAAACCGCGCGATGTGATGACGCTGGCACATGAGCTGGGCCATGGCGTGCATCAGGTTCTGGCGGGTGGTCAGGGCGCTCTGATGGCCTCAACGCCACTGACGCTTGCTGAAACCGCATCCGTGTTCGGCGAAATGCTGACCTTCCGTTCGCTTCTGGAGCGCACGAAAGACAAGCGCGAGCGCAAGGCCATGCTGGCGCAGAAGGCCGAGGATATGATCAACACGGTCGTGCGCCAGATAGCCTTCTACCAGTTCGAACGTCGCGTCCACACCGAGCGCCGCGAAGGCGAACTGACCGCAGAACGCATCGGCGAAATCTGGATGGATGTGCAGCGCGAAAGCCTTGGCGATGCCGTCAATCTCAATTCGGGTTACGAAACCTTCTGGACCTATATCCCGCACTTCATCCATTCGCCATTCTATGTCTATGCCTATGCTTTCGGCGATTGTCTGGTGAACTCGCTTTATGCGGTCTACCAGAACTCGGAAAAGGGCTTCCAGCAGAAATATTTCGACATGCTGAAGGCTGGCGGGACCAAGCACCACAAGGAATTGCTTGCGCCGTTCGGTCTGGATGCAAGCGATCCGGATTTCTGGAGCAAGGGCCTGTCGGTGATCGAAGGCATCATCGACGAGCTTGAAGCCATGGAAGACCGAGCACTTGCGTGACTCACCAAAGCAATAAGCCGCTTATCCTGTTCCGGGATGACAAGGCGGGCCGCGATGTGCTTTTCACGGCCCCCTCATCGATCATTCGCGCCGACACACCTGATGAATTTGAACCCGCATGGGATGCGATGCAGGCGGCCCATAATGCCGGAAAATGGCTTGCGGGTTATCTATCCTATGAAGCCGGCTATCTTCTCGAGCCCAAGCTGAAGCCGTTGCTGCCAGAGGGACGCGATGCCCCGCTTCTCTGCTTCGGCGTGTTCGATGGCCCTTCCGACCAGTCTATGCACGGCCGCGGCGAAGACAATGCCACCTTTCTGCGCAATCCGGTCGCGCAATGGTCGTTTGACGACTATGCGCCCCGCTTCGAACGCTTGCACCAGCACTTGCGCGAAGGCGATTGCTATCAGGGCAACCTCACCTTTCCGATCCATGCGGAATGGGGCGGCGATCCGCTGATCCTGTTCAACATGCTCGCAAAACGTCAGCCGGTTCGCTACGCGACCTATTGCGATCTTGGTGGACCGGTTGTCCTGTCGCGCTCGCCGGAACTTTTCTTTGAAGTCGACGGCGACGGGTGGATTGAAACCCATCCGATGAAAGGCACCATGCCCCGCGGTGCGACGCCTGAAGAAGACGAGCAGAACCGCCAGTTTCTGCTGAACGACCCGAAGAATCAGGCCGAAAACCGTATGATCGTTGATCTGCTTCGCAACGACATTTCGCTTGTCAGCGAAGTAGGATCGCTCGATGTGCCGGAACTCTTCCGCATCGAAACCTATCCCACCGTCCACCAGATGATCAGCCGCGTGCGGGCCAGACTGAAAGAAAACCTGCCATTGCGCACGCTCTTTGCAGCCCTTTTTCCATGCGGCTCGATCACCGGCGCACCAAAGATCAGCGCCATGGAAATCCTGCGTAAACTGGAGGCCGGGCCGCGCGACATTTATTGCGGCTCGCTCGGCTGGATCGAGCCAAGCGGGCGGATGCGTTTCAACGTTGCCATTCGCACGATCTCGCTTCTCGATGAAAATCGTGCGATCTTCAACGTCGGGGGTGGCGTGGTCTTCGATTCCACGGCGCAAGCGGAGTACGAGGAATGTCTTCTGAAAGCACGGTTCGCGGCACTGTCGAGCCACACGGGGCGCAGGCTGTGATCATGGAGCCGGATTATCAGCTGATCGAAACCATGCGCTGGGAACCGCTCTCGGGCGTTTTACGCTTCGATTTGCATATGGCGCGTCTCGAAAATTCCGCCCGTGAACTCGGTTTTTCCTGCAATATGGAAGCTGTCCGGCAGAAGGTTTCAGAAAGCGGAACCGGTGAGCAGGCCCTGAAGGTGCGGCTGACACTTGCGCCCGATGGCGTGACCACTGTCTCGACCATACCTTTTGAGCCACTCTCCTGCCAGACGATCTGGCGAATCGCAATTGCCCGCACGCACCTTGATCACAATGATACTCTGTTGCGCCACAAGACGACGCGACGGCAGGCCTATATCGCAGCGCGCGAGGAGTACTCGCCGGCGGAGATCGACGAAGTCATCCTGCTCAATGATCGCGGCGAAGTCTGTGAGGGAACCATTACGTCGATATTTCTCGATGTTGGCGGCACGACCTGCACGACGCCCGCCCTATCATGCGGCCTCCTCGACGGGGTTCTGCGCCGTGAATTGCTGAACAACAATGTTGTCGAAGAGGGTATCGTTACCGTCGAAACGCTCAAAAATGCGCGCAACATTCTCGTCGGCAATTCGCTGCGCGGCATGATCCGCGCACAGCTGATCGAGGCTTAAAAAGCCAATCCGCATTAAACATGTATTGATGTCATAGGCTTGTGACGTTTCTTTCTTTCTATGAAGTTGTGTTATCGTTCCCGCGCATAAGCTAAACCGGGCTAAGGATAACCCAACACCGCAATTCTGCGGCACCTCAGAGGAAGAAAATGGCGAAAGCGAAATGGCAAGTCTATGGCGAGATAACCGGCCCCGTCATCATGATCGGCTTTGGGTCGATCGGGCGCGGTACCCTGCCGCTGATTGAACGTCATTTCAAATTCGACAAGTCGCGCATGGTCGTGATCGATCCGAGCGACGCCAATCGCAAAATCCTCGATGACAAGGGCATCCGCTTCATCAAGGAAGCAATCACCAAGGACAATTACAAGAAGGTTCTTGGACCTCTCTTGAAAGAAACGGAAGGCCAGCCTTTCATCGTCAATCTTTCGGTCGATACCGGATCACTCGATCTGATGCGTTACGCCCGAGAGCATGGCGCGCTTTATATCGACACCGTGGTGGAGCCTTGGCTCGGCTTCTATTTCGATGAAGACGCAGACAATGCCTCGCGAACCAACTATGCGCTGCGCGAAACGGTTCGCGCTGAAAAGCGCAAGAATCCCGGCGGCACGACCGCAGTTTCCTGCTGCGGTGCCAATCCGGGCATGGTCTCGTGGTTCGTCAAGAAAGCGCTCGTCGATCTTGCGACTGAACTGAAGCTCGATTTCACCGAACCGGCAGCGGATGATCGCCACGGCTGGGCGAAACTGATGAAAAAAGCCGGCGTCAGGGGTATCCACATCGCCGAACGCGATACCCAACGCGCAAAAGAGCCGAAACCTTTCAACACATTCTGGAATACATGGTCCGTCGAAGGGTTCATCGCCGAAGGCTTACAACCGGCAGAGCTTGGCTGGGGCAGCCATGAAAAATGGATGCCCAAGAATGCCCGCAAGCAGAAGAAGGGCAACAAGGCCGCAATTTTCCTTGAACAGCCGGGCGGCAATACCCGTATTCGTACCTGGTGTCCGACGCTCGGCGCGCAATATGGCTTGCTCGTCACCCACAATGAAGCGATCTCCATCGCCGATTTTTTCACGCTGCGCGACAAGAAGGGCAAGCTTGATTTCCGCCTGACCTGTCACTACGCCTATCACCCGAGCAATGACGCCATTCTGGCTCTTGACGAAATGTTCGGCGCAAGCGGCAAGGCGCAACCCGTGCAGCATGTTCTGGAAGAGCATGAAATTCTGGACGGCAGTGATGAACTTGGCGTGCTGCTTTATGGCCACGACAAGAATGCCTATTGGTACGGCTCGCAGTTGACCGTAGAGGAAGCGCGCAAACTTGCGCCTTATCAGAACGCGACTGGCCTGCAGGTTTCCTCAGCCGTTCTGGCGGGTATGGTCTGGGCGCTGGAGAATCCGCGCAGCGGCATCGTCGAGACCGACGAGATGGATTACCGCCGTTGCCTTGAAGTCCAGATGCAATATCTGGGTCCGTTGAACGGCTATTACACTGACTGGACACCGCTGGAAGGTCGCGGCCATCTGTTCAAGGAAGACCTCGATACCAAGGATCCGTGGCAATTCCGGAATATTCTGGTTCGCTAATCAAGCTGGCCCGGCTTCGACCGGGCCATTCCATGAGGAATATGTGCGTTTATCGATATTTGCCCGCAATACGATAAGGCTGGCTGTAAGCCGGTTTCCTGATCTGATGGCTCTGATCTGCGGACTTCTGGTCTTGCCCTGGATTCTAGGTGTGCCGGGGCATCCCAGCCAGACGGTGCAGTTTGGATGGACGATCGGGCTAATCTCGATTGTCCTCTATCTCGCTCTCTACCAGTTAACGAAATCCATTGCCTCCATGGTCTCGTTCAAGAACAGTACTGCGCTCAAGCACTATCTTCGTCGCGCACTTTCAGCATCGTCGGTGATCGTCGCCGTCATGATGTTTATATCGGCAATGCTGATTTTCGGGTCGTGACAGCGAAACGGAAAGATCGGGCACAGCCTTCCACTCTGCGCGGCGATCTTGCATCATTGTCAACAAATCGACAGGCGGAGGCCCATTCCTCACAATGAGGGCTTGTTTTCGTGCAAGTTTCAATACATCAAACTAACCATCCCCGAGCGGTTCCAATCAGCACGGAATCGTTGAAGCCGCTCTAAATACTTGGTTTTACGCATTTCAGACGCCAGCCATTTCGCAGTTCTGGCCCGAAAATGCTTTAATGGAGAGCATGGATATGAAACGCTTCCGCATCATTGCCCCTCTTGCAGTCATGTCGCTGGCGTTGGCCGCGTGTGAAACGACTGGCCCGGTCGGCGGCAATGTCCCGACTGTATCCCGCGCCCCTGCCGGCATCGAAGGCAGCTGGGTCGATCCAAACGGCATCGTCTCGTCGTTCAACGGCGGCATTTTCGAGACCCGCTCCACCGACACAAACGAAAAGCTTGCCGAAGGCAACTACCGTTACCAGTCGCCGCAGCTTGTCGAGATCGACATGCGTTCCATCGTGCGCGGCACGTCTTCAAAAGTGAACTGCGCACTTGTTTCTCCGACGCAGCTCAACTGCACGTCGTCGTCGGGTTCGCGCTTCTCCCTGACGCGTCGCGCGGCAGCATAAGCACCCGATATCTTGCGTAAGTTTCAGATATTTACGGCGCGAAAAACATTCGCGCCGATAGAATTGCGCCAGCGGCAATTGTCAGGATTGTAATTTGTCTTTTTTTCTCTAGTTTTCCGGCTGAACAGGAGTCGGAAGATGAGTGAGATGGATAAAGTGCAGGAGAAGCCCAGCCAGACAACCAAAACTGAGGTGCAGGCAAAACTGCCCAAGGTCGGTGTTCTGCTGGTCAATCTCGGCACACCGGATGGCACGAGTTACGGCCCGATGCGCCGCTATCTGGCCGAGTTTCTCTCGGATCGCCGCGTCATCGAATGGCCGCGTCTTATCTGGTATCCGATCCTTTACGGCATCGTTCTCAACACTCGCCCGAAGCGTTCCGGCAAGCTTTACGACCGCATCTGGAACCGCGAGAAAAACGAATCTCCGCTGCGGACCTATACGCGCGCGCAGGGCGAGAAGCTTGCCAAGGCGCTTGCCGACTATCCGAATGTGGTCGTGGACTGGGCAATGCGCTATGGCCAGCCCTCCATTGAAAGCGTGACCGACCGTCTGCTGCAGCAAGGTTGCGAGCGGATCGTCATGTTCCCCCTCTATCCGCAATATTCGGCAACGACGACCGCGACGGTGAACGACAAGTTCTTCGAAGCGCTCATGAAAAAGCGCTTCCAGCCAGCGGTGCGCATCGTCCCGTCTTACGAGACGGAACCCGTTTACATCGAAGCACTGGCCCGCTCCATCGAGAAACATCTGGAAACACTTTCCTTCAAGCCGGAAGTGGTCCTCGCATCCTATCATGGCATTCCGAAAAGCTATTCGGACAAGGGCGACCCCTACCGCCAGCAATGTCTTGAAACATCGCGCCTGCTGCAGGCCCGGCTGGGCCTTGATGACAGCCAGTTTCGTTCCACATTCCAGTCGCGCTTCGGCCCGGAAGAATGGCTCCAGCCTTATACCGACGAAACGGTGGAAGAACTGGCCAAGCACGGGGTCAAGTCGATGGCCGTTCTCAATCCGGGTTTCGTGGCCGACTGTCTGGAAACAGTTGACGAGATCGGCAATGAGGCTGCTGAAGAATTTATGGAAAACGGCGGCGAGAATTTCAGCCATATTCCTTGTCTCAACGACAGCGAAGACGGCATGAAGGTCATCGAGACACTGGTGCGCCGCGAATTGCAGGGATGGGTGTAAGGCAATAGGCGATTAGGGCAGTATGTTTGCCGCGCTAAAGCATCTATTGTCATATTGCCCTACTGCCTTAATGCCTTAAAAGGGAAACAATCAATGACCGGTTTCGATATCACGCTGCTCATTCTGGCCGCACTGGTTCTGGCAACGCTGTTTGCCGGTATCAAGACCGTGCCGCAGGGGTTCAACTACACAGTCGAGCGGTTCGGACGCTATACGCGCACCCTCAATCCCGGCCTCAATCTGATCGTGCCATTTTTTGACCGTATCGGCGCGCGCCTCAACATGATGGAGCAGGTGCTTGATGTGCCGACGCAGGAGGTCATCACCCGTGACAACGCCATTGTCGGCGTTGACGGCGTGGCTTTCTATCAGGTGCTGAACGCAGCACAGGCAGCCTATCAGGTCGCGAACCTGCAATATGCGATCCTCAATCTTACGATGACCAACATCCGTACCGTCATGGGTTCGATGGATCTCGACGAGCTGCTGTCGAACCGCGATGCCATCAATGATCGTCTGTTACGAGTCGTCGACGAAGCTGCCCATCCGTGGGGCCTCAAAATGACCCGCGTGGAAATCAAGGATATCAATCCGCCGGAAGATATCGTCACCTCGATGGCGCGCCAGATGAAGGCAGAGCGTGACAAGCGCGCGCAGGTTCTTGAAGCCGAGGGCGACCGCAACGCGCAGATTTTGCGCGCCGAGGGTCAGAAGCAGTCACAGATTCTCGAAGCTGAAGGCAAGCTGGAAGCGGCCAAGCGCGAGGCAGAGGCACGCGAGCGCCTCGCGGAAGCCGAAGCGAAAGCCACCACCATGGTTTCCGATGCCGTTGCCAACGGCAATGTACAGGCGCTTAACTACTTCGTTGCACAGAAATATACGGAAGCTCTCAGCAATATTGCCAGCGCCAAGAACCAAAAGGTCGTGCTGATGCCGCTTGAGGCGAGTGCCCTTATCGGCTCGCTCGGCGGCATTGGTGCAATTGCCAAGGAAGTCTTTGGTGATGGCAGCAGGCCGGTAGACCCGGCACCGCAGCCGCCGACCCCTTCCCGCCCGCGCAGCGTTCCCTCCGCAGGGCGCTAAAGCTGCTCAAAAAAGAAGAGAGGGCGCCATGATTATCGAATTTCTGTCCGGCCTTGGCATATGGAACTGGCTCGTTTTCGGGCTGATCCTGCTCATTCTGGAAATCTCGGCGCCCGGCTTCTTCTTCATCTGGTTCGGGCTTGCAGCACTTGTAACCGGTGCGCTCGCCTTTCTCTTGTCTTCGACGACAGGGTTTGGCTGGCAGTTTCAGACGGTTGTGTTTCTGGTTCTGGCCGTCATTTTCGTGCTGGTGGGGCGTCGCTTTTTTGGCTCACGCAGCACCGATGCAGACGAGCCCTTACTCAATCGCCGCGGTGAACAGCTGGTCGGCCAGCGCGCGACATTGACCGAACCGATCATCAATGGTCGCGGGCGTATCCGTATCAACGATACGATGTGGCGCGTGAAGGGCCCTGATCTGCCAACCGGAACAGAAGTCCGCGTTGTGGCTTTTGATCCGGTCTCGCTGGAGATTGAAGTGGCAGAATAAGGCAGTAGGGCAATATGTCTGCCCTACAAAATATAATGCCTCAATACTCTATCAAGCAGCGCCGATCCGCAGCAGGTCGTGGAAATGCACAAGCCGATCGGGCGTCCGGCCTCGGTGACGATCAGTGCGCCGATGTGATTTTCATTGATGGTGTTGAGTGCTGCCGTCGCCAGCATGTTCTGGTCAACCGTCTTGGGCTTGCGTGTCATGACGTCGTCAACCGCCAAAGCCGCAAGGTTTCGGCTCAGATTGCGCGATATATCGCCGTCTGTGACGATGCCTGCCAGATCACCACCACCGTCGACAACCACAACACACCCAAAACTCTTCTGCGCCAGAACCTTCATCGCGTCCGGCAGAGAGGTGCCCACTTCCACCAGCGGGAGGCGTTCGCCGCGATGCATGATATCGCGGATATGGATAAGACTTGCCCCCAACGAACCACCGGGATGAAATGTCTTGAAGTCACTCGGGGTGAAGCCGCGCGCTTCCAGAAGTGCTATTGCCAGCGCATCACCGATGGCAAGCTGCATCATGGTTGAGGTCGTGGGTGCCAGACCATGCGGGCAGGCCTCGGCAGTTTTCGGCAAGAGCAGCACGACATCCGCAGCACGACCAAGCGCAGAATCCTCACGTGAGGTGATCGCGATCAATGGAATGCGGAAGCGCTGCGAATAATTGACGATCCCCTTCAATTCTGCCGTTTCACCCGACCATGAAATGGCCAAAATAACATCGTCGCGGTCGATCATGCCGAGATCGCCGTGATTGGCTTCCGCCGAATGAACGAAGAATGCCGAAGTACCGGTCGAGGCAAAAGTAGCAGCGAGCTTGGAGCCGATATGGCCGCTCTTGCCGACGCCCGTAACGACCAGACGTCCGCGCGAGGCGACGATACGCTTCACCGCTTCGACAAAGGGGCCGGAAAGGCCGTCATTCAGCGCTTCTTCAAGCGCTGCGAGGCCCGCATTTTCGGTCTTTATGGTGCGCAGCGCCGAAGCAATAGTCGCTTCCGCATCTGCCGGAGGGATGATCTGATCGAGCTTTTCCATGGCGGCAAGGGTTAACTTTTTCACAGTCGGTTGTCCAAACATTTGTGCAGCGAGCATCGCCATGAATTCAGCCGCAGCAACCAAGAATTAACCATGTGCCTTTACCGTTCATCTACCACGTTGCGACGGTTTGAAAACACGACATGCTATTTGCCAAGACCCCTTCTGGCGGTTCGACGCCCATTGCCCGCAGGCTGCAATGCCTGTTTTTGTCGGGCGTGGCGATAGCAATCTGTCATGGTTCTGCATTTGCTCAGGAAGCCTATCTGCGCGGAAGCGTTGCCGAGGACGTGCTTTCAGCCTCCTCGCCGGAAACGCTCGCAAATCGTGGGCTTGCCGCCCCCGGATATGATGACGGCACCAGCGAGACGACCGACGACAGTTATACTCCGCCTGAAAACACGACAGCGGCAGACCCGACCACCACAACACAAACCGCTCCGACCGTTCCCGTGCCGCAGGACCGTCAGCCGCTTCGACCCGACAATATTCGTGTTGGCTCGGTCGATACCGACGCAAGCGACGAAACGGGCCGGGCACAGCGCGAAAATCTCCGGCAATCGCCCGAGCAGGGGCGCAGCTCCACGCAGGAAGCCGATCCGTTCGCGCCGGTCGGCATTCGCACCGGTTCGTTTATCCTGCGACCGTCGCTGGAACAGGGTATCCGTGTCACGACCAACGGCGACAACAGCGCAAGCGGTTCCAGCGCCGTTCTCAACGAAACCACGTTGCGGCTCAATGCACAGTCGGACTGGGCGCGCCATCAGGCAACACTCGATGCTTCGGGCACATGGGCCAAGTCCATTTCGGGCGAAGACGTTTCCGAACCGCAGGTCGATATTCAGGGCAAACTGCGTTTCGATCTCGGTGATCAGACGACCGTCAACACTGGCGCAGGCTATCGGCTGCGCCGCGAAAGCGCGTCAAGCCCGAACGGGGTCGTCGGCGCATTGCAACGGCCTCTGGTTCACACACTCAATGGAAGCCTCGGCGTCGAACGAGACATGGGCCTGATCTTCGGCAGCGCAACCGGACGGGTCGAGCACAATATTTATGGCGATGCGGAATTGTCCTCCGGCGGCACGGTCAGCCAGAAGGATCGCGACAACACCTATGCCAGCATTACGCTGCGCGGCGGTTTCAGCTTGTCCCCGGCAATCAAGCCCTTCACTGAAGTTGAGCTGGGCAAGCGCATCTTCGACGAGAAGGTAGACAGCAACGGCTATGAACGCAGCGGATCACAATTTGCCCTGCGTGGCGGTATGATGCTGGATATGGGCGAAAAGCTGAACGGCGAATTCGCCGCCGGTTACATGCGCGCCAACAGCGATGATTCTCGTCTTGGCGACATCAGCGGACCGTCGATCAATGCAGCGCTCAACTGGTCACCGCTACGCGGAAACGATGTAACCCTCTATGCGCAGACAATGGTCGATACTTCGACCACGCCCGGCATTGCAGGGTCGCTCCTGCATTTTGCCAGCCTCGATGTGACGCACCGCATACGTTCAGACCTGAGCCTCAATGGCAGGCTCGACGCGAATATCCGGCAGAACAAGGATGGCACCGGAACCGACTACACGATCGGTGCGCAGATCGGGGCAACCTACTGGATCAACCGGTTTGTCGGGCTGGATGCGCGCCTGCGTCACGAATTCCTGACAAGCAAGATTTCCGATCGCGAATATACCGCCGACAGCGTCTATCTCGGCGTGAAGGTGCAGCGTTAGAGCATGTCTCCCGAAAGCGGGAACCGGCTTCGGATAAAGACATGATTGAAAACAACAGATAGAGCATTTCCAATGATTCAATCAAAACAGGAAATGCTCTAGTGTGGAGATAGGACAGCACCCCTTTCGGGATGCCGTATTATCGTGAGTTTAAGCGAGCCAGAACAGAATACACGCCATGCCGAAGCCCAGAAGCCCGATAAGGGTTTCCAGAACCGTCCAGGTTTTCAGCGTTGTCTTGACGTCCATATTGAAGAAACGACCGACGAGCCAGAAACCGGAATCGTTGACGTGGGAGAGCATGACCGACCCAGCAGCAAGGGCGATCACCACCGCGGCGGTCTCAAGTCCGTGATATCCGGCAGCCTGAACGGCAGGCTGGATAAGCCCGGCAGCCGTTATCAGCGCTACCGTTGCCGACCCCTGTGCTACGCGCAAAATCGTTGCGATCAGGAAGCCTGCCACGATGACAGGCAGTCCTGTATCGGCGAACGCATTTGACAAGGCGTCGCCAATGCCGGAAGCACGCAGAACACCGCCAAACATGCCGCCTGCGCCCGTAATCAGGATGATGGAACACACCGGACCGAGCGCCGAATCGAGAATGCGTTCGACGCTGGCTGCATCTCTGCCGCGCCGTGGCCCGAGCACATAGGATGCCACCAGCACTGAAATCAGGAGAGCAACCGGCGTCGATCCGATCATTCGCGCCAGCTGATACCAGTTTGCATCGGCACTGACCCAGCCTTGCGCGCGGGCAAAATCGAGCCCCGTATTGATGAAGATCAGAACCAGCGGCAGCAGAAGCAGCAACATGACCAAGCCGGAACTCGGAGGATTGACAGCTTCTTCTCCGTTTTTCCCGGCATCAAAACTATCGGGGATCGGAAGTACGATCTTCTTGCCGATCCATGCACCAAAAAGGTGCCCGGCAATGAACCAGACAGGTATGACGACCACGATCCCGACGAGGATGAGAAGCCCCACATCTGCACCCAGAAGCTCGGATGCGGCCACCGGGCCCGGATGCGGCGGCACGAAAACGTGCATCACCGAAAAGGCCGCTGCGACCGGAATACCGTAGAGAAGCAAGCTTCCTTTAAGGCGCCGTGCGACGGTGAAGACCACGGGAAGCATCACGACCAATCCCGCATCGAAAAAGATAGGGAAGCCGAAGATGAGCGACGCGATGCCAAGCGCCATAGGCGCGCGCTTTTCGCCGAACCGTCGGATGAGATCGTCGGCCAGTGCCTGTGCGCCACCGGATATTTCAAGCAACCGGCCCAGCATTGCGCCAAGACCGACCAGAAGTGCCACCCCGCCAAGGGTTGACCCGAAGGCGGAAGTGATTGTCGTCAGAATATTGCCTGCCGGGATGCCGGTCGCGAGCGCCGTCAAGAGGCTGACGATTATAAGCGCTACGAAGGCATGGACACGAAACCGGATGATGAGCAAAAGCAATAATAGAACAGCGCCCACCGCGATCGAGATGAGCGCGCCTGCACCCATCGTCTGCTGGAATTCCTGCATGCTTTATTCCTTATGAGGGGGAGGAACCTGTTTGACCGATTGCACCCAAAAGATGTTTCACACTTTTTTGGGTACGTACTAGGCCAAAAGCCTATTGTCATTGTCAAAAAAAGCAAGTTTCACGGAAATAATACCCGCGACCATAAAAAAACGCCCCCTTTGCAGGGGGCGTGACCAGAGATTTGACTGGTTATATCAGGCTGGTTTGATGGTGTTCAGCAGATTGCCGATCGAGCTTTCGACGGAAGGCCGAATGTCGTTGCGCCACAACGCAAAGGCAACGTTGGCTTCAATGAAACCAGCCTTGGAGCCGCAGTCGAATGTCAGGCCCTGATAATCGAAGCCGAAGAATTTCTGTGCGTCGGCAAGCTTCAGCATGGCATCCGTCAACTGGATTTCGTTGCCAGCGCCCTTTTCCTGCTTGCTCAGAAGTTCGAAGATTTCCGGCTGCAGGATATAGCGACCATTGATGTAAAGATTGGAAGGCGCCGTGCCCTTGGCAGGTTTTTCAACCATCTGCGTGATTTCGAAACCGCTGCCGATGGCTTCGCCCTTGCCGACGATACCGTATTTATGCGCTTCTTCCGGGTCGCATTCCTGCACGGCGATGACGTTGCCGCCGGTCTTTTCGTAAAGCTCGACCATCTCCTTCAGGCAGCCCTTCTTCGACTGCATGACCATATCTGGCAGCAGGAGAGCGAAGGGTTCATCACCGACGAGCTCACGAGCGCACCAGACTGCATGGCCAAGACCGAGCGGCACCTGCTGGCGGGTGAAGCTTGTCGTTCCCGGCTGCGGCTGGATATCCTGAAGATGCTCCAGTTCCGCCTTCTTGCCGCGCTCTGCGAGCGTGGAATAAAGCTCAACCTGCGCATCGAAATAGTCTTCGATGACCGCCTTGTTGCGCCCGGTGACGAAAATCAGATGTTCGATACCAGCTTCGCGCGCCTCATCGACCACATACTGAATGACGGGCTTGTCGACGACCGTCAGCATTTCTTTGGGGATGGATTTGGTGGCGGGCAGGAAGCGGGTGCCAAGACCTGCAACAGGGAACACGGCCTTGCGAATTTTTCGGATCGAACTCATTCCTCTCCTCGATTTCACTATTTCAGATTTACTATCAAAGCATTGAAACGACTGAATTTCAAATAAGGCCTTTTCATTAAAGAACGACGAAATTGCGTGACCCATCCCATCACATTCAATGACCCGACCTTAATGTTGCTTGATTCAAAAATTTTTCGAAACTTTAGCGAATTTTAAAGCAAGGCCGCGATGGTAAACCAATTGCTAACCGACAGGTTCTAAATTGAACGTTCAACGGTTCGATCCGGAATTTTCTGCTGGCTCAAATTCAACACAGGATGGTATTAATTGAATAATGCAATCCGGAGCGGGCAGAATCCAGGTCGAAGGGAAACGCGCCGGTATCGGCTAAATTTGATTGCAGAAGGGAAACACAGAATGCTGCGATTTCCATTCACGGTGGGCCAGACGATGAAGCTGAAAGCAGCTGCAACGGTTGCGATAGCTGTGCTCGCCTCAACGCTGACGACCGGTTCCGCACTGGCTGATGCGAAATTTCGCCAATGGGTCGCCAGTTTTCGCCCTGTCGCCATAAATGCAGGTGTTTCGCCTTCCACGTTCGACCGCGCATTTCGCGGCGTGGATGCGCCAGACCCGGTCGTGCTGCAGAAGGCCCGCTATCAGCCCGAATTCACCGAACCGGTCTGGAACTACGTCGATAACCGCGTGAACGAACATTCCGTTTCGGTCGGCCAGAACATGGCGCGCAAATGGGGTCCGTGGCTCCAGCGCATCGAACAGCGTTTCTCGGTCGATCGCAATATCCTGCTCGCCATCTGGTCGATGGAGAGCAATTACGGCGAAATTCTCAAGCGTGATGACGTCATGCGCGATGCCGTCCGTTCGCTGGCAACGCTTGCCTATGCAGACCAGCGTCGCGCCAAATATGGCCGCACACAGCTGATTGCTGCAATGAAGATTCTCCAGACCGGCGATATTGACCGCGGCCATCTTTCCGGTTCCTGGGCCGGTGCGCTCGGCCACACACAGTTCATCCCGACGAGCTATCAGGCTTATGCCGTCGATATGGATGGCAATGGCAAGCGTGACATCTGGAATTCGATCCCAGATGCGCTGGGCACAGCGGCCAACCTCCTGCATCGCAATGGCTGGCAGCCAGGCCGTAGCTGGGGTTACGAAGTAGCACTGCCGCAAGGACGCAAGTTCCCTTCCGGCTCACTCTCGATTGCCGAATGGCAGAAGATCGGTCTCGTTCGTGCCAACGGACGCGCCTTCCCCGATCCGAGCGAAAAAGCAACACTGAAAGTGCCGGATGGCCGTCAGGGGCCCGCCTTCCTGATGACAAAGAATTTCTTCGTCTTGAAGCGCTATAACAACGCCGACAAATACGCACTTGCTGTCGGCCTGCTTGCCGACCGCATCGGCGGCTATCAGGGACTTCGTCAGGACTGGAATCGCCCATTCACGCCGATTACCATGGACGAGAGGCAGGAATTGCAAACGCATCTGAAAGCGCTCGGCTATTATGACGGCAATATCGATGGCAAGATCGGCTCCACTTCGCGGGCGGCAATCGAAGCCTTCCAGCAGCGCAACGGACTTCAGCCGGACGGTCATCCGAGCAAGGAAGTTCTGTCGGTCCTGCGCCGTCGCTAGACTGTCGGGTTAAATTATCAAATGGGGCGCGCTTCTGATCAAGTGCGCCCCATTTTGTTTTTCCAAACAGCCAAGCTAATATACAGGCCATGAAGGCAAGACTGATGCGCGAAAATCGGATTGGGAGACGAATGGTGAACGCTGCTGGCGTCCTGCTGGCAGTCGCAGCTCTGCTGTTCTCAGGCATCGTCACGGCTTCTGCACAGGAACGTCCGCGCACGCTTTTCGATCTCTTGTTCGGCTCGCGGCAGGCACAGCCACAGCGCCAATATCAGCAGCCCGCTCCACAACGCGCCCGGCCAAAGGCGAAGCGGCCCAAGACCACCTCTCCCGCTTCACGACCGACGCCACCACCGGCTGCGACCCCGGCAGTCGAGTTCGTCGAGAAAAAGCCAGATGCCAAAAAGGTTCTTGTTGTCGGTGATTTCATCGGCAACGGTCTGGCCGAAGGCCTTGATGTTGCTTTCGCGTCGGACCCCGATCTTCAGGTTGTAACCCGGATAAATGGCTCCTCCGGCTTTGTGCGCAACGATCATTTCGACTGGCCCGACAATATCGGCAAGATACTGGACGAGGAGAAACCGGCTGCTGTCGTCGTGATGATCGGTTCCAACGACAGACAGGCAATCACCGAGAAAGGCTTAAGTCTGCCAGCCCGATCCCCGGAATGGAATGAAGAATATCAAAAGCGCGTCGCCGCCTTCATCAAGGTGATCAACGACAAGCATTTTCCTCTGGTGTGGATAGGGCAGCCACCCTTTCGCCCGAAAGGCATGTCGCAAGATATGCTGGCGCTCAATGAAATCTATCGCACCGCCACCGAGAAGGCGGGCGGAAAATTTGCCGATGTCTGGGATGGTTTTGTCGATGAGGATGGTAATTTCACCCAGACCGGCTTCGATATTAACGGTCAGACCGCGCGTCTGCGCGGCAATGACGGCATCAACATAACTTCGGCAGGCAAGCGCAAGCTCGCCTTCTATGCGGAAAAGCCGCTTCGCGCCTATCTCGGCGGTGCAAAGGAAGAGGACCAGCCCCTGCCCGCGGCAGGCACGCATGACCCGTCCAAGCCGGTTGATCGCGTGGCACCGGTCAGCATTCGGGACGTTGATAAGGACGAAAGCGGCGTTTTGCTTGGTGGCAACATCACAGCGCGTCCGCAAGCCACACGGCCAGCCCGGACTGAGAGCAAACCTTCACCCGGACGAGCGGACGACTTTTCCTGGCCACAAAAGAGCTCAAATCCCTAAATTATTGCCGCTCCTCAATAGGATTGAGCTATCAGCTGATTGATAGTCCGCGCCTTTCTCTATCCGATATGATTCTAATTGCTACATTCTGCGCTGTTCACAGGAGCGTTCGCATCGTCTATCAGAAGGCGCCGTCTGCCTGAAAAGGCTGGACAGGAAGGGCGCTTTTCCTCGCGCGAGCGGGAGTAGTTTCCAGCGTCCGCCAGAAACAAGAGGCGTTTGAATGAATATCGCATCAAAGCCTTCTGTCGATCCACATCGGGAGGAGGAACCCCATCTTGCACGCAATCTGTCCAACCGACACCTGCAGCTGATCGCCATTGGCGGCGCCATCGGCACCGGCCTTTTCATGGGTTCGGGCAAGACCATTTCGCTGGCAGGCCCGTCGATCCTGCTGGTTTATGCCGTGATCGGCTTCATGCTGTTCTTCGTCATGCGCGCATTGGGCGAAATCCTGCTGTCCAATCTCGAATATCGCTCCTTTGCGGATTTCGCAGGCGATTACCTAGGGCCGTGGGCACAGTTCTTCACCGGCTGGACCTATTGGCTTTGCTGGATTGTGACCGGTGTGGCCGACGTGGTTGCCGTTTCGGGCTACGTCTCGTTCTGGTTCCCGGAACTGGCGCTCTGGATACCGGCGCTCGGACTGATCTTCACGCTTCTGGCGCTCAATCTGCCGACCGTGCGCAATTTCGGTGAAATCGAATTCTGGTTTGCCCTCATCAAGATCGTCGCCATTGTCGGGCTGATCATCGCGGGCGTGTATATGCTCTCGACCGGCTTTACGCTTCCGAATGGAAGTCAGGCATCGGTCGCCCATCTGTGGAACCATGGCGGGTTCTTCCCTAATGGCTTCCTCGGCTTCGTTGCCGGTTTCCAGATCGCGGTTTTCGCCTTCGTTGGCATCGAGCTCGTTGGCACCGCCGCCGCTGAAACCAAGGACCCGGAGCGCAATCTGCCCAAGGCAATCAATTCCATCCCGATCCGCGTGGTACTGTTCTATCTCGGTGCGCTGTTCGTCATCATCACCGTCATTCCGTGGGATCAGGTCGACCCGAATTCGAGCCCGTTCGTCGCCATGTTCTCGCTCGCCGGTCTCGGCATCGCAGCCCATGTCGTGAATTTCGTCGTGCTGACTTCAGCAACGTCGAGCGCAAATTCCGGCATCTACTCGACCTCGCGCATGATCTACGGCCTTGCCACTTCCAAACTCGCGCCGAAAGCGCTCGCCAAACTCAACAAGCGGCAAGTACCGGTCAATTCGCTGTTCTTCTCGTGCGTTTTCCTGCTCGCAGGCGTGGTTCTGCTTTATGCTGGCCAAAGCATCATCGAAGCCTTCACCATCGTCACGACGATTTCGGCGCTGCTCTTCATCTTCATCTGGTCGATCATTCTGGCGTCTTACCTGCAATATCGCCGCAAGCGCCCGGACCTGCATGAAAAGTCCACATTCAAGATGCCCGGCGGACGCGCAGCCGTCGTGATGGTCTTCGCTTTCTTCGCCTTCATTCTCTGGGCGCTGGCGCAAGAGCCGGACACTGCAGCCGCGCTGAAAGTCACGCCGCTCTGGTTCGTGCTTCTCGCCGTCGCGTATCTGGTGATGAAGTCGCGACGCAGCCAAGGCTAAAAACAAAAAGCCCGCCAATCTGGCGGGCTTTTCATTTCTTTGGGTCTCTCTTAGCGCGGTAGAACGGAACTACCCATCAAATCAGCATCGATGGCGTGCGCTGCCTGACGGCCTTCGCGGATTGCCCAGACAACCAGCGACTGGCCGCGGCGCACATCACCGGCTGCATAGAGCTTGTCGACATTGGTGCGGTAGTCACGCTCATTGGCCTTGACCGACTTGGAGCCGCGACGGTCGGTCACGATGTCGAGCTTTTCGCCCAGTTCCTTGACCACGCTGTCTTCTGCCGGTCCGGCAAAACCGATTGCGATGAAGGCCAGATCGGCCTTGATGAAGAATTCCGTTCCGGCAATCGGCTTGCGCTTTTCATCAACCTGACAGCACTTCACATGGGTGAGGCGGCCGTCTTCGCCGATGAACTCCAGCGTTGCCACCTGAAACTCGCGGGAAGCACCTTCCGCCTGGCTGGAAGAGGTACGCATCTTGGTCGCCCAATAAGGCCAGACGCTGAGCTTGTCTTCCTTTTCCGGCGGCTGCGGACGAATATCAAGCTGAGTGACATTGACCGCGCCCTGACGGAACGCCGTGCCCACGCAGTCCGAGGCGGTATCGCCACCGCCGACCACAACGACATGCTTGCCGCCTGCCAGGATCGGAGCCGAAGTCCAGGCAACGGATTCGATATTTTCGCGCCCGACGCGGCGGTTCTGCTGAACCAGATAAGGCATGGCATCATGCACGCCTTCAAAATCTGCACCCGGAATACCCGCCGGGCGCGGCGTTTCCGAGCCACCGCTGTAAAGCACGGCATCATAGGTATCGAGGAGACCGCGCAACGGCTTGTCGACGCCGATGTTCACACCGCACAGGAAGCGAACGCCCTCGCCTTCCATCTGCGCGACGCGGCGGTCGATGAGGTGCTTTTCCATCTTGAAATCAGGAATGCCGTAACGCAACAGACCGCCGGGGCGGCTTTCGCGCTCATAAACATCAACCATGTGACCAGCACGGGCCAGCTGCTGCGCAGCGGCAAGGCCAGCCGGGCCAGAGCCGATGATGGCAACCGACTTGCCCGTCTTGTTGGCGGCTGGCTGCGGCACGATATGGCCGAGCTCATAGGCCTTGTCGCCCAATGCCTGCTCGACCGTCTTGATCGCAACCGGCGTATCCTCGAGGTTCAGCGTGCAGGCTTCCTCGCAAGGGGCCGGGCAAACGCGACCCGTGAATTCCGGGAAATTGTTGGTCAGATGCAGGTTGCGGATCGCCTGATCCCAATTGTTGTTATAGACGAGATCGTTCCAGTCCGGGATCTGGTTATGCACCGGACAGCCCGTCGGGCCATGGCAGAACGGAATGCCGCAATCCATGCAGCGCGCCGCCTGCTTCTGCACTTCGCCATCCGTCATCGGAATGGTGAATTCCCGGAAGTGACGGATACGATCCGACGCTGGCTGGTACTTCGCTACCTGCCGGTCAATTTCAAGAAAACCAGTTACCTTACCCATTCTCTTACTCCCCTCGGCCTGCGACCAGCGCGTGGTCGGCTTTGCCGGAAGTTGCCCTGTCTGCCGCATCATCTTCCAATGCGCTGGCATGCAAGGGCGTTGTTATCTCTCATGTGGCTAAGGGCACCCGACCCAAAGGCCGGGTTCCACTTTTCAGGATCATGTCCTATTCAGCCGCGACACCGATCCGCATACGCTCCATGTCTTCCAGAGCACGGCGGTATTCGACCGGCATGACTTTCACGAATTTGGGACGATAGCTCTCCCAATTGTCGAGAATATCTTTCGCCCGCGTCGAGCCGGTGTAATGCAGATGATTGGCGATCAGCTGCACCAGACGTTCCTCGTCATGATGGGTCATGTTGGCCGAAACGTCCACACGGCCCTTGTGCATG
Organism: Brucella sp. JSBI001; assembly: GCF_026014005.1. Classification (NCBI taxonomy): domain Bacteria; kingdom Pseudomonadati; phylum Pseudomonadota; class Alphaproteobacteria; order Hyphomicrobiales; family Brucellaceae; genus Brucella; species Brucella sp. JSBI001. Next base: position 2,558,082 of record NZ_CP110339.1, on the reverse strand, counting down.
AGGTCGCCGCCATGGTGATGCAGCTTTTCGAGGATGTCGTCTTCTTCCGGAACCGGTTCCAGTTCGACCATCGCCATGTTGCAGCGCTGGGCGAAATCGCCTTCCTCGTCAAGCACGTAGGCGACGCCGCCCGACATACCGGCCGCAAAGTTGCGACCCGTCTGACCGATAACCACGACGACACCGCCGGTCATGTATTCGCAGCCGTGGTCGCCCACGCCTTCGACAACCGTAACCGCGCCGGAGTTGCGGACGGCGAAACGTTCGCCTGCAACGCCGCGGAAGTAGCACTCGCCTTCAAGCGCACCGTAGAGCACGGTATTGCCGACGATGATGGAGTCCTCGGCAACGATACGCGTGTCTTCCGGTGGACGGATGACGATGCGGCCACCCGAAAGGCCCTTGCCGACATAGTCGTTGCCATCGCCGATCAGCTCGAACGAGACGCCGCGCGCCAGGAACGCACCGAAAGACTGGCCAGCCGTACCGCGGAGCGTAACGGCGATGGTGTCTTCCGGCAGACCCTTGTGGCGGAAGCGCTTGGCAACTTCGCCGGAAAGCATCGCACCGGCAGAACGGTCGACATTCTTGATATCGATGTCGATCTTGACCGGCTGGCGGTCTTCCAGTGCGGGCATAGCCTCGGCAATCAGCTTGCGATCAAGGACATCCTCAATCGGGTGATGCTGACGCTCGGTCCAGTAGATTTCGTGCTTCTCGGCTTCAGGCTTGTAGAAGATGCGGCTGAAATCGAGACCCTTGGCTTTCCAATGGTCGATCATGGCCTGCTTTTCCAGAAACTCGGTCTCGCCGATAATCTGTTCCAGCTTGGTGAAGCCCATCTCGGCAAGCAAGGCACGCACCTCTTCCGCCAGATAGAAGAAGAAATTGATGACGTGTTCCGGCGTCCCCTTGAAGCGCTTGCGCAGAACCGGGTCCTGCGTTGCCACGCCCACCGGGCAGGTGTTCAGATGACACTTGCGCATCATGATGCAACCGGCAGCAATCAGCGGAGCGGTCGAGAAACCGAACTCATCCGCACCGAGCAGCGCGCCAATAATGACGTCGCGACCGGTGCGCAAGCCGCCATCGACCTGCAATGCCACGCGGGAGCGAAGCCCGTTCAGCACCAGCGTCTGGTGGGTTTCGGCAAGGCCAATTTCCCAGGGACTTCCGGCATGTTTCAGCGAGGTAAGCGGCGAAGCGCCCGTACCGCCATCATAACCCGACACGGTGATATGGTCGGCACGCGCCTTGGCAACACCGGCAGCAACCGTGCCCACACCCACTTCCGACACCAGCTTGACCGAGATATCGGCAGCAGGATTGACGTTCTTCAGGTCGTAGATCAGCTGCGCCAGATCTTCGATCGAGTAGATGTCATGGTGCGGCGGCGGCGAAATGAGGCCGACTCCCGGCGTTGAGTGACGGGTCTTGGCGATGGTCGCATCGACCTTGTGTCCCGGCAGCTGACCGCCTTCACCCGGCTTTGCACCCTGCGCAACCTTGATCTGGATCAGATCGGAGTTGACCAGATATTCCGTCGTCACACCGAAACGGCCAGAAGCCACCTGCTTGATGGCAGAGCGTTCCGGGTTCGGCTTGCCATCCGGCAGTGGATAGAAGCGATCCGGCTCCTCACCACCCTCGCCGGTGTTCGATTTGCCGCCAATCGCGTTCATGGCGCGGGCCAGCGTTGTGTGGGCTTCTCTGGAGATTGAGCCGAACGACATTGCCCCTGTCGAGAAACGCTTGACGATTTCCGTCGCCGGTTCGACCTCATCGATGGAAACCGGCTTCAGGCCGCGCTCTTCGGCGAAACGAATATTGAACAGGCCGCGAATGGTCTTTGCCTGCGCCGACTTGGAGTCGAGCATGCGTGTATATTCAGTGAAGGTCTCCGGGTTGGAGGTGCGCACTGCATGCTGCAGTCTGGCGACTGCATCCGGCGACCACAGGTGGGCCTCGCCGCGCATACGGTAGGCATATTCACCGCCAACTTCCAGCGAGGTCAGGAGAACCGGATCGCTGCCGAAAGCGTCGGTGTGGCGACGTACGGTTTCTTCCGCGATTTCATCGAGACCAACGCCTTCAATACTCGTTGCCGTGCCGAAGAAGAACTTGTCGACAAAGCCCGTCTGCAAACCGACGGCATCGAAAATTTGCGCGCCGCAATAGGACTGATAGGTCGAGATGCCCATCTTGGACATGACCTTGAGCATGCCCTTGCCGATGGACTTGATGTAGCGCTTGACCACTTCATCCTCGTCCACTTCCGGCGGGAACTCGCGACGGCGATGCATGTCGAGCAGCGTGTCGAAGGCGAGATAAGGATTAATCGCCTCGGCACCGTAGCCAGCGAGGCAGCAGAAATGATGTATTTCGCGCGGCTCGCCCGATTCCACCACCAGACCTACCGAAGTGCGCAGGCCCTTGCGGATCAGGTGATGGTGCACGGCTGCCGTCGCCAGAAGAGCCGGGATCGGAATACGATCCGGACCAACCTGACGATCCGACAGGATGACGATGTTGTAGCCACCGTGAACAGCCGCTTCGGCACGGTCACAAAGGCGTTCGATGGCGCCGTGCATACCGGCTGCCCCTTCACCCGTATTGTAGGTGATGTCGAGCGTCTTGGTGTCGAAGCGGTCTTCCGTGTGGCCGATGGAACGAATCTTTTCCAGATCGCCATTGGTCAGGATCGGCTGGCGCACTTCCAGACGCTTGCGGCGTGACGTGCCGACAAGGTCGAAAATATTCGGACGCGGGCCGATGAACGAGACAAGGCTCATCACCAGTTCTTCGCGGATCGGATCGATCGGCGGGTTGGTGACCTGCGCGAAGTTCTGCTTGAAATAGGTGAACAGCATCTTCGACTTGTCGGACATGGCCGAAATCGGCGTATCCGTACCCATCGAACCGATGGCTTCCTGACCGGTCGTGGCCATGGGCGACATCAACAGCTTGGTATCTTCCTGCGTGTAGCCGAAGCTCTGCTGCCGGTCGAGAAGGCTCACATCCTTGCGCAGCGCACGTGGTTCGACCGGATTGAGGTCTTCCAGAATGAGCTGTGTGTTGGCGAGCCACTGCTTGTAAGGGTGCTTTTGCGCGATCTGGGACTTGATTTCCTCGTCCGAAACGATGCGGCCCTCTTCCATATCGATCAGCAGCATGCGGCCTGGCTGGAGACGCCACTTCTTGACGACTTTCTTTTCCTCGACCGGCAAAACACCGGCTTCCGAAGCCAGAATGACGAAATCATCGTCCGTCACGATATAGCGCGCCGGACGCAGGCCGTTGCGGTCGAGCGTCGCGCCAATCTGGCGACCGTCCGTGAAAGCCACCGCTGCCGGACCGTCCCATGGTTCCATCAGTGCTGCATGATATTCATAGAACGCGCGGCGTTCATCCGACATCAGCTTGTTGCCTGACCATGCTTCCGGGATCAGCATCATCATCGCATGGGCAAGGCTGTAGCCGCCCTGGTGCAGGAATTCGAGCGCATTGTCGAAGCAAGCCGTGTCCGACTGGCCTTCGTAGGAAATCGGCCAGAGCTTGGAAATGTCGTTGCCGAACAGTTCCGAGTCCACCGAAGCCTGACGTGCAGCCATCCAGTTGACGTTACCGCGCAGCGTGTTGATTTCGCCGTTATGCGCAACCATGCGGTATGGGTGCGCCAGACGCCAGGACGGGAAGGTGTTGGTGGAGAAGCGCTGATGCACCAGCGCCACCGCGCTTTCGAAACGCAGGTCTTTCAGATCCTGATAATAAGCACCGACCTGATAAGCGAGGAACATGCCCTTGTAGACAACCGTACGCGCCGACATGGACACGACATAGAAGCCCTTATCGTCGCCGTCATTTTCCTGATAGATGCGGTTGGAAATGACCTTGCGCAGAACGAACAGGCGACGCTCGAAATCGTCATCCGTCTCCAGCATCGGATTGCGTCCGATGAAGACCTGAACGTGAAACGGTTCGGTTGCGGCAATATCCGGCGCCTTGGAAAGGGACGAATTGTCGACAGGCACTTCGCGCAGGCCGATAAAGGTCTGGCCTTCGGCAGCGATGACTTCCTTGACGATCTCTTCAATATGGGCACGCAATTCTGGATCGCGCGGCATGAACAGATAGCCGACGCCGTAATGACCGGGCTGCGGCAGATCGATGCCCTGGCGCGCCATTTCCTCGCGGAAGAAGCGATCCGGAATCTGCACGAGAATGCCGGCGCCATCGCCCATCAGCGGGTCGGCACCAACCGCACCACGATGGGTGAGGTTTTCCAGCATCTTGAGGCCGTTTTCAACGACCTGATGCGACTTCTTGCCCTTCATATGCGCAATAAAGCCAACGCCGCACGCATCATGTTCGTTGCGCGGATCGTAAAGTCCTTGCGCTGCGGGCAAACCCGCCGCTGTCGTTTTTCGCGTCGTTCGGTTGGGAGCGGTCGTCGCAGCTTTGACCGTTCCGTTCTGTACGTTGTGAGAAACCACATTCGATACAGATGGCGTCAAATGCGTCATCGTCATTCCCTCCGTTTGGCCCTCATCATGAGGTGCGCGATCAGTATATACCGAGATGGTGTGACAACCATCCCGCCGTTGCTTTACGTATAAAGGAAGCCTTATCGACAAGGCGTTGGACGAGGTCCCGGGCGAGCGGCAAAGCCGGTGCGAGGAACGATGTTTAGCGCCTTATTCTCATCAGGCTTGGACAGACGACACTCAGCCCACCAGAAAATGGCGCACTAGAATTCCTCCTGTCGCGGTCGGGGCGCCTGTTACCGCCAGGCTATGTGCCTGCCAGTACGGCGCCTCTTTCTGAAACTTTTCGGAGAGCGTTGTGTCGCTTCCGTCTGCATCAGCGTTTAATTGGACAGCATTGCTGTCCTAATTACGTATGACAGAATTCAAATTGCCTCACAAGATGGAAACGCAATTTTTCTCAGCAGCTTCCGTAATAAAATATCAAAAGCTGTGATTTTACTGGATTTTAATTGCGTTTAGTGGCCATTGCGTCAGTTTGGCGCGCTTTTGCCTGCCCCTTGAATGCCTAAAAAATAGGCATGTTGATGACATTTTTCGCGCAAGCCGGACCTTAACCGCTTCTGTCAGACAGGTTATAGAAACATCGACTGTGCGACAGCCCATTCAACCCATCTGGAGGAACACGTGCATTTTGCGTCAGACAATTGGGCAGGCGCCCACCCGAAAATCGCCGAGAGCCTTTCGTTGCATGCTGCAGGTTTTGCGGCAGCCTATGGCGCAAGCGAACTCGACAAGCGCGTCGAGCAGCGCTTCAACGAATTGTTCGAGCGCGAAGTGGCCGTCTTTTTCGTCGGCACCGGAACGGCCGCCAACTCGCTGGCGCTGGCCAGCGTCAACCGTCCGGGCGGCGTTTCGCTGGTGCATCGCGAAGCGCACGTCATCGAGGATGAATGCGGCGCGCCTGAATATTTCACCGGCGGCGCACGTCTGCATCCGATTGACGGCGCGCATGGCCGCATCGACCCCGAACTTCTCAAGCGCGAACTGAAGCGGTTCAATCCGGCTTTCGTTCATGCTGGGCAGCCCATGGCCGTCAGCATCACGCAGGCGACCGAAGTTGGTACGCTCTACCAGCCCGAACATATCGCCACCATTTCCAAGATCTGCCGCGATGCCGGTCTGCCACTGCATATGGACGGCGCACGCTTTGCCAATGCGCTTGTTTCGCTGGACATGACACCAGCCGAAATGACCTGGAAACAGGGCGTGGACATCGTTTCCTTCGGTGGTACGAAAAACGGCTGCTGGTGCGCCGAAGCATTGGTCTTCATGGACCCGGCCCGCGCCAAGGACCTACCGTTCATCCGCAAACGCGCAGCACAGCTCTTTTCCAAGACACGCTTTGTAGCAGCGCAATTCGATGCTTACCTGCGAGACGATCTCTGGCTGGAACTGGCACGCCACTCCAATGCGCTCGCCGCGCGCCTCGCCGGTCATATCAATGCGTCGAGCCAGATGCGCCTTGCCTGGAAGCCGGAAGCCAATGAGGTCTTCGCCATCATGAAACAGTCGGTCTATGATCGTCTGCGCAATGCCGGAGCGATTTTCTACGACTGGAACCCGCCGCATTCGGAAGTGAACCGCATCAGCGACGGCGAAATTTTCGCCCGCTTTGTGACGAGCTTCGCCAACACGGAAGAAGATGTCGACCGGTTCGCCGACTTGATCGCCTGACGCTCTTTCGTATCTGTCAAAATGAAAAAGGCGGCGCTTCAAGCACCGCCTTTTCTTATTCATTCTCAACCAAGCTTAATGCGCGGTTTTCGCCTCGATCTGCTGAGCGCTGTCGGAGCCAGCCTTGGCAACTTCGATCTTGCGCGGTTTCATCTGTTCTGGAATCTCGCGCTTGAGATCGATGTGCAGGAGACCGTTCTTGAGGCTCGCACCGGCGACTTCAACGAAGTCGGCAAGCTGGAAACGGCGCTCGAAAGCACGTGAGGCGATACCACGATAGAGAACTTCACCGATATCGGAAGCATTTTCATCCGCCTTCTGACCCTTGATCGTCAGCAGGTTGCGATGCGCTTCGATTTCGAGTTCACTTTCGGAAAAGCCCGCGACCGCCATGGTGATGCGATAGGTGTTCTCACCCGTGCGCTCGATATTATACGGCGGATAGGACTGGTTACCTTCCGGCGAAGCGAGCGTATCAAGCATGGAGAAGAGCCGATCGAAACCGACCGTGGAACGATAGAGCGGGGAAAAATCTACGTGACGCATGTATTAGCCCTCCTTTAGAGCGACATGATGCTTGTTTCAGCATGATCTGTTCCGAAGAGCGCTGAGCGCATTCGGGACCATACACGGCGGCGAAACTCCCTTATGGCGAATTCCTTGATGCCGGCGGCCCCTTCCAGGCGACCGCAAAACTCATTTGGGAATGGTTCTTTTTCATTTCAAGGCCGCGTGCGCGCGAAGCTTGCGAAACACGGGCTGTCACGCCGCGTAATAACTCCTGATCAATAGGGGCCTACATTTTGGGGGATTCGCCGCACGATGAACCCAAAATGAACATCATCTTTGGCGAGCGTTCAGCCGCTTGGGGCTAATGTCCCACCATGCCTGCTGCAAAGCGGGTTCATTAAAGGATCACGGTTATGAGAAAAGCTGTTCTCGCTTTTGCCGCACTTGCTACCGTCGCGACAGGGATTGCGACACCCACCCTTGCAGCCGATAGCGGCCTGCGCGTTCAGATTCAATATTACGATGATGACGGCTATCGTCCGCCGCGTCCATATCCGGGTCCACGCCCTGATTGGGATGGTGGCCCGGATCGCCGCCCGGGCTGGGGCGACGATTATGGTCGTCGCGACATCATGGGACCGCGTCGTATCGCACGCTCGCTGGAACGCCGCGGCTATGATGTCGGCGACATGCGCCTTAACCGCGACACCTATTTCGTGCGCGCCACAAGGCCGAACGGCCGCCGCGTCATCGTCATGGTCGATGCCTATTCAGGCCGTATTGTCGGTGAACGCCGCCCTGGCGGATACTGAGCACCGTCTTCAAATTTTCTCTACAGACCAGCTGGTGTAACGTCCCTTGCACCGGCTGTTCTTTGAGCCGGAAGTTCGTTCTCGAACTTCCGGTTACTTTTTATCATCAATTGCCCCATTATGCTGGAGTCCCATATCCCAATCTGAAGCAGAAAGGTTCGCAATCGGATGTCGGAACTACTTTTCGAAACCGATGCGAATCCGATTCCGCACGGGATTAAAGCCGGAATGCTTGAAGCGAAGGGCGGCAAGACCCTGCGCTATGCCATTCTGAAAGCCGACGCGAAACCGATACGGGGAACAGTGGTCCTGCTTCAGGGACGTAACGAATTCATCGAAAAATACTTCGAAACCATGACCGATCTGACCGCGCGCGGCTTCACGGTCGTAACTTTCGACTGGCGCGGACAAGGCGGCTCGCACCGGTTGCTGAAGGACCGCCAGCGCGGCTATGTCCGCAGTTTCGAAGACTATTCCGACGATCTCGACCTTATCCTTGACCAGATCGCCTTGCCTGACTGTCCCCCACCCTTCTACATTCTCGGCCATTCCGCCGGTGCGCTTGTGGCGCTTTCTTCGATGGCTAGACTGACATCGCGCATCAGTCGCATGGTGCTGTGTGCGCCCTTCATGGGGCTTGATGGGCAAAGGCTCAGCGATGACAATGTACGCCGTATCGCCTCCGCCTTTCGATGGCTCGGCCTCGGCCAAGTTTACGCATCCGGCGGACGCAGACTGGCTTCGCGTCCCTTTGCAGGCAATCCGCTGACCAGCGACCCGGCACGCTTCATGCGTAATATGGAAATTCCACGCCTTCACCCGGATCTTGCGCTTGGCGGTCCGACCGCCCGGTGGCTCTGGAGCGCTCTCGAAACGTCTCGGTGCATCAATCAGCCGGATTTCTATAATGGACCCACAGTACCGGTCCTCATCGTTGCCGCTGGCGCAGACCGCGTGGTTTCCACGTCGGTGATCGAACGTTTTGTCGCCCGCACGCGCAATGTCTCACTGACGACAATTACCGGCGCACGTCATGAGATGCTTCAGGAAGCCGATTTTTATCGTGAGCAGCTCTGGGCCGCCTTCGATGCCTTCATTCCGGGCTCGTCAGAGGTCGAAACCATGCCGGAGACCATTGAGCCCCTAGCCTCCGGTATTTAGAGCGATTTCGCCTGCGGTAGAAGCATTGAAATCGCTCTAAATTTTTTAAGCATTATCCGACGCAAAACCGCTTCGCACTTTTGCTGGAAATGCTCTTATCAGCTATTCAGCAGATCAAGCGCTGCCCTGTGCAGTTCCGGAGAAGCAGCTGCCACGACATCACCGCCCTTTTCCGCCGGGCTGCCATCGCGTTGCGTCACCACACCGCCAGCCTGCTCAATCAGCGGAATGAGAGCGACAATGTCATAGGGCTGGAGACCCGCTTCAACCACGATATCGGCAAAGCCGCTTGCCAGCATGGCGAAGGCATAGCAATCGACCCCATAGCGGGACAACCGAACAGCGCTTTCCAGCCGATCAAATCCCTTGCGGCTTTCACCCTTGAAAAGAGCAGGCGTCGTCGTAAACATCGTGGCATCGGCCAAGGTTGCATTCTTGCGCACCGACAGACGGCGAGGCGCGTCTTCGCCGCCATTACGCGCGAGATAAGCACCATTACCATCGCTGTAGAACAACTCGCCGGTGAAGGGCTGCGACATCATTCCCGCCGTGGCATCGCCATCGACAGTCAGTCCCAAAAGCGTGCCCCAGACCGGCAGGCCGGAAATGAAAGCACGGGTCCCATCAATGGGATCGATGACCCAGACATGGCTGCGGTCAATATTCTCCGGCCCGTATTCTTCCCCAAGAATACCATGGTCGGGAAAAACACTGCCAATAACAGCACGAATCGCACGCTCCGCCGCCCGGTCCGCTTCAGTCACCGGATCGAAACCAACGCTATATTTGTTGTCGATTTCCGTCAGCTGACGAAAACGCGGAAGCGTCTGAGCAGCTGCCGCTGCAGCCACTTCGGAAAAAAATGCCTTATCGATCAGCAACCCCGAACTCCTGTTTCCAACACATGGCGCATACTTATGCAAACCATGCTAATTTTGCCTACATAATGAGCATAATGAAATTAGCCCAAAAAATATGCGCATTTTCTTGACGTTACCGCCATTCGGACGTAACTTAAATCCCAGACAGGTTTTCCTGTCGATGCCTTTCGGGGCATTTCCTCCCTAGTCTTTGACCGCGCTCGTATCGTTCGGGCGCGGTTCTTTTTATCTGCGAGAGGCGCTCGTCGGAACGGATTATTCTGCGGCCAGAGGCGGCGCGATAAAGAGATCGTCCGGCAGGGATGTCAGGTCGCTCAGAAACCCATGCAGATCGGCACAGAGCGTTTCGAAACCGGCAAGCTTATGCAGGTTCTGCTCGTTCACATAAAGACTGCGATTGATTTCAATCTGCAGGGCATGACACGCCATAGCAGGCCGCCCGTAATGCTCCGTGATGAACCCGCCCGCATAAGGCTTGTTGTGCGCAACAGTGTAGCCCAGATCCTGCAGCAGATCGATGGCAGCCTGCGTCAGCCTTTCACTGCACGAGCGACCGAAACGATCACCGACGATGAAATCCGGACGCGATCCGACTTCGCCGGGCCGTGCGCCGCCGGGCATCGAATGGCAGTCAATCAGAACCGCATAACCGAAACGCTGACGGGTGGACTGAAGCAGTGCATCAAGCGTCTGGTGGTAAGGCTTGTAGAGGTCTTCGATACGGTAAAATGCTTCGGCGAGCGGAATGCGCCCCGGATAAATCAGCTGACCCTCACCGACCAGACGCGGCACCGTGCCAAGCCCGCCTGCAACGCGCGCCGACTGACCATTGACGAAAGGCGGCAATGGCTCGGCGAACATGCGCGGATCGAGTTCATAGGCTTCGCGATTCACATCGAGAAACGCACGCGGAAAATGCGCCTTGAGCAAGGGCGCGCCGAGCCGCATGGCGGAAGCAAAAAGCTCATCGACATAACAGTCTTCCGAATGACGTATGCTCAAGGCGTCGAGACGCGACGCTTCGACGAAAGAATGCGGGTAATAGCGTCCGCTATGCGGTGAATTGAAGACGAACGGAATGCGCTGTTCCGCCGGAGCGCATATCTCGAAGGGCGGTATCAGACTAAAATCGCGCTCCAAACTCATTCTTCACCCGTTTTCGGCCGGAACATTCAGGCCATTCGACGACGATCCACGTCAGTATTATAACAAATTACGTCAGACGGCCCATGCGTGCAAATGGCTGGCAGCCGAATCTTCCGGCCTTTGCATGGCGTGCATATGCGACAATCCTGTCACACTGAACAGCTTGTTGCCAAATACGCGCCATAACAATTAACATTCGCGCGAGCATTCATTCCATATTTACCAAAGAAGCGTTTTCTACGGTGGATATTGAGTCGTTAAGGGTCAGCTTTTGGGCGATGAACACGACACAGAATTCGGACGGAACAATGAAGAGAATCCTTCTAGCTGAAGATGACAATGATATGCGCCGCTTCCTCGTCAAGGCGTTGGAAAAAGCCGGCTATCACGTGACGCACTTCGACAACGGCGCGAGTGCCTATGAAAGATTGCAGGAAGAGCCTTTCTCCCTTCTGCTGACCGATATTGTCATGCCGGAAATGGACGGCATCGAACTGGCGCGGCGCGCGACAGAAATCGACCCGGATCTGAAGATCATGTTCATTACGGGCTTCGCCGCTGTCGCCCTCAACCCCGATTCGGACGCGCCGCGCGACGCAAAGGTGCTTTCCAAGCCGTTCCACCTGCGTGACCTGGTGAACGAAATAGAAAAAATGCTGATCGCCGCCTGAGGCGATCCCACTGATTTGCGGCCCTTTGTTTTGTCATCAACAAAAAGACGAAAAAACTTCATAAAAGGGCATTGACGGGCGCAACGCGATATGGTGTATGCGCCACATCGAATGGGCGTGTAGCTCAGCGGGAGAGCACTACGTTGACATCGTAGGGGTCACAGGTTCAATCCCTGTCACGCCCACCATTCGAACCCCTGAGTATCAAGGGTTTGTTGCAAAAGCTTCCCCACTTTCGTTTTCTTCAATTGGCCAGCTTGGGTGCATGTTGGGTGCATTTTTGCAGTTTCCCTATAACAGCATCAGTAGCGTGCATCGCGTCTGCAAGGTACTCAGGATCGAACGCTTCATAAGCGTCCGCCGTTCGGGCTTCATCGTGTCCAAGCCAAACGTCGCGCTGCTCTTTGTCGACACGCGTCTTTTCGCGACGGACCATCGTAGCCATGAAATGCCGAATCGTGCCTTGGGTGAATTGTGGAAGCCCACACTCCTCAGCATGACGTTTGAATGTCCGCTTCATGGTAGTGACCGGGAGGCCATTCCAAACCATCGGCGCGCCGATTGCATCGGCCGTTCTTTTGGCTTCTTCCGCCTCTTCCTCTGCCTTCCAATTATCCAGCCATCCGTGCAGGTTCGCTGTCAGCCGGATTTTCGGTCTATACTTATTGGTCTGCCGACGACCTGTCGGATTTAGATCGAGCACGCCAAATCTCCGATTAACCCGATCCTCGGTGTCTCGAAGGTCGATGATGGTATCAGGGCGGGCCCACGTGTTGAGCGAGAGGATGACAAACCGGAAGAGGTTCTCCTGCCGTTTGCCGATCATATCGATAAAGTGGCCAAACTCATCAAAGGTAGGCAGCCAGTCTCGCGGCTTCGGTTCCGGCACGTTAAGAAGCTCGGCAACCTGTTTTGCCTGGGTGATCACCTCAGGCGCGCTGTCGAGCAATTGAACCTCATGTTCGTTGCCAAGGCCATCACGGACAACGAGCAGCTTTTTCCCAATCTGAAATGCAGCGGAAACCACAGACAGATTGCGGGCGATGTAAGCAGGGCTGTGGCCGAACTTCTCCTGGCTCCATTGCATGAACTCTCGCTGGCGGATTGGCTCGAAAGAAGCGACATTGGCGGTCGGAAGCATTTTCTCTGAGAGAAACTCCCGAATAATTGAAATAGCGCGAAACGCTTGTTCCCCGGACGGCTTGGCCTTAACGTCATTCTCGTAATAGTGGTCAAGCGCCGCCAGCATCATCACGCGCTCGGGCGCACGTCCCGAATCTGCCTGGAGCGTTCCGACGAGTTCGATGAGCTTGTCTTGGGCTTCGCTGAGAACTTTCGTGCCAAGTGATCGGCGAGCAACTTTTCGCTTTCGCTTGTTGTACCAGTAGGCATAGAGGTTGTCGGAATTGCCCTCGGTACCGATCCAATAATCTCCATACTCCCAGAGACGTTCTGACATTCTTTTTCCTTACGAGATAAATAGGCGGCAACGGCGGACGGATGATAAAGCACGGTCCCCTTCTTGCCAGACACGTAGGCGATTTCGCCATTCTGACGGGCTCGACGAAGTTCTCGCAGACCGAGCAGCACAGAAAACCGTTTGCAAATTTCACCTTCGGTTAGCAGTTCCTCAAAGCGCGTGAGAGCGTTGTTCGCTACCATTTCGTCACCTCATATTTCAGACGTATCTCACGCATGTTGACAAGGATGGGCTGTGCGCTCGTCGGGCGCACCATGGCCCAGCCTTCGGCTATCGTCATCACACGTGCAGGGTGTTTCGTTTCACGGTTTTGCAGCCGACTGCCCGGCCTGATCTTTCGGGATCGATCAGCCATGAAGCAGCCTTTCCATTTCGCGAGCGACATCGTACAGCGACAAAATTGGGTAACTCCGCCCTCCAATGTAGATTCCGTTTTCCTGCATAACCGGTTGCAGGAACCGCTCACCGTCAATCGCGATGACTTCGAAGTCTCCCCGTCTGAGTGCTGTAGCGAGCGCATCTTCTATTTCATTGACACGTGTGATTACGGAACGACCATCTTGCATGGCTGACACTCCTAAACCCGCATCGGCATGAAGGAAATGCGGGATGAAACCAGAGAAGGCCTGAAAGAGACGAACAAGCGCCTCGATCAAGTACTCGCCGTTCTAGCGCAGGATAAAAAGGTTTGACCTGAAAAGAACCCCGCAGCGAAGAACGTGCGGGGCTGGAAGTCATGTCTCATCGGCACCCAAAATTTTATTGAGGGAATCGGATTTGTAAAGCCCCGACTTCACGCATTGGCTTAAACGGCGAGCGCTCAGAAGAATGGGGCTCGTTGCACGGCGATTGTAAGGAGTATGGCTGCTGGTAAGGCAATCGACATGCCAGCCAACTCGGTCGATGATGCTGTTCGAAGCGAATTGCTCTGAGTTGTGGATGTCATGTTACCCTCCTTTGAGCACATAAAAACACATCGTGCCGGACCCAGTAAACCCGCTTTTAGGGTTGTTACAGTGGTCACCGAGCTGCGAAAATTGCAAAAAAAAGCCCCGCAACTCGATTGCGCGGGGCTAAATGGAAGGTGTCGTATGCCTGCGTTCAAAATTTTATTCAGCGGATATGAAAAGTAAAGCCCCGACGCCTCTCCAAACGTCGGGGCCGCGCTCGGCTTAGTGTGCCTGACCTAGCTTCGCGCCATCATCCAAAGGCGTTTCACAAAACCTCGGATGATCTCAATGCCACTGACAAGGGCGAATTGTCATTCCCGCGGCCTTGGCGGCTTTGACAAACGATTTACGCGCCGTGTTCGGTAGCCCTTCCAGATCGGCAAGGCATGCCTGCAAGGCTTCCTCGTATTCCTTGCCGTGGGCATTGTGTGGCCAGTCGTTCAACAGACAGCGCGCAGCTGTCGGGGTGTCTGGTACAACGCGGTACTTTCCAATTCCATAAAGTTCAACGTCTACTGGTTTTCCCCAAGCCATATTTCCCTCCCAGAAAGGAATGCCCTGCCTAGGGACGAGCTGAGCAGGGCTGCGTCAGCGACGTTTCTAGTGGTGAAAGAAATGTGCTGGCGCTCGGCAGTGTCAATGCCACGTGAGAAACGGCGCTCGCGAGATTTTGTTCCGCGTCAAGCAAACGGATCGTATTTCGCGGGAACAGATGGCGCAGCCTGGGCGGAGGCATTGTTGTTTGCCGCTGGAATTGTCTGAATGTCGTGCCTTGTCTGATATCTCTGGTGAGCAAGACGCGCGGATAGCTCACAGATGTACAATTGGTCTCTCAACCCGCTCTCATACAACATGATGATGGTCGATGCTAATTCTGTTGGAGAATAGTTGCGGTCGCTCTCTTCGAGCATGATCGCTGCATTGCCAAAGCAGCTCCGCATGAAATTCACTTCGATGGGGTTATATATGCGGCTCGCTTCGTTAAATAGCGGCATAGTGGCCTCCCTTCAGCTAGTGCTAAAGCAACGCCCCTCACAACAATGAATGCATCCAGAAATTATGATGGATGACCGTATTCGAATCAACTCGAAAAGTCCTCGCCGGCCAGAATGTGACCGACGAGGGGACGCCTGCCGAAGCGAGCCACGCCGCTACAGACGCCGCACACCCTACTTGCAGAAATTGTGATTGTTCCCAAAAAAAAGCCCTGCCTTGAAATTTACAAGCAGGGCTGCGTCAGCTGCAACCATTTACTGACGCGGAGTTTTCCAAGAGGTTGTATAACGATTTGGCGTCTACGAAGTTCCCGCAATTCACTCCGATCTTTTCCGGAATGTCCGACAAATAGCCCGCGCGATACATCATTGATTGCTCGGGCCGCCTCCATGGCAGACCAGCCCGATTCAGATTTCTACAGGTCTCTTCAGACCACTACTGGTGGCTACAGACGGTTACAGCATTTTTGATAACCGTTCGGAAATCCAGCCTTTTCATTAACACCTGTATGACTTGAACAAGATCGTATACTTCACGGAGAGTCTGAAAGCGTTGGAGCAGAAGGGGGCCTTTTAAAATCAGCTGCTCGCTAAAGAGGGGACTGCAACGATTAAGAGGCTCCGGTTTGCTCCAGAGCCTCTGTTGTGTAAGTGGGTTGGTTATCTACGATAAGCTAAGCCACCCCAAATTCTGCCCTCGTCACGATGGCGACCACCGTGTATGGCTCCGATGTAGGCTGCCACAGCGGCCACGAGAGCAGACGCTGCAAGCAGGAATGCAGTGAGAATACCAGTTATTCTAGCCTTTTCAGCAGTTTCAGCCGCTTGAGTCTTTACTTCTTCAGCAGTTTTTGCAGCTTGTGCTTGAGCGTCGGCGACTGCCTTCTTTGCTTCGTCCACCTTCGCCTGGGCTTCCGTACGGAGCGCCTGAACGCGTTCAACCGTCTGGTTCACACGATTCTGGGCGTCATCTTGACTAAGCCCTGTCCGGGTGGCGACCTGATTTGTGAGCCAGGCGCGGTCCGCATCAGAGATTTCACCGGTACTAAGCAGGTTTCCCAGAATACTACTTATCTGACGTTGGAAATCCGCCACGTTCTGAGCTTCCTGACCGGCTACGGAGCTTCCCTGACCGTCTGTGCGCAATAGGCTATCCGTAAGATAGTCTAATGGGTTTGTTTTTAGTCCTTGAGGCAACATCTGCTCAACGGATGGAGCGGCGGCTTGTCCTGCACCCTGCGCAAGCCCGGAGACAGCTTGCCCTGTACCTGAAACGATGCCACCAGCTAACTGACCGGCGCCCTGAGCGGCGCTACCGACAACCGTGCCAGCGGTTTGTACTGCAGTCTCAGCCGCGCTTCCCACCGCTTTTGCGCCACCTGAAATAGCGCTGACGAGTAGTAGTGTGGAAACAATAGTGCCTAAGCCCCAAACAACCAAGCCATTCAGGCCGTCCCGAACGGTCAATTCGTCACGAGTTGCGGTTCCAGCGGGTCGGCGCATTCTTCCGGTGATATATCCGCCGAGCATATAAGACGCGACCGTCGATATGACGATAAAGAGCGCCGTAATAACGAGCCATACGGTGCTTATATCTCCTCCTTCATCGACGGAAAATGAGCTTAAGCCAATACCACCGGCGAATGTTGTAAGAACGGCCATTACACCTGATGCCACTGTAGCGCCCGCAAAGATTGCCGCCCAGTCTACATAGCCGCGATCACTCGTGTTTTCTACAATAGTTGGCTCTACCATCAACGTAACCCCAGAAACGAGAGGATGAACAACACGATAACGACTAGACCTACTAAATAGATAATGGAGTTCATGTTGATTATCTCCTTTCGATAAAAGAATACCCGTCCTGCATTTTTATAATGCAGCGAGTTTTTCTAACTGAGACAACTCGCTAGATAGCAAAAGGTTTCAGCGAAAGGTGAATTATTGATTCCATCAATCCTTTGATCTATCCGGATATGGCTCTTTTGGGGCCCGAAGATTTGGATTGCCCGGCGCGTTTGATTGTTCGTGTGTAGGTTTTTCCTGACGATCGCTTGGCTCGACCTGGGACGGATCAGTTGCTGATTTCTCTCTCACCAGATCGGGATCGGACCATGGGCTTCTTTTTTGTGCCATCGCCTGTCCTCCAGATTTTGAAAGCCCCGACGCGCTCTTCCCGGAGGCGTCGGGGCCGCGCTCGACAAATGAGGTGCGTGCCCTTGCCTTGCGCTTTATCCGCTGAGCTTCGTACGACCCAGCGAATAACTGAAAAATGCCCTGCCGAGGGACGAGCTAGGCAGGGCTGCGCCAGTGACGGTTTTTGGTGGTAGTAGAGGTAAACTAGCGCGAGGTTATCGTTCTTGCATCATTAAAACTCTGGGGAGGGGGAATGGTTCCGCTGTGAGCGCCACGCTATTCCTCCGGGTCTGTTCCCATCTCACCCATTTGAGCGCCCTTAGCCATGCTGGCGATGGCTCGGGCTATCTCGATGCGATCCCAACCGGCTTCTTGCGCATTGTCTATCAGGCCGAACAGCCCATCGGCCAAGGCTTCCTGACAATCCATAAATCTGTCTGCGTGGTCTCCGTCTTTCTTCGGCCCTTTCATTCCATCCTCCCTAGAACAAACTTGCCTGCGCTTCCTTATTGTCATTACTTGGTGTGAGGTCGATCAGATCAGCATCAGGTAGGGGCTTCTGCATGTCCTTGGCTTCATTCCATGGGGCGCGTAGCCAAGTGTCGATTTCCTCCGTGGTGCGGAGAATGACCGGCATTGCCTTTGGGTGAATTGGCTTCACCACGGCATTTGGCTCCGTTGTCAGAAACCCGAAGATATCGACCTCAACCGGCCCTTCCTTTTTCTTCCGCACACCCTTCCAACTTGTCCAGATGCCAGCGAATGCGAAAAGCGGCTTCTCTTCATCGAGAGCGAACCAGTGAAGCGGCTTGCGCTTGGTCTTTGGGTCCGGTTCCTGCCCGTATTCGGAGAACGATGTGGCCGGCACAACGCAACGGCTTTCGACGCCTTGCCGCCGCCGCCAGTGAGGCGAGGTGAGATTGCGGATATTCGTTACCCCGCTATCCGCTTCGCCTTTCAAATACATCGGAGGCGTCGGCATGCCCCAGCGGAGCATTGCCAGCTCTGGCTCATCACCTTTGATGTTTCGCAAAACCGGGGCTGGATAGTCGGGAAAAATATCCATCTGCGGATCAACGCGGTTTGTCAGATCCGAGAATTTCTTGAACAGGCGGCGCATGGCCTCATGTGTCGTGGTGATATTGTATAAATTGCACATGCACGCCTCCTCGTTGTGAAGAGAATAGCGCGGTTATTGCCGCCGTCCAGTGAGCGCATCTAACAGCCTCCCAGCCTTGGCCGCATGTGCATCGCCGTTAGTTTATCCGGCCATTATCCCCTCGGCATCTTCGTAATTCCAAACTGCGCATAGCCCTTTGTCGTGCAGGCCCGGCATCGCATGCGTCGGTGCAGGTCAACGAAATAGGTATGCGTTCCATATTTGCGAAGGATCATTTCTCTATCGACTGATCCAATGTGCCCGCACTGGCAACAGAACCCGTATAGCTCGTACCATTTGAACAGGTCCATGATCCGGGTCGATACCGGCATTTCGGTCAGGTAAGGTGGACGCGGTTTCATCGATCAAAGTACGTCTCCCACGGCTTGGATTTCTTGTCTGCCGGGTCGTAGGGAACGCTGCTATATAGCTGGATGAACTCTTGCTGGCCTTCCTTGGTTGGGAATTTCACAATCGAGAAGTAACGGCCTTCATGATATACGCAGTCATGCAGGCGATAAGCACCGAGCCGATGTTCGTCCGCAATCACTTCCAAAAGCCTTATGCGCAGCTCATCAGTCAAGAAAAGCACGACCTGAAACGGATAGTGCTTATTGATGAGCGTCTTTGGCGGCTCACCACGGGATCTGCCGCTCATTTCACGAACACCGTAGGCTTCCAGCCGCGTGCGAAGCCCATCGACATAGCCAGACTGGCGTATTCGATCTCTTTAACGAGAAAATCCCGATCCTTGAGAAGCGCCTCTATTGCAGCCCGCACATCGCCTTTGTGGTAAGCGAGAACCATTTCAATTTCGTCTTCGTATTCATTTTCCTGCGTAGCCGCATTCATTGTTCTGCTCCATCGAAGCAGACACACACGCCACCTAACGTGTCTGGATTTTATCAGCGCCGCTCGCTGATGTTCCTAAAATGTTCTCATTCTGAAAAAGAGTCAATCGCGATTTTGCGATTGTGAAAATCCGCCCCGACCGGGGTGGCTTTCGGTGCAGGCAAACACACCGAAAAGCGGCGGCTTAGATTGGACGTCAGATCCGCCCGGCATGACGGTAAGTCAAATGCCACACCCCGACCCTTGCGGGCGGGGGCATACTGGCCAATACAGGTTAACAAAAAATGCAAGAAGGGTTTTCTTTCACATCCGTTCATCCAGTGTCGCCGGCAGCGAGCTATACCCGGTTGCTGGGGGAGCCCTGAACACAAGAAGCTTCAAACTCAAAATTTCAGTTATGAATTGGTTCGGCCAGATACCTCCGCTTATATAAGCAAGTCCGAACCCAGTCGTGAATTTACTCCGGAAGCTTTGGCTGACCATCTGCTCAAGATTCTGATTGAAACCCATGGACGTAACAGGGATCGTCATTAACCTGAACCTCTTGTAGCGCTTCACTTAAGTTTTGGGTGAAGCTTGGGTGCAAAACCGCTTTTGTTCGTGTAGTGTTCTGCAAACGTTTATATTAGAACACCCACCAATAACCGCGTAAATTCGCGGTTCTTTGATTTCGCGATTGCGTTGACATCGTAGGGGTCACAGGTTCAATCCCTGTCACGCCCACCATTCGATCTCCTTGAAATTGTTAAGATAATTTGTGCGAACTGAACGTTTGCGCCCAGAATGAGTTTAGCTTAGCAACACGCTAGCAACTTGAAAATTATGATAGCTTTTTGGTACTAACGCAGACAAACGCCGACTTCTTAGCGCGGCTGATTTTCCCTGACGTTCCTTCTGACGATCGGTATTCAATCGTCACATTCGTACGAGACTATCGGGTTTTAACTAAAAAGAGCTCGAAAGCGGTCGTGGCTGATGCGTTGATCCAGCCATCTCATTGCCAGTCGGGATACTACCCGTCTATCGTGAAATCCAGCAGTTGATACCGATATGATGATCCGGGAGCAAAGCTCGCAATCAGCACACGGCCTTTCTCATGAAATGCTGCATCACATTTGATTAGCGTAGTACTGATGCCACGCTCGCCTATGGGCCGTTCATTGGAACCATTTGGACGGGCCTTTCGTTTTTCCTGTTTCTCTGGCCTTGGTGCTGATGTCTACAGAGAATGGATTGGGTCCATTTCGACCCGAGAGAGCGACAATGAGAAATTTTGAGAAAGCTCGTGTCCAAATGGTGGAGCAGCTTGTCCATCGCGGTATCCATGACACGCGCGTGCTGGAAGCGATGGGCACGTTGGCTCGTGAGAAATTCATCGATGAAGGCTTTATCGAGTTTGCCTATGAAGACACACCTCTACCAATCAAAAATGGCCAAACGATCTCACAACCATATATGACTGCCTTTATGATTGCATCGGCGCATCTGGGTGGGGGTGAACACGTTCTCGAAATTGGAACAGGCTCCGGCTATGCCGCAGCGATCATGGCACAGATTGCTGGTCAGATATTTACTGTCGAACGGTATTCCACCCTTGCCGAAGCCGCGCAACAACGCTTCGAAGACCTCGGCTGCGATAATATCCATGTGCGCACGGGCGACGGCAGCAATGGTTGGCCAGAAGAAGCTCCTTTCGACGCGATAATTGTTGCAGCAGGTGCTCCGGAGATCCCCTCCCCGCTCAAAGAGCAGCTCAAACCAGGCGGGCGGCTCATCATACCGGTCGGCAGTATGGCGGGTACCCAGCGCCTTTTGTGCATCACCCGTAAATCTACGGAGGAATTCGACGAGGAGGAGCTTGGCGGCGTGATGTTCGTACCGCTTGTGGGAAATAAGGCCTGGCCCGACATGGACTGACATGGACTGACATGATTTAGGCCGCGAAGAACAGGAGAAGACCATGGTAGAGAATGGATACAAACTTCAGAAAGATGGGGATGGGACCTGGTCGGTGATCGACGCCTTTAAGGGCAATCCGATCACTTTCGAAGGCAAGCTACAGATCGCATTGAATGAAGACGAGGCAAAGCGGGTTCTCGACTGTCTCAACCGACAGAATCTCGAACGCCACCCCGAAGACGGCAGCGGACGCTTGCCTTGATCCCTAGGCACGCTCGAAACACGAAGTGATCAAATGGGCCTATCTTAAACAGTCAGGAAGCGTATCGTTGATGCTTCCGAAAGGAGAAGGAGATGCCACTCTTCAACGAAGCGAGCCGCATTTATAAGCCAGAAGAAGTGAACTTCATGCGCAGCTGCTTTTCCAACACCGCATCATTCTTGAAGAAAGCGACAGGGAATATGCTGCGACTGACCTTTCGTCTGCAATCATTATGCTTTACCAGAACGGGCTGAGGGATTTGACCTACATCGCGGAACTGGCGTCGCGACTTGCTCGCAAGAGATATATGGAGCGTCACCCTGATATGCCTGTCGCAGCGAATGTGAACGTTCTGCCCGGTTCGAAGGCCCCTTCCTGAATTCCGAACCGAACTAGGGTTTGCGGGTTAGTCGCAATCAGGAATTCTGCTCAACATCTATAAACTTGTTAAAGCGGCTATCCTCCGTTTCTTCGTAGAGAAAAGCCAGCTTTCTATCGTCAAAGATGGCGAAGAAATCATCCCAATTGATTTCCTCTAGATTCTGGTCTTTTTCTGCGAAATCGATACGCAATATACCGCCTTCACTACCGGTTTCCACCATTGCGGGCCGCCCATTTCGGTCTTCAGCCCACTGGCGGATCTCATCGTGGTCACGTGTGATCTGAGCCATGGTTCTACCCTTCCGCTTTAAATTTCTTTGCTTCTTCAAGCAATTTTTGTCGATCTCTTCCAAAACGCTCGATCAACTGCCGAGCCTGCAGCGGAGAAATATCCGAGTTCTCGGCCAGGAACTTGATGTCTTCATCATCCGTCAGTGGGGTGGTTGATTTCTCGTTCATGATTGATCCTCATTTCTGGTGAGCGGGCGGCTGCACCGGCTGGTCGCCGCCCGTGCCGGTCTGTGGTCGGTCATTTTTTACCGGCGGCTTGGTCTTCGGCTGGTCGGCGGAACCTATGGGAGAAGGTGTCTGGATGCCTTGCTTTTGCGACACCGAGCCGCCACCGGTCAGGCTCCACCCGAGAAGGAGAAGGAGCAGAACTGCCACTATGACTAATGCAAAGGGCGGAAAATATCCGAGCGCTCGCGGCGAAGCCTTACGTCCCTCCTCTCGTTCACGTTCTGATCGCTTGTTCATGGCCACATCCATGAGACTATAAAATATCCGATTACAACCACGGCAATGATGAACCACCAAACCATGTAGGCTGGACCTTCACGCATCTGCGTAGTTTTTCTTGCGGATCGCGCATTCTCTTTTGATGCCCATGCGCGCAGGCCGGACGCATGACTGGAAGCGCTGCTGTCACCGGGTTTTACCGGAGCCGTTAACGGCTGTGTCCCGTGATCCTCAGCCGGTTGAGAGCTACCGCCAGCCTCTGCATCTGTTTCCATTGGCGCTACCGCAGGATCAAAGCCGGGAACCTTGTCGCCGGTTTCACCCCGTTGAATCGCGCCTCTTGCGCGAGCGCCAGAGCTTTTATCCGGTGGAACTGTTTTCATCATTATGGGCCTCTAAGCTCCAACCATGAGGAAAACCAATTGTTCCGCAGAATTTCATTGCTTCAACCTTGCCATTTCCCGCTCCATCATTCGGTGCTCCTTTTCACTCAATGAAACAATCCGAGGTTTGAAAGGTTGGGCCGCCGTCTCAATAAACGGAGGTTTCCATGAAACACGATCCGAAAACCGGCACCACCGATCAGAAGCCGAAATGGGAAGGCCCGCCGGAAAACCGGCCTCGTGGTTACGAACCCGCTGACGACGATCCCGCAAAGAAACGCGATGCCGCGGGGCACAATCTTGCCGATCCTGACCGCAAAAACCTTGCTGATGCGTTGAGTGAACCCAAGCCACCAGGAGAAAGGGAGGTGGAAAATGACAGTGTCTTCCCTTCCTCCCCTCAAAGCTATCGCGCTCAATGCCACCTTGAAGCGAAGTGCAGACCAGAATCCATCTTCGACCGACAGGATGCTACATTATCTCGATACACATCTTGTTCCTTATGGCGTGCAAACGGAGCATGTGCGGCTGAGTGAATTCAACATCGAACCCGGCGTTACATCGCGCGAAAGCGAAGACGACGAGTGGCCGGCACTCAGAACCAAAATCCTCGATGCGGATATTCTTATTTTCGGCACGCCGATCTGGCTCGGTCAACCATCAAGCATCTGCAAGCGCGTGCTGGAACGTATGGATGCATTTCTTTCAGAGACCGATGATGCCAACCGAATGCCGTCTTACGGGCATGTCGCCGTCGCGGCAGTGGTTGGGAACGAGGACGGGGCACATTTCGTGTCATCCCAGCTCTATCAGGCGTTGAACGATGTGGGCTTCACCCTGCCTGCCAACGGCGTAACCTACTGGGTGGGCGAGGCGATGCAATCAACCAATTTCGTCGATCTGGGAGAGGTACCCGAAACAGTCGTTTCCGCTACCAAAATACTGGCTGCCAATTGCGTACATCTGGCACGATTGTTGAAGGCCGCTCCTTATCCCGGTTCAGAATAACAGGAGGGTGGCGCGCAAAGCATTGTCGGCTGGCCCGGATTGACCGGCCCGGGTGATGGATGTTCAGGTATAGGAAGGGGCGGTATCTGTTCAGGTTCGTCGGGACTGAACGGCCCCTTATCTGGTTGCGGAATGGTCTCCGGCGGCTCAACCGGAATACCTTCAGGTTCATTTTCAGGAATTTCCGGCGGGTCGGACGCTGCCCCGGAACCCGCAGATAAAGCGATCGTCCACCATTCAGCGATATAGATTTTCACTGGTCCCTCCCTTGTCCAAAGCAGGTTAACTCCGATCTGGTTTGCCGTAAGCCTTGCGCAATTCTTCCTTGGCGGTTTCCAGCACTTGTTTGCGCGTTTCCGGCAAGTTCTTGCCAGCGCGGTTGATGTAGAAGGTCAGCATGGACATGGCCGAGCGAAACGGTTCCGCCTTGCGTTTGTGGCTCTTGTCAGCCGAGCGTTTCAGGGAAGCTGCGATTTCCTTCGGATCATCCTGCTCGAACACATGCGGTTCGATATCTAACGCGTCGCTGTGTTCGGTCACGTCGGCTGACCATTTCTTTGCCTGGACCATATCAAAACTCCTCTGTTGCAAGTTTCGATAACCGTCGAGGGCAGTTCATGTTCCCCTTTCACTGCTCTGCAGCCGTGACCCAGGATTACGCGCAGCTTCGCAAAGCTTCCTGCTCTTATGGAACAAAGTATCTGCCAGCTTGTTCCGGACCATTATTAACCACCCGGGTCTTCGCAATGGAGAAAGTACAATGTTCAATACTGACCCTTCAAACTGCGGGTTGCTCTTTTTCAACAAAGATCGAGTCGGCGCGGGCGAACCGTCCCAGCGCGAAACACGGGACCATCAAGCACGCCCGACGCATGAGCAGTCCAACGCACCCGGCAATCCACACCAGCCCCAACCGAACGATCCGCAAAAGAACTTCGATTTTGACGACCCCAATGGCGCGCGTCCGAATGACCTTGCCAATCCCGGTCCGCGTGTAATGAGACGCGAACGCAGCGATCGAGACTGACCGACCCCTTACAGGAGATGTAAGATGCCTGCGAAATCCAAAGCACAACAACAGGCTGCCGGCGCGGCCTTGGCTGCAAAACGTGGAGACAAATCAAAAAGTCAACTCCGTGGAGCATCCAGGGAAATGGCCAAGTCCATGAGTGAGAAAGAGCTCGAAAAATTGGCCTCCACCAGACAGAAGGGCAAGCCGGAGCATAAGTCGAAGTCCTGACAAAACGGACAGGAAATAACGATGATTATCCTGAAGTGGCTTGCCGTCATCATGTTCGCCGCCGCATTGTTCGGGCTGGGAACCCTGTTCATCACATCGGACAAGGGGGACGTCTCTCCAGAAAGTCCCACCCAACCGTCCAGCTCCCCGACGCAACCCTGATCGCGACTGCTCGCCTGTTTTTTTCGATCGCGCGAAACAAAATTATTCCTAGCGGGTTAGGTGCGCCGTCGTCGCAATTTTCAACCGCACGACAAGAACAGTTTATAACCACAAGGAGGAGCCGGAAATGGCCAGCACCAAGCAACGCAATCTCGATGACCTATTCTACGACACGCTCAAGGACATTTATTATGCGGAGCGTAAGATCTTGAAAACGCTTCCCAAAATGTCCCGGGCGGCCACTGATGAAAAGCTCAAGAACGCGTTCGAAAAGCACCGGGAACAAACCGAAGGACATGTCGAACGTTTGCAGCAATGCTTCGAGATTCTCGGTAAGCGTGCGCAAGGCAAGACCTGTGATGCCATTGAAGGTATTATCGCTGAAGGGGAAGAGATCATCGAAGAGTTTTCGAATAGTCCCGCCCTTGATGCCGGTTTGATATCTGCGGCCCAGGCGGTCGAACATTACGAAATCACGCGTTACGGCACATTGAAGCGTTGGGCCGAAACCCTGGGCCACAAGGATGTGGCGAAACTCCTCGACCAGACCCTGCAGGAAGAAGGTCAGACCGATAAGGACCTGACGAAACTCGCGGAGTCCTCTGCCAATCCCCGTGCGGAAGCCGCCTGAGCGCAGACTTTTCAAGACCGCTAGCGAGGTGATGACATGGAAAGTGCCCTATTCCGGGGTGATCCTACGGGAAAAATTCGTGTCGTTTGCCAGTCTTCCGACAGTCCTCACAATGTAGCCAGCGTGGAAGCGTTGGCTGCCCGCCTATGTTCGCTGACCGGCAGGCAATTGCGGCCCACCCTGCAAAGCTTTGACGAGAACAACGAAACGTTTTTCGTACCGACTTTTGCTCTGGTCCGCCAGGACGGGCACCCCGAAATGAGCATTGAGAACTTCTACGGCGGCATCGTTCACCACGGTTTTATGGCAACGAAACTCGTTACCCATCCACACTGGCACGACGATGACAATTTGCCGGAAGGTTGGGCAGGAAACTTTGCAGCTTGTTTACAGGATTGTGTTCTACCCGGCTTTTCGGTCTTTTCACATGGCCATGCACTGGATGCCGCTGGTGCCCTGCTAAAAAAGCACAAGGTTCGATTCAAAAATCCCTATGCGTCCGGCGGAAAAGACCAGACCGTCATCGAAACCGTTCGCGCCCTCGACGGATTTCTGGAAACCGTGTCTGATCGCGAAATTGCGAACGGGCTCGTCGTCGAAGAGGACGTTGAAAACTCTACCACCTATTCCGTCGGACAGGTCCAGATCGAAGATCACATCGGAAGCTATCTAGGCCGTCAATATACTTCGCACGACGAGGACGGGAGTAAAGTTTATGCGGGTAGCCGTTTGCGTGTGGTGCGCGGCGGCTGGGACGCTCTGCTTCACCAAGTCCAATCGCCCGTTGCACGCAGGATCGTAGAGAATGCCAGACGTTACGATGAAGCAGCTCTGCAACATCTCGGTCTCGTTGCGTCGCGCAGGAACTACGACGTTCTTGTCGGGCCGATAACGGAAAATGGCGTCCGCTGCGGCGTATTGGAACAATCATGGCGTGTGGGAGGTGCCTCCCCTGCCGAAGTTCTGGCATTGGAAAAACTGGCGCAGGACGAAACTGTTACCGCCGTACAGGCAGTATTGCGCGAGAGCTATGGTCAGCCATCTACATTCAACGAGGACGATTTCGTCGTTTACGTCGGCGACGACGATTTCGGACGACCTCTCCACAAATATGCGCGAATAGAGAAAATCTATCATGATCCGTAACGCCACCGCCGTCAGCGTCGACCAGCACGAACTGGCCGCGACTGTCATCTCTCCGGATACCACCATTCCGGGCGTTCTATTTCTGCACGGTTGGGCCGGTAGCCAGGAACGCGATATCGAAAGAGCAAATGCGATATCCTCGCTCGGTTGTGTTTGTCTTACCTTCGACATGCGCGGCCATGGGGAATTGCTGTCCAGCAACAAAACCGTAACGCGCGGTGAAAATCTTGACGATGCTATTGCTGCATATGACCGGCTGGCCAGCCTCAAAATGGTCGAAGACGGTTCGATTGTGGTCATAGGAAGCAGCTATGGAGGGTATCTCGCGACATTGCTGACCGAATTTCGGCCCGTCCGTTGGCTGGCATTAAGAGCCCCGGCACTTTATCGTGACCAGCTTTGGCAAGTCCCTAAAGCACGGCTCGACCGCAGTGACCTGCAATCCTATCGTTCGACACTCGTAAAGTTTGATGATAACCGCGCACTTCGACAGGCCCGAGAATTTCTTGGCGATGTACTGCTGGTCGAGTCCGAACACGACATCATCGTCCCACATCCCACGGTCGCAAGTTATCAAACTGCCTTCATCAATTCTCAATCGTTGACCGTTCGGATGATAGGTGGCGCGGATCACGCACTTACCGGAGACCATCATCAAAAGGTCTACAATCAGCTTTTGACCCGTTGGATCAGAGAAATGGTTCTCGGAGCACGCTAACGGAACAATGTAAGGGTTCATTGGTTGGGACAGTCCCTCAGAAACAAGGGAGCCAACGATGAAACGGTCTATTCGAAATCTCGCAGGCGCAGCCTTCTTGCTGCTCGCACCAGCGGCGTTTGCCCAAACTACACCTACTGAAGAACTTCAGACTCCCGCAGTTACCACGCCCGGAGAGAAAAATCCGAAGGCACCGGTGCCTGGGCAGAACAGTTTTACCGAGGATCAGGCAAAGGAACGCCTGACCGAAGAGGGGTTCAGCAACATTATGAATCTTCAACTCGGCGAAGATGGCATCTGGCGCGCCGAAGCCGCGCGTGACGGTCAGCCTGTCAAAGTTCTTCTCGACTTTCAGGGAAACATCACCACGCAGTGACCGGTTGTAGTCGCAACACCATAAAGGAGATGAAAATGGCTTATATCACGGGTCTATTCGACAATCACGACGAAGCCGTCGATGCCGTTAGAGCGCTCGAAGAAGCCGGGATTCCGGCTGAAAATATCAGCCTGATTTCGAATAACACAGATGGTCGATATGCAGGCGAGGCCCTGAAGGACGAAGAGAGCGCAGTCACAGGTGCTGAAACCGGCGCCGGTCTTGGTGCAGTAGCAGGCGGTGGTGCCGGGCTGTTGACCGGGCTGGGCCTGCTATCCATACCGGGTGTCGGTCCGGTCGTGGCGGGCGGTTGGCTCACCGCCACACTGGTCGGACTGGTCGGCGGAGCGACTGCCGGCGGCGTCGCAGGCGGTATTGTGGGCGCTCTCGTGGAAACCGGCGTGCCCGAAGAAGAGGCGCAGGCCTATAGCGAAGCCATTCGCCGTGGCAGTACTCTGGTTGCCGTTCGTTGCGATGAGACGGAGCGAGAGAAGGTCGAAGCTATTCTTGATGATTGGGCGCGGGTCAATATCGGCCAAAGACGCGATGCTTATATCGAAGAAGGATGGGAGAGCTTCAATGCGTCGGGCGCGCCCTACACTGCGGACGAAATTGAACGCGAACGTCAGCGCTGGGGCTAGGCGGATTGACTATGAAAGAAGTAGATCCGCGCAAGGCCCGTCAAGGTTTGAATGGACGGCGTATTCTAATGATACTCATTTCCAGCCTGATACTGGCCGTGATTGTCTGGGGCGCAGTCGAATTTTACGGGAAAATGCGCCCCGGTCGCGGTTTCATGGATGACAATAGCAAGCCGCCTGCATCCACGGAATCACAGACGCCGCCTTCGGCAACAGGTCGGCAATGACAGTACCAGCAATCACCCGTCGCCAACAGAATCTTGAACAAGTCTGCGCGGAAGCGCGGACTTGTCGGCGTTGTGAGCTCTATCAAAATGCAACACAGACGGTTTTTGGCGAAGGGCGCACCGGCGCCCGAGTTTTCTTTGTTGCCGAACAACCTGGCGACAAGGAGGATATTGGAGGAAGGCCCTTGATTGGCCCTGCAGGTCGGCTCTTCGATGCCTGCCTAAACGAAGTCGGTATCAAACGCGAGCGATGCTATATTACCAATGCGGTAAAACACTTTCGACATACACAGCGCGGTAAAAGGCGCATTCACCAGCGCCCGTCAACCAGCCACATTGAAGCTTGTCGCTGGTGGCTCCAGCAGGAAATTGAACTGGTTGAACCCCACATCATCGTTGCGCTGGGCGCAGTTGCCGCCCGTTCCCTTTTCGGAAAGCCGATGAAAATCGCAGCGATACGCGGCATCCCTCTCGAGTTCGAGAACCACCTTATCCTTGTGACGATCCACCCATCCTACCTGCTACGCTTACGTGCCCAGAGCGGTTTTGATCGCGAACGGGCGATGTTTCTCAAAGAACTGGCCAAAGTCGCGGAGTTCGAGCGCGCCGCCGAAACGTGAAGTTTATTACAGTCGTTTTCCCGGAACATCATTTGCTCTGTCTTGTTAGGCTTATGTCACGCGCGACAAATTCCACTCCCAACAATCAATGGTCTAAAACCACTGAAAGGAAAGAGAATGGCACAGAACCACACGCAAGGTGGCACACACGAACAACACGTGAAAGCCGGCCAGCAAAGCCACAAGAACGATGGCAAGCATGCGAGCAGCGGAGGCGGCGACAAGCAACAGCAGCAGACGTCTTCCCGTGGGGGAACCCATGAGCAGCATGTAAAGGCAGGTCAACAGAGCCATAAGAATTCGTAATTCAAAGGGGCGGTCTCGTGCCGCCCCATTCTCAAACCGGACTTTTGTTCGGAAAGGCTAAGACGATGTCTTTCAAGCCAAATCCCGACTACATGCTGGAGCCGGAACATCTCGTTGAGATGATACCGGCTTTGCGCGCGTTTTCCCGCACATTTTACCGTCAGAAAGAAGATGCTGAGGATCTTGTTCAGGAAACATTGTTGAAAGCACTGGCCAATCGAGAAAAATACGTTCCCTATTCGCCCCTGAAATCCTGGCTTTTCACCATCATGCGCAACACGTTCTGCACGCGTATTCGCATCCAGAACCGTGAAGCACCGGGCGTGAGCGAGTGCGTTTCACCCATAGCTTCAGTCAAAGCCTCGCAGGAGCTGACGCTCGAGGCGCACGACGTGCAAACAGCAATGGAAACCCTGCCTCACAAATATCGCCGCGTTCTGGCATTGGTAGTGTTGGAGGGCAAAAGCTATGAACGAACGGCCCAGCTTTGCGATTGCTCGATCGGAACGGTGAAAAGCCGCCTGCATCGCGCTCGTCATAAGCTCCACGATATCGTGGAACGCGCCTAGATGATGTTATCCAGGCATTTGCATTCGCAAAATCGCGTTGTGGTTCGTGATGCGAAATCAGCACGAGACATATTGTCATTCGGTTTCAGACATGGCCAACTGTTTGTAATGATTAGATCTAGCGATGATACAATGCGTTTATTCTCAGGAAAGCGTATTTTGGTTTTTGAAGATGGTTTTCTGCTTTCAGAGGAAGCAGGAGCCTGTCTGACGAAGGCTGGCGCTGTCGTTCTCGGTCCGGTAAACACGGCTTATCAAGCACTGTATTATCTGGAACGTGAGAGGGTAGACGCTGTTGTTATGGATGTCACTCTGGAACCGGAAGCGGTGCTTCCGGTTGTCGCCGAACTGGAACAGAGCGCCATACCCTTCATATTCGCCCTATCAGACAACCCCATCCTGGACAGCCTGGGCTTCGCAGGATTTGTACTCAGCGCGCGCCACAGAGACCTGTCCACAATAGCGGAAGCATTGTTTCTTCATCGTAACGTGGAACATTAATAGTCCTCCCAAATCTATTGATCACTGTTTCTCCTTCAAATGCTTCTGAACGCCTGGAACAAGCAGCGTATTTCGTTGTTAGGGCGACAGGGTGAAAAGGAAGGACAAGCCGATATGGAAAGCCAATATCCCAAGCCACCATTCGAAA
This sequence comes from Brucella sp. JSBI001, assembly GCF_026014005.1. NCBI lineage: Bacteria > Pseudomonadati > Pseudomonadota > Alphaproteobacteria > Hyphomicrobiales > Brucellaceae > Brucella > Brucella sp. JSBI001. The sequence continues at coordinate 2,527,152 of NZ_CP110339.1, read as the reverse complement.
CAAAGCAGCAACCGATGCCGGGCATAACCAATAAGATGAATCCGAAACCGGATCACGGCGAAACAACTTATAGCGGTTCGGGGAAACTGAAGGGGTTGAGGGCAATCATTACTGGAGGAGACAGCGGCATTGGTCGTGCGGTTGCGATTGCATTTGCACGGGAAGGCGCGGATATCCTGATTGCTTATCTGGAAGAGGATGAGGATGCACTGGAAACCAAAGCGCTTATCGAGAAAGAGGGTCGAAAAGCCGTCTTGATGAAATGCGACATCCAGCATGCCCAAACCTGTCGCGACCTGATTGATCGTGCGGTAGGCGAACTAGGCGGAATCGATATTCTGGTGAACAACGCCGCTCATCAGGCAAGTTTCTCCGAACTCGGTGATATCAGCGACGAAGAATGGGAGCTAACATTTCGCGTCAATATTCATGCGATGTTTTATCTGACAAAAGCGGCCCTTTCTCATATGAGACCCGGCGCTGCTATCATCAATACTGCTTCCATCAATTCAGATATGCCGAATCCAACTCTTCTGGCCTATGCGACGACAAAGGGTGCGATCCAGAATTTTACCGCTGGGTTGGCCCAGCTTCTTGCAGAAAAGGGAATCCGTGCCAATGCGGTCGCGCCCGGCCCGGTTTGGACCCCACTCATACCGTCGACCCTTCCTGAGGACGCGGTACGGAATTTTGGCAAACAGACGCCAATGAAAAGACCGGCCCAACCAGCGGAACTCGCTTCCGCATATGTCATGCTGGCAGACCCGCTATCGAGTTTCACGTCCGGCGCTACAATAGCAGTCACTGGCGGCAAGCCGATTTTGTGATGCGTACTCGTTCGCTTTGCGGCCATGGCTCCATTGCATTGTTATTTTCGTGGATCAATCAGCGCTATGCCGAATTCCGGTCGATAGGTCCGCACCATAGTGCTGGTATTTTCCTTAATCATTACTTCGAGCGTCGGCCGCACCAAGGCTTCAATCAGGTGCCCGCCTTTCGCCTCACCGTTACGCATTCCCAAAACCACATGCAAATGAAGAATCGGACTGCCCTCTTCGCCCAGAGCGCAATCACCCAGCAAGCTGAGTACCTCGCACTGCTCGTCAAGTTCGATCCGGTGATAGTCTTGTCGCTCAAGGTCGAAAAATCCAAGCGTAGCGCGTCGGAAAGCTCCAATCGCGGTCACCGAGGCTGCCGTTAAATCCCTTTTCTGGACAAACCGGTAAGTGTCGCGACCACCGCTTCTTCCGGAGCGAGAATGACGACGAAAATCCGCTGCCCCGCTCCTTCTCCCAACAGTTTGAATTGCATTATCTGTGCCTCCTGTTTTCGTGTTTTGAAGATGCAACCAATAGCGGGACAAAAAGTTTCAGCTTGCCGTCAAAGGAAAATTCGGTCGCAACTCATTTCCAGATTTGTCCGCTACCGTACCAAAAATCATTTGCCGGATCAGAGTGTTATAGAACCCCAACCGTCAAAGAGAGTTGGGGGGCACAACGGCGAATAGCTGGTACTTTGCCCGAAGTAGCACAGATGTACGACGAATCTAAACTGCACAACCGCCTGTTGAAGAGCCTGCCTCCAGATATTCTCAATAGTATTTGTTCGTCCCTGGAACCTGTCACGCTTGAGCGTGGTCAAGTTATTGTCAGGGCCAATCAATCGATCGACTATCTATACTTTCTTTGCGGCGGGATCAGTTCGGTCATCGCCGTATCGACCAGAGGTCAGCTGGCAGAGGCTGGCATGGTCGGACGCGAAGGGTTTTCACCAACGTCAGGAGCGGTTGGCGCTACAACCAGCATTCATGAAATTATCATGCAAGTCAGCGGCTATGGTCATCGGATTGCCGTCAGTGCTGCACGAGAGGAAATCAATCGCAACAGCGTGTTTGCCAGTTTGTTGGCCCGTTACATTCAGACTTTTGCCTCACAGGTTTCTTATACTGTTTGGGCCAACGTAAACTTGCATGTTCACGAGCGGCTGGCGCGCTGGCTCTTGATGTCACATGATCGTGTTGACGGGGATGAAATTATCCTGACCCACGACTTCATCGCTCTCATGCTCGGTGTAAGACGCCCCAGCATTACGACAGGACTTCACCTACTGGAAGGCAAAAAACTGGTGCGATCAGAGCGAGGCCGCATCACAATACGTGACCGTAGGGGTCTCGAAGAATTTGCTGGCGAAGCCTACGGAAAACCCGAAGAAGAATATAGCCAGCTTTTCGGCGCTCGAAACTAGACGTCACCGACAGGTTCAAATCCCTGCATCAGCCGCACGTATTCCTTTTCCGGCCAGCCATAGGCATCTCGAGCATAGCGTTCCAGCCCGTGACGATTACGAATAAAGACAACTCCTCGTTCAGACTTGATCAAGCCCAATCCTTCAAGAACATGAAGAGAATTCGTGACACTTGGCCGACGAACTGCAAGCATTATCGACAGGAACTCGTGAGTGATTGCTATTTCTTTGCCTAATATTCGGTCATCACACATCAGCAACCATCGGGCCAATCGTTGCGTGACTTCATGAATGGCATTCGAGACGGCGGTATAGGCAAGCTGAACGGAAAACGCCTCGATAGAGCGGATCATGATCCTGGAAAAACTGCGGCTTTCGTCCATCCACCGCCGAAACTTCTCATAAGGCATTTCATAACCTTGCGCAGCAACCTGAACCAGGACGTCATAAGAACTGTTTTCGACACCAGCGATTGCAGACGTTGGAATATACCCATCGAAGCCGAAAATTCCCGCTTCTGCACGTTTTCCTTCGGCGGTCGTCACAATAACCGAGCCGATACCTGTCGTAAGAAAATAAACTTTCGCGATCGGTTTCCCCGTTTCTGCAAGCACCGTCCCACGCGGAAGTTCCACATAAGTAGTTTCCTGGATAAGGGCTTCATAATCGGAGGGCGGAAGCAAAGCCAAAAGTTTGTTAGCAATGGCATTCTGTGGAGGAAACGGCATTTCGTGATCCTCATTCCATCATCATGAAGTGGAAACACCGCGGAAGGATGGTTGGTTCCGAGAAGCAATAGGTAAACGCTTTTTTCGGTACGCTACCGCACCAATGCGAAAGAACAGGTTTTAAGACTATCTAAGTCCAGTAAACAGCGTATCATTGAAGCTTCGTTTCTTGATGGAGGCTGACATGCCGTTATTTAATGAAGCCAGCAGAATTTACTCATCAGTTGAAGTTAATTTCATGCGTAGTTGTTTTGCTCAATCTGCAATAATTCTCGAAGAAAGTGACCGTTCTTATTCGGCCACTGAGCTCGCAGAGTGCATAATACGACTATATGAAAGCGGCTTGCGTGATCTTAATTACATTTCAGAGCTAGCTGCAAGGCTCGCTCACTCACGATTTGAGATCCGGCATCACGATTTCGCGGCCAACACCGATCACTCGCAGAAATTCGTTTAAGCTATCGTTTCCGAAGACTCTTTTCAGCCGGATACAAGTCGCTTTCGAGTCGCGCTCTTGCTCTGTTAAGCCTGCTCTTGATCGTTCCGACCGTGCAGCCTGCCGCCATCGCAGCCTTTTCGTAACTCAGCCCGCGAAATATCACTAGGTCAAGAACGCTCTTATATGCCGGCGACAGTTTACAGAAAGCCTCCCCGACATCCTGCAATTCCATGGCCCAATCCTGTGATGGGTTGATTGTCGGTCCCTCCCAATCCTCAATTGCATCTTCGCGGCGGGATCTCTTGATCCTGGTGCAGAATGTGTTCTTCATGATCGTGAACAGCCAGGATTTGAGCGATCCATAGGGGACGAACTTATCGCGATTGCACAGAGCTTTTAATAGCGTTTCCTGAACAAGATCCTCTACGTCGGAACGCTGGTGGTACATCGTTCTGGCGAACTGATGAAGCGCAGGTCCAAGTGCCAGCAACTCTTCTTCGAACTCGGATATCGAGGGCATGTGTCTCCTCCTTCCCCAGGTAAGGTAAGGCCCAGCCAGCCAGTTAGTTCCTCCGCAAGGTCTGTCTGTACGATAGCGTACGGTTGTGAAGCGGAGCGCGATGAGCGTGGGAATCAGCCGTATTCGGCTTCGCTCGTCGCTGAAACCTCGGGTATTTCAATCTGGAACGAAAGCAATTCTGGCGGGTTCGGCATATTTGGCAGGAGTTTGGCAAATGACTATGGAAACCCAAGTCGTTTCGATGGAAGACGATGAAGCTTATTCGGTTCAGTTTTTTGACGATGAAGGAACTGCCGTTTCTGTCTACTTCCAGAACCCGCAGCATGTTCACTTGTCAACAGCCGACGCGGTGAACGAAGCAACGACGCGGATGTTGCGTCTGCTTGAGGGCGCCTGTGGGCAAATCGTCGTAGAAAGACTTGAAGGATAACATGCCTCTGGAAACCGGGCTTCTACGCGGAGATTTGCGAGGCGGCTGCATGCATCTATGCATAGACATGCAGAATCTTTTCGGACCTGCTTCGCCTTGGCACGTGCCATGGATTGAAGCGATCTTGCCCAATATCGTGGATATCTGCTCCCAGCGCAGTGAAGAAACGATCTTTACCCGCTTTATACCTCCAAGGTCACCCGACGCTGCCCTGGGAGCATGGAGAGGTTATTACCGCAAGTGGGAAACCCTTACTCTCAATCGTATCGATCCGTCATTCATCGACCTCGTGGACCCGCTAGGAGATTTTTCGCCGCCTGCTGTTGTACTCGATAAGACTGTTTACTCCCCCTGGACCGAAGGCTTCCTCCAGCGATATCTGCACAAAAGGCGCGTTCATACTTTAATCGTTAGCGGAGCGGAGACCGATCTTTGTGTTCTCGCAACACTATTGGGCGCCGTAGATCGCGGATATCGGGTGATCATTGTCCACGATGCAGTATGCAGCGTTTTCGATCAAACCCACGACGCAATTATCTCTCTTTGTCACCAACGATTTAGTGAGCAATTGGAACTCGTCTGCACGGATGAGCTGATCGAATCCTGGCGATAAGACTTGGCAAGGTCACAAACCACGGAACTTTCAAATTGATGAAGGGTTTGACCTGCTCCCCTTGTTGTCCGCGATTATAAGCTCGCCATGGAAAATGGTACACCGGGATGACGCTTTGGTCATTAAAATTGCGGACGGCTTCACGCAGACGGTGAGAACAGTCGCAGATGCCGAGAATATATTGCTGTCTCAATGGAATAGGTTCAAACTAGATAGTCTCAGCGTCGCTATCACGGTCTGCCTTTTATGCACGCACGACATTGGGAGTACCGAAGACGCAAGACTTGCTTTCGAAATGCCGCTTCGATGTCAAGAATTCTGGCTTAACTCTTTGGCTGAGCATGACCTTTCAGGATCCATCTCAAAGCGACCTAAACACGTCAGATACCCATCTGTCAGCCGTATAATAAAGCTCATGACGCGGGGGATTAGAATTAAGCATTCCTGAGCCAACTAAGTAGAGTCAAAAAGACGACCTTCACCCTGCAACTGGCGAAGAGGGGCAGAGAATTTCGCAACAAACCCTTCGGTTCCATAGTCAGCGTCAACCTCACCGGCGCCTAACAGTCCCATTTTTATGAGCTTGGAACCAAACCCGGTCTTAGTTGGCGCGATAACAGGTGGCCCGCCAAATTCAGCCCAACGCAACGAGAAAACTGCATCATCCTGTTTTTTTGACACAGCTACTTCCAACAGCACATGACCCTCATTGTTTGAAAGAGCGCCATATTTGATCGCATTGGTGGTCAGTTCGTGAATTAGAAGCGACAGCGTTGAAGCTCCTTTAGGGCCGATCAGCACATCCGGTCCGCTTATCTGTACGCGATCCGCCACCGCCAGCGCGTTTGTTATTCCGCTCACAATCTGACGAAGCGAACCTTCGGAGCTTTTGCCCAATCGTAACACATCGTGTGCATTTCCGAGTGCAAACAGGCGTCTGGTAAAGGTGTTGATCACTTCTTCATCAGCATTGTTATTGAAAGTCTGACCAGCAATCGCCGCTACTATGCTAAAGGTATTTTTGATCCGATGAGCGAGTTCGGCATTCAGTATGCGAGCATGTTTTTCCGCTTCAACCTTTGTCGTGGTCTCGATTACAGTATCCATCATGCCGGCTATTTGTCCCCGTTCATTATAAATCGGGCTATAGCAGAAGGTAAAATAACATTGCTCGGGGTATCCGTGCCGATCGATGACCAAGGGAAAGTCTTCAATGAAGATGGCTTCACCCGCATAGGCCTTCTGGACCATCGGTTGAATTTCATCCCAAGCCTCGGCCCAAATATCGCGGAATGAAGCTCCCATGCAGTTCTCTTTCTCACCGAGAATCTGTCGGAAGGCATCGTTATAAATCGTGGTGAATTCCGGTCCCCAGATAATGGCCTTTGGGAAATGCGAAGCCAGCATCATCTGAACCGCGGTTATCAGAGAGGTGGGCCAGTTTTCTGGCTTTCCGATTGGATTGCTGTTCCAATCCAACATCCGGATTTCATCGGCCGACTGTCCACGCGCATGCAAGAAAAGCACTGCACTATCCATAAATTTTTCCATACCGGTATGCGGAAGATTCAAAGGCGACCAAGGAAAAACATATTGGATTCAAAGCGTAAATGCCAGGCGAATGTTACTCATGAGACTTCGCAACAAAAAGGCGACCTCGTGGACCGCCTTTTCATATCTCTGAGATAATGCTTGTCAAAACTTGTAAGCTACACCTAAACGAACGTCATGTGTTTTGAACTTGTCTTCGACACTTACATCCGTGCCAAAATCAAAGTCCTTCTTACCATAATCAGTGTAGCGATATTCAAGGCGCAGAATGAGGTTGTCAGTAGCAGCGTAGTCCACACCCGCACCGGCCGTCCAGCCGGTATAGGTTTTGCTTTGCGATACGCTGATTTCATCCACACCGTCCGTTGCTGAAAGCGTGTTTTTCACACTACCGAATGCAACACCGCCCGCGATATAGGGCATGAAGCGATCAAATGCGACACCGGCCCGTGCGCGAACAGCACCCGACCACCGCAACTTGCTCTCAAGGTCACCAGCAATATCTCCGTCAGTAGCGCTGTAGTTGTCCTTTAGATTATTATAGGTGATATCGCCGTCGACACCGAGAATGAAGTTATTGCCGATATCAAAGTTATAACCGGCATAAAGACCACCGAGAAAACCGTCCGGTTTCACACGGAAAGCATCTTCGAATTCCGATTTTCCCCACCCGTAGCCGATCTGCCCACCAATATAAGCGCCAGTCCAGCTAAAAATAGGTTCAGCAACGATTACCGGCGCAGGCTCCTCAACGATAGCGTCAGCAGCTTTCGCACCCGTTGTAGCAATAAGAGCAACAGTTGACGCCAAAAGAAGAGACTTAATTTTCAGAGACTTAATTTTCATGGCATTTCTCCGTGACCTAATAAGCCTAAGGTTATTTCGTTATTTAAAAGATAACTCATGAATGAAATATGTCTGTAGTATTAATGTCACAACCAGATCGAGAGCCGACATTTCGCCACCTACTGTTAAAAGCAGTTAATTAAGTCTTTCCGCTAACCTAAAACATGTTGATCGAGCATCATGATGACCAATGGCGTTCTGTGCCTGCCAATCCATAACCGCATCGTGTTGCGAGATCGCGAACCGTCAACAGCCGTCGTCATCCGTTGGTCAGCTCTTTTCCGCATCGATGAAAAGTAGCCATTTCAAAGTGCGACGCTCGGCATCGCTAAGTTCGGGCGCAACTAGCCGGATAGCTCCAGCGGCATCGATCTGCGAGCCAAGTTTTCCGGCCAGCCAGTGTTCGGGGATGGCAGGATGTATGTAAGACTGCCGGCATACCGTTCTTGTATTGCCGAGCATGTGCGCAACCTTATCGATTGCGCTATTAAGCCTTTGCTTTTGCGCCCTGTCACTGTCAGGCAAATCGAGACAGCGTAGCAACTCAAGGGCAGTTGCCGTTGCAGCCCAAGTTCGAAAATGCTTCGACGTGAAATCGGACCGCATAGTCACTCGCAGATAGTCATTTATATCCTGAGAGGAGACGGGACAGCGATCACCCGCCCCGTCAATATATTGAAATAACTGCTGCCCAGGCAGTTCCTGTATGGAGCGTATGATACGCGCAATTCGTTTATCGGAAAGCTTGAGACTCCACATTTTGCCCGATTTGCCAGTAAATGCGAGCCGCAATCCGCCACGCTCATCCCGCAAATGCCGATTGCGAAGCGTAGTGACCCCAAAGCTCTTGTTGTCGCGTGCATAATCTGGATTTCCGACCCGCAGCAATAGTCGATCCATCAGCCAGATGACGGTCGCAACGACCTTTTCACGACAGAGCGAGCGTCGCCGCATATCGATATCGACCACTTTGCGCAGTCGGCTGAGTGCACCGGCGAAATCTGGCAGACTTGAAAATTTGGTTTCCTCCTGCATCGCCATCCACGCGGAGTGATAACGATATTGCTTTCTTCCGCGCGTATCACGCCCGGTTGCCTGTATATGTCCGCGCTGATCGCAACATATCCAGACATCGTTCCAAGCAGGCGGAATGGCAAGCTTAGCAATCCTGTTTCGATCCGCGACTGAAATCGCCTTTTTGTCAAACCGAACATAACGAAACCTGGCTCCACAACGCAGGCGCCTAATTCCCGGCGCGGTGTCGCTGACATGGACCAACTCATGAGCAGCATTGTTTTGTAGCAGCGGAACAGCGGAAGACTTTTTAAGCAATTTGCAACCCCAGTCGTACTTTCCTTGCCGAATAACCACTACAAACCACAACAGGTTCCCAGACGGAAAAAATCTAATCGGGAACTATCGGGCTTCAAACAGGTTATCCTGTTCTTCCGGAGGATCAGTTCGTGCCCCACGCTTTCTGGAAAGGCTATCTCAAACTCTCGCTCGTCACCTGTGCAGTGGAGCTGACACCTGCGACCAGCGAAAGCGAGAAAGTGCGCTTCCACACCCTGAATGTTGAGACCGGCAACCGAGTGATCAGCCGATACGTGGATTCGGTTACGCACAAGCCAGTGCCGGATGATGACGAGGTCAAAGGGTTCGATAAAGGTGACGGAAGTTATGTCATTCTTGAAGAGGATGAGCTGGAGGCTGTGGCGCTTGAGAGCACAAGAACTATAGACATCGACAAGTTCGTACCGCGGGACAGTATCGGCTGGATCTGGTACGACAAGCCGCATTATCTCGCGCCTTCCGACAAGGTGGGCCAAGAAGCCTTTTCCGTCATCCGGGAGGCAATGGTTAAAAGCGCAGTCTTCGGTCTGGCCCGGCTTGTCATGTACCGACGCGAAAGAGCAGTGCTTCTCGAACCGCGCGGTCGCGGAATTGTTTTGTGGACGTTGCGTTTCGGCGATGAAGTGCGGAATGCCACCGACTACTTTTCCACTATTGAAGATAGCAAACCCGACAAGAAGCTTCTTTCCATGGTCCGCAGGCTCATCAAGGGCAAGACAGAAGATTGGAAACCCGATTTTCTTCAGGACCCAATGCAGAAGAACCTTCAGTCGATGATTGCTGCAAAGAAAAAAAAGAAAACGGCATCGGTATCGAAGCCGCGCAAGACGGCACCTGAAACCGAAGGCAATGTTATCAACATCATGGATGCCCTACGAAAAAGCCTTGCCGGTGAAAATACAAAAAGCTGATGCGAAGAGTTCTGCCTATTTCTTCAGCTTAGGCAGCGGCGTTTCCGCGTTGCGAAAATCCTGCCAGGGATCGCTATTCAATGCGGCCAGCCGGTTCGGCGTGTTGACAATAGTAAAATGGGCGGGGCCTATTGCTGACGTCACTTCCTCCCACCCAAGCGGCATGGAAACTGCAGCACCAGGACGTGCCCGCGGCGAATAGGGTGCTACAGCAGTCATGCCGCGCTGATTGCGCAGATAATCAATAAGAATTTTGCCTTTGCGCTTGGCCTTGGAAATCGTCGAAACATAGCGATCAGGACTGTCTGCAGCCATCTGGTCGGCAATAGCCTTTGTAAAGCTCTTGAGGGCGTCCCAGTCGACCTTCGGCTTCAATGGCGCGGCCACATGTAGTCCCTTGCCACCGGACGTTTTAACAAACGTCTTCAATCCGAGTTTTTCCAGACGTTCCTTGGTCTCGATTGCGGCTTCGATCACGCGCGACCATGGAACGCCCTCACCCGGATCGAGATCCATTGTCAACGTATCCGGTAGCTCCCAATTTTTGAGCGTAGAACCCCAGGGGTGAATTTCCAGCGTCGCGGCTTGCACCAGACCGATCAGCCCGTTGAAGTCCCGAATGCTGATATAAGGCTCCTCTTCCTTGTTCTCTGGATCTTGAACTTCGATAATATGTTCATTCAACCCCTTCCACGCGTGCTTTTGAAAGAAGTGTTCTCCGTCAATTCCGGTTGGGCAGCGTAACAATGCCAGGGGGCGGTTGACGATGAAAGGTTCGATGCTGGACCAGATAGCGGAATAATAATCTGCGAGACCCTGTTTTGTGACACCTTCGCCCGGCCAGTAAACCCGGTCGGGATGTGTGAGCTTCACGTCGATCTCCTCGGGGCCTTTACTGGAAATACGGGGTGACATGGTTTGCTTCTCCCATATGACGTCCTTGGCAGCCTTATCGTCTCGTACCCCCCTGAAGGACGCGTGACGCAATCGCTTATCGGCAGTCCAGGCACGAAATTCGATTTCCGCTACCAGCAGCGGCGTAACGAACTTGGCTCCGCGCCTTTCATCTGCCGTCAGCGGCACGGCGAATGGGCTCCCTCCCTGCCGCATGGCTTGCAGCCGTTTGTAAAGTTCTTTTGCAATCCTGACCGAAAAGCCTGTTCCCACCCGGCCTACGGGAACCAGCCCCTTCTTATCCTGTACACCCAAAAGGAGCGAACCGATTGCCGCTCGCGTTACCGTCGACGGAACATAGCCTGCAATGACGAATTCCTGTCGTCCAATGCATTTCGACTTACGCCAATCGTTGCTGCGACCGCTTCTATAAGATGCCTCCCTGAGCTTCGACACAATGCCCTCAAGGCCAAGTCCGCAGGCATTCTTCAGTACCGCAGCCCCATCGGCATCAAAGGCCTCGCTGAAGCGAAGTGTTGACGATGATGCAGAAATTAATTTTTCGAGCAACGTTTTGCGCTCAACCAGAGGCGTCTGGCGAAGGTCTTTGCCATCAACATGCAGTAGATCGAAGAGGTAATAAACGAATCGATCAGAACGTCCCTCCCTTAGATCCTCTTGCAAAGCTGAAAAGTCAGACAGTCCCGACTGGCTTTCGACAACGATCTCCCCATCAAATATGGCTTCGTTCACGCTCGTACCAACAAGATCTCTGGCAATCTGCTGGCCAAATTTTTCAGTCCAATCCAGTCCCCCACGCGAATAAAGGGCGACCTTGCCCCCCGCAATATGAGCCTGGATGCGATAACCGTCGAACTTGATCTCGTGAAGCCAGCGGTTTCCATCTGGAGCAACTGATACGAGCGTAGCGAGCTCAGGTTTGACGAAACTCGGCATCGGTCGCTTCTTCGCATTTTTGATATTTGCGCCCCCACCATCCCCTTGAGCGTTCGACTTTTTGTTGATCGAACCAGTTTTCGATGACCATCCTGGCGCTTCGTGTTCGACATCGGCGATGGCGCGGCCGGTTTTTACCGATTTCGGCATCTCTACAAGAATGTCAGGTTCACCAGGATTTCTGGAAAATTCGTCCTCCCCCTTGATGAGGAGCCAATTCTCTCGCTTCTCGTCTGGCTTTCCGTGCATCCGGATCAAATGCCAGCGACCTTTGAGTTTTTCCCCTGTGAGCTCGAACTCAAGATGCCCTTTCTTGTATTGCTGATGTGCATCAGCAGTGGATTTCCAACGCCCTGTATCCCAGACGATAACTGTACCACCACCGTACTCGCCTTTAGGGATCGTGCCTTCGAAGTCCGCATATTCAAGCGGATGGTCCTCCACATGCACGGCCAGTCGCTTTTCGCCAGGAACAAGGCTTGGACCTCGCGTCACCGCCCAACTTTTCAGCACGCCATCCATCTCAAGGCGAAAATCATAATGCAGTCTGCGAGCATCATGTTTTTGCACGACAAAGAGCTCGCGTTTTGTGCGCGAAGACTTACCGCGCGGCTCGTTAGTCAGGGTAAAATCGCGTTTCCTGCGATAGGTTTCGAGTGACTGTCCCATGATCAGCCAGCCTTTTTTCTAGACTTTGTTCCAGATGCCGCCCCGGACTTGGCTTTGCCTTTTATTGCTTTGGTCGCCGCCTGCCCGACCCGACCTAGGTTTGCACTCTTGCGAAGAGCCTCCTTGAGATCGATAACCTCGGCAGTCTTCGGCGCAGCCGGCTTCTTGAGCGGCTTCCCCTCAATCTTCGCCTTTATCAAATCTGCCAGTGCTGCATCGTACCGGTCATCGAAGCCTGCGGGGTCGAAACTGCCCATCTTGGTGTCGATAATATGCTGCGCCAGGTCGAGCATTTCTTGATCGAACTTGAAAGTGCCCAAGTCGGCAAATGCCTCCGCTGCCGCTCGTACCTCATATTCGAAATTGAGCGTCGTGGCTATGAGACCATCATCGTCGGCACGGATCAGAACTTGTCGCGCGCGGCGGAAAAGGACAGTCTCGGCAATTGCAGCTACATTTTCAGATTTCATACCCTCGCGAACGAGTACGAAACCATCGCTGTCGCCGACTGGGGCAAGATAATATGGCCGGTCGAGATAGACATCGTCGATTTCGTCGCATTTGACAAATCGGGTGACATTCAGCGTCTTGTCGCTTTCGGGAATGGCCGCGGCGATTTCCGCTTCGTCGAAACTCAAATAGGTGCCCGACGACACTTCATAACCCTTGACCTGATTTTCCCGCGGCACCGATTTGCCCGTGTCACCGTCAACAAATTCCCGGTTGAGGCGGTTTCCGGTCTCGCGATTTATAAGATTGAATGACACACGATCAGACGTTGATGCCGCGGTGAAAAGTGCAACGGGGCACAAAAGCTGATCAATTTTCAGCTGCCCTTTCCAGTTTGCACGGCGTGCCATCGATTTGGCCCTGCTTCCGCTAAGCGCCATCTTCGCCTGGCCTGGTACCACCGGTACGCTTCAGATAGTGTGCATATGCGAAGCCGCTTACGAGAAGCAGTGGCGGTCCCACCAGAACAATCCAAAACAACAACTCACCCATCTCACTCTCCCTATGTTTCGTTGAAGACATAGATTTGCTGCGTGAGACAAACTCGGAGAACGCCGCAATTGTTCCGATATTGCTTAGCGACGCGTAATTATAAATATTCTATCTATAATGATAATTGAAGAATCCATGATGTTATCAGAGTTATCTAGAAAAAGCTCGATCACACCTAGCTTTTCAAAAGGGATGAAATCGATCCTTTTGGCAGATATTGAAAGAGCAAAGCCTTCAAAAAATTACAGCATACGCCAAAATGGCACTTTTGCCATATGTCATACATTTCACTGTACCTGTGCACTACCGGCACTTTTGCCATGTCTTTTACCGAGGATCTTTCCACAGCCGTTCGTATAGTTCGGTCTAACCTTTAATCCCGGCACAATACCGCGCTCGAAATGCGGCGTGGGGGTAACTCCACCGTGGGTTCGAATCCCACCCTCTCCGCCATATGCTTCTATAAGTTTCTGATTTTAAGTGTTTTCTTGCTGGTCATCTTCTTGGCCCATCATTCAGCCCATACTGTTCAATTGGATCTTCTCGGTGTAATTTTTTCACGTCAGCGTGTTTCGCCATGAGAATATTCTGATACGCATAAAAGCACATCCGGTGAAATAGTCCTTAATGGTGCAACATATTTGGGCCCAACTGGACCACCCAAACAGCGCTCTATTTTCGCCCGCGCTGGCGCTCAACGCAGGTCTTTGCATCCTTTCCCGGTGCGCATTCGTCTTCCTCTTTTTTCACGCGGTCCTGCTTCTGTGGCTCGGAATTTAGCGGAACGTGAACCGCATCTGGGTCAGACGGCGGCTGATTAGGAGACGGTGGCGGATTGCCTGGCACCTCCGGTTCTTGCGTGCCTGACTGTGTCGGCATACCGGATTCCTGTGCAACTGCTATATTCGGGGCAATCAGTAGTAGCGCAAAAATGACTAAGTTTTTCATTTTCCTACTCCAAGTTTAAATCATGGAACTGCCTCACATCTTCACTCCGCACCTTACGAAAGAAGGGCCTATTGAACCTCGGAAGAGCCTTGTTCGCCGCTGTTCTGAGGAGACACCCCATAATAATAAGGTGTTGCGAAGATAAATCCCAAGATCACAGCAACGGCTAAAATTAAGAACAATACCGACTTACGCATTCATTTCTCCTGTCCAAGACAGACTAAACGAACCGCCACCATTCGGGTTCCGTCCTCTCGACAAACATCTGAAGCGCACTATTTGCCGAAAGCGAAAATAATCAGGGGATCAGGATGTCCAGTTCGGAAGAGACGGAGCCGACAGCAGACGGGCTGAAGGAAAGGCTTCCATCCAAATCAGCCGCCATCCATGAGCTAATCCGACGTGATGGTGAGAAGGAAATCAACCGAGATGCAATGGCGCTTTTCTGGTCAGCCATTGCAGGCGGAATTTCTATGAGCACATCCATGATCGCTCGGGGAATTTTGGAGACTTACCTTCCAGACAGCGATCTTTTCTTCCTTGTGAGCTCCGCAGGATATACGGTCGGGTTCATCATCGTCATCATCGCCAATCAGCAGCTATTCACGGAGAATACGATCACTCCTGTCTTGCCATTTATGACGGAGCCGACGCTGTCTCATTTCGTGAAAATGATCAGGTTGTGGACCATTGTTCTCTTCGGGAACTTGATTGGCGGTGCAATTGCAGCCTTCGTTATGGTTAACATGCCTATTTTCTCGGACGAAGTGACCAGGACGTTTGTTGACATGGGTAAGCACCTTATGGCCAACAGCAGCAATGAACTATTCAGTAAGGGAATAATGTCAGGCTGGCTTATTGCTACGTTGGTCTGGATGCTTCACAGTACAAAGCAGGGGCACATAGCATTAATATTTCTCATCACCTACCTCATAGCTATCGGCGATTTAACGCACATCGTAGTGGGTTCAATTGAGGTGCTGTTTTTACTTATGATTGGAGAAGTCACCCCGTTTGACAGCATCTTTAAGTTCGGGCTCCCAACTTTGTTCGGGAACGTCGTTGGAGGAACGTTCATCTTCGGACTAATTTCGCACGCACAGGTGCGTGCCGACGAATAGTCAGGCGGTTTAGTCATACTGCGCAGCAAGCAGCACCTTTGTTTTTGGTGAAAGGTGCGCTCAAGCAATCCATAGACATTCTTCAAATTCAGTTCTGGGATTTCCAGGCAGAAGCGAATGGGCTGATAGCCATTCTAACGCATTTGATAATCACCACAATTAATTTGCTATGCCGACCTCATTGAGCGTCGGCGATGACAATTGAGGACCCTCCACATCAAGGCGTCATCAGACCAGGGCTCTTGATCTAGGAAACGCAGCAGAGATTGATGCTTGGCAGAAACCAAGCCCCGGCGATGTCACCGCCGCCAGCGGCTCTACGCTTTCGCGCGCCACTGGGATCATCAACCCAGTACAATAATCCTGAAGGGTTCAGCCCTATCAACATGCCCGATTACTTCGATCAGCGCCTCCAAAAGCGCCTCGAACACACTTTCTTGTCTATTGTGAGTCTTATCCATGCCGACCATCTACGCACGGGGTACATACCGTAGCTGACGTGACGATGTGACGTCCTCTTGCTGCAAGCGATAGGCACACAACGGATGCCGCGGTCAGTTGTCGCGCACGTAAGCGTTGCCTGCGGGATGTCTCGTAGAGTTTGCGGTAAACTGCGGCTTCCGTGCTGCGGCTGTTTGGTCTGGACGTGCTTGCCTTCGCACTGTTGATCAAGAGTCAATTGCTCTTTAATTCGTTGCAAGTATCGAGATCAAACCTTGGCCCCCAGTCAAGAGCGCCACCGGGCGGTCAGCACCAAGAAATCTTCCTTTGGAACAGTTATAGCTTCGATGCGTTCCTTAGGAAGGAACAGTAGGGAGGAGGAATGATGAACAATAACGAGATGAAAGCCTGCATTGATGCATGTTTAGCTTGTTATCAGACATGCATCGGAATGGCGTCCACACACTGCCTCGAAGAAGGTGGGGAACATGTCGAACCCACGCACTTTCGAACCATGCTTACTTGCGCCGAAATATGCAGGAGCTGCGCCCATATCATGCTCTTGCGGACGCCTTTGCACCAAGCGGTATGTCGAGCCTGTGCTGAAATATGCGAGGCCTGCTCCAGGAGCTGCGAGGCACTCGACGGGATGGACGAATGTGTCGCCTCTTGTGATCTATGTGCCGCGACTTGCCGGGAAATGGCCGCTTAGTGGCCAGGCATAATATGCAAAAACTCGAACAACTCCTTACTGTTCGCCGTTTCGGTCCGATAATTTAAAAGGAGAATCTTATGGCATGGACCACCGAAAGCATGCTTTCCGAACAGATCTACGCACTGCGCGGAGAGGTCAGCAGCCTATCCTCCCGCCTGTCAGATCATCTCAGCAATTTATCCAGCACGACTGATGACGCGCTCGCATCAACGAAAGACGCTGTAAATGTTCTCGCCGAAGGTGCACGTGAACGTGGCCAACATGTTGTACAATACGCACGAGAAGTCCCAGGCACCGCTCCGCGTGGGTTTCTGTTGGTCTGGTGGCCTTAGTGGCCTACATGCTCATGAAGGGCAGACGCAGCCGTTAACAGTAAAATACAATCGGCGGGCAGCCTACCGCAATAGGCCTAACCGCCGAAACAGCAGCCGGAGGAGAAACCGCGCTAGGGAAGTTATTCCGGTCGTGAACGGAGGCATAGAACGCCCAGTAAAAAGGCCTGCGCACGGCGTTCCAATTAGTATATGCCTTATTCACCCCGGTGATGACTTGAATGCGCGTTACCGACAATCAGGCTGTTTCTTATTGTTTGTCAAATATGTCCTCATAAAGCCTTCAAGAACAGTCAGGGCAAGACAAACAAGGGCCTTTTTCTGAAATCTCGGCGGCTCGGCTAGAATGCCCATCTTGCTCGCCAATTCCACCTAACGTCTGCCCAAGGGAACAGCATCTTCAACCCGGTCTAGCAGCGCGCCCAAGGCCGAACGCCGCCCATTATCCTACGAGCCCAGGGCTACTCGTTCGCCAGAGCGTGTCTGTGCAATCACAGACATATCCGGCTCGCTACCGATAACTGCTTCGATCTGATGCTTGTCCATGAGGCTGAACGCAGTTGCCCAGGCATCGGCTCGCGCTGCATCACGGGCAAGCACAGTCACCCGGCGATAAAGTGCCGCTGAAAATCCGGTTTTTGGGTTGAGCAAATGGTTAAACCGTCCGGACTCATCGAACTGAAAGCCCGTGAAGCTGGATGTCGCGAGCGCCTGATTGCGAATCTCAATATACTCTTCGGCAGCAGCTCCGGCTTCCAGATCGGCGATGCCAATGCGCCATGCCGTGCCGTCAGCTCTTGAACCGAGAGCGCGATACTCCCCCATATCGATCAGTGCATGTTCGACCCCTGCCCTTTGCAACAATGCCGTCACGCGATCGGTGACATAGCCCTGCGCAATACCATTTAAAGTCAGAGACATAGATGGCTTGGAGAATGCAATGCGGTTATCATCGAATAGAACGTGACCGAACCCTACCTTTGCAAGCGCTTCGTCCCAAAGCTGTCGCGATGGTCCGTCGGGAGAAGGACGTTCTTGCGAGAAATGCTTTTTCAGACAGTTCCAAAGGGGCTGTACTGTCGGATCGAAAAGGCCGTCGCTGGCCTGCCAGCATTCATGGCAGATACGCAATACCTCGACCAGATCAGGCGAAGGCGATGCCAGCGCCCCATTGCGATTAAGTTTGGTGAGTTCTGAATCCGAGCGATAGAGGCTGAAGATGTTCTCCAACCTTTCCGCTTCTTGAGCAGATTCACGTAGCAACCGTTCGGCAGTCGAACGATCAGGATGATAGAGTATGATCTTGGCAGGTGCCCCCATCGCCTGGCCACGCCAGATGATGGGCTCAGGAAGGTCGAGTGAAACTGCGTGTTTTGGAATGGCCCAGAACACTACTCCAGCCGCACCACCCGCAAGTACAAGCCGACGACTGAGACGCTGTCCACCTTCAATGCGCATGGCTTTCGGCTCCATGATCGGAGGGCCGCACCGACTGACCGCCGAGAACGTAATCCTCCGGTATTTCGGTAAAAGTGCTAATACGGCCGCCCTTTTCCGCAACGAACTTCTCCGCTGCTTCTCGTGTCGAAAACGGTACGGCCTCCTGTGCCCCCATTCCACCTACAGCAGCGCTTTCAATCACGAAAAAGGCTTTGCGCGCGTCGACCCAGTTTTCCGCTCCCGGCTCTTCCCAGCTTGGCGCTTTCGCCATATCTGAAACGTAGATCGCCGCGATCCCCTTCGGCTCCTCAGGCAGCATCGTAAAGGCGAGCGTATCACGGGCGGAAGAGAACCATACTGCCTCGTTTGTCGGCTCTAGAATGATTTGCCCCTTGGGGCCGGGGTGCTCCAGAACATTCATTCCGCAATATCGGCCCATTGCGCTTTCCGTCAGCGCAAAAGGAGCCATCACGGCATCATTCTTTTCGTCCGGAGAACATCCTGCAAGCAGAACCAGAAACAGGGGGGCAAGAAACAGAGCGCGTTTCATAATTCTTTCCTCGAAAAAACCAGCATGGAAAGGGACAGTGGCAGCATGACCCAGAGGCCGAGCGCTAGCGTCAGAGCTGGAGCCGAGAGTGTGGCGTTACCGGCTATTCCGCCCATGCCAGTTAAAGATCCGGCCTGTCCGAGACCGAAATTGAGAAGCCGGTAAGAGTCGGCTGGATTGAGAAGAAGCAGACCGTTGAGTATGCCACCGCCAACAATGCGGCCCTGATCGAAAACCAGCAGAGCAAGAACTGCTGCGTCATAGATCAGCACGAAGAACAGCCAGACGCCGATGGCGATACCTGCTGCCGTGCTCCGCTCCCGCACCAAGGTGCTTGCAAGAAAACCGATGGCGATGAACACGGCTCCCAGCAGGACCGACGAGATAATAAGTTTGAACAGCGACAGCCAGCTTCCAGCATCCACGCCGGACCCGGTCACGATCAGCGCCACAGCCGCCGCGCCGTACCCGAGCAATGTCGCGAAGGACAGAATAGCAAGCTGACCAATGAATTTTCCAAGAACCAGCTGAAACCGGCTTATCGGATAGCTCAGAAGCAGCAGCATCGTACCGCGTTCCATTTCCCCGACAATCGCGTCATGCGAAATGAGAAGGGCAATGAGAGGGATGAGAAAGATAGTCAAGCTGGAGAGGCTGACGATCACAACGTCCAGCTTGCTCGCGGCAACCGAACTCCCGGTGGGTGCGCTGCCGAGAAAAGTCATGCTCAGGGCTAATGCCGCAAGCAGCAAGGTGGTAGCCAGAACCCAGCGATTACGCAGACCTTCCTGTATTTCCTTGGAAGCAATGATGAGAATATTGTTCATTCCGCTGCCTCCGCGAGGGCCGCTTCCCCGGCATTGAGGAAGTGGGCGTACAGTTCGTCCAGCGTCGGCGGAACGAGATCGAGTTCCATGAGATTGTCGTTCATGGCCACGATTTCACGGACAAGAGCCATCTTGCCTTCCGTCGGAGCTTCCGTTTCGAAGATATCCGGGCCGAGACGATGCCAGCGCAATGCAGCATTGGCGGTTGTCGAAGGCAGCCGGGAGACGTCTGGCGTTTGCACCCGTATGCGAAGCGGTAATTGTGAAATCCGGCGCAACGCATCGATGGAGCCATCAGCAATGATCTTGCCCTTGTTCGCGATGATGACGCGCCCGACCTTGGTTTCCAGTTCGGTCAAGGCATGGGATGACATGAGGATTGTCGTGCCTTTGCTCCGCAATTCTTCAAGGACTTCATAGAAGCTCTGACGCAAGGCGGGATCGAGACCGGTCGTCGGCTCGTCAAGCAACAGAACGGACGGTTGCCCGAGCAATGCCTGAGCAAGCCCCAGTCGCTGGCGCATCCCCTTCGAATAGGTGCCAACCCGCCTGTTCGCAGCATGGGCGAGGCCGACGCGCTCCAGCAACTCTACATTTTGGGCAACCGGCATTCTCTTGAGCCGCGCATAGAAGCCGAGCGTTTCCGCTCCCGTCAGCGCCAGATTGAAAGAGACGTGCTCAGGCAGATAGCCAAGCCGCAATCTGGCGGCAAAGGCACCGGTCGCTGGATCCTCGCCCAACACGCGAACCGCGCCCTTGGTCGGGCGGATTAGACCGAGCATGAGCTTTATCATCGTCGTTTTTCCAGCACCATTATGGCCGACCAGCGCAATGCTTTCTCCAGCGTGGAGGCGAAAACTCGCATCGCTGATGGCATTGAACCCGCCATAGGACTTTGTGACCTGATCAAGAATGACAGTCTCAGTCATTTGGTTTTCCTTTCGCCGGATCGGCCGGATGCGGCGGCTTCATAAGGGGATAGCTATCGACGACACCGCCCGGCAAAAGCGCCGGGAACTGGGTCTGTGCCCAGCGGATTGTCTCGATTGCCGGACTATTGATGAGAATTTTTGCCTGTGGCGCAGTCCACAAAACCTTGTCGATCAGATCATTGGGCCGGTAAGGACTATCTGCGACACCGTCACCATTGAGATCGAAGGCCGGATTATCGCTCCAGTAATTGCCGCGCCCTTTGACCGACCAGTCGAGGTTGCGCGTGCCGACATATTTCAACTGATTGCGGTTGTTGATGAAGGCGTTGCCGCTCATGGCATTGCCCTCGGAACCGGCAGTAAAGTGAATGCCTATGCTGCAGTTCTCGAAACTGTTTTCGGTGAACTTGTTCTTGTTGGCATTGTAAATGAAGACGCATTTTTCCGGACCGAGCCGCGAGGTTTCGCCCGTCTGGGTTTCCGTCTGGTCGTCCGCAGGAAGACCGTGTTCAGCCTTCTGAACACCGGCATCAAGCCAGCGATCTATCGGTTGCATGCGCCCGATCACGCGATTACCGGAAATGACCGAACTGTTTGCATAATTGAGCAACAAGCCATGATCCCGGTCGCCGTCAGACAGGTTGTCCAGCACCTTGAGACGGTTGGTGTACATGATCGCGAAACCAACCGAATTGTTGCGCGAAACATTGCCGATGACCTGACTGTCATCCGTGTACATGTAATGGACGGCGAACCTGACATTCTCCATCACATTGTCGCGAAAGATATTCTTGCGGCTGGCATTGGTATAGATGCCGTCGCGCCCGTAGCGGATGACGTTGCCGATAACCTGTGCGCCGGGCGCATTCCAGATGGAAACGCCGCTACCGGTTTGGGCCATGCGCACGCCTCGACGGCCAACGATCTCATTGCCGCTCGCGATGGAATTTGCGGCGCCGTGCAAATAAATCCCGTAGAGGTTATTGATTAGTCTATTGTTCTCGACGCGTGCGCCCGTGGCGGTTTTGGCCACGAGAATTCCGGAGTTGAGGTCGGGCATGTTATCGCCCGAACCGCGCACTTCCAGCCCGCGCACGATAGCGTCCGGTGCGTTGACCGTTATGGCATTGCCCGAGCCAAGTCCGTCCACAATGGCGCCTGGTTCGCCAGTCAGTTCAATGGCGCGGTCGATCGTAACCGCGCCATTGTGCTTGCCTTTCAGAAGCCGGACGACATCGCCCGGCTCCGCTTTGTCGATAGCCGCCTGTACGCCTTCGCCTGCTACGACATCGATCTGCCGTGCCTGCAAACCGTCGCAAAGAACGACGGTCAGCAGCATTGCGGCACTGAAGGACTGAAACCGGCGGGGGAACCTCATGGCAGTCAGGCCTTCTTCGGTTCCACGAGCATCCGGCCCTTCATTTCCATGTGCATGGCGTGGCAGAACCACGAGCAGTAATACCACCACACGCCCGGCTTGTTGGCCGTGAAGGTGACAGACGCGGTCGCCTGTGGTCCGATCTCCATGTTGACCCCGTAATTGATGATGGCGAAGCCGTGCGTAAGATCTTCGATCTCGTCGATATTGGTGACATACACCGTCACCTCATCGCCCTGCTGGACGGTGAACTCGGTGAGACCGAAGGCTGGCGCGGCAGACGTCATATAAACGCGCACCTTGTTGCCATCCCGGATCACCTCATTGGCGTCCATCAGGTCGAGGCCATCGGCTTTCGCCTGAGTGACAGCATCGGCGAAGAATGGATCCTCACGGTTCCAGAAGTTGACGGGATTGATCTTGGAACGATGAACAATCGTTGCATCGTGCGGTTCGGCAAAACTTGGCCCGTCATGGACAATCACCATCTTCTCACCGGAAATATCGATGAGCTGGTCATTTTCCGGCTTGAGCGGGCCGACATTGAGATAGCGATCCTTGGAGAACTTGTTGAGCGAGATCAGCCACTGACCGTCGGCTTCCTTGGTTTGCCCCATGGAAGTGTGATTGTGACCGGGCTGATAATGCACATCGAGTTTCTGACGGATCGGATCGACCTTTTCACCCTTGAAGGCTCGCTTGGCGTCCTCGATATTCCATTTGCAGATCTGGCTGTCGATGAAGAGCGTTGTATAGGCGTTGCCCTTGCCATCATAAGCCGTATGCAATGGCCCAAGTCCGAGTTCAGGTTCCGCAACCACAGCATCGCGGGGCTTGATCTTGTCGTCGAAAAGTTCATCGAACTTGCGAACGTCGAACACGGTAACGGTCGGCGACAACTTGCCGTTGGCAACCACATGGATACCGTCTGGCGCAGTGTTGATGCCATGCGGGCTGTTCGGCACAGGAATGTAACGCGTATATTTGGAACCGTGACGTCCATCGATGACCGGCACACCGTTGATTTCCTTGAAATCACCCTTGGCAACCGCCTCTTCGATACGCTTCAGGTTGAAGATGACGATCCAGTCCTGCTCGCTCGACATCATTTCGGCGAGCGTCGTACCCTCTTCCGAATTGTAGCAGGTGGCAAAAGCATATTTGCCCTGATAATCGCAGTCGACATTATCCAGATTACCATCGACCATGATCTGCCAGGCAACCTTCATGGTCTCGCCGTCAACGGCCGTGAAGATCGCGTGATATTGCTTGGTATCGGTCAGATTGCTGCCGTCGTTTGGGATCGGCGCGCGATCTTCACCGTTGCAGAAGACATATCCGGTTTTCGGATATTTCTGCACGCGCAAACCATGCACGGTGTGCTGGTTCGGGAGCTGAATGATCTTGTCGCATTTCATCACATCAAGACGGATGCGGCAGACACGCGTATTGGCCTTGTCGTTGGCATAGAGATAACGCCCGTCATAGGTGCCTTCCGTGAAGGACGGGTGCGGGTGGTGCAAGTCACCATTCAGGAAAATGCCACCGCGATCCTTGAGGAACTCTTGGTCCTGCGGCAGAAGGCCTTCGGTCAGCACCTTAAGGCTTTCATTTGTCTGGCCCCAGCCGGTCGCACTATCGCGATTGAACACTGGAATGCGCATCAGTTCGCGCATTGATGGCAAGCCGACAATACGGACCTCACCGCTCTGACCGCTGGAAAAGAAGACGTAATATTCGTCCAGTTCTCCGGGCTTCACCTCTGCACTGTGGCCAGCACCGCCGGCAGCAGCCATTGCCGGTTCGGTTGAACCTGCAAACAGCGCGCCACCAAGACCACTTGCGCCGGCAGCAGCCACAAAGGCTGACGAGCCGAGCAGCTGTCTTCGACTAAGCTGCGTTTTTTTGGTTTCTTCAGACATGCTTCTCTCCTTTAAAAAAGTCAGACAGCAGGACCGGTATCGGCAACGCCTTCAACCGGTTTTCCTTTGACTGAGATGACGGGTCTGGCCGGTCCACCGCCACGTTCGGCAGCCGCTACGAGGGGGGCATTGCGGGCTGCGAATTTTTCACGCTTCACGCGCACCTGGATCATGTGCGGGCAGCGCTGGTCGTCGTGATAGAGTTCCTGACAATGCATGCAGTAAATGCATTCATTGACATTGATCTGCCCCTCCGGATGGATCGCCTCGACCGGGCATTCCTTGGCACAACGGTGGCAGGGCGAACCGCATTCCGGCCAACGTTTCAGCCATTCGAACATGCGGATGCGTCCGGGGATGGCAAGAGCCGCGCCGAGCGGGCACATATAACGGCAGTAGAAGCGCTCGATGAACAGGCCTGCAGTCAGAAGTGTCAGCGCATAAATGACGAACGGCCACTCACGTGCGAATTTGAGAATTATCGAGGTCTTGAACGGCTCGACTTCTGCAAACACTTCTGCCAGCGCAACCGAATAGAGCGACAACCCAAACAGGCCGAGGAAGATCATGTATTTGAGAGGCCAGAGACGCTCGTGCAGTCCCCATGGAAGCTTGACCTGCGGCACCTTCAGCCATTGGGCGAGATTATTGGTAAGTTCTTGCAGGGCGCCAAACGGGCACAGCCAGCCGCAGAAGGGGCCACGCCCCCAGAACAGCAGCCCCGCCGCCACCGATGCCCACAGAATGAAGATCAGCGGCGATGTCAGGAAAAATTCCCAGTTAAAGCCGGTAATCAGGGAGTTGGTGAAGGTCAGGACGTTGACGACCGACAATTGTGCATTGTTGTAGAAACCAAGCCAGACAAGGATGAACAGAAGATAGCTGCGCCGCAGCCAGGTGAAGAAGCGCGGATGCCTAACCAGACTGTTCTGGAAGAAGAAGATGCCGACAAGAACCGTGATGGCAAAAGCGGTGATGACCACATTGGCACGATTCATCTCCCACATCCGGACCCAGAGCGGATTGCCCTCGCCCAGAATGTCGGCTGCATTGGCTTCGCCGACCGGTTGCGGCTGACGCGGTGCATCTGCAGTCGTTGCTGCAGGCTGCGCGGGAGCTGGTTCCGGCTGCTTCGCCAGATATTTTTCCGGCAAACTGTAGCCGAGATCGTAACTGATATTGGCCTTGTCCCGCGCACCGAAACCGCGCTGTACCAGAAGCTGCAGATCCCACGGTTCTGTCACGTCGAAGCCAAACCCGTCAGGCACCTCGAACAGTGCTATCTCGCGCAGACGCGGTGCGCCTTCGGCCATGATATCGCCGATACGGGTATGGTTCTTGTCGCGGAAACGTACGCCCTGCCCGTCCTGCATCAACTCGATGCGGTCAAAGATACCGCCGCGCACATATCCGGAGCCCTTGAAAGAATAGGCTCCGTCGCCCGCAACCAGGATCGCCTGACGTCCTGGCTTCAGCCGCTTTTGCAAACGTTCGAAGCCATCCTTGCCAAGCAAGCTGATACCGATCGATGGCACCGATACTGGCGCAACATAAAGCTCGATGAATTCGTCTTCGGGATTGGTTGTTTCGGGGTTTTCGGCGGCACGATCATGTTTGGCGTCACGGAATGCCTGTGTAACGTCACCAACCGACAGTTTCAGGCTGCGGACCGAACCGTCACCGATCAGTGCCTGCCAGTCCTGCTCATCACGGATCTCCAGATCAACCGTGCGCTGCGCATCGGCTGCGGCGACCTGCACAGGCGCATTACCGAGCCGCCCACTACGAACGAGCCCGACGGCCGAACGAACGACGCTGTCTCCCATGACGAGCACAGTAACCGTGGCACCGCTGACGATTTCCACCTGCGGAGGCTTGTTCTGGCCAGCCGCGACAGCACTCATGTCACTGTCGACCAGCGAGTTCAGCGCAGCCACAACCTTCGCTTCGGGAATGCCGATCAGCACGATCGGCTCTTTGTGGTCGACCAGTTTTATGCCGCGTATGACGCCTTTGGTATCAATGCCGACGACAATATGGATAGGCTTGCCGGAATAACCGATGGAACTGGTGAAATCAGAATTCAAATAAGCATAACCGATTACCTCACCCCGCTTCATCAGTGGTGCGATTGGCGGCTCGCCCTGCGGCTTGCCGATAGCATCGGCCTCTTTGAAGAGCGCGCTTGCCTCAACCTTGGGAAGGTATTTTTCCAGATCAGCGGCGGATGCTGTGGTCTGCCAGCAGAGCGCCAGAACCATCGCCGCCAACGCGACGACCCTGGCGGCTTCTAGTAAAAATGAAAATGGCTGACTGACACTTGGAAAACCCTGTTCCGGCAGTCGGAAAGCAGGCGCGACCATACGGCCCAATAATGCTATTTTCACGTCCAACCTGCATTTGCTCTGCTATTATTTGCGAGCATGTCTTTCGGTTGGAAATTATCGGATCAGACAGAGAGTTCATTGATTTGGAACAAATACAATAAGAAATCACCCAACAACTCGACAAGCAGAAATCCAAAGTGTTAAAGGCTCGCCGACACAAAGCCGAGCAAAGCATCCGAACGCGGCTTTCTAGAATCCTGCTATGAACCTAAGGTATCTCGCCGCGCAGATGGCTCGACAGGAAGCCCAGATTGTCCTGTCCCCAATAAACTTCATCTTCATAGATGTAGGTTGGAAATCCGAATACGCCCTTTTCGACGGCAATCTCGCGATCATTTCGCCATTTTCCCTGGACGTCCTCGTCCTGCTCCCGTGACAGGAGATAGGCCCCGTCGAAGCCTGCGATGTCAGCCACCGCGCGGCGGACATTCGGTTGCCCTATATCCTTCGCTTCTTCCCAGAAGGCATGTTGCAGCGCCCGCACCAACTGCAACCAGTTCTCGCCGGCAAGATAGGCGGCGATCACCAAAAAGGAAGCAGACGTCGGGTCGCCGAGTGCCGGGCGATTTTCCACCAGCAAAGGTTTACCACGAAACTTCGCCCATCGTTTCAGATCACGCGTGCCGTAGGCACGGCGCGCATCGGGACGGTTTCTGGCGAATATTCCGCCATTCTCCTCGATGACAGTCGCCAGATGAGGCTTGATTTCAACCAGATGTCTTGAGGACAGCTCCTCCAACGTATCCAGCCCGAGATATGACCACGGCGATCCGATGGAGAAGAAATATTCGACAGTTTTGGGCACTTTCGATCCTTCAGTTACAGGGAAACAATATTCGGCTCAGTTGAACTTCGGCAGTCCCGGCGGGTTTGTTTCGGATCGGGGAAGCGCTTCTTCATCCAGCTGCCAGTGCTCGAGAATTCTGGCATAGGCTCCATCCTCAATCAGACCATTGGTAGCCACCGTCAGTGCATCGGCCAGACCGCTCCCCTTGCGGGTTGTGATCGCGACATCGGAACGATCCGGCCAACCTGCGCTCAATGTTCCGACCCGCT
This sequence comes from Brucella sp. JSBI001, assembly GCF_026014005.1. Classification (NCBI taxonomy): domain Bacteria; kingdom Pseudomonadati; phylum Pseudomonadota; class Alphaproteobacteria; order Hyphomicrobiales; family Brucellaceae; genus Brucella; species Brucella sp. JSBI001. The sequence goes on along the minus strand of NZ_CP110339.1, from coordinate 2,499,946 downwards.
TGATATTCTTGTCACGCGCTGCAATGAAAACGAGCTGCGCATGAGGCTGCACAATCACGTCGGCCCGTCCTGACCGGAGCGCAAGCAGGCTTGCGGCTTCATCGTCGTAATATTGCAATTCAATCGGTTTCAGACCGGCGGCAACGTTTTCCTCGCTCCATTTGACGAGAATGCGCTCCTGATTTGTCCCCGCACCTACAATGATGCGCAAACCCGCAGCATCCATCGGTTCCTTAATAGAGGTGACCGGACTGTCCGACTTGACGAAGAACCCGTGCAGACCCTGGCGATAAGTCGAAAAGTCGAATTTTTCCTTGCGTTCCTCGGTCACGCCAACGTTTGAAATGACGGCATCATACTTGCCGGAAGCCAGCCCCAGCGGCCAGTCGATCCACGCCACCGGAACGAGATCCAGCTGCAGGCCCAGACTTTCAGCGATCGCAGAAGCATATTCCGGATCGGCGCCGACGACCGTTCGCGCATCAGTGGCATAAGTCGCCAGAGGCGGGCCACCGGGAGCCACGGCCACGGTAAATTTACCCGGCGCAACGAATTTGAAGTCAGCGGGAATGGCTGTGGCCGCCGTCTCATTCTTCTTCGTATGAATACGACCCGGTTGCTCCGGAGAAAGGTCGAAACCGTCTCCTGCCACGGCCGTCAGAACCGGAAATGCCACCCATGCAAGGGCCGCGATCAACAGAGCTCCTGCTCTCATGTAAATTTTCTCCAGTATCACAGAAATATGCGGGTCAGTTTGCGTCCCCTCGAACCGACCCGCCCCTCAACTTTCAACTCATGAGCCGCTCTTCGGCAGTCCCTGCGGGTTGGTTTTGGCTTCGGTGATTGCTTCCGGTCCAAGATTCCAGGTTTCCAGAACCTTCTGATATGCCCCGCTTGCGATCAAATCATTCAGGACATCGGTCAGCGGCTGGGCAAGGCCACTTCCCTTGCGCGTCGTGACGGCAATTTCAGCCGTAATCGGCCAGCCCCCGCTCACAGTGCCGACCAGCTTCGTCTTGCCGTTAATGCCTGCAGAGTAAGCTTGCGTCGCATTTACGCTGAAAACGGCGTCGGCGCGTCCGCTCTGGACGGCGAGATCCTTGACCGCATCATCATCGTAATACTGCACCTCAACGGCTTTCAGACCGGCAGCTACGTTCTGGCGGTCCCATTCCAGCAGGATTTTTTCCTGATTGGTGCCCGCATCTGTGATGACCTTGAGACCGGCAATATCTTTCGGAGACTTGATCTCGCCGATCTCGCTGTCGGATTTCACATAGAAGCCAAGCTCATCCTTGCGATAGGTGGAGAAATCGAATTTCTCCTTACGTTCTTCCGTCACCGTCACATTCGAAATCACTGCATCGAACTTGCCAGAGGAAAGACCCAGCGGCCAGTCAGCCCATGCGACAGAAACCAGTTCCAGCTGGAGGCCCAGACTATCGGCGATGATCTGCGCCAGATCGACGTCGTAACCGATGACGGTCTTGGAATCCGACGCATAGTCATGCAGTGGCAGATGTCCGCTGGTGCTTATGCCGATAGTCAGAACGCCGTCCTTGACGAACTTGAAGTTCCTGATTTCCTCGACACGCTTGGCGATCTTCTCGACGCGCAGCCGGTTCGGCTGTTCCGGGCTGAGATCGAACTTTCCCTCGCTGCGCGCAGCACCGGAACCAAGCAACCCAATAGCGATAACTCCGGCGGTCCAGTAGCCCGCTTTTCTGATAAATGTCATTTCCCGTCTCCTTGTTGTGTCGGTTCTTCCAGCACCGGTTCAAAGAACCTTGGCCAGAAATTCACGTGTGCGCGGATGCTGCGCGTCGTTGAAAATGCGGGATGGCGGACCGGCCTCTACAATCTGCCCGGCTTCCATAAAGACAACCGTGTCGGCAACTTCACGCGCAAAGCCGGTCTCGTGAGTAACGATCACAAGGGTAGTGCCAGTACGGGCAAGTTCCTTGATGACGTCGAGCACCTCACCGACCAGTTCCGGATCAAGCGCCGAAGTCGGTTCGTCGAACAGGATGACCTTCGGACGAAGCGCCAATGCCCGCGCTATCGCCACGCGCTGCTGCTGCCCTCCGGACAATTGACGCGGATAGGCTTCAACCTTGTCACTGAGGCCGACACGCGCCAGCAGATCAAGCGCCAGCCGGACCGCTGCATCCCGCGCAAGACCGCGTACCTGGATCGGCGCTTCGATGATGTTTTCAAGAACTGTCATGTGCGGAAAGAGATTGAAGTTCTGGAACACCATCGCAATATCGGCACGGCGTTTGAGAATGTCCTTTTCCTTCAACTCATAGAGCGTGTCTCCGTCCTGACGATAACCGACCAGCGCGCCATCAACGGCAATGAAGCCTTCATCCACACGCTCCAGATGATTGATCGAGCGCAGCAGCGTGGACTTACCGGAGCCGGACGGGCCGAGAATTGCCGTCACACTGCCTGCCGGAAGGGACAATTCCACATGGTTCAGCACCGTGTTCGGGCCGAAGCGCTTGGAAATATCGTGGATATGAATAGGTGCGCCTGCAGACACTGTGCCGACATCGCGGAAACCCGCGACCGGAACCGTCTTGTGCACTTGTCCCGACAACTCCGAGGTCAGCGGCAAGGAGCGCTTGTAGCGATTGAAGAATGCCTGGAATGGCAGGGGAACCGGATTGCGAACCGCACCCTTGGCGAAATAACGCTCGATATAATACTGCGCCACCGAAAGCACGGTCATGATGACCAGATACCAGACCGTCGCGACCATGAGCAGTGGAATGACTTCCAGATTGCGCCGGTAGATCACCTGAACTGTGTAGAACAGCTCCGGCAAGGCGAGCACATAGACCATGGAAGTGCCCTTGGCGAGACCGATGATCTCGTTGAAACCCGTCGGAAGGATGGAACGCATGGCCTGTGGCAGAACAATTCGCAAGGCTTGACGGTTGCGCGGCAGGCCAAGCGCGGCAGCAGCTTCATGTTGACCCTGATCGACGGAGAGAATGCCGCCGCGTACGATTTCGGCGAAGAAGGCTGACTGGTTGAGGGTCAGGCCGAGAAAGGCAGCTGCAAACGGTGTCAGCAATTGCACCGTCGGGTAATCGAACAATACGCGATCTGTGAGAGGCACACTCAGCGTGATGTTCGCATAGAGGTAACCGAGATTGTTCAGGATAAGCAGCAATACGATCAGCGGTATGGAACGCAACAACCATATATAACCCCAGGAAAGGCCCGAAAGCAGCGGCGACCTCGATACACGGGCTAAGGCCAGCAGCGTGCCGAGAATGGAACCTGATACAGCCGCGAGTGCTGTCAGCAGCAGCGTCCGCCCGAGGCCGACGAGCACCGGTTCGGCAAAGAACCATTCAGCAAAAACGTTCCAGCCCCACTGCGGATTGGTAAAGATCGAATAGAGCACAAGCCCGATCACGAGGGCCGCGAACACACTACCCACAAAGCGTGCTGGATGCTTTGCCGGAACGATCCTGTAGCGCGAATAGTCCTGCTTGCGCTCCACGGGGCGGGTTGCAATCTGCACGTTTGAGAATTCTGTCGTTACTGCCATCTGGTCATTCCTTGGCCTTCAGCCCTGTGATGATGTTCACTGGCTGGCGATATGTTGTCGGTCCGTGATGTGACGATCGTTGCCGCGCCCGAGCGGAGCGGCCAGATGGCCGATCTCCTTTTCAAAAGGCAGCGTCTTGTAAATTTCAGGATCCGCACCTGTGTCGAAAAGCGCCGTATAGCCGTTGTGAAGATAGAGACCGACGGCTTCAGGCTGACGGAAGCCGGTCGTCAGATAGATGCGGGAATAGCCCTGTCTTGCCGCCTGTTCTTCCAGTTCCACGAGAAGCTTGCGCGCCAGCCCCTGTCGCCGCAGATCCGACCGCGTCCAGATGCGCTTGAACTCCGCAGTACGCGCATCAAAAGCCTTAAAGGCACCGCCGCCGATGGTTTCACCGTCCCGGATCAACAGCACAAAATTACCGCCGGGGGGTGCAAACGCCTCGGGCGGATAGCGGTTCATTTCTGCCGCCGCACCTTCCGCGTTGAAATAAGTGCCGTAACGACTGTCATATTCATACAGAAGCTCATCGATGAGCGGCTTCGCACGTGGATCAAGAGAACTGGTGTACAGAAAGATATCGCTCATCATCATCACCGTCTGTTTTCGTTGAGAAAGGCTTCGGCAAGCTGCACCCAATAGAGGGCAGCTGGCGCGATGATCTGATCGTTGAAGTTGTATTCGGCGCTGTGCAGCGGCGCGCTGTCGCCGTTACCGACGAAGAGATAGCTGCCGGGCTTTGCCTGCAGCATGAAAGCAAAATCCTCGCTGGCAGTGCGTGGCGCAAATGCGCTGTCTAGAGCGTCATCGCCGAAGGCGTCGACTGCAACCTTGCAGGCGAATGCGGTCTCCTCAACCGGATTGATGACAGAAGGAAAGCCCAACCTATAGTCGACCTCCGCAACGGCACCAAAACTTTCAGCCTGCGCGCGAGCAAGCGCCGGGATGCGTATCTGCAATCCGCGCCGCACCTCTTCGCTGTAGGAACGGATCGTCAGTTGCAGTTCCACCGAACCAGGAATGACGTTCGAAGCTTCACCGCCATGAATGGAGCCGACCGTGACAACCGCCATTTCACGTGGATCGACATTGCGCGAAACGATGCTCTGCAAGGCGGTAATGAGAGACGCAGCGGCGACAATAGGATCGACAGCATTGTGCGGTTCAGCCCCGTGACCACCCTTGCCGACGATCTTGATGACAGCCTTGTCTACAGATGCCATCGCCGGTCCGGCGACAAACCCGAAACGTCCTGCGGTGACACCCGGCCAGTTGTGCAATCCGAACACCGCATCGGCGGGAAACCGTTCGAAAAGCCCTTCGCTTATCATCTTGCGTGCTCCGGCACCGATTTCTTCTGCCGGTTGAAAAACAAGATCGAGCGTACCGCTGAAATTCCCCGCCTCGGCCAGATATCGCGCAGCCGTAAGCAGGATCGTCGTGTGCCCGTCATGACCGCAAGCGTGCATCACACCTTTGTTTCGGCTGGCATAGGGAAGCCCCGTTGCCTCTTCTATCGGTAGAGCGTCCATATCTGCCCGGATCGCGAGACGGCGCCGATCTTCCCCTCGCACCAAGGTTGCAACCACGCCGGTTCCCGCAACTCCCGTCGTGACGTCATAGCCCCAGGAGGCGAGTTTTGAAGCAATGAGGCAGCTCGTGCGATGCTCGTTGAAGGCAAGCTCCGGATGCTGATGAATGTCATGGCGAAGCGCTATGAATTCATCGAGATGCGCGGCAATGCCTTCTCTGGCGGCATCAAGCCTGTTGCGGGATCGGGAGGTAACATCCATGAAACCGGCTCCTCAGGCTCGCGCAACCTTGTTTACCGGTTGTTCGGCCGCCGACGAATAACGGCTTTCGCGGAACGGCAGCCCCAGATGATCGCGTAGCGTTTCACCTCTCAGTTCCGGGTTGAAATAGCCACGCTCTTCCAGAATCGGCAGTACATGTTGGATGAAATCATCGAGACCTTCCGCAATGACGGGAAAGCCGAGAATGAAACCATCGGCGGCTTCGCTTTCCACCCAATCGATCAGTTCATCGGCAATGGCTTTCGCCGTTCCAATAAAGGCGGTGCGGGGTGTCGCGACGTCGAGTGCGATCTCGCGTAATGTGGCACCGGTTTCCCTTGCCGTCTTCTTGATGCGATCTGTTGTGGCGCGGAAACTGTTCTTGCCGATCTCGCCGAGTTTAGGGAAAGGCTCGTCGAGCGGATAGATGCTGAAATCGTGATGATCGAAGAAGCGACCGAGATAAAGCAGCGCCTCTTCGACCGACACCAGATTACGGATCGCCTGATACTTCGCGTCGGCTTCCTCCTGCGTCCGCCCGACGATCGGGCCAATACCGGGGAAAATTCCTACATCGGAAGAACTGCGCCCCTGTGCAACGGCACTTTGCTTTACCTGCCTGTAGAAAGATCGCACGTCCTCAATCTTGGCACCGTTCGTAAACACCGCATCGGCATGTTTACCGGCAAGCCGGATGCCCGAATCCGACGATCCGGCCTGAAATACCACTGGCTGCCCCTGCCTGGAACGGCTGATATTCAGCGGTCCTTCGACATTGAAAAACCGCCCTTTGTGATTAATGCGACGTAACTTGTTTTTATCGACATAGACGCCGTTTTCGCGATCGCGGACGAAAGCATCGTCATCCCAGGAATCCCAGAGCCCTTTGATGACGTCGAGATATTCGTCCGCGATTTCATAGCGTAGTTCGTGTTCCGGATGCGGGCGCCCGTAATTACGGCCTGACCCCTCCAGCGGGGAGGTGACAGCATTCCATCCGGCGCGTCCGCCAGAAATAAGATCCAGCGAAGCGAACTGGCGCGCGATGGTGAAGGGGTCACTGTAGGACGTCGATACCGTACCTACCAAACCAATTTTTGAGGTGGAAGCCGCGAGTGCCGAAAGGATCGAGATCGGTTCAAAACGATTGAGGAAATGCGGTATCGACTGTTCATTGACGTAAAGTCCGTCAGCAACAAAGGCGAAGGCGATCCCCGCTGCCTCTGCCTTGCGCGCGGCATTGACGAAGAACTCGAAATTGGTGCTTGCATCGGCGGGTCCACTTGGGTGCTTCCATGCGTTCATATGGCCACCGGCCCCCTGCAGCATGACGCCAAACGTGATTTGTTTTCGTTCACTCATGTCTTTTCTCCAAGGAAGAGTTCGACGCCATGCGTCTATCTTGCAGTTCCGGTCGCGCTGCATCCGCACCGAGCAGCTAGACGTTTTCCATGGGGAGCAGCGTAAGCACCCGTCGGCCTGCCGATAAGAAAAGTAATTCTATAATTTTTATATACTTTAAAATTGCAATGCAGCATAAAGCGGCACAATACAGAATATGCCATAGAGTCAATTAGATAGCGTGATTATGACGTCATTCATTCTTGTCCGTGACAAGCTCAAAAGAAAAATCTGACTGAAAAGAGGTGGATTTGGAGACGTCTGTTCCTTGAGGAAGAATGTTTGGTGGCCCACCATTCAAACATGGATACGAGCTATACCTATATCATCATCGCCCTGCTCCCGTTTCTGCTTTGGAGCGCGATTATCTTCGTATTGTCGGAAGCCGACATCCAAGCCGATTGCCGGGACTCCGAGGATATGAATGACGATCGCCCGACCGACGATCAGATGGCCGATATCGTGACCATTCCCTACGGTCTAATTTTCCCGCTTTATTATCATACACCGACCGCATCGCGCGAAATCGGTTAAAACAGCCACTATACTGCGACACTCGGCCAGCCACGGTAAGCTATTAATTCTCTCGATTTCATGCAAAGCATTCCGGCGAAACATCGGCGGAGTGGTTATGCTTACGAAGAAGGGCAAATACGGTCTGAAGGCTCTGGCTCATCTCGCCGCACTTGAACCGGGAGAAAGTGCGTTCGTCGCCGATATTGCCACCCAGAATAATATCTCCAAGAAATTTCTCGACGCAATCCTGCTGGAATTGCGCAATGACGGCATTCTGCGGTCGAAGAAAGGTCCCGGTGGCGGTTATAGCCTTTCCAAGCCTGCGTCGGAAATTACCATTGGTCAGGTCGTCCGTGTTCTCGACGGACCACTGGCACCAATCCGTTGCGCCAGCCGCACAGCGTACGAGCCGTGCAACGACTGCGCGGATCATCGCGCCTGTCAGGTGCGCCGGTCCATGCTGCTGGTGCGCGAAGCAATAGCAGGTGTTCTCGATAGGATGACGCTGGAACAGTTTACCCGCAACGGTGGGTTGGAAGACGACCGCTCTGCGCCCGCTTGGGCGCAGTTAAGCGCCTGATATAGCGTCCAGAAGGCGATAGCCGCCATTGTGATATAGAAGCGGTTCACCGGAACCCGTAACGATTTTCAGAACGCGACCGATCACGATTGCATGTGTATGGCGTTCGATCACGTCTTCCACGGCGCAATCAACGGAAGCCAATGCGCCAGCAAGTGCTAGTGCACCGCTTTCTAGTGCATACCATTCAGCATCCGCGTAACGTTCAACGCCCTTGATGCCACCCTTGCCAGCAAAACGATCGGCAACGGACTGATGGTCGGAGGACAGCACATTCACGCAGAAATGGTTATGGCGACTAATCGCCGACCAGACCGATGAACCGCGATTGATATTTACGATAATCGTTGGCGGCTCAACCGAAAGCGCTGTGGCTGACGTCACTGTCGCCCCGGTGCGCCCTTCATCGAAACCCGCCGTGACAACGCTCACGCCACCTGCAAGCTGTCTCATGGCTGCTTTGAGTTCGCCTGGAGAAACCTCAATATCTTCAGGCTCTTCAACATATTGCGGAATACTCTCGCGGAGATATGTTACCGTTGATCCCATCTCTGTTTATTACTCCAGATTTATCAATCTGCCATACGGTAGCAGCGCTCGGCAAATTGGCCGAGAATGCCATTTCTATAATCGACTGATTTTGTAGAAAATTAGAACCCGCCTCTAAAACGGAAGTAGATGTGCGGCGGTGTCACTATGTGCCACTGATTAATGCTCGCAGCAGTTACGCTGAAAGACCCAAATTACTTACAATTTTGGTTCATTAGAACCGTCTCGAAACATACTCAGAAACAGATCTTGAAATTTGTTTCATGACTTTATTCCAATCGTAATTGAATTGATCGGAGGGCTAACCTGCCCAAACGACACTGAGTTCTGGTTTCCTTGTGCCAGATGCGGGAAGCAACCGCCCAAAGTCCGTGAGGATTTGCGCATAATCCTCTGCGTGGAATTCATAGGGAAGCTCCAGGCGGAATTCAGACACAAGCGGCAGAACCGGGTCGACTGCCAGCTTTTCGAGAATTTCTTCCGTCGTCCCGACAATATCAGGCAAGAACAGCGTACGGCGTGGACCATGAGAAAGCCTCGTCCGCTTATCACGTTCAGCCGCAAATTCCGCATAACGACGACGCGCGTCCGGGCTGGCGCCATCTGTTGGCAATATCACACGCCCAAGTGCGACGCGTGGCGCACGTTCATGCGCCCATTCCTGACGGAAACGTTCAATCAATGCTTTCTGCGCAGTCAGAAAACTGTCGGTGTTTTCACCGCTGACAATATTTCCAGTCAAAAGATTAAAGCCGGCTTGTCCCGCCCATTTGGCAGAATTTTGCGAACCCCCGCCATACCACAGGCGTTCGGTCAGCCCTTCCGCAAACGGTCTCAAACGCGGGATTTGGGCACCAGCGGCATTGCCTGCCTCCGTCTTGCCGGACAGTGGCTCTGAACGTAGGGCACGCGCCAGCTTTTCAGCCCGTGAATGACTATATTCTGCAATTGGAACGGCATCGACAAAGTCCGCGATCAGATGAGCGAAGGGCGGTTCGCCGACTGAAACACCAACATTCAGCCTGCCATTCGAAAGCAGATCGACCGTCGCCAGATCCTCAGCCAGACGAAACGGATTTTCATAGCCAAGCTGAATAACCGCGGTGCCAAGACCGATCCGTTTTGTCCGCTGCGAAGCTGCTGCGAGAAAGGTGGCGGCGGATGAAATACCGCGCTCCAGATGGCGCTGCCGCACCCATGCACTGTCGTATCCCAGCCGCTCTCCATGCTCGAAAAGCTGCAATGTATCCTCTAAACCCTGCGCGGGATCATTTTCGCGATGACTGCCAGGAATGAGAAAGGCAAAATGTCCAATGTGTGAAAGGGGCATGGTTTGTTTCCCTGTTCATGCAGCGGCTTCGCGATAGCTTTGAAGCCGCGCCAGAATATTTGCTTCCTGCACCGTCTTGCGCTCCTGCACACGCTGGGTTGCTTCTTCAAAGGAGGCTGATGCTGGATAAAGTGGCGAGGAGATCTGTTGGCCCAATTTGGTGCCAATGTGCTTTTCAAAGGGCAGTGAGCGATATTGCAGAACATCGACGGATGTATCGAAAAGCGGACGATAGCCGAGTGCGATGTAGAGCGCAGTTGCTTCTGGTTGGCGGAAGCCCGTAGACAGATAAGCGCGCGTATAGCCCAGATTGCCCGCACTTTCTTCGAGCGCCAGCACAATGCGGCGAGCCAGCCCCTGCCTGCGCAAATGCGACGCGGTCCAGATACGTTTGAGCTCCACGGTTTCATCGTCGTGGCTCATATAGGCGCCACCGGCAATGGTTTCCCCATCGCGTTGAAGCAACAGGAATCCGCCAAGCGGCGGCGCAAATGCGTCCGTGGGGTAACGCAGAATTTCTGCGCGCGCGCCACCGGATCGGTCCAGATCGGCATAACGAAGATCATATTCGTGAGCCAGGCCATCGATAAGGGGCTGCGATGCCGGATTCAAAAGAGAGGACTGTACAATAATATCAACCATGGAAAGCCTCCGCTGAAACAAATGCTGCCCGACTTTGTTGAGTGGGAGCAAAAAGCCGCCGTCGAACAGTATCTTCCTTTAACGGTGCCTCTTTGCTTGCACGTTTGCACGGCATGAACGTTTAATGAGCGTGCAAATATTGGAAGATCGTTGCTCGATTAATATTCTACAAAAAACATAGATTACTCCTCATCAAATTGTTGATGAGGATGAAATGCCCTACGCGCTCAGTTTTCTCGATAAAAGTCCCATTCATGACGGCGAAGCGGCTCAAACGGCACTGGCCCGCACGATAAAGCTTGCGCAGAAAGCAGAAACCGCAGGTTTTCATCGCTTCTGGGTGGCTGAACATCACAACTCACCAGAGCTCGCCAGTTCATCACCGGAAGTGTTGATCAGCTTTTTGCTGGCACATACCAAACATATCCGAATTGGTTCAGGCGGCGTTATGTTGCAGCATTACAGCACCTACAAGGTCGCAGAAAATTTCAATCTCCTGTCTTCACTGGCGCCCGGACGTGTCGATCTGGGTGTGGGCAAAGCCCCTGGGGGACTGCCGCTTTCAACCCGTGCCTTGCAGGGCGCCTATGCCCCTGATCGGAAACCATCCTTCAATGAGCAACTGATTGAGTTAGATAAATTTCTCGACCAAAGCCCGGAAAATACCGCCGACCGGAACGGCCTTGCCGCTTATCCGGTTCCGCCACAAAAACCTGAACGTTTCCTGCTGGGTGCGAGCGTCGAAAGTGCTGAGCTTGCCGCACGTCTCAACTGGAACTTCGTCTATGCGGCTCATATTCAGGGTGACCCGACAGCCATAAAGGAAGCCGTTGACGCCTATCAGGCAATCACAAACCGTCCTGCCATTTTAGCTGTCGGCGTAATCGTTGCGGAAAGCGATGCCGAGGCAGAGAGGCTTGCAGTTGATATTCGGCGCTTCCGTGTTGCAGCCGAAGGTTTGCAGCCGGTCAACGTCGGCAGCCACGAACAAGCGCTCGAATATGTAAGGCAGGCAGGCGCCACGCAATACACGATTGAAGAACGCACGCCACGTGTAATCCGTGGCACGGCCGCCCATGTTCACACTGAGCTTCAACGCCTGCACCGTGAGTTTGGCATCGCTGAGTTTGTCATCGACTGCCCGGTTTCCGAAGGAAGCCATCGGCTCAAAACGATCGAACTTCTCGCCGAAGCGCGCCCGGCCATAGCGGCATAACTCTGCCACTTTCCCGACACCGGATGATGGTTACACATCGGTTGACGCTATGGGAGAATAGGCAGCGAGTTCACCAAAATCTGCTTGTTTGCTCATTCATTATCGGGCATGCCGTTCTGCTTGAGGTCGGCAAACTTGATAGCCATCGTTGGGTTACCGCGCGTGAGCCGCTTGACTGTCAGGTCCTCTGCCTTGTCGTTAGCAAGCCGCAAGTTGTTGGCCGACTTGTGAAGCGCTTCCTTCGTTTTCTCCAGATCCTTGATAGCTTCATCGATGCGTTTGACTGCTTCCTCAAAGCCATCTGAAGCCAGACGCCAGTTGCGCCCGAATGCGGCTTTAAAGTCATCAAGCTGGGATTCGAAGTTTGTTATGTCGACATTTTGCGCCTTCACCAGTGCCAGCTCATTCTTGTAGTGGAGCGAGTTCATCGCCGCATTGCGCAGCAGCGTGATGATCGGGATGAAAAACTGCGGTCGGACGACGTACATTTTCGGATAGCGGTGGGATACGTCAATGATCCCGGTGTTGTAGAGCTCATTCTCGGGCTCAAGCAACGAGACCAGAACGGCATATTCACAGCCTTTCGCGCTCCGGTCCTTGTCTAATTCTTTGAGAAAGTCTTCGTTCTTCTTCTTGGTAGCCGTCTCGTCATTTTCGTTCTTCATCTCGAACATGATCGAGACGATTTCAGAACCTGCATCGTCCATGTCGCGGAAGATGAAGTCGCCCTTGCTACCGTTGCGCGCGTCGTTATCCTTCTCAAAATACGCACGGGGGAAAGCCGTCGCACGAATGCGGTCAAACTCGATTGAGCAGTGCTGTTCCAGCGTCTCGCCGATCATTTTTGTCGATAGTTTCGCTTTCATATCCCTCAGACGCTCGATTGCATCGTTGCGATCCTTCAGCTGCGTTTCGTACTTGTCCCTGAGTGCAGTTTCAGCAAGCTGTTTTTCGAGCGTGATCCGAGCAAGCCCATTCTTCAGTTCGTCACGCTCTTTCTCAACCGTATTGACGGCTTCGGTGACCGCGAGCTTCTGCGAAAGCTCCCCTGCATCGAGCTTGGCCTTCAGGCTCTGGATCTCCGCGTCTTTAGTGGTGGCTGCTTTCTGTAGTTCGGCAATAAGCTTCGCCTCGGCCAGTTTTGATGCAGCCTCCTGCTCCCGTCTTGCTTTCTCAAGCTCATGCAAAAGAGTATCGCGTTGTTTTTCGACAGCACTCAGCGCCTCAGCAACTGCGAGTTTCTGCGCGACTTCACCGGATTCAAGTCTTGCCCTCAGTTCCTGGATTTCAGAATCCTTGGCTGCGGCAGTCTTCTGCAATTCATTGGCAACTTTAGCCTGTGCAAGCTCAACAGCGTTACGCTTGTCCTGATCAGCCAACTCCAAGCGCTCATGCAGCTGCTTCTCGAAATCACTGTCACGCACCTGCTTCAGGATATCGGCATAGCCCGTCTCATCGATCTTGAATGCCTTGTTGCAATGCGGGCAGATGATTTCATGCATGATTATTTCCATTAGCCTTGGCCAGACGCTCTTGGAGAAACTCCTGGAGCTGCTATTGATCCGTCATCTTGTGAACGATCACTGTCTACGCGGTCAAGGTCATTTACGGTTGCTTAACCAGGCCTGCGGTCTAGCGAACCGAAGAACCCGGCTGAAATCAGCCACGCTACAACATGAAGCAGTGCTCGCCGACTGACAGCACAGATGACCGATTGATGGTCAAACGGCTGTACCAACGAATGGATAGCGCATCCGGCTTGCTTGTAATTTTAGCTATCGGCTTTAAACCAATAAATACGTCGTGGCCTGCGGGTCGAAGCCAACAATACGCTTACCTTCGTTGAAGGCAGTCAGCAGCTGTTCGCGAAGCGACAACCTTGCATTCATTGCCGCCGCCGGATCAACTGCAAGCAGGTGATCGATATCGCCCGGTATTTTCACGCGTCGAGCATCTGCGGGAAACTCAAGTTTCTGGCCTCGAGATCGAGCTTCTACACGCAGATCGTCCAATTGCCAGTCAGCCACGATCCGGTCCGAAGGCAACCCAGAATTGATGCCGACCATAGGGCCGTAATAGTCGATATGATAAGTGGACGATGTGGCCCCGAGGCTCGCAATGTTCAGACTGGCATTGACCGCCCGGATCGGATCATAGGTCCAGCGCACATGCGTAATGCCTCTCGCAAGGCACCAATCGCGCTGGAACCACTTCATCCGCGCGCCAAGTTTCAAGCCTCTTGCTTCCGGAAGAACCGCCAGACGGTGAGAATGCTGAACGCCCGGCGTTGCGCTTGGGAAACCAAAGATGAAGCCTATCATCTTCCCGCCATCGAACGCTCCGGCGACAAGGCCGCCTTCGTGCTGGATCGCAAGCAATAAGTCTGAGGCATCGACAGGATCGTCCTCTCCCCACACCAGCCGCTGCACGTTCTCCGAATCCTTCATCTCGTCGAGAGAGGCGAGCTCGCGGACCAATATTTCGCTCATGCGACGAAATCCTCGCGATGGCTGGTGACCGTATCGAGAAATGCATAATCCAAGGTCACACCGATACCCGGACCGTTCTTGGGAACGGCCATTCGTCCATTTTCGGCTTCCAGCGGCTCGTTGACAATATCGCGCGGGAAGTAGCGGCTGGCGGACGATGTGTCCCCCGGTTTGGTGAAATTTGGCAGTGTGGACAGGTGAATATTGTGCGCCCGACCAATGCCTGCTTCAAGCATCCCACCGCACCATACAGGCACATCAAAGGCTGCGCAGACATCGTGAATTGCGCGTGATGCACTATGTCCACCGACTCGACCCACCTTGATATTGATGACACGGCAAGCTCTTGCGACAAGCGCCTTGCGCGCATCCACCGAAGACCGGATGCTCTCATCCAGGCAGATGGCAGTCAGCAGCTTTTCCTGCACATGGACATGATCGGTAATATCATCGAAAGCCAGCGGCTGTTCGATGTAATCGAGTGCGAAAGCATCCATCGCTTTCAGAAGCGGCAAGTCGGAAAGCCGGTAGTCTGTATTGGCATCAACCGTCAGCTTGGCTTCCGGGAAGCACTCACGCACCGCCTGAATCATAGCGAGATCATGACCGCGCTTGATCTTCAGCTTAACGCGCTTGTAACCGGCATCGAGCGAGGCAGCGACCCGGTCAATCGTCGTTGGAATATCGGCAATGCCAAGGCTGACACCCACGTCGATAGCATCGCGAACGCCACCAAGCGCAACGCTCAATGGTAGGTTCAGTGCTTTTGCCCACAGGTCCCATATCGCCATCTCAACCATGGCCTTGCTCATTCTGTGTCCGCGCCATGGATCGAGAATGGCTGCAAGATCGGCGGGGCCGTTAAAGCGTTTGCCAACAATCTGGGACAACAGCACATCGCGCAGGAAAGAGAGCGAACCGGAGATGGTCTCCTCCAGATAATCCGGCAACGGATCCATCACACCTTCGGCATAACCTTCCAGGCCTTCAGCCCGCAAGGTGAGGATCGGAATGATCTTTTCAGTCATTGTTCCGGTGGAAATCACGAAAGGCACGAGCAGCGGCAAACGTATGACCCGTATTTCAGCCGCCTCGATTTTTAACCCGGCGAAGATTGGCGCTACGTGCATCGGACACTCCATCCGTGAGTACAAATGATCAATCTGGTCCAGGAGTTCCACGGTGACGAAACGTCATCCTAATTGTTCCCCTCGACCGAATTAAATTCCCTGTTCGCTGTCAAAAGTCCAATAGTTTCGTCAGCACTCTTACTGATGCTGATCCGACAGTGTGTCCAGGGGGAAAACCGGACGCCGCAGGCAAGCGTAGACCCGTCTCGACAGGTCCGGTGAGCTCAGACCACCAGCATCGGTAACAATGATCTGTGTTGCAATCGGGCCGAACGCCCCTTTGAAATGCTGCATTGATTTGACCGCCAGAACGGATTTTTCCTTCGGCTCGACGCCGACGATACGGAAAATGTTCTGATCAAGCATCTGCATGCGTTCCGACACGATCATAATATCGATCCCCTCCACACGCAGGCACACGGCTTTTCCGGTCGTTCCAGGCAAACCTGTAAACATCGGCCCTTCAAAGACGAAGGTACCGTCGCTGACCGACATGACACGGCCTGTCACAGTCAAAGGACCGCCACCAACAGATGGATCGGATTTGCCGCCAATCGTCACCGTAACAGTCTCGCCTATCGCCTTGGCTGCAATCTCTGCCACCGCTTCAGGGTCGAGAAGCGCGCCTGCGGCGGCATTGGTCACACCCGCCTGAAGCATCGCCGCAATGAGCGCAGTACAATCGCTATAGGCCCCCGAGCCGGGATTGTCGGAGAAATCAGCGACGACAATCGTGCCTTCAGCACCCCGGGCCTCCTTCAATTGCCGGATACATTCATCGAGAGGCATCGGCTGCGACCACTGATCCTTATAGGCCCAGATTTCGTCGCACATCTTGTCCGCGACATCGCTAGCGGTTTGTCGGCTAACGCATTTACGATCGAAGGTCACGATCACACTCGGCCCAGCCGCCCAGACATCAGCATCGGTAAATCCGGCATTGACCGCCACATTCAGGATTCCCGGTTGTTGCATCTCACGGCCTGCACTTTCGAGCAGGCGGCACATCGGACCGTTATCTGTCGTGCGACCATCATCACAACCGAGAAGCATTGGTGGGCGCCCAATGGCCAGCGCAGGTTCGATTTCCCCTTTCATCGCTTGATCCAGCAACGAACAGGCCTCAACTCCGACCTCACTCATATCGATATGAGGATAAGTCCGGAATGAAACGGCGATCTGCGCCAGATCAGCCAGTTCATCAAAAATATTCGCGTGAAGGTCTAGGGTGATGGCGATCGGAACATCGTATCCGACCACGGACCGGATCTCCCGCAGGAACTGGCTGTCGCCATCCTGATCGGTCTCCGTCACCATGGCACCATGCAGGGCAACAAATATACCGTTAAAAGGTCCGGCTTCCTTCAGCCGTCGCAAGCACTCGCCGGTGATTTCCTGACGCGCAGTTTCAAGCACCGGTCCGTTCGGCTCCGCATGGGCTGCGGTGATATAAACAGGCGTCCAGCCCTTTTCATCCGCGACCTTTATCGCGCCACCGACCTCAGAGCCGGTACCTCGGAAATTGGCTGGAATCTCATCGCCCTTGAAATAATGCGACGCCCGAAAATCGCTGATGCTCGTGCGATTTTGCGTGAAGGTATTACTTTCATTGATGAGTTCGATGATCGCAACACGATAGGACACGGATCGACCTTTCTTTTGTCGGCGAAGACCACTCTGTGTTGGTCGAAACGAAATGGCTGAGGCCTGACTATGCCACACGCAGTGAGCACCTGATCTGATGTGGTGTCTCAAATCAGGCACTCTGTATGTGAGGGTGGAGCGAACTACTTCGCGAAGATTTCGCTCGCGAATTTCGGCTTTTCCCTGATGTCGAAATCAAAGTACTTGGCACTGATCTTGTCGTAGCTACCGTCCTGGATGATCTCCGCAAGCGCCTTGTTGACGCGCGTGCGCAGTTCTTCGTCATCCTTGCGGAAGGCCATTCCGGCACCCAGAGTTCCATCTAGAAGGAATTCGTTGCCGACAAATTCGCAGCAATCCGCACCCTTCTTAATCCAGTCGCTGAGCGCGAATTTGGATTCCAGCAAGAGGTCAATGCGGCCGTTCTCGATATCCAGGAAGGCTTCTTCCAGTGTCGGATAGAGCTTCAACTCATTATCCGGGAAAAAGCGCTGCAAAGCATCAACTGCGATGGAGCCCGTCTGGGTGCCTATGACCTTGCCCTTGGCACTTTCAGGCGTCACATCCTTCAGGCCAAGCTCCTTCAAAGCGACAAACCGCATGGTGTTGTAGTAATACGGATCGGAGAAGCTGACCTGCTGCATACGCGATTCAGTAATAGCCATCGAAGAAGCCATGATGTCGAACTTCTTTGACTGAAGCGCCGGAATAATTCCGCTCCACTCGTTGGCGCTCCATACGCAATCAGCTTTCAGTTTTTCACAGATCGCATTGCCGACGTCGATATCAAAGCCTTTGAGCTGCCCGCTAGGGTCCAGATAATTGAAGGGCGCATAGGCACCTTCGGCTCCCATGCGGATTTCCTCAGCATGGGCTGGAAGGGCACCGCATACAGCGACAAGAGCGGCAATAATTCCCATTTTAGCTTGCTTAAGCACGTTTCGTTCTCCTGTTATATGCCCTTACCGGGTTCGTCGCCTGCGCGCGCCGTCATCCATGATCAGGAACAGCAGAGCCCAAACACCCAGGGGCGTTTTTTTGTTTATTGACGCTTATGCTTGTGCCGAGGGTCGATCAATGCAAAAGATCTATTCAATGGTATTAGAAAAATTCATAATGTTATGACGTCAAGGGCGAAGCGGCGAAAACTCCCAAGCTTGAGAGCCTTAAGGGCTTTTGAAGCCGTTTCGCATTGTCAAAGCTTCACTGCCGCCGCAGAAGAGCTTGCAGTCAGTCAGGGTGCTGTGAGCCATCAAGTCAAGCTTCTGGAACAGGCTTTGGGTTGTCAGTTGCTTATTCGCGGCTCGCGCGGTGTATCCGTTACCGCAGAAGGTGCGCTGCTGCTGGAGGTTTGCGCTCGGGCATTTGATGAAATCGGCGCGGTTACGACGCTGATCGGACAGGACAACAAGACCCAAATTCTCAGGGTTCGCGCCGGTCCTTTTTTCGCAATGGAAGTGATCGCAAGCAGGATTGCTGGCTTCTTGAAGCAAAATCCAGGCATCCAGCTTCACCTGAATAATCTCGATATAGATTCCATCGCTCAGGATAGAGAAGACGCACAGATAAAGTATTGTCTGCATCCGCCTGCAGGCATGTACAACATCGAACTTCTAAAAGAAAAACTGGTGCCTGTCTGCAGCCCCTCACTTCTGGCCAATGTGACAAATCCAGAAGATCTTCTCGTGAACCCTGACATTCCTCGCTTGCATTATCGGGACGTAAACGACTGGAAAAGATGGATATCCCACCACGGATTTGATGATCTAACCGCCAATTCAAACCTCTTTTTTGACGACCAACACACATTGTTGGCGGCTGCTCGTTCCGGACAGGGCATTGGTTTTTCTCATCGGCCTCTGGTCGAAAACGACGTGCAGCGCAGAAGCCTTTGCATCGTGTCCGAGCGATATTTCGAGCCCAAAGAATCCTACAAATTTATATGCAGCCACGAAAACATTGCCTCCAACCCGGCGTTGCAGCTCTTCCGCGACTGGCTTGTCAAAGAGGTTTCGACCATCAGTTAGGTTCAGACAATTATTCCAGATGGAGGAGGTAGCGGATTCACGCTTGTCCAGCGGCAGTCGTTTACGATCTGCTGACGCAGATATGCATCCCGAACCGCTGCTCGTTTGCAATTGCAAGGCTGCCGCCACTATGCGTGGCGGCCGTTTGGTCATGCTCAGAGGTTTTCCTTGTAGAATGGAATCAGCTTCGCCAATGCCTTTCGAACCGGCTCCGGCTAATAATCAGAACCCGGCAATGCGCAACCAAGAAGGTCAACGCCATACCAAGTTCTGCCATCTTTTCCTTCAGATAGTGAAGGCCTGATCAGCTGATAAAGAGCCGGAAGACCAGAGTCTTGGTCATGGGCAGAACTTTATCAGCCACTCCTTGGTCTTCTTATGTGTTTGCCGAAACGAAAGCCGACATGCTGGTGATCAGCAGCATACCGACAGTTGCGCCTGCATCCTGAAGACCGATGGTCTTTTCCTGAAAAGCTGCGGCCTTGCCGTGCTGGGCAACCATCGTTTTGGTTGCTTCAAGCGCATCTTCTGCAGCTTTGGCTGCGGCTGCAAGCGCATCAGTAAGTGAGGCACCCGCTGATGCTTGTGCTTCAAGCGTTACGGCGATTGGATCAAGCACATCGAGAAGTGTCTTGTCGCCAACCTTTGCCTTGCCGCGCTCGGCGATACCATCGCTATAGGCACGCCAGAAGGCGGCAATCTCTGCAGTGCCCAACTCGTCGATACCATCGCAGGCCTTGCTTGCACGCAGGAAGCCCGTTGCGGTCAGCGTACCCATGGTCGATGGCGCAACGCGCGCCATGGTGGCGCCAGCTGTGCGCAGAAGCTTCGCGATGCCTGCAGCTTCACCTTCCACATGGACAGCCTCTGCCGCTGCTGCAAAGGCCTTGCTCATGGTGATGCCGAGATCGCTGTCGCCAACCTTACCGTCCAGCGCGATAAGGAATTCGCGCTGTTCTGCAAAAAGCTGCTTCCAGCTGTCGAAGAGATTGATCAGATCAGATGCTGTAATGACGTTCATGACTGCACCTCAACCCGCAAAATGCTTGAAGAATGGGGTGTTGGCGGAAGCGGCAACCAGCGGTTCCAATTCGTCATCGAGATGCAACACGGAAACTGACGCGCCAGCCATTTCCATGGAAGTGGCAAACTCGCCGATCCAGACATGCTTGACCTTGACGCCACGCTCATCAAACAGCTGGGAAACCCGGCGGAACATGATGTAAAGCTCTTCAAGCGGCGTGCCGCCAAGACCATTGACCAGCACGGCTACTTCATCGCCCTTGGCATAGGCCTGCTCGGCGAAAATACGTTCCATCAGTTCGTCGATGACGGCGTCGGCACTGGCAAGCTTCTTGCGGCTGATGCCAGGTTCGCCATGGATGCCCATGCCGATTTCCATTTCATCTTCTCCGATGGAGAAGGTTGCGTGACCGATTTCCGGTACAACGCAGCTGGAGAGAGCAACGCCCATGGTGCGGGTGCGCAGACGTGCCTTATCGGCAAGACGCGTCACTTCATCAAGCGACAGGCCGTTGGCTGCAGCTGCACCGGCTGCCTTGTAGACAAAGAAGATGCCGGCGACGCCGCGACGCTTGTGTTCTTCACCGACAACCGAGGACGCCACATCATCATTGCCGACAACCTGTTTGACGGTAATACCATCAAGATCGGCAAGTTCTGCAGCCATATCGAAATTGATGATGTCGCCGCTGTAGTTGCCGTAGATGTAGAGAACGCCTGCGCCCTGATCGATAGCCTTGGTGACCTGATACATTTGCTCTGAGCTTGGCGATTGGAAGACGCCGCCGACAGCCGCGCCATCGATCATGCCTTCGCCGATATAGCCCAGGAACAGCGGCAGGTGGCCGGAGCCGCCGCCTGTTGCAATGCCGACCTTGCCGGATTTGGTATTGGCTGTGACCATGCAACGCTTGTCGTTGTCGACAAAGGTAAGCTCGGGATGCGCCCGATAGATGCCTTCGAGCATCTCATCCACGAAATTGACGGGATCGTTCAGGAATTTCTTCATGATTTCCTCTTGAGAGTATCGGGTTATTTCTTGCGTTGGCGGGTGACGAAGAAGGCGGCAGCCAGCAGGATGAAGCAGCCGACGACGAGACGCTGCCATGTGCTGGGGATGCCGACGAGCACCAGAACACTGTTGATGACGGTGATGAGCAGCACACCGAGAAGGGTGCCGAAGACGGTGCCGGTGCCGCCGGTGATGCGTGCACCACCGAGAACCACAGCGGCGATAACGGCAATTTCGGTTCCGACAAAATCGAAAGGGCTCGACTGGCGATTGGCGCAGACATGGATGATGCCTGCAAGTCCGGCCAGACCACCTGCATAGCCGAACAGGAAGATATGGATGGTGCGTAGATTATAGCCGAGGCGGCTTGCGATCTGGCTGTTACCACCCATCGCAAAAATCGCGCGGCCCATCAAAGTGCGGTTCAATATCCACCAGGTCAGGATTGCGGCCGCAGGCAGCACCAGAAAGTAGAATGGCATGGTGATGGTGGCACCGGTCGCCGATTCAAACTGGAACAGCGGCAGGCGACCGAAAGCCCCCATTGTCGGCGGCAGGGACATGATCCAGACCGTGCCGACAAAGGCCAGCAAGAAGCCACGGAAAAGATACTGCGTGCCGATGGTGACGATCAGTGACGGTACATTGAGGTAATGCACCAGAAGACCATTGAGGACGCCGAGGAAAATACCGCCAGCAATCGCCATCAGAATGATGAAGATGATCGGCAGTTCCGGCATATAGGCCTGCACCAGAAGCGTCAGCGAATAGACTGTCGTGGCAGCAATTGCCGTGAAGGAAACATCAATGCCGCCAGCGGCGAGAATGATGAAGACGCCAAGCGCAAACAGGCCCATCACCACACTGGCACGGCCAATATCGATCAGCGTAGAGGCTTGCAGGAATGCCGGATTGATGATCGAGACAATCGTGCAGATTGCCACGAGCAGGAAAAAAGTGATCGATTCCGGGCGCCTGCGAATGAAGTCACCCAGTTTGAAGGATTGGGCTCGACCTAGATCCTGTTGATACTGCGACGCACTCATTAGGCAACTTCCTTCTGCGACGACATCATGGCTTGATAGAGCTGATCTTCATTGGCCTGTGCAGCATCCAGTTCGGCAACGATGCTGCCTGAGTTCATGACGAGAATGCGGTCTGCATTCTGCAGAAGCTCCGGCAGATCATCGCTGACGATGATGAGGCCCATGCCAGCTTCGGCCAGCGCCTGAATTGCGCGGTAAATTGTGTCTTTCGATCCCACATCAACGCCGACTGTCGGGCCGTGCAGCACCAGAAGCTTCGGGCCAATGCTCAGCCAGCGACCGATCAAAACGCGCTGCTGATTGCCGCCTGAAAGCGCGCCAACCGGCAGGTCCAGATTGGTTGTATTAAGCCGCATCTCTTTCATCAGCGAGGCGGCGATGTTGCGGCCCTGTTTCTGATCGACGATGCCAAGGCTGTTGCAGAGCTTTCTGAAGATCAGAGCGATCTCGTTTTGAAAGATCGATTTATCGAGGAAAAGGCCTTCTGCAAGGCGGTCTTCCGGCACATAGCCAATGCCATGCTCGATGGCTTCCGCCGGGCTTTTAACTTCGGTCTTCTGACCTTCGAGGCGGATTGAACCTCTATCAGCAGGTACAACGCCGGTGATTGCCATGGCCAGCTCGTTGCGTCCGGAATCTGCAAGGCCGGTAATGCCGAGGATTTCACCCTTACGAAGGGTAAAGCCAATGTCCTTGAAGCCCGATGCGGTAAGGCCGTCGAGTTTAAGCAGTTCGGCATCGCCGGGCTGTGCCGTGCGATAACGTTCGGCGTCGATTTCCCGGCCGATCATCAACTCGGACAGCTGCTTCTTGGTGTAGTTTTCGATTGGGCCTTGCGCCACGCACTGGCCATCGCGGAAGACAACCGCATTGCCGCCGATGCGATAGCATTCATCTAGCTTGTGGGTGACGAACAGCACCGCGACACGCTCAGCGCGCAGGCGTTCAACGACTTCAATCAGATTGTCCACTTCGCGACGGGTCAGCGATGTGGTCGGCTCATCCATAATGACGAGCTTGGCGCGGGTTGCGATTGCGCGCGAGATGGCAACCAGCTGGCGCATGGCAAGCGGCAGCTCGGAAACGATTGTATTCAGAAAGGCTTTGTCGGTTGGCAGGCCAACCGTGCTCAATGCCCGTTCTGCAGTCTCGCGGAGCTGCGAAAGCTTGACGCTGCGGAACAGTCGGCCATTGCCTTCAACGAGCTGCTCATTCAGCGCTACGTTTTCAGCGACGGTCAGATTGGGAATAAGCGACAGATCCTGATAGACGGTCTCGATACCGGCTGCCAGCGACTGGATCGGGTTCAGCGAAGTATAGGTTTTGCCATCGAGAATGATCTCGCCTTCGCTGGGTGCATGTGCGCCGGACATGATCTTGATGACCGTGCTCTTGCCGCAGCCATTTTCACCCAACAGGTGATAGGCCTGGCCAAGATCGATTGTCAGATCAATGCCGCGCAGCGCGTGAACGCCGCCAAACCGCTTATGGATGTTGCGCAGTTCGAGAAAACGATCCGGAGACCGGTCGCTGCTCGTCCCATTCTTCGTCGTAGTTGACACGTTAAATTCCTTTGTCGCCGCACTGCTCGCCAAAGCGATTGGGCTGGCTGTAGGACCGTTGGCTTTCGTTCGCCACGCGCTAATGTCTTGATTTTAGATAGTTTGTTTGGTTCAGGCGCCCGGATGCAACGGGGCATCCGGGCTTTTGACACCATCGCATGCGGCTGAACGATGTCCGCACACGATAGTCAGTCAGCCCGTGCGAAACGCCTAGAACAGGTGTTCCTTGTAAGTCGCCTTGTCAGCAATAACCATGCCGTTGCCGATCACGAGCAGGCCTTCACCGGCACCCTTTTTGACGCTGACCTTGTTATAGCCTTCAACGCCGAGGTCGGTGCCTTCCTTGACTTCCTTCTTTTCGAGCAGAAGCTTGGCAACCGCATTCATCGCCATACCGGCCTTCTGCGGATCCCAGAAGCCGATTGCCGTGATGGCGCCGGATTCAAGAAGATCTGCCGACGGGTTCGGAAGGCCGGTGCCAACCAGGCAAACCTTGCCGCTCAGGCCAGCTTCGTCGATCGCACGGCCAACGCCGAGAACGTCGTTACCGGCAGAGGTCTGGAAGCCCTTCAGGTCAGGATGCTTGCGCAGGATTTCCTTGGCCTTTTCATAGGTGCCGTTGGCATCGTCGAAGGATTCGTTGTTCGGATCGACGAGCTGCATGTCAGGATACTTCTTGGCGTTTTCTTCGCCCGAACCAACCCACTGCATGTGCGTGCGGCTGCCGAGCGAGCCAACAAAGGTGGTCCACTTGCCACTCTTGCCCATGCATTCTGCGAGACGTTCATTGAGGGCCGTGCCGTAATCGGCATTATCGAAAGCTTCGACGTCGGCCATGGTGTTGACCTGGTTGTCGGCTTCATGCGTCACAACAATGATGCCGCGTTCCATGGCGCGCTTGAAGGTACCTTCGAGAACAGCCGGATCCATTGGGACGACTGCAAGCGCGTTAACGCCCTTGGCAACGAGATCCTGCACGATCTGAAGCTGCTGTGCTGCGTCTGCCGTTGCCGGTCCGCTCTGTGTTGCAACCACGTCCGGGTTGGCCTTCTGATAGGCTTCAACACCGGTGTTCATGCGGTCGAACCAAGGAATACCGCTGATCTTGACGACAGTTGCGATAACCGGCTTTTCCTGTGCGACGAGCGTGCCCGCGCTGCCCGCGACGATCGCTGCACCAATGATGGTTCCGGTGAGCAGTTTTTTCGTTGTTGCTTTCATCATTTCCTCCACACTTACCATCCCCCAAAGTCTATGTTCGGGTGCCTGAGGGTTGAGCACCGATGTTTCCCTTTTGGCGATTGCCGAGGGTAAAGAATCCCGCGATGTCGTATTTGCCGATTGCAAGGAAGGCGAGCAGCAGCAGGCCCCAGGCGAAGTCGCGGACGAAGTTGGAAAGGCCGCCGAAGTTGAGCAGGCTGGACATAAGCTGCAAAGCAATAGCGCTCAGCACCACGCAGATGACACGGCCATAACCACCTTCAGGCTTCACGCCCGCCATGACGGCGATGAGAATGGCGACCAGCAGATACGAGCTGCCATAGTCGAACTTCACGTTGACGTTGCGTGCTGCAATGATGATGCCTGCAATCGCTGCCAGAAATCCGCTCGTTGCATAGGTCGCAATCAGCACGCCATTGCGCGGGAAACCAGCGAAGACAGCGGCTTTCGGATTGGTGCCCATCAGCATCAGCCAGTAGCCGTATGGGGTAAAGCGCACGACCGCTGCGATCAGCAGGGCAACCGCTATGAAAATCAGGAAGCTGATTGGCACGGCGAGGAACATGTCATTGCCGATGCGCGACAGAAGATCGGGGCTGCCGACCATGACAGCGCGACCGCCAGAGACAACAACGGCAAGACCCGTAAACGCCATCTGCGTGCCAAGCGTGCAGAGGATTGGCGTGATGTTGAAGCGCGCAATCAGCATTCCATTGACGATGCCGCCCGCAAGACCGATCACCAGTGCCAGTCCAATGAAGGCAAGGCTGAAGCCAAGCTGGTTTTCGGCGCTTGAGATGAACATCGAAACGATGACGGCTGAAAGCACACCAGAAAGGTTGGCCAGCGCAATACCCGAAAGATCGATCCCGCCATTGCCAGCGCACATAGCCAGCATGACGCCGATTGCCAGAAGCCCGATTTCAGGCACCTGACCTGCCATGGACTGCAGATTGAACAGGGATAGGAAAGATCCTCCCGAAATATACGCGCCAAGCGCGAGCAATCCGAGATTGATGACAACAAGCATAGCAAGCTGATTGCTTGTCTTCTGCATGGTCTCCTCCTACCACGTTTAGTAAACAAAACTGTTATTCACTAAATAAATGACGAGATGGCATACAGCTGTCAAGCGCAATATCGGCAAATTTCCGTTGCCTGTGGATCGATTTTACCCTAATCGGTTTAATTATCGCTCATATTGTTTACTAAACATATGATTCATATCAGGATGCAAAATCGAACGTTTGCCGTTGAAAAGATGGGGCCTGTTAATTCTTGATCTGAGACCAAAACCGGCAACATATTGAATCTGGTGCCAATTGCGGATTTGAAGTTCCCGAGAGCAGATGCCATACAAATGGCAGATATTCTCGTTCCCGGAGCCTATGTCCTTAACCGAATTCCTATAATCGTGCGGAGCATATGAAAAAGAAAAAGTCTTTTACGATCAGAGACATCGCAGAGACTGCCGGCGTTTCTCCGGCTACGGTTTCGCTTGTGCTCAACGGTAAGGGCGAAATTTCGGGCGAAACGCGTGCACGTGTCCTCGAAGCCGTTTCCAGACTGAACTATGTTCCACGCGCGTCAAAAACTGCGCCAAGCACCGGGGAGACGATCCGCTTTCTCAAGATTGCCAAGCATGGCGAGACGGTCAACCGCGATCACAGTGTTTTTGTCTCGGATTATATTGACGGCATGTCCTCGGAAGCGACGCGCCGAAACTATACGCTGGAAGTGGTAAGTTTCGACGGGCAGCCGATAAGTGCAGTAGCGGAATCGCTTGCCGGTGCGCCAGTGCGCGGTGTGATCGCGCTTGGGACCGAGCTTTCGGCGGCAGATATCCACATGATACAGGGGCTCGGCCTGCCCACAGTCTTCATCGATACCTTTTATGAGGTCATTGAAGCCAATTTCGTCGACATGAACAATGAGGACGCCGTCTTCAAGGTTCTGTCGCGCTTCAAGCAGCTTGGTTTTTCGCGGATCGGTTTTGTCGCCAGTCATACGGAAACGACAAACTTCCGTCTTCGTCGCGATGCGTTTTTCAAGAATATGCAGCGTCTGGACCTGAAGGTTCAGGAGCGCGATATCCTTTCGGTTGAATCGACCTATGAAGGCGCCCATCGCGATACTTGCGCGATGCTGCATTCAGGACTCGATCTGGCCGAGTGCTATTTCTGCACGAACGATATCATCGCCTATGGCTTCATCCGCGCACTGAAGGGCAAGGGTCTTCGTATTCCTGACGATGTTTCGGTGATTGGCTTCGATAATCTGCCGCAAAGCGCCACCATGGAACCGGGTCTCACAACGGTTGACGTATCCAAACGGAAAATCGGAAATCTCGCAGTTACCGTTCTCGACGACCTGATCAATACAGCGGAACCGCAACCGCCGGTAAAGATACTGGTTGGGGCAAACCTGATCCTGCGGGCGAGTGAGACTGCACTTACCCCGAAAGCCGCCAGAAGCCGTGAATTTGGCTAGCGTAAGGAAATGTGCCCGATAGAGCTGGAAAATCATATTATGAAACCGGTGAGTAGCTGGTAAGCAATCCGGGTCCGACAGACCAACTTCAGAAAGACAAAAAATTGTCCAGAAACCCTCCTCGCAATCAGGCCGGTTTTGCAACACGTGCGATCCATGTCGGTCAGGAACCTGACCCTTTGACCGGAGCCGTGATCCCTCCGATCTATCATGCGACGACCTACGTGCAGGATGGCATAGGAGCGAGCAAGGGGTACGACTATACCCGCAGCGGCAATCCGACCAGAAACGGTCTTGAACGCTGTCTTGCCGATCTCGAGGGCGCGGCAGCAGCTTTCGTTTTCCCGAGCGGGCTTGCCGCGGCCGCAACATTGCTGGAGGCGCTTCCGGCCGGTTCGTCGATATTGGCCCATAACGATCTCTACGGTGGTGTCTACCGACTGCTGGCCGATGTCAGACCAGTCACCGCCGCGCACAATGTGAATTTCGTGGATTTTTCCGACGAAGTTGCACTGCGCCAGGCTGTCCTCGACCATAAGCCAGCTCTGCTTTGGTTTGAGACCCCGTCCAATCCAACGCTTCGCATTGTCGATCTGTCGCTGGTTGCTGAACTTGGCAAACAGGCCGGTGCAATTACGGTTTGTGACAGCACCTTCTCATCGCCGGCAGGCCAGCGTCCAATCGATCATGGAATTCATGTGGTTGTACATTCGGCAACGAAGATGCTGAACGGGCATTCGGATCTTTTGGGGGGCGTGGTCGCGGTTTCTGCAAACGCACCCGCCAAGCTTGCCGAACGGGTTGGTTATCTGCAGAACGCCCTCGGCTCGGTCATGTCACCGACAGATTGCGCTCTTCTGCACCGTTCGCTGAAAACCCTGGAAATCCGCAGCATAAGGCAATCGGAAACGGCACTGAAGCTGGCGACCAGTCTCGAAAAAAGAGCTGAAGAACTGGGACTGACCAAGGTTGTATATCCTGGCCTTGCCAGCCATCCGCAGCATAAACTGGCCGCTGAACAAATGATCAATTTCGGCTGCGTCATTTCTATCGAGGTTTCCGGGGACTTGACACGCGTCGAACGTATTCTGACTTCGACCCGTTATTTCCACTTTGCAGTCAGCCTCGGAAGCGTGGAAAGTCTCATTCAGCATCCATATTCCCTGACCCACGCGGTTGTGCCTGAAGACCAGAAAAACCACCTGGGAATTGGCGCTCAGCTCATTCGCATCTCGATCGGTCTGGAAGATCCGGAAGATCTGGAAACCGATCTGGTGCAGGCACTCTCAAGCAACCGGTGATCGGCCCCATCTTGAACTTTTGCAACTGAGCCACTGCGCCGGGTGGCTCACACGCTTTTCGATCGCAAGGAAAATTCCCACCTTCTTTGAGATACAACAAATCCGGTTTGTGACTGTCACTCTAGAATGGCTCGAATGATGATGCGGCTGTCATCATCATGCTTCGAAGCCTGACAGCCACGGAACAATCAGATGTCGGCAGAACCTGTCTCACTATCCCCCGTAATTGATGTTCGCACCATACCGCCCATTTCGCGACATGCGACGATCTTCTCGATGATCGATTCGCTTGAACCCGGCGAAGCGCTGGAAATCATCAATGATCACGATCCGGTGCCACTGCGCCACCAGCTTGAAACCCGCAATCCGGGTGCATTCTCGTGGGTCTACAAGGAAACCGGTCCATTATGGCGGGTCGAAATCGGTCGCCGAAAAGGCCATCATGGTGCTGACCATGAGTGCACCTGCGGCAATCACTGAAGTCTTGTAGGCACAACGTCCAGGACGAACTGAGATGATCGGCGCGACGCTTTCCCGTTGGACCCTATCCTACTTTACCGCTTCGCTGGCTTTCCTTGTCTTTGGACTTGCCTTGATGGCAGGCGGTTTCGGCTTTCCGGGTCATGGAATTCGCGCTGCGGAAACACTGATAGTTGTGCACGCCATCGCTATTGGATGGCTTGCACTACTCATGAGCGGCGCACTCCTGCAATTTGTGCCGGTTCTCGTGAACAAATCCCTGTGGGGAAGCCGGGCAAGCCTCCCGGCTTTGCTTCTGCTCGTGACAGGCTTGTCCGGCCTGCTCATTGGTTTTGCGGGCATGGCTGGGCTGACGGAGAGCCCGGCATGGTTGCTTCCGGTCTCTGGCATCCTGTTGACCTGCGGATTTTCCACCATTTTCGCCATACTGGGCATGACGCTCTGGCTCGCTCGCCCAATCGCCTTGCCCGCGCGGTTTGTTGCGGCAGGCATCTGCTGCCTTATGACAACAGCTCTGCTTGGCAGTGTTTTCACCTTCGCGCTCTCCGGCTTTACGGAGCAAGCCGTTCTGCTCGATATTGCGGGAGCGGCATTGCCGGTTCACGCAGCGCTTGGTCTCGGTGGCTGGATGACTTTCACAGCTATGGGTGTAAGCTACAGACTACTGACAATGTTCATGTTGTCCCCTGATGCTGCGCGGCAAACAACCAGAATTATCTGGTGGGAAGGCGCTGCTGCCCTGACCATCCTCGCTGTCGGAATTGTCGTTGTCGCCTTGGAAAGGGGATCGGTCGAAATTGCCGTCACGGCGGCTCTCATTCCCGGAATCGCCTGCATTGCGCTCTATATCGTCGATATTCAGACGATCTACCGGCAGCGCAAGCGCAAGACGATAGAATTGAACAGTGCCGCCAGTATTCCAGCCTTCATCGCGCTAGGGCTCTCGCTTCTTCTGGCAATTGCCCTGTTCTGGACAGGCACTACCGATGCGATGATTGCAGCCCTCGTCTATCTGTTCGCCTTCGGTTGGCTGACCGGCCTCAGCCTTGCCCAGCTATACAAGATCGTGCCGTTCCTGACCTGGCTCGAATGTTATGGTCCTGTCATGGGCAGGGCACCGACGCCGCGTGTGCAGGATATGGTCAGCGAGCGCCGCGCACGTCAGTGGTTCTCTCTTTATTATACTGGCGTTGCCGTCGCGACGCTGGCTTTGATTGCCGAATATCCAACCGTGTTTCGTTTGGCCATTACGTTGAATCTCATGGCGATCCTTGCATTGATCGTGCACTTCTTCCGCGCCCGGCGGCTTCTCGATGTACCGCACGGCCTACGCCTGCCAAAAGGGGCAACCCTGCCACATCTCATCTATGCCGGTGAACCAATTCTCAGGAGATCGAAATGACACTCTCAGTTCAGGACATCACGCATCATGTGCTGGACGTGCGCCCTCTGATCAAGGGCGGCGTGGAACCGTTCAATGCCATCATGGAAGCAGTCGACAGTCTTTTGCCGGGACAAAGCCTCCTGCTGATCGCCCCGTTCAAACCGGCACCGCTTTTCAGTGTCATGGAGCGCAAAGGCTTTTCCGCAAAAGCGGAGCCGCTGGAGGATGGCGACTGGCAAGTCCTGTTCAGTCCGGCGATGGACGCCGCGCCTGAACTGCGGTTCTCGGACAATGTCGGTTCACCGGATGTCTGGCCTGAACCATCACGCTATCTCGATTGTTCGGACATGCAGCCGCCGGAACCAATGGTGCGCATTCTTGCGGAAGTGGAAGAGATGCCTGCAGGCGCGGTTCTGTTCGCCCTGCTGCACCGCGAACCTTTATTCCTCTTTCCCGAACTCGAAAACCGTGGTCACGAATGGGTCGGCAATTTCGATGAGACCGGCACCGCCTATCGTATAATGATCCGTGTTGGAGATGCGAGGTAGTCGTCATGCAACACACGGTACATGACCAGCTGGAGAGGCAGATCATCGAACATCTGCGTCTGGTGCTCGATCCCGAACTTGGGTTCAACCTCGTTGACCTTGGCATGATCTACAGTATCGACATTGGTGATGGCGGAACTGTCGATATCAGTATGACGACGACAACGCCCGGTTGCCCGGCTGCGGGTTATCTGACTGATGCCGTTCGTGCGAGCGCCGAATCTGTCGAAGGGGTTCATGCAGTCAATGTCGAACTGACCTACGAGCCGGAGTGGATTCCGGAGATGGCGATGCCTGAAGTACAAGCGCGATTTGGAGATTAATCTCCCGACGCATATCCGCATCATCGAAACCAGCGAACAGAGCCAATCTGTTCGCTGGTTTCACTTTTGGCCAAACCCCTTCGGCTGAGCCTTTGTTCCAGCGCAAATAAAGCGGGACAGACGTCAATCAGCCAGCTTAAGTCATTGATATTAAATATCTAATATTACCCAATTTTTGTATCACCTTGATCGCAGTCAAGGAACATCGAAGTGCCTCTTCCTATAGTTGGCATGACAGAGCAGGAAATGCTCGGTCCTATCGTAAAGGAGAGTATCGATGGCCGAACAGATGCAAATCAGTCGCCGCACCATATTGGCAGGAGCCGCCCTGGCTGGGGCGCTTGCGCCGGTTCTGGCAACCACATCCGCCTGGGGACAAGGCGCGGTGCGGAAGGCAACTGCGGCAGAAATAGCAGCACTTCCACGCCAGAAGGTGGAGCTTGTGGACCCTCCCTTCGTGCATGCCCATAGTCAGGTTGCAGAAGGCGGACCCAAGGTGGTCGAATTCACCATGGTGATCGAGGAAAAGAAGATCGTCATTGATGATGCGGGAACCGAAGTTCACGCCATGGCATTCAACGGCACCGTACCAGGACCGCTGATGGTCGTGCATCAGGACGATTATCTCGAACTGACACTTATCAACCCTGAAACCAACACTCTGATGCACAATATCGATTTCCATGCGGCAACCGGTGCATTGGGCGGCGGCGGGCTGACCGAAATCAATCCGGGAGAAAAGACCATCCTGCGCTTCAAGGCGACCAAGCCCGGCGTCTTCGTCTACCACTGCGCACCTCCCGGAATGGTTCCCTGGCATGTCGTATCGGGCATGAATGGTGCGATCATGGTGCTGCCGCGCGAGGGTCTGCATGACGGCAAAGGCAAAGCACTGACCTACGACAAGATTTATTATGTCGGCGAACAGGATTTCTATGTACCGCGCGACGAGAACGGCAAATACAAGAAATACGAGGCGCCCGGCGACGCTTATGAAGACACCGTCAAGGTCATGCGCACCCTCACTCCCACCCATGTGGTGTTCAACGGCGCTGTGGGCGCACTGACTGGCGACAAGGCCATGACGGCGGCGGTTGGCGAGAAAGTCCTGATCGTCCACTCGCAGGCCAACCGCGATACGAGACCACATCTGATCGGGGGGCATGGGGATTATGTCTGGGCGACCGGCAAGTTCAATACGCCGCCCGACGTCGATCAGGAAACCTGGTTCATTCCGGGTGGTGCCGCCGGAGCAGCCTTCTACACGTTCCAGCAGCCCGGCATCTACGCCTATGTGAACCACAATCTGATCGAGGCTTTTGAACTCGGCGCTGCCGCCCACTTCAAGGTCACGGGTGAATGGAACGACGATCTGATGACGTCGGTTCTCGCACCATCTGGCACGTAAAGCGAATGTATGAAGGCGCTTCGCCTCCCAGAGCGCCTTTGGCAAACCTGGAGCGGCTCCAGTCAAAACGGAATCGGAACCGCTCTCTCCCTCTGCACGCATTATCCACGCGAAACCGCTTCGCACATTCGCTGGAAATGCTCTGGCCATGCTTTAGGATGAAAGGCTCGGGACTGCATCCATCTGCCTCCCGGACGGATGCGGTCCCCTGATATCCGATGAACGAAGGCAAAGGAAAAAAGTGTCTGCGCGAGCTTGCCGTGGCCGTTCCGGCGGTTCTGCTGGCAGTCATCGCGGGATTGATCGTCGTTGATGTCGTCGGACGTCCGGACCGCACAATGCCGGACGCGTCGGCCGTTGGTCCGGAAATGATCGTTATCGCTCCTCGTACCATGACGTATCGGGCCGATGGCGACTTTCAGAAGAACAATTACCCCGTTGACGCCCCATTGACGACCCGCAAGCTGCAGCGGGCATTCGAGATCATGAAGTATCAGGTCAGCACATCTGACTATGAGCGCTGCGTCGCCGACGGCGACTGCCAGTCTGCCGAGGCCCTGCCGCACAATCACGACGCATCCGATGCAGAGGGTCCGATCGTTGGCGTCAGCTATGATGATGCGCAAAATTATGCCGACTGGCTTTCACGCAAAACCGGCGAAATCTGGCATCTGCCGACAGACGAGCAATGGGCATTCGCTGCTGGCTCGCGCTTTCCCGACGACGCCCTTGGCATTGAGGACGATGCTGCGGCCAATCCGGCAATCCGCTGGCTGAGAGACTACGAAAAACAAAGCGCTCGCAAGCTGGACAGGAGCCCGACCAGACGCCCCGCCGGCGCTTTCGGTATCAACGAGCTGGGCGTGGCCGATATCGCAGGCAATGTGTGGGAATGGACGCAGACCTGCCACCGCCGCGTCAATATCGATGCCTACGGCAAGCAGGCCGCGGAAGTGCCATCGTGCGGCGTTTATGTCGTCAATGGCAAGCACCGCGCTGCGATGAGCTCTTTCATTCGCAACCCGAAAACCGGAGGATGCAGCGTCGGCGTTCCACCCGACAATCTCGGTTTCCGGCTGGTCCGAGACAACCGCTGGTATGCTGTGGTATGGAAGCGCATCCAGAACATCGGCGCATGAGGGATTAATTGTGAATGCCCGATCCCCGGCTCCGAAAACAATTCCAAGCCCGCCTTGCTGTGCTAAGGTAGATACAGGGTCTTGGAGTGTGAGAAACGCAATGTCCTTGATAGATCGCGGACTAGTCAGGAAACTGTCCTTGTTCGCCAAAATGAGTGATGGCGAACTCGATAAGCTTGTTTCGTATGCAACTACAAAGCGCGTTCCTCCGGGAGAGGCGATTTTCGAGCAAGGCGACGATGCCGTTCTTTTCTACCTCCTCCTGCACGGGCGGTTGAAGGTCAATCAGATCACCCCGGACGGACAGCAGATCATCGTCCGCATGGTGCATCCGGGGGACCTTTTCGGCTTTGCCCGAGCCTTGCAGAGAAGCGATTATCCCGGCACAGCGATTGCCGTGGCGGAAAGCATCGTACTGGCCTGGCCAACCGAGCTTTGGGATTATTTTGTCGAGCAGAATCCCGGTCTGGCAATGAATGCGATCCAGACAATCGGCAAAAGGCTGGAAGAAGCCCACACGCGTATCCGTGAGATGTCGACGGAAGAAGTGGAACGGCGTGTCGCGCACACCGTTCTGCGCCTCGCCCGTCAGGCTGGCCGGAAAGAAGATGACGGCATCCGGATCGATTTTCCAATCACCAAACAGGATATCGCCGAGATGACCGGAACGACACTGCATACAGTGTCGCGCATTCTCACCGGCTGGGAAGCGCAAGGATTTGTTCGGGGCGGCCGCCAGAAACTGACCGTACTCAATATGTCAGGTGTGAGACGGCTTGCCGACGGCGAACGGTAGAACAGCCGGAAACACGGTATGCCGAACGAAAGACGCCCGGCATATCGCCTTCGTCTCATCCAAAAACTTCCCGCTCCTCGGATTTCGCTGCCAGCAGCGCCTCTATCATCAGTTTTTCCGACAGGATGTGGCGGCGTACGCTCTCCATAAAGCCACGCACCATGTATGAAATGGTGTCGGAAGCAAGACGGCAACGACCGTCTGCAATTGCCATCAAAGTCTGTGACAATTCCTCGGCGGCCAGCCGGTCACAACGATGTTCCGCCTTCAGGCGTTCAATGATGGCGTTGGCGAAATGGGAATGAGCCTGCCGACTGAAATCTGGAAACAGAACTTCTTCTTCAAGCGCATGGGTTTCACCAACAAGACGCGGAATGAGCGTTGATATCCGCCGGTACTCCTGCACAGAGGTGCCGGTCTCGAGATCCTCAGCGATTTCCTCCAACCGCAGACACAGTTCCAGCAGATCATGATGGTGGGCCTCGAGGCGGCTGATATCGGTCGCGTGCAAGACTGACGGCGCGTCCATAATTCTTCCCTCTACCTACTGACCAAGGAAAAGAACGGCTGCAATCACGATGGAAGCCGCAACGGCGGAGAGCGTGCCCGCGCCCTGTAAAGCGCCCATACGATAAAGAACCAGTGAAAAGCCGATGATCGCCGGTGTTGCGACCATGAGCCCGATCTGTGCATCCGTCATTGAAATTTCCTTTTCTATGGCGAGGATACAATGTCGTCGTCAGTGCATTTCTTCTTTGCCAAAACGCAAAGAAGGCCTGAACTGCGGGCGCTAGGCATGTTCCATGTCTGGAACCGAAGATTTGGCCATAACTGCAATCAACGCGGAGGATCGCGCGGAAGATGATCTTCTGCTCTGGATCCTCGTGTGGAGCGAACTCGTTGCCTTCGCAATCCTGCTGATTGCGTTCATGGTGATGTCGGCCATCAATGTGGAAGGCGTTGCGCAGTTGCGCGCGCATCTCAGCCCCGGCCTCGCTGCAGCCAACACCGTTGTGCTGCTGATGAGCGGCTGGCAGGCGGCAATTGCCGTGCGCAGACGTCACAATGCTAGTCAGGCTCGCCGTCCGCTTTTATATGCCGCCCTTTTCGGCCTCGTTTTTGTAGCAATCAAGCTCGTCGAATATTCGCATGAAATCCAGTTTGCTGGTGATGAAGCAACTGGTTCGTTCTTCGAGCTTTATTTTCTCCTGACCGGTTTTCACCTCATGCATGTGCTGTTCGGATCGATCATTCTGGCGCTGGTCGCATGGCGACCATCTGCTTCCAATGTTCTGCTGATCACGACGCTCTGGCACGCGATTGATCTCGTCTGGCTGGTGATGTTTCCTGTCCTTTATCTTGCCTGAGGCCCGCAGTGTCCGATCGTGACCATTCATCCCTGACCCGTACATTCGTCGTTCTGATCATTCTCGCTATGAGCGGTGCATTTATCGCAGGCACCAGCGCCGGGATGCTCGCAGCTATCGTCATTGTACTGATCCTCGCTTTTGCCAAAGGCTGGTTCGTCATCCTCGACTTCATGGAAATGCGCGGAACCGACGGCACATTGAAGCCTGCCTTGCTGGCTTGGCCCGCCGTTCTGCTCACACTGGCACTGGTGCGTTCTGTCGCAGTGCGCTTCCTCCTCTGAGCAGCACGCTATCTCTTTGTTTTTACGTATTATCCGACGCAAAGCCGCTTCGCACTTTCGGCTCGGAAATGCTCCGGTCTTTGCCAAATCGCAAAGAAGGCTTTCCTCCGACCGATAGAACAGTCCTGTCCCGTGATGCTGGCGAGGGGATTGACCAGCCGCACTATCGACGGGGGATTTGATGCCGAGGCTCCGCCTTCGGCCAATGAAAGGACGAAGGGGATGGCAGAACGCCTAACCAAGACCGGCGCACGAAACGTCTTCTACGGCGGGTCTATTTTCTTTTTCGCGATCTTCGTGGGGCTGACGGCGCACAGCCATTACTACATGAAAACCACCTCCACGGATGAATCGACGCTGACCGATGCGGTCGCGCGCGGCAAGCACATCTGGGAGAAAAACTCCTGCATCAATTGCCACACACTGCTTGGCGAAGGCGCATATTTTGCACCCGAGCTTGGCAATGTCTGGAAGCGCTGGGGTGGCGAAGAAGATCCGGAAGGCGCACGCGAGACGATGAAAGCCTGGATGCAGGCGCAGCCCACGGGGATAGAAGGGCGTCGCCAGATGCCCCAGTTCAACCTGAGCGAACAGGAACTCAACGATCTGGCTGATTTCCTCGAATGGACGAGTCGCATCAAGACGCAGAACTGGCCGCCCAACGAGGCAGGCTGAGCGCGGGATGAACGGAGTTTTATGATATGAAATATGAAAGCCAAAAGGTCGCGATGCTCTATTTTTATGGAGCGCTCGTGCTGTTCATCGCGCAGGTCGCATTCGGTGTTCTCGCCGGTACGATCTATGTTCTGCCCAATACGCTGTCAGAGCTGTTGCCCTTCAACATCGTTCGCATGATCCACACCAATGCACTGGTCGTCTGGCTGCTGATGGGCTTCATGGGTTCGACCTATTATCTTCTGCCGGAAGAAACGGAAACCGAGCTTTACAGCACCAAACTCGCCGTCATCCAGTTCTGGCTGTTCTTCGTGGCGGCCGGTGTCGCCGTTGTCGGCTATCTGTTCCATATTCACGAGGGGCGTGAATTTCTCGAACAGCCATTCATCATCAAGGTCGGCATCGTCGTCGTCTGCCTGATCTTCCTGTTCAATATCACGTTGACGGCGCTCAAGGGCCGCAAGACGACCGTGACCAACATCCTTCTGTTCGGTCTGTGGGGCCTTGCCCTGTTCTTCCTGTTCGCCTTCTACAATCCGATCAATCTCGCACTCGACAAGCTCTACTGGTGGTATGTCATCCATTTGTGGGTTGAAGGCGTGTGGGAACTCATCATGGCGTCGATCCTCGCCTTCCTGATGATCAAGCTGAACGGCATCGACCGTGAAGTCGTCGAAAAATGGCTCTATGTCATCGTCGGTCTGGCGCTGTTCTCCGGCATTCTCGGAACAGGTCACCACTATTACTGGATCGGTGCGCCGGGCTACTGGCAGTGGATCGGTTCGCTGTTCTCGACACTGGAAGTCGCTCCGTTCTTCACCATGGTCATCTTCACCTTCGTGATGACATGGAAGGCCGGTCGCAAACATCCAAACCGTGCAGCCCTTCTCTGGTCCATCGGTTGCTCGGTGATGGCCTTCTTCGGTGCGGGCGTATGGGGCTTCCTGCACACGCTGTCGTCGGTCAACTATTACACCCACGGCACGCAGCTTACCGCCGCCCACGGACACCTCGCCTTCTTCGGTGCCTATGTCATGCTCAATCTCGCAGTCATGGCCTATGCGATCCCGGAACTGCGCGGACGGGCGCCATACAATCAGATGCTCTCCATGGTGAGCTTCTGGGCCATGTGCACGGCCATGTCCGTGATGACCTTTGCACTGACCTTCGCAGGTGTTGTCCAGACCCACCTGCAGCGTGTTCTGGGTGAAAGCTTCATGGTCGTGCAGGACCAGCTGGCGCTGTTCTACTGGATCCGTCTCGGCTCAGGCGTCGTCGTGGTGATCTCGGCCTTCATGTTCATCTGGGCCGTCTTGGTTCCGGGCAAGGAACGCCGCGAAAATACCTCCGGCTTCGTACAACCCGCTGAATGATCGACACCAAGCCCCGCCATCAGGCGGGGCTTCATTGCCTGATACAAAGGAAAACGGCCATGAACCCCATTCTCAGAAATGTAGAAAATGCCAATGTCTCGATCCCACCATACAGCCCGTCCGGCAATGAATGCACGCTCTTCGAAATGGCCTGGACGCGCAAGCTGCCACTGCTTCTCAAAGGACCGACCGGCTGCGGCAAGACGCGGTTTGTAAGCCATATGGCCGCAAAACTCGGCCTGCCGCTTTCTACGGTTTCCTGCCATGACGATCTGGCGGCTGCTGATCTGACCGGGCGCTATCTGCTGAAAGGTGGCGATACAATATGGGTCGACGGTCCGCTGACCCGCGCAGTGCGTGAAGGCGGTATCTGCTATCTCGATGAGATTGTCGAGGCGCGCAAGGATGTGGCCGTGGTTCTGCACCCACTGACTGACGACCGCCGTCTTCTTCCATTGGAACGTACCGGCGAGTTGCTTGAAGCACCAGACCGCTTCATGCTCGTCGTATCTTATAATCCGGGTTACCAGAACCTGTTGAAATCACTGAAGCCGAGCACGCGCCAGCGCTTCGTCGCCATTGAATTCGACTTCCTGCCCAAGGAACAGGAAATCGCGGTAGTGAGCGAAGAGAGCGGCCTCGCGGCTCAAAAGGTTGCGCCACTGGTGGCGTTGGCTCACCGGCTGCGCGGGCTGAAAGGCCATGATCTGGAAGAAGGCGTTTCAACCCGTCTGCTGGTCTACTGCGCCACGCTGATCGACGCCGGCATGTCGCAACGCGAAGCGGCGCGTGCCGCGATGATCGAGCCGCTGACCGATGAACCTGACGTGAAAGCCGCTTTGATTGAAGTTGCCGATGCAATGCTGAAATAGGCGGGCATATCATGCTGGATTTTCTGGAACTGGAGGAAACCGTTGGCCGGGCC
Organism: Brucella sp. JSBI001; assembly: GCF_026014005.1. NCBI lineage: Bacteria > Pseudomonadati > Pseudomonadota > Alphaproteobacteria > Hyphomicrobiales > Brucellaceae > Brucella > Brucella sp. JSBI001. The sequence continues at coordinate 2,460,707 of NZ_CP110339.1, read as the reverse complement.
TGGCACCGCCTGATCGGCAAGACCGGATCGTGGTCGCATTATCCCCAGCACGCCGTGCAGCTTGGCGATATTCGCCAGAAGCTCGCCATCTGCTTTCGTGGTTTTGGTGGCGATGTTGCCGTACAGATTGCCCCGGCCCGTGCGCGAACCTCAGGGCACAGGCTGGGCTTGCGGCAGCGCATGGCTCTGGGCGAAGAGAAACTTAGTCAGCCGTTGCGGGATGAAGCGACATTGATGCTGCCGCCCGAAATTGCGCTCTTTCCAGATCAAACGCTCAATTACGATCTCTATGTCTGGCTCACGGGCTATATGGCGGTTATGCCGACTGAAGTGGGCGAGCTTCCGCATGACCCATTGCGCCGTAATCTTGCAGCGCTTGCAGTGGCATCGGATACGGTTGCGAAGACTTGCCGGATATTTCCGGGCCTGCAGAAACGTTATGCGCGATTGTGCGAAGCGGTGTTGGCTGTGCGCCCCAAACGTCCGCTCTATGGTCTGGAGCAACAAGTGGAGGAGCGCATTCTGGCGCTTCTGAAACAAGGCGCAGGACTGCCGGACGACAGTCTCCCTACGATCTTTCCGCATTGCGCACCCGCGAGCTATCTGCCCGCCCTGCCCGTCCCGCTCTGGCCGGAGTTGATCAGACGCGAAGAGACCGCGCCGCGCGATAACGATGACCAGCCAGTGCTGAACAGCAAGGCGGACGGTGTCGAAACCGGACGGCAGATTGCCAACCGCGAGAAGCAGAATCCGAGGCTGGCCGACAGAAGCCCGTTCATTCTCAATCGCTTTGAGAAAATCCTTGCCATGGCGGAGATGGTGAGCGTCGACAGGCCAACGGACGATAGCGACGAGCAGAATGCAAAATCTGCAGACGAGCTTGACGATCTTACATTGGGCGAACGCAAGGGCAGACCTGCGGCCCGTTTCCGTTTCGATCTCGATCTGCCGCCAGAAGCGGTCGATCGAACGGCTCTCGCCGCCAAACTGACCTATCCGGAATGGGATTACCGCAAGGCAACCTATCTTCCCGACCATTGCAGTGTTCTGGCAGCACCAGCGCAGGACCGTGAAGAAGCGCTGGAACTGGATGATGAAGCGCAAAGCCTTGTGCGCCGGGTTCGCCGCCAGTTCGAGATCCTGCGGCCAGGCCGCGAATTGATGCGTGCGCAGCGCGATGGCAACGATCTCGATCTCGATGCCGTGGTCCGTTCACGATGCGATTTTGCCGCCGGAGGACAGGGCAGCGACCACGTGCACCTGATGAGCCGACCCAAGGCAAACGACCTTGCCGTCACCATTCTGGTCGATGTGTCGCTATCCACCGATGCGTGGATCGATAATCGGCGTGTGCTGGATGTGGAAAAGGAGGCGCTTCTGGTTCTGGCCAATGGCATTGCTGCCTGTGGCGACCGCTGTTCCATCCAGACCTTTACCTCGCGCCGTCGTTCATGGGTGCGGGTCGAAACGGTAAAGGACTTCGACGAAACTTTCGGTTCTGCCGTAGAACACCGGATTGCGGCGTTGAAGCCCGGTTTCTACACGCGCATGGGAGCCGCCATCCGTCACGCAACAGCAAAACTTGCCGAACAGCCCAACAGAAAGAAGCTTCTGCTGGTCCTGACGGACGGCAAACCGAACGATGTTGACCATTATGAAGGCCGGTTCGCACTCGAAGACAGTCGCAGGGCCGTTGCTGAAGCACGCACAACAGGCGTCAACGTCTTTGCCGTGACCGTTGATCGGGAGGCGAATGCATACCTTCCCACGCTTTTCGGCCGTAGAAACTACGCTCTTGTCGCCAAACTGTCGAAACTGCCTGTCGCTCTACCGGCAATCTATCGAATGATGACCGGATGAGTAATCGTCACGGACAGCATTTCAAGTCAGTGAACAGGGCATGTAACTTGCCGGTGTCTTTGACACCTTGAGTACCGAAGCAGGCCAACCCGCCGCCAGTGATCAATGGCGACGGGTCCGAGAAGCGATTAAAGAGACGTCGCCTACAGGCTGTTCACCAGACGGTGCGAGACGTTTTTCACGACCGTATAATGATGCAGTCCTTCGGCGCCGCCTTCGCGGCCAAGTCCGCTATCCTTGACACCACCAAATGGCGTCTCGGCAACAGAAGCCTCAAGCGTGTTGATGGAGACGTTTCCAGCTTCCAGCCCCGTCATCAGACGGTCCACATTTTCCGCTGAGTTTGCGAAACCATATGCCGCCAGACCAAACGGAAGCGAATTCGCCTTTTCAATAGCCGCATCAAGAGAGGCAACCGGATTGATCAGCGCCAGCGGACCAAATGGCTCCTCCGACATCGCGCGGGCATCGTCCGGCAGTTCAGCCAGAGCCGTTGGCGGGAAGAAATAGCCATTGTTCTTCAGGCGACGACCACCGAAAAGCAGTTTCGCACCTTTCGCTTCTGCATCGCTGACCAGCTCTTCGAGAGCCATGACGCGGCGATCATTGGCGACCGGGCCCATCTGGACCCCCTCATCCATGCCGTTACCCACACGGATCGATTGCGCCGTTTCGATAAAGGCTGCAGTGAAACGTTCATAATGGCTTTCATGAACGAAGAAGCGCGTCGGCGAGGTGCATACCTGACCCGAATTGCGGTATTTGCGGCGCGCCGAGGCAATACCCGCAACGACCGGATCGGCATCCTCGCAAACGATGACAGGAGCGTGGCCGCCAAGTTCCATCAGCGCCGGTTTCATGTGGCGCGCAGCGATTTCGGTCAGGTGTTTGCCGACGGCAGTCGATCCGGTGAACGCAATCGCCCGGATTTCGGGGCGCGGGATAAGAAACTGCGAAATATCGGCAGGAACGCCGAAGACCAGATTCAGCACACCGTCCGGCAGGCCTGCATCCTCGAATGCACGCGCAATATGTGTCACCGCCGTCGGTGTTTCCTCGGAAGCTTTCAGGATAATGGAGCAACCGGCAGCCAGAGCACCCGCAATCTTGCGTGCTGGCTGGCTCATCGGGAAATTCCACGGCGCAAACGCTGCGACCGGACCGATTGGCTCGTGCACGACGATATAGCGAATGCCGGGCGCGCTCGGAATGACGCGGCCATAGAAACGAATGCACTCGCCAGCATCCCATTCGAAGAATTCGCAGCCGCGAATAACCTCAAGCCGGGCTTCGCTGATCGGTTTCCCGTTTTCCAGCGTAATCGCGCGTGCGATCTCTTCCTGCCGCTCGCGCATGAGCGCCGAGGCCTTCATGATGATCGCAGCACGGGCCGCAGGCGCAGTGTTGCGCCAGACCTGATAACCGTCCCACGCCGCCTGAAGTGCCGCCTCCAGATCCTCGCGTTCCGCGACCGCAACCTGCCCGATTTCAGTCTCGTCTGCGGGATTGATGATGGGAAGCGTATTGGCGGTCTTGCGCCATTCACCACCTATGAAAAGCTGCACGTCGGATTTTTGCATCAGAAAGCCTCTGCAATCTAAAAATTCGGGCCACGCCCAGATCATCGTTACGGTCAGAATGGGATGTTTTAATTCATGCGACAATTCATCTTAAAACCATATATCCATGAGGATAACCGCATGAATTAGTATAAAGCTGGCAAGTTTTGCCCGCGCGAAACCACCAGCCGCACTTCGCTACGCGACCGTACAATTTCTTTTCGAAAGCCGATCAGAGCATTGATCTGATCGAATCAGATCGGTGCTCCAAATGTTTGCTTTGAACCGCGCATCTTTTCCGAAACCCGTTTCACACTTTTCGGGATACGCTCTAACACTACAGTTGCAAATTCGTCAGGCCGTGGCGAAAAGAGTGATTTTCGAGTACCGGAGCGGAGCGTACTTAAAGGTACGTGAGCACCGGAACGCAGACAAATAGCTCTTTGCAGCCCGGCATCACGAAGAATGCAACTGTAGTGCTAACCGATGTTGCGAATACCGGTTAGCAGAGCCTGCGACATCTCGGTTTCGGACGAGCACCAGTCCATCAGAATATCGTAATGGTTCCGGTTTGCGACCTCGATGGTTCTCGCCTCTCCGCCTGCTGCAGCCCAGCTTTCGGCATAAGCGCGGGACTGACGCTTGAAACCGTCAGCCTCATGTTCTGCCCATGCCACGGCAATCGGACAACCGCGCACGGGAATGTGGCGGATCGGGCTGAGCTGATCGACATCGGCAGGCCCGAGATTCAGCCATTCCTGCGGAAAGGCTGCCGCCAGTGGTGCAAGCTCGAAAAGCCCGCTGACCGGCATGGCAAACTTCACAACATCCGACGGCAAACCGAAATCGTCCTGCCAGCCTTCTGCAACAAGCGCACCCGCAAGATGACCACCTGCCGAACTCCCCCCAACCGCTATCCGGTCGGGATCGAGACCATATCCCCGTCCATGACGCCAGACGAAGGCCAGAGCTGCGCGCACCTCCCGCGTAATTTCCGCAAGGGAGACTTCGGGCGCCAGACGATAATCGACGACAACGGTCGCAATACCTTCGGCCGCGAGCATCCCCGCCATCATGGCGGAATCTTCCTTTGATAGCGCGCGCCAGTAACCGCCGTGAACAAACACGAAGACCGGACACGGTCCACTCTGGGAAGGCGGGCCGAAAATATCGATCCGCTGTCCGCTTTCTTCATCATAGACGACGTCGAAATGCCGGCCCCAATCGGCCCGGGGCGCGATGCTTGCCTCGCGATAGCGCACCATTTCGGCGGCGAAGGCTTCCGGCGAAACGGTGGCCTTGGCATTGTAATCGCGATCAAGGCGGGCAGGCTCGAAGCCTGCTTCTTCAGTGAGCGCTATCATGCGTTGAACACGCTGATGACGTTAGCCACATTCGCAGGCTGTTCAAGCGTCGGGAAATGGGTCGTGCCCGGCAGCTTCCGAGGCTGGAACCACGGATTGCGCGCCGCAAAATCCACCTGTGCCTGCGTATATTCCGGCTCGAATGGCTGCGAATAGATATGGGTGACCGGACGGTTTTCGGCCATGGCCGCCATGCGCTGCATGGGGCTGCCCCATTTGCGATAAGCTTTGCCGATTTCCCGCCCCGAGCGGGCCCACATTTCATAGGAATAGCCCGCCATCTCGTTGTTCACGTGATTGACGATATCGGCGTTCTTCGTGTCGCCGATCCAGTAATCGAAGAAGCCTGCACGACCATTCTCCCAGACCTGCCGGTCCTGAATACCGTCGATCAGTTCGAAGAAGGTTTCGTTCGGCTGGTTCATGATCCAGTCAATAACAACCGATTTCGGCACGCGGCTTGATCCCAGCCGGTCAGTGACTTCGATATTGGCCCAGCCGCCATGAGAGGTCGAGACGGGAAGAAAGGTCTCAAGCTCCAGCGCGTCGACGAAAGCAACAAGATCGTCGGCTTGCTGGTTGATGTCGAAGTCGCCGTCATGGTCGCGATGGTCGCCGTGACCGCGCCAGTCGAAGCGGATGACGCGATGATTCTTCGCCAGTTCCGGCGCCAGTGTCTTGAACAGGCGGTGATCCTGACACCATCCGGAAAGCAGCACGATGGCCGGGCCGCTTCCGGTTTCATCCCAGGAAAAAACATTGTTGCCAATTTTCATCGAGTTCATAGAAATCTCCATCATCCGGCGTTTCAGGCAGCGCCTGTTGGAATATGCAAAGCGGTCTTCATGCGTTCGGCACCAAGCGGAGCGCATTTCCCGGTAATTCTCAGCACTTGCGAGCGCACATCGTCGGGCCAGTAATTCATGTCGCCCAGTCGCTCCGCAGTATCCTGCGTATGTTCGGTCAGTGGGCGTTCGCGCGCCTCCCAGACAGCCAGCGCTTCACTCACATCCGCATGTTCGTCCAGCGCAACCGCCAGCCCAAGCGCATTCATCAGAGCGCAACCACCACCTTGTCCGAGATAAGGCGGCATCGCATGAGCGCCATCACCGAGGATCGCCACCTGGCCCTTGCTCCATGATTTCAGCTTCAGGACTTCGAATGCATCCCACCGCCCCGCATCGCCGAAACGAGCGATCAAAGATGCAAGATGCGGGAAACTTTCGGTCCAGAGCGCGGTATCGACCGGTGTGCGATAGGCCGCCTCGTCTTCGACCGATGCGCAGAGTGCGATATAGAGATCGGTCTCGCTGGCGGGAGTATAAAGAATACGGCGCGAGCCGGAGAAATGCTCGATATAGCGCGGCAGATCTTCAACGGGAGCGTCTGCGCTATCACGCTTTATCATCATACGCACGGCACCATAGCCAAGCGGTTTGCGGTACATCATGAGATCGAGCGAATCCCTGACCTTGGAATTGATGCCATCCGCCCCGATGACCAGATCGGCGGCAAGGCGCTTACCATCGGCCAGCAGCAATTCACCTTCCGGTGTTGCCCCGACAGCTTCCGCGCCAGTGACGACTTCAACGCCCGCGCGACGCGCAGCATTGAGCAATGCCGTCAGCAATGTCTCACGCAGGATCGTTATAAGGCGCGCTGGTCCGTTGCCATTGATTGGAATCTCTTCCATCGTTTCATTGCGGTGATCGCGCGTATGGAATTCCGGTCCCTCATGAGCGCCGATCACGGCCTCGTCGTAAGCGCCGAGGGCCTTGAGCACATGCAGGCCATTGCTCCAGATATAAATCCCGGCGCCGAATGTGCGCAGATTGGGCGAGCGCTCATGCACCCTTACGCTCCATCCGCGTTGGGCGAGCGCTGTGGCAGAAGCCAGCCCCGCAATGCCTGCGCCAGCGATCTCCGCGTGACGTTTCGTCATTCCAATTCTCCTCAACCCATTTCGAAGAGAGATTTCCAAGTCCTGCCGACAAAGGAAAGTGAATTCTGACCGCGACAGATATGAGGAAATAGAATATCTGTGAGCGGACATATCCTTGAGGAGGCGATATGGCATTGCTCACCAATCATCTGACGATCCGGTATATCCGCATCATCGATGCGATCGAGGAGGAGCGCAGCATTGCGCGCGCTGCCGATCGGTTGAACGTTACCCAATCCGCCGTCACCAAGGCATTGCAGGAAATCGAAGCCCTGACCGGATTGCGGCTTTTCACGCGCACCAACAGGGGCGTTGTCCCGACCCATGCGGGTATGCAGCTGACCACAGATGCAAGACGTCTTCTGGCTCATCTGATGGTGGCCGAGCAAAATCTTGCCGATCTGCGCGACGGGACAGGCGGACGGCTGGCCATCGGGACCCTGCTTTCAGCGTCTGCCGATCTGCTTCCCAGAGCCATCGCCAAAGTCCGGCGCGACAATCGCCGCATCGTGGTCAAGGTCGTGACGGGAACGGATGATGTCTTGATGCCAGCATTGCGGGCGGGTGAGCTGGACATGGTGATAGGCCGCCTTTCCGAGCGGCATGAACCGGTCAATCTCGTGCAGGAAGTCCTGATTCCGGATAACGCCGTCGTCGTTGTGCGCCGCGACCATCCATTGACGTTGCGCCCCGCACTTCGCCTTCATGATCTGATCGAATGGGACTGGATTTTGCCGCCGAAGGAAACCAATCTCCGCCTCCAGATTGATCGCACATTCCGCGAGGAAGGCGTTCCGCCGCCTGCACAATCCGTCGAATCCGTCTCACCGCTCATCAATAGGGGCCTGCTTTTGCAGGCGGATTATATTTGCGTCATGCCCGCGCAGGTGGCGCGGATTGAAGAAGCGTCGGGACAGCTCGCCATCCTGCCGGTTCAACTTGGCGCGACTTCCGGCTTTCTGGGGATCACCACCCTTCCTGAGAGCAACCGTTCCGCCACGGCCGACCTGTTCATTCAGGTGCTTCGGGAAATTGCCCGGACAGGTTGAAGACAGGTTAAAGACAGGCTCCCTCCCACCCCGAACACACCCTTCTGATATTCCTGAGCCTCATAGCAGTGCGAAGAGTGTTCAGTTTACGGACTTCAAGTTTCAGCATGAAATGACCGGCAAGACCTCCTGTCCGGAACAGCGTTTTCAAGCGCGGGACAGAGAAAAGGTCGTGAAGGGCAATCAAGAGAGGAACTTTCATGCTCAAGCTTTCACTGCTTGGTGCTTCGGCACTCTGTCTATCTCTGGCCGGAACTGTCGCGGCTTTCGCCAAGGAACCCGTCACCATCGGCATGATCACAACCTTGTCCGGCCCTGCCGGTTATCTTGGGCAGGACATTCGGGACGGTTTCCAGCTCGCAATCGATCAGAATGGCGGTGAGCTGGGAGGCAAGCCGGTCGCGCTCAAGGTCGAGGATGACGGCCTCAAGCCAGGCAACGCCAAGCAGATTGCCGAAGCCATGTTGTCCGAACAGGGCGTAAAACTCTTTACCGGCATGGTCTTCGCCAATGTCGCCGGTGCGGCTCTGCCAGATATTCTCGACGAAGGCGGCATCTATATCAGCCCCAACACCGCCTCTGCCGAATTTGCAGGCAAGGAATGCCACCCGAACTATTTCGTCAGCTCCTGGCAGGATGACAGCCAGGGAGAAAGCGCTGGCGCGCTGGCGCAATCAATGGATTATCCTTCGGCATTCCTGATCGCGCCGAATTATCAGGCCGGGCGCGAGACGATGGATGCGTTCAAGCGCTTCTACAAGGGCAAGATCATCGGCGAAGTCTATACCCAGATGGACCAGACCGACTTTGCCGCTGAAATCGCGCAGATCCGTGCCGCAAAGCCAGCGATGGTCTATGAATTCGAACCGGGCGGCATGGGCATTGCGTTTCTGCAGCAATATCAGCAGTCAGGTCTGCTGAAAGAAATCCCGATGGTCGTCCATCCGGCATCGCTCGATCAGGTGATCGTCAATGTTGTCGGAAAGGCAGCAGACGGCGTACGGGTGACCAGCCACTGGAACGACGATTTCGACAATCCGGAAAACAAGAAATTCGTTGCCGCCTGGAAAGCGAAATTCGGGGATCGCCCGATCACCTATTATGCCGCACAAGGCTATGATGCCGCGCTGATGATGGGTGCCGGACTTGCTGGCGTCTCGGGTGACGAGATCGATGCCAAGACATTCCGCAAGGCATTGCTTTCCGCGCAAATTCCTTCCGTGCGCGGAGAATTCAAACTCGGACCGAACCAGCATCCCGTTCAGGATTGGTATGCGCTGGGTGTAGCCGAAGGCGCCAACGGCAAGCCTTATCTGAAGACCGAGAAGAAAGTCCTGACCGCACATGGCGATATCTATGCCGCACAATGCAAGATGGATGCGGAATAAAGCTTCCGAATAGAAAAAGCCCCGCTACTGCGGGGCTTTTCGTTAAGCAAGTGCATCAGATGACCGTCGTGGCGACACGGTTCTCGATCGCGCGCACAAGGTTGAGCGCGGTCATTTCAGACGATTTCGGGTTGGTCGCGAGCGGACCATTTTCAAAACGCAGATGCATCCGACCGAAATCGCCTTCGGCAATGATCTCATGCGTGTTGAGACGCGCTGCCGGGTCTGCAACCAATGTGACACGGGTACGATCAAGACCAATCCCCGCGAGTGAAGTAATCACCGCGACATTGGCATTTTGCGGAAAAGCATCGGCTGCCTTGCGGGCCGTATCCGTGAAGAAGACCGTGGCCTCACTGATTTCATCGAGCGGCACCAGCTGGGCGGCCTGCGTGCCTGCCCATGCTTTTGCAGGCTTGATGATGCGATGCTCGACACTTTCAATCGAAAGCCGGCTTGCGGCCGAAAGCGCATCAATGCCGCCCAGCGCACCGGGTGGGATAATAAGCTTCGCGCCGCTGGCCGCAGCCGCATCCTTCAGCCTTTGAAACAGGGCGTCGTCGACGAAAGCCGATGTCGATGAAATCGCAAAATCCATTCCGGCGCAAAGCGCCGCCTCGCCCCACGGCAAGACGCTGGGGCGACCTGCCGCCTCCACCACGAGACTTGCGCCGCTGGCTGCAAGCTCGGCAGGATTTTCAATAAGCACGGCACCCGCAGGCAATCCGTCACGGGATGCCGACCGGTCACGCACCGCCACCGCGCCGATCCTTACTGGACTTTTCCGCTCGGCGAGAAGGTCCGCAACCCGCTTGCCGATAGCGCCCCATCCAACGAGGACGATCGTCTCAGATACCGACATAAGCATGCACCTGCTCACGGTCGCGTTCGAGATCGGCACTCGTCCCGCGCCAGACCGTTCGGCCTTTCTCGACAATATAGTGGCGATCCGCCAACTTCTTCAAAACCGCGATATTCTTATCGATCAGAAGGATCGACTGACCCATTTCGCGCAATTGCATGATGCAATGCCAGATTTCCGTGCGAATGACGGGGGCAAGCCCTTCCGTCGCTTCATCGAGGATCAGAAGATGCGGGTTCGTCATCAATGCACGCCCGATGGCCAGCATCTGCTGTTCGCCACCTGAAAGCGTGCCCGCCGTCTGATCCGCCCTCTCCTGCATGCGCGGGAAAAGCGCATATATCTTGGCAAGATCCCATGGCGACTGTCGCTTGCAGCGGTTGGATGCGGTTGCGACCAGATTTTCCCGCACGGTCAATGTCGGGAAAATCTGTCGGCCCTCCGGCACAAGACCGACGCCAAGGCGTGCCACTTTTTCGGGGCTGTAGCTGGTCGTGTCGCGCCCCGCGATCTGGACCTGTCCCCCTTTTGGAGCGAGCAGACCCATCAATGTGCGTATGGTGGTGGTCTTGCCCATGCCGTTGCGGCCCATGAGGGTGACCAGTTCCCCTTCATTCACCTCCAGCGAGACGTCGAACAATACCTGCGAATGGCCATAGGCGGCCTGAAGTCCTTCGATTTTCAGCACAGTTCCTCCTCCCCGCCGAGATAGGCTTCCCGCACAGCTTCACTTGCCCGAATGTCTTCCACCGTACCTGTGAGGATGAGGCGACCATAGACCAGCACCGATATGCGGTCAGCGAGCGCAAACACCGCCTCCATATCGTGCTCGACGAGCAGCATCGAAACCTTGCCGCGCAGCCCCTGCAAAAGCTCGATCATTTCCTGGCTTTCGACATGGCCGAGACCAGCCATCGGTTCATCGAGGAGCAGAAGCTTCGGCTTTCCGGCCAGCGCCATCAGCAGTTCCAGCTGCTTGCGCCCACCACTCGACAGATCGCCTGCAAGCTTCTCCGGGTGATTGGCCAGACGGCTTCCGGCAAGGATTGCATCAACCTCACGCCAGATGGCGCTGCGGCCTTTCAGACTGTCGAGAATCCGGAAATTGTGCCCCTCGCGCGCCTGCACCGCCATCGCGATGTTCTGGCGCACACTCATGTCGTTCAGGAGCGTCGATATCTGGAACGTGCGTCCCAACCCGCGCCCGACACGCGTTGCTGCGGGTAGATCGGTGATATCTTCACCCATCAGGCTGATCGTCCCCGATGTGGGCGTCAGCTCACCACACAGCTGATTGATGAGCGTGGACTTGCCCGCTCCGTTCGGGCCGATCAGGGCATGGATATGCCCTTCCGTGACGTCGAGCGTCACATGATCCGTCGCGACCAGTCCGGCAAAGCGTTTCACCAGATCGCGGACCTGCAATATCGTCGTCATGCGGGCACCTCAACTTTCCGGTCTTTGCGAAACGGACGGCAAAGCGCGCGCCAGCCGCCGACAATGCCGCCCTTGGTTCCCAAAACAACGACGAGCAGAATGATGCCCATGGCAAGCTGCCAATGTTCAGTCCAGGAGGCGAGATAGGTCTGCAGGATCAGGAAGGCGGCTGCTCCCCAGATCGGCCCGAAGAACGTGCCGACCCCACCCAGAATGACCATCACCATCAACTCACCCGATTTGGTCCAGTGCAGCGTATCCGGGCTTGCAAAACGCATGAAGATGGTGAGAAGCGCGCCAGCCAGACCAGCGCCCATTCCGGCAAGGACAAAGCCGTAAAGCTTGTAGCGATAGGTTTCGATCCCCATGGCCGTCATGCGCCGCTCGCTCTGGCGAATGCCGGAAAGCACCGCGCCATAGGACGAATGGACAACCCGCCACAGGAAAGCGAAATACAGGATCATCGAAACGAGGATGACATAATACATCGTCGTCTTGTCACGCAGGCTGAGGCCGAAAAGATCATTTGCCCGGCGCACGATGATACCGTCTTCGCCGCCATAGGTTTTGAGCGAAACGAAGAGGAAGAACAGCATCTGGGCGAAGGCGAGCGTAATCATGATGAACTGCACGCCGGAAGTGCGCAGCGCCAGCGCACCGATGACCAGCGCGGCAAGACCTGCCACCAGCATTGCCGCCGGAACGGTGATCAGAAACTGGTCGGAACCCGGAATGAAGCCGAAAAGCAATGTCTCTTCGGCGTGGTGGAAATAAAGGATACCCACGACATAGGAGCCGATCCCGAAGAAGGCGGCATGACCGAAGGAAACCATCCCGCCATAGCCGAGGATCAGATTGAGGCTGGCCGCGGCGATGGCATAGATCATGATCCGGGTGACAAGGCTGGATGCAGCCGTCTGCCCCAGCGCTTCGGCCCCGAAGGGGAAAAGTGCAAGCGCCACGCAGCCGAGGAAAACAAACAAAATACGATATGACATGATTCAGGCTCCCACCGGAAAGAGGCCTCTCGGGCGGAACAGAAGAACGATGGCCATCAGCAGATAGATGCCCATGGACGCAATGCCCACGCCAAGCGCGTCAGCTTCGGCCCCGGCCATGAATTGACGCAGAATGGAAGGCAGAAAGGCGCGCAGGCAGGTATCGATGATACCGAGCGAAATACCGGCAATGAAGGCTCCCTTGATCGAGCCAACGCCGCCAATAACCACGACCACGAAGGTGGCAAGCAGGATTTGCTCGCCCATACCGACCTGAACGGCAAGGATCGGTCCGGTCATGAATCCTGCAAGACCCGCAAAAGCCGCACCAAGCGCAAACACCAGCGTATAGAGCAGACGGATATCCACGCCGAGCGCGCGGACCATATCGCGGTTGGTCGACCCTGCCCGAACCAGCATGCCGATGCGGGTGCGGTTGATGAGCAGATAAAGACCACCGGCAACCAGCAGGCCAGCCACAATGATGAGCAGCCGGAACGGCGGATAGCTCAGGCCTGAAAACAGTTCGATCGGCTGCGAGAGCGATGCAGGCAACTGCGTGAAAATCGGTTGGCGGCCAAAGATCAGCACGGTCAGCTCATTGAAAATCAGAATGAGCGAAAAAGTCGCCAGCACCTGATCCAGATGATCGCGCTGATAGAGCTTTCGCATGACGCCAAGCTCGATCACGATACCGGCAATCGTCGCGGCCAGAATAGCTGCGGGCAAGCCCAACCAGAAATTCCCGGTCTGCACGGCCACCCAGGTGCCGATGAAAGCGCCGATCATATAGAGCGAGCCATGAGCGAGGTTGATGACGCCCATGATCCCGAAGATCAGCGTCAGCCCTGCTGCCAGAAGGAACAACATGACGCCGTAGAGAAGGCCATTCAAAAGTTGCTCGAAGATGAGTGTCATTGGAGGAAACGACCTTCATGAGAAATGAAAAGAAGCGTGGCGCGCACTTTCGCGCGCGCCGGACGGTGGCTGTCAGAGCTTGCACTCTGCAGAATAGGAATCACCGTAATTTTCGATCAGCTTCTTCTTGATCCTGGTGGTCGGGTTGCCGTCCTCGCCCTTGACGACATCAAGGAGATACCAGTCCTGCAACGGATGCTGGTTCGGACCGAAGGCAAAATTGCCACGCACGGACTGGAAGTCAGCCTTCCGCAGCGCTTCGCGCACCGCATCGATATCGTCAACGCCGCCGGTCTGCTTCAAGGCAGAAGCAATCAGGCGAGCCACGTCGTAGCCTTGCGTGCCGTAATAGGTCAGAGGCCGGTCAGGATAAGCGGCTTTCCACTTTGCCACGAGTTCCTTGCTCGCCGCATTGTCCATATCCGGGCTCCAGTGGCTGGTGGCCATGATTCCGACCGAAGCGTCACCCAGTGATTTGAGGATCACAGCATCGCTGGACGGTTCGGAAAGAACCATCGGAATCTTGCCGAGAAGACCGGCCTGCTGATACTGGCGCATGAACGCAATGCCCATGCCGCCCGGATGAAACTGGAAAACCACATCAGGGTTTGCGGCGCGAATTTGCGCCATCTCAGCTGAATAATCGGTCTGGTCGAGCTGGGTGTAAATTTCACCGACAACTTCGCCCTTGAACCGGCGCTTGAAGCCAGCCAGCGCATCCTTGCCTGCCTGATAGTTCGGCGCAAGAATGAAGGCGCGCTTGAACCCTTCCTGTTCCGCAGCAATGCCCGATGCCTCGTGGAGCGAGTCATTCTGCCAGGAAACCACGAAGTAATTCGCATCGCAGCCCTTGCCCGCCATGTTCGATGGCGCGGCGTTGGCGCTGATATAGATACTGTCATTATCGATGATATCCGGTACGGTTGCGCCGGCTACATTCGAGAAGATGATGCCGGTAAAAAGCTTGACGCCGTCTTCCGACATGAACCGCTCGGCGATCTGTCGTCCGTTGCCGGGCTTGGCAGCGTCGTCCTCGACCTTCAGTTCAACCGGCACACCACCGAGCTTGCCGCCTTCGGCATCAATGGCAAGCTTCATACCATCGCGCACGTCCTGACCGAGATAACCTCCCGGACCTGACAAGGTCGTAATCACGCCGATCTTGACCGGTTCAGCAGCAGCAGCACCAGTCGTCAGCCCCGCCAGCAGGCCGATCATCAGGAGTTTGTTTTTCATTTCATTTCCCCTTGTCTTTTTATGGATGGGCGCCCGGCAGTTCCGCCGGGCATGCCTCGTCAGAGCGCAACCCAGCCTTCCGGCGGGTTCTTGCCGGGGTGGACGGTATTGCAATGTGGGCAGGTCCGCAGTTTCTCGTCATTGTAGAAAGCAGCATAGAGCGGCGGCAGATCGTCGACGATGGATTCCAGATCCACTTCAGCGCGATGAACGAGACCGCTGCATTCGAAACAATACCATTCGACGGCATCGAGAACGCCTTCAGGACGGGCCGGTTCGATCACCAGACCGATGGAACCTTCTTGCGGGCGCTGCGGCGAATGACGGATATGCGCCGGCAGAAGGAAGATATCGCCTTCGCGGATCGGCACGTCGTAAAATTCGCCCGTCGACGTGTCATGCAGCTTCAGCAGCATGTCGCCCTTGAGCTGGTAGAAGAACTCTTCGACCGGATCGTCGTGGTAATCGGTGCGCTTGTTCGGGCCGCCAACGACCGTCACCATCAGGTCCGCGTCCTTGAACACCAGCTGATTGCCGACAGGCGGCTTCAGCAGGTGCTTGTGTTCATCGATCCATTTCTGGAAATTGAAAGCGCTGAGTTTTGTCATTCTTGTTCCCCTTTTCGGTTCGATCAGGACAGTTTGAGACCGCAGCTATCAAATGCCTCCCGGATTGCCCGTTTTTCAGCGTCGGTCAGCTCAAGCATCGGCGCACGAACAGGTCCACCAACCTGGCCGAGCAGCTCCTGCCAGTATTTTTGATGCGAAGTGGGCTTTTCAGCCGGTCGCGTCGACTTGAAGGCATGACGGACAGGCTCGAGGCTCTGCCAGACGGCGCGCGCCTCGGCCTCTTTGCCCGCAAAGGCCAGGTCGGTATAATCGCGCATGCGGCGATCAACCTTGGTCTGCAGCGTGTAGGGCGGTGAAGAGCAGAGATAGAGCTGCCAGCCCAGTTCGAGAATATTATCCAGCCATTCGTCTTCCGATGCGGTCGAGACCAGAATGCGGTCGCCTGCAAGTTCCGTGAGCTTGCGATACATGTCGCGTGGGACCGAATATTTGATCGCGACGACGGTTTCTATATCGGCCAGACGATTGCAGAGCTCAGGGCTCATCAGATAACCGCTATCCGGATGCGACCAGAGTGCAAGGCCGATATCCACCTTGGAGGCAATGGTTTCATAGTAGCGCAGCAGCGTTTCGTCCTGCGCACGCAGGAAATGCAGAACCGGTGCATGGACGACGATATAGTCCGCGCCGCAGGCCTGCGCATGCTTGGCCAGATCGATAACCACATCCATGTTCTGGTCCGAGCAGGACATGATTGTCTGCGCCTTGTCACCTACTGCCGAGACAGCCAGATCGAACATGCGCTTGCGCTCGTCAACCGACATCGAGAAGAATTCGCCCTGCTTTCCCGCGACGAAAAGTCCGTCAATGCCCAGATCGTTGATCCAATGGTCGACATTCTTGCGAAAGCCGCCTTCATCGATCGATCCGTCCTGATTGAAAGGCGTGTTTGCCGCAGCCCAGATACCGCGCATCGTAGCGCGCGAATGGGCCTTGGCGTTCTGACGGTCATACTTCATCGGAATCCTCGCTTCGGGGCGGGTCACTCCAAACCCGCGTCTCCCTGATCGAGCCTGACTTTCTTTCATTCGAGAAGTCTTGTAAGTAGAATATATTCATAAACAAAAACTCATAAGTGAGCCGATGCGTCCCACTCTCCGCCAGATTGAATGTTTTCAAGCCGTGGTCGAACTGGGAAACTTTTCCCGCGCAGCCGAGCGTGTCAGGACGACCCAGGCCAATCTTTCCCACACGATCCGTGATCTGGAAACGGTGCTGGACGCGCGGCTTTTCGACCGGACGACACGGCGCGTCAGCCTGACGGATGCCGGACGTGCCTTTGCCGAAGGTGCGCTTGCCGGTCTTGCCGAAATTGACCGCGCCGCCGAAGTCGTGCGCGATCTGGGGAAATTGCGGCGCGGTCAGGTCAGCATCGCAGCCCCGCCTTTGCTGTGCACGACGGTGCTTCCTCATCTGGTTCGCCGCGTGGCTGATGAACACCCCAACCTTGTCATCAAGATCGAGGATGTCGGACCCGAAATCGTCATCGAACAGGTTCGCAACGGGCGTTGCGACCTCGGCGTTGGCACGTTTTCCGGTGAAGATTCCGACGTCGAAAGCCAGATGGCACTGCGCGATCAGCTGATGATTTTCGTGTCGCCCCATCACGATTTCGCCGGGCATGAGCAGGTCCGTTGGGCAGAACTCGACGATCAGCCCATCATTACGCTTACCCAGAAAAGCAATATCCGGCTTTTGACGGAAATCGGCTTCGAACAGGCAAAACTGGCGCTTCGACCGCATATGGAGGTCAACCAGATTCACTCGGTGTTGTCGCTGGTCGAGGTCAATGCCGGTATCGCTGTTCTACCCGCCTATGCCTTTACCGCGCTGCGCGGTCGCGGCATCGTGGCCCGCCCCCTGACGGACCCGGCCATCGTGCGCGAGGTGCGCCTTATCACGCCCCGCGACCGCGAACAGTCTGCAGCCACCGTCGCCGTACGATCCATCCTGCGAAACCTGCTGCGTCAGATGATCCCCGAAATTCCCGGAACCGGCAGCGCCAGTTAAACCACTTCTACGCATGCCTCCCGATCCTTTTGAGCTTGCTTCACGAGCCTTTGCGCGTTCAAATGCTGCCGCACCGCTGTTTAGAATCATCTGAAAAAGTCGATACTGAACAACCCGTTGAAGGTCGGTCGCGTCGCAAGCAAGGGAATGCAGCCTCATGAATACATACGGAAAACTATTTTCAGCCGCGCTGGTCGCGGCTGCGCTCAACAGCACGGCGGTCGGACAGGTCTTTGCCAAGACGTTGA
Organism: Brucella sp. JSBI001; assembly: GCF_026014005.1. Lineage (NCBI taxonomy): Bacteria > Pseudomonadati > Pseudomonadota > Alphaproteobacteria > Hyphomicrobiales > Brucellaceae > Brucella > Brucella sp. JSBI001. The sequence goes on along the minus strand of NZ_CP110339.1, from coordinate 2,443,207 downwards.
TCTATTGCTCCGAGGCATCTCCTGAAATGTTCGATGCGGCGCAAACGACATCCGGCGCCGTGTATGACGCGTCGGCGCGCAATGTGTCCAACGGACTTATCAAGATCAAGCGCGGCTCGACGGAACTGGAACCCGGCCTCGCGGAAAGCTGGGACGTTTCTGCCGACGGCAAGGAATATACGTTTCACCTGCGAAAGGGCGTGAAGTTTCACACCACGAGTTTTTTCACTCCGACGCGTGAATTCAATGCAGACGATGTGATCTTCACGTTCGACCGTCAGGGGAACAAGGACAATCCCTACTACAATCAGGGTACATGGCCGCAATTCGGAGCTTATTCCTTCCCGTCGCTGATCGAGAAAATCGAAAAGATCGACGATCACACGGTCAAGTTTGTGCTGACGCATCCCGAAGCGACGTTTATCTCGACGCTGTCGCTGACATTCGCCGTCATTCAGTCCAAGGAATATGCCGACAAGCTGGTCGCCGAAGGCCGCATTGCGGAGTTCAGCCAGCAGCCAGTCGGAACCGGCCCTTATCAGTTTGTCGCCTATCAGAAGGATAGCGCCATCCGCTATCAGGCCAATCCCGATTACTGGGCGGGCAAGCAGAAAATCGACAATCTCATCTTTGCGATCACGCCGGATGCGGCAGTGCGCTATCAGAAACTGAAGTCGGGCGAGTGCCATGTCATTGCCGCTCCCAATCCCGCTGATATTGCAGAGATGAAGAAAGACCCGGCCGTCGAAATGCTGCACAAGGAAGGTTTGAACCTGTCCTTCCTAGCCTACAACACCCAGCAAAAACCGTTTGACGATGTGCGTGTCCGCAAGGCGCTCAACATGGCAGTCAACAAGGCTGCTATCATCGATGCAGTGTATCTCGGCTCTGCGGTCGCTTCGGTCAATCCGCTCCCGCCCAGTGTCTGGGGCTACAACAAGAACGTCAAGGACGACGCTTACGATCCTGAACAGTCGCGCAAGATGCTCGATGAAGCAGGCGTCAAAGACCTGAAAATGAAGATCTGGGCCATGCCCGTGCAGCGGCCCTATATGCCGAATGCGCGCCGTGCAGCCGAGCTCATTCAGTCTGACTTCGCCAAGGTGGGGGTAACGGCGGAAATCGTCACCTATGACTGGGGCGAATATCTCAAGCGTTCGCTGGATAAGGACCGCGATGGTGCCGTCATGCTTGGCTGGACCGGTGGCATTGCCGATCCCGACAACTTCCTCGCCGCTCTTTTGAGCTGCCAGGCCATCGGCAGCGCCAATCGCGCAAACTGGTGCGATCAGGACTTCGAGAAGCTCATTCAGGCGGCCAAGCTGACCACCGATCAAGCCGAGCGCACCAAGCTCTACGAGCAGGCGCAGGTCGTGTTCAAGGAACAGGCTCCCTGGCTGACCATTGCTCATCAGATTGTCGAGCAGCCGATCAGCAAGAAGGTCAAAGACTTCCGCATCGATCCCTTTGGCGGCTATCTGTTCGAAGATGTCGACATCGAAGAATAGGCTTCGTCCTCCGCCGGTTTGATGACCGGTGATGAAATTCTGGGTAGCGGGCATAGAGCATAATCCGACCGGAGTGAAACGAGGATCGATAAGATTATGCTTTGGAAAGAAAGTTTAGAGCGCCGATCTGATTGAATCAGATCGGCGCTCTAAACGCCCGCTATTCTTCTTTGGTTCTCGGATCAAATCCGGGCCGATTCCGACCAATAACCGAGAAAATATAATGGATATCGTAGACCGCTTTCTAGCCTATACCCGCATCAACACGACCGCTGTGCCGAATGCAGGCAACCTCCCGTCGAGCGAGGGACAAACCGATCTCGCAAAGTTGCTCGCCAGCGAAATGCGCGCCATGGGTATGGATGTTGAAGAGCGTGACCACTCGATCGTTGTCGGCACATTGCCTGCCAATGTCTCGAATGCCGATCAGCAGTTTCCGACGATTGCATGGGTCGCCCATCTCGATACGTCCGGCGAATACACGACCGATACCCGTGCTCATGTGGTCGATTATCGGGGTGGAGATATCCTGCTCAACGAAACGACCGGTGCTGTCATGCGGCTTGCCGAGTTCCCGGAGCTGGAACGTTATGTCGGGGACCGGATCATCGTGACGGACGGCACCAGCCTGCTCGGCGCCGATAACAAATCTGCCATTGCCGAGGTCATGCATGCCATGCAGGTTCTGACCACGCATCCCGAAATCGAGCACGGCACGGTCAAGGTTGTTTTCGTTCCCGATGAGGAAATCGGATTGCTCGGAGCCAAGGCGCTCGACGTCGCGTCCCTGAACGCCGATTTCGCCTATACGCTCGACTGCTGTGCGGTTGGCGAGATCGTGTATGAAAACTGGAACGCCGGTGAATTCCGCCTCAACTTCAAAGGCCAGCCAGCCCATCCGATGTCGGCCAAGGGCAAGCTGCGCAATGCCATTCTGTATGCCCAGCAATTCATTGCCATGATGCCGGGCGGCGAACGCCCGGAATATACGGAAGGTACCGAAGGCTATTATTGGGCCAAGGGCATTCAAGGAACAGTCGCCGAGACCAACCTGATCATCGACATTCGCGATTTCACGAAGGACGGTTACGAAACACGTCGTGCGTTCATCGAAAACCTCGCCGCAAGTTTCAACCAGCTTCATGGCGAGGGTACGGTTCATGTAGACTACAAGGCTGTCTACCGGAACGCTGCCGAGAGCCTGCAAGGCGAAAATCGCTATCCGGTCGTTCTTGCCCTTCAGGCCATGAAGGCAATAGGCGTGACACCGACACCGCTGCCGATGCGCGGCGGTTATGACGGTGCGGTGCTGTCCGAAAAAGGACTGCCATGCCCGAACCTGTTCTGCGGCGCGCACAACTTCCACTCGATTTACGAGTTTCTACCGGTCGGTTCGCTTAACAAAGCCTCCGAAATGGTCATCGAAATACTAAAGAGCGCACGGATAACCGACAAAAGCATTGGTTGATCCGACACAGACATTGAGGAGACGTGAATTCATCTCGTCTCCTCGCTCTGTCTATGCCTTCGGCCACCGGCAAAGCGGTTCTGTTTTAGAGCATTTCCTGTTTTGATTGAATCATTAGAAATGCTCTATCTGTTTGTTTTACGCATGTCTCCCGAAACCGGTTCCCACTTTCGGGAGACATGCTCTAGTATCCTATTGCAGCACCAGCGACGGCACGGCTGTCGATAGCGCCGTAATAGCGGTTGTCACCACCCTTTTCGATTGCTGCCATATCCTTGCCGCCGACAAGAATGCCAGCTGCCTCGCCCCAGACCGGCCAGTCAGCGTCTTCCCCGACCGTATAGCCCATGCCGGTCAGCAACCGGATCGTATCCGGCGAAAGCGCGTTCGCTTCCATATAGACCCTATCCGGCAGCCACTGGTGATGGATGCGCGGGGCATCGATAGCCTCCTGAATGTCCATGCCGTGATCGATGACATTCATGATCGCCTCAAGCGTGATCGTGATGATGCGCGAACCGCCGGGGCTGCCGATGACCATGAACGGCTTGCCATCCTTCGATACGATAGTCGGACTCATTGAGGACAACGGTGACTTGCGCGGTTCGATGGCATTGGCTTCGCCTTGTATGAGACCATAGAGATTGGCCACGCCCGGCTTGATGGTGAAGTCGTCCATCTCGTTGTTGAGGAGAATTCCGGTGCCCTCAGCCACCTTGGCCGTGCCGAACGATCCGTTCAGCGTATAGGTCACGGCGACAGCATTGCCGTCCTTGTCCACGATGGAATAATGCGTCGTTTCGTTGGACTCCTTGAATTCAGCCGGCTTCAGCGCCTCGCTGACACCAGCGCGATAAGGATCGATACGACTGCGAATTTCTGCAGCATAGGCCTTGCTGGTGAGCTTCTCGATCGGATTGTCAACGAAATCAGGGTCGCCCAGCGCCGTGTTGCGGTCCACATAGGCGTGGCGCATCGCTTCCACCATCAAACGCGTGGTTTCCGCGGAACCATAGCCCAGATAGGAAATCGGGTAACCCTCAAGCACGTTCAGGATTTCACAGATGATCAGTCCGCCGGAAGAAGGCGGCGGCGATGAGACGATGTCATAGCCGCGATAGCTGCACTTGACCGGTTCCAGCTCACGGACCTTGTATTCTTCGAAATCAGCCTTGGCGAGAATGCCGCCATTCTCCTTGCTCGATTTGACAATCAGATCGGCGATATCGCCCTGATAGAAGGCCGATGGCCCCTTTTCCGAAATGGCCGAAAGCGACTTTGCCAGATCCGGCTGGACAAGCTTCTCGCCCAACGGAATCGCTTTTCCGTCTTTCAGGAAGATTTTGGCAGCTGCCGGGTCTTTCGCAAGTCTTTCATTGCCGTCAGCAAAGGAGAGAATATCGCCCAGTTCAAGCGTAAAGCCATCCTTGGCAAGTTTCAGTGCCGGGTCGATCAGCTCCTCGCGCTTGCGGGTGCCATATTTTTCGCGTGCTTCCTCAAGGCCAGCCACCGTGCCCGGTACGCCGATGGCGAGATAGGTTTCAGTGCTGGCGCCTTCGACCGGCTTGCCATCCTTGTCCAGATACATGGTCTTGGTGGCGGCGAGCGGCGCACGCTCGCGAAAATCGAGAAAGGTGCTCTTGCCGTCCTTGAAGCGGATCGTCATGAAGCCACCCCCGCCGAGATTACCGGCAGTCGGATAGACAACCGCCAGTGCATAGCCGACAGCGACAGCCGCATCGACGGCATTGCCACCGTTCTTCAGCACATCGATACCGACCTGCGAGGCAAGATGCTGGGCCGTAACCACCATGCCGTTCTGGCCTTCGGCCGGGGCTGGCGATGCCGCATGAGCCGATGGCAGATGGCCTGCAACGGCAATGACAGCGGCAAGGGAAAGCGATTTCAGTCTGTAATGCTGCATGTCTTTCCTCCCATGTGTTCTCCCGAATGGGAGTCCGACAACAACGTCCGCAATATCTTGCGCAAAAGCAAGCGTGAGAAATTCTATCCAGCCGAACTTGCGGATAGAGCGCTAAGAGATGATAATGCGAAGTATTCGGTTCAGATGCTGCTGGAGTTGCAGCCGAGCCCGAAGCCTAGCCAGTTCCTTCCGGAACACTCTGGCCATTCGGGCTGTATTTCCATTCCATTTCTGATGATGCGATCTCACCTTGCAGGAGAAATCCATGACCTATGCTCAATGCGCATGCGGAAATCTGACAGTAACACCCAACGGGCCACCGCAATTGACGGCACTGTGCCACTGCTTCGCCTGTCAGCGGAGAACAGGTTCGCCATTCAGTGCAAATGCCTTCTACGCGATAGGCTGCGTTGAAATTTCAGGCGCATCGACGGAATTCATTCGGACGGCGGAAAGTGGCCGCAAGGTCCGGATGCATTTTTGCCCGGCTTGCGGCTCGACCGTCTATTGGCTGCCTGATGCGGCCCCTTCCGTAATCGGCGTGGCGGTTGGCCTTTTTGCCGATCCGGCTTTTGCCCAGCCCACCCTATCTGTATTCGAGCAATCGAAGCATGAATGGGTGTTCCTTGATGAAACGATGGAGCACTTTCCACGTTTGCCGGAAAACGACTAGAGCATGTCTCTCGAAAGTGGAAACCGGTTTCGGAATAAAGACATGCGTAAAAACAAACGGATAGAGCATTTCCTATGATTCAATCAAAACAGGAAATGCTCTGGCGGTCTGCTTCCGACAGATCGTCAAACTATAACGATCATTCTTCTGGAACTTTACGCACCGGTCGTTGCCAGCGTTCGTAGCAGGGTTGAGAAAGTGAGGGAGCGGTTCGCGTCAGACTGGCTGTCGCTGATGCCGTCGTTTCGCGACAGCGACTTGCGGACATTGCTCGGACTGTAGCCAAAATGCTGCGTGAATGCCCGCGTGAAATTGGCTGCCGTATCGAAGCCAAACAGCTGCGCTATGTCGGACACCCTGCGGTTTTCGGATGCATCCGCAAGCATCTCATGTGCTGCAAGCAAACGCTTCTGGCGAATATAGTTGAGCACCCCGCCCGAGCCTTCGAACAGCTGATAGAGATGTGTGCGTGAGATGGCGAGCTCCTTGCTCAGTGCATCGGGCGTGAGTTCACGGGACGTGAGATTTTTCTGGATGAAGCGTCTGGCCTTGGTCATCAACCCCAGAGAGGCCCCGAGAGACGCATTGTGTTCGCTCGCATCGTTTTCCTTTACCAAAGGGGCGATCGTGTCAAATACGATCTGGCGCAGGGCGTCGCGCAGCTCCGGCAGGTCTTCGCTTCTGATATGGTCAAGCCCCGCCTGGATCGTCGATACGAAATCGATCAGCAGCTTGGCGCGATAGCCTCCGAGCGTCGCATTGTTGCACGCTTCCGGCATACCGCCCAGACCGGCGAAATGATCGACCGGAATGATCAGCAGCACCACGTCCGTTGCCAGCGCACGACCGCGAAACGGATAACCAAACGAACGGATATTGATCATGCCGGGCTCGTTTTCCGCCACACGATCATCCACCGCCGTCCATGTGCGACCGCTTCGCAGAAAACTGATCTGCCAGTGATCAATCGGGCTGAAACGAACCTTTTCCGCTGTACGTTCATAGCTGAATGGAGGAACAGTCTGTTCTATCAGCAGCATGCCGCGCAGATCCCAGACTTTCTGGGTAACGGCAAAACCGTCTTCGGCGTTCACACCATCCGGCATCCGCACATCATAGAGGGGAGCCACGTGCTGTTGCCATGTGGGAAACTGTGCGCAGGGTTCCAGCTCTTCGGTCGTAAAGACCAGCGGGGTCAGAATATTGGTGCTTCGGGCATCTTCTCCAAGGGGCGCGAGTGGAACGCGCACTGACTGGCGGCGCTCCACAAAATCGGGCTTCAGATCACGCGAGGCCTTGTCGCTCGGGGATGTCACGGCAACTCCCTAAACCAACCCGGAGGCTCGAGGCGCGGTAATGGCGACCCAAGCCCTGGGTTGATAGTAGCATTTGCACGTATAAAATCAAAATAAGCTGGAACACTATCAGCCACGTAACCGTTCAGACCGGTAGCCGACGTTTCCTCTTACGCGCCGACAACCCCGCTTTCCCGGCCTTTTCCCAGATTTGGCCGGAAGTGTCGGAGCGCGCAAAACGGTCTCTGAAATGAGTTGATTGCATCCCATTTGATGAAAATTTTCAGGAAAATCCGGCCAGAATATTAAAACGCGTCCGATAGAAAGCACGGTAATAACAACCGGAGGCAATCGCATGAACAATGTATTTGCATATACTGTGCGCCGCGAAAGCTTGAAATGGGCTGCCGCTATTGTCGTTGGACTGTCCGCTTCATTATGCCTGACGGCAGGCGCCGAAGCCAAGGATGCCCGCAAGCAGAAAAGCGAAACGGTTTCCGTTTACCTCGTCAAGTATAAGGTGAATAGCCAAGCGCGCTACAACAAGCCTGCATCGGCCAAGGTCATCAGGGTTTCCGCCACGCAATATGCGGCCGGTACGCCCTATGTGTGCACGCCGAGCGGTTTCGGGCAGAAATCCCGCTGCTTCATCCGCGATTAGAGCACAATCCGACCGGCGTGAAACTGTTTTCGGAATGCGCTCCATGGCATACCGGCTCGCAAGAACTCCATACAGATCAGCGAGCCGGCATGCTTGCCTGGCGATTATCTCGCCTTGGCTTTCATGATCGCCAGTCCCTTGCTAACACGGTCGCCGCGCAGCAGCTTGGCGGCCTCATCGGTCGGGCGTGGCGGATTGTTGCGGAAGACATACCAGCTGCCGCCCAGTGAGCGCTTCTGATAGATGACGCCATCTTTCTCGCGATGGAGGAAGCAGGTCGTATCGCTGCCGCCGCCCATCTTGTTGACCCAATAGGCCTGCAGACAAAGCTTGCCGCGATTGGTGGCATACCAGCGCCCCTGCCCGTAAGACCACGCCCTGCCTTTCTGCGACCAGGCGATGAAACGATGTCTGTCGGCAGAGAAATAGCCGCCGCCATCCTTCCATTTCCATGACTTACCGGAATAGAGCGCCTCAAGCGCGTCGGCTGACAGCGGTGCAGCCGCCGCAGCCTTGATGGCGATCGGATCCTCGGTTTTCTGTTTCGGCGCCGCATCGGCAGCGCCTGCCAGAAGAAGTACGGACAACGCCGCACTTACGGTTCTCAAACGGATCGAAAACATTGTCGTATTCCTGTTCAGACGTTGGAGCATTTCCAGCAAAAGTGCGAAGCGGTTTTGCGTGAGGTAAATGCGACATCAATCAAGCGGATGGTTCGCAACCCGCCAGTCAGGCCGCCCGACACCCCGTGGCCACGGATAGACTTCGCGGTCGTTGAAGTAGACGGTCGCAGTCAGTTCCGGAAATTCGGGCTGCGGCTTGTTGGTTTCCTGTGCCCAGGCCCGGACATAGGCGTCGCTCCCTTCATAACCGAGCTCGGCGATAACAATCGGCTTCTTGAAGCCTACCACCCGGTCGTATCCCGGTTTTGTCCGTTCAACGAATGTGGACGCATGTCCCAGTTCCAGCATATCGTAAGGTTCGTAGCCGAACACCGACAGGCCGATCACATCGACATAACCATCGCCCGGATAATAGGCCTCAAGCCCCGCATCTCCCTTCGGCGACCACATATACTTGGCATTCGGCAATGACTTGCGGCAGACATTGACCGCATGCTGATAGGCACGGACATAACCCTGTGCCGACCAGTAGGACCAGGTGAACTGGCCCGTCTTGTCGTCCATTTCCTGCGCCCAGCGAATGGTCACAGGGCTCTTCAGCTTCGAAGCAGCGGAGCAGACGGCAGCCATGTTTGTATCGTAATGCCCCCGCACGATTCCGCTCAGGAGATCATCCGGTGCAACGCGCCAGTCGCGAGCCCATGACCAGGGTTCGACGGTGATCAGCAGTTCGCGGCCCCGTTCCTGCGCATAGGCATCAGCGGTTGACAGGCTCGTCAGGTCCACATCCTCCCACGGAAGGAACAGATGCTCGATGCGGGAATTGGGATCGTTGGTGAAATCCCCGTGCGGATCATAGGCCCCGAACTTGATGGATTGCGGGGTAATGACCGGGCGCTTGTCGTGGAACATGTTGCGGGTGTCGACATTGGCACCCGAAACACCGCTCGCTGCGTAAACAGCGGTTGAAAGCAGCCCACCGCAAAGAATTGCTGTTGCTATTTTGTATGAGGTTTTCATCGCCGCCTCCTTTATTGTACGGGCGATTGGGCAGCGGGCAACGCCAGATTCAGCGCTTCCGTTTTGGGCGTTATTGTTTCGATGGAGAGGAGCTTGCGCGCCTCGTCATCCTTGTTTCCGCTGGCATGGCGGAAGACGTACCAGACACCGTCCGGCTCACGTTTCTGATAGATCGTCCCATCGGCGATACGGTGAGAGAAGCAGGTCTTGTTCGGGAAGACGCCCTGAGCCAGATGCCATTTCGCATCGAAGCACATCTGGCCCGACCAGGTGATCCGCCAGCGGCCTTCAGCCCAGGCCTTGCCCTTTTCGCCATCGACACGGGCGGTGAAACGGCGGTTCTGGCTTTCCATCCGGCCAGCACCGTCAGCCCACTGCCAGTTCTTGTCACGATAGAGTAGGTAAAGCTCGGCAGGCGTCATCACACGGGCGCCGTCGGGCAAACCATCTGCCGGAACCGTTGCCGCTCCAGCCGGTCCGCTTAGCCCCGCAAGCAGGACAACCAGCGGCAAGACACATCTGCTCCGATCAGTGTTCCGACCAGATCGGGACCGTTGGCCTTCAAACATCACATGTTTCATTTGAACCTCCCACGACCTTCAGGTTGCGCGCACCCGCCAAGGGTTCTTGCGATTGACGGATGCGCGCGTGCGGCAGAACGTTTGTTGGTCTTGTTTCCTGCCGCAATTGAACAGGGCGGCCGATTGTCGAAATCCGGAAGCCCAGATTCTCGGCAACCGCCGGTGAAAAGACATTGCGCAAGTCGACGAGTACGGCGTCCCGCATGACCTGTTTCATCCGAACGAGATCAAGCTTGCGGACACTGTCCCATTCGGTCACGACCACTGCCGCATCGGCAGTGCTCAGGCACTCGTAAGGGTCGTCGTAAAACTCGACGTCGCTGAGAAGACGGCGCGCATTCTCCATTCCGGCCGGATCGTAGGCCCGGATGCTGGCACCGAAGCGCTGCAAGGTTTCGATAAGCGGGATGGACGGCGCATCGCGCATATCATCCGTATCGGGTTTGAACGTCAGGCCGAGGACGGCAATCGTCCGGCCTTCGACACTGCCGCCGAGCGCATCCAGCACCTTCAGCGCCATGCGACGCTTGCGCGCTTCATTGACGGTAACCGTTTCCTCGACCAGTCGCAGGGCGACCCCGTGATCCTGCGCAGTGCGCAACAGCGCTATCGTATCCTTCGGAAAACAGGAGCCACCATAACCCGGCCCCGCATTGAGAAAACTGGTGCCGATACGCTTGTCCAGCCCCATGCCGAGCGCCAGCTCGGTGACATCGCTGCCGACTTCCTCACACAGATCCGCCAGTTCGTTGATGAAGGTGATCTTGGTGGCAAGAAAGGCATTGGCTGCATATTTGATCAGTTCCGATGTCCGGCGCTGCGTGATCACGATTGGCGTCTTTGCGGCCTCAAGCGGTGGAGCATAAAGGGCGACGAGCGCAGAACGAGCGCGCTCATCTTCCACGCCGATGACGACGCGATCGGGCTCGAGGAAATCGCGGATCGCGACACCCTCACGCAGGAACTCCGGATTGGAAGCAACAGAGAATGTGCCGGGTCGGCGCACCGAGCCGATGATCTTCTGCACCACATCGCCTGTGCCGACGGGAACGGTGGACTTGACCACGACGACGCTATGGTCTTCGATCAGCGGCGCAAGCTCGCGAGCGGCCATATAGACGAAGGACAGATCGGCATCGCCGTGCCCGGCCCGTGCCGGTGTGCCGACGGCGATGAAGACAAGTTCCGCGCCCTTGACGGCTTCCGCCAGATTGGTCGTGAAGCTGAGCCGGCCAAAGGCGAAATTGCGTTCCACCAGTTCATCCAGCCCCGGCTCGTAGATCGGCACGATGCCGCGCTCCAGCCGGACAATCTTCTGGGCATCCTTGTCGACGCAGACGACCTCGTGTCCCCATGCCGCGAAGCACGTGCCACTGACCAATCCGACATATCCCGTACCGATGACAGCGATCTTCATAATCGTCGCGCCTTTCCCGCTAGTTCGTTCCACTGGCGGTATTCGTGCGCCAGCGTGGATTGAAAATTGTCCTGTGGACGTCACGTCCGCCTACACCGGCACCGGCAACCGAGAATCGGTCGTCAAATACCGTGAAGCTTTTCGTGCCCCAGCTCAGTGCCTCGATGCCGTCGCGGCCGCGCTCGACAGTGGTAAAGCCAGTCAGCGCGACCAGCGCCGTAAAACTGCATGCCATTGCCGGTCGATAGAGGCGGCTCGTCATCCGCACGTGATTTTCGCGTGTGTGCTGGATCACGATCATCGCCATCAGGAACAGGTAGAAACACGCATTGATGATGGCGAAGATGAAGAAGCCTCGCGTCTGATCGGAACCGCTGACCAGGAGGACAGGCAGAATGGACAGACCGGAGATCAGCGCATAGGGAGCGATCACCCGCAGTGGCACCGGATCGACCTCGGATGAGCCTTTCGGCGTGACACGAAAATCGACAAAGGAACCGGTCAGCCAGTCACGGAAGGCTGCGAAGGTTCCAGCCAGAACCCAGGGCCACCGCGCCAGCAGGAACAGCATCGCTTCCCAGCTGAAAATCCTGCCGTCGACAGGGCGGAACGTCTTGCTCGACCGCCACCAGAATGCCAGCGCCAAAATCACGAGCGATTGCGGCATGAAGTGCATCAGGAAAGCGGGATAGGTAACGCTGACGAAATTATCACCATAAGCCAGAATGGCTATCGGCAGAACGAATGTCAGCGCCAGAAAGAAAGCATAGAGAGGATACCAGAGCTGCGAGAACAGAAACTGGATCTTCAGGCGCAGCGGCAACCGACCGATCAGCTTCGGCGTATATTGCAACAGGATCATCACGAGGCTGCGCGACCACTGGAATTCCTGCGTCACAAGATCGGCGAAGGTGCGCGGACCGTCGCCATGGGCGATGGCATCCAGTGCATGAACACCCCGCCAGCCATGCGCGTTCATGAACAGGGTCGTGGAATGATCCTCGGCCAGTTCCGGCCCAAGACCGCCGATCTCCTTCAGCGCTGCCGTGCGTACCGCATAATGAGAGCCGATGCAGACCGGGGCAAAGCCTCCGTTGTAACCGGCCTGCAGCGAGCCATGCATGCTGGCTTCCACATAGAGACGCCCGCGGGCCGACCAGCTTTCATGCGCATTGCGATCACAAATGCTCGGCGCGGAAACATAACCGACAGCAGGATCAGCGAAGGGCCGCAGCATATTGAAGAGATAACCCGGCTCAGGCACATGGTCGGCATCGAGCTGCGAGACGAAATCATAGCGCTCATAGCCATAGTGATCGTAGAAGAAGGCGAGATTGCCTTCCTTGCACCGGGTACGGCGCGGCCAGGTCTGCCGATGATAGTCGGCACGGCCCTTGCGTGTGGAAACGAACACGCCATGCTCACGGCACCAGGCAAGTGTCGAGGGTGAAGGATCCTCATCGGCAAGCCATGTATCGTGCGGCACATCCTGCGCCAGCATGGCGCGCAATGTTTCAGCCACCACCTCGAAAGGCTCAGACGGAGCCTTGGTGACGACCATGGCGACGCGGCTTCCGGCGGGGATGCGAAGCGGGCCGGTCGGGCGCGCTGCGTGGAAGAAAATAGTGATGAAATAAAGCGGCAGGATCGTGATCCAGGCCAGCAGCGCGGTCACCAGAATCGAGCCGAGCAGATGATTGTGCTTCGCGCTGATGAACCACCATTGCCAGAAATAGGTGATAGCGAGCGCCCACAGGATGATGCCCACCACATATTCCACCCGCTTGCAGCCAGTGAAGATGGGCGCCAGCAATGGTTCCCTTTCGCCGTTGTCGCCGTCAATGGCCGGATGAATTTCGCGCCGTGTCATGTCCGCATCTCCAGACCAAAGAAGGGCGCAGCCGTGCGGATGATCGTGTCGAGATCGGAATGGAGTGTGCTAAACCCAAGCTTCGCTGCCGCTTCAGCCGGGTCGGCATAAAGCACCGGCGGATCGCCAGCCCGACGCGCGCGCATTTCGACAGGCACCTTGCGTCCGGTAAGCCGGTCTATCGCATCCACGATTTCCTTGATGGATGTTCCGCGCCCGGTTCCCAGATTAAGGACCAGATTGCCGCCGCCATTCAGCAGATGCTCGACCGCAAGCACATGCGCCCGCGCCAGATCAACCACGTGAATATAGTCGCGAATGCAGGTGCCATCCGGCGTTTCATAATCGTCGCCATAGACTTCCAGACAATCCGCCATGCCCGCCGCAGCCAGCATGGCGCGCGGTATCAAATGAGTTTCGGGATCGTGCTTTTCGCCCAGTTCGCCATCCAGATCAGCACCGCAGGCATTGAAGTAGCGCAGTGCCGCATAGGGCATGCCATAGGCTGCCGAGTAATCGGCCAGCATATGTTCCGCGATCAGCTTTGTGCGTCCGTAAGGGTTGATCGGATTCTGCATTTCGCCTTCGCGGATGGGCAGCACATCCGGAATGCCATAGGTGGCACAGCTCGATGAGAAAATGACCGGGCGTCCATCTGTCAGGCGGCTGGCCTCCAGAACGGACTGGATGCCGCCGACATTGTTGCGATAATATTTTGCGGGGTCCGTGACGGATTCACCCACATAGGCCGAAGCCGCAAAGTGGATGATGGCAGCCGGATCGAAGGTTCTGATAGCAGCGATAAGCTGTTCCTGCGAAAGCGTGTCGCCCTCGACAAACTCGCCCCAGCGCACGGAAGACCGGTGGCCCGTCGACAGGTTGTCATAGACGACCGGCGAGAATCCGCTCTTGTGCAGAAGCTTGGCGGTATGGCTGCCAATGAAGCCGGCACCACCGGTGACGAGTATATTTTGCCGGGTCATCTCGCCACCTCGAAGAGCTCGCCCGATGGTCTGACCAGCTGGCGTTCAAAATAGGCGATCGTCTGCTTCAGCCCTTCGACAAGTGCAATCTGTGGTTCCCAGCCAAGTTCACGCTTGGCGAGCATGATGTCCGGGCGCCGCTGGCGCGGATCATCAGTTGGCAGCGGGCGATAGACGATGCGCGAGGACGAATTTGTCAGCGCAATGATCTGCTCGGCCAGCTCACGCACAGTAAACTCGCCCGGATTGCCGAGATTGACGGGCTTCTGAACCTGGCTGCTCATCAAGCGGCTGAAGCCTTCGATCAGGTCATCGACATAGCAGAAAGAACGGGTCTGCGAGCCGTCGCCATAGATGGTGATATCTTCACGCTTGAGGGCCTGAACGATGAAGTTCGACACGACACGACCATCGTCGGGCCGCATGCGCGGGCCATAGGTGTTGAAGATGCGCACGATACGGATATCGACGCCATACTGCTTGTGAAAATCATAGAAAAGCGTTTCGGCCGAGCGCTTGCCTTCGTCGTAGCAGGACCGGGGGCCGAAAGAGTTCACATTGCCCCAATAGGCTTCCGGCTGCGGATGCGTTTGCGGATCGCCATACACTTCCGAGGTTGAAGCCTGAAAAATCCGAGCCTGATAATGCGCGGCAAGTTCGAGCAGATTGAGCGAGCCAATGACGCTCGTCTTCATCGTGTGCACCGGATCGGCCTGATAGTGCGGCGGCGAAGCGGGGCATGCGAGATTGTAAATCTCATCCACCGGCAGATCGATCGGATTGACGATATCGTGGCGCACGAAGCTGAACGTGTCGTAACGCAGGAGATTGCGCAGGTTCTCAAGCCGCCCCGTCGAAAAATTATCGACGCAGATGACGAAGTTTCCTTCGTTCAAAAGACGTTCGCAAAGATGAGAACCGAGAAATCCGGCACCGCCTGCTACAAGAATGCGCCGTGTTGACATGCGCTCTGCAGATATACCCGATGATCTGAAGTTTATACTCACGAGAACCTCCAACGCTACTTCTTCACTTGCGTGATCCGGCAAAAAGCAAAGAATTTCCCTCAACGCACCCGAATAGAAGCGCGCCGGTCGGTGTTTTTCGATTGCTTTACTAGATGATTGAAGATAGCCGGGCTGAAGTCTTGAGTCGTTAGCGTAGAATCCGGAATCTTATCCTTGCGTCCATTTTTGAAATGGAGCGATTTCTGTTATCCGGTGCTTTCGTGCTGCTGTGAATGCGCTATTTTGCGCCATATTCCAGAGCATGTCATCCATAAGGGAAACCGCTTTGGGAGGCATGTTCTAGAGCATAATCCGACCGGAGTGAAACGAGGATCGATAAGATTATGCTTGAAATATAATAGGTGAGAGCGCAGGTCTGATTGAATCAAATCTGCGCTCTAACGCAGAATATCGGACAGACGCTTCTGTTCTTTTTCAACGCGCTCGAGATTGAGGCCCGCCAGAAGATCAAGAATATGGGTCTTCATCAAGGCCGCAGCGTCGTCGCTCCTGTGCTCTTCGATGGCATCGACCAGCGCGTGATGCGCGTCGCTCTGGCAGGTCGTCTCGCGCCGTTCCCAATAGAGCGAAATGATGAGCGAGGAACGCGGCAGCAGATCGCCGACAAAACCCGCCAGGATCGAGTGTCCCGAAATTTCGGCCAGATGCGTATGGAAAAGCGCCGACAGCATGATCGCCTCGCTGTCGCGTCCGGCATGAAGTGCTTCATGCTCGTCATGGAGATGCTGGCGCAGCTGCTTGACCTGCTGGGGCTTGATGACCTTCGCTGCAAGCGAAGCCACCTCCGGCTCGATCAGCAAGCGCGCCTCGAACACTTCACGCGCTTCCTCGCGCGAGGGTTCGGCAACGAAGGCACCGCGATTGGGTTCCAGACGCACCAGCCTGTCATGCGCCAGCGCCTGCAGGGCGGAGCGAACAAAGGCACGGCTGACGGAATAGATCGTCGCCAGCTCGTCCTCCGGCAACTTGGTGCCCGGAAGCAGACGATGGCTGACGACCGCCTCACGCAAGCCGTTATAGACCGGAAGCCAACGCACATTCCCGCCGTTTTGGTCTGTCATGTTCGTCGCAGCCAGGTTCATCATCATCCAGTAGAAGCTGTTCAAATGGCAGATGCAATCGGTCGATACTGCATCCGCAAATCCTCTATCAATTTCCTTACATATCGAACACAGGTCCGGCGAGTGTCAACAATGTCGCGAGTTTTGATGCACAAACCCGGCTGAAATCATCTGAACGTCAATTCTGGGGCGAAAAAGGTTCAAAAATACCTTGAAAATCCTTCATTCGCGGCAGCTGATAGCCACCCAGTTTCGATGTTTTCAAGCCGAGACCGACAAGGCTTTCACACAGTTTCACCGCACAGGTCACGCCGTCGATGACCGGCAGCCCATGCTCTCTGGACAGAGAAGCAGCAAGGTCGGCCATGCCCGCACAACCAAGCACAATCGCTTCGGCATGGTCTTCCCGAATGGCCTTCGCGATCTCGTTCGAGACCTTGTTGCGCGCGTCTGATCCCGGAATTTCGAGGTCAAGCACGGCCACGTCGCTGGCCCGAACACGGGCGCAACGTGACATGAGACCATAGCGGGACAGGTTATGCTCGATTGCAGGCACCGAACGCGACAATGTGGTGACAACGCTGAACTTTCCGGCAATCAGGCTTGCCATGTGAAAAGCCGCCTCGCCGATGCCGATCACCGGCATGGTTCCGGCACAGCGCGCTGCATCAAGGCCGGTATCGTCGAAACAGGCAATGACGCAGGCATCGGCGGTCGGGCGCTTCTGCATTTCCCCGATCATGCCAGGAATGGCAAAAACCTCGTCGAAATATCCTTCGATGCTCGGCGGACCGTCGGCGGGATTGCTCGCGATGATTGTCGTGCCGGCACCTGCCACGCTGCGTGCAGCCTCGCCGATCTTGTGCGTCATCGATGCAGTTGTATTGGGGTTGATGACAAGTATTTCCATTTTCCTCGAACCATCGAAATATTTGTTTTCGTTCTGGATGGTCCAGAGCGTCTTTCGGACGCTCTGCCTAGTCTGCAATACCGGCGGTCAGATTTCCCCGCCCAGATAGAGTTTCGTGACGCGATCATCCGTCGCCAGTTCTTCCGAATTGCCGGACAGGACGATCTTTCCGGTCGTCAGGGCATAGGCGCGCTGCGAGATGCGGAGCGCCATGCGTGAATTCTGCTCGACCAGAAGAACGCTCACCTTTTCGTCGCGGTTGATGGCGACAATGGAGCGGGCGATATCCTGCACCAGTTTGGGTGCGACTCCGAGAGACGGCTCGTCCAGCAGCAAAAGCTTCGGTTTGGCCATGAGCGCACGCCCAATGACCAGCATCTGCTGCTCGCCGCCGCTCATTGTGCCTGCGGCCTGCGAATAGCGTTCCTTCAGGCGCGGGAACCGCCCCAGAACCATCTCCAGCGTGTTGGCGATATCCGCCTTGCTGGAACGGGTGAACGCCCCCATCATCAGATTGTCGCGCACGCTCATATAGGGAAAGACGCGGCGGCCTTCCGGTACCATGGCAATCCCCATCTTGACGATCTCGTCCGACCGGGTGCCGTCGATCCGGCGGCCCTCATAATGGATTTCGCCCTTGCGGATCTTTTTCAGCCCCGTGATCGCCCGCAGGATCGAGGATTTGCCCGCACCATTGGCGCCGATCAGCGCGACTGTCTCTCCCTCCTGAACGCTCAGCGAAACGCCTTTCAGCGCATAGACGTGATCGTAATAGAGTTCGGCATCGGAAACTTTGAGAAGCTCTGCCATGGTCAATATCCAATCGTTTCGTCTTCTGCGCCGAGATAGGCTTCGATCACTTTCTCGTTTTCCTGGATCTGTTTCGGCGTTCCTTCCGCGATCTTCTGGCCGAAATTGATGACGACGATCCGGTCGGAAATATTCATCACCGCCGGCATGTCATGTTCCACCAGCAGCACCGTGACACCCCGGTCACGGACCGCCCGCACCATTTCCACCGCCTTGACGGTTTCGTCATGGTTCATCCCGGCAAAGGGTTCATCCAGAAGCAGGATTTTCGGCTCCGTGGCGAGACCGATGGCAATGCCAAGCGCCCGCAAGTGACCATGCGGCAGGTTCTGCGCAACCTCGTCCCGCTGCTTCCACAGGCCGAGAAACTGCAGGATTTCGTCGGCAGAGCGTCCGAATTCCTCCTGATCCCGGCGAGCAAGGCTTGACCCCACATAACAGCCGAGGAAACTCGCCTTGGCGCGCAGATGGTGGCCGACAATCACATTGTCGCGCACTGTCATGCCCTTGAAGATCGTCGTTTCCTGGAAGGTGCGCACCACGCCCTTTCGCGCCACGATATGCGGTGCCAGACCGGAAATGCGCTCACCCTTGAAGCGGACTTCCCCGGAGGTGGGCGTGAGAAATGAGGCGATCAGCTTGAACAGCGTGGATTTGCCCGCGCCATTCGGCCCGATGACCGACAGGATTTCCTTTTCACGCACCGAAAAGGAGACATCGTTGACCGCCACCAGACCGCCGAAACGTTTGGTAACGCTTTTGACTTCAAGAAGATCGCTCATGATCCTGCTCCCTTCTTTCCGGTCAGTCTGAGGCTGAGAAGCCCGTTAGGCAGGAACAGCATCAGGATGATGAGAACGCTGGAGAAGATCAGAAGCTGGAACTTGCCGGTCTGGAACAGGAAGTCCCAGCCGAAATAGAGGACGAAGGTTCCAATGATCGGACCGAAGACATAGCCAAGCCCGCCCAGGAAGCAGTTGAGCATGAAATTGACCGAGTCCGTGACGGTGAAGCTCGACGGATAGATCGACTGCGAGATCGCCACGAACATCGCACCGCCAAGCCCGCCGAGGAAGGACGAGATCGCATAGGCCAGCACACGCAGATTGGTGATGTTGACGCCAATCGACGAGGCAAGCTCCTCATTTTGCTGCAACGACTGGCAAAGACCACCGATGCGCGAATTGATGAGGCGATAAAGCCCCGCGAAGCACAGCACCATCAGCACAATGGATACGAAATAGAAGGCCGCGCGCGGGTTCTGCAATGTTGCGAAATCCGGCAGGATGGTCAGGCCGAAAAGCGATATGCCACCCGGCATCGGAATGCTGACCATGCCCTTGGCGCCATTGGTGATGGGCAGCGCCATCGCCAGAAGACGGGCAACTTCGGTCAGAACCAGCGTGACCATGGCGAAATAGACGCCGCGAAGCCGCAGGATCGGAATGCCGATCAGGATGCTGGCGAAAGCGCAGAACAGTCCGGCCAGAGGAAGCGTCAGCCAGAAGGAGACGCCATATTTCACCATCAGGATCGCCGACACATAGCCGCCCATAAGAGCATAGGCACCCTGGCCGATATTGATGCGACCTATATAGAAGGTGAGCCACACCCCGCCACTGACGATGGAGAGAAGCGCCACCGAAGTGAGCGTATAGTAAAGGTCGTGCCGTCCGGTTGCCTCGATCAGGACCGGAATACCGATGAAGATCAGGGCCAGAAAGGCGGCAACGCCGATAAGCTTTGTTGTCTTTGTCATGATTGCCCCCTCAACCCCACGGCTTGCCCATGAGCCCGTTCGGACGGATGCTCAGGAACACCATCAATGCGGCGAAGATGACGAGATAGGTGATGTCGCCATAGGAGCGCAGCACCGTCAGCCCGACGGATTCCATCATGCCGAGGATGAAGCCGCCAGCAATGGCACCGCTCACGACGCCTGCGCCGCCGATCATCACCATCATGAAAGCCTTGATGGAGATGGCGCCGCCGATGCCGGAATTGACGCCGGTAATCGCGACCAGCAACCCGCCCACCAGACCTGCAAGCATTGCCCCCAGCGCGAAGCCGATCATTGAATAACGATCGACATTCACACCCATCAACTGCGCGGCCACGCGGTCCTGGGCAAGTGCGCGCATGGCGCGACCGGGTTTGGTGTATTGCATGAAAAGAACGAAAGCCGCGATGAAGACCACGGCAAGCACACCGATCAGAATGCGGTCATAAGGCATGATCAGGCTGTCGGAGACGAACACGCCATTGACGATCTTCGGCACGCCGCGTTGCTTTTCACCGAACAGAAGCAGGATCACCGCATCCAGAAAGAAAGCGACGGCCGCAGCAAGCAGCATCGTGCTTTCATCGCGCAGACTTCGCTTGATGACCGGTCGGAAGAGAAATTTTTCAATCAGCGCACCAACGATCATCAAAGTGACCGCGGAAGCCAGAAGAGCGACAACAAACGGCAGGCCAAGCTGTCCGTAAACCGTATAGGTGACAAAACCGCCCAGCACATACATCTGGCCGTGCGCAAAATTGAGGACGTTCATGAGCGCGAAGATCAGCGTCAGTCCCAACGCGATCAGTGCATATTGCGCACCCAGATATAGCCCATTGGCTATCACTTGTTCCATGAAGGCAGACTCCCTCGTGCGAAGTGTCGGGTAAACTGCAAGGCAGGCCCAAAACTCCGTGACAGTTCCTGAAGCATTTCCCGTTTGGCATGAGCCATTGGAAACGCTCTAACTGTTTGTTTTAACGCGCATCTTATTCCGAAAGCCGCTTCGCACTTTTCGGGATGCGCTCTAGCGATTGGGAGGCCCGAAGCAGAAGTACCCCTCTTCCGCTTCGGGCTTTTCACAGGCCTATCGGTTAATCGACCTGGCCGACGAAAAGCGTTTCAAACTTGCCGTCCTTGTATTCTGTCACAACCATCGGAATACCGAGCTGGCGCTTCTGCGTGAAGGACGAGGTGCCGACATAGGTCAGCTTGGAACCGTCGCCATCGCCCTTGACGAAAGGATTGGGCGCGGAGAACGTGTCCACCGTCTTCTTGAATTCCTCGACATTGTCGACCGCAGCCGGGTTGGCCTTCAGCGTCTCGACAATGTATTCGAGCGCATAGACCTTGGTGTTGGACTCGTCATTATATTCGCCATAGGCCTTGGTGTAACGGTCGACGAATTCCTTCATCACGTCGGATGCGATTTCAGGCGTGGAAGCGCCACCCACCGAGATGAAGCCATTGGCGAGTTCGCCTGCACCTTCTTCCAGAACCTTGGCGTCCTGCGCGGTTTCGGTGGAAATGAAGCCCTGATAACCAAGCTCGCGCGCAGCGCGGATCAGCAACGGCGCATTGCCCGGCGCAACGCCCGACAGAACCAGCAGGTCCGGCTTCTGCATGACAATCGGCGTCAGAACAGGCGTGAAGTCGCGCGTATCGTTCTGATAGGCGTCGTTGGTGGAGACGACTTCAAGACCGAGCGCCTTGGCTGCCTCGATACCGCTGTCGCGCTGGCTGAGCGGATCGGATTCATTGGCCGCCACAAAGGCCACCGTCTTGATGCCTTTGTTTTCCTTCAGATATTTATAGATCGCTGGGCCGGACTGATAGTTGGCAATCATGCCGAGAACAGCATTGGACGCTGGTGGCGTATAAAGTTCCTTCGGGAAGGAATAAGGGAAATAGATGATGCCCTTGGCTTCCGCCACCGGGCGGACGGCAGCGGCGCCGTCATCCACATTCGGACCCACGACGTAGTGAATGCCTTCCTGTGCCATCTTTTCCATGCCGGCGATGGCGCGCTTCGGGTCTTTCTGGTCATCGAAGGTAACGACTTTGATCTTGTAGGTATCGTCGCCAATCTTCACGCCGCCCTGCTCGTTGAGCCAGTCGGCACGAACCTGCATCGAGCGAACATTGGATGTGCCCCAGGCCGCCGCAGGGCCGCTGGTGACACCGACGAAACCGATCTTCAGCTCCTTGTCCGCTGCCTGGGAGGCCGACGCGGACATGAGCGCAAATATAGAAACGGCGCCTAGCGCCGCAGTCTTAACAACTGCGCGTCTATTGATCATTTTAGTTCCCCTTACTTAGCTTTACCTTTCCCTCATTTGGCGGAGAAAGGATATTCAAGCTAAACACGCGTTCGAAATATTGTCAACAATCTGAATATTTTTAATGAACGATCTTGGAGCAGCGCGTCATCAATTCCAGAAAATTTCTGAACGGAAAAAGGCGCGTCGGTTTCCGACGCGCCTATTGAAATGACAAACTGGGAACAGACTAGCTCCGCGCCTGCAACTGCGCGAAATGGGCGAGCATTCGGTCCGGCTCGGCCTTGATGCCACTGAAGAGTTCAAACGCGCCGACCGCCTGAAACACAGCCATGCCGCCGCCGTCGAGCACGCGGCATCCGCGCTCCCTGGCAAGCCGGACAAGCGCCGTCTGCAGAGGGAAATAAACAATGTCCGAAACCCAGAGGTGCGGCTGCACCAGCTCAGGCGCAAGCGGCAGACCCGGATGCGCGTCCATGCCCGTTGGCGTTGCATGGACCAGACCCGAGGCCTGTGCCAGTGTCTCCTCCAGATCGGCCCCGGCAATGAAACAGCATTGCGGCTGCACCGAGACAAGCTTGCCAATTACCGCATCGACCTTCGCGGCATCGAGGTCGAAGATGTGGACCTCCCGTGCGCCCATTTCCGCCAGCGCATAGGCAACGGCAACGCCCGCCCCGCCTGCACCGAGCAACACGACACGCTCCAACGATGCATCCGGCAGGCCGCGGCGAAACCCTTCAGCGTAGCCCCACCAGTCGGTATTGTGACCGATGCGCCTGCCGTCGGAAAACACCACCGTGTTGATTGATTGCAGGGCCAAGGCATGGGGCGAAAGTTCATCGACCAGCGCCACCGCAGCCTGCTTGCAGGGATGGGTGATATTGAGCCCGGCAAATCCTGCAGCGTCAGCCTCCGCGACAAGGGCTGGCAGATCGCGTTCCGAACGCCCGTTCTCGGCGATGTCAATAATGTCGTAGCGATAGGCCAGCCCGGCGGCCTCGCCTTCCCGCATATGCATTGCCGGCGAAAGCGAACGTTGAATATTTGCGCCGATCAGACCCACATGCACACGACGTTTGGTCACTTCACTTATCAATTCTCATCTCCGCAGGATCGGACGATATGTCGATCCTCGTTATTCCGGGCTTTTCAAAAGAGCGATGATCGTATCGCTGATCAGGCGGCGATGCCGTGCCTTCACGTCGGAGGCCATCAGATCGGTGCCGAAAATCGCGCCGAACGTATGTCTGTTGGACACACGGAAGAAGCATTGCGCACTGATCAGCATGTGAAGGTCGAGCGCTGAAATGCGCCGTTGAAAGATGCCCTGCTCGCGCCCTCGCTCAAGGATTTTCTCGATCGTTTCCAGAATGGTTACATTCTGGCGCGACAGAACATCGGAGCGTTCCATATGTTCGGCGCGGTGAATATTTTCCACCGCAACGAGCCGCACGAAATCCGGATTGGCATCGTCATGGTCGAAAGTGCTTTCCACCAGACTGCGCATGGCGGATTCCGGGTCCTGATCGTCAAGCGACAGTGAGCTTTCAAGCGTGCGTATCTTGCCATAGGCCCGTTCCAGAACGGCGAGATAAAGCCCATCCTTGCTGCCGAAGTAATAGTAGATCATGCGCTTGGACGTGCGGGTCTGCGCCGCGATTTCATCCACGCGCGCGCCGGAGAAACCCGATGCCACGAACTCCCGCGCTGCGACATCGAGAATATTCTCGCGCGTTGCGTCAGGATCGTTCTTGCGCGGCTGCGCCTTGGCGAGTGCCTTTGCCATAGTCCTCCCCCTTCAGCGTTCAGAGTGCCACAGCACTTTTTGGCATGCCCGCCGGACGCATGTATCGCCGCAGCGCCGCAATGCGGAAGATCGCATTGGCTGCGCCATATCCCTTGTAGCCTCGCCTCTGCACGACTTCGAAAAAGAAGCCCTGATCGTCGGTCGGGCTGTAAAGCTGGAAATATTCCCCGCTCTCGTCGCGATCATAAAGCACGTTCGCGGCCTTGAGCCGGTCGGTGAACTCCGGATCGAGACCGAGACGTGCTTCCAGATCGTCGTAATAATTCGGCGAGATTTCCAGCGTATGGAAGCCGTTGTCGCGCAAAGCCGCAGCCGTCGCGAAGATATCATCCGTCGCAAAGGCCAGATGCTGGATGCCCGACCCGAAGGTCTCGGCAATGAAGCGACCGGCCAGTGTGCGACGGTTTTCCGCACCGTTGAGCGTGATGCGCAGCGTTCCCTCGTCGTTTTCCACCACCTGACTGCGCACGACACCGCCCGGATCGACGATATCGACCATGGGCGACTTCCGCGATTCCGTGAGCGAAGTATAGAAAAGCAGCCAGGTCAGAAGTTCATCGAACTTCATCGTCTGGGCAACGTGATCGATATGGGTGAGACCGACACTGGTCCCTGTATCATTGCCTGCGACCGGCTCGAACTCGATATCAAAGATACGGCCGAGATCGGTCTTCTCATCGAGGAAATAGACCAGCCCGCCGCCAACGCCACGAATGGCGGGCATACCGATTTCGCCCGGATCGAGCGGTTGCTCAAAACTTTCCGCGCCCATGGCCACTGCGCGGGCATGGGCCTCAGCCGCATCGTCCACGACGAGCGCCATGGCATAGGCAGCAGTGCCATGGACGGCATAGGCCGAGCTGGCGAAGCCGCGCGTATCCGTATTGATGACGAGGTTGATGTCGCCCTGCCGGTAGAGCGCAACGTCCTTCGTGCGATGCCTGCCAGCGAGTTTGAAGCCCAGCGCACCAACTGCGGAAACCAGCTGTTCGGCATCATCGGCATGGGTGGCAAACTCGACAAAGCCGACACGGTGCACCTTTGCGCGGGGCGGCATGGCAGCAACCGTCAATTTGTTGTCCGGCTCGACCCGGCGAACCTGATCGCCAAGATAGATCAGCGAGCGGCGTCCGTCGGCGGCGATGGTGGCTGGCGATCCGCCACGGAACTGGTCGTTGAAGATTTCGAGCGAGAAATAACCGTCATAGCCGGTCGCAGCCACCGCACGCATGAAATCCAGCACCGGCAGGTCGCCCTCGCCCGGCATGTTGCGATAATGGCGGCTCCAGTAAAGCAGATCCATATCGATCAGTGGCGCGTCGGCCATCTGGATGATGAAAAGCTTGTCCTTCGGAATGGAGCGGATCGAGTTCACGTCGATCTTGCGCGCCAGAGTATGAAAACTGTCGAGGATAAGGCCGACATTGGGATGATCGGCGCGGCGCACGATCTCCCATGCATCGCGATGGTCGCTGATATGGCGACCCCAGGCGAGGGCCTCATAACCGACGCGCAGATTGCGCCGTGCCGCTCTTTCGCCAAGCTCGCGAAAATCGTCCGCGGCGCGGTCGATGCCACCAATGGCAGCTGGCGACACGTTGGAGCAGACCAGAACGAGATCGGTACCCAGCTCCTGCATGAGGTCGAACTTGCGTTCCGCCCGATCGAAAGTGCGGCTGCGCAAAGGCTCCGGCATACCTTCAAAATCACGGAATGGCTGGAAAAGTGTGATCTCCAGGCCAAGGTCGCGCGCCATCTGGCCCACCTGACGCGGGCTTTCGTCAAAGGTGAGAAAATCGTTCTCGAAAATCTCGACCCCGTCGAAACCGGCTTTGGCGATGGCCCCCAGTTTCTGCTGGAGATCGCCGCTGATGGAGACGGTTGCTATCGAAGTCCTCATGTCACACTCCTGTCTCCGGCCAGACCGGAGTCCACTGGCGGTTCCGGACAAATCGGCCCGGAACCATCTAGTTCAGTATCGGCAAGATATTCAGCCGTACTGTTTTAGTTTTCGCCGCGTACCTTCTTCAATTCGGCAAAGAGTTCATCGACCGTTTCTGCACCGATTTCGGCGGTAAACTTGTCGATGATCGGCTTTACCGCATCGCGCAGGCGCGTGGTTTCTTCCGGCGTAAGCTCGGTAACCTGCATGCCGGTCTTCTTGATCTCGTCCAGCGCCGTCGCATCCTGCTCGCGCGAGACCTTGCGCTGATAGTCCCGCGCCTCGACCGCCGCCTGTTCGATCACCGCTTTTTCCTCATCGTTGAGGCGATCCCAGAACTTCTTGCTGATCATGACGATCTGCGGATTATACTGGTGGCGGGTCAGTGTCAGATATTTCTGCACTTCGTAGAATTTGGCATTGATGATGTTGGCATTGGGATTTTCCTGCCCATCCACCGTACCGGTTTCAAGCGCCGTATAAAGCTCGGTATAGGGCAGCGGCACCGCATTGGCGCCAAGTGCATTGAACAGGGCAACCGGAACCGGCGATTGCAGGGTGCGGATCTTCAGCCCGGCAATATCCTCCAGCTTTGCGACCGGATGACGGTTGTTGGTCAGATTGCGGAAACCGAGTTCCCAATAGGCAAGCCCGATCAGACCCGTATCGGGCAGGCGTTTCATCAAATTGGTGCCGAAGGGGCCATCCATGACCTTGTCGGCTTCCTCGCCGCTGTTGAACAGGAATGGCAAATCAACCGCTTCGAATGCCTTGACGGTGCTGGACAGGATGCCCGCATTCATCACCGTCATTTCCACGACGCCGCCCTGCAAGCCGGAAAGCGTCTGCGGATCGCTGCCCAGAACACCGCCGGGGAACAGTTTCACATTGATCTGCCCGCCGCTCTTTTCCTTCACCAGCTCGGCAAATTTCTCCATGCCCGTGACCTGCGGATGGCCCTTGCTGTTGGCGGCAGCAAACTTGATTGTCTGCGAACGGATTTCAGCCATGGCGGTGGTCGTCATCAGTGCCAGCGGCAGCACCACGCCCAGTGCCATTGTCTTCAGTATTTTCTTCATGTCTTCCTCCCACTCAAAAATTCTGTCTCTGTTTTTACGCATGTCTCCCGAAACCGGTTTCCACTTTCGGGAGACATGCTCTGATTTAATGGAACCAGTTCATCGGGACCGTCACCAGTTGCGGGAACAGTACCATCAGGAAAAGCACCACCAGCTGCGCAATCAGAAACGGCAGCACGCCCGTCATCACCTTCTCAAACGGCAGGCGCGCGACGCCGCACACCACATTCAGCACCGTGCCGACAGGCGGGGTGATGAGGCCGATGGAATTGTTGATGATGAACAGCACACCGAAATAGACCGGATCGATGCCCGCCTCCTTGATGATCGGCATCAGCACCGGCGTCAGGATCAGGATTGTCGGGGTCATGTCCATGGCCATGCCGACGAGAACAACCAAGAGCATGATGGCAAGCAGCAGCAGCGTCTGGTTATCCATCAAAGGCCGCACAAGTTCGGCCAGTTCACCCGGCACATCGGCAACCGTAATCATCCAGGCCGAAACGCTGGCGCTGGCAACGAGGAACATCACCACGGCGGTCGTTTTCGCTGCATCGACCATTGCCGGATAGAGCCTTGAAAGCGGCAATTCCCGATAGATCACGGTTGCGACGAACAGCGAATAGACAGCGGCAACCACGCCCGCTTCCGTCGGCGTGAACACACCGAAGCGAAGGCCGACAATGATGATGACCGGCAGCATCAAGGCCCAGATACTGTCGAGGAAAGCCCGCATCCGTGCACCGGGTTCAGCTTTCTTCGGCAGTTCGAACTGTTCGCGACGCGCGAGGATGAACCAGGTCACGCACAGCGCAACGGCAATCATCAGGCCGGGGAAAATCCCCGCCAGGAACAGTTTGGTGATCGAAACGCCGCCGACCACGCCAAACAGGATGAAACCGATAGAGGGCGGGATGACCGGAGCAATGATCGATGCCGAGGCGATCAGCCCGGCGGCGCGACCCGGCTCGTGTCCGGCATTGCGCATCATCGGAAACAGCAATGCGCCGAGCGCTGCCGCATCGGCAACTGCCGAACCCGAAAGGCTTGCGATCACACAGGCTGCAAAGATCGCGACGAAACCGAGACCGCCGCGCACATGCCCCACCATGACCAGCGCCAGATTGACGATGCGACGCGAAAGGCCGCCCGCATTCATGATTTCCCCGGCAAGCAGGAAGAACGGAACGGCCATCAGCGGAAAACTGTCGGCGCCGTTCAGCACGTTCTGCGCCACGATCTGGGCGTCGAACAAATCCATATACATCATCAGCGCCGCACCGCTGATGATGAGCGCGAAGGCAACAGGGACGCCAAGCGCCATCGGAACCAGAAGGGCGGCAAGAAAGATGAGCAAGGTCATGGTCGGCGCGCCCTACTTGCGATTTTCATCGGTCGAGACGGGCGTGACATGCTCCTCGCTATCCGTCACGAAATGCGTCCCGGCGACATCGATCCGCCCGGTTGCGATGCCGAAACCGTTCCACGCAATGATCAGGAGTGCGGGGACTGCAAAGGCCAGCCCTGCGCCATAAAACCAGCCCATCGACATGCCTGTCGCCGGGGCCAGCGTCGGAATATTGATGAGTGTCTGCGTCCAGCTTCCCGAAAGAACCAGCCATGTCGCGCCGAACATCATGATATGGCCGGCGACCAGCGCAATGCGCGCGCCCGTAGGCGACAGGCGGCGCACCAGCGAATCCACGCCCAGATGCGCATGGTCGCGCATGGCGACCACTGCGCCAAGAAAGGTGAGCCAGATGAAGAAGATGCGCGACAGTTCTTCTGAAACCGTTATGCCCTGATTGAAGGCATAGCGCAGCACCACATTGCCGAACACGAGCACGACCATGCAACCAAGAAGGCAGGCAATGGCGAACCGCGCCGCGGTAAAATAGAAATCGACTAAAGCTTTCATGTTCCTCCTCCCGGCGCATTACTTAAAGACTGCCGCCCCTTTTCGGGTTTCGGGTGAAAGCGACCCGGCATCACCGGCGGGATGTCCCATACATCCCGAGGCGAAACATCGCTTTCCCCACAGTCCTTGACCGATCCGGGCCGACCATCGCAACGAAAGCCCTGCCAGAAAACCATTCCGGTCTCCGGCATGTGCCTCATCGTGACCAGCAATCAATCCTCCTCATCCATCCCGCTTCAGAACGGAATCGCATCGGTCAGCTGCGCCATCTCTCTAAAATGTACTAACTGGTTAGGAAGTCAATCGGTTCTGTTTGAACAAACGCATGAAAGCCTTTATTACAAGGATATCAGAAATGTTCCATCTGGTTCAAAAGAGCGGATTTCTGTGCGAAGCACAGGCTATTGACGAAAAATCAGCCACCGTTCACCAGCGCCAGAATAAGCTGATGGACATTGCCCCCATTGCCCATCTCGACCTTGTCGAAGGCGCGGCCCTGAGCGCGCTGGACGTCCACCATATCGGTGATTTCCTTGATCAGCACCTTGCGGATTTTCTGGCATTTCGGATCGTTTGGAACCGACAGGCCAACGGTCCGGCGCACGATCTCGCGCGTCATGTCCTTGGCATGGTCGCCATGCACAAGCTCATGCTTGCGGATGCCTTCGGAGAAAGTTTCCCAGTGTTCTTTCACCGGGGAATTGAGCTTCTGCGAGGGCTTCGGCAGCGTATAGGTGATCTTCAGCTTCGGCGTGGCGGACAGGATCGTGCAGGCATTGTTGGAGCGGTCGAACTTCCGGTCCCAGGTCAGCACATAGCTGGTATGGGCTATGACGCGGGTTTTGCCGCCGCCGATCTTCGGGCCACGCTCGCCGATGGATTCATAAAGTTCGGGACCGGTTTTCCCGGCAATGGCGTAGGTCTTGATTTCCTCGACGGCTTTCCAATTATCTTCGGCAAGTGCAGGTGCCGCCACCAGAATTCCAAGGAATGCGAATGCTGCCGCTTTTTTCACGCTTGCCCCGATCCATCGATTTGCCCGGATGATTTGCGGGCAAGCTACAATATCAGCGGGCGATGCGTAAGCGGCTTTCCAGCAAAAAGCCCGCCCCGGTTTCCCGAGGCGAGCTTCTCAGATCATATATTGATCTTACTTTTCGATGGTGCGGTTCCAGCGGCTGTTGAGCTGCTGGCGACCTTCATTGACGGCATCCCAGTCGAGCGTATTGGCTGTCTTCATGTAACCGTTGAAAGCGTCGAGCTTGGCTTGCGCATCGGGCGTACCGGCCTTCGCCTTCTGGTTCGACGGAATGAGGTTGCCATGGTCGAGCGCCTTGCTCTGCGCATCGGCGGAAAGCAGATAGTGAGCAAGCTTCTGGCTCAGTTCCGGTTCGTTGTTGCCTGCGAGCACGCATTCGGTCACGGCGAGGACGACAGAGCCTTCCTTCGGCTGTGCATATTCAACCGGAATGCCCTTGGCCTTCAGATTGTTGACGCCCGTCGGCGTCAGCGGGAAGATCGCTGCCTCGCCGGTCTGCACCATTTCCGAAATCTTGGCCGATGACGGAATGTATTCCAGAACGTTCTTGCCGATTGTGCCCGGGAATTTTTCGAAGCCCGGCTCGAGGTTCTTTTCATCACCGCCCTGAATGCGGTTGAACATCAGGAAGGCATGGAGGCCGAAAGTCGAAGCGGAAGCCGACTGGAACACGACGGCGTTCGCATATTTTTCGTCGGCAAAGTCCATCCACGAGGTCGGTGCTGCCCAGCCCTTTTCGTCGAAAAGCTTCTTGTTATAGGCAATGCCGGTCATGCCCATATCGATGCCGATGGCCATGTCGTCCTTGAGGCGTGCGGCAGGCTGAATGTCAGCCAGAACCGGATCATCCGAAATCTTCTGGCACAGGCCGGAACTGATCGCGCGCACCATGACGCCGTCGTCGAGCAGCATGACATGCATCTGCGGATTGTCTTTCTGCGCGGTTGCCTTGGCGAGAATATCCGCCGAAGTGCCCGGCACGACAACGACCTTCACGTCATTGGCCTTTTCGAATTCCGGCAGAACGTGCTCGGTATAGGCCTTCTCCATATTGCCGCCATTCATGCCGATATAGAGCGTCTTGGTTTCAGCCGATGCGGCGGAAGCAAAGGCGACCGACAGGCCGAGCGCCAACAGGGCGGACTTGGTGATGGCCTTGTTAGTGAATTGAGTTTTCATGCTACTCCCCTTTGTGGTTTGAGTTTTTATCGAACCGGTCGATGCGGAATGCATCGATCGGTGTTTCCGTCTCGCCTTTAACGGCGAGATCGCAAAGAACGGCGCCCACAGCCGGGCCGGTCTGGAAACCGGCGCCGCAAAATCCAAAGGCGTGAAAGAGATTTTTGACCCGGCTGCTTGGCCCGATCACCGGATTGTCGTCCGGCATTTCCGATTCAGTGCCGGACCAGAAACGGATAACCTGGGCGTTTTTCAGATGCGGGAAAAGTTCGATGGCGCGCAGCATCACCGATGAAGCCGCATTGACCGAAGGCCGCGAAAAATCCGGGTTTTCAAGCGGCGTGCCGCGTCCGCCGCCCATGACATAATTGCCGCGCGTGACCTGACGGCCATAGAAGCCGCCACCCTCTTCGCCAAGGCTCAGCGGCAGGCGAAACGGCATTGGCTCGGTTACAACCATCGATGGATAGATGCGCTGGAGCGGCACCGGCTCGCCAAATGAAGCCGCAAACTGATCCGACCATGCACCGGCGCAATTGAACAGGAGACGCGAGCGGATTTCGATACCGTTTCCCGCCAGAATGGCAAAACCATCGCCGGTTTCACGCGCTTCGATGACCGGGGTGTTTTCCAGCACCGTGGCACCGGCAGCAAGTGCTGCGCGGGCAAAGGCAGGCGCGACCAGACGCGGATTGGCGTGGCCATCTTCCGCGCAGAGCGAAGCACCCGCGACGTTGCCCGGAAGCCATGGGAAACGCTCTCGCACGGCATTGCCACCGATCAGCTCGACATCGAGCCCAAGCGGCTGCACTGTAGCCGCATAGGCTTCAAGCTTTGCAAAATGCGCCTCCGTGCGGGCAAGTTTCAAATGGCCGCTGCGGATATATTCGCCATCGATGCCGATAAGTTCCGGCAGACGCGCCCACAATGCGTGCGAACGCTGTGCGAGCGGCAGCTGTTCCGGCGCGCGACCCTGCCTGCGAACGCCGCCATAATTGACGCCGCTTGCCTGCGCCCCGCAAAAGCCTTTGTCGAGCAGAATGACCGACAGCCCGGCCTGACGCATGAAAAGCGCCGCCGAACCGCCAACAATCCCGCCGCCAATAATGACCACATCGGCCTGAAGATGCTTTGTCATGACGAAGCGCCTTCTCTGGCCGGAGCGCCAAAGCCAAGCGGGATCGGCTTGACCGGTGCCTGGGCGCGGATGCGGCCCGCTTCTGCGGGCGCCTTGTCCTGCATCGACGCCAGAAGTTCTGCGGCGGCAGCGGTACACATGCGCCCCTGACAACGCCCCATCCCCACACGGGTAAGCGCCTTGAGCCGGTTGATCTCGCGCACATCACCCTTGCCGATAACCGTCTTGGCATCACGCACCGCGATTTCTTCGCAACGGCAAAGCGTGACATCGCCTGCGATTGTATCGAACCAGTCGCGCGGGAACGGGAAAGCTTTTTCGACGATCAGGCGCTCGCGATAGATATGATCGAGCTTTGCGAGAAGGCCGCGTTCGGTGCCTTCGTCAAACGGCAGGCTCCTGTCGCGCAGCAAGGCCATCGCGGCCAATGACCCACGAATTTCAGCAGCATCCGCACCCGCGATGCCCGCGCCATCGCCCGCCACGTAAACACCTTCGCGGCTTGAACGGCCGAGCTTGTCGGCAGCAGGAAGCCATGCGCGGTCACGTTCTTCAAAGCGGAATTCGCAACCGGCGAGATCGGCAAGCTGGGTTTCGGGACGCAGCGCAAAACCATAGGCCAGCGCATCGCATTCAACCTCGCGAACACGCTTGCCCGTGCGATAGCGAATGACTTCGACATGGCCCTCGCCCAGAACTTCATCTGGTCGCACATTATAATGGATCGGCACGCCACCAAGCTTCAGTCGCAGGCCGTAATAAGCGCCGAGAGCGACAATGCGCGGTGCATAGAGCGCCAGATGTGCCAGATGAAACTTTGAAGCGAAGGGCGCTGTGTCGAGCACGGCTGCAACCTTCGCACCGGCATGATGATATTGCCAGGCGACCAGATAAAGCAGCGGACCTGAACCCATGAACACCACGCGTTCGCCAACCGTGCAGCCTTGCGCCTTGAGTGCGGTCTGTGATGCACCAAGCGTATAGACGCCGGGCTTGGTCCAGCCTTTGAACGGCAGAACCCGATCAGTCGCACCCGTCGCCAGAATGAGATGGCTGTAAGGCAGCTGGCTATGCACACCCTTGGTCAGGAGATCGAGACGATCACCCTCACCGCGCGTGATATTCCAGACCAGTGTTTCCGGGCGATAGTCGATTACGCTACGCAACGCGTCGAAGGTTTTGTGCAGCGCTTCGGCCTTATGCGCTTCCGACCCGTAACGGCTTCGATAGCTGCGCCCGTCATCGAGCGGCGGGCGACGATAGATCTGACCACCGGAACGAAAACCTTCGTCGAGCACGATAGGCTTGAGACCCGCCTTGACCAGCGTTTCGGCGGCGCGAATGCCCGCAGGACCAGCGCCCACAATGACCGGATTGGGAACCGCACTCATATCGCGGGCTCCGTCACAAAGGCCATGCCGTCTTCCAGAAGCGTGGTGCATGCACGAAGCTTGTGGCCATCAGCCGTCATGACGTGGCAATCCTGACATGCGCCGATCAGGCAGAAGCCTGCCCGCGGCTCACCGGTAAACTCGGTATGACGCAGCTTTCCCTGCACGGAGAGAATGGCGGTCAGCACGGTATCGCCACGGCGTCCCTCGAAGGAAACGCCGTCAAGCGAGAAGCTGATCGGCTGCTCAGTCAGCCGATACCGTCTGCGGAACTGAGCCGCCGAAGGGGAAACCGGGATCGTCATGATCTGCCTGCTCAACCCTTGCCCACCAGCAGCCGGTCGAGGCCGAACATGCGATCGATGATAATCATGGTCACGGTGGCGACGAGGATCATCAGGGCCGACACCGCTGCCATCATCGGGTCGATGGATTCGCTGGCATACATATACATGCGGACCGGCAGCGTGACCGTGGACGGCGAGGTCACGAAGATCGACATGGTGAGTTCGTCGAACGAATTGATGAAGGCAAGCAGCCAGCCGCCCGACAGACCCGGCACAAGCAATGGCAAGGTGACGCGACGGAACACGGTCCATTCACCGGCACCCAGCGTGCGCGCCGCATTTTCCGCATTGCGATCCATGCTGCCAAGCGAAGCAAGGATAAGGCGCAGCGCATAGGGCGTGACGACAATCGAATGTGCCGCAACCAGCCAGACGAAGGAGCCGGTAAAGCCCATCAGCGAGAACAGGCGCAGGAATGCAACGCCCAGAACCAGATGCGGGATGATGAGCGGCGACAGGAAAAGCGCGTTCAACGCATCGCGACCACGGAAATTATACTGAGCAATCGCGAGCCCCGATGGCACGGCCAGAAGCGTCGAAATGGATGCCGAGAAGAAAGCCAGCTGCACGCTGTTATAGAACGAGGTCATGAAATCATTGTGCGCAAACACGGCAGCGAACCAGCGCAGTGAAAGGCCGTTCCACGGCATTGTCAGCGTGTTTTCCGGCGTGAAGGCCACCAGACACACCACAACCATCGGCGCCAGCATGAAGATGACGATCAGCGTGTGGAAGAAAAGAGCGAAAGGACCGTTCTTCGTCATGGCTCTATCCCAGCTTCTTCTTGGCCTGCCCTTCGAGCAGACGATTATAGGCAATCATGATCACGAGATTGGCGACCAGAACGATGATGGCGATGGCAGCACCCAGCGGCCAGTTCAGCTCGATCAAAAACTCGTCATAGACAACCGTTGCCGCCATCTTGAGACGACGCCCGCCGAGCAGGCCCGGAATGGCAAAAGAGCTGGCCGAAAGCGCAAACACGATGAGACTGCCCGACAGGATGCCAAGCACTGCCTGCGGAAACACCACACGGCGAAGTGCTGTCAGGCGCGATGCGCCGAGTGTCAGCGCTGCGGCTTCCACCGACGGATCGAGCTTTTGCAGCACGGTCCAGACCGGAATCACCATGAATGGCAGCATGATATGCACCAGACCGATGACGATGGCTGTCTCGCTGTAGAGGATTTGCGTCGTCGGCAGGCCGACCATGTCGAGCGCGCTGTTCACGAGGCCATTGCGCCCCAGCAACATGCTCCAGCCAAATGTGCGGACCACGACCGAAACCAGAAGCGGGCCGATGATGACCAAAAGGAAGATCGAGCGCCATGGCTTGCGCATATTGGAAAGAATATAGGCCTCGGGCACACCGATCAGCACCGTGATGACGGTTGTGATCAGCGCCAGCTTGAGCGTGCGCCAGAAGATCGAGAGGTAATAGGGGTCTTTGAGAACCTGCGTATAATTGGCAAGCGTGTAGACGTTCTCGATGCCCTTGTCATAGCTGTAGCTGTTGAATGAAAGCAGCACGGTGAGACCGAGCGGCAGCAGCACCAGCGCGAAGAACAGAAGCGTCGACGGCCCGACCAGAAAGAGCGGCGTCAGATCGCGCTGCCCTTTGGGCGCGGCGGATGTATCCTGTGAGGTGACGGCCGACATGTTCAGTTCACCCCTGCGGTGAGGATACGGCAATCCTCATGGTTCCAGCTAAGGCCGACCGATGTGCCTTCCGATGGCGGCGGGTTGCCGAGATTGGGCAGGGCCACCGAAAGCTGGCCCGCAGGCGTTGTCACGCCGAGCAGCCACTGCGCACCCATGAAGTAGCGCGTCGTCACTTCACCGGCGACATGCCCCTCACCCGCTGCAACGAGCTGCACCTTTTCAGGACGGATGAAGACGGAAAGCTCGCCGGAAACCTGTCTGCCATTTGCAGGGAAGCGGATTGTCGTTTCGGCCAGCGCGATCATATCGCCTTCAGCGCGCGCCTTCAGGAAGTTCGACTTGCCGACGAAGTTGGAAATGAAGTGGTTATGCGGATGCTCATAGAGCTTGTAGGGCGCATCGACCTGCGTGATGACGCCCTTTTCCATAACCACGATGCGATCGCTGATCGAAAGCGCTTCGGCCTGATCATGCGTGACCATGATGGTGGTAATGCCGACAGTGCGCTGGATGCGGCGCAGCTCGAACTGCATTTCTTCACGCAGCTGCGCATCGAGATTGGAAAGCGGCTCGTCGAGCAGCAATACCGGCGGATTGATGACCAGCGCACGGGCAATGGCCACACGCTGGCGCTGACCGCCCGACATTTCACGCGGGTAACGATCGGCAAGTGCGCTGAGATGCACCAGTTCCAGCACGTCGCGAACGCGCTTTTCGCGCTCTGCCTTTGGCACCTTGCGCATTTCGAGGCCGAAGCTCACATTCTGCGCCACCGTCATATGCGGGAAGAGTGCATAGCTCTGGAAAACGACGCCCAGTTCACGCTTGGCCGGAGCGAGGCGCGTGATTTCACGTCCGTCAAGCGTGATGGAACCTGCCGTCGGCGTCACCAGCCCGGCGATCATCTGCAAGGTCGTGGTCTTGCCGCAGCCGGAAGGACCGAGAAGCGAAATGAACTCGCCCTTTTCAATCGCCAAGTTGAAATTGTCGACAGCCGCGAACTTGCCGTAGTGGCGGGAAATTCCGGAAAGGGTCAAAAAGCTCATTGCATCTCCCTCTCGGCCTAATCTCCTCCTGAATGACAGGGAGCAGAAACGCCGTGATATTGTCTCACGTCGCCTCTTCATCGGGGCTGGCTGGCGGGAGCGGCTTGATCGCGCATTTTCTGCGCTGACCGGACCTTGGGTCTTTTGAACGCGTGATTATCCAGCCGCTAACGCAGCCGCAGCGTTCCCCATTGCGTCAAGTTAAAACCGCCGACCCGCTTACAGCATTGGTTGCAATACCTTGCCGGACCTTCCCATTGGCGACGGTTCCAGTTGGCGGAAAATCCCGCAGGAATGCAAATTATAATTTCCATATCCGGAAGAAATTATATATTTCTTTCAAAATACAGAATTTGGAAGCAATCTTATGGATGATATATCTGAGAATCCGAAATCCGGCGCCGCACTTAACTCAAGTTTGGTGAAGGCAATCCATATTTTGAAAGGTCTGGCATCCAGCACCGAGGATGGCGTGCGGCTGATCGATCTGGCGCGGGACCTCGAACTCAGCCAGCCATCGACCCATCGCCTGCTGAAGACGCTGATTGCGGAAAATCTTGTCGAACAGCTTCCCGACAAGAAAGCCTATCGCCTGTCGCTGGAGTTTTTCGCAATGGCGGCGCAGGCGCGCCAGCGCGACGGCATATTGAGCATTGCGCGCCCGTCACTGCTGCGGCTTTCGACAACGTTCAACGATACGGTCTTCCTGCTGGTACGCAGCAACTTCGATGCGGTCTGCCTCGACCGCGTGGAAGGCCCGTTTCCGATCCGCTCCTTTACCGGCGACATTGGCGGCAAAGTGCCGCTCGGCATCGGTCAGGGTAGCCTCGCCATCCTCTCCTTCCTGCCTGAAGAAGAGCGCGAGGCGATCATACGCTTCAACATGCCCCGCATTCTGGACAAATCGTCAGTGGACGAGGTCGACCTGCGCATCATGATCGAGGAAGTGCGCAAGAGCGGTGCGGCAACCTTCAACTTCAACATGATCGACGGTATGGCAGGTCTCGGCGTGCCAATTTTGAACGGCGACGGTGAAGCCGTGGCAGCGCTCAGCATCGGCACGCTTGCCGCGCGCCTCACCGAAAAGCGCCAGCAGACGGTGACGGAACTGCTGCGCAAGGAAGCGGCGATCATCTCGCAAAAGCTCAATCCATTCGACCCGACACTGCGGCATCCAAATCAGGCTTTGTTGAAATAATCGAAAGCTTTAGCCCCGTTGCGCGCAACAGACTTGCTTTGTCCACAGCGGGCAAAAAGTTTGGCGATTGACTCACACACGCCGTCAGCGTTTGATCGCTGTCAGGTGTGGGGGTTCTGTGGGCGGAGGCAAATTATCCAAAGCAGAAAATCCATCTCTATAACGCTACAGTATTGGAGTTCTGTTGTGATCAAATCCACCAGACGGGGAATAATCCACCTTGCCTTTGCTCTCGCCGCATCGACGGCGATGGGCACGTTTGCCACCACGGCGGCACAGGCTCAGGACAAGATCCTGCTCATCATCAATGGCGCGCTCGGCGACAAGTCGTTCTTCGACAGCGCTGCCAAGGGCATGAAGATGATCAAGGACAAGTATGGCGACGACGTCGAGACCAAGATTCTCGAAATCGGCGACGATCCGACGAAATGGGAGCCGGTGTTCCTCGATGCGTCCGAACAGGACTGGGACCTGATCATCGGCGGCACCTACCAGATGTCGGAAACCGTTGGCTCCGTTGCCCAGCAATATCCCGACAAGAAATACATCCTCTATGATGCGAGCGTGCCTTATGAAGAAGGCGGCTACGACAATGTCTATTCCATCCAGTACAAGCAGAACGAAGGTTCCTATCTCGGCGGCATGCTGGCAGCTTCGCTCCTGAAGGAAGGCAAGCTCGGCGATACAGGCAAAAATCTCGGCTTCCTCGGCGGCATGGACATTCCGGTCATCAACGACTTCCTCGTCGGCTACATTGCCGGTGCGCAGTCGGTCATGCCTGATGCCAAGATCGCGATTTCCTATGCCGGATCCTTCATGGATGCCGCAAAGGGTAAGGAACTCGGTCTCGCGCAGTATCGTTCCGACGTGTCGCTCGGCTTCGTCGTCGCCTCGCAGACCGGCCTCGGCCAGCTTTCGGCTGCCAAGGAAACCGGCAAATATGTTCTGGGCGTCGATTCCGATCAGGAAGCGATCTTCAAGGATAGCGATCCGGCCATTGCCAAGCAGGTCGTCAGCTCCGTTCTGAAGAATGTCGATGTAAGCCTTCTGCAAGCTTATGAACGTTTCAAGGCAGGCGACCTGCCGTTCGGCAAGGCGGAAGCGCTTGGCCTCAAGGAAGGCGCTGTCGGCATCGTGCAGGACGGCAACATGGCTTCCATGGCCACCCAGGAAATGAAGGATGCCATCAAGAAGGCTTCCGACGAGATTTCCGAAGGCAAGATCACGGTTCCGACCGCATTCGGCATGAGCACCGAGGATCTTAACGCGATCCGCAACAAGGTTCGTCCCTGATCGTGGAAAATCCAGCTGAAAATATTGAAGGCGGCGATGCTATCGTCGCCTTCCGCCCAATCGTCGCCTTCCGCGATGTGAGCAAGGTCTATCCGAACGGCACGCAGGCGCTTCGCGACGTGTCTTTTTCGATCCGCGCAGGCTCCATCCATGCCATTTGCGGCGAGAACGGTGCGGGCAAATCCACGCTCATGAAAATCCTGTTCGGCATCGAAAATGCCACGGCAGGCGAAATCATCGTCGATGGACAGCACATTGCGTCCTGGTCGCCGGAAGATGCTGCGGCACAAGGCATCGGTATGGTGCACCAGCATTTCTCGCTCGTGCCGACCCTGACGGTTACCGAAAACATCATTCTCGGCCATGAGCCGGTAAAGGCAGGGCTGATCGACCGTGTGAGCGCGCGCAAAATGGTCGAAGCGCTGATGCAGCAATATGATCTGCACGCTGACCCCGAAGCGATCACGGGCGCGCTTTCCGTCGCCGCCCAGCAGAAGGT
The DNA here is from genome assembly GCF_026014005.1 of Brucella sp. JSBI001. NCBI lineage: Bacteria > Pseudomonadati > Pseudomonadota > Alphaproteobacteria > Hyphomicrobiales > Brucellaceae > Brucella > Brucella sp. JSBI001. The sequence goes on along the minus strand of NZ_CP110339.1, from coordinate 2,403,775 downwards.
TGAAATCCTGAAAGCGCTGGCGCGCCGCACGAGGCTCCTGATCCTCGACGAGCCGACAGCTGTTCTCTCTCCGCCGGAGATCGAGGAGCTGATGCGCAAGCTGAAGGCGCTGCGCGACGAAGGCATTACCATCCTCTTCATTTCCCACAAGCTGAACGAAGTGCGCGAGCTGGCCGAAAGCGTAACCGTGCTGCGTGCGGGCGCGGTTGCGGGCACGGAAAAGCTTGCCGACGTGCCGGACGATGCCATCATGCAGATGGTGATGGGCCATGCGGTCGACATTCCGGAGCGCGCCCACAAGCACGGCGCAATGAAAACCGTTCTCGACATGAAGGGCGTTACGACAAAAGCAGCCGACCCGGCAGACCGCATCAAGGATGTGAACCTGACCGTCGGTGCAGGCGAGATCGTCGGCGTCGCCGGTGTCGATGGCAGCGGCCAACGCGGCCTCGTATCGGTGCTTTCCGGCCTTGCCGAAGCGGCCAGCGGCACGATCAGCCTCAACGGTGAGGATATGCTGCGCGCTGATACGGCAAGCTGGCGTAGACAAGGTCTTGGCTATCTGCCAGCCGACCGCTTTTCGCAAGGTGGCGCACCCGGCCTGTCTCTCGCTGAAAACGCGATCGCCGGAACTGGATCAATTACCGCCGACAAGCAGATCTTCTGGGGGCCATTCCTGCGCTGGAATGCGATCAAGGCCCGTGTCAGCGGGATGATAAAGCAATATTCGGTGCGCGCAGGCGCAATCACCGAACGGCTCGATTCCCTTTCCGGCGGCAATGCGCAAAAGCTCATCGCCGCGCGCGAACTTGCCACCAATCCGAAATTCCTGATCGCCGACCAGCCAACACGCGGCATCGACGTTTCGGCGGCAGCCTTCCTGCATCGCCGTATCGACGAAGTGGCGCAAGGCGGCTGCGCCGTGCTGCTCGTCAGCGCCGATCTCGATGAATTGCTGCGCCTCAGCGACCGCATCATCGTTCTTTTTAACGGACGCATCGTTGCCGTTATGGAAAACGGGCCAGACATCACACCGGCTGTCCTTGGACCTTATATGCTGGGGACACGAGCATGATTCCAAAAAGTGTAACGCGGTTTTTGGATGAGATCATGCTCAAGCAGAGAGTTGCAGCGTAATGCGCAGACTGATTTCCTATCTCATTCCATTCTTCCTGACCGTGCTTGTCATCGCCGTCATCATGGCCGTGCTTCTGGTGCCGCTGGCGCTGATGCAGGACAATCCCGCCGGGGTTCTTAAGACGTTTTTCCTCGGACCATTCGGCAGCATTCGCCATATGGGCAATGTGGTGGAAGCGGCAACGCCGATCATGCTGACCGGCCTTGCGATCACCATCATGTTCCGCTCCGGCCTGTTCAATCTCGGCGCGGAAAGCGGCTTCTTCCTCGGCGCGCTCGGCGCTGTGGCGGGCGCTGTTCTGCTCCCTTCGCTTGGCTGGTTCTCGCTGCCGGTCGCGATCCTCTGCGGCGCGGTTGCGGGCAGTTTCGCCTGCACCATTCCGGCAGCACTGCGGCTGCGTTTCGGCGCATCGGAAATGGTGACGTCACTCGTTTTGAACTACGCCTTCCTGTTTCTCGGCCTGTTCGTCCTCAACTATGTCATCCGCGACCCGGCTGCGGGCGGGATGATGTCGCTCAGGATTCCGCCGGATGCCAAGCTTGACCGTCTGCTCGCCGGTACGCGTCTCAACAGCGGTTCGATCATTGCCATTCTGGCCTGTATCGCTGGCGGCATCTGGCTTTACTGGACGCGCTCGGGCCTCAATATCCGTATCGCAGGCTCCAGTCCGGGCTTTGCCAATCATCTTGGCCTGCCACTCAAGGGCATCATCATGCGTGCCCAGATTGTCGGCGGACTGGTGGCGGGCATGGCCGGTGCGCTGGAAGTGCTCGGCCTTCATGCCCGCTTTGCCTGGCTCGATCTGCCCGGCTATGGCTGGACCGGCCTTGTCGTCGCCATTCTGGCGCGCGAAAATCCGTTCCTGCTTATTCCGTCCGCACTTTTCCTTGGCTTCGTGCAGATCGGCGGCGATCTTCTGGCCCGCAACATGAACATCCCGACCGAAGTGGTGGGGCTTGTGACCGCCGCCATCATGGTGGGCGCGACGGCAAGCGTCATTCACAATCATCCGACCGTATTGCGGCTGATCCGCAACCTTCGCAATCGCGAAGGAGAACAAGCGGTAGTGCAGGCCGGAGTACAACCATGAGCATGGTTCTCGCACAAATTCTCGATCCATCCTTCATCGGCACCATCCTGCGCGTGGCGACACCGTTGTTGCTGGCAGCACTCGGCGTGATGATTTCCGACCGCGCAGGCGTTCTCAATATCGGCATGGAAGGCATGATGCTGTCGGCGGCGCTCATTGCCGTTCTGGCCAGTGCCGCCACCGGCAGCCCGGCTGTCGGCCTGCTGGCCGCGCTCATCACAGGTGCAGCTCTCGGCTGGTTGATGTCGCTTTCGGTCAACCGGCTTGGCACTGATCTCATCATGACCGGCATTGCACTCAACATCGCGGCTGCAGCGGCAACGACGCTCGGGCTTTTTCTTGCAACGGGCGACAAGGGCATGTCGGGCGCGTTGAAAAGCGGCGCTCTGCCAAGCCTCCCCGTGCCTTTCATCGGCAATATCCACATATTGACCTTTGCCGCCCTTCTCGCTGTCCCGGCGGTCAGCCTCCTGATGATGCGCACACGCTTCGGCCTGCATCTGCGCGCCACCGGCGTCGATCCGAAATCGGCACGCGCCGCCGGTATCCATACGGGCCGGGTACAGATGATGGCGCTTGTTCTGTCCGGTCTCTTCGGCGGTGCAGCCGGTGCCTATCTGTCGCTCGGTTATGTCACATGGTTTGCCCAGAACATGACTGCAGGTCGCGGTTTCATCGCCATTGCGGCGGAAGTCATGGGACAGGGAACCGCATGGGGCACGCTTGTGGCAAGCCTGGTTCTTGCGGCGGCTGAATCTTTCGCCATCACGCTTCAGAGCCTCGGACTGCCGTTCGAACTGATGCAGATGATCCCTTATCTCGTCCCGGTCGTTGTGCTGACGATCCACGCGGCGCGCCGTCAGCGGCGCGCAAAGCAATTGAAAAACTCCTGAAATGCATAAAAATGAGAATGAAATGAAAGCTTGGGAATTGACCCGCGATCTGTTGCGCGACACGAAACCGGTGGTGCGCACGGCGGAAGAACAGACTTGGGATGCAAGCGCTGCAATGAAGGCGCAGGACGATCTCATGGCCATGTTCTGGAAAAGCAACGTGCCGGGATCGGCAGCACCTGAATGTCTGATGGCCGGTGCGCTGCAATCGCTGGAAAACAAGGGCTTCGTTCTTGCTCCCTATGAGGAGCTTCTTCGCGACGGGCTGACCGCACTTGAACGCGGTGACTTTGAAACGCTGTATCGCGTCGACATGCGCCTGCGTGTCCTCATGCGCGCTGCACGGCCCGATCCGGACCATCCGTCACAAAAGACGGTGCGTTACGGATCGTGGGACGAATTCGACGCCGCCGTTCAATGGCCTGACGATGTGCTCTATGCTGTCCAGTCCGATGATTTCCGCGACCGCACCGCAGCCGCCTGGATGGCGCAGCTCGTGGGCGCTGCGGCTGGTACGGCGCTCGAAGGTTATACGGCAGAAAACATCGCCGAGGTCTTCGGACCGATCCGCGATTATGTGCGCGAGCCCAACACCTATAATGACGACATCACCTTCGAGATCGCATTTCTCGAAGCCTTCGGCGACAAGGGTTCTGCCGTGACCAGCGCCGACATTGCCGAGCGCTGGACCTCGCTGATCCCGCTTGGCTGGTCGGCGGAGGCAATCGCGCTTTCCAATATGCGGCGCGGCCTCACCGCGCCCGAAACCGGCACTTCCGACAATCCGTTCGATGAATGGATCGGCGCACAGATGCGCGGCACAATCTGCGGCATGGTCGTGCCGGGGCGTGCCCGCGAAGCTGCCCGCCTCGCCTGGATGGACGCCGAAATCTCCCATGCCGGAAACGGTATTTTGGGCGAAGTCTTCAATGCTGTCATGGCGGCGCGCGCTTTGCAATTGGCGACACGCGCGAATTGCTCGTCTCGACAGCAGCGCTTTTCTCAACCGACACCGAATATGGCGCGGTTCTGGCCTTCGCGCTCGATGCCTGCCATTCTGCCGGCAACTGGCAGGACGCATGGGCGAAATGCGATGTGGAATATGCCGAATATAACTGGATTCACGTCTATCCGAATGCAGCCGCACAGGTGATTGCGCTCTGGTTCGGCGAAGGCGATTTCGACCGCACGCTCGAAATCGTCTGCGGTATTGGCCACGACGTCGACTGCAATGCCGCGCAGATTCTGAGCATGATCGCCATCCAGCGCGGGTCCGCCATCATCGCCGAACGATGGTCGAAGCCGCTGCTGGCCGACGACATCGTCACCTATATGCGCCGCCCGGCGAAAATCTCCTTCGAAGCGCTTGTCGACCAGACGGTCAGTGCCGCGCGCAACGCTCTCTAAATCCCCTCATCAGGAAACCATCATGGCCCGTAAAATCATTATCGATACCGATCCCGGTCAGGACGATGCAGTCGCCATTCTTCTGGCCTTGGCAAGCCCGGAACTCGACATTCTCGGCATCACCGCAGTGGCAGGCAACGGCCCACTGGCGCGCACCGAAATCAACGCCCGTACGATTTGCGAAGTGGCGAAAAAGCCGGAAACCAAGGTTTTTGCAGGCTCCATCCGTCCTCTGGTGCGCCCGCTCGTGACGGCCGAAAACGTCCATGGCAAGACCGGTCTCGACGGTTACGACCTACCCGCCCCGACCATGTCGCTGCAGGCGCAGCACGGCGTCGATTTCATCATCGAAACGCTGATGAAAGAGGAGCCGGGCACCGTCACGCTTTGCCCGCTGGGACCGCTGACCAACATCGCATCCGCACTGATCCGCGAGCCGAAGATTGCTGAGCGCGTCAAGGAAATCGTGCTGATGGGTGGCGGCTATTTCGAGGGCGGCAACATCACGCCGTCGGCGGAATTCAACATCTATGTCGATCCGCACGCCGCTGCTGTCGTGTTCAAATCCGGCATCAAGATCACCATGATGCCGCTCGATGTGACACACAAGGTGCTCACCACCGAAAAGCGCATCGCCGCCATTCGCGGCATTGGCACGCATGTCGGCGAAGTGGTTGCAGCGTGGCTCGAATTCTTCGAGCGCTATGACGAAGCCAAGTACGGCACCGACGGCGGCCCGTTGCACGACCCGAACGTCATCGCCTATCTCATCAAGCCGGAACTCTATTCCGGACGCGAGTGCAATGTGGAAATCGAAATTAATTCGGAACTGACGATCGGCGAAACAGTCGTCGACTGGTGGGAGGTAACCGACCGACCGAAGAATGCGCTCTTCATCAAGGATGTGGACGCAGACGGCTTCTTCAGCCTGCTGACCGAGCGCCTCGCAACGCTCTGATTTTTTCTGAGCATGATCTTATCCGAAAACCGGTATCCACTTTTCGGGATCATGCTCTGAGACATAATTCAGCCACAAAAAAGCCGCGAGTACCTTATTCTCGCGGCTTCTTCGCCATGTTTCACAGGAGGTTTTTGCGCAGTTTTCTGCTCAAAATGAGCGAAACTGGCGCAAACTGCCCCGAATTTTTATTCTGCCTTAATTTGCAGAAGTGCCGCCACTTCCCCGGCGGTCGGTGCAGCCGCTCCCGCGCCCGCTCTTGTGACTGCAATCGCACCCGCTGCCGAACCATACCGCACGCAATCATGCAGGGACTGACCTTGCGAGAAAGCGACCGCGAAACCACCATTGAAACTGTCGCCGGCGGCAACCGTATCCACCACTTTGACCTTGAACGGCGCGAAGTGTTTGACCTCGTCCGCCGTCACCAGCAATGCACCACGGCTTCCAAGCTTGACGATGACCGTCTTCGGCCCGCGCTCCAGAAGATTGCGTGCGGCGGCTTCCGCCGAAGCAAGATCGGTCGGCTCGATACCGGTAATTTCAGCAGCTTCTGTTTCGTTGGGAGAGATGATGTCGCTGAGTGAAATCAGGTCCGCCATGCGGCTTGCATCGCCGACCGGTGCCGGGTCAAGCAAAACACTGCCGCCTGCCGCACGCGCGGCTTTTGCCACGGCCAGATTGGCTTCATGCGGAACTTCGCGCTGCAACAGCGTAATCTTCGCCCTGGCAATATCGGCAGTATAGGCATTGATGTCGGCAGCCGACCAGTGCGCATTGGCTCCGGCACAGACCGCAATCGTGTTCTGCCCGGCTTCTTCAACCTGAATGATCGCCATGCCCGTATCGACGCCGTCAATCACGCGCACCCTTTCGGTGTTGAGGCCAAATTCCTGCATCTGCTTCAAGGCCAGTTCGCCGAAGGCATCGTTGCCGACAGCTCCGACGAAGCGGATATCACCGCCCATCTTGGCGACCGCAACCGCCTGATTTGCACCCTTGCCACCGAGGCCAATACCATAGCCCGATGCATTCACGGTCTGCCCCGGACGCGGCAGTGCGGCCATCCGCGCGCTGACATCCACATTCACACTGCCGAAAATGAAAATCTTCAACACCGTCTCCATAAATATCGGCGTATTTCCTGCAGCTCTAGCATAGGAAATACGCGAAACAAAGTTGAGCCAACATAATCGCGACCGGCTGAAATTTCCATGCCAGGCAGGTCGTGATGCACAGGTTGGGTCAAACGTCATCTCGTCGAATCTTATTGTAAGCACGACTTAATTAGGCCCTGATTCTGGAAGTATATATTTTCTGCCTAATATTCTTTTCTTATTTAATTGGAGATAGACCATGCGAATTTACGGCTACGCTATTATTACTTCCCTTATTCTTGCTAGTGGATCCTTTGCAGCAAATGCGGCCCCAAAACAGGTCACAGATCCCGGCTTTACAATCAATGCAGACAGACTTGAAAAAGTAACAGACAACCATATGAAAGCGTCCGGCAACGTTTCCATCAAAATAGACAATACAGAGATAAAGTCGAACAAGATGGATATTCAAGTCCACCCTGATAAGCTTGAACTATCCGATGGAAAATTTAAAGCAACCATAAAAAGTAATTGAATTATATTACTCTCGACTATTTTGCTTCGAAGACTGCGGGGAATGATATTCTCCGCAGTCTCTGGAGCAGATATTTTATTCGGCTTTCAGGAACTCACCCACTTCCAGCAAGACGAATTCATTGTCATCGACCTTGTCGAGGAAACGACCAGCCGAGAACGGCAGATTGTTGTCGTTGCCGACCACGATATGCGTGTCGTCCACACGATCCACATTCTCGATGGTCAGGAACGGCATATCGTAAATGCCATCACGCCCACCCTGACGGCGCTTGTTTTCCGGGTCGGCGATGGCGAGCAGATCGATATAGCCGATCTTGCGCACTTCCTTGCCGACATTGCTGTCGTCGAAAGCGATCTTGTAGATGCGCTTGACCTTCGACGGCACATCGAAGCAATCGGCCTGCGGCTTCTTTGGATCGGCGCAGGCCTTGTCCGCCGTGCCGACGCCGTTGTCACGCTCGATGACCAGCGCTGTGGTTTCATCCAGCATGTTGAAATCGCCGATGGCTTCGCCACCCTCGGCCAGCGGATAGAGCCAGGAGCGGCCCGTCCACTTCTTGTCGGCAACGTTGAATTCGATGACCCGCAGGCCCGTCTTGCCGCTTTCGGTCTTTTCCGGCGCGCCATCGACGAAAAGCGGGCCTTCCAGAAGACCATAAAGCTTCGAACCGTCCTTCGACATCGCCAGCCCCTCGAAGCCGCCAGAGCGCTTCAGATTGTAAGACGGCAGTTTGAGGCTCGGATTGGCCGGCAGAGCGAGTTTCGGATTATCAGGCGACACCACTTCCGTCTCGCCGACAACCGTCGGAATAACGTCGGTCAGCTTGCCGTCCATGTCGAATTTCAACAGGAAAGGACCGAATTCCTCGCCGACCCAGAAGCCATCCGCAACCGGCTGGATGGATTCCACATCGAAGTCGGCGCCAGTCAGATAGCGCTTTTCAGCGCCTTCCATGACGATGGGAAACGGAGCCTTCTTGTCCGGATCGCTGAGGAACACGGTCTTCACGCGCTCGACCGTTCCCTTGTCCCAGTCGAACTTGACATTGTGCAGCATCAGCATGGCATCCGGCGAGTTAAGCTTCGAGCCAAAACCATTGTCGGACAGGGACCAGAAGCTGCCGTCTTCCATGGTCTTGATGCCGGAAAAGCCCTGCACCGGCTGGCCGTCGAACGGCACAGACAGACCGGTCTTGCGCACGCCGTCCTTGCCTTCAACAGTGCTGATGCCCTCAGCACGCTTGCGGTCGGCGGTGGTGAACTTGCCCGACGTCTTCAGGTGATCCGCCGCATCATCCGGTGCAGCGATGATCGTGTTCGCAGGCAGGATGGCATGGGCCTTGAGTGTTGCAGGAAAAGCCTTTTCTTCAGCGGAGGCCGGAAAAGCCGATGCGACGGCACCGGCAAGCATGGTCGAAGCGACGAGACGCGATATCATGATAAGTCCCCGTTGGAATTCAAATACAGGGACGCAATTAGGCTGGCTTTGTATCGCTGGCTTGACGCTTCCGTGAAGCTTTGACGAAGGCCCCCAACTTTCACCGGGGGCCAACTGTCTCATCAAGTCATTAGAGCATAATCCGACCGGAGTGAAACGAGGATCGATAAGATTATGCTTGAAATAAAGAAGTTAGAGCGCCCATCTGATCCTGTCAGATCGAAACGCGCTCTAAACCGCGATCTTGCCGCCGCCCTGCTTGGTGATTGCCACCACGGCAGGCCGAACCGGCATATCGTCCTTGAAATCCGGCCAGCGGGTGGACAGGTCCTCGTAATAGGACGGACGGCCATGACCGTCCCAATCCTCGCCGCCGTCGCCCGGATGCTGCACGGCGACGAAAGCCGTCTCATCGTCGGGTGCGAACAGCGGACCGCACATTTCTCCACCCACCGGCACGCGGTAGAACAGTTTCGAGGTCGCGCGCGCATCGCCTTCCGTGTCGACGGCCCAAAGCCCATCCGTGCGACCGGTACCCTTGTTGCTGTTGCCATCGGTTGCGACCCAAAGCCGACCGGCACTGTCGACGGCGGCGTTGTCCGGCATACCGAACCAGCCATTGCGCGTCGTATCGGTGGAGAAGCTGGCACCGACTTCGGCCACGGAAGGATCGCCGCATTTCAGCAGCACCTCCCACTTGCCTGTCGTGGCGGCAAAATCCTGACCATCTTCCTCGATCTCGATGATATGGCCAAAGGCATTCTTGGCGCGCGGATTGGCGGCATCCACCTGATCGTCCTTGCGCTTCGTGTTGTTGGTGAGCATGACATAAACACGGCCATTGACCGGGTTCGGCTGCACGTCTTCCGGGCGGTCCATCTTGGTCGCGCCGAGAAGATCACCGGCACGCCGGGTTTCGATCAGCACATCGGCCTGACTTTTGAAGCCGTTCTGCTCGGTCAGCGGACCCTGACCGAATACCAGCGGCATCCACTCGACCTTGCCATCCTCATGAAATTTGGCCACGTGAAGCGTGCCTTCATCCAGCAGGTCCATATTGGCAGCGCGATCATCCGGGTTGAACTTGCCCGCCGTCACAAACTTGTAGACATAGTCGAAGCGTTCGTCGTCTCCCAGATAGAAGACCACGCGCCCGTCCTTGTTGACGATGGATTCGGCACCCTCATGCTTGAAACGGCCAAGCGCAGTTCGCTTCTTCGGCACGGAGTTCGGATCGGACACATCGACCTCGACGATCCAGCCAAAGCGGTTCGGTTCGTTCGGCTCCTTGGAAACATCGAAACGGTCGTAGAAACGTCCCCATTCGTATGAGCCTTCGGGAATGCCCATGCGGTTGTAATTGGCGGTTTCCGCGTGACCTTCCGGCAGTTGGCCGATGAAATAGCCATGGATGTTTTCCTCGGCCATGATGTAGGTGCCCCAGGGCGTGACGCCGCCTGCACAATTGTTGACCGTACCGAAAACCTTGGTGCCGGAAGGATCGGCATTGGTCTTGACGCGATCATGACCGGCGACAGGACCGCTCAGCGCCATCTCGGTATTGGAGGTGATGCGGCGATTGTTTGCACCGTCGAGCACCGGTTGCCACTTGCTGTCCTGCTTGCGGATTTCGACAATCGTGCCGCCATGGGCAGCCATTTCGATATCCACCTGTTCTTTCGAGAGCGGAGCCTGCTCCACCTTGCCATCGACGATCTTGACGAGGCCAGGGAACATCAGGTGCGGATTGGTATATTCGTGATTGACCACGAGGAAGCCATGTTCCGGCGATCCCTCGATGGCGATATAGCCGACATAATCATTGTTGTAGCCGAACTGGCGCGCCTGCGCTTCGGCTGACTGTCTGGTTGGATCGAATTCCGGCGCATCGGCGAAAAGCTTGTCACCCCAGCGCAAAAGCACGTCGGCATCATAGCCTTCCGCGACATGGTGATGGGCATCCACACCGGCCTCGACCTCCTTGAAGGAAAAGGCCGAACCGGATGCAGCGCGCGCATCACCGGCGCTCATCAGTGCCAGCGGGCTGACCGTTGCCGCAATGGCCGAGACAGCAAGCGATCCACGCAGAAAGCCACGGCGGGAAAAGCGGCGGCTGATGATTTCGCCCATGGTCGGATTATCGGACGGATTGCGCGGATCGGCATCTGCTTCTTCCAACTGGCTGGTCTTGAACAGACTTTGCTGGGAAAGTTTCTCGGACATTGTTGGCTCCATATCGAACAGTGGAGTTGCAAATTAGAAGCACTAGATGACAGCCGCACGACATTGCGCCCGCCGCTGCGCGAACCTGCCGAGAATTTTTATCCAATTGTAGAATAATTTTGCCGGCAAATGCGCTTTCGGATAAAACCAACCCGGTTTTATCGATTGAGGGGTTGGTGATGACCGACATGACGACCGCACGGCGCAACATTGTTGTCCTGACGATTGCACAGGCACTGGGCGCTTCCAGCCCGCCTATCGTGATTTCGCTTGGCGGTCTGGTTGGCCAGAAACTGTCTTCCGATCCGGCGCTCGTCACGCTGCCTGTCAGCCTGTTCAATCTCGGCCTTGCGCTTGGCACCCTGCCTGCAGCTTTCTTCATGCGACAGTTCGGACGCCGCAATGCCTATATGCTGGGCGCGCTTGTCGGCGCTTCGGCGGGCGTGATCGCAGCCGCAGGTATTTTTACCGCCTCCTTCCTCATCTTCTGTCTTGGAACGCTGACCGCCGGTTTCTACGCCTCTTATGTTCAGAGCTATCGCTTTGCCGCCACCGATGCGTCCACCGGCGACATGAAGGCGCGCGCCATATCGTGGGTCATGGTGGGTGGGCTTGTTGCGGCAATCGTCGGGCCACAATTCGTTATCTGGACACGCGATACCATTCCGGATGCGATGTTTGCGGGCAGTTTCCTTAGTCAGGCGGTTCTGGGTCTTCTTGCCCTCCCCGTCCTTTTCATGCTGCGCGCGCCGAAAATCAGGACAGACCCCGGCGCCATCCATGATACAGGCCGCCCGCTGGGTGAAATTCTCCGTTCGCCACGTTTCATCCTTTCCGTGGCTGCCGGTGTCTGTTCCTATGCGCTGATGACATTTGTGATGACGGCGGCGCCCATCGCCATGGTCGGCCATGGCCATTCCGTCGATCATGCAGCCCTCGGCATCCAGTGGCATGTGCTCGCCATGTTCGCGCCAAGCTTCTTCACCGGCAAGCTCATCGCCCGTTTCGGCAAGGAAAAGATTACCGCGCTCGGTCTGGTTTTGATCGCGTTCTCCGCCATCATTGCATTGGGCGGCTTTGATGTCGGCCATTTCTGGGGTGCGCTGATCTTCCTCGGCATCGGCTGGAATTTCGGCTTTATCGGCGCGACCGCCATGGTGACCGATTGCCACACACCGGCGGAACGCGGCAAGGCACAGGGTGCGAATGACTTCATCATGTTCGGCACCGTGGCCTGCGCTTCGTTCTTTGCAGGGTCGCTGTTGCATTCTTCAGGCTGGGAAACCATCAACTGGCTGGTCTTCCCGGCTGTCGCCCTTGTTCTGGTTCCGCTCATTCTGCGTCTGAAGCCGAAAGGGGCAGCAGCCGAAGCCTGATCGATCAAAAACCCTGGTCTTTCATCCAGCGCCTGCCGCCTTCGGACACTGCGTCATAAACAGCGCCGCCGAGGGCGGTCCCAATATCCGTATGCAAGCCTGCATATGATGCCGTCTCTTGCGCCTGCCCGTGCGGAGCGGAAACGGCGATGCAATCTGTTCCGGTTCCCGTTGCAGCTCTGCCGCCGACATCGAGGCCGAGTTCGATAATAGCGGCGGTACGGGCCTCGGCAGCAATGGACATAGCCTCTATATGGGCTGCGACCGACAATGGCTTGTCGATGTGAACCAGAAGATTGATCGTTCCAACGGGCATTTTCATCTGCGTGAGTTCCCCCACCCTCCCCGCATTCGACAGGCCGACAGTGGCAAGGCAGGCGGCATGCGCTTCGCCGGAGCACCGTGTTGCAACATGGTGTTTGTGTACGCTACGCGATGTCATCATCTGCACCGCTCCGCCGTAACCGGCTTCGGCCAGTTTCTCTTGCAGCATAAGCACCGGGTCCACTTCCAACGTCAGATCATCATTGCGCACTTCCAGCCAGGCGACGGAGCACGCCGAAACGAACCCCGGACGTGTCAGAGACCAGCTCAGGATGTTTTGCCTGTCTGGGAATTCAGCCGCCAGGATCGGGCCGGAACAATGGATTGAAAAAGGCAGCATGACCAACCTATCGCAGATCAGTGCGAAGTTCGCGACCAGCGCCTGCCAGCCATCCACAGGAGTGCGGTGTCGCGATACCAACGGCGCGGCGATAAAGCACGCCTTCGTGACTTGGCCCTGATTTCGCAAGACGGTATTGATCTCGGAATATTGTTTCGCGCGTCACGGAAACGGACAAGCGGTTTGCTCTGGATTGCGTCATGATCAACGATCTCACCGATGAGATATTCTGGATATTCACCATCGGGTGCTGCATCCTCTTCATCATGCGCCTTCTTTCGCCTCCCCCGCGTCATAAGGTTGATCAAAAACAAGACTTAAACACTTTGCGCCCTCGCCGCCGTTCACGCCGTCGCCGCTTTCAGGCACTGGACTAAGACCAGACCTAACAGCCACATAAAGTTTCAAAGCGCGAACCCTTCGCGAGCTGTATAGTCTTAACCTCAATTGCCGTTGTGAGGCACCAATATCAGTGGTTATGCAACCCGTGACATCAGTGAAAAGGGCAGCCGAACAATCCGCTCCGGCCGAGTTTTATCTTCCGTGTCTGTTTTCCGGCTTATACTGGATAGCTTGATCTCCTTGAACTTCATGAACGATACGAAACCTAAATAGCCGTTTGGTTTTGTCATGCTGACTGGGCTTTATGGCTAACGACTTTGTCCATTCAGGGCAGCCATAAGCATAGGTCTGATCGAGAAAGAGCCGTTGGCAGCCTTTTCCGTCAGAATTCGCAAATAGCCGCCAGCGGACTGGATTTGCTCATAGCGCTGCAGGATATAAGCGATCACAATCGATGCATTGTGAGTTCCCAGCGTTTTCTTTGCGAGATCGTAGAGCTTTCCATCGATCCCGAGGAACGAGCGTACTTTCTCTGCTGTATTGGCCAAATCCTGCCAATGTCGGATGGATGAAATCGCATAGGCCGTGATCTCGGGACAGGAACGGAGCACCATGTCGAGCGAAACCGTGGGTTCAAACGGAGCACTGGTGATTTTATTGATGCGCTGGTCGATAAATTCAGGCGTTGCCTTTTCAAAATGGGAATCTGGATTCGATTCAATTTGCTGCCGCTCATTTTGAGATTCATTGGCGCGCAAATTTTGAACATTTTCATGAATTTTCAACGTGTTATCGATTTCCGCACGAATGTACTGCATGGATTCGACCAGCGCCGCCAGTTCTTCATAGTCTGCACGACGAGGAATGCTGTCGACGATCAGGCGGAAACGATGATGGATGTCTTCCCAGTCTCCGGCCAGTTCTTCCAGTGCGGCGAATTCAACAAGCTTGGTAATGTCGCGGCGCAGCAATGTCAGGCGTTCGCGCATTTCACGCAACGCCGTCTTTTCTGCCCTCACCTGCTCTGCAGCCGCTTCCAGTTCACGAGCACGTGCCAGCAGCGGTGTCAGTGAAAAGCCGAATGCAATCTGCACGTCTCCACTTTTGGCACGGCGTGCATAGCGCTTACCATTCGGGCTGTCCTGACGATGGATGAAACCGCTATCGACCAGCGCTGCCAGATGACGGCGCAAGGTTGCATCGGCCATGCCATGGGCTCGTAATGCCAGTTGCTTGTTGGACGGGAACACGATCAGGCTGTTCTGCGCATTCAGTTCCGTTTCCGGATAGAATGACAACAGGGCTGAAAGAACCGCCAGAGAACGATCATTCAGGCTGAACTGCGTTTTTGCTTCGCACAGCCAGCGATGCAGTTGCCACTTATCGGCAACCGTTCCCGGTGCGATTTGCTGTGTGTTCTGTTGACTTGCCAACAAGGCAAGCGTCATCCTTCGACTGCCAAACGGCGTCGAGGCCAATTGAATCTCCATTTTCTTTCACCTTCCACAAGGCAAAAGAAATCCACCCGCCGAAATGACGCTAATTACACTTGACAGTGATTCGTGGATTTGCGATTCTCTAGCTGCTAAACCAATGAGAAGGGCTTCCACACGGCGACGTTTGGGGGCCTTTTTCTTTGCTGTCTCGTTCCTCTTCCTGAACAGTTTCGACGCAAACACACTTACTATTGAACGCTAGAGCATTTCCTGTTTGTTGAACGCATTGGAAATGCTCTATTCTTTGTTCTACGCATGTCTTGACCCCGAAACCGGTTCCCACTTTCGGGAGACATGCACTACACAGTCGAACCGTGGCAACCGCCGCCGTTCGTTACGCTTACTTACTTCTCCTCGCTCTGGAACGACGCATAAAGTTCATCCAGATTACGAGAAAGCCAATCGGCAAAACGAGGCCCGTTGGCTGCACTGAGCGCCAATGTAGCCGATTTGCCATTCTGTTTGATAACTGCGCTGACCGTCTTGTCAGAAGCTGTCCAGCTGGTGCCAGGACGCAGAGCCGCCTTGGTAACAGGCTTCTTCTGCTTGCCGCCTTTCAGATAGCCGTAAAGCTGCTCGAAACGATCAACGGATGACGCATTTTCAAACGCTGATGTCACCAGAAGCTCTTCTGCTGCATCTTTTCTGCCCGGGATCTCGATCAGTTTACGCAGTTCCAACCAGCGGTCACGACCAATGCCCTTGGCCGGACCGATAGCCAGAAGAATATGTTCCGGAATAGCCTTCGGAATAGTCAGCATCTTCGACAAGGTCTGGTAATCGACTGTCAATGCTGCCTGTATGGCTTCACGCTCAAAGCCAAGTGATTCCAGACGCGCCGCGAAGAAAACACGCTCGATGAAGCTCAAATTGGCACGCGCGGAGTTTTCCTGGCCCTGGCTCAGAATATGTTCCAGATCGGCGAGAGGCTTAATGACGGCTTTGACTTTGATGCCCAGCTCTCTGGCAACCCGCGCGCGCCGATGGCCGAAAACGATCATATAGCGATCGCTGGTCTCGGGATGCGGACGAACGAGAATAGGGCTGTCCTGACCACGCTCGCGAATGGCTTCCAGAAGTTCCCGATATTCTTCGTCATCCGTTTCAGGCAGACGGTCCGCCACGAAGGAGACATCAAGATTGGCGGGATCAAGCTCGATAATGGCTTCGCCATCAAGCTTCTGGGCTGCCTGCTTTGCCAGCTCGTCAATCGAAGCGGACAGAGACTTGGCGGCACCGAACCGGCGCGATACGTTTTCGACCGACTGTGAGGCTTGTTCGGCCGCCGGTTCGTCCCGCATAACGCTTTCGAAGATGTTCTTTCTTGCCATTCTCATGTCCTCAAACCGGTCAGAGACCTGATTTTATTCAATATTCGCCGCTTTAGACGGCAGTCTAACGCCCCCATGCCTCGTGAATGAGGCCGCGAATTTCAGCGTTAACCGCTTCCATGGCTTCCATGGCGCGATCATAGGTGCCGCGATTCATCGATGAACGCTCGACCTCGTAAAGCGTCTGCTTGGTAAGACCAGCATCCGAAATCGCGGTTGATTTCAACATCTGGTGCTTCAGCATGTGCGAGGCGAGCATGCTCTGCATGAAACCGACCATCTGCGCTTGCGGAACGTCGGTCGGCTCGTAACGGGTAATCAGATAGCGGAACCAGTCGAGTTGCACCGCACCACCTGCCTGACGAACGGTCTTCAGAATGTCACCGAGCATCAGGAGGAATTGCGACATGGACATCAGGTCGAGCATCTGCGGGTGAACGGTAATCAGGACGGATGTTGCGGCAGATAGCGCCGTCAGCGTCAGATAGCCGAGCTGGGGAGGGCAGTCGATGACTACCACATCATAGTCACCATCCACATCGGCGAGAGCCTGCGCGATGCGGTTCCAGAAAGTCTTGCCCTCGCCGCCATTCTGCATGGCAAGCGGCGTGTCATACTCATATTCCTGCAGCTCCAGCATGGCTGGAATAATATCGAGGCCGGGGAAATTCGTCCGGCGAATGACCTCACGGATAGACTTCCTTTCGGAATCGTAACGAATGGCTTCATAGAGCGACGGAAACTCGTCGAGCTCCGGCTGAATGCCATGCAGAGCCGATAGCGAAGCCTGCGGGTCGAGATCGATTGCAAGTACGCGATGACCGGTCAGGGCCATGTGTTGCGCCAGATGTGCAGCCGTTGTCGTCTTGCCTGAGCCGCCCTTGAAGTTGACGACACCGATGACCTGAAGCTTCTCATTGCCGCGACGATGCGGAACGTAGCGCTTCACTTCAGCGCGACCATTCTGGTCAAGCCACTGGCGCAGCTCCTGAATCTGTTCGACACTATAGGCGCGACGGCCACCTGTCAGAATGGTCGGCTCGACACCTTTACCTTCCAGATGTAGTTTCTTGAGATTGCTGGGGGAGACACCAAGGAAGTACGCAGCCTCGGCCATCGAAAACTGGCGCAGCATATTCTTGCGCGCATCTGGCGGAAAGTTTTCGTGACGCAGCAGATTGAGCTTGCGAGAAATCTCGCGCCCTTGCGATAGTATCATGTCGTCAAACGACAAAGCTGCTGCTGGATTTGCGATATTCATTTACTTGGGATCCCTAGTGACGGCACTGGAACTAATACCGCCTAAATACCGTCATTATGTCCGATTCTTATTCTATCGCAAGAGGCGACGGAATTAACAAAGAGTTAGCACCGAGAGTAAAACTAAACAAAATTTTATTGATTCGGCTGAGAATAGCCTATCTATTTGTTTTTGTATGATAATATTGATTTTAGACGGCAGTCTATGATTCAGAGGTCTCCTACATCTGGAAATTTCAATTGAGAAGAGTCTGTTTCCACATGGGAATGAGACAGCTTTCCTGTTGTTGGAGGCGCCGGGCCGATTCTCTGATGGTATAGTTTATCAAGCATCATTCCGACGCCGAAATGATAAACTGGCACTCCTTGAACCCATCGGCGTGGAGTGGCTCTGCTCGGATCCTAGCTCGAGAAGAGATAGGTTATACAGAACGGAAATATAGGCGTTACCAACGCGTTTGTTTTTGGGGGCGAGACATGCCTTCTGCGCTTTTCCCATGCTGAGGTTCGTCCTGAATAGTCTTTGACCAGGCCGATAACCGCCGTTGGAAACTGCAAGGAGTACGACATACTCATTTTATGACGGGATGATTTCGAAAAGGGCTTTATTCCGGCCCGCTTCACATGGCCTCCTGCAGATGCGACGGAGCGAATACGAAACGCGCAATTGCGGAATGATAGAAGGTGCGCAGGTGGCTTCGGCGATCTAACGACGAAAGCTCGAAGAGGGGAGGGGCGGCGAACTTTTTCTCTGAAAGTTAGAGGCCGAATTCGTCGTGGCTCGGTTCCAATTTTGATATCGAGCTTGTTTTTCGGCTTCCGATCACTGGTTTCAAAGACCATGGCCTTTTTCCCACGATGGTGCAAACCAGCGCCTCCCATCTTTCAATCTGTGGGGCTTTTCATCTCTGGGGGATAGATTTCTTAACCAAATCGGGTTAGCATCGGAATCGTCAAGGAGATTGCTCCTGCGCTGTCAGCTCAACGCATCGCGACGCGCCAAATACCTTCCCAGAACAGCGAAAACCATTGTCAGCCTGGCGAAATCTAAGGCGTATTTAGCTTTAGTATTTTCCATAATCGCTAATTTTTTCAATATATTACTTATGTGGCTCGACATCATAGAAAGTGGCCGACAGGATTGGTTATGCGTGTTCGGTAAGAAGACGCTCGCAGAAGTGCTATGCAAAAGAAGAAGCTGGCGGAACGGCTTCATTGCGTATGGCCATTGCTATCTCTGGCTGCGAAGAAATGCGTTATGCCAGGCTCAAGCTTTCAAGCTGCATAGGCTGTCCGTTCGTCAGCCCTGCTCTCTTTGCCTGGGCCGACAAGTGTTGAGCGTAGGAAAAATTGTAGGTAGCGCTTGTCAGCAATGGCGCGCCGAACTTCGCCACGTCCTTCCGCACCAATCCAAATCGTGCCCTGAATGCCTTCGTAAATTGTGTGCCGTCATTAAAACCGCATTGATAGGCTATTCTTTTCAGCGAGGTTGACGGTGCTGTCTGCCTCACCAGCGTTTGGTATGCACTGTCCATTGGGGAGTTGGCGGCGCTTTTGCGGTAGAAATGAGTAATCAGAGCGTTCAAGCGATGAGCATGTCGACCCGTAATCATTCGCTTACGCAGATTGCCGATGGTAGCAGTCAGGAGGAGTGCCGGCAAAAGGCGCGAACCATTTGTTATCCGTTGAGAGAGCTGCCCCGCGAATATAAAAACTGCATCCAGCGTGAAGTGGCAAGATGCATGGGCACGCCCTTCAAGTTCTGATCGGATACTTGCTTCGGGATGAATGAATGCCTGGCGCCGGAACTGCGGTGTCAGGTTTTGCCGAGTCGTACCCAATTTATGAGGCGGCAGATGACGCAGTTGAACTCCCACCGCCTCGATTGCTTCTATGATGCCTGCAATCCTTTGAGCAGGCAGACTATCCAAACAAGCAGAAATCTTTTCGACCCGTGTTTCGCGTCGGTCGGGTCATGTTTTAATTCTTCGAAGCGGTGGTTAGCGGAACGACGATCTCTTTCCAGAATTTGTCTTCATCGATGTAGTTCTGTATGGCGGCTTTCTGAGTGCCGACCGGTCCCGGTTTTGCCTCCGCATTGCCTCCTATATCATTGTTGGTGAAAGCAAGGCTTCGGCCATAGTCGAGACCCATCTCTGTGTTCACGTCGACATAGACACCGGTGGTAGGTACAGCTGCGCCATCCTTGGGGCGAGGGGCGTTGTTCCAGGCAAGGACAATCGACGGGTCGATGACATAGGCGGCCGCAAACAGGTCCCAGACGTTATCGGGTCCGAATGTGGTTCCGCCTTGCGCCTTGATCTGTTCTTCCCGTGCAAGCCAGAGTTTCTGAATGCCGGGAGGGCTGCTGTCGACCATTTTCCGATAGAGGTCCTCCGGCATTCCTCCCGTATGTTCATTGGCTTCCAGACCGGAGATCACCTGATTGCCATATGCCTTGAAGGATTCGGAATTCGGATCGCCCCATTTCGACCTGACACTGATCTTGGCGGCTTCAGGGTCTGCCCACCAGTTGAACTCTGCCGATGCCGACGAATTCCCCGGAACGTAGAAGGCGCCGCCCATATAGACGATTTCAGCGACCTTCGATGGAAAGCTCGGATCCTTCAGGATGGCGCGTGCAATATTGGTGAGTGGACCAATTGCCACCAGCTTGACCTGGCCGGGATACTTGTTGACGGTGTCGACGAGAAAATCCACAGCGTCTCTGTTGCCATCCGGGTCCGGATTATCCAGGCCATACACCCGTTTATAGGATGGGGCCTCGCCATATTTATGCTTGTAGACGTCGGACCATTTTGCCGTCGGATCGGCATCGATCTCATTGCCCGCATCCGGCCGCAGATAACCGCCCCAACCGGTGATAGGGCTGATTTGCAGTTCGGCTGCCAGCACTTCCGGGGTGGCTTTGTTTCCTCGCCAGTTGCGGATGCCGTAACGGCTGCCTTCGTAGATTGGCACCTCAGAGCCGAGCGCCTCCAGTTGTCGCGCGCCCGCGGCGACACCGGCTGGCATGGGTGTGTTTCCTGAAACGACGGTTACGCCCAGCAGGTCGATGTTGGGAGCGCGCTCCAGTAGAAGCATGGCGGTGCCATCGTCGAATAGCTCGACCATATCCGCGTCTAAAATGACTTTCGTGCGCGTTTCTTGAGAAAATGCAACGCCAGATATTGCCAGCGAACAAGTCAAAGTCCAGGCAAAGATAGACGGCCTGATATCCATTCTGTCCTCCCTTTGTGATGCCCGCACTGTCAGGGCGGGGCAAGGCAATAGAATATTACGTGGTTTCACCTGTCAACATGAAGAATTTATGTATATCCAAATCTTATACAAAAAATCATTCTATATATATTTGAGAGCTACTGTTTAGAACTTCATGCATGTCCTGTTTTGCGCTGCCGCGCGGATAGATTGTTTTACCATTATTACATCAACGAAAATGGTGCGGTGCTTAGGTTTTCTGAAACCAGTCTTTCGTGTGTCTGGAGTATGCCCCAACCGAAGCGAAACGAAACAGTTTGAACTACTCATAAAAACGTTTTTATTTTTCTTGAAAACGTTTTTATATGTTGTTACCGTTTTGGTATGACGATTGTGGGAGCTTGAAATGTCGAGGTCGATTGACCGAATAAAAACGCGTGTGCGACCGACGATCAAAACGCTCGCGGAACACACGGGCTATTCGATTGCGACGATTTCGAAGGCATTGCACGGTTCGCCGGTTGTGACGGAAGAGACACGCAAGATTATTCTCTCCGCTGCAGACGAGCTTGGCTATCAGGCCAATGCCCGTGGCATGGCGTTGCGTACCGGCAAGACCTATCAAGCCGCCGTATTGATGCCGATGAATTCGGTGGCGGGTTATGAATGGGACGGTGTCGAATATACGCAGATTCTCAGCGGTCTCAGCCAGATTCTCGACGATAGCGATTATCAGCTTTCCGTTTATGGCTATCGCAGTTTTGACGATGCCTGTGCCATCACGCACCGCATCGTCGATCAAAGCCTCGCCGATGGCCTGATCTTTTCAGGTGTTCTGGCCGACGATGCGCGCATCGACATGCTGGTCGAGGCTGACTTTCCTTTCGTGTCCCTGGGGAGATGCCGCAAATCGCTCGTTTATGCCCATGTCGATGTGGACAATGAATGGGCCGCAAATGCCGCAACTGCACGACTGATCGCTGGCGGGCACCGGCGCATCGGTCTGGTGAATGCGGATGCGCGTTTTTCCTATGCTCTCGACAGGATCGATGGTTTTACGCGTGCCTTCACGGAGGCAGGTGCTGCGCCATGTACCGATCTGGTTATCGGCGGCGACTTGTCCACACGCTTCGGACGCGATTCTGCGCTGGCTCTCCGGGAAGAGCGTGATCCACCGACTGCGCTGGTCTGTGTCAATGAATCGACAACGCTCGGTGTGTTGTCCGCATTGCGGTCGCTGGGGCTGGAAGTCGGGCAGGACATCGACGTCATCGCCTATGACGACATCAATGTCAGCGCCTATTTCACCCCGCCGGTCACGACCCTCTATCAGCCGATCGAAGTGTTGGGGCAACGGCTGGGGGAATTTCTGTTGCGGCGTATGGGAGGGGAAGACCCTGCGCAGTTGAGGGAGGTTTTTCGTCCGGAGCTCGTCGCGCGTCAGCCCGACGATCTGGGCGGGAAGTTTAATTCCTAGAGCGGTTTGGCCTTCTCACGGGGTGGCGGGAACCGCTCCGGCGAACAGCTTTCAATGCTGTTTCAGAGACGCAACCGCTTCGTGCATTCGTCGAAAGTGTTCTAATGGGAGGAGTACACATGAAAAAGACAATCCTGACTTTGGCGCTTGCGCTGATGTCCTCTGTCGCCGCACATGCGGCCGATCTTGAGGGAAAAATGCTCAAGGTCGGTTCCGACACGACCTCGCCGCCGATGGAAAGCGTCGATCCGGCTACGGGACAGATCGTCGGCTTCGATGTCGACGTGGTGAATGCAATCTGCGCCAAGATCAATTGCAAGGCGGAATTCGTGACCACGGGCTGGGATGGCATTTTCGCGGCTCTGGAGCAGGGCAATTTCGATCTCGTTGCATCGGGAGTTTCGATTACCGATGAACGCAAGAAGGCGATGGATTTCTCCGAGCCTTACATCATCAACAGCCAGGCCGTTTTGATGCGTGCCGAAGATGATGGCCTGACACTTGATGACTTCAAGTCGAAAGGCAAAAAGCTGTCAGCCCAGGCGAATACGACCGACGCTCAGGTAGCCGAAGGTATTGTCGGCAAGGATAATGTTGTTGCCTATGACAGTTTCAGCGCCTCCGTCATCGCGCTCAAGAACAAGGACGTCGACGGCGTGGTGATCAACGGCGCCAATGCACCCGCCTATGAAAAGGAATTCGCAGGCGAACTCGTCGTTCCAATTCGCGACCTGCAATCCGATCCGCTGGGGCTGGTCTTCCGCAAGGGCGATGAAACCGCTGCCGCCTTCAATGAAGGGATCAAGGCCATCAAGGAAGACGGCACGCTCGATGCTCTCATCAGCAAATATTGGGGCGCAAAATAGTTCGGAACATTTCTGGCGGTGAACCTGCGAAAGTAAAGCACGTGCTGCCGAGATGATGCGCAAAACCAAGAAGGTGAGCCTATCCCGAAGAACGCATGGCGGTTTTCGGGATAGCCAAAACAGATAGAGCAGTTCCAACAACTCCAACTCCGTTGGCCTTGGCCCACACGCAACGCCTCTGGAACATCGCATCCAGAGGGTCGGGAGACGGTTCAAATGTATTTTTTGATGCGCTTGCGTCCGAGCAACATGATCGTGCTCGCCGCACTGCCGTTTGTCGTCTATCTCTTCGCCAGTTCAAACGACTACCAGCGTTCGCTTCTGGCTATCCTGGGCGTCGAGCCGGGATCATCAGCTTTCGTGCCGGGTTTTGTCCTGCTTTGCGCAGCCTTTGCCTCCGGTCTTGCCACGATGCTGTTCATGCGCAGGAACAATACGCGCTGGGCGATTCCTTGCGCGGCGCTCAATCTCCTGTCGGCTGCCGCGCTCGTGGCAACACCTGTTGTGTATCCCTATCTGCACTCGGTTGTGGCCAATGGGGTCGATCCGTTCACGTCCGATCTCGTGATGAAAGGCGTCACACCGCGGCGCCTTACCGAGGCCGCGGCACTAGCGACGGATCGGTACGGGTTCATCATCCTGTTGAGCTATCTCGGTGCGACCGTTCTGGGTCTGCTTCTGAGCCTGACGGGGCGATCCGGGAACGGATTGTCGGGATCGCGCAAGGCGGGTTTCATCCTGCTGGCAACGATCAACGGGCTTGGATTATTTCTTGTCCTCTTTGCAGCGCATGTGGCATTTGCCGCCGGGGTTGCAACGACCATTCGGGCGGCCATTTCGGCTTATATCATTGCGGCGCTTCTGGCCCTGCTTTGGGTTGGCCTGCAAAAGCTTCAATATAGCAGCCGGGGAGACTTTATCTTCATCGGCCTGACGTTGCTGATGGCCTGCATGGCTGCCTGGTTTCTGTTTCAGCCGCGCCAGGCCTATACGCTCGCCGGCACCCTCGACGGCAAGATCGGCGTGGTAACCGGCACGCCATCGAGCATGATCGGTACGGTGCGATACGGCCAGTTTCCCGATGGTCCCGAAAACGAAGTGCCATTGCGCACATTTCGCGGTCCGCCTGAAGCGCTCGCCGCCATTGGCAAGAAGGCGGATGTCAGCGCGGTTCTGCTTCCGGCGGCTTCAGTCCCGGCGAACATGCCTGTCCTGTGGCAGACGGAAGCGTTGAACGACCGCGACAAGTCGGCGGGCATTGCCTTCGTCGTTCTGGCCATTGCGCTCGGATTGCTGACGGCTTGCGGCCATATCCATCGCCGTCATCCTCTCTCCATCGGCTCAGAATTCATCGTGGATACGATCCGGGGCATTCCCATGCTCGTCATCGTACTCTATGTCGGCCTGCCCTTGAGTGGCGCCCTGAAGGACGCCACGCAGGGCGTGATCGATCCGCCGAATATGGCTCGCGGTGTGGCGGCGATGGCGCTGGCCTACTCGGCCTATCTGGCGGAAATTTTCCGCTCCGGCATCAACGCCATTCCGCGGGGACAAATCGAGGCGGCGCGCAGCCTCGGTCTCAACGGCTGGCAGACTGCCCGTCTGGTGATCCTGCCGCAGGCTTTCCGTATCATCATTCCGCCGCTCGGCAACGAACTGATCGCTATTCTCAAGGACACGTCGCTTCTGTCGATCCTGTCCATTCGGGATATCACGCAGCGCATGCGCGAGTTCCAGTCAGCAAGCTTCCTGCCGTTCGCGCCGTATAATTCGGCTGCGATCTTCTACATCCTCCTCACGCTGGCTGCGGCCAGTCTCGTCAGCACAATCGAGAGAAAATATGATGCCAACAAACATCGTTAAAGCCCGCCAAGACCTGCAGCAGCGCGCCTCCGGACTGGTCTTTCCGAATGACTTTGCCTTTGGTGCCGCGACCTCGGCCTATCAGATCGAAGGCGCCCCTTATGAAGACGGCAAGAGCGAGAGCATCTGGGACCGGTTCTGCAAAAAGCCGGGCGCCATCATCGACCAGTCCAGCGGTGACGTTGCTTGCGATCACTACAATCGCTGGCGCGAGGACATTGCGGTGCTGAAAGCGATGGACCTCAAAGCCTATCGCTTCTCCCTCGCCTGGACCCGGATTTTGCCGGGGGGGTACGGTGCGGTCAATTCCAAGGGAATAGGCTTTTACGACCGCCTCATAGGCGATCTGCTGGAGGCGGGCATCGAACCCTATGCGACACTTTATCATTGGGATCTGCCGCAGGTCTTGCAGGACAAGGGCGGCTGGTATGTTCGGGAGACTGCGGATGCGCTGGCCGAATATGCCTCGGTTGCCGTTCGCAGTTTCGGTGATCGCGTCAAGAAGTGGACGACCCTCAATGAACCATGGACCTTCTGTTGGTCTGGCCATGCCAGCGCCGAAGATGCGCCGGGCTTGGCTGATGGCGTAAAGGGCGGGGTCACGTCAAGCCATCATGCACTGCTTGGCCACGGCAAGGCTGTTCAGGCCATTCGTGCAGAACGCACGGATGTCTCCGTGGGCATTGTGTTCGATCTCAACGTGGCGGAACCGGCCAGCGCCGATCCGCGCGACGTTGCGGCAGCGAAACGTTTTGATGGTGCACAAAACCGCTGGTTCCTAGATGCCGTTTTCAAGGGTGCCTATCCGCAGGACATGTTGGAGCTTTACGGCGATCTCCTGCCGCCCATCTATCCGGAAGACAACAAGACGATTGCGGAGCCGCTCGATTATCTGGGCGTTAACATCTATCGCCGGTCTGTGATCGCGGCAGGTGACGAACTGCCACCGCTCAACTATCGTCGCGTACAGCCGGAAGGCACCTATTCCGCAGTTGGTTATGAAGTCTGGCCGCGCTGCATCTATGACATTCTTCATTATGTAAATGACGGCTATGCGCCAAAGGAAATCTATATTTCCGAAAGCGGCGTGGCAACGCGGCCGGAAGATGTGGGGCCGGACGGGCATGTCTGGGACGATCTGCGGGCGAAATATTATGTCGATCATCTGGAGCAGGTGGCCAAAGCCATTGATGAGGGCGTGCCGGTGAGGGGTTACTTCGCCTGGACACTGACAGACAATTTTGAATGGGCCTTTGGTTACACGACACCTTTCGGCATTACTCATGTCGATTTCAAAACCCAGGAGCGTCGCGTCAAATATTCCGGCGAGGTCTACGCCCTCATCGCACGGCAGGACGGAAATATTGAAACGAGGAGCGCGGCGATTGGCTGACAACGGGCACAGGACCGTCCTCATTACCGGAGCCACGCGCGGCCTTGGCCGCGAACTGGCATGGCAATATGCCAAGGATGGCTGGCGTGTGATCGCCTGCGGTCGCCGCCCGCCTGAAACGCCATGCGCCCCCGGTATCGAGTTTCAGACGCTCGATACGGCTGACCCGGTTTCGGTGGCAGCGCTTGGTGATCGTCTGGCCATGCGTTCTCTGGACCTTGTCATCAACAATGCGGCTGTTCGCAGTCGCATTGCTGGCCTTACGCCGCTCGATCCGGATGATTTCATGGCAGTCGTCAGGACAAATATGCTCGGCCCTGTTCTGGTCGCGCGCGCATTGCGGAGCTGCCTGGCGCGTAGCACGGAGCCGATGATTGCCAATATCAGCAGCCGGGCCGGCTCGATCTCAGAGGGGCTGCTGGACGATGACGACGACGATTATGCATATCGGTGCTCCAAGGCCGGATTGAACATGGCGACTGCCCAACTGGCCTTGGATCTTCGGGCCGAAGGCATAAAGGTGATTGCACTTCACCCTGGCTGGGTAAAGACGGATATGGGCGGTGAAGGAGCAGTCATGAATACGCAGAACAGCGTGTGTGGATTGAGAGCGGTAATCGCCGGTGCTCCCAAAACCGGGGCCTTCCTGTCCTATAACGGCGACAAAATCCGTTGGTAAGCTGACCTGATTCAACCAGATCGAAATACGTTCCGGGCAAACAGTGGTCGTTTATCGGGGATCAAGCGGCGCATTGACTCCTCTTAAAAACTGGCTATAACCATAAATGCAGACTGAAGATTTAAGACCATCTGCAAGGATGGTCTTATTGCGTCTGGAATCCGGATAAGTCCTCTTGCAGATGTCTTAACGACGTTGGGAGGACGCCGTAATGCACGGAAGCAAGATAGCCCTGAGGGGCGTGCCGGATATTATTTCCTACATTGATGCGAATGACGGTATTCGAGGTCGCGCCGGTATCATCTGGTGGCTTGCCCTCGGCGGCCTGTTTCTTGATGCTTTCGCCAATTCGGCGCTGAGCGCAGGGCTTGGACCTATGACACGGGATCTGGGGCTGGATGCGGCGCAGGTTGCGCTTATGACGTCTTTCGCCTCGTGGGTATCGATCGCATTCAATCCAATCGGCGGCTGGATCGCCGACCGCTGGGGCCGTATGCGCCCGCTGATCTTCGCAAAGCTCATTGCGCTCATCGGTGCGGTGCTGGTGATGACGGCCCATTCCTATGAAGTCATCCTCATGGGGCGTTTCTTCGTGGGCGCTGCCTACGGTATCGATTTTGCTATCGCCATGGCCGTACTTGCCGAGTTTACGCCTGCGCGCCTGCGCAGCCGCCTCAATACGTGGCAGGGCATCTGGTACACCGCTGTTTGTACAAACGTGCTTCTGGCCATGCTGTTCTACAGCTGGGACGTGGGTGACTCGATCTGGCGCTATTCTGTTGCCGCAACGGGTGTGTTCGCCTTCGCCATCATGGTTCTTCAGGCGGTATTCATGGTTGAAAGCCCGATCTGGCTCGCCCGCAAGGAGCGGCTGGAGGATGCTGCCCGTGCGATGACCCGCATCTATCACCGCGATTTTGTTGCCGCCCTGCCTGAAGACCGTTTGCCGGTTCTCAATCAGGCCCGTCGCGGCATCGCCAATGTTGCCCTGATTTTCCGTGGCATCTATCTGCCGCGCACGATTCTTGCTGCAACCGTCCAGATCGGACAGTCGATCCAGTATTTTGCCGTGGGCTGGTATCTGCCGCTTATCAGTGCGGCGCTGTTCGGCAAGGACTTCCTCTACGCCATGATGGGCACGCTGGTGTTCAACGTGTTTGGCATCATCGGTGGCTTCTCTTCGCCAGTCATCGGACGCGTACTCGGCTTGCGCAAGGCTTCCGCCATCGGCTTCGGCGCGGTTTTCGTCATGCTGCTGATCATGGGCCTGTTCCATGACACCATGCCGACCTGGCTCGCGGTGATCGTGCCGTCGCTGTTCATCCTGTTCCATTCCGGCGGTCCCGGTGCGAACGGCAAAAGCCTGTCGTCACTCTCGTTCCGCAGCGAATTGCGTGCTGGCGCCAACGGTGTGATCGGAGCGCTCGGTGCCATGGGTGCGGCTCTAGGCCTGCTGGTCTTTCCGATCTTCCGAGAGACCTACGGTCTCGGCACGACATTCCTGATCCTGTCGGTCGTTCCACTGATTGCCTGCATCATCTGCTCGATCATTAAGTGGGATCCGACACGTACCAAGATCAGCCCGGATGACGAGCCGAATGCGCCGCAGTTCGAAGGCGACAGGTAATAACGGAGGATAATGTGAACGGACGCAGACAGGCCATTCTGGCTATTGATGAAGGAACGTCCGGAACCAGGGCCGCGCTTGTCGCGGCCGACGGTTCGGTCTCTGCCGTCAATTACACGACGCTTGCCGTATCTTCGCCGCGTCATAACGTGGTGGAACAGGACGCCGATGTTCTTTGCAAAAGACCATCGAAGTGTGTGGCAAGACGATTGCCGCAGCGCGGGATGCGGGCGTGGAGATCGCCGCAATGGCAATTGCCACGCAACGCGCAACCGGTGTTCTGTGGGATACGGAGACGGGTCGCGCGCTGGTCCCGGCCATGGTGTGGCAGGATTCGCGCTATGCCGAAGAGCTGAAGCCGCTCGGCGCCATATGGGACGCGAAACTCGTGTCGCTTGCCGGGCGTCCGGTTGGCGGACGAGCGATCTATCTGTGGGCGGCGCGCCATATGCAGGAAACGCCTGCTGTGCGCGAGGCGTGGAAAGCGAAAAGACTTGCCTTTGGCACGGTCGACAGCTGGCTGCTGTGGATCCTGTCCGAAGAACGCAAAGCCGTTACGACGCCGACCAATGCGACCTCTGCCGGTGCCTATATTCTTGGTGAACATCGCTATTTCACCGATTGGGTGGAAGCGCAGGATTTTCCGCTGGAACTTTTGCCCGAGCTGAAACAGGACGCCGATGATTTCGGTTTTACGCGGCAGGACATTCTGGGTATCCGCGTGCCGATCAAGGCGTCCTGCGGTGATCAGCTCGGTGGTCTGGTCGGCCTTGGCTGTCACGATGCGGGTCAGGCCATGTGCGTGCATGGCACGGGAAGCTTCGTCGATCTGGTGATTGGAAAGCAGACGCCGAAAAATCCCGGCCTCTACGAGGCAACTTTCACCATGACGGCCTGGCGGAGCGAGAACCTCTCGCATTTCGCGGTCGAGACCTATGCCGCCACAACCGGCTCGGCGCTCAACTGGCTCTGCAATGAAATGCGCTGGTTCGAGAATGCCAGGGAAATCAGCGAACTGGCTGCGACAGTACCGTCTTCCAACGGCCTTTTCTTCATGCCGACCCTGACGGGATTGCGCCAGCCGAACATCGTACCGGATGGCCGGGCATCGCTGACCGGGCTTTCGATGGCCCACAGCCGGGCGCATCTTGCTCATGCCATTCTGGAGGGCATTGCCCATTCGGTTGTTTCCTGCGCAGAGGCAAGCTCTGAAGTGGCTGGCGTTCCGGTGCGGGAAGTGGTGGCAGGCGGGGGGCTTTCGTCCAGCGATACGCTGCTTCAGCTGCAGGCTGATCTCAGCGGTGCTCCTGTGCGGCGCATGGCGGATCAGGATCGCGCGAGCCTGCGGGGCACCGCGTTTCTGGCAGGCAGCGACGGATTGCTCTGGAGCGACCTTGCGGAAGCGCGCGCCACGCTGCCCGAAGGCAATCTCTTCATCCCCAAGACCAGCGAAGCGGAAAGACAAGACCGTAGAGCGCGATGGCACTCCCTCACGGATGAGGAAGTCGCACGCGTTCAGTCGGGTCACTATCATTAAACAGGAGTTGAAATGCTGAATCTGCGCTCCCGGCGCGCGGACAAGGATCGCGCCCGGATGATCCGCACCGAGCCGCTGAGGTTGAACCGGTCGGAACAGGAAGACCGTCTTGCCACTGAAACCTACGACATTCTGATCGTTGGCGGTGGCGTGACCGGTGCTTACTGTGCCTTTGATGCAAGTCTGCGCGGCTTTCGCGTTGCGCTGGTCGAAAAGGATGATTTTGCATCCGGTACGTCGTCCAAATCCTCCAAGATGGTGCATGGTGGCCTGCGCTATATCGAGCAGGGCAATCTCGGTCTGGTGCGTCACTCGCTGCTGGAGCGTCAGCGCCTGCGGCGCAATGCCAGTCATCTGGTGCAGCGCCTGCCTTTCCTGTTCCCCATTCTGGAACGGGATGGTGTGTTCGATTCCCGCTTCGCCAAGGCATTTGAAGGCCTGCTCTGGACATATGATCTGGCTGGTGGCTGGCGCGAGGGCATCCTGCATCAGAAGCTGACTGCGGCGGAAGTGCTGGCGCATTGCCCGACCTTCAAGGACGAATATCTGCGTGGCGGCCTCATGTATTTTGATGCCCGCGTCGATGATGCGCGCCTGACGCTGGCGCTTGCCCGTTCCGCCGGCTTTTATGGGGCCACGGTCCTCAACCATTCGAAGGTAGCAGAGATTACCCGTAGCTCGGGTCGGGTCGACGGCGCTATTGTTCAGACTGTCGAGGGTAAGGAAATCCAGGTGCGCGCCAAGACCGTCATCATGGCGACAGGCGTGTGGCTGCGCGACTGGATGGGACTCGGCAAGGATGGCGAAAAGCCCTTGCATGTGCGTCCGGCCAAAGGTGTTCACGTCGCGATCCCCTGGTTGAAAATTCGCAACGACTGCACCGTGACGGTGCCCGTGCCCGGCCGCAGCCGCCGCGCGACCATCACGCGCTGGGGCAACGTCTCCTATCTTGGCACGACCGACGAGGACTATCAGGGCGATCTCGATGATGTGCATTGCACGCGTCGCGAGCTTGATTTTCTGATCGAGGGCGCGTGCAGCGCGCTCAATATCGACCTGACGCCGGATGATGTCGTCGGCAGCATTGCCGGGTGCCGTCCGCTGGTAGCCGCTTCGTCTGGTGGTAGCACCATGGACGTCAAACGCGATCATTCCGTGCATGTTGCACCAGACGGCCTCGTCACGATTGTGGGGGGCAAGCTGACGACTTCGCGTCATATGGCCGAACAGACGGTGGATGCTGCTGCAAAAGTTCTGGGTGATCGTCGCCGCTGCACCACGAAGAAGGCGTTTCTGCTGGGTGCAGCGGGTTATGACGCACAGGCAATCGTGGCCTCCGGTGGCATGGAGGCACATCTGGGTGAACGTTACGGCACGGAATCGCGCTTCGTCAGCGATCTGATGGCTGCTCGTCCTGAGCTTGCCGAACCGGTGGTGGAGGGCCTGCCCTATACCGGCGGAGAAGTCGTCTACGCTGCCCGGCATGAACTTGCCCGGACCATAGATGACGTGCTGTCGCGCCGTATGCGTGCCCGCCTGATGGCGCGCGATGCCTCCGCCCGCGCCGCCGCAAAGGTTGGCGCCTTGCTGGGTGAAGAGCTGGGTCTCCCCCAGGCCGAAATCGACCGTCAGGTCGCCGCCTATGTGGCCGCGACCGAAAAAGAAAAATCCATTCTCACAGGAGCGAACTGAACATGATCAGCAAGGAAGCCATCAAGCGCGGTTACAATCGCGGAAATTATGTCGTTGGTGCCCCGACCCAGCCGCATTATGCCGGCAGCATCAACGAAATCGGAATCAAGGCCGATCTGGCTCAGGACGCCGTTTCAGTGGACGCCGCCCTTGTCGCGAAGCTGCAGGGCGTTGCTGACGAAGTTCTGACTGCGCGCGAAGATCTCGTTGTGAATACCCGCGACTGGTGGGCGCGCACGATGGTCGCGGAAACGGGCGGAAAGCCTGCAACGGTTGATGGCGTGTTCGTTCGCGTTTCGACGGTGGAGCAGGTTCAGGCTGTCATGCGCCTTGCGCACGAAGCCAAGGTACCCGTCACGGTTTCTGCCGGGCGCTCCAATGTTACTGGCGCGGCGCTGCCGCTGCGCGGCGGTATCGTGCTTGATGTCTGCAATCTAAACCGTTTTGTCAGCTTCGATGCGGACAGCCAGATCGTCGAAGTTGAAGCTGGCATGTTCGGCGATATTTTTGAGGAAATGATCCAGCGCGACTTTGGCATGACCATGGGGCATTGGCCGTCCTCGTTCGGTATCAGCACTGTGGGCGGCTGGATAGCCTGCCGCGGCGCGGGCCAGCTTTCGACGCGCTACGGCAAGATTGAGGACATGGTCTATGGCATGGAAGTCGTGCTGGCCGATGGTTCGCTGGTGACGGTTGGAAACTATGCCCGCGCGGCAATCGGACCTGATCTGCAGCAGATCTTTATCGGTTCGGAAGGTACGCTCGGCATCATCGTGAAGGCGCGCCTGAAACTGCATCGCCTGCCGGACTACGCTCGTGCGATTGCCTATGGGTTCAAGAGCTTTGCCATCGGTCTGGAAGCCTGCCGCCGCATCATGCAGGGCGGTGCCAATCCGGCAGCGCTGCGTCTTTACGACGAGTTGGAAAGCGGCGTGCAGTTCGGTCTGCCGGAAAGCAACGTGCTGCTGATTGCGGACGAAGGCGCGCAGGAAACGGTCGATGCCGTGATGGCGATCAGTGAGAAGGTTTGCGCTGAACTCGGTGACAAGCTTGATGGTGATACGATTTTCGAGAAGTGGCTCGATACGCGTTATCTGACCGGCAAGAGCGCCGAGGGCTTCAAGCGCAGCCCAGGCTTTGTTGCGGATACGCTGGAAATGACCGGCTGCTGGCGCGATCTGCCTGCGATCTATGATGAGGTGGTCGCTGCCATCAATGCAGTGCCGGGTACGCTGGCCGGTTCGGCGCACCAGTCACATGCCTATGTCGATGGCGCCTGCCTTTATTTCTCGCTGCGTGGTGACGTGGACGTGGAAAAGCGCGCAGAATGGTATCGCGCTGCATGGGATGCTGCCAATGCCGTTCTAATCAAGTATGGTGCGGCCTTGAGCCATCATCATGGTGTCGGACTGCTTCGCGCGCCTTACATGAAGGATGCTCTGGGATCAGCATTTCCGCTGCTGAAAACGGTGAAGAAGGCGCTTGATCCAGACAATCTGCTTAACCCCGGCAAGCTCGGACTTTCGCTCGACATGCCAAGAGACGGAAAATGACGGAATGACTTTGGACAGAACGATCGGTGAGCGGCTTTTACGGGCGCCAGTCATGGCAACGCTCTACGGCGTGGACAATCTTCAGGCGTTTCTGGACAGCAAGGCGGAAGTGGGCATCGTTGCCAATATCGCCTTGCGCCATGTGGCCGAAGTGCTGAACGCGCTCAAGAAAAGCAACAAGCTGATCGTTCTGAACATCGACAGTTGCGAAGGCCTGTCGCAGGACAAGGGGGCCATCGAGTTTCTTGCCGAGATTGGCATTTCGGTACTGTTGTCGACCCGCGTTCCAACAATTCAGAAGGCTGCGCAATGCGGCCTTCTCACCATGCAGAAAGTCTTCGTGACCGACCGTTCCACCTGGCCTCGCAGCCTGAAGGCAATCTCGCAAAGCGCACCCAATCTGGTGCAGATCATGCCATCGCCGATGCTTGGATACCTGTCTGCAGAAGACAAGCGCCGCCTGCCGCCCATCGTGGCTTCTGGCTTTATCTGCAATGAGGCCGATGTTGCTACGGCAATGAAGCAGGGTGCCATTGCCGTTTCGTCAAGCAACAAGTCGCTCTGGAACTATGGTAGCCGTCGATAGACGTCAGGCAAATGCAGTGGAGTCTGTTGCTATTCCACCCGGATACATACCCTTCAAGGACGCTCCGGCTGCATGACTGTGGCCAATGGTTCTGGCCAGCTTAATCTGTTTTGAACCTATTCAAGCCTATCCGCGGGTGCGCTCTGTATGGCGGCGTTCAGCTTGTTTTCGTCGGTCGAGACTTACTTATAGCAACCCAGTTGCGCGGCTTCTGTTCTCGCCTGTACCCGCTGTATTTCTCTTAGCGCCGGATATTCCGTTCGCTGGAGAAGCTGCTTGCACCTGACCTGTTTATATTCAGGGTCGATCGGCCGATCCGTGCTGCAACCAGACAGGACGAGTATTGTGATACAGGCTGCAGCGAGCGTTCTCATTAGCGTTCCTCCTTGAGGAGAGTATAGCGCTCATTCACGTAACGGGTAGAAGGGATGATCCAGAAGGAGTGATAAAAGTGCATGGTCGTTTGCCGGGCTATCTCTTCAACGAGGCTTGAGAAATATCTCGTGGAGACAGCGATCTCGCAAGCTACGGACCATTGATCAGGTTTTCACGACATTCTCTGAGCATCCATCAATGATCAGAAAATGCACCTACACTTCATTTGGTTTTGGGTGAAGGTCTTTGCCGTTCGAGCCATCGCCCGTAGGATGAGAAGATCGAGCTGACGGTGAAAAAGAAAACGGCCACCAGAATGTAGGCTTCGTCGTAATAGCCGAGCCATGAAGGATCGGTCGCAGAAGCTTTGGCCGCATTCAGAAGATCGAAAATTCCGATCACCGTCACCAGCGATGTGGCGAGCAGAAATCCCACAGCGAGATTGACAAGTCCGGGTATGACGATGCGGATTGCTTGCGGCAAAACGACCAGCCGCATCGACTGTGCCGTGGTCAGACCCAATGCCGTGGCGGCTTCATACTGGCCGTGTGAAATCGCCTGCAGCCCGCCACGGATGACTTCAGCCACATAAGCCGACCAGAATAACGCGATGAGGAGCGCAGCCCGCCAGATCTTATCGAGCTGTTCACCGCCCGGTAGCGCCATCGGCAGAATGAGCATGGCCACGTAGAGGATGGCGACCATGGGAATGGCGCGCATGAGTTCGATGTAGATGATCGAATGTACTCGTATCAAGCCCATCTTTGATCGTCTTGCCAGCGCCAGCAGCACGGCTATGGGCAACGATGTTGCAAAGCAGGTCAGCCAAAGAAGCAGCGTCACCGGCAAGCCGCCCCATTGATTGGAACTGATGCGCGGAGAAAACCAGCCGCCAGTCATAAGCGCCCAGCAAAGAAGCAGCGTAGCGACCCACAGCCATACAAGCCGTATCGACCAGAAGCGGGGCGAAGCCGAAAACCCAAGCAGACCAAATATTGCGACCACCGCCAGTGCCGGACGCCATTGCAGTTCCGCCGGGAAGAACGCAAAAAGAATGAAACGCAACTTGGCTGTAATAAAGGCCCAGCATGCACCTTCTGCCGCTTTGCAATCGACGCTCGTGCCAGCAAAGACGGCGTTGAACAATGCCCAGTTGAATATGACCGGGATCGTCCAAAGGAGAAAAACCAACGTAACGAGAGTGATAACGGTATTGAGCCGCGAGCCGAAGAGCCCGTCACGCACGTGACGCCAGCGGCGGAGAGCTGTGGTTGCGAAAACGCCAGGTATGGTGACGATCAGCCTCTCGTGAATTTCGCTCATTTCAGCAATTGACCTCGAAGCGCGACGCGGCGGTTATAAATATTCATTGCGATGGAAACTGCGATATTCAACACAACATAAATGCAGACGAGCAGCACTAGCGCCTCCAAAGCCTGACCTGTCGTGTTGGATGTCGTATTGATGATGCTGACCAGGTCCGGGTAACCAATCGCCACCGCAAGGCTCGAATCCTTGGTGAGATCGAGATAGCAGGATGTCATCATCGGGGTGATGACACGCAAGGCCTGTGGCAATACGATCAACCTGAATATCTGGTTATTATGCAGGCCGAGCGCGCGCGCTGCTTCCCATTGGCCTTGGTTCACGGACTGAATGCCCGCCCGCACGATTTCAGCGATGGTCGCGGAAAACTTGACTGTCAATCCGATCAGAAGGACTGCGAATTCCGGGCTGAGTACATGGCCGCCGCGAATATTGAAGCCGGACAGAGATGGAGCCTCGATACTTATGCCGACGCTGCTGGCCTTGACGGCTGGCAGAAAGAATGCAGCTCCAACAATGAGCGTGATCCATTTCGTGCGGCGGATTTGAGGCTTCCAGCGCCACCATAAGAACAAGGCGATTGTGCAAGCTGTAAGCAGCAGCACATCTGGTATAGTCAGGTCGATCGTCAATGCAGGAACGTACACACCGCGATTGCTGAGATAAAAACTGCCGAAGGCGGAAAAGGCTCGTCTTGGTGGTGGAAAGGCCTGGATTAAAGTCAGCCAGAAAAATAGCTGCAGCAGAAGCGGCGTATTGCGGATGATCTCAATATAACCGCGCAGAAGTCCGCCCAACAGGGGATTGCGCAACATGACTGCAACGCCGATCAGCACGCCAAGGATTGTTGAAAGCACGATCCCGCCGACCGCTACCTTAACAGTGTTCAGCAGGCCGACGCTGATCGCGCGCCAATATGGATCGCCAGCCTGAAAGGCAAACGAACTCTCGCCAATTTCGAAATTTGCGGAGCGGAAAAGGAAGCCGAATCCGGGCTGGATTCCGTGTCTATGCATCGCTTGCAGAACATTTCCCGCCAGCACGAACAGCGCAGCAAACAGAAGGACGATCAAAGCCAGCTGAAGCAGCGGATGCGGACCCAGCCAGCGTATAAAACCGCGCGGACGCGGTGGTGTTTGTGCACTGCTACTGCAAGTCCAATCGATGATTGAAGTCATGTCAAAATTCCGGTCGCTATGCAAGGAGTGGGAACTTTTGTTCCCACTCGAAAGTCGGCTCACCGGAATGGCGGCGAATAGAGGAGGCCGCCATTGGTCCACAATCGGTTATACCCACGATCGAAGCCGAGCGGTTTCAGATTGCGGTCGAAAATCTCACCGTAATTGCCCACGGTCTTGATGATGTTGTAGGCCCATTTCGGATCAAGGCCGATTGCTTCACCCAGTGCGGGGTCGACACCAAGGAAGCGCTTAATAGCCGGGTCCTCCGACGTCAGAAATTCATCGACGTTGTCCTTGGTGATGCCCCATTCTTCCGCCTGGATCGTTGCGTTGACTGTCCAATTGACGATCTCCAGCCAGCGGTCGTCGCCACTGGCAACAGCAGGGGCCAGCGGCTCCTTGGAAAGGCGTTCCGGGAGAAGCACGTAATCATCGGGATTCTTCAATTGTGTGCGTTTACCGACAAGATCGGTGGAATCCTGCGTCAGAGCATCAACGCGCGCCGATTCCAGTGCTGCATTGAATTCGTTCGTATCCTCGATGGTGACCGGCGTGAACTTGTGGCCGGTCTTGCGGAAGTAGTCGGCAATGTTGAGTTCACCAGTGGTTCCGCTTTGAACACCAATCGTTGCTCCGTCGAGATCAGCCGCACTTGAGACGCCCAGATCTTTGCGAACCAGAAGTCCTTGTCCGTCGTAGAAGACTGTCGGGCCGAAATGGAAACCGAGTTGAAAGGCACGCGTAATCGTTATCGTGACGCCGGAAAGGAGCACGTCGAACTCACCTGCCTGCAGGGCCGGCAGCCGTTGTTGCGGCGAGGAGTTGGTGAACTCCACCTTGTCTGGATCGTTGAAGACGGTGATGGCGAGCGCTTTTCCATAATCGATGAAAAAGCCTTGCCATTTACCGTCGCTGCTGGGCGAAAAGAAACCGGGCGTCGTGCCGACCCCGACTTTGATCACGCCGCGCTGCTTGATGCGGTCCAGCGTTGGACCCGCGTTGGCGGTTGTTCCCGCCACAAGGCTTGCAGCCATTACCGCCGCGCTCAAAGTCAAATTCACCAGCAGCTTGTTGCCGCGTGCCGCCCGCCCTAACCAACTCGTCATTTGCAATCCCTCTCCTACCCAACGCATTGCATCGGGCTTATCTGTTGACTAGGAAAGCTTAGGGCAATGAAAATAATGTAAGAAAGGAAGTGCTATCTATTTTTTATTTTCCAGGGGACAATTTATTCTTCTGAGCGGCGTTCATTTATATTTCGGATATTTTCCAGTATTTACGAATTAAATGGAATGCATCGATAAAAATATTATGATTTATAGTTTTGTTTTATAACTATAATGGATTTTTGCAGAAATATAATCTTGATGGATGTTGATTGGGGCAGATATTGCCCCGTTCTGATCAGCCTATCGAGACGAGTTCTTGTGAAAGAGCATTCATGGTTTCAGCGCCATCGGCGGTAATGAGGAATTGTTCTTCGATCATCAGGGCTCCTAGTCCGTTTGCGTAAAACGGCGCCTCCACGGCCAGCACCATGTTCGGTTTGATGGCCATGTCGTTGCCATGCGAGATGAAAGGCCATTCCTCGATCCCGAGCGCCGAGCCGACCGAGTGCCCGAAATGCCCGCGATAATATTCGCTGAAGCCATGACGACGCATGGTGGAGAGCATCGCTTCGTGAACCTGACCGAATGTGTTGCCGGGTTTCAGCAGGGCTGTTCCGGCTTGAAAGGTCTCCTGGAGCGCTTTGTAAATCTGCTCAGCAAGAGGAGCAGGCTTGCCATAGACGAAGGTGCGTGCGCCATCCGAAGAATAACCATTCACAAGCGTGCCGACATCGGCCTTGATGAGGTCGCCTTGCGCCAGTTGTGCGGCAGGGTTTTGAAGGTTCGGCCCGACCGAAATATAGGCCCAATGGCCGGACAGGCTCTGGCCGTTTGCTTTGGCAGCATTGGTCGCTCCGGTCAGCCAGGCATCGGAAAGCTCGGCGGTTGTGGAGTCCGACCGCGCCGCAGTCGCCATATTCTGCAACCCGCTTTCCGCATAACGGGCGGCATTGCGTAGATATTCAATCTCGCGGGGGCTCTTTATCAGGCGCAACCGCTTTACGATGCTGGAAGCATCGCGCCATTGGGCAAAAGGCAGAATTTCTTTCAACAGCACAAAATCAGCCACAGGCATGAATTCAAGGTCGACGCCGAGGCTGGCTTGAGCGAGACCACGTTCGGCAATCATATCTGCAAGCAATTGAAAGGCTGCTTTCTGGTCGAAGGTTTCCGGGCGGGGACCGATATTACCACTGTTGCGATAGGCAGCGTTGAGGTCTTCTATCGTATGGGCGTCGCGAACCGCGACGGCGTCGATCCAGATTCGATGCGAGCGGAAGTCGATCTCATCAGCCGTTGCGCGTGCTGCTGTCAGCGCCTGATCGCTGACAATGGCGCCAGCACGTGTCGAGGCATCCGCTGGAACCAGCGCTATGGCCGAACCGGCGCGCCCCCACATTGTCGCCACGCCCGCAGCAATTCCGGTGGCATAGCGAAAGTTTTCCGGCTGAAAAAGCACCAGTGCATCCAGTCCTTCTGCAGTGAGCAGATCCTGTACGCGGTTCCGATCCATATAAGTCATGGCTGATCTCTTGAGGTTATGCTTTGTCAGTGCGCCTTATATCGGACGGCTTGTGCTGCAGTCCGGATGGTTTGTCCAATAGATTGACTCTTTATGGAATAAATTTCTAATAATTCTCGCTATCTCATGGTGCCACCGCTTACCGATGCTCTCGCGGTCGCGGTATAAGCGTTGCTAATGGAGAGCCTGATAGGGCGCTTTCCACGCAGGAGAATAATATGGGCGGCTTCAACATTCGTGATCGCAAATCTGGATTGGCTTACTGGAGCTTGAGCGCGGCATTGGCCGTGACGCTCGGTATCGGATCGTTCAGCCAGGCGTTGGCACAGGAAAGCGACCCGGACGCGACAATCAATATCGGCTCGCTCTACGAACCGCAAAACCTCGACAATACCGCCGGTGCGGGGCAGGGCATCAACGAAGCCTTCAACGGCAATGTCTATGAGGCCCTGTTCCGGCTTGCTGATGACGGCAAGGTCGAGCCGGTCCTGTCGAAGGATTACAGCGTCAGCGACGACGGGCTGACATATACGTTCAAGCTGCAGCCGGGCGTGACTTTTCACTCTGGAGCGCCGTTGACTTCCAAGGACGTCAAATTCTCCATCGAGCGCGTTGCCGCGCCGGAATCGAAGAGCTCACGCAAAAGCAGCCTCAAGACTATTTCGGCCGTTGAGACTCCGGATGATGAAACCGTTATCGTCAAGCTGTCTTCGCGCTCAATCTCGCTGCCGTACAATCTAAGCTATGTATGGGTGGTGAACGACGAAGCGAAGGATCTGCAGTCGAAGGAAGACGGAACCGGACCTTACGAGCTGGAAGACTGGCGTCGTGGGTCGTCCCTGTCGATGAAGCGCTTCGATAAATATTGGGGCGCCAAGCCGAAAAACGGCGAGGTGGTCTTCCAGTATTTCACCGATGCAAGCGCGCTGAACAATGCTTTGCTGACCGGTTCGGTTGATATCATCACGTCGGTTCAAAGCCCGGATTCACTAGCCCAGTTCAAGGACAATCCCGATTTCACCGTCAGCGAAGGGCAGTCGACCACCAAGCTACTGCTGGCCTATAACGACCGTATTGCGCCATTCGACAATGTCAAAGTGCGCAAGGCGCTCGCCCGTGCAATCGACGACCATAAGCTTTTGAAGGCTGTGTGGGGCGATTATGGCACGCTGATCGGCTCATTCGTACCGCCGACCGATCCGTGGTATGTCGATCTCACCAAAGTCGACGCCTATGATCCTGAAAGTGCCAAGGAACTTCTCAAGGAAGCTGGTTACCCGGATGGCTTCACCTTCACTATCGATACGCCGAATTACGATCCACACCCGATTGCCGCGCAGTTCATCCAGAGCGAGCTGGCCAAGGTCGGCGTAACCGTCAAGATCAACGTCATCACTGCCAATGAGTGGTACACGAAGGTCTATAAGGCACACGATTTCCAGGCCACCTTGCAGGAGCATGTGAACCATCGCGATATCGTGTTCTATGGCAATCCCGATTTCTATTGGGGTTATAACAATCCGAAGGTTGTCGAGCTCATCAAGGAAGCGGAAGCAAGTGCTACGACGGATGAACAGACGGCCAAGCTGACCGAGGCGAACAAGATCATTGCCGAAGATGCGGCCAGCAACTGGTTCTACCTCTATCCGCAGATCGTTGTTTCGAAAAAATCAGTGAGCGGCTACCCGATCAACGGCCTGAACTCCCAGTTTTCCGCCTATGACATTGTGAAAGCGGAATAATAACCGCCTGTCGATATCGAGAACATCAGCTCGACAGACTGCGCCGCCTGAATTAATTTCCGGCGGCGTTGTCG
Organism: Brucella sp. JSBI001; assembly: GCF_026014005.1. Lineage (NCBI taxonomy): Bacteria > Pseudomonadati > Pseudomonadota > Alphaproteobacteria > Hyphomicrobiales > Brucellaceae > Brucella > Brucella sp. JSBI001. The sequence goes on along the minus strand of NZ_CP110339.1, from coordinate 2,362,701 downwards.
CATTTGCATGAGGGTCCGAGCGCTGCCCTGACATCGGAGAGGTAAACGCTATTTTCGCCTATATCATACGCCGTTCAGCCATATTGGTTCTGTCGGTTTTCATCGCATCGATCGTGTTGTTTCTGCTGTTGCGCCTTCTGCCGGGCGATCCCGCAAATGCGCTTGTTTCTGTCGGCGCGGATGCGGCGCAGATCGAGGCCGCGCGCAAGCAGGTCGGTTCGGACCTGCCTCTCTACGAGCAGTTTCTGCGTTTTATCGGTAGCCTCCTGCGCTTCGATCTTGGTAATTCCTTTGTGAGTGGAGCACCGGTTCTTGCCGAAATCGGCAAGCGGTTGATTGTGACCGTGCCCTTGACGCTGATGGCATTCGTCGTTGCGATCATGATCGCGGTGCCACTCGGCATTCTGTCGGTCGTGCGCCAGGACCGCTGGTATGGAACGGTGATATCCGTCATCTCCCAGCTCGGCATCGCCGTGCCGGTGTTCTGGATAGGCATTCTGCTGGTCTGGTTTTTTGCAGTTAAGCTGCGGTTGTTTCCTTCGGGTGGGTTCCCATCACGAGGATGGCAGTCGGCGCCGGCTGCTTTTCAATCGCTGGTATTGCCGGTCACAACCATTGCCATCGTCATGTCGGCATCGTTGATCCGTTATGTCCGTTCGGCCACGCAGGACGTGCTTGGCAGCGACTATCTTCGTACCGCACGGGCGCTTGGCGCGACATTCTCGCAGGCTCTTGTCCGTCACGGTATTCGCAACGGCGCGGTGCCGGTGATCTCGATCCTCGGTATCGAGCTTGCCTCGACTTTGCTTGGTGCTGTGGTGGTCGAACGTGTCTTCTCGTTGCCGGGTCTCGGTTCGATGCTTCTGCTCGGCATAGAGCAGCGCGACTATCCCAATGTTCAGGGTGTTCTGTTTGTATCGACGCTTCTGGTGCTGCTGGTCGGCTTTGCCGCAGATCTCCTGCAACGACTGATCGACCCGCGCTTGCGCCAGCGGTCTGCGGGAGGTCGTGCATGACGGAGCCTGCTGATATGACGCCTGCCGTCAGGGATGAAAAGCCGGCTTACCGACTGCCATGGCCCCTTATTGTGGGTGGATTGCTGCTGGGGTTGCATCTGGCTGTCGCTCTTCTCTCGCTGGTCTGGACACCTTACGGTGCCGGCGAAATGGTCGGTGGACGACTGGAGGCTCCGTCCTGGCTGCATTGGGCCGGTACGGATCGTCTGGGACGCGATTTGATGACACAAATCATGATCGGTTCGCGCATTGCGCTTATCGTCGGCTGTGGAGCCATCGCGCTCAGCGCAGTGATTGGCGTCACGCTGGGTGTGCTTGCGGCGTTTGCAACGCAGACGCTTGATGACGTGCTGGCGGCAACGCTCGATATTCTCATTGCCTTCCCAACCCTGTTGCTGGCCATGTTGATCGTGGCTTCCAGCGACGGTGCAAGCCTGACGACCGCCATCGTGGCCATCGGTATCGCCGGATCGGCCATCGTGGCACGTCTGACCCGCATCCTCGCAAAGCGGGTTCTGGCGATGGATTACATTACGGCATCGCGCATTTCCGGCACATCACGGCTCGGGTTGGTCCGCATCCATGTGCTGCCGAACATCTGGCCGACGCTGATTGTCAATTTTGCGCTTCAGTTCGGTCTGGCGGTGATCGCGGAAGCATCGCTTTCCTATCTTGGTCTTGGCGCTCCACCGCCCAATTCATCCTGGGGACGGCTTCTGCAGGAGGCGCAAGCGTCGGTTTATACGGCGCCGTTCGGTGCCATAGCACCCGGTCTGGCGCTTGTCTCATTGGTGATCGGGCTCAATCTGTTTGCCGACGGGCTGCGTGACGTGGCCGACCCAACACGGAGGAGACAACGTTGAGCATTTTGCTGAATGTGGAGAACCTCCAGATAGAAACGGCAGGCAGGTCTCTGGTTTCCGGCGTCTCGCTATCGGTTGGACAGGGTGAACGGGTCGGTCTGATCGGTGAATCCGGTTCAGGCAAGTCGTTGACGGCTCTTGCTATCATGGGACTGTTGCCGGACGGCATGCGGGCAAGCGGATCGATCACGCTCGACGGCCACCAAGTGATAGGGGCGCGAGACCGTGAGCTGGTGCCATTGCGCGGGCAGAGCATTGCAACGGTTTTTCAGGAACCGATGACGGCGCTCGACCCGCTGATGCGGATTGGCAAACAAGTCGGTTTGGTCGTCCGTCGCCGTGCGCTTCGGGATGGTCACCGAACCGGGAAAACTGAAGTCAGTGCTGAGGTCCACTCACTTCTGGAACGCGTATCCCTGCCAGACCCGGAGCGCATTGCCCGATCCTGGCCCCATGAAATATCGGGTGGTCAACGCCAGCGTGCGGCTATCGCAATGGCTCTCGCCTGTCGCCCCAAGCTTTTGATCGCGGACGAGCCGACGACGGCGCTCGATGTCACCACGCAGGCCGAGATTTTGAAGCTGCTGGAGCAACTGGTGCGGGACGAGGGAATGGGGCTTCTGTTCATCAGTCACGATTTGCCGGTGGTTGCGGCCGTCACCGAACGCGCGCTGGTCCTGCGACACGGAAAACTTATAGAAGAAGGGCCGGTTGCGGCGCTTTTCACCGATCCGCAGCAGCCCTATACGCAGGGGCTCGTGGCCGCTGCACGGGCGTTCGATGCCGCTCTGGAGGTTGCGCGATGACTTTGATGGACCTTTCGGGCGTTTCCTTTGCCTATGCCGGCGGTAAGACGGTTTTGCATGATGTCGATCTGAATCTTGAGACCGGAAGCAATCTGGGCATTGTCGGTGAGTCCGGTTCCGGCAAAACGACCATGTTGAAACTGCTGCTTGGACTGCAGCGCCCATCTTCGGGGAACGTTTTGTTTCGCGGCAAGCCTCTGGATATTGGCAATCGCGGTTTCATGCGCGATTTTCGCCGTTCGGTGCAGGCGGTGTTTCAAGATCCCTATTCATCGCTCGATCCGCGCCAGCGTGTCTTCGACATCATTGCCGAGCCGCTGCGATCTTTGAAAATCGAGACCGATATTGCGCAGGCAGTTGCGCAGGCGCTCGATTCCGTCGATTTGCCAGCGGATGCCGCCCGCCGCTATCCGCACGAGTTTTCAGGTGGCCAGCGCCAGCGTATAGCCATCGCTCGGGCAATTGTCTCTAAACCCGAGCTCGTCATCGCCGACGAGGTGGTCAGCGCGCTTGATCTGAGGACGCGCGCCCGCATTATCGATCTCATGCGGTCTCTTTCAGAGCAAACCACTTTCGTGGTGGTGTCGCACGACATTGCGCTGGTCGCGCTGTTGTGCGAGCGGTTGATCGTTCTGGAAAAAGGCCGGATTGTGGAGCAGGGCAATACGCGGGATATTCTGGCCGATCCGCAGCATGCCTATACGAGAAAACTTCTCACCAGCTTGCCGAGAATGCCCCAACCGGCTTGAGGATGGAAGCATCATTATATCATCGCGATGCCGGCTCATTGATCTGCAAATGATGTGATATTTTAGGTACATCCGGACAACAAAGTTTCCGGCGCCGCCCTCTTGTTTCCAATGAAAGCGGGCGCGAGGTCCCTGCCGAAGCCAATGTTTTAAAACGATAAAAGATGAGTATTTGATACATGTTTGTTTTCTCTGCCTGGAATTCTTCTAAATAATTGTGATTGCGCGATATTTTCCGGACCTTTATGGCGTGAATGAGTGTCTGTTCGTCCGCAGATGCTGGAGCATATGTTTAGTTCGGAGCACGCGAACAAATGACTTCCCGGTTGTGGGATCTGGCAGAACTCTATGAAAGCGAGCAGATCAGTCTGCGGGCTTTTGTGCGTCGTATTGTCGGAAATACCGCCACGGCTGAAGATGTCGTTCAGCAAGCCTTCCTGAACCTGCTTTCCCGCTATGAAGATACGGCACAGGCGCCAGGTCCTGCTTATGTAAAGCGCACAGCGCGCAATCTCGCGCTCAATCACTTACGCGATGCCCGCCGCAGGGCGGATGTCGAAATCGAGGTCGATGAGCCCGAGCGCTTTGCCGATGCGAGACCATCGCCGGAAATGACGGTGCTTTATCGCAGCGAGCTTCATCGTCTTTTACATTCCGTTGCGCAGCTTCCGCCGCGTCGGCGCGAAGCCTTTGTTCTCAACCGGATCGAGGGGTTGAGTTATGACGAAGTTGCCGAGCGTATGGGAATTTCCCGAAATACGGTTATAACGCAGATCGTGTCAGCGCTGGCTGAACTCGACAGGCGGCTTTCAGAGTAATTATAAGCGGGAACATCAAGACGCCCATGAAGGAGTTTGAAACCGATCCGGTTTACATGAAGGCGCTGGAATGGTTTGTGCTGTTACAGGACAAAACCGTCAGCGCCGATGACCGGCGTGCGTTTTCAGCCTGGATTGCATCTGACCCTGCGCATCGAGTGGCCTATGAGCGTGCGCAGACGCTGTGGCAACGCTTCGATGCCGTGAAGCCTGAATATGACCGCTTCCGCCAATCGGGCCATAAATCGGACGGTCGTGTGGGCCGGCGCGGCGTTGTTCTGGGTGGCCTTACCGCTCTCGTTCTTCTGCCTGGCGCTTATCTCTTGTCGCGTCCCGGTCTGTTTGCGACTTATCAAACGGGTGTCGGTGAACGTCGCAGCTTTACGCTTGCCGATGGAAGCACTGTCGAGCTTGGCAGCTATTCGGCGCTTTCCCTCGATTTTTCGGGCAACGGGCGCAACCTTGTGCTCCATGAAGGGCAGGGGTTCTTTCAGGTCGCCTCCGATCCGTCGCGCCCCTTTGTGGTTAGCGCCAATGGCGGCACGATCACCGCGCTCGGGACTGCTTTTGACGTGAAACTGATCGATCGGGCGGTCACTGTTTCAGTGGTTGAGCATGCAGTTTCAGTGGCTTTTGGTCAAAGCGATCCGGTGCGCCTTGATGAGGGCTGGCAGATAACTTATAGCGGTGATGAAGCGGCTTTGCCGCAACGGGCCGACCAGCAGACGGTTGAAGCCTGGCGCAATGACAGGATTATCTTTGAGGACGTTCCGCTCAGCCGAGTACTGAGCGAGCTGGAACGCTATCGTCGCGGCAGGATTTTCCTCACCGACACAGAAATCGGCAATATGCCGGTTACGGCAATTTTTGATACGCGTGATGCCGAAGCGGCTCTTGCAACCATTGCCGAAACCTTGCCGGTCAGGGTCCTGAACGGTTCCGGCTGGGTGACCGTCGTTACACGGCGATAATAACTGGATTAAAAAAATCAAATTTTTTTAAGCTACCGATCATTAGATCGCGTTTCCGAGGTGTCTAATCCTCTGAGGGGCTGCGTGGTAGCCATGAAGTAACAGGAAAATCCTGCCAAAAGCAGGGGCATCAGACATCGGGGATTAAACTATGCGCGTCGATATGAAGAGCCGAACTCAGACTGGTCGTGGCCAAGGTTCTCAGGCTCTTCTTAAAACCGGGCTGTCAGCGCATCTGCTCGCGGCAAGTGCGCTGGTTGCGGTCGCGGCATTCGCGCCAAGTACGGTTTGGGCGCAAGCCGCTGCCAACAGCCAGGTGCAGCGCACGTCGTTTGATATTGCAGCACAGCCGTTGTCCAAAGCGCTGGTGCAATACTCAAACAAAACCGGCGTTCAGCTGTTCTTTGACGCAAATATTGTGCGCGGCAAGAACTCCGGCGGTGCACAAGGTTCGCTGACACGTTCGGAAGCACTAGGCCGGATTCTCTCCGGTTCTGGCCTCACATATAGTTTGCGCGGCAATACCGTCACGATATCGGCGCAGCAATCAGTCGATGCTGGCGCGGTTGCTCCTGATGGGTCTTTGCTCCTCGATACGATTACCGTTGAAGGCAATAGTGGCAGCGACACGTCGAGGAGCGTTGTCGTTGAAAGCTCTGGCGGAGCCACCAAGACCAATACGCCGCTTATCGAGGTGCCGCAGTCAGTATCTGTTGTCAGCCGCAAGCAGATCGAGATGCAGAATGCGCAAAGCGTCACGGAAATGCTGCGTTATGTCCCCGGCGTAAGCATTGAAACCTACGGTCCGGACCCAAAAGGCTATGACTGGATTTTCATGCGCGGTTTCAACGCGCAGTCGACCAGTTCCTATCAGAACGGCCTGCGTCAGCTCTCCAATTCCTACACCTTCTTCCGTACCGATCCGTACGAACTGGATTCCATCGAAGTGCTGCGTGGTCCTGTTTCGTCGCTTTACGGACAGAGCGATGCTGGCGGTCTGGTCAATCGCGTTACCAAGAAGCCGCAGGCTGAAGCTTCGCATGAAGCATCGGTCGAATATGGCAGTTTCAATCGCAAGCAGATTGGCGTCGACCTGACCGGGCCGGTCAATGAAGACAAGACACTGCTCTATCGTCTGGTCGGCGTGGTTCGCAAGGGCAACACGCAGTTCGAATATTCCAATGGCGACGAGGTCAAGGACGATCGCTACATGATCGCGCCTTCGCTCACCTGGGCACCCGATGCGGATACGTCGTTGACGGTTTCGGGCCAGTTGCTGCGCGACGATAGTGGCGGCAGCGTGCTGCCTGCGACGATCAGCAGCCTTTATCCGAATTACCCCAATATTCTGGTTGGTGATCCTGATTTCAACCGCAGCGTCCAGAAGCAGGGCAGCATCGGCTATCAGTTTGAACATCATATCAACGACACCTGGACGGTGAAGCAGAACCTTCGCTACGGACAGGTCAGCTTCCTGCTCGACAATGTGCTGGCGCTTGGGCTCGGGCCGACCGGGATCACGCGTCAGGCGCGTCGCTTCGATGAGAATATGAGCGGGCTGGTGGTCGACAATCAGGCCATTGCGGAATTTGAAACCGGCAACATCTCCCATCAGGCACTGTTCGGCCTTGATTACTCCTATTCGGATTCCGATGTGACGCAGTATCGTGATCCGGCCCCAACGCTGAACCCGTTCAATCCGTCTTATGGTATTCCGATTTCTGTTCCGACGACGGTAACGCAAAGCTATCGCCAGAAATACAATCAGACCGGGCTTTATGCGCAGGATCAGATCAAGTTCAACGACAACTGGATTGTCACTTTGGGCGGGCGCTATGACTGGCTGGACCTCAACAGCCATAATCGTCTCGATTCCAGTGATACAGATCAGAGCATTGGGAAATTCAGCGGTCGCGCGGGTATCACCTATGTGACGCCGTGGGGCATCGCGCCCTATGTCAGCTATTCGGAATCCTTTGTGCCCAATCTCGGCGCGGATAACAGCGGCAACACTTTCGATCCGTCGGAAGGCCGTCAGTGGGAAGTCGGCGTAAAATATCAGCCAAAGGAAATCGACGCGCTGTTCACGCTGGCGTGGTTCGACATCGTGAAATCGAATGTCGTTTCCTACAGCTATATCGATGGGCCACAGGCGACGGGCGAGGTGCATTCGCGCGGGCTGGAACTCGAAGGCAAGGTCGATCTGAGCTATGGCTGGGATTTCGTCGGTTCCTACACCTATACCAAGGCGGAAATCACCGAAGATGCTGCGGCGTTTATCGGCAAGCAGGTGACGATGGTGCCGGAACACCAGGCTTCGGCATGGCTCAATTACACGTTCAACAGCGGCATGCTTGAAGGCCTCAGCCTTGGTAGCGGCGTGCGTTATGTGGGTGCAAGCTATGGCGACAAAGCCAATACGATCAAGGTCGATGGCCGAACACTCGTCGATGCCGGTGTGAGCTACAAGTACAAGGACATGACCTTCCAGGTGAATGCCACAAACCTGTTTGACAAGAAGTATTTCACCACCTGCGAGGATGCGTTCAGCTGCTACGAAGGCGATCGCCGCTCGGTCATAGGCCGTGTGAAGGTCAGTTTCTGAGGCGAGCGTTTTGCTGACACGTCGCCAGATAATGTTCGGTTCGGGCCTCGCGCTTTGCGCGGGGCTTTCTGGCTTTGGTTTCAGTGCCGCCGCCGCATCTCCTCCACGTGTGGTGGCGATCGACTGGGCAGCGGCAGAAGCCATGCTTTCATTCGGTATTGTTCCCGTAGGGCTTTCCGATACAGCGTTCTATCGTCAGCGCATGGCGGCACCGGTTTTACCGGAAACGGTCGTTGATGTCGGGCCGTTCTGGGAGATCAATCTTGAAGCCCTTGCAGCGCTGAAGCCCGATTTTGTGATCGCAACGGACTATAATCTCGTGATGACGCCGCGCATCGCGGATGTTGCGCGTGTCGAGCTGGTGCCGAGCATCACAACGCCGAATGTCGAACGATACCGGCTGGCGATCGAGATACTGAACCGCGTCGCGGACTTATGCGGTGTTTCGCCTTCCGTGCCGTCTTCTGTGGTTGAGGACGCGGAAAGCCGTTTTGCAAAGGCGCGCGAGACTGTCTCGAAGCATGATTACGCGGTGGGTATCATGCTGCCTGATATCGGCGGGCGTGAAATGACCATGTATGGCGAAGGCACGCTTCCCGATGCCGTGTTGCGAAAACTCGGACTTTCCAATGTCTGGGAAGGCCCGGTCAATGGAACCGGCATGGCGCGTGTCGGACTTGATCGGCTGATGGAAAGCGCTGATGCGGCGTTTCTCGTCGTGGATATTCCTTCGCAGCGGGTTCAGACCGAACGCTCCTTACAACAGAACACGATGTGGAAATTGCTCCGACCAGTGCGCGACGGGCGCGTGGCATGGCTCAATCAATTCCATCCTTTTGGCGGTGTACCTTCTGCGGCCCATCTGGCGGATCTCATCGCCTCGGCATTGGAGAACATGGCGTGAGCAGCGTTGAAGTAACCCACGGCCGCACGCGAGCTTCCCCGCTGCGCTGGGCAATGCTGGGTTTGTCGGTCGCATTTGTATTGTTGCTCATTGTTCAGGGCTTTTTCAGCATTGCTGCGCCTTCGGAATGGCTGCGCATCGTGGCAGCTCCCAATCTGGACGATCCACGCCATGTGATCGGTTATTACAGCTTTCTGCCGCGTCTTGCGGTTGGCCTGCTTGTGGGTGGTGCGCTCGGGCTTGGCGGCGCAGTGTTTCAAACCGTTCTGCGCAATCCGCTGGCTGAACCCGGACTTCTTGGTGTTGCCTCCGGCGCGCAGATTGCACTGGCTTTCACGCTGGTTTTCGCACCCGGCCTATGGATGGCGGGCAACGAAGCCATCGCGCTCATCGGTGCTGGACTGGCACTCAGCCTTTCGCTGTTTATCGCCTCTCGCGGACGGTTTTCATCGACAACTGTCGTGCTGGCCGGCTTGATGGTCGGGCTTTATTGCAATGCAATCTTCAGCCTGCTCGTACTCTTCAATCATGATTACCTCATCAACCTGCTGACCTGGCAGGCAGGTTCCCTGCAGCAAGGTGGCTGGGAAGTCTGCCTTTATCTTCTCCCGCGTCTCCTGCCGCTTGCAGCGCTTATCTTCATCCTGCAACGGCCGCTCAATCTTCTTTCGCTTGGCGATAATCAGGCAAAGGGACTCGGTATTTCGCCAGCAATGATGCGGCTGGTTCTGCTTGCTGCCGCAGCGGCGATGGCTGCGGTTATCACCAGCAGTCTTGGACTGATTGGTATGATCGGACTTGCCGCACCAAATCTTGCACGCACTTTTGCGCCCGGACAGGATGGGCGCAGGCTCTTATGGTCGGCCTTGCTTGGTGCGTTGCTGCTGGTCGGTATCGATCAGCTGCTGCGGGCCATAGCGCCTTTCGTCGGCAACATTCCCGCGGGTGCCGCTGCAGGCCTTTTCACAGGACCAATTCTTGTCATTCTGGCAAGCCGCGTTCGTCTGCCTGCTGTGCCTTCAACGCAGGCAATCACCCCGGCGAGAGAGCAGATCAAGAAACCGCTGCACCTGCTTTTAGCGCTTTCATGCGCTCTTGCCCTTTGCATGATCATATCGGCGCTGGTGTCGAAAACACCTGAAGGCTGGAGCCTTGGCGCACCAGAGGCCGTAACATGGTGGCGTGTGCCACGTATTTTTACGGCGGCCGGCGCAGGCATATGTCTTGCGGTTGCGGGCCTTGTTCTACAGGGTACGCTCCGAAACCCGATGGCCAGTCCCGACTTGCTTGGCATTGGTTATGGCGCGGGCTTCGGGCTTGCAATCGCAGTGCTCTTCATTGGCGATGCGGGTGGCTTTTCCAAGCTTGTTGTGGCCTCCATTGGCGCTTTGGTGGTGCTCAGCGCCATTGCCGGGATCGGCTGGCGTATGGCGTTCCAGCCAGAGCGTGTTCTTCTTGTCGGCGTAGGCTTGGGAAGCATGTTCCACGCGCTGATGGTCCTGCTTCTTGCCAGCGGCAATCCGCGTGTGGCTGGCCTCCTGAACTGGTTTTCCGGTTCAATGGGCAATATCGGCTGGAATGACGCGGCTTTGGTTTGCATCTGCGCGATTATCGTTCTGCTTGCGGCTCTTCTTTTCAGGCGCCCACTCGACCTCTTTCCGTTGGGCGATGTGACAGCGCGCGCTGTTGGCCTCAAAGTCTCGTCAAGCCGCGCGATCCTTCTTGCTCTTGCAGGTGTTGGAACAACAGCGGCAACGATCACCATTGGGCCTGTCAGTTTCATCGGTCTTATGGTGCCGCATTTTGCTGCCCTGCTCGGGTTCAGAAGCGTGACGATGCGCCTGCTCGCCAGCGCTCTGCTCGGCGCATTGCTGCTCGTTTTTGCGGATTGGCTTGGGCGCAATCTCGCTTATCCGTGGCCCATGTCTGCCGGGTTGCTCGCATCCCTCATCGGGGGCGGCTTTTTTCTCAGGTTACTTTCCAAACCAAATTAGCCAAATCAAACTAGCCAAGTAAAACTAGCCAAGTAAAATTGGATCGACCTTTAGTCTGAAAACCATTCCGGCTTTCAATCATTCCAGGCAGATTGAAGAAGTGGGTGACACTATTCGCTTTTCGCGTAAGGTCGACTGACTTCTATTGGATTTCTAGAACTCGCATTCATCGGCAAAAAATCCGTGACGAGATAATCCATCGGAGGGGCTTGACTGACAAGGACCCGATACAGAAAACCTAAACCATAAAAAGATGCATGCCTTCTGAGAAACGGGAGAAATAAACTTTGGCAGTCGGTCGTCAATCCATGCCGCCGCTCAACGCGCTGGTAGTTTTCGACAGTGCGGCTCGGCTCGGGAGTTTCTCTCGCGCAGGTTTGGAGCTCGGCCTCACCCAAAGCGCCGTCAGTCGGCAGATTGGCAAGCTGGAAGCCTTCATAGGCTCGAAACTGTTCAATCGTCTGCCTGTCGGCGTGCAGTTGACTGCTATCGGGGAGAGCTATGCCTCGGAGGTAAGCCGACTTCTGGGCGATCTGAGCGCTGTCACAGACGGCTTGCGGGCATGGATTGGGCCGCGACAAATCACGATCGCCTGTTCACGCGGGATTGCCGACCAGTGGTTCCTATCGCGAATAGGCAGGCTGAAGGCGGAAATTCCCGGAATCGAAATCCGGTTGCGTGTAACGGATGACGTGGCACATCTGCGCCTGGACGAGTTTGATCTTGCGCTATTCTATCGCAAGGAGCGGCCTATCGGGGTCAATCTGACCGTGCTGGGCCGGGAGGAAGTCGTACCCGTCTCAGCGCCAGGCGTGCCCGGCATCATGGAACAGGAGGCACCGGTTCTGCTCGCCATCGAAGATACAATGCGCGAGTGGCAGGGTTGGCCGGAATGGTGGCATGATGCCAGACTTTCTCGTCCAGCCGGTGCACTGGAATGGCGGCTCGGTGACTATGGTCTTTGTGTTGCCGCCGCAACGCAGGGCATCGGTATCACGCTTGGCTGGACTTGGCTTATCAAGGAGCAGCTTGCGAGCGGAACATTGGTCCCGGCGCACAGCCACATGATGCGGTCGGACGCCTATTTCTATCTCATGCGACCAGCTGATCGTCACCAGCGCAAAATCGTGCGGGAAGTGTCCGACTGGCTGATAGCAAGCAATGGAACAGATCCAATCACATAAAGATGATCGGATCTGTTAAAGATATCATTCCTGCGGAAGAGCGACGCGGCGACGCGCAACCATGCGGAAACGGATGTATCCGATAACGGTGATGATCAGCCAGGCAACCTGTGAGATGAAGGAGCCGAGGTTGAAATTCCAGGCAAGCGAATAGATCAGCGCGACCCCGCCCAAAACATTCAGCAACGGAATGACCGGATCATCGACGGTAAAAATACGCAATTGAATCAGCGCATAGCCCAGAAGGTAAAAGAACGCGCCCACCAAGCCGACCACATCCGGCAAACCCATTTTCGATCTCCAGGATCATCAAAATCTGAAAAAGCGGGGATTGCTTTCCTGAACGAAAAGCACCCCTGCCATCACTGTTGAACGCTCCTTTATTCCTGTTCGTGCAAATGCCAAGACACACATTTCGCATGGGGGTATGCACAAAAGTCATACCCAGAAATTCGACATCAACCCTTGAAAATAAGGGGTCCAGTGAGCTACCCCACCCGCAAAAGCCAATAAGCTATGACTTAAACACAGGGGTACAGAATGCCTGAGCAAAAAAGCCAGTTTCAATTGACACGCCGCTCTTTCATGTCGGGCGCAGCCGGCTTTGGCCTTGTTGCGGCAAGTGGCATGAGTGGCCTTATCAATTCTGCAATGGCCGCAGAAGGTGATGGCACACCAAAGAAAGGCGGAGTGCTCAAGCTCGGCATTGGAGGCGGCTCTACCACAGACAATTTCGATCCGCGCCTGCTGAAGGATTGGGTTCCGGTCAATCAGGCTTACATGCTGATGAACGGCCTTGTCGAAATCGACGCCAACAACAAGGCTGTGCCCGAGCTGTTTGAAAGCTGGGAACCGTCTGCCGACGCCAAGGAATGGACCTTCAAGGTTCGTCAGGGCGTGACCTTCCACAACGGCAAGACGCTCGACGCTGACGACATCATCTATTCGATCAACCTGCATCGCGGCGAAACCACATCCGGTGCTCGTTCGCTCGCTTCGGAATTTACCGATGTCGTCAAGGTTGATGCCGCTACAGTCAAGATTGCGCTGACGAGCGGCAACGCCGATCTGCCTTACATCCTGTCCGATTATCACTTCCTCGTGGTTCCCAAGGACTGGACCGATTTCAACAAGCCGGTCGGCACTGGTCCTTTTGTCTTCGAGCGTTTCCAGCCGGGCGTGCGTTCGCGTTTCACGCGTAATGAAAGCTACTGGAAGCCCAATACGGCCTGGGTAGATGCAGTTGAAGTCATCGTCATCAATGATGTGTCGGCCCGTACCAACGCCATGATGTCCGGTCAGGTTCACGCTATCAACCAGCTTGATTTCAAAACTGTCGATCTGCTCAAGCGCAATCCGAACCTCAACATCGTCCAGTCGTCCGGCGGCCAGCATTTCTCCTTCCTGATGGACTGCACGCAGGCGCCGTTCACCGACAACAACGTCCGCCTCGCCGTCAAGCACGCCATCGACCGGGAGCAACTGCTCAAGACAGCCTTGCGCGGCTACGGACGCTTGGGTAACGACAATCCGATCCCGAGCACCGACCCGTTCTTCGACGCTGCACTGCCGCAGCGTGCCTATGATCCGGAAAAGGCAAAGTTCTACCTGAAGCAGGCTGGTATGGATTCGCTGAAAATTCAGCTTTCGGCTTCTGACGCAGCCTTCACTGGCGCCGTCGATGCAGCCGCGATCTTCCGCACTGCTGCAGCCAAGTCAGGGATCGAGATCGATATCAAGCGTGAGCCGGCCGACGGATATTGGGACAATGTCTGGATGAAGGCACCGTTCTGCATGTCTTATCGTGGTGGTCGCCCGACTGCTGATCAGGCCCTGTCGGTCGCTTATGCATCCAACGCTTCGCAAAACGATACACATTGGAAGAACGCTGATTTCGACGCCAAATTGCTCGAAGCCCGTGCAATGCTCGATCAGGCCAAGCGCAAGGAAATCTATGCCGAGCTGCAGGTCATGATCAGCAATGATGGCGGCGCGCTAATCCCAATGTTCGGCGACTATCTCGACGCCACCTCCAAGAAGCTCAAGGGCGTGACCACGCATCCGATGTTCAATCTGATGGGTGCGCGCCTTGCCGAAAAAGTCTGGCTGGAAGCATAATGTTCGTTCTAATTCTCAAGCGTGTGGGGCTCGGGCTCCTCACGCTGTTCCTCGTGTCGGCGTTGATTTTCGCCGGCACGCAGATCCTGCCGGGTGATGTGGCGTCCGCCATTCTCGGTCAGAATGCCACGCCGGAAGCGCTTGCGACGCTGCGCGAAAGCCTCGGTCTCAATCAACCGGTCCTCGCACGCTATTTCGCGTGGCTTGCAGGTTTCGTGACCGGTGATCTTGGCACGTCACTTGCCAACCAGCAGCCAGTTGCCGATCTTTTGTGGCCACGCTTCTGGAATACGATGGCACTGGCAGCCTTTGCCGCGGTCGTCAGCGTTCCAATCGCCATCCTTCTCGGCCTTGTCACCGCGGTCAAACGCGGCGGTATTTTCGACCGTGTTATCAACATTGTGGCGCTGGCCTTCGTTTCACTGCCTGAATATTTCCTCGGCCTGTTGCTGATCCTGTTCCTGTCGATCCGCTTCAACCTGCTGCCAAGCCTTGCCGACACCTATGAAGGCATGACCTTCCTCGAATGGATTCAGGCCACGGCCCTGCCCGCCTTGACGCTGGTTCTCGTGACCGTCGCGCAGATGATGCGCATGACCCGCACGGCCGTTTTGTCGGTGATGGATCAGGCCTATGTCGAAACGGCATATCTCAAAGGACTTCGTACAAAGCGCGTTGTGACCAAGCACGCTCTTCCAAACGCGGCGGCGCCTATCGTCAATGTGGTGGCGTTCAACATCGCCTACCTCATCACCGGTGTGGTGCTTGTCGAAGCTGTTTTCAACTATAACGGCCTTGGCCGCTTCATGGTTGACGCCGTTTCCAAGCGTGACCTTCCGCTCGTGCAGGCTGCGGCCCTCGTCTTTGGCGCGGCTTATGTCATTCTCAATATCATCGCCGATGTCGCTGCCATCGCGCTCAATCCGCGTCTGAGGCACCCCCGATGAAAAAATCTATTCCCCTGACGGCGTGGGTCGGTCTTGCGATCGTCACGCTCTGCCTCCTGATGTTTCTGTTTGGCCCGCTAATCGCGCCTTATGGTCAGGAAGAAATCGTTGGTGCACCGTTTGATCCGCCATCGGCACAGTTCTGGTTCGGTCTCGATCAGAATGGTCGCGACATGCTCTCGCGCTTGCTCTTCGGTGCGCAGATGTCGATTGGCGTCTCGCTCGCAGCGTCGCTCCTGTCGTTCAGCGTTGGGGTACCGCTCGGCTTCCTTGCAGCCATCTTCGGCGGCTGGGTCGATACGATCCTTTCGCGCATCGTCGATACCGTCATGTGCATTCCGGTGCTCATTTCGGCGCTTGTCATCCTGCAGGCGCTCGGCTCGTCACTGCCGGTTCTGATCATCACCATCGCATTGCTTGATTCCACCCGCGTGTTTCGTTTGGCGCGTATCGTGGCGCAGGGCGTCAATGTGCTGGAATATGCTGAAACCGCCCGTCTTCGTGGCGAAGGTCTCGGCTGGCTGATCTGGCGTGAAATCCTGCCGAATACGCTGCCGCCGCTGATTGCGGAATTCGGCCTGCGTTTTTGCTTCACCTTCCTTTTCGTGGCCGGTCTGTCGTTCCTTGGCCTTGGCATTCAGCCGCCCTTCGCGGATTGGGGCGGCATGGTGAAGGACAACCAGCAGGCTATTCTCTACGGCCTCTACGCACCGCTTTTCCCGGCGGCTGCAATCGCCATCCTCACTGTTGGCGTCAATCTCGTCGTTGACTGGCTTCTCGCCGGACGCACGACCACGCAGGGAGCTGATCGATGAGCAAGGATATCGTTCTTTCAATCTCCGACCTCGTCGTCAAAGCACCCAATGGCGCAACGCTTGTCGATCATGTCGATGTGACGCTGAAGCGCGGTGAAGTGCTTGGTCTTATTGGCGAGTCCGGCGCAGGCAAATCCACGATTGGCCTTGCCGCGATGGGCTATGGCCGTGGCGGCTGCAGGATCGCTGAAGGCACAGTTGTCGTTGACGATATTTCGCTGATGGATGGCACCCGCGAGACCCGTGAAAAGGCGCGCGGCGCACGCATCGCCTATGTGGCACAAAGTGCGGCGGCGTCGTTTAATCCGGCGCACCGCATCGGTGATCAGATCATGGAAGGCCCGCTTTATCACGGCCTCATGACCAAAGCCGAAGCAAAGAGCTGGATGCTGGAGCTGCTGCATACATTGCAGCTTCCCGATGCCGACACCTTTGGTGATCGCTATCCGCATCAGGTTTCCGGTGGTCAGTTGCAGCGCGCGATGGTTGCTATGGCCATGTCCTGCCGCCCGGATATTCTGGTGCTGGACGAGCCGACAACCGCGCTGGACGTCACGACCCAGATCGAAGTGCTGGCACTCCTGCGCAGCCTGATCCAGCGTTACAACACTGCCGCTCTTTACATCACGCATGACCTTGCAGTCGTGGCCCAAATTGCCGACCGCATCATGGTTCTGCGTCACGGCAAAATGGTCGAGCTTGGTTCTGCAGAAGAAATTCTCGAAGCGCCAAAGCAGGACTATACCCAGCGTCTGGTGTCTGAGCGTGAATCGAGCATTTCGGGCGAACAGGCCGAACACAAGACCGGCGAAATCCTGCTCGAAGTGAAAAACGCAACCGCCTATTACGGCAAGAAGCTCGTCCTGACCGATGTGGGTTGCTACATCCGTCGCGGCGAAACGCTTGCGGTCGTGGGTGAATCCGGTTCCGGAAAATCAACGCTTGCGCGCATTATTGCAGGCCTGCCGCCACACTCAAGCGGTATCATCACGCTTGCCGGACAACGGCTGGAAGCGAACTACAAAAAGCGCTCGCGCGAAGAACTGCGCCGCATTCAGCTGGTTTACCAGCTTCCGGACGTGGCATTGAACCCACGCCAGACCGTTGGTGAGATCATCGGTCGTCCGATGAAGTTCTATTTCGGCATGAATGAGGACCAGCGCGAGATCGAGGTCAAGCGCCTGCTTGAACTGATCGGCCTGCCTGCCGACTTTGCGAACCGCCTTCCGGGCGCACTTTCAGGCGGACAGAAACAACGCGTGTGTATCGCCCGCGCGCTGGCAGCAAAGCCTGATCTTATCATCTGCGATGAAGTCACCTCGGCGCTCGACCCGCTCGTGGCTGAGGAAATTCTCAGACTTCTGCGCAAGTTGCAGGACGAATTGCACGTGTCATATCTCTTCATCACCCACGACCTTGGCGTCGTCCGTCGGCTCGCCGACCGCACCATGGTGATGCAGAAGGGCAAGGTGGTCGAAACCGGCACCACGAAGGCAATCTTCGAACCGCCTTACGAGCCCTATACGGAGCAGCTCATCACATCCGTTCCGGAGCTGCGCCGCGACTGGCTGGACGACATACTCAAGGCTCGCGCCGCCAGCTAAACTACCGATGCGGCGCTAATGCCGCACCGGCTCCTCTTTATTGAAATTGGAACCGATCATGACCGTCAATATCACCGAGCACCTGTGGATCACTCTGAAAGATGGTACCCGTCTTGGCGCGCGCCTGTGGCTGCCTGAAGGCGCCGAGGCAAATCCCGTTCCTGCCGTGCTCGAATATATTCCATACCGCAAGCGTGATGGCACCCGTGGCCGCGATGAGCCAATGCATGGCTATTTCGCACAGAACGGCTATGCCGCGATCCGTGTCGACATGCGTGGTACGGGCGAATCCGATGGACATATGGCTGACGAATACATCCAGCAGGAACAGGATGACGCGCTGGAAGTCATCGCCTGGATCGCTGAGCAACCATGGTGCAGCGGCAATGTCGGCATGATGGGCAAGAGCTGGGGTGGCTTCAACGGCCTTCAGGTCGCAGCCTGCCGTCCACCAGCATTGAAGGCGATCATCACCGCCTATTCAACCGACGACCGTTTCCGCGACGACATCCACTACATGGGCGGCCTGCTGCTCAATGATAATCTCTGGTGGGGCACCATCATGCTCGCCTATCAGTCGCGTCCGCTCGATCCGGCGATTGTGGGTGCCGGTTGGCGCGATGCATGGATTGAGCGTCTGGAACGCCTGCCATTCTTCCCGGCGCTCTGGCTCGAACACCAGCATTACGATGAATACTGGAAGCATGGCTCGGTCTGCGAAGACTGGTCAGCAATCCAGTGCCCGGTTCTCGCCATTGGCGCATGGGCCGACAGTTACACCAATGCTGTTCCGCGCCTGCTCGAAAACCTGCAGGTTCCTGCGCGTGGTATTATCGGCCCTTGGGGCCATGTCTATCCGCAGGACGGCCTGCCGGGTCCGGCAATCGGCTTCCTGCAGGAAGCAGTGCGCTGGTGGGATCAGTGGCTCAAGGGCAAAGACACCGGCATCATGGACGAGCCGAAGCTGCGCGCCTATGTCTGCGACACCATCGAGCCGACTGGCTCCCGCGACTTCACCAATGGACGCTGGGTTGGCGAACAGAACTGGCCTTCGACGGAAATCACGCCTAAGTCCTTCGCGCTTGGTGCAGATTTCACGCTGGGCAAGGCCGATGCCGCCAAGGCTGTGCTTTCGATTTCCTCGCCAAACAGCCACGGTAAGGCTGGCGGCGAATGGATGGCAACGGGTTGCCCCGGCGAACACCCGACCGATCAGCGTCTTGACGATGGCGGCTCGCTCAACTTCGACACACCCGTCCTGACCGAAGATCTTGAAATTCTGGGTGCGCCGGTTGCTCGCCTGACATTTACCGTTGATCAACCGGTTGCACAGGTTTCGCTGCGCCTGAGCGACGTTCTGCCGGATGGCCGCATCACCCGCGTCAGCTATCAGGTCTTCAACCTCAACCACATCAACGGCCATGACAAGCCGGAAATGCTGGCGCCGGGCAAGACCTATGAAATCGCGATCAAGCTCAACGATAGTGGCTATAGCTTCAAGAAGGGCCATCGCATCCGTCTTTCGGTTGCAACGGGTTACTGGCCGATGGTCTGGCCATCGCCAAAGCGCGTGATGCTGACGCTCGACACCGCCACATCGGTTCTCGATCTGCCCGTGCGCCTGCCGTCTGCTGACGATGCGAAGGTTTGCTTCCAGAAGCCAGCGCATGGCCCGGCAACACCGATGACCCAGCTTGATCCGGGCAGCGTACGCCGCTGGACCGAACAGGATCACGTCACCGGCGAAACGCTCTATGTGACGGAAGGCATCGGCGGTCTGTTCGGCGAAGGCATCTTGCGCTTTGACGATCTCGGTACACAGTTGAGCCACAGCCTCAAGCGCGAGCTGCGCGTCAATG
Source organism: Brucella sp. JSBI001 (assembly GCF_026014005.1). Classification (NCBI taxonomy): domain Bacteria; kingdom Pseudomonadati; phylum Pseudomonadota; class Alphaproteobacteria; order Hyphomicrobiales; family Brucellaceae; genus Brucella; species Brucella sp. JSBI001. The sequence goes on along the minus strand of NZ_CP110339.1, from coordinate 2,343,448 downwards.
ACAATGACCCGCTGTCGGCATCCTATGTGCTGACACAGGCCTATCAGATGGGGCGTGAAGGCTGGATGATCGACATCGAAAGCACCACGAAGATGCATTCAGATGCTGAGAGTTTCTACATTTCCGGCGTACTGACGGCGAAGGAAAATGGCGGGACGGTCAAAATTCGCGAATGGAACCAGACTATTCCGCGCGACCATCTTTAAATGGTCACCACCAGCGTCAGTCCATTTTATTGGATTGACGCTGGTGATGAAACATATGCCGGACGGCACAATGCCAGTTCAATTCAGCTGAACAAAACGTCGTCGGACGTCAATTCGCTCAGCAAGACACCTTCAATTACAATCCCATTCGTTGCGCCATCGATGCTGACGAAAACACCGTCTGGTGTATCAACTGACGCCGCGACGAAGCTGGCGAAATCAGTTATGACCTCAGTATCCCGGAACAAAAGCACATCGCCACCTTGGACATCAAAGTCGGTGACGTGATCAATATCGTTGGATTGCAGTGATGCATTGTCCCAAATGAATGTATCGGCTTCAGTTCCACCGCTGAGAGTGTCTGCACCGGTTCCGCCCAATAACCGGTCGGAGCTTGCGCCACCGTACAGTTTATCATCGCCCTCGCCACCGAGAAGGCTGTCCAGCCCAAACGCTCCATGGATCACGTCGTTGCCCCCGCGACCATTATAGGTATCGTTCCCACTCAAACCTTCACGATAACTCTCGATGCTGACGATGCGGTCATCGCCGTTTCCGCCGAATACCTGAGCACCCTGATAGGCGGAGATGACACTGATGTTGAACACCTCGGTCGAGGTATAGTCGGCGGCGTCGAACTTGAAACCGGCTGCCACATCGTCGAAAGTGACGGCCAATGTATCAATACCGTCGCCTCCATCAATGGTGCCAAGTCCTCCATCCGAATAGATCGAAAACGTGTCGTTTCCGGCACCGCCGTGCATTTCAAACCAATAGCCACTATAGCCGCTGTCTATTGATCCTGCGGTGAAGTAGTCGTTTCCGTCGCCTCCAAACAAGATATCGCCGTCCGTGCCCGTGTTCTGTAAATAGTCGTCGCCTGCTCCACCCAATAGTATGTCGGTTCCAGCTCCGCCGTAGAGACGGTCATTGCCATCTCCTCCATTCAGCGTGTCGTTACCTTCGTCGCCCATCAGGGTATCGTTTCCCCTGCCGCCGCTGAGCTTATCGTTGCCATCATTACCGGACAGCGTGTCATTGCCATTACCGCCGTCGATCACATCATCACCGCTGCCGCCCTTGATCTGGTCGTCACCATCCCCGCCCAGTAGATTGTCGTGGCCCGCTCCACCGGTTATCTGGTCGTTGCCAGTACCGCCTCGCACATAATCATTGCCCGCGCCTGCATGTATGTTGGCAAACTGGAAGCCCGTAGCGTCGATAGTATCATTGCCCGCGCCGGTCTTGAGGTTGAGGCGTTCCAGATCGGTGAAGTAGAGGTGATCAAAGCTTGAGCTGCCATCTCCCCAATAGGCATGCCCCTGCATTGCGTTAAACGCAACTGAGTCTGAACGATTGGATAAATCGGTAACGAGCGTATCAACCCCTTCATCACCTCTTGCCGCACCGCCCGAAAAATTGAATATGAGGCGGTCGTTGCCGCTGGCGCCGTTTAATTCATCGAACTCCGGCACATTGCGCCATGTTGTTGTCAGGACGTCATCGCCCGCACCGCCGTCGATGATATCGCTACCAAGACCTCCGTCGACGATGTCATTTCCCGCAAGGGCCCAGATGCGGTCATTCTCTTCCGTGCCAACTATAGTATCGGCATCATTGGTTCCAACGATCTTCGGCATCGCATGTCCTCCTAATGAATATAGCAGAAGTATGGGCGAATATTTTATCATAGTTAAATAAGATAATATTACATTCAAAACTATTTTGATTATCAAAGTAATTTAATGATAGATATTATGGTATATGGAAGATAATTGTAAATTATAAATCGACTTGGTTGTGAGCCGATATTCTCATCGAAGCGAAGTGCGATTTGGAACGGAAGCTTCGATTATTTTCATCCAGATGGATGCTTCCTCGACCGTAACTGACCGGTGTATGGACGGTACGATTAGGCTTCGTACTCAGTCCCTATTGCAATAGCAGTGCGCGCTTGCTTAATTGAAAAAATGGCGTTTACCCTGCGGCAGTTACAATACTTCATCGCTGTGGCCGAACAGGGGTCTGTGACCCGTGCGGCGCAGAAACTATCCATTTCCCAATCGTCCGTTACAGAAGCCGTCAAAGAACTTGAGACGGACCTGAATGTAGAGCTTTTCGAACGGCACCCTCGCGGCCTTACCGTTACACATAACGGTCATCAGTTTTTGCGCCACGCAACGAAAATTCTGGCAGACGTATCGGATGCCCGCCGCTCCTTCACGGACAATCGCATTCAGGAAAAAGGTAAACTCAATCTCGGCGTCACCTCGCTCGTCGCGGGTTATGTGCTGTCGGACCTGCTTGCCCGCTATCGCCGGGCTTTTCCCGGCGTTGAAATCAGCGCCATCGAGGATAATGGTTCCTATCTTGAACATCTCCTGGTCGGTGGTGAACTGGACGTGGCAGTGATGGTTATCTCCAATCTCCGGGACCGTATGGCACTTCACGCGGAAATTCTCGAAACTTCGCCATATCGATTGTGGTTGCCGCTCGGCCATCCGCTGGTCCCGACGGACAGCATTTCGGTAAGCGACATTGCGAAGGAGCCGCTGATTATGCTGACAGTGGATGAAATCGAGGAAAATACCGGCAAGCTGCTTGCCGCTCTCGGCGCTCGCCCGCATGTGGCTTTCCGCACGCGTTCAGTGGAAGCCGTGCGCAGTTTGGTAGCCACAGGCGCGGGCATCGCGCTCCTTCCCGATCTCGTCTATCGCCCTTGGTCGCTGGAAGGCGATCGCATCGAAAGCCGCGATGTCTCTGGGTCACTGCCTGTCGTGCAGATCGGCATGGCCTGGCGCAAGGGATCGAGCCTGCCCCAATCCGCGCGTGACTTCATCGGTATTGCCGAAGCTGCCCGTTCGGGCAGATTGCGTTAAGCTTCGATATCGGAAAAATCGATACCAGCTTTTCGATAAATGAATTTGCGAAAGGCAGGGTTTCAGCACACGATCCGCTCCGGGAACAAAATCACTGAATGTGAAAAAACGGGAGTGGTCGATGAAAAAGATTCTGCAATCCTGTACCGCCTTGATGGCTGTCGCAAGCTTTGCGACGCAGACCATCGCCGCCGAACCGCTGAAAGCGATCGGCGAAGGTGAAGGCGCGCTGAGCATCGTGGCCTGGGCGGGCTATATTGAACGCGGCGAGACCGACAAGAACTACGACTGGGTTACGGATTTCGAGAAGGAAACCGGCTGCAAGGTCAGCGTGAAGACCGCCGCCACTTCCGATGAAATGGTCGCGCTGATGAATGAAGGCGGCTTCGATCTGGTCACCGCTTCCGGTGACGCCTCGCTCCGCCTCGTGGCTGGAAAGCGTGTTCAGCCGATCAATACCGACCTTATCCCAAGCTGGAAGACCGTAGACGAACGGCTGCAAAATGCGCCGTGGTTCACCGTCAAGGACGTGCATTACGGTGTGCCCTATCTCTGGGGGCCGAATGTGCTGATGTACAACACTGATGTTTTCAAGGACGAAGCGCCGAAGAGTTGGAACGTGGTGTTCGAGGAACAGACCCTGCCGGATGGCAAGTCCAACAAGGGCCGCGTGCAGGCCTATGACGGCCCAATCTATATTGCGGACGCCGCCCTCTATCTCATGAAGCACAAGCCGGAACTTGGTATCAAGAATCCGTACGAACTCAATGAAGACCAGTATAAGGCAGCACTTGATCTCTTGCGTGGACAGCGCAAGCTCGTCAGCCGTTATTGGCATGACGCCATGATCCAGATTGACGATTTCAAGAATGAAGGTGTCGTGGCTTCCGGCTCATGGCCGTTCCAGGTCAATCTTCTGAAATCGGAAAACGCAAAGATTGGCTCGACTTTCCCGGAGGAAGGTGCGACCGGCTGGGCCGACACCACCATGCTGCATGTGGATAGCGAGCACCCCAATTGTGCCTATAAGTGGTTCGAGCATTCGCTAAAACCGAAAGTTCAGGGCGATGCCGCAGCCTGGTTCGGTGCTGTACCGTCCGTTCCGGCAGCCTGCAAGGGTAATGCGCTCCTGACCGATGCAGGTTGCGCGACCAATGGCTTCGATAATTTCGCCAAGATCAGCTTCTGGCGCACGCCGACAGCCAAATGCGAAAGCCAGGGCGAATGCGTGCCCTATCATCGCTGGGTATCGGATTATATCGGCGTCATTGGCGGTCGCTGACATCGACTATCATAAGCTCGAAGATCGCCCTTCCTTCTGTTGAAGGAAGGGAACGGAAAGACGTGCCCGCCCGCCAACAGAGGCTGGCGCTCCATGATGGATAGAACCATGACAGCAGCAGTTCGTTTCGAAAATGTGAGCCGTTACTTCGGCGAAGTCCGTGCCGTCGATCATGTCAATTTGACCATCGCGTCCGGTGAATTCTTTGCCATGCTCGGCCCTTCCGGTTCCGGCAAGACAACCTGTCTGCGGCTGATTGCAGGCTTCGAGCAGCCGACTGACGGCACAATCGAAATCTTTGGCGAAAGTGCGGGCGGCGTGCCGCCCTACCGGCGCAACGTCAACACGGTCTTTCAGGATTATGCGCTGTTTCCGCATCTCAGCATTCTGGACAATGTGGCCTATGGGCTGATGGTGCGCGGCGCCGGAAAGGCTGAACGACACCGTGCCGCCGAGGACATGCTGGAACTGGTCAAGCTGCCCGGTTATGGCGCACGCAAGCCGAGCCAGCTTTCCGGCGGACAGCGACAGCGCGTCGCGCTGGCTCGCGCCCTCGTCAATAAGCCCAAAGTGCTGCTTCTCGATGAGCCGCTCGGTGCTCTCGACCTCAAACTGCGCGAGCAGATGCAGGAAGAGCTGAAGAGCCTGCAAAAGGCGCTCGGCATCACCTTTGTCTTCGTGACCCATGATCAGGGCGAAGCGCTGTCCATGGCGGACCGTATCGCTGTCTTCAACAATGGTCGTATCGTTCAGGCCGGAACGCCACAGGAAATATATAACCGCCCGCAAACCCGGTTTGTTGCCGATTTTGTCGGCTCTTCCAATGTCGTCGCGCCGGAGGTTATGGCTGCATTCGGCGGCGAACGACGTTGGGCAAGCCTCCGCCCGGAATCCATTCGCCTTGCAGACAAGAGTGATAAGGTCGGGGTCGCGGCGCGGATCGAAACCGCCAGCTTCCTTGGGTCATCTACACGTCTCGGTGTTGAAGCTGAAGGCGCCAGACTGCATGTCATGCTGCCTGCTGGTGCAACCGTTCCCGAGACCGGATCGGATATCCGTATTGTCTGGAATCCGGGTGACGTTCATTACATGGATCAAGCAGCATGACCGGCGTGCAGGCTTCCACACTCGCGAACTCCGGGACCAATCCGGCGGCTTCCATCTTGCCGCAGCGCGGCGGAATGCTCGGTCGCCTCTCCGACCTGTTCTGGCGTCGTCCGGGATTGCTGCTGTTTCTCATGATTACGCCGCCACTGCTGTGGCTGGGCATCATCTATATCGGCTCGCTGATCGCACTTCTGTTGCAGAGTTTCTTTTCGGTCGATGATTTCTCCGGTCTGATCGACTATAATTTCACGCTTGCCACCTATGCGCAGCTCTTCAACTCGGCCAATCTCGACATCATCATACGCACCGTCTCGATGGCTGCGCTGGTCACGGTCGCATCGGCCTTCATCGCCTTTCCCATCGCCTATTATGCCGCCCGCTACGCACGTGGGCGCTGGAAAGCGCTGTTCTATCTCGCATCATGCTGCCGCTCTGGTCGAGCTATCTGGTCAAGGTCTATGCGTGGAAACTGATCCTCGCCAAGGAAGGCATCCTGACCTGGATATTTGCAAAACTGCACCTGTCCTGGCTGCTTGACGGCATCCTGTCCTTACCCGTCATCGGCGGCAATTCGCTGTCGGTCAGCTATCTCGGCACGTTCATCGTCTTCGTCTATATCTGGCTGCCCTATATGATCCTGCCGACGCAGGCAGCACTTGAGCGTGTGCCCGGCAATCTGGTCGAGGCGTCGTCCGATCTCGGCGCAACGCCGGCGCAGACTTTCCGAACCGTGCTTATGCCGCTTGCCATGCCGGGCATCATTGCGGGATCGATCTTCACTTTTTCGCTGACACTTGGCGATTACATCATTCCGCAGATCATCGGCTCGTCGCGCCTGTTCATCGGGCAGGCCGTCTATACCCAGCAGGGAACGGCAGGCAATGTGCCGCTGGCGGCTGCCTTCTCCGTCGTGCCGATCGTCATCATGGCCATTTATTTGTGGATCGCCAAGAAACAGGGGGCTTTCGATGCGCTCTGATCGTAACAACCGCGCTTCCTTCGGATTGAAGCTTGCTGCCGGACTGGGTCTCGCCTTCCTGCATCTGCCGATCCTGCTCATCTTCGTCTATGCCTTCACGACGGAAGAGAAGAGCTATCAATGGCCGCCGCCGGGCTTCACGCTGCAATGGTTCGAAGTCACCTGGAATCGCGCCGATGTTTGGTCGTCGCTGGCGCTCTCCGTGCAGGTGGCGACGATTGCGACCCTGATTGCGCTCGTGCTTGGAACGTTGTGCGCCGCCGCTGTCAGCCGAACGCATTTCTTCGGACGCGAAAGCATTTCGCTGCTGGTCATCCTGCCCATAGCTTTGCCCGGCGTTGTAACCGGCATCGCGTTGCGCTCGGCCTTCTCGCTGTTCGACATTCCGTTTTCGATGTGGACCATCGTGCTTGGTCACGCGACCTTCTGCGTGGTGGTCGTCTACAACAACGCTGTGGCCCGCTTTCGGCGCACCTCCGGTTCGCTGATTGAGGCCTCGATGGATCTTGGTGCCAACGGATTCCAGACATTCCGCTATGTGATCCTGCCGAATATCGGAACGGCTTTGCTCGCAGGCGGCATGCTCGCCTTCGCACTGTCCTTCGATGAGGTGATCGTCACCACATTTACTGGCGGCCAGCAGATGACCCTGCCGATCTGGATGCTTCAGGAACTCATTCGGCCGCGTCAGCGCCCCGTCACCAATGTGGTGGCCATGGTGGTGGTTCTGGTGACCTTCCTGCCCATCCTCGCAGCCTACTATCTCACCCGCGATGGCGATCAGGTCGCCGGTCACGGGAAATGACACAAGGGAGAACGACATGAACACCGAAATGTTGATTGGCTCGCGCTTTGAAGCGGGTACGGAGACGGAAGAAAACGTCCTCAATCCCAAGACCGGGGAGACCGTTCTCAAGCTGCCCGAGGCATCGCTAGGACAGATCGACGCTGCAGTCGCCGCAGCAGACGAGGCATTCAAGACCTGGTCACGCACCACACCCGCCGAACGTTCCAATTATCTCCTCAAAATCGCCGATGCGATTGAGCGGGACGCTGAAGGGTTCGCCACGCTGGAAGCGCTCAATTGCGGCAAGCCGATCAATGCTGTCATCAATGACGAGATTCCGGCCATCGTGGATTGTTATCGCTTCTTTGCGGGTGCAGTGCGTAATCTTCATGGACCGCTTGCCGCCGAATACATCCCGAACCACACATCGATGATCCGTCGTGATCCGGTTGGCATTGTCGGCTCCATCGCTCCTTGGAATTATCCTTTGATGATGATGGCATGGAAACTGGCGCCAGCCATTGCGGGCGGCAATACGGTGGTTTTCAAACCGTCCGAACAGACTCCGCTTACCGCGCTGAAAATGGCCAATCTGCTGGCGGATATTCTGCCGGAGGGCGTCGTCAATGTCGTTCTGGGGCGAGGTGAAACCGTCGGCAACGCGCTGATCAACCATCCGCGGATCGACATGGTGTCAATCACCGGTGATGTCGCGACCGGCAAGAAGGTCTTGCAGGCCGCGGCCAAGACCGTGAAGCGCACTCATCTGGAGCTTGGCGGCAAAGCGCCCGTCATTGTCTTCGATGATGCGGACATCGAAGCCGTGGTCAACGGTATCCGCACCTTCGGCTATTACAATGCCGGACAGGACTGCACCGCTGCCTGCCGCATCTATGCAGATGCACGCATTTACGACCGTTTCGTCGCGGACCTGTCATCTGCTGTTTCGAGTATTCGCTACAATCTGGACGACGACAGCCAGAACGAGATCGGACCGCTCATTTCCCGCCGACAGCGCGACCGTGTCGAAAGTTTTGTGGCTCGCGCTCGCGAGCACAAGCATATCGAGGTGACCGCGGGTGGTAATACGTCCGGTGCCAATGGCTTTTTCTTCGAACCGACCGTCATTGCAGGTGCATTGCAGGAAGATGAAATCGTGCGACGCGAAGTCTTCGGTCCGGTTGTATCGGTCACACGCTTCAGCGAAGTCGAGGAAGCCGTGCGATGGGCGAACGACAGTGACTACGGGCTGGCCTCGTCGGTCTGGACCAAGGATGTCAGCAAGGGCATGCAGGCCGCAGCCCGCCTGCAATATGGCTGCACATGGATCAACACCCACTTCATGCTGACAAACGAGATGCCGCATGGCGGCCTGAAACAGTCGGGCTACGGCAAGGACATGTCGATTTACGCGCTGGAAGATTACACCGCCGTGCGTCATGTCATGATAGCTCACTAGGGGAAATGCTGAGAAGTGAGAGGCATTTCTTGTGAACAAGATCTGCGCCAAAACAAACAGTTAGAACGCCGATCTGATTCAATCAGATCGGCGTTCTATTACGCATCACAGATGTATTGTTCCGTCGCTGTTCGCCCGTCGCTTTGAAGCTCTTCAAACAAGGCTGACATAAAGTATGGCAGTGCCTATGATCATTCATCAATATTGTTGAACGATATATTCCATGTTAGAACTTGTCCGTCATGGAATGCGCGGTGGCGTATCGTGGCGATCCAAACGCAAGAGAACGACAGAGCGCTTCATGAAGATAAATTCGATCACGCCGCGGCCTGCCGATGCTGCTGTTCGCATGGCCGTCAAACCAGTGATCTGTTATCCGGTCGATACGCTGCGACGACCTGATCTCGATGCCTATCGCGCCCTTCGCGACAAACTTGTTCTTGTCGAGCGCATCACCGTGCAGCCGAGGGATGCAGAGTGCTGGCCCGTTCCGGCCGGGCATTTCTGCCGTATCGTATGCAGCGAGGGACCGCAGGTCGGTGATCTCAACCTGTTCAATGCGGACGACCTCAACGAGAAATTCTATAGCGGCAAGACGCGCGCGCTTAACGGAACTCATGTGGGGCTGGGAGACCAGCTGTTCTCCAGTTTTCCTTACTTGCGTCCGATGGCCACCATCACTCACGACAGTCTGGACTGGTATGGTTTCGACGAATTTGGCGGCGCGGTGCATGACGTGATCGGCACGCGCTGCGATCCTTATACCAATAATCTTCTGAGTCATGGCGGGCAGTACCATCACTGCTGCCATTCCAACCTCACGCGCGCTTTTGCGAAGCAGACGGGCAAGCCGCTGCACGAGGCCGAAACCTATATTCACGACGTGCTCAACGTGTTCATGTGCACGGGCTTCACCCGGGATACTGGGCAATATTTCATGAAGGCAAGCCCTGTTCGACCGGGCGACTATCTGGAATTCTTTGCCGAGATCAATCTTCTTGGCTGTCTGTCGGCCTGTCCCGGGGGTGACTGTTCGGCAGAACATTCTTCCGATACTGCCGCCTGCCATCCGATGGTGGTAGAGATTTACAAGCCAGAACGTCTGCCGGAAGGCTGGGCGCCGCCTGCTCTCAACGGATATGATCGCACACACGGTTTCTGAACCAACAGCAGATCAACAAAAACGCCGCGATCAATCGCGGCGTTTTCTTTCAATTGCCGAAACTCTATACTTCAGTCGGCGGGAGCGTAGCTGCCATCTTCGCGGTGCACTTCATTGCCAGCCAGCGGTGGCGTGAAAACACAGACCAGCACAAGGTCGCCCTTGGTCGCGCGCAGGATATGCGGGTCGTTTTCGTTCAGCGCATAGATGGTGCCGGGGCGGATCGGAAACACTTCGCCGCTCAACTTGTGTTCGACTTCGCCTTCACCGGAAAAGCAATAATTGGTTTCGAAGTGGTTCTTGTAGTGCAGGTGCAGTTCAGCGCCTTCCTTGACGCGGGTTTCGTGGACCGAATGGCCCATGCCGTCGTCACGCACGATCATGCGGCGGCTTTCCCAACCGGGTCCGGAAGCATCGCGTGCGGTGCCTGCGATTTCATCGGATGTCACGACAATCATAGTATTCTCCTCATTTCAGTGTCAGAAAAGGCTGTTAAAACTTGGCGGCCAGCGGCTCGAGTACTTCTACGACGGCCAGTAGCGCCTCGTCCTCGCCGCGCAGTCCGGTCAGCATGAGACCGGCGGGGTGCTTGCCCATCGGCAGCGAGATGCTGGGCAGATCAAGACGATTGGCGAATTCTGTCAGCGAGAATGCACCCCGGTTGAGCGCCAGATAGGTTTCCTCGTCTGCAAGCGCGGCCAAAGCGGGCGGCAGCATAGGAACGGTCGGCAGAATGAAGCCGTCAAAACCCTCGATTTCCGCGTCGAACTGCTCACGGCAGGCAGCAAGGGCGTTCAATGCATTCACATAGAGATAGGCGGGATTTTCCCGACCTTTTTGAATGCGCGTTCTGACCAAGGGATCGTAACTATCGAAATCGACGGCGAGCCGCTCGCGATGAAGCGCGTAAGCCTCGGCACCGATTATCCCGCCATCGACGGCAATCCTGGCACTCTCGATCAGGCTTGGAAGTTCGATATCCTGGACGACAATTCCTGCTGCTTCCAGAGCGGACCGGCAAGCCCCGAAAAGATCTTCAACGGTATTGTCGAGAGCGGTTTCCGAAAGCAGGCGGGGAACTGCCAGTCTTATCTGCTTTGAGCGCCGCGGTTTCCTTGCCGGGATGCCGGTGGCAACATCATCGATCAGGCGACAATGGGCGACCGAAGTGCTGATGATCCCCGGCACGTCAAAGCTGGTCGACAACCAGTGCATTCCATCGGTTTCGTAGCGTCCGCGGCTTGGTTTGAAGCCCACGACGCCACAGAAAGCCGCTGGAATGCGCGCTGAACCGCTGGTATCGGAGCAGATGGCGAAATCGCTATATCCGCGCGCGACGGCCACCGCTGCACCAGAACTAGAGCCGCCAGCGATCGCCTCTCCGGCAGGGTCGAGCGGCGTGCGTGGCGTGCCGAAATGTGTGTTGACCCCGAGCGCGCCATAAGCAAATTCGGTCATGTTTGTCTGCGCGAGCAGTGTTGCGCCACCCATGCGAAGCCTGCGCACCAGAGCGGCGCTTGCACTTGCAGGAGCTGCCTCTTGTAATGCTTTCGAACCACAGCTGGTCACCCAGCCTTCAGTGTCGAAGCAGGCCTTGACCGTCATCGTCAGTCCTGCAAGCGGCGGGAGTTCACGATTGGTTTCACTGAGCGCTTGCCAATGGCCGAGCTCGGTGCGGGCCGCCTCGAACCGCCGGTTGAGAAAAACCTCTCGCGCATTCCAGTCACGCGCCGCATAGTCGGCCAGCGCCAGGTCGAGCTTTTCAACCCGGTTGCAAGCCATGGCAGATCCCAATGCGGATTTGTCTTGCGGATCGTGTTTCATAAAGCATGTCCCGTTAGAGCATAATCCGACCGAAGTGAAACGAGGATCGATAAGATTATGCTTGAAATATAAGAGGTTAGAGCGCCGATCTGCTTCAATCGAAGCAAAACGCGCTCTATCGCAATAGGCTGCGATCAGTTCCGGACCAATGCCGTCAGCATTTTCTCTGAATCCGCCAGATAGTTCTCAAGCTGATCGGCGGCGGCTTCGCAGTCACCCGCTGCGATGAGGCGGCAGATTTCGGCTTCTCTTTTCAACCAAGGTTCATGGAAAGCCTGTTCGTTGCCGGTGACGAAAACCAGACGCAGCTGGGTCACGAGCAGGGAGAACATCTGATCGAAGATAGGACTACCATGCAGCGATACGATTTCCTGGTGAAAGAGAAGGCTCTGGCGGGCCACCGCCGTCCAGTCCGCGCGGGCGGTCGCTTCACTTTCATTGCGGATCACCTCGTTGAGCCTTTCCAGCCAGTCGGCGGGAACCGAGTTTCGCCCACGGAGGGCGCCGAGCTCAACGACCCGGCGCACCACGAAGATGTCGCGAATGTCCGTTTCCGTTAGCCTTTTCACGCGGACGCTCTTGTTCGGCTCCTGCGAGACCAGTCCCTGCTGGCGCAGAAGCTGCATGGCTTCGCGCAGGGTGTTGCGCGATACATCGTAGACATTGATCAGTTCGGCCTCGATCAGGCTCGTGCCGCTCAACAGGCGGCCTTTGAGAATGTCGTCGCGTATGGCATTGGCGACGCGAATGAATGCGGGATCACGAAGGGTGGCAGGCTGGTTCATGTGTCAGACCGTCATATTCTTCAGGAAAGGTTTCAGCTGCGGATAGATACCGGATTTGAGTTTATCCGGCGTATCGTCGCAGACGACCTTGCCCGCGTCCATAAAGAGAATTCTGTCGGAGACTTCGAAAGCGAAGTTCATTTCGTGGGTTACGATGACCATCGTAACGCCTTCGCTTGCGAGCGAGCGGATAACGCCCAGCACTTCCTCGACGGTTTCCGGGTCGAGTGCCGAAGTGGGTTCATCGAACAGAATGATGCTTGGCGACATCATCAGGGCGCGAGCGATTGCAACGCGCTGCTGCTGACCGCCCGAAAGCTGGTGCGGATATTTTTCCGCATGGGCGGCCATGCCCACCTTGTTCAGATAATGAAAGGTTTGCCGCTCAAGGTCGGCTCGCGCACCGATCTTGTGGTACAGAGGCGCGAGGAGCATGTTTTCAAGCACAGTCTTGTGATTGAAAAGATTGAAGCTCTGGAACACCATGCCGACATCGCGGATCAGGGAAACGTCTTCCCGGAAGACATGCTTGCCCGATTGCGTCAATTCGGCCGAGATGAACGGCGAGCCGTGCAGTTTTACTTCACCGGCATCGAGACGTTCCAGTCCGTTGAGCAGGCGAATGAAGGTCGTCTTGCCCGAGCCCGAACGACCGATGATGGAAATGACCTCACCGGATTTCACCGTCAGGCTGACGCCCTTCAACACTTCATGCGAACCATAGGCCTTGCGAAGTTCAGTTACTTCCAGGGCAATGGTGTCGGCTTGCTGGGATTTGCCTTGCGCGCGATCGACGGGAGCTTCAGTGCCGGACAGTTTTGCCGCAACCTCCTGTGGCGACAAGGTGCGTGCCTTCTGACCGCGCCGTATCACATCCGAGCGGCGTTCCAGCATTGAAAGACCGCGATCAAACAGCGTGACGATGAGGACGTAGAAGAAGGCGACGACGGTGAGCGTCTCAAGCACCAGAAAATTCTGTGTATAGAGCCGCTGGCCGACAAGCAGGATTTCGGCAAGCGAAATAACGGAAACCAAAGAGGTAAGCTTGACGATGGTGACGAGTTCATTCGACATTGCGGGTAATGAAACCCGGATTGCCTGTGGAACGACGATCAAGCGCTGGATACCGAGGAAGCTCAGACCCAATGCACGCCCCGCCTCGATCTGGCCTTTATGAATGGCGAGCAAACCACCCCGATGGATTTCTGCCATATAAGCGGTTTCACTGATGACAAGCGCGATCAGGCCAGCCGCGAAAGCATTCGACAGGAGCGTGCGAAGGACCGGAAAGACCTGCGGCAGGCTGTAGATGAAAATCAGCAGTACCAGAAGCGGAAGGCTTCGGAAGAACCAGATATAGGCCCGCGCGGGACCGTTGATCACCGACCATGATGATTGCCTTGCCAGTGCCAGACCGAAGCCCGCAATCGCCGCCAGAAGCCAGCTCAACAGGCTGAGCTTGATCACAACCCAGCTCGCCTCCCAGAAATCCCGGTCTGCAAGCAGACCGAGCGCGTAATGCCAATCGTAGTTCAAGCGAAGCCTCCCGTTTCGGCCATGCAGAGGGAAATGGGGCCAGTCCGCCCCGCTTCCGGTTTATTGAGCCGTGGAAACGACCGCGTTGATTTCATCGTCGGTGACAGGCTCCATGCCATAGGTTTTGACGAGCGTGTCATAGGAACCATCCTTTCGCATCTGGGCGAAAGCATCGTTCATGGCATTGAAAAGCTCTTTGTTCTGCGGGGTGGTGGCGATACCCACCATGATCGGATAGATGAGCGCACTGGATGTAACGGCATAATCGTCGGGGAACTTCTTCAGCAATTCGGCAGCAACGACATTATCCATGAATTCCACGTCGACCGAGCCGCTGCGCAATGCCTGCGTGACCTGTGCATCTGTGTCGAATTCGCGTGTCTCGATGGCGCCGAGATTGTTCTTGGCGCAATAATCTTCCGACAGTGCCTTCAGCTTCGGGAGCCAGGACGCTCCTTGCATCGATCCGATGATCTTGCCACACAGCTCCTTTTCATTCGCCGGGCGGAACTTGGCGTCCTTCAGCACGAGCAGGGACGAGCCAGCCTTGATGTACGGGATGAAATTGAGAATCTTCTGCCGCTCAGGCGTGACGTAAAGCGCCGATGCAATGACATCGAAATGGTTGGCGCGTGCACCAGTGATGAGGCTGGTGAAGCGCGTGTCCTTGAACTCTGCAGCAAGCCCAAGCTGCTTTGCCACCCCTTCCATCAGCTCGACATCGAAACCTGCCGGCTTGCCGTCCTTCATGTAGACGAAGGGAGGATAGGTCAGGTCAGATCCGACCGACAGTGTGTTTTCCTTGACGGTCTGAGGCGCGGCTGCGGCCTCATGCGGGGCCAACGCAACGACGGCAAATGTGGCAGCGAGCAAGGCTGATTTCAGTTCAGTCACGCGTTTTGAGATTGTTGGAGCAGGCATATCGTTCCCTTTTTTGTTCAATAATATTGTTGAACAATTAAGAGATGGGCCGTGCGATGTCAATATGTCTTCACGTGGGAGCGATGAAGACACGTATGCTCATCTCTTCCGATGCGATTAGGCGGTATCGGAGTTTCATTTCTCGGAACTGGTTTCCAAAACTGGTCTTTGCAAGTTTTGCAGACTTTTGAAGGGTAGCTTTTCGCCAGAGCGCTCCCAGTTAAAACGGAGTCGCTGAAACCGCTCTAAGTATTTGGTTCATTGCATTTGCCTCATGCAAAACCGCTCCGCACGTTTGCTGGAAATGCTTTAACTCTCGAAATCGCCAAAAATATCCTGGAGACGGGTCAAACTCTGCACTCTTTCATCCACCTGACTACCGAGCTGTATGATGATATGCGAAAGCATGAGATCCATGATGGCAGTCATCGTTGCCGCGCCGTCCCAAAGTGGACCGTGAGAACCGGGTACGATCAGCGCAATATCGGCCACCTCGCTTGCCCACGGGCAAAATTCATCGGTAAAAAGTATCACTTTTACGCCCATTCGGCGCGCTTCAATGGCTAGAGGGCGGGCTTTTGACGCGAAACGGCGGACATCGTGCAGAAACAGAACGCGGTTTTCCCTGGAGCCATCCAGGACTTCTGCATAGGTGCCGTTCAACCCGTCCATGAAGGACACTCCCGGACGCGAATAGGAGAGCTGTGACGCAAAATATTGCGCTATGCCGCGCACATTCTGATAGGCTGCAACATAGACCTCGCTTGCCCCGATCAGTGCGTCGATGGTCTCCTGCCATTCAGGACGGGTAGTCAGTTCATAGACGGTGCCGAGATTTTCGATCTGCTGTTGCACCAGACCGGCAAGTAGCTTGCCTTCGCGAAAATCCTGCTGGAGCCGGGCAACCGGCCCCTTGACCTGCCATGCGGGGTTGGAACGACCGCGCCTTAACGCTGTTTTTAACTCCTCCAGCCCGTCGAAACCGAGCCGTCGCAAATAGCGACCGACCGTCATCTGGGAAATGCCAAGACGCTCGGCGATGGACTTTGCCGTTTCGAATGGCAGTTCTGCCAGATTACGCTCGATATAGCTTGCGATCAGCTTGTCGGCCTTGGATTTGCGTAATTCCGCACTTTGGAGACGTATGAGAATTTCTTTGGACAAACTTACCCCTCCCGCTTTGGCTCCGACCCTGATGATGAAGACCGGAGCCAGCACAACAGCTTATTGCGCTGTTTTTACCTTTGTCCATGCCCGGTCGAGCTGGCGCACGCCGGAACCCAGATCCTCGAAGATCTGGAGTCGTTTCATCGTTTCGTCTGTCGGATTGATTTCCGTGCTGTTCTTGATGTTGTCAGGTGTCAGCTGACGTGCCGGCACATTGGGCGTCCCGTTGGTCTGTTGGGCTACGTTGAGCGCGGCGATTTCCGGGCGCGTGTAAAACTGCATGAACTTGATGGCATTGTCCTTGTTCGGGGCTGTTTTGAGAACGCACATATCTTCTTGGTACATGGTCGCACCTTCTTCCGGAATGACGTAACCCAAATCTTTCGGATTGCCTAAAACATCCACCATGCTGCCGATAAAATAATGCGCGGCGGCAACGTCGCCCGCGCCGACCATGGGACGGGAATCATAGGTGAAAGCAGCCACATACGGCTTCATTTCGATGACAGTGTCTGCGGCCTGCTGAAGTTGCTTCGGGTCGGTGGAGTTTACGGAGTTTCCGTTGAGAAGAAGCCCAACACCCAGCACTTCACGCATGTCATCGAGAAGCGTGATCTTGAGACCCTTTTCCTTGACCGTCGCAAGAAGATCCTTCCAGCCGGTCACGTCCTTGCCGAGCACGCGACGGTTATAGAGAATGCCCACCGTGCCGAAGGCGTAAGGCAGGCAATATTCTCCGTTGAGGTCGCTTTTGGCGCGCAGAAAGCGCGGGTCGATGTTCTTGAAGCCCTCATATGTATTGATATCGGTTTTCGCAAGCAGATCGAGCTTGGCCATGATGTCCTGCATATGCACGGACGGAAACACGATATCGTAACCGCTGGCACCACCCTGAATCTTGGCCAGCATTTCCTCATTGGAGGAGTAGGTCGATAGATTGACCTTGACCTTGGTCTCTTCTTCGAATTTCTGAAGCACCGCAGGATTGATGTATTCGCCCCAGTTATAGATGTTCAAGTCATCTGCGAAGCTATTGCCTGCAGACATGCCCAGAACGGTGAGCGCAATCAATCCAAGGCGCGGAACAGCACCATTGAAGATCGTCATTGTAGTTCCCCTTGTCATATTTTTCCCCGCGGCCCGCTTTCATTTCTCTGCCTTGGCAGGGATGCAAAGTACGGTCTTCGGGGCGTTGACTTGTACTGGAAAATGATATCAACATAACCAAATCACGCAAGAGTTAATTAAATAACATTTCGGGGAACGAAAATGCGGGATGCGATTGTACGGCTGGTTTCCGCGGCCAAGACCTTTGCGAGTCCGGAGGGCGGCGAGGTCAAGGCATTGGACGGTATCGATCTGGATATCGGCCGTAATGAATTCATCACTTTGCTGGGCCCTTCGGGCTGCGGCAAGACGACTTTGCTCCAGGCGATCAGCGGGTTCGCTGCGTTGGATGCCGGACGGATCGAGATTGACGGCGTCGACATGACGGACCGTCCACCTTATCGCCGCCCGGTCAATACGGTCTTTCAGAACTATGCGTTGTTTCCGCATATGAGTGTGGGGCAGAACGCCGGATATGCTCTGGAAGTCGCTGGTGTCGGCAAGGCGGAGCGCACGGAGCGTGTCAGGGCTGTTTTGCAGATGGTGGGGCTGGCTGGTTTGGAGGCCCGCCTGCCGCGACAGCTCTCGGGTGGCCAACAGCAACGTGTGGCTCTGGCCCGGGCCATCGTGGCCCGCCCGAAGGTGCTGTTGCTCGATGAGCCGCTATCTGCACTTGATAAGAACCTGCGCGAGGCGATGCAGTTCGAACTGAAGACCTTGCAGCACGAGCTGGGCATTACCTTCATCTTTGTCACGCACGACCAGCAGGAAGCGCTGACAATGTCGGATCGGGTGGCGGTGCTCTCGAATGGGCGCATCCAGCAACTGGACGCGCCGCGGGTTGTGTATGATCGCCCGGTCAATGCCTTCGTCGCCAATTTCGTCGGTGCGAGCAATCTTCTGGAAGGACAAGTCGACGCCAACGGCTTTGTGCTGCCGGATGGAACGGTTCTGCAGCACGATGGTGAAGGCAAAGCCAAAGGCAGGGGCACCGCACTTCTGCGTCCAGAAAACTTCTCGCTTATCGCGCGCAATGAAAGACATGGGGCGCTTGATGTCACGCTCGACCAGATTGCCTTTATCGGTTCGTCTTTCGAATTGCTCGGACACCTCGCTTCCGGGCGCAAGCTGACGGCGCAGATTCCGGCGGTGGACCGAAACTCGGTCAATGATCTGCAGCCGGGGCAGGCCGCGCGCTGGTATTACGATCCGGCTACGGTCCATCTTCTTTGCGAAGGGGAGGCTGCGTGATGAACCTCGCGAGCTTGCGGCGTCTTCAGCTGGCAGTTCTTCTCGGACCGGCGACACTGTTCCTGATCGTTTTCTTTGCCATTCCACTCGCGATCATGGTGGTAACGAGTTTTCTCGCGCCTGGTCTTTATGGTGGCGTCGAATGGGAGTTCTATCCTCATAATTTCGGGCGTATCCTTGGTTTCGCGGATCCGGCATTCGAGGAATTCGACCCGATCTATCTGGCGATTTTCTTCCGCTCGGTGAGGATAGCCATCGTGACGGTCATTGCCGCCTTGCTGGTCGCTTATCCGGCCGCCTTTTATATCAGCAGGCTTCCCGACAGGTGGAAGAACTTCTGCATCTTCCTCATTACCTTGCCATTCTTCGCCAGCCTGATTGTGCGGCTGTTCGTATGGGTGATGATCCTGCGCCCGACAGGGTTGCTCAACGAGACCTTGATGTCGCTCGGCATTATCTCGCGTCCCCTCGACATGATCTATACCGACGGCGCTACCGTGCTGGGCATGGTCTATGTGTTCCTGCCGTTCATGTTCATGCCTATCTATGCAAGCATTGAAAAGCTGGACTGGCGTCTGGTACAGGCGTCGCTTGATCTGGGAGCCGGCCCGGTGCGGACATTCTTCCGGATTGTCCTGCCGCTGACCACGCCCGGCATTGCTGCGGGTTCGGTAATTGTCTTCATTCCTGCGCTCGGAAACTTTGTTGTGCCTGCAGTGCTGGGTGGAGCCAAGGTGATGATGCTCGGCAATCTGATCGAAGGACAGTTCCTGTCGGCGCGCAATTGGCCGTTCGGGTCGGCGCTCGCGATGATGGTGATGGCCGTCATGTTGCTGCTGCTGTTTGGTTATGTGCTTTTGACAAACCGGCGCAATGCCGCCGAAGCGTTGTAGCGGTAAGGGAGACGCAACCATGAAAATCGCCCGGTCTCTCTTCAATGGCGGATTGCTGCTCTACGTCGCGTTGTTCTTCGCCTTCATCTATATCCCGCTGGCACTTATCATCGTCTATTCGTTCAACGCCAATCCGGTGAACATGATGGTGTGGAGCGGCTTTACGACCGACTGGTATGCGCAGGTTCTGGGCTTCAAGACAGTGGTTTCGGAAAGCGCACTCTATATTGAATCGACGGATCAGCTTGTGGCAGCCGTGTTCAACAGCCTGAAGATTGCGACTTCAACGACACTGATATCGACTGTTCTCGGAACTGCGCTGGCGCTGGCCATGCATCGCTACAATTTTCTGGGAAAGCGGTTCTATCAGGTGACGCTTTTCATGCCCATGTTGATGCCGGATATCGTGCTGGGCATTGCGCTCCTGATCTTCTTCGTCAACGCGGGTATTCATCTGGGGCTGACCACGATTATTACCGGCCAATGCACTTTTCTGATCTCTTATGTCTTCATTGTTGTTTCGGCCCGGCTGGCCAGTATGGACCGCACGCTGGAATATGCATCGGCCGATCTTGGCGCCAATGAATGGACCACGTTCCGCAAGGTCGTCATGCCCCAGCTCATGCCCGGCATTCTCGGTGGTGCGTTACTTGCCTTCATCATTTCCATGGATGACCTCGTCATCACCTATTTTATCGCAGGCGTTGATGTTACGACCCTGCCGATGTTCATCTTCGCCATGCTGCGTCGCGGCATCAAACCGGAAATCAATGCGATTGCCGTGATGATGCTGACCTTCTCATTCGTTGTGGCTTCGCTCGGTCTCTATCTTCGTTCTCGGCAGAAATAATATGACTTCACAAACACCTACACGTAAACCGCGCGCTCGCGATCTTGGGCTTCCTTTCACTGGTGTGACCGGTCCGTACAACGCGATCACCGATGTCGATGGCGTTGGCGTCGGCTTTCAGACCATTATCGAGAACGAGCCGCGCCCCGGCCGCAAGCGTCCGGCGCGTAGCGGCGTGACCGCCATTCTGCCGCATAAGCAGTCTGAAACCCCGGTTCCGGTTTATGCAGGCGTCCATCGCTTCAACGGCAATGGTGAGATGACCGGAACGCACTGGATCGAAGATGGCGGCTACTTCCTGGGCCCTGTCGTTATCACCAACACGCACGGTATCGGCATGGCACATCATGCGACAGTGCGCTGGATGGTTGACCGCTATGCCTCGACCTACCAGACCGACGATTTCCTCTGGATCATGCCGGTTGTCGCAGAAACTTATGACGGTGCACTCAACGACATCAACGGCTTTCCTGTGACGGAAGCGGATGTGCGCAAGGCGCTCGACAATGTTGCATCCGGCCCGGTGCAGGAAGGCAATTGCGGCGGCGGCACCGGTATGATCACCTATGGCTTCAAGGGCGGTACAGGCACGGCATCGCGCGTCGTGGAGTTCGGCGGTCGCAGTTTCACCATCGGTGCTCTGGTGCAGGCCAATCACGGGCAGCGCGATTGGCTGACCATTGCCGGTGTGCCGGTGGGGCAGCATATGCGGGATGGCACGCCGCAGAGCCAGTTGCAGGAGCGCGGCTCGATCATCGTCGTGCTGGCGACCGATCTGCCACTGATGCCGCACCAGCTGAAGCGCCTAGCGCGTCGTGCAAGCATCGGCATCGGCCGTAACGGAACGCCGGGCGGTAACAATTCGGGCGATATTTTTATCGCTTTTTCCACCGCCAACCAGAGACCTATGCAGCATCGTTCCGCGCCCTTTCTGGACGTCGAGATGGTGAATGACGAGCCGCTTGATACCGTCTATCTGGCGGCGGTCGATAGTGTGGAAGAGGCAGTGGTTAATGCGATGATCGCGGCTGAGGATATGGGTGGAACACCCTTTGACCGGCTGCTTGTTCAGGCCATAGATCACGAACGTCTTCGTGCCGTGCTGCGCCAATATGGGCGTCTTGCCTGACTCTTCGTAGGATAAGGATTGGAACTCCAGTTCCATCGGATAGCGATCCGGTTCGTTCCACGCGGTTTCCGTCATGCAGGACGGAAATCGCGAATGTCTCCCTTTATCTTGCCGTCTTGACAGTATTCTATCGACGGCACTACGCTACAGTAACACGGCAGATTTTACTGAAGTGAGGGGAGGAATTCATGACTAAAAGTTCAATTATTACAGGGCTGGGTCGGGTTTCAATTTCACGACGCCAGTTTATAACATCGAGCGCACTGGGCGCCGGTGCTCTGCTTCTACCGTCCCTGCCATCTTTTGCAGCTGACAAGCCCAAAGTCGGTCTGGTCATGAAGTCGCTCGCCAACGAGTTCTTCAAGCAGATGCAGGCAGGTGCCGAGGACTACGCCGCCAAGAACACCGACAAGTTCTCCTTTGCCGCTGTTGGCATGAAGGACGAACGTGATTTTGCCGCACAGGTCGATGCTGTGGAAAATTTTATCACGCAGCAGTTCAATGTGATCGTGCTGGCTCCGGCGGATTCCAAGGCCATGGTGACGCCGGTTAAAAAGGCTCTGGAGGCCGGCATCAAAGTCATCAATATTGACGTGGCGCTCGATGAAGAGGCGAAAAAGCAGGCGGGTGTCGACCTTGCCTTTTTCGGTCCGGACAATCGCGAGGGCGCAAAGCTTGCCGGCATGGCGCTTGCCAAGGAACTCGGCAAGGGCGGCAAGGTGGTTATCCTTGAAGGCAATCCTGAGGCAGACAATGCCAAGGAACGCAAGAAGGGCTTTGACGATGCCGTGGCCGAAGGCGGTTTGACACTGCTCGATTCCAAGACTGCCCATTGGGAAACGGAAGAAGCCAACACGCTGATGACCAATTTCCTGACCCAGTATCAGGACATTCAAGGTGTTATGGCGGCCAACGATTCCATGGCGCTCGGCGTCGTGAAGGCGCTGGATGCCGCCGGAAAATCGGGCCAGATCAAGGTCGTGGGCTTCGACAACATTCCTGCTGTCCAGCCTTTGATCAAGGACGGCAAGATGCTCGCAACCGTCGATCAGTTCGGCGCACAGATGGCGGCCATGGGCATTGATTACGGCCTCAAGGAACTGGCAGGCGAAAAGTTCTCCGGTTGGGTCAAGACGGACATCAAGCTCATCACGGCCCAGGATCTCTGAAAACCGGGATCTTCCAAACATTGCCAATTATGGGGCGGCGCTCCGAGTGCCGCTCCTCTTCACCTGGCAGGCAGGAACAGATATGCAGTCAGCCGACGCCATTTTGAGATTGGAAAATGTCGGCAAGACCTTTCCGGGGGTGGTTGCGCTAAACGGTGTCACGCTGGAGCTGCAGCGTGGCGAGACACATATCATTCTGGGTGAAAACGGTGCGGGTAAATCAACTCTCATCAAGCTTCTTGCTGGCATATATCAGCCCGACACGGGCGAGATTTTTCTGAACGGCCGGCCCTACAAGCCAAAGACCCCGCATGACGCGCAGGTTCAGGGAATCCGCATCGTTCATCAGGAACTCAACCTGCTGTCGCATCTTTCCATTGCCGAAAACCTGATGCTGGAAAGCCTGCCGAGACGCTTCGGCATCATGGACCGAGCGACATTGAACCGGCGCGCCGAAGAGCTTTTGGCTGAGGTCGGTCTGGCGGTCGATCCGCGTATGCCGGTTTCGGAGCTGGGCGTTGCGCAAATGCAGTTGGTCGAGATCGCCAAGGCGCTCGGTTATGACAGCAAACTACTGGTTCTGGACGAGCCGACGGCGACATTGACTCCGCCGGAAATTGAACGGTTGTTTGCGATCATCCAGCGGCTGAAGGCGAAGGGTGTCACGATCATCTACATTTCTCACCGTCTGCACGAGGTCTTTGAGATTGGCGACCGCGTGACGGTGTTGCGCAATGGCCGCCTGGTCGAGACGCGCGACCTGCAGGGGCTGCGCGTGCCGGATCTGGTACGCATGATGATCGGTCGCGACATTGCGGATGAGTATGGCTTTAATGCCGATATCAAGCTTGGGTCCGTCGCTCTGGAAGTGAGGAACGTGAAGCGCAACAGCGGCGCTCCGCCGGTTTCGTTTTCGGTGCGTCATGGAGAAATTCTGGGTGTCGCCGGTCTGGTCGGGTCGGGCCGCACCGAGGTGATGCGTGCAATCTTCGGCGCCGATCCAAGGTCGGCAGGGGAAATCGATATAGATGGAAGGCCGGTGACTATCCGTGACCCGCGCGATGCCGTGCGTAATGGTCTGGGTTTTCTGACAGAAGACCGCAAGAGCCAGGGGCTGCTGCTAGACATGCCCGTGTCTATCAACACCACGATCACCGACCTGAAGAAAATCTCGCACGGTGGCCTGCTGGATAGCCGGGTGGAGAAAGGCGCGGTAACTGAGCTGGTCGAGCGGCTGCGCGTCAAGACTGCGTCTATCGATACGCCGGTGCGTAACCTCTCCGGTGGCAATCAGCAAAAGGTGGTTCTGGCAAAATGGCTGTTTCGCGGGTCGTCCACACTGATACTCGATGAACCGACACGTGGGGTCGATGTCGGCGCCAGGCGCGAGATTTATCAACTTCTGTGGATGTTGGCTGCGAACCAGAAGGCAATTATCATGATTTCCTCGGATCTGCCCGAGTTGATCGGCATGTGCCACCGCATCATTGTTTTCTCGAACGGCAAACTGGTTGGGGAGCTGGACCGATCTCAATTCGATCAGGAGCGTATTCTTTCGCTCGCCTATCAGGAGCATGTTCACGCATGACGGAACCCATTTCTCCATCTGCCCAACACCCCGGTGCTGCCGACCGCCAGAAGCTGAAGCGCTTCCTGTTGCGTGATGCCGGCGTATTCTTGGCGTTGATCCTGATAACGCTGGTATTTTCCGTCACTGCGCCCTATTTCGCAACATCGGGCAACGCGCTGAAGATCTTCGTTCAGATCGCGATCAATACGGTCCTTGCGGCAGGTATGACTTTCGTCATCCTGACTGGTGGCATTGACCTCTCGGTCGGCTCTGTGCTCGCCTTATGCACGGTCGTTGGCGCTCTTATCATGACGTCCGGTCTGGAACCGGCCTTGTCAATCCCGCTGGCAGTCCTGGCATGCGTCGCCGTTGGCGGGCTTTGTGGCTTCATCAACGGCAAGGTGTCAACCTACTGGAAAATCCCGTCGTTTATCGTCACGCTGGGCATGCTGAACATCGCCGCCGGTGCGGCACGGGTGGTTTCCAATAATTCTACCATTACCGGACTTCCGCAGGGTTTTGTCGACTTCGGCAATCTGATTGTCGGAGGCTTTCTGCCGTCGATTTTCCTGATCGCAGTGGCCGTGATTGCTGTTGGCTGGTTCGTTTTGCGCTTTACGGTTTTCGGTCGCATGATCTATGCGGTTGGCGCCAATGATGAGGCTGTGCGCCTGTCGGGACACAATCCCGACACATACAAAATCGCTGCATTTGTCATTTCCGGCGTCACCGCTGGTATTGCTGCGATTGTTTATCTCCTGCGCCTGAACATCGGCAGCCCGATTGCGGGCGTTGGCTATGAACTGAACGCGATTGCAGCCGTCATCATCGGCGGGACAAGCCTTTTCGGCGGTAAGGGCTCAATCGTTGGCACGCTGGCCGGGGCCTGTATTTTGCAGGTGCTCGCGACCGGGCTGCAATTGCTTGGTATCGGCGATAATTACAAGCCAATCATAATTGGCACCGTGATCATCCTCGCCGTGATTGTCGATACCTATCGTGAGAGGCTGTTACGGCGTATTCGCTGAATGCATAATGAGAAAGTGAAGGCGCGGCCGGGTCAAGGTTGGACAGGATTTGTTACCCGGCAGCCATGCTCTGGATACAGCAAGATTGCCTTTGGGAGCCGTCTTCTCTGGTTATGAAACTCGCCGGCCCGTTGAGGTTGATCCATTTGGAATGGTAGCGTCACATTAAATTGCGCGCAACGCTTGGGTGGTATGTCAGGAGAGATGAAGCAACAGGTACGGCGATAAGGGTGAAACAGACTGCAAAGCGAAAGATGAAGCCGAAACTGGCAAAGCGGCAGGCGTCAGCATCACACTCCCATGTCAATCCAGCAACGCGGCATCAAGATTCGGTTGTGCGGATCATAGCATTCGATTCAACTAACCGACAGGATCGCTCGCTTACCGGTATCCCTGATATCACGGCAACGCGATGGATGTGTTTTGGCATTGCCATGCTCCTGTCGTGTGTTGCGTTGGCGCTTCCTGCACTCACGATTCTCATCCGACCCAGCCCTGACCTCGATCCGATAGCCCTAATTGTATCGACACTCATCGCAGCAATGCTTCTTGTTCCGGCCTTCATGTTTGCACGCGCTGGTCTTTTGGCTGGCGCCTGGATCACCATTACACCGGAGAGCGTTGAATACGGTTCAGGTAATGGAATTGTGGAGAAGCAAGGCACCAAGATCGAATGGGCGCGCATAGCGTCCGGTCAGATGGCACGTTATGACGTTCGTCTCATTTTGAAAGGGCCTGTGCGGGAGCCTCGGATAGCGTTCGGTTATAAAATGCCCGACGGAACGCAGAACGAGTATTCGCTTCCAATGTCATTGCGGGAACGTGGCATGCAATGTCTGTGGTTCGTCAATGCTGACGCCCTGCGTATTGCTCTGCTACAGAACATGGCAGCTCGCTCGAATTTGTGTTTCGACCCGGATATTTTCGTTGAAGCCGGTATTGATCCGGAGACGTGGCATCTGATGCCAAAGCCCCGCAAGATTGAGTGGGCGATAGCCATAGCTTCGATGGCAGCGGTGTTGATATTCGGCAGTTTTATATCGGCGACGACATCTGTCGTGTTGGTCGTTGGGAGTGTTTTCGCAATTCTGGGATTGGGCCTTCTTGCAACATTCAGTTTCAGGAAGAGAGCTTATCCGGGCTTCGATCACGTCATCTGTTTTTGTGAAAACCGATAGTTCGTGCTGGGTTATTGTGGTTCTTCCATATCCGCATAAACCAGATAGCGGAGCGGCCCAGGCGTGATAGCATCGAATGGATAACAGGTCGACAGCACAACATGACGGCCTTCGCTATTCACGGCGATCTTCGCTTCATCCCAACGCGCGACGGCCATATGACTAACACGATAGGAAATCGCCTTACCGTCGCTGCGGGTGACGAGTATCTGATCGTTCTTCTCGATATTCTTCAGAAAAGCGAAATGTGTATCGCGATGCGCAGCATACACGGCTGTTCCCCGTTCCCCGGCCATCGGCGTATTGTCCAGATGACCGGGGCCGAAAGCCAATGCCTGACCGCTGGAGCCTTTCAGCGCGATGGCGGATTCATTAAGTCGTGGAGCTTCGATGCGGGCAACTGGCCATGTATCGACCCAGCTCCAGGGTTTGACTGGTGCGCCAGTTTCAATGCTTTCCGCAAAAGCTCGTTCGAGGAGGATCTGTGCCACAAATGCCTTCGCATGGATCCAGATTCCCTGACTGGCAATTATCATCCCGAGCGCAATCAGCACGATGCCCACCGTGGGGAGTAAGGAGCGCCACAGTGCGCTCCCCGTCATAATCGGATTGATAGACATCACGCATTCTCCTTGCGGCGGAAGAACCAGAAGACGAACAAGCCAATCAGTATCAGACCCAAGCCTTGCATGAGCAGTAGTGTCGCTGGCGTTGCCGTTTGCGGCAGCGGGATCGACTGCGATGGCGATGATGGTGATGCAGGGCTTTCGTGGCTGCGGACAGCGTCATTTACACCATTCATGTCCATGTTTGCGTGATCCCCGACGGTGCGATCCGCACGGATGTCGAACAGCTTGTCATAATCCCAGCCCGCGGGCAGTTGCAGAGGAATATCGGCACGGGTCAGCGGCGCATTTGCCGGTCGCGACGGTGTCTTGTCGACAGCTACGAGGCTCGTCAGACGGCTGACCAGATGATGCTCCAGCGCAAGGTGGAGAATACGCGCATCGGCGGCGTCCTGGGAAATTTTCCCAAGGGTAAGTTCCACTTCCGCATCATCGATCTTGCGACGTGCCCACAGTTTTGAAATGCCTTCAGCATTTATTGCCTGATCGAGTGGCAGATTGACTGTCCACGGACGGCCATCAATCTGGCCTTCAATAGCAAGGTTTCCGATCGCCTTGCCCATTCGCGCTGCGATGACAAGTGGTTCACCACGATAAAGATCGGGCAAAAGGGAGGGCGTCATGCTCACATTCTTTTCCGAGAAACTGGTCTTCAGATCGGTAACAGCCGGTTTTTCAAGCTTGTCGAACAGAGCCCGCATGCGTTCGTTCACTTCAGCCGCCGACCCGATATGGGTGAAGGTTCCACGTCCAAGTTCAGCCGCACGGTTCATCAGATAGGAGTTCGGGGCAGAGCCGATGCCGACCATGAAAATACGCGAGCGCCCCCGACGTGCTGCAACGGCATCCAGCAATTGCTGCTCATTGCTGATCTCGCCGTCGGTCAGAAACACGATCTGGCGCAATCCATTACCCTGATTACTGTCATCAAGCGCGGCATGAAGGGCAGGCAACATTTCCGTGCCGCCTTGCGCTTCAAGGCTCGTCACGAAGCGGCGAGCGGACGTGATATTCTCCTGATTGGCATCGACTGAATCTTCGAAGAATTTGGTCAATGTGTCGTCGAAGCGGATTACGTTGAAACGATCTCCGGGTTGAAGTTGCGACAGTGCATAATCCAGGCTGGCCTTCGCCTGTTCAATGGAAGTACCACCCATTGATCCGGAATTATCGATCACGAAGATGACCTCACGCTGGACCTTTTTTGGGCTGGCAAGCGCCGGTGGCGTAACATAGGCAAGCACATAGTCATCCTTGCCGATATGTTCGCGGAACAGCCCGACCTGCGGTGCATCGCTTGCGACGGCGCTCCATTCCAGAACGAAATCACGATCTGCAGCTGCCATTCCGTCCAGCGTGATTTCCCGTGTCGCGTCGTTCGTCGTATCGATCCTGACCTTGTGGAAAAGGCTCTCAACCTTTCCAAGCGGGAAGCCTGCCTTAAGTTTGACTGAGATGCTCACAGGATTTGTTCGCAGGGCAGCCGGTGGGGCCAAAGGCGTCACGAGTGGCGCATTGTAAGTATCAGGCTTGCCCGTATCGCTCGACTTGCCCCAGCCGTTCTTCATTTCGACTTCCTGGACAACCGGGTAGGCATTGTCCGGGTTGTAACGCGGTGCGACGACTAAAGGCACACGCAGCGAGAAACGCTCATCGGAAAGCCGTACCGCCTGCTGATACTCGATCTGGATAACGACTTTCTCGTGCGGACCGATATTGGCGACCGCATTGGTAAACACGTTGGGTCGCTGCTGTTCGATCAGCGTTGCTTTTTTGCCTTCGCTTTTCGCCTGTTCATATATTTCGCGGGCTGTCTGCTTCTCCTTGATGTCAGCGACAATCACACGATCACCGATGACCATCTTCAGCGAATAGACCGCACTTTCTTCTGGCAATGGGAAAACATACAAGGCTTCAACGAAACCGTCGGTCGGGTTCTCGAATGCCTGCGTCAGCCGGGCTCGGACCGTCGGTCCACTCACATCGAGATCGACGTCCGTTGCGAGCCGAGGCGCTTCGACGTAACGTCCGGCTTCGTTTGTCTCCAGCAGAAGGCTGCCGGATTGAACCTCGTTTGGCGTGACCAGAGCGGGTGTTTCAGCGCGGGCCTGCACGATCTGCAACAGACAGAAAATGACAGCCAATGCGGGCAACAACGCCATGTTGCAGAACCAGATGAACGAACAGAAGCGGGAGAGTACCCGACCTCTATTGCTATGATTTGGTAGATTTATCGCGGGTGACATGACGTGCTCCTTGTTCACCTCGAAGAACTGGAGCCATTGTCGCTGGAGCCACTGTTTCCACTCCAGCGTAAGCTTTGCCAAGTTTCAGCCGTCACTTTCCGCAAATCGCCTTGCCGGTTACGCATATGTGTGGAATTGTGCAGAAAAGTACGCAGTTCAGGATAAGCCATGTCCGATCAGAACTCTCATCTGCCCGACCAGATCAATGCCCGTGTTGCAGTCCGGATTCGTGAGGAAATCGCCCGACGGCGTATTTCGCGCCAACTTCTGGCCGATGAAGCGCGGATCAGCCTCTCGACTTTGGAAAAGGCGCTGTCGGGTCACAGGCCCTTCACGCTCGCAACAATCATCCGGCTCGAACAGGCAATGGGCGTCGCCCTGCGCGAACAGGCAGGTGAAGCGCCCGCCCAGTTGGCCAGAAATGGCAACAGTCACGCAGCGGAAGAACTGGGCGCCTACTCGCGCGCCTCGGTTTCATGGCTTGAAGGTGATTACCTGACCTTGCGTCCGTCCTTTGGGGAGGACAAGGCCATCTTCGCTTACATCACGGAAATCGGTTGGGATTTCGATGCCGGGCATCTCAATTTTCGTGAGCGTGAACGTTCTGACGTCTCGTTCTCACAACAGGGAGCTGTCTCCGTTCCACATCTTTCGGGACACATCTATCTCGTCACGAATACATCTGGCCAGTACCGTATGGCCGTGCTCTCCCGCCCAAGCATCACAGGCGAAATGTTCGGCATCCTGACGACATTGCGTGCCGGGCAGGGTGCACATCTGACACCAGTTTCGACACCGCTTGCGCTCGTGCCCATGAGGCAATTTGTCGAGTCGTCATTTGGGCGTGTGCGACCTGGCGACATATCCTTTGCAGCTTATTCGGCAATTCTGCACAAGACATTGGACGACGGCTATGCGGGTTTTATTTCGGGGTAATTTTACAGCGAAATCCAATTCGTTTTGGCCTTACTCCGTTCAATCCCTCTGTCTGTAAACGTTGTCGTTATGATAATTAAGTGTACTTTCGTAGCCATGAAATCTCGTATACTTTCCGCTGGATAACTCCTAACCCGGAGGATTGTCGCGTTGAAAAATTTATTGAGCGCAGCATTTTGTGTCCTGCTACTTGGGGCTTTCAGCCAGTCCGCGTCCGGTGCGTCAATCGGTGCTGGCAATCCCTATCCTGTTAGCCACTACAAGTGTGAGGATGGCACTCAGTTGGCGGTACGCCTCTTCGGTGATCGCGCTTCCGTCTCTGTTAACGGCAATGCGGCGATTGATTTACCTTCTATCGGCAAAGAAGGTACGACCTATTCGAACGGCCGACAAACGCTGACCATCATACAGGGACGTCTCTCATGGGGCGTGGGCCGCGCTGTTCCTTCAGCATGCAAGGGCGGTTGAAGGGCAGGTCTTGCCACGAGGGAATTGGCAGGCAGAGGAAATCAGTCCATTGGACTGATTTCCTTCGTTAGGTGCTTTGCGTGTTTACTGGAAATGGCCTAGCTCGGACTGTGAATAATCCAAAACTTCTCCAGATCACTCGGATTATCCCATGCTGCTACAGCGCCGGGACGAACGAGGAAGATATCGCCCGCCACGAATGTCACGCTTCCCTCGTCAGGGTTTGACAATGTCACCTCGCCCCTGCGCAGCATCATCAATTCCGAGAATGAATAGGTGATCGGATGACGAGCATAAGGCGTCGTGGCCCAGATGCCCCAGGCGATTGGATCGTCACTTTGGAACTCGTGACGGGAAGTCGTTGGTGCAGGGGTGGTCAGAAGTGCCGGATTGGGCGCTCCGCCAGGTGACATGGGATGGTCAAGATCAAGTTTACCGAAGGATACGCTTAGGCTCTCCTGATGTATCGTGAGGATGACACAATCTGCCGCATGTGCGCGCCATGAGAATATGCCTGCAGGCAGACTTGCTACCTCACCGTTGGTCAGTGTGAATTCGAGACCATTATTGTCCCGGATATTCAAAGCACCATCACACAGCATTATGATGGAGGAAAACAGGCTTTCTACCCCTGTTCCTTGGCCAGAAAGGATTGCGCGTCCGAAGCCGAAAGGCTCCGTCGACTGACCGTCCAGGCTGATGGCTCGGAAAGCTGTTTCCAGATCGGAGCCGCAAGCAGGTGCAACGCCCAGATTGATTACGTTTCTCAGCACGTTAGGTTCTTTCTGCATGGGATTTATTTCGATGCGAAACCAAGGCTGTCCTTGATCCAGTACCAGCGGATGCCGAGGTCCATGACAGGCTTGCGGATCGCATGCCAGGCAAGGCGGGGTATGCTGGTGGTCGGATAAACCATGGGGCGGCCTTCGGCGATATATTCGGCATACATCTTGCCAAAGGCAGTGGCCATGGCCACGCCCCGGCCATTATAGCCAAGCATGGCATGCAAGCCCGCAGCGGGATTGTGAAGATGTGGCAGGCCATCCATGGTCAGCGCCACGTGCCCGGACCAGTGATAATCGATGCCGATACCTTCCAGCTGTGGAAACAGCCGCACCATTCCGGCTTTCAACGCTTCCATCAGCGCTTTCTTTTCGTTCATTCCGACGGCGCCGCGTCCGCCAATAAGAAAACGCCCGTCTTCAGATTGGCGCATATAAAAAGCGATCTTGCGTGTTTCGGATAGAACCACTCCGCCTGGCATGATCTCCCGCCGCTGCTTTTCTGAAAGCGGCTCTGTCGCGATCAGCATGCTTTGCACCGGAAGAATGCTTTGAGCGAGACCCGGTACAAGGTTGTCAGTGTAAGCGTTGGTGGCGACAAGTGCTTCGCGTGCGCGAACCGACCCATTTGCGGTCTTTGCAATCCAGTCGCCATTCTCCGGCATCAGAGAAGTAACGGAGGAATCTTCAAAAATCTGAACGCCGCGTGCCGTGGCGGCGCGGGCAAGCCCACGGGCATAATCCAGCGGCTGCAGGGCACCTGCGCGGGGATCGCGCCATCCGCCGAAATAGCGCTCCGTGCCGGAAAGCTCAGTAATCTGCGCGCGATCCAAAATCTCGACTTCGACGCCTTGCGCCTGCCATTGCCGCGCACGCTTATGGACGGCAGCGGTTGCAAGCTGGGAATGGGCGGCCTGTATCCACCCGGCTCGAACAGGAGAGCATTGGATATCAAGTTCGCGTACAAGGCCGAAAACAAGATCGCCTACACCACCCACGAGGTCGATCATGCGCTTGCCGTGCTCTGGACCATAGGCAGCCAGAAGATCTTCGGGGTCATGCTTCAAACCGGGGATCACCTGTCCGCCGTTGCGTCCTGATGCGCCGAAGCCGACATGGCGCGCCTCAAGGACCACTACAGTTTTCCCGCGTTCGGCAAGGAACAACGCGCTGGAAAGGCCTGTAAAGCCGCCTCCAACAATAACGACGTCCGCCTCGTGCACGCCATTCAGTTTGGAATGGTTCGGTTTTGCCTCGCCAGCTGCGTTCCACCATAATGAGCGTGAGAAGCTCTCAGGGCTGCTTGCCATTTTCATCTTTCTCCAGCGTTTTTTCGGCCTGTCGAGCGACTTCACTCGGGTTTGTTCACCCAGAGCACGAAGGCTTCGGCTTCACCATTATTGAAGAATCTGTGGCGGGTCGTTGAAGGCAGTGCAAATCCGTCACCTGTTGAAAGCAGGTACTGTGCGTCTTCAATCTGCAGCGTGAAACTGCCCGAAATGACGTAACCCAGCTCCTCGCCGGAATGCGTGTAGCATTCCTCACCGGAACTCCCGCTCGGAATGATCCGCACTGCGAAGGATTTCATGGTCTCAATGAGTTCAGGCGAAGCACGGTGCTTGATGACGCCACCAGCGTTCAGCACTTCTGGCTGTTCTCCAGCACGCAATACATAGGGATTAGCTCGGGCAGCCGCGGCGAAGCCTTGCGGGTCGATGAGCTGGGCCGGGCTCATGGAGAGCACCTCGGCAATCGTATAGAGGGTACGCACAGTCGGCGATACGAGGCCCCGCTCGATCTGTGACAAGGCACCCGTCGACAGACCAGAGACTTCCGACAGATAACCGAGAGTGAGACCCAGTGTCTGCCGTCGCAAGCGAATGCGCGCTCCAATATCCCCTGCGTCGTTGGGCGCAGGCTCGCTGGTCGGGGCGGTCGGGGATATTTCTGCCTTGTTCACTTTTGGCATCCTTTGATGGCTCTCGCTACAAACAGGATTGAATCGGGGTTGATTAGTTTTCACTATTCTGCTTCATATTTGATCTACGTTCAATAAACTAAAAACAAAATCCATCCAAAACATGGAGGGGGACATATCGGACATGGCTCACAAGGATACACCTTATTGGTGGGAAGCCGCTCCGCCGCGTAGCATCGAGAACCACGAAATCGAGCGGGATTGCGACGTTGCCATTGTTGGTGCGGGTTATGCGGGGCTTTGCGCTGCTCTTCATCTGGCGCGCGCAGGGCGAAAGGTTCAGGTTTTCGAGCGGGAACAACTGGGGTTTGGCGCTTCCAGCCGCAACGGCGGCTTTACCAGTGGCAATATTCGTCCCGACGATAAGACACTGGTGCGCAAGTTCGGCTTGGAACGTGCGGTCAAGATTGCTGCTGAAGGCCATGAAGCGCGTCGCTTCATGATCGATTTTCTGGCTAATGAAGGCATCGACGCGGATTTCCAGCTTGTGGGACGGTTCAGCGGTGCGATGACGCGCGCCGAATATGACGATATGGCGCGAAGCGCTGAAGCTATCCAGCGCGCGACCGGCATTGAATCCTATGCGGTTCCCTTGAACGAGGTTCGCCGCCATATCGCCACGGACCTCTATGCTGGCGGCAGCGTGCGTATGGATATAGGCGGTCTGCATCCGGCAAAATTTCATGCGGAACTGGTGCGGCTTGCACTCGCTGAAGGGGTGCTGATTCACGCCGAATGCCGCGTAGAAGGGATCGACCAAGGCGCTGATAAAAAGACAGTAATTACCGCGCGTGGCCGCGCTCAGGCACGCGAAGTCCTTCTTTGCACGAACGGTTATACCGACCATTCGGACCGTTGGTTGCGTCAGCGGCTGGTGCCTTTGCGTTCACGAATCATCGCAACCGAGGATCTGGGTGAGGAACGTGTGCGCGACTTGGTGCCGGGGTTGAAAATGCTCACCGACACCCGTGCTATGACTTACTATTTCCGCCCATCGCCGGATGGACGGCGCATTTTGTTCGGTGGGCGTGACGTAACAAGCCGAGGCGACCCGGATAGTGCCACGCAGCGCAATTATGCAGAAATGTGCAGGGTTTTCCCTCAACTTGAAGGCGTTGGTATCTCGCATAGCTGGTTTGGCTATGTGGCGATGAATCGGGACATGGTGCCTCGAATTTTTCAACGTGGAGCGGTTCATTATGCAACCGGTTTCTGTGGCTCGGGTGTCGTCTGGGCTCCCTGGCTCGGCCTCAAGGCAGCGCAGAAAATACTGGGCGTACCGAACAGCGAGAGCAGTTTCGATTTTCGTCCCCCACGTCTTGTTCCTACGTGGCGCGGAAAAGCCTGGTTCATGCCGCTGGTTTTCGCCGACCTTGAACGGAAGGACCGCAAGTTAGAAGCAACAGCATCCAGTGAGCGAGCATTGAGAAACAGCACGGGTTCTCAGGGTGGCCACAAGTGAGAAGCCGCAACGCGGACGCTGGTCACAATGAATTTCACTTTATCAAACGCAGTTTCACAAACGGCGTTACGAATAACAGGCTTATCGCTGCATTTAGGAAGGAGAATGTCATGCGTCTCAAGAAAATTTTCGGTCTGGCGGCTATGGCGGTGATCATGGGGGGCGCGATGCCTGCCTTGGCCCAGGAGGTCGTCAAAGTAGGCTCTTCGCCAACCGGTTTGCCGTTTACTTTTGTGAACACGGAAACCAAGGCGATGGATGGCGTATTGGTCGATGTGGTCAAGGCTATTGAATCGGATATCGGCATCAAGCCGGAATTCGAAGCCGTGCAGTTCTCGGCGCTCGTGCCATCGCTAACCTCGAACAAGATCGACATGATTGCTTCGGCAATGTTCATCACGGAAGAACGTGCAAAGGTCGTGGACTTCTCTGATCCTGTCTATGGTTATGGCGAAGGTGTCTTCGTACCGGTTTCGGATGATACTGCCTACAAGACCTATGCGGATCTCAAGGGCAAGACCATCGGCGTGCAGGTGGGGACCACTTTCGTCGATCTCTTCAAGAAGAGCGGGCTGTTCAGCGATGTTAAGGTCTACAAGGGCATTCCCGATATCATTGCTGACGTGAACGCCGGGCGTATCGATGCCGGTTTCGGGGATGGTCCGATGGCTGCCTATTACCTCTCTCAGGGCCGGTTCCCCAAGGTGAAGATGGTCGAGAGTTATGAAGCTTCGGCTGGCGGCGAGTTTGGTCTGGCCCTGCGCAAAGGCGATGAACGTATGCCCAAGATCAACGCGGCCATCGCCCGCATCAAGTCGGACGGTACGCTTCAGAAAATTCTTGCGAAATACGGACTGAAATAATTCCAGTGCGAGCATGGGGATCAATCCCCATGCTCGAGATTTCAGGTGTGCTCCACGCGCGCGTCCAAGGTGAAGCTCTTCATGCTTTCCGGTCTGCGCACGAGACGGGGCCTACCGGCCGCAAGGCCTAATCCCCGTTTGATCGCGCCAAATAAATAGAGTTAAAGCCAATGCAAAATTTTTTCTTGGACATCCGCGAGTTCTTCCCGATCTTGCTGGAAGGCGTGAAATACACGCTTCTTGTGACCCTGGGTTCCCTTGTCCTTTCGACGCTTCTGGGGCTCGTTTGGGCGCTGATGCGGGTATCGGGGATCCGTTGGGTGTCGGCTATTGCCGCAGCTATCGTTAATGTGATCCGCGGTATCCCCATTCTGGTGCAGCTGTTCTATATCTACTTCGTTCTACCGGAATTCGGCATTGCGCTGTCCGCTCTTCAGGCTGGTATCATCGGTCTCGGCATTGCCTATTCGGCCTATCAGGCAGAAAATTTCCGCGCTGGTATCGAAGCCATCGACCATGGACAGACGGAAGCCGCGCAGTCCATCGGTATGGGCTGGTTCATGACGATGCGCCGCGTGATCCTGCCGCAGGCTGTTCGTGTGATCCTGCCGCCTTACGGCAACATCATGGTCATGCTGTTGAAGGACAGCTCGCAGGCATCGGCCATCACCGTTGCTGAACTAACTCTACAAGGTCAGCTGCTTGCCTCTTCGACCTTCAAAAACATGAGCGTCTATACGCTGGTTGCCATGTTCTACCTCTGCCTGAGCTTGCCGCTGATGATGGCTGTCGGGCGTCTCGAAAAGCTCTTTGGTAAAAGAAACGGACACTGATCATGGCGATGATTGAAATAAAGAACGTCACCAAATCCTATGGTCCGCTTCAGGTTCTCAAGGGCATCAGTGCTGATGTGCAGAAGGGTGAAGTAGTCTGCCTCATAGGTCCCTCCGGTTCGGGAAAATCCACGATGCTGCGCTGCCTGAACGGGCTGGAAACCTATCAGGGCGGCGATATTCTGATCGAAGGCCAGCGCGTCAACGCGAAGGATCGTTCGATCCACGATATTCGCACGCGAATGGCGATGGTCTTCCAGCGGTTCAACCTGTTTCCCCATCGAACCGCACTTGAGAATGTCATCGAGGGGCCGGTCTACGTCAAAGGTGAAAAGCCGGCCGAAGCTCGCAAATATGGCGAGCATCTGCTTCAGCGCGTCGGTTTGGGAGATCGGGCCAACCATTATCCGGGCCAGCTTTCCGGAGGTCAGATGCAGCGTGTTGCGATTGCCCGCGCCTTGGCGATGCGACCACAGGCAATCCTTTTCGATGAGCCGACGTCTGCGCTCGACCCTGAACTGGTGGGCGATGTGCTCGATGTCATGCGCAGTCTTGCGGATGAGGGGCTCACCATGCTGGTGGTGACGCACGAGATGGGCTTTGCCCGCGACGTAGCTGACCGTGTCCTTTTTCTCGATGGCGGCGTCATCGTTGAACAGGGTAAGGCCAAGGACGTGCTCGGTGCACCCCAACATCCACGTACACAGGACTTCCTGCGCCGCGTTCTCAACCACTGATCCAAACTTACGCGTGACACATGCCTTGTGTCGCGCTGGAGGCGTCATGGCTTTCTATTGTTATCTGGATGCGGCGCGGACCGAGCAGATTCGCGACGTGTTTGCCCACGAACTGCCGGAGACGGAGTTCCTCTCCGGAGCGTTGAATGCAGACACTGCGGCAAGGGTTCGTCATTTGCTATGCTGGCAGGCTCCTGAAGAGCTGGCGGAGCGCTTCCCTGCATTGGAAATCATTTTCTCAAGTGGGGCAGGTGTAGAGCAATTTCTTGAAGCAGATATCCCTTCTCACGTTCGCATTGTCCGCATGACCGAGCCAGGTCTTGCACGGATGATGCAGGAATATGTGACGCTCGCCGTGCTGTCCGTATTCCGGCAATTGCCCGCTTATCTGAAACAAAGCCGTGACGAGATTTGGCAGACGCTTCCTCAGCCAAGTGCGCATCGCCGCCGGGTGGGTGTAATGGGGCTTGGATATCTTGGCCAGGCCGCGTTGACAGCGCTCAAGCCTTTCGGTTTCCCATTGTCCGGCTGGAGCCGCAGCGAGAAGAATATTGAGGGTGTGCAGTGTTTTTCCGGTGAGGATGGGCTTCACGAATTCGTTGCACAGACAGATATACTTGTCTGCCTTCTGCCGCTCACGGCGGAAACGGAAGGCTTGATCAATGCCGGGTTTATTGCGCGCCTGCCGACGGGGGCAAGTGTGGTTCTGGTCGGTCGCGGGCCGCATACGGATTATGATGCCCTTCTTACAGCTCTCGATAGTGGACATCTTTCGTCGGCTTTCATTGACGTGACTGCCCCTGAACCACTTCCATCGGCGCACCCCCTCTGGTCGCATCCAAAAGTAATCCTTACCCCCCATATTGCTTGCGTGACTGACAGCCATGGAGCGGCTGACATACTCGTTGAAAACCTGCAGCGGCTGCAGACGGGCGAAGCGCTTATGGGGGAGATTGACCGCAAGCGAGGTTACTGAAGCAGAGGGAGGAGCCATAACGTTGGCGATCGATCAACGAACCCCCATCGTGGCGAGGTGCAGTTTGATATTGTTCACTCCGTTGCGGCAACAAGGCGTTTGCAGGCGCTGACCAGATCAGACTCCGACAGCAGCGCACCGCCGACGAGGTACATGATGTCATTGCCGTAAGCTTCGCGCATTTCCGGGATGCGGGCGAAGGTCATGCCACCGCCGGGAGCGGCGACGATGGCCTTGGGACCACCCATATCCACGGAGCAGGCCTTTGCGATCGATTGACATTCCTCGCGAGTAAAGCCGAAACGGCCACCGAAATTTGGATAGACCACGGCGTCAGCGCCCATCAGGCGGTGCAGCGTGCCAAAAAAGGCACGGTGCGAGAAGCCACAATCGGGTGAGACGACGTTGGCGCCGGAAAAGGCCGGGTGCGAGACGATGGGCAGGGAAAAATTCGGATCTGCAGCAAGTGTACGCACGATATCATAGCCGGCAAGCGCTGGAGCGATCATCACACCGCCTGCGCCGCATTCCTGCGCCTGTTTTGCCCGCTCGATGATCGCGGTTGCAGGGCCTGTGATGTTAGGAACGAAACTCGCGCGACCGTCGCACTTCGCATTCGCCTCGCCGACCGCCTCAATACAGGCCTTCAGCCGCTCCTCGAAGGGAGCGGTCTTCTGGTCGACGAGACCGTGGTCGTCCTTCACAAAATGCATGCCGCCCAGCGCGAAATCATGGGCGAGGCGGGCAAGCTCCGTAGTCGACAGGCCGACCGGCTTGATGGCGGACATCAAGAGCGGCTTTTCGCCGATGCCAGCGCGGGCACGCAGGCCTACTATGCCGTGGCGTGGTCCCTTGCACAGATCAAGCAGGCCCGGCGACAGGCCGATATCCTCGACCTTGATGCCGGGCTTGATGGAGCTGTTACCGAAGACGATGTTGAGAAACTGCAGGAAATCCCCGCCGATATCGTCCTCCGAATAGGAGATTGCGGCGAGAAATCCCGGTCTGCCTTCGGGATCCTGGAGCAGGCTTTCCAACCGACCGAGTATCTCGTCCTCGACATAGCCTTTCGGCACGACGTTGCGCGGGATTTCCACGGTCTGTTCCAGCGCGATGTCGAGCGCACGCGCTTTGGCCTCCGCCTCGTCGGCGGCGCGCACGAAATAGGTAACCGTAAAGCGCGGTGCCATCAAAGCGCCTCGGCCTTCTGTGCGGAATGCACATGATCGAGGCGCACTTCCACCAGTTCCTCTTCGCCGATGGCGAGATTCTTGCCGACAAGTTCTTCAATTGCCGAAACCAGAGCGCCAGCATCCAGCCCATATTTCTTCATGAGATATGGCTTCGAGGCGCCGTGCGCAAAAGTGTCGTTGAGACCAAGGCGTTTGAGGCGGATACCAAGCCCTTCTTCCGCAAGGATTTCCGAGACCAGCGAGCCGAGGCCGCCGATGATGGTGTGGTTTTCCAGCGTGACGATACCCTTCTTGCCGCGCGTGGCTCTCAGGAGACCGTCCTTATCGAATGGTTTCAGCGTGGAGGCGTGAAGATGATGGATCCCGACACCACGCGCGGCGAGTGGGCCAGTGGCGCGCAGCGCTTCCTCGGTACATACGCCGGAAGAGACGACGAGGATGTCATCGCCTTCCGAGAGCGTGCGCAGCTTATTGAATTCAAAAGGCGTTGAAAACAGACGAGGTACTTCGCCGCGCAGGATGCGCACATAGACCGGGCCGTCGATGCTGTCGGCGACTTCCAACACAGTCTCGACTTCCGTCGCATCGCCCGTTTCGAGGATCGTCATGTTCGGTACCGCGCGTAACACGGCAATATCCTCAATCGCCTGATGCGTAATGCCGCCCGGTGTGGTGATGCCGGGAAGGAACCCCATTAATCGCACCTTGCGGTTGGAATAGGCAATCGAGTTGATCAGCTGGTCGTAGGGCCGTCGATAGAGGAAGACCGAAAAGGTATGGATGAACGGCCGGAACCCCTGCATGGCGAGACCGCCAGCAAAGGACAACATGTTCTGTTCGGCCATGCCGAGAGTGAGAAACTGCTCCGGATGCCGATCGCGAAAACCATCGACTTCGCAAGACGAGGTGAGATCAGCTGAAAGGCACAGAACTTCCGGACGCGCGGTGGCGAAGGCTTCGAAAGCCTTGGCGTAAGGGCGGTTGACGATTTCGACCATTGTCAGGCCCTTTCCATCGCAGTGAGATCGATACCGAGTTCGATGGCAAGTGCCGTCTGCATTTCCTGCCTCTCTTCCGCGCTCTTGAATCGGACATAGTGCAGGCGCGGGAAACGCTTCTTCAGAAAATCCATGCCCTGGTAAGGCGAGGTGTTGGCGAGGATGACAAGTGGCTTGTCAGCCTCCGCGCTCTCGGCAGCTGCACGTAGTGCGCCCAGATCGTGGCCATCCACCGAACGGCAGGTGACCCCAAAGGACGCCACACGGGACGCAAGGTCGCCAAGGTCGAGCACGGAAGACATGGCGCCGTCGCATTGCTGGCGGTTTACATCGACGATCACGCGGATGTTGTCGATCTTGTGATAGCTCATTGCCGCAAGACATTCCCAGGTCTGGCCTTCCTGGAATTCGCCGTCGGACATATAGACCCAGACTTTGCCGGGCTCCTTTTTACGCAGCCGCGCCCAGGCGACGCCTGACGCCATGGAAAGCCCCTGGGCCAGCGATCCTGTGGTCACTTCCATGCCGGGGCTATGTTCGGCGCCGATCATTTCGACGGAGCCGCCATCCTTGTTGAAATGATCAAGCGCGTGTTCGTCCATCCGTCCCATTTCGATCAGCGCGGAATAGATGACGAGCGCATAATGGGCAGGCGAGATAAAGAAGCGGTCGAAGTTCGGACCGACGGGACCATGATATCCGGCGCCGGTGAAGGCATCCGGATTATGCGCCGAAGGCACGCCACGGAAAGGCAACGGCACTTTCGGCAGGGTTGGCTCGCCGAGCGTCAGCAACTCATTGTAGAGCAGCGCAAGGCTCTCGGCGGCGGAGCAGGCCTGGCTCAGATAGCCGCCATTGTTCTTCATCGTATGGAAGAAGACCCTTCGACGGATGCCGAGTGCGATTTCCTCGGTGGATTTTTCGTTGGTCAGAACCATCGTCTCAGCTTCTTTCCGGGAAGAGCGCCTTCAGGCCTTCAGGCGACGGCGTTGCGATGCCGCGTTCCGTGATGAGGCCGGTGATGAGGCGGGCTGGCGTGACATCGAAGGCGGGATTGGCGGCAGGGCTGCCTTCGGGCGAGATGCGGACGCTCGCAATGGATCCATCGGCGGCGCGGCCCTGGACGAAGCTCACTTCGTCGGCGTTGCGTTCTTCGATCGGGATTTCCTTGACACCGTCATGCACCGTCCAGTCGATGGTTGGCGAGGGGAGTGCAACATAGAACGGCACGTCGTTGTCACGCGCCGCGAGCGCCTTGAGGTAGGTGCCGATCTTGTTGCAGACATCGCCGTTTGCAGTGGTGCGATCTGTGCCGACGATCACCATATCGATATCGCCGTGCTGCATCAGATGTCCACCGGCATTGTCGACGATCAGCGTGTGCGGCACACCATGGCCGTTCATTTCCCAAGCCGTCAGATAGGCACCCTGATTGCGCGGACGCGTCTCATCGACATAGACATGGACCGGGATTCCTTCCTCGACGGCCATATAGATCGGCGCGGTCGCGGTGCCATAATCGACGGTAGCAAGCCAGCCTGCGTTGCAATGGGTAAGGATGCGCACGGGCTCGCCCGGATTCTTTTTCGAAGCGATTTCGCGAATGACATCGAGGCCGTTCGCGCCGATTGCGCGGTTGAGCTCAACATCTTCTTCGGCGATCTCGGCGGCACGCTTATAGGCAGCATCCGCACGTTCCGCCTCAGGCAATGGACGCAGATATTCGCGCATCGCATTCAGCGCCCAGCGCAGGTTGATGGCGGTGGGGCGGGTCTCGTTGAGTTCTTCCCATACGGCATCGAGGTGAGCATCCGAGGGGTCTTTCGCCATCGCGATGGCGACGCCGTAGGCGGCGGTGACGCCGATCAGCGGCGCGCCGCGTACCCACATGTCGCGGATTGCATCGGCGACATCGGCGACGGTTTTCAGTGTCACGACACGGAATTCATGCGGCAGCCAGCGCTGGTCGATGATGTCAACGGAGCGACCGTCTTCGTTCAGCCAGATCGTATGGTAGTGGCGTTCTCCGACTTTCACGCGAGAATCTCCTTTTCAAGCCGCTCCACGGTCTCTCGGATATCCCGAAGACTATGGATGCGCTGCCGGTTGACGGCGAGGTGACGCCCGAACTTCAGCGCCTTGCTCTCGCAAGAAGCGCGGCGGTCGGGGTCGGTGATGGTTTCAAAATCGGCATTGTGGGCAAGGCCCAGGATGCGGCGATGGGTTTCGATGCCAGCAAAGCCCAGCATTTCGTGCCAAATCTCGTCGATGACGATGTTGAGTGCCTGTTCGGCGGCAAGCGGGTCCTGGCGATCTTCGAAGAGGCTTGCCTGATAGAGGATACCCTTACGCTCCGTACGCCACAGGGCAGCGAATTCGGCGCGGAACGTTTCCCAAAGTGTGTCGATCGTATCCAGAAGATAGGCACGCATGCTGTCGCGAGCGCCGGGTGCAGTCTCATGACCAGCCTGTGAAAAATAGCTCATCCAGAAATTGGCGATCAGCATGCCGACGTCGAAGCTGATTGGACCGTAAAAGGCAAATTCCGGATCGATGACACGGGTCTCATCGTCGGTCACCATGACCGAACCGGTGTGCAGGTCGCCATGGCATAGTGTTTCGGCCTTGGCAGAGAAGAGGTGTTTCAGCCGCTGCGCTTCCACCTTGAGCTCGCGGTCGGCGCGCAATTCCGCCACGATTGGATCGAGCTGCGGTGTGGTGTGGTGATTGAGCTTTGCCTCGAAATAGGGATCGGAAAAGACGAGATTTTCCGTGATGTCGCAAAGCTCGACATTGTCAGAGAACAAGGCGACATCCGCCTTCTTGTCGCGGGTCACCATGGAAAGGTCGGACCCCCGGAAAAGAGTACGAGCAACGAAGAGGCCGAGGTCACGACCGATCTTGGGAAGTTCGCGACCGTCAATCAAAGCACGGCGCAGAATGATGTGCGGGGTCAGGAATTCCATGACGATGATTGCCTGGGCTTCGTCAAAGAACAGGATTTCCGGCACCATACCCGGGTCACGCGCGCCCTGGCGCTTGAGAGCGTGATATTCGAAAAACGAGCGTTTGAGCGGAAGCGGCCAGCTTTCGCCGACGAGACGCACGTAAGGCAGCGCCTGCTTGACGATCACAGCGCCCGCTTCACCTGTGACGATGAAGACCAGATTGAGATTGCCGTCACCGACTTCCCGGATGGTCCAGCGCGACGAATCGCTTCCGACCGTCTCTTTCAGGGCGGCGTTGCCGCCAAGCCGAACGGGCAGTGTCTCTATACTCAGCGCCTCGAAGACGTGGCTGTCCATTATGCTCTCCTCCTGCGCATGGGCCGCCTCCACCATGCGCCGCCATGCCGTCTTTCCCACAGCTAAGGCATCATTCTGTCAAATGTCAATGGCCTTGACATTTGATGGCGGCCTATCTTAACGTGGCGTCAGTGGGAGGAGTTTATGAGCGAACAGCCAGTGTTTCGCATTGAGGGCGTGCGCAAATCCTTTGGACCGGTGACGGTCTTGCAAGGTGTTGACCTCGACCTCAAAGCAGGCGCAGTGACGGTTTTGATGGGTGCCAACGGCGCCGGAAAATCGACGCTCGTGCGCATCCTCTCGGGCGTCTACACGCGTGGTGGCGGCACCATCACGCTGGCAGATGCTGCCTTTGATCCAGCGACGCCCGCCGAGGCAATCCGTGCCGGCGTTGTCACAGTGCATCA
Source organism: Brucella sp. JSBI001 (assembly GCF_026014005.1). NCBI lineage: Bacteria > Pseudomonadati > Pseudomonadota > Alphaproteobacteria > Hyphomicrobiales > Brucellaceae > Brucella > Brucella sp. JSBI001. The sequence goes on along the minus strand of NZ_CP110339.1, from coordinate 2,299,369 downwards.
GAACATCAATGACGGCGTCGTCGCCGATCTCGATGTGGCGACCAATCTCACGCTCGATCGGTTGAACGGGCGTGGTGCGCGGCTTTTTTTCAATCCGCGCCGGGTGCGTCGCGAAGCGGCGGCGGTCGCCTCGCGCATGGGCCTTGCCATCGACCTTTCGGCCAATATCACTGACCTGACACTTGCGGATCGCCAGATGGTGGCGATTGCGCGTGCCATGGCGCATGAACCGAAAGTGCTGATCCTCGACGAACCGACGTCGTCGCTTTCCAGTGCCGAGGCGGATCGTCTGTTCGACCTCGTTGATCGGTTGAAGGCGCGGGGTGTCGCCATTCTCTATATCTCGCATCGCATGTCGGATATTCGTCGCCTTGCCGACAGCATCGTGTCGCTGCGCGACGGTCGCATCACGGGCCGTTTCGAGGGGCCGGAACTCGATTACGAGGGCGCGGTCAATGCCATGTTGGGGCGCAAGGTGTCGGCTGGTGCCGTTGCCGTGCGCGACGCAAGTCGCCCGGTCTTCAGCGTGCGGGGCCTTAAGCTTTCCGAACAGGCGCGACCCTTCGATTTCGATCTCGGCGATGGCGAGATCGTCGCAGTCACGGGTCTTGTTGGAGTCGGCAAGACGGCACTTGCTGAAACGCTGTTTGGTGCGCGGGCCCCGGAAGCAGGCGAAATGACGCTGGATGGCGTGAACTATGCACCGAAGACAACGGGTCAGGCGATTGCTAGAGGCGTTTTCCTTGTCGCCAAGGACCGTGCGATTAGCGGCATCGTGCCGGACTTCAATATCTACGAGAATATCAGCTTGCCATTCTTACGCCGGCTTTCGACTTTCGGCATTTCAAGCCGACGGGCAGAGAAGGCAACGGCGCGCCAGCAGATTTCGTCGCTCGGTGTCGTCTGCCGCAATGAGCGTGACGAGATGCAGACGCTGTCGGGCGGCAACCAGCAGAAGGTTATGGTTGGCCGCTGGCTTTCCGAGCCATCGCGACTGCTCATCCTCGATGAGCCCTTCCAGGGCGTCGATATCGCCGCTCGTCGCGACATAGGTGAGAAGCTGCGCGCTTCTGCGGCAGGGCGCACCACAATTCTTTTCCTGACGGAGCTCGATGAAGCCTTCGAAGTCGCCGACCGCATTCTCGTGATGTCGGAACACACCATCGTAGGCGAGCACCGCAATGTCGACGTCGATGTCGAGCGGCTGCTCTCCGAGATTGCCGGACAATCCCATCAACAGGTCAGTGCATGATGATAAGTGAACAGAGCAAATCCGCCGCCACCGGCGCAGTTCCGCCTGCGGTCCTGAATATCCGGGAAACCGCGATCAAATATGGCTTCCTCGTGCTGCTTGCTGGCATGGTGCTCTATTTCTCGGCTGTAACCGGTGGTTTCGCTTCGCCCCAGAGCGCGGTCTTTATCCTGCAATCCGTGTCGATCACCGGTATTCTTGCACTTGGTGTCACCGCGACACTCGTTGTCGGCGGTTTCGATCTTTCCATTGGCTCGGTTGCGACTACCGCCATGATGGCTTCGTCCTATGTGATGGTGGTCATGGGTGGTGACGCCCTGACAGCGACACTCGTCTGCCTAGCCGTGGGCGTGCTCGTCGGTTTGGTGAACGGGATCATCATCGTCTATATGCGCGTTCCCGATCTTCTGGCGACGCTTGGAATGATGTTCCTGCTGCTCGGCCTGCAGCGTATCCCGACCGAAGGACGCTCGATTGCAACGGGCATGACGTTGCCGGATGGCTCGACGGCAACGGGCGCTTTCAGCCCGGCCTTCCTCGCGCTTGGCCGTCATCGTTTCGATTTCATCCTGCCCAATCTGGTGCCAGTTTCGGTGGTCGTGTTGATCGTGCTGGCCATCGTCATCTGGTTCTTCCTTGAATATACCCGCTTCGGCCGGATGATGTACGCTGTCGGCTCCAATGAGCGCGCGGCAAGCCTCGCCGGCGCGCCGGTCAATGCCTACAAGATCTCGGCCTATATCATCTCCGGCGTCTTCGCCTCGATCGGCGGCATTTTGCTTGCCGCCCGCCTCGGGCGCGGGGATATCGCCTCGGGCAATAATCTGCTTCTCGATGCCGTTGCCGCAGCCCTCATTGGTTTCGCAGTGCTTGGCGCTGCCAAGCCGAATGCGTTCGGCACTGCCGTTGGCGCTCTCTTCGTCGGCATTCTTTTGCAGGGCCTGACGATGATGAACGCGCCTTACTACACCCAGGATTTCGTCAAGGGCGCGGTGCTCGTCATCGCCCTGATTTTCACCTTTGCGCTCTCGAAAAGAGGCAAACGCTGAGGCGGGAACCTTCAGCGGGCTAACAATATTGATCAGTGGAGGAGACTGACATGAATTTCACGCGTAGAACCCTGGGCAAGCTGACGCTCGGGCTGATGGCTGCAGCAACATTTGCCACGCCGTCCCTTGCGGCGGATATGCCGAAACCTTTCGACAAGCCGGGTGAGGTGAAGATCGCACTCGTGCGCTATCTGTCGACCGGCGACTTCTTCCAGTCTTACCTCGCGGGCGTTGAAGCACAGGCCAAGGCGCTGGGCGTCCAGCTTCAGGTGTTCGACAGCCGTCAGGATGCAGCTCTGCAGGCCGATATGGTCGATCAGGCCATTGCGCTTGGTGTGCAGGGCATCATCATCCAGCACGGCCTGACTGAATCTATGAAGGAAGCCGCCAAGCGTGCGGTCGACGCGGGCATCAAGGTGGTGGCTTTCGATGTGAATGTCGAGAACGAGAAGATCCCGCAAGTCGAGCAGTCCGATCATGACCTCGCTCGTTTGGCACTTGAACAGGCGATCAAGGACAATGGCGAGAGCTTCAAGGCTGGCTATGTCTATGTCGCAGGCATCGCGCCGCTCGACCGTCGTGACGAGAAATGGAAAGAGTTCAAAGCGAAATATTCGGGCATCAAGGAAGCTGCCCAATTCGGCACGATGGATAATCCCATCGCCAATTCGGTTGCCAATCAGGCGCGCTCGGTGATTTCTGCCAACCCCGACATCACCGTGATGTTTGCACCCTATGACGAATTCGCCAAGGGCGTGAAGATTGCGGTCGACGAAGCGGGCATGTCTTCCGACGTGAAAATTTACTCGGCGGATATCTCGACCTCCGACATCGCCGCCATGCGTGAATCCGGTTCTGCATGGGTCGCGACAGCAGCGACCAACCCGGCTGTGGTTGGTCAGGTTTCCGTGCGCTCGCTCGCCATGCTGCTGGCCGGTGAAAATCCGGGCAAGCAGGTCATCGTGCCGCCGACGCTGATTACGCAGAAAGATCTCAACGATCAGGACATCAAGAATATGGAAGAGCTCGGCACGAAACTGCCGCAGTTCGCCCATGCCGATGTTGCCATGCCTGCATGGATGCCGAAGCCCTGATTTAGAGCATTTCCAGCAAAGGTGCGAAGCGGCTTTGCGTAGGATAATGCGGTGAAACAACCGCTCTAGGCATGACGGAATGAAGAAGGGGCGGTCCATCGGACCGCCCCTTTCTATATGTCTGAAAGGCTGAGGAAGTTGTCTGCACCAGCCCGAAAAATCAACGCATGGCTGCCGCGATATTCCCGCCATCGACGGTAGTCACGTCGGCCGTCGTGCGTTCGGCTAGTGCATGGTGCACGAAGGCACGGGCGACATCTTCAGCCGTCACTTCAAGGCCAAGCAGATTGCCGCCCATATAGTCCTTGACGGAGAGGCCGCGAGCCGCAGCCCGATTGGCAATCATCTCATCGTTCAGCAGGCCGGAACGGATGCGATCGGCATTAACCGCATTGACGCGGATGTTGTCGGCACCGTGTTCCAGCGCGTACTGGCGTGACAGGAAGAGCGTTGCCGCTTTCGGCAGGCCGTAGGCACCGAATTTTGCGCCCGGATTGACCGCCTGCTTGGAGGCATTGAACAGCAGTACGCCGCCGGTTTTCTGTGCCTTCATGATGCGCACGGCATTTTGTGCGACAGTCTGATGAGCGAAGAAATTGAGCTCGAAACTCTTGCGCAGCAGCGTGTCGTCCATCGTGGCGATAGGGCTTTCCCAGGCCGCGCCGGCATTTGACACCACAATATCGACGCCGCCAAATGTTGCGACTGCCTTATCAAAGGCGGCTCGCACAGATGCGGGATCGGTGATGTCGCAGGCAATGCCGATGGAACTGTTTCCGGCAGCCTTCGCAACCGCCGAAGCCTTCTCGCCATCGAGATCGAGCGCAACGACATGAGCGCCCTCGGCTGCAAAGGCCTTGACGACGGCAGCACCGATGGCTCCCGCACCGCCAGTGACGACAGCGACCTGCCCAGTGAACGGTTTCGGCTTGGCGCCCGCGAGCTTTGCCTGTTCGAGCGACCAATATTCGAGATCGAAGAGATCGGGACGGCTGACCGGCTCAAAGCGACCAACGGATTCTGCATCGCGTGCTGCTTCGATCCACATCTCGCCGACATCGACGGCGATGGTCGCATCCTTGAAGGTGCGACCGTGGCCAAACATGCCAAGGCCGGGCACCAGCGTCAGGCGCGGCATGGGATCGAGCATGGTGCGCTTGACATCGTCGCGCGCATCGTTGCTACGGAAATATTCGGTGTAATTGGCGACGAAGGTTGCGACGTGCTGGTCGATGACGGCACGGTAGCCGGCGAGATCATCCGTGGCCGGTGCGGGCAACACCATAGGGCCGGTCTTGATGCGGATTGAAAGATCGGGTGTGGAGACACCGCGCGCCGCCATGTCCGCGACCTCGCGGGCATTGACGAAATCGAGAATAGCCGGAGTTGTGCGGAAAACGCTGACCATCCGGTCGTAGCGACCTTCTCCCTTGTCGACGGCAACTGCGCCGCGCAGCATGGAGGCGATATCGCCGGGCCTTGCCAGCGAAGCAGGGAGGGTGGCGGGCGTGAACGGATTGCGACCGTGGTTCTTGACGTGATCCTCCGCGACCGTGACATAGTGGATCATCCGGTCATAGGCTTCCTTCGCAGTGTCGCCAAAGGTGAAGATGCCGTGCTTGTCGAGGATCAGGCCCTCAACCGTCGGGTCCTGTTCGAACACTTCGGCGGCCGCCTTGGCGAGCGCGAAGCCGGGCATGATATAGGGCACAAAGCCCATTTTCTTGCCGAAGAGTTCTGTGCTCATCTTCTGGCTCTCGGCCTGATCTGCAATGGCGAGAATAGCCGTCGAATGCGTGTGGTCGATGAACTTGTGCGGGAGGAAGGCATGCAGTAGCGCTTCTACCGAAGGGTTCGGAGCGGCGGGTTCGATGAGATTGGCGCGCAGCAGCGTCACCATATCCTCGTCCGAAAGCCTGTCGAGTTTGCGGCTCTTGAGAAGGGCGTCGATTTTCACAGCGGGCAGGCCTGCCGGTTCGATAGTTCCCATGTCCCAGCCGCTGCCTTTGACGCAGAGCACCGCATGCGTGTCGCCGACGAGGTCTGTTACCTCGGTTTTTACCGACGTGTTGCCGCCGCCATGTAGCACCAGTCGTGGCTCGCCACCCAGAAGCCGCGTCGTATAGGTACGCAGCGCCAAATCGCGGTTGACGCCTTTCGCGGCGTATTCGGCGATGACCTTTTCCGCTTCGTCATCGCGCCAGAGATTTTCCATGGTAGTCAGCCTCCCGATAAACCGGCCCGACCGGCATCGGCGGACCCAAACTTTTCTGGCTCAAGCCTTGCTTGAACCGCCTTTGCCGAGCCCATCCTCGCTCCAGCGATCCAAAATCCGACGCGCCATGGAGGTGGTAATGACGAGATGGGAAGCAAAGTCGCCCTTCAACGCCGCCACCAGGGGCTCGAACTTGTTGTCTTCCTGCACGACAAGCATGCGTTTCTTGATGGCGCGAATGGAGGCGAGGTCGGCGGAAATGCAGCGCCTGTTGTGATTGCAATCCAGCCATTGGCCATCGCGATCTATGAGCTGACCGGCAATGACCCCGGCAGCGCCCTTTTCGCCCATGGCATGCATGTCGGCAGCCGAAAGCGCGCCGCATTTAACGAGATGGCTGTCATCCTCAATACCGCCGACGGAATAAAGCGCCAGATTGCAGTCCGGGATTGTAGCGAGCTGTTCTTTGATGACAGGTTCACCGCGCAATTCGTCAGCGAGGCGCTCGGAAGAGAGAACGAGCGGCGCGTAGAAGTTGATGCCTTCGGCATTGAGGCGGCGAGCGATTTCCGTAGTGCATTGGTCCGGCCTATAGGAATAGGGCGCACCGAGATTGCCGCAGAGCTGAACAACGGTAACGCTGCTCAGATCTGCGAAAGGCATTACGTCGGCAATGTGATAGACGGTGCGGCCCCAGGCAACGCCGACGCGGTCGCCCTTGTTGAGGAGTTCAAGGAAAACAGAAGCTGCGACGACAGGCATTTCAGCAGCTGGATCCATCGCTTGTCGGTCTTCCGGCACCAGCCAGACAGTGTTCAGGCCTGTCGCGTCTTCCAGTTCACGCGCCAGCACATCGTCTGAAAACAGTTCTGAGGAGGTCGAGATCGTGACGATCCCCATCTCGCGGGCCTTGCGCAGATACATCGCAATCGAAGCGCGGGAGATTTCAAGCCGCTGCGCTACCTCGTCTTGGCGCAGGCCGTGCGTATAATATAGCCAGGCGGCCTTATGGATGATCTGGTCAATCGGTCGGACGGGCATTGGGGTTCTTTCCTCGGTGTTCTGACATTAGTCATCGATACTGACAAAAGTCAATGCTTCAGCGCTGGCGAACGACGTGACATAATTAAAAGAGAATTTAGCCTGACGAACCGAGTGAACATCACGGGAGTCTCGGAAGGGCATTTATAGAGTTTTCGAAGTCCATGCGAACTTGGTTTTTTACGTTCAGTGACTTTCAGTTCCGCTTATTGCGGAGCGAATCTTTAAAACAATCGAGGCTTTTGGCATTCCGTCTGCCTGACCATTTGACGTCGCCCCCTGATTAGATTTGATTGAAGATGGCCTTAGAAACTCGCCCGATCCTCTGTTCGTTGTATCTTCCCCCCGCCAGATGTTCGGGGGTGTATTGCTGGAATGTTCCGATCGCAACGTCCTTTTTTGGTGATCGTAGCACGTTCATCAAACGCTACCTGATCGAATTGGCCGAGCCGTTTGAAGCAGTAATGAAGCCTTCGATGACACCAGTTTTAAACCATTTGCGCAGGTTATGGCGGCATCGTCAGCTGTTCCAATCACCCGCGCGAAAGTGCATAGCTCGTGCCGTGCTGTCCGTGTGTGCCGGGCAAAAGTCCACTTATCTCCGATAAGTGGATCGTTTTGGTTGCCGGTTGATATAGCTTGGCGGAAAGTCTGGCTTTGGGTAATCATAGTTGAGGGGTTGCCAAGCCCTGGAAACCTAATATCTGCCGAGACGGAGTGAACATGGCCATAGACGATATTTCATCTCTCCCGGTTTCGCAGTCCGTTGTCGGAAAACTGACGAGAGCAGCGATCTTTCTGGTCGTGACTATGAATGACGGTCATGAAGCAGAAAAGACTGTGCGTGGTCTGTGCGCTGATCTTTCGAGCCTGGTGCGAGGTGTCGGTTTCCGGCGATTGAATGGGCAACTCTCCTGCGTCACCGGTTTTGGAGCGCGGGCCTGGGACCGTCTCTTCGGTTCACCGAGGCCGAAGGAGTTGCATGTATTCCGTGAGATACGCGGCGTTCATACCGCCGTATCGACACCCGGTGATATTCTATTCCATGTCCGGGCAGACAGCATGGACCAGTGCTTTGAGTTGGCAAGTCATATCATGTCGCGGCTTGTAGGTTGTGTTTCCGTTGCCGATGAGGTGCACGGCTTTAAGTTTTTCGACGACCGCGATCTCTTGGGTTTCGTCGACGGTACCGAAAATCCAGTCGATCAGGCCGCTCTTGCAGCAACTCTCATTGGAAACGAGGATCCTGAATTTTCCGGCTGCAGCTACGTGATCGTCCAGAAATATCTTCATGACCTCAATAGCTGGAACAGAGTCCCGATCGAGGAACAGGAAAACATAATAGGTCGGCACAAGCTGTCTGATATTGAGCAACGCGATGAGCAAAAGAAGCCTTATGCTCACAATGTACTTACGAACATTGAAGAGAACGGAGAACAGCTTCAGATCGTGCGTGACAACATGCCTTTTGGCGCAGTAGGCAAAGGAGAATTCGGCACTTATTTTATCGGCTTCGCCCGTTCGCCGTCTCGTATCGAGAAAATGCTGGAGAATATGTTTATCGGCAATCCACCCGGCACTTACGATCATATTCTCGATTTCAGTCGTGCGGTAACAGGCTCACTGTTCTTCATTCCTACTGTGACTTTCCTTGATGCTGTTAGCCCCGACACAACCTCGGCGACACTTGCACTCACACCTGATTGATCTCCAGTTTGGCTCCGTCGGGCCGGCTGATAGCCGCAATAGGTTGGCAGGCCAGAAAACCTGTGCTGGTGGCGGGTGGTGTTGCCGCGCGCTTCGATATTCTAAAGAACATCTTCTCGGGGCAAGATTTGCTACTTCGTGAAAGCGTCCGCTTTTACCAGCGGGTGCACTGTCGACGTGATCGCAAATGAGGTTGATCCGGACGGACGCAGCTTATTGGTATGTCATCGGGTAGGCGTGGATTGCTGTAAAACTGGTACGACTGCATCGGCTTCCTGAGCTGGTTGTAGACAATCTATCGCCCCCATTGAGAGCGAGTGGTGAACGATGTACTTGATCCAGCAACCAAACAAAAAACGCGGCGCTGATCTCCAAAGTCATTCAGGCATGAAAATCCGTAACAGGTGACTTGTGCAGGAGTCACCTGTCTGGATGGGTCTCTGGTGCAGATACTGGCAACGGCTCGTCTCAAGCCCGGCCGAGACGTTTACGCAATTCCTCATTCTCGGCGCGCAGTTTTGCAGCAAGTTCCTTGCGTAGTTTGAGGTTCTCCGCTTCAAGTGCAACCAAACTCGAAAGATCATCGCTGGACAAGCCCGTAGATGACACGGGTCTGTGCTTTGCAGCAGCGTTTTTCCAGTTGTAGTAGGTTTGTTCGCTCACTTCAGCCTGCTGCAAAGCAACCTTGAGAGTGGATTTTCCACCCTTTGTTGCTTTCTCGATAGAAGCGAGAATGGAGGCACGCTGAGCCGGCGTGTACTTGTTGCGCTTGCGCTCCAACGGCGGTAGTGTAGCGGGCTCAGCCTTTGAAGCAGCTTTGACCGCTTTAGCGGCCTTGATAGCAACTTTGGTTGCAGCTGGAGAAGAGGCGGTTCCAGTTCGTTTTGATTTTGGTGCGGCTTTTTTCCGCGGAGCGCGCGTCTTTGGTTGGTTGCCGACAGGTTCAGCATCATCAGTTTTCGTTACAGTCGGATTTGTGTCTGTAATCGTTTCATTAGCCACGTGGATTTTCTCCTGGTTTGCTAGTCGGAATTGGCTCGATCGTAGAATATATAGATCAATGCTTAATGTGGAAATAAGATCAAGCATTTCGTGGAGCGAATATTTTCGTAATCATGCCTTGGTCAAGCAATGGATTCGGAAAAAACAATCTGTAGGTAGTGATAAAAACTCCGCGAGCCAGCAGTTGACATAGTTCCTTGGATAGTTGTCACGGATGGCAACTCTGGTGTGCCATTTCATCGTCGCATATAAGAACAGGCGTATTGGGTTCTGTTGCAAACTTTTCGTCAATGGATGAACTGATAGGATACGGGCTTTTAATCAGCTGAGTGTTTTAGATGTTCAAAGGCCGCCATTTTGATAAATCAGTCATTCTCCTGTGTGTTCGGTGGTACCTGGCTTACAATTTGAGCCTGCGCAATCTCAAGGAGATGATGTCGGAGCGTGGCATTGGTCTCGATCATTCAACGGTCCATCGCTGGGTCATCCGCTTCAGCCCAAAACTGCTTGAACGGTTCAATCGAAAGAAGCGTCAGGTCACACGCAAATGGAATCTTGATGAGACTTACATCAAGGTCAAAGGCGAGTGGCTGTACTTATATCGTGCCATCGATAGCAATGGCGATACGGTTGAGTTCTATTTCAGCAAACATCGTGATCTGACTGCTGCTAAACGCTTTCTGCGTAAAGCTCTGGCCCGCCACGGTAGGCCGGAACGCATCACCATCGATGGAAGCGAGACCAACAGAATAGCTATAATGCAATGTGATGCTGAGAGCCGACTCAGACAGACTGGCAAACCTATTATCATTCGCTCCAGCAAATATATGAACAACACGATTGAGCAGGATCATCGTCGGATCAAACGACGCACACGCTGCATTCTTGGGTTCAAGTCAGAAACCGCTGCCGGCATCACACTCGCTGGTATCGAACTCATTCACATGATGCGTAAGCAGCAAGGCGTCTTTGAATATCAAAAAGCACTCTCTATCAAACAACAGTTCGAAGCACTCGCAGCATAATTACGTCCAGAGTTAAGCCGTGCTCAATTCAAATCAGATCTTTGCAACACAACCCTTCGGAGCTCGGTAAATTTGTTGTCCAGTACATCGAGCCTTTGCAAACGCCTAATACCGTATAACGTTGTTTACATCACAGAGACAAATAGACCTTTTATCTACTAATTTGTGGAAACCTTACCCGTGTTCACGTCGAGATAGACTCGCTTTGCGCCTCCGTTGCAATAAGTAAAATAGATGCCGACACCTCTGCTTTTTTGTGTCGAGCGCATCCAGCCACCCTCATCAATAAAGTCTTGCAGCGTGCATTGGCCTGAGACCATTAATTCTTCAGCTGCCGCGAGGAAACGGTCCCTGTGTTCTTCGTATCTGTCGGAATCTTTCAACGCTTGTTCAATGGCTGAACTTCCAGCTTCGGGTTTCGGTGGCCTATCCTTGGATAAGCCATCCAGTTTGACCCACTCGGCGAACTTGCCGCCAACGATCCCATTGGTTTTGTCACAAACCGCTCGTCCTGAATCCACATACTGGGATTTGCCGCCTGAACACGAGGCATCATAAAAATGGGTTACGCGGCCCCATCCATTTTTCGTTTCCAGGACTTTCGCCGATTCACGGAAGAGCAGCTTTCCGACCGTTCCACACTTAACGCTAGGACAGGTTTTGCGCTCGACAGCTTCGACTTTTACCCAGAACTGGTCCTCAGCTTGCGCTGATCCGGAAACGAGCGTTGCGGCCGACATCGCAATGGCGAAACTGATCGTTTTCATGTCGCGCTATCTTAAAACTTGAATTCTGGTGTCGATGCAGCCGCATCAGCTTCCATGTCAACGCAGCCCTTCAGGATAACGTATGAGCCATCACTGTACCGAGCAACTTCCTCACAGTGATTTCGTGTCTTTGAGGAGAGAGCCGCCCATTTTGGTTTCAGCTCATTGTAAGAGCTCTGCTCCATCTCGATGCATCCTTTGTAAACGACCGATGAGCCGCCGCTGTAGTCCGAGACGCCTTTGCAATAAGTTGCGGGGTCATAGCGGGGTAAGGACTGCGCGAGTGCAGATGTCGCGGTAGCCGCGAGCAGCATAATTCCGATTGCGGTAGTAAATTTCATGATTCCAACTCCAAGCCCTCGTTGGATTTTATCGGCGTGAGTATTTAATTCAACTCACGGAAAGCGAGACCAGAACTGGAAATTCATTGTTTCAGAGTTTCGCTTGAACGGATTACGCAAAAGAGGGCCGTAGCCCTCTTTTGTCTGATATCGAACATAATATCAGAAGCTAACCTTCAACGAAGCATTGAAGCCATTTCGTTGTGCACCAGAGCCAAACTGGCCACTATAAGACACTCCGAGAATAGCATCTTTCGATAGCGCGAAATCCAGCCCGGCTTCAATGATTGCCGCGTCCTTGGCTATCGGCGCGCCCGCCACAGTGAAAGCGTTCGAGCCGACAAAGCTGGCCGTTGAAACGGGGTTCACGTCACCCGATGCATGCCTCCAGCCGATATCGGCGCGGGCTGTTGTCGGGATGGTTCCAAGATCGAAGCCAGTCGATGCCCGAACGCCGAGAGTGCTGAACGTGGTGCTCATCGTATCGGAATTCATGGACAACGCCGCTGCGGTCTGGCCATCTTCATCAAACCCGTCAGTTCCCAAACGGACATAAGACAGATTGGCGTAGGGTTCGATCACTGCCTTGGGCAGACGGATCTTGTATCCGAGCTCACCAAATATCTGGAACGTTCCTGCGTCGTAGTCCGCATTCAAGTTATCGCCGAAAGCGGGGAAGGCGACAGATCGGTTCATTTCTATCTGATGCCAAGTGTAAGCGAGACCCGAGCTGAAGGCCAATGCGTTGCCGTTAGACAACTGCCATTCGGTGCCCGTGTAAGCGCCGAGGGTGTAGTTATCGCTGCTGCCAGAAGATGCTCGGCTGTCTACGTTAAACGAGGTATGGCTATAGCCAGCAAGAAGGCCGAGACGCCAGTTTTCATAAACAAGCCTATCGATACCCGTGACGAAACCACCGACCGACGATTTCATGCGGCCAGTGTTGCTGGTCGAATCCTGTTCGCTCCAGGCTCCATAAGCGTATCCCCATCCCGTATAGAGATCTTCAGTATCCGTTTGTGGCGTCACGACATCGAAAGCCTGAGACTGCTTGGCTTCCGACACATAGTTCATCGTTGCCACTGGGGCTGTCGGCGTGGAGCCGTTTGCCTGCTGAAGTCGATTAGTTATAGCGCTGTTGATGAACTGCGACTGATTGATCAGCGCACCTTTCGCAGCCGCATATGCTTCACCAGACAGATTGTCATAAGCAGCACGGGCTTCGTCGGCCGAAAGCATCAGGAGCCTGTTGTAAAGCGCCAGTGAACTTCCGGTCTGTGAGAGAGAATCCAGTGCCTGAGCGGTTGCGAACTGGTTGTTCGTGTTTGCAACTGTCGTGAACAATGGGCTTGGCTCCGGCTTTTCGCCGGGTTCGGGCTTGTTTGGTTCCGGCTCCGTAGTTTTCGGCGTCAATGCAACGTTAAAGGCATTCAAACTCTGTTCTGGATCGAGTGTGAAGGTCAGAAACGCTGAGTTCGAAGTCACATCAGCAAATTGACCACTGACTAAACTGCCTGCTGACAGAATATTGTATTTTTGGCCTGCCTGGTAGCTGACCTCGGGGTCGAGCGCCGTGATAACGAGATGCGAACCGACAATGTTCGCACGACCGGTGACATTCACGAGGTCGGCACTGCCATCGCCTGCCAGCTCGGTCATGAGAAAGGAGCCAGCTTGCAGTGTCAGGTCACCATTGATCGTCAACGTTCCAATCGAGTTGCCAGGAGACAGAATGCCACCGGATTGGATGCTTACAAGAGAGCCAGCGCCAGAGCCAAGCGTACCATAACCGCCAAGAGTTGCGCCGTCAGAAACGGTTACATCGCCCCCGAGCTTACCGTTTCCGAGTGCGTCTCCAACAATCAGCTTACCGCGCTTAACCGTAGTAAGCCCATCATAATTGGAACTGTCACCCGTCAGCGTGAGCGTATTGGTTCCTTCTTTGATGATTTCACCGTTGCCAGCATAGATACCTTTCCAGGAAACGGCATTCGAGCGGTCATAAATCAAGGTGCCCAGGTTGATAATTGTTCCAGTGAAATTGGTGCCGCCAATATGTCCAGTCGTGCCGCCGCTACCCAGCTGAAGTGTGCTGTCAGGTCCAATAAGGACGTCGCCTCTTGAACTACTGGTGGTGGTAAGAGTGAGCTTTCCGCTGCCGACGTGGGCGAAAAGACCATTGCCAGTAATTTCTCCATTGTAGAGGACGTCATCTGAGCGATTGAAAACAACCGCGCCATAATTGGTTATGCTGCCAGCGACTGATCCTTCAGTACCGCCATTTCCTAACTCCAGGACCGCACCAGCCATGATGCCTGTCCCGCCTGTATAGCTATTGGTACCAGTGAAAACTTGTTGTCCACTACCGATATTTACGCCGCCAACGCCGGAGATCACACCGCTAAACGTTCCAGCGGCGTTATTGATTTGCAGGTAATTGCTGCCAAGCGCGACATTTCCATGGCCTGAAAGGTTGTTAATCTGTGCGGAACTGGCATTGGAAACGTCGAACGTTCCATCAACTTGAACGCCGCTTGATTGGTTCACGCGCCCTTGACCAGATAAAGCTAACGTCGCGCCGTCGGCAATCGTGGTTGCTCCAGTATAATCATTCATGCCCTCCAAGGTCAGCGTACCATTGCGGAATTGCTACTATCCTTGACTGTCAGGCCACCGCTTCCTGATATTGCCCTTCTGATCGTGCTCTCGTTCCCTGCCATGTCGATGGTGCCACCACCTGCCGACAGATTGATTGCCCGCGACGTCGACAAATCAAAGGCTGAGCCAAATTTGAGTTCGCCGCCATCGAAGGTTAGTCCTCCATTGACGTCACCGAGATTGCTATCAGAGGAAACAGAAAGCGTACCCTGGTTGAGAACCGTGCCGCCTGCATAAGTGTTGTTTCCTGAAAGCGTAAGCGTGCCCACACCGTTCTTAATAAGCCGCGCCGCCGAACCACCGCCTGAATTCGCCTGAATTCTGCCCGTCAAAGATATCTGATGTCCGGCCGTGTCTACCGCGAGATCGGCATCGGTGTTCAGACTGAAATTGTTGGCTAATGTTACGTCTTTGTTGGCAGAGAGAGTGCCTGTAGCAAAAGTTGTCGTAATTCGCGCTGTTGAAAGGGCATTATTATCGCCTGCTACGATAGTGCCGTTGCTAAGAAGGATGGACCCTGAGCCGCCGCCAAATGTGTTGGCATTGTTAAGGACGAGTGTCCCTCGCACTGAGATTCCCGTGCCAACGCCGCTGATCTGACCATCAATTACAAGTGTTCCAGAGCCTGTTTTATCGATGAGGCTGGATCCGCCATTAATATTTCCGGTAACCAGCCCCGTGCCTAACGTAGAGAACGTCAACATATTATTATTTGTAACGATATTCCCAGTTAGCGTTGCATTGCCGCCGCTGTTTATTTGAACCGTCCCCGATGTTAACAAATCAAAATCATCCGAGACGGTTTGTTCACCGGAGATAACAAGCGTACCACCTGAAAATACACTCTGAGCTAGCGCTGATGAAATGAATGTTGTCGAAGACAACAAGAGTATGGACGCCGCGATAACGCAGCGCGAAGTATTTCGCGATACTGACATGTTTCCTACCCCAAGACGCCTTCCGACCGCAGCGTCTGTGTCCCCAAGTTTGATCTTCGCATTCGAATGGACGAGACGAAGATATTGCCCATTTTCATATTCTCTAATTTATGAAGTACTATTAAGAGGAAATCCACGAAAAACAGCGGGTTGTGTGCAAAAAACCCCCATAAATTGCGAGAGACGTTACCTGACTATACTTGCGAAGCTTACACAAAAAGCCGCCCAACCATCATGGTTGGGCGGCAAGTGAAGGACCCAGGAGCAACCCAAAGTGTTGATTTTCGCTGAGAACTGACCCGGTGGGGGTGCGGATAAAAACGGTTGTGTTGCAAAGATCTGATTTGAATTGAGCACGGCTTAACTCTGGACGTAATTATGCTGCGAGTGCTTCGAACTGTTGTTTGATAGAGAGTGCTTTTTGATATTCAAAGACGCCTTGCTGCTTACGCATCATGTGAATGAATTCGATACCAGCGAGTGTGATGCCGGCAGCGGTTTCTGACTTGAACCCAAGAATGCAGCGTGTGCGTCGTTTGATCCGACGATGATCCTGCTCAATCGTGTTGTTCATATATTTGCTGGAGCGAATGATAATAGGTTTGCCAGTCTGTCTGAGTCGGCTCTCAGCATCACATTGCATTATAGCTATTCTGTTGGTCTCGCTTCCATCGATGGTGATGCGTTCCGGCCTACCGTGGCGGGCCAGAGCTTTACGCAGAAAGCGTTTAGCAGCAGTCAGATCACGATGTTTGCTGAAATAGAACTCAACCGTATCGCCATTGCTATCGATGGCACGATATAAGTGCAGCCACTCGCCTTTGACCTTGATGTAAGTCTCATCAAGATTCCATTTGCGTGTGACCTGACGCTTCTTTCGATTGAACCGTTCAAGCAGTTTTGGGCTGAAGCGGATGACCCAGCGATGGACCGTTGAATGATCGAGACCAATGCCACGCTCCGACATCATCTCCTTGAGATTGCGCAGGCTCAAATTGTAAGCCAGGTACCACCGAACACACAGGAGAATGACTGATTTATCAAAATGGCGGCCTTTGAACATCTAAAACACTCAGCTGATTAAAAGCCCGTATCCTATCAGTTCATCCATTGACGAAAAGTTTGCAACAGAACCGACACCTGTTACCTCTGTCGCATCCCGACGAAGTTGTCGACCTCATTGAAGAGGCCGCCGTCGCGGCAAAGTAGTAGGTATCGTTACAGGTCTTTGATTCTTCTGGGCGAGGCGAAACGTGCTTTAAATCGAGGTGATAACCAAGACTCTTGACTGGTTATCAATGTTGTCATCCATTTGAATAACTGAACGGTAGAGTTCAAAACCCGTGAAACGCCATATCGAGCGCGGATACGATCTCGTCATGTGAAGCAGAAAGGTTTGTGACTGGGTTCTTTAATACGGACACCGGAATTGCCGACATAAACTGTGTAACCAACACATGCTCCTCTCCTTCAATCTCGAAGCTCGGATTGAGCCGCTTCGCCGGGATCGGGGCAAGCGCTTTAATAATTAGAGGAATGACAATACGTGTTTTCAGCTCTTCCAGTAGGTCAGCCTGTACGTCGAGTACATAGCCGCCACCCGGATTGGAGTAAACGTCATATCTCGCCATTAGAATTGACGATAACGTCCAAGAGGTAAGCCATTTGCTTCGACGTAAGCATTAGAACTTTGCATCGCTGGACGATTTTCTTCTTTCCAAAGTGCTGACTTGGCAGCAGCTAGCGCCTGCGCAATTCCACTCTCGGCGGCACGCGAAATATTTATCTTATGTCGGCGCGCTTCAGAAAGAAGCTCATTATCGATTGAAAGATTGGTTGCGCGCTTGAATGTCCGGGCAGATTCCAGTTGTGGCATAAGATATGCTCCTTTGGTCGATAAATATATGCGCATATTTATGTGCATTCAATCGGAATCTGTATGTAACTCGTAGGCAGATGATGGCTCCGGACCAGTCGCATTTATGTGCATGGTCACTGTCTCACGTTGTATCGCCCGCGTCACGATGAAGACGTGGGGTTGCTCGATATAGGAACAACTGACGCGATCTGGTCGGGCGCGAGATACGCGAAGCTCTGACTGGCAATCAAAACCACAAATGACCGCTTCGAGTCTTCATTCCGGACATTGGATTGCTTGTCGTGCGCGCAAAAAGCGGACCGACTGCCGACACATCAGTAAGATATGTGACGGTTGGGAAGCTTACAGGCATCTGTATGAGCGAGAAGTGGCGGGAGCGCACCCGCAAGTGCCTTGACATACTTCGAACTCCATTATTTATACAGTGTATAAATAATGGAGTTCGAAATGGTCACTGGACATGTATTCATCGCCACGAGCCTCGATGGTTTTATTGCTCGTGAAGACGGGGATATCGATTGGCTACTGGAGCATGATCAAGTCGGGGAGGATCATGGGTACAATGACTTCATCAGGGATATCGACGTCATTGTGATGGGACGGGGCACCTACGAGGCGGTCCGAAGCATGGGCGAGTGGTTCTATACCCGACCGGTACTGGTCCTATCGGAACAGCTTGCACCACAGGAGGTGCCATACGAGCTCAGCGGTAAGGTTCGCTTTTCGGACAAATCTCCCGGAAGCGCAATGGCGATGCTTGCCTCCGAGGGCGCTCGACGCGCTTATGTGGATGGAGGGCGCGTCATTCGATCTTTCCTCGAACTTGACATGATCAGTGACATGGTGATCACGAGAGTGCCGATCTTGCTCGGTGCCGGACGCCCCCTTTTTGGTGGGGGGCATCGCGATGTGGCCCTTGCACACAAAGGCACAAGGTCCTTCCCTTCTGGATTGGTCCAGTCTCATTACGAAGTCATGAAATGATGGCAAGGGGGCGAGGGAGGCCAGCAGCGAACGGAAAGCCCGTTTCGCCGGAGAGTATTCTTTCGGAGGCTTTGAGCATACTCGATACCGACGGTCTCGACGGCTTGACCATGCGCGCATTGGCAACACGTGTGGGCATCAATCCCATGACAATCTATCACCATTTCAAGGATCAGGACGGACTTATCAAAGCGCTTGCGGAGCTTGTGTATGCTGACGTCGCGGCGTCTGAAACAGGCGAAGCTCTTGCGCGCGTCCACAGTCTTCTCACAGCATACTACTCTAAGGTTGTTCTCTATCCAGCCTTGACCTTGGCCATATTTGCGCGGCCAGCGATTTTTCCCGATCATGCCGTGAGGATTACCAATGAGTTGACCCGCTTGTTGAGCGAGCGCAGCAACGCCGTTCGTTGGACGCACATACTGATCGACTACACGCATGGTGCCGCTCTCGCCGTGGCGAGCCAGAGCGGGCGCGGAAGGCGCCAGCACTCAAATGAAATAGTGCTCAACGATTATGAGATGGGACTTACAGAACTGCTAGGGGCATTTGGAGAGTTTATTGATCGTCATAACGCTTAGATCGAGCGTAGCCCTTGAGTTACCCGATGCAAACCGCCTTGCGAACGTTATCGATCGCGCGGAAGCGAGAGTGCAAAGCTACGCTTACCTTTCTTACTCCTAAATGTTTATGATAGATGGCGTATTCTCCATTTGAATCGGAACGCCAAGAGAGAATTCTGACGCCGAATCTTTCCTTGGGCGTTCCCCTGATTGGGGAGAAGGCCAAAGGTTCCGTGCTTCAGGGCCGCGCCAAGCCCTTTAGAATACAATTGGCTCTTGGGCTGGGCGCATAGCAACCTGTCCTTCACTTTGCCTGATTGACGGTTATAGCGATCATGTGGAGGACATCGTCAGCGCTGCACCCGCGTGAGAGGTCATTAGCGGGTTTGGCGAGGCCCTGAAGCACGGGGCCTATGGCCTGCGCCCCACCAATACGTTGGGCAATCTTGTAGCCGATATTGGCGGCTTCGAGATTGGGGAACACAAAGACGTTGGCATTGCCCTTGAGCGGTGAATCCGGCGATTTGGCATGGCTGATTGCCTCGACGAATGCCGTGTCGAACTGTAATTCTCCATCGATGCACAGATCAGGCTTACGCTCCCGCACCGTCCGGGTTGCCTGAACGACCTTTGACACACGCTCATGCGCAGCGCTGCCGCCGGTGGAGAAGGACAACATGGCAACGGCCGCATCTTTTTCCGTGAGCTGGCGGTATGAATCTGCCGACTGGATGGCGATGTCGGCAAGTTGTGCGGAATCCGGTTCCACCATGAGGCCGCAATCGGCAAAGACGAAAGCGCCTTTCTTCTGATGATGAGACTGGCACAGCAGCATCAGGAAGAAGCTTGAGACGAGCGATGCGCCGTCGGCCTTACCAATGATCTGCAGGGCATGGCGCACCACATCGGCTGTCGTTGCGACTGCGCCAGCCACCGTCCCATCCGCATCGCCTTCGCGTACCATCATGGCGGCGAAGCCGAGTGGCGTCTTCACCATCGCCTCGGCCTGTTCTTCCGTCATGCCCTTGGCCTGACGCAGCCGATAGAGTTTTTGCGCATAATCCGCGCTTTTGCCCGATACTACTGGATTTATGATCGCGATCTTTGAGCCGTCAATCTGCCTGCTGATGACGCTTTCGGAGCCCAGAAGCGTGATGCGGGCAATGGCTTCGCGTTCGGCACGGAGCGCCGCATCGATGATGCGCGGATCTTCGCCCTCGGCCAGCACGATGTGACGTGGCCTCGAACGAGCTTTCTCAAAAATCTTTTCCAACGGCAGCATGGCGCATTCTCTTCAAAAGGCCGGGAGTTGCGCTCCCGGCCTGATCACTGACGGACTGGTTCAGACGGGCATTTGCTGGCGCATGTCGGCCTTGTCGATGCCGGCCACGACAACGGGTTTCTTCATCGCATCGCGGCGGAATGGTTCGCCCAGTTCCTGATTGAGCACGACTTCGATGAAGGTAGTCACCCCCTTGGCCTGCTCGTCGATTGCCGTCTGCAAGGCTTCGGTCAGCGCCTGCTGGCTATCGACGGTCACGCCTTTCAGGCCGCAGCCATCCGCCACCTTGGCGTAGCTCAGGTTCGGATTGAGTTCGGTGCCGACGAAGTTGTTGTCGTACCACAGCGTCGTATTGCGCTTTTCAGCACCCCACTGATAGTTGCGGAAGATGACCATGGTGATCGCAGGCCAGCCCTTGCGACCGATGGAGGTCATCTCGTTCATGGATATGCCGAACGCACCGTCGCCTGCAAAGCCGACCACTGGCGTGTCAGGCTGGCCGATCTTGGCGCCGACGATGGATGGGAAGCCATAACCGCAGGGGCCGAACATGCCCGGCGCCAGATATTTGCGTCCGTGTTCGAAGCTTGGATAGGCGTTCCCGATGGCGCAGTTATTGCCGATGTCGGTGGACATGATGGCGTTCTTCGGCATGCCAGCCTGAATGGCACGCCATGCCTGCCGCGGCGACATGCGGTCCTTCTCGCGCTCGCGCGCACCGGCATTCCAATGCGTGCCCGGATCGTCATCCTCATGATCCATCGAGGAAAGTTGCTGCAACCAGGCGGATTTACGCTGATGGATGAGCTGCTTGCGCTCGTCGCGACCTGCATTGCCCGCATTGGCTCCCATCTGGTCGAGAATCTGCTGCGCAACCTGCTTGGCATCGCCGCAAATGCCGACCGAGATCTTCTTGGTGAGGCCGATACGATCAGGATTGATGTCGACCTGAATGATCTTTGCATCTTTCGGCCAATAATCGATGCCGTAGCCGGGTAGGGTCGAGAACGGATTGAGACGGGTGCCGAGCGCCAGAACCACATCGGCCTTGGAGATCAGCTCCATCGCGGCCTTGGAGCCATTGTAGCCGAGTGGACCTGCGGACAGCGGATGGGTGCCGGGAAAGGCATCATTATGCTGATAGCCGCAGCAGACCGGCGCATCGAGCCTTTCGGCAAGCGCGATGGATTCAGGGATCGCACCGCCGATAACAACACCGGCCCCGTTAAGGATGACCGGGAATTTCGCATTGGTCAGTAGTTTTGCAGCCTCGGCAATGGCATCGCGTCCGCCGCTCGGGCGTTCCAGTCGAACGATCTGTGGCAGGTCGACGTCGATGACCTGGGTCCAGAAATCACGGGGAACGTTGATTTGTGCCGGTGCACAGCCGCGCCATGCCTTCTCGATCACGCGGTTCAGCACTTCGGGAATGCGGGTCGCGTCGCGCACTTCTTCCTGATAGCAGACCATCTCTTCGAACAGGGCCATCTGGTCAACTTCCTGAAAACCGCCCTGACCGATGGTCTTGTTGGCAGCCTGTGGAGAGACAAGCAGCATCGGCGTGTGGTTCCAGTAAGCAGTCTTGATGGCAGTCACGAAGCCGGTTACGCCGGGCCCGTTCTGAGCAATCGCCATGCCCATCTTGCCTGTCACGCGGGTATAACCGTCGCAGATCAGCGCCGCATTCGTCTCATGGGCGCAATCCCAGAAGGTAATGCCCGCCTTCGGAAACAAATCCGATACCGGCATCATCGCGGAGCCGATGATCCCGAATGCATGTTCTATCCCATGCATCTGCAAGACCTTAACAAATGCTTCTTCCGTCGTCATTTTCATGGCAGTGAATTCTCCTAAGCTACTTTTTCGTAGGTCGGCGTAGCGGCGTTTTGTGCCGTTAAAGCGCGTTTCCTGTCTTCCAGGACCATCTGAGCCAGTTTCGCGCCGATCATCATCGCCGGAGCATTTGTGTTACCGGAGACGATTTCCGGCATGATCGAGCAATCCGCGACGCGCAGACCTTCAATGCCGCGAACACGCAACCGGTCGTCGACAACATTGCGTTCGTCGACGCCCATCCGGCAGGTGCCGGTTGGATGGTAGATCGTGGTGGAATTGCGTCGCGCCCAATCCAGCAATTCGTCATCGCCATTCAGATCGGCTGTCGGTCTGAACTCCTGTGCAATGGCAGATTTAAGGGGTTCAGTCCGTGCTATGCGGCGTGCGATGCGAATTCCCTCGACCAATGTCTGCTGGTCGTTTCTGGTTGCTAGATAGTTGGGCTGAATGACTGGATGGTCGAAGGGGTTGCGGGAACGCAAAGTGATTGTTCCACGACTTTCCGGCCGTAACTGGCACACCGACTGGGTGAAGGCAGAGAAAGGATGCACACCTTCGCCGGGGCTGTCGGCTGACCATGGCTGGATGTGAAACTGAATATCCGGCGTGGCGAGCTCTGGCCGCGTCTTGACAAATCCGAAGACGAGGCTGGCGGCCATCGTCATGGGGCCGGTCCGAAACAGCGCATACTCGAGACCAATGGCAGCCTTCTTGATGAGACTGCGAACTTCATCATTGAGCGTCGGTTCGTTACATTTGAAGACCAGCCGGGCCTGCAAATGGTCCTGCAGGTTCTGGCCCACTTCCGGCGCGTCGTATTGAACAGAAATGCCGTGAGCGGCCAGTTGTTCAGCCGGGCCGATGCCGGACAGCATGAGTATCTGGGGCGAGCCGATAGCTCCAGCGCACAGGATGATTTCATTTCTGGCATGGATCGTGTGGCGGGTGCCGTCCGGACGCTGATATTCCACACCTGTCGCGCGACCATTCTGGACGACGACACGCATGATGTGGGCATCGGTTTGGATGGTCAGATTTTGTCTATGACGAATCGGGCGCAAGAATGCGGCTGCGGAAGAGCATCTGCGTCCTTTGTGCATGGTCAGCTGAAAATGCCCCACGCCCTCCTGCGTTGCCCCATTATAGTCGGGGTTGTAATCGTAGCCATTCGCACGGGCGGACTCGATCCACTTTTCGCAGATCGCCCGCTTCAGGCGTGGGGCCGACACCTGCAACTCACCCATGGTTCCACGGTCTGCGGCTGCCGGGCGATGGAACGTTTCGAAACTCTCGAAAATTGGGCCAACATCCTGCCAGGACCAGCCGGAATTGCCGAACTGTGCCCAACGATCATAGTCTTCTTTCTGTCCACGCACGTAAAGCAGACCATTGAGCGAAGATGAGCCGCCGAGCACCTTCCCACGCGGCCAGCTGAGGCTGCGTCCGTTCAATCCCGAATCCGGTTCTGTCTGATAACACCAGTCGTAATTGGGGTCGTGCATCGTGCGAAAATAACCAACCGGAATGTGAATCCACGGATTGCGGTCCTTGCGGCCGGCTTCCAGCAGGTGAACGGTGACCGAAGGATCCGCACTGATCCTGTTGGCGGCGATGCAGCCCGCCGAGCCGGCACCCACTATGATGTAGTCTGCTACTTCATTCATAAAGAACTTCCTCCTAACAGGGTCCGTGTCGCACGACGGGGCCGGATCCCTGTCTTGCTGCCCGCTGGGGTGTGCTGGTTCCGCTAGAGCCGCTTTCGCCTGCGCTCGATTGCAACAGCGGATGCCAACGACACCGCAGCTGCAAACACCACGTAGACGCATACCCAAAAAGGATCGTTGTTATTGATGGACATCAGGTAAGTGGCGATCATAGGTGTCAGACCGGAAGCGATGATGCCCGAGAACTGATAGACGAAGGATATCCCAGTATATCTGACAGTCGGATCAAACAGGTCTGCAAACAGGGCAGCTTCCGGTCCGTAGCACATGGGATAGATAATGCCGAACGGCAGTACGATGCCCAGAACGATCAGCACGGGAACGCCTGTCGACATGAGCCAGAACGCCGGGAAGACGCTCAAACCCAGCAGGAGAGATCCCCATGCATAGGTAACAGGTCGTCCGACCCGGTCGGACAGGCGTCCAAACAGGGGAATGAATACGATCATGACCACGGCGGCGGCGCAGACTGTCCATAATGCTGCCGTCCGATCGAGTCCGGCAAAACGGGTCAGGTACAGGATCGAGAAAACGGCAAAGATGTTGAAGAAGACGCCGTCAATGTAACGGGCACCCATGCCGAGAATGACGTTACCCGGATAGCGCTTGATCATGGTGGTGAAAGGCAGACCTGGATCCCGACCGCGAGACGCAGCCTTGGCTTTTTGAAACTCGGGGCTTTCCTGAATGTTGGACCTGATCCATGTCCCCAGAAAGACAAGAACGATTGATCCAATAAAGGCAGCACGCCAGCCCCATATCATGAACTGTTCGTCGGGCAGAAGTGACAGGAGCGCCATGACACCTGACGACAGGAATAGGCCCAGAGACAGGCCGATCTGCGGCAGGGAAGCGTAGAAGCCACGCTTGTCCTTGGGCGCATATTCATAAGCCATCAGCACCGCACCGCCCCATTCACCTCCAATGCCAATGCCTTGGAGGATGCGAAGGAACAAAAGCGTCACGGGTGCCATCAGGCCGATAGTTTGATAGCCGGGCAAAAGACCGATGGCGACGGTAGCTCCGCCCATCATCAGCAAGCTGATGATCAACATCGCCTTGCGCCCTATCCGGTCGCCGAAATGTCCGAAAACGAGGCCGCCCATAGGTCGGGCGACAAAGCCTACCGCAAAAGTCGCATAGGCCAGCATAATGGAGACAGTTTCGTTATCCGATGGAAAGTAGAGGTGGTTGAAGACGATGCCCGCCACCACACCATAAAGAAAAAAGTCATACCACTCGATGGTGGAGCCGATCAGACTGGCAAAGACGACTTTCCTAACATCATTCGCCTGGCTGCCGCTCCTCACAGCGTCCACTGTTGTATCCGACATGACGCCCTCCTGCGTTTTGACGGTTATGGCCCGATCCACACTCCTCCTGTGGATCGCAGTGTCGTTACCCTTGTTTCAAAATGCACGAGAGTCAATAATTTTTTGAGACAGTTTGTCTCGAAAAATATCAACTTATTGAATTCACCGGGTATAAATTCGCTTGGTTACGTCTCCGGGCTGGGTTAAACCACTAGGAAACCTCAGTGTGACGTAGTGTTTTCATGAAGAATGAACCCAATAATCTGATTGCCAGCCCAAGTATAAGGAACCTGCAGATTCTTGAGTTGCTGGGGCGTCAGAGACGCGCAATGACCCCTGCTGAAATCATTGAAGAACTCAAACTGCCCAAACCGACAGTTCACCGTCTGCTCGCCTATCTGGAGGAGCAGGGCTTTCTCACCAAGAACATTGATGGGAAGAGCTATCTGCCCGGTGCACGCTTCCGCGAAATGGCAATCGGTGCGATGCACGCTTCACTGAGTAGTCTTCCGAGCAGAAATGTTCTGATCTGGCTCAATCAGCAGATCGGCGAAACCTGCAACCTCGCGGTTCCGGACAATGATGCGATGATTTATGTCGATCGCGTGGAAACACAGTGGCCGTTGCGTATAGCGCTTCATATTGGTTCGCGTGTGCCGCTCCATGCCACTGCGTCAGGGAAAGTCACACTCAGCTTGCTTCCGGAAGAGGAGTTCGAACGCTATCTCCTCACCGGAGACAAGCAGTCCTTCACCAAAAAAACCATTGTCGATACAACGATGCTTCGCGTGGAAATCGAGCGTGCAAGGGTGCGTGGGTTTGCAACGGATCAGGAAGAGCTCGTTGACGGCATGATTGCTGTTGCAGTGCCTGTCATGGATGCGCGGCACAATTTTTGCGCCACCTTGTCGTTCCACGCACCGACCCAGCGGCTATCTCTGGAACAGGGGCTTGCCCATCTTGATGACTTGCGACTAGCAGCAGAAAAGCTCGGCAAGTTTATCTGAATACCGCCCAAATGCTAACCTGTCATCATTGACAGAACGTTTGCAACACGTCCATGCTTCACGCATTAGAGCAGTAAGGTCCGCTTGGAACGCAAGCAATTGAGAGTACTGCTGGTTCGCTGCCGCATCCTCTAACACTAAACGCGTCTGGCGTGGCCCGGCAAGCACGGCGCACGATTGCCAGCAGGGAAAGCCGAACCAAATGGCTGCATTTTTTTGACTTCTGCGTACCGGGTCAGGAATGCCCAACAGGGATCTGGTTCAACAGTGCGAACAAAATGGCCGAGAGGATTGCGGCAGCAGGAACCGTTACCACCCAGGCGGCTGCAATCGTGAGCGCGTGAGAGCGGCGAACCAGCTTTCGACGGCGGCGCTCCTCAACCGGAATGGAATCCAATGGCAGGGCTTGGCGCGCTTTCTTCAATCGTCGTTCCGTGTCCCATTCGCGGAAGAACCCAACGCCAAAGATCGCGCCTATGGCTATATGGGTCGAACTGACCGGTAATCCCAACCAGCTGGCCAGAATGACAGTGATTGCGGCTGACAATGACACGCAATAAGCCCGCATCGGGTTCAGCTTGGTGATCTGGTTGCCAACCATTCGAATGAGCTTGGGGCCAAACAGGCACAAGCCTAAAGAAATGCCACATGCACCGATCAGCATAACCCAGAGCGGAATCACGACGCCGTGGTTCAACGCCTCGGTTTGCGATGTCTGGACAATTGCCGCGAGCGGTCCCACAGCATTCGCCACGTCATTTGCGCCATGGGCAAAACTCAGCAAAGCCGCCGACACAACCAGAGGAATGCTGAACAGGATCTTGAGTGACTTGTTGCGGTTTTCGAGCCCATATGACTGGCGGTGAATGACCGGGATCAAGATCAACCAGCTTCCAACACCAACAGCCAATCCAAAGATCAGAGCTACCTCAGTCGACACATCGATCAACTGTTTCAGCCCTTTCATGATCAGATATGTCGCAAAGGTTCCCGCCATGAGGCCAACAAGGATCGGGACCCACAAACGAGCAGCAGCAATCTTATCCACGCGATAGATAATACGGGATTTGATCAACCAGAGAAAACCAGCAGCTATGATCGCACCCAGCACAGGCGAAATAACCCAGCTTGCCGCAATAGCCGCCATTTGAGACCAGTTCACTGCTCCGAACCCAGCTGCGACAATGCCGGCGCCCACGACACCGCCGACAACCGCATGCGTGGTTGAAACAGGAGCGCCGATCCATGTCGCAAGGTTGACCCAAAGCGCCGAGGCGAGCAACGCTGCCATCATTGCCCAGATGAACATGATCGGTGTTGCAAGTGTGTCTGGCGCAATTATGCCGGTAGCGACCGTCGATACAACATCGGCTCCTGCGATGAGTGCGCCAGCACTTTCAAACACCGCGGCAATCGCAATCGCACCACCCATGCTCAGCGCATTGGCACCGACGGCCGGTCCCATATTGTTAGCCACGTCGTTGGCGCCGATGTTCAAAGCCATGTAGGCGCCAAAAACGGTCGCGGCCACAACAATAAGCATCTGAGTGGTCTGGTCCAGCAACATGGCAGCGACGAGCCCGGCCAGCATGATGAATACAAGAGCAATGCCTGGAGCCACGAGCGGACGTGAGACGTAACTCGTTGCTGTTTCCAGCTGAACGAAGCGGCTCAAGTCCCGGTCCAGTGTCTCCAGATGCCGAGCTTCGAGATCTTCGTGTGCCATGATTTACTCTTGATTTCTAACGCAGCGCACCCGGCCAAAGCGGACGCTTGGGAATGATCCAGTTCAGGAACTTGACCGGTGTTTAAATGCGGCCGTTTTGAAAAGTCAATGGTTTGAGGTTGAGACGATCAATATGGAGCGCTGTTCTGCTGGCTTTGAGGGAACCTTAATCTGATGCACGATCCGACAACGGAATAAAGCTCTGTGTCAATTAAGTCGGCTTATTTGCTGAGATAACGCCCCGGTGCAAGGAAATTTTTTGACAGCTATTGATACTGGTTCGGACATAATGAGCTGGTGACAGTTCTGCGCTTGTGTCACGTGAATTTTCTAGCCGAGATTATTGCAGAGGCGGTGTGGCTGTATTTCCGGTTTCCGTTGAGCATTCGCATGGTCGAAGTTATGCTGGCTTCCAGCGGGACCTTTGTCACTCACAAGACAGCGCACGAATGCGCTGAAAAGTTCAGACGAGACTATGCCAATACCATCCGTTGCCGTACACCGCGCCTTGGTGAGTCCAGAAATACCAAGATACCAGGGCCGCCAATACTCATTTCAGGAGTTGCTATAACGCTTGTCATTCGATGTCGACGCACATCAGAGCGTGGAGTTTCACCTAGATTGCCCTCCATCCAGTCATTCATGACTACCATAGATTCAGCTGCGAATCTGGACCGGCAATCAAACATCTCGGTCCGCGTGGGTAGCTGGCTGAAGAGAATAATACGACGCCAGGACTCCAACCTACGATATTTCCATGGCGGCCACTGCTACAGCAAGTAGACGTCAAAAAGCCATCCGACGGTGATCTTCGCACGGACGGCGCTGATAAAACTCAATCTGTACTGACAAGTGGCTGGCACATGCAAACTGGAAAGCAAGGTTTCGTTGTTCTATTTGTCGGCGTTAACGCTCGCGATCAAAGGGGCCATAAATATAGCTCTCGCAGAGCGATATCACCTGCAACGCAACTTCAACTTCATCCCATCCGGAAGCAACAGCTTTACTCATAAGATTCCTAACGGATAGATCAAGTGCCTGGGCACATTGTCTGCCATAGTCGGAGTTGCCTGATTTTACCTTCGGTCGTTCGATTGGAAAGGGCATCGGCTGAATTATATCCCACAGTTTAATCGGCAAAAGCGGTGAGCGGAGCGATCTTAGTTTCCATTGAACTAGATACATACTTTCGCCAATTGGGGTTGATCGTGAGGGCGCCTTTTCGCGAATTTTTTGCGCAAATGACGTGATATTTTCTCACGATCATTATCACGCATGACCTTGTGAATGCAGCGAGCGCTGAAAAACTCTTTCAGTCTCAGCCTCTGGAATGTGTCTTTACCTGTCGCTTTCATGAATACCCTCGTGGCGACACGATTAATTTCCCCATTAGTTGGAGGGTCTTACGCCGCCGGTGCATGCGATAGTGTTCTTCGGAATTGCCCCACGATAGCTTATGCAGAAGCCGAATCCATCAATTTTCAGGTCGATCCCTTTACCATACTTTGGTAGGTAGCAGGATCGGTGTAAAACTCTAGCCAAAAGTAGACTATCCGAGCATTGCTGCCATTTAAATACGACACCTGCCGTATAGCATTGCGTTTGAGTGAAGCTTAATGCTCCCTCATCGGGCCAGGGGGAGAAGCCGTCATGTTGTCGATGAACTTATGGATACCTTTTGCGGTCGCTACGCTAACGTTTGCTTGCATGCCAGGACCCGCAATACTTTACATGACCGCGCAGACCCTTGCGTATGGTCGTAATGCGGGCCTAATGGCTGCTCTCGGCGTTCATCTAGGATGTTACGTGCATATCGTGGGTGCCACGATCGGCCTTGCATCGTTGATGGAACATGCACCGCGGGTCTATATGATTATAAGATTTATCGGCGCCGCATATCTGATCTGGTTGGGAGCCGCCATTTTCTTCGAGTGGAGTAAGAAAGATCAATCCACCAGCCCGACATCAAAAACGTTTCGCGATAGCATTGTAGTTGAAGTTCTCAACCCGAAGACGGCACTTTTCTTCCTCACCTTCCTACCGCAATTTGTACAACCCACAGCCGAAATTCCACTCTGGCTCCAGTTCCTTGTGCTGGGGATGATAGTGAACCTGATTTTCTCAACTGCCGATGTTGTGGCAGTCGCTATTGCTTCATTTGCCTTGGAGCGACTTCGCCACAACAAGGCTGGTTGGTTGGTGCCAAAGGCGTGTGGTACGATACTTGTAGCGTTGGGTGCGTCCCTCGCCAGCTATCACATTTAGCAGAGACAAATGGCGGTTTCTGCGGCAGACAAGGCGACGCTGTATTAAAGTGGCACTGAAGAAGTCAGAAGAACTCCGGTTTGCATCATGCCGGTCATCCCGATTGGGATGAGGATCAGCGGCTGGAGGAATGGTAGATGGTCTGCACGGGATTGATGGTTTGGTAAAAGAACAGAGGAGTTGAAAATCTCACGCTCTCATGAGCAATATCAATCAATGTTTGGGTGACGGTCGGCCAATTTTTCACGCTGCGCAGATAGCTGAGCGATCTTCGCCTGGAGCGTGGCGATCTCCACGTCGATATCCTCAATACGTTCTTCAATAATATCGTAGGATTCTTGTAGTAAAACTTGGGCTTCTGCTGGGTTAGAAGCATTCGGCGTATCACCCCGTAGTGGCTGGTTGGCGGTCTCGGGCAAGAATACGCTGGTGACGATGCCGATTACTGCTGCGCCCATCAGATAATATGCTGGCATGAGTAAATTATTGCTGCTTGCGACCAGCCATGCTGCCAACGTCGGAGTGAGCCCGGCAGCTATTATAGCTATATTGAAGGAGCTCGCCAGGGCGCTGTATCGAATTCGGGCGGGGAATAGAGCAGGTAGGGTTGCCGCCATCACTCCGATCATACAGTTGAGCGCGATTGCCAGGAGCAGCAGCCCGAGGAAGATCTGGGCAGTTTCGTTGCTGGCGATCATCAGAAAGGCGGGAATAGCAACTACGAACAGGGCGATACTGCCAATCAGAATGAAAGGCCGTCTCCCAATGCGGTCGCTAGTGAAGCCGATGAGTGGCTGCACGAAAAGCATGCCGATCATCACTGCGATGATAATCATCACGCCATGATTTTCTGAGTAACCCAAATTACTGGATAGATAGGTCGGCATATAAGTAAGGAGCATGTAATAAGTGATATTGGTCACCAGAACCATGCCTATACAGACGAGCAAGGACCTGCGATACTTGGTGAATATCTCGGTAAATGGCACCGTAGGCCGCTCTTGCAGTGCTGATTTGTCTTCCTGCTCCAAGCGTTCCAATTGCTGGGTAAAAGCCGGGGTTTCTTCGGCAGCATGGCGCAGATAAAGGCCGATAAGTCCAAGCGGCGCCGCAACCAGAAAGGGTACACGCCAACCCCAGCTCAAAAATGCTGCTTCGGACAAGAAGGTCTGTAAAAGAACCACAAAACCCGCACCGAGAACGAAGCCTGCAATAGAACCGAAATCGAGCCAGCTGCCCAATACACCACGCTGGCGGTCAGGTGCATACTCCGCCACAAAAATAGCCGCGCCTGTATACTCCCCGCCTACGGAAAACCCCTGTGCCAGTTTACACAATAATAGCAGTATAGGAGCAAGTATACCAATGCTGTTGTAGCCGGGTATCAGCCCGATACAGAATGTGCTTGCTGCCATGATGATTATAGTGAGCGACAATACTTTTTGTCGGCCAAAGCGATCACCCATGATGCCGAAAAACAGTCCACCGAGTGGACGTATAAGAAAAGGCACCGAGAAAGTCGCGAGCGCTGCAATGGTTTGAATTGCAGGAGAGACTTCAGGAAAAAAGACTTTGCCCAGTGCGAAAGCCACAAAACCATAAACGCCGAAGTCGAACCATTCCATGGTGTTACCTAAGGCAGCGGCCGTGACAGCTTTCTTCAACTTCGATTGATCGACGATTGTGATGTCATCGATTGTCAATGGGGAGGCTTGATTTGTCATATTCAGGTCTCACGGCCGGGGAGTCCAACAGTATCAGTATTTAACACATTTTCCTAACATCAAGCATAAGACTAGAACAGTTGGTTATGTATTCTCGGTGATTGGTGCGCAACGCCCGATGCCGTGCAGAACCAATATGTATTGTCCGGCCTGAACAGGTCAGCAGCACTCAAGCAAGTCAACCGTTAAACACGGAAGTCCATTGCTCATGTCGGCGGTATCGTCGCACTGACTGATACGGTTCACCGCAACTGCTACCAATGTCTAGTCAATTGCCGGCTATTTTCTTGCATGTGAAGTTGGTCTGGCTGCCTTGTCCGGCTGTGGGGCATGCTTCGTTTGGCTGCTGCCGAGGGAAAGGCATTGCCGCCGGGGCTATCATAGTCACTATCGCTGGTGGTTTGCTTTTGGCTTTCCATTATTTGCAGCAGTTTTGACCATCATATTGTTGATGCTGACAAAGCCGTCATTTTAATAGAATGCCACCTTAATAGTGATTGCAGTCTTGCCCTAGCTACCGTTGTCACGGATCAAATTGATCGAGCTGTTCTTTGTTCTTGGCCTTACGTCGAAAGGATCGACCAGGCTCCCTTCGTTCTTCTCGTCCTTCCAAAGAATGCTGCGGCTCTTCAATCTGGTGTTCTCTGGTGCTACTCAAAAACGGACTGGATTCGTCGGTCTGTTTCATCGGAGACCGTATTGATCCGGTGTTCGCTTATCAGTTCGCTGATTATCGCCAGAAAGCGCTTCAGTGTCGGTGACATGTCACCGGCGCGATAGGTAGCATATAAAGGGATTTCCGGTGGCGACGGATGAATTGGTTTGAAAACCACTTCCGGCTGCGCCAGCTGTCGCATGCTGGCGGGCAACAGGGCGACGCCAATATTGGCGCCGACAAGGCTCAGAAGCGATTGCACCTCTACGACCTGCTGGCGAATTGTCGGCGTGAACCCTGCTTTGACACAACACTGATAGAGGAAATCTGCAAATCTCGATTGATGCAGGCCGAACATGACGAACGGCTGATCTTTCAGTTGCATCAAGGAGACGCTGTTCTGGCTGGCGAGAGGATGCGATCTTGGCATGGCTACCATGAGAGCTTCCTTCATGATGATTTCCCGGTGCAGGCCGTCCTGATGCGGCGGCATGCGAAAAAGACAAACATCGATGCGACGCTCAAGCAGTCCCTGTATCTGGAGCGCTGGCGTTAATTCATGGAGCTGCCAGTCGACATCCGGATAACGGCTGGTGAAGATATCGAGCGCTCTGGGAATGATGCCGACCAGCGAAGAACTGATTACGCCAATGTCCAGTCGACCGATGGAGCCTGCTGCTGTCATACGGGTCGTGACAACAGCTTTTTCCAACTGCTGGAAGATCAGCGGAACCTGCTCTTTCAAAGCCATTCCCGCTGCAGTCAGTTCGACATTGTGATGGCTGCGTTTGAACAGCACGACGTCGAGACGGTCCTCCAGTTGTCTGATCTGCTGACTGAGAGGAGGCTGCGACATATTCAAACGGACTGCGGCGCGACCGAAATGGAGCTCTTCCGCGACGACCAGGAAATAACGCAGTGTTCGCAGATCGAACGGTTTCAGATGATTGTAAGCCATATCGAAAACCTCTCGCCAACCGGAACAAACAACACTGTACGTCTCAAAGGGGGAGGGGCGATAGTCCTTGAAAATACGAAACTCTGTTGCCGGACGCGGCTTGATTTCACTGCCGTCTTGCGTTTATGAGACCCATGTCAGGCGTGGGGATGAAGATCTGGGAGATCTTCAAGGGATGCTGACCGGTAAATTCCTTGCCCGTTCAACAAGGCCAGCGGCTTCCCATTTTCGAGGTTTACGTGTTCGATATCATTCTTATCTTCGCTGTTCTCAGCGCAACCATGCTGTTTGACTGGACCAAACAGTCTCCAAACTGATCGCCTGCGGCGGCCACCTTCCCAGAAGAGCTACAGCCGGCCTCAGGGTCGGCTTTTTATTGTGATTTGCTTTCCTGATGGGCGTTTCTGAGCTTCGGCGCCGGATTCGACCATATCGAAATCGTCTCACCATGCGCTGAAAGCGATATTGTACGTCTTACCATCAATGCGGCGATAGTGGGCAGTGACGAAAATCACTGCTGTCGAAATATAAGCCTGCCGTCGCCTGGCGAACGGTTGCCGCACCAAAGGGGGACGCAGTTGGTTTTCTCGAGGATCGGTCCTTCACGACCGGGAAAAGGAGACCAATCAATGATCATCGATACCAGTTGCTATCCGACCAATCTGGTCGATCTGGCCTGGCAGCATGATGGCGATCCGTTCAGCGGCGAGCGCCTGATTCAAATGATGGACGGCCCTTATACGATCAACGGCAAACCACGTCGCATCGACAAGGCGTTCATCCAGCCGCCGCAGGGCAACACCATCTATACGTGGACAGATGGGGAGCTAGACGGGCGTCAGTCCATCGATGCCTATATGGCCTATACGCTTGAAATGGTTCAAAAATACCCGGACCGGTTCATTGGCTGCTTCGTCTATAATCCGCGTTGCGGCGTGCAGAACGGGGTCGAGGCCATTGAGCGCTATGTGAAGGAACATGGTTTCCGCATGATCCAACTGCAAGCCAATATGCATGCATATCGGCCTGACCGTGCCAAGGACTGGCTGCGCCCAGCGCTCGACAAATGCCGGGAACTGGGTGTGCTCGTCAAGCTGCATACCGGTGATGGCCCCTACAGTATTCCGACGGAGTGGATTCCGCTTATCAAGGAATATCCGGACATCAATTTCATCATGGCGCACTTCGGTGTGCAGACCGGAGGGGTCTACTGTTTCGAGCCTTTCCAATGGGCAATGGAATATCCGAACGTGTTCTGTGAAAGCAGCTGGTGTCTGCAGTCGCGTATCGTTGAATTTGCCAAGGATTTGCCGACGCACAAGATCCTTTACGGTTCAGACACGCCGCCTAACGAACCAGGCATGTGGCTGAATCTGCTCGAAGTGCTTTGCCATGAACCGCCGCAAGGGATGAATCTCGACGAGGACACGCTTGAGGATTACCTCGGCAACAATCTCGCCCGAATGTTGGGCATGGAGCCAACTCCTCCGCCCGCCACCTATCAGAATGCAGTCGCAGAACTTGAACGTCATGGCATCGAAAACAAGCACTACCTGGCGACCCTTGCGTAGTTCAGCGGAGAATCCACATGATTATCGATACCCATCTGCATCCAACCAATCTTGTCGATGAGGCCTGGCGTCATACCGGTGAGCCGTTTACCGGCGAACGCATGCTGAAGCTCATGGACGGTCCGTATATGATCAACGGCAAGCCGCGCCGGATCGATATGGGCTTCATTCAGCCGCCGCCCGGAAACACGGGCTACCGTGATGGTAACCGCCGCGGACGCGACGGCATTCGTGACTACATGTCCTATGTCGCCGAGCTTTGCCAAAAATATCCGGACCGCTTCATCGGCAACTTCAACTACAATCCTCGGTGGGGTCCGGAAAACGGCGCTGCGGAACTGGAATTCCATGTCAAGGAATATGGCTTCAAGATGCTGAAGCTGCATTCCAACATGCATGGCTATCGCCCGGACCGCGCACTGGAATGGTTGCGGCCTGCCATGAAGAAATGTGCGGAGCTGGGCGTCGTCGTGCTTATCCATACGGGTGACGGCCCCTATTCGATCCCGACGCAGTTCTATCCCATCATTCGCGAATTTCCGATGGTCAACTTCATCATCGGCCATTTCGGGATACAGACGGGCGGCAACTATTCGTTCGAAGCGTTCTGGATGGCGATGGACACGCCGAATGTCTATTGCGAATCCGGCTGGTGCTTCCAGTCGCGCATCGTGGAGTTTGCAAAGCAGTTGCCGCCGAACAAGATCGTATTCGGTACGGATTCGCCACCGAACAATCCGGGTATGTGGTTGCGCGAGCTGGAGGTTCTGTGTTCGCCGGAGCCGCAGGGTATGAACCTCAGCGAAGATATTCTCGAAGACTATCTGGGCAACAACATAGCCCGTCTCATCGGTATCGAACCCACCAAGCCTCCCAAGGATCTGGCGGAAGCGGAGAAGCGTCTCAAGGCCACCTACGTCTGAGGCGCTGTGCGGGGTGTGCATGCGCACCCCGCACATTTCAGGAAATGACATCGGGAGGAGTCATGAACGGGCTGCATTCAGTCACCAAGACGGGAACACAGGATTTTCAGAGTTTCGCGAACGTCTACCGGCAACTTTATCCCGATGACGTCGTTCATATCCGCGAACCTCTGCAGGACGGCCGCGATGTTACCGCACTGGTGGCGACGCTGGCTGAAAAGGGCAGGACACCGATGCTGGTCTGCGATCAGGTTCCGGGCAGCGAGGTGCCGCTGGTCACGAATGTGTTTGCATCGCGCGAAAGGATCGCCCGCATTTTCGGAACGCGTATTTCCGAGCTGCATGGCGAGTACCAGAAACGCGCCAATGCTCTGATCGAGCCTGAATATGTCGCCGACGGCCCGGTGATGGAACAGGTCGACGAAAGCAAGGACGTCGATCTCGACAAACTTCCGATGATCCGGCATTTCGAGAGTGATCGCGGCCCCTATATCACAAATGCGATCATTGTTGCGAGTGATCCTGAAACCGGCATTGCCAATCTCAGTTATCACAGGTCGATGCGGCACTCCCAGTCGACACTGGCAACGAGCCTGCACTCACGCGGGCATCTATGGCGCATGTATCAGACGGCGCGTGAAACCGGTCGGCCGCTGCCGGTGGCGATGGTGGTTGGGGCGCATCCGCTTTTCATGCTGGCTGCTTCCGCGCGGTTGCCATTCGGTGCAGATGAGCGTGCTGTTGCCGGCGGACTGATGCGCGAGCCGTTGCGTCTGGTCAGAACACCACGCTACGCTATCGGTGTTCCGGCGGCGGCAGAATATGTGCTGGAGGGGTATCTTGATCCCCATGCACATGTCGAGGAAGGACCATTTGGCGAGTTCTCTGGCTATTCTTCGGATCGGTCGACCAATACGCTGTTTCACGTAACGGCTGTCATGCGTCGTCGGACGCCTTGGCTGGTCGATGTCGTGGGCGGTGCGACGGACGAGCATCTCAACCTTGCCCGCCTGCCGCGGGAAGCTGAAATGTTCGAGAAGCTGAAAGCGCGGTTCCCCTCGGTAACGAGGCTGCACTATCCCACCTCCGGAACGCATTTTCACTGCTATGTCGCGTTGAAGCAAAGTCGGCCCGGCGAAGCGCGCCAGGTGATGCTGGGCCTTCTCGGCTGGGACCCCTATCTGAAAACGGTCATAGCCGTCGACGACGATATAGACGTCACGCAGGACAGTCAGGTGTTGTGGGCAATGGCCACACATTTCCAACCGCATCGTGATCTTTTCACGATTGACGGTCTGCCCGGCAGTCCGCTCGATCCATCGTCAAGTTCTGACGGTACGACGTCGCGGCTGGCGCTCGATGCGACGCGAAGCCCTGATTTTCATGGCATTCGTGCCGTGATTGGCGACGATGCGCTCAGGCGTGCGCGCGATCTTCTGGGCGGTCTGACCGGAATAAGACCAACGGGAACACCGTCATGAACGCCGTCTCTCCACGACCACACGACTACCGCCCGCGCATGGTGGTTGGGATCAGCGGTGCGTCAGGCTTCGTCTACGGCTTTCGCCTTCTCGAAATCCTGCAGCAACTCCAGATAGAAACGCATGTTGTGGTGAGCCGGTCGGCGCTTCTGACCATGACCCACGAGACCGACTACAAACTCGCTGATATTCGCGAGCAGGCAAGCTATTTCTACAAATCCGACGATATGGCTGCCAGCATTTCGAGCGGGTCCTTCAGAACCATGGGTATGGTCGTGGTGCCGTGCTCGATGAAAACGCTTGCGGAAATTGCACATGGCCTGTCGGGGAGCCTGATCAGCCGGGCAGCCGATGTCACGTTGAAGGAGCGGCGAAAGCTGGTGCTGCTGGCCCGCGAGACGCCGCTGACGCAGACTCATATCGCCAACATGCTGACCGTCACCCAGATGGGCGCCATCGTGACGCCCCCTGTTCCCGCCTTTTATGCCAGACCCGCAAGCATCGCGGAGATGGTCGATCACACCGTTGGTCGGGTTCTGGATCTTTTCGATCTGGAGACGGGTGGCGTGCGGCGATGGCTCAAAATGCCCTGACAACGATAATCCAAGGGAGAAGAACGATGTTGAAGACAGTCAAGGACAAGATTCCGGTCACCGTGCTTACCGGCTTTCTCGGCTCCGGCAAGACAACGTTGCTGAACTACATTCTGAAGGAAAATCACGGCATGAAGATCGCTGTGATCGAGAACGAGTTCGGGGAAATCGGCATTGATGGCGATCTGGTCGTCGGCAGTACGGAAGAAATCTTCGAAATGACCAATGGCTGCGTCTGTTGTGTGGCCGAGGCACGTGACGATCTTCTGCGGGTTATACGCCAGCTTCTGGCAAGACCGGAACGTCTCGATCATATCATTATCGAGACGAGCGGACTTGCCGATCCTTATCCGGTGGCCCAGACTTTCTTCCTCGATGATCCGATCCGCAATGAAACCAATCTCGACGGAGTCATAACGCTGGTCGACGTCAAACATATTCGCCAGCATCTGGACGATATCCATCTGGATGGCATCGACAATCAGGCGGTCGATCAGATCGTCTGTGCAGACCGTATCGTGCTCAACAAGGTGGACCTGGCACAGGACGCAGATATTGCCGATGTAAGCAGACGCATCCGCCAGCTGAACGAAACTGCGGATATCGTGCTGTCGAGCTATGCGCAGATCGATCTCACCAAGATCCTGGGACTGGCGGCCTTCGATCGCAATCGCAAGATGGCTGCCGAGATCGATTTCGACTGGCACGTGCACAATCATAATCACCATAGTGATGGGCACGTTCATGACCACGAGGATCACGGTCATGAACACGCATGGCTCGGGGATGCCAGCCATACCCATGACACGTCGGTCACGTCCGTCGGTATCGAATTTCCGGGCAATATGGACCCGCAGAAAATTTCGCGATGGGTGCAGGAACTCAAGCGACAGAACAACGAGAATCTGTTTCGAATGAAAGGCATCTTTTCCGTTCAGGACGATGACTATTGCTATGTCCTGCACGGCGTCCACAACGAGATCGAATTCCGCCCCAATCATCCATGGGCAGGGGATGAACGCTCGAACAAGATGATCTTCATCGGGCGCAATCTCGACCGGGCTTCGTTGCAGGCCCGCATAGAAGCATGTCGGGCATAATAACCCGCAATCGACCGGCTTCGGAGCCGGGAGTTTATCTGCTGCATCGCTTGATGCGGGGATAATTTCCGAAGCCGGTTTGATGGAACAGGCAATGAAAACGTCAAGACAAGACGTCACGAAAGGAACGGCCACAAGTCGTTGGAAATTGACTCAATAAGGGGAACAACGATGACATCTGCAATACATCCAGTCGATGAAATATTACCTGCCAAGAAAACACTCACTCTGGCGCTGCAGCACGTTGCGGTGTCCTATGTGGGATCGGTTGCGGTGCCGCTGATTATCGCTAATGCGCTCGGCTTCAGTTCCGAGGAAACTATCCTCCTGATCAGTGCCACCTTCTTCTGTTCAGGTATTGCGACGCTACTGCAAACCATAGGATTCTGGCGTTTCGGCGTCCGTCTTCCGATCATGAACGGGGTCGCCTTTTCCAGTGTCTCGGCCATCATCGCCATCGGCTCCATGCCGGGGGTGGGGATAGCGGGCATTTGCGGTGCCGTGATTGCAGGCGGTATCTTCATCATGCTGATCGCACCGGTTACCGGGCATCTGCGTCGCTTCTTTCCGCCCGTCGTCACGGGCTGCATCGTCACCGCCATCGGCGTGCAGCTTCTGCCGGAAGCCTATCAGTGGGCAGGCGGCGGACGCGGCCAGTCCGATTTTGGCGATCCCGCTTTTCTGGGCGTGGCGTTGCTGGTGTTAATCTTAATCCTTGCCTTCAATCGGTTTGGATCGCCGCTCCTGAAAAACCTGGCTGTGCTTTTCGGTATGGGTGCGGGCGCTCTGGTCGCCTTTCTTCTGGGGATGGGCAATCTCAACGCGGTCGGGGCCGCTCCATGGATGACCGTGCCGACGCCGTTCCATTTCGGACTGCCGACTTTTGCCGTCCTGCCATTTATGACGATTGTGATCGTGATGATCGTCCAGACAGTGGAATCCATGGGGCTGTTCATTTCGATCGGTGAGATTGTCGACAAGGATGTAACGCCTGAACAGGTTGCCGATGGTGTGCGCGCCAACGGCCTTGCTAGTGCAGTTGCGGGCATCTTCGCGGGCTTTCCCTTCATTGCTCACATGGAGAATGTCGGCCTCGTCATTCTAAGCGGTGTACGCAGCCGCTGGGTTGTGGCGCTTTGCGGTTTCATGCTGTGCGTCATCGCCTTCTTTCCTAAGTTTGGTGCAGTCCTTGCGGCGGTGCCTGCACCGGCACTCGGAGGCGCAGCGGTGGCGATGTTCGGCATTGTCGCTGCGGCTGGCATCCAGTCGCTGTCCAAGGTCGATTACGCGAATAATCAGTACAATATCCTGATCGTCGCGTTGACGCTGGCCATCGCTTTCATTCCGATCATGTCACCCAATCTATTCCAGCAACTGCCGGACTGGACGCAGTCCATCCTGCATTCGAGCGTTGTGGTGGCTTGCGTGGTTTCCGTTACGCTAAATCTCGTCCTCAACGGATTGGGCAA
The DNA here is from genome assembly GCF_026014005.1 of Brucella sp. JSBI001. Classification (NCBI taxonomy): domain Bacteria; kingdom Pseudomonadati; phylum Pseudomonadota; class Alphaproteobacteria; order Hyphomicrobiales; family Brucellaceae; genus Brucella; species Brucella sp. JSBI001. Next base: position 2,259,227 of record NZ_CP110339.1, on the reverse strand, counting down.
CAGTAACCAGGCCCATGAAAGCCATCATGACGGTCATCTGGCCGAGGCGAAGTCCCAGACCAACGGTAGTTGAGCATAATCATCTGCGGCGCCGGGCAGAAAGCCCGGCCTGCACACCAGAGGTTCGCACCCGCCCGCTATAGAAGCTGTGGAATACAGGCCTGCGGGGCGGACCCGTTTTAACTTTTCAACTCCATTCAGATAGTGAGGTTCACGATGGATAATCTGTTCCAGCAATCCAACGCGCCGTGCCGCCGCCTTGTCCGGGGAGGTGTGGTTGCTGTCGGCGCCCGCGATGTCCGACAGGCCGACATGTTGATTTCCGAAAAGGGCGTCATCCTGGATATTGCGTCCGACATCGAGCTTGAAGACGACATGCAGCTCATCGATGCGGAAGGCTGCATTGTTTCGCCGGGTCTGGTGGATATGCACCAGCATCTCGACAAAACAGGCGTACTGCGTTTCGCGCCCAACCCGTCGGGCACTTTGCAGGGCGCGCGTGACGCTTTCGCAAAATATGCACGGCAGGCCCCTCCCGACGATATTTTCAAGCGGGCATCCAGAACCATCGAGCGTTGTCTCAGCCGAGGCACCACGGCTATCCGCAGCCATGTGAATGTGGACAAGGATGCGGGCTTCAACGGTATAGAGGCGCTAGCGAAACTACGATCGGACTGGGCCGACCGGGTGAAGCTGCAGCTCGTGGCTTTCATGATCCCGCATCCTGGGCAGGATCTGGACTGGCTGGAGGCCAACATCGATCGCGCGGTCGCGCTGGCCGATGCCGTTGGGGGCACGCCCGCAGTGGCGGAAGACCCGGAGCGTTATCTCGATATCCTGTTCTCCGCTGCGGCGCGCCATGGCCGTCCGATCGACCTGCATCTCGATGAACATCTCAACCCGCAACGCCCGCTTTTTAATGCTGTTTTCGAGCGGGTCCGCCGCTATGGTCTGGAGGCGCGCTCCGTGCTAAGCCATGCTTCGGTTCTGAGTGCTATGGACCGGCCTGATTTCGAAGCGATCCTGGAGCAGATCATCGCGCTGAAGCTCGGTGTTGTCACGCTGCCTGCGGCCAATCTTTATCTACAGGCGCGCGATTGCGACAAGCTGCCGCCACGCGGACTGACGCGGGTGGCCGAGATCGTGCGGGCCGGTGTGCCTATTGCCACTGCTTCCGACAATATCGAAGACCCTTTCGTTCCGACCGGCTCCGGTGACATGCTGGAAATCGCACGATGGACCCTGCTTGCAGGTCATCTCAAGGGCGACGAACTTGCTACCGCCTACGCGATGATTACGGCAATCCCTGCAAAACTCATGGGGCTTAAGGAATATGGCTTGCATCGGGGCGCATGGGCTGATTTTTTTCTCGCCAAAGCCGAAAGCATCGAAGGCTTGGTGGCTGGCGGAACAACGCATTTACGAGTTTTCTCCAATGGAACGCTTGTATCGGAGACACAGATCGCCACGAGGACCCGGGCGAAGACGCAATCCGTCGTGCGTGAACCGGCCTGAAACGTCGCACGCGCCGGGCAATCGCTTGATTTGGAGGAGGACTTGCCATCATTCCCATGAGACGGCAGATGGACCGCGACGGCAGTAGAACAGATTACTCCAAATAGATTATCATACTCACTGCCCGCCATGGCGCTGCGCGTGAAGCCGAGAGCATTCCCTGAAGCATCAAGAATGCGCAAATAAACGCCACGACGGTAGTCGTTATCTGATTATCGCGTAATGAAGCCCGGAGTGTTCTCTTCATTCTTTCTTGTCACAGGCTCGACATAGTGTCACTGCGGCTGAAGCTAGCGAGGAGACGCTTTCTTTAGGATGACCAGGCACAGTGAAGGCGACCAACAGAGCGGATCGTGCCATATTTCTGCTTGACTGTGAATGGGCTGGTAATCCCCCCGTTTTTAACGGGGCTCGTCAGTAGAATTCACGCGGCCATTTTCAGTTTCTGTGCGGGCGTTACTCCGCCGATGCCCATATTGGGACGTTCGTTGTTGTAGGTCCATAGCCACTGCGTGGCAAATTCCTGCGCCTCCTCAATGCTTTCGATGATGTATTGGTCGAGCCACTCATTCCGAACGGTGCGATTGTAGCGCTCGACATACGCATTCTGTTGTGGCTTGCCGGGTTGGATATGGCTCAAGGCGATGCCTTGGTTGGCAGCCCACTCCATCAGTTTGCCACTGACGTATTCCGGCCCATTATCAACACGAATTGCGAATGGTTTGCCGCGCCATTCGATGATCTGGTTGAGGCTGCGGATGACGCGTTCAGCAGGCAGCGAGAAGTCTACTTCAATGCCCAAACCTTCGCGGTTGAAGTCGTCCAGGACGTTCAGCAGCCGGAATTGCCTTCCATCCTCCAGCCGGTCGGCCATGAAATCCATGGACCAGACCATATTCGGCGCATCTGGCACGGTCAGAGCATCGGGCTTGTCCCGCTTCAACCGCTTGCGCGGCTTGATCCTGAGGTTCAATTCAAGCTCACGATAGATGCGGTAAACGCGTTTATGGTTCCAGTGATGCCCCCGGACATTGCGCAGATAAAGGAAACACAGACCGAAGCCCCAGGTCTTCTTTTCCCGCGTCAGTCCGATCAGGAGATCGGCAATCTGCTCGTTCTCGTCGTTCAGCCTGGCGCTGTAACGATAACATGTCTCACTGACCTCGAAGGTGCGGCAGGCAAGCGCAACGCTCACCCCTCGCAACGCCACTGCTTTCTCGGCCATCTCCCGGCGTTGAGATGGCCGCGTCACTTTTTTCCAAGAGCCTCTTTGAGCAGTTCCGCTTGCATGCTTATCTCCGCATACATCTTCTTCAGGCGACGGTTCTCGTCCTCCAGAGCCTTCATCTGGCTGATCATCGAGGCATCCATGCCACCGTATTTGGATCGCCATTTGTAGAATGACGCAGTGCTCATTCCATGTTCCCGGCATAACTCGGGTACAGGAACGCCGCCTTCCGCCTGGCGAAGGATGGCAAGGATTTGCGGTTCGCTGAATCTGCTCGTCTTCATCAAAATCTCCTCGATCATATAGCCCGAGAAAATTCTACTTTTGAAGTCCGTTATTTGGCGGGGGATTACCAATTCTGTTATAACTATTTATATGGATTATTAATTTTGGAAATTTATTTCCTTTAGGGGAATCGGATTCTATTTAAATGATTGCTTCGAACACTCGCCAACCTACAGAATTCAATTTCCTAAAACGGAACGCAATGACGAAGATGAACGAAGTGTGCTCAATGGTGGTTATACGAAATTAAACTTGACTATTATAGTCATATATAAGATGAGGAGCGGGCGAGCTGCCAGAGCAGCGACGCACCAGTTCGTCATCCCCCATTTGACTGGTTTCAAGCAATGTGGAATTTGCATCGTCTTTTCCAGAACCATGCCCGGGAGTTGAACCGGTTCTTTCGGCGCAGGGGGCACAATGCGGAAACGGCTGCCGATTTGACGCAGGATACATTCGTCCGGGTGCTGACTGCGACACCACAAAAGGACGGCAATCCGCGTGCCTATCTGCATCAGGTTGCGCGTAACCTGTCGATCGACTTGTATCGGCGCGAACGGCTGTTCCAGCAGTCCGATCTAGCAGAAGACGAATGGCAGCGACTTGCCGATAACACGCCGACGCCCGAAGCGGTCGTCTATGACCGGCAGCGTCTGGCGATCATCGAAAGCGCGCTCCTGGAACTGCCTGAAAAGACACGCAGGGCCTTCGAGATGCATCGTCTCGACGAGAAGACGATCACCGAAGTCGCGTCGGAGCTTGATCTTTCCGTATCGCGGACATGGACGCTCATCAAGCGCGCCTATCTGCACCTGCGCGCGCGGCTCAAGGAAGATGTCTCTTTTTGATCGCCGTTCTTCCGCTGGCAGGTGAAAATTCCCGCCGCTCGTCCGTTTCACCCATTATAGAGAGATTACTCCGGCTTGCGGAGTTGCAGCGCCACGAGGAACTATTCGTTCATGGATGAAAAACTGTCGAAAAGCGAAAGGCTGTTCGAGGAGGCGCTCGACCTCGTCATCCGTATGCAGGACGACCCCGGCAATCCGGTCGCGCATGACCTTGTCGCCCGCTGGCGTGCCCGCAGCCCCGATCATGAAACCGCTTGGCGCGAGGCAATGGAAATTCACGACATGGCCGGAAAGGTAATGCAGGCGCAACGCAATAGCGCGGCTGGCAAGGCGATGTCGCGCCGCTCGGTTCTATTCGGCGGCATGGCTGGTCTGACGGTGATTGGCGCAGGCGCAATACTAGGACCACAGTTGGTCCTGCAAGTGCGCGCCGATTATGTGACGGCCACCGCCGAATTGCGCCGGCTCGCACTCAAGGACGGAACGCAGGTGACGCTCGGTCCGGACAGCGCCATCCGGTCGCGCTTCGGCGACCAATATCGCCGCGTAGAGCTTCTGGCAGGCATGGCCTTCTTCGATGTCGCACCCGATACGGCACGGCCCTTCCAGGTGACGACGGGCGACCTGGTGGTGACGACGCTGGGAACGGCGTTCGACGTTAGTAACGATGCGGGTTACCTCGCCGTTTCCGTCGATTACGGCGCGGTGGATGTGAAGGTTCGGGCGGCGGGCTTGCCCACGCAGCCGCCGGTTGGCGCAGGTGAATGGCTGTCCTTCGATCCCCGCAGTTCCAGCTTTGAGCGCGGTGTTCGCGATGTCAGCCAGATCGCGGCATGGCGGGAAGGGCTGCTGGTGGCGGATCGCGATACCATCGCCTCGGTCGTTGCCCGTATTGCGCGGTGGAAATCGGGCCGTGTCGTGCTGGCCCAGTCGGATTTTGGCGCTGAGCGCATCTCTGGCGTGTTCGATCTCAACCAGCCGCTGTCGGCACTGGAAGCGGTGGTCGAACCCTATGGTGGCAAGGTTCGTCAGATCTCGCCGTGGCTCACGATTATTTCCACTATCTGATTTTTTCCCTCTTTTTTAGAAATCAGGGGAGAAAATTGCGCCCGCCCGTCCGTTTCAGACATCAGGGCCGGAAGTTAGCTGCTGCCATACGACTGCCCATTTCCATAAATGGCGGATTGGAGTGGTTGAGCTATGGGGCTTGATGTCAATATTCGGGTTGGGCGGCAGTTCGGACGGCAATTTGGAATCGGTATTCTGACGACGGCGCTTCTGGGATCGACCTGTGTCGTCGCACTTTCATTGGCGGCAAGTGTCGCCGCGCATGCCCAGACCGCGAGGCAGACCTCGTTCAACATACCCGCCGGGTCCCTTTCGGGCGCGCTTGCCACCTTCGGCAAGCAGGCGGGTTTGCAGGTCACCTATCTGCCGGAGCTAGCCTCTGCCAAGCGCTCTGCGGGCGTTTCCGGCACGATGACATCGCAACAGGCGCTGACAAGGCTTCTGTCGGGGTCGGGCATTTCCTACCGGTTCACCGGCAGCGGAACGATTGCGCTTTCTGGCCAGACAGTTGGCGGACAGGCGCCGCTCGATGTGGGCGGGACGACGCTTCTCGACACGATCACGGTTACGAGTGGCGGGGGCATCGCCGCGCAGGATGCGCCTTACGAAACACCGGCGGCCACTTCGCACATTTCAGCTGAGACCATCGAGCGGTTCAGGGGATCCAGCCCTGCCGATATTTTCCGCGGAACGCCGGGCGTGATGTCGGGCGAGGCGCGCAATGGTGCAGGCGCGGTTGATGTCAATATTCGCGGCATGCAGGGCTTTGGACGGGTTGCCACCACGATTGATGGCGCGGAAAACGGCATCACCGTCTATCAAGGGTATCAGGGTCTTTCCAACCGTACCTATATCGATCCCGATTTTATCGGCGGCATCGATGTGAGCAAGGGATCGGATGCCGCGTCGCGCGGCATTGCCGGTAGCGTCGCCATCCGTACATTGAATGCGGACGATATCGTCAAGCCGGGCGACACCTGGGGCATCCGGGTGAAGGGCGAATATGTCGGAAATTCCTCGACGCCGCATGGTGACGCCAAGGGCGGTTATCAGTGGCCCTATTCCCCGAGGGACAATCCGGTGACCATTCCTTCCGGCGATGGCTTGGACAGGCCGTCCCTTCTTTCGCCAACTGCCGGTTCAGGCAGCATTGTCGCAGCCATGAAGGAGGAGAACTACGACCTCTTTGCGGGCTATGCCTATCGCAAGCGCGGCAATTATCATGCGGGCAAGCACGGCCCATCGGCAGAGCCGGTCAATGTCGGGCCGCGAAGGGTGTGCAACACTTCGGGAACATGGTGCGAAAACTGGCCGTCCTATGTCGAAAACGGCGGCCTCACGAATTATCGCGCCGGGGAAGAGGTGCTGAACACGCAGCTCCAAACAGAATCCTATCTGACCAAGGGGACGTTCCGCTTCGACGGCGGCCACGAGCTTCAGCTCGGCTATACCGGTTTTCGCAGCGAAGCGGGCGATCTTCTCGCCTCGCGCTTCACCGACGATCGCAGCCAGCCGGTTCAGCAGGAGCAGACATCGGGCGCAAAGCTCGATACGGGCACGCTGCGCTATCGCTGGAATCCGGACGACAACGATCTGATCGACATGAAGGCCAATGTCTGGCTGACCAGGCTCGAATTGCGCAATCCGCGACGCGGCTCGCCGATCCCGACTTCGGAATCCGTTGGCCTTCCTTCCAGTTACAGGACCGGTGCAGACACGGTCATGTGGGGCGGCGATATATCCAATACGTCAAGTTTCGATCTGAGCCGCTACGGTTCGGTCGATCTTACCTATGGTGTTTCCTATCTCAACGAGGATACCAAGCCGAGCGGCTATACCGATCTGCTGGAAGGCTGGCTGAAACTTCCCAACGTCTCCCGTGAAGAAGCTGCCGTCTACACCAAGTTGGGTTACAAGCCGGTGGACTGGCTGACACTGAATGCGGGCTTGCGATATTCGCATTACTCCTCACATAACCGAGGCGAGAGCTCCAATGTGGAAGAGGAGCCGAGCAATCGTTCGCAAGGCGGAATAAGCCCGACGGCGGGCGTCGTGGTCGAGCCTTTCGACGGGGCGCAGCTCTACGTCAACTATTCCAATGCGCTGCGTTTCCCGAGCACGGTCGAATCCATGGGTGTTTTCACCGTGATCCAGCCGGACCTTGCTCCCGAACGGGGCAATAACTGGGATATCGGCGCAAATCTCAAGCGGAACGATGTTTTCCAGAGCGATGATACGCTCATGATGAAGCTCGGTTATTTCAACTGGGACATCAAGAACTATATTTCCCGCGAATGGTGGAGTAGCCCTCTCGGTTACTCCAGCATGCGGATTCACAATATCGACCGGGCCCGCTTTTCAGGTCTGGAATTCTCGAGCCGGTACGAAGCCGGAGGTTTCACCGCCGATCTGTCGGCCAACTATTATCTCGATGTGGAGTTTTGCCGCACGGCAGATACATGCGGTAACAAGTCGCTTTATGGAGACTATGCGACCAACCATGTTCCGCCGAAATATTCCGTCGATCTGACACTGTCGCAGAAAATGCTGGAAGACAGGCTGACACTTGGCGGGCGCGTTTCCTATATCGGTCCGCGTGCCATCGGCCATGGTGATGTGACGGCGACGGGCGCCAGCGAATTCATCTCGCAGACGCGATGGAAGCCTTATGCGCTGGTGGATGTTTTTGCCGAGTACAAGGTTACCGACAGCCTGACCGCGACAGCTCGCATCGAAAATCTAACGGATCAATACTATGTCGATCCGTTGGGGCTGGTGAACCAGCCCGGACCGGGCCGCACTTTCTATGCAGGCTTGACGAGCACGTTCGGCGGTGACCAGAAACTGCCGCAACTATCGCCCTTCTCCCGCTGGCAGGGCACTGCGCCGCGCGTCGACTGGACCGGGTTCTATGCCGGTGTCCATACCGGCATGTCATCGGGGCGGAATTGGGGCACCACCACGGCGCTCAACGGTAGCGCCGACCCCATTTCCGCCTCTGAATCGGCAGATCGCGGCTTCGGTACCGCGCCGCTCTATGGCGCTCAGGCCGGTTACAACTACCAGCTCGGCAACCGGCTCGTGCTCGGCATAGAAGCCGATGTTAGCAAGACACGTATGCGTGGTTCGCAGACGGCCATGATGCAGGAGGAATGGCTTCAGCCGATCAATGACGTGGCGGGCATCCAGTCAGTGACCCATTACGACATCGACTGGACCGGTTCGGTTCGCGGCCGTCTCGGCTATGCGCTCGAAAATCGCTGGCTCGTCTACGGTACTGCAGGCGTTGCCTTCCTGCATGAAAGACAGACCCGCGATCAATATCGCTACACGCAGGACATGATGGGCCAGAAAGACACGGCCATGTTTGCCGTCGACCAGTCCTCGGGAACGCGCGCTGGCCTGACGGTCGGCGGCGGCGTGGAATACGCAATCAACGACCGCTGGTCGGTAAAGGCGGACTACACGTACAGCCGGTATGGAAACCGCAGCTTCAATTTCGAAAACGGACGCGCGGGAACCAGCGGCAACTACACCACGACCGAGCAGGTCGGGACGGAGATGGTGCCGCCGGAGCCATTCATCTGCGAAATCCTCGGGGGGGAATTCTGCGAGCCGAGCGAGCGCCCGATTTACGAAACCGTCGAACATCAGGGAAGTTCCGGTGTCGTGAATGGACGCAAGGCATCGAACTCTCTCGATACGCACACCGTGAAGGTTGGTCTCAATTTCCACTTTTAGGCTGAAATGCGGAACGACGGAAGTTCGCAAGGTCTTTCGTCGGCTGTCCGTTCGGTTGATTCAATCAAAACAGGGAAAAACGTCATGTTAGAAGCCGTGATTATTCGACACCCCGCCCTTCTTCGTTCGAAACGCCTGAAGGCGCGGACGGCAGAGACGCATGAACGGCTGGATCAGAGCATCATACGTGGAAATCCCTTCGCAAGCCGTGATCGCTACGGTCTTTTTGCGGCGATGCAATATCAGTTCCACCGCGATATCGACGCTCTCTATGACGATGAGGCACTTGATGCGCTTCTGCCTGATCTGAAAGGCCGGCGCCGCTTCGAGCAGATTGGCCAGGATCTGGACGATCTCGCGCTGCCGCATCCGGCGACGGATAGAGAACCGGCATTCACCGTCCGGCAGTCGGTCGATATTCCGACGGCCCTTGGCTGGCTCTATGTGGCGGAAGGCTCCAATCTTGGCGCCGCATTCCTGCTGAAAGAGGCGGAAAAGCTTGGACTTCATGAAAAGTTCGGCGCCCGTCATCTGGCCGTGCACCGGAAGGACGCGGACTGCATTGGCGGACCTTTACCGCAGCGCTGGACGAGATCGCACTGAGCGAAGCCGAAGAAGACCGGATGGTCGTGGGTGCGGAGACAGCATTCCGTCGTGTTCATGCACTTGTGCGGGATATGTTCGAATGAACGCTGTCGACCTATCGACCCGTAGCGGGGAATTCACACCTGGCGAAACAGCGCGTTATCCCGACGAAAGACAACGCGCAGGTTATCTAGCGCTCGGCTTTCTGCTCAGCGGGGCCGCGCTGGTTGGCTTGCAGGTCTGGTTGATGCCGTCTGCCTTGTTTGGCTTTTGCGCGCTGCTTTGTTTTATCCAGTTGTCATCGCGGGCCCTGCACTGGCTCGAGAGCAATCGTATTGCGCGTCGCACGCTTTCGCTCTGGCGAAGGCTCGGCGCGTTTCCGCGTCTTTTTCGGCTGTCGGTCCTCGCCTTGATCGTCATGCTCTGCATTGTTGCGCTGGCACTCGGCTCACGCCTCTTCTGGCATTTCGAAATGGCGATCAACGTACTGCTTTGCGCAGGCCTGCTGCTCTTCGTCGGACCGCAAAAACGGGTGGAAGCGTGCGTCTGAAGCACCAAAGGACATAAGTCAGTTCGACATGAAGCATATTGAAGACGACCGGAGTTTCGGCAGCAGCTTTTCGGAGCTTACCCTGTGGGCCGGTGCCGGGCTCATGGTTCTTTCTATTCATGTTGGCACCGCGCTGTGGCTCTTGCGTGATGCCGAGATGGTCGCTGCTGACGACATGCCGCCAGCGGCGATAATGATCGAGCTTGCGGAAATGCCGGAAGCGCAAGCGACGGAAGAAAACGAAGTCTCTCCCGATCAGGAAACAGCGGATGCCAGCGCGCCTGCGGAAAATGTGGAAGAGCCGATAGAGGAGCGGGAACAGCCGGAGGAATTGGCCGAACAGGAGCCGGAGCCGGTTGAGGACGAACAGGCGGAAGAACTGGTTCAACTGGACAAGATCGAGGTTCCACTACCAATTGCACGGCCAAAACCGCCCGAACCGGAAAAGAAAATTGTTCGGAAAGAGGAAGCGAAAAAGAAGCAGGTCAATCAGCGCCAGCAGGAGCAGGCCGCATCGCGGCAGGTAAATCAGGCGCAGGCGCAGGTGATCCAATCCACTCGCAACGCGGCACGCCAGTCGGCATCGGGCCTGTTTGCGTCTTCGATCAGTCCGGCCCGCTGGCAGTCGCGGCTTATGGCGCATCTAGAGCGGCGCAAGCGTTATCCCGCGGGCGCAAAGTCCCGTCGCGAGGAAGGCGTCGTCTATGTCCGCTTCCGTATCGACGAAACGGGTAAGGTCCTGTCGGCTTCGCTGGCACGTTCGTCGGGCTTTCCGGAACTCGACAGCGAAGTCCTGTCGCTGGTCCAGCGTGCCTCGCCGGTTCCCGCACCACCGCCCGATGTCAACAGGACGATCACGGCGCCGGTGAAGTTCTCGCGTCGCTGATCACACTTTTGGTGATATCACATTAAGTTTGCGAGGTTACGAGAGTCGTCTGGCACCATGCTCTTAGAGGATAGGTCGGTGGAGCGGGATCGGCCTTGGTGGCTTCTATAACTGGAATGACGACACATATTCAGTCTTCGGCGAAGGCTCCGTCAACACCAGCATTGTAAACTTCGCCGACAGCTATTCACACAAGACAACCGTCGGCTTCAAGACAAGCTGATAATCCCATCGACGATATCCCGGCTTCACGATCGGGTATCCCACTATCCAGCGAACCAGCAGGGGATTGCGTCAGACACAGGCTGATCAGTCACGGCCAAACCCGTGCAAGATTCGCAATTCGGCGGTAGGAGATGACACCGCTCGTAATCGCCGGCATCGCAACAACCGTAGTATTCCTTATCGTACCATGGCGGTCCTGCAATATAGCAGGATCGCTTTTATACGCCTTGTTCCCCGCAGCTATCTTTCTGCTCAGCGTCTATGTAGCCGCTCCATTTCTTCACAGCAAAAGCATAGAAATTGGCGCGCAGTGAGTGTTGTTGAATGGTGAGAAGCCGCCAGAACAATAAACTTTGCAAGTATCATTTTCCGGGATGAGTAATTGTTGAGGTGTCGATTTCCACCTCAAAATGGGTCGGTTTCGCATTTCGCGCTTATCCGCCGATGAAAAGAAATGACAGTACCTTCCAAAGATTGAACTGAACAACATGAAGCGACCAGATGGGTTATTCCGTTCTGTACATCAGAAGGTTTCAATATGAATTCATTTTTCCGACAGTTTCACAATGGGCTGTCGCGATATTGCGCGATTGCAGCATCTATTTGCCCATTTTGAACCCAATTATCATTGCCGGGCTTCACAAGGATGCCTATGCCCGGTCGCGAGTCTGAACAGTTTCGCGGCGGATAATAAATAGGAGGCATCGACTGTTAAATATTTTGCGTCCGGATTATTTTATGGACAGGCATTTACGACATTTATTACTGAGAATTGTCAGATCTAATCTTAATTCTATTTTGGATGGAAGTAACGTTCATTTTGAAAGCAAGGTCGCGTTCGACGATACGACCATGCTTTTTAGGTGACACGTCCAACTCGAACCAAGTGCCCGATGAACAAACCCACTCGTACCCAGCTGCTATTAACCGTAAGTGTGGCGGCAATCTGTGCCTTAGCAAGTTCTGCCCGTTCCCAGCAGATCAAAGCGGATGGAACGGTAGTTTTCGTTCCGGCGGATGTTGTCATTGATACGGGGACTACGGCAGCCGCTGCTGGCTCAGTGTTGTGGGCACTCAATAGTGGATATATTAATGCTGATGCGGGAGTAGAGCTAACAACAGGTGGTATTAACGCTCATGCAGTTTTAGCAATGTTAAACAGTACCATTCTGGTTTCTGCTGGAACTGTCACCACCAGGGGAAATGCTTACGGCGTTTATGCCACTTCAGGCGCGTCAATTACTGCGAGTAAGCTAGACTTCAATACCGGAGGAAGCAGTAATTGTTAACGAGGGCTCAACAGTTACTATTTCCGATAGTATTATCACATCCGTGGATGTGGGTGGGCTGTCTACCGGGATTGTCTCGGCGCGATGATCCCGTTGGGGTTGGTCGCGATCTGGATCGGTGGCGCTGGAATTTTGTCCGTGGGCGGTTATCTGGTGTTACTCGGAATAGGAAGCGGGGCCTTTGCGGTGGCGCGGGCCACGATGCCGCTTGTGTTCTTTGAGAAGGCCGACATCACTGCCGCGATGGCAGCCTTCGCATTACCGATGAACCTCATCAATACACGGGCTCCACCGATTCTCGCGGCGTTGCTCTCTAATATTGGAGCACAGGCAGTTTTCGCGATTCTAGGCGGGCTAAGCATGGCCGCTTTCGCAGTTTCATTGCAGTTGAACAGCATTAGAAGGCGACTAGAGATCGCCGAATGACCCCGCACGACTCAAGCTATTGTCCTATAATTACTATCTTTTTGCTGAGGGTCGCGAAACCGGGGGCGCTCGGCGCCACACCATAGGACTGGAACGGCGCAGGCTATCTTGCAAAAATTGCGTTCTTGCTCGAAAGAGCGTCGAAGATTTGCAGCGAGACTTTTGATGGGCGATTTCATGTGGCATCAATTTCAGCGAGATTATCCTCGGGCGGTGCAATGGTATCGCCGCCATGCGGTGAGCGAGCCGTGAGATCGCACGGAATCCGGGGGGGGGAAACTGGTTGTTTTATCGCTGACATCCTGACCATTATCGAAACGGTCAAATTGCATGGGTATAGTCCCGGAGCTCATCTCACAGATGTTGTGACGGGATCCAGAGCCATCAATAAAATCGACATGAGGAACTGATGCCGTGGCAGTGGACGCCGGTGAAAGTGCTGTGGGAGGCGGCATTATGGCACGCTCAAGGTTCATCTATGCGCTTAATGAAGTCTCCCTCATGATTGGCTAGAACCTCGAAATAATCGAAGGGTATTGCCAAGTTGTTGAACTTTGGTTGAACGCGGAGAGCGTTACGTGACGACAGAACGCTCTCCTGGTTTTGTCATTTCGGGAGGGTGTTCAAAGTTTCGACCCACGACGGTTATACACAAATTACGAATTGTTTATAACGCTTGCTCACAGACGGTCCCCATGGTATTAGTTGTACCCAAATTGCGAATTGGGTACAACGTCATGAAAGAGATCGACATCACTTTTAAAACTATGTTCTCGGAACTGGAACAGCGGTCTCTGGATGCGTCCTTTGCAACCGAATTTTCGACGGATGGCAACTTCGTGAAACAAACATCCAAAGAACGGGATTTCTGGTATTTTCAGATCAGAACGGATGGTGTTCCGCACCGAAAATACGTTGGCCCGACCTCGGACGAGGAAATCACGAAACGGGTTCAGGCGTTCAAAGAAATCAAGAACGACCTGAAATCACGTCGACAACTTGTGTCGACCTTGACCAGAACAGCTAGACTGCCGAGACCCGAAACTTTCACAGGTGACGTTGTGGAAGTACTGGGTAACGCGGGCTTCTTCCGGCTACGTGGCGTTCTGGTCGGTACGGTGGCCTTTCAATGCTATTCTGGTCTCCTGGGCGTCAAGCTGCCGATCATTGCAATGCAGACTGGTGATGCAGATTTTGCGCAATTCCATTGCATCTCTGCTGCCGTTGGCGACAGCATGCCGCCGATGCTCGGTCTGCTGAAGGAACTCGATGGCACGTTCCGGGAAACTCCCTATCAGAATGACGGCAGGTTCACGACCCAATATGAGAACGCGAAACGATACAAGGTGGAGTTTCTGACACCAAACAGGGGCAGCAACGAATTATCCGGCAATGCGTCACCAATGCCGGCCCTCGGTGGTGCCAGTGCTCAACCTTTGCGGTTTTTGGATTTTCTGATCCATGAACCCATCCGGACAGTGCTGCTTCACAAAAGTGGTGTACCTGTAACCATTCCTGCTCCCGAACGTTTTGCTGTGCATAAAATGATCGTCAGCACCCGCAGGCGGAACGATGCCTCAGGCTACTCGAAGCGTGATAAGGATCTCTTGCAAGCGAAAGCCCTTATCGAAGCCTTGATTCAGACACGTAGAGAAGGCGACTTGGCTATGGTGTTCTCGGAAGCATGGAACCGAGGGCCAGCCTGGAAAGAAGCGCTTACGATTGCCAGGGCGACTTTTGATGCTGACGCAAAGGAAAAGTTTTCCGAAGCCCTGCGAGAAGGACTGGATCAGATAGGTGAAAGCCCTGCTGGCTACGGTTTTGAAAAAAATGGCTTCAAACCTTGAAGACGCCAAAATCCCACGCGTGGGGTTCGTGGGATTTGAACGTGTTCTCAATTAGGGGCGGTAGACCGCTGATGCGAGTCGGCGATGCTATGAGCCGCATAGTTACACCACTTGCCCAGAGCCTGCGCATGGTCGCTCGCCAGCTGTCGGATTAGGTACGTGTTTGTAAACGAAAGCCAGCCGGATGTGTCGGTAATGCCATAGATTGCGGCGTTTTCGGTCAGATTACCGTCCGGGTCTTGGCTGCACTTGAACAAAGAGGGATTTATTTTTGTATTGGTTGGGGGGGCGCGATCAACTGAATCAACTCTACCAAACCGCTATTGGGCGAAAGTTCTTAGCGCATTGATGATACTGATAAATGACCGGCTTGTAAGCGATTGTGCGATCGTTGAGAGTGCGCGTGGCGTGCCCAGAATGCCGATACGGTGAGTCAAACCAATGGAACTCTGTTCGCAGAGCTTCCATGGCTCTGACAAATTTCCACCAGGCGTCCGATTCCGGTTTTCGCATTGCGAAGACGGAGTATCCTCGATCGATCTCGTCCAAAGCTTCCAATCTGATGCCATGCCGTTCAAGCTTGCCAGTGAGCGGGACGCGCATTTGCAGCCGCGCAGCGATATACTGACCGGCCGTAAAATGATGAGAGCCGCCTGAGTTCATTAGATAGAGACGTTCAGGTTGCCAATCGAACTGCAGAAGCGTTTCAGGAGCGTTGCTGTTGGTTTCCATGCGGAACTGACCCTATGGGGATGCGGACTAAAACTTGGATCACCAGGAGATAGTTCATGTCTTCCCATGCAGATAGAATTCGCGCCGTCGAGCTGTATATTCAGCTCGGCAAGCGGGTTAAGGCGACGAGCCGCCAATTGGGTTATCCGACAAGGAATGCGCTGAGAAACTGGTATCCGAATACCAGCAGCATCAAGACCTGCGTGTTGGTTGTGTTGCTCGCACACCGAAGTTTTCTAAGGTCCAGAAGCAGGCGGCGCTTGAACACTACCGCACTCACGATCGGTGTATCTCTGCGACGATGAGGGCGTTGGGGTAGCTGATCCCATAGCGGCAATACCAACACACCGCCCATAAAATCACGTCACCCTGAAAATGGCGCCACTTGAAATCGTTGATCAAAAGTCTCGCTGAAAATTGTCAGCACTCTTTCGGAAATCGGCAAAATTTTTACAACAGAACCCTGAAAGCGCAGCTGGTTGCGCTCGGTGAGAAAGGCGGTTCCGTTATGGACGTTTTGCCTCTCTGTTGAAGAGGCATACAGTGCTGCCAACGAACCGTTACCAGTGGCAGAATAAGAGCCATCTGCGTTAAACGAGCTTCACGGCTCAATTTTCGTTCGTGCTTCCGGCGCAATATTATGCTCTCTGTTGCGGTTTTGCTACCACAAATTGAGTTCCGGTGTGTTAGCTAGATCTAAACTTATCTGATTCTGGAGAATATTATGCTGCACCGGAAATGCGCCCTTCTTTCGACGTGTTCGGCGTTTGCGTTCACTGTTCTTCTTCCGGCCGCTATTTATCTGGTTCCATCGCAGGCTTTGGCCGCATGTACGACAACGGGCGGTTCAACGACTTGTACGTCGACCGCACCGGCAGTGTGGACAGCAACTGTGGGTACGGGGCGTTCGGATAACAATCGGTCTGTTGATGTGCAGTCAGGGGCAGGAATAAACACAAATAACGCTCCTGCCATCAGTATCGGAGATGGCAGTACGATCAATGTCCGTAATGGCGCAAGCGTCACAAACAACTCCACTCCATCCGGTTCGGGCCCATTCGGTACCGGTCCCAATACCATTGAATTCGGCAGCAACGGACGGCTAACAATCGAGCAAGGCGGCCAGGTTATTGCAAACGGCACCAATACGCGGGCCGAAGCCGTCAACGTGCATGGTTACGGCAACACTATCATCAATCGAGGCCTGATTCAGGGGCAAAGTAGTGCGGCGATCTGGTTCGAAGATCAGGTAACCGGCGCCAAGAATACGGTGGATAACTACGGAACTATCCAGAAACTCGGCGGTGGTAGCGTCATCGGAACCAACGGCGGTGCCGGTATCAACTTCATCAACCGTACTGGCGCTCAGGTCGTCGGCGACCTGAGCTTCGCAGGTGGCAACGATACGCTCACATTTGAACCAAACTCAGTCGTAACGGGTAACATTAACGGCGGCGGCGGCGTTAATGATCTGATTTTGCAAGGTATTTTGGGTTCCAGTGATACGCTTGCAGGTGCACTCAGAAACTTTACCACCCTGACGAAGAACGGTGATGGACTCTGGACGGTAAGTGGTAGCCTTACAGGGTTCACTACAGTTACAGTGAATGATGGAACGCTGGCCCTGACGGGTAACAATAAAGATTATACCGGCAACGTGATTGTTCGTCCGGATGGCGTTCTAGAAGCGCGTGCGCAAAGTCTGCCCGTTAAAACCGTAATAGCCAACAACGTCAATAACGTGCAGAACGACGGCCTCGTTCGCTTCACCCAACCGGACGACGGCACTTATATTGGCCAGATCGTGGGCTCTGGCGCGGTCGAGAAAACCGGCGCTGGGGTTCTGACCTTGACGCCTGCTGCCCCGGCTGGGAACACTTATTTTGGTGGTACAAGAATTAATGGAGGCACGATCGCTGTCTCGGCCGACAATGCCTTGGGCAATGCGAATGGCGGCCTCACTCTCGATAGTGGCACACTGCGTTTCGACACTTCGTTCGATCTCGCGAGCAGTCGTGCTATTGTTCTTAATGCCGGTGGCGGCACGTTCGATACGAATAACAACACGACCAATGTAACCCAGGCAATTACGGGTTCGGGCGGCCTTACCAAGGCCGGTGACGGTGTGCTCAACCTTGAGGGATCCAATGCCTTTGGTGGCGCGACTACGGTAACGGGCGGCGCACTTTATGTGAATGGCAATCAAAGCGCTGCCACGGGTGTGACAGATGTAGGAACTGGCGCAACAATTGGCGGTGCTGGCACGATCGGTGGCGATGTCACAATACAGAATGGCGGTACGCTTGCACCCGGCCGTGCAGGGGCCGTTCCCGGAGCGCTGACAATCAACGGAGATCTCGCACTTAGTGATGGCTCGGCGCTCGAATACAGTTTCGGACAGGCCAATGTAGTTGGGGGAGCACTCAACGACCTGACAACAGTTCATGGAAACCTAACCCTCGACGGCACGATCAACGTTGTTGCCACTCCGGGCGGATCGTTCGACCCCGGAGTTTACCGTGTCATCAGCTATGACGGCACCTTGAACGATAACGGTTTGGCGGTTGGAACAATCCCCGCGAGCGGCTACTACGTTCAGACGGCGGTCGCAAATCAGGTCAATCTGGTCAATACGAGCGGATTGAATTTGAACTATTGGGACGTGTGGCCGGCATCAAATGGTGCAATTGGCAACGGGGCGGTAAATGGTGGCACCGGTACATGGCAGAGTTCGGGGTCCGGTGGATCCAATATCAACTGGACCGAACCAACGGGAGCTATCAACGCACCATATCAGGACGATGCCTTCGCCATCTTTATGGCCACGGCCGGAACTGTAACTGTCGACAATAGCGTTGGTGCAGTTCGTGCGGCAGGCATGCAGTTTGCGAGCGACGGTTATGTCGTTACCGGAGATCAGATCACTTTAGTGGGGGCTCCCTCGTCGATTATCCGTGTGGGTGATGGTACGGCTGCAGGTGCCGGTTATACCGCGACGATTAACTCGGTACTTACCGGTAACACCCAACTGACCAAGACAGATCTCGGCACACTGGTTCTCCAGGGCAACAATAGCTATACAGGCGGTACGGCGATCAATGGCGGCGTGCTACAGATCGCGAGCAATGTTAATCTCGGTGGTGCAACGGGTGGCATGTCCTTTAATGGCGGCACACTGAGAACGACAACCGATTTCACGATTGATCGCGCTACGGTGCTTGAGTCCCGGGGTGGTACGATCGATACGTTTGGTGCGACGAGGCTCGATTATGACGGTGTGATAAGCGGCAATGGCGGACTAACGAAAATCGGCACTGGTACGCTTGTCCTGAATGGCGAGAATACTTACGCTGGCGGAACCGCGGTCAACGGTGGAACTGTTCAGATCAGTTCGGATGCAAACCTAGGGGCAGCTTCCGGGCCGCTTGGCATCAACGGAGGCACACTGCATTCGACCGGCAATATCGCGATGAATCGCGCGACGACCATAGGGGCTGGCAATGCGACAATCGAAACCGATGCGGGGACGATCCTCACCCAGCAGGGAAATATCGCCGGAACAGGCGCACTGACCAAAACCGGCGACGGTGCACTGGTCCTTACGAGTGCGGGAACCTACAGTGGCGGCACCACCATTTCATCAGGGCTGCTTCAGCTTGGCGATGGCGGGACATCGGGCTCAATTGTCGGCGACGTCAACAACAATGGTATTCTGGCATTCAACAGGTCTGACGCACTCGTGTTCGATGGCGTGATCTCCGGAACAGGTAATGTTAGGCAGATCGGATCCGGCGTCACCATTCTCAACAATCAGAGTGCCTACTCGGGCGCGACATCTGTCGAGGCGGGAACGCTCGCGGCGGGCGGAGTGAATTATTTCAGCTCCAACTCTGATTTCACTGTGGCCCAGACCGGTACTCTGGCACTCAATGATTTCAACCAGTCGCTCAAATCATTGAGCAATTCAGGAATTGTCGACCTTGGACCGGAAGCAGGGACCACGTTAATCGTGACCAGCGACTATACCGGAAATGGCGGGACCGTCCGGATCGGAACTGCGCTTGGCAACGACAGTTCCGCAACAGACAGACTGGTCGTCAATGGCAACACGAGTGGAACCGGCGTTCTGGCTGTCAAGAATGTCAATGGCAGCGGCGCCCAGACGAATGAGGGCATCAAGATTGTCGACATTGCTGGCGTGTCCAATGCAACATTTACGTTGCTGGGCGACTATGAGTTTCAGGGCGCACCAGCTGTAGTCGGTGGTGCTTATGCCTATCAACTCTACAAAAATGGCAAAACCAATCCGAACGATGGCGATTGGTATCTGCGCTCGACTATCAAGAACCCGATTGATGGCGGTGGAACAAATGGCGGCAATGATGGTGATGGCGGCGAGGAAATCCCGCTCTACCAGCCGGGTGTCCCTGGTTACGAAGCCTATCCACAGCTTCTGCTGGGCCTGAACGGCCTGCCCACGTTGCAACAGCGCGTCGGCAATCGCTACTGGAGCAATGCAGGCAATATCATGCTCGCAGAAGGCGCTGATCCGGTCGGCTCTCCCTATGCTCCAGCAGAAGAAGCTGGCAATCTGATTGAGGGTAACGGCGTGTGGGGGCGCATTGAAGGCGCTCACACAAAGGCCGATCCACGTTTTTCCACGTCTGGGACGGATTACAGTTTCAACACACTCAAACTGCAGGCTGGCCTCGAAGGCATGCTGGCTGAGACGGAAAACGGAAAGCTGATTGGCGGGATCACTATTCACTATACTCACGGTAAGGCCAAAACACGTTCGGTCTACGGGGACGGCGAAATTTCGACCGACGGTTACGGCTTTGGCGGTACGCTGACTTGGTATGGCGATAACGGCTTCTACCTTGATGGCCAGACTCAGGTTACCTGGTATGACAGCGATCTTATGTCTTATCTTGCCAATATGGGACTGGCAGACGGGAACAACGGTTTGGGTTATGCCTTCTCTGCGGAAAGCGGCAAGCGGGTAGTGATCGATCAGAACTGGTCGGTTACCCCACAGGCACAGTTGACCTACTCGAATGTCGATTTCGACAGCTTCAATGATGCCTTCGGTGCGCGGATCAGTCTTGATCGTGGTGAGAGTCTGCAGGGCCGCATCGGACTGGCTGTTGAACACCAGAACTCCTGGTACAATGCCAGCGGCCTCATCGACAGAACCTACCTCTATGGTATCGCGAACGTATATTACGAGTTCCTCGATGGAACCAAGGTCGATGTTTCAGGAACGAGTTTTGCCAGCAAGAACGAACGTCTTTGGGGTGGTATCGGTCTGGGTGGCAGCTATAACTGGAGCGGAGACAAATACTCGATCTATGGCGAGGGATCTGTCAATACCAGTCTCGAAAACTTCGCCGATAGCTATAGTTACAAAGGTACACTGGGCTTCCGAGTGCGGTTCTAGAATGTAGCCGCCAGTTTTACAGTCACCGGCAAACAGTTTGCCGGTGACTGTTTTTACGATATTTCCTTGCATGGCGCGCGGCCTGGCTTTTAATTGGCGGAAATATCCATCGGCTTGATAGCCAAAAAAGCGACCTGTCTTCCGAATTTGCTCAATCACCCCTCGACTGTTGGCGTGTTCCACAGTTCCAAGTCGTTATTGTCGGCCTCGCCAAAAGCCTTCCTTGAACGCGCCTGGTCATTCTTCAGGCTCGCATCTTGCGCCTCGTCGCTGCTATCCAACTCGAAGGCAGAAACAACGCTCAACGAGGTCAATCGTATTGCCTGAGCTATATGGGGCGCCGAGTTCCGGTGTTGTTGCAATTGCAACGCTGTGTTCCTTGTCCTGAGGCTGGTACTTGAATCCAAACTCATCATACTGAAGCAGAGCGCGTATGAAGAAAAACAAGGAGGCCCGCGTGAAGGGGAACAATGTATTTGCGATGCGACATATCTGGTTGCATGTATTTGTATTGGCGATCATCTGTATTTCAGAACTGGTTGGCATTCAGAAAATATCTATTGGGATAGGCGCCGTAATTTTCCTGCCGATGCTGTATGCGTTTACTCTTGGTTTCATTCTGAACCCGAGTATCTTGAAGGCGACGGGAAAAGTCCTGAAGTCCGATTCCGTCAAACTGTCAGGCACTATGATCACCATTGCTATTATGCCGTTTATTGCCAAGTTCGGCACGACGGTTGGTCCTCAAATCGAGAACATCATTGCTGCGGGACCTGCTTTGATTTTACAGGAAATCGGCAATCTGGGGACTATAGCCGTCGCTTTTCCTATCGCCGTATTCCTGCTGCGTATGGGACGAGAAACGATCGGGGCGACGTACTCCATCGATCGCGAGCCCAATCTCGCGCTTATTGCCGACAAGTACGGTCTGGATAGTCCGGAAGGCGCTGGAGTGATGGGGGTATACGCTACCGGAACGTTGATCGGCACGTTCGTTTTTGCCTTGATGCCGCCGCTAGTCAACGGTCTGGGAATTTTCGATTTTCGTGCGTTGGCCATGTCGTGCGGTGTTGGTTCGGGCAGTATGCTCGCGGCCTGCACTGGTGGACTGGTGAGTGTTTTGCCAGAAAAGAAAGATCTCATTCTAGCTCTTGCTGCTGCGAGCAACATCCTCACCTATGCAACGGGACTTTATGTAGGCCTCTTTGTGGCGTTGCCGCTCACGGAATGGCTTTATAAAAAGTGCCGCCCCGAAGAATATCGCAACGCGGCATAAGGGAGAGACGGATGACTTCCAAATCAATGAAGAATACAATCGATAACCTGACTTTATCCGTCGAGACAACTGACGAACGCAAGATCGATATTGTCGAAAATGCCTTGCTCCTGGTCATTGCATGCTTTCTGGGATTGGTTGCAAACTGGGTCGGAACAAATGTGACGCCGATCCAGGCGCTGCCCGGCATGCTCGTGCTTTATGCAGCGTCTATCGGTGGATTGATACTGGCCCGCTTTATGCCTTTCTATTTGCCGAGTGTAGCATGGGTTTCCCTCATCGCCATTATCATCACTATTCCGGGCGTTCCGGGCGCTGATTATGTTCTGGCGA
Organism: Brucella sp. JSBI001; assembly: GCF_026014005.1. NCBI lineage: Bacteria > Pseudomonadati > Pseudomonadota > Alphaproteobacteria > Hyphomicrobiales > Brucellaceae > Brucella > Brucella sp. JSBI001. Next base: position 2,236,953 of record NZ_CP110339.1, on the reverse strand, counting down.
ATGTCGGGGAATTAAATTTCCTGGCGCTCGCAACACCGGCGCTGGCCTACGGAGGGCTGGCGTTGACGCGTAACGAATTCGAGATTGCCCGCCGCTCCGGATGGAAAATTGTCATCGTCGCTATTTGCGTAATGATCGGCACCTATCTTGGTTCGGTGGTAGTCGCTGATCTGGTATTGCGCATTACGGGTTAAACCGTCGCGTGGCAGGTTCGATGCCGGGCCTGCCACGAACGTGTAGGGGAAACGATACTATGCCTATTTTTCTCAGCGAAACAGATCTGGCAGAAGCGACGGCCTGGCGCCATGATCTCCATCGACATCCCGAAACTGCGTTTGAGGAAAACTGGACCTCTGCCTTCATAGCCGAAAAACTTCAGCTCTGGGGATTTAGCGTTCGCTCCGGTTTTGCTGGTACGGGGGTGATTGGTAGCTTGACGCGAGGGACATCGAAACGCGCAATCGGTATCCGCGCCGACATGGATGCCTTGCCAATCGTCGAAAAGAGCGGTGTCGATTATGAGTCGGAGACTTTCGGCAAAATGCATGCCTGCGGTCATGACGGGCATGTAACCATGGCTCTTGCTGCAGCAAAAGCTGTCAGCAAACTTGATTTTGATGGAACTGTGCACTTCATTTTTCAACCGGCGGAAGAGAACGAAGGTGGCGGTCGCGAAATGGTGCGCGAAGGGCTGTTTAAGGACTTTCCGGTTGATGCGGTTTACGGTCTTCACAATTGGCCAGCACTGGATGTTGGCACCTGTGTTGCCCGCGATGATGCGATGATGGCAGCCTTCGGTACGTTCGAGATCGAGTTGATCGGCAAGGGAGCGCACGGAGCGATGCCACATGAAGGCGCCGACCCGGTGGTCGCCGCCGCGCAACTGGTCACGGCATTGCAAACCATTGTCAGCCGGAATGTTTCGCCACTGGAATCTGCGGTTGTTTCGGTAACGCAGATGCATGGCGGTGATGCTTGGAACGTGATTCCGGAAAGTATGATCGTCCGTGGAACCACTCGCTGGTTCTTACCTGACGTCGGGGAGACGATTGCTCGCCGGATACAGGCGATTTCCACTTCAATTGCCGAAGGCTTTGGCTGCACGGCACGTGTTGCTTATGAAGAACGTTATCCATCGACGATCAATACAGCTGACAATGCCCGCAAAATCCGGAACCTGGCTGCTTCGCCCGATCTTGGTCTCAAGGTTCTTGACGAAGCCCCAAGCATGGCGGCGGAAGACTTTGCATTTATGCTGGAGGAGAAGCCGGGTTGCTATTTCTGGCTTGGTAGTCGTCGCGACGATACCAATCCGGGCTTGCATTCGCCCTATTACGATTTCAATGACGCCCTGCTGTCAATAGGCGCCAATTTCTGGATCAAACTGGTTACAAGTGAACTGGCGGCCAGCTGATTGCTGTCTGGCCCTGTTTCTATACTCTATTCAACATAGAAACCAACGAAGCAAAATGATGCCATGGAAACGCTTGATGCAAAAGAATTGCGGATGTTCATGGCGGTGGTCCGGATCGGATCAATCAGAGGTGCAGCCGAACATGTGAACGTTGCACCTTCCGTCGTGAGCCGTCAGATCGCCGAAACCGAGCGCAAGATTGGCTTGTCTCTGTTTGAACGAAATGCGCGCGGCATGGCGTTGACTGAAGCGGGCGAGTTGGTTCTGGAGCATACTAGACGTGTTTTGGAAGAGCATAGCCTGCTTACCGAACAACTCGGGTTTCTCAGGGGCGTGCAACAACGGCGTGTCCGCATTCTTTGCGGGGAGGGATTTCTCGCCGATATCTTGCAATATGGACTTGGTTCATTCGTCAAAATCTATCCTGATGTGCAGTACGACATGCAGCTCGGCGGCACGGAAAGCGTTCTGGACGGGATTGCCAACGGGGATGCAGATATCGGAATTGCGTACAACCCGCTGGTCGATGCGAGGGTTCGCTCGCTTGCAATCTCGAAACAGCCGCTCTGTCTGGTCGCACCGCCAGAGCACCCTCTATTGGCCAAAGACAGGTTGGAACTGGCTGACTGCTCGGGTCTGCCCAATGCGTTATTAGGACCTGGCCATGGCATTACCCGGTTGGTCACCCGTGTTGCCGCCGATCGCGGTTTTGCAATCTCTCCCGTTGTTGAAACGACATCGATAGATGTTTTGAGACGGTTCGTAGTTGCCGGGCTTGGCATTACTTTTTTGCCGCGCTTTGCCGTCTCTACCGAATTGGAACGCGGAGCCGTAGCGATACGCGAATTGTCAGATCCGCTACTGGCCGAGGCTAGTGCACACCTGATGGTGCGGGCCCGGCGCCGTTTACCGCTTTCAGTCGAGCGACTGAGCGGGTTTCTCTCCAACAACATGGCAGCGTTTCGATAGATCCTTCAACGGACTGTTGCGTCGGATGAGACGCAGCGTTGCCTGTAAACCGGCTATGCCTCTGCCCCCTTTGGTGCGAGCCTTTCACCATTAATGATGCGACCAGTCTGAGGGTTGGTCGATGAACAATGGAGACATGGAATGGCGCAACCTGAAAAGCCGGTAATCGGTGTTGTTGGTCTTGGCAGTATGGGGCTCGGCATGGCTCAGACCCTTGTGGCAAAAGGGTTCGTTACGCTGGGGTTCGATCTATCAGCTGAGCGCAAGACACTTGCCCGAGCAGCAAAAGTGATGCCTGCAGACACACTCGAGATGCTTTTCGAAGAATCTGAGTTTCTGGTTTTCTCTCTTCCGACGGCTCGGGATGTCGAGAATGTGGTCAACGCGCATATCCATCAGTTGACGGGCGGGCGCAGACGCGTAGTCATTATCGACACGTCGACCTCCGAGCCAGATGTCAGCCGCGCGCTGGCGCAGAGGCTTGCTTCACTCGGACATGGCTTTCTTGATGCTCCTGTGAGCGGAGGCCCGGCCGGAGCCGCATCCGGCAAACTGACGATGATGATCGGGGGCAGCGATACTGATCTGGCGCTGGCGCAATCGGTTATCGAGGCAATGGCTGCCAAGGCCCTGCATGTGGGGCCTAGCGGAGCAGGTAATGTTGCAAAACTTGTCAACAACCTGCTGGCTGCGGCTCATATGGTGGCAACCAGCGAAGGCCTGAAACTTGCACTTGCCGCTGGAATAAGCCCTGAATCGGCCCTCCGTGTTCTGAACGCCGCTTCCGGTAAATCCATGATCAGCGAAGTTCACTTTCCAACCTGGATAATGAACGACCGTTTCGACAGCGGCTTTTCGATGGGGTTAATGCGCAAGGATGTACGGCTGGCACAAGAGATGGCTGAACGCGCAGGCGTGGACAATCCGCTGACATCGGTTGTGGCAAAACTCTGGGCTGGTTCGGAGCATCTCAAGGACAGTGATGACTTCACCCGAATGGGCGCTTTTCAGCCTAATTCATCAAGGTAAGGACCAGAATTATGACGCGACTACATGATCCCAAAGAACAAGCCGCACGTATTGCTCAAATTTTCGAGAGGTTCTTTCCGAAGAGTGAGATTGGCAGTTTTGTGAACGGTGAGATAGTTGCCGGAAGTGGCAACGAGCAAAATCTGACGGACCCGGCGACCGGTATAGTTTTTGCCTCATTCAAGGATGCAGACCAGTCGATTATCGATGCGGCGATGGACAGTGCGGCTCGTGCTCAAAGGGAATGGATGGCACTGACGGCATCAGCCCGCGGTCGCGTAATGAACCAAATCGCCCGCTGTATCCGCGAACATGCACCGTTGATCGCCGAAATCGAGAGCCGTTCCGCCGGTCGCCCCATCCGCGACATTCGCGGCGAGGCGGTCCGTGTGGCAGAGATGTTTGAATATTATGCCGGCTGGTGCGACAAGCTCTATGGTGATGTTATTCCAGTACCAAGCAGCCATCTCAACTATACCCGGCATGAACCAATTGGTGTGGTCACGCAGATTACGCCGTGGAATGCCCCCCTTTTTACTGGTGGATGGCAGATCGCACCCGCAATCTGTGCCGGAAATGGCGTTGTCATCAAACCTTCCGAGCTAACCCCACTTTCCACACTCATCCTGGGGCTGATGTGCGAGCAGGGTGGTGCTCCGCGCGGATTGGTAAACGTGATTGCAGGCCAAGGTCCAACTGCCGGACAGGCAGCCGTATCCCATCCACGTACGGGTTTGGTGGTTTTTGTCGGGTCAGCACAGGCCGGATCAGCGATTGCGTCGACTGCTGCAAAAAATGTGGTTCCGTGTATTTTGGAACTGGGCGGAAAATCCGGCAATATTGTTTTCCCCGATGCCAATCTGGATCGCGCGATTGTTGGTGCGCAGTCGGCTATCTTCAGCGGAGCGGGGCAAAGCTGCGTTTCCGGGTCACGCTTGCTAGTTCACCGGTCCATCCACAAGGCGTTTGTGGAGCGCTACGTTGATGCTGCCAATCGTATTGTTGTCGGAGACCCGTTTAACAATAACTCGCATGTCGGTCCGATCAACAACGCGCGTCAATGGATGAAGATTGATCAGATGGTTCGGGATGGTGTGGCCGAAGGTGCGATACTTGTGGCAGGTGGAAAGAAACCTGACGCACTGGAGGAAACCGGGGGCTACTACTATGCGCCGACAATCCTTGATCGAGTTGAACCGGCAATGACGATTGCCAGGGAAGAGGTGTTCGGTCCGGTTGTCTCTGTCATGCCTTTTGACGACGAGGCGGAAGCAATTGCGCTCGCCAACGACAATCCCTACGGTCTCGCAGGTGCCGTTTGGACCGAGAATGTCGCGCGGGCTCATCGTGTTGCAGCCAGCGTGCGGGCCGGAACCTTCTGGATCAATGGTTATAAAACAATCTCGGTCATGTCGCCGTTTGGCGGTTTCGGCCGCAGCGGTTACGGTCGCTCGAGCGGCAAGGATGCGCTGATGGCTTATACGCAAGCAAAGAGTATCTGGGTGGAGACAGCCGAAAACCCAACGGTAACGTTCGGTTACTCGCCAGAAGCATAACTGGAGGAATGGCAGCAAGGTGTTGCAATCATGGACCGATTACAAATCTTGCTGCCGCCTCTTCCGAGCGAAGCCGGTCTCAAGGAGGCGGATCGGAACTCCTGGGACCCGGGCTTGGCCGACAGGTTGCTGGTCTTGTTACTTGGTGGTGTAACCGCCGTTCACGAGGATTGTCTGGCCCGTCATCCACCAGCCATCGGAGACAAGAAAACGGATATAAGGAACGATGTCCTCAATGTCGGTAAGTCCGGTCTTTGAGAAGGTGGAGAGCGCCGCCGCCGTTTTATGATAGGCTTGGGCCTCGGCGCTTTCCTGGCCGTAAAAGAACGGTGTGTCCATCGGTCCGGGCCCGATGGCCGTCACCGAAATCCCGCGCTCACCGAACTCTTTCGAGGCCGCACGCGTGAAGTGCTCGACAGGCGCCTTGGTGCCGGCATAGCTCGAGTAGAAGGGCGTGAACGCACCGAGCAGGGAGGTAACGAGTGTCACCAGCTTGCCGTTGTCGTTGAGATGCTTGCCGGCTTCCTTGATAAAGAAGAAAGCACTCTTGGCGTTGACGGCGCTCATCTCGTCATATTCGGCTTCGGAAATCTCAACAATCGGCTTTTTGAGTACCTTGCCGACCGTGTTGATTGCAATATCCGGTCTGCCGATAGCGGCGACAGCATCTGCGAAAAGCTTTTCGACAGCGCCTGCCGTCGTCATGTCGGCCTTGATGGCGACACAATCGGCGCCGGCTGTCTTGAGCGCCGCCACCGTTGCTTCAGCATCGGCTTTGGTCGCCGGACTGTTGTAGTGGATAGCGATCGCTTTCGCGCCCTGTGCTGCAAGATCGCGGGCGATCAGTCCGCCGAGATTTTTTGCCCCACCGGCGATGATAACAGTTTTGCCCTTGATGCTGTGATCGGTCATGAGGTGGCCTCCTTAGCCAACGTGCGACCACACCAACGGCCGCTTTCGTCGGGAAAAGATATCGTCTATAATTTCGGTATAAAGATTATCATTCTGACTTCACTTGTCAGAAAAGCAGTACAATAAGGATTCCCGTGTACCTTGGACCGCATTGATCTGTTCCGTATTTTCACCCGTGTCGTTGAATGTGCGAGCTTCACCCGTGCCGCCGACACGCTTGGCGTGCCGCGCTCCTCCGTTTCCGCCGCGGTTCAGGAGCTTGAAGGACGGGTTGGGGCGCGGCTGCTTCATCGCACCACCCGCAAGGTTTCGCCGACCCAGGACGGGACGGCTTTTTACGATCGTTGTCAACGTGTTATCGCCGATGTTGAGGAAACGGAAAATCTATTCCGACAGAGTGCAGCTCAACCATCGGGCAGGCTGCGCATTGATGTCCCCGGTCGGATTGGTCGCCTGATCATAGCGCCAGCGCTTCCGGAGTTCCTTGAGCGCTATCCACAGATTGACATCGACCTTGGAGTTACGGATCGTGCGGTGAATCTGGTGGAAGATAGCGTGGATTGTGTTGTCCGCGTCGGTCTCTTGAGCGATTCAGGCCTGATTGCTCGCCCAATCGGCAGATTGGCCCTGATCAATGTCGCAAGCCCCGCCTATCTGGCGAGACATGGAACCCCAAGGGAAATAAACGATCTCGACAAGCATTGGGCTGTCAACTACGCATCACCGTCGAGCGGTCGCGTTGAGGACTGGGAATGGCTGGAAGACGGAACCTTGCGCACCTTGCCGATGCGCGGGAGGGTCACCGTCAACAGCGCTGAGGCCTACATTGCCTGCTGTCTCGCCGGGCTCGGGGTGATCCAGATTCCGGCTTACGATGTGCGAAGCCATCTCGATGCCGGTGAACTCGTTGAGCTGATGCCTGACTATCGCGCCGAACCGATGCCAATGACGCTGCTCTATTCGCATAAGCAACATCTCTCACGCCGGCTGCATGTGTTTGCCGAGTGGCTTGAGACTTTGCTAAAGCGAGAACTCCTGGATAGCCGGGGCGCATCATAAGCCGATCAATGTTAACATTGGGGTTAAGCAATTCCTGATCATTGAACGGACGCCTTCTGTCTGCCAAAGGGCGGCTCTGCCAAGCAAGCTGCAAACCGTGGCGTTTGATAGCGGGAAAGCCAAAATGGCTTTCAGTCGAGTGTTCGCAAGTGCCCGAGAATCCGTATCCGTATTTCCTTGCCGCTGCGTATAAATCTTCGCGCAGTGTCGGGGAGGTGGGTAGCTGGAGATTGATAGCGAGATGATCGATCAATTGCGTTGGTGCAACTGGAACGGTAGATGCGGAACTCAATCTCGCGGTCAATGACTTAAAGATATAAACATCTCTTTATATTCTATTGACATTATGTGGCCGATGCAGGAAGATTGTAATGCCTAGGTTCTCCGGCTGTCGTGTTCGATACGCCGGAGCTAAGAGGGAAGTCCGTGCCCCGTCTCATTCGGGAAAGCCGGCGCTGCCCCCGCAACTGTAAGCGGCAAGCTGACGTCCAGATTGTCACTGGGGTTCTCCCTGGGAAGACGGACGAGAGCAATGACCCGCGAGCCAGGAGACCTGCCTTGGCAAAATAACGTCCACGGGCGGGGTGTCCCGGTGTGCCGTAGCGAAGACCGTCTAACGGTCTGTTTTGCTATGTGTCCGCTGACCCATGCCCCCAACTTATTGGGGTAAGCCATGTCTCAAACCGCAATTCCAGTCGCCGCCAGGGGCGGGCCGGTCGTCGATCGCCCGCGGATCACGATGCGTCACGACTTTACATTCCGCGTCAAGAGCCATCATTTCGATGAGAACTATCTCCCCTTGGACAGTACGCGTATCACGACGAATTTTGCCAATTTGGCCAGAGGAGAAAATCGCCAGGAGAACCTGCGCAACGCCTTGAGGATGATTGACAACCGTTTCAACGCGCTGGTGCATTGGGACAACCCAACAGGCGATCGCTATTCCGTTAAACTCGAGATTATTTCGGTGGAGATGGTCATTGATGCGGAAGGCAGCAAGAATACTTTCCCACTCATTGAAATATTGAGAGCGAATATCGTCGATCGGAAGACAAATGAACGCGTCGAAGGTATCGTTGGGAACAATTTCTCTTCTTACGTGCGTGATTATGACTTCAGCGTCGTGCTGCCCGAATACAATAATGGTCGCACCACATTCAGCATTCCGGATGACTTCGGGGACCTCCATGGAAAACTGTTCAAATGCTTCCTCAACTCGAATACTTACAAAGAGCAGTTTCGTAAGCCGCCAGTCATATGCCTGAGTGTCTCCAGCAGTAAAACATATCATCGTACTGGAAATCGCCATCCTGTATTGGGCGCAGAATATCAACAAAATGAACTGTCTTTGACGGATCAGTATTTCCAGAAAATGGGGTTAAAGGTACGCTTCTTCATGCCGCCGAACAGCGTTGCGCCGTTTGCCTTCTATTTTGTCGGCGATCTCCTCGGCGATTATACCAATCTTGAACTCATCAGCACGATCAGCACGATGGAAACCTTTCAGAAGATCTATAGACCCGAGATTTATAACGCCAATTCCGTGGCCGGGGCCTGTTATCAGCCAGATTTGAACCATCAGGACTATTCACTGACTCGCATTGTCTACGATCGCGAAGAGCGTAGCAGGCTTGCTGTTGAGCAGGGGAGGTTTGCTGAGGAGCACTTCATGAAGCCATATAAGACCGTTCTTGAAGAATGGTCTGCCAATTACTCCCTTTAGTAAGTCGATACATAAGGTCGCCCATCATGAAAAAACTGTTGCCCACATCTACCGCTGGTAGCTTGCCTAAACCTTCGTGGCTTGCACAACCTGAGAAACTCTGGTCCCCCTGGAGATTGCAGGATGAGCAGTTGATTGAAGGTAAACGGGATGCCCTGCGTCTGGCATTGGACGATCAGCGACAGGCAGGCATTCACATCGTCAGTGACGGCGAGCAAACACGCCAGCATTTTGTCACGACGTTTATCGAGCACCTTGACGGAGTTGACTTTGAAAAGCGTGAAACGGTCAGGATCCGCAATCGCTATGATGCGAGTGTGCCGACAGTCGTTGGTGCTGTATCGCGTCCAAAGCCGGTTTTTGTCGAAGACGCCCAGTTCTTACGTCAGCAGACCCGGCAGCCCATCAAATGGGCCTTGCCGGGGCCAATGACCATGATCGATACGCTCTATGATGCATATTATAAAAGTCGAGAGAAGCTGGCCTGGGAATTCGCCAAGGCCCTCAATGGCGAAGCGAGGGAACTGGAGGCTGCCGGTGTCGATATCATCCAGTTCGACGAACCGGCGTTTAACGTCTTCTTTGACGAGGTGAATGATTGGGGCGTCGAAACCCTCGAGAAGGCAATGGAGGGGCTTCGGTGCGAGACTGCCGTGCATATTTGCTATGGTTACGGCATCAAGGCCAATACAGATTGGAAAAAGACCCTGGGAACAGAGTGGCGGCAATATGAGGAAACATTCCCCAAGCTACAGAAATCGAGTGTCGATCTAATCTCGCTGGAATGCCATAACTCGCATGTTCCAATCGAACTTATCGAACTTGTTCGAGGCAAGAAGGTGATGGTGGGCGCCATCGACGTGGCAACCAACGCCGTGGAAACCCCGGAGGAAGTTGCCAACACTCTGCGGAAAGCCCTTAAGTTCGTCGATGCCGACAAGCTCTATCCTTGCACGAACTGCGGCATGGCACCCTTGTCTCGTCAAGTGGCGACTGGAAAGCTGCGGGCCTTGAGTGCAGGTGCGGAGATTATCAGAAGAGAGCTTTCGGCCTAGTGCTGGCTGAGCAACAGGTGGTCGCCATGACTATGGTGGAGCGTCGCTTCGAAATTGTTGATAGAGCCACGTTTCACAATGACGTGGCGCTCCTCGGCTCGACAGTCAAGGTTGCAGCGAAACTTCTCTTAACGGATTGCCGCCATCGATGAACAGCCTGCCCGTTGGTTTCAGTGCAGCCCTGATGCTCTTGATTGCAAGCCTGGTGACTTCTGGATGACGGCCATCCAGTGCACCGACGCGCATTGCGAACGCCATGTCGAAAAGTTCATCACGTGCTGAAAGCTTGAGATGTTCAATTGCCACCTGCCTAAACTCCAGGCGGCCTGATTCAATTTCTTGCTCTGATCCGGTGCGCGCCAGGCGTATCGCCTTTTCGGACCGATCTATGGCAAGCACGAAGCCGCTTCCAATGTTTCGACTGACCTCTCGTGCGGCAACACCTGGACCACATCCGATTTCGAGTATGCGAAGCCCCTCCTTCAACGGAAGGGCGTTCACAAAATCGGCGATCCTCGGCGAAACAGCAGCGGGCATTTAGGAGTATTACGTCAGATCTGCTTTCATCGCCACTCATTCTGGTAGATTGCCGCCTCTGGTGTCACAAAACTCCCAAACCCTGAAACACCTTTCGTTGCCGATTTGTGACGGGAGCAATTCTCAATCAGGAACTATCGCCTTCACGACGACAGCGTGAGCTTGCGCTACGACGAGCGCGCGATGTTGAATGCCTACCTAGTTGTTCCGCGAGGGGGAACATTTATAAAGGGTCGTTATTCAAGGAGCATGTCGAGCACACAGATTATCCCCCGATGGTAGTCTGTGTAGCTGGGCTGACGTCGAGGGCATGGTCAGGAAGACGGCTGACGTGTTTGGCTGAATTGACGCATTCGACAACAATGCGGGCATGTCGATTGCCTTGCTGGCCATCTCAAGGAAGCACATCCGAATTGTAGCCCGTGGTTAAATCTCACAGAGTGAGCAAAGGCTTTATTTCGTTTTGCTGGGCCGCAGACCATAAATGGATCCGATTGACAATATCCTGGGGAGCTGTCGGTAGCGCTTTGTTTGGAATTACTGCGACAGTGCCTTGAAAAACCAGGATCAGATTGTCTGACTGCAAGATTGCATGATGGTACATCGCCCAACTCAGTTCGATCGTATAGATTCGTGTGGCCTGTCTGAAGCCCGTTGGTCCAATTTTGACATGGAAGTGAGGAGAGAAGGCAAGCTCCTGTTCGATATTCCAGTGCGCTATGGTTTCACTATATTCGCGATTTGACTTTTTCGAGCCGATCCACAGGACAAGCCATACAGCAATTGCGACAAGAGGCGCAGGCGCTAGGATCCAATAATCAAGGCTGGCCCGTGCCCCGGGGATAAATGCCAACGTTACAGAACAAATGAGGCCGGCAACAACGGCGGACCAAAAGGAAAGGTTCGTTCTGATCCACCAGAAATGCCGATCCCACGACCGGTCGAACATCATCCGGTAATTTTGATAGGCCTGATGTTCAAAGCCCAGAACATAGTCCGGTATCTGATCCACGTTCGGCGCATAGGTGATAGTAATGCTACGATCGTCAGCCATTCTTACCGTTTCTCTATCTCGTTGGGGCAGTGGCACATTCGAACAAGAAGCACTTCTGAACTCGGCATTTCAAGGAAAGAGCAGGTTTCTGCAGAATGATCATTTTGCCACCTAAAGAGGATGTTTCGGGAGAACAATGTCAATCTGGTGCCGAAGCTCCCGATGCGCCGTAGTCTGACGAATGAACTTTGGGTGTGGGATCAACCTGATCCGGTAACTGAACAAAGCCGGCTTTGATACTCGAGCTGCGGTGGGGAACGGATTCAGTTTTTTGCTTCAAGGCGGACCCCGAGAACAGATTAGTTGCGGTTGAATCGAATGGAATCCAGCTGCCCGATCATCACTGCAAGTCCAAAACAAACTGATCCGAGTCCAAATGATATTGTCCCCAGTATCAATCGCTGCGTTGAAGGGGCGTCAATGATAAACAACAGACCAATCACGATCTGGATCACGGCGAGAGCAAAAACTACTATTTTCATTATCTGTCCGAACTGACTAATCTGGATGAAAACTGGAGCGGCTATGGTGCGCGCCGGATCTTGTGGCAAAATTACTTGACCACGGCAGCGCAGTCGAACTTGATGGCATCAATGTCACCCGAGGCAACATTGTATTCGCTAACCTGCAGAAAGGAACAGATGTAAATTTTCTCTTCATTCTGCAAAAATACATAGTTTCCCGTCGCCGATTTAATTTCATAACCCTGCTCAGCGAGATCCAGAATTGTGGGCTTTCTTTCCGCGTTCGCGCTAGCAGTGGTGGCAATTGCAATAATGAAGGCGGTGTAAAAAAGTTTCATTTTATTTTCGTGCCTGGATTGGACTGTGCGATTGATTGGGGTGAATCCACACAATACTTATGGCGAAGCCGTGTTCAACTGAAAGTTGGTTCCTGTTTGGCGCAGATCGTATCCACGATTTCCGTGTCGCAAACTTTCACAATGCATAATGTTTGATTCTGCTCTCCTGTATGTTGAGTATCTGGTTTGTCAGAATAAAAATGTCTTTTCAAATCGAAGTGCCGGCCGTCACAAGAAGGATAAGTTCGAGCGGGCGGGCGATTTGCGCTCCGACTGTCCTCAGGCCGGATTTACGCACGTCACACGGTTGAGGCCGGGGCACCGTTGCGTGCTGATGCCAGAAGGGTCGTAGGTCTATTGCCCGTTTCCTCACCCGTTGCCTTCGGTCTAACCGATAGAGTTTCGTTCTTTTCTACGTCGTCGTGCACATCTTCGCATTGATGAGGGAATGGTCTGCTCGCGGAGTTCTAAAAGTCCGTTTTATCGCTTTTCCTGTATAGAGCTCAGCAACCCTTGTAGAAAACTATTCGTACAAAGCTGCAATATCAGATGGTTTCCCTTCCATCCGTATTTGGAAACCATCTGATGCAGGTTTTTCATCGCGTCACATCTGCGGTCGGGATAGCGGATCCGGCTTGCCAATGTTCTGCGTGATTGCTTCGACAACCGGTAAATCCGGTGCCGACACGCTTTGTCCGTCCAGTATCCTGCGGGCGCGATCCTTATCAATATCGCCTACCCAGGATGCGATGACGACGGTTGCCACGCAATTGCCGATATAGTTGCCGAGTGCGCGCGCAATGCCCATGAACCAATCCACCGAGAGTACAAGGACCAGCCCTATGGCAGGGATGCTGGGGATGGCTGCCAGCGTCGCGGCAAGAATGACAATCGCCGAACCCGGCACGCCATGAGCACCTTTGGACGTTACCAAAGCAACACCGAGAATTGCCAGGAGATCGCCGAACGCAAGTGGGGTATTCGTGGCTTGGGCTATGAATACGGCGGCAAGTGTCAATTATATCGAGAATGCGTCAAGGTTGAACGAATACCCGGTTGGGATGACGAGGCCGACTGTGGAGTCTTTTATACCCAGATGTTCAAGTTTGCGCATGGTCTGGGGCAAGACTGCATCGCTCGAGGCTGTACCCGCAACAATACTGACTTCAGTGCGCAAATAGCGCAGCAGCTTCACGATGCTGAAACCGGCAGCCCTCAGTATGGAACCGAGTACGATGGCGACGAAAAGCGCAATTGTCAGGTAGAACAAAACCACCAGGTAGCCCAGTTGCGCCAATGATCCGATGCCGTACCTGCCGACTGTGTAGGCTATGGCGCCAAATACGCCAAACGGTGCCAGGCGAACGATAAATGCCATGATTTTGAAGACGACTTCGCCAGCCATCTCGATGATATGGAGAAGCGGCCTGGCGCGCTCGCCAACTTGTGCAAGTGCGCAACCAAAGAGGATAGCAACCAGAAGTACCTGCAGGATGTCACCCTGGACGAAACCACTCACAATCGTGGTGGGTATGAGCTTCATCAGGAACTCTACCGTGCCGCCGCTGGAGACATCGTGTGCCTTTTCCACATAGGTGGAAAGGGCGGACGCATCGAGCTTGCTGACATCGATGTTCATGCCGTGGCCCGGACCAAAGACATATGCAACAACGATGCCGAGCGCGAGCGCGATTGTGGTGACGACCTCGAAATAGATAAGAGCCCGGACGCCGACGCGCCCAACCTTGGTGAGGCTGCCAGCGCCAGCAATTCCATGTACAACCACACAAAAGACAATCGCTGGAACCAGTATCTTGATCAGTTTGATAAAACCATCGCCGAGCGGTTTCATTTGCATCGCCATGTCAGGTATGAAGAAGCCAGCGGTGACACCGAGAACAAGTGCTATGCACACCTGTCCGAGCAAGGACTTTGACCAATTCGGCATTTAAGTTCCTCCCAATCAAGAAGGGGGAATGATTTTCGCGAAAGCCTGCGAACAACGGCCTCCACGATAGCGTCGCCTTAACCGGCTGGTTTGAATTGACTTGTTATTCAAGCGTCATGACCGAAGCCCGACATGCCCACTTCAAACGCCACCGATTTCCTGCCGAGATCATCGCACATGCGGTGTGGCTCCATTATCGGTTCCCGTTGAGCCTGCGCGACGTGGAATATCTGTTGGCGGAGCGCGGCATCATCGTCACGTTTCAGACCGTCGCCGAGTGGGCGGCGAAATTCGGCTTGAAGTTCGCTCATCAATTCCGCCGCCGCTCACGAGGCCACTTTGCCGACAAGTGGCAGCTCGATGAGATGGTGGTGACGATCAAGGGAAAGAAATACTGGCTGTGGCGCGCCGTAGATGCCAACGGTTACGTCCTCGATGCCCTGCTGCAAAGCCGAAGGAGCAAGGTAGCAGCGCTTCGTTTGATGAGAAAACTGCTCAAGGGCCAGGGGACCACCCCGCGTGATGGTAACCGATAAGCTGCGTTCCTATTCGGCCGCGAAGGCCGAGTTGATGCCTGGCGTCGAACATCGCTCGCACAAGAGATTGAACAATCGAGCTGAGAATTCGCATCTACCAGTACGACGACGAGAGCAACGTATGATGCGCTTCAAGTCCGCGCGACAATGTCAACGCTTCGTCTCAACTCACGGCCAGACCGCCAATCTGTTTCTCCTTCACCGCAAATGCTTGACCGCCGACGAACACCGCCAACTCCGCGCAATCGCCGTCACTACCTGGCGTGAAATCGCATTGTCGACTGCGCTCTGAAATTCGCCCTTCAAGAACTCACGACGTCCGCAATCGGTTAAGGCGACGCCACCCTCGTAGGTTCTTCAGTCCCTGAAAAAGCCCGCAGTCAATGAGAATGTTATTCGCATTGAATGAGAGCAAGAATTTTGAACCGGTCACAGTTCCGGCTCCCCCCAGAAACTTCAGCTTCAGCACAGTTTGTCTTCCTTCTTCAAGGGCCAGAGGATTTAATCATTCGATACGGCTTTCGTGGGCGGTTTTGAGAACGCCTGGTTCATCTGGTGTAAGGCCATTTCCAATCCCTGATTTCCGGCATGTCCTCGCCATGATCGCAAACGTATTTCTTATGCAATGTCAGTTTTTCCTCGAAGTTGGCAATCAGAGGTAGCGCTACCTCGTTGTTTAATGGCAAACGCCTTATCGCCTCAATCGCCAGATGAAAGCGGTCCAGTTCGTTGAGAACCGCCATATCGAAAGGCGTTGTCGTTGTCCCCTTTTCGATGAAGCCTCGCACGTGGAAGTTAGGGTGGTTGGCGCGCTTATAAATGAGCCTGTGAATGAGATAAGGATAGCCGTGATAAGCGAAGATGACCGGACGGTGGGTTGTGAACATCAGGTCAAAATCTTCATCAGAAATACCGTGCGAATGATGCTGCGGTGACTGTAAAACCATCAGGTCCACGACATTGACAACGCGGATGCGCAGGTGCGGTAGAGACTGACGCAGTAGATCAACCGCAGCAAGGGTTTCCATGGTCGGGACATCGCCCGCGCAAGTCATCAGTATGTCTGGTTCCAGACCGTCTTCCGTCCCGGCCCAGTCCCATATGCCCAGACCCGCTTCGCAATGGCGTATGGCGTCCTCCATTGCGAGCCATTGTAGTTCTGGCTGCTTCCCCGCCACTATCACGTTCACTCGGTTCCAGGTTTTCAGGCAATGATCGCCAACCCACAGCAACGTGTTGGCGTCCGGTGGAAAATAAACTCGAACCACGTCTGCACTTTTGTTGGCGACGAGATCAACAAAGCCTGGGTCTTGATGAGAGAAACCGTTGTGATCCTGACGCCACACATGAGACGTCAAGAGATAATTGAGTGACGATACAGGCTTTCGCCATTCCAATTTTTGCGCAACCTGCAACCATTTCGCATGTTGATTGAACATCGCATCAACGATGTGGATGAAAGCTTCATAGCAAGAGAAGAACCCGTGCCTTCCGGTCAGCAAATAGCCTTCGAGCCAACCTTGGCACAAGTTCTCGCTTAATACTTCCAATACCCGCCCGTCTGACGACAGATGATCATCTGTATCAAGCGTTTCAGCCATCCATACACGGTCGCTAACGTCGAAAACAGCGCCGAGACGGTTGGAAGCTGTCTCGTCTGGACCAAATATGCGAAAGTTCTTCTCATGTTCGTTCAGCATTAGAACGTCACGGAGATATTCACCAAAAATTCTTGTTGATTGTGCCTCTTTCACGCCAGGTTGATCCATAGACACAGCATATTTACGGATATCGGGTGTGTGAAGTTCGGTGCGCAGCAATCCTCCATTGGCATGTGGATTGGCAGCCATGCGTAACTCGCCTTTTGGAGCGAGCTCACGTAATTCGGGTTTCAATGTACCCATTTCGTCAAACAAGTCCTCCGGACTGTAGCTATTTAGCCAGTTTTCGAGGATCTTTCTGTGTCCGCTGTTTTCCCGGCAGTTCGCAACAGGCACCTGATGCGAACGCCAGTAATTCTCTACAATTTGACCGTCGACTGTTTTGGGACCCGTCCAGCCTTTCGGGCTTCGCAGGATGATCATGGGCCAGAACGGACGTTCTGGTGATTTAACATCGGCATTCTTCTTGATTGTAGCAATACGTTCGAAGACCGCGTCAAGTGTTTGCGCCATTTTCTGATGCATTGCTTCCGGCTCGCTGCCCTCGACGAAGAACGGTTCGTAGCCATAACCGATGAACAAGTTCGTTAGGTCATTATCTGCTAGTCTCGCGAGTATAGTAGGGTTCGCTATTTTGTAGCCATTGAGGTGCAGGATCGGCAGGACTGCGCCATCGCGGGAGGGATTGAGAAACTTGTTTGAATGCCATGAAGCGGCAAGCGTTGCTGTTTCTGCTTCGCCATCGCCTACGACACAAGCAACCACCAGATTTGGGTTGTCGAAAGCGGCGCCATAGGCATGCACGAGGGAGTATCCAAGTTCTCCGCCTTCATGAATTGAACCTGGTGTTTCAGGCGCGACGTGGCTTGGTATGCCGCCAGGAAATGAAAACTGGCGAAATAACTTGCCCATGCCTGCTTCGTCCTGACTTATTGCGGGGTATATCTCCGAGTACACTCCTTCGAGATAGGTGTTCGCCACAATGCCCGGACCGCCGTGACCGGGGCCGCATATGTAGATTACATTGGCAGCCTGTTGCTTGATAATGCGATTAAGATGAGCATAAATGAAATTGAGGCCAGGCGTCGTACCCCAATGACCGAGCAATCTGGGCTTAATATGTTCCGGTTCAAGCGGTTTGCGCAGGAGCGGATTGTCCATGAGGTAAATCTGCCCTACCGATAGATAGTTGGCCGCGCGCCAATATCGATCAATTAGCGAAAGCTCCTCGGAATTAAGAGGACCAAGAGGTGATGCCCTGCTCATGCTTCGTCTCCTTCACTGATTTACGCAGTCATGTCAGTTATGGTTTAAGCGGCGCTGTTCTCAAGAACCTGAAGTGTTTCCAAGGCGATGATACGTTCTTCGTCGGTAGGAAGTACAAATGCAGCCGTACGGCTCGAGTTGGTGGTGATCCGGAACGTATTTCGATTGTTGGCACTAATATTGAGATCTATCCCTAGCCAAGAGAGGCGTAGGCAAACCGCAGCGCGAATCTCTGGCTGGTTCTCCCCAATTCCGGCAGTGAAAATGAGTGCGTCGAGACCGCCAAGAGTGGAAACAAGACGGGCAATTTCACCAGCTATACGCAGAGTGAATACTTCAAGAGCCTCACGGGCATGGGGTGCGTTGCTTTCAAGGAGATCGCGCGTATCACCGCTTATTCCGGAGAGTCCGAGAAGGCCCGAGCGATGATAGAGCAAATCTGATAGCGCATCTGGAAACATGTTCTCTTGTTGCAGAAAATAAAGAAGCAAGCCCGGATCGAGTGCTCCGCAGCGGGTTGCCATCGGAATACCGTCCAGTGTCGAGAAGCTCATGCTTGTATCGATGCTTTTGCCCCCCTTGATGGCGCAAAGACTGGCTCCGCTGCCTAAATGTGCGACTACGATCCTTCCGACAGCAAGCTTTGGCTGCTTCTGGGAAAAACTGCCGATTATCGACTTATAGGAGAGGCCATGAAAGCCATATCGCTTTAAGCCACGCTCGTGGAATTCACGTGGAAGCGCGAAGCGGCGAATGACTTCCGGGATAGTTTGATGAAACGCAGTATCAAAGGATACGGTTTGCTTGACGTGCGGAAAGAGCTTTTGGATGCCTCTGATTAAAGCGACGCTTTTCGCTTGGTGCAACGGAGCAAAACTTGACAATCTTTCAATTGCGTTGATGTGCTTATCATCGACCAAGATTGGCTGGATGAATTGGTCACCGCCGAAAACCACCCGGTGGCCAACTGCCAGCATACGGGAGAGATTTGTATGCGTCGAGAGCCTCGAGAAAAGTTCTTCAACGATCACAGCGATCTCATCTGCACCAGATGTATCTAATACGATATCTAGGTTGCAAAGTTCTCCCCGTAAGCGAAAGGTTAAGGGTGAGCCGTTCAGATCGATCCCACCTCGGGAGAATTTTACGATCTGTTCCCCATCATACGCGAAAAAACCGAGTTTCACGCTGGACGAACCGGCATTGAAAGTAATCAGCTGCTTGTCCAAGCCGCATTTCCTTTGCTTCAGATCGACTACACTAGAGCGCGTTTCGATCTGATTGGATCAGATCGGCGCTCTAATCATTTGTTTTTACGCGCATCTTTTCCGAAAACCGTTTCACACTTTTCGGGATGCGCTCTAGCACAATGCTATTTAGATTATTGGTCTCACGCTGCGTTTAAAGAATTTTAGCCCGAAATTTTTGCCGACAGCATAGACAATAACAGCTGCAAAATTGCGTCGCATTGTTTGAGATCAAATTAAATCAGAGTTTTTGATCTCAGGAGCGATATGCACAGTCAGGCATGCACGTGCCATCGCTTTCAATCGTGTGTGCGTTGCCGTCTTTTGTGCGGATATACTGCAATAAAGCGGTGTTTCTGTGAGTTGATCGCTTCGTTCACGCTTAAGATCGAGCTCAACGGCCCGCGGATCCTTCGAAAAACGGATCTCCCTTGAATATTGTTGCCGGAACTAGGCGCAAAAGTATACCTTGAATAGGATGCATTCGCGATAGTTTTTTCTTAAAGCGAAGCGGGCTTTGACGTCTGTATTCTGGTCGAACTGATATTCGAAAAATACCCGAATTGGTTCTAGACTGATCTAGGGGCGGGCTAATGGCACTTGGCAAAGGAAGCATGAAGAAGTATCAAACAGGGATTCGGTTTGAGTTTCTTTGGTCACGCCTAAAACAGCACCCCCTGTCGCGTGTGGGGCCGGGCCTGATTACTGGCGTGGCGGACGATGATCCCAGTGGAATTGCAACCTATTCTCAGGCTGGTGCTCAGTTTGGTTTCAATATGCTGTGGACCATGCCTGTTGCCTTCCCGCTGATGGCGGCAATGCAATCTATGTGCGGTCGCATTGGTCGCGTCACAGGAAAGGGTTTGGCCGCCAATATCAAGCAAACGTATCCGCCAATTGTTGTCAGAAGCGTTGTCTTGTTGCTGTTAATCGCCAACGTACTTAATATAGCCGCTGATGTCGCAGCGATGGGTGAAGTTGCCGAACTGGTCAGTGGTGTCGACCGCCATCTGATGACAGCCTTGTTTGTAGTTGCGACGCTTTTGCTTCAAGTATTCATCCCGTATCATCGCTATGTCTATTTCCTCAAGTGGCTCACACTCTCCTTACTGGCGTATGCCGGTGTTTTATTCGCTGTGCACGTTCCGTGGGCGGAAGTGGCGCGGCGCACGATGTGGCCGACATTTGCCGTGGATTCTAATCCCGCTGCCATGATCATCGGTGTTTTCGGCACTACGATCAGTCCTTATCTTTTTTTCTGGCAAGCTTCAGAGGAAGTAGAAGAAATGCATGGAAGAAACAATGAAGCTCCCCTTTCAAGGGATGCGGCCGCCGCCCCTAGGGAGCTTCAGCGCATACGCTGGGATACTTGGAGTGGTATGCTATATTCCAACGTCACGGCCTTCTTTATTATACTGGCTACCGCGGTCACATTGAACGTACAGGGCATAACAAGTATTGAAACCGCTGCCCAAGCAGCCTCTGCGCTTAAGCCGCTGGCGGGCAATTTTGCTTATATTTTGTTCGCACTTGGCATTCTTGGTGTCGGTCTCATTGGCGTGCCTGTTCTGGCCGGGGCCGGTGCGTACGCATTATCTGAAGCTCTGGGCTGGAAATCCGGTCTTGAACTCAAAGCAACTGACGCACGGGGCTTTTATGGCATTATCACAGTTAGTATTTTGCTCGGGCTTGTGATTCAATATTCCCCCATAAGTCCCATGAAGGCCTTATTTTGGAGTGCGGTAATAAACGGGGTCGTGGCCGTTCCTTTGATGGTGGTGGTGATTCTGCTTGCTTCAAACAAATCTGTGATGGGTGCTTACCGAATTGGATTACCGCTTTTAACACTCGGCTGGATTGCCACCCTGGTAATGGGCGCCGCCGCAGTGGCAATGTTCATGCCTTGATGGTCTTTTAAATCCAACATCGTTGCGAAGCGGAGACACTATGATTTCTTTGTTTTCATTCAAGGGTCGGATTGGGCGGCTTCCTTACGATTACAATCCCTCTCGCCTTCGTTTTCCTGAACTGGGTTGCTTGGTGGTTCTTTGCTACGACCCGCTCTGATACATATGGCCCAGTACATATTCAGAGGATGAGTTCGTTCGGTTGGATTGTCTGCGCGTGGCCGTATTTCGCGGCAGGTGTAAAACGTTGTTATGATGGTGGGAAGTCCGGGATATGGTATGTAATCTGGACCGCGGGGTGCTTGAGTGGTTGGATATCGAGCATTTATTTTCAATCGAGGTACGCAGGATTCGCCGGCAATGATCGCACTATGGACGATCATTGAGATGGAACTCCTGAAAGGAGATCCAATGAAAACAGATTTGGTCAGCCTGCTATAGAAATTGGAGAGGGAAGTTTTTGAGGCCCTTTCGGTGGGCACAAAGCGCACACGCTGAACCTCACTATCTCCGTCGAATAGGTGCGAAGAACGTACGAAATGCGTTCTGCACGCTGCGTCATCGCCGCCTTATCCACTTCTGTTAAGAGAACTGGTTTTCTTCGGACCGAGCCCGCTGATCACGGTTTCGCACATACAATTCTAGATGCACACCCAGTGACTATTTAGCGTTTGCCTGATCACCAACCCAAACTCCACAATAAATAGCAATGGCGAGTTCGATTCTTATTCTGCTGGACGCGTCCGTGGGATGATTATGCTCATATAAATATTGATGCATCGCGATGATGGTTCAGAATATGGCTTGAATGGATATGTATAGATAGCTGCAACAAAAAATTGTGCTAAACTCGTGCATAGAGGAGAAATTCGGCTTGTGAGCGTCATGAGATATATCATCGATAAGCCGACTTTCTTGAGGAGGTTCTAGTGAGTGCACCGCCAGGATTGATATTCGGTCCCAAAAGGGATGGAGGATACCCAGGCAGAGAGATAGACTGCCAAGAGTCTATTTCTGCCCGATTAGTCGAACTCATTGATATCGCTACAAACGCAGGTTGGACGGCTCTCGAAGTGACGCGGGCAATTCGTAATCTCTCGGATGATTTGTTGCTTGGACTGGAGAATGAGTTGCCCGAAAATTAGCCCGGACGTTCGACAACGATTTGACGCTTTGATTGTGGCAATGTGTCGTCCGATTTGATTGAATTCCCTAAAATCGCTCCGCAATTATGCGTCTCATATCTTGCATGCATCAAGATGTAGAGAAAGATCGGAAGTATCTTTTCAGTTTTTCTGTCCAAACGACAACGCAGCGTTACCCGACGTGACCGGTGTCGCAACTTTTTATCTCTGTTCAGATCGAGACCACTTTTTGAACGGGAGCCAACGCATTGAAGGTAACCGGTGTCACACCCGCACCTTGACGCCGCAGCCTATTTTTTGTGGCGAGCGGGTTCAGACTGAGACGTAATTGCAAAACTGGACTGCGTGAGCTACTTAGCGTCATCCACAAGGACCCGGTGAAACTCCGGGTGGCTCTTCTGGCCGCCGATCCGCCAGACAACACAGCAACGCAACCTATTCCATTTTCGAGGACCGAGTTTCCCTCGGCCCGTTGCCTCAACTGTGAAAAATCTCCCATGCGAACTCTTTCAAACTACCGTCAGGAGTGGTTCTCCAACATCCGTGGCGACGTGCTTTCGGGTATCGTCGTCGCTCTCGCGCTTATCCCGGAAGCGATAGGCTTCTCGGTGATTGCGGGTGTCGATCCCAAGGTGGGGCTCTATGCCTCCTTCGCAATTGCCTGCGTGGCCGCCTTTGTGGGCGGTCGGCCGGGCATGATCTCTGCCGCCACGGCTGCGACCGCTGTCGTCATGATCTCGTTGGTCAAAGAGCACGGTCTTCAGTATCTGTTCGCGGCCACTATTCTGATGGGCGTCATCCAGATCGTCGCGGGATGGCTGAGGCTCGGCCGCGTAATGCGCTTCGTCTCCCGCTCGGTTATCACGGGCTTCGTCAACGCACTTGCGATCCTGATCTTCATGGCCCAGTTGCCCGAACTCATAGGGGTCCCGACGCTTACCTACGTGATGATCGCAGGCGGCCTCGCCATCATCTATCTCTTTCCATACGTGACCAAGGCGATTCCATCGCCGCTCGTGGCCATCGTGGTCCTCACGGCCATGGCGTGGTGGTTTGGCATCGACCTGCGCACCGTCGGCGACCTCGGTGAGCTACCGTCTTCTATCCCATTCCTGATGCTTCCGCAGGTTCCGTTGACCTGGGAGACGCTGCAGATCATCTTCCCATACTCGGTGACGCTTGCTGCTGTCGGCCTGCTCGAATCGCTACTTACCGCGCAGATCGTCGACGACATGACGGACACGCCGAGCAACAAGAGTCAGGAATGCGTTGGACAGGGCGCGGGGAACATCGCCTCGGCACTGATCGGCGGCATGGGCGGATGCGCCATGATCGGACAGTCGGTCATCAACGTAACATCTGGCGGTCGAGGACGGCTTTCAACGTTCGTCGCGGGTGCTTTCCTGTTGTTCCTGATCGTCGTCCTTAACGACCTCGTCCAGATCATCCCCATGGCTGCGCTTGTTGCGGTTATGATTATGGTTTCCATTGGCACTTTCTCCTGGCGGTCGATCCTCGACCTGAGACGCCATCCGCTTCCGTCATCCGTCGTCATGCTGGCGACGGTCATCACTGTCGTCGCAACGCATGATTTGGCGAAAGGCGTGATCGTTGGCGTCCTTCTGTCCGGCATCTTTTTTGCTGGTAAGGTAGCCCGTCTGTTCAGGGTCACGCGCGTGGAGGATGCCGAACAAAACAGTGTCACCTATGCAGTGGTGGGGCAGGTCTTCTTTGCGTCGGCGGAAGCCTTTATCCATGCGTTCGACTTCACGGATAAGGGTAAGCGGATCATCATCGATCTGACAAAGGCCCATCTCTGGGACATCACCGCAATTGGCGCGTTGGACAAGATCGTATTGAAGTTCCGTCAGGCAGGCGACGAGGTCGAAGTCCTCGGCTTCAACGAAGCGAGTGCTGATATGATTGACCGCTTCGCACTGCACGACAAGGATGAGCGGCTTGCGGCAAGCGCCTCACTGCACTGAACAACGTGGCTGCGTACATTCGTGCGTAGCCATCTGCCCCGGAGTTGTGTTGCAACGACGCCTTGCTTTTGCGCACCACGTGAACCAGTTTGATGCCGCTAGGCGAGACCCCGATCAACCGTTCCAGCCTGCTTGTACCTCATCAACACAGTCATGACGTCAGGAACTGCCAGTATGCGTTCTGCGAACTCCCGAAAGCCGCCAATCAACTTTCAATTCCAGCGATGCAATGGGGTGTTGTTTTAAATGGTGTGCGGTTAAATCATAACCGGATGTTTCTGCTTCTGAAATGTCTGCGATAGATTGCAGGAGACACAGTGAATGTTTTAACAAACTGAAGCCTGAATGAAACCGTTGAACCAAAGCCTGCCATACTGGCGATATTCTCGACGGAACAATCGCCAGTTTCCAACAGGCGCTGCGCAACGGAAAGCCGCTGATTGAGCAACCACTGGACCAGGGTTGTCCCTGTTTTCTGGCGGAAATGGCGCGTGAAACTGCGGCGGCTCATATTGGCCCGGTTGGCGAGAACGTCGACGGTGATGGTTTCATTCAGATGAGCCAGTGCCCAGTCCATTGCCTTGGAGAGACTGTTGGTGCGGCTTATATCCGGTATCGGCATCTCAATATACTGGGACTGCCCGCCATGACGATAAGGCGCGACGACCAGTCTTCGGGCGACACGATTGGCAATTTCCGCACCCTGATCCTTCCGCAATATATAGAGACAACAATCAATGGCCGCCGCCGTGCCAGCCGAGGTAATGATGTCTCCTTCGTCGGAGTAAAGCGCATCTCTGTCGAGGTGGACGTCTGGATAGGCCTTTTGGAAGTCATCAGCCCAGGCCCAATGTGTAGAAACAGTTCTTTTTTCGAGAAGACCTGCATAAGCCAGAACGAATGTCCCCAAGCAAAGCCCCACAATTCTGGCACCGCGTGCTTTCGCCTTTACCAGAGCGTCAATCAGTGTTTTCTGGGGAATGTCATCGGGAGCGCCCCAGGAAGGTATGATCACAGTGTCAGCCTGCTCCACGACCGATAAATCGTGTCTTACGTCGATATCAAATCCGGAAAGCGTTCTTATCGGACCGATGCGTTCTGCGCATACATGCAAATTGTATCGCGGAATGCCGAGCTTCAGCAGGTCGTCGCCAAACACGATACCCGGTACTGAAAGATGAAAGGGGCTTATTCCGTCGTAGGCCAAGACAGCTACAGTGTGCATTAAAGGGTTCCATCTTCCGTTTGGCCCAATGTTAGCAGAAATTGTCCGATGAGCCACTTTCATGTCGATCGAAACCAGGCGAAGCAATTGCATCTTTTGAACAAGAGGACGTTATGATGCAACATCCCACGATAAGAGCAATCGCCGGTGCTCCCGAAACCTCCAGGCTGGACCCTTCTGTAACGGCACTCCTTGTGATTGATTTTCAGGAGGAGTATTTCAGCGGGCGACTACCCATCCCCAATGGTGCAGCAGCACTAGAGAATGCGAAGCTTTTGATTGAAAAAGCCGACAAGGCTGGAATGTCCGTTTTCCACGTCCAGCACATTACACCTTCCGGGTCTCCCATTTTTGCCGAAGGCGGGGAAACGGTCGCTTTTCATCGCGATATCACTCCAGAGAAGCACCATGCAGTCATCAGGAAATCTGAGGTCAGTGTATTCCAAGGCACCGATATCGACGTCCAGCTCAAGGCCGCCGGTGCAACGACCCTGATCATTACCGGGTTGATGACACATGCTTGTGTAGCGGGTGCCGCAAGGGATGCAGCTCCTCTGGGTTACCAGGTGATTGTCTCAGCCGACGCCAGCGCCACGCGAGACCTGTCTAATCATCAGGGTGTCATTATTCCCCACGAACAATTGCACCAGTCTGCACTCGTGTCATTGGAAGATACCTTTGCTGAAGTGCACAGCACGGCAGAAATATTGAGCTACTTCACGGCCTGATATGGAAATGATCGCGTGTCTCTGCAAATGATCGAAGCGGCCGATTGGAAGGGGTGGGTGGTGTCCATTTTACCCTTCGGTCACAAAACATTCCAAAGCCTGCCCAATTGAAGCGGCTGGGTTTTCTGTCTGTCTCCTGAAGTCGACACGTCAGAGAAGAAGAAGGACAGAAAGGGATATTGTCCTCTCCGACCGGAATGCGCCTTCATGTTTGAAACTGGTGTGCCACTCACACACTTCTCAAAGCAGTCGTTCCACTGATCAAGCTTTAAATGTCCGTGATGGACAGAAACGCGAGTGGCTGGTTTCGAGCCGACAGATGTTGAAAATGGTCTTCCTGTGTCTGAAAAGTCTGTCGTTCGAACCTGAGTTTTACACTATTGCAATCGAAATTCCTCCGAAAAAATCAACAGTGGAAATTATATCGCCAAACTTGGGAGATTCCCAATTCTCAGCGAGGGACTTCTATGTCGCCAATTGAAACTTGCCGCCCTCTACAGCCTCAATCACCATGCCGAGCGTTTCATGGCGGTCTTTTCCATCGGTAGACAGAACATGCCTTTCAAGCTGAGCCATCGATGAGAACTGTTGATGGAGTGCCGTGATCGGCGCCGGGTCGTTCAACGTGGCACCTCCACGCTCCTGGCAGCGGAGGATGGCAACATCCAACGGCGGGCGCAAGACAACGTAATGGAGAGGCGTGGCAAGTCTCCTGAACGGCTGCAGAAACCAAGGGCCGATTATGCCATCGACGATGACAAAATAGCCGCCCTTGGCATAGGCTTCGGCAACACCTGCGAGTACGTCCATGACCACGGCGTTCTGTTCATTTGCCTCGGGCAAATACGGCGGGATGGCGCCGTTTTTGATGAAGTGCCAGAAGTCGTCCGAGTGTAGATGAACCTTGGGCGAGCCGGATTCTTTGGCAAGGGCTAGTCCCGTGGTGGTCTTCCCTGAACCGGGTGGTCCCGTGAGGATAAGTATTTCGCCTGCGTGTTTCATAATGTTGCTTCGATTGTATTCTTTTACAAGAGTCTGGAGACATGTGACGCGTTTTTGCTGTTGTACCATGTCCGGTTTCTGACACTTTGATCAACCCATTGAATGACAGCAATGAGAGTCGAAGATTGTCAGTCAGTAAAGCGCTCTTATTCCAGACATTGGCTTAGCGCTCACATGCTTTAAAGCGGTAGCTCTACTTTCATGCTTCAACGACCGTTAGTGAGTGGGGGGTGTCAGTCGGCTTGCAGGAAGAGAGGATAGAAGCGGACAGTGGGACCGCAACAATCTGTCGTGTAAGTCGGACTTTCACGCCCAACCTGGCAATCATAGACTGGTCTGTTGCTGTCTTTCGCTTGTCGCAAAAATGTTTCAATCACTTTTTGAGTAATTCTTCTACAACGTGGGAACCGAGTGTCTCTCTTAGCGCTGCAACTCCGTTTTTGGGCAATCTAGATAGGTCACTGATGATGCCCGCTTTCCACGCATCACCGCGTGCCCATGCTTCCTCCCAAGCATCGCAAAGCTCATTGCCGTGGCGCGTTTTCACGAGAGCTTGCGAAGAGCAAAGCAGCCTGCGTCAGATCTTTGTCGGCCTTCAAGCGCCCCAACATGTCATTGCGTCTTCGAGAGGACACAATCAGCTTGTGGATGGCATACCTCTCGGGAGCAGGAACGAGAACGTTTATGCCTTCGCGGAAAAGAAACACCGTGCGGATAGGCTCATAGATCAGGTAGTCGAGGAACCGCAAATTCTCTGCCGACGCGCCGCTGAGGACGGGCATGGGCGACGGTTTGCCTGTGTATTCTTTTGATCCCCGATTCCCGGTCAGGAACTCCATCCGATAGCCTTTGGCGTTCACGAAGGCGACGACCTTGGCCTTATCGGTCTGGTGCGGAACCGCTCGGAATTCAGGATCGACTACCCGGAGGATTTCGAGGATTGGCGGGAGACTATCTTGGACGCCAGCCGATATTGCGAAGTTCTGGGCGAAGTTGGCGTCGCCTGTCTGCATCGCCGCGGAGGGAAGCCAGACACCGAGCAATCCAGCATAGGTGCTGAATGCCACCGACCCAATCGAGATGGCGCGCAGCCGGAACAACCGAACGTCGGCTAAGGCTTTCGTGACGTTACCAGCGAAGGGATCAAGACTGGGAAGGCCGGCGCGTCGCAGCGTGCTAACCATGCGTCTACGCTCGCGGATGTTGTCCTTGATCTTTGTGATCGCTTCGTCGCTGGCGGGACCGACGTAGTTTCGTTTGTCTTTGCCCTCGGGAGTGGAGAGATCGAAATACCAATATTCGCGATTTTTGACGGTCACCCTCACAAACCATCTTTCTAAAGGGAAGTCTGTTACGAATTGTGCATCTATTGTCCGCTGCGCCAACTCCGCAAACATCGTTCTATAGCTAATGTCGATCTCTTTCATCCTGGGCCTTTCGAATGAGTTGATCGATCAGAGGCGAGCTGAACTATGTAGTTATAAGTTACTGCCAAAACCTTATAACGAATTGACCGCAAATAAAGGCCCAGGAAATGGGGCCCAAGATGTCGTGTTCGCCTGTACCACGTGGCAGGCAAAACATGCTGGAGGGGCGGGGCGACCATTATCCTCCAGTCGCAAATCATAAGCCCGCCTGAAAAACCAGGCGAGATTTTCGCATTCGGGAGCTAGCGGCGTTATGTCTTGGCCGCAGCTATTCCAATTCACGGCAAAAAGCCGAATGGCCGACTCGGACCTTATCTTGGTCGTCAGAATTGAAAGAGCATGGGTTCTTGACTGGCAATCAGTACGTAGTCAATGGCAGGGGGCAGCGGTTCATTTCCCTTCAAGGATTAGCGGTCTATGCTCTAACGACAGTTCACTTCTTGATTGGCAATCTGGAAGTGGAGTTGCATAAATCCGTTGAAGAGGCCGCCCGGTTGATGCGTCTTGGTCAGGGCGCAGCAATGTGGCCAGCGGCCTTAGGTTTCTTGAAGCCAGATCATGGTTCGTTTGGTCGGCTTCGAATACGTATATCCCATTGACATATCCCATTTGATTCACTATCTACATCATATCACTATGGATAAAACTAGGAGTGACGCAGATGGAGCAGGGAGCAGTATTCCAGAGCAACCGGAGCCAAGCTATCCGCTTGCCAAAAGCAGTAGCATTGCCTGCTGATGTGAAACGCGTTGATATTGTTGCTGTGGGGCGCACTCGAATCATAGCACCCGCTGGTGAGGTCTGGGATAGCTGGTTTGATAGCTTAGAGGCGACTTCCGACTTCATGAATGAGCGTGATCAGCCTGCTCCACAGGAACGCGAGGCGTTCTAATGCTGAAGTACATGCTGGATACAAATATATGCATTTTCACGATCAAGAACCGGCCGCAGCAAGTGCGCGAGGCGTTCAACCGCTTCCACGATCAATTGTGCATCAGCTCAGTCAGTTTAATGGAGCTGATTTACGGGGCGGAGAAGTCTGCCCATCCTGAAAAGAACCTTGCAGTCGTGGAAGGGTTCGCAGCTCGCCTTGAGGTGTTATCGTATGATGAACCGGCAGCAAACCATACGGGCCAATTACGTGCTGAATTGGCCCGCAGTGGAACTCCAATCGGTCCATACGATCAATTGATTGCTGGCCATGCTCGCTCGCGTGGCCTGATAATCGTTACAAACAATCGCACGGAATTTGATCGTGTTCCTGGCTTGCGAGTAGAAGACTGGACTGATTAATCCCTAACGTATGTTCACGGTATTCATTGATAATCCAGGATGATGTATTTCTGTTCACGTTACTGAAGGGTCGTGGGTTCAATTCCCTTCAAGGCGTGTAATTGTGTTCGGCACAGTGATAAAGGCGATCCTTGACAGGAATCCGCAGTCCTTGAGAATGAAGCACTTCCGACAATTTTTAAGCTTTCCTGATGCTTCGCGCTTTCGATTAGTAGGCTACCCAGTATTCCCAGTTCAGAAGATTTTAGTTTAACGAGAACACAACAACAGCTTTCCGTCAGACTTTAGGTATGCAAAATCGGCATATCGATCAGCGTACTTTCGATTTCTGCTTTCGAGGTGAGGCTCATATAATGATGTATCATTCATCAATATGTCAAAAAAGCCAAGAGGACACGAATATATGGCGTATGTAACTGCAGAAATTCGAGCTTCGAAAGTATATCATGGATATGGTGAGGATCGGAAAGCTGTAATCGATAATCTTGACGCGGGCGGATTTGTAACAAAACTTATAAAGGTTTCCAGAATTTTGTCGGTTACCGAAGATTATATTTTTATTGAGTGTCCTCACAACACCGTTCAGACGTGGGAGTATAAGGGAGCGCTTGAGGATTTCAGGTTGAAACTGCGTCAGGCGGGGGTCGCGGCGGAATGAGTGCTTCTCCTGCACGTGGGGTTGAAAAATGAAAATAGTGTCCGTCAACGTTTACTATGTGCGCGGACAGGGCCTGAAGCCCGTTCTGGTGAAAATTCAGACGGATGAAGGCATATCCGGATTAGGCGAGGCCGCCATTTCCTATGGAAGCGGCGGCACAGCTGTAGCGGGTATGATTAAAGATCTGAGCGAACGGTTTTTGTTGGGGGCTAATCCGCTGTCCATCAATCGAATCGTTTCGGACATGTACGATCAGGCGTTCTGGTTAAAGAACCCCGGCGGAATTGCTTGTGCCGGGATGAGCGCCATAGAGCAGGCGCTGTGGGATATTCGCGCCAGAGCGTTGGATGTGCCTGTATATGAACTCTTTGGCGGAAAAATTCGCGATGAACTGAACTACTATGCGAATGGCTGGTATTTCGGAGCGACATCCAACTCAGACCTGATTAGAAAAGCTGCCGACGCTGTTGACGACGGACATTATGCCCTGAAGATGTATCCGTTGGCGCAGATACAGCCAAATGGAACATTGCGGCATCCAAATGGTCGATACTCTGACAATCGTGACGCGGTCACCGCTGGAATCGAACGCGTGCGCGACGTACGAAAGGCGATCGGTTCCGATGTCAGGCTTATGCTTGATTTCGGTGGCGGCATTTCTATCGCAGACACCATGCGGTTCTGTGAGCGTATCAAAGAATATGAAATCGAGTTTGTGGAGGAAATCACCGATCCGGGCGACCTCGGTGCGTTGTCTCAAGTCGCTTCGTCGATTGATATTCCGATTGCGACTGGAGAGCGGCACTATCTCAGACAAGGTTTTCGCGATCTTCTTGAGAGACGTGCAATCAGTATATTGCAACCCGATATTGGCAATGCGGGTGGTTTCGCGGAAGTCCATAAAATATCAGCGATGGCTGACGCCTACGGTTTGAAGGTGCAGCCGCATGTGTGCGGAAGTTCTATCGCAGCCAACATCGCGACCCACATGAGCGCCTGTTTACCCAATTTTTATATTCAAGAACATTTCCCATATTGGGCTGACATACCCGGATATATTGAAGTGGCTACCGTCCCCTTTGAGGAAACGGTCAGGAACGGACGCCTTCCGATCTCAGAACACATTGGGTTTGGAGTCGAGTTGCATGAGGCTGTCATGAAGGAACATCTTTGGGCTATTATCCGATAAATGCCGTTACCTCATACTGACGGGTGAACTGCAATCTAACATCGCTATTGTCTGCTATTTTGTTTGCCCTTGGCACTGTTGTAGGCGAGTGTGTGCCACAACTGAAGTGCTGGGATGAGATTTGATGAAAAAGCCAGGGAAACAAAACTGGGAAGTAGGGATGAACCTCATCTACTTTTCAGCCTTCCGGGCGGTGATGCTAACTGGAACGGTAAGCGCCGCTGCTGAACTTATAGGGCGCAGTCAACCCGCCGTCAGTCGGCTTCTGAATAAGCTTGAAACCGAGTTGGGTGTCACCCTGTTTGAACGCAGAAAAGGTTTGATCACGCCGACGTCGGTTGCCCACCTTCTTCTGGATGAAATCGATAGAGCGTATACATCTCTCGATTCTTTGCGAAATTTTGCGGCAACTGTTGCCGAAGGTGAAACCAGCCGTATAACTGCGGCTGTTATGCCCGCCCTTGGGATAAGTTTCATGCCCCAGGCGCTAAAGAAGTTTAAAGATAGCTGGCCTCAAACACGTGTGCAGTTGAATATACGGCTTTCTGCCAAGATCGAAGAATGGGCGGCGTCCCAACAGCTGGATTTTGGTCTTGCTGAACTCCCATTCCGCAGATCTGGCTTTCAAACAGAAGTTTTCAGCGATGCCTCTTATATTGCTGCGGTTCCACGTGACCACCATCTCGCGAGCCGCGACAAAATTGAACCACCGGATCTTCGAAACGTACCATTTGTATCATTTGCGTCATTCACCGCAGCTGGCCCGATTATTGCGCAGGCATTCCGCGCGGCGGGTGAAAAACTGGACCCAGCTTATGAAACAACGATTTCCGCTGCGGCATATGAATTCGCCAAAATTGGCCTGGGGGTCGCGCTTATAGACCCTTATACGGCCATTCACCAACTTGATGATCGGGTAATGCTGGTGCCATTCCTGCCTAAAATACCGTTCAACGTGGCGCTTCTTCGCCCTTACTCCCGTCCGCAAAGTCGCGTGTCGGAAGCGCTTCTGGACCTTCTTTTCAGCGAGCGAGACGCAGTGTTGGCGAAGTTGCCGCACTTTTGACGGATAGGAATCAGACTTCCGGGGGCTCATCCATTATGCATTTACTGCATATAGGAGGCCAATTTTTTTATTTTGAGCATTCCGAATTAGCTGCTGTACTCGCCCGACGCCTAGGAAGGGAGCAGTTAAATGAGGATGGAGGCCGCGCGGGACGAAAGTTATGATGTGATCGTCATTGGCGGCGGTATCAACGGTACCAGCGCTGTCCGCGAACTCTCCGCCGCTGGGTACAAGGTCTTGCTTGTTGAAAAGGGTGATTTCGCAAACGGCGCGTCGAGCAGATCGTCCAGGATACTCCACTGCGGTCTAAGATATTTTGAGACGAGACATCCCATCCGCACGTTCGCATCGTCGCCTTTGAAGTTGAAGAACGCGATTTCCATGGCGCGTGCCGCTATGAATGCGCGGGAAGAACTGGTGCGTCTCCAACCAATGCGATGCAAGCCTTTCAAAATGTGCTTTCCTTTATACGAAGCGGATGATCTGCGTGGATGGCACCTGGATATTGGGCTTTCGCTCTTGAAGCGTCTTGGATCGGGGCGACTGCCGCTGGAGTACCAACGGCACAAGCGCAACTTTGATAGCTCAGTGCCTTTGGCAAAGGACCTTCGAGATAGGAAACAACTGAAGTCGATAGCGACTTACCGCGAATACATCATGGACTGGCCCGATAGGCTTTGCGTCGATGCGGCCATCGAAGCAGAGAAGCTAGGCGCTGATGTCCGTTTGTTCACCAGTGCGAGCATCAGAGAAAAAAACTCTGATGGGCTGTGGCGGGTCGATCTTAGCACCGCAGATCGTGAAATGAGCAGCGTGTTCGCACCTATCATTCTCAATCTTGCCGGAACTTGGATCGATGACGTTCTACAGGGAGTGTCCGGGGAGGGGAATGATCGTCTGATTCACGGGACGAAAGGCGCGCATATAGTCGTTCGTCTTCCGGATTATTATCGTGGTCATGGGGTCGCGGCGCTTAACCGATTGGGAATGCCGATTTATTGTCTGCCGTTCAATGAGGACCTGTATCATATTGGCCCGACTGAAACCTATTTCGAAGGCGACGCCAGTAACGTTAAGGCCGATGACGTCGATATTGAGTTTCTACTCGATGAAATCAATTTTCTTCTCCCAGCCCTCAAACTGACGAAACACAACGTCGAATTTACCTGGGCCGGTGTGCGGCCGTTGACCTTCAATCCCAAAAATCCTGACGGCGACAGAGTTCGGCAAATTCATGATTTGAAGGGCAAAGGCCATTCGGGAATTTTCGCGATGACCGCCGGACCAGTTATGAGCCATATGAGTGCAGGAAGGGAGCTGCTGGCGACAGTAGATGCAAACATTCCGATGCGGCTTGATCGGCAAAGAAGGCCAGTGCAGCAGACGAATACACCGTTGGGGACCGATGAAGGCGCGTTGTCGTTTCGGCATTATGTCTCGTACGAACACGCCCAGGATCTGAAAGGTATCTTCTATACCCGTAGCGGCATAGGTTGGGGGCGGCACATAGACCGAGCCACTGCAACTGATGCGGCCAGTGAAATCGCGGATTTGCTAGGATGGGAGCCAGAGCAGATCGAGCGCGAAGTAGATAAGTTTCTTCAATACCAACGGGAAATTCACCGTTCGGGAGAGCCTGCAAAATCCTAACGAAACAAAAAAGAGGAGTGAACAGAAATGGGTATGCGCAGACATCAAAATCTTGCTTTGGTGGCAGTTTCCACACTTACTATGGCGATTTCGCTTTTTGCGAGCCAGGCTCGTGCTGATGGCGAGCGATTGAAGGAAATCCTGGAGCGCGGCACTCTCCGTGTTGGTTTGCAAGGGGCTTTCAAGCCCTGGTCTTTCCCAGGCGCGGACGGCAATCTTCAAGGTATCGAAGTTGATCTCGCCAAGAGCGTCTCGGATGCGCTGGGTGTCAAACTAGAGCCCGTCATTATTACATCTGCGAACCGCATGCAGTTCCTCCAGCAGAACCGGATCGATCTGATTGTCGGCGGTATGTATGATACTGCGGAACGTCGTAAGGTGATCGGCATTATTGAACCCGCTTACTGGGCCTCGGGGCCGACCTTGCTTGCCAAGAAGGGTGTCATCAAAAGCTGGGACGACATTGCCGGAAAGCCGGTGTGCGGAAAGCAGGGAAACTACTATAATCAACAAGTCGAACGGCAACTGAAAGCAAAGCTGATTGCATTTACCGGAAATTCCGAAGGTAAGGAAGCTCTGCGTGCTGGACGTTGCATTGCTTGGGTCTACGATGACGTCAGCATCATGGCTGATCTCGAGACACCGGAATGGCAAGATTACGAGATGCCTGTTCAGGCCCTCTATAATAATCCGTGGGCTGCTGCTGTCCCGCTTGAAGAACGCGATAAGGGTTGGGGCGCATTCATGGCGGGTATGGCATATCGCTGGCAAGCTGATGGTACGCTGATTGAACTCGCCAAGAAATGGAGTGTAGCACCGTCTGATTGGTTCACCGAGCAGAATAAGAAGCTCCATTGGGATACCGCTTACCTCGAGCCGAAAGAGTAAGGCCGGTGCTTTCTGATCAGCAGTAGCTCGGAGTGATGATGATCGAACATATATCAAGTTTCTTCCGCAATCTGAACGAGACTGCGGGCTTGAACTTTATCGTCTTCTATGACGACTACGAGTTCAGCCGCTTTCTTGAAGGGGCGTTGATTTCACTGCGGCTTATG
Organism: Brucella sp. JSBI001; assembly: GCF_026014005.1. Taxonomy (NCBI): domain Bacteria; kingdom Pseudomonadati; phylum Pseudomonadota; class Alphaproteobacteria; order Hyphomicrobiales; family Brucellaceae; genus Brucella; species Brucella sp. JSBI001. The sequence continues at coordinate 2,201,855 of NZ_CP110339.1, read as the reverse complement.
GCGTTTTCCATCTTGCTGTCGCTGGTGATCGGCGTGTTGGGAGCTTGGGCACAAACGTCAAAAAGCGCGATAATTCGCGTGGCGGTTGATGCTTATATCCAGGCGTTTCGAAATACACCTCCGATGATCCAGCTTTTGTTTTTCTACTTCGGTCTGGGTGCGTTCACGCCAGCCGTTGACATGGGGGGATATTACGAGCCCATTATCTCTTCTTTTGGGTGGGCTGTAATCTCGCTTGGTATCTTTGGTGGGGCGTTCAACGTCGAGATATTCCGGGCTGGCCTGGAAGCCGTTCCTGAAACGACAAAAGAAGCGGCTGAAAGCCTCAGCTTTTCGAACTGGCAAATCTATATGTATGTGACACTTCCACTGGCGTTTCGCATTAGCCTGCCAGCTTTGACGAATAACCTAGTGAGTTTGGCCAAAACAACCTCGCTTGCTTATGTTATCGCCGTTCCAGAAATGACCTATGTCCTCAATCAGGTTTGGTCGGACAACATCAACGTGCCTGAGATGATCCTCGTGCTTTTTGTGTTCTATGTCGCGGTTGTGAGTATCCTCGCCTGGGGCCTCCACGCTCTCGAACGCCGTTTGGCACTACCGGGGTATGGACATGAATAAGCGCGCTTTCACAATTGTTCCTTCGCATTACGGCGTAACGGCATTCTCTAGCGCTCTGTCGTTGCGATACGGAATTGTTCTCGTTGCAATGTTTTTCGGATCATTGTGTGTCGCTTATGCGCAAACAATGAATGCCGGAACGCCGACTGCAGTCGAGACACTTTTCGGGTGGGTTCCATTCATCTTGCGTGGCTTTTTGCTGAACCTCTATATGAGTTTTTTAGCGATGGCCTTGGCGACGGTTCTCGGAATTCTGCTCGGTCTCATGCAGATCAGCTTGTTCTGGCCGGTAAGAGCCATTGCGCGCCTGGTGACGCATCTCCTGAGAAACTCGCCTTGGCTCGTTATTCTCTTCATCGCCATGTATATGATGCCAGAGGATTTTGGTCTTCCGGGCGGGATTGTGATACCGTTTCCTGGCTGGATGAAAGCAACCGTCGCTTTTGCGCTGCCCGTCATGGGCAACATAAGCGAGATCGTCCGTGGGGCGGTTCGATCCATTCCGTCGGGGCAGTGGGAATCGGCCGAAAGTCTTGGCTTTACCCGTGTTCAGACACTTTGGAACATCATATTGCCACAGAGCTTCCGGCGTTCAATACCTCCATGGATGAACTGGTACGCGCTACTTACGCTCTCCACTCCGATGGCCTCTATTTTCAGTGTCAGAGAGTCTGTTGCCAACGCACAGGCGGCAATGGAAGCGTCGGGTGGACGACCAGAGTTTCTCTTTCCGTTCTATCTGTTTCTTCTCTGTCTGTTCTTTGCATACATCTATCCAATCGCGCTTCTGACAAGAAAACTGGAGAAAAGATATGCTGCCTAAAGAAAATACCGAAGCGCGCCCTCTGGTTTCTCTAAAAGATGTGCACAAGGCGTATGGTGATCTGGAAGTTATCAAAGGGATCAGTCTCGATGTTCGCAAGGGCGAGGTGATCTGCATCATCGGCCCATCGGGTTCGGGTAAATCGACTCTCATTCGATGTATCAACGGTCTGAGCCCAGTGCAGAAAGGCTCCATAATCGTCGACGGGCAAGAGGTGAATGATCCCAAGCTCGACAAGCTCGCATTGCGGCGAAAGGTCGGAATAGTCTTTCAGCAGTACAATCTGTTTCCACATAAAACGGTATTGCAGAACGTGATGATGGCACCGATCAAGGTCCTGCGTGAGCCTAAACGGGAAGTCGAGGAACGCGCGCGCGCCTTGATTGCAAAAGTCAAACTTACTGGCAAGGAAGACCAATATCCCGGTCAGTTGTCAGGTGGCCAGCAGCAGCGCGTCGCCATCGCACGAAGTCTGGCCATGCGTCCTGACGTTATGCTTTTCGATGAAGTTACCGCTGCGCTCGATCCTGAGACCGTCAAGGAAGTATTGGCGACGATAAAGGAACTCGCGTCAGACGGGATGACCTGCATCCTGGTTACGCATGAAATGGGCTTTGCACGCGAAGTAGCCGATCACATCTATTTCACGGATCGAGGTGTGATTGTCGAGCACGCTCCACCGAAAGAGTTCTTTACCTCAGCCAAGGATCCTCGGACCCAGCAGTTCTTAAGTCAGATATTCTAGCCGGATAACGACACGAAAATCATCAGTAGCATCACGAGCATGCCAGGCCAAGTGCCAGGTGTGAACGGGTTTCTGTAAGCTAAAGGAAAAAGCGATGTACCAGCAAGCCTCCAACGGTGTCAAAAATGACCCACTGCTGCAGCCGCTGAAAATCAAGCATCTTGAACTTCGCAATCGCATCATGAGCACCAGCCACGCATGCGGGCTGGAGGTCCATGGGCTGCCGCTTGAAGCCTATCAACGGTATCACGAAGAAAAGGCCAGGGGCGGACTAGCCCTGTCGATGTTCGGTGGGTCCTCCAACATCGATATTGATTCCCCGAATGTCTTTCGGCAACTGAATGTCGGGACAGATGACATTATCCCGCATTTTCAGCAGTTTGCCGAGCGTATGCATCGCCACGGCGCTGCACTCATGTGTCAGATAACCCATCTCGGTCGACGCGGCGAAAGTTATGGTGGCGATAGGCTGGCGATGATTGCACCGTCCCCTCTCCGGGAGACGCTTCATCGCAGCATCCCCAGAGAGATGGACGACCATGATATTAATCGCGTTGTGAAGGCATTTGCCGCTGCGGCGGTACGATGCAAGGAGGGAGGGCTGGATGGCATCGAGACGCATGCCGGCGGTCACATGATCGGGCAGTTCCTGTCACCGATTTCCAATCGCAGAACTGATCGCTTTGGCGGTTCGCTCGAAAACCGAATGCGGTTTCCGCTGATGGTGCATGAGGCAATCAGAAAGGCCGTCGGTAATGATTTTGTCGTTGGTATCCGCATGGCAGTGGATGAGGGGCCCGATGGCGGCATGGGTTTTGAGGAATCTCTGAAAGTTGCGCAAGCACTTCGCGATATTGGCGGCATTGATTTTTTCAATGCGATTTATGGCATGATGGACACGACCCGTGGTCTGGCTGAGGACGCTATGCCAGGAATGGGATCGCCACTTGCGCCCTGGGTCGAGCCGGTCGGACGCTTCCGGCAGGAGCTCGATATTCCGGTATTTCATGCCGCACGTATTTCCGACGCTGCTTCCGCCCGATACGCTATCCGTGAAGGCAAAATGGATATGGCGGGCATGACCAGAGCGCAGATCGCTGATCCATACCTTGCAAGTAAAATAGCATCGGGACGGGAAAACGAAATCCGGCCATGCGTAGGTGCTACACATTGCCAGTCGCCGCATCGTCCTGCGTGCCTCCATAATCCGGCAACGGGCAGAGAAACGGTCCTGCCTCAGGTCTTTACAAAAACCGACAGCGGCAAACGTAGGGTCATCGTGGTCGGCGGAGGGCCCGCAGGCCTTGAGGCAGCCAGAATATGTGCGGAACGGGGTCATGAGGTTTCGTTGTTTGAAGCGGCCCCCGATTTCGGCGGTCAGCTTCTTCTTGGCGCGAAGGGATCGTGGCGCGGTGACCTCATCGGTATCGTCGAGTGGCGGGTGGCTGAACTCAATCGTCTTGGTGTGTCGCTACAAACGAATGCCTATCTTGATGAAAATGAAATCCTGGCACTGAATCCAGATGTCGTCTTGCTAGCAACGGGCGGCATGCCGCAAATTGATCTTCTGCATGGCGGTGATCTATGCGTTTCTACCTGGGATATCCTGGCTGGTCAGGCCAGACTATCAGGTGAAGTTCTTGTCGTTGATGGTACCGGACGACATCCAGCCCCTTTGGCGGTCGAGAAGGCCGTTGGTGCAGGAGCCAGGGTACAATTCATAACGATAGATGCCCAAATCTGTGAAGAACTGACTTATGCCGAACGGGTACGCTGGAAAAAACTATTTTTGAAATTCGGCCTGTATCCCAAAACTGAAACACGTTTGACGGCAGTCGACCGCCAGGACAACCGCCTGATCGCAACTCTTGTGAACGACATTACCCGGGAAACAGAAACAGTTGTGGTCGATCATGTTGTTGTGGAGCAGGGGAGTATTCCGTCCAACGAAGTTTTTGAAGCACTTCGATCCAGTTCTTCAAACGACGGTGTGACCGACCTGCAGGCCATGGTTGATGCCAGACCGCAGCCCAACCACGAAAGACCTGGATTTGAACTTCACAGAATAGGAGATGCTCTGGCCAGCCGAAACATTCACTCCGCGATGTTGGATGCAATTAGAATATGCAGCTCGCTTTGAAAACTTTGGGAGCACACTCAGCGTCCGAATTTATCCAGCAGCTGATACCATGCGGCTACTGTACGGACAGCTGGCGCTCTCATAGAGAAAAATGGGATGTCTTCCGGTTTCTGGCGCCGCATCAGCGCCAGATCGGGCTTTTGGCCTTGCAAAAGATCAATCACGTAGCGTCCGAGAAGACTCGACATCGCGATTCCTGTTCCATTGTAGCCAAGCGAGAACCCGATATCCTTGTCGATCAACCCGATCTGCGGAAGACTGTTCATCGTCATGGCAACAAGCCCCGACCATTGATTGGCGATCCTGCAGTCTTTCAGCTGCGGGAAGATTTCAAACATTGCTCTCTCAAGGGTCGCGTAGGCGGCTGCCGAGTCATTTCTGCCAAATGCGCCCCTGCCGCCGAAAAGCAAGCAGTCCCCGCTTCGTCGAAACCAACGCATCATTCTCCGCGTCTCGCTGTAGCTCCGATTGTTGCAAAGAATTTCATCAAAAACAGAATTGGGCAACGCTTCCGTCGAGATGATCGCACTCCGGAACGGTATGATCGTCTTACGCACATTGCTGGTAGCGGTCGTGATGTCGGAATAGGCATTCGTTGCGATCAGAATCTGTTTGCAACTGATCGATCCGGTTTTGGTACAAACGAGTTTTGTCGAACCGTGATTCACAATGCGAAGAGCGGGACTATTCTCATAAATGAGGCCTCCGGCCAGAAGCACGGCATTGGCCAAACCCCGACAGTAACAAAGAGGATGAATGGTGCCAGCGTGAGAGTTCAAAACTCCTCCGTAAAAGCGCGTACTTCCGGTCTCTGTCGCAACTTCACTAGCTCCAAGCACTGCGATGCTCGTATCGCCGAACATGTCCCTGATCGTCTTCGCTTCTTCCACGAGCGCCGCGAATGCGGTCTCGTTATGCGCACAGCGAATGTTCCCGGTTTTCGTCAGTTTCGCTTCCCGGATCTGAAATCGCTCGACATAGCTTTCAACGCAATCCATGGCTTTGTGACCGAGCGCGTTCATGCGTTGAGCGACTTGCCTGCCGTGAGTTTGCGTCATGACGCTTAGTGATACACGATACTTCGTTGATACCACGCCGCCATTTCTTCCTGATGCGCCGAAGCCGACTTCTTCTGCTTCGAGAACAACAGGTTTCAAACCAAGTTCAATTGCTCTTACGGCGGCCGACAAGCCTGTATACCCACCTCCGATGATGACCAAATCAGCGGCAATGTCGTCCTGCAATGTCTTGCAGTTCAGAGGTGGTGTTGCAGTCTCACGCCACAAAGATCGGGGTAGGCCGAGTTCTCGCATTTGGAAAATACCTGGGCTTATTTACAAGTTATTTTCTCTCGCTTTCGACAGCATCGGCGAGTTCTCGCAGGGTCGAGAAATGGAAGTCCGGCGTCGTCACTACTTCCGGAACAGGCGTTCCACCGAAACCCTTGAGACCCTTTCGGCGCTCGATCCAGCAGACATTGTATCCAAGCTCTTTAGCGACGCCTATATCGTGGTACTGGCTCTGGGCAACATGCAGGATTTCATCCTGCTTGAAACCAAATGCCGATTGGCGCCCAAGATTGTAGGAAAAGAAGCGTGGATCCGGTTTTGGATACCTTGCATCGTCAGCAGTGACGCTGTCGTGAAACGGGTTGCCGAGCTTGTTCGAATTGGCGCTGAAACCGACACGATCATAATTGGTCATCGCAACAAGTCTAAAATGCCTACGCAATCGTCTGAGCGCTTCAGCGGAATCCTCGAATGCGGGAAATTCAAAGAAGTGGCTATGAAATTTGTCACCCGCGGCGCTGTCGTCCGACAGCCCAAGTTCTTTCGCAGCGTAGAGATAAACTTCGCGCATGACCTCGCTTGCGCGGCCCGGAAATTTCTCCCTTGCTTTCAGATAGGGCTGGAAAATCTGATCATCACTCAGCGTCTTCGCGGCCGCTCCGCCTGCGGCGCGAAAACCATCCAGAATACCCTTCTCGAAGTCGATGCAGGTTCCGACGATATCAAAAGTCAGAACTTTAAAATTTTCGAAGGCCATGAAAATTGTTTCTCCTATTCCGGGCACAAGCCAGTTGTCTGGCTACATTGGGATACTTGAGACAAATCCATCAATTCCAAAAATAATCACCTCTGGGGTTACATTTTGTAATGTCACATATTCGACGGCTCCTTCCCTCGCTCAACGCACTCGTCGCCTTCGAAGCGGCAGTCCGATGCGGAACATTTGCAAACGCGGCACGGGAACTTGGGGTTACAAGTCCCGCAGTCAGCCGCACCATCGGGCGTCTGGAGCTTCATCTCGGAATGCAGCTTTTCAAACGAACGCCGATGGGAGCAGAACTGACGGAACAAGGAGGTGATCTTTTTGCGGAAGTCTCGAAGAGCTTTTCAAACATTGAACGTGTTTTGGCTGGACTAAGACAAAATGCGCAAACGAAGCGACGCACGCTGCGAATATCAGTCTCAGGGGCTTTCGCTACGCATTGGTTTATGCCGCGGATGAACCAATTCCAAGCGCTGTTTCCTGATGTAGACATTCAGTGGCAACTGATCATCGGGCCGCTCGATTGTCCGGTTAACGACGCGGATATCGCGATGCGGTTCGATCCGAAAGTGGATGACCGGTATCGAATTTTTCCACTTATGCCAGAGATTCTGCTGCCTGTGCGATCTCCGGCCTTCGATTTCAATTCGAAACAGTCCCAGTCGGGTTTGAATCAGGTGATTACTCTTAGCGGGTCACAGTTCAGATGGGCAGATTTGTATTCCGTTGATGTACTGACAAAGATAGCCCGGGAACTTCAATTCTCGGATTACAATGTCGTTGTACAGGCCGCGCTGATGGGACAAGGCAACGCTATCGGCTGGTTAAGTGTGGTGTCAACCTTGCTTGCCAACGGCTCGCTCGTTCCATCGCATCCTGTTGTGGTTTCGACTGGCCGAAGCTGTAATCTAGTGACTTCGATCAAAACGGATGAATGGTTCATTCGCGACATTTGCGACTGGATCATCGATGAATATCGACGGGATGTGAGAGAGATTAACAAAGCATACGAAGGACTGATCAACGAATTCTGAGATTCGCTGCCCGTAGCGGCAATCCAAACTTCGCTGTCGCTTTGATCAAAAAGTAAATGGTCGCGGGTTTCTATCCGATGCGCGTATGATGTGCTCTTGACTGGCAATCAGGTGGTTGTGCCGACAGCTCATTATGCCCACTTCAGCACATTTTTTGGCCGTACCGGACTTTCTGCTTCCGGCCCATTCAAGACCGTGTCACCCGTTCGAGATCATCAAAACGGCCGATCATGCGGATGGCGTTATACTCTATTTAATTGTGAAAGGGCTCATAAAGAGCAGCGCCAGCTTTGAGGGCCGCTAGCTTGAGCCGCTTGTCTCGAGTCCAAAGGGATGTGCGCTGATCAAGTAGGACAGAAGCGAGCAAGTGAGCATCCGTGTAGCCAATACCCATGCTAAAAACGCTATGCCTCTCAATGAGAGTCATAACCTCGTCGTGGGTTGCTACGATAGTCTCACGCTGTGCGCGGAGAAAAGTTAACACAGCGGTCCTGTCGCGTAGGCTGCCCAAAGCAAGTTCGCCAATAACTGCCGGATGGCAAAGCAGAAGATCGTTACCAATAATTTTTACAAGATCGTTATCACCTCGGCGGAAATGATCAATCCAAATGGAAGTATCTGCTAGTATCACTTATTCACTGAGCTCCGACGGCGGGGGGCGGCTTCAGCGTCCGGCATGGTACCTCCAAGAGCGATAAGCCGTTTACCAGTCTCGACGCGCACGAGTGCTTCTAACGCTTGGCGGACCAAAGCGGCTGTCTCCTTTGTGCCCGTCAGGGATCTGGCTTTTTCCAAGAGATTATCATCAAGATTAATGGTTGAACGCATAAAACTACCTCCTGCAGTTGAGTTAATTTATCACCAAATGGTGCTAATTTCAACACTTAGGTTGTCACTCTGATTTACATGCGTGGCTATCGTAAGTTGTTATGAGGAGGCTCGGCATTCTCACACTTCTGACTGGCAATCTAATGGAAGAATTGGCAATCAGACGTGAACGCCTCAGACGCTTTCAACCCGCAAAACCGCTAGGATATTCTATCCAAGAACGGAGTTGATGGCCGCTGCGACTGCTGAATTGCTTATGGGCTTGCGCACGATGGTTACGTCGCGAAGCTTTTCGGGGATGAGCACCCTGTCGCTATAGCCTGTCGTAAAAAGAAAAGGGATTTTCAGCTTTAGAAGCAATTCGGCGATATTTTCCGAAGTACGGTCTCCCAGATTAAAATCGAGAATTGCAAGATTGGGTTTGGAACGTTCAATCATCTCGAATGCCTCAGGCGCACTCGAGGCAAGATGAATATGCTCGGCGCCCAATTTTCGTAAGGTGTTTTCCATATCAAGGGCAATCAGGCTCTGATCTTCGACAACCAGAATCTTCATTCCATTGATGTGGGTTTTCTCGACAATGTCTTTTGGAATATCTGCCGTGATCAACTCGTCGTTTAATTGCGTCACATATACAGATGGAACAGAAAACTGCGCCTGAAGCCCATCCCGGTGGTATTCGATTTTGACTTTTCCCCGGAGGTCGTATTCGAAAGAATTTCTTATCAGCTTGCTACCGAATCCCGTTCGTGACGGCCACGTAACGGATGGCCCATTGGCTTCGTTCCAGAATACTTCGCAATCACCGGATGCTACCAGTTTCCACCTGATTTTCAGGCGTCCATTCGGAACCGAAAGCGCGCCATATTTCGCAGCATTTGTCATCATTTCGTGGAAGACCATGGCGATAACGCCAAATGCTCTTTGATCGAGATGGACCGGTGGACCTTCCAGAGTTATGCGACCGGGTGTGTCAATATAAAGATTGACTTCGGTTTTGAGCAAACTTGCTAGCGAACCGCCGTTTTCGCCGTCCAAAGACTGGTCGTGAGCTGATGCGAGTGCGCGTAATCGCCCTTCAAGCGTTTGAGCGTAGTCAGCAACATTCGCAGCGTTGGCTCCCGTTTGAAGCGCAATCGACTTGACCAGAGAAAGAATGTTCTTAACGCGATGATTGAGTTCGGCGTTCAAAACCCGACGTCGCTGTTCAGTTTTCGCTCTTTCCTGTTCAGACAGTTCATTTTGCCGAAGGATGACGTCGCGTAAGTAAGTGCCAATCGACTGCGCTACTGAGAGATCTGTAGTGGTCCAGGGCGTTGAACGCCCACGAACTTCTTCCCGCCAGGTATAGAAGCTGCCTCTGGGCGTTAATCGGGTACCGAAAGGTGTTTCGACAGTAGTCTTCACCGGCTCTCCCGCCCATTCGATGGCGTGGGCCTCCTCATTGCGGAACAGTACAAGATAATCACTGAACGCCATGGAAAGTGGAATTGCGAGCATGCCTGCAACGCTTCCGGCGTAGTCGGCCAAGTGGGTTCTGATTTCCTGGCTTGCCCAAAGCTCGCGTGGAGATTCATCGCCTGCAACTTTGAGTAGTTGGCGCGTTTGATGTTCGTTGAGCGTATCGCCACGTTGAAGCCACTGCCCGTTCATCAACAATGCAGCCCCGTTGCCTGCAACCAATTCGGGAAACCGGCTGAGTTGTTCCCCCAGACTGTCGCGAATTTCATCACCGATACTCAGTTGCGATACAATAGTGTCGAGCTTGGTTCGTGCGTCTGCTGTGATCTGCAGTGTTTTTCGTCTGTCACAATCGGCTATATGTAGCGAAAAATACTGCCCGAACAGTTCAGCTCCTATGCGCAGAGGAAGAGGGGTGACTTTCTGACTGTCGTGATGACAGGAAATCAGGCCCCATAGTTCACCATCAACAACAATCGAAATCGACAATGACGCGGAGACACCCATATTCTGCAGGTATTGGCAGTGGATCGGGGAAACACTGCGCAACTGCGCAAAGGACATGTCGACAGCAGGTTCGTCTGCTGCAAGTGAGGGACAAAGTGCAACGGGCTGATAGGATGTGTCGGAAATCATCCTGATTGTATTGACAAGATAGAGACGTCGAGCCTGGAGGGGTATATCCGATGCAGGAAAATGCTGTCCCATGAAGCTGCCAAGCGCGGGTGATTTTGCCTCCGCAATGACGCGACCTGCTCCGTTATGGAGAAATTGATAGATCATCACACGGTCGTAACCCAGCATGGCCTTGACAAGGCGCGCGCCCGTTGCAGCGACCCTCTCTACTGTTTCCTCGCGACCAATGCGATGGATGACGCTACGCGTGAGATCAAGTGCCTGCCGGGCACTTTGCCCTCGATCCGCGCAGGGCTCTATTTCGACAAAAGTCTTTCCCAGATGCGTGTGGATCACAGCGTCAAAAAGCGTGGATTTGCCTGGAAAGCGAAGCCCAAGTACCACTGAGGATAAGCCCGGCTCTCTCGCTTTGGCCGCGGCGTTACGGAAATCATGCGCATTTTTCTCGCCAACAATCAAAGAAATGTCGGTGCCAGGGATCAAATCCCCTCGATAGCCCGTTATGCATGGAATATTAGCAGAAGCAAAAAGGAAATTTTGGCCAGACTGATCCATAACGAGCATTGCGCCGTGCGGTTGGATCGAACCAGGAATGTGGATTGGTTCGAGATCACAATTGGTGAGATTAACAGGTTCAGACATATCCATTGCGGCAGAACTTTCCGGACTTAACCGTTCGTGAGCGCACCTTTTGCAGGATTGCTAAACTATCTGAGAGCTGAAAACGGCTAGACGTTGTGACCGCTGACAAACGAAAATATCCGTTGAGATTGTATTATCAACGATGGAGCATGAAAACAAACCCGTCTTTTCAATGGGTTAGGTTAATTGCGTCTAAAAGTAACATAGACCGAAAGGATCGTCCGTCCACTATTGGACACAACGGCCGCGAAAAGAGGAACTCGACTGTATGAATTTAACATCGACCCACGAGATGTCGGGCAATTTGCTTCTGATGATGCTCAATGAGGAAGACCGACAAAAGCTGCTGCCCCATACGGTCTTCTACGAACTTGAGGCGGAGGCTGTTTTGCAGAAGGCCGGAGACGATGTTGTTCACACTTGGTTTCCGTGCGGATCCGCGTTGGCGAGTTTTCAGCGCTGGGTCGACGAAGACAACAGCGCTGTCGAGATTGCGTTGATCGGGAGGGAAGGGGCTGTAGGAGGTATTGTGTCGAACGGCAGTTTACCCGCCTATGCCACTGCCATCGTTCGTAACTCGGGAAGTTTTATCAGGATCAAAACGGCTGCACTCGAACAGTTGAAGCTGGATTCCATCTCGCTTCGGCACTGGTTTGCGCGCTATTCCGATTGCCTGATGGCACAGGTATTTCAAACAGCTGCGTGTAACGCGACCCATACGATAACACAGCGAACCGCCAAATGGCTGCTGTCAGCGGCAGAACGAACTGGCACAGATCAGTTTGAAATGACGCACGATCAGTTGTCGGAAATGCTTGGAGTTGGCAGGACATTTGTAACGCGCATTGTCGGTCAATTGCGCAATGAGGGCATCATTGTCACCAGGCGCGGGTTATTTATCATTAAGGACAAGAGCGCTTTGAAGCGCAAATCGTGCAAGTGCACACAGGAAATCGAAGAGCATTACGATGCAGTAATGCATGGAATTTATTCATAAAGATAATATTTAGTCTTGGCCCGTGTAACGAATTATGGAAAATTTTGCTAATGAATCAACGCACCGTCCTGCAACGTCGTTGGGATTTGAAGGCGGCTACCGCTCCCTACCACGAACGGATTGACAGGCTTGATTCGTTTTATGGCATGTTCATTTCGTTGGACGCCTACAGGAAATATCTGGAAGCCACCTGGCGTAGCAGAGTGGCGTTGGAAACATTGCTGGATGTCAGTGACCTGAGACGAGTATTCTCAGATTGGGACAATCATAAAATTCAATCTGAACTTCAAATGGATTATGCGGATCTGTCGGACGGGGAAGAACCGAAGAAGTCGGAATTGCAGTTCGACGCAGGGGCGCCTGTTGATCTGCCTTCAGCGATTGGTACGCTATACGTGCTTGAAGGTTCCGCTTTGGGGGCAACAGTGCTCATCCACAAGGCGCGATTGCTTGGTCTCGGCGCCGGGTACGGTGCGCGACACCTGGCAAAGCAGGTCGGAAACCTGGCCGGTTGGAAGAAGACTGTTGCTTTGCTTCAAACCATGTCGCTCGACAAAAAAGATGAAGAACGGTGCTTCGAAGCCGCGATTGACAGCTTTCGCACGTTTGAGATCAATTATGAGAAAGCGTTTGGTGAGCCATAAGATCGCGAGCAAAATAGGAGCTTGCTGAGCTGCTATGAATTCACTTAGCTGATGCGTGATTTATTGCTAAAAGGTCAGAGTTCGAGAGTGCTGCTTGCGATGACGCCCTACATTTGAAATCTGGTGTGATCCAGATTAAATCTGTTTGCGTATAATGCTGATGAACACAAAAGTTTCGTTCCTCTCGCAACAGTGGCACATGGAAGCTCAGCATAATTTACAGGTTCTGGCTTCGCTACATCTGAGCGGATGGGGTTTAATACGGATGAATGGACAGACCGCACCTGAAGATCAGCCCTCAATGGAGGAATTGATGCTGGCGGTCAGTTCCCGACGCGACGTGGACGCTTTCGAGGTGATTTTCAAGCATTTCGCACCCCGGGTGAAGACTTATATGGCCAAACTGTCTGCTGATACGCAAACAGCGGAAGAATTAATGCAAGAGACCATGATTGCAGTCTGGAACAAGGCAGATCAGTTCGATGTTGCCAAAGGAGCCTTGTCGACCTGGATTTTCACCATCGCACGAAACCAGCGCATCGATGCAGTGCGACGCGCCCGGCGCCCGGAGTTCGACCCAACCGATCCGGCCTTTGTGCCCGATGCGGAACAGTCCGCTGACTTGAGGATTGCCGAACGGCAATCCGCCAGCCAGTTGCGCGCGGCAATGGCTGACTTGCCGAAGGAGCAATCCACCTTGCTTGAACTCGCTTATTTCGAGGAAAGCACGCATAGCGCCATCGCAAAGAAGCTGAACCTCCCGCTTGGCACGGTTAAATCCCGCCTGCGGCTGGCATTCAACAAATTGCGCGCTGCGCTCGATAATTCGGGAGCGCACTGATGGATATCAAGCATCATCTGAGCGACGAACTCCTTTCAAGCTATGCTGCAGGCACGTTGGCCGAGGGTTGGAGCATCGCGGTCGCCACTCATCTTGCGCTCTGCCCGGCCTGCCGTTCAAGGCTCAAGCAGTTTGAACAGATTGGCGGGCAGCTTCTTGACGCGGTTGAGCCACAGAAACTCGAAGCATCCACATGGGATAGTTTCAAGGACAGGTTGCAGAAGACACAGCAATCAATGGAACATTCGGCACCGCGCTTCGAGATAAAGCAGCCTGCCGTGATACCGGAACCGCTGCGATCCTATGTCGGTGGCGATTTGCCGGACCTGAAATGGAAATCGCTTGGCCGGGGTGCCTATCAGGTGCCAATCGAGACAGGCGACAGCGAAACGCAGGTTCGCCTTTTGCGAATTCCAGCGGGGAAGCCGGTGCCAGAACATGGGCATGGCGGTCGCGAACTGACATTGGTGTTGAGCGGTAGTTTCCATGATGGAACCGGGCTTTTTGCGCGCGGTGATATTGAGGAAGCGGATGCTGATCTCGTGCATCAGCCGATTGCCTCACCGGATGGCGATTGCATCTGTCTTGCGGTGACTGACGCACCGCTCAAATTCCAGAGCTGGCTTATGCGGCTCGTGCAGCCATTGATCGGCATCTAAAGAAAAGGCGGCATATTTGCCGCCTTTTTCATTAGTTCAACACGACAATTGCCGCATTCAACGCTGTCGCCAGCGATAGCCATATGAGGTATGGCACGAATAGCAGCGCCGAGATGCGATCTGGTTGCCACGCGCGAATGATAAACAAAAGCACGCAAAACCAGACGCCGATGATTACGACAACCCCCAGCACGGTCATGTGAGCGCCGAAGAAAATAGGCGTCCAGATGAAGTTCAATACCATCTGGCCAAACCACAGTCCGCGCCGCTTCCACCCACGATCGCTTATCCATGTGCGCCAGCCTGCAATGGCAATGAAGATATAAAGTATCGTCCAGATGGGGCCAAAGGCTGCGTTAGGCGGGGTAAACCAAGGCTTTTGAAGCGCTGCGTACCATTCGCCCGGCGGGAAACCGATACCGATTGCCATTCCTACAACAATGATGACGAAGACGAAGACGGCCAAAAGACCCCATCTTTGCATATGCTTACTCCAACCTAGCCGCTGCTCCGCGACGTAACCCAATAGCCAATATAGGCTGACGCGGCAGACAGGACAGTGCCCCAGACCACGTCTGCGATTGTCAGGGTCCATGACCAGTTTTTCAAAGTGGCCTGATTGGTCAGATCATAAGTCGCATAAGCGACGAATCCGAGAAGCGCACCGTGAACGAGCGTGACTGTACCACTACCGGCCAGAAGTCCGGGCTTGACCGCAAAGAAAACCAGTCCAAACACGAAAATCACATAGAAAACGACTGCTGGCGCGAGACGAAAACCTGGCGCAAGCATGTCGCCCATGACAGGGCGGTAAAACACGTTCGCCATGTTGGATAACCACACGGAGTCGATTGCCAGAAATGCAACCGCTGTCACCACATAGGCTATGAGATAATCTTTCATCGATAACTCGCTCTTACTTGATTCGGGTCCAGCCCACATTGCGACACAGGAGGCCAGCCAGAACGCAGCCATTGCTCGTCATGGTATCGCCGTCAACTTTCACGCTGATCTTGTAGGTGAGGTTACGTTGCGGATCGAAAGCTGTGCCAGAATATTGTCCGTTCGCAGTTTCGTTGATGCTCATCACCAGCCGGTCGCCGGTTTTCTCTTTTGGTGTTCCGGGCTTGATCCAGGTATTGGTGGCGCAGATATCCTCGCCGCATTCAGCAATTTTCACTCGCGCATTCCCATCCCCGCGCACCCAGTTGCCGTTGATCTCAGCCGCCTGCGCTGTGAAGGGAAACGACACTGTCATTATGCCAATCGTCAGTATCCATTTCATCGACGCTTCCTCCGTTAGTGGGGGGGTGAAGCCTAAGCATGTTCAATCGTGTAGAGCCCAACATTGATTGCACCTTCCTCAAACCCACCTTCGCAATAGCAAAGGTAGTATTCCCAAAGCCGTCGGAATTTATCGTCAAAGCCAAGCTTCGCGATTTCAGGCCAGTTGGCGATAAAGCGCTGACGCCATTCGGCAAGCGTAAGCGCGTATGAATGGCCGAAATGCTCGGTCTCCTTTAAAACCAAACCGGCCTTCGTAAGGTCGCGCTCAAGCACTTTATCTGACGGCAGAAAGCCCCCCGGAAAGATGAATTTCTGGATGAAATCGGCCTTGCGGCGATAATTTTCGTAGCGCGCTTCTTCTATTGAAATGACCTGCAGGACTGCTCTGCCGCCGGGCTTGAGACAGCGTTTCAGGGTTGTGAAATATTCCGGCCAATAGGCTTCGCCAACGGCCTCAAACATTTCGATTGATACAATGCGGTCAAACTGGCCCTGAACATCGCGGTAATCTTGCAAGCGAAGGTCAACGGCATCGCTGAGCCCTCCGTTTTCAACTGCGGCTTTTGCCCAAGCGAGCTGCGATGGCGACAGGGTTATTCCCGTCACATTGGCATTGTGACAGTTTGCGAGATAGCCCGCCAGGGCACCCCAGCCACAACCGATTTCAAGAATTCTTTCGCCGCCCTCAAGCGCCAGTTTTTCAGCAATACACTGCAACTTCTGCTTCTGCGCACTTTCAAGGCTATGGGTCGTCTCATTCCAGATCGCAGATGAATAAAGCATCGAAGGGTCGAGCCATCGGGCATAGAAATCATTGCCGAGATCGTAGTGAGCTTCGATGTTGCGCCGGCTGCCGCGGCGCGTGTTTGCATTGAGCAGGTGGCTGATACGGTTCAGCACCCGCATCCAGCCAGATCCGCGTAATGTGGATGTCAGCGTAACGCGATTGCGCGCCGCAAAGCGGATGACCGATGTGAGATGGGGTGATGTCCATTCGCCTTCGATATAGGATTGCGCAAAGCCAATATCCCCGCCCGTCAGCAGGCGACGCAGGCTGTTCCATTTGACAATTGCAATTTTGGCTTCCGGTCCGGGCAATAGACCATTAACAGCAATGACCTCACCGCCGGGCAGTGAAAGCACCAATCGCCCATGCTGGACCTGCTTCAGCAGCCGTTTCAACACGATAGTCGAAGGGCTGAAAGCTGGTCGTTCAGTCCGGCTTGATGCCGATAGTTGATGATACTCGTCGAGCTGGCTCATGCGGCCTTGTTCCTCTGCTGGGCGGTCTCGTTACGAACAGATGTGATGGAAATCTCTGGCCCTGCAGGTCTTCTGCGTAAACCGATGCCCTTCAACCATATTTTCAGCGCCTCCCAGTGAATGCCGCCAATCACTTTCAAGGTGAGAAACGGAATTGTAAGAAAGGCGCGTAGCAAGGCGGCGTCGCTCAATTCAACCCGGCGCGCCAGATGGCGGGCAGTCAAAAGCAGGCCTTCATCGTCAAAACTGTTGATGCGGATGGAAAGCCAGTCTGCGGGAGGCGTGACTTCAAACTCATATCGCAGCTTCATGTCCATGAAGGGCGAGACGTAAAAAGCCTTGTCGCAGCTTTGTACGATGCGTCCGTTAACGCAGTTATGGACCGGGATCATATAGCCGTGGCGCTGGCGGAAAGTGTTATCAACTTCCCAAAGGATTGCCACAAGCTCACCGCCACAATTATAGCAGAAGAAAACACTGAGCGGGTTAAATGCCCAGCCCGCAATACGCGGCATAGTGAGCAGGCGGATCGCACCGCCATCAGGCAGTATTCCGGCTGCCTCCATGGCACGTTCCACCTGCTCACGCAGCGGCAGAGCCGATCCATCGCCTCTGTCTTTCCTGTAGAAAGAAAACAGATTGAAACGGTCAAGTGAAAACAGCTTCAATTTGCGATCGAGGGCTTCCAGTTCATCAAGGTCGAGCAGGAGCGAGTAGATTTTATAGGCCAGTTTGTGAACCTTCGGTCGTAAACGCGCATGGGTCACATGACCGGGAAACAGTGCCGACTGGAAGCTCTCGGTCATGCCAGTGCCCTTTCCCGGAGAGGCAAACTCTGGCGAACGATGCGCCCACTTTCCTGCTCGACCAGCCATGGGCGGCGCATACCGCCCAGATCTTCTGCCACGGCGAGACCGGCCTGAAGGCCGTCCTCATGAAAGCCGGAGCCGAAATGCGCGCCGCAAAACCATGTCCGGCGCTGCCCTTGCAAGGACCAGATTTCTTTCTGCGCACGATCCGTTGCCATGTCGAAAATCGGATGTTCATAGATCTCGCGACGGATCACCAGTTCCTCGCGCGGTGCACGACAAGGATTGAGCGTAACAAAAGTCTCAGGCGCGTTGCCCAGCGGTTGCAGGCGGTTCATCCAGTAAGTAATGGATGGTTGCGTCGAGCCAGTGGCTGCGTTGGTAAGGTAATTCCAACTGGACCACGCCGCGCGACGTTTGGGCATCAGTGAAATATCGTTGTGCAGCACCGCTTCATTTCGTGAATATTGAAACGCGCCAAGAATGCGGCTTTCATCCCCGCTCGGATCGGCCAACATCCGCAAAGCCTGATCGGCATGCGTGGCAATCACAACATCGTCGAACACATGGGAAACGCTGTTTCCGTCGATCAACTCGACAGAATGCTCGGCACGTCGCACGGATTTGATCGGTGTTGAGAGCCTGATCCGGTCCGCGTAGGGCTTGGTGATCCGCCTTAGATATTCTCGGCTGCCGCCGGTTACCGTACGCCAGATTGGTCTGTCACGAAGAGCAAGAAGACCGTGATTACAGCAGAAGCGGACGAAGCTGGCAGCCGGATATTGCCCCACTTCCATGGCAGGGGTGGACCAGATCGCTGCCGCCATCGGATAAAGATGATCTTCACGAAAAGCCCGGCCATAACCGTTGCGTGCAAGATAATCATCAAGCGAAATACCGCCCATGATACTCAGGTCTTTGGGTGCATTGCGATAAAATCGCAAGAGATCGCGGATCATCGACCAGAAGCGCGGGCTGACCAGATTGGAGCGCTGGGCAAAGAGGCCGAGGCCGGTACCGCCGGAATATTCGTAAGCGCCATTTCCGACTGAAACGGCAAACGACATGTTCGACGCGGCGGTTGGAACTTCAAGCGCGCGAAACAGGGCGGTCAGATTGGGATAGGTCACTTCATTATAGACAATGAAACCGGTATCGACGGCCACAGGACCGTGACTGCTCTCAAATTCTACAGTGTTGCTATGGCCGCCGATGCGGTCCGATGCTTCAAATAAAGTCACGTCGTGGCGTTGCGAAAGCAGCCATGCAGCAGACAATCCGGAAATCCCGCTACCGATAATCGCGACGCTGAGATGCTTAGGGCTGCCCGGACTGTTCGTGATATCCATAGTCCCTCTCTTCACCGCGGGTTGAGCTGCGTGTGTGCCGCATTTTCATCGTTTTACGTTTTGAGAAGAAGTTTGGTTCAGTCGGCGACCAAACTTTTTTAATTTTTGCGCCGCTTAAGAAACCAACCAGTCAAAAAGAACGTATTGCATAAGGAAAAGCAAACTCCCCATTAAAGGTCCGCCATGCAACCCGGTCTGCTTTTAATTGTTGCCATCAGCCTGTCTGCCATCATGGCATTTGCCTGGGCGCTTGAACGAAAGACCGGCAAAAACGGCTGGATCGATGCCATCTGGTCGTTTTCGGTTGGGGCGGGCTCAATCATAGCCGTCATGCTTGCAGATGCGACCTGGCAACGGCGTTCAGTGATACTGATCCTCATTCTGGCGTGGTCTCTTCGCCTTGGCTTTCACATCGCCAAGCGCAGCATGGGCCATGGTGAAGACCCCCGTTATGCAAGGCTGATAAAAGAATGGGGCGAAAACGCATCCGTTCGCCTCTTCTGGTTTTTGCAGATACAGGCTCTCGCAGCCTTCATACTCGTTCTGGTAGTCTACATCGCAGCTGTAAGTCGCCCCGGTTTTCCATATTTCTGGGATATGGTCGGGATCGCAATCGTCGCCATAGCACTGACGGGGGAAGCGCTATCTGACGCGCAGCTTTCGCAGTTTCGCAAAACCTCGGAAGCCAAAACTGAAATTTGTGAAACCGGCGTTTGGGCCTATTCCAGACATCCAAACTACTTCTTTGAATGGCTGTTCTGGTGTGCGTGGCCGCTGATGGCAATCACCGCATCGTCATGGAGTTGGCTGTCGCTGCTTGCTCCGATCCAGATGTACTGGTTGCTGGTGCATGTCTCCGGCATTCCCCCGCTTGAAGAGCACATGCTGAAATCGCGCGGTGAAAAATTCCGCGCCCTGCAACATCGCGTCAATGCATTTTTTCTCGGGCCGCGAAAAGGCAAGGGAAGATCAAGGCGCTCGACATGAATATAGTGGCATCTGCGCGTCCGAAAATACGTTCTCCAACACATAAACCAAGGATCATTGAATGACCGCGAAAGCGCTTGTCTGGTTGCGCAACGATCTGCGCCGTGCTGACAATCCTGCCCTTCATGCCGCGTCGAAGCTGGGGGGGCACGGTCACGGCCCTTTTCGTACATGAAACCAATCCAAAATTGCGTGCACCCGGCGGCGTTGTCCGTTGGTGACTGGAGCAGAGCCTAAACTTGCTCGAGAAAAGCCTCAACCAACGAAATGTCGAATTGATTGTTGCCGATGGCGAAGCGCTCTATATCATCGAGCAGTCAATCGAGGAAACGGTTTTGATACCGTTGCCGGAACCGATGTTATGCTCCTCAGGAACGTGAAGTCGATGTGTGCTCATCAAATTCATCTTAAAGGATAAAGGATTCCACGTGGAGTCCTTCGCGGGCAATCTGCCGGCGGAGCCCTGGGAGATTAAAACCGGCAACGGCGGTTCTTATCAAGTTTTACTCCATATGCCAAATCGCTGCGCAGGCACGTCGTGAGCAAACCACTACCCTCACAAGACCAGTTGGTCGAGACATCGACCGTCAAACACAAGCCCAAGAGGGAAATTTACAATGAGGCAATCTGGGCTGGGAAGATGAGCGGTCTTTGGCGAATAGGCGAATCTGTTGCAAATGTTTCGTCAATGGGAATTGATATAGGGTTTCCAGCTTCTAAAAAGCTGGATTGTTCGATGTTCAAAGGCCGCCATTTCGATAAGTCCGTCATCCTTTTGTGTATTCGATGGTACCTGACTTACAATCTGAGCCTTCGCAATCTGAAAGAAATGATGGCCGGGCGCAGCATCGCGGTGGACCATTCCACGGTGCACCGCTGGGTTCTGCATTTCAGCCCCATGCTGCTTGAGTGTTTCCATCGAAGGAAGCGTCCAGTCACACGCAAATGGAATCTGGATGAGACCTATGTGAAGGTCAAAGGTGAGTGGCTTTATCCGTACCGAGCCATCGACAGCAACGGCGATACAGTCGGGTTTATGTTCAGCAGAAATCGCGACCTGAAAGCTGGCAAACGCTTTATCCGCAAGGGGCTGGCCCAACATGGCAGGCCAGAGAAGATCACAATTGACGGCAGCCAGACCAATCGGATGGCCATCATGCAATGTGATGCAGAGAACCGGTTGCGACATGGTGGCAAGCTCATCACCATCTGCTCGAGCAAATACATGAACAACACCATCGAGCAGGATCATCGCCGTGTCAAACGACGGATACGATCCATGCTCGGCTTCAAGGCTGAAGCCGCTGCCAGCATCACGCTCGCCGGTGTCATGCTCGTTCATATGATGCGAAAGCTGCAAGGCAATTTCGGATCAACCGCACCGCTTTCACTCAAACAACAATTCACAGCGCTTGCAGCATAGTTGCGTCCAACGGTTCGCCACGCTTTGCCTCACCGAAATTTTTGCAACTGATCCACCAGGAAGATAGAGAAGATCATGGGGCGGTTCAAATCGCCCCGCCAAGCACAGCGCTTCCTGTCAGCCCACGATCAGATAAATACCGTCTTTCGTCCCCGCAGCTACCACCTCCCATCCCACTCCTGGCGACACGCCAGGGCAGATGCCTTCTGCCTTTGGTCCGACTACGCCGCAGAAATGACGGCTTGAAAAGGCAACCGCCGCGCGCCCGTGCAACCAATCACAAACAGCTTGGCAACACCGTTTCCAGTATCTTGTCGTCAATGAGGTGCTCGCCAGTTCAGTGCGTATCGGGTGAATCGAAGCTGACCGCTGCGTATCAACGCGCCCTTGTCGACCAGATCCTGCAAATCGCGGGTGGCGGTAGCGCGTGAGGTCTTTGTTATGGCCAGATAGTTCTCGGCACTGAGGCCACCGATAAAGCCATCCGGTCCCGCTTCGAACAGACGCGCAATGACTTTCTCCTGTCGGGGATTGAACGCTCCCCTGAACCGGTCGTAGAAATGTGCCTTGGCGATGTAAAAGCCGACGCGATCCAGCGTAGTTTGTTGAGCAGTCAGCACGGTTTGGGAAAACCATACCAACCATTCGGTGACGTCGAGGGTCCGCTGATGGGTTTCCAACTGATCGTAATAAGCCTTCCGTTGCTGTTCCATGGTGAAACTGAGCATGATCAGGCTCGGTTGCCCCAGCGATTGGCCGAGCGCTTTCTCGGCCAGTGCGCGACCAAGTCGTCCATTGCCGTCTTCGAACGGGTGAATGCTTTCGAACCACAAATGGCTGAGCCCGGCGCGGGTAAGCGCGGGGAGGGGCGTACTGCCTGTCAGAGCACTTGCGTTGAACCACGATATGAACTGATGCATTTCCTCCGGTACCTGCGCTGATGGCGGCGCCTCGAAATGAATCGTCGGACGGTCCAACTGGCCAGAGACGATCTGCATAGCGTCGGAATGGCTGCGATAAGCACCTATACTTTCCAGATGCCGACTGCCTGTCATCAACATCGTATGCCACCGAAACAGAGTGGCGTCATCAAGCGGCAGGGCATAGGTGCCATAAACGTCGACCGTCATTTCCGCGATCCCGTGTTCACGCGGTTGCACCGAACGCCGGTCCGTGTCCAGGCCGAGTTGTCGCCGCAGTGATGACTGGACGCTCAAGCGGTCCAATGTTTCGCCTTCGATCGCGCTCGTCTTGATCGCTTCGTCGCTCAAGAGTTCGATGCGCAACCGGTCGCGGTCGTCGGGATCGATGTGACGCACAGCGCCGATGACTTCGCCGGAGGAGAGCAGAAATCGCTGTTCCAGTGCCGCGAGTGCAGACGCGTCATAGCGAAAATGCGGCCAATCAGGCTGTGTCCAGTTCCAGGGCATGAGCGATAACATCCATTTCTATCGCTCACTATATCAGATATTAATGAGTAATAGAAGTCGCCCCTGATACTCACCGCCCTGTTTGTGGAGAATATGTTGTGCGTCCGCTTTGCGCTTTTTTCCAGACATTAGCGTAGCATTCTCACGCGTTCCAGAGCCGGTCGTTCCGCTTTTTTGCTGCTAACTAACATGATGGGGTGGGAAGCGGATGAGCGGGTTTAGGGTTCGAGTCTTCGTAAGCGGACCTTTAACTGGTCGGTGGCCGCGGCAGACTTGAAAGCGCATTGCATATAATGACGTTCCAGGGCAGCTGAAAAACCCACTTCGATCTAATTGGGACGCAGCGCCTCAAAACTGATAATCTCGTCGTCCCTATGCGGTGCTCTTCCATGCTGGTAGTTGCCTGACACCACTATATCGACAAAGCCCGTGCGCTGCAGCGCCATCAAGAACTCTTCGACTCCCCACCACCGCAACTTAAACAAATCGAGTTCGGATTTCACAAGATTTCCATCTCGCCAGAGTTCATAGCGCAGATGGGTCAGTGTGGTTTGCGCGATATAGTCGGTTTCAACCCGATGATCTGTGAGTGTTAGCAGATCTCCGTCCTGGGTTTTCCAACTTCGGACCGAACCGGTCGGCCCAAGAAAACCGCCTATGGGATCGAGATCTATGATTAATTTTGCCCCTGGGACCAGGCAATCATAGAAGCGCCTTAGCACGCCGGTCGCCGATGTCAGATCCGTGACCAGCTGAAACGACCCCGCCGGAATGATGACGGCAATAAAGCTTTTGCTATAAGAAAACTCTTCGAAAGTCTGTCGTGTCACGCTTGCGTAAAGGTTTCTCTTCCTGCATTCGTCCTGGCAGTAACCAAGCATCTCGTCAGACGCATCGAACCCCTCTATCGAAAACCCGGACTCAAGCAGCGGCACATAAACACGACCGTTGCCGACAGCAGGTTCGAGGATCGGACCTTCGGACCCAGCGAGCCGTCGCTGATAATATTCCACGTCGCCGAATGAACGCCCGACCGGTTTATCCAGATTATAGACCCAGGAAGCCAGTTTTCCGTAACGATTATTCATTCCAGCCTCGTAGGATCGATTTAGCCGTAGCACTTTCACCATATGCGAAATCAACCGCGATATATTTAAAGGAAACGATCCTCGCAAGTTTTAGGTGACTAGAAGGGGCTGGAAACCCTGTCGGTGAAGCGGCCACTCTGGGTTTAAGCTACGTCCAATTCTTGACACTGCGTAATCTGATCTGCGCGTTTGCGAGGTGGTTCCCTGAAGAAGTTATAGTGGACGCAGACAGTCGAGCACGCACAACTCAACCGCGTCTGTTGTCTGACGCAATGGATAAATTCAATTAGCGACAATTACAGCGTTTTCGAATTCATGTATTCTGTATGTGTTTGTCGTCAATCGCCATTTAATTGTTCTTCTCATAGCTGGGATCGTGACATTGCAGAGATTGATCGTAACGGGCCCAAATGGCGCGGGAAAAAGTTACCTCGCGGCAAAATTGTCGGCAGTTCGTCCCGATGTGCCAATTATCTCCTTTGACAACATTAAGCTCATCAAAAACTGGGAACAACGTTCAAAATCACAAATTGAGGTCAAACTGATTCAGGCATTGCAAAGTGACGCATGGATATTGGAGGGTGGTCCAAGTTTATTGCCTTACGCAATACCATATGCTGACAGTCTTGTCTGGCTAGACCCACCCAGATGGGTGCGAGCGTGCCGTTTGGCCATCAGACCGTTGCTAAACTTCGGACGGGCTCGTCCAGAGCTTCCTGCAGGCAATATAGATTGGCCATGGGAACAATACCGTTTTGCAATCCGTAGCCTGAGACATCAAACCAAGTTTCAAGAAAACATTGCTAGCCAACTTGCTGCTGTCGATAATATACATGTCTGGCGCGTCAGGAAATCAAGCGAAATTTCCGCTGTAATCAATGCATGGCGAATGGCAAATGCTTAAATCACTCTTCGGATATTACCGCCATCCCGCCTGAACGTCTTCTGAATACGTTACTTAAATAGCAATCGCGGGGTACGGTTGCCGTAAGGCAATTTTTTGGAACGATATCTGGACCAATCGTCGACCGCATTTTCCGAGATGTGCCAAGTCACCTAAATAGTTTCACGGATGGCTGCTTCGGAGGTTGGACGAAGTTCGGAGAAGGTCTGCAATCAAGGTCGAAAGTTGTCGGTCTGTAATGTGCCGTCTTATTCCGCTGTTGAGACAAAGTTTCGCGTACGCCTGTAATCAGTCGGTTTGCTAACTGTTCCATGTATGTCCGTGAAGCGTCTTATTCCGGACATTAGCTTAGCATTCTCAAGCTTTCCAAAGCGGTCATTCCGCTTTTTCTTACTGCTAACGACCATTATGGGGTGGAGAGGGGCCTAAGCACTTCAAGCTGACAACCCGCACGAAGCCGGCAGCCTTGAGATCGAGGTCGTCAACGAAGTCCTCGATGAAGCGGACCAAGTTTTCCGGTCCCACATAATCATCGACTGCTCCCGGCAGAAGCAGTAATTGCGAGCGATCTGTTGCAGAAAGATGTGACATAGTAAAGTATAACCATCAGCCGCTATCTTAAGGAATCCACATTGAGTTTTCAGACCGGGGAACCGCATGGGACATTTTAAGCTTGTTTATCAGAGCTATCCGCTCGACCTTCCAGTCGAAGAGCCACGCATCACCTTGCGGGCCTCAAGTGGATCTTGGCCTGGTCAGCAGCTGGATGACTACGTCGTCTTGGATTTAGACGTGAAATCTCCGAAATTCTTCTTCGATCCTAACAATGACCCCGAGGATGACGTCTCCCAGTGGTTGAACCCGGGTCTGGATACACAGTGGCTCAAAATACCATTGAAGCGCTTCGAGAACGATGACTATCGCAGCCTCCAGGAAATCCGGGTCGACTTCCAAGGCGAAGGAACTCGAAACGCTTTGACGAGTGAAGATTGGTGGGAAGCCCCAGGTCTTATCACCACCTACAGCGATGAGTTTTTCGCTCGTGCGGAAATTTCCATCCGTCACGACGGTGGTGGCATGTTTTCGGTTCAGCTTTCAGGCGCCACCCAGTTTGCCACTGCCTTTGACATAGCCTTTAGTGCTCCCCTGACCGTCAAGCTGGTCGGATATCGCAACTCGTCGACCAAAGATGATCTTTTAGGCTGGTTCAACAGCTTTCTCAGAAAAGACGACTTCATTTTCACGCCGCTGCAGCGAGGTGAAGATCTCTATCTCAATGGTGCGGTCAAGTAACAGCCGCGCCAATCGCGCTGAATGCTTCGAGAATGACCGTCACAGCACTGTCCCGCTTGTGGCTTCATTCGGGTGTACCCGGCTTTGTTGATCATCATCGCTTCTCTCCTTCGGGCTGGCGCCCCTGTTGCGGCGGCGCGCCGCCGTGCAGTCCTGGGTAGCGATCAACGGGGATCGCCGGTTCAAGGTCGGAACATCAGCCCCCCTTCACGTAGCCCAGACCCTCGACGATCTTTCCGTCACGGACGCGCATAATATTGACGTCTCGACCCCGGTCCGCTTCCCGGTTGCTCCAACGAAGTTGCCAACGGATGATTCCGCGATCGCCCATCGCGGAGATTTCCTCTGCTTTGAAGACGAGGTTGTCGGATGACGCGACGCCCTTCCAGAAAGCAAGGCAGGTCTCACGTCCTTCGTAGCGCGCGCCATCCGGGGCCGGCGCCGTATTTTCGAGAACACAGCCGTCGCCGATGAGGTCATCGAGGTCTTCGGGGTGATGCTGCTCGAATGCGTTGTGGAAGCGTTCCACAATTTCATGAGTAATTTTGCTGTCACTGGTCATCTTCTCACCTCATTGAGCGATGGAGCCGGGTCTATTCCGCGTAGACAGATGGACCACGGCTCGATTCGAACGGATATCGTCGGCTTGGTTCTCTCTCACGTGCTTTGCGACTGGCCGCATGCGACCGTCATTCCGGCAGCGGCGCCGACTCACCAGGCATCTTGGCGTAGGCCAGGGCTTCGATGATCCGCCCGTCACGAACACGTATCAGGGTGACGCCGCGGATCGAGCCGCTGTCGCCGAAATGGAACCGCCAACGGATGTTTGCGCGGTCACCCATGACGATAGTGTCTTCGACCTCGAAGCGGTTGACGCGGTCTGCGGCCATGGCCTGCCAGAACGCCAGGTTGACATCGTAGCCTTCGTAGCGCGTGCCGTTCGGTGCCGGCTGGATTGACTCCATGACGCAATCCGGCGCGACCAGGTCCTCGAAAATCTCGGGATCGTGCTCCTCAAACGCCTGGTTGAATCGGTGGATGACTTCGGCTGTGTCTTTCGCATGCATGGGTCGTTTTGTTCGACCAACAGGGAAAAGGGGCACGAGTGGGTCAATTTCCACGGATCAGACAGTAAACCTTTGAAGGGTTGGAAAACGGAAAGGCAGCTTTCTGACCGGCAAAGTGTGAGAGAGGTCTACCGGTACTGCAAATGGCTGCCGGGCAAGGCGGGCTCTCCCTCCCAACGTATGCGACAGAAATGTCGAAGATTTTTTAGTGACTGAAATCTTGTCGATACAGCTAGGAATTGGGCGATAAAGGGAGGTTCGCGCCAAGGGTTATTCAGGGTTATTCAAACCCGACTTTCGCATCGGTAACGGTAATCCCCGATGATTAACGGTCCCAATTCTTGAGATATTTGGCTGGCGATGTGCCGAGCGCTTTCTTGAACATAGTGATGAACGCTGACACCGATTCATATCCAAGGTCGCCAGAAACCTGCTGCACCGTTGCCCCAGCTGCAAGACTTCGGAGTGCGATGATCAACTGCAACTGCTGTCGCCAACGACCGAAAGTCAGGCCGGTCTCCTGTTGAACGAGACGAGCGAGCGAATTCTCGCTCATCGCCACTCGCTCCGCCCATTGCGCTATCGTGCTACGGTCGGAAGGGTCGTCGACCAGTGCCCACGCGATGCGTCCAAGTCGAGGTTCATCCGTCAATGGCAGATGCAGATCCTCTACTGGCATACGCGGCAAAGCCGATAGAAGCAGTGTGGTGATGAGATCAGCATCGGCCATCGCGACGGCGGACTGGTCAGCCAACTCGATGATAAGTTCCCTGACAAGTGGAGACAGGGAAAGCGTGCAGCATCGGTTTGGAAGATCGGCAGCGCCTGGTTCAATGAACAAGAAGAACAAGCGAGCATTGGCGGTCGCCACATTGCTGTGCAGCATACCCCCTGGAACCCAGACGCCACAACGCGGAGGTACCATCCAAATCCCGCTCGGAACACGACAGGTCACTCCTCCCCGTAAAGCCAGAACGAGCTGGCCCTTGCGATGGCGATGCTCAGGTGCTTCGCGTTCATTCTGCGACACATCAATCCTTACAGCACTCGCCCGTGCCGCGGACTTGTCTAGATCATTATCGTCTCGAGCCCATGAGAGGGCCATCGGAATTTGGTGGGATTTCGTTATCATATGGGAGAATAACTAAATTCCTCAGCCTGATTTGTCGATAAATTTTCGAATGGACATGACGTTCGGAGACCTCAATGGCATTTCAACAACACGATCCCCATTATACCCAGCTCTCATCAATCGAAGTCTCATCACAGTTGCCGAGGGCCGGGAGAGTTCAACAACACCTCCTCCCTTTACTGAAGGGAGCAAGCTTCGTCCTCTCCAGGTTCCGTGCCCTAATGATTTCTCCGGCGACAAATACGCCGGCCATGTCATGTGTGGATCCTGCGGAAGCTTATCTGCATGCCTGCGTTGCGGCCGCGCCTTTTTGCTATGTCTCACCTGCGATCTACGGCCTCACCGGCACGATTGACGAGCGAGGCGTTACCCGGAGCAGTTCACAGCCAGGAGATAAGGTGTGAGCGTTCGGTCGATTGTCACCACCGATACGGTCGTCTTTTCATTGAAGACATTCCTGGCAGCAATGCTTGCCTATTTCATCGCGATCAGCTTCGACCTTCCTCGACCGTTCTGGGCGGTGGCAACCGTCTACATCGTCGCTCATCCGCTTTCGGGCGCGATCTCATCGAAGTCGGTCTATCGATTGCTCGGAACCCTCATCGGTGGCGGTGCAACGATCGTCATGGTTCCGAACCTGGTGAACGAGCCGATACTGCTTTCAGCGGCGATCATTGCATGGGTATCTGCATGCACGTTCTTCAGTCTTCTGGACCGCACGCCCCGAAGCTACGTCCTGTTGCTGGCGGGATATACGGTGCTTCTTGCAGGACTGCCGTTGGTCACAGCCCCGGCGAACACGTTCGACACGGTCGTGTCGCGCATTGAGGAGATCGGTCTCGCAATTATATGCGCGTCGATCGTCAGCCATGTCGTCTTTCCAGCTCATGTGGGTACCGTTCTTGTCAATCGGATCGACGGATGGATGGCCAGGGCGTGGTCGCTCCTCACAACAATGGCGGTCGGAGAATGTGGTGAAACCCAGAGCAGAGTGGCACGACTAGGCCTGGCTGCGGACGCAGCAGACTTGCGGTCATTTACAACCCATCTTCAATATGATGGCTCCAGATATCGACGTGCGATATCGTTAGTGCGATCACTGCAGCACCGCATGGTGTCTCTCCTTCCACTCTTGGCAGAAATTGAGGATTTACGACGATCACTGGTCAAGCTTAGCACGCCCGGCTCGGCAGTTGCTTTGTCGTTGATTGCCGCTATCGGTTCGGCGATCGGCTCTCGATCAAAGATTCCCACAAGGAGTTTCACGACAGAGATCGATGCGCTCGACCGTTTTGATGCGCACCACTCTTGGGAAAAGCACCTTCTTGCCAACGCCGCTCGGAACCTGCGGGATATTCTTCGGATCTCCGATGACTGCGGTACCCTTCGCGAAGCCATAGAAGATGAGAACACAGCGAGAGCGGCTCGCCGCTTCGCTTTTATCGACCAGACGCCAACCCAGCATCGTGACGTCGGCATGGCTTTGTTATCAGCGGTGGCAGTCGCGATTTGCCTGTCGTCATCGACCCTTTTCTGGATCGCGAGCGGTTGGTCTGACGGAATGACATTTACACAGATATCAGGCGTCCTTTGTTGCCTCCTCGCGACGATGGACGATCCGGTTCCTGCCATGCGCAAGTTTGTTGGCGTGACAATCGGCGCGGTCGTCGCAGCGTTCGTCTACGGCTTCGCAGTCCTTCCTATGATCGACGGATTTCTGCCGCTCGCCGCAGCTCTCGGGCTGTTTCTGATTCCGGCCGGGATATGCCTCGCTGAGCCTTCCCGGGCCATCGTCGGGATGGGACTTTGTATAAACTTTCCTCTTCTTCTCATGCTTCAGTCACACCAGAGCAGCGACTTCGTCTTATTCGGGAACACAGGAATCGCGACCATTCTTGCGATGATCTGGACGATTGTGGTCTGCAGGCTCTTCCGTTCCGTTAGGGCGGAGACAAACGCCAGAAGGCTTTTTTCCGTTGTACAGAAGCATGTCGCGAAAATCGCGGCCGGCAGACATACCGAGCCCCATGTCACGCACCATCGCGTCATTGATGTTGCCGGCCTCTTTGCTTCCAGAGCTGCAAAACTTCCACTGAGTTCCGATGCCGCAAATGCCGACCTTACGCGGGATCTGCGGACGGGACTTCATATGATGGCTATGCAGAAGCTTGTCGATGAAGTGTCCAGCTCTATTCGCTGCAAAGCGGAAGCAGTCTTCGAAGCACTCGAAGACGTGTACGAACTGAAGTCCGGTGGCCGCCGCGGACCTTTGGAAAATGCCCTGAGGATTTTGGATGATCTTATTCTTTCCGCTCCGGGCACGATCACATCAACTGCGGAAGGGCAGCTTCTGGTGAGCGCGGTCGCTCTTCGCCTTTGCCTCGCCCCGGACTTTGATCCGCCGGTTTTAACAACACCACCTTCAAGGAGGATTGCTGCGTGACCGGACAATTCGATCTTTACGGCGTCTTCCTGCCGTTGTTCGCGGCGCTGGCCCTTTTCGCGTACGGCGTGTTCCGCGTTCTCGCGTCGGTTCTCGACAAGGACGGATTTTACCGACTGGTATGGCATCGCCCTCTGTTCAATCTAGCGATCTACGTCACCCTCCTCGCTGGATTTTCAGTCGCTTTAAACTGGTTTCAAAGATGAAGAATGTCACCATCATTTCCGCACGAGTCTTTTTGACAC
This sequence comes from Brucella sp. JSBI001, assembly GCF_026014005.1. Lineage (NCBI taxonomy): Bacteria > Pseudomonadati > Pseudomonadota > Alphaproteobacteria > Hyphomicrobiales > Brucellaceae > Brucella > Brucella sp. JSBI001. The sequence goes on along the minus strand of NZ_CP110339.1, from coordinate 2,171,012 downwards.
TTTCTATGGTCGGCTGCGCAGCGGTACTGAGCTGGCACCTATGGTCCTTCTACATGGAAGCGCCATGGACGCGCGACGCTCACATCCGTGCTGATATCGTGCGACTTGCGCCAGATGTCTCCGGCCCCGTCACTGAGGTTCTGGTGTCGGACAACGCTCGGGTGGAGAAAGGGGCGCCGCTGTTCCGTATAGAAACAGATCGATTCAAGCTTGCACTCCGCGAAGCGGAAGCCCAGACGCAGAGCATGAAGGCCGCGGCGGAGCTGGCGAAGACGGATTTCGAACGATATCAACTGCTAGCCTCTAAAGAAGCCGTCAGCCTAAAGCAGCGGCAGCAGGCGGAAAGCCAGATGCATCAGGCAAACGCAGCGTATCAATCAGCACTTGCAGCGCGGGATCTGGCCAGACTCGACCTTGAACGGACAACCGTGAAGGCACCGGCATCAGGGGCGATCACGAATTTCTCTGTGCGCAGGGGAAACTATGTTTCTGCGGGAAGTGCAGTCGGTGTGCTGGTTGAAAGAGAATCCATCTACATCGCAGGATATTTCGAAGAGACGAAGCTTCCCAGAATCCACGTCAACGATCTCGTGAGGATCGATATTATGGGTGAGCCGGAACCGCTGATCGGACATGTCGCAAGCATCTCCGCGGGTATCGAGGATCGGGAGCGAAGCGACTCTGTCGGTTCCCTCGCAAGTGTGGCTCCGACGTTCTCATGGGTCCGTCTGGCCCAGAGGATTCCGGTACGGATCGAGATCGATGATACTCCCGATGCCGTCCGGCTCATTGCGGGCCGCACTGCAACAGTGACGATTGAACCGACGCGCAACTAATAATGTGAACTTATCTGACCCGGCCAAAGGCATAATCTGGTCGATAATATTATCCTGTCGAAAGTTTCCAAAAACCTGCGACTGTCAATTGCCATCTGATCTGCAGCGAGGCAGCTGAATAAAATAATGTCTCCAATGAGGGTCGAAAGCCGCTGTTCGGTAACGCGCTTTCATTTCAGATATTAGCGTAGCCTTCACACCTTCCTCAAAGCAGTCGTTCCATCTATTTTCCCAGAGAAATCAGTACCTGTGTTTGCGTTCCGTGTTTTAAGCATTACGTGACAGGAAATTTTCAGATTATATGAACCAACGTCCCACAGACGGCCAAGACCGCGACGACGATCCACGGCTGGACTTTCCAGACAGTGAGTAGGAGAAACCCGGCCAACGCTAATGCGAAATCCCGCGGTGAAAAAACCGCGCTTGTCCAAACCGGGGCGTAGAGGGCTGCGCCCAGGATGCCGACGACGGCGGCGTTCGCGCCACGCATGGCTGCCTGAGCGGTCGGTCGCAGTCGCAACGCATCCCAATAGGGGAGCATTCCGTAGACCAGTAGAAGACCCGGCAGGAAGATCGCAACGACCGCGATGGAAGCGCCCGCTAGACCATTGGGCATCGGCCCCATGACCGCGCCGAGATAGGCGGAAAAGGTGAATAGCGGTCCTGGTACGGCCTGCGCCAGGCCATAACCGACCAGAAAGGATTCGTTCGTGACCCAACCAGGTGCCACCACCTGAGCTTGCAGCAAGGGGAGCACGACATGTCCTCCTCCGAACACCAAAGCGCCGGAACGGTAAAAAGCGTCAAAAAGTGCCACCGCCTGATGGCCGGTCGTCATGACCAGCAACGGCGGGATCACGAAAAGTGCAGCAAATAGAAAGAGAGCTACCGCCCCGTTGCGACGCGAAACCGGAAAGCGGAGATAACCCGTTGTCTTGGAAAGTTCGTTGCGGCAGAGCCAGAGGCCGGCGATGGCGCCTAGCGCAATCGCACCGATCTGGCCGATTGAGCCGCCAATGAAAACCACTACTGCGATCCCGGCCAAAGCAATTCCGGCGCGTTCCCGATCGGGAGTGAGGCTCTTCGCCATGCCCCAGATCGCCTGCGCGACCACGGCGACGGCGACCAGCTTCAAGCCGTGCAACACACCTTCCGCAGTAGTTCCAGTAAATGCTGCCGCGCTGAGAGCGAGGGCAAACAGGATTGCGACCGACGGCATCGTGAAAGCGAGCCAGGCGGCGAAACCGCCGAGCAACCCATTGCCGCGCAGGACCCCGAGCGAGAATCCAACCTGGCTCGAAGCTGGCCCGGGTAAGAACTGACAGAGTGCGACTAGATCTGCATAACCTTCCTCGTCGATCCACTTGCGGCGCACCACCAGTTCATCGCGGAAATATCCAAGATGAGCGATTGGCCCACCGAAGGATGTCAGCCCGAGTTTGAGAAACACTCGAAAGACTTCAGGAGCCGATCCGGCAGCCGGTTGCGCGGCACCGGCTGAATTATCGCGTGCGGTCATCACTATCTCCGGACGATAAAAACGTTGTCAATGGAGCGAACGCAGGTAAATGGACTCAGCGATGTTCTAGCATCTCCCCGATCAACTCGCGGACCTTGCCGCGTGCCATCTCCAGCGCCTCCCGGCCGAGCGGCGTCGCTCGATAGATGTGCCGGACGGAACGGCCTGCGCGCTGCTTCTCGGAAATGAGATAGCCCTTCTTCTCCATCGAACGCAGCATCGGATAGAGTGTCCCGGCACTCAGCTTGTATCCATGATTGGCCAATTCTTCGATCATCCATTGTCCATAGACCTCGCCTTCGGCCGCATGATGCAGAACGTGAAGGCGAATGAGTCCATTCAGCAGGTCTTGATGTTCCATATGCCCACATGGTCCCAATGCATCCATTCGTACGAGTAACGTTATCGAATTTCGATAATATAGAGTGACTATGTCACGGCGATGAACGAATTGCACGCCCGGAAAACTGGCAGAAGCAGGCGGTGCGGACACAGCAGAAAGTCCCTCGATGGTTTGAAATGGGCGGTCTGCGGCTTGGCTTGGGCCTCGATTTTTATTGTATCGATCAGCTTGATTCTTCCGGGTTGGGCGAAATGCGCTTTACTGCCGTGGTTTCGTTCCAACCACGTTTGCCTGTAAGCTGACATCAACGAAGCAACTTCAATCCTGTGAGAATCGCAACGCCTAAAGCGGCAGTAAGAGCCAGAATAGTGAGGCTGCAGCTCGCACCAAAGTTCGTTATACTGGAAGCCATCGCTAACGGTGCAGTGGCGGACACGATTAATCTGGCTGACATAATCTTGCCTTGCATGGCACCGTAGCCATCACTGCCGAATAGAGACAGCGGCAACGTTCCGGAGACAATGCTGAACAGACCGTTTCCGAAGCCAAAAACACAGGCAAACATCATCGTCGCAATAATGGATGGAGCACCGAATAGCAGAACAATGAGGGCTAACCCCATCAATGAGGCAGAGATTACTGCCAGACTGATCGGAGCCAGGTTTTTGCCACCGAGCATGTTGATCAGGCGGCTGGCTACCTGAGAAGGTCCGAATATCGCGCCAATAAAAGCTGCAGAACCTGCAAGACCGAGCGCGCCCAACATCGGCACCATATGGACCAGAATGGCCGCTGCAACGAGAGCCTGCGTCGAGAATGCCACGAGAACCAGTACGAAACCTCTGCGCCGTTGATGGGCAGGCAGATCACCTGAACAGGCGGTTGTGACTGTTCCATTCGTTGATCGCTTCCGACCACTCTTTGCAATAGAACGCGCGAGCATAAGGTGTACCGGCACGCAGAGAAACAAATGGAGGCAAGCGAACAGCAAATAGGTCTGTTGCCAGGTAAGCCAATGCTGAAGCGTTGTTGTGATGGGCCAGAAAATTGTCGAGGCAAAGCCTGCAATCAATGTCAGATAGGTGATGCTACGCTGGGCAACATTTGGCGCTAATTGCACCAATAATGCAAAGGCTGCTCCATATTGGACGAGGTTTGCGGCGATTTCGATGATCGTTAGCGCACCCGCAAACACCAAAGCATTTGGAGAAAGCGAACACAGTATGAGAGAGACGGCGGCCAGTATCGAGCCTATCGTCATCATGCGACCTGCGCCGTAAAGATCAATCCATTTACCTAACCAGGGAGCCAGAAAGCCCCCTGCTAACAGGGCAACTGACAGCGCTCCGAAAATCCATTCGTTGGAAACGGAGAAGTCCCGCGCCATGGACGGCGCGAGAATGCTGAAGGAATAATATAAAGTGCCGTAACCGATATTCTGGGTCAGTCCGAGACCGGCAATGGCCGCAATGGGGAGCCGTTCAGCGCTCATATTGATTTCAACGAAACACGCTTTTCGAGTTTGGCCGCTTCTTCCTTACGCTCGCTATAACGGTCTGTGAGATGATCCGAGATGCCACGCGTCAAAAGTGTAAACTTCATCAGTTCTTCCATTACGTCCACCACGCGATCATAGAAGGATGAGGATTTCATCCGTCCAGCGTCGTCGAATTCCTGCCAAGCCTTTGCGACGGATGACTGGTTTGGAATGGTGATCATTCGCATCCAGCGCCCCAGAATGCGCATCTGATTGACGGCGTTGAAGCTCTGCGATCCGCCTGAAACCTGCATCAATGCCAGAGTTCTGCCCTGCGTCGGACGAATTGCTCCACCCGGCAATGGAATCCAGTCGATCTGCGATTTCATGACGGCGCTCATGGCTCCATGACGTTCTGGACTGGTCCAGACTTGCCCTTCAGACCAAAGCATTGCCTCACGCAATTCCTGAACCTTCGGATGCTCTGCTGAACCGTCGTCCGGCAAGGGAAGACCATTGGCATGAAAGACACGCGTTTCAGCACCCATCGCATCGAGAAGGCGCTGCGCTTCCAGCGTCAGAAACCGACTATAGGAACGATCACGAAGTGAGCCATAGAGCAAAAGGATGCGAGGCTTATGCTTTGAAAAGTCGGCGCGTAATGCATCCAGGTCGGGCAATGCGAAGGAATTCTGATCGAGGTTCGGCAGGTCCATGTCAGCGCGACTTTCTTTCATAGTTTATGACTTCTCCGTCCTCTTTGGTGAATGACGACACCGGGTTTTCCAGAATATCGAGAACCAGTTCTGACGGACGGCACAGTCTGGTGCCAAGTGACGTTTCCACGATTGGACGATTGGTCAGGATAGGATGCGCCATCATGAAGTCGACCAGTTCATCAACGGTCCATTTGGGATCGGACAATCCCAGTTCGGCATATGGCGTGCCTTTCTCGCGAAGGATTTGGCGAGGCGTCATCTGCATTGCTCGAAGCAATTCGACAAGTCGTTCTCGCGATGGCGTATTTTGTACATACTCAATGACGACAGGCTCTTCGCCGCTGGCACGGATCATGGCCAATGTGTTGCGAGAGGTGCCACAGTTCGAATTGTGATAGATCGTAACTGACATCAGAGTTTTCCTGTTTCGGTGACTGGCTTTTGATTGGCACCGCGTTCGTACCAGCCCTTGGAGCGGTTCACGATCCAGACGACCGAGAGCATGACCGGCACTTCCACAAGAACGCCAACCACTGTTGCGAGCGCCGCACCAGATGAGAAGCCGAAAAGGCTGATTGCGGCTGCTACTGCCAGCTCGAAGAAGTTGGATGCGCCAATCAAAGCTGAGGGACCGGCGACGCAATGTTGCTCTCCTGAAATTCGGTTCAACAGATAGGCGAGGCCAGAGTTGAAATAGACCTGGATGAGGATCGGGACGGCTAGCATCGCGATGATCATGGGCTGTGCGATGATCTGCTCTCCTTGAAACCCGAATAGCAGAACAAGTGTCGCCAAAAGCGCAATCAGGGACAGCGGCTGTAGTGTCTTCAGTATTGCATCGAAAGCTCGTTCTCCACCGCTGGCGAGAATGCTTCTGTGCAGGATTTGCGCGATAATCACCGGAATGACGATATAGAGGACAACCGACAGAACGAGCGTGTCCCACGGGACAGTAATTGCCGACAGTCCGAGCAGTAGCCCGACGATAGGGGCAAATGCCACAACCATGATCGCATCGTTCAGTGCGACCTGCGACAGAGTGAAATGCGGTTCGCCCTTGGTCAGGTTGGACCAGACGAACACCATTGCTGTGCAAGGTGCGGCCGCCAGAATAATCAGCCCGGCGATGTAGGAATCGATCTGGTCTTCAGGCAGATAAGGGCGAAACAACCAGCCGATAAATAGCCAGCCGAGAAGCGCCATAGAGAATGGTTTGACGGCCCAGTTGATAAAGAGCGTGACGCCGATGCCACGCCAGTGCTCAGTGACCTGTCTCAATGCGCTGAAATCGATCTTCAGCAACATGGGGATGATCATGAGCCAGATGAGAATGGCGACTGGAATATTGACCCTGGCGACTTCAGCAGATCCGATTGCATGAAATACTGTCGGAAAGAAATGGCCCAGAGCTACGCCTGCGACAATGCACAGAGCCACCCAGACAGTCAGATAACGTTCGAATGTGGACATCAGTTATTCTCCACGTTTGTCTGTGTGCTACCTTCCATGGTGCCGATTTCTTTCAGATGATTTTGAAGCGCCATTCGGTCTATCGTGGCGTGGGGAAGGTTCAGGAACACTGATACCCGGTTCTTCAGAAAACGGGCGGCTTGTGCAAAGGCGCGCTGTCTTTCTGCTTCATTTCCTTCAACAGCGGCGGGGTCCTCAATGCCCCAGTGGGCTGTCATAGGATGGCCAATCCAGACAGGGCAGGCCTCTCCGGCAGCGTTGTCACAGACCGTGAAAATGAAATCCATCTGAGGGGCTTCGGTACCTGAAAACACATCCCAGCTTTTTGAACTCAGGTTCTCCGTGGAATAGCCAAGAGCATCCAGTTCCTTGATTGCGAGAGGATGAACGTCGCCTTTTGGCTGACTACCAGCCGAATAGGCGTGAAAACGTCCTTCGCCATCCTTGTTGAGAATTGCCTCGCCCAAAATTGAGCGTGCGGAATTGCCCGTGCACAAGAAGAGCACGTTGTAGATCCGATCCGTCATTTTATCAGTCCGTTTATGGAAGGCCGAATTCAGCGGCCTTGTGTTACTGGGCGACCGTCTTCGGTTCGCAACAGGGTGTCAGGCTTTTTATAAGAGGTGCGCAGAGCTCGGCACTGCCGCCACAGCAGTCCTTGATCATGAAAAGGGTCAGTTCTCTAAATCGGTCGAGATCAGCGCGATAGATGATCGAGCGGCTCTGACGTTCGCCGTTCACAAGCCCAGCACGAGACAATGTTGCCAGATGTGCAGACATCGTGTTCTGCGGTACATCCAGAATACGCGCCAGTTCACCGGCGGGGATTCCCGCTGGTTCGTGCTTCACCAACAGCCGGAAGGTATCGAGCCTTGTCGATTGGGCGAGGGCGGCCAGCGCCGTAATTGCGTCTTCATTTTCCATGTATCCAGAATAATGGATATATTGGTGCTGTCAATTCGAAATTTGGATGCTTAGCGGCATTTGGGCGCTTTCTGAAATAGGGCTGTTGATTATGGAATGGCGCGCCCCTTAGCGACGTTGACCAATGCCGTCGAGGGATTTGCCACACAGGTGATTTGTCAGGCAAGGGATATCGCGACAAAAACAGGAGCCACCGCTGTTGAAGTGCGGACGGTCTGGGGCGATCCGGCGGAGGTGATCCTCGAAATGGCCTTTCGCGATAATGTTGATGCCATCGTTGTGGGGCGGAGGGGACGTGGCAGACTAGCGGGCCTTTTGCTTGTCGGCGTTTCGCAGAAGCTGGTGAGCATGGCTCCCTGCACAGTGGTTGTTGTGCCGTAAACACGACCCGATGCCGATTAATGTCAGTTGATCGGCGCGGCCAGGATGCCGGATAGGATATCGGCGGGGCTTCGGTCGGCATCGAAGCGGCGCCAGGTAATCTCACCTGCGTTCCTTTTCAGCTGTCGAGAGAGGATGTCGACCGTTGCGTCAGACGGGCCACCGCGCCGTTGGTCGACGCGGCGCCACAGCACGTCGGGAGAGACATCCAGCCAAATGCCGATGAATGGCACATGCTGTTCCATCGCAACTTTTTCGATACGAGTGCGATCCGCCGGTCTATCGAAGACGGCATCCGCGAGGACGGTTCCACCCCCGGCGAGGATGAGCTCTGCACGCCATACCATCTCACCATATACTCGGTCGGAGACTTCCGGCCGATACGCCTCCTCCGGCAGGCGCGTTTCCGGCGGTACTCCGTGCAGTGCCTTGCGGATGCGGTCACTCTCCACGATGCGGGCTCCCGGCGGCGCTCCGATATGGGCGGCGAGCGCCTCGGCGATCGTGGTCTTGCCCGAACCGCTCAGCCCGCCAATGGCGATGAGGCGGGGAGGGCGCTTCTCGAGCAATTCCATGGCAAGGTCGAAATAGGCACGGGCTTCGGCGCGCAGGCAACCCGACAGATCGCCGCTTTTCAAGATTTGCGTGCCGGTGACATGGGCGCGCACTGCGGCCCTTATGGCCATAAGGAAAGGCAGGAGGGCGAAACCGTCCTCGTTGTCCGTCTCATCTAGATACCGGTTCATCACCAGATTTGCGAGTTCCGGGAAACCACGGTGACGCAGGTCCATAAGCAGAAAGGCCAGATCGTAGAGCACGTCCACCGTCGCGATCTGGTCGTTGAATTCTATGCAATCGAACAGGCAGGGCTGGCCGTCGAGCAAGCAGATGTTGCGCAGGTGCAGGTCGCCGTGGCAGCGTCGCACCTTGCCGCCCACCTCACGTTGGTTCATAACATCGGCGTGCTGCGAAAGCGTCTCTCGGAACACGCCGTCTAGAATAGTAACTTCCTCTTCGCGGAAGCAATGGCTGGTGGCAAAGCCAGCCTTGTTGATGTCGAGTACGCTCGCGAGATTTTCGGAGCCGCTGCCGCTATGCACAGCCGGGGCTTGGGAGTGAAAACGGGCGATCATGCGCGCAGTCTGAGTCATCAGTTCGGGCGTCAACTTTCCGACCGCGGCCATGCGATCAAGCAGAAGAGACTGGTCGAAGCGTTTCATCTCGATCACTGCTTCGACCAGTTCTCCGTCTCCATCCAGCGTAAGCCGACCTTGCATATTGCGCACAATGCGCCTGACACCGACATAAAGCCCCGGCGCCGTGATGGAGTTGAATTCGACTTCCTTCAGGCACGCCGCGAGCCGCAATTTTGGCGTCGAGAAGTCGACATAGGGTAACTTGACAGCGCGCTTGATCTTGAAGGCGCAGTCGCCAGCAAGAATGATCCGGGAAATATGCGTGTCGATGATCTCGACGGACTCGGAAACTCCAGGCTTGCCGATATCGGTCAAAAAGGCGATTGCATCAGTTTGGTTTGAAATACCCAAGAACCTCTCTCCAACGTTAGGGGCTGCCAGCACCGCATGCATCTGACATCCTGCAAACTGATCGCACTGATATTTTTTATATCGTCCGCGCTTTTTTAAAGTTTAGCATTGTCGCAGGGGAGGGCATTGACCCCGGTCAAACAGCAGGAAAGCATTTATCCACCATATGGCGGACAGTTTTAAAGCTACCTCCTACGTTGCAGGCCTCCCGATCCAGGGCAGGGACAAACAGAGCCCCTTCCTCAAAAATCCGTTGATCACGGAAAGGTTCTTCATTTCGGGTGCTTACGGCTTTCGGCTTGATTGAGCGAACCACGTTTCTCTGAGTGCCACCTGACCGATCGTCGGTGGTATGGATCTTCAGCTTTCGTCAACTCTTGTCCCTTGCATTTAAAAGAAGTGTTTTCAAAGCCTCACTTGCCATAAATCAGAGGCTTGCAATCCGCTGTCAGCACAATGCCGCCCTTAAGTGGCCTGGGCGGGATAATTATGATGCAAGCGACTTGGCGAGCTAGCGTGTGCCGGTTCCGAGGACGAGCATCTTGGAGCCAAAGTGCAGATGCGGCTCGTCTTTTTTGCCAGTTTTTGATCCGCGTCAAGGAAAGAGGGCGCCAAACGGGGTTTGCTGAGGCCTTTGTTGGATTGAACTGGATCGGGTGAAGCCAGGCGAACGAAGCGTTTTCAGGCGCGACCGGCCAAGTGATGGACCCGGATCGGCGAAGATATCCGACAGGCGGTTCCACTGTCCTCTTGCTCTAGTGCCTCCGGAGAGACCCCAAGGTTGAAGGGGCGTAGGCAGCGGTTCCTGCGAACATTTGTTCAACTCCAAGGAGATCAGCTATGGCCGAAGCTGCCACCAAACTACCTATTACCAAATCCGCTGCCCCCGCAACGACCGGAGAGCGGATGCCCTTCGAAAACCTGCGCCGCGAGATCGATCGGCTTTTTGACGATTTTCGGCCGTTCGACTGGCGCCTGCCGTCAAAGGTTCTGGGTTTCGAGGTGCCGCGCATCTCCCGCGCCGAATGGCAGATAGCTCCTGCGATAGACCTCGTTGAAAAGGATGATGCTTATGAGATCACGGCGGAACTTCCTGGCCTCGACGAAAAGAACGTCGAGATCAAGTTGTCCAACCACACGCTGACGATCAAGGGCGAAAAGAGCGAGAGAAAGGAGGACAAGCAGAAAGACTACCATCTGTCCGAGCGCCGATACGGTTCATTCCAGCGCAGTTTCCTGCTTCCCGACGGTGTCGATAATGACAAGATCGACGCATATTTCGCCAAGGGCCTTCTCACGGTGAAGTTGCCCAAGACCGTCGAGGCAAAGAGGGCGGAAAAGAAGATCGCGGTTAAGGGAGAGTGATTTCGTTTCCATGGCAGCGATGCGATCCGCCGACGCGCCGCTGCCATGGTCCATGTTCGCAAAAAGAGGAGATGCCAAATGGGCGCTACATCAATCGTTAATTTCACGCAGGCTGCACAGCAGGCACAGCAATGGGTTAAGGAGCTTGCCGATCAACTGAATTGGGATGAACGCCGAGCCTATCGTTTGTTGCGATGCGTTCCGCAGACGTTGCGCGACTGGCTTCCACAGGAAGAGATGGTTGATCTTTCGTCCCAGCTCCCCGTCCTTGTCCGCGGTGTCTATTTCGAGGGCTGGAAGCCGCTCGAAACGCCCGTGTGGGAGCGCAAGAAAGCTGATTTCATGGAGCGTGTGCAGGAAGCCTTTTCCGACGATCTCCTGAACGATCCAGACCGTGCGGTTGCGGCCGTTTTTCGGCTGCTGGACCGGCATATTTCGCATGGGGAGATCGTCCAAGTCCGGAACTCCATGAAAAAGTCTCTGCGCGAATTGTGGCCAGCAGATTGAAATCATGTTCCGGGACCGCAACGAAGCAGGGCGAAAACTGGCCGGTGAGCTTGCCAAGCTTAAGCTTGTCGATCCAGTTGTACTGGCGCTGCCGCGCGGAGGCGTTCCTGTTGCGGTCGAGATCGCCAATGCGCTGAAAGCGCCGCTCGACCTTATCATTGTCCGAAAGGTGGGCTGTCAATCGGAACGGAATATTCACCCCCTTTACTTGTCCAATATTGACCCCCCGATTACGGATTAGCACTTGGCCTGCCCGACGCTGGCCGGGGTTGCAAAGGGTAGGCCAAGTGCGGGTGATTAGCTGTTTCGGCTTTAGCTTTGAGAGCGGTTTTTAAAGCGCCATGAATCGTTGCCTGTCTCTACGATTTCGCAATGGTGCGTCAGGCGATCTAAAAGTGCAGTTGTCATTTTTGCATCGCCAAAGACGGTCGGCCACTCGCCGAACGCCAGATTGGTCGTAACGATAATCGAGGTTCGCTCGTAGAGCTTGCTTATAAGATGGAACAGCAACTGCCCGCCTGCCTGAGCGAATGGCAAGTACCCCAGCTCGTCGAGAATAACAAAGTCGAGACGGTTGAGATATTCTGCGGTCCTGCCTTGCTTCCCGTTGCGTGTTTCAGTTTCAAGTCGATTGACCAGATCAACCACATTGAAGAAACGGCCACGTGTGCCATTGCGAATGAGTGCGCGCGCAATGGCAATAGCCAGATGGCTTTTTCCTGTTCCCGTGCCACCAACCAGAACGACATTTCTTTGATCGCTAACAAAAATGCCTGTGGCCAACTCGCGAACCAAACCTTCGTTGATTGGGGTGCCGGTAAAGTCGAAGTCCTCAATGTCCTTAGCAAGAGGTAATTTGGCTATGCTGAGCTGGTATCGAATGGAACGTGCTTGCTTTTCTGCAATTTCCGACTGCAACAACTCACCCACAATACGTGGCGGTTCGTGCTGCCGTTTTATTCCATTCCCCATCACCTCATCATAAGCGCTGCGCATACCATAGAGCTTCAGCGTTCCCATGAGTTCAAGTACCTGCGTGCGTTCCATCAGCTTGCCCTCCTAAGACTGTCATAGCGTGAACAGTCGGCGATTGGTTCATGCATCAATCGAAGTGCGTCGGGGAGTTGGAGTGTGGGAGTTGGAGCCGGGTCTCGACTGCGTGCGAGAATGTTGATGATAACTGCCGCAGAATACACGTTATGATCAAGCGCTTCCTGACATGCAGCATCGACATTAGCCAATCCGTCGGAAGGTACGCATGCGAGGATGGTGACCATCTGCCGATCACCATCGTGAGCGCTCTGCAAACGTTTGCGGATTTTCTCCATTGCGGCTGGCAAAACCCAATCGCGGAAAGGTGCGCCATTGCGTAGAGCGCCAGGTTTTCGAGCAAGAACAGGCACATAATGCCATGGGTCGTAGATCGTTTCACCTCGATGAAAGCTACGCGTATGCTCTGCGACCTTCACACCATCCTGCCGTATGACGATCCGATCTGCATAGGCATGAACTTCTACAGGACGACCAACTGCAGTTGAAAGAACCGAGTATTTATTGTTGTCAAAACGGACGGTGCAGGTTTTTGATATCGACGCTGGAACACAGTGAAAGCCGTCGAAGGGGCCAATATATGGTACAAGACTTTTGCGTTCTTCCTCAAATACCTGCCAGATCATGCGCTGGGTTTGTTCAGGATGGCGGTGTGCTTTTGCATAAGCGATACATTTATCGAGGAGCCAGACATTGAGTTCCTCCAAACTTTTGACCCGTAAACGCGGTGTAAAAAAGCGCTCTCGAACCAAGCCAACCTGGTTCTCAACCTGTCCCTTCTCCCAACCTGATGCCGGAGTACAGGCAACAGGCTGAATAAGGTAATGACTGCACATTTGCTGGAACCGACGATTATACTGCCGCTCTTTCCCAACAAAAATGGCATCAACAGCCGTTTTCATATTGTCGTATATACCGCGCGTACAAGCGCCACGGAAAAACACAAAAGCCTTATCATGTGCATCGAACACCATTTCCTGGCTTTCGCGCATGTAAGCCCGCGCAAACATCATCCGGCTATGACACAATCGAACGTGCGCAACCTTGATTGTCGTCGTCACACCATTGAGCCGAATAATCTCATGGCTCCAATCGAACTGATAAGCTTCGCCTGGCGCGTAATAGAGCGGAACGTAGGCGTCACTCGCCACTAATCCGCGCTTCTTAGACCAGGATTTGGCATAGCGGCGGACGGTGTCATAGCTGCCTTCATAGCCCAGCGACCGAACTTCTTCATAAATGCGGATAAGCGTCAACCGCTCACGAGATGCCTTACCTTCGTTGGAAACAAGAAAACGTTCAACGTCTCCTTTCCAAGGCTCCATCCTCGGAAAGGGCTGATGTTCACGTTTGTAACAAAACTCCGTCGCATCAGATCGCAGTATTTTGCGAACCGTATTACGAGAAACATGAAGCTCTCTGGTGATCTTCTTTACCGACCAGCCTTGAACATGGAAGGCGCGCCGGACACGAGCAATCGTATCCACTCTTTTCAACTCCCTACTCCATCCGCTGACTAAAAGTCAGATCCTCGGATGAAATCTAGCGGGGGTCAAAATTGAATAAGTATTCGCCCGCTAGTGGGGTCAATATTCCACGCCGAAACACACAATGGTGCTGAAAGCATCATCGAGCAGCACCATGTCGGCCGCTTCGCGCGCCACGTCGGTACCTCTGCGGCCCATGGCGACGCCGATATTGGCTTTGGCTAGCGCTGGCGCATCGTTAACACCATCGCCGATCATGGCGACCACCTGGCCTTGGCGCTGAAACCGGTCGATCAGATTGAGTTTCTGCTCTGGAGTCACGCGCGCAAAGACGTTGCAGTTGACTTTTTTATCACCTCCGACTTCCGATGTTTCCTCAAGCTGAGGCAGTTCTGTCCCGATTGTCACAACTGCATCGGGTCCTGAAATGCCGACAGCACGGGCGATGCTGAGCGCTGTGCCGGGATGATCGCCGGTCGCCATCACGACGCGGATACCGGCACTGCGCAAGGCAGCCACAGCTTCCGAGATATCGTGCCGTGGAGGATCGCGAAAGGCCACAAGACCGAGAAAGGAGAGACCCCGGGCAGCTGGTTTGTTCAGCTCTGCAACCGGATCAATGGCGACCGCGAGCACACGCAGGCCATCGGCCGCCAGACGCTCGGCATGAGCGAACCATACTGCCCGTGTAGTGTCATCCAGTGCCTCCACCTCGATACCGATCCGATCAGCTGACGCCAGCACTTCTTCCGGCGCACCTTTGACGGCTGCCAAGTGGCCATCGTCGTGGCGGTGTATAGTCGCCATTCTCTTTGTCGCCGTGTCGAAGGGTTCTTCAGCGACTTCCGGATAGTCGTCGAGCTGCTCGCTGCGATGGAGGCCTGCAAAACCCCCGGCACGCAGGAGTGCCACTTCCATCGGGTCTCCTGTGCCAGAAGCGCCATGGCGCTCATATTCTGCGTTCGAGCAGAGCACCCCAATCAGTAGTGCGCGCAGCAACCCCTGATCGTTGGCGGGATCGATCGGTTTCTCGTCTTTCAGAAAAATGGCGCGCGAGTGATCAATCGTGAACTCGCCCGAAGGGGTTATGACTCTCTCAACCTCCATCCGGTTCTCGGTCAGAGTACCCGTCTTATCGGTAAGAATGAGCGTCGTGGAACCAAGCGTCTCCACTGCCGCCAGGTTCTCTACGATTGCGTTGTTTGCAGCCATTCGCAGCATGCCACGCGCAAGTGTCAGTGTGGCAACGATAGGCAGACCTTCTGGGATCGCCGCTACGGCGAGCGCTATCGCCGTTTCCACCATCACAAAGATGGGCTTCCCGGAATAGACACCGGCCGCAGCCACTGCGGTGGCAAGCACGAGTGTGAGCAAGATCAGATGACGGGAGAGGAGCGCCAGTTGTCCCTCCAGTGGGGATTCGCCACTCTCGGCCCCCTCGATAAGATCGGCGATACGTCCGATTTCGGTGGCCTGTCCTGTACCGGTAACAATGGCCACTCCGCTACCGCGCACGACATGCGTGCCTCTGAACAGCACGGCGCTCCGATCGGCGAGCACAGCCAATTCGGGATTGACATCGACACCTTTGTCTACCGGGAGGGATTCACCGGTGAGTGCAGACTCGTCAACGCTTAATGCTGAACTGCTTGCGCATCGCATATCGGCCGGTACGACATCGCCGGCTTCGAGAATCACTACGTCACCGGGTACAAGCACGTCGGCGGGAACCTGACGGGATTGGCCATCCCTTCGCACGCGCGCGTTGCGTGTCACGAGTTGCCTCAGCGCTTCCATTGAACGCAAGGCCTGTCGCTCCATACAATAGCCTATGGCCGCATTAACCACGAGTACGGCGGCAATTGCCGCGGCCTGTTTCCATTCCGCATATACGAGCGAGAGCACCATCGCGGTCACGAGCAAGACCACAACGGAACTGGCAAACTGCCGCAATATCAGAGCCAAGTCGGTGACGGGCTTGCGCGCAGCAACTTTGTTCGACCCAAATAGGTCAAGCCGCCGGTCTGCCTCCTCCTGAGTCAGGCCAACTGTCACGTCCACATCAAAATGGTCGGCAACAGCCGCTACCGGGAGGGCGTGCGAGCGGAACGGCAGGGTGCCCGCCTTGACGGATACGGGTTCCATAAACAGCTCCACTTTTTGAGCATGGACGCTCGCGACATACTGAAATCCATGAGCCAGACTAACCTGCCTTGAAAGCGGGTTACCTTGACCTGGGTCAAGTGCCTCCGGGTACGTACAAACCAGAGCTGAGTCGATGCCGGTCTGTTGAGGCACAGCACTGTAATCGGCGTGACACGGCAGCAATGCTGGCCTTCCCAGTTCTAATGCCACAGTTCACAGACCCGGTGAATGAATTTGATCGATCTTAATCCATTCTGTCGGTAAGCCTATTCTTGTCGGAGAGCGGTCGGCCTGTATTGGCGTTCAGAGTTGCACTGGGCTATCTGTTCTTTCCTGCATTTGGGCCAAATCAAGGCCCGATAGCCTTACATATGGAAAAATGCGGAACTGGGCCGTCTCGCGCAAGGAGGAAATGCCCTTGTCCCTACATCGTTGTGCTCGGTGCCGGCCTTGGTGGCGTCATGGCCTATGAAATTAAGGAGAAGATGTCGTCGTCCGACAAACTGACGGTCGTCAATCTTGGTTCGGTTTATTCTTTTGTCCCGTCCAACCCACGGGTGGCTGTGGGTTGGCTTAACCCAGAGGTAGGGCGAAATATAGTTTCAATATCAGTCACTTCTACGTGGACAATCGAGCTTCAAATGCTGCCTCACGCTTGAGCGAAAGATATATTTCTGCTGATGTCGGGAAGCACGGCCTAGGAGTTCATTTGGAAAATATGAATTTTGCTTCAAAGCCGTCTTCCTTGCCAAATGCAGGGGAGAATAGCTCTAACCGACCGCCTGCTCCACCTGCAATTGTTTTGGCAATGGCAAGACCAAGCCCCGCACCACGCACCAGAGCCTGGCCGCGCTCGAACGGCTCGCTCAACCGAGCCAGTGTTTCGGGAGGCACGGTGGGGCCGGCATTGATAACACGTAAAACACCTTCGGCGGTTAGAAATACGCTGATCGGCATATTCTGTGCGCCGTGTTTGAGTGCGTTTTCGATCAGGTTTCGCGCCAGTATGGCAAAGGCATCCGCATCTATGCTCTTAAGCACCGGGTAATCAGGGAGAGCCAACTCAATGCGACCGACAGCATCGGTAGATCCGTTGAACTCGCCTACAACTAATCGAAGGATTGCAGCAACATTTACTGGCTTGTCGGCAAGGAGCCGTCCGCCCTCGGCTCTTGCCAACTGCATCAGCTTTTCTGTCAAGCGGGAGAGGCGGCGCAGCGCTGTTTCCATGTCCTGCGCACGTTCGCGCGTGGTGGCATCGGGCGCTTCGATGATCAGTCTTTGCGACTGAGCGAGCGCCGCTGCCAGTGGGGTACGCAACTCGTGGGCCGACTTGGCCGCAAGACTGCGTTCGGCTTCCAGAGTCAGTTTCAAACGCTCCAACAGCCGATTTACTGCTTTGGCGACAGTGTCAATTTCGGAGGGAAGGCCATAGACGGCGACCGGATCAAGATCTCCGCTGCCACGTGCCTCGATCTGATCGCGAAAACTGCGCACCGGAGCCATGGAAAGACGTACGATGAGCCAGACACCGATCAAGCCAAGGAGGACGGCTAGGGCGAGAGGTACGGCAAGCGTGTATAATATGTGCTTCGCCGTTTCGCGTCGGTGGGAGAGGGGTTCAGCGACAGTAATTGTGAGGCTACCCTGCATTGCGGCGTCGGAGTAGAGCCTGTGAGTTGGCGTGCTGCTGAAACCCATTATTGAATAGGGCGGAAAAATGGTCACATCCGCATTATGTGAACGCATCTGTACGGTTCCGGCTGCGTCACGGACCACATAAGTGAAATATTCGTCGTGCTGGCGCAGGGTGGCAACCCGCTGTTCGGTGTCGTCGGCATCGCGTCCCAATATCTCAAGCGCTGCGACTGGCAGAATGCGCTGCGCCGTTTCTTCCAGGGCGCTGTCAAAGGCCATATTCAGTTCGTGGCGCAGAAGCTGTGCTGTCACAATGGTGGTAATGACCCACAGCAGGGTCGCACCGAGTCCGAGCCAGAGCGAAAGCCTCCATTGCAGGCTCTTTGGTTGTATCATTTCGCGTTTCCAAGCCGATAGCCGATGCCGCGAACCGTGTCGATGATCCCGTGCCCAAGCTTTTTACGGAGGCGGCTGACATGGACCTCAATCGTATTGCTCTCAACTTCCGACCCGAAGGCATAGAGCCGGTCTTCGAGTTGCGACTTGGTCAATGCAATGCCGGGTCGCTGCAAGAAGGTTTCCAGCAGCGCCCATTCGCGGCTGGTCAGTTCAATGGTGCGTCCCCCTTGCCTCACTGTCTTGGCGGCCAGATCGATCTGGAGGTCGCGCATTTCGACCAAAGGGTTGGGATTGCCGCTATAGCGTCGTGCAACAGCGTTCAGTCGCGACGAAAGCTCTGCCAGATCGAACGGTTTGATCAGGTAATCGTCGGCCCCGGCGTCAAGACCTTCGATCCGGTCGGAAATCTGATCCAGCGCCGTGAGAATAATGACTGGCGTGACGCTACCTTTGGCGCGAAGATTGCGCAAAAAATTGATACCCAGCCCGTCGGGAAGCATCAGGTCCAACAGGATTAGGTCGTAGACTGCCGAGCCGACATGCTCGGTTGCGTCGTCGAGGCGGGTCACCCAATCCACAGAATGGTTGACAGCGATATGATCGCGAACGGCCTTGCCAAGGATTATATCGTCTTCGATCAACAGGACGCGCATCCAATAGCACCTTTTATTCGATAGAAAACCGGAACCCGTGTCGTCTGGTCAGATGCGAACATATTCTAACTGAAGCCGTAAGCTGTCATTCCTCTGACGTCATATCCTTGCCAGCTTCAGCTGTTCGTCAGAAATGGCTGGCATTGTTCTCTTCAAAGCGCATTGATCAGGAACAATGATATGATGGTAAATTACCTTGCGGCAATCTCCTTTTTAATGATCGCAGCAGGAAGCGGCGTGGCGCGAGCCGATGATGACTGCCATGTATCGATGGACAAGTGGCAATCCAGGGACGCGGTTCACGCAATGGCTACTTCTCGCGGCTGGACCGTGGCGCGGATCAAAATCGATGACGGCTGTTATGAGGTCCGTGGCTCCGACAAAACCGGAATTGCTTTCAGGGCTAAAGTTGATCCCGCTACGCTTGCTATAGTCAAAATGAAACACAAGGATCGCGAATACGATCACGACGATGACCGCCACCGCAAATCAAGACATGACGAAGAACAGCGGTCAGGCGCTGTGCCGGACACGCCCTCCAGCCCCTTGCTCGAGAAAAACTCACTGCCAAATGTCGTCGTGAAATAAGCCATCGCGCTTACCATTGAGAGCGCCTTCATCCAAGGAAAGACTTGTTATGCCTCGCAGTCCTGATCGTTATTCAAAAAGCATGGTTGTGATTCACTGGCTCACCGCCGCGTTGATCCTCGGAGCATGGTTCACGTCGGTGGGTGGACGCAGTCTGGCGGAGAATCCGCCTTTCTTGCATTTTTCTCTAGGGCTTGCCGTACTCGTGCTTGTGTTACCTCGTCTCTTTTTGCGGCTTTCCGGTGCAGCGCCGTCAGAATCTCCGGCGCAAGGCACACTTGCCCTTGCGGCAAAGGCGGGCCATGCAATCCTCTATTTGCTGCTGATCGCCTTGCCGCTCAGCGGCTGGTATGCCGCCTCGCGGATGGGAGTAGCGATATCCTTCTTCGGTCTTTCCGTGCCGGCCATTACGGCCCCAATGCAAGGCTCCCCCGGATTGATCGCCGAATTTCATGAGAATGCCGGCACCATTATTCTTTATCTGGCCGGCCTTCATGCGCTGATAGCGATATGGCACCAGTTCATTCTTCGCGACGGTACACTTAAGCGTATGTCGTTGCGCCGATAGCTGGCGGATTTACTGTAAATGCTTGACGCGGCGGACCTGCTGGCAGGTCCGCCGTTTTCGTTTATCGCGGTTTGGAGCGGTTCATTTCTTACAAAGCGCTGAAGCAGAAACCGCATCGGTGTCAGGTGGTGTTCAGCTCTTCTTGCGAGAGTAGCGGGCATAAGCGCGGATCGATCGAGGTCCGCGTGCCGTTTCTTTGAAAGAGGCAGACTGGCATGAAAGCACTTCTTGCAGCATTGGCAATGACCACGGCGCTTACGCTTCCGGATATCGCAATGGCCCGGCCCGTAACACTGACAACGACGCTGAACAGTTATGGCGGTGACGGCGCGTATCTCGCTTATTACATCATGGATGCTGAGGGTAAATATGCCGGTAGCCTTTGGATGGCTGGCGGCAAATCCAAATATTACGAACACCTGTCCGGATGGTATCGTGCAACGGGTGGTAATACGAGCGAGATCAACGGTATCACCGGCGCGAGTGTCGGTGCGGGTCGTACGCTTGAAATCACAGTTGATTTGGCCGACGCGTTTTTTGATGCGGGCTACACATTGCACGTCGACGCTGCTGTGGAAGACATGCGCGACAGTCCCAATGAGGTGGTTATACCACTCACATCCGGCGGTGCGAAAGCTCCAGTCAAAGGACGACGTTACATCGCAACAGCCGATTATTCTCTATAATCGGTGACCGCCATGTTCCGAGTTATCCATCGTTGGGCGGGACTTCTTCCCGCGTTGCTCCTGATTGTGCTCAGTATCAGCGGTGCAGCCCTGTCGATCTTTCCCGCTGTCGAAAGTGTCTCGTCTCCACAGGGGGAGTTGACACTTTCGACCGCCGATCTGGCGGCGCGTGTTCAAGCGGTCTATCCGCAAGTAGAGCAAATCCGGCGGACGCCGTCCGGCCGGATGACGGCCTATTGGTTTGATAACGGTGCGCCCCGGGCGACGGTCATTGACCCCTCTACTGGTCAGGGTGTCGCGTCCGCCGATCCCAATCCGGTCGAACGTTGGCTGACAAGTCTGCATCGTTCGCTCTTTCTCGATGATAGCGGCCGCATTGTCATGGCTGCTGGTGCTGCCGCCATGCTGGTGCTGAACCTGACCGGGGTGGCGCTTGTCGTACGACGGGTCGGAGGCTGGCAGCGCTGGTTTTCGCGCCTGCGTGGCCCGCTTTCCGGGCGTCTGCATGTTGAAATCGCTCGGCTGGCCGTAGCGGGACTTTTCCTTTCGTCTGCAACGGCCCTGTGGATGACGGCTTCCACCTTCGATCTCTTGCCGGACGGCGCGGTGTCGCCGGTCATGCAGACCGAGGCAAGCGGCCGGACCGGAGCGCTACCGGCTACGATGGAACCGTTGCGGCAGATTCAGGTTGCGCAATTGCGCAGCCTGTCATTCGCCGATCCGTCTGACCCCACGGACATTCTCACCCTCAAGACCGACCGGGGAACCGGTTATATCGATCAAGGCACGGGCGCGCTTCTCGGCTGGAGCGATCTGACTGGGTGGCGACGCCTGTCGGAAACAATCTATATGCTGCATACAGGACGGGGGGCTTCCGTTTTGGGGCTGCTCCTTGGCCTGATGGCTCTTGGCGTTCCGGTCATGGCGGGTACGGGCGTTTTTCTCTGGTCCGACGGGCGTCGCGGAAGGCCGCGCATTCACGAAAACTGTGCAGCAGGACGAGCGGAGACAATCATTCTCGTCGGCAGTGAAGGCGGTAGCACATGGGGTTTTGCAGCAACATTGCATGCGGCGCTGTCCAATTCTGGCCAGACGGTTCACGCTGCGCCGATGTCGGCCTTTGATCCAGGTCGTTATCGGCAGGTCCGGCGCATTATCATTTTGGCCGCTACCTATGGCGAAGGCGATGCGCCCGCTTCGGCCAAGGGGTTCGTTGAAAGGCTCTCGCTTCAGGCAGCGGATTCGGCAATTCCGCTGGTTGTGCTCGGGTTCGGCGACAGTAGCTTTCCTGCCTACTGCGGTTTCGCGCGGGCGGTGACGGAGACGGCGCATGCCGCCGGATGGAGAATGCTCATACCCTTTGACACAGTGGACCGTCAGTCGCCGCAGGCTTTTGCCCGATGGGGGCGGAAACTCGGTGCTGCGGTGGGCATAGACCTGGAACTCACGCACCAGGCCGTTCAACCCGCCGCCGTCCCGCTTACGCTTGTGTCGCGCCGTGATTATGGTGCCGAAGTGCAAGCGCCCGCAGCAATCCTGCGCTTTGCCTTGCCGAGGCTTTCCTTCTGGCAGCAATTGCGTGGCTGCGGACTGGGGCGCTTTGTGGCCGGCGATCTCCTCGCCATCGTTCCTTCGGGATCAACCGTTCCCCGGTTTTACTCACTGGCTTCTGGACGCAACGATGGCTTTGTCGAGATCGTCGTGAGAAAACATCCGGGAGGGCTATGCTCTTCCCAGCTCTTGGAACTGGAGCCTGGAGACACGATCAGCGCTTTCCTGCGTCGCAATCCAGATTTCCATGCGGAGGATAGAACACATACGCCCCTGATATTGATCGGTGCCGGAACCGGAATCGGGCCTTTGGCGGGCTTCATCCGCGCCAATACGCGGCATCGCCCGATCCATCTGTTCTTTGGAATGCGCCGGATGAATAGCGATTTTTTCTATGGCGACGAACTCCGCGAATGGAAGCAGAAGGGGCAAGTTGCGCAGATTAGCTCTTGTTGTTCACGCGGGAAAATGCCGCGCTATGTGCAGCATGCTCTTCGGGAGGAAGCCGATGAAGTCACTCGGCTGATTCAGGAGGGGGCGCGGATCATGGTGTGTGGCGGACGCGATATGGCCAACGGAGTCTCGTCGGTTCTTGTCGACATTCTGGGTTCCACAGGGCAGACATTGGCCAATCTCAAGGCGGAGGGACGTTATGTCGAAGACGTCTACTGAGATGCAACGTTACGCTTTGAGCGGGCCTACCATGGGTACACGTTGGTCGGCATTGTTCTCTCAAACAGCGGGGTTCGATCCCCAACCCGTTCGGGTCGCACTTCAGGCGGCAGTGGACGCAGTGGACGGTGCAATGTCCACGTGGAAGCCCGATAGCAGACTGATGCAGTTGAACGCCGCGCCGGTGGGACGCTGGATAAAGGTGCCGCAGCAACTGCTGGACGTTTTGCGCCTTGCGCTCGACATTGGCCGTGCATCAGGCGGCGCGTTTGATATTGGTATGGGCGACGCCGTGAGCGCTTGGGGTTTCGGGCCTTCGGAGGCTCACCGGGAGCAGATACGGGCAGCGCTTGAGCGCAAGCGCCGACCCGCTCATGAAATCCTGGAACTGGACATCGAGGCAGGAATGGTGCGAAAGACAGCTCCCGTTTCGCTCGATCTCAATGGAATTGCCAAGGGATATGGCGTGGATCGTCTGGCGGATGGGTTGCTGACTTTCGGGATTTCGTCCGGCCTCGTCGGAATCGATGGGGAGGTGCGGACGCTCGGGTTGCGTCCAGATGGCAGTCCTTGGTCGATTGCAGTAGAGGCTCCTGACTATGATCGTCGGGCAGCTCATTCGGTTCTCGCCCTTCAGGATGCGGCGGTCGCCACCTCGGGCGATTATCGGCATTGGATTAATGTCAACGATTACCGCCTGTCGCACACCATGGACCCAAGTCGCGGTGCTCCCTTGATGGGGCCTCCGGCGTCAGTCACCGTCGTGACAGGTACCTGTGCCGAAGCGGATGCATGGGCAACAGCGCTAATGGTGCTTGGTCCGAAGACCGGCGCGGTACTGGCAAGGCGGTTACGCTTCAATGCTCTGTTCTTATTGCGTGCTGGAGGAACAGCAATTCGGTGTGAAGCTGTAGGTGACTTATTCACCAGTTCACATTCTGATTTACCATGACGTCCATTTGCCGATGTTGGGTGAGATTCTCAACGCCCGAAGCGCATTGAGGATGACAGCGACGTCAATTATCTCCTGGAGCAATGCACCCTGAACAGGTTTTAGATAACCGAACGCTGCTACGATCATGGCGATTACAGAAAGACCAATCCCAACCACAACACTTTCGACAGCAATACGCCTTGATCGCTTGGCAATTTCTATCCCGGCGCGAAGTCTGTCTATTCTATCTACGAGAAGAACGACATCGGCCGCTTCTGCCGAGGCCGCCGCTCCCCTCGCACCCATGGCAACGCCGACATCAGCCGCTGCAAGTGCGGGCGCGTCGTTGACCCCGTCTCCGACCATCATCACGGGGCCGTTCTTACGCTCGCTGAGCACGGTCAGTACCTTTTGATCGGGTGAAAGCTCGGAGTAGATGGCATCAAGCCCCAAGCCCTTGGTAATGCGTTTGGCCACTGCAGCACGATCACCTGTCGCCAGCACTAATCGCTTTACGCCGTCCTTGCGTAAGCCGCGTAACGTATCGACCACTTCGCCGCGCAAGGGATCGGCCATAATGATATAACCCGCGATGCTGCCATCTATCGCGACTGCAATCAGTGCCGCTCCAGCTTCTGTATGGGGGATTTCACTCAGTTTCGCATTGACCTGTCTCTCAACGAAGCTGTTTCCGCCGACAACGACGCTTTTGCTATCAACCCTGCCAGCCACGCCATCTCCTGCCAGTTCGCTGACGTCGGTCGGCAATACAAGATTTATACCGCGCCGCTGAGCGGCCAGTACAAGAGCCTGCGCCATCGGATGTTTGGATACCTGGTCTAGGGAGGCGGCGAAACGCAGTAGATCATTTTCGCTCAATCCTGGCTGCGCGTTGATTGAAGTAATTTGTGGGCGGCCGTCTGTCAGTGTTCCAGTCTTGTCCAGCACCAACGTGTTGATACGAGTCATGTTCTCCAATGGACGAGCACCCTTCACCAGTACGCCGAAATGAGCGGCGCGCGATAGTCCGGCAACAAGAGCGACAGGTACCGCCAGGATGAGAGGACATGGCGTCGCCACGACGAGAACGGCGACCGACCTTATCGGGTCTCCCGTGAAAAACCATGCGCAGAAGGCGATTAAGACAGTCACTATCAGAAAGCCGATAGACCATTGGTCTGCCAGCCTCGACATTGGGGCTTTCGAATGCTGGGCCTCTTCCACGAGGCGAACGATGCCAGCGTAGGTGCTATCTTTTGCTTCGTGTCTGGCAACAATATCGAAGGCATCGCCAGCATTCACTGATCCGCTCAACACATCGGCTCCGGATGTAAGCGAAATCGGAAGTGACTCTCCCGTCAAAGCAGACGTGTTTACGAAAGCTTTTACTGAAGTTACACTTCCGTCAACGGGGATGACGTCTCCCTGACGGATCAAAAGGCGGTCACCCGGGCGAATAGTATCAACGGCAATCTCGTCGAGATGGTCATCGATATAACGCATTGTCGTTCGGGGTACACGAGACAGCAAAGCGTGCATCTCACGGCGTGCCCGTCCTTCGGCAAAGCTTTCAAGAAAGGCCCCGCCGGTATACATAAGGGCGACAATCGAAGCTGCCAGCATTTCCCCAAATGCCAGAGCGGCCGACATCGACATCGCCGCGACGATGTCCAGCCCGAACTCCTTTCGCAATAGACTTCGGAGAATTTCGACGAGCAAAGCCGCCAGCACAGGCAGAGTGGCTATAGTCCAACTTAGCCGTGCCCCGTATGAGTAACCGGAGAAATGCAAGCCAAGCCCGATCACAAGTCCGCACAAGGCAAAAATCAAAAGGATTGTCTTTGATCGATCTTCACCCAAGTACCGCATCTTTGTGGTCTTCCAAGCTACAGAATGAGCGTATTATAATGCGCATTGTCCGGCGTCTTGCCAACGATGATCATTCTTCTTGGTAAAACTCGATCCAAAAAGTTTGACAGCGATCATCAGACCGCTGTGCCGACCAGAGCCCCAATACCAGCCGTGATTGCCATGGCCAATGCGCCCCAAAAGGTGACGCGAACGGTTGCCTTAAGCATATTAGCTCCTCCCGCCTTGGCGCCGATAGCGCCTAGAAACGCCAGAAACAACAAGGAAGAGATAGCAACCGCGTAAAGCAAGATGGATGGAGGCGCGATGACCGCCATCAGTAAGGGTAGGGCGGCCCCGATCGAGAACGTGGCCGCTGAGGTCAGCGCGGCTTGCACAGGCCGTGCTTCCATGTGTTCGACAATTCCCAGCTCGTCACGGGCATGCGCTTCCAGAGCATTGCGTGAGGTCAGCTGTACTGCCACCAGCCGCGCCAGTTCCGGGGTTAGGCCGCGATCAATATAGGCTTGCATCAATTCATCGAGCTCTGCTTCGGGCTGAGTTTCGAGTTCCTTGCGTTCTCTGGCAAGATCTGCCAACTCCGTATCGGATTGAGAACTGACAGAAACATACTCACCCGCCGCCATGGACATCGCGCCTGCGACAAGGCCCGCGATGCCAGCGACCACTATCTGCGTCGTTCCCGTCGAAGCAGATGCGACGCCCATAATGAGGCTGGCCGTTGAGACAATACCATCATTGGCGCCGAGTACCGCTGCGCGAAGCCATCCGATCCGGGATACGAGATGGCTTTCTGTATGCAATCGGCTCATTGAGGTACCTCCGGACATTGGATGCATATCATCTTACCTCTATCGAGACCCTTTGCTAGTGGCCTGAAAATTTGAAGTTATAGAATTCTTCTTCCGGCGATTGGGCTTTTGCCTTTTTCGTTAGAGTTTCTGCGCAGGTTTTGAGAATCTTCCTTTTCGAGGGAGGCTTGAAAAGCTTAATATTATACATTATAGTATATTATATAATATTAACGTCGGAGGTAGAGATGCCCGTCACCAAAATAACTGAGAAGCTGTCGGTGTCTTCGCAGCCAAACGCGCAAGAACTCAGTGTACTCGATCGAAGCGGCTTCAAAACGCTGATCAACAACCGTCCCGATAATGAAAGCGCAGACCAGCCCGGAAGCCAAGCGGAATGCGATGCAGCCCACCAATGCGATCTCTCTTATGCATATATTCCAGCCACAATGAATACGATCACTGAAGCCGATGTGCGTGCGTTTCAGGCGGCGGTCAGAAAATCTGACGGCCCCGTGCTGGCGCATTGCAAAACAGGTACGCGTTCGCTCAACCTTCATCTTATCGGAGAGGTGTTGGATGGACGCATGTCTGTTGAAGACGTCGTACCATTCGGACATCAGCTCGGCTTTGATACCAGTGTCGCGGCATCGTGGCTCCTACACTTTGCTGACCATCGACCGCAGGTGAAAGGCTTTTTCGACAAGAGAACCTCCAGCGTTCAGTACGTGGTGTCCGATCCGGCAACTGGTATGTGCGCAATAGTGGACCCCGTTCTCGATTTTGATGAAAAGTCGGGGTCAACGGCGACGATCAATGTCGATGCAATTCTCGATTACGTTCGCGATAACAGCCTGACTGTCGAATGGATTCTAGACACCCATCCACATGCCGATCATTTTTCTGCAGCCCAGTATCTGAAGGAGAGAACCGGCGCGAAAACAGCGATAGGTGAGCATGTAACCGACGTCCAGAAGCTGTGGAAGGGAATATATAACTGGCCCGAGCTTGCCACCGATGGCTCACAATGGGATCGGCTGTTTGCCGATGGCGAGACGTTCAGGATCGGTTCCATTGATGCCAGGGTTCTGTTCTCGCCGGGGCATACGCTCGCCTCCATCACTTACGTGGTGGGCGATGCCGCCTTTGTGCATGACACAATCTTCATGCCTGACAGCGGTACGGCACGTGCGGATTTTCCCGGCGGCGATGCGAGAGCACTTTGGAAGTCGATCCAGAACATCCTAGCACTTCCAGATGAGACACGGATATTCACCGGACATGATTACCAGCCGGGGGGGCGTGCGCCGCGTTGGGAAAGCACTGTGGCGGATCAAAAGAAGTACAATTCGCACCTGGCGGGCGCATCGGAAGAGGCCTTCGTTGCCTTACGGACCAAGCGCGACAAAACGCTGCCAATGCCAAAGCTCATCTTGCATGCGCTACAGGTAAACATACGCGGCGGACGACTGCCTGAGCCAGAAGCCAACGGCAAGCGCTACCTGAAGTTTCCACTGGATGCATTGGAAGGAGCTGTATGGGAATGACCAAAGACATAACGGTAATGATGAAGGCCGGACTATCTTCGGCAGAACTGTCCTTGCGGGCGGGCGAAGTGGCTGACTTGCTAAAGACATTGTCCCATCCAGCCCGTCTGATGATTGTCTGCAGCCTGGTGGAAGGCGAATATTCCGTTGGCGAGCTGGAGGAAAAAGTCGATGTTCATCAACCGCATCTATCGCAGCATTTAACAGTGCTACGCAGTTCCTCAATCGTTGAGACGCGTCGGGAAGGAAAGCAGATATTTTATCGGCTCACCGAAGACAAGGCGGCGCACCTGGTCGCCTCCCTTTACGACATCTTCTGCGTGGAGAAGGCAAAATGAGCACATACCTGTCTTCGCTTACTGGAGGAATGTTGATCGGCACTTCCGCCGCGATGCTTCTGATCCTCAATGGCAGGATTGCGGGAATAAGCGGAATTGTCGGACGCCTCGTACAGGGAAGTACACTGTCGACCAACCTCGCCTTTGTTCTGGGGCTCGTATTAGGGCCAATCATATATCTGATGGTGTTCGGTAATTGGCCAGCTGTTCAAACTACTGCCGGGTGGCCGCTGATCATCGTAGCCGGGCTTCTTGTCGGCTTTGGTTCGCGCATGGGATCTGGCTGCACCAGCGGTCATGGTGTCTTGGGGTTGGCTCGTCTGTCACCGCGATCCATGGTAGCGGTTACGACCTTTCTGACAACCGGGGTGATTGCTGTTACAGTGCTGAGAGGTCTGGGTCTATGAACCGCAAGATTTATCAATTCTGCGGGGCTCTTGCCTCAGGTGTTGTTTTCGGCTTCGGACTGTCGTTGTCCGGAATGCTCAACCCCGTCCGCGTCAAGGGCTTTCTCGACATTTTCGGCGCATGGGACCCAAGTCTTGCCTTTGTTCTCGGTGGAGCCGTCATCGTTGCCTTCGTTGGCGTTCAGATAACGAAACGAATGCGGCATCCTGCGTTCGACGACAGTTTTCATGTGCCAACGAACCGGCGTATCGACGCGCCTCTTATCATAGGCTCGGCGCTGTTCGGTCTGGGATGGGGCATTGGCGGCTTTTGTCCTGGTCCCGCTATTGCGTCGCTTGCGGTTGGGCTGCCACAAACCGTTCTGTTCGTCATCGCCATGCTGGTGGGGATGATCGTGCATGATAGAACTGGGAGCAGACGGAGTTGAGTAGCTCTTTCTTTACGGCAGTTGGCTCCGGAGGTGTTGTGGGCTTCATGCTGGGATTGCTCGGTGGCGGCGGCTCAATCCTGGCAACACCGCTACTCTTGTATGTTGTCGGTGTGAGCCAGCCCCATGTCGCCATCGGTACGGGTGCACTTGCTGTTTCGGTCAACGCGTTCGCGAATTTTACGAGCCATGCGCTGAAGGGGAACGTCTGGTGGCGCTGTGGCGCTGTCTTCTCTGCACTAGGCGTTATCGGGGCACTTATCGGTTCCAGTCTTGGAAAAGCTTTAGACGGTGATCGTCTCATCTTTCTGTTCGGCATCCTCATGATCGTCGTTGGACTGTTCATGTTGAAGCCCAAAAAGAGATTGGACGTCGAGCGCCGCCCGGTCGACCTAAGAATGTGTCTCGTTACAGCAGCTATAGCTCTTGCCTCTGGCGCGGCATCCGGATTCTTCGGTATCGGCGGGGGCTTCCTGATTGTGCCCGGTTTGATGTTGGCAACAGGTATGCCGATGATCAACGCAATCGGCACGTCCCTTCTCTCGGTGGGCGCTTTTGGACTGGCCACGGCTTTGAACTATGCCAGTTCCGGTCTAATCGACTGGTGGCTTGCAGCTGAGTTTATCGGAGGTGGCATTATAGGAGGGGTATTCGGAATGATGCTCGCCACGCGATTGAGTGCATACAAGAACGTCTCAAACCGAATATTCGCCACGATAATCTTCATGGTTGCGGCATATATCCTGTATCGCAACTCTATTGGCGTGAGATAACTAAGCAATTGGCAGGCTTGCGCAGCGGTAACCCAGTGAAATCTGAATGGTCGCCCATCCGACAGCCTCTGCATTTCGGGCGCGTTCAATGAACCCGCGGTCTCTAAGCAGAACTTGATGCCATTATCATAAGAGAAAAAAAGCTATTGTTGCCAATGACATAACTAAAACTGCCAACCACCCCAGACTAACCATCCATGTGGGCGCCGTCAGTCGCCCCGTAATACGTCTGTTGGTCGCCATTGTCAGCAGGACTATCATCAGAGGTGTAGCCAGCACGCCATTGAGAAATGCGGACCAATACAAGGCGCGAATAGGGTCTATTGCGATGAAACTGAGAACGACACCGCCAATCGTTGCAATAGCGATCGTGCCATAGAACGACTTGGCTTCACGAGGACGCCGATCAAGGCCCTCAGGCCAGCGAAACATCTCCGCAACGGCGTAAGCCGCGGAACCAGCCAGTACAGGAACTGCAAGTAATCCAGTACCGATAATGCCGATCCCGAAGGCGACGAATGCGAACTCTCCGGCGATCGGCTTCAGGGCCTCCGCAGCCTGGGCCGATGTTTTGATGTCGATAATACCGTTCGCATTCAGTGTGGACGCGGTGGCTATAATAATAAATAGGGCAATGATATTTGAGATCGCCATTCCGATCAAAGTGTCGGTCTTGATCCTAGTAAGCTCGGCATGCGCTGTCTTGGGAGATGCCAATAGCCGCCGAACATGTCTGCGATGCAACTCCTCAACTTCTTCCCCTGCCTGCCAAAAAAAACAGGTAGGGGCTGATCGTTGTACCAAAAACTGCAACCAAAGCCATGGCATGCTCCCTGTCGAAGACAAGACGGGGTATGAGTGCACCTTGTAACGCCGCGTACCACGGCACATTAACCGTCATTACCACTGCGGCATATGTAAGAAGCGAAAGAGCCAGCCATTTGAGAACAGAAGCGTAGCGCCTATAGCTCACCATGACTTCGAGCGTTACGCATAGGGCTGCACAAACCAACGTATAGAGGATCTCGGGGCCGCCGGCAAATAGTCGTACAGCTGCTCCCATCGCCGCAAGATCTACCCCGATGTTGATGAAATTTGCGAGGAATAAAAACACAACCGCCCCACGCAGTAACCACGGCGAATAATGTCGGCGCAAGTTTTGCGCAATTCCTTGTCCGGTTACAACGCCGATACCAGCACTCACACCTTGCATCGCAGCCATTAACGGATAGCTGAACAACATCGTCCATCCGAGCGAATAGCCAAACTGCGCTCCCACCTGGCTATAAGTTGCGATCCCGCTCGGGTCATCGTCTGCGGCCCCGGTAACCAATCCCGGACCCAGGACGCGCAGGAAAGTCTGAGGCCGGTAGGGATGCCCATCGGGGCAAGGCGGCGAGTTGTTCTGTTCCGTGTAGGCTCTGAATGATGAATAGGTGCATTTGGACATAAACAGTGGCGGTGTAGTTCTATTATATATACTACGTCGATTGAAAGATTAGAAAATCGATATTCTGTATAGTTCATACGCCCTTCTGCTGAAAAGCCATTCTATGGCTCTCTTGATACGTTTATTATTTTTATAGTCTATCTTACGACAAGCACGGACTTTTTCCCCAACGTGACGATCTCATTTGCCTGGCTTCCCAGAAGCAGGCGCTGTGCCCCGGAATACCCGCGGGTTGCAACAACAATGAGATCACATCCGATCGAGTCGGCTGCTTTTAGAATAGCATCTGATGGTATTGGATTGACCAGGTGCAGAACGTTGACTTTGAGGTCGATTTTCCGCGCTGTGTCCTGGGCGTTTTGAAGAATTCTTTCCGCATGTTTTTTCCAGCTTTGATCATACCTATCTACGATGGCCTTATCATCAAACATTCCACCAAAGATACCGGCGCTGCTGTACGGTGCGGTCACTGTTGCCACTGTGGCATCACAATCTAACGCTTTTGCCAGAGCCAGACCCTGCTCAACACAGCGATCAGCAAGATCGGATCCGTCGGTTGCGATCAGGATATGTTTGTACATACTAAGCTCCTTTATCTCAGCGAGAAGTCGCCACCAACCACTGCCTAGGAGAGCCGCCCACCTAGTATACTCATGGGCAACTGTTCGAAATCAGGTATTCTTCCAATATTTCCGTATAAATTGTATCAAAATCCGTGAACATACAAAAGATACGCCATTGTTGGTAACGGAAACCTATTCTGGCTAGCGCTCGTGGACAAAGGTTGACTGCAGAATCGCTTTTTGATTCAAGGCTGCCATTTGGAGGCTGCTTTGGGCGAACGGATAGGTTTGACAGACGAGGAATGGTCGGTAATCAGTCCGCTTCTACCTGCTGAAAGTGGGCGTGGATGCCGCCCTGCTCAGGACAATCGGCGTTATTTCGAAGGCACGCTGTGGATGGCGCGTACAGGAGCGCAATGGCGGCATCTGCCTGATGAATACGGCAAGTGGAACAGTATCTTCCGCCGATATCGACGCTGGGTCGAGACCGGTGTTTTCGAGGCAATGCTTGAGACACTGGCCGAACTGGTGGAACGGGAGCGAAGTGCCGACATGATCGACAGTACCGTCGTCCGGGCACACCATTGTGCAGTCGGCATAAAAAGGGGACTCAAGAGACCGAGGCGCTTGGCCGATCGCGCGGCGGTTTCACAACCAGGTTCCATGCCCGGTGCGATGCGAAAGGCCGACCGCCAGGCTTCGTCCTGACGCGCGGACAAACGCATGATACTCAAGGCTTCGCGCCGTTGTTCTGGATGATCTCCGACCAGATCGAGGCGCTCCTCGCCGACAAAGGGGTACGACGCTGACGCCATTCGCGAAGAGATCGCCAGCGCCAACATCGAGGCCGTCATTCCAACAAAGAGCAACAGACGCCACCCAGTCCCGCACGACAAAGCCAAATACAAATGGCGTAATCAGATCGAGCGCCTCTTCAACAAGCTCAAGCACTGGCGACGGGTCGCAACCCGATAGGACAAGACCAAGGAATCCTACCTCGGTTTCGTCACAATCGCTGCAGTCAAACTATGGATACCCTTTGTCCACGAGCGCTAGAGGGCCACCATCAGTTCGTCTCTGGAAGGGCTGGCATATGGACGATAAAGGCGCGTACAGCCTGTTCTTGACTGGCAATCTGTGTAAAAGGCAGCGGCGAGCGCTTGGCTTGGTGCCGAACTTGATGTCCTTGACATGAAATCAGAAACACCAACACGCCAACCAATTGCTCCGTTTTCTGAAAATCTGGCGCGCACATTCGTCCCATACGAGTTATCGCTTCTGGCCGGTTTTCGTGCGCGGTTTATAGATAGACGGGTGTGGGTATTACGTCATCGGCCATGCGCGCTGTCAGCAAGGTCATAGGGGAGGGTGATTGGTCGACGAGGATGAACAGGACTTATGCAATCTCGGTCGATGCAATCAAGGTCATCAACCCAATGAAAAAGAGTCCGTCTCGAGGCTATCCATTTTGTCTGCCATGGGGTGGGCAGCAGTCTGGCGGCTGTTTCCTGGGAAAAATGACAACGGGACATTCGCTTTGAGGTTTACGGCCTATTCTTCCCCTGGTGATCTATCAAGACTGCCTGCTGCCATCGGCTTGGCGCTTTGTCGGTGCGGTGAACGCAGCCCGCCCAACAGCATGGGCGTTTCTTGCCTTCCAACAGTTCGTCACAGGTTCGTTCAATGCGACGCCGGCGCGTCTTTGGCTGTTTTGCATCATCCACCCAGCAGATGAATTCATTCCGGCCGAGCGGCGTCAGGCTTTCCCACAGCACGAAGACATTCGGATCCGATAGCAGGGCAGCCTGAAGATCCTCGCGTGCCTCGTGAACAGTGCCATGAGGAAAAGTGTTCGCCATGCAACCTCCAAATAATGCGGCTAGCAACCCGGGCGGCGATCCATTTGACCGCCGTCGTCAGGTTACTTTTTTGCCCTGCGCCAATGTGTGTGCTACAACGGCGTTTGCGTGCCCGTGTCCCATTCCTTGCTCGTTCTTCAACATTGCGACGAAATCCATATGCTTTGCCGGGATACCCTTACGTACTAACTCCTGCCAATGGAAGAGGGGACGCCCGTACTTCTTTCAATTGAAGGTAAGTAGGAGGCTGGGCCCTTGGCCGGTTCGTCGGTCAACAGTGAATCTACCCCATATTGTCGGTAGCACCAAATATCGCCCGAACCGGGAATGAGCGCAATATGCTGCGATGGGCAGCTTTCAGTCAAGTGTCACCATGAACTTCACGGCTGAATTGGGGGCGGAAGTGGTCATCAAACCACCTGGATTCAAGTTTCACAATGAGCGTCAGCCTTTGAAAATTTTACGGATCGGAGAACAGTCCCGCTATTGCTGAAAACGGCGACAGGCATTCTTGACTCTACGGCAAAAACAAATGAGCCGCTAACAAATATTCCGCCCAATTACTTATGCGAGCGTCTTTCGACGTCGGTGTCGCTCTCGCGAGTCTCGATGAGAGACTTGAGCAGTCGCCAGTGGAGAAAGGGAACATCGAAGAGTTCTGGTTTGTCGAGACCTTTCATCGCTGTGGTACAATGAGGAGTTGGTCGAGATCGAGGACTCGATGCTGCAGAAGGTGGTTTGCGATATTCGCTCAACCGATCACGCCCTGACCATTACCCGCGATGGGTTGACAAGCCAAACACATTTGCTGTCGTTCAATATGGACTGCCTAAAAACTCTTCGTGTTGATCGGCGGGTCATCGCGATTTCGAAACACAGCTACGCGCCAGTCTTGACGGGCAGATTGCCGGGATCGACCTCGGTTTCAAAGAGCATGACCAGTTGTTGCTAGCGCGCTAGATGTTAGGGCGGCGGCTTACCGGCCGTCGCGCCTCGTCAAATCTGCCGGGTTCATTGAACTGGTGCTGGCGAGGCCATTGGTTTCAGCCAGCATAATCGCCACAAGCACGATATCTCACCCCGTGCTGCCCTTCTCGTCTTGCGTGAAATGATCGGAGGGGCGGAGGTTTTGCGTATGGGGCGCTTTTCAAGATGCAGTCAAGTCTACTCGTATGACCGACGCATTTCCTGGAACCTTCACCACAACGTCAGTACCTATTGGAAATACGGCGACCAGCTTCATTTCGAGCAGGTTGCTTATACTTTGGGGCACTGGCACCGATTATCATACTCGCTGCTTTCCGAAAGTCGGGCGATTCGATGATGAACACGTTCAATTTTAACAGGTATTGACAGTGGGCCTAATCATGGATATTTATTATCTACGATAAGGAGATTCATTATGAAACTGAGCGAAGGCGTTGAGCAGGCTATCCACTGCACGGCATTTCTGGCGGGACTGTCCGACGACGGCGTCCTGTCGGCGGCAGCACTGGCCGAACTCCACGGCGTGTCAACGAGCTATCTGTTGAAGCATTTGCAAGCGCTCTCTGGCGCCGGGATAGTTGCGACGAATCCGGGGCCGAAAGGGGGCTATCGGCTGGCTAAGGCGCCTCATGACATCAGTCTCCTGGACATCGTCCTCGCGGTCGAAGGACCGGCCCCCGCCTTCCGGTGCGCCGAGATCCGCCAGCGGGGGCCAAACCCTCTGCCGCAGCGCTACTTTACCAAGCCCTGCCAGATCAACGCTGCAATGCTGAAGGCCGAGAAGGCCTATCGCGTAGAACTCGCCAAGGTGTCCGTTGCGGACCTTCTGGCTGATCTCGGTGCTGACGACGACGGCGGTATCGCCGCCCGCGGATGCGCCTTCCTCGAACTCCACGAACGCAAGACGGGCAAGCGCGCCTCGTCATAGGAGAAAGCACCATGACCAAGATGAAGAAGGTCGTTGTGATCGGCGGCACGGGCCTTATCGGCTCAAAGGCAGTGAAGCTGCTGCAAGACGCCGGCCACGAAGCCGTCGTCGCAAGCTCCCGCAACGGCATCAACGTCTATACGGGAGAAGGGTTGGCCGAAGCCCTCGCAGACGCAGACGCCGTCATTGATGTGTCGAACATAATGTCCTTTGACAAGGAAGCACTCGTCGACTTCTTTGGGACGTCAAGCAGGAACCTGACGAGCGCGGAAAAGGCCGCTGGCGTGCGCCATCACGTCGTCCTATCGATCGTCAACGCGGACGGTCTTGCCGCCAATCCCTACATGGCGGGCAAAGTGGTGCAGGAGGAGACTGTCGCAACCTCGGGCCAAGGTTATACCATCGTTAGGGCGACGCAGTTTCATGAGTTCATCGAGACGCTGGTCGGCGCCTATTCAGCCGACGGTAGCGTGAAGGTACCGGATATCGACTTACAGCCGATAGCAGCCGACGACGTCGCCGCCACTCTGGTGAAGACTGCGCTAGGCGAACCGATGAACGGAAATATCGATCTTGCTGGGCCGGAACGGGCATCGTTCGAATCCATCGTCCGGATGTATCTCGATGCGAAGGGGAGCGCTCCTGTCGTCGAAGCGAACTCTGAAGTCGACTACTTCGGCGCCCCTGTCGTCAACGGATCGCTTGTCCCAGGCGGAGACTACATCAAAGGCCGGATCACGATCACCGAATGGCTTAACGCTTAACCCACAGCAAATCAGGAGAAAAAACATGAAGAGGTTCATCTATGTTGCCGCTGTGCTAGCGGCCTCGTTGGTCACAGCTCAGGCTCACGACGTCACGAAGCCTGAGCTCGTATACGATACGAAGGACGCCAAGGTGACCCTGGTGTACGAGCATCCTCTACCTGACGTTCCAGGCAAGAGCGTCAAGGGCGTCCTCGTCGAGTACGGCCCCGGCGGCTACAGCTCCGCCCACACGCATGCGAAGTCCGCGCTGATCTATGCCACGGTCCTAGAAGGCGCGATCCAGAGCGCCGTGAACGGTGGCGAGACGAAGACCTTTACCGCCGGTCAGAATTTCACCGAGCTACCGGGCGACCTGCACGATGTATCCGCCAACGCCAGTAAGACAGAGCCGGCGAAACTGCTCGCTGTCTTCGTCGTCGATACAGACGATACCGCCCTGACGACCCCGCGCAAACCGTAGTCAGACGACACGGTTCCTGAGCCTTCTTAGTTTTTAACCGAGCAAGGGCGGCTCTCCGGCTTATGAAGAGTCGCGCCTCAAGAAAGGAAAACAACATGTCCCGAATGAACTGGTCCCAAGTCGCACCCGAAGGTGCCAAGGCGCTGTATGGTGTTCACCATTACGTCACAGCTAAGACGAACCTGCCGGAAGAGCTGATACACCTCGTCTTTCTGCGCGTGTCGCAGATTAATGGTTGCGCCCACTGCATTGACATGCACAGCCGTGATCTGCGCAAAACGATGTCAGTGGACAAGATCACTCTACTGCCGGTCTGGGACGAGGTGCCTCATCTGTTCAACGATCAGGAACGGGCCGCTCTCGCTTGGGCCGAGGAAGTGACAAATGTCAGCCAGACCCATGCCTCCGACGAGGCTTATGCCGCGGCCTCAGCCGCCTTCGAACCGAAGGACCTCGTCGATTTGACTATCACGATCGCCGCGATGAACGCGTTCAATCGCCTCGGCGCGCCGTTCCGGCTTCCGGTGGCAGCCAAGGCTTGATTTCTCCAATGTGTGCGTTCTGCTTCGGTCTGAGCGTAACAACCTCACCGAGGCCGCACACCATTAAGAAACAGCGCTACTGCAGAGGCGACAGTGGCTTGCGCCTCCCCTTCGGTGGGGGGAGGTCGTAATCCGAGCACAACCTGTAAATGAAGATTATCCCGGATCATTCCGACGAAATGCCCGGCAACAAGCAAAGGATCGCCTATCTGAATTTCTTTGCGGTCGGCTGCAGCCTGGAGAACTTTGGCGAGATGAGCCGTGGTGCGGCCCGGGCCCTTCTCATAAAACACGCGCGCAAGATCGGGAAACCGCCCGGCTTCAGTGATGATGATACGATAAATGCCCAGGACCGAAGGGCTCATGTAAACGTCCAGTAGGTGGTTACCAAAAGTCGTCAGCATATCGGGCAAGTCACTTTGGGTAGTGTAGTCCAGAGAGAGTGCAGAGATCGCGCGATCCGCATTATCGGCAACCAGAGCCAGGAACAATCCCTCCTTGCTGCCAAACTCACTATAGATCGTTCGCTTCGAGCCACCGGTACGCTCTATGATCGCATCGATGCTGGTGGTTGCGTAGCCCTGCTCGAAGAAAAGCTCCGCTGCAGCACGAAGAATAGTTTTCCGTCGAAG
This sequence comes from Brucella sp. JSBI001, assembly GCF_026014005.1. Taxonomy (NCBI): domain Bacteria; kingdom Pseudomonadati; phylum Pseudomonadota; class Alphaproteobacteria; order Hyphomicrobiales; family Brucellaceae; genus Brucella; species Brucella sp. JSBI001. Next base: position 2,133,212 of record NZ_CP110339.1, on the reverse strand, counting down.
TTTTGTCCGTTCGCTTTTCGTATCGGTCACTTTATCGGCCTTCTTCAATAACTTCCGCTTGACCGGTAACCTACATTACCATAACCGTCAACGGTAACGACAATTACCCTTTGGTGCACAAGATGATGACCTGGAAGAAGAAAAAAATCGTTGGTCTGGTGTTTTGTCTCAGCGCGATTGCAACCGCTGCGGGAGGCTGGGCGTGGGCGCGCTCGAGCGAGCGGACGACAACGGACAATGCCTATGTTCGCGGTAATACGACTGCAATCGCATCGAAGGTGACCGGATATGTCACCGTGGTTGATGTAGCCGACAACCAGACTGTACGAGCAAATGATGTTCTGTTCAGAATCGATGACAGGGATTTCCGCGCACGTCTGGCGCAGGCTGAAGCAAATGTGCAGGCGGCACAGGCACATATCGAAAATGTTGAGGCGGAGATCCAGCTTCAGCATATTCTGGTCAAGCAGGCGACGGCACAGAAACGGGCAGCAGGGGCAGATCTTGCTCTCGCGGTCAAAGCGTCTCAGCGACAGCGTGAACTTGTTCGCACAAATTCGGTCAGCAGAGCTCAGGTCGATGAAAGTGACGCTGCGAGGTCAAAAGCAGAGGCTGGCTTATTAGGCGCTCAAGCCGCGCTGGAGGCACAAGAAACACGTATCAAGGTTCTCACCACACAAAAGGAAGCAGCCCTGGCTGCTGTGCTTCAAGCCAGGGCTGCCCGTGACCTGGCCCGAATTGATCTCGACAATACAGTCGTCCGTGCTCCCTTTGACGGCGTTATTGGTAACCGTCAGGTTCGCGTCGGACGCCTGGTATCCCCTGGAGCTTCACTGATCGATCTGGTCCCAATCAAGGACGTATGGATTGTCGCAAATTTCAAGGAAACACAGATTGAGAATATTCAACCCGGTCAGTGGGCCCAGGTAACGGTCGACGCCTATCCAGGAACAATTATCGAGGGAAAAGTTGACAGCTTTGCACCAGGTAGCGGATCGGCCTTCAGTCTCCTGCCCGCTGATAATGCTACTGGCAATTTCGTCCGCGTCGTGCAACGTGTTCCAGTCAAGATCAAACTTGTTCAGAATCCACTTCCCGGCCGTCTGGTTCCTGGACTTTCCGCGCGGTCAAGATCGATTTGGGGAGTGAGAATTGATGCTCTCTCCCCCAAGCGTCTCGAGCCAAACCAGGCAGAATACAGGATGCCTCCTCCTCGCGGGCATTGTGATTGCCACTTTGACTGAGGCGATTGCGGGTACCGCTTTGACGCTTGGCAAAGGTCATATAATCGGTGATGTATACGCTACTCCCGACGAATTCGCCTGGCTCGACATCGGATATACGACACTGAAGATGATCGCGTTCCTTATGGCATCTTGGATTGCGACGACCGTTAATTTGCGGATTATCGTTGTTGCGGCGACTGTGATGATAACATTGGCAAGTGCGGCCACTGCCTTGACGACCCGACTGGATTTGCTGATTGTTCTGCGCGCATTTCAGGGGTTTTCGGGAGGTCTCCTACTGGTAATCGGACAAACCGTTATCTTTCGAGACTTTTCGCCTTCTCGCCAGCCTGTTCTACAAGCCTTGTTTGCAACAGGGGCTGTGGTTGCACCGGCGACCCTCGTACCGGCACTGCAAGGATGGCTATTGGACAGCTATTCTTGGACGTGGATTTTTTTCTCAGTAGTTCCTATCGGATTGCTGGCAGCCGGGCTTGTTCTCCTATCAGAAGAAACCATTGGCACCTATATTCCCTATAGGCGCTTTGACTGGAGTGGCCTTCTACTGGCATCAATCACGCTTTTCTGCCTCGTCTATGTGCTCAACCAGGGCGACCGCTGGAACTGGTTCGATGAAGGTCGCATCCGGTGGCTGACCGGAATAGGTGTGGTGACGCTTTGCCTGTTTATCGGTCACCAAGCGAGCCGGCCTGAGGATGAAGGACTGCTCGAGCTCAGTGTTTTCAGGTCCGTCGATTTTACGTTCGCATTCATAGTAAGTTTTGTAGCTGGTGCGGCATTGTTTGGAAGCACTTATTTGATTCCGAGTTTTGCAATCTCGGTCCTGGCTTTCACGCCAACGGATACCGGTATTCTTTTGCTCGCCAGTAGTATACCTTTTGTATTTTCGCTTTTCTTGTCTGCCTTCGTATTCCAGAGTCTGGGCGTCTCTCCAATTGTCACCGTACCCTTCGGGATCGTGATGATCATGATCGCTATGTGGCTCCTGTCAGGCTCCGCAGGCGACAGCGGAATGGACGACATGTTGAACGCCGTTCTCCTGCGGGGCTTGAGCCTTGGCTTTCTATTTCTGTCTATTACGTTGATCGCATTCAGTAGGATGAGTGCACGTAGTCTCCCTGCCGCAATCGGCATCTTCAATACTGGCCGCCAGTTTGGCGGTCTTCTGGGAATAGCTTGTCTTCAGTCTCTTATGACGCGGAATATCGCAGGCAATGTATCTGTGCTCGCCAGCCATATCACAGCTGGATATTCTGCTGTAGGCGATCGGTTAGGAACAAGTGTGGCAGTTCTCGAGGCCCGCGGGATGACTACGGCTGCTGCAAATCAGGCGTCCAAGGCGTTATTGAGCAAGGCTGTCGCGTACCAGTCTACGGTAATCGCTTTCGATACGGCATTTTTCACGATTGCATTGCTTTTCGTTTTTGCTGCGCCGACACTGATCGTTACCAAGATTATCTTGACGCGAATGGCGAGCGCCAAAAAGGGCTCGCATTCAACTTCTGTGGATTATCAAGACAAGGACATATCCACCGCTAGCCCTGTCCAAGGTTACAAGAGCGCCACAAGCGTTGACAACTAGTGCGAGGGCAGGTTAAGCGCTCAATGAGCAAGCACGACCGCCACTATTCATAGCCCCGGCTGTTAACCGTTGTTACGTCTCAGGAGTAATTGTCAGTATTATCGCTGACGCATGGTCGGTGCAGTAAATTACTGAAATTACCTTTGCTCTATTGCCAAAGCAATCTTGCGCTTGGAGCGCCAAGTCGTTGCATCGGGCTGGATCGCCAAGCGGATTCGATACCGGTAACCGATGCGCGGCTTGATAGTCGAATTTCTTGAATAGCTCGTGTCGCGCTATTCTATTCGTTCGTTGTAATATTCTCCAGGCAACCGGCTGGAACATAACTCCTATACCTAGGTGTGGCGAGTATTAGACATAAAGTGTGTAATCGAGACACTTCCGATCAATAGCCATTCGTCGCCGTTCTCGTACATCATGGCCATGCAAGCGATAAGCACTCGATCGCTTTCGGTGGAAGATCGCATGCATGTTGATGCAGAATTGCATTCGGCGGTCCTACGGCAAATTGCCATTGCAAGTGATCCTTGAACCGGCGAGATCATGAAACTGTTCCAACATGCAATGGCAAATATGAGTGCACCTTTTCCAACAACGCCCGTCAAATGGGTGAAAACGGAGACGCCTTATGAAACACGAAACCAACTTGAGCAAATCAGAACCCGACGAACTGGTGCCCTCCCGCTATGCATTGCGCATCGGTGAGATTGACGTTCTGGTCATCAGCGATGGTGTGTTGCCTCTTCCAACCGAAATGTTGGGGCACAACATTGACCCGGACGTACGAGCAGAATGGTTTGACGATATGTATCTGCCACCGGATTCGTTTGATTGGTCGCTGAACGTGGTCGTGGTGCGTAGCGGTGATCAGACGATCCTCGTCGACGCTGGATTGGGTCTCGATCCTGACCTCAACTTGCCGCGCGCGGGACAGTTGGTCAAGCGACTGGCCGGTGCCGGTATTGATCTTGCTTCGGTCACTGACGTGGTTCTCACCCATATGCATATGGATCATATCGGTGGTCTTCTTGTCGAGGGCGTAAAGGAAAGATTGCGTCCTGATCTGCGGATTCATGTGGCGGCCGCAGAAGTTGAGTTCTGGGAAGCACCGGATTTTACATACGCTCACATGCCCGATGGCTTTCCGGATGCGCTCAGGGCAACTGCCAAACGATTTGTCGAGCAGTATCGGGATCAACTGTGCCTGTTTGATGAGCAATGCGAAGTGGCAGCGGGTGTGATGGCCTATCGCACTGGTGGACATACCCCAGGACACTGTGTGGTTCGTCTTGCATCGGGTGAAGATCGACTGACCTTTGCTGGCGATGCCATCTTTGCTGTCGGATTTGACCACCCAGACTGGTATAACGGTTTTGAACATGACCCCGAGGAAGCAGCCCGCGTTCGTGTACGTCTTTTAACCGAGCTCGCCGAAACCGGTGAACAACTGGTGGCGACCCATCTACCGTTTCCATCCGTGGGACGCGTTGCGGTCGACGGTGACGCTTATCGTTGGGTGCCCGTTTTCTGGGATTACTGATTGCTTTTATGATGAGGATTTTCCGGGCACACTCTCGCCAGTGTGCCCGGTATTTTTTATCGTGTCGGATATCAGCACATCTCGTGAAAGAAAATCTTCCTGGACACAACCAGCGACCTATCCAATGTATGGATAGGGGTTGCTCTGTGCTCAGTCGTTCAGGAGCCTGTTTGTCAAAGAACGGATGGTTTCCATTCATTCCAATATAGATAACGACCGCCAAGCTTTCGAGGAAGTCCCTGCTCCTCAGCTTCCGGGGAGGATCTGGATTTGATCTGTGCCTGATATGTTGTCTGCTTATCTTTCCAAACGGCAAAACGACTTTCATGACCTGAAGAGTACGTGGATTATCGGTCAGCTGGGTAAGGGGACAATGCCTGCCGGAGGCATTGAGAGATAAATTAATCAGACAGAACACCAGCGCTTACCGGATGGATTATCTGTACATCTTGAATGCCGACGCTGATGGGCTCTCAGCCGTGATACAACGGAATGCGGATCGCTGCGCGGGAGGGACGCAGCGATCCGCCAATTGAGCGACAAACGTGGGAGGATATACGTTCCAGGCCCGACAGATAGTGTCAGGTAGTCGCTCAGACTGACGGCTGGGTGACCTGAACCGCGCGAGCGGCGATTTGCAGGCGGATCCACAGATTGATAGCACCAACCATCACCGTCAGATTGACAATTTCGTAATCCTTCAATTGCGTTTTGATCAGTTCTTGATCGCCTCGCAGTTCTTCACGTTTTTCACCATTGATGAGTGCTTCGGTCAATGCGAGGGCTGCTCGCTCCTTGACACTATAGAGAATTGATTTTCGCCAAGCGCTGACCATGAATAAACGCATCTCTGCTTCACCATTCGCGCGGGCTTCCACCACACTCGTTTTCACGCAGGATGCGCAGCCACTCATCTGTGAGACCCGCAACCGCACCAATCCGCTCAACGGATGCTGCCACACACTCACATTGATCATTCTTTCAACCACCAGCAGACCTTTAATCGCTTCTGGCCTGGTAGTGTATGAGGGAATAGGCGACATCGTATTTGCCTCCCTTTCTGGCTGAAGATGGCCTACTATGTTCAAAACCGGCATTCAGTTCCATTGTGCTGGGTAACGGGAACAGCAATACTTTGGTGCAATCACATGTGTACGGACGGTGGGTGTAACCTTTCTAAAAGCCAGATATGAATACTGATTTTGTTAAGTAGAAACGACTGCGTTTTAACGGATTTAGCGTATTAATTGAAACCGTTCTGCAAGTCGCACTTCAAGCTTGAACCCACCTTCCCAAAATGCAGTACGGCATAATCGCACCGTGCATATGATCGAGACTACGAAGTTAATAAATATAGGGTTCTCGACCACCCAGCTTTCCTGATGCGATCATCAAACAGGGATAACCGCGACGGAATGATTTTGCGGCTCACCTCGTCCGGTTCTACAGCTTCAATCAGAAATCTGGTCATTTCCATTTCCAGGGACAACTCCAGTGGCGCTCGGCATTACTTGTTGTCGAAGTTGGAAGGGACGTGAATGTGTCAAACGAAACTGGTTTGGATCTACCAGTAATGAAGCTATTTCTAACAGCGCATCAGTTGCGGTAGGTCCGATCGTTCTTCAAGAAATGGCGGCGCTAGTTGCTTAGCCTTATTGATAAAAATTAGGATCGGCAATGCCGATCCTCAGTCTAACCATATTTTGTTGTTTTATCATTGGCCCCACAGCAACCGACCTGGTTCCTGGGTGGAGCTGATTGGTTTGTATACGGTCTTGGGAGCATCTGGGCCGTGGCCAGCACGCACCTGCTTTACAGATGACGTTGGACGGCTATCGGTTCTCGTTGATGGATATTGCCAATCCGATCCGATATGGTCACTTTGGGCAAGGACACTTCCACTCGAAAGAAGAAGTGCTGCGGCGGTTAGAATTATCGCTTTCATTGTGGTTCTCCAATGTTTCCGTTGTGCGATCTGCACAATTCGACGGTAGGAGCTTATTAATCACTTGACGATCATCTAATCGAAAGGGTTGATCTATCATGATGCATAGTAACCAATCGGCGATTGAATAGCCGAGACAGTTCGTTACGGCATTAATCCATATGGTGTATGGTATTATCAAGGCTCGAAGCCGTACCGGATCTCTTGGAGTGGCCACAATTAATCGGATGATCATCGCAACGATGTGCTGAACCTAGACCTTGGTACAATCGGACAGATCCTACTGTTCGATAGGAGATGCTGGGAAGATAGAACATAGTTGACAACAACTTGTAAGAAGAAGTTGTTGGAGTAAGAGATGAAGAAACTGACAAAAATCCTGACTTTTGCAGTAATGTTTTTTTCTGGAACTATTGCACAGCCAGCGTTTGCCCATTCCAAACCCACCATAGTTCTTGTTCATGGTGCCTTTGCAGAGTCCTCGAGCTGGAACGAAGTTATCTCTCGGCTCAAGCGCGACGGTTATAAGGCGATAGCTGCCGCAAATCCGCTTCGGGGCGTCATGGCAGATGCGGCAACTGTCTCCGCAGTTATTCGATCAATATCGGGGCCGGTTGTCCTCGTCGGACATTCCTATGGTGGTCCCGTTATCACAGAAGCCGCTAACGGTAATCCCAACGTGACTGCGCTCGTCTATGTTTCTGCGTTCGCACCAGATCGAGGTGAAACGAGCCTTGGCCTTTCAAAAAAGTTTCCCGGCAGTACATTAGCGGATGCGATTTTTTCAGTAGAGCAGGAGCGGGGTGAACGTGATCTCTTCATTCGGTCGGACCGTTTCCATGATCAGTTTGCAGCGGATCTATCCGAAGATCGGTCCGTTTTGATGGCGGCCACCCAACGTCCGGTCGCACAAGCGGCACTGGAGGAGAAATCTGGTTTCCCCTCGTGGAAGAGGTTGCCGTCCTATTCGATCTATGGAACGCAGGATCGAAACATACCGCCGGCCGCAATGGAATTCATGGCCAAACGTGCGGGCACAGTAAAAACTGTTGTCGTAGATGGAGCTTCCCACGTGGTAATGATCTCGCATCCGGAAGAAGTCGCTGCGCTGATAGAGGAAGCAGCTTCCGGACATTAGGCGCTCGGGCAACTACCGCCGTAAATAAATCTCCTACAAGGAACTATGACCCTGGGACACGTTTGGCAGGCGGGGCCGGTTTGCGTGTCACTCCATTTCTTGCAGACATGACAGGAGCCCACCATGATCAAGACGTTTATCCGCATTGCGTTGGCAACCACTATTCCGATTTCGACGGGGTTTGCCCATGAACAGGCCAGTGAAACATCCACAGTAACGGTCATTTACGACCAGGTGCTTCCGAATGTGCCGGGAAAGAGCATGAAGGGCGTGCTCGTGGAATATGAACCGGGCGGTACTTCGCCTGCTCATACCCATCCTGCTTCTGCCTTCATTTACGCGACGGTTCTGGAAGGAGCTATCCGTAGCCAGGTCAATGATGGTCCGGTTATTACCTATCACGCAGGTCAGAGTTTCTCGGAATTTCCGGGTGATCGACACAATGTTAGTGAAAACGTTAGTCCGACCAGGCGTGCCCGCCTTTTGGCGATCTTCATCGTTGACACTGATGAAACCAACCTCACCACCAATGATTAGCGGCTCTGACCTTAAGAGGAGGAGGAAGAATATGTATATCCCAGCAAAATCTTTCATGACTTCATCCAGGCAGCAGATGAAGGAGAGCGAGCAGTCCTCCCGTCCCGGGGAAACTCGCTCCCGAATTCATTCGTCCTGCAGGGAAGGTGGTGTCATTGAAACGGCTCAAGAACGAACGGGTTGCCCACGCGGACTTAATCCAAGCTGCCCGTTCGCCTTGACTTGCAAGTCGGAAGGCCAAGTTTGCACTACCAAGACAAGGCGCTCCTTTGTATTTTGACCTCTTGCATTTTGATGTGTCAGGTTCTGGTTTCGATCGCAGGTTGCCAAACCGAATTGAAGAGGACGAAGAAGCACTTTCCCTCTTGGGGGCTATGTCAAAAAGGCAATGTTGCCCCGAGCTGGTACCAAGCCTTGTTATCGAAGATCTTGCCTGGTGTTCCAGGCGCTGCCTTAGTAGAAGTATCCGGTCAGCCTCACGCTTTCGGCCCACAATGCCTCTGCGATATCGGGATCGATTGCAAAAGGTCGAACGCCAAAACGCTCTTGTCTTTCTACCCGTGCGATATCGCAGTTTTCGCAATAAACCCCCCCAATACCCGCCAACTCGGGCGCGGTAGCGCACCAGATTGTCGTGGCAGCGCCTTGCTGTGGTGTCTTCATATCGCGATCCGGATCTATGACTGGTTGGCCGTTATTATCGATTGCGCCGAAGGAGTCGATTTCCTCCCGACTGAGGTGACGCGCTAATGGACCGAGTATCGAGCCGGGATGTACCGAAAATGCCCTCACACCATGATTGATACCACGTGCATCAACTGCAACGGCGAAGAGCGCATTGGCTGTCTTGGCTTGACCGTAGGCGAGCCATTTGTCGTAGGGGCGTTGCACGAAATCAAGATCTTCGAGCGCAAGTCCGCCCAACTGATGTCCCCGTGAGGACAGTACGATGACGCGCGCATTTTTGGCCGCGCAAAGAGCAGGCCACAAGGCCGCGGTCAGGCGAAAGTGACCAAGATGATTAGTCGCAAACTGGCCTTCATGGCCTTCTGCATCGCGAAATAGAGGAGTGGCCATCACTCCCGCGCTGAGGATCAGAATGTCCAGGGAGCCATGCTCAATGACAAACTTATCCGCAAAGCTGCGAACAGAGGCGGGATCAAGGAGATCCATCGTGAATAGTTCAACATTTGGAATATTGCATAGCATCTTGCCGGCGGTGCCAATGTCGCGCACCGGAACGATCACACGGGCCCCTCTCCATGCCAGAATACGCACCGTTTCAAGGCCTAGATTTGACGCGCCGCCTGTCACAACGGCAGTCTTACCTGTGAGGTCGATATCGCGAATAACCTCTTGGGCAGTAGTACATGGGCCGAATGGGGTGCCGAGCGGCGTTTGACCGTGCTGCATATTCTTCTCCTGATTGTGCCTTGAAAAGGTAGAAATCGATGACAAGAAAATCTATAGTCAAATGGCTTGTTTAATGTAGATATTGGCCGGTTGTGATGTTCAACGATCCCCTTTCCCAGCTGCTGAATTTGATTGAAGCCAGCGCGACTATGTCCGTCGGACTTGAGGCTTGCGGGCGTTGGGCAATCGACGTGCCTCCTGTAAGTGCCTTGAAATGCAACATCATCAGGCAAGGTAGTTGTTTTCTGGAAGTGCAAGGTGAGCGATTGATGCTTGCTGCAGGAGACTGTTTCCTGATCGGCCCGGATATCCCCTTTGTCATCGGGAGTGATCTGAATTGTCCGCCCATTCCAGCGGCTGAAGTCTTTTCGCAGAAAGCCTACAAGAACCATGCAAAGCTGGGCGGTGGCGCGGGGCCGGGGTTCCTTTGCCATAGTGGTCGCATGGATCTGCCTTTAAACAGCGAACTTCTGCGAGAAATCTTACCATCGATCGTCGTGATTCGAGCGGAAAGCATTGTAGCGGAACGTCTTCACTGGCTCACCAACAGACTGGAAGAAGAGCTCGCCGGCGATGTTCCCGGCGGTGCAGCGATGGCTATTCCGATCATGCAGATGATTTTTATTGAACTGATACGTAGTCTGCCCGTTATGACTGATCGCAGTTGGCTCTCTGCCCTCTCAGATCCCAGAATTGGCGGTGCATTGATGGCGATCCATCGGGACCCAGGGCACAATTGGCGGCTGGATGAACTTGCAGGCATCAGCCATCTTTCACGGTCCCAGTTCTCGGCACGGTTCCGTGCCGCTGTCGGAAATAGTCCGATGGAGTATATTTTGCGCTGGCGTATGATGCAGGCGCACAAACTGCTGGCGCGACCGAATATGACAATTGCGTCTGTGGCTGCCCAACTGGGGTACGGCTCTGAAAGCGCCTTTATTTATGCTTTTCGTCGCATCCTTGGTACGACGCCACGCCGAATGCAGCAACAAATACGCTCTTCCGAGAATCCAGAAAAAGACAACAAATACAAAAAGTTGTAATAAATATACTAGCGTTACTGAATAGAATAAACACTCCATCGGAGTTCACTAGCCGGTCGATCGGCGATAAGGAGATTGCCTTGCCAATGTTTGGCAACCCTTAACCCGTCGGGTCAGTTCCATCAAAAATAAGTCAAGCTCCTATAGATTTCCATAGCATGCAGATCGAGAGAGTTCAGGTTAAACTGAGCATGATGATCATCGGTGAATGCTGAAAAGGCTGCGGCAAATGACGTTTACTTCTATATCGGATGAAGACGATCATATTTACGCTATTGAAGCTGCGCAAATTGTTGAACGTGTGGTGGGGATCGCCTGGGCGACCGATAAAGATGGCGCGGTTATTTATCTGACCGAAGAGCTGCTTTCCCTTGTCCAGTCTTCATTGGAGCAATCCAATAAACCGATCGGTAGGGCTTTATATGGCTGGTCAAAACTTATCCATCCCGATGACCTTGATGGTTTTGCGGCAATATGGCTCAGGTCATTGCGTACCGGTGAAAAATATAGTTACGAACATCGGCTTTTAAGTTCGAGCGGCGCTTATCGATGGTGTCGCAGTTCCGGACAAGCTTTGCGGGATAAGCAGGGTAAAATCCGTGGCTGGTATGGAACCATAATCAATGCCGATGTCCCATCAATTGACAGCGAGCGCTTCAACCTTGTAACGAACTTGGCGTTGGACAGAAAAGCGCGTTCCGATCAACCAGAAACACTTGATCTTACCCATCCGGACGACAGGATATCCGCATCTCATGCCGCCGCTCGTGCATTCTGGACCGGTGTTCCGCAAATCACCCGACACCGCCAACGCCAGGCCGATGGGACGTATCGCAGGATCGAGACCCGGTCGGAGCCAGGCTATAGCGTCAGCGTGGATATCGGAGACCTGGTCACCGAGCAAGACCCTCCTAAACAAACAGCGGCCGAGTTGCTTGGAAATGATGAGACAGAGCCGATGCGTTCGGCCAAGGTTGTGGAGAGCATTTTCGGCAATGGTTGGGCGTTTGACGCAGCAGGAAGATGGATATTCCTCCATCCATTCGCACAGAGTTCTCTCGGTGTCACCCTGGATTATCTTAATGCTGCTGTAGATGAAGGCCATACTGCGTGGAAACGAGTACTACATCCTGATGATTATGAAGAAGTTGCGGAAAAATGGCGTCACTGCCTGGCGACCGGAGATGACTTTAACGTAGAATTCCGCTTTCGACGGGCCAACGATGTGTATGTCTGGGCAAGAACCGCCGCCAGGCCCGTACGCGACGGCAATGGGCAAATCTCAGGCTGGTACGGTATTGCACTCGATAATGATCTATATAAGAAAACCGTAACTGCGTTACGCGAGCGGGAACAAAGCCTGCAACAGCTGATAGACACAGTCCCTGCACTCGTCTGGACGATTTCGGAAAAGGGGTCGCCAACTTATGTCAACAAGCGGTTTACCGAAGTAACAGGCGCGACGCTCGAGGATATCACCGCAGTCGACAAGTCTCCCAATCTCAGTGTCATCCATCCAGATGATATTCACAAGGCAAGAGATGCCATTCATCGTTCCCTGACGACGCATGAACCGTATGTTCAAAGATACCGACAGTTGCGTTCTGACGGCAATTATCGCTGGACCGAAACCCGCGCCGAACCGTTGCGAGACGAAACCGGCGCGATCGTCCAGTGGTATGGTGTCTGCGTCGATATCGACGATCTGGTAACTGCCCAAAAATCCCTGTCTGATCGGGAGCGCGAGCTTTCAATGCTCGTCGATATGGTGCCGAGCTTTATCTGGCGCCTTACCCCGGAAGGAGAGCCGAATTACTTCAACAGGCGTTTGATTGATTTCTTCGGTATGGATGTGGAGGACGCGGAAAAGATGGGGCCAAAACGTCTGGCAGCCATCATGGAAAGCACGACACACCCCGACGACGTGGGGCGGGTATCCCAGGCGCTCAACCACAGCATCGCCACTGGCGAACGCTTTTCGATGAGATACCGACTTCGCCGGGCTGACGGCGTATATCGCTGGGTTGCCGGACAGGCAGATCCACTGCGAGACGATGATGGACGCATAATCCAATGGTATGGTCTATCTACCGACATTGATGATCAGGTTAAAGCCGAGGACGCCCTCAGACACAGCGAGCGCCGTTATCGCGATCTTTTTCAGTACATGCCGATCGGCCTCACCCAGGTCGACGCCAAAAAACTTGTTCTTCTGTTCAATGAATTGCGGGCGCAAGGGGTGAACGACTTGCGCGACTATATAGACGAGCATCCAGAATTTCTAACACGGGCTGTCGAGGCTCTGGAAGTCGAAGAGGTTAATCAGCATATTCTCGAAATGTTTGGGGCCCAAAATGCCAACGAAATGCGTGGTTCCGCCACCCGTTATTGGCAGCCCGGCATGGACACGATTCGCCGTTCGATAGAGGCGCGCTATCGTGGAGAAGAGGTTTTTCAGGAAGAAACAAAAGTAATGCGCCTGGACGGTCGCGTCATCGATGTCCTCTTTACGACTGCACGACCTGATGCAGTGGCTGATAAAAGTCTGGTTGGATTCATCGATATAACCCAGAGGAAGCGCGCGGAGGAAGCATTACGGGAAAGGGAACGGTCACTTTGGCGTCTGGTGGAAGCCTTACCCGTCATGATCGACTGCGCTGATCCGAACGGCGAACCGGTCTATCGGAGCGACCGATTGAGCCAATTTCTCGGCTATGGTCTCGACAGGCTCGACGAAGACGGCAAGCTCAATGCAACGCTTGATGCAGGAGTGCATCCTGACGATTTGGCTGGAGTGAAAGAACAATACGCACATTCACTCGCTACAGGGGAGCCATATGCACGTAGACATCGTTTACGGCGTTTCGATGGGCAATATCGCTGGGTTGAGACACGGGCAGAAGCAATGCGCGACGGACAGGGTAATATCGTTCAGTGGAACGTTATATGTCTGGATATTGATCGCGAAGTCCGAGCGCAGGATGAACTTCGTCTCACACATGAGAAATTAGCTCGAGCGAGCCAGGCCTCAAGCCTTGCAGAGCTCTCGGCGTCGATCGCACACGAGGTCAACCAGCCTTTGGCGGCTATTGTAGCCAATTCCCATGCCTGTCGGCGCTGGCTCACCGCCGAACCGCCAAACACCGAACGAGCCCTTAAGACTGTTGAACGCATCACACGGGATGCCACATCTGCCGCCGACGTTGTCGGTCGAATTCGAGCTCTATTCAGGCAGTCGGCTGACGCAAAAAAGAAAATCACGCTGAACGACGTCATCGCGGAGGTGCGCGGGCTCATGACGGAGGAGCTGCTGCGCTGGCGTGTCCGCACCGTCGTCGAAATAGAGGCAGATTTACCGTATGTGATGGCGGATAGGGTCCAGATCCAGCAAGTCCTTTTGAATCTCATTCGAAATGCCATTGAAGCGATGGAAGCCATCACACGTGATCGCCACTTGACGATAAGGGTGGTTCGCGACGGAGGTTTCATTCAGACAAAGATCAGCGACCAGGGCGTGGGAATTACATCCCCGGAAAGAATATTCGAACCGTTTATTACGACGAAAGAACAGGGAATGGGCATGGGACTCGCGATTTCCCGTTCGATTGTCGAGGCACATGGTGGTTGCCTGTGGGCGGAAAAGAATGAGCCGTACGGAACGGCGCTAATTTTTACTCTCCCCGTGGAGGCGAAGGCGACAAGTGATGAGCATTAGCCAGTTGGTATTCATTGTAGACGACGACGAGCGCATCCGCGAAGCCCTGGAGGAACTTTTGGCTTCGTATGGCATGCGCACTATGTCATTTGGATCGGCAAGAGATTACGTCAATGCTCACAAGCCTGATGTTCCGTCTTGCCTCGTGCTCGATGTCGAACTTCCCGATATTAACGGTCTGGAACTGCAGAAACAGATTTCGGTGCAGGAACATCCGCCCATCGTCTTCATCACTGGACATGGCGATATTCCCAGTTCTGTTCGCGCAATGAAGCGGGGCGCTGTCGATTTTCTGACCAAGCCTTTCAGTGACGCAAAACTCCTTGCGGCAATCAATGCGGCAATCGAACAAGATCAACAGCTACGCAATAGTCGGGCGGAAATCGAATTGCTGAGACAGCGCTATGGAGAACTCACATCCCGAGAACGAGAGGTGATGCCGTTAGTCGTGAGCGGTCTCCTCAATAAGCAGGCAGCTGCCGAACTCGGCATAAGCGAAGTGACGTTGCAACTCCACAGAAGGAATGTCATGCAAAAAATGGCGGCAGCGTCGCTCCCTGATCTCGTACGCATCGCGGAGAGGTTGAAAATACCGATCACCCACTCGCGCAGATCAAAAGGGGAGGAACTATGATCGAGAGCAAGCTCGTAATTGCAGTTGTTGACGACGATTCACGGTTACTGGAATCAATGGAAGATCTGTTGGAGTCGACAGGGTACATGGCTCGCTGTTTTTCTTCTCCCGTCTCACTGTTAACGCGGGGGCTTGGAGGCATAGACCTCGTTATAACGGACATCGGCATGCCGGACATCAATGGCTTCGAATTGCGAGAAATAGTTCAGAAGGTTCGTCCTGATATTCCTGTATTTCTCATTACAGGAAGGCACGAAATAGCGGACCAGGAGCGAGCTCAGGGAATAACAGGTTTCTTCAGGAAGCCGTTCGATGGACAGGCATTGCTTGCAGCAATTGGTGAAGCATTAGACAAGCGTCGAATGGAGGGTGGACATGAGAACTGAACAGCAGTCACACAATTTGAAACCAGGGCAATCGTCAAAACGCGCAACGGATGCGGAGCAGCCATTCGTTGTGATCGTAGATGACGATGAGGCCATACGAGAGGCACTCTTCGAGTTGATCTTATCGGCAGGGCTCAGGCCCATAGCTTTTGCCTCTACACGCGAGTTGATTGGAACAGACCTGCTGGAAGCACCGGGTTGTCTAATCCTCGATGTGCGCATGCCGGGCACAAGTGGGTTGGATTTACAGCGGCAATTGGCACAAAGCGGCAATCCCAAACCGATCATTTTCCTGACGGGTCATGGTGATATTCCGATGACTGTCGAGGCAATGAAAGCTGGCGCAGTAGATTTCCTGACCAAGCCGGTGCGAGATCAAACATTGCTTGATGCGGTTACGTCAGCAATAGAAATGGATGCGCAGCGACGTTCCCACGCAGTCATCGTCAAACGCAATATCGAGCATCATGAGACATTGACCCCCAGAGAGCGAGAGGTCTTGCGAGAAGTGGCACGCGGGCGACTTAACAAGCAGATTGCTTTTGACTTGGGGATCAGTGAGGTAACTGTCAAGCTTCATCGGGGAAATGTCATGCGGAAGATGGAGGCATCTTCCATAGGGGAGTTGATCAGGATTTGGGAAACACTGCCATCGCAGATTCAGAATGCATGACACAAACCCTGCTGGAGATTGATCGTTTCAATTGGCGGAGTTCGGAAAAAAGAGCGCGACATCGATCCAAGGCTGGTTTGATGAAGAATCTGTCCTGATTGTCTGAAAACCTAAATATGGCCTCACGATGAAGCCAATGATTTTGCTCGGCTTTCGACCATATCGCAAAGAACGCGCACACGCATGGGAACCAGGCGCTTATAGGCATGCACAGCGTGAAACGGCATAGACGGAAGTGGTAGCATTTTCGAAATTTCGACCAGAGTTCCTTTTTCGAGGTCGTCCTTAACCACACAACGCATCACAACAGCTGCACCAAGACCATGTCTGGCAGCGGCTTTCAATGCCTGGCCTGAATCGCAATCGACACGTCCTTGTGGGACGAAGTGAGTACCATCATCCAGCTTTACGTCGTTCGGGTATCCATTGCCCATATACCTTGCAAAGGGCAACCTGGCGGCTTCCTTTATCGTGCCAGGCAAACCATGATTGTTCGCAAAATCCGGAGAACCGACCATAATCATTTCAAAATCGGCCAGTCGGCGAATGATCAAATCACCATTCTCGATTGCTCCAACTCGAAATGCCACGTCATAGTCTTCGCGAATAATATCGACGTGACGATCGGTCAGGCCGATTTCAAGATGAATTCCCGGGTAACGCTTAGCAAAGCCGGACAATATGGTGTCAAGGAACAGCGGGGCAAGTTCGCTAGACATGGAGAAGCGGACACGACCTGATATCTCCTTGCGTGCATTGATTTCATCATCGGCAATATCGAGTTCGCGAAGCAGGGGAGACAGGCGCTCGAATAGAAAATGTCCGTCTGCAGTCAGTACGAGAGCACGCGTCGACCTTAGAAAGAGACGCGCTTCGATGAGTCTTTCAAGTCGTCCGACACTTCTGGAAATAACTGAAGGGGATGTCTTGAGTAGCCGGGCTGCTGCACTGAAGGAACCTGCTTCCACAGTGCGCACAAATGCCAGAAGGCCTGCGGTTTCATTCAAAAGGTTTGGCATTCGAACTCCGGAAGCAAAAGTGAAATACCCAGCCATGGGCTAATGGAACACAGATCAAATCCATATTTTACCTCCAGATCAATATGGAGAAAGTATATGGGTCTTCTCAAAGACAAGGTGGCCGTTATCACAGGCGGCAACAGTGGCATCGGTAAAGCAACTGCTAAACTATTCGTGGAGAATGGAGCACAGGTCGTCATAACTGCTCGCCGACAGGACGCTCTAAACGCAGCACTGAAAGACATCGGCGGAAATGCCATTGGCATTTGCGGCGATGTCTCCGATCTTTCCCACCATAAACGGGTGGCAGATGAGATCTCCGATCGCTTCGGCACTTTCGATATCTATTTTGCAAATGCCGGTGTCATCGACCTTAAAGCGTCTGAGGCAGTGACTGAAGATATTTATGATCGACATTTCAACATCAATACAAAAGGTGTCTTCTTCGGTGTCCAGACATTATCGCCTCTCATAAATGATGATGGCACTATTATTGTCACCAGTTCTCTGGCGGCAACCAAGGTCCTTCCTGATCATACAGTTTATGCCGGGTCGAAGGCAGCTGCGGTGGCATTTGTGAAGAACTGGGCTCTCGAATTCAAGCATAGACGTATCAGGGCAAATGTTATCAGCCCAGGACCCACAGATACTGAAATCCTGGGCAAACTTGGAATCTCAGACGTCGAACGCGAACCGTTTCTCAAGTTGATGGCCGAAACCATTCCCGTAGGGAGATTGGGAACAACTGATGAACTGGCACGAGCCGCTCTGTTCCTCGCTTCACAGGCGAGCAGCTTCATCAATGGCATTGATCTCCACGTCGATGGCGGAATGTCGCTTGTTTAAGGGATCTGGATTTATGACACAGAATAATTCTGAAATTGCTGCTTTTGTTGAGAAACTGGCAGAAGTGGGCAGCCATTATCGCATGGACGAAATGGAAGAGTTATATTCGGAAGATCTGGCTTTCCTTGTGTTGACGCCAGATGGCGAAATCTCCCGCTTTTCGAAAGCGGGAATATTCGAGGAGTTCCGGTCACGACGAGACGCAGGGGAACTTCCTCTTCTTACCACAAAACGATTTCTTCATATTGAAGCGCAGGGAGATGAAGCCACTGTCATTCTCTTTCGCCAGATGAGTGAGAAAGCGACCCCTGCATTTTATGAACTACGCCTTAGAAAGCAGGAGGGCAACTGGAAGGTTTGCGGTGAAACAGTATTGCCGTGGCCTGACCTTTCTCAAGCTGGCAGCTTTCTTCCTCCGCGAGAAAAGCAATTACCAGATCAGACCGGAACTTGAGTGGAAGCGTTAGCTCTCAAGCGGGAATAGTCGTGCTTGAACGACCGTAGATATATGAAACCTCGGTGGCGAACAGTTGCCACCGGGATCATTCGAATCCTGTCAACAAGCATAGATTGCTCAGTAAATTGAACTCTGCAAAACTTCATCAATCTTAATATGCGGGTCAGACGTTGTTCTCGTAACAAATTTCTTTCTGACACGTTTGCAAGTTGAATTTTTCAAAGGTGATCATTGTGACTGGGATGCAAGAAGCTGAAGCATTGAATGGTGTACGTTTCCAGAGGCGGGTCTGGAACTGGGTGATTGAGTGTTTCGGAAGAGATCTGGCGAACAATAGAGCGGAAAGAAATCGGCGGTTTCTCGAAGAAACTGTGGAACTGGCTCAGTCTCTGGGGTGTGATAAGGCTACCATACTTCAAATCGTTGAATATGTTTACGCTCGGGACCCTGGTATTCCTGAACAGGAAGTCGGCGGCGTTATGGTAACTTTTGCAGCGTTATGCGAGGCAAACAACATCGAAATGGCTGCTGCCGGACGAAACGAACTCTCGCGCATATCGTCAGCCGAGGTGATGAGAAAAATCCGGGCGAAGCATTCTTTGAAACCAGAACTTTGAGCCAAACCAGACATCAGGGATACGGTCGGCTCCGGAAGTTGGATGTGAGTGTTGTTCCCGACCTTACACCAATACTTAGGACGTAAGTTTCCTCGTATGTCGTACAGGATGCTTCATTCCATCAGCCAATCGCCCCGCGTTGTCTGCCGAGATACTTTTAAAAGCGGTCTGGTAAAGCGGATCGAAAACAGAAACAGCGATCGCGGCTTCTGCATACTGTATCGCGTTGGGATATCGGGATCTCTTGAAAAAGGCACGAGATCGCGCATCAAGCAGGTGGGTTACATGTCTGTCTATCGTGTTCATCGTCTCGATACTGGAAACTAGCCAGCACGTCCGACACTCAGACGAGTGTCTAGGCCGAAATGCCCACCATTACCGGCATCTCGTAAACAGGAGAAATCATCATGTCCAAGCATATCCTCATTGTTGGCGCCGGTTTTGCCGGTGTTATGGCAGCATTGGCTGCCTCTCGGCTGAGGCACGAAAAGAGTGTGTCAGCTGAGGATTTGAAGATCACCGTCGTGTCCCCCGAACCTGAGCTGGTCATCCGCCCGAGACTCTATGAACCCGAGCCCGATAAGATGACGGCTCCTCTTGGGGATCTCTTCTCCGCTACTGAGATCAATTTCATTGCTGGTACAGTAGAAAAGATCGACGTTGCTGGTAGCCAAGTTGCGATCATAGATGGCAACGGTCGAAGTGTCCTACAATCCTATGACAGACTCGTGCTTGCTGCTGGCAGTCGCGGTTTTCAGCCACCAATCCCCGGGCTTGAGGAATACGGCTTTGCCTCCAACCATCTTGAAGAAGCTGTAATACTGGATCAGCATCTGCACAGGCTTGCTGATCATCCGGCAAGCCCCGCACGAGACACAATTGTGGTAGGCGGAGCGGGTTTCACAGGATTGGAAGTCGCTACCGAACTCGAAACGCGGCTGCGTGGTATTCTGGGTTCGAAGGCTCGTCCGCGCATCATCATTGTGGACAGGAATCCGCATGTCGCTCCGGCAATGGGAGAAAATCCACGTCCATATATTGAGCAGCGTCTCAAAGAACTTGGTATAGAGACCCGATTAAACACGGGAATTGCAAAACTCGACGAGAATTCAGTAACGCTTGATAACGGAGAACGGATCGAGACGGCGACAGTTATCTGGTCGGGAGGCATGCGCGCCTCTCCCCTCACAAGTCAGCTCGACGCAGAAAGAGACCAGCTCGGACGTATCATAGTGGAACCGGACCTTCGCGTACCTGGTCACGCTCAGATTTTCGCGACTGGAGATACCGCAAAAGCGGCAACGGACAATGAGGGAAATTTCTCGCTGATGTCCTGTCAGCATGCACGACGACTTGGCGCATTTGCAGGCCATAATGCAGCCGCAGAACTTTTAGGCGAGCCGACCTTGGCGTATAATCAGCCCGCATATGTTGTTTGCCTTGATCTCGGCGCTGACGCTGCAATTTTTACACGCGGATGGTCTGGCAAAGTCGAAATCACCGGCACTGACGCGAAGAAGGTGAAACAAGAGATTAATACGGTCTGGATTTATCCACCAGCTCCGGACCGGACCACAGCATATGAGAATGTTCATATAGCACGGACCGTCGATTTCTAGTCCTTTCAATCAACTTGGTCAGTTATAAACTCAAACTTATATGAAACTGGTCGTGCGTGAGAAACGCACGACCAGCCTGAGACTTATTCAACCGCTTGGGGAAACTCTGCTTCATAGTCGGCGCATCCGGTTTCTTTGCCGGTTTCGTCGTCCATGGTTTCAGCTGTAGCTTCCTCCGCGATCCGAAGGGGGACAGGGAGCCATCCGCTAACGGAAGCAAGGCGCTCTGCGATCAAGACCGCTTCGCCTTTTAGCGGCTCGGACAGCAAGTTCCGTTTGGGAGCAAAGCCATAGCGCTTCATTAACGCCACGAGCAGTCGCTTTGCTGCCCCTTTATCACGCCGCTTCTGCAAGATTTCTTCTAGAACGGTGTCGTTTTGATCCACCACACGCCAGAGCCAGAATTTCTCTCCAGCGATTTTGACGACCACTTTGTCCAAATACCAAATATCGCCGGGGCGCGCCTGACACCGCCACACGTTGCGTGCGATCTGAGGTCCGAACTTGGCGATCCAGCGACGAACTGTCTCGCATGACACGTCGGTTGCACGCCCAACCAGCATTTCCTCAATTTCACGCAGACTAAGGTTGAACCGCAGATAAAACCACACCGCATGAGCAACAATCTGCGGCGGCAAACGGGGACCCTTAAAGCTTATATCTGATGACTGCATCGCCAAAATTTACGCCCAACCCGTCAGGCAGGCAACTGCAGCCCAGTTAACGTGACAACACAGATTTGCGCAGCATAACCTTATTTGTTGCAAAACGGGATCGCAAAGGCGTTTTCCGCTTTACTTTTTTGGCTATCCAGAATCGGCTTTTTAGGTGCGGGCGGGAGGGGAGCACGAGGGGAGGGGCCGAAGGGGCTCCCTTCGACCGGGCCCTGATTTAAGGGACCGGCTTTCGGAATTATTCGCGAAAGGTGTGGGAAAATGGTCTTCGCGAAAGCACCTATTTCGGCCTGATCATAAACGCTGGCAATGTCGCCTCAGCGGGAAGATCGGTGTCAATCGGAACGGAATATTCACCCCCTTTACTTGTCCAATATTGACCCCCCGATTACGGATTAGCACTTGGCCTGCCCGACGCTGGCCGGGGTTGCAAAGGGTAGGCCAAGTGCGGGTGATTAGCTGTTTCGGCTTTAGCTTTGAGAGCGGTTTTTAAAGCGCCATGAATCGTTGCCTGTCTCTACGATTTCGCAATGGTGCGTCAGGCGATCTAAAAGTGCAGTTGTCATTTTGCATCGCCAAAGACGGTCGGCCACTCGCCGAACGCCAGATTGGTCGTAACGATAATCGAGGTTCGCTCGTAGAGCTTGCTTATAAGATGGAACAGCAACTGCCCGCCTGCCTGAGCGAATGGCAAGTACCCCAGCTCGTCGAGAATAACAAAGTCGAGACGGTTGAGATATTCTGCGGTCCTGCCTTGCTTCCCGTTGCGTGTTTCAGTTTCAAGTCGATTGACCAGATCAACCACATTGAAGAAACGGCCACGTGTGCCATTGCGAATGAGTGCGCGCGCAATGGCAATAGCCAGATGGCTTTTTCCTGTTCCCGTGCCACCAACCAGAACGACATTTCTTTGATCGCTAACAAAAATGCCTGTGGCCAACTCGCGAACCAAACCTTCGTTGATTGGGGTGCCGGTAAAGTCGAAGTCCTCAATGTCCTTAGCAAGAGGTAATTTGGCTATGCTGAGCTGGTATCGAATGGAACGTGCTTGCTTTTCTGCAATTTCCGACTGCAACAACTCACCCACAATACGTGGCGGTTCGTGCTGCCGTTTTATTCCATTCCCATCACCTCATCATAAGCGCTGCGCATACCATAGAGCTTCAGCGTTCCCATGAGTTCAAGTACCTGCGTGCGTTCCATCAGCTTGCCCTCCTAAGACTGTCATAGCGTGAACAGTCGGCGATTGGTTCATGCATCAATCGAAGTGCGTCGGGGAGTTGGAGTGTGGGAGTTGGAGCCGGGTCTCGACTGCGTGCGAGAATGTTGATGATAACTGCCGCAGAATACACGTTATGATCAAGCGCTTCCTGACATGCAGCATCGACATTAGCCAATCCGTCGGAAGGTACGCATGCGAGGATGGTGACCATCTGCCGATCACCATCGTGAGCGCTCTGCAAACGTTTGCGGATTTTCTCCATTGCGGCTGGCAAAACCCAATCGCGGAAAGGTGCGCCATTGCGTAGAGCGCCAGGTTTTCGAGCAAGAACAGGCACATAATGCCATGGGTCGTAGATCGTTTCACCTCGATGAAAGCTACGCGTATGCTCTGCGACCTTCACACCATCCTGCCGTATGACGATCCGATCTGCATAGGCATGAACTTCTACAGGACGACCAACTGCAGTTGAAAGAACCGAGTATTTATTGTTGTCAAAACGGACGGTGCAGGTTTTTGATATCGACGCTGGAACACAGTGAAAGCCGTCGAAGGGGCCAATATATGGTACAAGACTTTTGCGTTCTTCCTCAAATACCTGCCAGATCATGCGCTGGGTTTGTTCAGGATGGCGGTGTGCTTTTGCATAAGCGATACATTTATCGAGGAGCCAGACATTGAGTTCCTCCAAACTTTTGACCCGTAAACGCGGTGTAAAGCGCTCTCGAACCAAGCCAACCTGGTTCTCAACCTGTCCCTTCTCCCA
The DNA here is from genome assembly GCF_026014005.1 of Brucella sp. JSBI001. Classification (NCBI taxonomy): domain Bacteria; kingdom Pseudomonadati; phylum Pseudomonadota; class Alphaproteobacteria; order Hyphomicrobiales; family Brucellaceae; genus Brucella; species Brucella sp. JSBI001. Next base: position 2,110,139 of record NZ_CP110339.1, on the reverse strand, counting down.
ACCTGATGCCGGAGTACAGGCAACAGGCTGAATAAGGTAATGACTGCACATTTGCTGGAACCGACGATTATACTGCCGCTCTTTCCCAACAAAAATGGCATCAACAGCCGTTTTCATATTGTCGTATATACCGCGCGTACAAGCGCCACGGAAAACACAAAAGCCTTATCATGTGCATCGAACACCATTTCCTGGCTTTCGCGCATGTAAGCCCGCGCAAACATCATCCGGCTATGACACAATCGAACGTGCGCAACCTTGATTGTCGTCGTCACACCATTGAGCCGAATAATCTCATGGCTCCAATCGAACTGATAAGCTTCGCCTGGCGCGTAATAGAGCGGAACGTAGGCGTCACTCGCCACTAATCCGCGCTTCTTAGACCAGGATTTGGCATAGCGGCGGACGGTGTCATAGCTGCCTTCATAGCCCAGCGACCGAACTTCTTCATAAATGCGGATAAGCGTCAACCGCTCACGAGATGCCTTACCTTCGTTGGAAACAAGAAAACGTTCAACGTCTCCTTTCCAAGGCTCCATCCTCGGAAAGGGCTGATGTTCACGTTTGTAACAAAACTCCGTCGCATCAGATCGCAGTATTTTGCGAACCGTATTACGAGAAACATGAAGCTCTCTGGTGATCTTCTTTACCGACCAGCCTTGAACATGGAAGGCGCGCCGGACACGAGCAATCGTATCCACTCTTTTCAACTCCCTACTCCATCCGCTGACTAAAGTCAGATCCTCGGATGAAATCTAGCGGGGGTCAAAATTGAATAAGTATTCGCCCGCTAGTGGGGTCAATATTCCACGCCGAAACACAGATTACGCAAAAGCGATTGCATGATCGCGCCTGAAAGCGCGAGGCCTGCACCGCAAAATGCTGCTACCAATGCACGGCTCAGACGGTAATCCCAGATCACCGTCTCATGAATGCGATTAATCTCGACAGAACTCCATCCCAGGCGATTGGTTATCGCTGCAAAGGTTGTCGATAAAGGGATCGGCAAGTCGCCAATACCGACGCTGATACCCACCACGAATCCGATTGCGATAAGCGACGCCAGCAGCATTATGCTGAAAGCACCCCAGTGCCTTAAAGACTGGCCAGAAACACTCACTTGAGAATACCGAGCGCTTTTAACTGTTCGGCGAGCTGCTCTGCACCGTAAATCGTACGGATGGTCGGGTTCATGGCTTGACCATCCATGACGGCGATGGCCTTGTTCTTGACCGCTGGCATCTGGCTCACCGCAGGGTCTGTATTAAGAAACTGAATCTTGGCTTCAGGCTTGTCGAGCTCCCAACGATTACGGTCGAGATTCGCAACAACAATCACATCAGGGTTCGCGGCGATAATGCTTTCCCAACCAAGCGTCGGCCATTCGGCTTCTGCCTTGATAGCATTCTCGCCGCCCAGAACGTCAGCGATGAAGCTCGATGCGCCATTTCCGCCGCCCAAATAAGCGTCTGCGGATGGCGATGGGCTGGAGAACCAGAATAGGTAAGAAAGTTTCTTACCGCTTGCAGGAACGCTTGCGCGCAAAGCTGCCTCGCGTGCCTTGAAATCAGAAATGAGCGCCTGACCACGATCTGAAACATCGAAAATCTGTGAGAGTTCGTCGATTTCCTTATACAGAAGCTCCATGTTCCATAGTTTGTCGCGGCTGCCATACTCATCCTTGACTTGCTCTGTACTCAGACACGTGCTTGGCGAAAGATAGGTTGGAACACCGACCTTATCGAAATCGTCGCGCTTTGCGACCTTGCTATTTGGTCCGATCAGGCTTGGAAGGGCCGCCGCTACAAAATCCGGGTTCTCTGCAAGGATGGATTCAAATGTCGGGAATTCAACAGTCAGAAGTTTCACCTTGGAATTGGCAGCCTCGAGCTGCGGTAAAACCTTGCTTGGCCAGAACGCGGTTCCCGCCATTTTGTCTTCAAGGCCCAGCAGCAACAATATTTCGGCGCTGTTTTGACCAAGGCCGATAGCGCGTTCAGGCGCCTTTTGGAATGTAACTTTCGCTCCGCAATTATCCAGTGTCAGGGGGTACTGCGTGGCAGCTTCCGCTGGGTTGTTTTGAAGAGCGAACAAGGCGACAAAACTCGTAGCGGCCAGAAGGGTTTTCATTGCGGTCACTGATAATATCCCGAATTGCGAGTGGCGGTTTGCCGTTAGCCGTGTGAAACTGGCTTCTCTATAATCCGAATGATAATTTTGAAACAAGAGTTAATTAGTCTTGTTTATCCCTTGATTGACGAAGCAGGGCACCAAGAGACAACAGATTTTGTGCTTGCGGCGAAAGAAGGTCAAAAGGGATGGATAGCGCTCGTACTTTATAAAAACGGGAAGTGTTGTTGCCACCTCGAGAGAAGTTTTTGACTGGCAATGAAACAGACTGTCGAAAAAATGCTTCGCGTTTTCGGCAGGTTGAACTGACCTATTAATCTGTCCGTAGTTACCCAAAACACCCTGGCCAATATTTAACATGACGGTTACTTATGAAGTGAATAAGAAAGAGCACTCATATAACGGATCTCAAATAAGCCGAACTATCGCAAATTTCCATATAACAGTCATCAATCGATGCGAACACCAGTGGTAGGATCAAACAGATGCATCCGTTCGAATGAGATACCCAGTTCGACGACATCGCCCACTGCTAGCGACATCTCGCTGTCAATCACAGCCATCAATTTCTCGGATCCAACCTCAAACCCAACATGGGATTGTGCACCGGTTGGCTCGATCAAACGCACTTTCGCCGGAATGCCGCCATCACGCTTGACTTCCAGATGTTCAGGACGCAGACCTAGCACAACTTTGCCGCTTCTATCAGTGTCGCTGTCGGGCATTTCCAGTTTCGAACCGCTTGCCAGACGAATAGCGGCACCTGATGAACTATGCTCGACCGTCGCTTCAAGAAAGTTCATGGCTGGCGAACCGATGAAGCCCGCGACGAAGATATTGGCGGGTTTTGTGTAAAGTTCCATTGGCGTGCCTTGTTGCTCGATCCGCCCCTTGTTAAGCACCACCACTCTATCGGCCAGTGTCATCGCCTCAATCTGATCATGCGTGACATAGATCGACGTGATTTTTACCTTCTGATGCAGTTCCTTGATCTCTGCTCGCATCAAGACGCGCAATTTAGCATCCAGATTGGAAAGCGGCTCATCAAACAGAAAGACAGAAGGCTTTCGCACAATGGCGCGCCCCATTGCAACGCGCTGGCGCTGGCCTCCCGATAACTGGTGCGGTTTGCGGTCCAATAGGGCCGTCAGATCGAGCATCCGAGCTGCTTCCCCGACCCGATCCCGTATTTCCGCTTTCGAGCGGCCCGCAAGTTGAAGGTTGAACGCAATGTTGTCAAAGACAGACATATGCGGATAAAGCGCATAATTCTGGAAAACCATGGCAACATCGCGCTCACTAGGATTAGCACGGTTCACATTCCTGTCGCCAATATGCAGATCACCGGATGTGATTTGTTCAAGACCGGCGATCATGCGCAGTAAAGTCGACTTACCGCATCCCGAAGGTCCGACAAGCGCAACAAATTCAGCATCCGCAATCGTAAGATCGATGCTTGGAATGACTTCTACATTGCCATAGGATTTTTGAATTGAACGAAGTTCGACCGAGGCCATGAAGTCACCCTTTCTGCCGATTGGCCGGCGAAGACTGCCGATCCGCGACGAGAACTGCAAGATCGGGTCGATCCGTCGTCAACTGACCGATTGGCTTGCTCAACCAATGTTCTAGCTCAGTTTCTGTGTTTGGCACCCAACATCCAAGCCTTGGCGTCCCTACCTCCGCAACACACTGATCCAATATAATCTCCAGCAAGGTCTTCTCGAAGGCCAGCACCGTTGCAACATCGTTGCCGCGCTTGAGCACTTTTTCAAATCCACCGAAAAACTCCGCCGAGCGCCGGTCAATCGACATCAGCAACTGCTGGTCTGGAAATTTCATACGGACATCTTCCAGCACTTCCGGCACGAAGCAGGTGAGGAAGACACGATCCAGCATATTACGCTCTTGAGCAAGCGTGATGATCTTTTCGGGCATACCCGGATAGGGCCTTCCCCGCTCATCGATCTTGATCTCCAGCTCGAGCTCCAGCTTGGTGGGAGCGAAGATATCCAGCACAGCCGCTAGAGTGGGTATGGTTTGACCGCGGCTGTCGTTCAAGAGGACTTTTCCAAGCGCCTCTGCGCTTTGCGCTTGAACCGGTCCTCTGCCATTGGTGGTGCGATCAAGCAATGGGTCATGGATCACAACCGGCACACCATCGGAACTCAAATGTACGTCGAGTTCCACTGCATCGACATCCAAAGCAAGCAGGTTTTGAAAGCCCGCGATACTATTTTCCGCCCACAGATTACGCCCACCGCGATGACCAATGATCTTCACCATTTTTGTATTCTCCAATTGTTCATTATTTGCCACTGTCGACGAGACCCTTCACGAACCATCGCTGCATGATGAGGATCACCAGCACGGGCGGAAGCATGGTCCAAAGCGAGGCGTTCATGAGAAGGTGCCATGTCGGAAGACCATCCGACTGCGGCATGACCTGTTTCAAACCGACAACGGCGGTAGCCATATTGGGGTCTGTCGTCATCAACAACGGCCACAGATACTGGTTCCAGCCCATCAGAAAGAGAATGATCGACAATGCCACGATGTTCGACCGGGAAAGTGGAAGCAGAATGCGGAAGAAGAATTGCATCGGTTTGGCGCCGTCAATCCGCGCTGCTTCGCACAGATCGTCAGGAATTGTCAGAAAGAACTGCCTGAACAAAAATGTCGCCGTTGCTGAAGCGATGATAGGCAGGATAAGTCCAGGATAGGTGTTCACCATGTTCCAGTTCAGCTCGACCGAAATGCCGAGCCAAGCAAAGATGATATTCAGCGGCAGCGCCATATTGGCTGCTGATTCATAGGTTGGGACAATTCGCACCTCAATCGGCAGCATCATCGATATGAATATCAGCCAGAAGGCGGTCATTCGGAACGGAAAGCGGAAATAGGTGACTGCAAAGGCGGCAAGTACCGACAAAGCCAGTTTTCCGACAGTAATTCCGAGCGCGACGATAAACGTGTTCACCAAAAGCTGCCCGAAACTGATCGTTGTCAGAACTTCCAGCGAATTGAACAAAAACTGATCGCCCGGCAGCCAACTCATCGGGACTTTCAACACATCCTGCTGGCTCAACGAACCCGTGACCATCACGAAATAAAGTGGTAGGCAAACCAACACGATCCCGATTATGAGAACGGCATGGCAAACCACATCCAATATCGGTGTGCGTTCGTTCATGATTTACACCGCATAATTGACGCGCCGTTCGACCAGGCGAAACTGCGCGAATGTGAGGGCGAGAGCGAGGATCATCAAAATGACCGACTGCGCAGCAGAAGAGCCCATGTCCAGATTGACGAAGCCATCCTGATAGACCTTATAGACAAGGATCGAAGTCGCCCCTGCCGGTCCGCCTCGTGTGGTCGCATCGATAATCGCAAATGTGTCGAACAAGCCGTAGACGAAGTTGATGACAATCAGGAAGAACAGCGTAGGCGCGATCATCGGCAAGGAAATGCGCTGGAACCGTCGAATGGGTCCCGCGCCATCGATGGCGGCAGATTCCAGGATCGAACGCGGTACGGCCAACAGGGCGGCGACGATAAAAATGTAATTGTAGCAAATGTGTTTCCACGATGCTGCAAGAATGATGAGGATCATCGCATCGGTAGTGTTCTTCGTCGGGTCCCAACCGATACCCAGCATGTGCAGTATTTGCGCGATGGGTCCGACACGGGTGTTGAACAGAAATGCCAGCATTATGCCCGCAACTGCAGGAGCGATAGCATAAGGAAGCAGCAGGATCGTACGATAAGCGCCACGAGCACGAATGACATGGTTGGTCGCGAAAGCAAACAGCAACGCAACCGAAAGCGTGATTGCATTCTGCGCCAGCGTGAACCAGAGCGTCATTTTGGCCGACATCCAGTAGGACGGGCTGGCGAGCAATGCCGCAAAGTTCGAGAAACCAACCCATTGCACTGAACCGCCAAACGGATCATTGAGCTGAAACGCCTGGATTAGCGCCCTGAATGACGGAATGAAGAAGAAGAACAGCAAGACGAGCATTTGTGGCGCCAGTAATAGGACTGGCGTTTTCCATTCTCGAAAATGCGCGCGTTTCAGGCCGCTTTCCTGCCGCTCCCCCAAAGAGGAGGGCAGATGGAAAGCTCCTCCATCTTGTGCTTTCATTGCCTTATTTTCCTGCGCTTAGCTTTTCAAAGCGGCGAAGCACTTCATTGCCGCGCATGACAGCGGAATCTAACGCTTCCTGTGCCGGCTTCTGCCCCAATGACGCTGCCATCACTTCTTCCATAATGAAGATATTGGCCTGATTGGAGTTACCGAAGCGAAAGCCCAGAGAATTATCGGAGTTTGGCTTACGCATAAGCTGTTCAATCGCAATGGCGCGGGTGGGATGCTGTTCGAAATAGCCTTCGCTTTTCAGCGCTTCATAGGCCGTCGTCGTAACGGGAACATAGCCGGTGTTTTTGCTCCACCACACCTGAGTTTCCGGCTTTGCTAGAAAATCGAAGAAAGCGGCAGCACCTTTATATTCATCATCAGAATGACCCTTCATTGCCCATAGAGCGCCACCACCGATGACGCTGTTATGTGCTGTTCTGTCCTTTTCATGGGGAAGAAAAGTCGCATTCCACGGGAATTTTGCTGAAGCCTCCACTGCTGCATGAGACGCAGTCGATGCAATAATCGTCGAACAGGTGCCTGAGGTGAACAACTGAACCGGCTGAATTCCCTGACCCGCGATTTCCATGACACCGCTCGAAACAAGGTCATGCATGCGCTTCACTTGACGGGTCAGAGACTTGTTGAAGACAAACTCGGTATCGATGCCGTCGATGCCATTGCGCTTTGTGCCATAGGGGTAGTCGTTCACGGCAGCGTAGTTTTCTAGAAAGCTCCACTCATAGTCACCCGGCAAAACCATGGCACACTTCGAAATGCCCTTGTCATGGATCGCGTGCAACTGTTGTGTCAGCTCATCCCAGTTATCAGCTGGCTTTTCAAAGCCTGTGGCCTTAAAATGATCCTGATTGTACCAGAGGATTGGTGTTGACGAGTTGAATGGCAGAGCCTGCAACTTGCCCTTGTCGCTATAGTAAGCGGCAACCGGTGCAATCACCGTACTCCAGTCGATAGTGTAGCCTTCCTTGGCCATCAGGTCGGCGACGGGTATTACTGCCGATGAATTCAGCATGGTCAAAAATGCGCGCTCATTGGTTTGCACAATGACCGGCGCGCGCTTCGCGCGATAGGCTGCAATCATCGCATTGATAAGCTCTTCGTATTTGCCCTTATTGACCGGGACAATTTCATACTCATCCTGAGAATCATTGAACTTCTTCGAAAGTTCATTCACGCGCTCATTGAGCACGCCTCCCATCGCATGCCAGAATTCGATCTGCGTTTTTGCCTCAGCCGTTATGCTGGACAGCATTGAACAGCCCAACATTAAGGAAGCCACTAAAAGACGCTTCATCGTATCCTCCCATCTCGATCAAGTGCTTTTAGATTGAGCATACGCTCTGATAAGCGTTTGTCCAGCCCATAATTGAAGCGTCAAAATGATTACCCATATGGCCCTTTAATAAGCTTATAATTGCGCTGGGCGCGCAAGGCGATATTGCTCTTCCAAACGCGCCGTGTTTATCATACGCTCACATATCAATCATTTTCTCATGAGTCGCTCGATGGTTATCACCCCAATGAACCCTGCCTCGCTAGCATTCGATCTGGTCATTTTTGACTGTGACGGGGTGCTGGTCGACAGTGAGATCATCAGCTGCGGCGCAGTGGCCGATGTGCTGAGCAGGCACGGCGTACCGACGGACCTCAACTATGCCTTGCGGACTTTCCTGGGACGCCCGGCGTCGGCAGTGACCGATGCCTTCACGGAACAAACAAACAAGCCACTCCCCGACACATTTGTTTCAAGCTGGCGAGAGTATCTTTTTACGCGCTTTGAACAGGAACTGGTTGCCGTTGATGGAATTCGTTCGGCGATTGAAGCTATACCACTGCCCCGCTGCGTCGCCTCATCTAGCGATGAGGAACGACTTCAGATATCATTGGGGCGAACAGGTCTACTGCCACTTTTCGAAGGCAATATCTTCAGTACAACGATGGTTAAACACGGCAAGCCTGCTCCTGACCTCTTTCTTTATGCGGCCAGACAGATGGATGTGTCGGCCCCACGATGCGTCGTTGTCGAAGACAGCCCCAGCGGCGTGAAGGCTGCCAAGGCAGCGGGGATGACGGCTGTCGGATTTACCGGTGGGAGCCACTATTCGGTGCTGGACAATACTGAAACATTGCTTAATGCCGGTGCGGATCACATTTTGAAGCGTGCTGCCGACCTGCCTTCCCTACTGAGAGAAATTTCCGCCGATGGCCGATAACGACAAGCCCAGACTGGACGATGCCGCAAGAGCGGGTTGGCTTTATTATATTGCCGGCAAGACACAGGACGAGATCGCACAGATGCTGGGCGTTTCACGCCCGACGGCACAGAGATTTGTATCGCAATGCCGGTCTGAAGGGCTGATCACGTTTCGGATGAACCATCCAATAGCAAATTGCATGGAACTTGCAGGCAGGATGTCGGAGAAATTCGATCTAGCTTATTGCGACGTTGTTCCCTCGGAAGGGACTTGGCCGGAAGGCTCAATGACCGTCCCCGAAGCCGCTGCCGTTTTCATAGAGCGGCAGTTACGGTCCAGAACTGCCATTGTGATGGCGCTTGGCACCGGCCGCACTATGCGCGCCACGGTCCAGCGCGTTTCTCCACTCAACGGCTCGGTCCATCGACTGGTGTCACTGGTGGGGCATATTGGCATTGACGGATCGGCGAGCCCGTTCGACGCCTTGATCAAGCTTTCGGAAACAGTCAGCGCACAGCATTATCCGCTTCTTTTGCCGCTCTACCTATCTTCGGTGGAAGAAAGGGACGCGTTGCTGGCGATTGAGCCGGTGAGGCGCGTCCATCAACTCGCATCGACTGCCGATCTCTGGGTGACGGGGATCAGCGATCTGGCGGCGGATTCGCCACTTGCAAAGGAAGGGTTTCTGAGCCGCGATGAGCTTTTTGAACTTAACAGGCTCGGAGGCGTTGGCGAAATTTGCGGCTGGGCATTTGATATCGATGGGAAAATCGTCGAAGGTGCCACGAATTTGCGTATCACCAGCGTTGCGCCGCAGATCAATGTGAGCAGACAACGTATTTGCGTGGCTTCAGGTGAAAGGAAAGTGCAACCATTGTTGTCTGCGCTCCGCGGCAACGTAATCAACGGACTCATTACCGATGAAAACACCGCGATGAGTTTGCTGGCCCGATAATCCAACACCTTAATAAAAGCCTCGTTTGCATCGGTTCGACATATTCCTGTCGTCGGCGCTCTCACATTGTTTAGGGTTCTGGCGCGCCGGGACGTGTACGTTAGAGCTGGTTCCAAAAAACGGTTGGTAAGTTCAATCCACGCCATCATCTCTCCATCCAAATGCTCGCCAGCAATATGAACGACGGCTTCCCCCAACTAATCGCTACTATTCTCTGCGGTGCAGGATTGTTTCTATCCATGCCACATTGACGGTCTGCTGCACAGATCATAGAAGGCCTGTCGTAGCAATGCGTAAACAAGCTTGATACGAATTTGACTGGCAATCAAAGCCGCGATTGCCTGCTTAGTACCTTCATGCCGGTCGCTCGGGTGCTGTGGGTGAAAATCCGAAAAGGGGCGTCCAGTAGGGTTGTGTCACTATACAAGTTGGAAGAGATATCGGATTTAGACCTTTCGTTTACTTGACTGAATTAACGGTTAGAGCGGAATTTATTTCCGATGGAGTCAAGGTTGCTACCGAAGTGGGATATGCTGCACGACAATCCCCTGTTGTTATTCAGGGGGTTGTCGGATTTGGCAGATGTTTGGTATTGATTACTTGTAAGCGGAAACCACGATCTCTATCAGCGTATCACCACCCAGATCGGCAACGCCAACAGTTGCACGGGTTGGCAGCAGAGAAGGATCAATCCATTCCTTCCAGACCTTATCCATTTCAGGCTTCTTGTTGAGATCCGTTACGAAGATGGTTGCTGCCAGAAGCTTGGTCTTGTCCGTGCCTGCCTGCGCCAGATAGCTGTCGAGCTTGGCGAGGATTTCGCTAGTCTGACCGGCCATATCCAGGCTTTCGTCATCACAGGTGGTTCCACCGACATAGACAATGCCATTGTGTTCGACGACGCGATGCATAATCGGCGTCTGAATGAAACGCTCAGCCATAGTTTAGTCCTTTCAGATGGTTGGGGAGTTATCCGGTTGTTCGCCGGTGACGGCGAAAACAGCATCGGGGGTTTGAGGCAGTGCTGCGATTTCGCAGAGCGGTACCGGTTTCACCGGAGTGCGCAGACGATAGAAACCGACCGTTTGAGGTGCACGGTTTTGCACCTCGGCCAATATTTCCGTGACGGTGGAACTGCACATGCGACCCTGACAGGGACCCATGCCGCAGCGGAACATGGTTTTAAGCTGGTTGGGGCCGACAATATTGCAGGCCGCCGCGTCGCGGATTGCGCCTGCGGTCACTTCCTCGCAACGGCAGACAATCGTTTCCCGATCCATTGGCGCGCGAAATGCCTGTGCAGGCAGATAAAGCGCATCGATAAAGGCGCGACCGCGTTCGACGCGACGCGCTTGTGTATGCAGCTTAGCGATTTTCGAATTCAACGTTGAGGCCAATGCCGGAAAGATATCCTGACAGGCTGCGAGTGCTGCGATGCGCCCGCTCTGCTCGGCAACCAATGCACCGCCGATGCCGCTGCCGTCACCAGCAATGTAGATGGTCGGAATAGACGAACGCCCGCTGCCGTCGAGTTGCGGTTGAAAGCATTTCTGGCCGTCGTTCCAGACCAGAGCGCAGCCGGAAGCATTGGCGAGATTGTTATTGGGGATCACACCGTGATGCAGGAATACGCTATCGACCGCGAGCCTGTTTGTTTTGCCCTTTGCCGAAAAGCAGATCGCTTCCGCTTCGTCTTTTCCTTCAATGGCGATATCGGTGACACCGGAATAAACTGGTACCGACTTGCGTACCTTTAAGAGAAGCGAAAGCCCCTTCAAGGCATAGGGCGAGAAAAGGAACGAAAACAGGCTTGGCGCGGCTTTCATGTAATTTGCGCTGGGAGTCGTATCGAGCAATGCAGCAACCTTGCCGCCCGCCTGCAACAGCTGCGCGGCGAACATGTAGAGCAGCGGGCCGGTTCCCGCCAGAACCACATTTCCGTTGGGCAGGAGGCCGGAAGCCTTCAACGCAATCTGTGCTGCGCCGATGGTCATAACACCCGGCAATGTCCAGCCCCTGACAGGCATCGGGCGCTCCATCGCACCGGTCGCGAAGATCACGCGGCGCGCTGAAATAATCCCGCTCTTGCCGCTTACCGATACGCGCAGATCAACGCCGTTGTTGTCGCCATCCTGTGGTTCCACACTCCAGACAAGGACCTGCGGCACATAGGTGGCATTGCTGGCGATAAACGCTTTCAGGACATCTTTGCCCCGCCAGTAGTCGGTGCCGAGAAACGGCCTGCGGGCAGTCGTATTGTGTTCGATGCCACGGTAAATCTGGCCGCCGGCGGCAGGGTTCTCATCGAACAGAACCACATTAGCGCCAGCGGCGCTTGCCTCTGCGGCTGCCGACATGCCTGCTGGTCCCGCGCCGATAATGGCGAGGTCATAAAACGCGTTGAGCGCATGAATACTGGAAACTCTCTTGAGCATTGTCGTCATGGTTCCACCCGACGCGCACCGGTCTGGGAAGAAATGATCATTCCATTGGCCACAAGCGTCATGCAAGCCTGGCGGTTCTGAACACCATCAATGGTGACCAGACATTCAAAGCAGATGCCCATCAGGCAATAGGGCGCTCGCGGTTGATCACCAACGACGCTGTTTCTGAGCCGGTTGATACCCTCTCCAAGCAGCGCTGCGGCGACAGTTACATTGGCAGATACCGTCAAGGTACGCGCATCGAATGTGATCGTTACGGTTTCCTCTGGTGTCTCAGTTTTAAGAAACATTTTAGGAGACATGAAACCTCCGGCCGGAGAATGCATCACCAGCAAGTTGTTTGGCATCGGCTGCTATTTCCTGCGCCAGGATCAGGGCATGGTTGGCTGCAAGCGTGACGCCGGAATGGCACATGACGGCGTAAGCCCCCGGGTGGCTTTCGGACTGTTCGTAAATCGGCAGGCCGTCCGGTGTCTTGATCCGAAACCCGGTCCAACTGCGAATGACATTGACCTCGGCCAGATGTGGGAATGTCCGCACTGCTCTGTTGGCCAGAACCGCGTTGATATCCTGATTGGTGGCGATCCGATCCGTGTGAGTTTCCTGACTGTCGCCGATCATAACGCCGCCTTCATCCGCTTGCCGCAGCGTGGCCGCTGTATAGGGGAAGAAGGGCGCGCATTTCTCCGTTACAAGAATTTGGCCTTTGCTACGCACAACTGGCGTAGCAAGACCGACACTCTTGGCAAGCTCTGCATTGCCGTTGCCCGCTGCCAGAATGACGCGCTCGGTGAAGACTTCACCCCATGCGCCACTCAGGAGAAAGCCGCCGTTTTGCGGAGTGATGGACGAGACTTCACAATGCGGTTCATAGGAAGCGCCGAGTTTGATTATGCCTGTATGCAAGGCGCGAAACAGGCGCAGTGAATTCACGTCGCCGTCCATCGGCGAATAGATCGAGCCGATCACATCCCGACCGATGGAGGGGACCATTTTGGCCGTTTCCTGATGGTTGAGCACGACATGTTCGGGGGCGTCATTGCCAAGCTCCCGCGCTACTGTCGCGACGTCTTCGGCAAACATTTGAAGCTCGCGCTTGTCGAGGCAAAAGGTGAAAGCGCCTGTCTGTTTCAACGCGACATCAAGGCCGGCGACATCCCGCAATTCATCTGCGAAAGCGGGCCACAGGCGCGCCGATTGCATTGTCCAACGGGCATAGTGTGGTGCGCCTACGCCTTTGCCCTGTACCCAAATGAGCGCGAAATTGGCACGGGATGCGCGCAGGGACAGATCTTCCCCATCGAGAAGCATTGGACGCAGACCGGATCGGGCGAGACCCCAGGCGATGGCAGAGCCAACCAGTCCCGCTCCGATAATGACTATGTTTTGGTCCGGCAATCTGCGCATTCGTAAATTCAATCTGTTGTCACAGCGTCGTCAGTGGTGGGCCAGACGAGGGGCTGGCCCGATTGTGTTGGTTCAGTTTTGCGGGCTTACGTCCACTTTGAACCACTTCTCGGAAAGCTTTTTCACCGTGCCGTCGGCAATTGCTGCCTGAATGGCTGTATCGAAGCGACTCTTCAGGGCGGTATCTTCCTTGCGCAGACCGACGCCGATCATGCCGAAGACTTTGCCGGAAAACAGCGGCCCGGCCAGCTTCGCGCCCTTCATGTCGTCCTTTTCCAGCGCAGCTGCAAGAACCGTCGCATTGGCGACAACCGCATCCACACGTCCGCTGGTCAGGTCGAAATTGTGCTCTTCGGCGGTCTTGTACTCACGGACATCCGCGCCATCCTTGAAATATTGTTCCATGAAGGCCGAAGCGGTTGTGGAACCCTGAACGCCGACGGTCTTGCCGTTGATTTTCCTGGCGATTGCTTCGAGAGCCGGCTTGGCTGCATCGGAATCGACATTCAGCGGCTTGCCGCCTTCCGGCATATCGGCGAGGTCGCTGTCTTCCATGACTGCGAAGGAATTGATGGCCGCCGCATAAGGCGACGAAAACGCGATCACTTCCTCACGCTTCGGTGTGATGCTCATGCCCGCCATGATGGCGTCATACTTGCCCGCGGTCAGCGATGGAATGATGCCGTCCCAGTTCTGGGCGGTAATTTCGCATTTCGCTTTCAGGCGCTCGCAAAGGTTTTTGGCAAGATCAATCTCGAAGCCTTCCAGCACGCCGTTCGGGCCGGAAAAATTCCACGGCGCATAAGCACCCTCGGTCGCGATGCGCACGATATCTTCGGCCTGCGCGGTCGGTGCGACGGCGAGAACGCCGAGGACGGAAAGGACGAATTTCAGTTTCATATGTTCACCTCTGTTAAAAACCGATCGATCGGTTCATGCGTTTTGTTTGGAAATGAATTGCCGGAACCGTTCGCTTTTGGGGTTGCCAAAAACCTCGTCGGGCGTGCCTTCTTCTTCAATCAGGCCCTGACGCAGAAACACGACACGGCTGGACACATCCCGGGCGAAGCCCATCTCGTGGGTCACAACCAGCATGGTGCGTCCCTCTGCCGCCAGATCGCGCATGACCTTCAGCACCTCTGCCACCAGCTCTGGATCCAGTGCGGAGGTTGGTTCATCAAACAGCATGATCTTCGGACGCATTGCCAACGCGCGGGCAATCGCCGCGCGTTGCTGCTGCCCGCCGGAAAGATGTGCGGGATAGAAGTTGCGCTTATCGGCAATGCCGACACGCTCCAGCAGTGCTTCAGCCTCGGCAATGCTCTCCGATCGGTTTCGCTTCTGTACATGGACAGGCGCTTCGATCAGATTTTCGAGGATAGTCAGGTGCGACCACAGATTGAACGACTGAAATACCATCGTCGCCTGACCGCGCAGCCGCTGAACCTGTTTCACATCGGCTGGACGAGGCGCGCGTCCGGGCTGTTGGTCGAGCTTGTATGCCTCGCCGTGAATAGCTACGCTACCAGCATCCGGTACTTCCAGCATATTGATGCAGCGCAGCAGTGTGGATTTGCCGGAACCTGACGCGCCCAGAATGGAGATGACTTCACCCTGGTGGGCCTGCAATGAAACGGAATGCAGAACCTTGTGCGCGCCATAGCATTTTTCGAGGTTCTTGATCTCGACCGCAGGCGTTTCGAAACTTTGCATTATGAGTTTCCTCCGGCGGCATGCACGATGACAGGCTGACGCTGGGCCGCCGACAGGCGGTATTCCAGCAGTTTGAAGATTCTGGTGACCACGAAATTCAAGAGGAGATAGATCGCGCCCGCGCAGATAAAGACTTCGACAGGGCGGTAGGTGGCAGAAATCAGCTTGGCCGCCAGCCCTGTTACTTCCATCATGGTGATGGTTGATGCCAGCGCCGTGGACTTCACCATCAAGATAACTTCATTCGAATAGGCGGGCAGCATCTGCCGCAGGGCCTGTGGGGCCAGAATACGACGGACGAGGGTGAAGCCGCTCATGCCATAAGCACGCGCTGCTTCGATCTGCCCAGTCGCGACCGACAGAACGCCGCCTCGTATGATTTCGGCGCTATAGGCAGCCGTATTGAGTGCAAGGGCCAAGACCGCGCACCAATAGGGTTCGCGTAGAAACGGCCAGAGAAAGCTCCTGCGCAGTTCGGGAAACTGGCTGAGACCGTAATAGATGATGTAGAGTTGGACCAGCAGCGGGGTGCCGCGCAGCACGAAGATGTAACCTCGCGCAATGAGGTCCAGTATCAGATTACCCGACAGACGCATCGTGGCCAGTATCGTCGCCAGCACGGCGCCACTGATAACTGATAGCGCCATTAGCTGCAGCGTCAGCGGAATACCGCGACAAAGCTCAACGAAACTGTCGAACATGAACGGGAGGTCGAGAAAGTTCATACCGCCCTCCGGATGCCGCGCATGGCGCGTTTTTCGGCCGTCTTGAACAACAGGCCCGATACGAATGTGATGACAAGGTAAAGCAGCCCGGCGGTCAGAAAGAATGTAAACGGTTTGCGGGTCGATCCGGCGCCAATTTGGGCTTGACGCATCAGTTCAACCAGTCCAACGACAGAAATCAGTGCGGATTCCTTCAAGACGAGTTGCCAGACATTGCCGATGCCCGGAATGGCAAAACGTGCTGCCTGCGGAACCATGATACGGCGGAACAGTAGGTGCGTTGGCATGCCATAGGCCTTGGCGGCCTCGATCTCGCCTTTAGGGAGTGCAAGTACGGCACCGCGATAGACTTCGGCTTGATACGCGCCCGAAACCACGCCAATGGCCAGCGCACCGGTTATGAAAATTGGCGCACTTACGAAACCGTGCCCGCCGAACAATGCTCCAATTTGGCTCAACACAGCGCTACTGCCGAAATAGAATAGGTAAATGACGAGAAGATCGGGGATGCCGCGAAGCACCGTCGAATATCCGTCAGCCGCAATTCTCAGAATACGCTGGGATGAAAATGAAGAGGCAGCGGCAACAATGCCAAACACCGCGCCTGCTGCGAAACCGCAGAAAGCTACTGCAAGTGTCATGCCGGTAGCCCGGAGCATATCGTAGCCCCAGCCGTCTTCGGCAAAACCCATCAAATCCAGATATGCGCTGACCGCACCCAACTGCTTTGTTCCCTTTTTTTGTCCGGTGCATCGTCACGCCGGTACGTTTATGGGAGTGGTTTGACAGCGGGACTTAATACAGTCAAATTCGAAATGAAGCCCAGAGCATAACCAAATATTATGGTGAAACATGAACCTGCGTCAGGTCGAAGCGTTCCGCACTGTCATGCTGACGGGTAAAATGACGGCTGCAGCGGAACTGATGGCGATCACCCAACCTGCCGTAAGCCGCCTGATCCGCGACTTTGAAATCGACACGAAACTCAAACTGTTCAACCGGCGTGGGAACCAGTTGACGCCAACGCAGGCGGCCATGACGCTGTTGCAGGAAGTCGAGCGGGCCTATGTCGGGCTCAATCGCATCAGGAGTTTCGCCGATGAGATCAGCCGTCAGAATGCGGGCATGTTGCGTATTGCTGCCATGCCTGCGCTTGCAAATGGGATCATGCCGCGCTTCCTCGCCCGATTTCTCAGGGAGCGTCCCAATATCCACGCTTCTTTGAACGGCATTTCATCCGCTCTGGTTGTGGAGGCCGTCGCATCGGGTCAGGTCGATCTTGGTTTTGCCGACGGTCCGCTCGACAGACCCGGTTTCGATATCGAAACGAGGGCGATACCGGCCGTCGTTGCAGTTCCATTGGGACATCGTCTTGCAGATTATTCGGAAGTTTCCCCGGAGGATCTCGCTAATGAACGCATGATCACGCTGGAGCCGGGTTCGCTGTTTGCCATGCGTGTAGAGGTTGCGCTTGCACGCATCACACGGTCGGCCACCATCGAGACCCGCCTTTCGCACACAGCGCTGACACTCGTCGCTGAAGGTGTCGGCATAACAATCATTGATCCGTCCTCAGCAACGGATTTTCGCGGACGTGGAGTGGCGATCCGACCTTTTACGACCTTTGTCGATGCTGGCTTTCTGGTCATCCGCCGGAGTAACGGTCCTGACAACAGCCTGGCTCAACGTTTTATAGATGAGTTCTGGGCCTATCATGAGACGTTGCTGGCGGATGAATGAGGGGCACGCGCGGCCGCTGTATCAGCGCAGAGGAGGCTTGTACCCTTCCAACAGCGTGCATGCGTTGAATTTGGCAGAACAAACTGAGATTGCGCGGGTGTGCCAGCCGCACGAGACGGCGGGCAAGATCAGGGCGATCAATCGTGGTATTGAAGAAGAACCTCAGCGCCGACACGACACTGTTCATCGTCGGCACCGGGACGACCTCGCTTTGCTGCCATATCTGGAAGCGGCGCAAATCATCCACGGACTTGGTATAGGGAGGCCTCCCGAGAAAACTGGCAAGTCGTGCGATATCGCGCAGATAGTTGCGTTGGGTCTCGTGCCCGAAGTGGCGCAGGTTCATGTCGTCGATCAGGCGTTGACGAAGTGGGCTGATCGCGGGCGAATTCGGTTGGTTGTGCATGGTCAGGCTCCTTGTTGAAAAAGCCCGTCATTTTCTGCTTGCTCCGAGCGGCACTCAATGCAGTGCGCGATGGTCGCTCTGTGCCTTCTACCTCAGTAGCACGCGCCTTCCCGCAAAGCGGGTTCGTTCCGGCCTCGTTCAGGTCATTCAAAAATTAAGTGCGAATGGACGGGGCGTCCAGCCAGATTCGAGGGTGCCGCCCACGCGCGTTTCAGTCGCACTGCCCATGAAAATACTGAGAGGCTAATACTTGAACATCGTGTATCTATGGGAGCTTACGATGCGTAAGGCCATCGTTTTGGGCGGATACGGGCTCATCGGCAGAGCGTGCATGCGGGCTTTGGCGAATGCCGGATTTGAAGTTGTCGGTGTAGGACGGTCAAGTCGTGCGGCGCTTGCCGCTGATGCAAACGCGACATGGTTGATCCGTGATATACCAACCATCTCGGTCGACGAATGGCGAGTGCTGCTGGGCAATGTCGATGTCGTAGTAAACGCTGCCGGAGCACTGCAAGACGGCGCGCGAGACGGTCTCGCAGCCATCCACGTCACGACAGTAGCCCGTCTGGTTGAGGCAACGAAGGACATTCCCTTACGGATTGTCCAGATTTCGGCGGCTGGCGTTGGAGCTGAAGCATCAACGGAGTTCTTTCGGTCAAAAGCGCGCGGCGATGAAATACTGGCGAGGAGCGGACGAGATTGCGTGATCCTGCGTCCAACGCTTGTTTTGTCGCCAGATGCCTATGGCGGCACAGCGCTTTTACGTGGCGTTGCTGGTTTACCGTTAATTTTGCCGCGTGTTTTGCCTCATGCTCAGGTGCAGACTGTTCATATCGATGATGTAACAGAGGCAGTAGTGGCAGCGGCGAGGAGAAAGCTGCCATCCGGGCTTATTGCCGATCTCACCGAGCCCGAGGTTCGAGGCTTTTCCGAAATGGTCGACCACTTCAGGCAATGGCAGGGATTCTCGCCTCCGTGGTTGCGCCCAAAAGTGCCCGCAGTGGTGCTGAAATCAGTGGGTAAGGGCGCTGATCTGCTCGGCTGGCTGGGGGTGGCGCTCACCGATGCGCAGCACTGCGTTACAGGCGCTTGCCGATGGGATACGAGGCGATCCGAGCGCTTGGCTTGAGGCGGGCGGTCAACCTTGTCGTTCGCTAGTTTCGACACTGAGAAGTCTGCCGTCCACGCGACAGGAACGGCTTTTCGCCCGGATGTACTTCATGCTGCCACTGGCCATCGCCACGCTTGCACTGTTTTGGTGCGTGTCGGGCCTATTCGCTTTAATATCTCCGTTGCGTGCTGTGGCAGTTCTCGAAGGACATAACGTCCCGGCATGGGTGGCAAGCATCACAGTGTATGGCGGCGCATTTGCAGATATCGGATTGGGCCTGGGAATCCTTTGGCGTTCGGCAACGCGCATGGCGACAGTCGGAATGATAGTGCTTTCGGCTTGCTATCTCTTCGGTGGTCTGGTGGTTGCGCCAGATCTGTGGCTTGATCCTCTTGGACCGATGGTCAAAGTGGTTCCAGCTATTGTTTTGGCAGCTATCGTTGCGATGATGCTGGAGGCGCGATGACCTATGATATTTTGCGCTTTCTGCATGTGATCGGTGCAACGGTCCTGCTTGGCACCGGCGCGGGTATCGCGTTTTTCATGGTCATCTCCAATCGCTCAGGAGATCCGCGGTTGATTGCCCATGTCGGTGGCATCGTCGTGTTGGCTGATACGGTTTTCACTGCAACCGCCGCCATTGTTCAGCCCATTACCGGCTACTTGCTTGCACGTGAAGCAGGGTGGCCTGTCGTATCCGGTTGGGTTGGACTGTCGTTGGCGCTCTACATCATTGTTGGTGCATTCTGGCTGCCGGTTGTCTGGATGCAGATCCGGTTGCGGAATATGGCGCGTTTGGCTGCTCGCGAGGGAAAAGCACTGCCGGCGGCCTATCATCGTCTCTATCGCTGGTGGTTTGCTTTTGGTTTTCCGGCATTTGCGGCAGTATTGGCCATCATATGGCTGATGTTGACTAAGCCTTCAATTTAAAGATCGGCAATCCCGATTGAAGATGCAACGGGCTCTGCCATCTCGCCAGTCATCAAGGTCTGCGCCAATCCGGAAACCTGTCGCAAGCTTGCAGGAGACATGGACGTCGACGCTGGCAGATTGCCTGCCTACGATCGCGGCAAGGATGTAAGAGTGGCGGCTGAACCTCTCTCAACGCGCCTAATTGTGGATTGAATGTCATGAGACTTGGCACAGGCCATAGAAACATCACACTCAATCTGCATGGTTTGCTACAAAAGCCTGCGGGCTGGACCGACCTGCTGCGCTCTTAGATGCCATCGTGTTCCTGATCGTGGGGCTGTGTTATGAAGACATTCGACGCCATATTCATCGGCGCAGGCCAGGCGGGGCCATTTCTTGCTGCTCGCATGGCAGCTCAGGGTCGCAAGGTCGCACTTATTGAACGAAAATACCTCGGCGGCACTTGCGTCAATGCCGGATGCATGCCGACCAAGACGCTGGTCGCAAGCGCTAGAGCCGCGCATGTCGCCAGCCGAGCAGCGGAATTCGGTGTGACAATCGTCGGGCCCGTCGGCATTGATATGAAAACCGTTCAGGCAAGAGCCGAGAAAGTCATATTGAACGCGCGCAACAATCTCAAAACGTGGTTCGACGGACTCGATAGGTTGACTGTCATACAAGGACAGGCAAGGTTCGAAAACGCAACTACGGTATGCGTCAATGGCGAGAGGATGACAGCGCCCGAGATATTCCTCAATGTCGGAGCACGCCCCGTCATCCCCGATTATCCGGGCATTGATAAAGTGCCCTATCTGACTAGCACGTCGATCATCGAGCTTGATAGGCTACCATATCATCTAGTGGTCATTGGCGGTAGTTATATAGGGCTTGAATTTGCGCAGATGTATCGCCGATTTGGCGCCCAAGTCACCATTATCGAGCGCGGTCCCCGCCTTGCCCCGCGCGAGGATGATGACGTGTCTGAAGCTATCGCAAATGTTCTCCAAAACGAGGGCATCACTGTGTACACGAATACCAACATCGTTTCATTTGCCAACAAAGGGTTGGAAATTGAAGTGACCACGGATCATGACGTGGTTCTTGGCAGTGACGTCCTGATCGCGACTGGAAGAAAGCCCAATACCGATGATCTTGGCCTGGACACCACAGGCGTGGAGATGGACAAACGCGGCTTCATCGTTACAGATGATAAGCTGTCGACCAACGTCGATGGTATCTGGGCACTGGGCGACTGCAACGGGCGGGGAGCATTCACACACACTTCCTATAATGATTTCGAAATCGTGGCGGCAAACCTGTTGGATGGAGCGGAAAGAAAGGTGAGCGACCGCATTCCCGCCTATGCGCTCTATATTGACCCACCGCTCGGCCGGGTCGGCATGACCGAGCGAGATGCACGGGCATCCGGCAAAGACATTCTGGTTTCCGTGCGACCAATGAGTCGGGTCGGTCGCGCAATCGAACGTGCTGAAACGCAAGGTTTCATGAAACTTGTTGCTGATGCCGCGACGGGCCAGATACTTGGCGCGTCAATTCTGGGTATCGAGGGTGACGAAGCTATTCATGGTATCATCGACGCCATGAACGCACGCGTTTCCTATAGAGACTTAAAATGGGCTGTGCCCGTACATCCAACTGTTTCGGAACTGATCCCGACATTAATCGACGGTCTCAAATAGGATGGAACACGAAGCCGTTCCCGCATTTACTTGAGGTCATTTCCACTGAACAGCAGGATATTGAACGCCAGGAAGCTATGGTGTCGGATGCGAAAGCGAGAGGCTATTACATTGCCGGTGTTTACCGTGAGAAAGCATCGGGCGCGCGCTCTGACCGTCCTGAGTTGCTGCGCATGATTTCCGATCTGCAGTCAGGCGAGGTGGTTATTGCAGAGAAGATCGACCGCATAAGCCGCCTGCCGCTCACGGAGGCCGAGAAGTTGGTGCAGTCTATCAAAGACAGAGGCGCTCGTCTGGCCATCCCTTGCGTGGTGGATTTAACCGAGCTGGCGGCTGTATCCGATGGCATTGCCAAGGTGGTGCTGGAGGGGACGCAGGAAATGCTGCTGCGGCTCGCTCTCCAGATGGCGCGTGACGATTACGAAACACGACGTGAGCGCCAGGAGCAGGGGATCGAGATCGCCAAGAAAAAGGTGTCTACAAGGGGCGAAAACCTGATACCGCAAGACATGAGCTAATTCGCAGCCTGCGTTCCTCGGGCAAAAGTATCGCCGAAACCGCGCGGCTCGCGAAATGCAGTGTCAGTCTGGTCAAGCTTGTGACTGGCAATCAGGCGGTTGTGCTGGCAGATAATGATGGCCGCTTGTCAACGTTCTTTGGCTGAAGCAGATCGTCTGCTTCTTGCCCCGATTCGGCGATGGAGAGGAGCAGGTTGGCGGCTCATTTCCCTTTGAGGCGATCAGGATGTGCTTTTATCGGGCTTCGCCCATTTTCTCCAAATGAACCCTACATATTTTTTCTATTTCAGCGATAAGCGCGTTCGTCTGTCTCAAAAGCCAGCGTAAAGCTTCCTCGGTTATATCAAAATGCGGAGAATAGCGTGCCTTTACGTAAGCTTCATTGACGATATTGAACCACGCCTTGTAGCGCTGTTGATCCTGCGGCCATGCCTTGGCCAGTTCATTGCGTTGTCCTTCCGAGAGCCGACGCAAGAATTTCAAGTTGTGCGAAGACGGCGAGTAATTTGTTGTTACCAATAGGAAGGCGGAATAAGCCTGTTCTATCGCTTGATGAAGGATGAATGTTGCTTCTTTAATGTCACCTTCCTCCAGAAGGTACCCCGCAGTTTTTGCAAAACTCTTGCATGCGGTAGCCGATCATCAAAATACTCTCTCGCAATACGATAGGCGTCTTCCGGATTGAGAATACCGGATTGGGCGAGGGGCTCGGGATCAAGTTCGTAAAGTACAATGCCTTCTTTTCGGATGTCGGTGAAGAAATATCGCCCTTCCTTAATTCTTGTGTTCACCTCACGTAGCGAATGGACGATGAAGTTTACCGGTGTCTGCACATCACGCAGGCGCATAAGCCGGTCTTCGGTTTTTCGCCAGAAATCAAAGTCCGCCAGCTTACGATTGTTGACGATAATCAGCAGGTCAAAATCGGAACGGTAGCCTTTGCCGGTATACGGTTCATCCACCTGTGTGCCGCGCGCATACGATCCGAACAAAATGGTCTTGACGATACGACCGCGCTTCTTGAACTCAGCCGAGCCTTCCTTGAGCGCATCCTCGAATTCTTCGAAGATAACTTCCAGCACGCGCTGCAACTCACGCTGCTTTACGTGAGGCAAGTGATCAATACGGTCTTTCATCAGCACGGACGCACCTGTCGGTCAAAAGTAAGGCAAACTATTTCGAGTGTCGGCTTAAATTGCAAAATTCAACGACGTCGATCAAGAAAGCCTTTGCAAAATCTGTGAGATTTTATTCCTATGCCGTTCTGCCGACGAGATAGGAGTTTTCTCCATCGATCCTACAGCGCTTATTTTCCTTTGTCGTTGCGCTCCTCGAAATATCTTGAATTTCATCTAAACCTTATATCCGATTGTTGCCACAACTATTTGATTCTGTTACAAGAGAGTGCATTCTCAAACAACACATGCCAGGGACGACGATACAGCGATTGCTGTTAAAAAGCCGTCATGCGGTCTCCACAACGTCCGGCTCTATTCATTGAACCCTCCGCCGGGCGCAGGAGGAATGCTTGTGTTGCAAATTTCGAATGTGAGAGCCGCCCGAGAACTTTTGCAGCAGGATGCTATCCGTTATGGCGCTGAAGACAGTCTGATTGTGGATGCCACGAGGCGAATCTATGCAGACACAGCCCCCACAGCTGCCGCGCTTTTTGCACTCGACGCCTGGTTCGAAGACGATCAGCGAAATTTTCAGTTCTGGACGCGGATTTTTCAGCGCCTGATGAATTGAAACTCACTGTAACGGGTTTGCCGACCGATCAAGGGCGTAGCCCCGACCCTGCACAGTTCTGATCAGGTTTGGACCATACCGCGCCAATGCGCGCCGGATATGTCCGATATGAATGTCGACCGTTCGGGGCTCGACGATAGCTCCTTGACCCCATACAGCGTCGATAAGGTCCTGCCTGCTCCATACAATTTCGGGCTTTTGCATGAGTGCTTCAAGTAAACGGAACTGCAACGGTGTGAGATCGACGCGATGGCCGTTGCGAAACACCCTGAACTGCATGGGGTTCAGCAACAGGTCGCAATAGGTCAAAACAACCCTCGTGGCATCCGTAGTAGCGAAATTGCCTCGGTACCTTTGGAGAAATCCCAGCAAAACAAGTGGATCGAACGGAGGTTCCATGACCAGATCCAATCGTTCATTGATCTGTAGTCCAGTATCAATATCATCCCTTGCCAGCAGAACCAACGCGAGACCTGGAAGCTTCCTCCTGAGGTGAACGAACTCGCAAAGGTCAGCATCGCCACTATCCAATATCAACGCGCTTGGGCTCTGTTCGGCACCTATCTCGGAAGTCGTCAATGCTTTTAGCTCTGATAAGAGATCAGCATCGAACCCTTCAACCGAGAGCAGATGACGAAGCATCAAAAACAATTGCGCGTCAGATGTCTTTATAAGAACCTTCGACATAACATTCATTGTCCTGTTGAAGTAGTATTAGGGTGAAACGTATTCTCCCCCGTTTACATCGATCGTTGCGCCATTGATGAAGCCGGCGTTTTCCGACGCTAGGAATGCGATCACTGTTGCTACGTCGTCAGGGCTTCCCAACCGACCGACCGGAATACGCGAAAGGGCATCACGATTTGAATCGGAATCAATCGGGCCAGTCATTTCGGTTACGATATGTCCCGGCGCAACAATATTGGCTGTAACTCCGGTCCCGCCAAGCGTAGACACGAGAGAACGAAGACAACCCGATAGCGCAGTTTTTGATGCGGTATAAGCGCTGCCAGCGAGCCTGGGTAACGTCCTGCCAGCAATAGAGCCAACTAAAACAATTCTCCCGAAACGCCATTTAATCAAATCCGGTAAAACGCGTTGGCAACAAAGGACAGGTCCGATCAAATTCGTTGAAAGGACTGCGTTCCATTCCTCGATCGACGTCTCGACAAACGCTGCAGCTTTGCCATCCTTGGCTTTGGGCGATACGCCAGCATTACAGATCAGCGTGTCTGGCGGACCCCAATAGCTTCGCACCTCATCGAAAAAGCCGACAATTGCTGTCGCCTCATTTATGTCTACACTTCGATAAAAGATGGCATCTTCCCCGAATTGCGAAATGAGCATTTCGCCAGCCGCCGAGACTCGCTGAGGTGTCTGCCCGAAAAACGCTACTTTGTAGCCTTCGCTAACCAATCGTCTAACCGTTGACAGCCCAATGCCTGAGCTGCCCCCGGTTACGACTGCTATACGCTCCCGCGCTCCAACCGTCATGCTGCCTGATCCATTGCCGCAAAAAGAGAAAGCGGAGGATGAGCGTCGTGATCGGTAATAACTTCGATGAGCGAGGGTTTACCGCTTTCAATACTCAGACGTAGCTGCTCCGATAAGTCAGCAGCATTATCGACGGTGGCAGATCGACATCCGCACGCTGAAGCGACCGCCGCGTGATCGACCGGTGCAAAATGGCACGCCGTTGTATAGCGGCCGAATTTTACGGTTTCCGCATCTTTCTGGAAGCCTAGCACGCCATTATTCAAGAGGACGACGGTGACGGGTAACTGCATACGCATCATCGTTTCCAGTTCCGCCCAGCTATGCGCAAATCCACCGTCTCCCACAATGGCAACCACCGGCTTGTCAGGACGAGCGGCCTTTGCCCCCATCGCAAGTGGTAGACCCCATCCAAGGCCAGCGAGCCCGCGCGGCGTAATGAATCTCGTGCCCGCCTTGCGACAGCGCAACTGACCGACAACCCACATGGACGAATAGCTCGCATCCGCCACAACTGTCACGTCGTGGTCGAGCCAGGGCTGCAATTCCTGCATAACGCGCTCAGGCCGCATGGCCCCTGATCGGTCATCAAGAACTGGTCGGCGAGCTTCATCATATTCCGCCCAGAAACCGGCAATTCTTTCTTCATAATTGAGGCGAGGCATACTGCGCCGAAGGAAGTCTCGTTTAGACAATGTTTCGCACAAGGCCGTGAGCGTTTCGCGTGCATCGCCGTGCAAACGCAATGCCTCGTAATTGCGACCGATCTCTCCGGGATCAATGTCAATGTGAATGACTTTAGCCGAAGAAGGAATCTGCTGCCAATTGTCAGTTCCGTTCTGATTGGTGCGTGTTCCGGCAAGGATAACCAGATCTGCTTCATTCATGAGGTGACGACTGTAGAAGCCTAGCGAACGAGGGCCAGTCAGAGACCCTAGAACGCCAGCAGATAGAGGATGGAATTCGTCAACCACCCCTTTGCCCATATTCGTCGTGAATACAGGAAGGGAGGCTATCTCCTGAAGACGAGCCAATGCTGCCGCTGCACCACCGGCATGAATACCGCCGCCAGCCAGCACAACCGGGGTTCGGGCTTCAGCAATAGTATCCGCTGCGGTCTGAATGAGGTCGTCGGATGGACGAAACCGGTCAAGCGGCCAGTAGCCAAGACAAGCAGTTCTCAGCTTATGAATCTTCGGAGCCGGGCAACGCAGCAAATCCGCTGGCAACAAAAGCGCAACCGGTCCCGCTCGCCCACTTGCCGCGGCGGTAAAAGCCGCATCAATGTAGTCATCGACGCGCTCGGCTACATTTAGTCGACGGACCCATTTTGTACAGGATTGGAAGAGGGCGATTTGGTCAATATCCTGAAAGGCGTTCTTGTCTGTTTGGTTTCGCTCGACATCCTGTACAAGCGCGACCACTGGAATACTCGCCTTTAAAGCTTCGGCTAGTGGCGGAACAAGCAGCGTCGCTGCGGGACCGTTCTGCGCCGCGACGACACTCACCTTGCCAGAAACCCGGGCATATCCGTCCGCCATCGCTCCGCCCATATTCTCCTGACGATAGGCGATCTGGCGAATGCCGTGGGCTTCGGCTGCAAGAATAACAGCGGAGGGCAAACTTTGTGCGAAGATCACCTCCACACCATGGCGGACAAGTGCTTGTGCGATACGATCGGCAACGCTGTCTGTAATTGCGGCCTGTTTCATGGATGGTCCTCCCGTACGGGGTTTTGTGCAAGGAAATCATCAAAAAGCGCGGCAATGAGGTCGATTTCTTTTTCGCCCATCGGGGTGGATAGGCTGGCCGCGGCTCCAAAGGGCAACAGAACACCATTCCGGGCGAAATACCGTGTGAGCTCTCGCATGCGCAAGGTCTGATCAGGCGACATGATTGAAGCGCGATAATCAGTCGGCGCTTCACGTTTGGAATGAATGCGGAAGAGGGAAGCGGCTCCCGTGATCGAATAGGGAGCCTGCCGCGACTGAGCGATCTGCGAGAGACGCGAACGCAAGGCATCTCCTAGTTCTTCAAGCCGTGCGAAGGCATCGGGTGGCAACGCATTCATAGCAGCAAAACCTGCAGCCATGGAGACCGGGTTAGCGGAGAATGTCCCACCTTGCGGAACTGGTAGCTTACCGTCCCGCTTTTCGAAGACCGACATGACTTCTGCGCGCCCGCCGATGGCTCCAATTGGAAAGCCACCACCGATGATCTTGCCGGTTGCTATCAGATCGGGATTAAGACCGTAACGGTCCGCAGCCCCCCTATAACCTTGCCGGATATTCAACACCTCGTCGGCGATCAGTAGAATGCCATGCTCTTGCGTGAAGGTTGTCAGTGCCTCGATAAATCCCTGGCTTGGCGCAAATAGCCCGGCGCGGCTAGGCATCGGATCAATCAGAATACCGGCTATCCGATGCGCGTGGCCTTCGAGTTTCGAAGCAATCTCCTCCTTGTCATTGAACTGGATCACGATCACATCGTCGCCAAGGCTGGATGGCGCACCATGGTATCCTGGTCGTGCAACGTTTCGACCGGACCCGTTAGTGGGATAGGTGCCGGTTTGCCCCGTTTCAGCCCAATCGTAACCCCCGTGATAAGCTCCCTCAAAGCGAACGATCGCAGAGCGACCTGTGAACGCTCGAGCTGCCTTGATTGCAAACATGACCGCTTCGGTCCCGCTGTTGACGAAGCGAATCTTTTCCATTGCCGGGATCCGCGAGATCAGCAACTCAGCCAGTGCGACCTCGTGTTCCGTCGGGTTGGAAAAACAGGTCCCGTTACGCAAAAGCCTCGCAACCACTTCCGCAACCGGTTCGAATCCGTGTCCGTGTATAAGCGTGGTGAAGTTGTTGTTGAGGTCCAGAAGACGGTTATCGTCCACATCAACCAGATAGGCGCCCTCACCACGTTGAATGTAAATCGGTGTTGGATCGATATCGATCGTGACGCGTGACACACCCTGCGGCAAAACCTGCAGGCCGCGGGCGTAAAGACGTGACGATTCCGTTCTCTCCACCGGATCGCCACGGTTTATTCTCGGACTAGGTATCATTGATTGGGCCTTTAAAACGCACATCAGCTAATGCTTTTGCGTTAGCTTCACAATTTTGTTGCAACAAAAATGCGAAAGGTCAAGCCCATACAACAAAAAACTATCTCGCCGAGGAGCGCGCTCGTGCCGCCTGGCGCAAACGCCGATAGCCATCCCGAATGTCGTTCTCGAATGCGGCGCGCAGGGATGCGCCATCCTTGTCCTCTAGCGATTCAATGGCTAGCTGGTGGTTTCGAACGCCGTATTTTTCTTCAGCAAACTCTGGATAGAGATCGTAAAGTGATGGGCCAACCCTAAGCCAGGCTCCTTCGATCATGGATAAAAGCCGAGGCATTCCGGCCATTCCGTACACATGAAAATGGAAATCCTTGTTATGCCGCAAAACCGTCTCGTAAGCGCGACGATCCAGTGCATCGTTTATATAATTTTGAATATCTTTAAGTTTTTCAATATCTTCATCGGTAACCGAGTTAACTGCCAGCTGTGCCGCCAGCCCCTCCAGGGCAAGCCGAATTAGTGTGATCTCGCGCAAACTGCCTTCATTTAAAACCGGTACGATTACAGTTTTTGGTCCCGAATAGACCAGTGCGCCTTCGCCGGTGAGCCGGTTGATAGCGTCCCGCGCAGGGGTGGAGCTAAATCCGAGATCTTCCGCTACGGCTCGGACCGTAAGTTTCTTGCCGGGCTTATATTCGCCTCGTATCAGGCGCTCCTTCATTTCGCGGTATGCGACGTCGCCAAGACCCGGTGCCTGCCCTTCATTGGCCTGGTCCGACAATTTTATCGCGCTCATCTAAGCCTCAATCCTTGTTGACACACCAGAATTATGATGCAACAAAATAATCATATAAAGTTTTTGCAAAGTTTTTGTCGCGTCATTTTAGGTTTTAGCAGCGCGTACTCATAGAGTCACGCGGTAGCTGGATGAGCACGTCTATGCGTCTGGAACGTCAATGATGCATTTTGCATCGAGGACCGAACGCAAAGGCACAGATACCAAAGTGGTTTCCGGAGGAGGAAAGATTGATCGGTCAGAAATTAATGCTTGCTGGCGTTCAGAAAAGATTTGGCGAAACCTGGGCTGTCCATGAAACCACGCTCGACATCCGGGCAGGCGAATTCGTTTCAATAATCGGACCGTCCGGATCAGGCAAAACGACTTTGCTCACCATGATCGCCGGCTTCGAACAGCCGACGAACGGAAGGATTATTGTAGGAGACGTAGATATAACCAGCCTGCCGCCCAACCGGCGTAACGTCGGCATGGTGTTCCAGAAATATGCGCTGTTCCCCCATCTGACGGTTCGGCAGAATATTGCGTTCCCGTTGAAAATGCGACGACTGGGTTCGAAGAAATATATCCGGTCTCGCGTCGATGAGATGCTTGAGCTGATCAGACTCAATGACTTCGCTGACCGCTATCCAAACCAGTTGTCAGGTGGACAACAGCAGCGTGTGGCCGTCGCCCGCGCGCTGGTTTTTTCTCCGCCCGTCATCTTGATGGACGAACCGCTCGGTGCCCTCGACAAGAAATTGCGAGAGGCAATGCAGTTTGAGATCAAACGCATTCAGGAGAATCTCGGAGCAACAGTAATCTACGTCACCCACGACCAGGAAGAGGCGTTGACCATGTCCGACCGCATTGTGGTAATGCACGATGGCTGCGTCCAGCAGGTTGGCACTCCCTCCGAACTCTATAACGAACCCAATAGAACCTTCGTTGCCGACTTCATCGGCTCTATCAATTTTATTCCGGCGACTTATCGCGGCAACAAAAACGGCAAGTGCATTCTGGATATCTCCGAACGTGTTGCTGTGGAACTTGATGCGCTGCTTCATCCCAAACTGGCTCACAAGTCTATCGGTTCCGAAATCAGGCTAGCCGTGAGACCGGAACATGTTGGCATCTTTCCCGACCCGAAAAAGGGGCAACTGTCCGGAACTGTTGAGGCTTCCGTCTTCATCGGTTCGAGCACAGTTGTCCTGGTAAGGCTAGACGCTTTTCCAGATATCGACCTGCGTGTCCAATTGCCTGCAACAACATCGTCACCGGTGATGCGAAAGAATAGCCGCGTCGGTGTGAACTTGGACACCCTCTCACTCCTGACTTTCGACCTTGAAACGAGGTTGGCCGCATGAGTTCGTCGTTTTCCGGTTTCGACACATTCCTTAGAGGAAGATCCGCACGCCAATACCCGCCGGTAATATCGTGGTTTCTGGTACTACCTTTATTAATTCTACTGGTCGTCGGCTTTATGTATCCGATCGGCCGACTCATCGCTCTTAGTTTTTCGGACGATGCGATAAGCTATGGACGCATCGTTGAGGGAAGTCTTTATCTTGATGTCCTGGCTTCCACGGTTGGCGTGGCGGTCGCTGTGACTGCCATTGGATGCGTGTTGGGCTTTCCTGTCGCTCTGACCATGGCAAGAGCAGGAAAACTTGCAGGGATTATAGCGGCGATTTGCGTCTTCATTCCGCTCTGGACTTCGGTTCTTGTTCGCTCCTATGCCTGGATTGTCCTATTGCAGCGGAATGGGATCGTGAACGGGTTTCTCAGCGCCGTCGGTTTAACTGAACAACCCTTCAAGCTTCTTTACACTCAAGGAGCGGTGACATTGGCGATGGCACATGTACTCATGCCTTTCGTTGTACTGCCCATCTATGCTGCGCTCAAAGCTATACCCAAGGACCTTGATCGAGCTGCTCTGAACCTAGGCGCAAATCCCTGGAAGGCTTTCTTCGTCGTCACATTTCCTTTGTGTCTTCCCGGGATCTTTGCCGGAGCTACCCTATGCTTTGTTTTGGCGCTCGGCTTTTACATAACGCCCGCTCTGGTTGGAGGGCCGGATTCCATGTTGATGGCAACGCTGATCGGTCAGGAAACTACTGTGACGCTGGATTGGCCCTTCGCTGCTGCTCTTTCAACTGTGTTGCTTGGCATGACAATTATCTTTGTCGCGTGCTTCCGACGAGTACTAGCGCTCAATAAGGGGTTCGGAAGTGTCCATTAATCAGTTCTCTACAATCGGTTCGAGACCGGAGACCGGGACTTCAAGAATGTCACTGAAAGGATGGCGCATGGGTAATATCGCCTGGAAACTGTTCGCGACCTTCTTCGTGAGTATCATCTTGTTGTTTCTCATCCTACCCACACTGATCATCGTCCCGATGTCGTTCAGCCAGACGGATTACCTGCAATTCCCGCCGCAAGGTCTGTCGTTAAGATGGTACGCTGCATATTTCGGCGACCCTGACTGGATGGCTTCAACATGGTTCAGTCTGAAAATCGCCTTGGCGACAGCCCTGACTTCTACCGTTGTGGGAACCATGGCGTCTCTCGCATTCGTTAGAGGCGAGCTACCCTTCAAAGGGGTTTTCCAGGTACTGACGATCGGCCCGATGATTGTTCCGCATATTGTTCTGGGTGTCGCCCTCTATCTGGTTTTTGCACCGCATCAATTGACCGGAACCTTTTCGGGATTTCTGGTCAGTCACACAGTCCTGTCAGTTCCATTCGTGATGATTACCGTAGTAGCGGCTCTACAGCGCTTCGACCCAGCATTGGAGCTTGCGGCCCTGAATTGCGGAGCAGGACGTGGCAGAGCGTTCTTCCACATCACGTTGCCGATGATCGCCCCAAGTATCGGCGCCGGATTTGTCTTCGCCTTTCTGGCCTCTTTCGATGAGGCCACCGTGGCGTTCTTCATTTCGGATATCAACGGCAAGACGATCGGTAGAAAGATGTTTGAAGACATTGACTTTAATCTGACACCGACCATTGCAGCCGCCTCCACTGTGGTCGTCCTGGTGTCGATGTGCCTCATCGCATTGTCGTTCGCGCTTACACGCAGCAAACAAAACTGAAAAACGGGGAAACAATCATGATAATTCATAAAGTGACCGAATTCGTCTGCAGATCCATGACTGTCACGGCGATAACCCTTGCGACAAGTGCGCACGCCGGTGCGACATCGGCCAATGAGGTCGTTATCGCATCGACTGGAGGTGCTTACGATCGCGCCCTAAAAGAAGCTTGGTTCGATCCTTTTACTGAGCAGACGGGGATTCGCGTAAGAATCGTATCAGCAACCAATTCGGAAATGCGGGCGAAAGCCTCAGCAATGGTCAAGGCCGGAAACGTTTCGTGGGATCTTTATCTTGATGGAGAAATCCAGTCGGAATCCGAGGCTCATCGACTTGTAACCGAAGACCTGAGCGAGTTTTGTAAAGCATTCGCTGACCGGCCTGATTTGCCCGAGAATGCGTGTGCGCCGGGCGGTGCTTTGCTCCAGTCGACCTCAACGTTGCTCGTCTACCGGAAAGAAAAGGAAGGTCGACGGGAGCCGCGGACTTGGGCTGATATGTGGAATATATCCGAGTTTCCAGGAGGCCGGGCATTCCCGAATTTTGACGATCCCTGGCGCGTGCTGGCCGCCGCACTACTTGCTGACGGTGTGAAACGCGATGAACTTTTCCCACTCGATGTTGATCGAGCATTCAAGAAGCTGGACGAAATCCGTCCAGCCGTCTCGTTATGGTGGAAGAGCGGAGATCAAAGTGTCCAAGGGTTTCGCAACAACGAATATGCGCTCGGCCAAATCTGGCTTACCCGTGCACGTGCTCTGCAAGCTGAGGGGCTCCCAATCGGTTGGTCCTATGAAGCATCGTTCTTGGTTGGCGATCGCATTGCGCTAGTGAAGGGAGCGCCAAATCGGGAAAATGCACTCAAGCTCATAGCTTTCTGGCTCGAGAATCCGATCGCCCAGGCAAAGGCTTGCGATGTCTTGGCCTGTACACCTCCGAGTACGGAAGCGATTGCAATGATGTCCGATGAAACCAGGAGTTTCATGCCGACAGCAACACAAGTTCGAGACACCGTCGTGGTTCCAGATGCCAAATGGATCAACGAGAATGCCAGGGTGTTACTGCAAAGATGGAACATGTGGGTTCGAGGTTGAACATCGCGAAAGCATGCAAACAGACGCCGGACCGTGTAGTTCCGGCGTCGTAATTTCGTCGAAATGTGCTGAACTGGCCGCAACCGTAAAGCCCCCAGCGGTGCTGGAAACATCTCCCGAGTACATTCAACCTGTGGACCGTAACCTTAAAGGCTAGATGATCCGGTAGTCGGCGGGCCCGTGGCCAAGAACGTACGCCGTCCAATATATTCGATGGAATTATGGTATAACAAAAAATTTGATAATAATTCTCGATAATAGACTTTCAAACTTATTTTTATTGACGAATTTGCAATTTTTTATTAAGATTAATCGCAATTGCAAAAAATTTGTCGCAACATCGATCGCATCGGAGAACATTGATCGTGAATCTTAGCGTACCGATCTGCACAGAGAACCCACAGAACTACCTCATACTAAGTCACATTCTCAGTGTCGGCGGTTACATGCCAAGCCTCATGGACCTGCAAGCTTCATCGAACTTCGCAACGGAAGCAATTCCATATGCGATATTGTTTGATACAAGCGAGAACACGGAGCCCATTTTTGATGTCTGTGCTACCATCAAACAAAATCCCGCCACCAGAGATATAATTCTTGTAGCGCTGACTAAACCGTGTAATTCAATGAATTTTCTTGATTTTTTACATGCTGGATTTGACGAAATTTTCCCTCATCCATTCGTGCCCGAGCGGATTCTGTCCTTTTTACACGACCGGGAATCCATGCCACTGGAACGCAAGACACTGACGTCTGATCGTCGTGAACGTGTCTGTATTGGCGACCTAAATATCCTGCCAGACGAAAGAATCCTGAGACTTGGGAGCCTGGAAATAAGATTAACGCCCACCGAGTTTCGAATTCTGCGAGGGTTCATTGCCGCACCAGGACAGGTAATGAAGCGGGAGCAACTCATCAAGATCGGTTGGCCGGAACATCACTATGTCCAACTGCGAACGGTGGATGTACATGTCGGCAATCTGAGGCGTCAGCTATGGAAATTGACCGGAAAGAACCTTATCCGAACAGTACATACGACAGGATATGCGTTCGAATTTTCACAATAAACTTATGAGTGATAATAATGTAAATATTATAATTAATATAGATTATAATTCTTCTTAATTGCTTTGTTGCGAATAATATTTCTTCCAGCTTTCATAATGGCACCACAATGGAGGATGTGATGCCAAGGAATCCGTTTGAATCATCTCAACGTCTATCTGGAACGGGTACTCGCAATACTGCGAAGTTGATCGATATTGCAGGCTCTCATTTCGAAGCGGCTCACCTTCAAGGTGTTATGGCGCTTTACGCAGACCCGAGAGAAGGGCGCCGGGTCCAGTTACTCGGTCGCAACGACAATGTCATTGATTTCGTCCGGTGTTCCTATCTCGGGCTGGACAATCATCCACGTATCGTCGCGGGAGCCATTGAAGCAGTTCGACAAAACGGTAGTCTACATTGGTCCTGCGCGCGGACAAGGCTGAACTTCGCACAGCTTGGCGAACTAGAAGAGGCGCTTTCGCAGCTCTTCGAAGCCCGTTCTATTACCTATACGACCGTTCTGGCCGCTAACATGAGCGCACTTCCATTGGTTGCTTCTGGTCATCTGACTGGCGGTATAAAGCCAACGATGGTTTTCGATCGGTTTGCTCACGCGACCCTTGCCTACCACAAGAAAACAATGGCCGATGAAACCGCCGTTCAAACGATACCGCACAACGACTATGAAGCACTCGAGGACATCTGCAAAAAGAACCGAAACGTCGCATACATTTGCGATGGCGTGTACTCTATGGGGGGCGGCGCGCGCATCGGTGAATTGAAACAGCTGCAAGAAAAATACGACTTGTTCTTGTACATTGACGATGCACATGGAGTATCCATTGTCGGTAAGGAAGGGCAGGGTTATGCGAGATCTCAATTCGATAACCTGGGAGACCGAACCATAATCGTCACATCGTTGGGCAAGGGATTTGGAGCATCTGGCGGGTTGCTGATGCTGGGAACCGCCCATCAGGAAAGTTTGTTTCGCCGTTATGCAATTGCACACGCATTCTCGGCATCACTCAATACAGCAGCTATTGGTGCAGCGTTGGCTTCAGCTGAAATCCATCGATCTCCAGAGCTTGGGCAACGACAAGCCGCATTGCAGGACAATATCGCACTTTTTGACAGACTGATGCCCACAGCTCAATCGGGATCCACGCTGCCGATCCGCATTATCCGTATCGGCGATGAAATGACATCAATTGGGTGTGCTCAGGAGCTTCTGAAACATAATTTCTACGCCTCAGCAATTTTCTTCCCAACGGTAGCCAGGGGAGAAGCAGGATTGCGTGTCTCCCTCACCGCCAGCCATCAGGCGGATGAGATCGAGAGTTTTTGTAGCGCAGTCAAAGAGCTCCTGGTCGACAACGGCTAGCCCCAACTGCCTCGGTGCCGCGCAGAAGGGTTTCGATAGCCATCGCGTTATCAAGTCTCGTTCGCTCCGCGACGTCTCACTTGCATGACGATCAGCAGTAACTGATCGATATGTTGGTTTAGTGAGGGCGACTGCAGAGGTGCAAGCAGTTCAGCGACCGTAATGGAGAAAGGTGCTCTGTGCGTCGGAACGTGAAAAACTCAGGCTCCATGATGAAAAATCTTGCGTATAAACACCGTGCTGAAGCGTTCGTCCTCGTTTCGAACCCCGATGAGGCAGGTAAATTTCTACACACCGAATTCAGTGGACAATTTGTGTCGATCGACATTATTGGTCGTGAGAGCGTCATCGGTTTTGGCGACGGTTACGCGTTTCTGCGGCCCCTCACAAATGGCCTTCACCTTCGGCTGGAGGCCGCGAACCTTGTTACGTTCGTTGGAATTCAGTCTCTCCTCACTATCGGCCTCACCCTCAGCAAAAGGGGACCACAGGTGGGGTTTGACTGGATCTTTGAGAAGGAAGCGCGTTCAAGTGAGATGATCGACGCACTGTGAGCGGCTGTCGCTCATCGGTCACATAAAGGAAGCCCTTCCGATTTGACAGCTTTCCGATTGGCGATCCCCTATTGCTCTGCGTTGAGAGCTTCCTCGAGAGCCCGTTCTCTCTTGCTTCGACAAGAGTAATCAAAGATAGACCCTTCGAACGGATAGTCGGGACCAAAATTCATTTAACTTATAACAGACTTATAAGTTAAATTACTCTGCGCCGGTGGATCGGATCTGCTCGAATACGTTGCGTGCGAATTCAAACTGCCTCGCCGTTCCCCGGCCCATCGAATTGCGTCCAAGCGTCTCGGTGAGGATGCCACGTTGCACCAGCTGTTCGACCGTTTCGATAACGCCGCCGCGCGTCAATCCGGTAATTTTCATGATAGATGAAAGGGTTAGTGGCTCATGAGCTGATGCATCATGTACAGAACATTCAGCATTCCGATCTGTTTGATACGCGATTGCGGCGATTCATCTTCAATCGGTTTTTCCAGAATTTCCCGAAGGCCAAAAAGAGCCAGCGCCTGGTTTTGCCATCGTTCGCTTAAATTGCTTGCCATTTTTTTAACTATCGATTATTTGTATAGTAAAGGAGTTGAGGCGCAACGAGTTCTGACAACGTGCCCAACAACAATCGGAGGATAGGAGGCATGAGCAACTTTCTCTTTCGTGGTGCCATCGCAGTTTTCGGACTCGGTGCATTATATCTCGGTTCCAGTCAAAACGCTCGTTCCGATGACTGGGGTTGTAAAGTTATCTTGTGCTTATCCAATCCCGGTGGGGCCACGCAATATGCACAATGCCGTCCACCGGTGCAAAAGCTATGGCGGTGGCTTGCCAGAGGCAAGTCGTTTCCAACCTGCAGCAGCGCAGGGTTTGAGAGCTCGCGTCCTCGCTACGAACCGTATTATTGTAATGACGGTTATCGCCTTACCGTTTCTTACGCTGATCGCAGACGCGTAGTATCTTGCGTCTCCACTTCGGCGCAGGCTGTAAACAGCATCCTATGCAAACATCGCAGCGAGCAGCTTCGCAATGACGATGGCCTGTTCGTTGATGCCAAATGGCACTACGAAAAAGGCTACCGTCAGTGCATGGGCCATAAAACTGCTCGACCTCTTGTTCGCGAAAAACCTAACTACATTGATGTAACGATCGACGGTGTCGGCAAGCAGAGGGTGTGGTTCTAGTCATGCCCGTATCGTTTGTCGATCTTGCCCACAACTGCGCGCCGTCCGTTGCTACCGAAACGCTTGCCGGTATTGTCAGCCTCGAAAGCCGTTTCGAACCATTTAACATCCGCATCAATAGCGACCCTCCTTTAAAGCAACAGCCGGCCTCAAAAGCCGAGGCAATAGAAGTCGCCACTGCGTTGGCCGCCGGGCATCAGGACATTCAACTTGGTCTCGCGGGATTAGGTCTTGATAACCTCAGTAGGCTCAACCTCACGATCGCCGAAGCTTTCGATCCGTGTCTCAATCTGAAAGCGACCGCGACACTGCTTGACAGCACCTATCGTCGCGCGATCCAGGCCGGTGCTGATGAAACCGAAGCTGGGAAGATCATGCTTCAGTCATTTTACGGTGGCGGAGATATCTCTGCCGGTTCATCCGCCGAATATGACAGTCAGGTTCAACGTGAGATCGAACGGCTAAAATCAACGAGCGCGACGTTGAGTGTCGGCAACAGTCAAGATGGACAGCGCGAAGAATGGGCCGATGCTACATCAAACGCTGTCGCAGAGAATCTCGGCCGGGAGGCCACCTCCGACGCCACCGCGCCTTCCTGGGATGTCTTCAAGTCCAGGCGTCAGTCGTCGGTCCTCGTTTTCCAGAACCAGCGTGGAGGAGAATAAAATGACCTATGGTTACCGTATGCGCTCGATTGCAACGTCCGCCATTATGACGACCATAATTTTCGCAACCCTGGTCGAACCGGCCTTCGCCCAGGCCGCAGGCATCGAGTCCATCCTTCAGAACATCGTCGATCTCCTCACAGGCAATATCTTCAAGCTGATCGCGACCATCGCGGTCATACTGATCGCAGTCGCCTGGATGTTCGGTTACATGGACCTGCGTCGCGCTGGCTACTGGATCATCGGTATTGGCGTAATTGCTGGTTCTTCCGAGCTCGTCAGCACGATTGTCGGGAGTTGAGGCAATGTCGATCTCAAAGCCTGTACTTGAGGAAGATACACTGTTCATCGCCTGTACCCGACCTGCAATGTTCGCAGGTGTCACCATGGAAGCCATGGGCATGAACGTCATCGCAACGACGATTTTCTATCTCGCAGCCGGTTCTGTCGTCTATGCGCTCGTAGGTGTGGTTTTTCATTGCATCTTCCGTGCGCTCATCAGGCACGATCACAACATGTTTCGTATCGCCGTAGCCTGGGTCGAGACGCGTGGCCGGTCGCGAAACACCTCCCTGTGGGGTGGTGGCTCGATCACGCCGCTCAGACTCTCCCGCCGCTTCGACGAAAGGGATCTCGGTCTTGCCTGATACCGCAATCTTCAAGTCCCGGGAGCTCGGTCCCGAAACCTTCATTCCTTACGTGCGTCACGTCGATGAAACGACAATCGCCTTGAACTCGCGTTCGCTCATGGTGATGATTGCACTTGAAGGCGTTTCGTTCGAAACCGCAGATGTTCTGGATATCAACGCTCTGCACCGCGATATAAACACGCTGTACAGGAACATCGCCGATGAGCGGCTCGCACTATGGACCCATCTGATCCGTCGGCGTGACAAGACCTATCCCGATGGACGGTTTAAAGCGAAATTCTCCGCTCAACTCAACGAAAATTATCGCCAGCGAATGGTGAGCGAAGATCTTTTTCGCAACGATCTGTATTTGACAATCGTCTGGTCACCGCTGCGCAGCCCGGCCGAACAGGCAGCAAACGTGCTTTCGCGTCTGGTCCGTGCCCGCAACGATGATACTGAAGTCGACCAAGAGGCGGTGAAACAACTCCGCGACAAGGCGGTGGACATTACCGCAGGATTGAAACGCTTCAATCCGCAGGTGTTGTCACTGTATGATTCCAACGGCCTGCTTTTTTCAGAGCCGAGCGAGGTCTTGCACCAACTCGTCGGCGGACGAAGGGAACCGGTCCCGCTCACCGAGGGGCGCATTGCGTCCGCCATCTATTCTGACCGTGTCATTGTCGGTCGGGAGACAATCGAAATACGGCACGAGGCCGAAAGCCGCTTGGCCGGGATGCTCAGCTTCAAGGAATACCCCGCGACCACGAGGTCCAGCATGTTGGATGCTGTCCTGATTAGCCCCTTCGAGCTGATTTTGTCGCAATCCTTTTCCTTCATCTCCAAGGCCGACGCCCGCAAAATTATGGGTCGCAAACAAAACCAGATGCTCAGCAGCGGTGACAAGGCTGCTTCGCAGATCGAAGAGCTCGACGATGCCATGGACGATCTGGAATCCAACCGTTTTGTTCTCGGCGAGCATCATCTGTCACTGGCAGTGTTTGGCTCTTCAGTGAAAGAACTGGGCGATCATCTCGCCAAAGCACGCGCTGGCCTCACCAATGGCGGTGCTGTTGTCGCGCGCGAAGACCTTGGTCTCGAAGCTGCGTGGTGGGCTCAACTCCCTGGTAATTTCAGGTATCGCGCGCGTTCCGGTGCAATTACCTCACGGAATTTCGCAGCACTGTCGCCGTTCCACTCCTATCCGGCCGGCCAGAAGGACGACAACGAATGGGGGGCTGCCATCGCGCTCCTCAAAACCACATCCGGTTCGCCATACTATTTCAATTTCCATTACGGTGACCTCGGCAACGCCTTCATTTGCGGGCCCTCGGGCGCTGGCAAGACCGTGTTGCTCAATTTCATGTTGTCCCAGCTTGAAAAGCACGATCCGCACGTGGTCTTTTTCGATAAGGACCGCGGCGCCGATCTCTACATCCGTGCCGCCGGTGGCACCTATCATCCGCTTAAAAACGGAAAGCCCACCGGTTGTGCGCCACTTAAGGCACTCGACCTGACGCCAGAAAACAAGATCTTCCTCGCGGACTGGATCGGAAAGCTGGTGGGGTCGTTGTCGGGACAGGTATCTGTCACCGAACTGCGCGACATAGCCACCGCCATCGATGGGCTTGCGGATCTTCCGGTGGAACAACGTACGATCGGTGCGCTCCGGACTTTCCTCGACAATACGAACCCCGAAGGTATCGCCGCCCGGTTGCGCCGATGGGAGAGCGGAGGGCCGCTAGGCTGGGTCTTCGACAATGTCAATGAGGAAACCGGATTCGCAGAATTCGGGGTTGGTGGAAAACTGGTCGGATATGACATGACCGACTTCCTCGATAATGAGGAAATCCGCTCGCCTTTGATGGCTTATCTTTTCTATCGCGTGGAGCAACTCATCGACGGTAGGCGCATTGTCATCGTCATTGACGAGTTCTGGAAGGCTTTGCAGGATGACGCCTTCCTCGACCTTGCACAGAACAAGCTCAAGACGATCCGCAAGCAAAATGGTCTCATGCTGTTTGCGACGCAAAGTCCTCGTGACGCCATAAACTCATCGATCGCCCACACCATCATAGAGCAGTGCCCAACGCAAATTTTTCTTCCGAACGCACGCGGAAGCCATGCCGACTACGTCGATGGTTTCAAACTGACAGAACGTGAATACGAGCTGATCGCGCGCGAACTCAGCGTCGAAAGCCGCCGCTTCGTGCTCAAGCAAGGTCATAACAGCGTCGTCGCCGAATTGAACCTCCACGGCTTTGACGATGAACTCGCCATTCTTTCCGGTCGGACTGCCAATGTTGAACTTGCAGACGCAATTCGAAGTGAAGTCGGCGACGGGCTTGAAAACTGGATACCCCTTTTCCAGGAACGAAGGAGTGCAAGCTGATGATTACGAATAGAATTCAGTGCGTGGCCATTGTTGCGGCGCTGATCTTCTCAGCCGGGACTGCGAGCGGTGAAGGAATTCCTGTCATCGACAGAACATCAATCCTCAAGCACATGGAGAGTATCGCGCAACTGAAATCGCAACTCGATGCGCTCCATCAGCAGATCGAGCAGGCGCAGCAACTTTATGGTTCGCTCAACAAACTGACCGACATGGCCGATGTAGCCAGCGTTCTTAACGATCCGGTCATTCGCAAGGCGCTGCCTCCAGATTTCGCAGCCATTGAAAGCTTGTTCAAGGGCGATGGATCAGGCGTGATCGGACAGTCTGCCTCAAGGTTTCTGGAGGGCAATTCGAACTTTCGCACCGACGCCGACGATTACTACGCAAAGGAGCTATCGCGCATTCAGAACAATAATGCCGGGCAGATGAGTATCGGTCAGCAGATCTACGACGTAGCTACCAAACGCATCGACGGGATCGATGAGT
The DNA here is from genome assembly GCF_026014005.1 of Brucella sp. JSBI001. NCBI lineage: Bacteria > Pseudomonadati > Pseudomonadota > Alphaproteobacteria > Hyphomicrobiales > Brucellaceae > Brucella > Brucella sp. JSBI001. The sequence continues at coordinate 2,068,415 of NZ_CP110339.1, read as the reverse complement.
TGCGAGAGAGAATATCTTCGGCCGGCGATGCCAAGGAAATCGCTGATCTCCAGGCCCGGCTTCAGGCGGAACAGGCTTTTCTCCAGACGGATGTGCTCCGAATGGAGGGGCTGCAAATGGTGCAACGCGCGCAGACACAGGTTGATGAACAGCGCAAAGCGGAAGACTGGCGCAAACGTATGGATTCGATGAAGGCTGCATTGCAATGAAACGGCTTGTTTCGATCGCTGTCCTTGTCTGCCTGACCGGGTGCTCAGAAGAGAAGGATCCAACCTTTCCCGTTGAGACGTTGATGGCGGACGAGACGCTGCTCAATCGCATCCTGGCCGAATGCCGCAATGATCCGGGCCATCTGCGCGGCACGCCAGGTTGTGTGAACGCCGAAGCGGCCGACGGAAAACGAAGGCTGCACAAGATGCGCGAAACGTTGGGGAATTGATGCGATGTATCAGGTGTTCGACTTTATCGACGGGCAGTTCAAACAACCACTGGAAACGTTCGTTTCGGATGGAACGTCGAACATCGCACAATGGATAACAGGCCCGTTGACCGTTGCCGTCACCCTATACATCGTGCTTTATGGTTATCTGGTACTGCGGGGTTCGGTTAGCGAGCCGATCCTCGAATTTGTGTTTCGGGCGATCAAGCTCGCGATTATCGTAACGCTGGTCAAGAACGCCGGCGATTACCAGACCTACGTCACGAATGTTTTCTTCAATGTACTCCCGCATGAAATTGCCGGGGCGCTCAACTCCGGCACGGCTCCAGACTCCAGCACCTTTGACAGTCTTCTGGACAAGGGACAGGCGTCCGCTACCGACATCTGGTCGCGCGCTTCCTGGCCCATCGATATCGTTACAGGCGTTGCAGGAATATTGGTCATCGCGGTGAGCTTTCTGGTTGCGGGCATTGGCTATGTCGTCTCACTTTATGCGCGTCTGGCATTGGCAATCATACTGGCGATCGGGCCAATCTTCGTTGCATTGGCACTGTTTCAGTCGACCCGGCGTTTCACTGAGGCCTGGATCGGCCAACTCGTCAATTTCGTCATTCTGCAAGTCCTCGTCGTTGCGGTGGGTTCGTTACTGATCTCGTGTATCGATTCCACCTTTACTGCCATCAACGCCTATTCCGACGTCCTCATGCGTCCGATTGCCCTTTGCGCAATCGGGATCGCCGCGCTCTACGTCTTCTATCAACTCCCCGGCATTGCATCCGCCCTCGCTTCGGGTGGCGCATCACTTGCTTACGGTTACGGCGCGGCGCGTGATGCTCATGAGGGTATGCTTGCGCGCAGCACCAGAAGTACCGGGCGCGCCCTTAAACGCACTGTTCGTCTAGTGGGCCGAACGGTTGGCCCCAGAGGTACGAACACATGACTTTATCGAAAAGAAGAGGTCTTTTCCGATGAACAGATTTTTCTGGTCCATTGCGCTAGCCGCATTGCTTGGCGGCTGCGCATCGTTGAACTATCCCTTGCCGAAGTGCGATGGCCAGACCCGCCGTCCCCTCAATCGCGCTATGTGGGAATGGGATGAAAACCGAAACCTGAAACCCCATCGCCAGGATACAAGATCATCAATGTCAGCATTGCCTTACGTTGAGCAGGGCAAAGAACCTGCGGCGTTTGCCCATCTCGATATCGCTGCATCGCATCGTTCTTGCGCGGGGTGAGGAGATGGTTACGACTGAAAGCCTCAAATCCTACTTCGAAAAAGCGCGCCGTTTTGACCAGGAGCGGATGATCCAGATAGAGCGATCGAACCGATTGGCCTGGTCTATCGCGTTGGCAGCAAGTCTGGTTGCGGTCGTCTCGATCCTTGCAGTCGCTGCGTTGACACCATTGAAAACGGTGGAGCCTTTCGTTGTTCGTGTCGACAATTCGACCGGTATCGTCGATGTGGTTTCGGCGCTGACTTCGACCGCCGGGACTTACGATGAAGCGGTGACAAAATATTTTGCCGCGAGATATGTTCGTGCCCGAGAAGGTTATGTCTGGAGTGAGGCACCGACAAATTTCAGGACGGTCGCGCTCCTCTCTACGCAAGCGGAACAGGATCGCTTTGCGAGCCACTATCGCGGTAGCAATCCGGATTCGCCGCAAGTCATCTATGGGCGTGCGGCGACGACCAAAATCAGGATCGCTTCAATCTCGCTTATAAATCAGAACGTAGCGTCCGTGCGTTATATGCGCACCGTCACTCGAGGTGACGAAGTCCGGACGACACACTGGATCGCAAGCCTGACCTATGCCTACGCCAATGCACCCATGTCCTCCACGGATCGTCTTGTGAACCCGCTTGGCTTTGCGGTTAGCGAATATCGTTCGGATCCGGAGGCGATCAATTGATAAGACAGACAGTCCTTTTATCTGCACTGTTTTCAGGAGCCGCCTTTCCGGGGCATGCACTCGAGATTCCGCACAGTGCCTCGCAGGATAGCCGCGTCCGCTTCGTCAATTATCAGCCCTTCAACATCACCAGGATCGTTGGTTCGTTACGATCCTCTGTTCAGGTTGAGTTTGCTGCAGACGAAGAGATCGCCCATGTCGCGCTTGGCAACAGTGTCGCCTGGGAAGTTGCACCAGCCGGCAATATTCTGTTTCTAAAGCCGCGCGAAAAACAGCCGGTCACCAATATTTCCGTAGTAACGACCAGACGTGATGGTTCCACGCGCAGCTACCAGATGGAATTGACCGCGCGTGACGGGACCGTGGAGGTTGGTCAGAACACCTATTTCTATTTGAAATTCCGGTATCCCGCAGATGAAGCAAACGCGCGACGACAGCAAGCTGCAGCACGCGCACGCGCTGCACAGGCGGAGGAAGCTGACGATGTGCTGGCCCTCCATGAAGCCTATGGGCCTCGTAACTGGCGTTATTCGGCGCAGGGGTCCCAGTCGCTCGAACCGCAAAGCGTCTACGATAACGGCAAGATCACGACTTTCGCTTTCGTGGGCAACCAGGAAATGCCGGCAATCTATATCGAAAACCCGGATGGCTCAGAAAGCCTGGTGTCGAAATCCGTCGACGGCAATCTAGTCATGGTTCACGCGATCAGCAGTAAGTTCATCCTGCGCCGCGGCAGGGACGTTTTGTGTGTCTTCAACGAAGCCTACAGTCGCGTCGGCATCAATCCGGATACCAAAACCACGTCACCCTCCGTAGAACGTGTCGTGAGATCCGAGACCGCGGAACAATGAAGGGGAAAAACATGGCAGACGAAGAAGAAGCCCGTATCCCCGGAGAGCGCGCCGAGACGATCACCGATCAGCGCATCGACAGCAATCCGGCTGTCAAACGCGGCGCAATTGCACTCGCAGTAGTGGCGTTTATCGGCTTTGCCATATGGTCTACTTCCGGAAACGACAACAAGAATCAACGCACCGACCCTGAGCGTGTGATCATTCGCCAAACCAACGCTTTTGAGCCAGCAAAGGAGAAGGCGGAGCCAGTTTCGCCTGTGCCTGTGCCAAAGACGGTGCTTCCAATACCCGCATTGGAGCCTGTTCCGGAAATGGAAGACAAGCTGCTCGATTCCGCGCGTCGGGCACCTGTTCTGGCCTATAGCCGGGAGCAGGGTAAGTCACCAGTACGGCGAGCCGTGACGATCCGGCACAATCGATAGATGGCAACTTCTTGCCGCTCGATAGCAACGCGATGAGCCAGGGTCAGGTGAGCAACGACGAGCAACGGTTCGATAGTCTATTGCGACCGACACGTCTTGAAGGCGCACGCGCGGGAACGCTTGGCAATCGGAATTTCATCGTCGCGATGGGAAACTCAATTCCTTGCGTACTCGAAACCGCACTCGCTTCCGATCAACCAGGTTTCACGAGTTGCATCATTAACAGGGACGTCCTCTCCGACAATGGCAGGGTGGTATTGATGGAGAAGGGGACGCAGGTCGTTGGAGAGTTCCGCGGAGGGCTTCAGCGCGGCCAGAAACGATTGCTCGTTTTGTGGAATAGAGCGAAGACGCCCGAAGGCGTGATCATCACGCTGGCATCTCCCGCGACCGACGCGCTTGGACGCTCTGGTTTCGATGGCCATGTCGACAGGCATTGGTGGGAACGCTTCGGCAGTGCGCTGCTTTTGTCGATTGTGGGCGACGCAACCGGCTATGCCAGCAACCGTTTGCAAAATAGCGGTGTCGAAGCGCAAAACACCATGAGCGCCGGTCAGCACGCAGCGGCAATCGCAGTCGAGAAATCGATCGATATTCCCCCAACGCTAAACAAGCACCAGGGCGAGATCGTCTCCATCTTCGTGGCCCGTGATCTCGATTTTTCGGATGTTTATCGCCTTCGCGTTGCCGAACCGAAAAACCGCATCTTCGATCGGGCTGTTTTGGGTGATTTCAAGCCGGAATCGAAAGTGGTGACGAAGTAAAGGAAGTAATGGATGGACAGCACGAATGCGGCAGTCGTTCGCGAACTGTTGTCACCAATTGCAATCTTTCTCCAGGACAGGTCGCTTTATGAAGTGATCATCAATAAGCCTGGGCAGGTACTGACAGAAGGACCCGATGGATGGTGCTCTCATGATGCGCCGGGTCTGACCTTCGAAAAGCTCATGCGTCTTGCAAGGGCCGTTGCTACATTCTCGAACCAGTCTATCGATGAAAAGCGGCCAATTCTTTCGGCGACGCTTCCAGACGATGAACGCATTCAAATCGTCATACCGCCTGCGACCACGAATGCCACGGTCAGTATCACGATCCGCAAACCTTCATCTGTTGATTTCGCACTTGAGGATTTGGAAGATAACGGGTTCTTTTCCGAAGCGAGAAGCACAAGCGCAGCCTGTTCAGGACCAGAAACCAAACTGGCGGAGTTATATCGCAACGGCGAGTATAAGTTGTTTCTGCAGCACGCTGTCATTGCTCGTAAGAATGTCGTAATCTCCGGCGCTACAGGTTCTGCCAAAACAACCCTTGCAAAGGCCCTGATCAAACACATCCCCCATCACGAACGAGTGATTTCGATCGAGGACACACCAGAGCTGGTTATTCCTCAACCCAATCATGTCCGTCTGTTCTATTCGAGGGGCGGGCAGGGGCTATCCGGGGTCGGCCCCCGCGAGCTTCTGGAATCCTGTCTTCGCATGCGACCGGACCGTATTCTTTTGCAGGAACTGAGGGATGGTACTGCATTTTATTATATCCGAAACGTGAACTCGGGACATCCCGGCTCGATCACCACCGTTCATGCCGGATCGACACAACTCGCATTCGAGCAACTCGCCACCCTCGTCAAAGAATCGGAGGCAGGACGTGCTCTTGAGCGCGTCGAAGTGCTTTCGTCACTTAAGATTGCAATTGATATCGTGGTTCAATGCAGGCGAATTGACGGTTCTTTCAGGGCTACGGAGATTTACTTTCGCGACGAGTTGGAAAGCTAATCCTGAAATTCATGGGTGTCGTCTTTCTTGCTCCAGCCAAGGATGCAAGCACTTTGCCTCGCAAAAGGCAGCTCCAGCACAAAATCGGCGCAGAGTATCGTGCAAACTTCAATCTCGGTTTGACTTTAATCTAATGCGCTGGCCACGATCAGCGCTCAATCACCGATTGCCCAAGGAAGTCCAGAAATGCGGCAATGCTTCGCGGAAGGTTTCGTCCCTGCATGGTTACGATTTGCAGCACACTGGCTTTCATGGTCTCGTCAACAACAGGAATGGCAACAATGTTTTCCGGAAGGGTATTGTCCTTACTACCGGCTGAGCTGGAAAACATAATCGTTTCCGCGGCGAAGGCGAATACCTTCAGGGTTGCCATCGAGTTGGTGGAAAAAACGGGATCCATTGCTAGTCCCTTGGTAGCCAGAGCGGTGTCGATGAGCTGGCGCTGGGTTCGGCCTTTGTCAGGCATGGCCATCGGTTCTGTTGACAGATCCGCAAGTGTAACCTGTTTCCGCCGGGCCAGCGGATGGGAGCGTGGGATCAGGGCGTACATTGGCCTTCTGGCGATACGCTCGATTTTCACCCCGGCAGGTGCGGAGTAGCTGTAGGTAATGCCGATATCAGCATTGCCTTCATTGACGCGTTCGCAAATTTCGGACGAGTTTCCCACCCACACGTGAAAAAGAACGCCTGGAAACCGTGTGCGAAAATCAGCAATGATACGAGCAAGGCGTCGACCGCGAATCCTTCGTAAGTTGCGACACGCACAAGCCCACGCTGCGGTCCGCGCATTTCCCGCACATCAGCCAAAGCGCGTTCGGTATCCAATGCAATGCGCCTGACATGCTTGACCAGCAGTTCACCTGCAGGACTCAATACCATCCCGCGCGGCCTGCGCTCGAACAGTTCCACGGCGAGCTCGGCTTCCAGTCGCGATATCTGCCGGCTGATCGCTGAACCCGAAACGTTCAACTGTGCGGAGGCCTCCGTAATCGAGCCAGTTCGGGCCACCTCCAGAAAATAGCGCAAGGCAATGTGTTGCAAGAGAGTCTTTCTGCTTTGCCAAAAAAGCAACGATATGAACGAATTTATGAAATTGTGGCATGTCTTTGCGCTTGTTATCAAGCCTGAACTGAGGAATGGGAGCCCTGTCGCCCCGATATTTCGCTCTCAGGGAGGTTTATATGTCTGTTTTCACCAGTGAGGCGGTTGCCGATGCAACGGCCATTCGTCAACTATTGCACAGCAATCCAGAGCTCAAGTATGAGGAACATGCGACGAGCGATCTTGTCGCCGAATTCCTGAAACACCGCGGCTACGAGGTCAAAACCGGTCTCGCCGAGACGGGCGTTCTTGCCGTCCTCGATACAGGACGTCCCGGTTCTTCAATCGGCTTTCGCGCCGATATGGACGCATTGCCTATCCAGGAAGAAACCGGTTTGACATACGCTTCGAAGACCCCCGGCAAAATGCATGCGTGCGGCCACGACGGACATACCGCTTCGCTGTTGTTGGCGGCAGACAAACTGGCCCGGCATCACGAGCATCTTTCTGGGCGAATTACACTGTTATTCCAGCCTGCAGAAGAAGGTGGTCTCGGCGCCGCACGAATGATCGAAGACGGTGCACTGGATCGGATCGAGACCATTTATGGTTATCATAACCGGCCCGGTTATCCATTGGGGCGGGTCTTTGCGAAGGCCGGACCTGCCATGGGCGGCAGTTCGCTTTACGAGGTCACTATAACGGGTAAGGGTGGTCATGCGTCCCGCCCGGACCTTGCTATCGATCCAGTATTTATTGGAGCAGGAGTTATTCAATCGCTGCAAAGTGTCATTGCTCGACGTGTGTCACCGCTGGACTCAGGTGTCGTTACCGTCACCCAGTTCCATGGCGGCAACAGCCACAATGTCATTCCAGGCCAGGCAACAATGATGATCAACACGCGCGATGGTTCACCTGAAGCCGCAGCAACAATTGACAGGGAACTCCGCCGGGTTGTTACACAGACTTGCGAGGCCTATGGTGCAAGCGTCAGACTAGAACAGACGATGCGGATCCCGCCTGTTGTCAATGACAGCGACGAGACGGACTTTACAATAAAGGTTGCTGTCGAGACCGTCGGCGCTGAAAACGCCGGTTTCATGCACCAACTGCCCACGATGGGTGCGGAAGACTTTGCGTTCTATCTCGAAAGGATTCCCGGTTGCTTCTTCTTTGTCGGTAATGGCGAAGATAGCGCCTATCTCCATCATCCGCATTACAACTATCGCGACGAGATATTGCCGGTCGCAGCGGGCATGTTCGTTGCAATAGCTGAACAGCGCCTCAAGAAGAATCCTTGAAAAGCCGGCTTCAGGTCGCGGTTTAACCCCTCTGCTTGAAGCCATTCATCATGATGCCGACCCTGGGCTGTCGGGAGGAACCGCGTCACAAGAGCGGATCGGACAGTACAGGGCCTGGAAGGGAAGAATTAGTATGCAACGTTTTTTCAATGCGATCGAACGGGCTGGCAATAAACTGCCGCATCCCGTCATCCTTTTCGCATCTCTTTGTGTTGTCGTCGCGCTTTTATCATGGGTTCTGGCAACCTACGGCGTATCAGGAGTAAATCCGAAAACCGGAGCGAGCGTCACCGTCAAAAGCCTTGTGTCGGGCGAGGGGCTGGTTTTTGCTCTGACCACCGTGGCCAAAAATTTTGTGATGTTTCCACCTCTCGGTGTCGTGCTGGTTATCATGCTTGCTATCGGTGTAGCGGACAAGACAGGTCTTATTGCTGCACTGATGCAGGTCAGCGTGATGAAGGCACCCCGCTATCTGACTACATTCGTTATTTTTCTCGTCGGCATGTGCAGCCACGTTGCATCTGATGCGGCTTATATTATCCTCATCCCGCTTTCAGCGATGATTTTCCAGGCAATGGGCCGGAATCCTCTGGTAGGAGCAGTGACAGGATATGTAGCTGTTGGAGCCGGCTATGATGCGAGCCTGCTGATCACACCGGCAGACGTTATACTCTCAGGCATTACAACAAGCGCTGCACACACTGTCGATGCAAACGCATACGTATCGCCTATCGACAACTACTATTTCATTGCCTCCTCAGCGATCGTACTTTCAATTGTTGGCGCATTCATTATCGAGCGAATTGTCGAACCCATGGCTGGCACATATCGTGGTAGCGTGGTTCTCGATGTTCATCCTGTCAGTGAACTGGAACTGAAAGGGTTGAAGCGCGTTGGTTGGGCAACGCTGGCACTCATAGTCATTATAGTCGCAGCCGTAGTGCCTGCCGGATCGCCGCTTCGCAATGAAAATGGTGGACTGGTACCTTCACCATTTCTGGAAAGCGCGGTGGCCATTTTTGCCATATTCTTCCTCTTCCTCGGGTGGATCTATGGCCGGACTGTCGGCAAAATCAAAACTTCGCAAGATGGCATAAACTTTATGGCAGAAGCAGTGAAGGAGCTTGCACCGACATTGGTTCTGTTCTTTGCCATTTCGCAGTTCCTTGCCTGGTTCAAGTGGACAAACCTGGGTGAGTGGATCGCCGTAGGCGGCTCTCACATGCTTGATGCCAGCGGATTTGGCGGTATCCCGCTTCTGGTATCGTTTGTCGTACTGGCTACCGTCATGAACCTGTTTATCACATCGGGGTCTGCACAATGGTCCTTGATGGCACCAATTTTCGTGCCCATGATGATGCTGGTTGGTTTCGAACCGGCACTGATTCAGGCAGCTTTCCGCATTGCTGACTCCTCCACCAATATCGTGACACCGATGAGCCCTTATTTCGCGGTCTGCCTCGCATTCCTGCAGCGGTATCAAAAGGATGCGGGTATCGGAACACTTGCGTCAATGACAATTCCCGTCGCACTCGGCTTTCTTGTCTCGTGGTTGTTGTTCCTGATCCTCTGGATGGAACTCGATCTGCCGATCGCACCGGGCGTGGGATTGTTTATCCAGTAGCAAGTAGCCGGGCGCCCCGCGGTGCAGCCGGCAAAAAACATCGGCATCAGAGCTCCCTGGCAATATTGTCAGGGGGCCGATTGGCAAATCCAGCCACTTTTGGATACAAGCGGGATTTCAGGCTCGTGCGAAATTAGGCAGCCAGCCTTTCTGGTGCGGTGTGGACAATACATGAGCAGTTTGGCTCCAGAGAATCCATCGTTATATTTTCAGCTTTCCATTGATGGGCAAGACTATCGCTCGCGCAATGCTTCGCGTGCTCGGTTAAAAGGTTTAATCAGGTAGTCCATCACAGTTTTGCTGCCCGTGTGGATATCAACGGTAGCTACCATGCCCGGGACGATTGGAAAACGTTCGCCACTTTTGTTGAAAAGTGCATCGGTCTCTGTCTTGATGAAAACCCGATAGTAGAATTCCTCCGGCTTGACTTCGTCCTGAATCGTATCGGGTGAAATACTCACCACTTTTCCTTTCAAGCTGCCATATATCGCATAGTCATAGGCTGTTACCTTGACCGTTGCGGGTTGGTCGGGATGGATATAGGCAATGTCACGCGGAGAAATGCGAGCCTCGATAAGAAGCTGTTCATCCAGTGGAACGATAATCATCAGCTTGCCATTGGGAGGAACCACGCCGCCTATGGTCGAAACCTCGATGTTCTTTACGATCCCACGGACAGGCGAACGTAAAGTCAGTCGCGCAAGCGAGTCGGCTCTGCCTCGGATCACTGAAGAAAGCGATTCCACATCCGCGTTCGCCTTCGCGAGTTCCTCGCGCGCCTTGACGATATAGTCGGATTGGATTTCCGTTTCCTTGAGCTGAAGCTCGACAAGCTGCCGCTTCAGCCGGATGACTTCGACATTGCTGGCAGCACCCATCTTGGTCAGCGACTGGCTTATGGCCAGTTCGTCCTGGGCAAGTTTTTTCGACTCCGCAAGCCAGTCCAGAGAGTCCTTCAGGCTACGCTTGCGTGCTTCATATAGCTTGGTTTCTGATGCCTTCAGAGAAGGAAAGGCATCCAGTTCCTCAGGAAATTCCAGATCGCTCCCGTTGACCTCCGCTGTCAGACGAGCGGAGCTGGCCAGCGCGGCCCGGTATTTCGCCGAGCTTTCCTGAACCGTCGCTTCAGTAACGGTTGGATCGAGCTGAGCCAGTACCTGGCCCGGTTCGACGACATCGTCCTGACGAACATACAATTTGGCAAGAACTCCGCCCTCCAGAGACTGGATCACCTGTTCCTGAGAGGTCGGCACCACCTTGCCGGATCCGGTAGATACCTCGTCAAGCAAAGCTAGATAAGCCCAGATCAGCAGCACCACGAAGAACGCGAACACAAGCCGGACGAAACGCTTCGAGCGTTTCAGACGCGCGCTATCGGCACTTCCGGTCACCCAGTCCCCGAAATCTTCACCAAGTGTCGCCATGTTGCTTTTCTCCGACTGGAGCGCATCCCGAAAAAGATGAAACGGTTTTCGGACAAAATGCGCTGTTCAAAACAAAAAATCGGGCGTTTCTGATGATTCAGGAAAAGTAGTGAACACCTAGGCTTGTTTTGGAGCTTCGACCTTGCTTACGCCAAGCAAGGTCTGCAATCCGCGTTCTTTGGTATCATTGAGTGTGATCTGTCCGTTTTCGACAACAACAAGTCGTTCAACCAGTTCGAGGACCCTCGTGCGATGCGTCGCAATGACCACTGTACGCCCGACGCTCCACTTCGCGAACTGCTGAATGAAAAGACGTTCGGTTGCTTCATCCATTGTTGATGTTGGTTCATCGAGCAGAACAACCGAAGGATCACGGATCAGCAGGCGCGCGAGCAATATAGCTTGTTTCTGCCCACCTGAAAGACCGCTTCCACCTTCCTGAACAAAATGCTCAAGACCTCCCGGCAGTTTGCGGATAAAACTGTCCGCTCCCACCATGCCAAGTACGCGCTGAATCTCGTCATCCGACGCATCCGGCGCGCCCATGGTGATATTGTCACGCAGAGAGCCAAAGAACAGACGTGAGTTTTGTGTCAGAAGACCGATGTCGCGCCGTACGTCCGCCGGGTCAATCTGAGGCAATGACAGATCGTCCAACAGAACCTCTCCGTCACTGGCGTCGAGAAGCCCTGCAAGAGCAAGCAGCAAGGTGGATTTGCCTGCCCCATTGCGCCCAAGAACAGCAATCCGTTCACCGTGTTCAATTCGGAAATCGCGTATCAGTAGCGCAGGAGGTGACTTTTCATCGCCGTAGCGGAAAAGCGCATTCTTCAGGAGATATGAGCCTTGGATATGGGGGCAATGAATCCGGGTTTCGCTATCGGGATGGTCGACCGGCATCTGCATGAGGCGGTCGAGTCCCTGCTTTGCGATCCTCGCATGCTGCAAACGCCCGGCAATCTGGGTAAACTGCGCCATAGGCGCCAGCATCCGCGAACCGAGGATGGAGGCGCCGACGAGCGCGCCTGTGGTGATGTCACCACTGATGACCATTGGCGCGCCGACGAAAACCGTCAGCGCGTAAACACCAGTCTGCACGTTCTGTGTCCATACGCTCAGTCCGTTTGTCACCGAACGAAGCCTGATCTGCGCCTCGCCCGTAACGGCGTTGAAATGGTTCCACTGCTGCTGGAAGCGATCCTCTGCCTGCAGGCTTTTGATGTCCTCTATGCCTTGCACCGTTTCAACCAGCATGGCGTTTCGCAATGATGACTCGCGCATAGCCTCGTTGGCGTGCTGGCGAAGACGCCGTTGCAGAAAAATTCCCGGTAGGATCAGAGCAACGATCGCGGCGAGGGGAATAAAGACAAGCGGACCTGCCAGCCACCAGAACAGAACGAGAAACAGAACGAAAAATGGAAGATCGGCAATTGCCGCAACAGTCGTCGAGGTCAACAATTCGCGCACTTGTTCAACATCGCGCAACTGGGCGATGAAAGAGCCTGTCGACGTTGGCCGGGCACGATTGCGCACCCTCAGAGCGTGGCCGAACACCACATCCGACATCTGCAGATCTGTGCGCTTGCCAAGCATATCGATGATGCCCATCCGTGAACGGCGCATCATGAAATCGAAACAGATCGCCAGCATGACACCGCTGAACAGCACATAGAGCGTATTGAAAGACTGCGCCGGGATAACGCGATCATAGACCTGCATCGAGAAGATAATACCGGTTAGCCCAAGCACATTGGCGATAAGGGAGGCGACCATCACATGACTATAGGAGCCAAGATCCTTGAAGATGATCCGCCTTAGCCAATTCTCCTCAAAGGGCTTGATGTAGGCATCGACCCGCGCATCAGGAACTGTCCTTGCAGGGCGAGCCAGCAGAACATGTTGAGTCTGCGCCACGAGATCATCGAGGGGAAAGGCATGTTCCAGTCCCTGTTCGCCACTCAGCCAGACACCCGCCTCTCGGTCTTTTGAAATCTTGTGAACGACCGCCAGTTGCCCATCAGTCAGTTCGAGAATGAAAGGTACATGCCAGGTCGAAAGACTGATATTCCGGGGATCAACCAGCTTGACACCCAGACCCATGCGACGTGCCACCGCGTGAAGCTTCATTTCATCACTGGCCTTGCGGTCCATTGAGGCGGCGGCCAGCTGCATCCCCTGAACAGAAAGCGGAAGACGGTAATATTTTGCAACGAGGCGCAAAGCTTCCAACCAGAGGTCCTCGTGGAACTTCTCCTTCTCCCTATCTTCTGCAATTTCAAGGTTCAAGACCGTTTCGGGAGGAATTTCGCCATGTTTCATTGATTGACCGGGCCTCCTCGCACCATCGCTGGATTGATGCCGAATTCGCGGCGTATTTTGCCGGAGTTGTAAAGGCAGCTCAGGTTGAGGCGTCGCAGATCGTGGACCGTATTTGCGATCTGGAAGCGGGCTTCATGTAGTTCCTGCTCCGCATTCAGCAGATCCAGAAGCGTTCGCGTTCCAAGTTCCAGGTACTGCTCGCGATAAAGGTCGCGCGTTTTGACCATCATGTTTGAACGCGATTCCAGCGATCCCATCAACCGACCCAAGGTACCGATCTGGCTTCGCGCCTCCATAAGATTTCGTTCAATGTCGTAGCGAGCCGTACTGATAGCTGCTTCTGCCGATTGGAGCGCATAGGCGGCAGCTCTTTTACGCGCCGCCGTCTGGCCGCCATTGTAAAGGGTGGACGAAACATTCAGACCTACGGAATATTCCGGCTGATGATCGTTGCTTCTCGTATCGTCTCGCGAAGCATTGAGATCGTAGCCGGTCATCGCCTCAAGGGATACCGTCGGAAGACCTTCAGCCCGGCTGGCTGCCAGTTGAGCCCTGGCTTCCTCCTTCTCCGCCTTCGCCTGAAGCATTGCCGGTACTTCCTCCCAGTCGGGAACTGCAGCCTGACAAGCCTGGCCAAGCCAGCGGGGTTCGTCTGGGGTTGGATTCGGAGAACCGCCGCCAATCAGTGCGGCGAGAGCGACCCGCCAGCGGTTCAGTTCGGATTGGAATTGCAATTGGGTAGACAGCGCCGATTCCACACGTGCATCGGCCTGTACCTTGTCGGACATGGTACTGGCTCCCTTGTCGGTGCGTTGATTGACGAGACCGGCAATGCGTTTCACCCCATCGACCTGTTCTTGCGCCAGCGCCGTAAGCCTTTTGTAACGCTGCAACTCGACCACGGCGTTGGCCGTGTCGCGCGACAAGTCATCGATGGCGAGAATAAGGCGGGCGCTGCTGATATCCCTGACAGCCCGTTCTATGTCGACAGAACTGGAAACCTTACCGAAATCATAGAGCATCTGCGATGCAGAAATGTTAAAGTTTGGCCGCCAACCCTCACGATTGGTGCTCTGATAACCGGAGGCCACTCCCGCTTTGAGTTTGGGATAATAACCTGCCTGCGCAGCCCGAATGCGTTCATCGGCCTGATAGATACGGCCTGTCGCCTCATCGACTGCGGGATGCCAGCCGACAGCCCGCCGAACAGCCGCTTCCATGGTCAAGGACCCTGTCGAGGTTTGCACCCTTGGAGGAGAGGTCAGGGCCTGATTGCCCCCATCAACACCAGGACCCGGAGGAACGGAACCTGCTGTTGACAGGGGCCGGGGAGCCTCGGTTTTCATGGCCATCCGGCCAGATATAATATCCTTTTGGCCCTTATCCATTGCAGCCATCTGGCATGCAGCCAGAAGGCATAATGCAGGCATTATGGTCGTCAGATAAACTGGAATCCGGATTTTGCGCATTTAGTATCCGTCATGGCCGGTCGGAGCCTGGGAACTATCGGGGATCCTGCCGCCGACCAACCGGCGGCAGGCAAGTTCAATCAAACCATATGAGCCGTGTGGAGCTGGTCCTCCTGTGTCAGCGGATCTGGCGTCAAATAACCCAATGGATCATTTACTGTGCTGCTATCATCAACTGTGATGGGGTCAGCATTGGTGCTGTTTGCCGTCACATCAGCCGAGCCGGCCGGGCCCGTTTCGCTATTGCTGGAGGGCAGGATGATTTCACCACTGCCGTCATCAAGAAGGAGCGCTTCCGATAGGTTGTGCTGCGCCGGATGGGACGAGGAATCGCTGGCATCCGACTCCGCGAGACTGTTAAGCGCAACTACATCGCCCGATGGGTCCATCGAGAAACTCTCCGCCGATACCGGGTCCCCCGCCACATTTGCAAACGCTACTGCAGAACCGTCATGAAGCTGGACAACCAGCTCGGCTGTCGTTTCATAACCGCTCGGAAGAACGATCTTGTAGGTGAAGCTGTCCGTCGCTTCACGATCGGCATAAGCCAGTGTGTCCAGCGGCTCATACTTGTATGTACCGTTGCTGTAGACCGTCAGGTCGCCATGCAGTCCATGAATGACGGTGCCCGCAGCGGTCGCGTCGACAAAAGTACCGCCGTCCGAAACCACTACCCTCGAGCCTTCCGGTACAATACCGTCGTTGGCGACCAGGCTTCCGTCGATCGACGGATCGCCAGTGATTACGTGCTGATCCAGATGGGTGACGTTCACATCCGTGGTAATAGAGACTATTGACGCGGCACCCCCGAGCGTTGTCTGAACCCTATAGGTGCCGGCATCCAGACCAAGGCTGGCGAGATCGATCGTCGCGACCGGCCCCAGCACGCCAGCCAGGATGGAGAATGCGACCTCACTATTGGGGACATCTTGCCAGACACCCCCAACCAATTCCTGGATCGCTAGCGTGCCGTTTGACACCAGCGCCAGAGTAGCCGAGACCGTGACATTGCCGCTCACAGCCATATTTGCATCGATGGTGAATGGGTTGCTATTCGCTGTGCTTCCGAACAACACGCCGGTCAGAGACTGCGACTGATCGAAGTACGCCGCATCCGTCGGATTGATCCATGTTATGTCGATGTCCGCCGCATCATTGGTAGCCGCAACGCTGTAGGTTGCATCCGCTGCGGGATCGGTCTCGCTCCAGACCAGCCCCTGTCCCTCACTGTCAATACGGACATAGAGGGTGGCCTGGGTATCCGTGTTCGCCACCGAATCATGAAGGGTGTATGTGAACTGGTCCACCTTGCCGATCGCGGTACCGTCCGCATTCGGCGTGTAGGTGTAGCTGCCATCCTGATGGATGACGAGTTGACCGTACTGCCCGATGATCGTGGTGCCGACTGGGCCGGCCGCCACCGGAAAATCGGTGCCGTTGAAGTTCACGCTGGTGACGATATGTCCGGCGGCGGCAGCGCCGCCGTCATTGTCGAGCACATTGCCGGAGGCTTCGCCGGTTACGATGCTGGTGTTGATATAATCGTGATCCAGACCACTCACCGTCATAGTGGTCAGGACCGACAGTCCAACACCATTATAGACCATGAAGGCACGATACTGCCCCGCATCCATATCCGGGATCACAACGCCATTGGCGCCGCCATCGAGGAGCCCGATATTGAGGATTGAGCCACCTGCGGAAGAGCCGTCGACACTGGTCCACTGGCCCGTCAATGCGTTCCATTTCTGGACAACAACCTGATAATCGCCCAGCACACCGACATCGGCAAGGCCGCCGAAGGCGAAGGTAAGGTCCTGCGTATGTCCGTCAGCGATCGTAAAATCGACGGATGGAACACCGAGGACCGTCGCCTGGAGATCGATAAGCCCCAGACCGATACCGATGCCCAGTAGATAGGTCGTAGATCCATTATCGACTGCAGTTTCAGTCGGTACGATGTCGACACTGGCATTGACGAGATCATCTGACGCGACTGGTGTTGTGGTGTTTGGTGTCCATGCACCCGTGCCCGAACCCGTGTTGCCGGCCGGATCCGTGACCACTGCGGTTACATCACCACTTGGCTGGGCCAGGACGGGCGTCGCCGTCCACTCACCGGTTGTGCCGTCAGCGGTCACCTCCGATGTCGTGCCATCTGGCCATGTCACGGTCACGGTGGAACCCGGCTCGGTCGTGCCGGAGGCGGTCGGGATGTTGTCACCTTCCGGATCGGTTATGGCGACATTCGTCGTGGGAGGGGTCACATCGACCGTGTAGGTCTGCGTGTCGGTGACAGGGGCGGCACCATTGCCGGCCGCATCCGTGAACACGGCTTCTGCCGTCACCGTTGGTGTCGTCGCACCGGCAAGCGCACTGCCGGGAACCGAAGCCGTCCAGGTGCCGTCACCATTGCTGACAGCGGCATAGGGCACACCGTCGACAAGGATATTGACCGTCGTGGTTGCCGCGTCGGCCGGCGGGTTGGCAATCGTCACCGTCACCGGCACATTGCCTGCCGCCTCTGTTGCATTGACCACACCGTCACCGGCGATCGGGCCAACCGTTACTGTCGTGGCACTGGTGTCCGGCGGCGTCGTGTCCGTCGACGTCCATGTGCCCGTGCCTGAACCCGTGTTGCCGGCTGGATCCGTGACCGCTGCAGTCACATCACCATCAGGCTGTTCACCAGGTGCCGTCGCCGTCCACTCACCGGTTGTGCCGTCAGCGGTCACCTCCGATGTCGTGCCATCTGGCCATGTCACGGTCACGGTGGAACCCGGCTCGGTCGTGCCGGAGGCGGTCGGGATGTTGTCACCTTCCGGATCGGTTATGGCGACATTCGTCGTGGAGGGGTCACATCGACCGTGTAGGTCTGCGTGTCGGTGACAGGGCGGCACCATTGCCGGCCGCATCCGTGAACACGGCTTCTGCCGTCACCGTTGGTGTCGTCGCACCGGCAAGCGCACTGCCGGGAACCGAAGCCGTCCAGGTGCCGTCACCATTGCTGACAGCGGCATAGGGCACACCGTCGACAAGGATATTGACCGTCGTGGTTGCCGCGTCGGCCGGCGGGTTGGCAATCGTCACCGTCACCGGCACATTGCCTGCCGCCTCTGTTGCATTGACCACACCGTCACCGGCGATCGGGCCAACCGTTACTGTCGTGGCACTGGTGTCCGGCGGCGTCGTGTCCGTCGACGTCCATGTGCCTGTGCCTGAACCCGTGTTGCCGGCTGGATCCGTGACCGCTGCAGTCACATCACCATCAGGCTGTTCACCAGGTGCCGTCGCCGTCCACTCACCGGTTGTGCCGTCAGCGGTCACCTCCGATGTCGTGCCATCTGGCCATGTCACGGTCACGGTGGAACCCGGCTCGGTCGTGCCGGAGGCGGTCGGGATGTTGTCACCTTCCGGATCGGTTATGGCGACATTCGTCGTGGGAGGGGTCACATCGACCGTGTAGGTCTGCGTGTCGGTGACAGGGGCGGCACCATTGCCGGCCGCATCCGTGAACACGGCTTCTGCCGTCACCGTTGGTGTCGTCGCACCGGCAAGCGCACTGCCGGGAACCGAAGCCGTCCAGGTGCCGTCACCATTGCTGACAGCGGCATAGGGCACACCGTCGACAAGGATATTGACCGTCGTGGTTGCCGCGTCGGCCGGCGGGTTGGCAATCGTCACCGTCACCGGCACATTGCCTGCCGCCTCTGTTGCATTGACCACACCGTCACCGGCGATCGGGCCAACCGTTACTGTCGTGGCACTGGTGTCCGGCGGCGTCGTGTCCGTCGACGTCCATGTGCCCGTGCCCGAACCCGTGTTGCCGGCTGGATCCGTGACCGCTGCAGTCACATCACCATCAGGCTGTTCACCAGGTGCCGTCGCCGTCCACTCACCGGTTGTGCCGTCAGCGGTCACCTCCGATGTCGTGCCATCTGGCCATGTCACGGTCACGGTGGAACCCGGCTCGGTCGTGCCGGAGGCGGTCGGGATGTTGTCACCTTCCGGATCGGTTATGGCGACATTCGTCGTGGGAGGGTCACATCGACCGTGTAGGTCTGCGTGTCGGTGACAGGGCGGCACCATTGCCGGCCGCATCCGTGAACACGGCTTCTGCCGTCACCGTTGGTGTCGTCGCACCGGCAAGCGCACTGCCGGGAACCGAAGCCGTCCAGGTGCCGTCACCATTGCTGACAGCGGCATAGGGCACACCGTCGACAAAGCGATATTGACCGTCGTGGTTGCCGCGTCGGCCGGCGGGTTGGCAATCGTCACCGTCACCGGCACATTGCCTGCCGCCTCTGTTGCATTGACCACACCGTCACCGGCGATCGGGCCAACCGTTACTGTCGTGGCACTGGTGTCCGGCGGCGTCGTGTCCGTCGACGTCCATGTGCCTGTGCCCGAACCCGTGTTGCCGGCCGGATCCGTGACCGCTGCAGTCACATCACCATCAGGCTGTTCACCAGGTGCCGTCGCCGTCCACTCACCGGTTGTGCCGTCAGCGGTCACCTCCGATGTCGTGCCATCTGGCCATGTCACGGTCACGGTGGAACCCGGCTCGGTCGTGCCGGAGGCGGTCGGGATGTTGTCACCTTCCGGATCGGTTATGGCGACATTCGTCGTGGGAGGGGTCACATCGACCGTGTAGGTCTGCGTGTCGGTGACAGGGGCGGCACCATTGCCGGCCGCATCCGTGAACACGGCTTCTGCCGTCACCGTTGGTGTCGTCGCACCGGCAAGCGCACTGCCGGGAACCGAAGCCGTCCAGGTGCCGTCACCATTGCTGACAGCGGCATAGGGCACACCGTCGACAAGGATATTGACCGTCGTGGTTGCCGCGTCGGCCGGCGGGTTGGCAATCGTCACCGTCACCGGCACATTGCCTGCCGCCTCTGTTGCATTGACCACACCGTCACCGGCGATCGGGCCAACCGTTACTGTCGTGGCACTGGTGTCCGGCGGCGTCGTGTCCGTCGACGTCCATGTGCCCGTGCCCGAACCCGTGTTGCCGGCTGGATCCGTGACCGCTGCAGTCACATCACCATCAGGCTGTTCACCAGGTGCCGTCGCCGTCCACTCACCGGTTGTGCCGTCAGCGGTCACCTCCGATGTCGTGCCATCTGGCCATGTCACGGTCACGGTGGAACCCGGCTCGGTCGTGCCGGAGGCGGTCGGGATGTTGTCACCTTCCGGATCGGTTATGGCGACATTCGTCGTGGGAGGGGTCACATCGACCGTGTAGGTCTGCGTGTCGGTGACAGGGCGGCACCATTGCCGGCCGCATCCGTGAACACGGCTTCTGCCGTCACCGTTGGTGTCGTCGCACCGGCAAGCGCACTGCCGGGAACCGAAGCCGTCCAGGTGCCGTCACCATTGCTGACAGCGGCATAGGGCACACCGTCGACAAGGATATTGACCGTCGTGGTTGCCGCGTCGGCCGGCGGGTTGGCAATCGTCACCGTCACCGGCACATTGCCTGCCGCCTCTGTTGCATTGACCACACCGTCACCGGCGATCGGGCCAACCGTTACTGTCGTGGCACTGGTGTCCGGCGGCGTCGTGTCCGTCGACGTCCATGTGCCTGTGCCCGAACCCGTGTTGCCGGCTGGATCCGTGACCGCTGCAGTCACATCACCATCAGGCTGTTCACCAGGTGCCGTCGCCGTCCACTCACCGGTTGTGCCGTCAGCGGTCACCTCCGATGTCGTGCCATCTGGCCATGTCACGGTCACGGTGGAACCCGGCTCGGTCGTGCCGGAGGCGGTCGGGATGTTGTCACCTTCCGGATCGGTTATGGCGACATTCGTCGTGGGAGGGGTCACATCGACCGTGTAGGTCTGCGTGTCGGTGACAGGGGCGGCACCATTGCCGGCCGCATCCGTGAACACGGCTTCTGCCGTCACCGTTGGTGTCGTCGCACCGGCAAGCGCACTGCCGGGAACCGAAGCCGTCCAGGTGCCGTCACCATTGCTGACAGCGGCATAGGGCACACCGTCGACAAGGATATTGACCGTCGTGGTTGCCGCGTCGGCCGGCGGGTTGGCAATCGTCACCGTCACCGGCACATTGCCTGCCGCCTCTGTTGCATTGACCACACCGTCACCGGCGATCGGGCCAACCGTTACTGTCGTGGCACTGGTGTCCGGCGGCGTCGTGTCCGTCGACGTCCATGTGCCCGTGCCCGAACCCGTGTTGCCGGCTGGATCCGTGACCGCTGCAGTCACATCACCATCAGGCTGTTCACCAGGTGCCGTCGCCGTCCACTCACCGGTTGTGCCGTCAGCGGTCACCTCTGACGTGGTGCCATCTGGCCATGTCACGGTCACGGTGGAACCCGGCTCGGTCGTGCCGGAGGCGGTCGGGATGTTGTCACCTTCCGGATCGGTTATGGCGACATTCGTCGTGGGAGGGGTCACATCGACCGTGACTGGCCCCACTGAGGTGACAGGTCCAATGTTTCCGGATGCGTCTATCTGACGGACCAGAATATCCCCATCAGCATATATTCCCTGCTCAAGTTCGAAGCTGCTGCCACTGCCCTTATGCCAGGTGATGCCACCATCAGTGCTGTATTCCCAGCTGGCGCCGGCCTCAAGACCATCAACCACAACCGTGCCGTCACCAGTAATCCCGTCATCAGCAACACCGGTATCATTTTCAAGCGCCGCGAAAAGCGCGGCCGGCGGGTCGCGGTCTACTCCTGGGCCATCGTCATCATCATCGTCACCCGAACCGGATGCCGCAGCTATAATTCCTGCGCCGGCACCAAGGCCAAGCAATCCCAACAGTATGGGACTGACACCGCCACTCGTTCCGCCCACAAGCTGATCGACTGATTGAATCTCAGCAAAATTGAAATCTGCCAGCCCCTCACTGTGATTACCAACCCACAGCTTTCCGTCATCATCCTCGAGGACAAGATCGTTATCATCACCGTTGGGATAGTGAGCGTAGAAGTGAACTATTCGGATTGTTTCACCATTGTGAAGATGAATGACGAGGTCCTCGCCAACCTTCCGGTAGTCAGCTATCGAGCGTGGATTCAAAGACAGCTTAACAACGCTTGGCGCTGATAGCACTATGTTATTACCGGCAACTGTACTGGACGATCCAGTGACCTTATCCGTGACAACAAACATGACAAGCCCCTCTTTGGCGAAACGACCAGCAAAAAGGACAAGATTCGGAATTAACGAAGCAACAAATCATCGATCAGATGAACTGTCGTATATTGGGTAAAGGGGCTACCTATTTCTCTTTAGAGAGACCCTGGTTGTCCAAACTACATTTGTGCCATATTGCCTGTTCTTCGTTTTTCCGATCGCAGTTCTTTCGTGCCAGACCTACGCCTTAAGAAGAATGGATGTTTTAGATATTTTCTATGCAGATATCGACTTGCTTGTATAAAATTGACTTCCATCACGAACTACGTGCTTTGGCCGGTAGGCGACTTTGTGCCTTGCGCCGGAACGAAGCCGGACTTGTGCCAACAAGACGACTAAAAAAACGGGTGAGATGCACCTGGTCAGCAAACCCGCATTCTTGTGCGATCTCGACAACAGGAAGTCGGGTTTCTTCAAGCAATATCCGGGCCCGTTCGATTCTTCGCAAAATAATATACTGATGAAGCGTGATATTTGCTGATCGCTTAAATAAGCGGGCGAACTGGGCCGACCCCAGTCCGGCCATCGTCGATAAATCGTGTGCAGTAAGGCGGCGATGAAGGTTTTGATCTATATAAGCAAGCGTTTGATGCAGAACATTGGGGGTAAGCCGCTTTCGCCAACGTGCTCCGCCGGACATCGTTTTGAATACTTCACAATCAGCCTCGCTGTGAGCACCCTGACGAAGTATTCCAGTTCAATTCTGGCAAATGTACCTCCTCTTTCCACGATCTCTTTTATCGAAAGCATTGTCTGCGATAAAAATGAGTCCGAAACGGAGAAGCGAAAGCTGAGGCTTAACAGATTTTCACTTACTCTTAGAAACTCTTTCTCTATATTTTTGAATAATTGTTCGGAGATATAGACATTAATGATCTCGGCACTGGATTCCACCTGTGCTTCGAAGGGTGTATTCGGCGGTATAAAGAAAATTGTACCGGGTGCCAGATCGAGCGGTGCTAATGAGGCTCCAATAGAGCATGTACCGCGTACGTGTCCGCCAATGGTCATTCCGACCAACAAAGAAGGTACTGCCGAGAACTTCGCTTTGAACGGGCGAATGCGAGATGTATAGACATATACATTCTGTGAGTCCAACTTGGGGCTGTTAATTAATATTTCTACTCCTCTATATAATTTACTTCATGAGTTGCTACGAAATCGTGACTTATGCGGTTCATTCGTCCTCCTCTCGCAAATTATATATATAAATAATGAAAACTAATGAATAAGATAATTTGATAAGATGAATGCCGCCTCTTACATTGTGCGGAATCGCAGTCTAAAATAAGAATAGGGCACGGTCATATTGCTGACCAGAAGCCGAACAAAAGAATCTAGGCAAAGAACATGACAGGAGTAGCAATGACCAACTTTGTGGGTTGCAGGTGATCCCGATTGCCGAGGACAAAATTCAAGAGTGGAGTTTCTCGTTTTTCGCTTGAACAATACCTTTCACGCGTTATCGAGCGCCTACAGAGATCCTGCCGGTCCAGAAATTCATACTGGAGAAGCAGATTGCTTGATGGCGATTTTCCAGTTGTCATCTACGAGAAGAGCAGAGTCGATGTGGTATCGACAAAAAGGGGGGCGGTTACGTAACGGTCGGGGATGGATGACGGTTCAAAGAGATTACCGATTTTCCCATCGTCTGCAGCCGAGAGGGAGCTCGAGATGAGTTCTGATATTCAAGCTGCCCTGTCCTCCACGAGACGGTCTCGTCCCTGTTGCTTGGCTTTATAGAGATTTCCATCAGCGCGGACGATTGCAGAACTGAAAGGCTCACCTTGTTCGAGAATTGTTAACCCGAAACTTGCGGTCAGATGGAGATGTGCAGATATATGGGGCCATTTTCGTGACGCGAACTCCAGCCGCAACGCCTCAATTAACGTGACCGCGATATGTAAAGAGGTTCCAGGTAACAGAACTGCAAATTCTTCACCACCCAAACGAGCTACGCAGCTTCCTCGTCCCGCCATTTTTTGTAACAGCTGGGCGAAATCAGCTATAATCATATCGCCAGCATGATGGCCAAATCGATCATTCACCGCTTTAAAGTGATCAATATCCGCCAGGACGATTGTCGTTGGTTCGCGCCCTCCCTGGTCTAGGTGACGCGAACTTATAAATTCCTGCATTCCTCTTCGGTTCCGAACCTGGGTGAGCGCGTCGGTGTGAGCCATTTCACGATAATGATGGATTGCATCTACGCCTGCTGCGACGACAATCGCAAAGGTCATCATGACACCGCCAAAAAGTCCCGTATACTGAATCATCGTCCCGGCGAACGAATTACTCAACGAACCAACCGCGCGGTCGACGTCGTCCGATAGCAAGTAAAAAGCACATTGAAGCAGGACTAAAGAAGCAATGATAATGAATGTTGCTATAAATATTCTGTCAGAAGCCGTCTTATTCAGCGATCTTACGCGCCAGAGAGAAATTAATATCAGCGATGCAGTGCCTGCCAGTATCGACAATGTCTCAAGCCGCACGCTTTGGTAGAGTATGAGTGCTAGAGCGGCTGTGAAGAGAAATAAGCCTGCAACGAACCAATCCAGAACTGGCCTGTTTCCAGATTTAAAGCGTTCTGTAAATGCTCGACAACAAATGACCACACCAACCAGAATCAGTGTGTCTTCCCACATCGGTTTAATTGCCGAGAATGAAGCAGTCCGCACAAGCATGAAAGCATAGCCGACCGCAAGCAGGCAAAGGCCGGTGCCCCAGCGGGTGGTCGGAACACCGAACCGACCAGCAAAAATCAGACCAGAACCGCAAAAAAAATCAATAATGGAACGGACCATTCCAGTGCGGAATTGATCATGGGATGCGGCCTTCCTAACATGCAGTTAGATGGTATCGACGTCAAATGATGAGGATGTTCCAACGGGCTGCATCATTGTGCGTCACACCATTGGTGTCCTGATCAATTGTAAGTAAAGCCGGTTCCGGATTTTCTCTCCTTTTATTCGAAGGAACCGGTTAAGGAGCAGTTTCCATCACTCCGTTTCGCAAGACCTCGCAGATCGAACCTCTTCGCAGACGGATTGAAAGTTTTTTTTACTGGCAGTAAGATGGCTTCTTGTCTCCGACCATGCTGCAGCCACGCTTGATTTCATCCCTGATCATGTCACACGAATTGCTTGCATTACACGGCGGGTGCGTTGCGGGTGAGATCTCCTTGCATTGATTGACAAGAACATTTGCTGCCTTCGCGCCGATCTCCTGTCTACATTCTGTCGAGGAATCGGTGTCAGCCTCGTCGGCCATTTTTTTCAGCCAGCCTAGCTGTTGGTTAAGGAGGTCAGCCCTTTGGCGTGTTAGAAGTTCCTTGCAATCTGCTTCTGAAACCATGATCGCATAATTTACTTGCTGATATCGGCACTCACTATCGCGATACTTGATCCAGTTGCGCTGGCTCTCCTTGAGCTGCATTTGATTTGAGGCAGGCAGAGAGTTGACTACCTGGCTATAGAGATTATTCAGTCTGCGATCTGCCGCTTTCAGGTCGGCGGATGCGGCCGACGAATACATTATTGCGAGGATAAGGAAACCCGCTGTCGTTAATCGTTTCATGTTCCTGTCCCAACTTTTGCTGTCAAACATCCTCAGAACTGTCCAGATGATGCCAATTACCGTTGCCATAACTACTTGGTCGTGTAGCCACCATTGACCAGAATGGTCTGGCCGGTCATCCACCAGCCTTCGGAGACCAGAAGGCGTATCCAGGGAACTATGTCCCCAATATCTGTCAGTCCTGTTTTGGAGAAACTCGACAATGCAGCTGCTGTCTTGTGATAGGCAACCGCGTCGGCGCCTTCAGCAGGATAGAAGAACGGTGTATCCATCGGGCCAGGTCCGATAGCGGTCACTGAAATACCGCGTTCTCCGAACTCCTTTGAAGCTGCACGCGTGAAATGTTCGACCGGAGCTTTTGTGCCTGCATAGCTGGAGTAGAATGGCGTGTAGGCGCCAAGCAGAGAAGTAACAAGCGTACAGATTTTGCCATTGTCATTGATTTGCCTGCCGGCTTCCTTGATGAAGAAAAAAGCGGCTTTGGCGTTCACTGCAGACATCTCATCATACTCGGCCTCCGAAATCTCAGCCATTGGCTTCTTCAAAACCTTGCCGACGGTGTTGATGGCGATATCCGGCTTGCCGATTGCTGCAACGGTGTCGGCAAACAACGTCTCGGTTGCACCTGCTGTGACGAGATTTGCCTGAAAGGCGACTGCTTGGGCACCCAATGCCTTCACTGCGGCTACCGTAGCGTCCGCGTCGGCCTTACTCGTCGCGCTGTTGTAGTGAATCGCAATTGCCCTGGCGCCGTGTTTGGCGAGATCCCTCGCAATGAGTCCGCCAAGATTTTTCGCGCCGCCAGCTATAAGAACGGTTTTACCTTTGATGGAATGATCAACCATTAACGCGACTCCTTCTTTTTTATCTGCAGGCAACCCGGAGGCTGTTTCCGGCTACGCTATCTTGAA
Organism: Brucella sp. JSBI001; assembly: GCF_026014005.1. Lineage (NCBI taxonomy): Bacteria > Pseudomonadati > Pseudomonadota > Alphaproteobacteria > Hyphomicrobiales > Brucellaceae > Brucella > Brucella sp. JSBI001. Next base: position 2,042,177 of record NZ_CP110339.1, on the reverse strand, counting down.
TAAATCGGGAGACCGCTGTCAGTTAAAAGAGGGCGGACTGACAGCGGTCTGTCACGATTGCTGATGTTGAATACGTTCGGGCGTCAATATCAGCCATCGCTGACTATTTTACCATTTCATACGAAAGCCGACTGTCCCCTTGACCGAATAGCTGTCGCCGAAGTTGTTGAGACTGGTGTTGACAAGACCCTCGCCATAGATCGAATACTTGTCATCATCCCAGTTATAGGTCCCGCCGATACCCAGACCGCCCCAAACGCGATCGTTGCGGCTGGCAAAGCTCGCACCCTGGACATCAACTCTCGTTCCTTCGAGGAACTCATAATAGAGATTGGCGATGCCGTAGACGTGGGTCCGGTCAAGCAAGCCCTTGTCATTTTGCCATGAGTTTTCATGATCAAGTGTAAGGCCGAGACGGCCCTGCAAGCTCTCGCCGCGATCAATGCTGACACGAGAACCGAAAAAGTCGGTAAATGCGTCAAAATCCACGTTCGAATAGACCAGCTGAGCCTGTGGGGTAAGCGACCATGCCGGGTCAATGGCAATCCGCTTGCCACCCTCCAGCGAGAGGGTATAGCCGAAGCCGTCATTGCCATCGGTCAGGTTTGTATTGGCAAGCAGGGAGTTCAGATCGCTCGTGTACCACGTCACCTGTCCCTGACCGTCGAGATAGAAGCCGTTTTCGCCATACCAAGTCAGTGTACCGCCAAAACCGTAACCGTCCGTACGGATCTCCCCATCGCCGTAAACAGAATCTATGTCGGTTTTGCCATGGGCGTAATGGATTGTTACTCCACCTATCAGCTTTCCGCGTTCCGTTTCAGTCAACAGTCCATCAATACCGGCTTGAAGTTTGAAGATGTTCTGGTCGTAATCGGTGCCAGAGGTCGAGAAACGCGGTTCGATGTTAGTATGGGCGCCTTCGATGCGGCCCCATACACCGTTGCCTTCAATTGCAACGCCAGTTTCTTCGGGAGCGGCATAAAGCATTCCGACCGGGTCAGCGCCCTGCGCAACAACCTTGTTACCATTACCGGCCCAAAAGCGATTGCCAACGCGCTGTTGCAAGGTAGGCACGCCATTCAGGCCAAGCAATGCTTGCGGGTAGGCTTCATAAGTAGGCACGCCAGCCTGATAAAGTGGAGCCGTCGGCGTTGTTGACGGATTTGATGGATCTGTCAATTGGGAACGCAAATACCAGTTGCCATCAGTCGGGGTTGAAGTGCCACCCTGATAGAGTTGATAGGCGTAAGCGCCTGCAACCACTGCCTGCTTGCCACCTACCGTGTAATCGCCAATGAGCGAAAACGATCCATTGGACGCGCCGTTCACTTCAATGATTCGGATACCTTCGTTGGTCTTCGCACCGGTTCCACCGACATTGTTGACGCCAACATTTGTCGTGCCCGATGTATCACCATTGACGATGATCATATCTGTCTTGGAGCTGTCGTCGCCGAGCGCAACATCGAACAGCATCTGTCCGCCATTGCCGTTGTAGTTGCCACCGACCATCACAACATCGCCGACGGCATCATCGACCGTGGTGATGGTTCCGGCATTGGTTACATCGCCGCTAAACGAGTAAACTCCGGCTCCGTCGCCGGTACCGACAAAAGTGGAGGTCGAAGCAATCGTCATATTGCCGTCGAAGTCGAGCGACGCCATGCCGTCGAGTGTAGAACCGTTATTCAGGAACACACCGGTCGTTCCTTCATCCGGTTCGCCGACATGCCATGCTCCGTCATCGATCGACAAATTGGCCCTGTCCAGTTTAACGACTTCCCAATTGGCAATCTTGCCGCCATTCGTGGTCGCGGTCACGCCCTCGAGCGTAAGTGTATCGATCATGCCGTCGGCAACAGAGGTGTCATCGCCGCCGTCCAGCACCTGCGAACCATCATAGGTCGAGGCACTCACAGTTGCGGTATCGGAACCATCCTGGCCGTAGAAGCCGCCAGCGAGCTTGCCGCCTGTCCAGTTGAATGTGTCATTGCCTTCATGGTTGGCGATACCGTCGTTGCTCTGAGGGTCGTCCCTGTCATCGCCATAAATATTACCGGTATAGCTTCCACCAGCCAGATTAAAGGTGTCATTGCCGAGACCGAGGATCGCGTCGCCGGTTACAGTGCCAGCGCTGTTGACTGTGACATTGCCGCCGACCGTATCTGATGCAACCGGATTACCCGCAACACCTCCATCACGAATGGCAATCCCGGATGATGCGTTCAGGGCTGCCGAAGCCGCAATGTCGATTGTTGCGCCTTTCGCTGCAATTGTCTGGATGCCCGAACCGGCCCCACCACTAATTTTGCCAACGACGTTGACGAATGATACGCCCGCACCCCTGTTCCAGGCTAGGATACCGGTTTTACCCGCAATGGAGCCTGCCGTCTGTTTTACACTCAGATCGGTGGCGCTGCTGCTGTTCCGTGCATAGACCCCGTAGTCACCGGAAGCAGTCACGTCGCCGGACAACGTAACTGCAGTCGAACCCGTTCCCGCATTGTCTGCGAAAACACCATAGGTACCACCTTTGACCGATCCGGACGTTTGCTGGATGATCAAGTCCTTCGCTGTGCTGGCGTTAAAGGCATAAAGGCCGGCTCGTACGGTTGCCGTTACGTTTCCGGAACTGACGATCGTCGTTGTTCCGGTACCGCGGTTATTGGCGTACATGCCAAACCAGTTGCCGGAGACCGATCCTCTCGTCTGGATAAGGCTAATATCCGTCGCTGACACATCATTGTAGGCGTAAACACCGTAGGTGTCGTTATTGGTCGCGCCGGTCTGGGTCTGGTTTACAATTCCGGCTGTCGTGATCGTCACGGCGCCGGTACCCCAGTTATCGGCGCGAATGCCATGCGTGTAACCGGTTATGGTGCTATCCGCATCCTGTGCAATGGTAATGTTCGTTGCGCTGGATGAGTTTAGCGCCCATACACCATTGTCGCCTGCTCCATTCACTTCACTGGCGACACCGATTACAGTCGCGCCGACGCCACCATGGACCGTATGAATTCCGTTGTCCGCGCCAGAGATCGTCCCGCCAGTCTGACTGACGATCAGGTCTGCCGCGTTAACGTCGTTGCTTGCGTAGATAGCGTCACCGGATGTCCCCGTCACCGTGCCTGATGATAGGACTGTAGTGGAGCCGGTACCGTAATTGGTGACGTATATACCTTCGGTTCCAGTAATCCGGCCATTCGAGGTGATGGCAACCGATCCGGTTCCATCGTTGATCGCTAAAATGCCTTGACCACCAGAGGACGTGATAGATGAAGCATTTCCATCAGTCAGGGTTATCCCGCCGATTGCGTCGACCCTGATCGCTTCTCCAACAGTTGATACACCGAATCCTGGCTGCGTGATAACTGTTGCCTGTGTAGGGGAAGAAATACTCACCGGAGCATCGCTACCGGTGCTCGAGGCGGCACCCGAACAGCTCCAGGTATCAGAACCCGACGGAACGCAGTTGCCTGCCAATGATGGCGATGACCAGCCGAACATTGATGCAAATGCTGCCGCGGACAGCACTGAAACGCCGGTAAGTGACTGAATAAATCCTGTTTCACAAGGCGCTATGCCACCAGCGATACCCTTATACTTGCCGACACGACCTCCACGAAGCCAGGTCGCTTCATACTGATCGTTATTCCCGCTTTTTTGTCGCCCTGATTTCAACGATGTCCCCTTCCACATCTAACTTGCTTCCCGGCGCAGGCAATTTGCGCCGACATAATATATCCGGCGTTGATGGCCGTCGATTTCTGGAAACCTATGAATAAATCACTTCCATACCCGGATACTGTTCTTGAAACTTTTGAAAGTGCCGTGCCCGTATCCAGAACAAAATAGAGAGTATTTGAAGTGCTCAATGCAAACTCATCACCGTCCATGAGATACTTATAATCGATATGTCTAACAGCGTGTCCTCATAAGGCAATTGCAGAAACTGGCACAAACTGTCACTTCCTGTCATTGCGGCGCCATTTCTAGTTCTGGCATGAGCAACTGCTTGCCGGCTGCTTCCGGAGCCGGGCAATTCAGGGTCTCGAGCAGGTGGACTTTGGTCTGTTTACATCCCCCCGAGACTTTCGTCGGAGTCAGCTGTCAGTTTATCCCGCTTGGAACTACGCAAACCTGGAATATGGATTAAAAACCTGTAAGCTCTGGGCCAAGGAAGTCTGACAAAACGTGTCTTGAACGTGCATCCGGAGTAAAGACGTGGCAATTCGGAAAAATGCGGTTCGGGCTGATCAGTCCAGCAACGTTTGTTATTCCGCTGTGGATATGGGACCAGCCCCTATTCCTCCGTGGATGGGCAGTGAGAGGCAAAAGGTTGATCCGTGAGCGTCGCTGGCTGTCAGTGTCACGTCGCCCCCGCTCTGCCGGGCGATCTCGCGAGAAATGTAGAGGCCCAGGCCAAAGCCCGTTGTGTTTTGGCCGGATGATCTGAAGTACTTCATGAATATAAGCTCGCGGTCATCCGATGCGACTCCTTTACCCTGGTCAGTCACAGTAACAAGCGCCACGCCGTTGTCAGTCGACAGCTGCACTTTCACGGAGGATTTCACGTCCGAGTATATCAGGGCATTTTGAATTAGGTTGTGCAGCACGATCTCTATAAGAGTACGGTCACCTTTAACTGGTGCCTCCTCACCGCGAACAAAATCAATTCGATCCGCGGCGACGTCATCAAGCCCCATCCGGGCTGTGCGTATAATCTCGTTAAGGTCGAATACGTCCGCCTGTCCGGATTGAGGTTGTCCGGCATTAATCCGATTGCCAGCCAGCACGTTCTCGACCAAAAGCGCCATCCGTTTAACAGTCCGACTTATTTTGGCAATGCGCAACTTTATACTGTCTGTGCCATCGGCCAATGAAATGAGCAAATTGTCAGCAGCAGCTGCGATTACACCTAACGGACCCCGGAACTCGTGTGATACGAAAGCTACAAAGTCCTGTTGTTGTGCGAGAGCATCGTTAACGGAATCAAGGGATTGCTTTAGCTTCAACTCAAGCAGTCGGCGGCGCTTCACCTCAGCTTTCAGCGACGCATTACTCTCCGCAAGCTCTGCCGTCCTCTCGCGAACCTTGATCGTGAGTTCGCGTTCAGCCGCCTGCGAGATGGCCAGAATGCGATCCTGTTCTTCTCGTTGACGACGTTCGGTACGCTGCCCGGCCACACGGCCAGAAAGCACAATCAGCGCAAGGCCAAAGGCTGCAACGACTCCGGCGGCCACGAGATGTTGCCGCTGCATGGTGCCCAAATGATCAAGGGACGCCAGAGTAAGCAACTGGTACTGCGCGTTGCCCAGCGGTTGGCGCCGTACCAGATAGGGGTGGCCGTCGATCATCCACTGGTCGCCCCCTTCCACGTCCGCAATCTGGTGCACGGCCACCGCCTCTCCCGGACCCTCGTCGCTGTTCGAAGGTTGCAGGGTTTCCGGCGGCAGAACCGCCGCTACATTGCGTAGCATGAACGTCGCAGAAGACGCCGTCGTTACTCGTCCCTGGCGGTTCACGATCAATGCGATGTGTCGACCTGTCAGATAGTGTGCCATCACCGGTGCGTCAAACCGCACCGTTACCGAGCCCAATGCCTGGTCGTCAGCGTCCTCAATCCGGCTGGTCACAAAATACGATGGCATCTGGTTCAAGCGAGCTATACCAAACAATTGCCCGCTACCGTCGCGTAATGCATCAACCAGGTATGCCCGGCCGGTATAAATCTGGCCAACTATGTTAAAGGAATCCGCCCATTGGCTGGATGTCAGCGTGTCGTGGGACAAGTTGTTCATATAGATACGGGCATACCGGAGATCGTCGGATAGCCGCGTCATGAAATCGCCAACTAAGCGAACGAGCGGGTCGCTTGTAAGTTTAGCTGCCCGCTCCTCACGCGTTAGTTCCGGGAAGCCCGGTGGATCAACGCGATAGCGAGAGGCAAGTTCAATTACCCGGTTCTGCTTCGCAACCATGTTGGCGACGCTGTTCATCTCCGTGAACAGCCGGTCAACAACGCGCGCAGTTGTCTGTGCCTCATACTCGGCACTCGCAGCCAAATTCCTGGTCTCGGCTGCAACTGCAAGGTGGGAAATCCACCAGCCAAGGCAAGCCACTATAGCCAGCCACGTTACAGATACACCCAATGTCATAGGCGATAATATTTGACGCAGCGGTGGCCTGATCTTGACCTTTTCCCGTGTCAAACAGCTTTTAGACATAAGCGGCGATACCGTTCGGATTTCTAGTTGTCACTTTCAGCCGGATTATCGGGATTGTCGACCTCACATCCGACCCCATGGCAACCGACGTAATTCCCTTGTGTATCAAAGTTTGGATTGCCGTCTTTGTCGAACTGAGGCCTGGTATCGATCTGTCGTTCCTCGCGGCGGCGACGCTCCCTTTTGCGCTCACGGTCGCGCTGTTCTTGAGCATAAATGCGATCTTGAGCGCGTTGTTCATCCTCATCGTGGCGTGCGCTCTGTTCCATCATGCAGTTTGCGAATGCATCGGTTCCGGGCCTGAAACCGAAGGAGGTACAGGTGTCCTGGTATACTTCATCTGCGGTAACGCATCCGGCAATCGCCAAGGGTACAAACGCAAGCAGTAAATGTCTGGGTTTCAGGCCTGTCATTTAGTTCTCCCATTGGAAAGTGGTAAAAGTATAAATTGATACAACGCATACGAATTTTTTAATGCTGGAGTGCCAGTATCGGGAATTATTAAAAACTTATAGTGATATGAAGTCTGTCCACGAACATGAACATTCATCTTGGGTCTCGTAATATTGGCAGAAGGGCGGGCTGCACGATTTTTACTAATCTGGACTATCAACCAGACAGCCAACTCCATGGCAGCCGATGTAGTTGCCGTGGGTGTCGTAGTTTGGTTCCCCGTTTCTGTCAAACTGGGGCGTCGTATCGATCTCACCGGAGTTATCGGGTCGGTCAACATCGCATCCAATGCCGTGACAGCCATTATAGTCGTCCGTATCACGGTGGTTACTCGTCGTGTGATGGTGTTTCTTCGGATGATCCGTCAACATTCCTTCAACAATCGCTCCCAGTACCGCGCCCGCTACGACCCCGCCGACATCATGGCCTCGGTGATCGTACTGGCGTGCTCCCGGATCAAACCCGTCGCCACGACCGTGATGATAGCCACCGACATCTGCAAACACACCCGAACACCCTTGAGCGACCCATATATAGCGGCTTTTCGGGTTGTATCCCCACGTGCGGTTTAATATGCAAGAGGTGCTCGATGTCTGATGAATGAGTTGGGGTCTGGACAAGGGGCCAGCATAGCATTCATCATATTTATAGTCTCTGGATCGGCACTCAACTGTCGTTTGAGCGTGTGCTTCGAAGACGACGGGCGGTGTGAACGTCGCACCAGTCAAAACCATTGCAGCTATTGTCCATCTAGACATCATTAACCTCCAGATACGGGGAAATTTCTGAGCAACAGGCTCCCGGCTTCTCATTCCATCGGAAGAACACAATAATTGATATACTGATATCCTATCAATAGACTGTTTTGTAAAATGATGAAAATTAATATTAATGTAAATAATATTAGCTATTACTGATATAATTTATATCGACCGTCTCCGGCTATTAAGCAAACAGGACGGTGAACTGATTCTTGCTCGGACCATTTTGAACCGTGGGGATCGTATAGAAATGCTATCGGCGCCCTCAATCAGCACGAGGCCTGTGCCTGAGCCGATCCAGGATTGAGTTTGGGAACGAAGCATTATGTAGAACAAAACGCTTGTTATAATTGCTTTTTGGTAAACACCTCGACTCGCAGTTGGATCGAAGGACAAGGTGACAAATGTCGATGAAGAGAAATTGCTGTGAGGCTAAATCCGGTCAGGATGTTATTGTTTCAACTGATTTCGTCGAGGAACGCCTGAGGAATGATTTCTGGCGGGAGGCTTCCCGACCGTTTTATGAGACGACACCGATCCCTGGAAGCGAAAGTGATCGACTGGAGGGGGCGATAAGGTCTCGCGAGATAGCGGGGTTCACTTTTGCGTCTGTTATATTCAACTCCCAGCGATATAATCGTGATCGACGCATAATTGCGTGGAGTGGCCTTGATCAATTCCTTGTTGCGGTTGTAAAGGGAGGAGAAATCCGGGGCAACGTCGCGAACAACAGCCTGACGGCAAGAGTCGGGGATATCTGTATCCTTGATCTAACACAAGTTCTTCAGAGCGACGTGAGCGCGGGCGGCACTCTGTCAACACTTATACCGCGTGGAATTCTGGCAAAGGCGACGGGGCACGCAAATCTGCATGGTGCAGTACTGCAGGCACATCTTCCGATGACGCAGTTGATCACTGCTTACCTCGAGGGGCTGAATGGCCTGAGCGAACATCTATCGAATGACGAAATTGCCGCGGTCCAGGAATCGTTGGTTACGATTCTGGCCTCTGGATTACGAGGTTTGCGTACAGTTGAAGATGAAGAACTCCGCCCTTTAAGTATTGCCTTACGTCAGCGGGTTCTGGATTTTGTCGATCGGAATCTCAATAATCCAGAACTTAGTCTGGACTTGATTATTCGTCGTTTTAATGTCTCACGTGCGCATCTCTATCGTGCGTTTGCGGAAGACGGTGGCATTGCGGGCGTGATCAGAGACCGCCGACTCGACGCAGCTTTTCTTGAGATCACGCAAACAGACATGATTCCGCGATCGATTGCCAAAATCGCATTTGAACACGGATTTTCGAGCATTAGCCATTTCTCGCGTAGTTTCCGTGAACGTTTCGGTTTGATGCCCGGTGAAGCGCGGCGCGAGCGGTTGTCTGAACCGCTTGTTCCGGAACTTCGAGCACATTTGTTGAGATTCGGGAGTGGCGTTGAAAGAACAAGCTGGATGAGACCGCCGGGCCATAAAAGTGAGACATCTGGATAATGCACCGAAGACGTCATTCCTATACGACGGGGATTGGCAAGATTTCGCGTTCAGCGAGCAAGATTTAGCCGCTCGTCCTCGCGGACCTGTATGCCAGAAAGTTGCCGATCCCGGTAACGTCATGAATACTTGAGATTGACAATGTCAGATATCTTACGAAATCGCCCCAATTTCGACGAGAGACGTGGAAAAGACGAAGCCGCCAGTATCCCTCTTGTATATCTGGTCGATGATGATGACGACTTCCGCGAGGAAATGGTCTTTGGTTTAGCCAGTCTGGGCTTGAACACTCACGGGTTCGAATCCGCTGCAGCTCTTTATCGAGCATATGCAGCCAAGCCGGCAGACATCGTTATTCTCGACGTCGGATTGAAGGGGGAAAACGGGCTATCCGCGGCCGCGCATTTGAGAGCATCCCAATCAGTCGGAATTATTATGGTGACAGCTCGCGGTTCTGTTGATGATCGTATTAATGGCCTTGAATCAGGTGCAGATGCATATTTAGTCAAACCAGTGGATCTTCGGGAACTCGCGGCCACTGTAATGGCGGTCTATAACCGTCTGGAGAAACCAGTCATTGTTTCGTCATGTCCGTCTCCAGAGTGGGCACTCGTGGAAAGCGGCTGGGTCATTACCGACGGCCGCGGGCATCGTCTCCGGCTAACAACATCCGAACAACGAATCTTGAGCCGTTTGCTGATTGAGCGCGGTGCAATAGTTGAGCGTCATGATCTGGTCGGTGCGCTCGGAGAAGATGTTTATGAGTTCAACTATGCTCACCTGGATACCATCGTGAGTCGCCTCAGACGGCGGGCCAAAAAAGCCGGGATCGTGCTCCCTTTGCATGCAATTCGCGGGAAGGGCTTTACCTTCGCCGAATGAAAATCGGCGTTACAGCTCGCTGGATAACTTCGACGCCTCAGGCGAGCCGAAAGACCAAACCACCATCAATCACAGGTTTGCTCGGTTCGATGCCCGAAAATGTGCGGTGGCGGGTTCGGGGCTGGCCGAAGCCATATCCATTCTCGCGGTAGAGCGGCATCCTTCCCAATCACTTTAGACGAGAATTCAAACCGAATTCGTTTCGCTTCTTCTTTTGCGCCGAAGACGCGGCACCCATCCCTTCAATCATCCGGTTTTGAACTCACAAAGCCGACGCGTCGTTGTTCCGTAGGAAAGGCTTTTACGCGCAGCTATGTGGCGAAACGGTCTCTTGCATTAGACGAAAACAACCGAGGCTAACGGCAGCTTGGCGAATAACGTGGTGAATTGTCATTTGCTGGATCTGACGAACCGGTTGACTGCGGCGGCCGTGTCCATTTCCTTGCGTCGAAAATAAATAGCGCGACCGCAGCGGATCGGGCGGTGCCCCTGTACAATAATGATCTGTTCATCCTTGCGCATTGACTGAGTAACCTCATGCGGCATTATAAGCGGTCGACGTTGGAGATTGATGCTTTCAGACTTTCGAGAAAGTTGGCTCTTGTCCCATCCTGTGGCGCGTGATCTGTTCTTCACTTCTACCGTCATCTCCCCGCATTGCGCCGACACATTCCGCGCGGTATCGAGCGCCTTGATCGCAGCGTAGCTCACGAATGCGCATCCATCGATCCATGAAACTGCACCATCTTTGCCAAAATGGCGTTCCAACTGGCCAACGGACTGGTACATCAGCATCAAGCTGATCCCGTATTTGCGTCCCCGATCACGTGCCTCTTCCATTATGCGCATGTAGCCAAGCAGATCGACTTCATCGAGCATGAACAAAACGCGTCGCCGGAATGCGCCGTCCGCCTCGATCATTGCATTGATTAAAGAGCCGATGATTACTCTTCCGATTGCCGGGTAGGAGCGAAGGATCGATGCGGGGATATTGAGAAATACGTCTTTTTCGCCTTCAGCTATCTGTGCTGGTTTAAAACTGTCTCCGCAGACAAGGGACGCGTAATTTGCGAGGGATAGCCACTGGGTATCCTTCGATGCGGTAGAGTACACGCCTGAAAATGTCTGCTCAGTCATGTTGACGAAAACACCAAGCGTCTCGCGAATAAACGTCGAGGCGGAATTTTCCTGAACGTCACGCAGCATGGCAAGCACCGATGTCTCCGGTTCGGAAACGATTTGACGCAGGCTGTGTAGATTGCGCCGTCCGGAAAATTCTGGCGATAGCATTACATGCGCCAGGAGTCCTGTCAGCAAATTGTGTGCCTGGCTCTGGAAAAAAGACCCCGTTGAACTTTCAAGGCGAGCGCTTTCCGACAGCAGCATATGTGCGATGCTGACGATGTCTTCTTCTTTTTTCTGTGAAGTTTCAATTCCGTCAAGAACATTGAAACCGTTGACCGGGTTGGTGGGGTCGAGCACCAAAACCTCCCGCCCGAGCCTTTTGCGGCGATGCGCGATTACCATCGATGCAACCTCGATGATGGGTCCAGGCAAATGATCGGACCACTATAGACAAGTGCAGTTGGTATGACATTACTGGTCGTTTTAAATCCGCCTGATCCCGCAAAAAACAGCATATGGGTTGAATCAAAATTCTGATTGTAAGTCAGGAGTGGAGCTTTTCCACCGCGTCCCCAGGTAGACGGATCGACTGGATTGAACGGCAATGCATGGATAGGTTCCTTGTCGACGCGATAGCGCTCGCCAACAACGATTTCGCCGTCAGCAGGAAAGAGCTGTGCCGCCGCCGACATCGGTAACCAATCTGCATCTCCGAAGATTCCGCAGCGGGCGCGCTTTACCGTTTCGGGCACAACGCTTGAGATGCGCACAGACACTGCTGAAACAATGAAACCAATTGCGGCGCAAACTACGCTTACCATATCAAGGAAAGATAATGCCTGATCCCATTGTAGAGCTCCGCTTTCAACGAAGGGCGAGAGGCGGTTGATCTCGCGCAGTGTGTAGATACCCACAACAGGCAGAAAGCAAATCAGGCTGACCATGGCGACCGGTCGGCGCCGGTGCAGTGGTAAAACGTAAACCGTCATCAGTGCAACAAGCGGCCCCAATAGAAGCACTGGTGCAGGCGCAGCACGCATAAACCAGTATTGGAGCTTTCCTGACAGGCCTGCGGCCAGTTCGGTCCAAAACCAATCCGCTACGTAAAAGGTAAAGCCGTAAAGAACGACTGGCACCAAAGCGAAAAGCAGACCTGGGAGTGGTATCGATCTGCCCATCAATTACGGTCTCCAGGAAACGGGTTGAGATATTCTCGTGACACTTCGGTCCGGAAGGCAATCTCGCCAATATCGCGCAAACGACGGTACTCGGGCGTTCCGGGTGAGAGTTTTGCCATTTCCAGCAGTCCTCCTAATAGGAATGCCCGGTCGACACTCGACAAGCCTGCCCGCACGACAATTGCCCCCAGCAGGCGTTTGCTCCGCGGATCTGTCTTCCGATCAATTTTCTTGCTGGACATTCGCCGTTGCTCCGGTGTTGCCAGTAGGCTCTTCAAGGGACAAAAAAGCCTTACCGTAAACGTTGCTCTTGTAGGTCTTGCAAGAAGACGCGTCGTTCGTTCAAACATCCTTTCCGTCTGGACCACGGGGTTCACCTGACCAGCCGTCGTGCGGGCCGTTTCATACGGTGAGCTAATTTTAGTGTTCATAGTTTTTTATGTTCATGCGGCAGTCTTCAATTTCGCGTCTAATATTCTATCCGGAAAATCACTGCGCATTTTGTGGGCCTCTCTGTTCGAGGCGGTAGAGATTGTAAATTTGACTGATTTAAAAAAGATAGTTAAATATGTTTTCATATTCAAGCCCCTGGATGAAACGGTGCAACTCGTGAAGGGGGACGGAGAAGTGCCGAGTCAGCTGCCCGGGTAATCATGGGCTTTTACACGTATTGACTGACGGTCAGGAGAACATTGTGGCAATCATGTTCGTGCGGGCGCAGATGATCAGCAGGGGAGCAGGACGCAACATCATCTCGGCTGCCGCCTATCGGCACCGCACCCGGATGAGAGACGAACAGACCGGAACCTTGTTTAACTATCGCGGCGGCGACGATGATTTGGTCCATGAAGAACTGGCGTTGCCGGAAGATATTCCAGCGTGGCTGAGGTCAGCAATCGAAGGCAAGACTGTCGCTGCGGCAAGCGAGACACTGTGGAATGCGGTTGACGCATTTGAGACGCGTGTGAACGCACAGTTTGCCCGTGAACTGATTATAGCTCTGCCGGAGGAACTGACGCTTAAGGAAAACATCGCCCTGGTGCGTGAGTTCGTGAGAGACCAGCTGACCGCAAGGGGCATGATCGCCGACTGGGTTTATCACGACAGGGACGGCAATCCGCATGTACATGTGCTGACAACGCTCAGGCCCCTGACAGCGCAAGGGTTCGGCCTCAAGGTCATGCCTGTCCCCGGCGATGACGGAAAGCCACTGCGTGTGGCGGCAGGGGACCAGCCGAAGGGCAGGATCGTCTACACAGTCTGGGCGGGTAACAGGGATATGATGAAGGCGTGGAAGATCGCCTGGGCGCAAACAGCCAGCCGGTATCTGGCGCTCGCTGGCCGTGACATCCGCCTTGACGGTCGTTCCCATGCCGAACAGGGACTTGAGGGGATTGCCCAGCGGCATCTGGGACCCGGAAAGTCGGCGATGATGCGCAAGGGCGCCGAGATGTATTTTGCACCCGCCGACCTGGCACGCCGGCAGAAAATGACCGCCCGGCTGCTTGCCGATCCGGGGCCTCTCCTCAGGCAGCTTGGCAATGAACGCTCCACCTTTGACGAGAAGGATATCGCAAGGGTCATACACCGCTACGTCGATGATCCGGCAGACTTTGCCAATATCCGTGCACGACTGATGGCCTCTCCCGATCTGGTGCTCCTGAACCCGCAGCAGGCCGGCCCGATGACTGGCCGGATGACTGGCCCGATGACTGGTCGTGTGAATGGCCGGGTGACTGGCGAGACAAGGGAACCGGCAATCTTCACCACCAGCCAGATCCTGCGCACCGAACATGACATGATGCGTTCAGCCGATACCCTGTCGGGGAGGAAGGGGTTCGGGATTTCGGACGCAGGACGCGCAGGCGCAGTGCGTTTCGTCGAAGGGGACAATCCGCTGAAGCCGTTCAGGCTGGATCTTGAGCAGATTGAAGCCATTCGGCATGTGACGGGCGACAGCGGTATCGCTGCTGTCGTCGGTCTTGCCGGTACGGGCAAGTCGACATTGCTTGCAGCTGCGCGCCTTGCCTGGGAGAGCGGGCATCACCGTGTCCTTGGCGCGGCACTTTCCGGCAAGGCTGCCGAGGGGCTGGAGGAGAGTTCCGGTATCAGGTCGCGAACGCTTGCCGCGTGGGAGCATGCCTGGAATAATAGGCGCGACCAGCTGATGCGCGGTGACGTCCTCGTCATTGACGAGGCAGGCATGGTCTCCTCGTTGCAAATGGCACGTGTGCTGGATGCCGCAGAAAAGGCTGGCGCAAAGGTTGTTCTGGTCGGCGATGCCATGCAGCTTCAGCCGATCGGGGCCGGTGCGGCTTTCCGGGCAATAGCGGAACGGATCGGTTCTGCCGAACTTGCCGGTGTGCGTCGCCAACAGGACCAATGGGCCCGCGATGCCTCAAGTCGCCTCGCTCGCGGGGACACCGCGGGCGGACTGGAGATCTACGCCAGACGCGGGCATCTGGTCGAGGTGGAAACCCGGGATGAACTGGTCAGCCGTCTGGTCAGGGACTGGGCCGATGCGCGGCGGAAACTGATCATGCCATCACAGCCGGGACGGGGCGTGCGGCCAGGGACGGGGATCGCAGCGCTAAACGGTGGCGGCCGGCTACGGGGTGATGCGTTGCTGGTGCTGGCGCACACCAACAGGGATGTCCACAGGCTGAATGAAGCCTTGCGCAAGGTGATGCGGGAGGAGGGAGCGCTCGGTGCCGCGCGCAGCTTCCGGACAGAGCGGGGCATGCGGGAGTTTGCGGCAGGCGACCGGATTATCTTCCTCGAGAACGCCCGTTTCCTTGTACCGCGTGCAAGAGGGAACAGTCCGCAATATGTCAGGAACGGCATGTTCGGCACGGTGGTCTCGACCGGCAACGCGCTCCGCGCTCCGCTGCTTTCTGTCCGGCTCGACAGCGGCAGCGAGATTGTTCTGAGCGAGGACAGCTACCGCAACATCGATCACGGCTATGCGGTGACAATCCACAAGTCGCAGGGCGCGACTGTCGACCGGACCTTTGTGCTTGCCAGCGGCATGATGGACAGGCACCTGACCTATGTGTCCATGACCCGTCATCGTCACAGGGCTGATCTTTATGCTGCGCGCGAGGACTTCAGGCCCGGGCCCGAACGCGAGGACAGATCCCGTATTGACCATGCGAAGGGGATCACCGGCGAACTGGTCGAAACCGGGGTGACAAAATTCCGGCCCGGGGATGAGGATACGAATGATACGCCCTATGCCGATGTGAAGGTTGAGGGCGGGAGGGTCCATCGCCTCTGGGGTGTCAGTCTGCCGGCAGCCCTGTCGGCGGCGGGAGCTTCAAAAGGGGATACGGTCACGCTTCGCAAGGATGGCGTCGAGACCGTGAAGGTAAAAATTGCAGTCCCTGATGCACAGGAGAGCAAAAGGCGCTTTGAGGAACGCACGGTTGAACGCAATGTCTGGACGGCCAGGCTGCATGAAACCACAGATGTCCGCCGCAAAAGCATTGAAGGGGAAAGCCACACACCGGAATTGTTCCGGCAACTGGCCAGGCGCCTCGGGCGTTCGGGCGCCAAAACCACGACGCTGGATTTTGCTGGCGAGGCTGGCTACCAGGCACATGTCCGGGACTTTGCCCGCAGGCGTGGCATTGAAACACTTGCCGGGATTGTCGCTGGCACAGGGGCAGGAGCAAGACGCCAGCTGGCGTGGCTGGCACAAAAGCGCCAGCAGGTGGCAAATCTCCGGGAGAGGGCAGGTGCGGCGCTCGGTTTGGCAATCGATCGGGAACGCAGGATGTCTTATCATGAGAGGCAATCCGGAAGATTCCCCATACAGAATCCGACAGCTCCGATATCCGTGGATCGAAATTCTCCGGGTTCGTCCCGGACCCGGCCGACTGACAATATCGGGCAGGGTTCGAAAGCCTGCAACATACCGCCGCTGCTTGCCGCCGTGACAGAGTTTACAACCCCGGTTGACGTGGAGGCGCGCGCGAGGGCATCCGCGGCAGCCCACTACCGCCATAACCGAACAGCACTTGCCAAAACGGCCTCTCATCTCTGGCGTGAACCCGCCAGTGCCGTCGATACGATCGAGGCACTGATCCGGAAAGGCATTGCCGGTGATCGGATTGCGGCAGCCATTGCCAATGATCCTGCGGCCTATGGCGCCCTGCGCGGCTCCGGTCGGCTGAGGGACAGGCTTCTGGCCGTTGGCCGCGAGCGAATGACAGCACTGGAAGCCGTGCCGGATGTGCAGGCAAGTGTCCGCTCGCTGGGATCGGGCTGGGCCTCAGCCCTGAAGGCTGCAACAACAGCAGTCGCCGCAGAGCGTCAGCAGATGGCAACCGCCATTCCAGGATTGTCAGAAGAGGCCGGCGAAGAGCTCCGTCGCATCACAACTGCGATGCAAAAGAAGACCGCACGGCTTGATGCCCTCGTCAGTTCGCTCGAACCGCATATTCGTCGGGAGTTTATCAGCGTCAGCCGCGCCCTTGATCTCAGGTTCGGGCGCAACGCAATCCTGCGCGGCGACAGTGACAACGTCAGTCGCGTGCCTCCCGCACAACGTTCCGTCTTCGAGGCGCTTCAGGACAAGTTGAAGATTTTGCAGCAAACAGTTTCGGCCGCCAGGGCCCAGGAAATTGCAGCGATACGTCAGAGCCAGAAACTCGACCGCGGACAAGACCTCCGGCACTAACCTGTTTGCGAAGTCCAGAGCCGATCCATTTCGTGCCGTTTGCCCCGGCTGTTGCAACATATGAACTGTGTCGACGGGATCGGGTTCTGCATGAGGTAAAATTCGACCGTGTGACAAATCTCTTCACTTTGATCTATCTTGACATTCAACCTATTGGAAGGTAGGTACTGAGTATGAGCAATTTGTCCACCACTTCCGATGATATTCTCGCTTGCGCCAAAACCTTGATCATGTCGGGTGGGTATAATGGATTCAGCTACGCGGATATCGCCAGCGTCGTAGGCATTCGCAAGGCCAGTATCCATCATCACTTCCCGAGCAAGGTCGATCTGGTAAAGGCACTAATCGTGCGGCATCGTGAAGATACAGAAGCAGGTTTTGCCAATCTCGAGAGCAAAGTCGATGATCCGCTAGAGCAACTGCAGGCTTATACTCAATACTGGAGTGCGTGTATCACAGACGGGAGTGCGCCATTCTGTGTAGGGGCGCTTCTGGCAAGCGAAATTCCTGTATTGCCACAGGAACTTGCTTCTGAGATTCAAAACTATTTCAGATCGTTATCGAGATGGTTGACATCAGTCCTCACACGCGGCGCAAGACAGGGCCGCATTCGCTTGATCGACTCCCCTGACATCGAGGCAGAAGCCTTTGCTGCTACCGTTCACGGAGGGATGTTGTCAGCGAGGGCCCACAGCGATCCGAAGATGTTTTCGCTTATAGTTGAACCAATGCTTCGCAGACTGGCTGCGGCACAGTGATTTCGATCAAAGCCTGATCATGCTCGGTAGTCAGGCTATCAATTGGCAGGGAGGTGAATGCGGCGACCCCGTTATCCAGCTTGCAGCCATCATCGCATTGATATTTCGAAACATGCCGGGCGCAGGCAATGCCTGGAATGAATATCGAAATGTTGCGTGCCTGTTTCTGGAATGTCGCTGTCACGACGGTGCTTCTCGTCGGCCAGTTGTCGGAACGCCGAGCGAATTTTGGGAAGGATGACAGTGGTGAATGTGGATGGATGCAATCAGTATGGCTGGAATGGTTAATCGACCATCCTAATCAATGAACGGGTTTTACCCTTAAACCTATCTACTAGTAGGTTGTTATCTTTACAGGAGCTTTGGTTATGTTTGGAATTTCCCCGCTAGGCTGGGTGCACACGATCGGCAGTTTGCCTGCCATTCCCCTGGCCATCTACATGTTCGTCCGCTACGGGCGAATTTTGCCCCGGTCAAAATCCGGCGGCCTTTATTTTGTCTCGATGCTTATAGGTGCTGGCACAACATTTCTCGTTGCACGCCAGCAGGTCAGCTATGTTATCGGTGCTGCGACGATGGTTCTGCTGATTGCCGGCTATGCAATCGGTTACAGTTCAGTCTTCGGTCGTGCGACCCGCTATCTGGAAACAGTCTTTCTAAGCTTGACTGCCTTCCTGCTAATGGTGCCAGCGGTAAGCGAGGTATTGCGGCGCGTACCAGATGGTCATCCATTTGTGACCGATCTCAAATCCCCGTTGTTGCTGGGCGCGCAGGGCAGTCTTTTGATCATCCTCATCACAGGACTGACAACTCAGCTTATCTATCTGAAAAAACAAAACAATCGGTGATCGCGTGGATGGCATGTTTCTCCTATCCACGGAATGAGGTTCAAAGACCACGCGGAATAATGAGCTCTGTCGGTATCATTTCGGGCGGGTTGTTCGTTTGAACGGACTCGTCCAGAAGTTCAAAGGCGCGTTCGATCATTGCCTGAACATTTTGCCGGACCATCACAACCGGGAAGTGGAGAACTTCGATGAAGGGGTCCCAGTCGAAACATCCGATGGAGCACTCCCGGACCTCGTCAACCGGCAGCGTCTTGAGAAAACTGACGACGCCCTCAAAAGGGCTCGTCGAGTTGACGAACAGTGCCTCTGGCAATCCATTCAATTTTTTATAAATATCGCGGATGGTTCTCGCGGCGGCATCGGGACCATAACCATTCGTGATTATGGCGTCGGAGTGAACGGGGAAGTTCAGCGCAGCCAGTTCATCCTTATACCCGCGCACACGTGCGCGGGTGTTGTGGTCACTATCCACGCCACCGATGAAGTAGAAGCTGTTTTCCGTTCGATGAGACCTGCGGCTGGCAATCTGATGCGTCAGTACGCGGGCACCGTCATAGTTGTCACTGATTACGGATGCGCCATGCTTTCCGGGAAGATCCACGTTTATATGTTTCAGATGAGCCTTTTCGCAGAGTTCGGCGACACTGTCCGGATCGGTTGCGCCCGCGATCAACAAGGCGTCGACATTGTGGGCAATCAATGTTTCCACGGTGCTGCGTTCCTGCTGCGGGTCGCGTAATGTGCTGGCTACAACGGGGATAAGATTCCGTGAGCGCGCCACCGTCTCAAACGATGCGGCCATGGAGCTGAAGTATCGGTTGTCCAGCATAGGCAAGATCATGCCGATCATGCCGGAATTGGATATGCGCAACCCGCGTGCCTGAAGGTTGGTGGTATAACCGAGTTCGCTTGCTATTACTCGAATTCGGTCGGCTGTTGCTTTGGTAATTCTTCGATTTTCCCATGAACCATTCATAACCGAAGCAACGGTCGACGCGGATACACCAGCGCGCTCCGATATATCGTAAATGGTTACTTTCCGGGGGGTGCTCATCAGGCCTGCTTTGCGTCTGGGTCGGGTCCCGATCTTAGCGGTGCGATAGCGTTTGCTGCAAGTAGGGGAAGGCGTAATCCAATCTATTCCTCTGTCATTTTCCTCTTGACCAGATGCAGGATGTTGAGCGATGGTTATGTTGCACTATCGATGGTGCAACATGATTGTATGCCGAGAGGAGCGGTGCACACATGCCGAAGCCAGGAACGGCTTCCCATCATGCGTCACAAGCCCCGTCAGCATTGCTCGATTTGATTGGTGCGCCGCAAAGCAATGCGGCGCCAAAATGCCGGAACTCCAGGGAACTGGAGGTCGCTATAGGGAGAACATATGGGGTGGAGTAGCGATATAAAGTTTGTCTGCAAGATTGTGTAAAATACAAAATTGAAAACCCAATGGGAGTGAGACATGAAAAATATGTTTGGTAAGGCAGCCTTTGCTGCGGTGGTGCTATCGTCGTTCGCTGGCAATGCTCAGGCGGAAGTGAAGGACGCAGTGGTCGGCTTTTTAATGCCAGACCAGGCATCGACGCGCTATGAGGAGCGCGATTATCCGGGCTTCGCTGCCGAGATGAAGAAAATCTGTGAAAGCTGCAAGGTGCTTTATCTCAATGCCGATGGTGATGCGAGCAAGCAGCAGCAGCAGTTCAACTCGGTCATATCGCAAGGTGCAAAAGTGATAGTGCTCGACGCGGTCGATACGGCAGCGGCAGCCTCGCTGGTCAAGCTCGCCCAGTCGCAGGATATCAAGGTCATTGCCTATGACCGTCCGATCCCGGATGCGACGTCTGATTTCTACGTGTCGTTCGACAATGAAGCCATCGGCAAGTCGATTGCGGAATCGCTGGTAAAGCACCTGAAGGACAAGGGTGTCGCGGGTGACAAGGGCGGCGTTCTGCAGATCAACGGTTCGCCAACCGATGCCGCTGCCGGTCTCATCAAGAACGGTATTCACGCCGGTCTAAAGGACAGCGGTTACAAGACGCTCGCCGAATATGACACGCCTGAATGGGCGCCGAGCAAGGCTCAGCAGTGGGCTAGTGGCCAGATCACCCGCTTCAATGACCAGATCGTCGGCGTTGTCGCTGCCAATGACGGCA
Source organism: Brucella sp. JSBI001 (assembly GCF_026014005.1). Classification (NCBI taxonomy): domain Bacteria; kingdom Pseudomonadati; phylum Pseudomonadota; class Alphaproteobacteria; order Hyphomicrobiales; family Brucellaceae; genus Brucella; species Brucella sp. JSBI001. The sequence goes on along the minus strand of NZ_CP110339.1, from coordinate 2,021,615 downwards.
CTGCAGGCGGTGCGATCGCAGCCATGAAGGCGGCAGGCATCGATCCGCTACCACCGGTTACCGGCAACGATGCGACGATTGCAGCACTTCAGCTGATCATTTCGGGCGATCAGTACAACACGATCAACAAGCCATCTGAAATTGTTGCCGCAGAAGCCGCGCGCGTCGCGGGTCAGCTTCTGAACGGTGAAACTCCGAAGGCCGAAGCCACGCTTTATAACACTCCGTCGAAGCTTTTCGTTCCAGTGGTGGTGACCGCCGAAAACCTCAAGGCTGAAATTATCGACAAGAACATCGTTTCCGCAGAAACGCTTTGCGTCGACCGTTATGCTGACGGCTGCAAGAAGCTTGGCATCACCAACTGACCAACGACGCGCCCGGCCGGTTATCCGGTCGGGCAGTTTGATGTGCAATGGCATATCCTGCAATATGCCAGGGAAAGTGAGATCATGTCCCAAGATCACGAAGCCGCTGCGTCGTCGCGGCAGCCAGTGCTGCGTCTAAGCGGCATATCCAAGAATTTCGGTGCCGTTTCAGCGCTGACAGATATCGATCTGGAAGTCTTTCCGGGCGAAGTTGTCGCTCTTGTCGGTGATAACGGAGCAGGAAAGTCCACCCTGATCAAGACACTGGCAGGTGTCCATCAACCGACATCCGGCAGTATCGAATTTAATGGTGAGAAGGTTGTGCTTTCGTCGCCGGGCGTTGCGCTCGATCTCGGCATTGCGACAGTCTTTCAGGATCTGGCTCTGTGCGAGAATCTCGACGTGGTCGCCAATATTTTCCTTGGCCGCGAAATGAGCCCCTATCGGCTTGATGAAGTGTCCATGGAGATCAAGGCGTGGAAGCTTCTGAACGAGCTTTCCGCCCGCATCCCGAGTGTACGCGAGCCGGTCGCCTCCCTTTCTGGTGGCCAGCGCCAGACGGTTGCGATCTCGCGCTCGCTGTTGCTTGATCCCAAGCTCATTATGCTCGACGAACCGACGGCAGCACTTGGCGTTGCGCAGACTGCTGAGGTTCTCGATCTTATCGAGCGCGTCCGTGACCGTGGGCTCGGTGTCTTGATGATCAGCCACAATATGGAAGACGTTCGTGCTGTCGCGGACCGCATCGTCGTGCTGCGGCTTGGCCGAAACAATGGTGTTTTTTACCCGGATTCCTCAAACGAGGAGCTGGTCGCAGCCATCACCGGCGCAAGCAGCAATTCCGTTTCCCGCCGTGCCGAACGGCGTCAGGCGCAGCATGAAACCGGTCAGGCCCATGATCGGGGAGAAGCATAATGAACCAGGCAACCGGAAATACCCCTCTCGATCGCCAGGACACCCGCGTGCGCCATGATGAAGGCGTTTCGGGCGCGCTGCGCAATTTCTTCGACCGTGTCCGGTCGGGCGATCTTGGATCGCTGCCGGTCATCATCGGTCTCGTCATCATCTGGACCGTTTTCCAGACGTTGAACCCGGTTTTTCTGTCGAGCAACAATCTTGTAAACCTGCTGTTCGACTGTTCGACTATCGGCGTGATTTCGCTGGGTATCGTCTGCATTTTGATGCTGGGTGAAATCGACCTTTCGGTCGGTTCGGTTAGCGGACTTGCGTCAGCCATTGTCGGCGTGCTTTGGGTCAATCATGGCTGGCCTGTTGGCGTTGCAATGCTGGCGGCGCTGTGCACCGGCGCGTTGATCGGCCTGCTTTACGCGTTCCTCTATAATCGCTTCAGCATGCCAAGCTTTGTTTCCACACTGGCCGGTCTGTTGGCGGCGCTTGGCCTTCAGCTTTATCTGCTCGGCAATACCGGCTCGATCAACCTGCCTTATGGTTCCTGGCTCGTGAGTTTCGGCCAGCTTCTGGTTATGCCGCGTCCGCTGTCCTATGCGTTGGTGCTGATTGCCGGACTTGCGATCTTCTTCACCGGGTTCCGCTCTGCGCAGCGCCGCCGTGAAGCCGGTCTGTCAGCGCCGTCGTCGGTCGGGATAGCGCTCAAGGCCATCGTCATCACAGTCATAGTCGGCGGTGCTGTGTTTTATCTCAACCAGTCGCGTGGTGTGCCATGGATGTTCGGCCTGTTCGTGGCGCTGGTCATCGCGATGAATTACGCACTCACACGTACCCAGTGGGGGCGCGCGATGCAGGCAGTCGGCGGCAACCGCGAAGCCGCACGCCGTGCTGGTATCAATGTGAAATTTATCTATATGTCGGCTTTCATGACCTGTTCGGTTCTGGCTGCAGCAGGCGGCATTCTGGCCGCAGCTCGCCTTGCTTCTTCCAGCCAGCAGGCAGGCACTGGCGACGTCAACTTGAACGCGATTGCAGCAGCGGTCATCGGCGGCACTAGCCTCTTTGGCGGACGTGGTAGCGCCTGGTCGGCTCTACTTGGCATTATCGTCATCCAGTCGATTGCCAGCGGTTTGACGCTGCTCGATCTGTCATCGTCGCTTCGCTACATGATTACTGGCGCTGTGCTCGCCATCGCCGTGATTGTCGACTCCCTCGCCCGCCGCTCGCGCCAGTCGCACGGTCGCGCCTAAAACTTTAAGGACTGAAAAATGGCTCAGGATCTCAATGGAAAAGTCGGCGCCGTTACCGGTGCTGCCTCTGGCATCGGCTTCGAATGTGCAAAGCACATGTTAGAAGCGGGAATGACGGTGTTTCTCGTCGACCGTGACGAGAAGGCGCTTAATGCAAAATGCGCCGAGCTTGGCGATAAAGCCAGACCGCTGGTCATTGATCTGCTCAATCCGGCATCAGTCGCCACCATGATGCCGCAAATACTCGACCAAGCGGGCAAACTCGACGTATTTCACGCCAATGCGGGTGCCTATATTGGCGGACCTCTTTGGGAAGGTGACCCGGATGCATGGGACCGCATGCTGAACCTCAACATCAACGCGGCTTTCCGCACCATTCATGCGGTTCTGCCACATATGATGGAACGAAAGACCGGGGATATCATCATGACAAGCTCTGTCGCAGGTGTCGTGCCGGTCATCTGGGAGCCAATCTATACCGCATCCAAACATGCCGTTCAGGCTTTCGTTCATACGGTTCGCCGTCAGGTTGCGCCGCACGGTATCCGCGTTGGTGGCGTTCTGCCTGGTCCGGTGGTTACCGCACTTATTAGCGACTGGCCGAAGGCAAAGCTGGATGAAGCGCTGGCTAATGGCAGTCTGATGGAACCGAAGGAAGTCGCGGAATCGGTGATGTTCATGCTGACCCGCCCGCGCAACATTACCATTCGCGATCTGGTCATTCTTCCACAAAGCCTCGATCTGTAAATGGGAGCGACCATGACCAGCTATTATCTGGGCGTCGATGTCGGCACCGGCAGCGCTCGCGCCGGTCTTTTCGACGCTAGCGGTACCATGCTTGCTTCGGCCAAGCGCGATATCACCATCTGGCGTGAGGCGGGCAGCATTGTTGAGCAGTCGAGCGTCAATATCTGGCAGGCTGTTTGCGAAAGCGTGCGCGAAGCCGTCAAGACTGCCGATATTGATCCGACGGACATTGCCGGTATCGGCTATGACGCGACATGTTCGCTGGTTGTGCTGGGCGAGGGTGGCAAGTCGCTTGCAGTCGGTCCGTCCAACGATCCAGCGCGCGATATTATTGTGTGGATGGATCATCGCGCTGTTGGCCAGGCAGAACGCATTAATGCGACCAAAGCCAAGGTTCTCGACTACGTTGGCAGCACCATTTCCCCCGAGATGGAAACGCCGAAGCTGTTGTGGCTCAAGGAAAACAAGCCGGAAACCTTCGCTGCTGCATGGCAGTTTTTCGATCTTACCGATTTTCTCACATGGAAATCTTGCGGCAGCCTTGCCCGTTCGGCCTGCACGGTCACCTGCAAATGGACCTATCTCAGTCACGAAAGGCGCTGGGATGAAACCTTTTTCCGTGAAGTGGGCCTTGGCGAACTGGCGGACGAAAATTTTGCCCGCATCGGCACGGACGTTCGACCCGGTGGCGAGAGTCTTGGCGGCTTGAGCGAACAGGCCGCGGCAGAACTCGGTCTTATGCCGGGCACAGCTATTGCCGCTGGCCTGATCGACGCTCATGCGGGCGGGATCGGTACGGTCGGAGCACGCGGTCAGGAGGGCCGGATATTGTCGCGCATGGCCTATGTGTTTGGCACGTCGGCCTGCACCATGACGACCACCGAACAGCCGGTTTTCGTGGATGGTGTATGGGGTCCTTATTATTCGGCGATGGTTCCGGGCCTGTGGCTTAACGAGGGAGGACAATCGGCAGCGGGTGCCGCTATCGATCATCTGATCCACATGCATCCTTTCGCGAAGGAAGCGGAGAAGCAGGCAACCGCCCAAGGCAAGGGACTGGTCGACATTCTTGCTGCAGAAGTCGATGCGAGGGGAGGCCCTGAAGAGGCAGCTGCCATCATTGGCGACATTCATGTCGTGCCGGAGTTCCTCGGTAATCGTGCACCGTTCGCGGACCCTGATGCGCGCGCAATCATTGCCGGGCTAGATCTCGATGCTGGGATCGACAGCCTTACTGCACTTTATTTGGCCGGGCTGTGCGGCCTTGGCTATGGTGCGCGGCAGATCGTGGAGGCCCAGAAAGTAAAGGGTATCGCGACCGATACTATCGTCGTCTCGGGTGGGGCTGCACGGTCGCACCTGGTGCGACAGGTGCTTGCCGACACGACCGGTCTTGTCATCGCCGCCTCGACTTCGCCCGAACCTGTTCTGCTCGGCTCTGCCATGCTGGGTGCGGTCGCGTCGGGGGCTTACCCTGATCTTGCATCGGCCATGGACGCCATGTCGGAACTTGGAGAAGTTAACAGGCCGGATGCCGGGCTGGCCAGGTGGCACGACCAGCGTTTCGAGGCTTTCACACTTTTGCAGGCAACCGCTCGCAAGATCCGCGTGGTTCAACTGAGCTAGATTGTTCCCGGCACGTAGGCAGTTCCGGTTGCATGATCTGCGGTCGGGTCTGACAGCCCGGACGACAGCGAACATTGAAGACTGTACACGCAGAAATGGATGCTTCTTCACGTTCAGGGCTTCGACAGCAGGCTGCCTGTCTTGCGGGGCTGCTTATGCAACTCAGGTCGCTTCTCAATGATCTTGGCTATGCCAGGCGCATTGCCAAGGGACTGAACAATCTTCTTGAGATACGAAAGCGTTTCAAGGATGACTCGCTGCGAAGCCTCTTGGCGATGTTTGACGAGGATACTGCGCTGGTGGCCATCCAAGGCAGGACGGAAATGCCGATTTCAGTTCGAGCCATGGCTGGATTTCAACCATCGCCAATTTCCCAGACTGCAGCACCGGCAATCATTCCAGCACCGGCGGCCGAAAGAAGCAGCCGTTCGCCTGACTGAAAAGGCTGCGATTTCGATGCCAGTGATAGCGATAGCGGGATATTCGCCGCCGACGAGTTGCCGAACAAAGCAATCGATCTGGCGGTAATGGAGGCAGGCAGGTGCAACTGGTCGCAGACCGTGTCGGTGATCCGCGCATTGGCCTGATGGGGAAAGAACCTGTTCACATCGGTGGCACTAAGCGCTGCACGTTCAAGCGCGTCGGTTGCGCAACGCGACATCATACGAACGGCCTGCGTAAAGACGGCCTTGCCGTCTCGCATGGTCATTCTTGTCTCGGCAGCGGGAATGGAAATCAGCCCGTAATTTCCGCCATCGGACATGAGCGCCGATCCACGCAGTCCAGCATGTGGATCGTTCGATGGTGCAAGCAGGACTGAACCAGCGGCATCGGCAAAGAGAATTGCTGTGTTGCGCTCCTCCATACTGATCCGGCGGCTCAATATATTGGCTGCCACGACCAGAACCGGCTTGCGGAAGTTTTTGACAAAGCCGTCTGCCAGAACAAGCGCATAAAGGAACCCGGAGCAAGCGCCTGCAAGATCGATCCCGCCGCAGTTTTCCAGCCCCAGCTTGTGAGCGAGAAGCGGCGCGGAAGGTGGCAGGAGATGATCGGGCGTTGATGTCGCGAGAATGACAAGCGCCACCGAATTGTGCGGAACACCGGCATCCTGGAGAGCCATTTGTCCCGCCTTCATCGCCATGTCCGTAAGAGTTTCATCCGGTGCCGCCCAACGCCGTTCGCGAATGCCGGTGCGCCTTTCGATCCAGCCAGTATCCAGTCCGAGACGCTGCTCCAGTTCATCATTTGCAACTCGGCGGTCTGGCACGTAATGGCCGAAACCCGCCATACGGCTCGAAATACTCATCGCGCTGCCGTCTCGATCATATCAGCCGCCGCATGAATCGCGTCATAGGCAAGGTCCAGATCAAGTGGCGTTACGCAATAGGGGGGCATCAGATAGATCACGTTGCCGAGCGGACGCAGAAGCACACCCTGTTTGTGGAAGAAGGATTTCAATTGCGGCCCAGCATCGGAGAGGTAGCCGGTTTTTTCGACCGCGAGATCAAGGGCGGCAATGGTTCCTTGCTGGCGAACATTGGTGAAACGAGGATCATCCTGAAAACGCGATAGCCTTTCCGAGTGCGATTGCCCCAATGTCCTGATGCGATCCGCGACGGGTTCCGTTTGCCAGACTTCTATATTTGCACGTGCTGCCGCGCAGGCAATCGGATTGGCCGTGTAGGAACTGGAATGAAAGAATGTGTGGCTGCGATCTTTCGAAAAATGCGCATCGAAGATTTCAGCCGTGCTGAGCGTTGCGGCCAGCGGAAGAGCGCCGCCGGTAATGCCTTTGGAAAGGCACAGAATATCCGGCGCGGTGGATGCCTGTTCGCAGGCGAACATGGTGCCCGTGCGTCCCCATCCTGTCATCACTTCATCGGCGATCAGCAGTGTTCCGTATTGTTGCGTGATCCGCCGGAACTCGGCGAGCAGGCGAGGAGGATAGATTTTCATTCCGCCTGCACCCAGAACAAGCGGTTCCAAGAGCAGAGCGGCAACCTTGCCACTCCGGCAGAAGTGCTCCAGCGCATCGAGTGCTTCCTGCTCCCGCCCCACCGATGGAAACGGAATGGTGTCGACCTGAAACAGCAGGGGGGCATAGGCGGAGTTGAACACACCGCGCGCACCGGTGGACATGGTGCCAATCGTATCGCCGTGATAGCTATGCTCCAACACTGCGATGCGTGAACGCGGTTTGTTTCTATTGTGATAGAAGCCGAGCGCCATCTTGATAGCGACTTCGACTGCTGTGGAACCGCTGTCGGAATAGAACACATGGGCGAGGCCTTGCGGGGTGAGTTTGACCAGTTCTTGCGCCAGCTTTTCTGCCGGTTCGTGAGTGAATTCGGCAAAGATGATCTGATCGAACTGGTCCAATGCGTCCCGGATCGCCGCCATGATCTTTGGGTGACGGTGCCCATGTGTAATCACCCACCATGACGATATGGCATCGAGCACCGAACGACCGGTTTCATCCTGCAAATAGGCACCGTCAGTTTTGACGATCCTGCGGAAAACCGGTTCTGTGGCGTGCTGGGTGAAGGGATGCCAGACAGGAGACGAACGTCCGTTCATTCGGAATCCTCGTAAAAAGCGCTCATACTGAAATGCTCGCGAAACGCATGGCGGAGCGTGTCCGGGTCAAGTTTCGCAAGGTGGGGCAGTCGCCCCAGTCTGCGAACGCCGCTCAGTTCCGGGATGATCTGCTCGGTATCCGGTTGAGGATCGCCGATGAAGGCAATACCGAGCACGGGAATATTGCGCCGGTTCAATGCTTCAAGCGAAAGCAGTGTATGATTGATGGTTCCGAGGCTGGTTCTTGCACAAAGGATGATCGGCTTTTGCCAGCGTGCAAAGACATCAATGAATGTCGTGCGGCGTGTCAACGGTACATGCAATCCGCCTGCGCCTTCGATTACGAGAGGCGCGTGGACCGATGGAACATCCAAGGCGTCCGCATCAATTTCCACTCCGTCGATCTGTGCTGCAAGATGCGGCGAAGCGGGCGTATTCAAGCGCCAGCACTCCGGGATGATGTTCTGGCGTGAGAGCCCGGTAAGCTGGACAACCGTTTCGCTATCGGTTGTTTCTTCCAGTCCCGACTGAACCGGCTTCCAGTAATAAGCACTGAACGCATCTGCGAGAGCTGCGGAAAAGACGGTCTTGCCGATACCCGTATCGGTGCCGGTAACGATCAAAGTGCAGTTCATATCAATTCCTCCGCCATGATCGTGGCAAGGTATTCGAACATGCGCGTTATCGTGGGTTCATCGACATTGAGCGTGATGGTGATGCGCAGGCGCGCCGTGCCCACAGCCACTGTTGGCGGGCGTATGGCGCGTATGTCGAAGCCCTTGGCTTGCATGCGATGTGCGATACGCAAGGTGCGGTCGGCATCGCTAATGACGAGCGGCAATATCTGAGTTCCGCTGCCGGCTTTGCCAAAGTGATCGGCGAATTGCGCATTGGCGAATGCGATAAGCCGGTGCAATTCACGCCGACGATATTGTTCGGCGATCATGGTTTTCAGCGCAATCCGTGTTGCGGATACTTGCAAGGGCGAAGGCGCAGTCGAATAGATGAATGGCCGTGCGCGATTGACGAGAAAATCGCGAAGGACCGGATGTGCTCCAACCAGCCCGCCGGAGCTGGCCATTGCCTTGCCGCAGGTATGCAGCGTGATAATGTTCTGTCGGCCTTCCAGTCCGGTAGCAAAACCGCGTCCATCTGGCCCGTGCACGCCCGTCGCGTGGGCTTCGTCGATGAAAAGAAAAGCGCCGTGGTGGTCTGCTATCTCGATGAGATCGGAAAGCGGCGCGATGTCACCATCCATAGAATAGAGGCTTTCCACCACAATCCACGGGGTGCCGCGTCCGCCCTTTTTGCGCCATGTGCAGATTGCTCTATCGAATGCATCCGCATTGTTATGCGGGATGGAAACGGTTTCGGCCTTTCCGGCCCGCATGCCTTCACGTGCGCTGGCATGGATCAGTTCGTCATAGGCAATCAGATCGCCGCGTAACGGCAAAGTCGAGAGAACTGCTAGATTTGCCGTATAACCGTTATTGAAATACAGCATTGAAGGTGCACGAAAACAGAAAGCAGCTTCAGCCTCCAGAAGTTCGTGTTCCGGGTGATTGCCGCGCAACAGCCGGGAGCCGCCAGCCCCGGTGGCAAGGCCGTTTTCCAGCTCGGCAATCAATGCATTACGGATCGACGGCGATGCGGCAAGACCCAGATAGTCATTCGAGCTGAAATCCGCACCTCTGTTATCGGCAAGTGCGCGCAGATGCTGCCGCCGCTGTAAGTTTTTCAACTTCGCAGCGTAACGGGCCAACGGGTTGGTGCTCATGCATGGGCATCCAGTGCATCGGCGGTCAGGCCAAGCCGTCGCATGAGGCTTGTGTCGCGATCTTCGCCCGGATTGGCGGCGGTCAGCAGCATGTCGCCAATAAAGATCGAATTTGCGCCTGCGAAAAAGCAGAGTGCCTGCATTTCATCGCTCATCGAACTGCGCCCCGCTGTCAGCCGGACATGCGATTGCGGCATCATCAGGCGGGCAAGGGCGATGATGCGGACAAAGGCGATAGGATCGACGGGCGATGCTTTCTCCAGCCGTGAACCGGGCATCGGGATCAGCATATTGATTGGCACGCTTTCCGGTGGGATGGGCAAATTTGCCAGCGTCACCAGCATATCGATGCGATCGTCTTCGGTTTCTCCAAGGCCGAGAATGCCGCCGCTGCAAACCTTGATCCCTGCTTCCCGGACATGGGTGAGCGTTTCCAGTCGATCGTCGAAACTGCGCGTCGTGATGACCTGCGGATAAAACCGCTCCGACGTATCGATATTGTGGTTGTAATAATCGAGCCCAGCCTCCGCAAAGGTCTGCGCCTGATCCGGGCTCAACATGCCCAGTGTCATGCAGGTTTCCAGACCAAGCGCTTTCACCTGTTTGACCATCTCGACAATCGCGGGCTCATCCCGCGTCTTCGGGCTGCGCCAGGCCGCACCCATGCAATAGCGGGTTGCGCCGCTATCCTTTGCCTTTTTCGCTTCCTCGAGGACTGTATCCAGACTCATCAATCTGGAAGCTTTGAGACCCGAAGCGTGATGTGCCGACTGGCTGCAGTAGCCACAATCTTCCGGGCAGCCGCCCGTCTTGATGTTGAGCAGTTTGCTGAGCTGAACGCGGTTCGGTTCGAAATTGGCACGATGAACGCTCTGTGCCTCCAAAAGGAGATCGTTGAACGGAAGTTCATATAGCAGACGCGCGCTTGCGGGCGTCCATGCATCCTGTTCCGATTTGGACGCCGTTTTCTCAGCGCCTTCCGGGTTCGATTGCACCGTATTGAGCATGCTTTCTCCATTTTATCTATAAAAATAGAAAGAATCTATGAAGTATAGATTATCTGCATGTGTATCGGTGACTCAAGCTAAAATATTATAGATAATTATGGATAGCGCATAATGATGCACTGCGTTGTAACTGTGCCAGAACGCAAAACGCCGCGATCATTGGATCGCGGCGCTATGAAATCAGCGGGTTGGAGAAGTCTGCAAAAGCCTGTTGCGGCACAGCCGGTTATCCGTCTGAAGGCGCAAGCTGCGTTTCAAGGTGCTCATCACGGAGGCGATGACGCCCCAAAGGCAGCATGATCGGTCGACCGGAAGTTGGATCGGTCATGATACGGCTTTTGAGATGAAATACCTCACGAACATTTTGTTCTGTCAGCACGTCGTCCGGCGTTCCGGTTGCGTATAGTCGTCCGTTAGCCATTGCGACCAGAAAATCCGCATAGCGGGCGGCAAGATTGAGATCGTGCAAAACCATGACGACTGTGGTTCCGCGCTTCTGGTTGAGATCTGTGAGCAGATCCAGAACTTCAATCTGGTGACTGATGTCGAGAAAGGTTGTCGGTTCATCCAGCAGGAGAATATCGGTCTGCTGCGCCAGTGCCATCGCAATCCATACGCGCTGGCGCTGGCCACCTGAAAGTTCATCCACTGGCCTGTCGGCCAGTTCGGTCGTCTTGGTTGCTTCAAGTGCCGTTGCGATTGCTTCGTCATCTGCCCGCGTCCATTGCGAGAATACGCCGTGATAGGGGTTTCGACCTCGACTGATCAGATCGGCAACCAGTATGCCCTCCGGCGCTGTCGGCGATTGGGGCAGCAGGCCGAGCGTTTGTGCCAGTTGCCGGGAGGGAAGCGTGTGGATCGACTTGCCGTCAAGCAGTACTTCCCCGTGTCGTGGTGCCAGAAGTCGCGACATAGTGCGCAGCAAGGTAGATTTCCCGCAGGCATTCGCTCCAACGATTGCTGTTACCTTGCCGGAAGGCACCTCAAGATCGAGACTATCCAGCACAAGCCTGTCACCATAGCCAGTGGTCAGCTCACGCGCGATGAGGGTGTGATCGGTCATAGGGATGCCCCGCTGCGGTTGGCGCGTATGATGAGGTAGATGAGATAAGGAGCGCCCAGAACTCCGGTGACGACGCCAACCGGATAGCGGCCGGGGAGCAGGAATTGTCCGCAATAATCGCCGGCGAGGACTAGTATGGCTCCGATCAGGGCAGACGGGACGAGCAGGGAACCGTTATTACCGATGATGCGTGCCGCAATGGGGCCGGACAGAAAGGCGACGAAAGCAATGGGGCCGGAAACGGCCGTGGCAAAAGCTATCATGCCGACGGCGGCAATGATTATGACAATCCGGGTTCGCCCGACATTGGTTCCCAATGCTGCGGCGCTGTCGTCGCCCAGCCGCAATGCTTCGAGATCGCGCGACCGGCTCAAAAGCAAACTGCCGAAAACGACCAGCGCGACCAGAAGAGGAAACATCTGGTCCAGCCTTGCGCCGTTGACACTGCCGGTAAGCCAGCGCATGGCTTCCTGCAGGCTCCAGGCGGGCGCGTTTGAAAGAATATAGGCAATGACACTTTCGAGCATCGCCGAAACACCGATGCCAACGAGGATAAGACGGGTTCCGGCGACCCCGTTCCTGAAGGAAAGACCATAGACGGCAAGTGCTACGACGAGCCCGGCCACAACGGCAAAGATTGAAACAACGGGGCCGCTTAGCGAGAGCACAACGATTGCAAAAACAGCCGCAGCACTTGCCCCGGAACTGATTCCGATAATGTCAGGGCTTGCGAGCGAATTGCGCAGCATAAGCTGGAATGCGACACCGCCGAGGCCGAAGCTCAGCCCTGAAAGCACGGACAGGACGGCGCGCGGCAGGCGCAACTTCCCGACCGTGAAACTTGCTCCCTGAACGTTTTCGCCCAGGAGTACCCGGACGACATCTTTTGGCGGCGTGAACGATTGGCCCAGCATCAAAGTGAGGAGGAAGAGGGCGACGAGAATGACCAGAAGAAGACCGATGACAAGATTGCGCTTGCGGGTGCGACTGCGACGGTTCCAGGCGATAAGATCGGCGGTGGAATGCAGCATGATCACAACTCGCGAACCCGTTGGCGCCTGACAATCCAGATGAAGAACGGCGCACCGATCAGGGCGGTGACGATCCCGACATCGAGTTCGGCAGGGCGGGCAACGAGGCGTCCGGCAATATCGGCAGCAAGCAGCAGGCAGGCTCCGCTGAGGGCCGAGAATGGCAATAGCCAGCGGTGATCGACCCCGATCAGGAGACGGCATACATGCGGCACCACCAAGCCCACGAATCCGATGGGGCCGCAGATGGCGGTGGTTGCACCACACAGCAGAATTGCGCCGAGCGCCGCAACAGCACGTGCAATGGCGACCTTTTCTCCGAGCCCGGCGGCAAGTTCATCGCCGAGTGCCAGGGAGTTCAGTTTGCGCGCCGATAGAAGGCTGACAATGAAACCGACACCGAGAAATGGCAGCACATAAGCGAGCCGGTCGAAAGTCGCACCTCCAACGCCGCCGATCTGCCAGGCGCGAATGCCGCCGGCAATATCGTTGCGGGGCAGCACGATGGCGATAACCAGTGAGGAAAATGCTACCGACGTGGCTGCACCGGCCAGCGCGAGCTTGAGCGGTGTCGCGCCACCACGGCCAAGCGATCCGACCATATAGACGAAGACGGCGGCGCAACCGGCACCGAATATGGCTGCCCAGATATAAGCTGGTGCGGAAACGATGTTGAACCACGCAACGCCGATGACGACGGCAAGCGATGCACCCATATTGACGCCCAGAATGCCGGGGTCTGCCAGCGGATTGCGGGTAATGCCCTGCATAATGGCACCTGCCAGCCCGAGCGCTGCTCCGGCGAGAAGCGCGAGCAAGGTGCGCGGAATGCGCATGGCGACGGCGGCCTGTCCGACGGTGTCCATATGACCACGCAGCGCCGCAACAATGTCAGGCCATGGCACTTCACGCGCGCCGAGCGACACGGACAGAACACAAAGGGTCGCGAGGAGAAAAACGACCGCGCCGAGCCAGCCGGTCTTCGCTCTGTTGGACCGATAGATGGTGATTGGCTGGCTTGAACGCCGGATGCGGGCGACGATCATTTTGCTTTATCGGCTGCGCCGGCAAGAAGGGCGACATAGTCCTTCAACACCCAGGAAATGGAAAGTGGTGTGGGATTGGCCGCTGTCCCGAGAGGGTTTCTGCCCAGCATGACCACTGCATTGTTTTCGACCACTGGCATGCTGGCGAGAAGTGGATTGCGCTTCAAGGCATCCAGCAATTCCTGACTGCCATAGGTTACGACGATGTCCACGTCATCGAACATGTCGACACGCTCGGCGCTGATGGAGCCGGAGAACTGGCCCGGTTTGGAGGCGTCGACCACACTTTTGGGCGAGTTCAGGCCAAGGTCCGTGAAGAATCTCACCCGCGTGTCGTTAGTAGTGTAGAAATTGACCGTGCTCAGGTCCGTCGTATCGAGATGCGTGACGAACATAGCCGACTTGTCTTTGAGATGCGGATACTGGCTGACCGTCTCGGCAATCTCGCCTTCGATCTTTGCAATCAGCGCTTCACCTTCTTCCGCCATGCCCATGCCGACGCTGTTGAGACGGATCATGTCGCGCCAGTCGGTGGACCAGGGCGCTTCGGGATAGGCAACGACAGGGGCGATCTGGCTGAGTGTATCGTAGTCGGACTGGCTCAGGCCGGAATAGGATGCGAGGATGACGTCGGGCTGCGTTTCCGCCACCGCCTCGAAATCGATCCCGTCCCCTTCATCGAAAAGCACAGGCGTATCGGCGCCGAGTTCCTTCAACTTTGCGGCTACCCATGGCAAGAGACCATCATTGTCGTCATCGCCGAAATTGGCTCGCGCAAACCCAACCGGAACCACGCCGAGTGCAAGGGGAACCTCATGGTTTGCCCAGGCAACGGTGACTATCCGTTCCGGCTTTTTTTCTATCGTTGTCGTTCCAAAAGCATGTTTTATAACAATCGGATAGGTTGTTTTTTCACCAGCTAGAACCGCTTGCGGCGCAATCATCGCCAGGCAGCACAGGGCAGCGAAAACGAGAGAGCGAATGGACCAAGTCATCCGGTGCATTCTCCTTGTGTATAAAGTGGCCTTTCACTCTCAAGTTAAACTCACCGCGTCAAGGCCGAAGCTCACACCTTGATAAAGGTGTTGCGAATTAACCGTGATTTCCTACAAAAAAGCAGTTTTCTACAATACTGGACAAAGGTTCTCAAGTTAGTGGCGATCCGGGGACCATTTCAGTTTCTTGATTGCTTCGATGATCGGGCTCATCCGGTCGTTGATCGTAAGGCTGTCGATGTCTCCACGATTTGAAACCGTCGCTAAAAGCGATCGCCGCAAACTGCTTATCGGACCTGACCATGGACATTGAAAAGACCGCTGAGATGAAGAAAACCACCCGGGTTCGCTACCGCAGGGCAATTCTTCTGGGGTGCACGGCGCTTGTCGTATCCATGCCGGATCTGACTTTGGCGCAGCAGGCGACAACAACGGAAGAGCCGACAGTGCTCAAGACCATTACGGTTGATGGGTCTGGTGGACGCGACGACGATTCCAGGTCGATTGTCGCGACGAGAACCACCGGCGGCGGCAAGATGGCGACGGACATCATGGATACGGCAGCCTCCGTATCGGTGATCACCGCCAAGGAAATACAGGAGCGCAACGCCCAGACCGTCGAGCAGGTGCTGCAATATACTGCAGGTGTTTCCACCAATTTTTACGGGTCGGATGACCGGTTTGACTTTTTCCAGATCCGCGGTTTCGATGCCAACACCTATCGCGACGGGCTGTCCCTTGGCCGTCCCTTTGGCGGTATACGCGAGGAACCCTATGCATTTGAACGGATTGAAGTTCTGAAAGGCGCGAGTTCCACGGCTTTCGGCGTCTCCGATCCAGGTGGTATGGTCAATTACGTGACGAAGCGGCCGAAGCGCGAACGCTTTGGCGAAGCCTATGTCACGGGCGGTTCGTTCAACCACAAGGAAGTCGGCTTCGATTTCGGTGATAATCTGACCGGCGACGAAACGCTGTCCTATCGCCTCACCGGCAAGTTCAAGGATTCCGACGCCGAATATGATTATTCGCGCGACGACGAAAAGTTCATCATGGGCGGGCTGACGTGGCGCCCGAGCGATGCGACCAATTTGACGGTGATCTTCGATCATTTTCACCGCTATGGCGTGCCCGGAAGCGGCGGCCATCCGGTCGGCACCGATTTCAACCGAAGCCGCTTTTTCGGAGAGCCGGATTTCAACTATCGCGGCACTGACAGAAATACTGTCAGCGCCATGTTCGATCATGATTTTGGCAATGGTTTGAGCATGAGCGCCAACGGGCGTTACAGCAAGCAGGACACCGATTTCGGCTATGCCTATATTTCGGCCACACCGACCGATGGCTCCACGATTGCCAAGCGCGACTTCTTCGGCAATGAAGCCTCAGCCGAGAATTTCGTGGGTGATGTGAACCTGAAATATGAGACGAGTTTTGACCGGTTCGAAAGCCGGACGATGGCGGGCGTCGAATACAATAACTATTCGGCCACCAACAAGACACTCTGGGGCCCGGCACCGGGCATCGACTGGACCAATCCGGTCTTTACCGGTGCTCCGGTCAATCTGCCTCTTATCGGCAGCACATCTACCAGGCAGAAAACCAAGGCGATTTATTTCCAGCAGGATCTGACATTCGCGGAAAAGCTGATTGCCAGTGTGGGCCTGCGCAATGATTGGCTCGACCTGTCGCAGACGAACAATCTCAGCAACAAGACGACAGATGGTGATCTGAGCGAGTTCACCAGCCGCTTCGGCCTCACCTATCGGGTGACTGATGAATGGGCGGTTTATACGAGCTATACTGAATCGGTCGCCCCCCCGGCCATCGGCGTCGATCCTGAGCGGGGTGAACAGATCGAAGTCGGCGTGAAATACCAGCCGACCGCATTTCCGGCCCTGTTCACCGCTTCTGTTTACGACCTGACCAAGAACAATATTTCAGTCAACGATCCCATTACGCTTCAGCCATCCACGATTGGCGAGGTTCGCGTTCGCGGTATTGATCTGGAAGCCAAGGCCGAACTGACGAACAATCTCAACCTGATCGCGGCCTATTCCTATATGGACCCGGAGATCGTCGAGAACGGCACGGGCGGCAATGAGGGCAACCGTCCGCAGTTTGTTTCCAGGCACCTCGCTTCGCTTTGGGCAAACTACAAGATCGAGGGCAGCGGTCGCCGCGGTGACATGACAATCGGTGTCGGCGGTCGTTATATCGGTTCATATTACTTCACGCCGGCCAATACGTCGGGCACCAGCGGCAATGTGGTGTTTGATGCGGCATTCACCTACGAGTTCCTGGACAACTCGGCGCTTCAGGTCAATGTCAGCAATCTGTTCGATAAAAAATACGTCGCCTATGGCGGTTTCGGAGCGGATTTCTACAATCCCGGTCGCGAGATCACGGCAACGCTTCGCCGCACATGGTAGGATGAGCCGCTCCGCCGGAAACAGGAGGCGGAGCACGTAATCCGAAATTGGTCAGCGGTTTGACTGGAAACGTCGCCATGCGGCTGGCGTTTCACCCACCACCTGACGAAAAGCCTTGGTCAGGTGTGCCTGATCGGTGAAACCGAGCTGTGCTGCGATGCCGGCGACGGTCAGGTCGCTATCAGCAAGCAGTCGTTGTGCCAGATCGATGCGCTTCGCCATTTGCCATTGTAGCGGGGTCTTTCCGGTTGTCTGCTTGAAGACATTGGCGAACCAGCTTTCCGACAGGCCCACCGCTGCCGCCATTTCGGCGACACTCAACCGACGATCACCACAGCTGTCGAACCGTGCGTTCAGCTTGTTCATCTGCGCCATAGTGAGGCGGCCATATCCCTGCTTGTTGTCCTCACCCGGTAAATCGAGAAGCCCGGTCAGAATGCTGCCGATGAGGTTTTCCGCATAAAGCGCGTGTTTCATCGGACTGGCTGTTTCATCCACGATCAGGCGGGCAAGCGTTTCTATGGCGCCAAGGTCCTGAATTTCTACCGGACTGCGCATGGCGGCCACGGCCATGGAAGTGCCGAGTGTCGGGCTTAGATATCTGAGCAGCCGATCCTTGTGAAAATGCAGGTTCAGGTGCGAAAACCGGTGGAGCGAAACTGTATTCGTCCACATTGGTACGCCGGCGGGTATATAGATTGCACGCGTCATCGGGCGGTGATGCTGGGTAAGGACGCCGCTATCGTTCGATATGCGAATATTGGACGATACATCCTGGAAAAAGATCATGATACGGGGATCATGCGACAGGAAATAGCCATTGGCCCCCGTCTGGCTTTCAGCCTCCCAGTAGACACTGACCAGCCCGTCCAGCACGCGCCATTGAACCGGCGCAACCACCCGGATGCCTTCGGCTTGCCAGATCATCGAATGCCAGAAGCCCAAAACGTTCCGATCCGTATGTGACAGCGTTTCATTGAAATTCCGGCTTCATTGCCAGGAATGTTTCGTAAGAAATGCGTCGGGATATCGTCGCATTAATATGACTAAAATTATCACCTTTGAGCGTTAAGACAAGACAATTCTGTAAAATGCAGGGGGGCACG
This sequence comes from Brucella sp. JSBI001, assembly GCF_026014005.1. NCBI lineage: Bacteria > Pseudomonadati > Pseudomonadota > Alphaproteobacteria > Hyphomicrobiales > Brucellaceae > Brucella > Brucella sp. JSBI001. Next base: position 2,003,684 of record NZ_CP110339.1, on the reverse strand, counting down.
CATTGTGCCCCGTTTCACTCGAGGTCTTCCTGCTCAAAATGCCGGGTAACGTGAATATCGGTTGTTTCCAGACGCCCAGGGCCCAGATTGATGAACTTGTGTGGTATGTTTGCCGGACCGAAGACAACCTGTCCCTCCGTCACCTCGATCTGTTCATCGCCAACAATGAACAGGGCATTTCCCTGACGGACGATGAAAATCTCGTCATAAGGGTGCCGGTGCAGTTTGGGACCATGCCCTACAATATCGGTCGAGAAGAATATGATCGACGCATCGGTATCAAATCTCTTGCCTTCGACGCGCCCAGACCAGGCATCATCACGTCTCGCCCATTCTTCTCTTTTCAAGACAACGGCTTGTTTCGTCAAAACGGTTCTCCCGGCTTTTCAAGGCACTGGAATTTCGACCCTGCTGTTGGCATTTCCCGATCGGGAACGGAAGGTCAAATTCTAACGAGACCTGAGCGCTTCAACAACCCCATCAGGACCAGGGGCAAAAGCGTGGTGATGAGAATGGCGATGAATGCCATGGCCATGCCGAGGCCGACCGAGCCTTGCTCGAACTGACGCCAGATGAAGATCGAGATGGTTTGCATTCCAACCGGAGCCACCAATATCGATGCGACGAGTTCACGTGTGGCCACTGCAAAAACAAGTAACATCGCCGTTATCAGGCTGGGGGCGATCAGCGGTAGCATGACGCGCCGGAAAGCGGTGAAGCTGTTTGCGCCGCAAACACGTGCCGCAGCTTCCAGATTGTCGCCGATCTGGTGGAAGGCAGCCGATGCATAGCGGATCGGCTGCGGTAGAAGAATGCAACAATAAGCAAGCAGAAGGATCAGCGGCGTATTGTAGGGCGAGATGGGTAGCGAGGGCTGGTTCCATGCCAGAATGAGGCCGACCGCGACGACAACGCCGGGCAAGGCATTTGGCAGGACGGTCAGTATGTCGAGCCAGAAGCGCCCGCGAAAGCGCATCTTCACCACGGCATAAGCGGCAATCGCGCCAAGCAGTCCCGTGAGGAGAGCGCTTGCAACGCCGAGCGACAGGCTGTTGATCAGCGCGCGCATGCCGCCTGCGCTGTTTTCGGCAATTGCAGCAAAATTGTCGAAGCTGAGGTTCGATGGCGTCAACCCGCCAGACACGGTTTTGGACAGAGCGGTCGCCAGAATGGCCAGCAGGGGAATACCGGTCGCCGCAAAGGCGATGACAGCGAACAGAACCACGACGGGAATTGTGAAGGCTCCAAGTGGGCGCTTGTCCTTTGCCTGTGGTTTGCCGCCAGTCGTCACATAGGAACGACGCATCAATATCCAGCGTTGGACCAGAAAAGCGGCGAGCGACAGGCAGACAAGCGCCAGCGAAAAGACGGCAGCACCCGCAAGGTCGATGGGCCAGTCGGAGATGCGGAGATCAATTTCCGTTACCAGAACTTCAAAGCCGGAACGGCGTCCAAGGGCTGCGGGCGTACCATATTCCTCGATGGCTGCCGCGAAAACGAGCAGAAGGCTTGCCGCGAGGCCAGGCGTCGCCAGCGGCAGGGTAATACGGAAGAAGGAGCGCCATGGGGAAGCCCCGAATACGCGTCCGACATCTGAATAGCGAGCGCCAACTGCTTCAATCGTGCGCGACACCGCAAAATAGACAAGCGGAAACGTGTTCAGCGCCATGACAAAGCTCATGCCGGCGACCGAGAACAGGAAGGGAGCCAGATTGCATCCGACAAGCTGTTCGAGATAGCCGCGTGGCTGCAAGGTCATGATCCAGCCGAGCGTTGCAATATAGGGCGGGATCATGAAGGGCACGAGCATCAGCACATCCCACAGCACGGCGAACGGCACTTTGTAGAGTGCCCGGAAAACCGCTAGCGGCACGGCAATGAATGCGGAAAGAGCTACCACGGAAAGACCGAGCAGAACGGTATTGCCGCTCATGCGCAAAAGCTTCGGGTCTTCAAACAGGTTCGAGAGATGCAGGAAAGGCTCGGCCAGCGAGCCTCTCCCCAGTTGTGGAAAGATTGCCTGAAGGACGATGAAGACAAACGGCACTGCGACGATGAATGTGAGCCCGGCGACTGCAACGAACCCGAGCGGATTGCCAGCCGCCGCACTGCCTGTCTTCATCTCTGTCTGTCCCTCAGATATTAGTTGCTGGCTGCGAAAGCGGCGCCGAATTCCTTCAGCGTTTCGTTGCGCTTGCCATAGACTTCCCTGGCGTCGATCGGCAGGATTTTCAGATCGCCGATCAACGGGCGATTGGCCGGAATGTCGGTGCGCGACGGCATCAGATAGGTGTCGGCAACCATTTTCTGACCTTCGTCGGACAGCATATAATCGATGAACTGCTTGGCCTCGTCCTGGTTCTTCGACCATTTGAGGATCATGGCGGGGCGTGGCGCAATCACGGTGCCGGATGTCGGGAAAATAACGTCGATGGATTCGCCCTTGGCCTTGCCCGCGAGCGAGATGTAATCGACGGCACCGAACACGGCGGCCTTGGCACCCTGAAGAACCGGGTTCAACGCTTCTGCATTGGCACCGGCGACAGTTGCGCCATTTTCGTGCAGGTTCCGGAACAGATCCCAACCCTGCTGCGCCTGAAGGGCGGCAACGAGTTCGAAGGTCGCGCCCGACTGTGCCGGGTCCGGCAGATTGACGAGGTCCTTGTATTCAGGCTTGGCGAGATCCGCCCATTCGGCGGGCTTGGGCGTCTTGCTGGCAGGGTTCCACGCGATGCCGAGCGCGGAGACGCCTTGCGCAACCGCCGTTTCATTCTTGAGGAAATCCGGCACTTTTTCGGCGTTCGGGCTGGTGTAGGCGACAAGCCAGTCACGCTTGGCAAAATCGGTTGCCGTATCCCACGAGGCCGAGATCAGAACGTCGACAACCGGATTGGCGGCTTCCGCTTCGATGCGGGCCATGACCTTGCCGGTCGTTGCCTGAAAGACATTGACTTTCGCACCGGTCTTGGCGGTGAAGCCTGTCGCAAGCTTTTCGATCAGGCTGCCCGGGCCGGCCGAATAAACCGTGATGTCTGCATAGGCTGCCGTGCTGGCCAGCAAAGCGGTGACAAGCGCAAGCCCCGCGCCGAGAATGGATTTCTTCATGTTTGCCTCCTGAGATATTGCCTGATGAAATGGTCTTATTTTGAGAACCAGCGCAGTTGGCTGGCATCGATTGAGATGCCGACAGGAACGCCGGGTGAAAGGCGGATGCTGTCGAGATATGTCAGTTCGTGGCCGTCCTGCTGCGAGCCGATGCGCACTGTGGTCAGATGACCGTCGCCGCGAAACTGTGAGCGCAGGACCGTTGCTGGAATCGCTGCTTCGCTTGCGGGCACGCTGCGAACCGAACGCGACGGCAACAAGACGTGTGTTGCCTGCTCAGCGGTGGACCCATGGGCGATGTGGATTTCGGTGAACGCAATCCTGTAGGCGTTGTCACGCTGCTCCACCGGGACGACACAGCCGAGCCTCAGAAAATCTGCGACTTCCGGTGTCATCGGTTCTGCGACAAGTGCTTCGGGTGCAGCCAACTGTTCGATCACACCGGCGCGCATGACGGCTACCTGATCGGCAAGCGAGAAAGCTTCGCTCTGGTCATGGGTGACATAGATCGCGGTCAGGCCGAGATTGGCGACAAGCTGCCCGATCTCGGTGACCATGTTTTCGCGCAGTTCGCGGTCAAGATTGGAAAGCGGCTCGTCGAACAGTACCAGTCCCGGCTCGGCAACGATGGCGCGGGCAATGGCGACACGCTGCTGCTGGCCGCCTGACATATCGCTGATCGCGCGCTCGCCGAAGCCCGACAGGCCGACGCGATCGAGTGCCGAGACAACGCGCTTTTCGCGCTCCGCACGGCCGAGGCCACGCATTTCGAGCGGAAAGGACACGTTGCCGAAAACGGTCATATGCGGCCAGAGCGCATAATCCTGAAACACCATGCCGAGATGGCGCTTCTCAGGCGGAATGAACGACCCTGTCGAGGCATCTGCAACGGTGACGTCGTTGATTGTGATTGAACCCTTCGTTGGGGCGAGAAGGCCAGCCACGAGACGGAGCAGCGTTGTCTTGCCGCAACCGGATGGCCCGAGCAAAGCGAGCGTCTGTCCCTTCGGCAGTGAAAGATCGATATTCTTTAATATAGTGGCAGGGCCATAGGCCAGATTCAGCCCATCGGCCCGAACGGCGATATCCGCTTTAATATTCGAGGAATGCAACATTTTCCCACAATCCAAATAGATTAGGAGCTTCTATTCCGATTGCATGACAGTGGCATGACGCTGGGGAAGCCTGCGTCCTTCAGGGTTCGGAACCAATTGTCATCACATCGGTTTGTCCCTTCATGCGATAAAGGAAGGGAAGACGATGAGATTTGGAAAACTTGCTCTTGGTCTGACGGGATTGGCGGTGGGATATGCGCTGACGCGGGTAAGTTCGCCACAGATTCCAAAGGGTATCGTGCCGGTAAAACCCTTCGATCTCACGCGTTATATCGGCAAGTGGTACGAGATCGGGCGGCTTGAAAACCGCTTCGAGCGCGGTTTGACGCGGACGACGGCGGAATATTCACTGAACCCCGATCAAACTGTCAAAGTGGTCAATCGCGGCTTCGATCCATGGAAAGCGCGTTGGACACAAGCCACAGGAACCGCCAGTTTTGTGCGATCCGCCGACGAAGGTGCGTTGAAAGTTTCATTCTTCGGACCCTTCTACGGGGGCTATAATATCGTGGATATCGATGAAGACGATTACCAGTGGTCGATCATTGTCGGTTCGACGCGGAGCTATTTCTGGATACTTTCGCGCGAGCCCGAGGCAAGCGGAGATCTAAAGGCGCTAGCAGTCGCACAGGCACTGCTGTTGGGGATCAATCCAGATACTATTTTGTGGGTTCCGCAATAAGCGCGAAAACCCTGCATCAAAAGGCCCGCCGAAGCGGGCCTTTTGGTTCTGATCTATGCCCCGTATGGCACCCAGATGTTTTTCACCTGAATGGCACGGCGCAGATAATCCCGGCCCTGTCCTTCGGTTTTGTTGAACCAGTTCGGCAAGCGGCCATTGCTGACCCACGTGGCCTTGAGATTGCCTGCTGACGCCTTTTCGGCCATTGCGCTGCCTTCGCGTGAACCAAAATACCACAGCGCTGCAACGTCATCATGTTCGGCAAGTGTCTTCGTCAGAAGATCGCGTTCACCGGTGACGATATTGACCACGCCGCCCGGCACGTCGGATGTGTCGAGCACCTGATAGAAATCACTTGCGATCAGCGGGTGACGGCTTGAAGGCACCACCACCGTGCGGTTGCCCATGGCGATTGCAGGCAAGACCAGAGACACAAGCGAAAGAAGCGGCGTTTCATCAGGGCAGACGATGCCCATCACGCCCCACGGTTCATTCATCGCCAGTGTCACATGACGCGACTTGGTGGAATGAACCGCCCCGTCAAACTTGTCGGCCTGTGCGGCATAATAGAAAATGCGGCGCAGTGAGGTTTCAAATTCCTCTTCAGCCTTTTTCTCGCTGACGCCCGTGCTTTCGATCAGCCGTGCCACGAAATCCGTGCGGCGTGCATCGAGGTTTTCGCCAAGATAATAGAGCACCTGAGCCCGGTTATGCGCCGTGGCTGCGCCCCAGCTTCCGGCCTTGCTTGCAGCTTCCACGGCATTACGGATGTCCTTCCGGTTGCCGATGCCAGCCTGGCCAATGACCGCACCGCCCTTGCCAGTGATCGAATAGCTGTAGCCGCCATCCGGGCGGGACTGCTTGCCGCCAATATAGTTCTTCATCGTGCGGTCGATGCCGTCGATGGTGATCTTGTCATCGTCAGAAGGCGAAGCCGATGGCACGAAGGCATCCGCAACTCTGGTCGGAGGGAGTGCTTTCTCCCAATCGGAGACGAAATATTCGTACATGCCTTCGCGCGCGCCCTCGCGACCGAACCCGCTTTCGCGATAGCCGCCAAAACCTGCGCCCGCATCCAGCATGTTGGTGCAGTTGATCCAGACGACACCGGCCTTCACCCGCGCGGCGAAATCAAGCGCGATATTGATGTTTTCAGACCAGATCGACGCGGCGAGCCCGTAGCGCGTATTGTTGGCGAGCGAGACGGCTTCATCCGGCGTGCGGAAGGTTGTTGCTGCCGCAATCGGCCCAAAAATTTCCACCTGACAAACGGTTGAAGCCTGATCCACATCGGTGAAGAAGCCGGGGGCGATATAATTGCCTTTTGCGGGCAGCGGGTTCGGTGTCTGCCAAAGCTCGCCGCCTTCCTCGATGCCTTTCCGGATGAGATCGGAAATGCGTTTCACCTGTCCGGGTGAAACAATGGCGCCGACATCGGTGGATTTGTCGAGCGGATCGCCGACGCGCAAGTTTTCAAGGCGCTTTCTGAGCTTGGCATAGAAGCGGTCGGCAATGCCTTCCTGCACGAGCAGGCGCGACCCGGCGCAACAGACTTCGCCCTGATTGAACCAGATGGCATCGACCACGCCTTCGACTGCGGCATCGAGATCGGCATCTTCAAAGACGATGAACGGCGATTTTCCGCCTAGTTCCAGTGACAGCTTCTTGCCCGATCCGGCCATCTGCTCGCGGATGATGCGGCCAACCTGTGTCGAACCGGTGAAGGCCACCTTGTCCACGCCGTCATGACCGCAGATTTCCGCGCCAGTGGTGCCATCGCCTTGCACGATGTTGACGACACCGGCGGGCAGGCCGACTTCATGGCAGATTTTGGCAAAGGCAATGGCCGAAAGCGGCGTCAGATCGGCAGGCTTCAGAACAACTGTATTACCGGCGGCCAAAGCTGGCGCGATCTTCCAGGCAAGCATGAGAAGCGGGAAATTCCACGGAATGACCTGACCGCAGACGCCAACGGGCGAAAAGCCCTTAAATTCATCTTCCACCATCTCGGCCCAGCCTGCATGGTGATAGAAGTGACGGGCGGCGAGCGGAATGTCGATGTCACGGGTTTCGCGGATCGGCTTGCCGTTATCCATGCTTTCCAACACGGCTAGAAAACGCTCGCGCTTCTGAATATGGCGCGCGATGGCATAGAGATATTTGGCGCGCTCATAGCCCGAAAGTTTGGACCATTTGCCGAAAGCGGTGCGGGCGGCTTTCACCGCCTGATCGACATCTTCCGCATTGCCGCAGATGATTTCAGCAAGCTTGTCACCATTGGCCGGATTGGCAACCGCAATTGCCTTGCGGCCTTCCGGTTTGACAAAGGTCCCGTTGATATAGTGGCCGAAAGAACGGCCATGCTGTTCCAGCCACAGGTTCACATCGCCGTTTGCTTCGGGGGAAGGTCCATATTCCATGGTCTTCAGGATGTCCTTGATGGGTCGCATTTCAATTTTCCTTACGCAGCAGCGTGACGGTTGGCGGCGGAGTAGCGCCCGGTCACGAAGTGCTCCAATTGCCGTTCGATATCGCCAAGCATCGACGATGCGCCGATGCGGAACAGATCGGGCTCCAGCCAGCGATTGCCGAGTTCTTCCTTCATCAGTGTGAGCCAGGCGAGTGCATCCTTGGCGGTCTTGAGGCCGCCTGCAGGTTTGAAGCCGACACTTCGGCCGGAAAGCTCCCCATAATCGCGTAGTGCCCGCACCATGGTCAGGCTCACCGGCAGGGTCGCGTTCACATCTTCCTTGCCGGTTGAGGTTTTGATGAAATCGGAGCCTGCCTGCATCGCCACCATCGAGGCGCGATAAACATTGGTCAGCGTATTGAGATCCCCGGTGGCAAGGATTGCCTTCATATGTGCATCCCCGCAGACTTCGCGCATGGCAGCAATCTCATCGTAGAGGGCCGACCAGTTCTGTGTCAGCACATGCTCGCGCGTAATCACGATGTCGATTTCATGCGCGCCCTGTTCGACGGCATAGGTGATTTCAGCAAGACGGAGCGGCAGCGGCATCAGCCCGGCGGGAAAGCCCGTCGCCACCGAGGCAACCGGAATGCCGGAACCTTCAAGCGCCTTCACGGCATGGGGCACCATGGTGGGATAAACGCAGACCGCGCCTGTGGTGATGCCCGCATCTGCAAGGCCGAGCGCTTCCAGAATATCCTCGCGCACCGGGCGGCGTGCCTTGGCGCAGAGCCTGCGCACGCGGCCTGCCGTGTCGTCGCCTGCAAGTGTCGTCAGGTCTATGCACTGAATGGCGCGGATGAGCCACGCCGCCTGATATTCCTTTTTCACCGAACGGCGGGCGCTGATCGTAGCAGCGCGGCGCTCGGAAGCACTGCGATTGACGGATACATCCTCAAACCATTCCGGCTTGAGCGGTGTCCCGTTATTGCGGGGGAGGGCTTCGGTCATTTCATTGTCCGTTCGTGGGTTCAATTACGTTCAAGTGCGATCAGGCGCGTTCGGTCGAAGGGGCGTGATCGCGGCAGAACGTTTCGAATTCTTCCTGGCTGGCATAGGCTTTCTGCGTGCCCGGCCGGGTGATGGAATGGGCCGCATAAAGAGCGGCCTTGCGAAGCGAGGCTTCCACATCGCCGGTCCCGGCATAGAAGCGGGCAAAGGAGCCGATAAAGGCATCGCCTGCGCCGGTGGTATCTTTCGGCGTGACCTTGACAGGTGGAATATTGACGATTTCGCTTGCCGTAATCATGCGCGCACCGCGTCCGCCGAGCGTGACGATGACGGTGCGGATGCCGCGCGCGATGAGTGAACGCGCTGCGGTGACGATTTCATCGTCCGTGCCGGTCGGCTGGCCGGAGAGGATCGCCAACTCGCTCTCGTTCGGCACGAGAAAGGTCACCTGCCGGATCAACTCGGGATCAAGATCTGCAGCGGCAGGCGCAGGGTTCAAAATGGTTTCGATGCCGTTTTCCGCGGCGAAAGCGATGGTGTGGTAGACTGTCTGAACCGGAACTTCCATCTGCATCAGGATGAGGCTGCACGCTTTCAGATCGTCTGCAGCCTTGTCGACTTCGGCAGGCAGAAGGTCGGCATTGGCGCCCTTGACGATCAGGATCGAGTTTTCACCCGATGGCTCGACGAAGATGGGTGCTACGCCGCTCGACTTGCCGGGAACCTTGCACACATGGCGCGTATCGACGCCGAACTCGTTCAGGTTGCGGATGGTATTGTCGGCAAAAATATCGTCGCCTACACGGGTGACCATCATCACATCTGCGCCAAGGCGTGCAGCAGCGACGGCCTGATTGGCGCCTTTGCCACCACAGCCGATTTCAAATGTCGGGGCTTCCAGCGTTTCGCCAGGGCCGGGCATACGGTTCACATAGGTGATGAGATCCACCATGTTGGAGCCGACTACTCCGATCTTTCTGGTCATGAGATGTTCCTTTGAAATTTCAGAGTGCCTTCATCGTGGCTTCAAACTGTTCGGCGGCGGCTGTATCGAGATAGCCGACACGCACGGGGAAAACGGCGCGCTCACCTGATGCCAGCACCTGAATATTGTTCTTGGCCTTTTCCGCCAGATAGCCTTCCGGCTCGCAGGTCGAGGGCAGGGCAAAGGCTGCAACCTGTGCATCCCCGTTCACGAGGATCCAGCGCACGGTTTTTGGGAAGATTTCGGTCGGGTAGGAAATGCCAAACGCGTCGCCCTCGGGAAGCTGCATCATCAGATGCGTGTTGCCTTCGGCATCTTTCGGCAGTCCGCGAATATAGAAGACCTGCTCGGGATCGTAGCGCTCCGGCTCGTCCAGCACTTCCATCGCGGCTGGATCGGTGGACAGTTCGTCGATCAGCGACAGGTAGTCATCATTGGGCGTAACGTGGCCGGGAACGGCTGTTCGCACCTGCACGTGATCCGGCGTATAGGGCACCGGCTGGAGGATCCGCGCAGCTTCCGCATAGGCGAAATTGACGTGGCACATATACATCAGCTCCATCGGAGCGGATGAAAGGTTCTCGACATCCATAGTGATGTCGAACAGTGTCTCATCAGCATGAAGCCGCACGCTTGGCCGTGCCAGATAATGCGCGCCGAAGCCCATCACATATTCATATTCACCGGTGATTTCGACAAAGGCGCCGCGCTCGTCATGGCCGAAGAGAAGACCGGCCTTGTCCATCTTCGCGCAGGCCATTTCGCCATGCAGAAGATGATTGTCCTGAGGCGAAGGACAGCCATTGCGCAGGATGCCGCTATGGAACGCAAAGCAGCCATAGGTCTCGACGATCGTGGTTGCCGGACGCGGCATGGAGAAGCTGTTGCCCATGGTCAGATCAACGCCGTCAAACTCCGCGCCCCAGATCATCTGCCCCATGAACGGGAGAACAATGATGTTGCCGCGTTCATTCTCGACCAGCAGCGCCTCGATGCCACTTGGATAGCGAAAGGCGGTCACGCTGAGGCTATAGGTATTGGCGATGACATGCGGCTGTTGGACAAAATCCTGACGGCGAAGATGAAATTCGATGTCCTGCATATGGGATCACCTGCCCTGATTGCGCGACGCGTTGATCGCGATGACGAGAATAAGGAAAGCGCCCCAGATGAAATCGATGAGGTGGTTGGAGAACCGCATCATCTGGAAGCCGGAGGAAAGCAGCATCAGAGCAATCAGCGCGATGGCGACGCCCAGAACACGCCCCTTTCCACCCGCCGGATTGGTGCCGCCGAGAACGGCGATCAGTACCGCCTGCAGCAGATAGGATGCGCCATAGTCCGACTTGGCGGCATTGGTGCGGCCCGAAAGGATGATCCCGGCTATGGAAGCAAGTACACCAGTGAGCATGTAGGAATAGAGCACCATGCGATCCTTGCGGATACCGGCAAAGACCGCAGCACGCGGATTGGTGCCGATCAGCATGAGATTGATACCGAGCGTCGTGCGTGTCAGGAGAATTGCCACGACAATGCACACCGCGATGAAGAGCAGGAAAGGCGTGGCGACGCCGAACAGCTTGCCGTTGCCGACCCAGTTCCATGCGTCGGGAAAACCGACGATGGCCGGACCGCCTGTCAGAACCAGAGCAAGCCCCATCAACACCTGTCCGGTGCCGAGTGTTGCCAGGATTGGCGTGATGCGGAGCTTGGCTATCAGCAGGCCGTTGACCAGTCCCGATACCAGCCCGATCAGCACTGCCAGCAATATGCCAATGATGGTGTAGAACAGCATGCCGGAACCGGACGTCTGCGCTGCCTGCACCATGGAAGAATGGAAATAGACGCCAGCGATGATGCCCGCCAGGTTGGCGATACCAACAACCGAAAGGTCAATGCCTCCCGTCAGCATGGCAATCATCATAGCTACGGAGAGGATGCCCAGCTCCGGCATGATGTAGCTGATGGATTCAAAGTTGTAATAGCGCAGGAACTTGTCCGGATTCATCCAGGTCATCAACGCGAAAACAAGCACCGTGATCACAATGAGCTGGATGATGTTGTTGTCTCCGCCAAGGATGCGGCGCATGTCAAAGGACTGTTTCATGTTGCGTTCTCCCCTCAGGCGATGCTTTTGCGGTCACGCCATGCGGTGATGGCTGTGGCGATGATGATGATGAGGCCGACAACGACGCGCTGCCATGTGGTGTCCACCTTCATGATGATGAGCGAGTTCTTGACCATGACGAGCATGAAGACGCCCATCAGCGTTCCAAGAACCGTGCCGCGTCCGCCGAAGATCGACGCGCCACCCAGAACCACGGCTGCGATCACGTCTAGTTCAAGCCCGACGAAATCGCGTGGATTGGCAAGCCAGATCATCGAAGAATGCAGAAGGCCCGCGAAACCTGCGAGCGCTCCGGCCACGCAATAGACGAAGAAGATCGTGCGGCGTGTGTTGAAGCCGACGCGCTTTGCCGCTTCCGGCGAGCCGCCATAGGCGTAAACACTGCGCCCGATCATCGTATAATTGAGGATCAGGTGGATCAGCAGCGCCAGCGCCAGATAGACGAGGAACATCGCGGTCAGGCTAAAGGCGGTTCCGGCGGCATTGGTCAGCGAAACAACATCTGTCTTGCCAAACTCGATCAGTTCCTTCGGCATCTTGTTGATGTTGACGGTGCTTGTACCCACCAGACCAAGCACCAGTCCGCGTACGATGGAACCGGTGCCGAGCGTCACGATCAGCGGGATCATCTTGAAGCGATGGATGATGAAGCCATTGAACGCGCCGAGCAGCAGGCCGATCAGTGTCGCCGCCACGAACGGAATGAACACGCCGTCATAGCCGAGATAGACCATGGCGCGAACGGTCAGATACATGGCCGCGATGGCGAAAGCAGTAAACGATACGTCGATGCCGCCGGAAATCATCACCAGCAGAACGCCAAGCGCCATGATGCCGATGACGACATTGGAGCGCAGAAGGCCGAAGATATTGTCCAGCGACCAGAAAGCCGGATTGATGAGGCCGATAATGACCATCGCCGCGAATAACACGCAGGCAATGATGAATTCGGTACTGCGAAAAAACTTCATGTGCCGGTTCCTCAATTCAGCGTCTTGAGCCGGTCATTGACGGCATCTTCGGTCATGCTTTCACCGGAAAGTTCGTCGACGAAACGTCCGCGATGCATCACCAGCACACGATTGCAGTTCTGCACCAGCTCGGGCACATCGTCGGAAATCATCAGGACGGCGAGACCTTCATCACGGGCAAGCTTGCGGATGATATTGTGGATCTGCGCCTTGGAGCCGACATCGACACCGACAGTCGGCCCGTTGAGGATCAGCACTTTCGCGCCTGTCAAAAGCCAACGTGCCAGCACCACACGCTGGGCATTGCCGCCTGACAGGTGATTGACCGGCGTATGCGGACCGGGGGCAACGATATGCATCGCCGAAAACATGTCGCGCGTCGTGGTGCCAGCTTTCTTGCGGTCGATGAAGAGGCCACGCACGAATTTCTCAATCGATGTGACGATGATGTTGCGCTCGATCGATTGCGTCAGGAACAGGCCTTCCGTCAGGCGGTCTTCCGGCACATAGGCGACGCCGCAGGCAATCCCTTCCTGAACTGTTTTCGGATGGACTTGCTTGCCATCGATACGAACAGTGCCGGTGAAATCCGGCTTCATGCCGAAGAGTGCCAGTGCCAGTTCCGTACGGCCTGAGCCGATCAGCCCGGATATGCCGACGATCTCGCCCGCACTGAGAATGAGGCTGGCATTTTCCACCGAGCCTGGAACAGAAAGATTCGTGATTTCGAGGGTCGGATTGGCCGAAGCGCCTTCACGCGGGGTCCAGTGATAATGGCCCGATGTGAGTTCCTGACCGGTCATCGCGCGGGTGATCGACGGTTCATCGAAATCGGAAATCGGGCCTTCAGCAACCTTCTTGCCATTGCGGAAGACAGTCAGCCTTTCGCTGATTTCCAGCATCTCGCGCATCTTGTGGCTGACGAAAAGCACGGCGATGCCCTGTGCCTGGATATCGCGTACGATCTTGAACAACGCATCGACTTCATGCCGCGTCAGCGCGGTGGTCGGTTCATCCATGATGATGAGGCGGGCGTCAGCCATGACGGCGCGCGCAATCGCCACGATCTGCTTGCCCGATGTTGGCAGGCTGTCCACATCTGCATCGAGGTCGATGCTGACGCCGAGCCGTTCCAGCGCCTTTTGCGCCAGTTCGCGCACGCGCTTCCAGTCGACGCCTTTGCGGCCTTCGATGAGAAAGGTATTGATTGCCAGATTTTCGGCAACGGTCAGGTTTCCGAACAGCGAGAAGTCCTGATAGATCACCTGAATGCCGTGATGAACCGACTTGACCGGGTCGAGCTTGCCGACTGATTTTCCGTCGATCACTATCTCACCATCTTCCGGCGTATAGACGCCCGACATGACCTTGATGATAGTGGATTTGCCGGAGCCGTTTTCGCCCGCGAGGCAGTGGATTTCGCCGGGCTTTATGGCAAAGGAAACGTCGTCCAGTGCCCTGACACCACCGAAGCGTTTTCCGATATGGCGCAGTTCAATCAGGTTTTCACTCATGAGGGGCCTCGTGCAAGGCTGGAATGCAATTTGCCGGATGGGAGGGGCGTGAAGCTCCTCCCATCGAACATCCATGGATATTAGAAGTCGTACTTATCCATGTTTTCCTTGGTCACACCGACCCAGCCTGCACCATAGAGCAGGTTTGGCTTGGCAGCGTCCGGTGCCAACAGGCTTTCATAGCCCGGCAGACCGAGATTGAGACCGGCCTTGATCTGGTCGTTCTTCTTCTCAAGCGCTGCGACGGCCAGCATGTTCATGGCATAGCCTGCAACGGCAGGGTCCCAGAACTGGATGTACTGGACGTCGTCGTTCTTCAGATATTCACCAGCCACCGAAACGAGACCCGTACCTGCGAAGAAGACCTTGCCCTTGAGGCCGCCTTCGGCGATCAGGCGTCCGGCACCGGCAGAGGTCGGCATTGGCGCACCAAGAATACCCTTGATGTCCGGATAGGCGGTCATCGCCTCCTTGAGCTTGTTATAGTCGGTGTTGGCATCGTCATAGGTTTCGAGACGGCCAGTTGCTTCTGACATTTCCGGGAAGTTGGCCTTCTGGTATTCGACTGCACCGTCGATCCATTCCATCTGCGACTTCGAGGTCAGGCTGCCGACGGTCGTGACATACTTCCCCTTGCCGCCCATCGACTTGCCGAGTTCCTTCATGAGGTTGGCGCCATAGGCCTTGTTGTCGAAGGCTTCAATGTCGTAATCGACGTTCTGGATGTTGGATGCTTCGTGGCTGATGACCACGATGCCACGTTCACGTGCCTTCTTCAGAACCGGTTCAACGGCTTCGACCGAGAACGGCACGATGGCGATGGCGTCAACGCCCTGCGCGATCAGGTTCTCGACGATCTGGACCTGTGCCGCGGCATCCGCCTGGCTTGGACCGACCATCCAGACGTCATTGCCGGTATCTGCCTTGAACTGGTCGACGCCGTCACGCATACGGTCGAACCAGGCAATGCCATCGACCTTCACGACTGTCGCAATGGTGTACTTCTTGTCATTGGCAGTGGTGATCAGTTCCTTGTTGATCTTCGACGTATCAACGACGCCTTCTGCAAAAGCGTGCGGAATGGCCACGGACATGGCAATCGCCACGGATGCTAGAAATTTTTTCACCGGTGTTTCCTCCCTGGGAATTCTTTGGTCGCCTGCCCTTGATGGTTCAGACAACACAATTGTTGCTACGCTGACGCATCTCAGGAACGGTGAGTGCGTCGGCGTTTTCCTCCATGCCCGGCTTCCCGGCCGGGCGAAAATTCAATCTGGTTTCCCGCCTGTCTGACGTCCTCGAAGAATGGAATTCTGTTCGAGGCGTGCAATACCCTGTTGTCATATCCTCCCAACAATGCGAATTATAATGTTACAATCCGATCATTATGTTTGGATCGTTTCACATTTATGTTCAGCCTGTCAAGATCGGATGATCGCGTTGCGTGAAATGTGACGGACGTATAAACGGGGTGATCGGACCGGAAGAATGGGGACAGCGTGAGCAGAATCAGCCGTAAGGAAGAGCGGATTGCCGAGCTGGCGGCGTTGGTCGATGAAGCTGGTGTGCTTCGCCTGCGCGATGCGGCAGCGCGTCTTGGCGTTTCTGAAATGACGATCCGCCGAGATATCGGCAGTGACGGCGGGATGCTGAATTGTTTGGGTGGTTACATTATTCCCACACAGGACGGTATGAATGGCGATTATGTCTTTGATTTTGAAAAAGACAGCCACGCCAATGCCAAAGCACAGGCTTGTGCCGCAGCCGCAGCGTTGATCGAACCCTATGATACGGTTTTCATTGATTGCGGCACGACGATGCCACACCTTGCTCACCGCATCCCGCAGAACCAGCACATTACGGTTGTCTGCTACGCTCTCAATATAGCGGAAATCCTGTCGCAGCGCAGCGATGTGCGGCTTATCGTTCTCGGTGGGCTCTATCACCCGGAAGCGGCGTCATTTTCAGGAGATGAGGGGATCGACGTCCTGAAGCGCGTCAACATCAACAAGGCATTTCTGTCGGCTGGCGGTGTCGATGAGCAGCACGGTATCACCTGCTCGCACTTTCATGAAGTGCCAATCAAGCAGATGGCCATGCAGCGCGCTGTTGAAAAACATCTGGTCGTCGACAAGAGTAAATATGGCAAGGTCCGTGCCGCGCGCTTCGCGGGCATGTCCGACTTTACGTCGATTGTGTCGGGCTGAGATCAGCCCGCTGAACCAGAGTACAAACGTAATGAAAGGGCGGCATATGCCGCCCTTTCATCTTCACGACCTCTGGACCAGATCGCATAGCCCCCGCGCAACTTGATATTGGGCAATATCAGCCGAACGCGCCGCGCCGACCGGAAGAGATGGATGGCAAAAAATAGCGGTTGGGGCCTACGGCCAGACGCATGGAACCTGCATGATCCTGCGAGGCTGCCGGTTGGCTTTCGGTTTTGCTGGTGGTCGGCGTCGCAGCAAAAGCTCCTGTTACGAGCATTGCAAACGCTGCCGCAGAAATCAAAGTCGTCTTCATATCGTCCTCCAAATGCGTGGGCTGGTATGCGCCCACATGGTCACCACGAACGATAGTTGGAGGACTGCCGCACAAACAATACGGCAGATGTCGTATTTCGAAAGGTGCTATTCCACCGGCAGGCCGAGGCGAACCGCATAGGCGGTCAGTTCGGCACTGTTGTGCTTCCCAAGCTTGCGCATCAGGTTCTCACGGTGTTTTCTCGCAGTGGGAACGCTGATGCCCAGCCGCTCCGCAATCTCCCTTGTCGTGCTGCCACGCGGAATCAGCGCCAGAAACTGCATTTCTCTGCGGGTCAGGGCGACAGACATCGGCAGTTCGACGGCGGGAAGCGGATTACCTGCAGGGTGTTTCTCTGGGTGATGGGAAATCGTGGCTGGGACACCGTCCAGTTTTGCATTGCGTAACGAGCGGACTGCAGCTACCAGTTCGTCGGGATTGCCGTTCTTGGTGAGGTACAGATCCGCTCCGGCTTCGAGTGCCTTTTCGATGGACTGCCGGTCGGAACTGGCTGACAATATGATGATGTTTAATCGGGGGTAAGCCGTTCGGATTTCTTCGATGAATGCATAGCCCAGAAATCCTGGCATTCCGAGGTCCAGAACAAGTAGATCGCAAGGGCATCGCTTCAGCTCAAGTAACAGTGTGCCGTAATCCCTTGCTTCTCCCACGATTGAAGTGTCTTCTATCGTTGATAAAAGCATCTTCAGACCTTCCCGGACAACACTATGGTCATCGGCAAGTACGACTCTGTAAGTTCGGGACATGAACTTCCCCCGCGGCAACAATCCGGCTTCAATATCACATGACGATCCATCCCGCACAAATAAATAGCTCCGTCGATACGCCGCGGAAACTCGATGAAACCAGAATCCGTGAGGAACTGACCGGCATGCTCTACAAGCATTCAGCGGGTGTCCTCCTGACAAACCTGTTGGTGCCGGTGCCCGCATTCATCGTTTTCTGGGGCAAAGTTCCAGACTGGTGGCTTTGGACCTGGGCAGCTTCGGTCTACCTTCTGTCCATTATCCGGGTATTCGTGACGCGGGCCTTCTTTCGTCGGAAACAACCGATCCTCAATTCCGACCGATGGGCCTGGCTGGCTGCAGGTTTTTCCTGGTTGTCCGGGCTGAACTGGGGCATGCTCGGCTGGATCGGCTTCATGTCCGGCGAACCACATCTCCTCGCTTTCTCGATCATTGTCATGACCGGGCTTGCCTGTGGCTCGGTTCCTACGGGCTCGGCTTTCCCGCCCTCCGTGATTGGCTCACTGTTCACCACAGTGCTGCCGGTAACGATCTTCTGCCTGCAGGCGGGTGGTGGTGTTTATAATGCCTATCTCTTTCTCATCGTGTGTCTGGTGGCGATCAATCTCCAGCACTGTCGGGTGACCTATCGCGATCTCTGGGAAACCATTCGTCTGCGTTTCGAAAACTCGGCGCTTGTGGACGAACTGAGAAGCGAAAGAGACAGGGCTTCGGCGGCCGATCAGGCGAAGACGCGATTTCTCGCTGCGGCAAGCCATGATTTGCGCCAGCCGGTCCATGCGCTGGGGCTGTTTAACTCCACACTTGCCGCACTTGCGTCCAGGGAGACGGTTGCCGCAACTGCAGCGCGACAGATTTCGGATAATATCAAGCGCGTCGTGGGCAGCCTGAGCGACCTCCTCAATGCGCTGCTCGATGTTTCACGACTGGATGCACAGCTCGTCGTGCCCAACAGGCAGGCGGTTTCGATCAACCGGATTTTTGAAGAAGTGCAGCATGAATTCGCAAGTGAAGCGGCTGAAAAGAAGCTCCACCTTCGTATCGTGCCGACTTCGCTTTCCTGTGACAGCGATCCCACGCTTTTGAAGCAGATTCTCGCCAATCTCCTTTCCAACGCAATCAAATATACCGATCAGGGGCGCATCCTGGTCGGCTGTCGGCACCGGGGCCGTGAAATCGAAATTCAGGTGCTCGACACAGGCATCGGAATTCCACAAGAAAAGCATGGTCTCATTTTCGAGGAATTCGTGCAGCTCGATAATTTCGAGCGCAATCGCGACAAGGGACTAGGGCTTGGACTGTCGATCATCAAACGAACGGCGGCACTTTTGCGCCATCCAATCCGGCTTGTCTCAGGGTTCGGGAAGGGATCGTTGTTTTCTGTAACGGTGCCCCGCGCCGAAAAGGTGGGAGAGCGGACAACATCGTCAACTGCGCAGGGAGGTATCCGCAATATCATAGTCATCGATGACGAGCCTGCCGTTCTGGATGCGCTTTGCGGGTTGCTTTCGGTGCTTGGACATAGGGTTCATGCCGGGCCGACTGCGGCGGCGGCCTATCGATCCTATCAGACATCTGAAGTGGCTGGGGAGCCAGATCTGTTGATCGTGGATTATCGGTTGCAAGGCCAGACGACCGGAACAGAAGCTGCGGGCGAAATATTCGCTCTGCTGAAGCGGGCCTTGCCGGTGATCATCCTGACAGGCGATACCTCGCCGGAAAGACTTCGCGAGGCATCTGCCAGCGGCTATCTGCTGCTGCACAAGCCGATTGACCCCGAAAGACTGGTTGCAGCTATTCGCGAAAGGGTCAGGGACTGACTTTCACTTTTCCTGCCGGATCAGCAGACCTTCCAGAAACGTCCGGAACGCCTTGACCGCCCTCTTCGATGTGGTTTCCGGATCGTCTGAATTGGCAATCCATTGTGCCGCAGCACTGCTCGCCGCATTGATCAGCCGCGCGGCGGCTTCCGGGTCAATATCAACAATGACACCATCTTTTCGTAGGGCGTCGAGACCTGTGGTGATCGTGCGAATACAGCCGTTGGCACTCGGCCAACTGGACGGATCGCCGAAAACCGCCGGCCCGTCGCGAAACATGATCCGCTGGATTTCCGGTTCGAGCGCCATCTCGATATAAGCCGTATTCTCTTCGACAAACCCCTGCCAGCGGTCGGGCGCTTTGGCAGAAATCATGCACAATCTCGCGGCCATCTCGCAATCAATTTCGTTGATCACGGCCTGCAGAAGGCCCTTCTTGTCACCGAAATGATGATAGAGCGCGCCGCGTGTCAATCCGGCGGAGGCGGTAAAATCATCCATCGAAGCTTCGGCATAACCAACGTTTCCAAAAGCCTTGCGGCCCGCAGCCAACAGCTTCGTCCTCGTTTCAGCAATCATTTCGCTTCGCGGTTTACGCATCATAGTTCCTTTTATTTGCATACGCTGCGTATATTAGTTGACATACGCCGCGTATCAATTATTTAATTAACATACGGACCGTATGCAAGTGTAGTAATTTTCCCTTTCAAGGACCCACTCCGATGTCCAATCCATATAGAGAAATTTTCAGCGCTCCAGGCGCTATCGGCTTTTCGGCGGCGGCCTTCTTCGCCCGTCTTCCCATCGCGATGGCCCCTGTCGGCATCGTGGCCATGCTTGCGCAGACGCACGGCGAATATTGGCTGGCTGGCGCCGTGTCTGCCACCTTCGCGCTCACGAATGCATTCATATCGCCGCAGATTTCACGCCTTGTCGACCGTTACGGACAAAGCCGCATCGTCATGCCTGCCACAATCGTTTCGGTGATAGCCTTCGTCTTTCTGCTCGTAGCGACAAATCAGGGCTGGGCAAACTGGACATTGTTCGTCTCGGCATTTTTTGCCGGTGCCATGCCCAGTATCCCGGCAATGGTCCGGGCAAGATGGACGGAAATTTTCCGCAACCGCCCCGAACTGAACACCGCTTTCGCGTTCGAGTCGGCGGCGGATGAACTGGTCTATATTTCAGGCGCGTCCCTTTCCGTGGCGCTGGCGGTGTCCCTGTTCCCCGAAGCGGGGATGCTGATCAGCACGGCTTTTCTGGCCGTGGGCACGATCGCCTTCCTCCTGCAGCGTTCCAGTGAACCGCCGGTTCGTGCGCTCGATCAAGACAGCCCGCAACGTTCCGCTATCTGGTCGCGTCCCGTTCAGATCATCACGCTGGCACTTATCTTCGTCGGCTCGACCTTTGCGACAGCCGAAGTCAGTGCTGTAGCGATCACAAGCGAGCTTGGTCAGCCCGGTGCGGCCAGCCTTGTGATCGGTGTCTATGCCATCGGTTCGTTTCTTGTGGGGATAACGCTCGGTGCATTGTCGCTTCGTATGCCCCTGCAGCGCCAGTTGATGATTGCCGTCAGCGTGCTGGCACTGACTGCCTTGCCATTACCCTTCGCGGGCACATCGACCACGCTTCTTGCCGTGGCGGTGTTCGTCAGCGGCGTTGCGATTTCTCCGACATTCATCACGGCCTTCGGCCTTATCGAACGCCGCGTGCCTGAGACGATGCTGACGGAAGGCATTACCTGGGTCATGACCGGCATCGGCATCGGAATGGCGTTTGGTGCGTTCGTTTCCGGTTGGGTGGTCGACAATTTCGGTGCAGCAAACGGCTTCTGGGTTTCTGTTGTCGCCAGCCTGAGCGCGGTTGCAACCGTCGCGCTTGGTCAAGTCAGCCTGTCCGGCACGCGGGAAGCAGCCGAATGCGACGCGCTGTGCGCAGCAGAAGCGGCAGAGTAGCTAGATAGGGACGAGCGGGTAAGGCCCGCTCGTCAATCTCCGTAAATACGGTTTTCCAGCGGTGTGGAAGCGATCAATCCCCTCAATCCGGCCAGCATGGCTTTCTCGGCCTTGTTGAGATTGGTTTCCGGATTGTGGATCAGGAAAACATCGATGGCGGGCGGGTTGTCGTAAGGCGGCAAACGCCAGAGAAGGCCGTCATCAATCTCGCGTCGCGCCACGTGCAGCGGAAGCGGACCGATGCCAAGGCCGGTAATGATCATCCGGCGCACTTCTTCAAGGCTCGACGAGGTGCCGACGACATCCGGTGAAAGCCGCGCCTCACTGCGCAGCAGAGCTACCGGGCGCAGCGCGTCAGCAATGTGGTCGGTCTGGAATGAAACCGACGGTTCTCCCTTCAGATCGGCAAGCGTCAGTCCGGACTGGCCGAACATCCGGTGCCGGGGCCCGCAGAAAAAGCCGAAGAATTCACGATAGACCATGGTGTAGTCGAGCGCCGGATCACGATTGCTCACCAGCCCAAGACCGAAAGAAGCGCGCTTCTCTCGAACCAGTCGAGCAACTTCGGTGCTGGCGGAAACATTGATTGTCAGCGTCGCTCGCGGATGCTGTTCATGAAAAAGCCCAAGTGCCCGGTCGAAGATCGGCGAAACAATGTGACTGGCCACCGATATGGTGACATGGCCGGTGACATCGTCACCGACCCCACGCACAAGCTGCGGCAGTTGCGAAATAGCGCCGAAGACTTCGATGCTCTGTTCATAGAGCAGTTTGCCGACTTCGGTCAGCTCAAAATGGGTGGCGTCACGCTCCACCAGTCGCTGGCCGATGCGGTCTTCCAGCCGGCGCAGCGCATTGCTCACACTTGGTTGCTTGAGATTGAGCCGTTCCGCAGCGCGGGTGATGCTTTTCACTTCAGCAATCACCACGAAACTGCGCAGAAGGTTCCAGTCCAGATCCCAGACAAGGCGCTCGGGGCGGTGCAGCGACATGGCTTTATCCATTCATGAAATCTATGCAATCCATTCCCATTATCTATTTGCGAAATGTATCCATAAAAGCAATCATGAAAATTGGGAGGCATCAAATAGCCTCAAGAAAAACAAACAAGAGGAAGTCGGGAACAGCATGTTTAACAAATTCACGGGTTTCATTGCCGCTGCTGCGATTGCCGCCAACGCAGTTTTTGCGGTTGCACCCGCACTGGCGGATGATCTTGAAAAGATCAAGGCATCGGGCGAACTGAAGATCGCCATGAGCGGCCAGTACCCGCCGTTCAATTTCGTCAATGAGAAGAACGAAGTCGTGGGTTTCGATGCCTCCATCGGTTCGGCGATTGCCGAGCGCATGCAGCTGAAGCCGCAGCTCATCACCACGGCCTGGGACGGTATCGTTGCCGGTCTACGGGCGGGCAAGTTCGATACGGTGGTCGGCTCCATGACGATCACGCCGGAACGCGAGAAGGCAGTGGACTTCGTGGGACCATATTATCACGCGGGCCGCGCGGTTTTCGTGAAGGAAGATTCCGCTGTTCAGAAGCTCGACGATCTCAAGGGCAAGACACTGGGCGTGACGCTTGGTGAAACCCATGAGAAGTGGGCGCGTGAACTGGGTGGCTGGACCATTCGCACCTATAAGGGTCTGCCGGAACTGATGCTTGAACTGAATTCGGGTCGTGTCGACGCCATTGTCGTCGACAACATCCCGGTCATGGTGGCGATCAAGGAAACCGGACAGAAAGTCCGCAAGCTCGATACGCCGGACATTGAAGGCGGCAGCGTTGCAATCGGTATCGCCATTCGCAAGAACAATCCCGAGCTGAAGGCAGCGATGCAGAAAGCTCTCGACGAGATCATGGCCGATGGCACCTACGAGAAGATCTCGATGCAATGGGTCGGCAGCGACATTCGCTGATATGTCGTCATCCCGGCCCGGCACATGTCCGGGCCGGTTGAGAACCGATTGACCGGAGTTTTCCGATGGATTTTGCGTTGATGCAGCGCGTCCTCCCGTTCTTTCTGGAGGCGGCATGGGTAACTGTGCAAATTTCCGCGCTGGCCCTGATCCTGGGCCTTGCGGTGGCTGCAATACTCGTGGCGGGCCGCCTGTCCCGCTCCCCTATTTTGCGGGGACTTGCAGCTGCCTATGTCAGTGTCTTTCGCGGCACGCCTTGCCTTGTGCAGCTCTTCATTCTCTATTTCGGCGGTCCGCAGATCGGCATCAATCTGGAACCGTTTGCTGCTGGCGTTATCGGACTTGGGCTGAACATCGGCGCCTATATGTCGGAATCGATCCGTGGAGCGATCCAGAGCGTCGATCGCGGCCAGAGCGAAGCCGCGCGCTCCATCGGCTTCGGGCGTGGCCAGACCATGCGGTTCGTCGTGCTGCCGCAGGCCGCTCGCCTCATGATCCGTCCACTGGGCGTCAACGCTATTGCCCTTTTGAAGGGTTCGGCGCTGGTCTCGACCATTTCGGTGGTTGAGCTGACTTATACGGCGCAGCGTTTCATCGGTTCGACCTACAAACCGTTCGAGATTTTCGGCGTTGCAGCCGTTCTCTACATGATCATCATCTATATCGTGGCGCGCGGGGTCGATCTCCTCGACAAGCGCTTCGCGGCGCAGTGAGGGAGGACTGGATGCAAGCTCTCGATTTCAGCATCGTCACTCCCTATACGGATCTGCTTCTGACCGGCCTTTGGTGGACGCTGGTTCTGACCGTCGCCTCCGCATCCTTAAGCTTCGTGCTCGGGATCGCATTTGCGCTGGTGGTGCTTTATGCGCCTGCCATTCTTGCATGGCCGGTACGGTTCTTCATGTGGCTGTTCATGGGAACGCCGCTTCTGCTGCAACTGTTCCTGATCTATTTCGGACTGGTTCAGATCGGCATCAATATTCCCGCCCTCGGCGCCGGCATTATCGGCCTTAGCCTGCATTTCGCGGTCTATAATGCCGACATCATCCGGGCAGGCATTGTGGCTGTCGATCCCGGCCAGATGGAAGGCGCCCGTTCCATCGGTTTCAGCCACGGTCAGGCTTTGCGTTATGTTGTCATTCCGCAGGCGATCCGCAACACGATCCCGCCCATTGGCAACAACATGATCGTTCTTCTGAAGGACACGTCGCTGGTTTCGATCATCGGCATTGCTGAACTGGTGCACAGCGCCCAGCTTGCCATCAGCGAAACCTTCAGCCCGTTTGAATTCTATATCACCGTCGCGGCCATCTATTATGTGGTCAATCTCGTCCTCGAGGCAGGCCTGCGGCGCATTGAAAGAAAAGTGGAGGGCACGCGATGAGCAGCTCCAAATCTGCAAAACCGATGGTCGAAGTAAAGGATGCCCGCAAGGCTTACGGCGCGCTGGAAGTCCTGAAAGGCATCGACCTTTCAGTGGCGCGCGGCCAGATCGTGGCGATCATCGGTCCCAGCGGTTCCGGCAAAAGCACGCTTCTGCGTTCGATCAACCACCTGGAAACACTGAATGGCGGTGAAGTCTGGCTCGACGGCGTGCAGGTCAACCAGTCACTGGCAGGACAGGCATTTGAAAAGCACATCAATGCGGTGCGTCAGCAGATGGGCATGGTGTTTCAGCACTTCAATCTATTCCCGCATCTGACGGTGCTGGAAAACATCACGCTCGGTCCGATCAAGCTGAAAGGCATGGGCAAGGACGCGGCCCGCACACTGGCGCTGGAGCTTTTGTCGAAGGTGGGGCTTGCCGACAAGATCGACGTCTACCCTTCGCGCCTGTCGGGCGGTCAGAAGCAGCGCGTGGCCATTGCGCGAGCGCTCGCCATGCAGCCGAAGGTGATGCTGTTCGACGAGGCTACTTCGGCGCTCGATCCCGAGCTGGTGGACGAAGTCAATGCCGTCATGAAGCAGCTTGCCGCCGAACATATGACGATGCTGATCGTCACGCACGAGATGCGCTTTGCGGGTGAGGTTGCCGACCGCATTCTGTTCATGGATGGCGGCGTGGTGGTGGAAGAGGGACCGCCGGATCAGATTTTGAGCAATCCGGTGCAGGAGCGTACCCGCTCCTTCCTCAAGAAATATCTGGCTGCCTGAGGTATCAGAATGAGCGAGAGACACCTCAACGAATTTCCCGATTTCGGGCTGACCCCGGCCCAGCGGCGTGAAGCCGTGCTTGGCCATTATTACGAATATCCTGGCATGGACGGGCCTCGCGGCGAAATCTGGTGCTATACCGACGCCTATTCCTATCTTCCGGGTGCGACGGTTCATCTACAGGTGAGCGCAACCGCCTCGCGTTTCGATATCGAGATTGTGCGGGATGGAGCGGTGGAAACGCCGGTCTTCTCCAAACGCGGGATCGACTGCAAATGGCAGGAAACACCGGCGCAATGTTCGGTCGTCGGTTGCGGATGGGAAACGACATTCGCCTTCAAGACGGATGAGAACTGGCCTTCCGGCGCTTATCGCATCATGTTGAAGGCGCATGGCAATGACGGTCAGCCGATCCATTGCCATCACCTGTTCATTCTACGACCCGCAGCGGGCCGTAAGCCGGGTCGTATCCTGCAGGTGGCTGCAACCGGCACATGGACGGCCTATAATACCTGGGGCGGCTCCAACCATTATCAGGGCATCACCGGGCCGAATGGCGATCAATATGCGACGACGGTGAGCATCGAGCGCCCGTTCTGCCGTGGCTTTGTTGTCCTGCCGTCCGATGCGCCTCGTGTTCCGCTGGAAATTGTGACGCCGCCTGCCGCGCCGCCGCGCTATCCGCATATGGAATGGGCCTATGCCAACGGCTATTCCAAGAAATATACCTCTTCCGGCTGGGCAAGTTATGACAGCCTATTCTTCCGCTGGGCCGAGCGGGAAGGCTATGCGGTCGATCTTGCCAGCCAGCATGAGCTGCATTTCTCGCCGGAAATCCTCGAGGGTTATGACTGCGTTGCCTTTGTCGGTCACGACGAATACTGGACGTGGGAAATGCGTGATACCGTCGATAATTATGTCGATGGCGGCGGTCGTGCGGCCCGTTTTGCAGGCAATTTCATGTGGCAGACACGGCTTGAGGACAATGGCAAGCGCCAGACCTGCTATAAATATCGTGCCCGCGCCGAAGACCCGGTTTATCGCTCCGCCGATCCCCGCCGCACCAGCGGGTGCTGGGAAGCGACTGAAACGGGACGGCCTGCCGCTGAAACTTTCGGCCTCAACGCTTTGCGCGGGCTTTATGTCGGCTGGGGCGGCTGCGCACCGCGCGGCGTGCGCGGTTTCCCCGTCTATCGCCCCGAGCATTGGGCCTTTGCAGGAACCGGCATCTATTACGGTGATCTTCTGGGCGCGGAAGGCCATGCCTTCGGCTATGAGGTTGACGGGCTCGACTATGTGATCCGGGGAGGATTGCCGGAGCCGGAGGAGGGCAGTGACGCTCCCGATGGATTGCAGATTCTGGCGCTCGGCATGTCGTCTCTCAAGGAGGAGAGTGCGGATATTCCAGCCGACGACCAGTTCCTCTCCGATGCCGATGCCAAATTCGTTGCCGATACGCTGATCGGCGACAATGGTGATACAGCCGTCGAACGCATCAAGCGCGGCTGCGGCATGATCGTCAATTTCCCACGCGGCAAGGGCGAGGTCTTCCACGCCGGAAGCTGCGAGTGGGTAGCGGCTCTCAAACGCGGCGACCGCATGGTCGAGCGTGTGACCGCCAATGTTCTCAACCAATATCTCAAGCGCTGACAGAGTAACGCCATGCTCAACACAAAAGCACAGAACGAACGCCCGGCATCGCATCTTTTTTACCAGTCACGCCTGCGCAGGCCGCTGGTGGATCGTGCCGAAGGCATCTATATCTGGGATCAGGACGGACGCCGTGTCATCGACGGGTCGAGCGGCGCGATGGTGGTCAATATCGGCCATGGCAATCGCAACGTGCTCGATGCCATGAAAGAGCAGATGGACCGCGTGACCTTCGCCTATCGCCTGCACTTTGAAAACGAACCGGCGGAAGATCTGGCACGCATGGCCGCCGAGCGTATGCCGGAGGGGCTGGACAAGATTTTCTTCGTTTCCGGTGGGTCGGAAGCCGTCGAATCCTGCATCAAGCTCGCCCGTCAATGGGCGGTCGCGACCGGGCAGGGCAAGCGCTGGAAAGTGATTTCGCGCTTTCCGTCCTATCACGGGGGCACGCTTGGCGCGCTGGCTGTCACCGGCTACGCGGCATTGAGCGAGCCCTTCGCGCCTATCATGCGCGAAATGCCGAAAGTCCCGGCTCCGACCGCTTATCTCGACCGCGATAATCTCACGATGGAACAGCGCGGGCAGAAATATGCCGACATGCTGGAGGAGAAGATTCAGGAAGAAGGTCCTGAAAGCGTGCTTGCCTTCATCATGGAGCCGATCGGTGGGGCATCCACCGGCGCGCTGGTTGCGCCCGACAGCTATTATCCGCGCATCCGCGAAATCTGCGACCGTTATGGCATCCTTCTGATCCACGACGAGGTGATGAGCGGTGCCGGGCGCACCGGCAAGTTTCTCGGCGGCGATCACTGGAACTGCAAACCCGACCTTATAGCGCTTTCCAAGGGCTTTGCTTCCGGCTATTGCCCGCTTGGCGCCATGGCGGCGCCGGCCCGCATCGTCCAGCCGGTTCTGGATGCAGGTGGCTTCCTGCACGGCTTCACCTATGCCGGCAATCCATTGGCCTGTGCGGCGGGCAAGGCCGTATTGCAGGAGATTGATCGTCTCGATCTGGTTGGCAACGCCGCTCGCATGGGCGATGCACTGAAGGGCGAACTGGAGGGGCTTGCGAAACGCTTCCCCTTCATCGGCGACGTGCGCGGCAAAGGCCTGCTGCTGGCGGCAGAATTCGTTTCTGACCCCGAAACCATGAAGCCGCTGCCGAAGGAACTGAACGCCCATCAGCGCATGGTCGATCTCGCCTATGAACGCGGGCTCATCATCTATTCGCGTCGCACGCGCGGCGGTGTCGAGGGCGACCATTTCCTCGTTTGCCCGCCGATGATTGTGAGCCGCGAACAGGTCGGCGAAATCACCGCCATTCTCGGTGACACGCTGGAGGTTCTGGCGCGTGAACTCAAACTGCCTGTGAATGCGTAAGGAAACCGGATCATGACCGACAAGAAGAAGACGCGTCGCAAGGTGATCATCACCTGCGCGGTGACAGGCTCCGTCCATACGCCCTCCATGTCGCCGCATCTGCCGGTGACGCCCGACGAGATTGCGAGCGAAGCCATTGCGGCGGCGGAAGCGGGCGCATCCATCCTGCATCTTCACGCCCGCGATCCACGCGACGGCAGGCCGTCCGCCAACCCGGACCTGTTCATGCAGTTCCTGCCGCGCATCAAGCAATCGACCGCGGCGGTGGTGAATATTTCTACCGGCGGCTCGTCGCTGATGACACTGGAAGACCGGCTGGCGGCGCCGCTTAAGGCGCAACCGGAAATGTGTTCGCTCAATATGGGCTCGATGAATTTCGCGCTGTTCCCGGCACTCGACAAACCGCGTGAATGGAAGCATGCGTGGGAGCCGGAACTGCTGGAAGCCACGCGCCATTCGATCTTCAAGAACACTTTCGCGGATATGGAAGGCATTCTGACCAGTCTCGGCCAAGGCTGCGGCACGCGCTTCGAGTTTGAATGCTATGATGTCGGCCATCTCTATTCGCTGGCGCATTTCCGCGACCGGGGGCTGGTGTCCGGCCATCTGTTCATCCAGTTCGTCTTCGGGGTTCTGGGTGGTATCGGGGCCGATCCGGACAATCTCATGCATATGAAGCGCATCGCCGACAAGCTGTTCGGGGACGACTATTCCTTCTCCGTGCTGGCGGCAGGACGGCACCAGATTCCGATGATTACCATGGCGGCGGCGATGGGCGGCAATGTCCGCGTCGGGCTGGAAGACAGCCTTTATGACGGGCGCGGTCAGCTTGCCAAAAGCAATGCCGATCAGGTGCGGCGCATCCGCAGCATCCTCGACGGCCTGTCGCTGGACGTTGCAACGCCTGACGAGGCGCGTGAATATCTGGGTCTCAAAGGTGGAGACAGGGTGGCGTTCTAGAGCATGTCTCCCGAAAGTGGGAACCGGTTTCGGGGTAAAGACATGCGTAAAACAAAAGGATCGAGAGTTTCCAATGATTCAATCAAAACAGGAAATGCTCTGATGCCGAAGATCGTGTTGGACAGTAAAACCGGCGTCGTGGTTCGGCTTGGCGAACTTGCCGATGCCGAACAGATTCACGCAGCAATCTGCACGATGGGCGCAGGACTTGGCGCTGCGGGAAAAATCTCCAGCACGGTTGAGGATTTCCGCTGTTATGGTTTTGGTCCCTATGCGGCTTTCACCAGTCTGATCGCCGAGGTGGACGATAGGTTTGCCGGTCTTGCCCTGTTCTTCCCGATCTTCTCGACATGGTTGGGCAAACCCGGCGTCTACGTGCAGGACCTCTATGTCGACGAAACCTTTCGCGGCAAGGGGATCGGCGAGATGCTTTTGCGTCATGTCGCCTCCTGGTCGATGGCGCGCGGCGGTGTCTATCTGCGGCTGGCCGTGGACCGGGACAATGTCGCAGCGCAAAGATTTTATGACCGGCTGGGTATCGGCTGGATTGAAGCCGACCGCGATCACGGTGCCTATGGCGATGATTTCGCCCGTCTGGCGCGCATCAATCAAATCAGGGAGTAATCATGAAAGCCTTTTACGCCGTTGAGCAGAAGCATCACGACCCGAAAGCCTTTCTTTCCAGCGGTGCGCCGCAGCCTAACCCCGAACAGCCGGAGCGTGTTGAGCGCCTGCTCGCCGGTGCGAAGGCCGCAGGCTACGAAATCATCCGTCCGCAAAATCATGGTCTGGGCCCGATTGCAGCCGTGCATACGCCGGAATATCTTGAATTCCTGCAGCACATTTATGCCCGTTGGCGGCGCATCGAGGAGGCTTCGGAAGAGGTGATCCCGAACATCCACCCGCTGGGGCGTGACGGCCGTTATCCGGCGTCTGCCGTGGGGCAGGTTGGCTATCACATGGCCGATACGGCGTGCCCGATTGCTGAACATACATGGGAAAGCGTGTGCTGGAGCGCATGGAGCGCGGTCGATGCCGCCGATGCGGTGCTTGCAGGCGAGGTCGCGGCCTATGCGCTTTGCCGTCCGCCGGGGCATCATGCCTTTGCCGATGTGGCAGGCGGTTTCTGCTTCGTCAACAATTCAGCGGTCGCAGCCCAGCGCCTGCGCTCGAAAGCGGAGCGCGTGGCAATCCTCGACGTCGATCTGCATCATGGCAACGGGACGCAGGGGATATTCTATGCCCGTCCCGACGTACTGACAGTCTCGATCCATGCCGATCCGGTGCGCTTCTATCCATTTTTCTGGGGCCATGCCGATGAGCGCGGCGAGGGTGCGGGGCTTGGTTACAATCTCAACCTGCCACTACCGCGCAAATCCGGCGATGCCGAATTCCTTGCGTCACTCGACACGGCCTTCCGCCGTATCGAAGCCTTTGCGCCGGATGCGCTGGTGGTGGCGCTTGGCCTTGATCCGTTTGAAGGCGATCCGTTTGGCGGATTGTCGGTCACCACTGGCGGTTTCGGCCGGATTGCCGAAGCAATCGCGAAGCTTCGGCTGCCAACCGTTATCGTGCAGGAAGGTGGCTACCTTTGCGATGCGCTGGGCGATAACCTCACGGCTTTCCTTGGTGGCTATCAATCGGTGGCGCGATGAGTGGTCTTGTTACCTTTGTTGGCGTCGCGCATCCGTGGGTGTGCGATGTCATGGGGCACATGAATGTCCGGCATTATGCCGGGATGTTCGATGATGCGAGCTTTCAGCTTTTGGGCCATATCGCTGGGAAAATTCCCGATGACAGCTTTGGCTGGGCAGATGTGCGCGCGACAACCGAATACAAGCAGGAAGTGCCAGCCGGAGACCTGCTGACGATCCGTTCGCATGTGCTGAAAGTCGGGCGCTCGTCGATCACCTTTCGCCAGATGATGGTGGGATCGCTTGACGGCGAACTGCGCGCGGTCAACGAGACGACTACGGTTTGTTTCGACAAAATTGCGCGACGTTCGACCGAGCTCGGATCGGACATGCGTGTCAGGGCCGAAAAGCTCCTTGCGGATTATCCCGCTGGCTGACACGAAAAATGCAGCACGCTTTTCGTGCAATCGCATTCGAGGTCGCGCAACAGGCCATCTTTGAGGCCGTAAATCCAGCCATGCACGACGATATCCTTGTTCTGTTTCCAGGCCGATTGCAGAACCGGCGTGCGCGACAGGCTTTCCACCTGCGAGGCGACGGTCAGCTCGCAAAGCCGGTTCAGACGTTCTTCGGGATCAGCAAAACCGTCCAGCTCCTGCTCGTTTGCCTGCGCAATATCGCGAACCGGCTGGAGCCAGTTGTCGATGATGCCGTGGCCATATCCGGCCATGGCAGCACGCACGCCACCGCATCCGTAATGGCCGCAGACGATGATGTGCTTGATCTCCAACACCTCGACGGCAAACTCAAGCACTGACAGAAGGTTCAGATCGGCGCGATGGACGAGGTTGGCGACATTGCGGTGTACGAAGACTTCGCCCGGCTGCAATCCGGTGACAACATTGGCCGGAACACGGCTGTCCGAACACCCGATCCAGAGATATTCCGGACGCTGCATCGATGACAGCCGGCTGAAATATTCAGGGTCTTCCTGGCGCTTTTCCGCTGCCCATTGCCGGTTGTGTTCGAAAAGGTCTGATAACATGAGCCCGTCTCATCCGGATGATCTTCGTTCACAGACATAGACGAATATAAAAATACAGTAATTGATGTCGATCAAGTATGAGCTGCTTCGGCATGGAAGGAGCGGGACGAGTGCCCGCTCCCCTTTGTCTTATGCCGCAGGTTTCTCGCTGCGACCAATGCCGAGCAGCTGGTAGAAGACCAAGGCTGCAAGCGTTGAGGTGGCAATACCGCCAAGAGCGAAATCGCCGATCTTCAGCGTGAAGTCGCCAGCGCCGAAAATCAGTGCCACGCCAGCGGTGAAGAGGTTGCGGGAATCCGCGAAGTCCACCTTGTTGACGATCCAGATGCGGGCCATTGCCGAGGCGATCAGGCCGAACACTGAAACGGCAAGACCCGCCAGAACCGGGGCAGGGATGGTCTGCAGGATCGCGCCGAATTTCGGCGACATGCCGAGGATCAGTGCCATGACGGCCGCAATGACGAAGATCAGTGTCGAATAAACTTTGGTCATCGCCATGACGCCGATATTTTCGGCATAGGTGGTGACGCCGGTGCCGCCGCCTGAGCCGGAAATCATGGTCGCGATGCCATCACCGAGGAAGCCGCGACCGATGTAGCGATCCATGTTCTGGCCGGTGATGGAGCCGAGTGCTTTGATATGACCGAGATTTTCAGCCACCAGAACGACGGCGACCGGCGCGATGAGGGTGATCGCCTGCCAGTTGAATTCCGGCGTGGTGAAATGCGGCAGGCCGAACCAGGCTGCATTGTTGACGGCGGTGAAATCGATGCCGGGCACGATGCCGAGACCGTTGCCGAGGATCAGGACCAGAAGATAGCCGAACAGCAGTGCGAAGAGCACCGACAGGCGCTTGGTTCCACGCGGTCCATAGGCTGCGATCATCGCCATGCAGAGAACAGTGAGCAGCGCGATGGTTATATGCGTGCCGCTTCCTTTCAACTGGCCGACGGCGACCGGCGCAAGGTTGAGGCCGATGGAAACGCCGATGGCGCCGGTGACGACTGGAGGCATCAGTCGTTCGACCCAGCCTGTGCCGATGGCCATGACTACAAGGCCGATAAGGGCATAGAGCGCGCCGCAGGCAATGATGCCGCCGAGCGCGATGGCGATATTGGGATTGGGGCCGGAACCGCTATAGCCGGTTGCGGCGATCACGACCGCGATGAATGCGAAGGACGAGCCGAGATAGCTTGGCACACGACCTGCCGTCAGCACGAAGAACAGAAGCGTGCCGATACCGGAGAAGAAAACGGCCACATTGGGATCGAAACCCATCAGCAGCGGAGCGACGATGGTCGAGCCCGACATTGCGAGAAGATGCTGCACGCCCATCGGTATGGCGGCGGCGGCTGGCAGGCGCTCGTCAGGAAGCACGACGGCGTTTGATGTCAAACGCCAACTTGGAAAATAGCCCATGATGTCCCTCTGGAAAATATTATCCTGTTGCCTTTATCGCCTCATGGCGGCGATTTCCAGAGAAGAAAGGCCCAAACGGCAAGCGAGCTGTTGATGAGCCGACTCAACAATTCCTATCCTGTCACCGTCACGCGGCCTGCATCGTCTGTCACCTTTCCGACGATGCGGGCAGATGGATAACCGGCGCCGCGGATGCTGTTCAAAAGCCTTTCGGCTTCCTCCGGTGCGCAGGATATCAGTAGCCCGCCGGAGGTCTGCGGGTCGGTCAGCAATTGCTGTTTCCAGAGCGGATAATCGTCTGGCAGCTGCACATCATGTCGATAGCTTGCCCAGTTGCGGGTGGAGGCTCCGGTCACGAAACCGCCTTGCGTCAACTTTTCGGCGTGCTTGAGCAACGGCAGCGCAGCATAGTCGAGGCTGATACCTGCATTCGAACCGCGCGCCATTTCGAGTGCATGTCCGAGAATGCCAAAGCCGGTGACGTCGGTGACTGCGTGGACGGCGTCATCCTTGCCTAGCTCGGCGCCAACCCGGTTCAGCAAGGTGACGGACGCCATCATTTCATCGTAACCGGCGCTGTCGAGTTCCTGCTTCTTGAAGGCAGCGGAATAAATACCGACGCCGATTGCCTTGGTCAGGATCAACGTGTCTCCGGGACGTGCGCCGCTGTTCTTGCGCAGGCTGGAAAGCTTGCAGGTGCCGATGACGGCCAATCCGTAGATCGGCTCCGGCGCGTCGATGGAATGTCCGCCCGCGACCGGAATGCCAGCTTCAGCGCAGATGCTGGAGCCGCCTTTCAGGATTTCGCGGATCATTTCGGCGGGCATCTTGTTCACCGGCATGCCGAGGATCGCCAGCGCCATGATCGGTGTTCCGCCCATGGCATAAACGTCGGATATCGCGTTGGTGGCTGCGATGCATCCGAAATCGAACGGATCGTCCACCATCGGCATGAAGAAGTCGGTGGTGGCGATCACGCAGTTTTCGTCATCGAGCTGCCAGACGGCGGCATCGTCGCCGGTTTCCGTTCCGACGAGAAGCTGGCTGAAAGGCTGCATGGTCGGTTGGTCGGCCAGCAGATCCTGCAGGACGGCGGGAGCAAGCTTGCAGCCACAGCCGCCGCCATGGGCAAGTGTGCTGAGACGAATAGGCGATGCGATATCCATGCTATTTCCTCAAGCTAAATTGTTATTTCGCGCGCGGTCATCGTGTAGCGGAAAGCATCCGCATCGAGACAATCCAGACGGGCGCTGGCAACTTCGGCCTGCGGATACATCAGGAAACCGAGTTCCGGGCCATGAGCAGAAGGCAAGGCGATATCGCTGCCATCATTGAAGGCGATCCAGTTGCCTTCCCATGAACCGAAAAGCTTTTGCCGCACGGCTGCGACACGTGGATCGTCGGCGGTCAGGCCATCCTTTTCCTCTTCCAGCATCACCTTGCGCACATCCGCCGGATCGGTTGCGACCCAGCCAATGCCGTCAAGATAGATTTCGGCGCGGCAGTGCTGGGCCTTGGTGATGACTTCGTTCTTCGCGCCAAGGCTCTTGTAACCGAAGGCGGAAGGCGCAACGCGCACGCCATAAAGGTCGCGGGCCGGAATTCCCGCCGCCCTGACCAGAGCGACGAACAGCGGATTGAGGTCGGCGCATTTGCCGCCGAGATCGCCGCTGTCGAGCATGGCGACGATATTGCCGTCGCCACAGCCTCGTGTCGAGGCGCGCCGGTAGGTGTTGGCGACGACCCAGTCATAGATGAGGCGCGCCTTTTCCTGATCGGTGGCGGCACCCGCAATGATCTTGTCGGAGGTCTGTTTGACGATACCATCAACGGGTGCAAGGCGTGTCCCGGCCAGATAGCGTTCGCGTTCGGCACGGGTCAGCGGCACGGCCTTTGCTGACGCATCGAGATTGCTTGCACGGTCTCGGGTGGAGATGAGGCTGATGACTTCGGCTTGCGGTTTCGCTTCGTTTGCGTCCCATTCGAGGTAAAGCAAGCCGGTGCCGCTGGCCGGATCGCGATCGAGCCGCGCGACCTTGGCGTTTGTCGTCCAGCGATTGCCTTCGGGACGGTTCCAGTCATTGCCATTGAACCCGGCCATCGGAACCCAGACACGAATGACTTCCCCCGAAGCGGCGGGCGTGATGTTGGTGGTAATCTCGAAGCTGCGCCAGCCCGACGGTTGCGGTGCGAATGTGTTACCGGCTGCAGATGCAAAATTCGGCAGCATGCTGAAAGCCGCGCAAGCCGCACCGGATTTAAGAAGTTCCCGACGGTTCATGACGATCCCCTTTTTGCTTTGAATTGTTCTTTTTGCAATTGCGCGAGAAAAATCGTTCCTCCCGCCCTCGGTCCGGAAAACGGCAGGTATGCAATGATTGCAGGAAATCTGGACGCGGCTTTGCCCGATTGAAGCGAGCCTGAGATGAGGGCCGCACAACACCGTCGCACCGGGTTAAACAAGCCGACGCGAGGCAAGAGCCACTCAAAATTCAGGCCCCGAAACTCGGGAGCAATATAAGAAGCCACAAAAGCAGTCTGGCGTTTTTACACAGGAACGTCAATCAGCCAGCGCGTTTTCAAGTCATTCTTGTGATGAGGTGCATGTATTAATACCTGACAATTAAAGTCATGTTATTGATAAATGCACCTTATTGTTAATTTTTTTAGCCTGCTGTTCGGTTGACAACTTGGTTTTATTGCGGTGAACTGATGTCAGGCAAGTCCAATTTAAAGAAGAATATGCTTCGGCGTTTTTCTTCTGACGATCAGGGAGGTGCAGCGCAATGAATGTGGAGCTCTCACGCCGCCAGTTTCTGGGCGGAACGGGGGCGGTAGTGGCGGCTTCGGCGCTTGGGTCCTTCGGTTTTGGTGCAGTGGAAAGCGCCTATGCCGAATCCATTCGCCCATTCAAGTTGACCAACACGGCCGAAACCCGAAATACCTGCCCTTACTGCTCGGTCGCCTGCGGTATTATTCTTTATTCCAAGGGTGATGTCAGGAAAGGCGAAAAGGCCGAGCTGATCCACGTTGAAGGCGATACGGATCACCCGACCAATCGCGGCACGCTTTGCCCCAAGGGCGCGGCACTGAAGGATTTCGTCAAGGCGAAGACTCGCCTGCAATATCCGCAGGTACGCGAACCGGGTTCGTCCGAGTTCAAGCAGATTGCCTGGGAAGATGCGCTTGACCGCATCGCGCGGCATCTGAAAGACGACCGCGACGCCAACTTCATCGCGAAGAACGCGGCGGGCACAACGGTCAACCGCTGGACCTCGACAGGCTTCCTTGCGGCTTCGGCAACCACCAACGAAACGGCGTTTCTCACCTACAAGGTGGTGCGCAGCACAGGCATAGTTGCATTCGATAACCAGGCACGCGTCTGACACGGCCCGACGGTGGCGAGTCTCGCCCCAACATTTGGCCGCGGAGCAATGACCAACTCCTGGACCGATATCAAGAACACCGATCTTGTCGTTGTCATGGGCGGCAATGCGGCGGAAGCGCATCCTTGCGGCTTCAAATGGGTGACGGAGGCCAAGGCCAACCGCGGTGCCCGGCTGATCGTCGTCGATCCGCGATTCACGCGCACGGCTTCCGTGGCGGATTTCTACGCGCCTATCCGGCAGGGCTCGGATATCGCCTTCCTGCTCGGCGTCATCAATTACTGCATCCAGAATGACAAGGTGCAGTGGGATTATGTGAAGCATTTCACCAATGCCAGCTACATCATCAAGGATGGCTTCGAATATAAGGACGGGCTGTTTACCGGCTATGACGAGGAAAAGCGGGATTATGACCGCTCGAGCTGGGACTATGTGATCGGCGATGACGGCTATGCGGTCGTCGACGATACGCTGCAGAACCCCCGTTGTGTGTGGAATCTGCTGAAGCAGCATGTTTCGATCTTCACGCCGGAAATGGTGGAACGCATCTGCGGCACGCCGAAGGAGAAATTCCTGAAAGTGGCCGAGATGATGTCCGAATGCTCGGCGCCCGACAAGACGATGACGTCGATGTATGCGCTCGGCTGGACGCAGCATTCCAAGGGGTCGCAGAATATTCGCTGCATGGCGATGCTGCAGCTGATCCTCGGCAATATCGGCGTGCGTGGCGGCGGCATGAATGCGCTGCGCGGTCACTCCAACATTCAGGGGCTGACCGATATCGGTCTGATGTCCAATCTTCTGCCGGGCTATATGAATATCCCGGTTGAAAAGGAAACCGATCTCGAAATCTATATGTCGACACGCGGTTTCAAGCCGCTGCGCCCGAACCAGACGAGCTACTGGCAGAACTATCGCAAGTTCTTCGTCAGTTTCCAGAAGGCGATGTGGGGTAGTGCCGCAACTGTCGAAAACGACTTCGTCTATGACTGGCTGCCGAAGCTGGACGTGCCGAATTACGACATGCTTCGTATCTTCGACATGATGTATGAAGGCAAGGTCAACGGCTATGTCTGTCAGGGCTTCAATCCGCTGATGGCGGTGCCGAACCGCAAGAAGCTGACCGATGCTTTGTCGAAGCTGAAATTCCTCGTGACGATGGACCCGCTGGAAACGGAAACCTCTCGTTTCTGGGAAAACCACGGTGAATTCAACGATGTGGATTCGGCTTCCATCCAGACGGAAGTGTTCCAGCTGCCCTCCACCTGCTTTGCAGAGGATGAGGGTTCGCTCACCAATTCCGGACGCTGGCTGCAATGGCACTGGCCTGGTGCTACACCGCCCGGCGACGCGAAGACCGATAACTGGATCATGGCGCAGATATATCTGCGGCTGAAGGAGCTTTATCGTAAGGAAGGCGGTGCTTTCCCCGATCCGATCCTCAATCTCGTGTGGGATTACAAGGATGAGGGCGAACCGACGGCTGAAGAACTGGCCAAGGAACTGAACGGTCGTGCGATTGGCACGGTGACCGATCCAACCGATCCGACCAAGGTGGTTGCCGAGGCTGGCAAACTTCTGTCCGGCTTTGCGGCATTGCGCGACGACGGTTCGACGGCATCGGGATGCTGGATTTATTCCGGTTGCTTCACCGAGGCTGGCAACAATATGGCTCGCCGCGACAACCATGATCCGGACGAGACAGGCGCCTATCTCAACTGGTCTTGGTCGTGGCCTGCAAACCGTCGCATTCTCTATAACCGCGCCTCCGCCGACCTCAACGGCAAGCCGTGGGACCCGAGCCGCAAGCTCATCGAATGGGACGGTTCGAAATGGACGGGCTATGACGTGCCGGACATCGCGCCGACCGCCAAGCCGAACGAGGTCGGTCCGTTCATCATGAATGCGGAAGGCTCTTCGCGCCTGTTCAGCCGCGGCATGATGCGTGACGGTCCGTTCCCGGCCCATTACGAGCCGTTTGAATCGCCTGTCGCCAATGTGATCGCGCCGAAGGTTCGGGGCAATCCGGTGGCACGCGTCTTCAACGACGACTTCAAGCAGTTCGCGGAAACGGCCTCGGAGGAATTCCCCTATGCGGCGACTTCCTACCGCCTGACCGAGCATTTCCACTACTGGACGAAGCACGTCACAGTGAATGCCGTTCTGCAGCCGGAATTCTTCGTGGAAATCTCGGAAGAGCTGGCGAAGGAAAAGGGCATTGCCAAGGGCGACTGGGTGCGGGTGTGGTCGAAGCGCGGCTCGGTCAAGGCCAAGGCCGTGGTGACCAAGCGCATCAAGCCGCTCATCTGCGACGGCAAGACGGTGCATGTGGTCGGCATCCCGCTCCATTGGGGCTTCATGGGGGCCGCCCGCAAGGGCTTCGGTCCGAACTCGCTGACACCTTTCGTCGGCGACGCGAACATTGAAACGCCGGAGTTCAAGGCGTTTCTGGTCAATATCGAGCGCTCAAGCGCGCCTGTAGCTTAGGAGGGACTAGAGATGTTTCCACCCGTTCCCAATCCTAGCGTCCAGCCGCAACAGCCGCGTTTCGGTGACAAGGACCTGATCAGGCGGTCGGCGTCGAATGTGACGCCGCCTGCCAAGCGCCAGACCGAGGTGGCAAAGCTCATCGATGTGTCGAAATGCATCGGCTGCAAGGCCTGCCAGTCGGCCTGCGCCGAATGGAACGACACGCATGAGGAGGTTGGCATCAATGTGGGTGTCTATGACAATCCGCACGACCTGACACCGAATACATTCACGCTGATGCGCTTTACCGAGTGGGACAATCCCGACACCGGCAATCTGGAATGGCTGATCCGCAAGGATGGCTGTATGCATTGCGAAGACCCCGGCTGCCTCAAGGCATGTCCGGCGCCAGGCGCAATCGTGCAATATTCCAACGGTATCGTCGATTTCATCCACGATAACTGTATCGGCTGCGGCTATTGCATCAAGGGGTGCCCGTTCAACATTCCGCGTGTTTCGGAAGTAACCCACAAGGCCTATAAGTGCACGCTCTGCTCCGACCGCATTGCGGTGGGACAGGGACCGGCCTGTGCCAAGGCCTGCCCGACACAAGCCATCGTCTATGGTACCAAGGACGAGATGAAGGAATGGGCCGATGGCCGCATCAAGGATCTGAAATCGCGCGGCTTCGAAAATGCCGGGCTCTACGATCCGCCGGGCGTTGGCGGCACGCATGTCATGTATGTGCTGCAGCACGCCGACAAGCCGGAAATCTACGCCAACCTGCCGAACAATCCGCGCATCAGCCCGGTTGTCGAAGCGTGGAAGGGTGTGTCCAAATATGCAGGCATGGCCGCAATGGGGCTGGCTGCGGCAGCAGGTCTGCTGCATTATATCTTCAAGGGTCCGAACGTCGTGACAGAGCATGACGAGGAACAGGCCGAAAAGCTCACGGGAGAGAAAAGCTCATGAGCAAGACCGACTTTGACGATGTTGAACGCGGTGACGGGATAGAACTCGGTAAGCCCGTCAAGGTGCATCGCTATTCCGGTGGCGCACGCATCAACCACTGGATCACCGCCATCAGTCTCGTGCTGCTGGCCCTGTCCGGCCTTGCGATGTTCCACCCATCGCTGTTTTTTCTGTCGGGCCTGTTCGGCGGCGGACAATGGACACGCGCCATCCATCCATGGATTGGCGTGGTGCTGTTCTTCAGCTTTCTGGGGCTTTTCGTGCGTTTCTGGAGCGCCAATCTGTGGAAGCGCGAAGACAGCCAATGGCTCGCACATGCCAATGACGTGATTTCCGGCAATGAGGAAAAGCTGCCTGAAGTCGGCAAATATAATGCCGGTCAGAAGCTCGTTTTCTGGTCCATGTCCTTGCTGATCATCATCCTGATTGTTTCCGGCGTGATGATCTGGAACGAATATTTTGGCTCCTATACCAGCATCAATCAGCAGCGTTGGGCCCTGCTTGTCCATTCCATGGCGGCGGTGGCGGCGATCTGTGTCTGGATCGTGCACGTCTATGCCGCGATCTGGGTCAAGGGCACGATCAATGCGATGACACGCGGCACGGTTACCGGCGGCTGGGCATGGCGACATCACCGCAAGTGGTTGCGCGAACTGACATCGAAGCAGAAAGTGAAGCAGGGCGGCAGCAAGCCTGCCGCCTGAACTTACTCGACGTCCTAGAGGGTAATAATATTCCGTGGTTTACGTGACCCGTTGGGTTCGTGAGGAGTGACATGGCAGGCAAGAAAGATCTGGTGCCGGACCCGACGGTCATCGGCGAAATATCGGCCCCACCCTTCGTGCAATTGCCGGACCCCGGCGCGCTTTTTGCCAGAAGAGCAGAGCGTCTGCGTTTTCTGGGTTCGGTCAGCCCGCTGAAACCTTATCTGGAGTTCATTGCCGACCTGAGCGAGGCACAGTCTGAAATAGCGGCTGGTCTCGGTCCTGTCGCCGCGCGACACGGCGACGACCGGGGACGGGATTTCGGCATGCCGGCGATCGATCGTGCGGATGCCATATCAGAACCAGCACTAGGGACTGTCTTCGACCGGCTGTTCGAGCACGCCCGCACGATCGCCAAACCGCAAGATGCCGCCGATGCGTTGGAACGTGTGGCGAACAGCGATGCGGGTGCGCGTCGCCGAATGATCGAGGCAGTTTTCGCCGGTATTCTGCCGCCGGAAGCAATTGCTGAACATATCTATGTCTGGGCAGGCTTGCAGCTCCATTTCACGCGGCTTGCAGCGGCGCTTGACTCGAAGTCGCTGAAACCCGTTGCCGATGGCGTCTGCCCGACTTGCGGCAGCATTCCGTCAAGCTCGATGGTCGTGGGCTGGCACGGTGCGCATGGCGCGCGTTTCTGCTCCTGTTCCGTCTGCAACACGCTCTGGCACTATGTCCGGGTCAAATGTGTGTGCTGCGGCTCGACAAAGGGTATCGGCTACAAGGAAGTCGAGGAAGGTGGCGGCATTATCAAGGCTGAAACCTGCGATGAATGCCAGCGCTGGGTTAAGATCATCTATCAGCAGCTATCGGCGGATGCCGATCCTATGACCGACGATATTGCGAGCCTCGGCCTTGATATATTGATGCGCGAGACGCCTTACAGGCGAGGTGGCTTCTCGCCGCTTCTTGCCGGACTGTGAGGAAGCATGGACCAGATCAAGTCTCCGCTGCGCCACCTGCCGTCCGTGGATGCCATCCTGC
Organism: Brucella sp. JSBI001; assembly: GCF_026014005.1. Taxonomy (NCBI): domain Bacteria; kingdom Pseudomonadati; phylum Pseudomonadota; class Alphaproteobacteria; order Hyphomicrobiales; family Brucellaceae; genus Brucella; species Brucella sp. JSBI001. Next base: position 1,961,967 of record NZ_CP110339.1, on the reverse strand, counting down.
AAATGGCGGAGCTTTCCGGGGCATTGGAGAGTTTTGGCCGTGCGTCGGTGACTGAGGCTATTCGCAAGGTTTTGAGCGACGAGCGCGAGGCGGTGAAATCCGGCGCCTCGCTCTCCAGTAACACGCATTTGGCTGAGCGGGTTCTCCATTTGCTTGAAGCGTCAGGGCGATCGAGCCTGCGTCCGCTGTTCAATCTGACCGGAACTGTCCTGCACACCAATCTGGGGCGAGCCATTCTTGCCGAAGCCGCCGTCGAGGCTGCCACACAAGCCATGCGGCAGGCGGTTTCGCTCGAATTTGACCTGTCATCGGGTGGGCGTGGCGAGCGCGATGATCTTCTGCGGGCGCTTGTCTGTGAGCTGACGGGAGCGGAAGATGCCACCGTCGTCAACAACAATGCTGCTGCTGTACTTCTGGTGCTGAACAGCCTTGCTGCAGGTAGGGAGGCCATTGTATCGCGCGGCGAACTGATCGAGATCGGCGGCGCATTCCGCATGCCGGATATCATGACCCGCGCCGGTACGCGACTTGTCGAAGTGGGCACCACCAACCGCACCCATCCGCGTGACTACGAGAGTGCAATCAACCCCGATACAGGGTTGGTACTGAAGGTCCACACGTCAAACTATCGGATTGAAGGCTTTACGCGGGAAGTCTCAGCGGCGGAACTGGCCGCTATTGCGCAGGCCAAAGGCGTGCCGCTGGTCAATGACCTTGGCTCCGGCACACTTGCCGATCTGACTTCCTTCGGTCTCGCACACGAGCCGACAGTGCGCGAAGCGGTCGCCGAAGGTGCAGATATCGTCACCTTTTCCGGCGATAAGCTTCTCGGTGGACCACAGGCGGGCTTCATTGTCGGGCGACGCGATCTGATTGCCCGTATTAACAAGAACCCGATGAAGCGTGCTTTGCGGGTGGACAAAATCAGGCTCGCAGCACTTGAAGCGACGTTGAAACTTTATCGTAATCCGGAACGACTTTCTGAAAAGCTGCCGACTATTCGCTATCTGGCGCGTCCGCAGACCGAAATTGCCGCGCAGGCGACACGGCTCAAGCCGGGGCTGGAGAGAATACTCGGCCCGGCTTTCATTGTGGCGGTGACAGATTGCGCCAGCCAGATCGGTTCTGGCGCATTGCCGCTCTCGACCGTTCCAAGCGCGGGATTGTCGATTGTGCCTAAAGACGGTAGCGGCTCCGTGCTGACAGCGCTCGGCGGTTCATTGCGTGCGCTGCCTTTGCCGGTCATCGGGCGGATCGAAAAGGGTGCACTCGTGCTCGATCTGCGCTGCCTTGATGACGAGACCAGTTTTGTTCGGAACCTGTCATCCTATGCGGCTCGCTGATCTTTTCACCCGCAAGCCCAAGCCGGATACGACAGCTCAAGCGCTGGAAAAGGCGCTTGTCGCTGCAAAGGCGGGTGATTACGCAGCGGCGCTTTCCATCTGGGAGCCGCTGGCGCGTGCAGGCAATGCCCGCGCGCAGAACAATATCGGCGCCTGCTTTGCGGGCGGCATGGGCGTTGAGAAAGATGTCGTCCTTGCGCAACGCTGGCTGGTCCTTTCAGCCGCGGCCGGCGATGCTTCCGGCCAACGCAATCTGGCTTCGCTGCTGTTCAAGGGCGAAGATATCGAAGCCGACTATCCGGAAGCTGCAAGGCTGTACCGGCTTGCCGCAGAACAAGGGGACCCGCAGGCACAGGACATGCTGAGCTGGATGCTCATGGAAGGGGAGGTAATGACCGCCGACCCGGTTGAGGCGCGTGAATGGGCGTTGAAGGCGGCGGAAGGCGGCATAGCCGCAGCCATGACGCGGCTTGGCATGATTTATCATAATGCTCTCGGGGTGCCGCGCGATCCCTCTCAGGCCGTTTGCTGGTGGCGGAATGCGTCCGCTGCGGGCGATCCGGATGGCGAAGCCATGCTCGGCGCGGCGCTGCATCTTGGCATGGGTGTGGAACGCGATCCTTCGTCGGCTTACGAACATCTGCTGCGCGCTGAGGCGGGCGGCAGCACGCTTGCCGCTCCTTTCATCGAGGCAGCGCGCAATGCGCTGAACGAAAAGCCATGATCGTCGGAACGGCGGGGCATATCGATCATGGAAAGACCTCGCTGGTGCGCGCCCTTACACAGGTCGACACGGACCGGCTGAAGGAGGAAAAGGCGCGGGGCATTTCCATCGATCTCGGCTTTGCCTATCTGCCCTTGTCCGGCGACGAAAAGGACATACTCGGCTTTGTTGACGTGCCGGGGCATGAAAAATTCGTGCATACGATGCTTGCCGGTGCGGCGAGCATCGATTTCGTCATGCTGGTTGTCGCTGCCGATGACGGGATCATGCCGCAAACGCGCGAACATCTGGCAATCGTCAACCTGCTCGGTATCCGGCGTGGCATCGCCGTCATCACCAAATCCGATCTTGTCGAACCTGACCGTCTTGTTGAAGTTGAAACCGCTATCAGCAATGAACTGGCGCTGACGGGACTTGCCGACATTCCCGTGCTGGCGGTCTCCACCGTGTCGGGTGCCGGGATCGACGATCTGAAGGCGCTGCTGGAAGTGCAAGCGCATGCATTCGGTGAGCGGCGGACAAACGGACGCTTTCGTCTTGCGGTGGACCGCTCCTTCACGCTCAAGGGCGCTGGCACAGTGGTCACGGGCACGGTGCTGTCCGGCAAGGCCGCCATTGGCGATCATCTGGTCATCAGCCCGTCTGGCAAGGAGGCGCGTATCCGCACCATTCAAGCGCAGAACCAGCCAAGCGAAATAGCGCAGGCGGGTGATCGCTGCGCGCTCAATCTGGCAGGTGACGGCATATCGAAAGAGGCGATACATCGCGGCGATATGCTGGTGCTGCCAAGCCTTCATCGTCCGACGGACCGCATCGATGCATTATTGCAAATCCTCTCCTCGGAAAAAAAGCCGATCGGTCAGTGGTTCCCGGTTCGCCTGCATCATGCCTCGACGGAGGTCGGTGCCCGCATCGTGCTTTTGCGGGATGAAGAGCTCCAGCCGGGCACCGAAGATCGGGTGCAACTGGTGCTGGATCGTCCTTTCTCGGCTGCAGTCGGAGACCGCTTCGTCATCCGCGATGTGTCCGCACAACGCACCATTGGCGGCGGACGTTTTCTCGATCTGCGCCCGCCGCAACGCAAGCGCCGCAGTCCGGAGCGCATGGCAGAGCTTGACGCCCATTCCATTGACGACCCGGTAGAATCGGCACGCGCACTGCTGGCTGCTGAACCTTACTATCTTGATGCGACGGCATTCCTGCGCGACCGCGCGCTGGCGGACGACCCGCAAGGTTTGGCACAAGCGCTTGATGCCGTGATGCTCCCGCAGGCAAATTCCGTGCTGTTGTTATTGCCGGAACGATGGGACGCTCTGCGTGACGATATTCTGGCGCTACTGGCCACCTTCCATGACGAAAATCCAGACCTGATCGGCATGGGTGTCGAACGGCTGCGGTTGTTGTTGAAACCGCGCCTGCCAGCGCCCGCCTTTCGCGCTGCCATCGCTGCGCTGGTCGAGGCGGACCTGCTGAGACTGGATGGTGCCTGGCTTCGCCTGCGTGATCATGAAGTGACGATGAGCGATGCCGACGAGGCGCTCTGGCAGCGTATCGCACCTCTGCTTGGCGGTGAGGCTCGTTTTCGTCCGCCGCGCGTGCGCGATATTGCGGGTCTGCTTGATGAGCGGGAGGAAGATATTCGCCGCCTGCTCAAGCTTTCCGGGCGTATGGGCCGGGTGCATGAAGTGGCGCACGACCATTTTTTTCTGCGGGGGACGATTGCTGAAATGATCGGCATCCTGTCGGATATGGATGCGGCATTTGATAGTGGCTGGTTCATTGCGGCGCGGTTTCGCGACCGGGTGGATAGTGGTCGCAAGGTGGCGATCCAGATACTGGAATTCTTCGATCGCAACAGTGTCACGATAAGACGCGGAGACATACGTCGCCTGAACCGCCGCAAGCTGGACTTGTTCGGCGATTTCGCGCAAGGGGAAGCACCACAGATCGGAGGAACAAAATGAAATCTCTGTCGACTACAATCTGCCTTTTGCTCGTTCTAGCCGCCGTTGGTGGCTGCGCCAACCGGCAGTGCAGCGACTGGCCGGGAACCTGCATCATCCAGTGACGGGCAAGATTAACAGAGAACAAAGCTCGTTACTATCAAAACGCTTCTCTCAGCGAACTATCCATTTGTTTGGCGCATCAGAGATTCCAGCGACCCCACGGTGTCCGCTCCATTCTCGCAGCTAACACTAACGGCTTGGCACACAACGGTTTCTGCGTTCTTGCTGAGTACGATCTGTTTGCATGACGCGGAAAAATTTTGGCGAGCGCCATCTCGCATGCTGCACTGATATCACCTCGCGCCAGACACTCGCTTAGCTACGAATTTTGCCGCAGCCCTACCTAGTTCGTCCCTCGACAATGCATTTTCTTATGGAGGAGAAAATGGCTTGGGGAAACCGGCAGACTGAGAATATCAGGTTGTGCCAGACACATCGACAGCCGCGCGCTGCCTGATTAATGAGTGGCCTAAAAATGCTTATGACACGAGTATAAGGAAGCCTTGCAGGCTTGACTTGCCGATCTGGAAGCTTGCCCAGTACGTATGCCAAGCGCCGCGCCGATATTCGCTAGGTGCGTCAGGCCATTATTTGTTGGGGTTACCCACGGACAGGGGATCATGAAAAGCTCAGAAGTCGAGAATGCCATTCGGTATCTCAAATTGCGCGAGCCGTTCAATGGTAAAAACACTTCAACGCGCTTTGCAGAATTTGGATCTCACAAAATCGCTGTTCGACTGCAAAACCACACAGTTAAGTTCAACAGGGCTTACAAACCCACCTACATCCAAGTCATGAGAAGCTTCTACTGGTTGAATGAACGTTGAACGTTAGGTCTTTACAAGCTCGAACTTCTCGAGGTGCCGATGACATATGACTTCCGACCCCGTGCGATCACGCTGAGGGGCTCCTTTTTTAACAACTCACCAAGGAATACCGTCGAGATTTCCAACATGCAAAGTTAACAGACCAGCCCTAGACTGCTTCTCGCATCAACGGGGATTGAGGGGGCGAGCGATGAATAGAATAATGAAACGTTGGGATGACGTAGAGAAGTACGTTTCTGAAGATCATGTAATTGCATTTCAAGATACTCTCAGATCAGCTCTCGAGGAGCGAGGCATGTCACATTCAGATCTAGCAAATATGCTCGGTGTGTCGCGATCACGCGTAAGTCAGCTTTTTATGGAAGGCGTAAACCCTTCCCTTCGATATTGCGCTCTGGTTCTCTTTCGTCTTGGCTACACCATTGAGTTCAAGAAAGTTGAACCTAGCGGACTACCCAACGAATGACTGCTATATTTTCTTGTCCTGCGCCAGCTCAGCCAATACGCGATCAAGCCACTTGTCGTTTCTTTCAGGCCCTCGTGCTCCCATCATATTAGAAAGCCACGCAGAGGGCATACAGGCCAATGCTACTGCACTGATTGACGGCATGATCAGTAATGCGCTAGCAAAGATGAAAAATGGAAATGGTAGAAATTGGGCGGCTAAACGCCACTCAAGGCCGCTGTCGTGAAAGAAACTATATAATGAACTCAATATTTGGAAGGGATGCATGCCCGGTGGCATGTCCGGACTTCAAATCCGGGAGGGGCCGATAGACGGTCTTTGGTGGGTTCGACTCCCATTCTCTTCCGCCAGTCGGCTTTTCAGGTCATTTTGAGCGTACGATGCTCAGCACATTACGAACCACTTCGTCCTGAAGCGGGCGCTGCTTCTCGATGTTGAAATGGCCGATATCCTTCATGCCTGAGAAGTCGCGATTGTCGAGGTTGCCCTTGAAACGCGGGCCGGCGGTCAGCGGCAGACCCCAGCCGTGTTGCCTGAAATAGAAGTTCACGACACGCCGGATATTGCCGGGCAGAGGGGCTGGCGCCGTGGCGGCAAAGGTGGCCATATAAGTGACCTGAATGCCCTTCTTTTCAAGCGCGGTTGCAATGTCGATGACGGCATTGGCGCCGAGCGAATGGCCGATAAGAATGACAGGCGCGCGTGGGTTCTTCTGCTGGTCGGCGAGTATCTGGTTCAGCACGAAACGCCAGGCCTGATGCCCTTCGACACGCGCGTCGACACCGTTGGCCTGCAACTGTTTGCCGATTTCGTCGATACCGGTGGAGAAGACGTCCCCGAAACCGCGCAGAAGATAGACATCGGCTTGCGGCGAGCTTCTGGAGGGCGTTTTGGGTGCCGCCTGTACCCTGGTGCTACCATAGAGCGCAAGCGCAGCTCCGGTAAGCAGCAGGCTGCGGCGGGTCAGGGGTTTCGAACGCAAACTATTCGGCTTTGAATTCATCTTCGATTACCTGTTGGAGCACGTCCGAGAACGATGAAATGGCGTTTCGAACGCGATATATGGCACAGGTATCTAGAGCGCCGATCCGTTTCAGCCAAATCACTAGAACTTGATTTTTGGAATGACGCGTCCGGTCCGGCTTGCATATTCGTCATAGGATGCGCCGAATGTCGTGCGCATCATCGCCTCCTCGTGATCGACCCGATAGAAATAAAGGATAGCAACGCCGACAAGGCCAGCCAGACCGGCAAACCAGTTCGGCAGCAGGCAAAACTGCGCAATCGCCCACAGCCAGAACGACAAATACATCGGATGACGGACATATTTGTAAAGCCCGTCGGTCACCAGCTTGTGCTCGCGGCGGATTTCAAGCGAGACGGACCAGTTCTTGCCCAACTGGCGGTGGCTTGCATAGAAAAGCCAGAGGAAAGCGATTTCGACAATCAGACCGATCCAGGCCAGCCATGGCTGGAAAGCACAATCGGCAAAGGCAGGAAAGCCGGTTGCGACATAGACAATCGGGATCAGCGACAGGCCGACGCTCGCTGTACCCAGCGCCAGCCTGTCGGCCAGCGTTTTTGCATTGTTCGCAACCTTGATCTTGCGCGCACGTCGCTGATGCGGAATGCGGATAACGACCCAGGCGACAAGCCCAATAGCCCAGACGATTGCGGCCAGTGTCGGTGTCATTCGGCAATAGTTTCCTTCTTTGGCAGGGCACCGATTATTCGGTCATCTGTTCGAGCCCGGAGCGAGATCGGCCCACAGCAAATCTGAAAGAAATCATACCAATAAGGCTTCGTGTTTCCGAATACATATTGATAGTGCACACGAAAAAGGTTCCGCTTCACACGCTTGTAGATTTCGGGCTGCAGCATTTCCTTTATCCGAACGGTTTTTGTGACAGGGAACGGCCGCTGGGGCTCCCGCTTCAAGCCCATCTCGGTTACTGGATCGGTTTTGTAAAAATTGATCGCATCGGTCAGGCACTGGATTTCCACCCAATCGATTTTGCCATCGTCCACCAGTTGTTGCACGCCTTCTCGAAAATGCTTGCCTGCTGGATGGTATCCGGCCTTGAGTGCGGTCGACCCAAGCGTGAGGATCGTCACGTTGGGCGCACGGCTGCTGAAATCGGGATCAATGGCAAGGCAGCGCGCGGCAACGTCCAGCATCAGCATGCCGCCGGTGCTGTGGCCGATCAGAATGACTTCGTCGTAATGTTTTGCGGTGATGCGCTCGACGATACCGGCTGCAAAGCGCTGCATCAGGGATTCAGCGTCCTGCCGCCGCCCCCGAATGAAATTGAGCGAAAACGACCATAGGTCCATCAGATGGTTGGTTGACCACCGCTTGCCGAGAACGGCGAGCGCTGCGGAAAAAACCACCAGACCGAGGAGCCAGCTGACGGCGCCCAGCCATTGCACAGTCCATCGCGCCACGGCATAGCCTGCTGCTGCAAACAAAGCGAGCACAAGAAACGGGTAGAGGAAATAGAGCCCGAAGCGCCAGGCTTTAGCAAAGAAACGAAAGGCTGTGCCGGTTACGACGAAATCGCCGAAAGCGACAAGATATTTGGCCAGCCTGACAGGCAGGGGGCGGTCGAAATCCGCCAGCACAATTTTGTCCAGTGCAAGAAAATTGAAGTCTGTTTCGGTGTTCCAATCGTCATCGGCAGGAACCGTCTTGATCGATACGAAGCCGAGCTCGCAATCAGGCGATATGCTAACATTCGAAACATCGGAACGAACGCCCCAGAGTGCCTCGAACCGCTTGATTTCTCTATTCAATCGCCCAAAAAAAGCGTTGGGCGTTTTTGGGTCATAGCCGCCAATGAAGAAGACAGCGCGTCGTCGAACCGGTTGCTCCATGATCAAACCGTAATTTGGGGCTTTCTGATTGTCGAGATCATTGCCGGTCATCCCCAAACAAATATGTTTGAACTGGCTCGCTTATCTCATGTCGACCAAACCGCGCCTTATTGCTTCACGGGTTGCCTCGGCGCGAGAAGAAACGCTCAGCTTTTGATAAATGGCCTTTACATAGTCGCTGACTGTATGTTCCGACAGTCCAAGTTTGCGGGCAATTTCACCATTCTTGTGCCCATCCCCGATCTCTTTCAGTACTTCGGTTTCCCGGCGCGAAAGATGGATGAATTCGCCTTCCGGTTCCATCGCAGCCGAATGGGCGGATATGGCTTTCACTCGAGCGACCAGATTGAGCCGGGCGCGGATTGTGAGGATGAGAACGTCGAAATCGATTGGCTTGGTCAGATAATCGTCAGCGCCTGCCTGCCTCCCTGTCAACTCATGGCTGCGGTCGGCAAGAGCGGTCAGGAACAGAAATGGTGTTCCGGCCAGGTCGGAGCGGGCGCCGCGAATCTGTTCCAGAAACTGCAGGCCATTGGTGCCGGGCATCAATATATCGCAGATGATGATGTCGGGCGTCGTCGTGTCCAGTATGCGCATCGCCTCGATCGCATTGGCCGCGCCGACAGCGTTGAAACCGGAAGTACCCAGTTCATCGATCAGTTCTTCCAGAATATGAGCCTCGTCCTCAATGCAGAGGACGGTCGGCAAGGGGAGGATTTCAGGTAGTCGCATGCTGGGCCACCTTTGGTAGGGTCAGAATGAACACCGTACCTTGTCCTTCAATCGAAGTGAAGACAAGCGTTCCGCCGTGCAATTCGGCGAGGGCGCGTGACAGACTGAGACCAAGGCCGGTGCCTGCCATATGTGATGCGTTGCTGGCCCGGAAAAAGCGCGTGAATATGCGGTCTTTATCCTCCGCCGGTATGCCGATACCGTAATCACGAACGATGCATCTGAACCCGTTTTCGTCTTCTTCGGTGGTCACCTCGACGGGCTTGTTGGCCGGGGAATATTTGGTGGCGTTGCCAAGCAGGTTGACCAGAATCTGTTCGACTAGAATACCGTCGCAATAACAGAAGGTATCGCTGTCCTGAATGTTTGTGACAAGCTCCAGCTCCGGATGCAATTCCCGATGATAGGCGCAGGTATTGCGAACCAATTCCGAGAAATCGACTGGTTGCCGGTTGATCTGAAATCCGTTCTCATCGAGACGTTCCGCATTGGCGGTGCTTTCCAGAAGCAGGATCAGGCGGCGGCTGGCGTTCCGCATCCGTTTGGCCTTGTCAACGATGATCTCGGGCGTGAATTCGTCGGCGCGACGGATGAAACGCTGGGCGATGATATCGATGATCGATACAGGCGTGCGGAACTGGTGTGACACCGTGGTGATAAAGCTCTTGTAGAGCTCCTTTGCCTTGCGCTCGCTCTCTAATGCCTCGCGTAAGGCGGCGGTACGGTCGGCAACTGTATGTTCCAGTTGCTGCTTGTATTCCTGCAGCGCCTTGTGAGCGCGTTCGGCCTTGCGCATGTTGGAAAACACCTGCCATGACAGAATGGCGCCGGTGGCCATGATACCCAGCACTGCGAACATGATCAGATAGATCGACTGTAATTGCTGGTCGCGCTGCGCGCCGCCGCGGTCACGCTCCAGGATCATCGCATCATTGGCGACCTTGCTCAGTTCCTCGCGCATGGGGACCAGTGTTTCATAGATGGCAATCGGGTCGAATTTATCAGGTTCCGCATCGATCATCGCCTCGATTTCGGGAAGCCGGTCGGCATTGCGCTGAATGGTTTCGGCACCGTCCGGAATGCGGGCGAAATATTTCTTCTGCGGCGCATCGGCCAGAAGCGCAAAACGGCTGTAAAGAACGTCGAGACGGAGCGAGAGGTCAGCGGTGTTTGCGTTGCCGCTTGGCAGTGTCAGCGCGGTTTCGCCGAGACGACCGGCGTCGCGTTCGGTCTGGGTAATGGCCCAGACCATGTTTTCGCCGACATAGGTTGCGAGCGATTTCTGGATGACGAGAAGTTGAATGAAAGCATAAGCGAGCAGGGCCGCAAACCCCACCATGACAAGGCCAGAAAGAATGTAGCCCCGCTTTAATCTCATTTTACCTCGATCTGCTTGAGCTGCCATGCCCAGCGGTGATCATAGCGCGAATCGTTCAGTTCCTCATGCTGATCGCGCGGGTAGACGATCCAGTACGGTCCCTTGTCTCGCCGGTTCAACTCCTTGCCATTCATCTTGTGCGCGACGAGGACGTCGTATTTATAGGCGTCTTCCAGCGGAATGCTGATGCTGTAATCGTTAAGCGCAAGCACCGTGATCGAGTGGCTGCCTGCTTCCGTTCCGTCAACGCCCACCGTTGCCAGCACATCGCGCAGCAGCACGCCGTCGAAACTCTGCGGCCCTTCGGTCCATGCCGTGTTGGTTTGCAAGCTGTTCTGCGGCAGCTTCGTGAAGTCATCGCTGCTGAGCACGCGCGTCGTTCCATTTGGAGCGATAATGGTCAGTGTGATGGTCATGGCGGGGGGTGGCCCAGCATCCGCCAGGCCAGTGAATTGTGTGATTTGCCAAATAGCGAAAAGCGCGATCAGTGCCCGGAGCGCGAGAAGACGCCGGAAAGCGAACATCCAGTTTGCGCATGACACGTGAGGCATCTCCAGAAACGAAAAATTGCGAATGTATCCAAGCTTAAACGGGAGGACGCGCGCAATTTCAAGAATCTCTTGAGTTCGCCGAGCGAAATTTCCGTTCAAAAGTGACAATTCACACATAACACTAAAAAATTTTGGTCCGATTCCAAATAAATATCAAACTGATTTACGATTTTTTTTAGTCTCTACCGGCGTTTACAAGTCATTTAAGGATGGAATGGCGGATTGTTCTTTGTGAACTATCCCCCTGAATAGGGGAATTGTTTTTCGCTACTAGAGAGTTCACTAAATGATCGCCGGCCTGTTGGGGCTTAGGAGGCTGGCGCAAAAATTGGGCGGGGGCTGCTTATCGACCGCGGGGAGTCGGGGTCGATAGGCAGCCAACCAGTCCGGATAGCGCAGAAGCGGTGATAAAGGTTACTCTCGAAGCGAAGTGTTTCGAGCTACGAATAAAAACCAATCACGCAGACATTGATGCTTTCCGGGAAAGAATGGCCGACTGGCATCTGGTCGAGCCTTGTGAACCTGCCGTTCGGGTTCCTCGATCAGAGCGAGCTTGCACCTCTTTCGCGTCCTTCATCTGGAGGGCGCGCTTTTTTTTGCTCTTCTACTGAAGCGGATAATATTTCCGGCCATTTTTCACAACGTCTCGTGATTTCCCGACTTAGCCCTCTATTGGTTAAATATTTAAAAAGAAATCTCTTTGAGAAGGCCAGTTTTCCTCCCGGGAACCTGAGATTTTCATCTTTTGGTTTGGTGAATTACAAAAGGACAATTTGGTAATGGAGTGGTGCGAAATGGCTTCAACGCTTCATTCAACGTGAAGTTCCAGTTCAAAAAATTTGTGACGATGGTTGCCTATGACAATGATCGTCACAAATGAAAATATGGCAGTTCAGCTTCAAACATTCCGGCAGTTATTTCTGTTCCGGTGCTGTTGTCTGAATGCTTGCAGTTGTCTGAGGTTTCTCAATCTTCGTGGAAGATTGAGCATTATGATAAGTGCAGTCTGCCATCGCAGCTGTAACCGACAGAGCGAGGACAGCTGTAGTCACGAATACGACTTTCATGTCTGTCTCCCTTCAGTTTGGGTGTGGCATTGCAACGGGGAGTTTAGCAGAGAGGGATTGCCCTGTCGCATCACATCGTTACCAAAAACTATTTGCCATATTTTGGTCACAACTTCGGCGGTCGTTCGCCATAATTTCCGTCAGGAAAATGCAATACGCTATTCGTAAAAACGCGTTTGGCGCGAAAATCGCGCCAAATCATTGTCGGCTTCAATGTGATTTAGGGGCGGTCAGGAGGCGCAGCGGCTCACCACAGCACGCTTGCCGCCCATAGACAGGAACGAGATATGCAGCGATTGGCCGACAGGGGAAATAGTGATGTTTTCGTTCGACTGCTGACCGTTGGCGGTACAGGACATGGCGACGGTAAACGTGCCTTCGTAATTGTTTATCCGTGTTACGGAGCACTGGCTGTCGCGGCTGTCGAAACGCTCGCCGGAAATGGAGAACCGCTGGCCATCGGAGCTACACCAGTTGCCGGTGATCGGTGTGGGGTCGACGGGCGGTTTTGCGGGAGAGGCACTTGCCGACGGGCCGGGCGTCGTTTCGGAACATGCTGTTAGCGCAGTGACAACAAGGGTGAGGGCAAGCAAGCCGGACTTTTGCAACAATCTTCTCCTTCATGCATCGAACGAGCCTTCTCTTAAAAAACAGATTCGGGCGATATCGCGACGCGAAGAAAATATATCCGTTAATTGCATGAAAAGGGCCGGATTGCTCCGGCCCTTCTGGTCAGGTTTTGAGGTGATGCCGGGATTATTCCCCCGGCGCCAGATGCGGGGCTTCGATCTTGGCACCTGCATGCTTTAACGGGCGTTCACCGGAGAGCTTCCGGATCAGCACATAGAACACCGGTGTCATGAAGATGCCGAAGGCCGTCACGCCGATCATGCCTGCAAAGACCGCGATGCCCATGGCCGAGCGCATTTCCGCACCGGCACCGGTCGACGTCACCAGAGGCACCACGCCCATGATGAAGGCCATCGAGGTCATCAGGATCGGGCGCAGACGCAACCGGCTTGCCTCGACCGCCGCCTGTACGACGGTTCGTCCGGACAGCTCCAACTCGCGGGCGAATTCCACGATCAGGATCGCGTTCTTCGCCGATAGCCCCACAAGGACTATCAAGCCGATCTGGGTGAAGACGTTGTTGTCGCCTCCCGTCAACCAGACGCCGGTGAGTGCGGCCATGATCCCCATCGGCACGATCATGATGATCGATAGCGGGAGGGCAAGGCTTTCATATTGGGCGGCCAGAACCAGATAGACCAACAGCAGCGCCAGCGGGAAGACGAGGAAGCCTGAGTTGCCGGCGAGAATTTGCTGGTAGGTCAAGTCTGTCCACTCGTAAGCGATGCCCGGAGGCAAGGTTTCTTCTGCGATCCGTTCGATGGCAGCCTGTGCCTGGCCGGACGAGAATCCGGGAGCTGGGTTACCGTTGATATCGGCAGAAAGGAAGCCGTTATAACGGATGGCGCGTTCCGCACCCACCGTCTGCTCCACCTTCAGAAGAGCCGACAGCGGGATCATCTCGCCCGACTGCGAACGAACCTTCAGCTTGCCTATGTCCTCGGCGTGGCTCCGGTAATTCGCATCGGCCTGAATGCGCACGCTATAGGTACGTCCAAAGGCATTAAAGTCGTTGACATAGAGCGAACCCAGATAAATCTGAAGGGTTTCGAACACATCGGTCACCGCCACGCCTAGCTGACGTGCTTTTGTACGATCAAGATCGGCATAAAGCTGCGGCACATTGATCTGGTAGCTCGAATAGAGACCAGCCAGTTCGGGTGTCTGATAGGCCTTGGCGAGAAACGCTTTGGTTGCATCGTCCAGCGCACGGAAACCAAGCCCGTTGCGATCCTCAAGCTGGAGCTTGAAACCGCCTGTTGTGCCGAGACCCTGAACGGGTGGCGGCGGGAACATGGCGATGAAGGCATCCTGAATGGCGCCGAACTGCTGGTTCAGTTCTCCCGTAATTGCATTGGCCGAAAGCTCCGGCGATTTACGTTCCTCGAACGGCTTCAGCGTCACGAAGACGATGCCGGAGTTCGACGAGTTGGTAAAGCCATTGATCGACAGACCGGGGAAGGCGATGGCATTGGCCACGCCCGGATGCTTGAGCGCGATGTCGCTCATGCGGCGGATCACGTCTTCCGAACGATCGAGCGTTGCCGCATCCGGCAATTGCGCGAAGCCGATCAGATATTGCTTGTCCTGCGCCGGAACGAAACCGCCGGGCACTGCACGGAACAGCACGAAGGTGACGCCGAGCAGCACGATATAAAGGCCCATCACCAGCGACTTGCGCGAGAGAATGCTGCCAACGCCGCGCCCATAGGCTTCCGAACTTGCCCCGAAGAAGCGGTTGAAGCCACGGAAGAACCAGCCGAACAGCTTGTCCATGATCCGGGTCAGACGATCCTTGGGCGCGTCGTGACCGCGCAGCAGCAGGGCTGCCAGAGCAGGCGAAAGCGTCAGCGAGTTGAAGGCGGAAATCACTGTTGAGATTGCGATAGTGAGAGCAAACTGACGGTAGAACTGACCGGTCAGGCCGGTGATGAAGGCAAGCGGCACGAAGACCGCGACCAGCACCAGCGCGATGGCGATGATGGGCCCGGACACTTCCTGCATGGCGCGATAGGTTGCCTCGACCGGTGACAGTCCCTGCTCGATGTTACGCTCGACATTTTCCACTACCACGATGGCGTCATCGACCACGATGCCGATGGCAAGCACAAGGCCGAAGAGGCTGAGCGCATTGATGGAGAAGCCGAACACATACATGATCGCGAACGTGCCCACGATGGAGACAGGAACGGCAACCAGTGGAATGATGGAGGCGCGCCATGTCTGCAAAAACAGGATGACGACGATCACCACCAGCACGATAGCTTCGAGCAGGGTGTGAATGACCGACTCAATGGAGGCTTTCACAAACGCCGTCGTGTCATAGACGATGTCGAAATCCACGCCTTCCGGCATAGTTTTCTTCAGGTCGGCCATGGCGGCATGGACGTTTTCGGAAATTTCAAGCGCATTGGAGCCGGGTGCCTGAAACACACCCATGCCAACCGCTGACTTGTTGTCGAGGAGCGAGCGCAGGGAATAATCGGCTGCGCCCATTTCGACACGCGCAACATCGCCCAGCCGGGTGATTTCACCTTCGCTGCCCGATTTTACGACGATGTTCGCGAACTCTTCCGGTGACTGGAGACGGCCTTGCGCATTGACGGATAGCTGAAGGTCGAGGCCCGAAACGGACGGCGATGCGCCGATGACACCGGCAGCAGCCTGAACGTTCTGCTGGCGGATGGCAGTGGCGATATCGCTTGCAGAAAGTCCGCGTTCGGCTGCCTTCTGCGGGTCAATCCAGACGCGCATCGAATAATCACCGCCGCCGAATATCTGCACCTGACCGACGCCCGGAATACGGGCGATACGATCCTTGACGTTCAAAACGGCATAGTTGCGCAGATAGTTCACGTCATACCGGCCATCGGGCGAGATGAGGTGAACCACCAGCGTCAGGTCGGGCGAGCTTTTGGCAGTTGTGACGCCAAGGGTGCGCACTTCTTCCGGCAGGCGCGGTTCGGCCTGCGAAATACGGTTCTGCACCAGCTGCTGGGCCTGATCGGGATCGGTGCCGAGCGCAAATGTGACGGTCAGCGTCATGACGCCGTCGGCGGTCGCCTGGCTCTGCATATAAAGCATGCCTTCGACGCCGTTGATCTGTTCTTCAAGCGGCGTGGCGACGGTTTCGGAAATAACGGCTGGGTTGGCGCCCGGATATTGCGCGCGAACTACGATTTGTGGCGGCACGACTTCCGGATATTCCGAAATCGGCAGACCTGTCATGCCGATCAGACCGGCAACAAAGATCAGGACCGACAGAACGCCAGCGAAGACCGGGCGGTCGACGAAAAAGCGTGAAAAGTTCATCTGTTTATCCCCCTTAAGCGGGAAGGCAAAGACTCTCCTGGCCCGCGGGAACAAGTGTTCTCGCGGGTTGTTTAGGCTGAGTGTTTGCGTTTATGCGCGCTTCAGGCGCGCACTGTTTCAATGAGCATTTCCAGCAAAAGTGCGAAGCGGTTTTGCGTGAGGTAAATGCGTACAAGCAAAGAGATAGAGCGGTTCCACGATTCCGTTCAAACTGGAACCGCTCTAGTTCTGGGCAAGTGTTTCGGTTACCGGTTGCGGTGCGACGACCACGCCCGGACGAATGCGCTGCAGGCCGTTCACGACGATACTCTCGCCGGGCTTCAGCCCACTTTCGATAATGCGCAGGCCGTCATAATTGCGACCGAGAACCACCTGTCGGTATTCAACCTTGTTATCCGTGCCGACCACGAAGACGAACTTTTTGTCTTGATCGGAAGAAATCGCCCGGTCGCTGACCACCAGTTTTTCATCGGGTTCCGGCTCGCCGAAGCGAATGCGGACAAACTGTCCCGGAATGAGCCTTCCATCCGGATTGTCGATTGCCGCACGAACCCGAATTGTACCGGTCGTGGCATCGACTTCATTGTTGATGAGCTGGATATGGCCGGAAATCGGAGTGCCTTCATCGGAAGCAGTGCCGATCTGGACAGGAATGCGCTCGATGGCGCTTCCACCAGGTGAGGCTGCAAGCTTGGCAAGTGCCTTGGTGACGACTTCCTCATTCGCGCTGAAGCTTGCGTAAATCGGATCGACCGAAACAAGCGTGGTCAGGACTGGTGAGGCGGAACTTGCCGCAACGAGATTGCCCGCCGTGACTTCCAGCCGCCCGACGCGACCGGAAATCGGTGCGCGCACTTCCGTATATTGGAGATCGAGCTCGGCTGAACGCAGTGCAGCCTTGGCGGAGCGCAGGGTTGCCTGCGTTTCGTCATAGGCGCTGGAGCGCTGGTCGAGACCGCTCTGGGCGATGGTGCGGGTGGTCACGAGCTGGCGACCACGTTCCAGTTCGGTCTTAGCCAGTGCGACGCGGGCTTCTTCGGCTGAAACCTGCGCTTTTGCTTTTTCAACAGCTGCTGCATAGGGCTCGGGATCGATGGTGACGAGCAGGTCGCCCTGTTTCACCAGAGCGCCTTCGCGGAAATGAGCTTTCAGTATGGCGCCGCCGACGCGCGGGCGAATTTCTACCCGGTCAATCGCTTCCAGACGGCCGGAAAACTCTTCCCAGCTTACAATGCGTCGCGATTCTGCCTTGGCGACCGAAACCGGCACGGCAGGCGGTGGAGCGGAAATATCGGTCGCAGCATCGGCCCTGAGGTGAGGCACGCCGAAGAGAATGGCGCCGCCGCCGGCTGCAGACAATAGGATACTCAGGCCGGCGCCCCATAGGGCCCGGCGGGCTGTGATCGATGTCATTGTTGTATCTCCTAACCGGTGGGGGCCGGCTTCAATGTGAGCACCAGATCAAAGCTTGGGAGGACTTTAAAACTGATGTTATGCTGCGATTGACTTTGCTCCTGCCTGCCGGAAGAAATCGGAAAACAGGTCGATAAGTTTATGTTCTTGTGGCGACCAGTCGGTGCCCGCCACCTTGTTTTCGGCTATCCAGCCGGCTTTCCCGGGCAGGACATGCGATTGTACCTTCACGCCCGCCTGACGGAGACGCTCGGCATAGGCCTGCGTTTCATCGCGCATCGGGCACTGGGCGCTGGTGACAAGCAAGGTGGGTGCCAGACCAGCAAGACGCGTACACAGGGCAGGCGCGGCGTAGGGGTGGGTGAAACCCGCACACTCGCCCAGATAATGCTGCCAGCCATCCGACATCGTCTGGACGGCGCTTTCCGGGCAATACTTGCGGAAAGACGCCGTGGCGAGGCAGGGGTCGAGCATGGGCGAAAGCAGTATCTGACCCTTGAGTTCGGTCAGATATTGATCGCGCGCCATGAGGGCTACGCCGGCAGCAATATTGCCGCCCGCCTCTTCACCGGCGACGAACAGCATCGACTTCTTGTGCGCTAATTCAGGGCAACGCGTGCGCATCGAAGACAAAATGGAGTAGGCTATCTCAAGCGCCGCCGGGAACGGGTTGAGGCAGGCCGACGAATATTCTGGCGACACGACCACCGCACCTGCCTCGGCAAGTGTTTCGGCAACACGCTCGCAGTCACCAAGGCAGTTGACCGAGAAAGCACCGCCGTGAAGGTGCAACACCACAGGCGGCGGAGAGAGCAACTTGGCGCCCTTATAAATGCGCGCCGTGCAGTTGGTGTTACCCGCCTGCATTGTCTCAACCGTAAACTTCTCGCACATCTTTCTTGGCCTTCATGTATAGCGGCAAACCGCCATGGTTAGATATTAGCATTGTCTATAGGCTGGAATAGTCCCCTATAATTGGTTACACTGTCCAGAATTTCGAACAATGACGGCTTTTTGATAATGGACCAGCTCTCGGCCATGCGCGCTTTTCTCCGGGTTGTTGAAACCGGGAACTTCACGCGCGCCTCCGCCTCGCTCAATATGCCCAAGGCAACGATCAGCAATCTTATCCAGGGATTGGAAGCCCATCTTCGTACCAAACTCCTCAATCGTACGACCCGCCGTGTTCTCGTAACACCGGATGGCGCACTTTACTATGAGCGCGCTGCACGATTGCTGGCCGATCTTGCGGAACTTGACGGCAGCCTGTCGAGCGCCCAGACCTTGCCCAAAGGTCGCCTGCGCGTGGAAATGGCGAGCGCGGTCGCCAATCTCATCATCATTCCGGCGCTGATCGAGTTTCATCAGCGTTATCCCGATATCCAGATCGATCTTGGCGTATCGGACCGGCCTGTCGATTATGTGGCGGAGAACGTCGATTGCGCCATCCGCATTGGCGAGCTGGCCGACCAGTCGCTGATTGCGCGGCGCATCGGCGACATGCATTTCATCGCCTGCGCTTCCGCCGAATATCTCGACCGTTGTTCCACGCCGCTGCACCCGTCCGATCTCGGCAGGAACTGCACGGTGGTCGGTTATTTCCGGCCATCGACCGGCCAGCAGATGCCGTTCCGTTTCAAAAAAGGGACGGAGGAAATCGAGGTCAACGGACGCTATGTGGTGGCAGCGAACGAATCGACCACCTATCTCGCAGCCGCGCGCGCAGGGCTCGGTGTGGTGCAGGCACCCTTGTTCATGGTGAAGGATGACATAGAAAACGGCACGTTGCGCCCTGTCCTGCAGGAATGGGAAATCGAGCCGATGCCGATCTATCTGGTCTATCCGCCCAACAGGCACCTCAGCAACCGTCTCCGCGTCTTTGCCGACTGGGTCGTCAAGACCGTTGCAAAGTCACAGCTTAATGGGAGTTAGAACGGTCCTGTTATAGCAGGGCTGTTCTAACGAATTGGTTTGCCGCACTATCCTAGGCAAAACCGCTTCGCGCTTTTGCTGGAAATGCTCTAGCGCGCGCACCGCCGCTTGTTGAGCCGGACCTTGATCTTGTCGGGAGAAGTGCTTTTCGCCTTGTGACCCGACGAGATGATATGCGCTCGCACGGTGCAGTCGCCTGCGAGAACCTCGAAATTATTGGAGCGGATATACATCACCGTATTGATCGGCTGGTCGGGCATTTTCTGCGCGATGGCGTTGACGACAGCGGTGACTTCCTTCGCCCTTTGTTTCGAACTGCCATTGCTGGCAGCCAGCGCCGGGCTGAGCGCGGATGAAAATGCGAATATGCCCGCAAACAGAAAAGCAGTCTTAGCTTTCTTCATTGGCATGGCCTCCGATTGAGCTGGAATTGAATGGACCAACATAGGCCCCAATTGCGTCAATACCAGTACCGGAAAGCCGTTTTACCCGCTCTTTGCTTCGTTTATGCCGTTTGTGATGCGCTTGACCGTGGTCGCGACCAGAAGCAGGCATAGGAGCGGCTGCAGCCAGAAAATCCATTGTGGCAGAATGCCATCAATGGAAATCCATGCGCCGAGCACGCCAAAGACCACAGCGCGGTCACTTTTGCCCATCGGGCCGTCATAGCGGCGGCTCGCACCCACGGACGCACCGGCAACGCCTGCAAATTCCGTAAGGGTGGCCAGAAAGATAATCGCGAATAGCCATGGGCTGGTGAACGGCGCGATGATCGCGAAGGGCGCATAAAGGGCGGCATCGGAAACAACGTCTCCAATCTCGTTGAGATAGGCACCCAGTGTCGATTTCTGTCCGTGTTCGCGCGCCAGCATTCCGTCGACAGCGTTCAGCGCCATGCGCAGGAAAAGCCAGATCGGGACGAGTGCAAACCATGCCGCGTTACCGCTCAACGCCAGAAAAGCGCCAAGTATGATCGAGACGAGCGCGGCAGCGACTGTAACCTGATTGGCCGTTACACCGCCTGCAGCAAGTCGCACGACAAGAGGTCTCAGTAAATTCTGGAAACGCGACTTGAGTTGATAAACCGACATCAAGAATCTCTTGGGAAACGAAGAATAAGTATTGAACAGCTATTTGCGGTTCGCTCCAGCTCGTTTATTCAAACATTTTGTTTCACTCAATAGAAATTGCGGGCAATTGTCCCATGAGGAAACAGGTGGAGAGGGGATGGCATGAACGAGCACGCTACAAATCGGCATCGCGCGGCGCAGGAAAGCCAGTTCGTCACCCATGACGGCACGTCGCTGTTCTACCGTTTCTGGCCGGCAATTTCCGGCAGGCCGAAAGGCGTGATTGTCCTCCTGCATCGTGGCCATGAGCACAGCGGACGCGTCGCACACCTCGTTGATGAGCTGGGGCTGGATGACTACGCCTTCTACGCCTGGGATGCACGCGGCCACGGCCAGTCGCCGGGCGTGCGCGGCTTCTCGCCGTCCTTCGGCGCGTCGATCCGTGACCTCGACAGTTTTGTCGCCCATATCCGTCAGGAAACTGGCACCGCCATCAAGGATGTGGCAATCATCGCGCAGAGTGTCGGCGCGGTTCTGGCTGCGGCCTGGGTGCATGACTATGCGCCGAATATTCGGGCGCTGGTGCTGGCTTCGCCCGCTTTCGACATCAAGCTCTATGTGCCACTCGCCAAGGAAGGCATCGGCCTGTGGCAGAAGCTGAAAGGCACTTTCTACGTCAATTCATACGTCAAGCCGCAATTCCTGACCCATGATCCGGAACGCATCGAATCCTATCGTACCGATCCGCTGATTACGCGCCCCATCGCCTCGCACATCCTGCTGCAACTCTATGAGACGGCGAAGCGCGTGGTGGACGATGCGCGGGCGATCACCGTTCCGACGCAACTGCTCATTTCCGGCAGCGATTTTGTCGTGCGTCCTGCGCCGCAACATCGCTTCTTTGAAAATCTCGGCAGCCGCATCAAGGAGCGGCATGTTCTGAAAGGGTTCTATCACGACACGCTCGGCGAACGGGATCGCAAACCCGCAATCGAACTCATCCACGATTTCATTGAGGGCCGTTTTGCCGAAAAGCCGCAGCGCGCCGATCTGACGGATGCGCATATTGCAGGCCACACGCGCGACGAGGCCGACCGGTTGTCGAGCCCGCTGCCGCTTCTGACCGCGCAGGGGCTTTACTGGGCGTCGACACGCGCTTCGATAGCCTTCGGTGCGTTGTTTTCGGAAGGGTTGAAAGTCGGCAAGCGCACGGGGTTCGATTCCGGTTCCACGCTCGATTATGTCTATGAGAATGAAGCACGCGGCCTGGGGCCGGGTGGCAAGCTCATCGACAAGCAGTTTCTGGAAGCGATCGGCTGGCGCGGCATTCGCCAGCGCAAGGTGCATCTGGAAGAACTAATCGGTGCGGCGATCAGACGGCTCAAAAGCGAGGGCCGCTCGACCAATATTCTCGACATTGCCTGCGGCCATGGCCGCTATGTCATTGATGCGGTGGTGCGTGCGGACGCCATGCCGGACAGCATTCACCTGCGCGATTATTCGCCGATCAATGTGCTGGCGGGCAACAAGCTCATCCGGGATCGCGGGCTGGAGGCGATTGCCCATATGGAAGAGGGTGATGCCTTCAACGAGGAAAGCCTTGCAGCGGTCACGCCGCAGCCGGACCTCGCCATCGTGTCCGGTCTTTACGAACTTTTCCCCGATAATGCGCTGATCAACCGGTCACTTTCGGGCCTTGCCCGCGTGCAGAAACCCGGCTCATTGCTGATCTACACCAACCAGCCATGGCATCCGCAGCTTGAAATGATCGCGCGTGCGCTCACGTCACATCGCGGCGGCGAGGCATGGGTGATGCGCCGTCGCACGCAGGGCGAAATGGATCAGCTTGTCGAGAAGGCCGGTTATCGCAAGCTCGAACAGCGCGTCGATCAGTGGGGCATTTTCACCGTCTCGATTGCGGAGCGCGTGGGAGACGGCCAAGCGTGACAGTGCATTTGACGCAACTTGACGGATCTTCGCGGCGGCCTGTGATCCGTCGCGCGATCCTTTGGCTTCTGTTTCTAGCGCCCTTTTTCTACCTGACCTACGGTACGGCCAACTGGCTCGCATCGCAGCAAGGTCATGTGCCTAACCTTGCTTTCGGATGGGAAAGCCAAGTTCCGTTTATCGCGTGGAGCATCGTTCCCTATTGGTCGGTCAATCTGTTTTATGCGATTGCGCTGTTCGTCAATGACAGCCCCGAACAGGTCGACCGGCTGGCAAAACGCTATCTGACGGCACAGATCATCGCTGTTCTCTGCTTCGTCGCTTTTCCGTTGACCGCAACTTTTGTAAAACCGGCAACGGCAGGTCTTCCGGGTTTTATGTTCGATGTGCTTGGCGGCTTCGACAAACCCTTTAATCAGGCGCCCTCGCTGCATATCGCGCTCTTGATCATCATCTGGGATCAGATGCGCCGCGTGATGGGCGATACCATACGCATGGTCTGGCATGTCTGGTGTCTGCTGATCGGTCTGTCGGTGCTGACCACCTATCAGCATCACGCGGTCGATATTCCGGCAGGTGCTTTGCTTGGCCTGTTTGCCTTGTGGCTTTTTCCGCGCAGCGGTCCTTCGCCGCTGGCAGAGTTTCGGTTCACATCAGACCTCAAAGCCAGAAGGATCGGGTTTTACTATCTGGCAGGCGCAATCCTGTTTCTGGTGCTCGCCATCCATGGCCTGACCGTCACCGGCTATGCAGTTTTCTGGCTCTGGCCTGCAACGGCACTGGCCATTGTAGCGCTTGGCTATTTCGGTGCAGGTGCTGGCATTTTCCAGAAGCAGACAGATGGATCGGTCAGTCTCGCAAGCCGTTGGCTGCTTTGGCCTTACCGGTTTTTTGCTCGGCTGAATGTGCGGTTCTGGACACGCAAGCTGCCGCCGCATGTCGAGTTGGCCGACGGAGTGTTTCTCGGGCATTTTCCAAGAGCCGCAGAACCCTCATCCTTTGCTGCCGTCATTGATCTTGCCGCTGAAATGGTGCCACCGCTGCATGCCACGGAATGGAAAAACTTTGGCACGCTCGATCTGGTCGCGCCGTCATCGGAAAAGGTGCAACTGGCCTCCGATGCCGTTGAAGCCGCACGCCATCACGGCCCGGTTCTTGTCTGTTGCGCGCTTGGTTTTCAGCGCAGCGCAACAGTTGCGGTCGCATGGCTCGTCTCTACCGGGCGTGTCGCCAATGCGCGAGAAGCCGAAGCGCTGATCCGTGCCAGGGGCTGGCCGGTGCATCTGCATTTGGCGGAGGAGCTGACATGAATTTTCCGGCAGCGTCCATAGCAATTGTTCTGCGCCGCAATGCCTTTCTCGGCATTGTTGTCGCCGTGGCTTTGCTTGCGGTCGCGCCCTTCATGCGCCCGGTGCATGATCTGGCCTTCTGGCTGATCTGGCCGCTTTTGTTGGTAAGCGCGTTGATCGTGCTGGGTATCGCTGCGCATCTCCTGTTCGATGCCGCGCTTTTCAAGCTGATCGCCGGTTCCGGTGAAACGGGCTTGGGTGAGGTAGACAGCATTCTTGAGCGCATGGGGTTGCGCTCCAATGACGGCACGGTCCGTCCACTCGCGAAAAGGATAGAAGGCTCGCGACGCATCATGGGGCGTCTGCGGTTCTTCATGGGGCTGGGTATCGTACTTTTCATTCTGCTGGCCACGGTGCCATTGGGTCAGGGGCTGTAACATGCGGGAACTGATCCGCCATCAGGTGCAATCGACGTTCGGTTCGTTTCTGGCAATCCTGTCACGCGGGATTACCGGCGTGCGGCCAATCTGGAGCGGCACCGGTCCGTCGCGCAATCAGCGCATCTATTTTGCCAACCATACAAGCCACGGCGATTTCATCCTGCTTTCCTCCTGTCTCGATCAGGAAGAGCGCGCACGCACCCGTGCTGTCGCCGGTGCTGATTACTGGCGGGGCAACCGCGTGCGCCAGTTCATGGCAGAAGTTCTGTTGCGCACCGTGCTTGTCGAGCGCAACTGGGTGGAACGCACGCAAGACCCGATGGAAGTGATGCTGAAAGCGCTGGCCGATGGTCATTCGCTCATCATCTTTCCCGAAGGCACACGCAACATGACCGATGAAGCGCTGCTGCGCTTTCGTTCCGGCATCTATAATCTGGCGCTGGCACGCCCCGATGTCGAGCTGGTGCCATGCTGGATCGAAAACATGTCGCGCGTGCTACCCAAGGGCGCCATGCTGCCGGTGCCGCTTCTTTGCCGTGTCATTTTCGGTGCGCCGGTGCAGCTTGGCGAGGGTGAGGACCGCAAGGAATTTCTCGCCCGCGCCCGTCAGAGCCTTCTCGATATTCAGCCTCAGAATGGTAATCACTCATGAGTGAAACGACCCGATTATTCCTTGGCCTAATGGGCGTTCTGATAACGGCAAGCGCCGTTGCCGGTGTTCTTGCATGGCGCGCGCCGAAGCCGCTTTCATCCACGCTGGTCAATCTCAATGCCCGCATCAAGGCATGGTGGATCATGGTCGGGGCCATGTGCATCGCTTTCCTGTTCGGAAAGGGTGGCGTGATCGTGCTGTTCGCGCTGATATCATTCGCGGCCTTGCGCGAATATGCGACGCTGACGCAGACGCGACGCGCCGACCACCGCGTGCTGCTCGGCATGTTCCTGCTGGTCATTCCGGTGCAATATTATCTGATCTGGATCGACTGGTACGGGCTCTATTCCATCTTCATCCCGGTCTATTGCTTCCTCGCCATGCCGGTTCTGACTGCACTTTCCGGGGACACGTCGCGCTTTCTGGAGCGTATCAGCGAGCAGCAATGGGGCATCATGCTGTCGGTCTATTGCATAAGCCATGTGCCCGCGCTGATGACACTGGATATTCCCGGTTTTGACGGCAAGAAACTGCTTCTGATCGCGTTTCTGGTGGCCACCGTGCAGGGCAGCGATGTGCTGCAGTATATTTTCGGAAAGCTGTTTGGAAAACATCGCATCGCGCCCAGCATATCGCCGTCCAAAACCTGGGAAGGTTTTGTGGGCGGTGTCGCGAGCGCCTCTCTTCTGGGGGCCGGTCTTGCATGGCTCACACCGTTTTCGCCTGTGCAGGCGGGTGCCCTTGCGGCCACATCATGCATCATGGGCTTCTTCGGCGGGCTTGTTGCTTCCGCTATCAAGCGCGATCGCGGCGTGAAGGACTGGGGCCATATGATCGAAGGACATGGCGGGATGCTCGACCGGGCCGACAGTCTCGTCTTTTCGGCTCCGGTCTTCTTCCATATCGTGCGCTATTTCTGGACCTGAGCTCTGAATATTTGTTTCGTCGCATTATCCTACGCAAAACCGCTTAGCACTTTTGCTGGAAATGCCCGGGTCGGTCAGGGCAGCTTCAAAGCAATGAACTGTGAAACCTGACCGTGGTTGAAATTGTTATCCGAGGCAAGGATCAGCGTTCTCTTGCCGTCAATCATCGGCCCGAAGGTGATGGCCTCTATATTGTCGATGTCGAGGCCGAAATCACCTTCGTTCAGCTGGAGGAAAAGTTTCTTGCTGAGCGATGTCACAGACTGATTGGCCAGTGAGGGCACATCCTTTACATTGCTGGCACCGTCGAAAGATGCGCGGTAGAGCGTAATACGATTGCCCACACCCATGGCGAAGGAGCGTTCGACAGTGAGGAGATCGTTTCCATCGGAAACGAATTCCGACAGACCGTTATCGTTCCAGAAGGGCGGCAGCGTCGCCTTGGTGAAGATCGGGTCGGTGTCATAGGCATATTCTGCCGTCACATTGCCTGAGGCGAGGTCAAAGGCGATGATGCGTGAACGGCTGCCATGGTCGAGTGTCGCCTTGTCTCCATCCTGTGTCAGGGCGTTTTCCGTCCCCGCCAGAAGCGTCTTGCCGTCCGGTGTGATGGTCAGGCTTTCAAAAGACAGATTGTTGCGGACGCCGCGTGTCTTGCCTTCGTCGGGAATGTAGGCTTCCGGCAAAGCAAATTCGCGAATGAAACTGCCATCGGTCTTTGCTTCGCCGATAAAAGGCCTGCCGTTCTTATCGCCTTCGCTTGACCAGTAGATCGTGCCGGTCGCCACGTTGAAACGGATGCTTTCAGGGTCCACATCCTTCAGCGCAAATGATTTGCCGGCCTTATCCAGAAGCTTGACTGTTTCCAGAACATCAAGGCTTTGCACGCCGGAACCGTCGATGGCGAGCTTGAGCTTGTAAAAGCGCGCAGGTGCGTTTTCCGAACGATCGTCGGATATGGCGTAATAGATATTTTCACGTGGGTCGTAGTCGAGGCCGGAAATTCCGCCGAATTCAATGCCGCCGATTTTCAGGCCGGTCGGTAGCATGATAGCGCCGATGAGTTCCGGCTTCTGCATTTCCTGTGCCGCAGCGCTGGTGGCAAGGGCAAGAAACAGTGCAACAAAAGGTGCTTTCATGGCGGATATCCGTTCGATCAGGAAAGTCACCGGATAGTCGTTCTGTTTGACAGGAAGATGAAAGCCGGTCTCAAACCCTGCCGGCCGTGCGCGCCGGTTCTTCCCTGTCGATCAGATGGGAAGGTGCCGCAAACTGCAGCAGCTTGTTCTTGTTCGTGATCTTGATTGCAGAGGCCTGCACACTGACACCGTGGGACCCGAGCGTTGCAAAACTGCGCGACAGGTTTTCCGGTGTCATGCCGAGATAGGCGGCAAGTGTCCGTTTTTCATAAGGGATCATTACGACATCTGCGCCGTTGTTAAAGAGCGATTCCTTGACGATCCAGTTGGCGAGGCGCTGCACACTGCTTCTAAGCTTCTGCGCCTTCAGCTCTTTGACCAGACGACGATAGGCGCGTGCCGTTTCAAAGACGACGGCGCGCATGAAACCGACGTCCTCGCTCATCAAGTCCCGAACCAGACTTGAAGGCACCATCAGCACACGGGTTGGCGTGAGGGTCTGTGCAGTTTGCAGGCACACATCGTCATTGAGCACGGCTGCGAGAATGAAAATATCGGCGGCGCGCAATATTTCCAGCGCGGTTTCGCCGTCGTCCGATTTCGCGGACATCAACACGAGGCCGTCCAGGATTGCGAACAGGAAGTCCGCAGGCTCGTCTTCCTTGATAAGGGTCGTGCGTGGCGGAAACGACTGCACGAAGCTCGGGCGCATGATCCGCTCGAAAGTGGCATCTGCCATATCCATGAAGAGCGGCAAATTCTTCAGCGCGTCGATGTCTTCTTCTCGCATTAAACCTCACTTTTGGGGTCAAGTTTTTATCAGTCTATTATGCTTGATAAATATCAATTGCGCAATGCGCATAAATCAATACTTTGAACTAACTAGGTCTATTTTGGTCGTTAAGCCACGAATATCTAAAATTCAACTTGAATAGTCTAAAGATATTGATCTTAATCAATGTATTCATCTGAAAGTCGACGCATAAGTGCATACGAAATCTCCAATGGTATTCAATTCGGAGTACGCCTATGCAACATGTCGCAGGGGAAAATCCCAGGGCGCAGACCACGGCGCTAGCGATGAGTACGACCGCTTTCACAGTGTGTTTTGCGGTCTGGACCATCTTTGCAATCATCGGCATTGAAATTCGATCCGAGCTGGGCTTAAGCGAAACCCAGTTCGGCTTGCTCGTCGGTACGCCGATCCTTACGGGATCGCTGATCCGCGTCATTCTGGGCATCTGGGCGGATCGCTATGGCGGTCGGGCCATCTTCACGCTCACAATGCTGGTCTCGGCGGTTGCCACCTATCTTCTGACCTACGCCACCACCTATCCGCAAATGCTGATTGCAGCGCTTGGCGTTGGCGTGGCGGGCGGGTCGTTCTCGGTTGGCGTTGCCTATGTCTCGCGCTGGTATCCGCCGGAAAAGCAGGGCGTTGCGCTTGGCATTTTCGGCGCGGGCAATGTTGGAGCGGCGGTGACGAAGTTCTTCGCGCCGATGGTCATGGTTGCATTCGGCTGGCATACGGTCGCCGAAGTCTGGGCGGCCGCGATGGTCGTCATGGCGTTGATTTTCTATTTCACCACGAGCGACGATCCGGTTCTGGTCGAGCGTCGGCGCAAGGGCGAAAAACCCGCCAGCACCTTGATGGAGCTGGAGCCGCTGAAGAATATTCAGGTCTGGCGTTTCTCGCTTTACTATTTCTTCGTCTTCGGCGCTTTCGTGGCTCTCGCGCTGTGGCTGCCGCAATATCTGATCCATGTCTATGGCGTCGATATTCGCCTCGCAGGCATCATCGCCGCGTTCTTTTCTGTCCCGGCAAGTCTTTTCCGCGCCTATGGCGGACATCTTTCGGATGTCTATGGCGCGCGCCGGGTCATGTACTGGACCTTCGCCGTCTCGCTGGTCGCGACATTCATACTGTCCTATCCGCCGACGGATTATGTCATCCAGAGCGATAATGGCCCACTGGCCTTCCATGCCGAAATGGGCGTGATCGGCTTCACCATCACCGTCTTCATCCTCGGCTTCTTCATGGCCTTGGGCAAGGCAGCCGTCTTCAAGCACATTCCGGTCTACTATCCGGGCAATGTCGGCTCCGTCGGCGGTCTGGTGGGTATGATCGGCGGTCTCGGCGGCTTCATCCTGCCGATCCTGTTCGGTGTACTTCTGGACCAGACCGGCCTCTGGACGAGCTGCTTCATGCTGCTCTTTGTCATCGTCGCGGTTTCCTTTGCGTGGATGCATGTCTCGATCCGCCAGATGGAGCGAGCAGCCGAGGGCAAGACGACGGAAGAGCTTCCGGCCTTTGCTGAATTGCAGGGCTTGAAGAAAGCCGATGTCAAGCCGGCAAAGGGCGATTCCGTCCTGACCGACTGGCGTCCGGACGATCCGACCTTCTGGGAAGAGAAGGGAAGGAGGATCGCCAAGCGCAACCTGTGGCTTTCGATCCCGGCACTGCTTCTGTCCTTCGCCATCTGGCAGGTCTGGTCCGTGGTGGTGGCAAAGCTGCCGCTGGTGGGTTACCAGTTCACGACCGATCAGCTGTTCTGGCTGGCGGCGCTCCCCGGCATTTCGGGCGCGACCTTCCGCATCTTCTATTCCTTCATGGTGCCGATCTTCGGCGGTCGCCTGTGGACCACACTGACCACCTGGTCGCTGGTCATTCCGGCCATCGGTATCGGCTATGCTGTGCAGAACCCGAATACGCCTTACTTCATCTTCCTGCTGCTGGCGCTCTGCTGCGGCTTCGGCGGCGGTAACTTCGCCTCGTCGATGTCCAACATTTCGTTCTTCTTCCCGAAGAAAGAGAAGGGCAATGCGGCAGCGCTCAATGCAGGCCTCGGCAATCTCGGCGTCAGCGTCGTGCAGTTCGTGGTTCCGCTGGTCATCACTGCCGGTATCTTCGGCAAGCTTGGCGGCGATCCGTCAATGGTTGCGACCGAAGCGGGCAGCACGCCGCTCTGGCTGCAGAATGCCGGCTTCTTCTTCGTGCCGTTCATCATCATCACGGCTTTCGCCAACTGGTTCGGCATGAACGATATCGCGTCGGCCAAGGCTTCGTTTGCCGATCAGGCCGTCATTTTCCGCCGCAAGCACAACTGGATCATGTGCTGGCTCTATACCGGCACGTTCGGCTCGTTCATCGGTTATTCGGCTGGCTTCCCGCTTCTGACCAATATCCTGTTCCCTGAGGTTAATGCACTTCAGTTCGCCTTCCTCGGACCTCTTGTCGGCGCGCTGTCGCGGTCGGGTTCGGGCTGGCTTGCCGATAAATATGGCGGCGGACGCGTCACCATCTGGGCATTCGTACTGATGATGATCGGCGTGGCGGGCGTACTGTACTTCGTCGGCATCAAGGATCAGCCGAATGCGTTCTGGGGCTTCTTTGCTTCCTTCATCCTGCTGTTCTTCGCAACGGGCATCGGCAATGCCTCCACCTTCCAAATGATCCCGGCGATCATGTCGAAAGAGATGGACAGGCTTATGCCCAATGCCACCCCGGAAGAACGCCGTCACGAAGCAGACAAGGAATCTGCGGCCATCACCGGCTTCACCTCGGCCATTGCTGCCTTCGGCGCCTTCTTCATCCCGAAGGGTTACGGCACCTCGATCAGCATGACCGGCGGACCGGAAGCCGCGCTCTGGGCCTTCCTGATCTTCTACGTGACCTGCCTCGTCATCACCTGGGGCGTCTACACCCGAAAAGGCGGTCTGCTCTACGACGTGGAGCACCGCAGCAAACCAGCCGCTGCTGCTGCCTGAAGAAATAAAGTGAGGATATAATCATGAGTCTACTCCTCGATCGCCTGAACTTTCTTGCGCGCAAGAATGTCGGCACCTTCTCGGAAGGCCATGGCGTCACGACCAATGAGAACCGTGACTGGGAAGACGCCTATCGCAAGCGCTGGCAGCACGACAAGATTGTCCGCTCCACCCATGGCGTGAACTGCACCGGCTCCTGCTCGTGGAAAGTCTACGTCAAGGGCGGCATCATCACCTGGGAAACCCAGCAGACGGATTATCCGCGCACCCGGGCCGACCTGCCGAACCATGAGCCGCGCGGCTGTTCGCGCGGGGCAAGCTATAGCTGGTATGTCTATTCTGCCAACCGGGTGAAATATCCGCTGATCCGCTCCCGTCTCCTGAAGCTGTGGCGCAAGGAACGCACGCTGAAAACGCCTGTCGCGGCCTGGGCCGCGATCCAGCAGGACCCCGCCAAGCGTGCCGACTATATGAAGGTGCGCGGTCTCGGCGGCTTCGTTCGCGCAACGTGGGAAGAAGTCAACGAGATCATCGCCGCCGCCAATGCCTATACGGCCAAGACCTATGGACCGGACCGCGTGATCGGCTTCTCGCCGATCCCGGCCATGTCGATGGTGTCCTATGCGGCGGGCTCGCGTTACCTGTCGCTGCTCGGCGGCGTCTGCATGTCGTTCTATGACTGGTATTGCGATCTGCCGCCCGCTTCGCCGATGACATGGGGCGAACAGACCGACGTGCCGGAATCGGCAGACTGGTACAATGCCGGTTTCCTGATGCTCTGGGGTTCCAACGTACCGCAGACCCGCACGCCGGATGCGCATTTCTATACGGAAGTGCGTTACAAGGGCACCAAGTCGGTCGTGGTCTCGCCCGACTATTCGGAAGCAGCGAAGTTTTCCGATCTGTGGCTGCATCCCAAGCAGGGCACCGATGCCGCGCTTGCCATGGCGCTTGGCCATGTGATCCTGCGCGAATATCACCTTGACCGGCAGGTTCCCTATTTCGAGAATTACTGCCGTAAATATTCCGACTTCCCGATGCTGGTCATGCTCTCGAAGAAGGACGGACGTTATGTGCCGGACCGCTTCCTGCGCGCTTCCGACTTCAAGGGCGATCTCGGCGAAGGCAATAATCCAGACTGGAAGACGGTCGCCTTCGACACGAAGTCGGGCGCCTATGTTGCGCCGCAGGGCTCCATCGGCTTCCGCTGGGGTGACGATGGCCAGTGGAACCTCGAAGAAAAGGACGGCAAGGGCAAGGATGTGGAACTTGCCAAGAGCTTCATCGACAAGGACAGCCATGATGCCGTCGCCGATGTGGCTTTCCCATATTTCGGCAACCGCGAGCACGATTATTTTGAAGGCACGGACCATGACAGCGTGCTGGTGCGCAAGGTTCCGGCCCGCAAGCTGAAGATCAAGGGTGGCGACGTCATGGTCGCGACGGTGTTCGACCTGTTTGCCGCCAATTACGGTCTTGATCGCGGGCTTGGCGACGAGAATTCCGCCAAGTCCTATGACGAGGGCCTGCCATATACCCCGGCCTGGGCAGAGAAGATTACGGGTGTCCCGCGCGACCAGATCATTGCTGTCGCCCGCGAATTTGCAACCAATGCCGAAAAGACCAATGGTCGTTCCATGGTCATCCTCGGTGCCGGTCTCAACCACTGGTACCACATGGACATGAACTATCGCGGCATCATCAACATGCTGGTGATGTGTGGCTGTATCGGCCAGTCCGGCGGCGGCTGGAGCCACTATGTGGGGCAGGAAAAGCTGCGCCCGCAGACCGGCTGGACAGCGCTTGCCTTCGCGCTCGACTGGAACCGTCCGCCGCGTCACATGAACTCCACCTCGTTCTTCTATGCGCATACCGATCAGTGGCGCTACGAGACCGTGAAGGTGCAGGACATCCTTTCGCCCACCGCGCCTGAGGGCGCGTGGGACGGCACGATGATAGACTACAACATCCGCGCCGAGCGCATGGGCTGGCTGCCTTCCGCGCCGCAACTCCAGACCAACCCGCTGGAGCTTGCCAAAGAGGCAGCTGCATCAGGCAAGGAGCCGAAAGACTTCATCGCGAATGCTTTGAAGAACGGCACCGTCACCATGTCCTGCGAGGACCCCGACCACGAGGCCAACTGGCCGCGCAACATGTTCGTCTGGCGTTCGAACCTGCTCGGTTCGTCGGGCAAGGGGCATGAGTATTTCCTGAAGCACCTGCTCGGCACGTCGAACGGCCTGCTTGGCAAGGATCTGGGTCAGGAAGGCGCACAGGAAAGCCGCGAGGCGGTGTGGCATGAGAATGCTCCGGAAGGAAAGCTCGACCTGCTGGTGACGCTCGATTTCCGCATGTCCACAACTTGCGTCTATTCCGATATCGTTCTGCCGACTGCCACCTGGTACGAGAAGAACGACCTCAATACTTCCGACATGCACCCCTTCATCCATCCGCTGTCGAGCGCAGCCGACCCGGCTTGGGAAGCACGCAGCGACTGGGAAATCTTCAAGGGTATCGCGAAGAAGTTCTCGGAAGTGGCGCCGGAAGTGCTGGGTGTCGAGAAGGACATCGTTCTTGTGCCGACCCTGCATGACACGGCGGGCGAACTGGCGCAGCCGAAGGATGTTCTTGACTGGAAGAAGGGCGAAGTCGAGCCGATCCCCGGCAAGACCATGCCATCGGTCGTGGTTGTGGAGCGCGATTATCCAAACCTCTACAAGCGCTATACGTCCGTTGGGCCGCTTCTCGACAAGCTGGGCAATGGCGGCAAGGGCATTTCGTGGAATACCGAACACGAGGTCGAGCTGCTCGGCAATCTGAACGGCAAGGTTCAGGAGCCGGGCGCAAGCGAAGGACGTCCGCGCATCTATACCGACGTCGACGCAACCGAGGTCATTCTGTCGCTCGCGCCGGAAACCAACGGTGAGGTGGCGGTCAAGGCATGGGAAGCGCTGTCGAAGTTCACAGGTCGCGACCATTCGCATCTGGCCATTCCCAAGGAAGACGAGAAGATCCGCTATCGCGATATTGTTGCGCAGCCGCGCAAGATCATCTCCTCACCAACCTGGTCGGGCATTGAATCCGAAACCGTCTGCTACAATGCAGGCTATACCAACGTGCACGAGCTGATCCCGTGGCGCACGCTGACCGGCCGTCAGCAGCTCTATCAGGATCACCTGTGGATGCGCGCTTTCGGCGAAGGCTTCTGCGTCTATCGCCCGCCGATCGATACCAAGACGGTCAATCCGGCAATCCGTGAAAAGGCGGACGGCCAGCCGCATCTGGTGCTGAACTTCATCACGCCGCACCAGAAATGGGGCATCCACTCCACCTATACGGACAATTTGTTGATGCTGACGCTCAATCGCGGCGGACCGGTTGTCTGGATTTCGGAGCCGGATGCCGCAAAGGCTGGCATCGTCGATAATGACTGGGTGGAAGTCTACAACGCCAACGGCGCCATTGTGGCCCGTGCGGTCGTCTCCCAGCGCATGAAGGACGGAACCGTCTTCATGTATCACGCACAAGAGAAGATCGTGAATACGCCCGGCTCGCCGCTCACCGGCCAGCGCGGCGGCATTCACAACTCTGTCACCCGCATCATCACCAAGCCGACGCATATGATCGGCGGCTACGCCCACCAGTCCTATGGTTTCAACTATTATGGAACCGTCGGCTCAAACCGCGACGAGTTCGTGGTCGTGCGCAAGCTTGAGAAAGTGGACTGGATGGAAGGTCCGCTTGAAGAAGGCAACCAGAGCTCCGCAGCGAAGGAGGCAGCAGAATGAAAATCCGTGCGCAAATTGGAATGGTGCTCAATCTCGACAAGTGCATCGGCTGCCACACCTGCTCCGTGACGTGCAAGAACGTCTGGACCAATCGTGAAGGCGTGGAATATGCTTGGTTCAACAATGTCGAGACCAAGCCCGGCATCGGTTTCCCGAAGGAATGGGAAAACCAGAAGAAGTGGAACGGCGGCTGGGTTCGCAAGAAGAACGGCAAGATCGAGCCGAAGATGGGCTCCAAGTGGCGCATCCTCGCCAAGATTTTCGCCAATCCGGACCTGCCTGAAATCGACGATTATTACGAGCCGTTCGACTTCGATTATGGCCATCTCCAGACGGCAGGCGAAAGCAAGACCATGCCGACCGCCCGTCCGCGCTCGCTGATTTCCGGCGAGCGGATGGAAAAGATCGAATGGGGTCCGAACTGGGAAGAAATCCTCGGCGGTGAATTTGCCAAGCGTTCGAAGGATTACAATTTCGAAGGCGTGGAGAAGGAAATCTACGGCCAGTTCGAAAACACCTTCATGATGTATCTGCCGCGCCTGTGCGAGCACTGCCTCAATCCGACCTGCGTTGCAGCCTGCCCGTCTGGTGCGATCTACAAGCGGGAGGATGACGGCATTGTCCTGATCGATCAGGAAAAGTGCCGCGGCTGGCGCATGTGCGTCTCCGGTTGCCCCTACAAGAAGATTTATTACAACTGGAGTTCGGGCAAGTCCGAAAAGTGCATCTTCTGCTATCCGCGCATTGAAGCCGGCCAGCCGACCGTATGTTCTGAAACCTGCGTTGGCCGCATCCGTTATCTGGGTGTGATGCTCTATGATGCCGACCGTATTTCAGAGGCCGCTTTCACGGCCAATGAACAGGATCTCTATCAGGAACAGCTCAACATCTTCCTCGATCCGAACGATCCTGCCGTGATCGAACAGGCGCGCAAGGATGGTGTGCCGGAAGCCTGGCTGGAATCCGCCAAGCATTCGCCGGTCTACAAGATGGCGATGGACTGGAAGATTGCCTTCCCGCTCCATCCTGAATACCGCACCCTACCGATGGTCTGGTACGTACCGCCGCTCTCGCCGCTCCAGTCGGCTGCCGCTGCTGGCAAGCTTGGCATGGATGGTCCGCTGCCGGATGTTCGTTCCATGCGCATTCCGGTCCGCTACCTTGCCAATCTTCTGACAGCAGGCAAGGAAGAGCCGGTTATCTCGGCGCTGGAACGTATGCTCGCCATGCGTGCCTATATGCGCGCCAAGACCGTCGATGGTGTTATCGATGAGGCGATTGCCGACCGCGTCGGCATGAGCAGCGCGATGATCGAGGAAATGTACCACATCATGGCGATTGCCAATTACGAAGACCGCTTCGTCATCCCGACCACGCATCGTGAAATCACCGAGGATGCCTATGACGTGCGCGGCTCCTGCGGCTTCACCTTCGGCAATGGCTGTTCGGGTGGAACGTCGACCGAAGACCTGTTCGGCTCCAAGCGCCAGAAGGTCGTCCAGACACCAACGGATATTTTCAGGGAGCAGGTGTAATGAACAAGACCCTGAAAATCATCTCGCTGCTGCTTTCCTACCCAACTGCCGAACTGCAACTCGGCGGCGAGGAACTGAAAAAAGCACTGGCCGGGGAAAAGCTTTCCCCCGGCATCCACAGGCTACTCGACAGCCTTGTCGATTATGTCTGCGACTGCGATCTCTACGAGGCGCAGGAACGTTACGTGCATCTTTTTGACCGCACGCGCTCGCTGTCGCTGCATCTTTTCGAGCATGTGCATGGTGAAAGCCGCGACCGCGGCCAGGCTATGGTCGATCTCATGAAGATGTATGACGACAACGGCTTTGTCGTCGATGCCAAGGAACTGCCGGACTATCTGCCGCTGTTCCTCGAATTCCTGTCGACACGCTCGCCAGAGGAAATCCACGATCTCCTCACCCAGACAGGCCATATCACGGCGGCCATCGGCGAGCGTCTGCGCAAGCGCCAGTCGCCCTATGCCAACGCCTTTGCGGCGCTGCTGCATGTCGCCAATGCCAAGCCGGACAAGAACCTCGTCGGAGAATTGCTTCGGCAAGAGGAAGACGACCCGAACGATCTCGCCGCACTCGACCGCATCTGGGAAGAAGAAGCGGTAACGTTTGGCGGCAATGCGGGCGACAATTCCTGCGGCCCGGACCGGTTGCGGACGCAGATGCGTGCAGCACAGCGCAAGCCCGGCAACCCGTCCAACCCTTCACATATATAGGAGACGGAAAATGGCTTATCTCCATACGTTTCTTTTCGGCATCTATCCCTACATCGCACTGAGCGTGCTCGTGCTCGGTTCGATCTTCCGTTACGACCGCGAGCCCTATACGTGGCGTTCGGGCTCAAGCCAGCTTTTGCGGCGCAAGCAGCTCATGTGGGGCTCGGTTCTGTTCCACCTTGGCGTGCTGTTCATCTTCGCCGGTCATTTCGTCGGCCTGCTGACGCCGATCTGGGTCTTCGACATGCTCGGCGTCAGCCATGAGGCAAAGCAGATTCTCGCTGTCGTGGCGGGTGGCATCGCCGGTGTGATGGCAATCGTCGGCGCCAGCATGCTTGTGCATCGCCGTGTGTTCGACCCGCGTGTTCGTGCGTCCTCGCGGCCATCTGACACGCTGATCATCATTCTGTTGTGGTTGCAGCTTCTGCTCGGTCTCAGCACCATTCCGATCTCGCTGCAGCATCTGGACGGCGGCGAAATGGTGACATTCATGAACTGGGCGCAAGGCATCTTCACCTTCAATCCGGCTGCATCAAGCTACATCACCAATGCGTCGATCATCTTCAAGATGCATATCTTCCTGGGGCTTACCATCTTCCTGCTGTTCCCGTTCACGCGTCTTGTGCATATGCTGAGCGCGCCAGTGCGCTACATCTGGCGTCCGGGCTATCAGGTCGTGCGTGAGCGCAACCATACGGCTCAGCCCTCGCATATGCGTATTCCTGCGGAGTAAGGCTCATGGTGACACTTTTTGACCGGAAGCAGCCAACTGAACAGCCAGCTGAACATTCGCACGGAGCGCTTGCTCATAATACGGGCTACACGACCTATCAGGAGCCGGATACGCGCGTGCCGCCGAAGCCGCGCCCGGTCTTCGATGCGGTGTCAGTCAATGGTGTGGCGATCAACGAAACCGACATTCTGACGGAGGCTCAAAACCATCCGTCGGAAAATCCCGGCGCGGCACTGCTTGCCGCCGCGCGGGCGCTGGCGATCCGTGAGCTTCTTCTGCAGCGTGCGAGGGAAACCGGCATCGTGCCCGAGCACGAGAAGGATGCAGAAGGGCGCAGCGAGACCGACGAGGATGCGCTGGTGCGCATGGTGATCGAACGGGAGGTGGAAGTGCCTTCCGCCACACGCGAGGAAGCCTTGCGCTTTTACGAAAACAACCGACACCGCTTTACCAGTGCGCCTATTCTGGAGGCGAGCCATATCTTGATCGCTGCCGATCCTGCTGACAGCCAAGCCCGTGAGAAGGCCCGCACGACCGCATCCCATCTGGCATCCTCGGTGATTGCCGCGCCTGCCACATTCGCCTCGGTTGCGCATGAATATTCGTCCTGCCCTTCGGGCGCGCAAGGCGGCAATCTGGGTCAGCTCACACGTGGCAGCACGGTGCCTGAATTCGAGCGGGCGCTGGAACGCCTGACACCTGGTGAAATAACGCCAGCCCCGATTGAAAGCCGTTTCGGCTTTCATATCGTACGGCTTGACCGCCGTATCGAGGGCGAAGAATTGCCCTTCGACTATGTTGCCGACAGGATTGCCGGCTGGCTTGAAGCCTCCACCTGGTCGAAGGCCGTGTCGCAATATATCGCGATCCTCGCAGCCGATGCCGACATTACCGGCATCGATCTGCTGTCGAACGAGGGAGCCGAGGCATGAGCCATGAACCGACACTTGCAGCCATCCTGGCCGCAAAGGATGTGCCGGTGGACCAGCTTCTGGCTGGCGTAGCGCATCGGGCGAGGCAGGCAGGGCTGCGCGTGGCGGGCTTTCTCCAGCACCGCGAGAGCAATACGGATGAATGCTGCCGCGATATCGAGATCGAGCATATTGGCACCGGTGTGACGCAGATTATCTCGCAGTCGCTCGGTTCGGGGTCGAAGGGGTGTCGTCTCGATCCAGCGGCCCTTGCCGATGTGGCAGGTTCGCTTCTGGCGGAACTCGATAGCGGCGCCGATATGCTGATCCTCAACCGTTTCGGCAAGGGCGAGACGGAAGGGCATGGTTTCCGCTCCATCATCGAAATCGCCTATGCGCGCCAGATTCCGGTGCTGACTGTGGTGCGGGAAACCTATGTCGAAGGCTGGAACGACTTCGCCGGTGATTGCGGCGTTCTTCTGGCTCCTGATAGCCAGGCAACGCTTGGATGGTTCGACCAGGTGACGGACCCCGACAGCTGTCGGAAGCCGTTTGACGGCGGTCTTTCTGCCGGAATTGCTGCTCTATAAATCGAGCTGGTCGCGACGGTCTTCCGCAATCAGCTTGCGGATCTGATAGACGATCTGGTCTCCATGGGCCTTGCCAAGCAGATCGGCGGTATCCACGTCCCGTTCTTCGATGGCGCGGATCATGTCTTCATGCTCGGTGACGTAGCGCTCGGGCAGGCGATCGGCGAAAGACTGGTAATAGAGGCGCAACAGCCTGCGCCCTTCATCGAGAAGCCTCGAAAAGAAGGTGGTGTAGAAGGGATTGCGACCCGCTTCAGCAATAGCGGCGTGAAAATCGCGGTTGGTCGCGATCATTTCCAGCGCATTTTGTGAACGGACTGCGCGGGCAAAAGCTTCCTGATGCGCACGGATGTTCTCAAGATCCTTGTCGGTCCGATTGCGGGCGGCAAGCCGCGTGGTCACGCGGTACATCAGCGTTACTGCGTCGAAAAATGCGGGCAGGCTCAAAAAGTCGATATTGGACACAACGGTCGAGCGATTGGGAAGCGTGGTTACGAAACCGTCGCTTGCCAGCCGCACCAATGCTTCGCGTATAGGCGTGCGTGACATGGAAAAGCGTTCGGCCAGCTGGTTTTCATCAATGGGGCTACCCGGCGCGAGCGAAAGATCGATGATCTCGTCGCGCAGCACGTCGTAAACCAGCTTGACACCTGAACCCTTTTTCCGGTCGGCTGTCTGGTTTGCGTCGTCTTTGTCCATGATCTTGTCTGTCCTCTGTCGGTGTATTTGCCGCAGCACAACTGCATTCTAACACCAGTTTAAATCTCATCGGTCAAGCAATCCTATCCCGAAATAAAATTTTGGTCGACAAGAAAAATACAAAGTGTATATTTGACTTCAATACAAGGTTCGGCAGACCGATTGTAGATCCAGCCCGCGTGAAGAACGCTCAAGGAAAAACGTCCAAGGAACGACGCTATGACCTCTAATATTTTCTCCGGTTGCATTCCGGCCCTCATGACCCCCTGCAAGCCCGACCGCACGCCGGATTTCGATGCGCTGGTCCGCAAAGGCAAGGAACTGATCGCGAAGGGCATGTCTGCGGTTGTCTATTGCGGTTCCATGGGCGACTGGCCGCTTCTCTCGGATGAGAAACGCATGGCTGGCGTTGAAGCGCTTGCCAAGGCAGGCGTGCCCGTCGTCGTCGGCACCGGCGCTGTCAACACGAAGATCGCTGCCGCCCACGCAGCCCATGCGCAGAAAGTTGGCGCGAAGGGCCTGATGGTCATTCCGCGTGTTCTCTCGCGTGGTTCGTCGATCTCGGCGCAGAAGGCCCATTTCAAGGCGATCCTTGCGGCAGCTCCCGATCTGCCAGCCGTTATCTACAACAGCCCGTATTACGGCTTTGCGACCCGCGCCGACCTGTTCTTCGCACTGCGTGCGGAACATCCGAACCTCATCGGCTTCAAGGAGTTCGGCGGTGCGGAAGCCATGCGTTATGCAGCCGAAAACATCACGAGCGCCGATGACAATGTAACCCTGATGGTCGGCGTCGATACCGGCGTTTTCCACGGCTTCGTCAATTGCGGTGCAACTGGTGCGATCACCGGCATCGGCAATGTGCTGCCGAAGGAAGTCCGGCATCTGGTGGCACTGTCGAAGGCCGCCGCCAAAGGCGATGTCGAGGCACGCAAGCTGGCGCTGGAACTGGAAGCCGCACTGGACGTGCTGTCATCCTTCGATGAAGGCCCTGACCTCGTTCTCTTCTACAAGCACATGATGGTTCTGACCGGCAATCCGG
Source organism: Brucella sp. JSBI001 (assembly GCF_026014005.1). Classification (NCBI taxonomy): domain Bacteria; kingdom Pseudomonadati; phylum Pseudomonadota; class Alphaproteobacteria; order Hyphomicrobiales; family Brucellaceae; genus Brucella; species Brucella sp. JSBI001. Next base: position 1,921,473 of record NZ_CP110339.1, on the reverse strand, counting down.
AATATGAGCTGCATTTCAATGAGACGGACAAGCTGTCCGATAGCCAGCGCGGCTATTGCGAAACCCAGCTTAAGCTGTTCCAGACCTGGTATGCCGACTGGCTCAAGCAGGGCAGTGCGGCGGCGAAATACGCTGCCTGAAACGCATACAGATAAAAGAAAAAGGCGCCGAATTCCGGCGCCTTTTTTGTGTCTGGTCAGGATATGGCGTCCAGACCCTTATCCTTCAATTTTCCAGAAGCGCCATTTCGGCAGCCGTAAGCGTGATGCCTTTGGCCAATGAATCGCGGCGGGCGGCAAAGCGGCGCTGCGACGGCAGGCGCGCGCCCTGTCCGGCTATCGCTTCGATCAGGATTTCGCCGCGCTCCTGCGGATTGCCGCGACCACCTGCCATGCGGGCAGGGTCGAAGGCAATGATGAGTTCGCCATGGCGCGGCGCCAGCGTCGTCGTGCCAAGGAAATCGAGCGCCTCGGGGCTGGTGAAATCACCGATCATCACACCGGCCAAAAGTTCGATCATCGTGGAGATGGCCGATCCCTTGTGCCCGCCAAATGGCAGCATCGCGCCTGCAAGGGCGGCTTCCGGATCGGTCGTGGGATTGCCGTCTGCATCGACGGCCCAGCCTTCCGGCAGCTGCTTTCCGGCGCGACGGTAGAGTTCCAGTTCGCCACGTGCGGCAACGCTGGTCGCAAAGTCGAACACATAAGGATAATCGCCGGAGCGGGGCCAGCCGAAGGCAAAGGGGTTGGTGCCGAGAAGCGGCTTCGTTCCGCCAGCGGGCGCAACGGTGGCATAGCTCGGGCACATGGCCATTGCCGCAAGCCCCTGTTCGGCGAGTGCTTCGACTTCCGGCCACAAGGCCGCGAAATGGGTGCAGTCGTTGATCGCCAGCGCCGCGACGCCGAGCTTGCGTGCCTTCTCGACGAGGGCAGGCGTACCGCGCTCGAACGCCAGATTGGCAAAACCGCCCTTGGCATCGACGCGAACGACGGCGCTGTCATCGGTCGTGACGACCGGATCGGCATCGGCGACGACCTTGCCGCTCTTCAGCGTGCGCAGGCAGCCTTCGATACGGTAGACACCATGTGATTTGCAGCCGTCGCGCTCACCCGCCACAATCGTCTTGGCAATGGCTGTGGCATGATCGGCGCTGAAACCTGCCTTGTGCAGGATTTCTCGCACAAGCCTGGCGAGTTCTTCTGTCGAAATCGAAATAGTGTCGCTCATTCTGTCATTCCTTGCCAATTCTCGGGGGCCGTTCTTAAGGGGGCAGTGCTGGGCTGTAATAGGCGTGAAGGCGAGTATCGCTCGTTGAATGCATACAAGATGCATGCAGGCTTGTCATGTCGCGCAGGCTGGCCGGAGGCTGCGGCAAAAGGGCTGGCGGGCACATCGAATGGTGCGATGGTGGAATGCAGAAAATCAAACAGTTTTATTCTGAGCGTCATTATCATGAATAACTTCACCTGTTTGATCCAGATCAAAGAGGTTGGCAGGCGACAGGTCTAAACCCCATTACGTGGCGTGTTGAGGCCGAGACGGCAGGTGCGCCAATCGTTGGAGATCAGGACAAAATGCGTAACATCGCGATCAAATTTGCTGCCGCAGGCATCCTCGCCATGCTGGCTGCCCCCGCTCTTGCCGAAAATATCGAAGTTCATATGCTCAACAAGGGCGCCGAGGGCGCCATGGTTTTCGAGCCTGCCTATATCAAGGCCAATCCCGGCGACACGGTCACCTTTATTCCGGTGGACAAAGGACATAATGTCGAATCCATCAAGGACATGATCCCTGAAGGTGCCGAAAAGTTCAAAAGCAAGATCAACGAGAACTATGTGCTGACGGTTACCCAGCCCGGCGCATATCTGGTAAAGTGCACACCGCATTATGCCATGGGTATGATCGCGCTCATCGCTGTCGGTGACAGCCCGGCCAATCTCGACCAGATCGTTTCGGCCAAGAAGCCGAAGATTGTTCAGGAGCGGCTGGAAAAGGTCATCGCCAGCGCCAAATAAGAGCGCCAAATAAGATTGACCGAAAACTCTCGATGAGCCGAACTTGAACCGGCTTCATGACGAGGACATCATGACCAGACAGCCAGGCCTGCAGGCAGTACCTGCTGCGATGCCATCCGATCAAAAAGGTATGCCGCGCGGACTGAAAATGACCGGTCCCGTCCTCCTCAGCTATGGCTTCCGCCCATTCTTTCTGGGCGGAGCCATATGGGCCGTTCTGGCCATGCTCTTCTGGATATTGTCACTGACACTCGGAATGCCGCTCGGCGGCTCCTATGGCGGGTTGAACTGGCACGCCCATGAAATGGTGTTCGGTTTCTCCTCTGCCGTTCTGGCAGGCTTTCTGCTGACAGCCATTCCGAACTGGACGGGAGGCTTGCCGGTATCTGGCACACCGCTCGCCATTCTCTGCGGGGTATGGCTTGCCGGACGGCTGGTCTTTCTGGAGCCTGACCTGATCGATGTGCACTTTGCAGTCGTTGTCGAAAGCCTGTTTCTGCCCTTGCTGCTTTTCATCTGTGCGCGGGAAATCATTGCCGGGCGCCAATGGAAAAACCTGAAGGTACTGGTTGGCGTGACGACGGTGATGGTTGCCAATCTTGTCTTCCATTATCTGATCCTGACCGACGGCGACGTGGCATTGGCCAACCGCATCGGGGTCAGCGCCTATGTCCTGCTGGTCATGGTGATCGGCGGGCGCATTGTGCCAAGCTTCACCCGCAACTGGCTCAACAAGATGGGGCGGACACGCTTTCCGGTGTCTTTCAACCGCTATGACGGTTTCAGCATTCTTGTCGGAGTGGCTGCCTGCATCGGCTGGATCGCCGCTCCTGATCAGACGATAACGGCGGTGCTGGCGTGGATCGCAGCCCTGTTTCACATCGTGCGGCTTTACCGCTGGCGGGGATGGTCTGTGGCGCGGGAAAAGCTGCTGCTGGTTCTTCATGTCGCCTATGCGTTCATCCCGCTCGGTTTCATCGCCATCGGTCTTTCCGCCATTGATCGCCTCAACCCCTATTCCGCCTTGCATGTCGTGACTGTCGGCGCAATCGGCTGCATGATGCTGGCGGTCATGACGCGGGCCACCCGCGGCCATACCGGGCGCGAACTGACTGCCTCGCCCGTCACACAGGTCGCTTATCTTTGCCTTGTCGCGGCAGCGCTGATCCGTCCGCTGGCGGAAGTCATGCCGAATTTCTTCCATACCATCCTCGCAGCATCGGCTTTGCTCTGGATGGGTGCTTTCGGACTCTATGTCCTGGAATACGGTCCGATGCTGTTGCGTGAGAGACGCCAGCGCATGGCCGGGGCGTAATCCGCCTCATTTCGATACCATTATAAAGCGCAGTCCGTGGTGATCTACGGGCTGCTTTTTTGTGTTTCGAGAGGTGAGTCGCGACGCCAGAGCTGCGATTCGGCCGGTCTGAAGGGCCTGAAACAGGGGTGTGGAAAGAAAAATCACACTCAAGATCACATTTAAATCGTTATAATGTTATGGCCGTATTGTTATGCTTTTGAAACGGTGTTACCGGAATTGGTGCCTGAGAGGCTGGCCTTAAAAGGACTGCGAAATCTCAGGCAGCACGAGCGCGATGCGCTCTGGCTTAGTTGTTTTACGCATATCGGCACCGAACCGGGTTTCGTCTGCCGGACATGCTCAAGGCTTTGCTTTTGGCAAGGAGGTTGCCGCCGATGAATTTCACCCCGCCCGTATCAGATATGCTGCAACTCGCCAACTGCATTCGCGCTCTCTCGATCGATGCCGTCGATGCCGCCAATTCCGGCCATCCGGGAATGCCGCTCGGCATGGCTGACGCCGCAGCCGTTCTGTTCTCGAAGCATCTGAAATTCGACGCATCGGCTCCCAACTGGGCGGACCGCGACCGTTTCGTGCTCTCCAACGGTCACGGCTCGATGCTGCTTTACAGCGCGCTCTATCTGGCGGGCTACAAGGATGTGTCCATCGATGAGCTGAAGAACTTCCGCCAGTGGGGTTCGAAGACCGCCGGTCATCCGGAATATGGTCATACAGAAGGCGTTGAGCTGACCACCGGCCCGCTCGGTCAGGGTCTCGCCAGCTCTGTCGGCATGGCAATCGCCGAACGCGCGCTCGCCGACCAGTTCGGCAAGGATATTGTCGATCACCGCACTTATGTGTTCTGCGGCGACGGCTGCCTCATGGAAGGCGTGGGACAGGAAGCGATCTCGCTTGCCGGTCACCTTCGCCTCGGCAAGCTGATCCTGCTTTATGATGATAACGGCATCACCATCGACGGCAGCACGGAAATCGCCTTCACCGACGATATTCCCGCCAAGTTCAAGGCTTGCGGCTGGAATGTCGAAAAGGTCGACGGTCACGATCACGACGCCATTGATGCGGCGCTGACGCGCGCCAAGGCTCAAGCCGACCGCCCGACGCTGATCGCGCTCAAGACTGTCATCGGCTATGGTTCGCCAAATCGCGCCGGTACGAGTGGCGTGCATGGCGCGCCGCTGGGTGCCGCGGAAAACGCCGCCACCAAGGCAGCACTCGGCTGGACGGCGGAAGCTTTCGAAATCCCTGCACCGTTGCTCAATGCCTGGCGTGAAGCCGGTGCGCGTGGCGTTTCGGAACGTGAAGCATGGCAGAAGCGCGTTGATACGCTGCCTGCAACCGAACGCGCCGAATTCGACCGTCGTATTGCCGGCGTTCTGCCGGAAGGCTTTGCGGCAGTTGTCCACGACGCCAAGCAGCGCCTCCTCGACAAGCCGCTGAATGTTGCGACCCGCAAGGCAAGCCAGATCGCGCTTGAAAGCCTGACGGCAGCCCTGCCGGAAATGATCGGCGGTTCGGCTGACCTTACCCATTCGAACCTCACCCGCGTTCCTGCCGTCGACAGCGATTTCACGCCGGAAAAGAGCGGTCGCTATGTCAGCTACGGTGTGCGTGAATTTGCAATGGGCGCGGCTATGAACGGTATAGCGGTCCATGGCGGTTTCATCCCTTACGGCGGCACCTTCATGGTGTTCTCCGATTACGCCCGTAACGCCATCCGCCTTTCGGCGCTGATGGGCGTGCGTGTCATTCATGTGCTGACACACGACTCCATCGGCCTCGGCGAAGACGGCCCGACCCACCAGCCGGTCGAACATCTGGCCAGCCTGCGCGCCATGCCGAACCTTCATGTCTTCCGTCCGGCAGACACGATTGAAACGCTGGAATGCTGGGCTGTGGCGGTTTCTGATCCGCATACGCCTTCGGTTCTGGCCCTGTCGCGCCAGAACGTGCCGCAGCTTCGCACCGATAATGGCGAGAACCTTTCCGCACGCGGCGCCTATGTGCTGCGTGAGGCGAAGGGCGAACGTCAGATCACGCTGCTTGCCACGGGCACGGAAGTCTCGCTCGCAGTGAAGGCCGCCGAAAAGCTCGCAGAAGAAGGCATCGCAACGGCGGTTGTCTCCATGCCGAGCTGGGATCTGTTTGAAAAGCAGGGCAAGGATTACCGCAAGGGTGTTCTGGGCGATGCGCCGCGCATCGCCGTCGAGGCCGCAGGCAAGTTCGGCTGGACACGTTATGTCGACAGCGAAGACGACGTGATCGGTATGGATGGCTTCGGCGCTTCTGCACCTGCTGAAGTGCTCTATGAAAAATTCGGCATCACGGCCGAGGCGATTATCGCCCGCGCCAAATTCTTGCTGGAGCAGGGCAAATGACGATGGCTGGCAATTTTTCTCCACTGGTTCTGGTGGGCGATAGCGATCGCGTGGAAGCAGAAGCGGTCGGCGCCTATCTCGACAACTGGGCTGGCAAGGACGGCTTGCGTCTTGCGACCGCCGACGCCATCAAGGCTATTCTTGCTGGCGCAACGCGGCTCGCCGGTCGCATTGCACGCGGTTCGCTTCCCGGCGATCCGGGCAAGCTTGTCGGCGTCAACAGCGATCAGGACCAGCAGAAGTGCATTGATGTCGGTTCGCACAATCTGTTCGTCGAGCTGCTGATTGCGGCGGGTGCAGCCTCCATTCTTTCGGAAGAAGCGGACCTCCCCGTAGCAGGCAAGGCCGATGGGCTGATTGCCGTTGCCATCGATCCGCTTGACGGTTCGGGCAATGTGGGTCTCGGCGCACCGCTTGGCACGATTTTCTCGGTTTTCCCGGCAGATACGGCTGAGCCGTTTTTGCAGCCCGGCAACCGCCAGATTGCAGCCGGTTATGTTTCCTACGGCAATTCGGTCGATCTCGGCTTTTCGGTCGGCGAGGGCGTGATCTTCGCGACCTTCGATCCGGCAAGCGGGATTTTCCATATCACGCGCCGCAATGTGACACTGCCGGAACGCACGTCCGATCTGGCGTTCAACGCATCCGTCCAGCGGCATTTGTCCGCTGGTATGCAGGCCTATGTCAACGACGCATTCCTTGGAAAGGATGGTCCGCGCGGGCGTAACTTCAACATGCGCTGGCTCGGTGCTGCGGTGGGCGACATGCACCGCATCATGCAGCGTGGCGGTTTGTTCTTTTACGTGAATGACAGCCGCCCCGGCTACGAAAAGGGCCGCTTGCGGCTCGTCTACGAAGCCAATCCAATTGCTTTCCTCGCCCGTGAGGCGGGTGGCAAGGCGACCGACGGTTCGAGATCCATTCTCGATATCGTCCCGCAAACCTATCACGAGCGCAGTGCGCTGGTGTTCGGCGTGGCCGAAGAGGTGGATATCCTCGGCGAATATTTCGCGAAATAACCTGATCTGACATCGTCTGGAGCATTGGAAATGCTCCATCCATTGTTTTTACGCGCATCTTGTTCCGAAAACCGTTTCACACTTTTCGGGATGCGCTCTAGGAGGCTAGAAATGGCGCGCATTACGCTGCGGCAATTGCTCGATCACGCCGCTGAAAAGGGTTACGGCGTCCCGGCATTCAACATCAACAACATGGAACAGGCGCTTGCCATTATGGAAGCGGCGGATGCCGCCGATGCGCCGGTGATCCTGCAGGCTTCGCGCGGCGCGCGTTCCTATGCAAACGACATCATGCTCCGTCATATGATGGATGCGGTGACGGAAATCTATCCGCATATTCCGGTTTGCGTGCATCTGGACCACGGCAACGAAGCCGCCACCTGCATGACCGCCATCCAGGCAGGCTTTACCTCCGTCATGATGGACGGTTCGCTCAAGGCTGACGGCAAGACGCCTGCCGACTGGGACTACAATGTTTCAGTCACGCGTCAGGTCAGCGAGATGTCGCATCTCGGCGGCATCTCGGTGGAAGGGGAACTCGGCGTTCTGGGTTCGCTCGAAACCGGCATGGGCGATGCAGAAGACGGCCACGGCGCGGAAGGCATGCTGTCGCACGACCAGCTTCTGACCGATCCGGACGAAGCCGTGAAATTCGTGCGCGAAACCAAGGTCGATGCACTGGCAATCGCCATGGGCACGTCGCATGGCGCTTACAAGTTCAGCCGCAAGCCGGACGGTTCCGTGCTCGCCATGAATGTGATCGAGGAAATCCATCGCAAGCTGCCGAACACGCATCTTGTCATGCATGGTTCGTCTTCTGTGCCGGAAGAGCTGCAGGAAATCATCAACAAATACGGCGGCAAGATGAAGCCGACTTGGGGCGTTCCGGTCGAGGAAATCCAGCGCGGCATCAAGCATGGCGTACGCAAGATCAACATCGACACGGACAACCGCATGGCGCTGACCGGCCAGATCCGCCGCGTCCTGCAGGAAGATCCGAGCGAATTCGATCCGCGCAAGTACCTGAAGCCTGCAATGGCTGCCATGACCAAGCTCTGCAAGGAGCGCTTCGAGCAGTTCGGCACTGCCGGTCATGCTGCCTCGATCCGTCCGATCCCGCTTTCCGAAATGGCAAAGCGCTATCGCGATGGTTCGCTGGACCCGAAGTTCAGCTAAATTCTGCTGTTAAACCAAGTCTCGCTGAGACTTGGTTAAGCCCGTGCGGCGACTGAGCATCTTCAGGGCGTGATGCGTTAGCATCTTAGCGCCCTGCTATAAGCCAAAAGAAAAGCGGCCTGATGGCCGCTTTTTTGTTTTCAAGAAACTGAATAATCAGCCCTTGTTGTACTTCGCGTCAACTTCGTTGATCGCGTTGACATTGCCAGCCGAACGGCCGTTTTCGTCAAAGGTCTCAGCGAGGAAGGCGTCGGCAATGGTCTTGGCCACTTCCGAGCCGATGACGCGGGCGCCCATGGTGATGATCTGGGCATTGTTGGAAAGCGCTGCGCGCTCTGCCGAATAGGTGTCATGCGTCAACGCAGCGCGGATGCCCGGAACCTTATTGGCTGCAATGCATACGCCGATGCCGGTGCCGCAAACGAGGATGGCGCGGTCATAGGTGCCGTCGAGAACGGCGGAAGCCACGCGGTCGGAAAGGTTGGCGTAGAATGTATCTGCGCCGGCGTCTGTGCGCGAGATTTCCGAAACCTCGAAGCGATCCTTGAGGTGATCGGCGAGAACCTTGGCCAGACCTTCGCCGGCGCTGTCGCCTGCTACTGCTACTTTCATCATATTGCTCCTTAATTAGCTCGAGTCTTGGCGGCACACTTGGCCAGAATGTCGAGATAACCTTCGACGTTCCATGCCGAGCGACCGATGAAAAGCCCGTCAATGTGCGGGCAGGCGATCAGCTCTTCGCAATTGCCCGGATTGACCGAGCCGCCATAGAGGCAAGGCACACGACGACCGAGCACGCTTTCTGCAACCGCGATGATTTCCGCCTGGCGCGCATCGGCATATTCCGCCGATGCCGGGATACCATTTTCGCCGATGGCCCAGACCGGCTCATAGGCAAACAGGATTTCCGCCTGCTTCTGGTCACCGGAAAGCTTGGAAAGTGCACCGCGCACTTCTTCCTCAAGAACTTCCGCGGCGCGTCCGCTTTCGCGGTCTTCCAGCGTCTCACCGATACAGATGAGCGGGATCAAACCGTGGCGCACCGCAGCTTCGACCTTGAGGCCAACCGTTTCGTTGGTTTCACCGAAATGTTCACGACGCTCGGAATGGCCAAGCTCGACGATATCTAGATTGCAGTCCTTGAGCATCAGCGGCGAAATCTCGCCGGTCCATGCACCCTGATCGGCCCAATGCATGTTCTGCGCGCCGACCTTGACGGAGGTGCCGGACAGGATTTCCTTTACTTCGCGCACGGCGGTAAAGGGAGGGATGACGAAACGCTGAATGTCGGTCGAGCGGCTTGCATCGGCAGCTTTCAAGGCTTCGGCGAAAATGCGGGCCTCGGCCAGCGTCTTGTTCATCTTCCAGCTGGTGCCAATCCAGATTTTTGTCATGCTCGATTTTCGTCCTCTAGGTTTATGCGCAGTCGTCAGCGATGGTCAGTGCAATGCCCGCCTGTTCAAGATCGGCCAGTACGGTCGCGTCGGGGGAGGCATCGGTTATGATCGCGTCAAAATCGGAAAGATCAGCCATGACATGCAGGGCAGGGCGTCCGAACCGCTGGTGATTGACCAGAAGGCAGGTGCGGGCGGCGGATGCCGTCATCGCGCGCTTGGTGCGAACAACATTCTCATCCATGTGATAGACGAGCTTGCCATTGACTGCAGGCGAGGAAATGAAGGCGATGTCGGCGCTCAGATGCGACAGGGCCCCTTCCGTCAGGATACCGAAAAACGCATTGAACTTGGCTGAATAGGTTCCGCCGAGCGCAATCAGATTGATCCCGTTCTCGCCCTTCAGCTCATCGATGATGACGGCATTGTTGGTGATGACTGTCAGCGGGCGCTTTTCCAGAAGCATGCCGCCAAGGACAGCCGCCATGGAGCCGTCATTAATCATCACCGTCATGCCGGGTTCAACAAGCTCAAGCGCGGCGCGGGCCATTTTCTGCTTCGCTTCGCCGTCCTGCCGTTCGCGGAAGCGGAAATCGCTTTCAAATTGTGTGCCGGTATCGATTGTCGCGCCGCCGCGTACTTTGCGCAGCACGCCGGTATGTTCCAGCGAATCCAGATCGCGATGGATCGTCATTTTTGATACGGCAAACCGATCCGCCAGATCGTCGAGGTCGACGGCCTGATTTTCGATCAGAAGGTTTATAATCGCCTGTCTTCTGTCGTCGCGCTTCACGCTCTCGTCCGATCTTATTGGCGGAACATTTTCTGCGCGAAGTTAGATCACAAAATCACAAAATAATCCATTGCAAAAATGTTATTATGTTATTTTCCGTTCGGCTGCTCAACGAGCGTCTTTGCCGTGCGTTCATCGGTGATGAGACCGTAAAGACGACCGCTTTTCAGCACGGCGCGGATGGCTTCCGCCTTGGAAATTCCACCGGCAAGGCCCACGATTCGGCTCATATCCGCGTTTTCCACCGATGCTGCGATGGTGCGGGCCGTCAGCGCGGTTTCAAGGCGCTGGCCATTGGCGTCAAAGAAATGGCCGAGCATTTCGCCAACACCGCCGAGGTTGGCGATCTCTTCGACCTCGGCCAGTTCTATCATGCCGGATGTGACAAGCTGCGCCTGTGCATCGACCGTGCCGATGCCGACGATCTTCAGTTCAGCCTGACAACCCATGTCGAAAACGGTGGTGACGCCGCGCTGCGCGAGCAGCACTTCGCGGTCTTCTGCCGTGTTGGCGAAGAAGGGCACCGGCATCACATAAGCAGGCATACCGGTCTTTTCGGCGATGCGGTGCATCACATCATGCGGGTTGGCGGCGAAATTGCGCGTCAGGCCGCCGAGCAGCGACACGAAGCGCAGGTCATTGGCGACGACGCGCGGCATATAGTTGACTGCAGCTGAAAGCGTGCGGCCATGCCCGATGCCGATGACTTCATGGTCGCCATGCTCGATCTCGCGGCGCAGAAAATCCGCACCCGCATGGCCAAGCGCCATGAGCGGCAGGCCTTCCTCACCGATGTCGGGAACGACTTCGCAATAGTCGAGGCCGTACATATCGGCGAGACGATTTTCGAGGTCGATACATTCGGTAATGTCGCCGTCGATACTGACCTTCACCGCACCGTCGGCGACGGCTTTGGCAATAAGGCGATGCGCTTTCACGGAGGGCAGACCAAGGCGCTTCGCAACGGCTGACTGGGTCATGCCCGCCACGAAGTGAAGCCATGCGGCGCGCAGCGCCAGTGAATCGTCAGCATCTGCCATTGAAAGCGGTCCGGTTCCTGAAATCGTTTATATCTTCAAGTCCTTAGCGCCGGTGTCAATGTGCGGAGCCCAGAAAGCCACACTTTCCGCAATCTGCGGAATGACTTCACGGTCGTTCGGCTCGCGTTCCTTGAACGACAGTTCGAGGCAGATTTCATTGTCCACCGCGCCGCCTTCGGCAAAGGCTTTCAGAAGCGGTTCCGGCTGGATGCGTCCCTTGGCATTGAACGCGGCTGTGAAAGGACGATGTCCGCCCTTGTCCATCAGGCTCTGCTTGATGTGAATGATCGGCGAGACTTTCGGCACGGCGCGTGCCCAGGCGTAGGGATCGAAATCGTCCGGATTGGCGGAAGTCACATCGCCGTGGTCGATATCGGCCATCATCCACATTGGAATAGCCATGTCGGCGGCGGTCAGGCGATCCTGAAGCTTCATGCATTCGGCAATCGTCTCGCCAAATTCACGCCCGATGCTCATGGGTTCCCAGAACACATAGTCGAGACCGGCACGGCTCGCATGTTCGGCGACTTCCGCCCAGCAATCGATGGCGATCTTGATCAGATCTTCGCGGCGCGCAGCGTCATCGAAATCCTTATAGGTGAAGATCGCAAACTGCGTGCCGACCGACTTGCCGCCAAGATCGCCGATAATGTCGGCGAAGGTCTTGAACCAGTCGACATAGTAACGGCGCACTTCTGCGTCCGGATGGCCGAAATGGTTGAGGCGGCCATAGGGGCCGGTCATGCCCGAAGTGACGCGAACACCGGTACGCTGCAAGGCCTTGTCCATGTCGCGCGTCAGGCGGCGGATGGTTGAAGCCTGCCAGCTTGGATTGATGAACTCGTGTGTGAGCTGGAGATCGCGCAGGCGCAGATCGCGCGCAACCGTTTCAATCAGGTCATCCGGTTCGGCAAAGCGGTTTACAAGTGGATTGGTGTTCAGAGAAAGCGTAAGGGCCATAGTGTCCTCAAGAGACCATTTTAGCGTTGTCGAACCATTCCACGAAAGCGGCGCGTTCGGCTTCGGTCAGGTGCAGATAGTGCTTGGTGCGGCGATAGAGAATGTCTTCCGCCGTCTTTGCCCATTCCCTGGCCACCAGATAGCGCACTTCCGCCTCATGGAAATTGCCGCCGAAATGACGGCCGAGCCCTTCGAGGTTCTGTGCGCCTGCAACAACGTCTTTCGTGCGTGCGCCGTAGAGACGACCGTAGTGCTGGACGAGCGCGCGCGGCATCCACGGATAGGTGTCGCGCAAGGAGTTGGCGAAGGTTTCATAATCGGCATTGGCGATTTCGCCGCCCGGAAGCGGTGCGCCATGAGTCCAGTCGCCGCCCATCTTCGGGAAAATGTGCTTGAGGCGATGCATGCCGCGCTCGGCCAGCTCGCGGAAGGTGGTGATCTTGCCGCCAAAGACGTTGAGCAGCGGCGCATCATTGGTTTCATCGAGGTCGAAGACGTAATCGCGGGTGACGGCGGAGGGGTTACCCTTGCCGTCGTCGAACAGCGGACGCACACCGGAGAAGGAATGCAGCACGTCTTCACGCCTCAGCTTTTCCTTGAAATAGCGGTTCGCTGCAGTCAGCAGATATTCGATTTCCTTCTCATCTGCTGCAACATCTTCGGCACGGCCTTCATAGGCGATGTCGGTGGTGCCGATCAGCGCCTTGTCGCCCTCGTAAGGATTGATAAAGATAACGCGCTTGTCGTGGTTCTGGACGAGATAGGCATTTGCGCCCGACCAGAATTTCGGAACGATGATGTGGCTGCCCTTGACGAGACGCACATTGCGCGACGAGTTGGAGCCGGCGACATTGTGGATGACATCCGTGACCCATGGTCCGGCGCAATTGACGATGCAGCGCGCGCGGAATGTGCAGGTTTCACCCGTGTCGCGGTTTTTCGTTTCCACGATCCAGCCGCCTTTTTCGCGACGAGCGGAGACGACAGGCGTGCGGGTCAGAATGGTCGCGCCTTTTTCAGCAGCGCCAACCGCATTCAATGCAACGAGACGGGCATCATCGACCCAGCAGTCGGAGTATTCGAAGCCCTTGGTATATTGGTCGAGGATCGGCGTGCCTTCCGGATCGCGCCGCAGGTCGAGCGTGCGTGTGCCGGGAAGCTTCTTGCGACCGCCGAGGTGGTCGTAGAGAAACAAGCCAAGCCGCACCAGCCAGGCGGGGCGGTCCTGCGGGCTGTGCGGCAGAACGAAACGCATTGGCCAGATGATATGGGGAGCGGCGTTCAACAGCACTTCGCGCTCGATCAGCGCTTCGCGTACAAGGCGGAACTCATAATATTCGAGATAACGCAAACCACCATGTACCAGCTTGCCGGAGCGTGACGAAGTTCCCTGCGCCAGATCGTCTTTTTCCGCCAGCACCACCTTGAGGCCGCGCCCGGCGGCGTCACGGGCCACGCCCGCGCCGTTGATGCCACCACCGATTACAAAGAGATCGCAGGTTTCCGGTTCAGCCATTTCATGCTCCTTCGGATGCAATTGCATCCCATATTCTATATGTGCCGGAAGGGAGGTCCGGCCTTATTCATTTTGTTCACCGCATTTCCGAACGCAAAACCGCTTCACGCTTTTGCTGGAAATGCTCTATCGGAAGCCAACTTGTCCCAGACGGGCGTCAGTGCCAGCCGGGCTTCCTGATAGGCAACGAAGAGTTCTTCATAGTGCTTTGCGCGCGGACCATCCGGGGCCTCGCAAGGGCCAAGCAGCGGCTCGACCCATTCCGCAATACATGCATCCATGCTCGGATAAGCGCCGATGGCTACCGCAGCCATCATGGCAGCACCTGCGGCTCCCGCCTCTTCACGCGAGGAAACGCGCACGGGCGCATTCACCGCTGCGGCAAGGGTGCTGCGCAATGCTTTTGAACGCGCTGCACCGCCGGTGATGCGCAATTCTGCGGGCATTTCACCCATGGCCGTGTAGCAATCGCGCGTCGCCATTCCGAGGCCCTCGACAACTGAGCGCACCATTTCCGGGAAACGGTCGCGACTGGAAAGGCCTACGAACCCGGCCCGGGCATAGGCATTGACGAAGGGACCGCGTTCGCCCGCTTCCGAAATATACGGATGATAGAGGATTGCACCCGGACGGCTGGCATTAAACCAGTCATCAAGGCGGGGAATGAGGTCACTGAGCGAAACAGGCTTGTCTGGCGTCGACATGAGATCGGCAGCAACCTGCAATATCCAGTCGATGTTGATCGTTGCCCCCATATTGGTCTGCACCTGGGTGACGATGCCGGGAATGGGCAGCGCGATGACGTAACCGGTGCCTTCCTTGTTCAGGTGGATATCGGCAACCGGCTTGGCGCGCATGTGCACGCCTGTCGAACCAATGGTCGAGCACCCGGCGCCTGCTGTGCCGCCGCGCACGCCCGCACCAAGTGCAGTCATGGCCATATCGACATAGGCGAGACTCACCGGCGTCCCTGCCCGCAAACCCGTTGCAGCTGCCGCTTCGGGGGATAGCGGATGCTGCACTTCGGTGCCGTCGATGATTTCCGGCAGCAATCCACGCCGTTTCGTCAGACCGAGCGCGTCGATGACGACATCGTCATACTGGCGATTGCGGAAATTGCCGAAGGTGAAGCTTGCTTCCGAAGGGTCGGTGGCGCGAACGCCGGTGAGATTGAGATAGAGCCAGTCCTTGCAGTGGAGCGCGACTTCGGCATTGTCCAGCAGCTCGGGCGCGACGCTGTCCATATGCGCCATCTGCGAGCCTTGCTGGCAGGTGTTCAGCCCGGTGCCGGTCGCTTCAAAGCGCGCACGGTTCATGGGGCCAGCGGCGAGGCGCGTCACCGTCGTTGCCGCGCGGGCATCGAGCCACAGCCAGGCATCGCCGACCGGCTGGTTGTCGCGACCGACAAGCCAGGTTCCGTCGCCCTGGCCGGTAACGGCGATTGCCGCGGTGCGTTCGGCAAGGCCGGGCATCTTTGCACCAAGGTCGCGCAAGGCGCGCGCGCAGTCTTGCCATGTCAGGGAAAGCGATTGTGTGACAGCGCCATGTTCGCCGGTATCGTATTTGTTGCGAACGGCAGCAGATTCGATCTGGCGTCCGCTAAGGTCGAAAGCGACTGCCTTGAGCACAGACGTGCCCGCGTCGATCCCGATGATGATGTCACCTTTCTCACGCATGGCGGCTATCTGCTTTCATTGACATTTGGATTCCTCCCGCGACTGAAAATACGTCGCTCGCAGCCCTGTTTATAATGAAATCGGGCGATGGCGTATGCTGGAGATAACATAACGCTATCACGTTGTCTGTAAAATTTTCTAGAGCGCGCATTTTTTTTCACCAAAGAGTGAATGCAGGGGAAATCTCCGCGCCTTCGAGTGCGGTTTTCCCACTGTTTTCCATCAATAGCTTAATGTTTCTTCGGTTTTGAATATGTTTAATTCATTGAAAATAAAAGAAAATATAGAAATTTGCGAGTATCTTTGTGGCTGGCTTTGCGAGAAAAGGCGGTGCTGTGAATAGCACGAGTGATAACGAATTATGTAGTGGATTTCTCTAGATCGTGATCGAGATTCGGCGCGAAATTGTGCTATTTCACCGGTGTTTCGAAAACATCCGATTGACAGCTTTCGAGCTTTATAACATCATTATTGGAGTTAATAACACGCCGCTATCATAGGTTTTGATTGCGGCGCATCTGTTTCCAGGGTGCACGGAGGAGCGGGGCCCTGGAATTCATGTGGAGGCTATCATGATCTCGTCTGTCGCGTCCTGCACCGCTTTGGCGGAGGCTTTTGCCTATCCGGTAAGCGTGATGACAATGGTCGAGGGTAATCTCCGGGCGGTCTAATTCAGCCGCATCATCCGTTTCCATAACGACAATACGGCAGAATTGCTGAAGGCGTTTGATAATGAGTGCACAAACCAGTCAAGTTTCACAAAAACCCGCCAAGCTGAGCCGCGCCGTCGTCTGGAGCGTGATCGCTGCGATCGTGGTTGTCGGTGCGATTGCCTTCGACACGAAGGTCGTGAAGATCGGGTCTGATTCCGATGTGCGCCAGCAGGCTTTCTCCCCCGATGCCTACGGTGCTTCCGAATTCCCCAAGGTGAAGGCGAGCGTTGAGCAGCGCGCCGTGGATGCAGTGGAAGTTGGAACGGCTCTCGCCGCCGACAAGGCCGCCGCCGGAAAGAAATATGGCGTCGGCGACGTCAATCCGGTTGTCCCGGTCAAGTTTACAGGCACCGTTGAGGAGCGCAAATCCAACTACAATGTCGTGAAGGTCGACGGCCTGCCGGAAGGCGTTGCCATCCGCGTTCAGACCGGCCCTGCCGTCAACGGCACCGATCTGCGCGATGCGACCGGTGAAATCCAGTTCGGCCAGTTCAAGAACCAGATCGAATATCAAAATGCCGGTTCTGCCCTGAACAACGAGATGAAGAAGCAAGTGCTTTCCGGCGTCGATGTCGAGAATCTCGTCGGCAAGACCGTGACGGTGGTTGGCGTGTTCAAGGTCGTCAATCCGAAGAACTGGCTCGTCACGCCTGTGGGGCTCGAAGTGAAATGAGCACCGCTTCGAAAATCGAAGGCAAAAACGGTGATGTCGTTCTTGCCGCAAACAACGTTGCCAAATCCTATGGTCGCATTCATGCCCTGAAGGGCGTGAATTTCGAGATTCGCCGTGGTCAGGTCACGACGCTTTTCGGCGAAAACGGCGCTGGCAAATCAACGTTGATGAAAGTGCTTTCGGGCGTCATCCAGCCGACTTCGGGCACGATCATTCTCGATGGCGAACCTGTGACGTTCAATTCGTCCACCGAAGCGCGCGACCTCGGCATCTCGATCATCCATCAGGAATTGAGCCTCGCGCCCAACATGAACGTGCGCGACAACATCTTCATGGGGCGCGAAATCCGCACCGCCACCGGCGTTGATTTTGCCGAGGAAGAACGCCTGACGCGCGCGCTTCTGAAGGAACTGGAAGAAGACATCGACCCGCTGACGCCGGTCGAGGAACTTCGTCTCGGCCAGCAGCAGGTCGTTGAAATCGCCCGCGCCCTTTCGGTCAATTCGCGCATTCTCATCATGGATGAGCCGACTTCGGCGCTCAGCGCCTCGGAAGTGGAAGTCCTGTTCAAGGTCATTCGCGACCTGACGGCGCGCGGTGTCGCCATCGTCTACATTTCGCATCATCTGGAAGAAGCGTTGCAGATCACCAATCATGCGGTGGTGCTGCGCGACGGAACCATGACGGCCTATGCGCCGCGTGAGGAAATTGATCTGGAATGGATCGTGCGCAACATGGTCGGCGAGAACTTCGATCTCGGCTCGCCTCCAACCGGATATGACTGGGGCGATGTGGCGCTCTCTGTTGAGAACCTGACCGTTCCCGACCCGGGTGGCGCGGGCTTCTCGCTGGTCGACCGCATGTCGCTCAATGTGCGCGCAGGTGAAATCGTCTGCATTTATGGTCTTATGGGCGCCGGTCGCACGGAACTTCTGGAAACCGTTGCCGGTCGTCTCAAGGCAAGCGGCGGACGCGTTCTCCTCAAAGGGCAGGACGTTTCCGGCCTCACCATCGCACAACGTATCGAGAAGGGCCTTGTGCTGGTGCCGGAAGATCGCCAGCGCGACGGTCTCGTCCAGACGATGACGGTCGGCAAGAATCTGTCGCTCGCCAGCATCACCGAAATGACCAAGGGTCTGTTCACATCGCGCAAGCGCGAAAAGCAGATTGTCGATCAGTCGATCAAGAATGTGCACATCAAGACGGATGGCGGCGAAGCGGCAATCGGTTCGCTTTCCGGTGGCAACCAGCAGAAGGTCGTGATCGGCAAGATGCTGGCGACCGAGCCGGAAGTCATCCTGCTTGATGAGCCGAGCCGCGGCATCGACATCGGGGCGAAGGCGGAAGTGTTCAAGCTTCTGGCTGAAAAGGCGAAGCAGGGTCTGGCCGTCGTCTACACGACTTCGGAAGTCGGCGAATGCCTCAGCATCGCTCATCGTATCATCGTCATGCACCGTGGACGCATCTCCGCCGAATTCGGATCGGACGTGTCCAAGGAGAAGATCATGGCCGCCTCGGGCGAAGCCATGGTCGGTCACTAAAGCATAATCCCGAAAAGTTGCAGACTTTTCGGACAAGATTATGCGTTAAAACAAAAGGATAGAGCATAAGACCCGACAAAGTCGGGTTGTTAAATGCTCTGGTTATGGAGCACTGATAGAATGTCAGTCACGAGCACCAACAAAGAAACAGCGGCTCCGAACGGCGCGAAGCGGAAACCCGGCATCGTGCATCTGCTGCTCGAAGGTCGTGCATTTTTTGCACTGATCGCGATCATTGCAGTTTTCTCGTTCCTTTCGCCTTATTATTTCTCGGTCGATAACTTCCTCATCATGTCGTCGCACGTGGCCATTTTCGGCCTGCTTGCCATCGGCATGCTGCTCGTCATCCTCAATGGCGGCATCGATCTTTCCGTTGGCTCCACATTGGGGCTGGCCGGTGTGGTCGCCGGGTTCCTGATGCAGGGCGTGACGCTGCAGGAATTCGGCATCATTCTCTATTTCCCGGTCTGGGCCGTGGTTCTCATCACCTGTGCGCTCGGCGCATTCGTCGGCGCGGTCAATGGTGTGCTCATCGCCTATCTGCGCGTTCCGGCCTTCGTTGCGACGCTCGGCGTTCTCTATTGCGCGCGTGGCGTGGCGCTTCTGATGACCAATGGCCTGACCTACAACAATCTCGGCGGACGTCCGGAGCTTGGCAATACAGGCTTTGACTGGCTCGGTTTCAACAAGCTGTTCGGCGTGCCGATCGGCGTTCTGGTTCTGGCGGTTCTCGCCATCATCTGCGCCATCGTTCTCAACCGCACCGCATTTGGTCGCTGGCTCTATGCGTCGGGTGGCAACGAACGTGCGGCTGAACTGTCCGGCGTTCCGGTCAAGCGCGTCAAGGTGTCGGTCTATGTCATTTCCGGCATCTGCGCTGCCATTGCAGGTCTGGTTCTTTCTTCGCAGCTGACGTCGGCCGGTCCGACGGCAGGCACCACCTACGAACTGACGGCAATCGCTGCCGTGGTTATCGGTGGCGCTGCGCTCACAGGGGGGCGCGGTACTATCCAGGGCACACTTCTCGGCGCTTTCGTGATCGGTTTCCTTTCCGACGGCCTCGTGATTATCGGCGTGTCCTCCTACTGGCAGACCGTCTTTACCGGCGCGGTAATCGTGCTCGCGGTTCTGCTCAACAGCATTCAATACTCCCGGCGATGATCGATAGCGGCTCTGTCCACCGTTCCGGACGGAGCCGCGAAAATAACCGGGCGTATCGAAAGACTTCCAAAAAGGCACAAGATCTCGAAAACGGCCTGATGGAAATGAGTACCGCCGGGGAACCGGCATAACACAAACGAAAAATGTTAAGGGAGTGAGACCATGTTCAAGAAGGGAATGCGCGTTCTGTTCGCCGCTGCGGCAGCGTTGCCTCTCATCGCCAGCACGGCCTGGGCCGAAGGACTGATGACGATCATCGTCAACGATCCATCCAACCCGTACTGGTACACCGAAGGTGAAATCGCCAAGAAGACCGCTGAAGGTCTCGGCTACAAGGCTGTTGTCGGTGGCCACAAGGGCGACACCAACACCGAAAGCAACCTGATCGACACGGCTATCACCAACAAGTCGGTTGCCATCATTCTCGATCCGGCCAATGCGGACGGTTCGGTCGGTGCGGTCAAGCGTGCAATCGCCGCCAACATCCCGGTTTTCCTCGTCAATGCGGAAATCAACCAGGAAGGTCTGGCCAAGGCACAGCTCGTTTCCAACAACGCACAGGGTGCCGCTCTCGGTGCGACTCAGTGGGTCGAAAGCGTTGGCGACAAGGGCAAGTATGTCGAGCTGTTCGGTTCGCCATCGGACAACAACGCCGCAACGCGCTCGAACGGCTATGAAACCGTTCTGTCGCAGTATCCGGATCTGGTGAAGGCCGGTCAGGACGTCGCCAACTGGGACCGTACCCAGGGGCACGACAAGATGCAGGCTCTGCTTCAGGCCAATCCGGACATCATCGGCGTTATCTCCGGTAATGACGAAATGGCTCTGGGCGCAATTGCCGCTCTGAAGAAGGCTGGCAAGCTGGATCAGGTGAAGGTCGGTGGTTTCGACGGTTCGCCGGATGCGGTTGCAGCCATCAAGGCGGGTGAACTGCAGTACACCGTTCTGCAGCCGGTTGCCGTGTTCTCGGAAGCTGCCGTCAAGCAGGCCGACAACTTCATCAAGACCGGCAAGACTGGTGTGGATCATGAAAAGCAGCTCTTCGACTGCATCCTGATCACCAAGGACAATGTCGACAAGTACACCTCGCCGTTCGTTCTCGAACAGTAAGGTTTGAAAAGGCGCATCCCGACAGCAGAAAGCTTTCGGGATGCGCATTCTGGAAGTCCCTCTCCGCAAGAAAGTCCCATGCAACCACTCGCTGGATTTTGGGGCTGAAGACCGCGCAATATGAAGCCTATCAGGCGATTTCGAGGCTTTCGAAACGCGCAAGCAAGGGGACAAGTGACAGGCATGGCAGTGAGCAACAAAGCAAGCATTGACAAGCTGATGGCGGAGCAAGTGCCGAACGACAGCCGGCATGCGCGTCAGCTCGTCCGGCGCCAGCAGATTGCGGAAACTGTAATGGCCGAAGGCTCGATGCGTATCGAGGACCTCACCGAACGGTTCGGCATCAGCCTGATGACAGCGCATCGCGACGTCGATGAACTGGTAAGCCGTGGCCTGTTTCGCAAGTCGCGCGGCATCGTGTCGGCTGCGCCCACAAGCCTGATCGAGGCAAGCGATCTTTATCGCGTTACCCGCCAGTCGGAAGAAAAGAAACTGATCGCCGAAGCTGCAATGCAGTTCGTTGAACCGGGACAGGCCATTTTCTTCGACGATTCCACCACTGTTCTGCAAATGGTGCCGCATCTTCCCGGCAAGGGACCGCTCACCGTCATCACCAATTCGCTGATCCTGATGAACGAGGTGCGTGACATCAAGGATGTGACGCTGCTCGGCCTTGGCGGTCAGCTCTATAACTGGTGCAACGCATTCGTCGGCGGCATGACGATCCACGAAATTCGTCGTCTTCGCGCCGATGTAGCGTTCATTTCGATTGCAGCGATCACCGACGACCTTCTGTTCCATCAGTCGCCGGAAATGGTGGAAACCAAGCGTGCCATGCTGGACTGCGCCGCCAAGCGCATTCTTCTGGCTGATCACACAAAATTCGAGCGGCGCGCTTTGCACAATTTCGGGGCACTCAGCGACTTTGATGTCGTCATCGTGGATGAAGATACGCCTTTCGCGCATATCGAGCGCATGGAGGCGCAAGGCATCAACGTGGTGGTTGCCCGCGCCAATGCCCGGACAGGCGGCAAGCAAGAATAGCCCGCGCATATTTATCAGGAATACGATACATGCCCTCTCTGCTCGGAATCGACAGCGGACTGACCGTCACCAAAGCCGTATTGTTCGATATTGACGGAACCACCCTTGCCGTTGCGCGCCGTCGCGTGGCGCAATCCTTTCCGCGCGCCCGTCATGTCGAACGCGACATGGATGAATTCTGGAATGCAACAGCGGATGCGATTGCCGAAGCTATAGCCAAAAGCGGGCGGCCTGCTTCGGACATTCTGGCCATCGCCACCACAGCGCATGGTGATGGCATCTACATGCTCGACAAGGACCGCCGTCCGCTTGGCGCAGGGATATTGTCGCTCGACAGCCGCGCTGTCGATGTTGCGGAGCGTTGGGTCAATAGTCCCGTTGCAGAGCAGGCCATCACTACCACGGGTCAGCTTCCCCATGCATCGGCTCCATCCGCCATTCTGGCATGGGTGAAGGATAACGAACCGGAACGCTTTGGCCGCATCGCGCATGTGATCGCCTGCAAGGACTGGCTGCGCTTTTGCCTGACCGGCGATGTGGGCACGGATCGCACTGAAGCCTCGACCTCCTTCACCGATGTCAACACGCAGGAATATTCGAAAGAAGCACTGGCCCTTTTCGGGCTGGATGCGCTTTGGGATGCGCTGCCACCCATGTCGCGTTCCGATGAAATTGTGGGTAGCGTCTCGGGCGAATGCGCGGAACGCACCGGCCTCGTTGCCGGAACACCGGTTGTCGGTGGCTTGCACGATGTCACCGCTTCAGCACTTGGCGTCGGCGGGCTTGGCATCGGGACCGTTGCCGTGGTTGCCGGGACCTATTCCATCAACGAAACGCTGTCTTCCGAACCGCGTGTCGACAAAAGCTGGTTCTGCCGCAATGGCATTGCGCCGGGCGAATGGAACAATATGTCGATCTCGCCCGCATCGACGGCCAATTATGACTGGTTTCTCGACAAGCTCTGCCCGGCAGAACGGCGCGAGGCAGAGGAAACAGGGCGTTCCATCCACGACATGCTGCGCCCGGAAATCGATGCGGCACTGGCAAAGCCTTCGACGGCAATGTTCCATCCCTACCTCTTCGGTTCGCCCTATGGAGCGATGGCGAGCGGTGCGTTTTTCGGTCTGCGCGGCTGGCAGGATCGGGGCGACATGCTGCGCGCGATATGGGAAGGCATTGCCTTCAATCATCGTATCCATGTCGATCACCTGAAAGACGGGTTTGCAATCTCCGTCGCGCGCCTCACTGGTGGCGTGTCGCGCAGTCTGGCTTTCGCGCAGATGTTCGCCAATGTTCTCGGCATGCCCGTTACCGTCACGGATACGGACGAGGCCGCTGCCTGGGGTGCTGCCCTTTGCGCTGGCAAGGGCGCTGGTGTCTTTGCCGATGTTTACAGCGATCCGCGCGATCTCGATGCCATAGGCCGCACCTATGAGCCGGATGCGGCGCGAAGCGCGCTTTATGAAAAGCGCTATCAGCTTTTCAGGGAGATTGCATCGGCGCTTGGACCGATCTGGCCGAAGATCGAAGCGCTCACGGATTGAAATAAACGGCGTGTCCCGCGCCTCAGAGCATGTCTCCCGAAAGTGGGAACCGGTTTCGGGATAAAGACATGCGTAAAAACAAGAGATAGAGCATTTCCGATGATATGAGAAAAGCAGGGAATGCTCTAGAGAGACAGTAAGATGAATGACTTCGCAGGCAATGCCGAAATGAAAAGCCGTATCGGACAACTCGAGGCCGAGGGCGTAGATGTGCTCATCCTTGGCGCGGGGGTTAACGGAACAGGCCTTTATCGCGATCTTTGCGAGCAAGGCGTTAGCTGTCTCATTGTCGACAAGGCGGATTTTGGTTCAGGGACAAGTGCTGCGCCGTCGCGGCTTATCCATGGTGGTCTCAAATATCTGGAAACGGGCGAGTTCGGGCTTGTGGCCCAGTCCACCCTCGAGCGCAACCTGCTCCTGAAGAATGCGCCGCACAATGTCGAGCCGCTGCCGACTTTCATTCCTGTCTTCTCATGGACCAAGGGCATCACGGCCGCGCTGCGCACCCTGTTCGGCTCGACGACCGCGCCACGCAGCCGTGGCGCCGTGCTGATCAAGATCGGTCTGGCACTTTACGATTATTTTGGTGCGCGCGAGCGCGTCATGCCACGTCACCGTTTTCTGTTGAAGGAGATGGCGACGAAGGAAATGCCCTATATCACGCCTGCAATCGTGGCGGGCGGCATCTATCACGATGCGAAGGTCAGCCAGCCGGAACGTCTGGTCTATGAACTCGTCAGCGACGGGCTGCGCGCCAATCCGAAAAGCGCTGCCGCCAATTTCACGACGCTGGTTTCCGCCGAGAACGGCCTTATCGGCTTTGAAGGGCCGGATGGCGTAAAATTCGCGGTGAGGCCGAAGCTGGTCATCAACGCGGCTGGCCCATGGATCGACCGGGTCAATGCTGCACTCGGCAAGCCGACCAAGATGATCGGTGGCACCAAGGGTTCGCATATTCTTGTCGATCACCCCGAACTGGTGAAGAGCCTCAACGGACGAATGATCTATTTCGAGGCGGATGACGGGCGCATCTGTCTCGTCTACGACTATCACGGTCTGGCGCTGGTGGGTTCCACCGATATTCCATCGGACGATCCGGACAATGTGCGTTGCGACGATCATGAAACCGACTATTTCATCGACAGCCTGCGTTCGCTGCTGCCGAAGCTCAAATTCGACCGCAGCCAGATTGTCTACACTTATAGCGGCATCCGCCCGCTTCCAGCGTCCAATGCTTCCGAACCGGGTTTGATCAGTCGCGATCATTCCGCGCCTGTCATCGAGCCGGATAACCAACGGCCATTCGCGGTCATTTCGCTGGTCGGCGGTAAGTGGACCACATTCCGCGGCTTTGCCGAGGAAGTGGCCGACAAGGTTCTGGGCCGGTTCGACAAGACGCGGCAAGTGTCAACGCGCAACCTCCCCATAGGGGGCGGCAGGGACTATCCGTCCGACGATCGCGCCCGCAAGGCTTGGGTGACGAAATACGCCACCGAAACAAGATTGCCCGCCGCACGGGTTGAGACCCTGTTGAAGCGCTATGGCAGCACGGCCTTGCCGATCCTCCGCGAGGAAGCCGGGGTAACGGTTGCGATGCTGCCTGAAACCGACACGGTCAGCGCGACGGAAATCGCATGGATCGCACGCAACGAGCTTGTCGTGCATCTGGCGGATGTCGTTTTGCGACGCACCACACTTGCAATCGACGGGGCGCTGACGACCGGCAATCTTGCTGCAATCGCCGATATTCTGGCGCGGGAGCTTAGCTGGGACGATCCGCGCAAGGCGCAGGAAATCGAAGCGGTCAACACAGAACTTGCGAAACGGCATAACGTGATTTTGCAGCGGAACCCGGCCAAAAGGCGCTGAACAGTCCGTGAAGTTGATCTATGTTGCGTTGTGAACAGGAAAGGAAACGCCTCATGGATATCAAGCGAAACGGAACCGATCCTTCGGGAAAAGGCCCAGCCGACTGGTTTACGGGCAATGTCCGTATCGATCCGCTGTTTTCTCCCAATAATGCCCGGCGGGCTGCGGCTGCGACCGTAACCTTTGAGCCCGGCGCCCGCACTGCCTGGCACACGCATCCGCTTGGCCAGACCCTGATCGTGACCGCCGGGCTTGGCCTCGTGCAACGCGAAGGCGGACCGATTGAAGAAATCCGGCCCGGCGATGTGGTCTGGTTTGAGCCGGGCGAGAAACACTGGCACGGCGCATCCGCGAGCAATGCCATGACTCATATAGCCATTCAGGAACAGCTCGACGGCAAAGTCGTTGACTGGATGGAGCATGTCAGCGACCTGCAATATGGCGGTGGGAAATAAATTTCGCCCCGGTTTTGCGCAGCTTTCAGAAGTCGGCCCGACCGATCAATGGTCAAGGGTTGCGCAAAACGCAAAGATGATTGCGCATATTGCGAACAGGCGTTTCCTGTTTCCCCTATCATGTTGTTCTCAATAAAAACAAAGGGGAGAAGATAATGAAACGCCTATTTCTTTTGCTTGCAGCAAGCGTCGCCAGCCTTGCCAGCGTGCAGGCGCATGCCGCTGAAGGGGCAAACTGCAAGGCACCCAAACTCTCCGATGTCGGCTGGACCGACATTAGTGCAACGACGGCGCTCGCTTCTCTGCTGCTTGAAAAAGCCGGATACGAGCCGCAGACAACCATCCTTTCCGTGCCGGTCACCTTCCAGTCGCTGGAAAATGGACAGATCGATATTTTCCTCGGCAACTGGATGCCGCTTCAGGAAGAAGCGCGCAAACCCTATCTTGAAGGCAAGAAGATCGAGCAGGCTGGCGTCAATCTCGAAGGCGCAAAGATCGGTCTTGCTGCGACGGGCAAGGATCTTGGCATCAAGAATTATGCCGATATCGCAAAATTCAAGGACCAGCTTGGCGGTAAGATTTACGGCATCGAGGCTGGCAGCAGCGCCAACGCCACGATCCAATCGATGGTCGAGCAGGACAAGTTCGGCCTGAAGGATTTCCAGCTCGCGGAATCGAGCGAGCAGGCCATGCTCTCGCAGGTTCAAAATGCGGTGCGCAAGGATGAGCCCGTTGTGTTCTTTGCCTGGACACCGCATCCGATGAACATTCGCTACAAGCTCACCTATCTGGAAAATGGTGAAAACCTGTTCGGACCGGATGATGGTGCGGCAACCGTCGAAACACTGACCCGCAAAGGTTATGCAACCGACTGTCCCAACGTCTCGCGCTTTGTGTCGAACCTGAAGTTCAACACGGATATGGAAAGCACGATGATGAACATGATCCTGAACGATGGCATGGAAGCCAAGGATGCCGTCACGAAATGGATCAAGGAGAACCCGGCGCAGCTTGATGCGTGGCTTGACGGCGTGACCACTTTCGACGGCAAACCAGCACTTGCTGAGGTGAAGTCGGGGCTGGGCCTTTAAGTAAGGGTGCCTTTACTGCCGCAGCTTGCTCGGCGACTGACCGAAATGCCGCTTGAAGGCGCGTGACAGTGAACTGATCGACGAAAAGCCGGTCTGTTCCGCTGTATCCGCCATGGAAAGATGCGTATCGAGGATCAGGCGCCGGGCTGCTTTCAGCCGGAGCGACAGGTAGTAATTGCCCGGTGACTGCCCGATCACATTGGCGAACAGCAATTCAAGGCTTCGTGTGGAAAGGCCAAGTCTTCGGGCGATGCTCGACACCGGGATCGGGAGGTCGATATGGGTTTCCATGATTTTTATGGCATCTGCCAGTCGCGGTTCGCGGTTAAGCAAACGGCCAAGGGATACCAGCGGCTGTGCGTCGGAAGCCTGTTTCACCTCATCGTAGATGTAGAGGCTCGCCACATCCAGCGCGATGGAATAGCCGTGGCGGGCGCGAATGAGTGCCAGCATCACGTCGAGCGCCGGGGCAGCGCCTCCGGTTGTCAGAAAAGCTCCATCCCGCACCCAGCGATCCGATTGCATTTCGACTTCCGGGAAGCGCTGCGAAAATGCTTCCATGTCCTCCCAGTGCGTCGTTGCCTTGCGTCCGTTGAGCAATCCCGCCTTTGCCAGCACCCATGATCCGGCTTCCACACCCACGACGAGTTTCGATTGCTTGGCCGCCTGGCGCAGCATGGCGAGAAGCTTCGGCGTCGCATGTTCCAGCGCATGAAAAGCGCTGACGATAATGAGAATGTCCTGCGCGCCGACCTCGAAACGGCCATTGGCCGCAACTTTGAGGCCGCTGGATGTGACGGGATCGCTGCCATCCGGTGACACCACCCGCCAGCGATAAAGCGAGCGGCCCGTCACGCGGTTGGCGCCGCGCATTGGGTCCAGCGTTGCGGCCAGCGACATCAGCGAACAATCCGGCAGGACCAGCAGGGTAACGCTCAGTTCTTCGTCGGAGGGTTCAAAGATCATACGTTTCGTTCTTCGCCAAATAGATTTCGTAAAATGATAATCCCGGCATTTCGCGACCTGTCAAGCTCGGCGAAAATTGAGGGAAACGATCATGCCTTTAAAGCCCGCCCGCGAAATATTCATCACTGCTGCCGTCACCGGTGCCGGAGCCACCACGCACCGCTCAAACAAGGTGCCGATCACGCCGCGCCAGATTGCGGATGCGGCCATTGAAAGTGCGGAAGCAGGTGCCGCCGTTGCGCATATTCATGTGCGCGATCCGGAAACGGGTGAACCATCGCGCAAGCTGGAGCTTTTCCGCGAGGTTGTGGACCACATCCGGGCGTCCGGTGTCGATATCGTGCTGAACCTGACTGCAGGCGTTGGCGGTGATCTGGTCTTTGGGTCGCCAGAAGCTCCACTGCCACCCGATGCCGCCAAGACCGATATGGCGGGCGCGACGGAACGGCTTGCTCATGTCGCTGAACTCTTGCCGGAAATCTGCACGCTGGATTGCGGCACGATGAATTTCGGCGAGGGCGATTACGTGATGACCAACACGCCTGCTATGCTCAGGGAAATGGCCGGACAGATACAACGGCTTGGCGTGCGTCCGGAGATCGAGATTTTCGACACCGGCCATCTGCCGCTCGCCCAATGGCTGCAACAGCAGGGTCTGCTTGATGACCCGGTTCTGGTGCAGCTGTGCATGGGTATTCCATGGGGCGCGCCGGACGATCTGGCGACGCTGGTTTCCATCGTCCACAACCTGCCGGACAACTGGATTTTCTCGGCGTTTTCCATTGGCCGCAATCAGTTGCCTTATGCGGCCCTTGCCGTGCTGGCGGGTGGCAATATCCGTGTGGGTCTCGAAGACAATATCTGGCTCGACAAGGGTGTTCTAGCGTCGAATGGCGATCTGGTCGAACGGGCCAAAGCCATCGCCGTTAATATGGGAACGAAAGTTCTGACGCCTGCTGAAGTCCGCGAAAAACTCAAGCTTACAAAGCGCTGGTGATATCCATGAACAGCCATCCTCCCAAGATTGCCTGCATCGGCAGCGGTGTCATCGGCAGCGGCTGGGCCGCACGCTTTCTGCTGAACGGTTTCGACGTTGCCGTTTACGATCCGTCGCCCGATGCAAAGGCGACGACCGAACACATTCTCGATAATGCACGCAAAGCGCTGGCGGCGCTGACCACCGCGCGCCTTCCGCAGGAGGGGCAACGGTCCTTTTCCGCTTCGCTGGCAGAGGCGGTGGCAGGCGCGGCGCTTATTCAGGAAAGCGTTCCCGAACGCCTTGACCTTAAACTTGCCGTGCTGGCGGAGATTGAAGCCGCTTGCGCAGACGATGCACTGATCGCCTCGTCCACTTCCGGCTTTCTTCCAAGCAAGTTGCAGGCTGGGTTGCGGCATCCGGAGCGCCTCTTGATCGCGCATCCCTATAATCCCGTTTACCTGTTGCCACTGGTGGAACTCGTGCCGGGTGAAAAGACCAGCGGATCGACAATTGAAAGAGCGTCCGCGCTCTACCGTCTGACCGGAATGGAGCCGGTCGTTCTTGAAAAGGAAATCGACGCTTTTGTTGGCGACAGGCTTCTGGAAGCGCTGTGGCGAGAGGCCTTGTGGCTCGTGCGCGACGGCATCGCCACGGTCGAGCAGATTGACGACATCATCCGCTATTCGTTCGGGCTTCGCTGGGCGCAGATGGGGCTGTTCCAGACCTATCGCATTGCCGGCGGTCCGGCAGGTATGCGACACTTCCTCGCCCAGTTCGGGCCTGCGCTACAATGGCCATGGACGAAGCTGACAGATGTGCCCGATCTTGATGACAGCCTGATCAGCCGCATCGCGGATCAGTCGGACGAGCAGAATGAAGGGCTTTCAATCCACGATCTGGAACGGATTCGTGACGAAAATCTGGTTGCGATCATTCGCGCTCTCGCGCATCAGCAGAACGGCAAGGGTTGGGGCGCGGGCGCGCTTCTCAATGCCTATACTGCACGGCTCGATGGGGCGGGCTCTTCCAAGGCAGGTTCCGGCCCGTTGCGTCTTCTGGATGCGCGCGTGATTCCGGAGTGGATCGACTATAACGGGCATATGACCGAGCATCGTTATCTCGATGTATTCGGCCAGACGACCGACAGGTTTCTGGCACATATCGGTGTGGACGAAGCCTATCTAAAATCCGGTCACAGCTACTACACGGTCGAAACCCATATCATGCATCGCGGCGAGGCCAAGGTAGGCGATGCGCTACATGTGGAAACGCAGTTGCTCTCCTTTGACGAGAAACGCGCGCATGTCTTTCACAGTCTGAGGCGGGGCGATACGGAAATCGCCAGCGCCGAGCAGATGCTGCTGCATGTCGATAGCACAGTGGGCAAGGCGGTCGCTGCGAAGGCCGGAATTCTGGCCGCATTGGAGGGGCTTTCTCATGCACACCGTGAGATGCCGACACCGATCGCCGTCGGGCGGCATGTTGGAAGACGGGGGTGAACGACGTCTATAATTTTCAGTGAAATCAAGGTGCTGATCCAGGATCGGCGCTTTGGTTTTTGTCGTGCTTGACATTTAATCAATCGATTGATTAAATCATGATATGAGCAAAGCGAAACATACAAGGCAAGAGCCTCCGTCACCTTCGGTCGATCAGACGCGAGCGGCGCTGATCCACGCGGCCTTGCAACTATTTGGCTCGAAGGGTTTCGATGCCACATCGACGCGTGAGATTGCCGGTCTGGCCAAGGCGAATATCGGTTCCATCGCGTATCATTTCGGCGGCAAGGAAGGGCTGCGACTGGCGGCGGCAGACTATATTGTCGAAACGATACAAGGCATAGCCGGGCAGGCGCTTGGACATCACGGTGTGATCAGTGCACCTGCCGAAACGAAGGAAACGGCCCGCCAGCAGCTCGGTCTGGCGCTGGAGCGGATGACGCATTTCATCGTCGCGCAACCACAGTCCGGCGAGATCGTTCAGTTTCTCTTGCGCGAACTGGCGCATCCGACCGCAGCACTCGATCGCATCTATTCCGGTGTTTTCGAGCCGACGCACAAAAGGCTTTGCGCCATCTGGGAAGTCGCGACGGGCGAACCTGCCGAGAGCGAGGCCACACGGCTTCTCATCTTCACCCTGCTTGGGCAGATCGTTTATTTCCGCATTGGCCGGGAAGCTGTGAAACGGCGCATGGGCTGGTCCACGATGGGCGCGGAAGAGGCGGCGGCTGTCGCGGCAATCGCACGCCAGAATTTGATGGCCATTCTCGCAGCGAAGGATGCCATCAAAGACGGCGAGGTGAAAGCATGAGTATTCTCTGTATTGTTCCTTTCGCCTCTTATCTTTTCGCCGCATGCAGCGCGCAGCCCCTTGCTGTTGGTTACGTTGAGGGGGAATTCGTGCAGCTTGCGCCGCTGGAAGTGGCGCAGGTTCAGTCCGTTGCCGTCAGGCGTGGGGATCGTGTCGAGCCGGGCAAGCCCATAGCAATGACGGAGGATGCGGACGCAAAGATCGCCGTCGCGCAGGCCGAGGCAGCATTGGCGCAGGCACGCGCGCAACTGGCGGATTTGCAGGTTGGCAAGCGCCCCGATGAAATTGCAGTTCTGGAAGCGGCGGTCAGGACGGCCAAAGCACAGGCAGACGATGCCCAGCGAACCCTTTTGCGCACGCAAGACCTGACGAAACGTGGAGTGATGACACAGGCGCAGCTTGACGATGCGGCCACCAAGGTCGAAGTGGCTGAGGCCTCGATCAATCAGGCCACAGCCAATCTGGCGGTCGGTCGATTGCCCGCGCGCCCCGAAGAAATCAAGGCGGCAGAGAATGCCGTCAAAAGTGCCGAAGCGCAGCTGGATTCCGCACGCTGGCATCTGACCAAGCGAACGATTGAAGCACCTGCGCCGGGCCGGATCACCGATGTCATCCGCAATCCAGGCGATATTGCCGGTCCGTCTGCGCCGGTTTTGACGATGCTGCCCGATGGTGCGGTCAAGCTGAAGGTCTACATACCGGAAGACAAGTTCTCGACCGTGCGGGTGGGCGATACGCTGTCCGTGCGCTGCGATGGTTGCGCGCCCGGCCTGCAAGCCCGTGTGAGCTATGTTTCGCCCGATCCAGAATTCACGCCGCCCGTCATCTACTCGCTCGAAACGCGCCAGAAGCTTGTCTATCTTGTCGAGGCGCATCCTGTCGATCCCGCATCGCCTTTGCAGCCCGGCCAGATCGTGGATGTCGATCTGGCTGCCCGATAGGCGGAGGCGGCCATGGCGAACGCTATCGATGTCAAAGGTCTCGTCAAGCGGTTCGGTGACGCTACGGTCGTCGACCATGTGAGCATGTCGGTGGCCGAAGGTGAGATTGTCGGCTTTCTGGGGCCGAACGGTTCGGGCAAGACGACCACCATCCGCATAATGTGCGGGCTGCTGACGCCCGACGAGGGTGAAGGCAAGGTGCTTGGTTTCGATCTTCGTACCGAAGGGCTGAAGATCAAGCGTGAAGTCGGCTACATGACGCAGCGCTTTTCATTCTATGAAGACCTGACAATTGCCGAGAACCTTGAATTCGTTACGCGTCTCTACCGGTTGAAGCCAGTGAAGGAGCATGTGGCACGGACACTTGAGGAACTGGGCCTGACATCACGCGGAGACCAGCTGGCGGGCACGCTTTCCGGCGGCTGGAAACAGCGGTTGGCACTGGCAGCCTGTATCATGCACAAGCCAAAGCTTCTGCTGCTGGATGAACCAACTGCCGGGGTTGATCCGAAGGCGCGGCGCGACTTCTGGGACGAGATACATCGCCTCGCCGATGGCGGGCTGACTGTGCTCGTTTCGACCCATTACATGGATGAGGCCGAACGCTGCCACCGCATCAGCTATATTTCCTATGGCAAGCTATTGGCGACGGGAACCGTCCGGGACGTTATCGATAAGGCAGGGCTGACAACCTTTATCGTCAACGGTCCGAGGCTCGGCGAAGTGGCGCGCGAACTGGAGGGCGAACCGGGTGTCGAGCAGGTTGCACCTTTTGGTGCGTCGCTCCATGTCGTGGGGTCCGACAGGGTGAAGCTTGAGGCGGCTCTGGAAAAGATCAGGCATCGTGAAGGAATTACCGTCGAGGCGGGTGAAACCAGCCTTGAAGATGTGTTCATCCAGTTCATGGCCAATGCGCAGGACAATATGTCGAAGGGCAGAAGTTCAGGGAGCGATAAGCAATGAGCGGCTGGTTCTCGTTTGAGCGTCTTGGCGCGATGCTGGTGAAGGAATTCATCCAGATGCGGCGTGACCGCATCACCTTCGCCATGATGCTGGTCGTCCCGTTGATGCAGCTGCTGCTCTTCGGCTTTGCCATCAACAATGATCCGAAGAGCCTGCCGAGCGCACTGGTCGCGACCAGCCAGGATCACTATACGCGCGCCATGATTTCTGCGCTGGAAACCACAGGCTATTACCGTTTCGACCATGTCGTGCAAAGTGCGGCGGAAGCCGAGGCGTTGATTGCCGATGGAACGGTTTCCTTCGTGGTGACAATCCCGTCGGATTTCGCAAGGCGTGTCGATGCCGGCGAACAGCCGCAAATTCTGATCGAGGCCGACGCGACCGATCCGTCAGTGGCAAGCGGTGCCATTTCCACGCTTGGAACCGTCGCAGGTCAGGCGCTCCTGCGTGAACAGGGCAAGCAGGCCGAAGCCGCAGATGCCGCGCGAAGCCAGCTACAGGTCATCGTGCATCGGCGTTACAACCCGGAAGGCGTATCGCAATACAATATCGTTCCCGGCCTGCTGGGCGTCATCCTGCAAATGACCATGGTGATGATGACGGCTATGGCACTGACCCGTGAGACCGAACGCGGCACGATGGAAAACCTGCTTGCCATGCCCGCCACGCCTGCCGAAATCATGCTGGGCAAGGTTCTGCCATTTCTGGTCGTCGGCGGCGTGCAGGTTGTGGTCGTGCTGGTCGCGGCAAAGCTTCTGTTCGGCGTGCCTTTTGTGGGATCGCTGGCACTTCTCCTGACCTGCGTGCTGATCTTCGTCCTGTCGCTGGTCCTGCTCGGCTACACGATCTCGACGGCATCGCGCACACAGATGCAGGCCATGCAGCTTACCTTCTTTTTCTTTCTGCCATCGCTGATGCTGTCCGGCTTCATGTTCCCGTTTCGGGGTATGCCTGATTGGGCGCAGGCGTTGGGCGAAATTTTTCCGCTGACGCATTTTCTGCGGATCGTCCGCGCAGTCATGCTTAAGGGCGCCCACCTTTCCGACATCGCCGGAGAGGTGAACGCCCTCATATTTTTCGTGTTCCTGTTTGCGTCGCTGGCGCTTTTGCGCTTCAGGAGAACGTTGGATTAGCAGGCCGATGGCGCCAGCGCTGTTTTCGGGCGGCGGGACAGTGTGAACAACAGTCCTGCCGCTGCCAGAAGACCGCCTGCGACGGGAATGGCTGCATAGCCATAGCCTGCGCTGATGACGCCGCCGCCAAGGGCCGCGCCCACCGCATTGCCGAGGTTGAACGCACCGATATTGATCGACGATGCCAGCCCCGGTGCTTCCGATGCAGCCTGCATCACGCGGGTCTGAACCGGAGGAACGATGGCGAAGGCCGCCGCACCCCAGGCGAGCAGGCCGATTGCTGCGCCGATATGGCTTCCCAGCAGGAACGGCAGTGCCAGACTGATGATGGCAAGTGCTGCAAGAAATATCCGTGTCGCGCCATTGAGCGACCAGTCTGCGAGGCGTCCGCCGAGCGCGTTGCCGATAGTGAAGCCCACGCCGATAAGAATAAGCGCCAGCGTCACGAAGCCTTCCGAAGCGCCGGTAAGGTCGGTCAGTACAGGTGCTACATAGGTGTAGAGCGTGAACATGGCGCCAGCGCCCATGACGGTTGTTGCGAGCGACATCAGCACGGTCGGGCGCATCAGGACGCCAAGCTCGCGCCGGATGTCGGGCATCTTGCCTGCTTCACCGCGCGGCAGTGAAAGCCAGAGCGCCGAGATGGCGAGCAGACCCAGAACAGCAGTACCGGCAAATGACATGCGCCAGCCGATCTGCTGGCCGATCCAGGTCGCAGCCGGGACGCCGCCGATATTGGCAATTGTCAGACCCATGAACATGGTGGCAACCGCGCTTGCCCGCTTTTCAGGAGGCACGACGCTGGCTGCAACAATGGAACCGAGGCCGAAAAATGCACCGTGATTGAGGCTTGTTACCAAGCGTGCTGCAAGCAGCGTCCAGTAGTCCGGTGCGAGAGCCGACAGGATGTTGCCAAGCGTGAAGATACCCATCAGCAGCATCAGGGCCGTGCGTTTGCCGAACCGCCCGAAGGCAAGCGTCATGATCGGTGCGCCGACCATCACGCCGATGGCATAGGCGCTGACCAGAAGCCCGGCTGTCGGGATGGAAACGTCAACGCCGTCGGCAATGACCGGCAGCAGACCCATAGGTGCAAATTCAGTGGTGCCAATACCGAAGGCACCGATTGCAAGCGCCAGAAGCGGCCAGTTGAAACCGGCCGTCTTCGTCGCGCTGTCGTGAGACGTCATCGTGCTCATCATAGTCTCCGTTATTTGTCCCAGACTGGGGCCAGACCTTCGGGGCTGACCAGTCGTCCATCGGGACGGGCGAGTTTGGAAATCGCTGTCATGTCTTCAGCACTGAGCTCAAAGTCGAATATGTCGAAATTTTCAGCGACACGCTCGGGCTTGGCCGTCTTGGAAAGGGCGATGAAGCCGCGTTCAATCAGCCAGCGCAGACCGACCTGAGCTGCAGTCTTGCCGTATCGGGCGCCAATGGCCTGCAAGATGGGGTCGCGCGGCACTGCGCCATCAGCCATACCGTAATAGGCGGTGATAGCGACGCCTGCTGCCTTTGCGGCCTCGGCTACAGCATTCTGGTCGAGATAGGGATGGACCTCGATCTGGTTGGTGACGATGGGCGCGGCACTGCGAAGGATAGACTCTTTCATTTGCGCGACATTCTGATTGCTCACGCCAATGAAGCGCGTCTTGCCTGCCGTTTGCACTGTGTTCAGCATGTCAATCTGGTCGGCAATAGCCACCTTGTCGGCAGGCCAGTGCAGAAGCAGAAGGTCGACCTGATCCACTTTCAGCTTGTCGAGGCTTTCGTCGACGGATGTATTGAATTTGTCAGGACTGTAATTATCGACCCAGACTTTCGTGGTGAGGAACAGGTCCTCGCGTCGTGCGCCGGCCTTTTCCAGTGCGCGCCCGAGAGCAGCCTCGTTCTGGTAGATCTGCGCCGTGTCGAAATGGCGGAAGCCAGCTTCCAGCGCTGCTGGAACAACGTTTTCCACTTCCGCATCCGTCATGCGGAAAACACCGAAGCCGAGCGCGGGTATGGCCGCGCCGTGTGCGTTCACGATTTTCATATTATCTCCTGTTGACTGGCCTTCGGCGTTTCGCGTGAAGAGCGCGAGCTTGGGAGGCTCATGCTTCGGGCCGTCATTTTGTTGAT
Organism: Brucella sp. JSBI001; assembly: GCF_026014005.1. Lineage (NCBI taxonomy): Bacteria > Pseudomonadati > Pseudomonadota > Alphaproteobacteria > Hyphomicrobiales > Brucellaceae > Brucella > Brucella sp. JSBI001. The sequence goes on along the minus strand of NZ_CP110339.1, from coordinate 1,885,577 downwards.
CCTGTACCAAGCAGCTTTCGGTCAGGTTTGATTTCGTGAAGCAGAAATAGGATAATCGCGCGGGCTTGAAAATCCGCTCGGAAACCACATTATCTGTGAAACGGTTTCATAGATGGAGCGGGCGATGGATAATCGCGTTGGTGAAATGCAGGTCTTTCTGCGGGTGGTGGAAACAGGCAGTTTCTCCGAAGCGGCCCGTCTTCTGCGCATGAACCCTTCGACCATCAGCAAGCTCATATCCCGTATCGAAGCAAGGCTCGGCGTGCGGCTTTTGGAACGCTCGTCCCGCCGCCTGTCGCTGACGACCGAGGGGCAGATTTATTATGAGCGTAGTCAGGGGCTGCTGCGCGATTTCGAGGAAGTCGAACGCGAACTTTCGCAAGGTTCTGCAAGCACGGGCGGTACGGTCCGCGTCAATGCATCGGTTGCATTGGGCACGCTGGCGCTGGAGCCTTTGTTGCCAGAATTTCTGTCAGCCTATCCGAATATCGTGATCGACCTGTCCCTGTCGGACGAGCTGGTTGATCTTTATCTTGATCGCACCGATGTGGCTTTCCGTATCGGCACCTTGCCCAATTCCAGCATGATGGCGCGCAAGCTTGGCGCGGCTCGGCGCAAGATCGTTGCGGCTCCCGCCTATCTGGAACGCTGCGGGATGCCGTTGACCATAGATGATCTCATTGATCACAATTGCATCGGTTTCAATTTCCGCCGTGCAGCACCTGTATGGCCGCTGAAGGAAAGCGGTCGCATCGTGGATCGCGCGGTCTACGGTTCGCTGCTGGCCAATAATGGGGAGACGGTCCGGCGCATGGCGGTCGCGGGGCTGGGGCTCGCTCGTATCGGCGATTATCACGCGCGGAACGACCTCGCGTCTGGCGCATTGGTGGAGGTTCTGGCCGAGGCGGTGGAGAATGACATAGAGGAAGTACACGCCGTATTTCTTGGCGGCGCGCGACTGCCGCAACGGGTCCGTGTCTTCCTCGATTTTGTAGTGCCGCGTCTGCAGGCTTATCTCGCAGCTCAGTAGAGTCTTTTTGCTCGAATCATTGGCAATGATCCCCGGAAACGTCGAATTTCCGGTGTAAAACGTGCGCTTCATCCAAAATAATTAGCTTTCCGATAGCCCAACGATTTCAGCTTGTTGCTGATGCGAACCCCTATGATCACGGGTTAGTGCTCCGCTTTTGTGTTGACTATTAACACTCCGTTAACCACAGTTTGTTGCAATATGTTACAAAGCGTTATCACTCAGTTGTCAGAACGAGGTGTGGATTGAGCAAAAACCGGCAGACCAGACAGCAATCCTTGCAGGCAAGGGGGAGGTCTGCCGTGGCTGACATGACGTCGTTCTGGGGGCTGATGCGCGCCTATTGGGTTTCCGACCGCTGGAAGGAAGCCTGGGTTCTCACCATCGCAATCTTCCTGATGACGGCCTTTGTGAGCAAGACCACCGTATGGGTGGCCGAGGCCTCGGCCTGCTCATGAATTCCATTGTTAACGTCAACACTGCGCCTGTTCAGCATCCTCTCATGACCATTGCCGCCAATGCGGGCATTCTTGTTCTGCTGATGCTGGCAAAGGATGTGATGCTGGTCGGTTCCCGCCATTTCCTGTCAACGACGCTGCACCGTAAATGGCGCAAATGGCTGAACGACCAGTTCTCCACTGCGCTTTTGAACGGCAAGCATACACATTTCCATCTGCAACAGGGCAGGGGCAAGGATCAGCCCGACAATATCGATCAGCGTCTGCAGGAATCGATCAAGGGCATGACCGGCGGGGCCATCGGCCTCGTCATGGGCATTGTCGGTGTGTTCCTGTCTGCTTTCTTCATCGGCCAGAAGCTGATCGAAATGTCCACCCACGTGGAGGGGCTGGATTTCCTCGGCAGTTATGGCAGCGCCGTTCTGGCCTTTGCTGCGATCGTGATCTACGTCCCGCTCGGAACGCTGGTCGCGATCAAGATCGGTAAGCGTCTGGAGCGCCTCAATCTCGGCATCCAGAAGGCCGAAGGTTCCTATCGTGGTGAGTGGACGACGCTGCTGCGTCGCAGTTTCCAGATTTCGGCATCCGGCGGCGAGGCCGTCCAACGGTCGGTCAATGACCGTCTCTACAAGGATGTCGATGGCACCTGGAACCGGCTCAATCGTTTCGATGCTGCCTATCTCGCCTTCTCGCAAGCCTATGGCTTTCTGTCGAACCGTATCGTTGCCTATATTCCGGGCCTTTTGCCCTATATGAGCGGTTCCGTCAGTTTCCGGAACTATGTAACGGGCGCGGAACTCGTCGCAGCAATGATCAACGATTGCTCGTGGTTCATTCAGGTGATGCCGGCGATTGCCAATCTGCGCGCCAATGCGGGCCGCGTGATCGGCCTCGCGCAGGCTATCGAGAATGTTCAGGACCCGACCGATTTCTACAGCCGCTCCGGTATCAATCGCTTCGCTTTTGCTGAACAGCATCCGCGTTTCGGCCTGTCGGTACGCAATCTCACCCTCATGCAGGGACCGGATAGCGAAGCACCGTTCCTGCGCTCTGGCGTGATCAATATTCGTTCAGGCGACTGGGTCTATATGCGCGGTGAATCCGGTTCGGGCAAAACTTCCTTCGTAAAGGCGCTTAACGGCCTGTGGCCATATGGTACCGGCGATATCATTTATCCGCAGAATGCCACCTCGTTTTATGCGACCCAGGAAGCCAAGTTCCCCTCCGTCTCCTTGAAGCAGCTTGTCAGCCTGCCCGCCGATGAAAGCCTGTTCAGCGATCTCGCTGTTGCTGCCGTCCTGCATGAGGCGGGGCTGGGTGAATTCATCGAGCGTATGAATGACGCCGATGCCGATGGCACGCCTTGGGATATGGTTCTTTCCGGCGGCCAGAAGCAGAAGATCGTGCTGGCGCGCATTCTCCTGCACAAGCCGTCGATTATCTTCCTTGACGAGGCAACCGGTGCCCTCGATCCGGCTTCCAAGATGCGGTTCCATGAGGCGCTGAAGACGCGCTGCCCGCAAGCCATCGTCATCAGCATCATGCATGAGGACAAGCTGCCGCGGCTCGAAAACGGCCAGAACGTCTATTCGCATGTGCTGGATATCCGCAACGGCTATGTCTCGCTGCTTCCGGTCCATTTCGATACAATGCCGGATGTGGTTGCCGAAACGCCCCTTATCGCCGCCGAATAAAGCCTGTCTCATCGCTCGAAACACCGTAGAGTTGCAAAAGTCCAAATTTGGACTATATTCTGATCTGGACGATCGGAGGCAATTATGGCCAGAAGCAATACGGTGTTGAAGACAATGATAGGCAAGGGGCCTGATGTTCTCGACGCGGCTCGCTTTTCTCCTCATTCGCGCAAGCGGTTGAGTGGGCCGGGCCTGCGTACATTTCTGACCATTGCCGATCTGTGGGGGCTGGATGAGCAGCAACGTCTGATGGTGCTGGGTCTGCCTTCCAGATCAACCTATTACAACTGGGTGAAGGCGGTGCGCGAGCATCGCGATATCACGCTGGATGTGGATGTGCTGATGCGCTTGTCCGCCGTGCTTGGCATTCATCAGGCGCTGGGCGTACTTTATCCAGATGGGAAAGCTGGTATCCGCTGGCTGCACACGCCCAATCAGTCCGGTGTCTTCGGCGGTCATCCGCCGTTGAGCCTGATAACAAGCGGTCTGCAGGATGGCTTGCTGACAGCTCGCCGGTTTCTGGATGCGGCGCGCGGCGGCCTTTATATGGAACCGAACGAACTGGATCGCGAGTTCCGACCTTATCGCGATGAAGACGTGGTGTTCTCGTGAAGCGCAATCCCGCGCCACAGCCAAGCTATCGCCTAATCCCGTCGCGTTTCCCGCCGATTGGTCTTTTTGACACGGTTGCCACTGCTGCCGATCTGGAAGCGGTGATGGAACTGGCTGGCTGGACGAATGACCGTCTTCTCAGTGAACGATTGCAGCGCCTTCCCCATGAGGAGTGGGTGTTCGGCAGGCCCAATTCCAGCATCGTCATGGCGACGTTTCTGCATGTCGCGCCGGGCGGCATGCGCTTCAATGGTCCTGAGCTTGGCGCCTGGTATGCGGCGGCGCGGCTGACCACGTCCGTCGTCGAGGTTGCGCACCACATGCGTCGCGAAACCGTTGCGATACAGCAGGACAGTCTGGCTCGCACCTTTCGGGTCTATACGGCGAAGCTGGAAGAGGATTTCATCGATATATGCGGCGAACAGGCGACACTACCTGCTGTTTATGATCCGGCAGATTACGCTGCGTCACAGAAGTTCGGCGAGGAGATGCGCGAGAGTGGCGAGTTCGGAATTCTGTTCGACAGTTTGCGCCACGATGGCGGTATCAATGCCGTAGCATTTCGTCCGAGCCGGATCGCTGAGGTAACGCAGGGCGACCATTATGAAATCACGGTCGAAAGAGCATCGCCGCGCATTCAGGCGAAGAAGCTTAGTGCCTGAAAAGGCAGGCGTTGCCGCCTGCCTCAGCTGACCCGATTATGACCACCCATATTCCTCATCGAGATCCTGAAATTTCTTCAGATCAACGATGTCGCAATATTGCTGATAGGTGATCATATCGCCGGAGCGGGCCTTCGGCGTACCGTCGCGCTTGAGGACTGACAGCGTGTCGCTCACCGCCTTCACCGCCGAGAAAAGCGTTGAAAGTGCATAGAATACGACGTTGAAGCCCATCTGTTCGAGGTCGGTGGCCGTCAGAGCCACGGTTTCGTTGCCGTCGACAATGCTGACGACCTTCGGCCCGTCGACGTGGCGGGCGACAGCTTCGACTTCCGCGATGGTCTTGATGCCGTCGACGAAAACAAGATCGACACCCGTATCCTGATACATTTTCGCGCGACGGATGGCTTCTTCCGCACCGGCCGCAGGCATGGCGTCGGTGCGGGCGATCAGGAGCAGGTCCTTGTCGGCGCGCGCCGCAATCGCGCATTTGAGGCGGCGCACATTTTCTTCTGCGGGGATCAGCCGGATACCGGCAAGCTGGCCACAGCGTTTCGGCGCCATCTGGTCTTCCAGATGAATGGCGGCAACACCGGACTGGATATATTCCTCCACCGTACGAACGATATTGGCCGGGCCGCCGTAGCCAGTATCGGCATCGGCGATGACCGGAATATCCACCACGCGGGTCATATCCCGCGCATGGGTTGTCATTTCGGTTTGTGTGAGAAGACCAAGATCGGGCGTGCCGAGGCGGCTTGCCGTCGCGCCGAACCCGGTCATGTAAATGGCCGGAAACCCTGCCTGCTGCACGAGACGAGCGGTCAACGGATCGGGTGCGCCCGGCGCCTGAATGATGCGACCGGTTTCGATGAGGCTTTTCAGGGTCTTTGCCTGCGTCATCATTGTCTCCTTATCGCCCGCCCGAAACGTCAAGCACAACACCGGTAATATAGGCCGCTCCCGGCGACAGCAGCCAGACGGCTGCGTCTGCAACTTCGTCGGCAGTTCCAAGCCGCTTCAACGGAATGAGGTCGGCCATTTTCGCGATACTGGCGGGATCGGCAAAGACGTCCTTCTGGATTTCCGTGTCGATCACTCCGGGCGCCAGCGCATTGACGCGGATTTCCGGCGCAAGCTCCTTGGCGAGTGCGTAGGTGTAGGAAGCGATTGCTCCCTTGGTCGTCGCATAGGCGATATTGCCGACCATGCCGCCGGTACGGCCGGCGATGGAAGACAGGCCAACAATCGATTTACTCGGCTTGATGCCCGGATTGTTGAGGAAAGCACTGGAAACGTAGAATACACTTTTCAGATTGACGGCCAGCACCCGATCCAGTTCGTCCGCATCGAATTCCTTCACGGTCATGCGCTGACCGATGATGCCTGCGTTGTTGACGAGATGATCGATGCCACCCCATTTGGCGGCGATATCATGCGCTGCGCGATCAACTGCGGCCTTGTTAGAGACATCCACAATGGCCGTCAGAACCTGCTCGCCATGTTTGTCCGCCATTTCCTGCAGGCGCGCGCCGTTCACATCCCAAAGCACTACCTTGGCCTTGAGCGCGATGAGCTTTTCAGCAACGGCCTTGCCGATGCCCGATGCGCCGCCGGTGACAAGCACCACCCGGTCTGCAAAAAAATCGGCTAGAAACGCTGTTGAACTTGTCGTCATGAAATCTTCCTCCTCGAAGATGGACGCTATTGCGCGCCCATAGGTCACCGAAGAGAATCTGCAGACTCAACCATTCGGCGACAGTGGCTTTAAAAGCCACGTGCGGACACTTCTGTCAATCTAAGGTACAAGATTTTGTATGCTACTTGTAAAGTAGTTGTTTGCACGCTAATCATTGCAGTGGGAGTGAGACGATAACGGCCGGATCAGTGCTCGTGGCCTGTCCGTGATCGGGATTGCCTATCTGTTGGAAGTGAGCCGGATTGGCCTCGGTTCCATTTCCGCTGATGAAGCTCTGAACGGGAGCGCGCATTAACGTGTGACAGCTCCCGCAAAGATTATTGCATGCCGCTCATGCTGGAACGTGAGCGGAGACCTGGGAGGACATCGTGGTCAATTCCACTCTGAGTGCGGTCGGCGCAACGCCCGACCTGCGCGACAGCACCATTCGCAAGCTCAATCTGCGGATCGTTCTGTTCTGCTTTATCTGCTTTATCGTCAACTATCTCGACCGTGTGAATATCGGCTACGCCGCGCTTCACATGAACAATGATATCGGCCTGACACCCTATATGTTCGGCATCGGTGCGGGTATTTTCTTCATTGGCTATATGCTGTTCGAAGTGCCGAGCAACATGATGCTGCACAAGCTCGGCTCGCGCGTCTGGATTGCGCGCATCATGGTCACGTGGGGGATCGTGTCCTGCGCCATGGCTTTCGTGCAGGGCCCGGTTTCGTTCTATGTTCTGCGCTTCCTGCTTGGTGTGGCAGAAGCCGGTTTTGCGCCGGGCGTTCTGCTTTATCTGACCTACTGGTTCCCGGCCAAGGAACGTGGTCGCGCAACGGCCCTGTTCATGACTGCAACCGTGCTTTCCATCGTCGTGGGCGCACCGTTCTCCGGCTGGCTGATGGATGCGGGCGAGGGGCTTTTCGGTTTGCATGGCTGGCAGGCGATGTTCATTCTTGAAGGGCTTCCCGCCGTGATCCTCGGTGTCGTGACCTTCTTCTATCTGGTCGACAGTCCGGAAAAGGACAAGCGCTGGCTCACCGCCGACGAACGCGCATGGCTGATGGCCGAACTTGCCAAGGAAAATGCAGGCAAGCAGGCCGATACCCGTCACTCGCTGAAAGAAGTGTTCAGCGATTACCGCGTCTGGCTTCTGACGCTGGTTTATATGTTCAACGGTATCGCTGTTTACGGCGTGATCATGTGGTTGCCGCAGATCGTAAAGAGCCTTGGCGATTATACCGCAGCGCAGACCGGGCTCATTTCGGCCATTCCGTTCGTGTTTGCCGCGATCGGACTTGTCGTGATTTCGCGCAGTTCGGATCGTACCGGCGAGCGCAAGATCCACACGGCAATTGCCGGCCTGTTCGGCGGTGTCTTTCTTGCCGCCAGCGCGCTGGCTCCGTCGCCGATCCTGAGCCTCGTGCTCCTGTCGGTCTGCGCGTTCTTCCTGTGGTCCTATCTCGGCGTGTTCTGGACGCTGCCGACGCAATTCCTGTCCGGCGCCGCTGCCGCTGGTGGACTTGCGGCCATCAATGGCTTTGCACAGCTTGGCGGGTTCACAGGGCCCTATCTGGTCGGCTGGGTCAAATCCACGACTGACAGCTTCTCGCTGTCGCTGCTGGCTTTGTCCATCTTCCCGATCCTTGGCTTCTTCCTCTGTATGAGCCTGAAAGCCAAACGGGACTAATCAGATTGACGGGTCCGGTTTTCGGCCGGGCCCGTTATCGTTGATGGGTGTAATTTGAATGCGGTTTCAACCGCTCTATACGTCGCAATGAGGCGTCTGTAAGATTCGGACATGAGAGAGATTCGAGGCAAGAGCAAGAAGTCGCTGGCAAGCAGCATCGCCGAACGTATTCGCGGTGCCATTGTCGATGCAGAGTTTCAGTTCGGAGAGAACCTCTCTGAAGACATGCTCGCTGCGGCTTTCGATGTCAGTCGCACGCCGGTGCGCGAGGCACTCAACATTCTGCAGATGCAGGAACTGGTTCACATCGTTCCGAAGTCCGGCACCTATGTTTTCACGCCGACGCAGGAAGATATAGCCGAGCTTTGCGATTTCCGCGTCGGGCTGGAAGATCTGGCCATGCGGTTGGCGCTGATCGGCAATCGCAAGAAGCTCGTCTCTCAATTGAAAAAGCAGTACGATCTTATGCGTGTGGCAATAGATGAGGACGATCTGCGCGCTTACGGGCGTTGCGACACCGAATTCCATCTGGCCTTTTTCCGCGTCTGCGGTAACCGCTATCTCGCCCGTGCCTATGACAGCATTCTGGGGCGCGTCGCAGCCTTGCGGACACATCTGGCAATCGGTGCCGAAGGCGAGCCTGCGCGATCCTTCGCCGACCATGCCACCATCATCGAGCTGGCCGATGCCGACAAGCCCAAGGAATTGCGGGAAATACTGGAGGCGCACATCATGCGCACCAAGACCAATTATTTGAATGCTTTCAATCGGCTGCCTCGTCAGCCGGGGGACAGCCGCACGATGCGGCTGCGCCGACAGTTGTCGCTGACGAACGAGTAACAACCATTCAGGTCAGACGGCCCACTCCACATCCGTCGTAAATGCGATGGTCAACCACCGGTCCGGTCCCTCACTGCCGAGTGCATCACCGATTTCGTCGCGTAACGCATCCCACTCCTCGAGCTTTCGTGGCGGAAGATCGGGCGGAACGATGAAATAGAGTTCGATCTGCTTGCCGCGACCGACCTTGGCGACATAAGCGCGGTATGACAGAAAGCCGTTGCGTTTGACGAACTCTTCCGCAACCGCATCGACATGCTGCTTAAGGTCGACAGGCGTAACAAGAAATATGTCAGCCAATGCCTGTCTGATCGTGCCGACTGGCATGGGGATGATGACAAGACAAACAACCGCGAGAACTGCCGGATCGATATAGGGCGTCAGCCAGCCGAGTTCTGTTCCTTCAATGGCATAGCCGACCGAAAAAGCGATCAGAAGTGCCGCGGTTATGCCGCCGGACATGATCCAGGCTTTGGCATCAAGTGCGACGAAATCTGATTTTAGGGTTCGGTTTGCGCGCATTTCCAGGAGTGCCATACCGAGGCAGGCAATCAGGGCAACGACGGCATAGAAAATCGCGTAGCTGAATTCGAGATCGCGTCCGCCATCCATCAGGCTGCCGACTGCGTTGATGAGCGCGTAGATCGCAACGCCGGTGAGCATCATACCGTTAAGGCCAAGCACCATCGGTTCGAGGTGCCAGAAGCCCATTGTGAAGCGATCGCGCAATTTTCCGCGTGGCTGTTCCGGTAAGGCAGAAAGGGCGATGAGGCGTGAGACGAGGAGAGCTAATCCGCTCATCGCAGCATCGGCCAACATGTAAACACCATCGAATACGATAGAAAATGAGCCGGATAACAGGCCGAAAACGACACCGAAACCAGCAACCAGAATAGTAACCGCTATGGAAATTTGAAGAATAGATTGTTCACTAAGCAATTTTTACTCCGATATAAACCGCATGCAACGCGGTTTGGTTTCGGATGCGTATTTCTACGTGCTGAACCAATTCCGCGTTGCACGACAAATCTACACCAGCGGCCTGAATCTGACAAATCGCGTCAAATCTTGAATATTACTAGGCCCATTCCGGCACGCGGGTTGCTGATTCTCGCAGGATCAGTTCGACCGGCCATAATTCATGGATGTCAGTTGCCGCGCGTCCGTCGAGTATGTCCATCAGGAGATCGGCGCAACGTTTTCCCGCAGCGCGCATCGACGAGCGGGTTGCGGTCAGGGACGGCACCATATTGTCGGCGCTCAGGAACGAGATGACATCGTCATGGGCGATGACGGAAATATCCTTGCCGATAGTCAGGCCGAAGGAGCGCGCGGCCCGGTATATGCCAAGCGCAGTCATCATAGAGCCGGCAACAAACGCGGTCGGGCGCGGATCGCGCTCCAGAAGTTTGCGCGCGAGGCGATAGCCGATCTCGTCCGTGAAGTCGCCGTGCTCGACAAGTTCCGGATCGAAGGCGATGCCTCTGCTTTCGAGAGCTTTCCGGTAGCCTTCGTCGCGGTGAAGCGAAAAGGTGAAGCCGTAGCGACCGTTTATCATTGCAATGCGACGGTGGCCGAGGTCGAGCAGATGGGCAGTCGAACGGTAAACCGCGCCTTCATTGTCGATGTCGAGCCATGCATGCGGAATATCGGTTTCAGACCGTCCGTGCACGAGGAATGGCATGCCCAGTTCGTGCAGCATGCGGATGCGCTCATCATTGGGCTTTGGAGATGTCACGATGATGGCATCGACGCGATGGCTGGTGGCCAGACGTCGGCAAAGCTGCACTTCGTCGTCGGTGCCGTTGTTTGCAATCGGGCTGACGAGAATATCGACTTCATCCTGACTGAGCCGTTCTGCCATGCCGCGCATGAACTCGGCGAAGTGAAACTCGCTGTTGCGGCCCATCACGACGCCGATTGCACCGGCACGCCCGGTAACCAGTCTGACCGCGTTAACGTTAGGCCGGTAACCGAGACGTACAGCCTCGTCCATGACCCGCTTGCGCGTGCTTTCCGCCACTTCGGGATAGCCGCTCAACGCCCGGCTGACGGTCGTGGCTGAGAGGCCGAGATGTTTGGCGAATTCACGGAGCTTCATTTGGCTTTCGAATTATTCAGGCAGGCAAGGCAGCGAATTATAGCCGCTTCCTTGCGATTAACAATTGATCGGTTGAGTTCTTTGAACTGCCGCAACATATAGGGTGCACGAAAACCAAACCGATTTCAAGTTTGTTTCAGTTTTCGCTTTGTGATGTTTGGGAAGCTAAGGCTCCAGACCGACAATCAACAATGAAACTGAACGGTAAGACATTGAAATATCGCTGTTTAATGGTTGGTGTTGGATGAAGTGAAGCATGGTGCAGAATCTGCGGCTTGACAGAAATGCGGTCCTCTGCAACCTTTTCGCCATCCAAACCGTTTTCGATTTTATCAAGCCGCTTACAGAATGGATGGGAGGAGGGAACAATGAAGGCTTTTCAGGGTGTGCTCGCCTGCGTGGCATTTGGTCTGGCGACAGTGAGCGCTCATGCGGTGGAGATTTCCATCGCGGCCAATTCAACGGGCAATAACATCAAGTTTCTGCAGGAGCAGATCGTCAAGTTCGAGAAGGATACCGGCAACAAGGTCAACATCGTCTCGATGCCATCATCAAGCAGCGAGCAGTTCAGCCAGTATCGTCTGTGGCTTGCAGCCGGTAACGCCGATATCGACGTTTACCAGACGGATGTAGTCTGGGCGCCGCAGCTGTCCGAACAGTTTGTTGATCTGACGGAAGCCACCAAGGATGTCACGGGCGCGCATTTCCCGTCCATTATCGCGTCGCAGACCGTGAATGGAAAGCTGGTTGCGTTGCCATTCTATACTGACGCTCCGGCACTTTTCTATCGCAAGGATCTCCTCGAAAAATACAACAAGCAGGTTCCCAAGACCTGGGACGAGATGACGGCGACTGCCAAGGAAATCATGGACAAGGAACGGGCCGAGGGAAAGTCCGATCTCTGGGGTTTCGTGTTTCAGGGCAATGCCTATGAGGGCCTGACCTGTAATGCGCTCGAATGGGTAAAGTCGTCGGGTGGCGGCCAGATCGTCGAAGCCGACGGCACGATTTCCATCAACAATGAAAAGGCTGCGGCAGCGATCGATCGCGCCAAGGGCTGGATCGGTTCGATATCGCCGCAGGGCGCACTCGCCTATCAGGAAGAGGAATCGCGTGGCGTCTGGCAGACCGGCAATGCCGTCTTCATGCGCAACTGGCCTTATGCCTATGCGCTTGGCAACAGTGCCGATAGCGGCGTGAAAGGCAAGTTCGACGTTGCGCCATTGCCTGCCGGTGCGGAGGGTGATGCGCCATCCTCGACGCTTGGCGGCTGGAATCTTGCCGTTTCCAAATATTCCACCAAACAGGATGCTGCCATCGCGCTGGTGAAATATCTGGCTTCGCCGGAAGTGCAGAAGGTGCAGGCGGTCCAGATTTCGCGCCTGCCAACCATTGAAGCGCTTTACGACGACAAGGATATCATTGCAGCGCAGCCTTTCATGGCTAACTGGAAGCCGATCTTCCAGAATGCAGTGCCGCGCCCGTCGGCTGCGACAAAGGTGAAATACAACGAAGTGTCATCGAAATTCTGGACTGCCGTGCACAAGACGCTCTCGGGCAACGGTACGGCTGCGGAGAATCTCGAAATGCTTGAGGTCGAGCTGACTGAGCTGGAAGGCTCCGGCTGGTAGGGACCGATCAAGCCGCGTCCGGGTTGTCCTCCCAAGCCCCCGAAAAGGGCAGCCCGGACGCTCCAGTTTCTCTGAGCAGGACCAAGAGTGGGATCATGACGGAGACTTCTCTCGATATGTCGGGGAGCTCGGCCACAAAAAGCCGGGTTCACTCCGATCTGCGCGCGCAACGTATCCGGTCGGCATGGGTGTTTCTCGCACCAACACTGATCGTGCTGGCGCTGGTGGCTGGCTGGCCGCTGCTGCGGACCATCTATTTCAGTTTCACCAATGCATCGCTGACGAGCCTCGGTACGGCGGAATTCGTTGGCTTTAACAATTATCTGTCCTGGGTGACGCTCAAGAGCGGGCGTACCGTCTATCGCGGTCTTCTGGCTGATCCCGCCTGGTGGGGTGCGGTCTGGAACACGATCCGGTTCACTATTCTGTCGGTCAGCCTTGAAACGATTTTTGGATTGATCGTCGCTCTGGTGCTGAACGCGAATTTCCGGGGGCGTGGGCTCGTGCGCGCCGCAATCCTGATCCCGTGGGCAATCCCGACGATTGTTTCAGCCAAGATGTGGGGCTGGATGCTCAACGACCAGTTCGGCATCCTCAATCATATCCTGCTCAATCTGGGCCTCATCAGCCAGAAGATCGCCTGGACGGCCAATCCCGACACCGCGATGGTCGCGATCCTGATTGTTGATGTCTGGAAGACGACGCCCTTCATGGCGCTGCTTATTCTGGCCGGTCTGCAAATGGTGCCATCCGACATTTACGAAGCGGCCAAGATCGATGGCGTGCATCCGGTCAAGGTGTTCTGGCGTGTGACGCTGCCGTTGATCCGTCCAGCGCTGATGGTGGCGATCATCTTCCGTATGCTGGATGCCTTGCGCATCTTCGACCTGATCTATGTGCTGACGCCGAATAATGCGCAGACCAAGACCATGTCGGTTTTCGCCCGCGAAAATCTCTTTGATTTTGACAAATTCGCCTATGGCGCGGCGGCATCGACGATGCTGTTCCTCATCATTGCGGCTATCACCGTGCTCTACATGTTCTTCGGACGCGTCAATGTCGGCAGCAGGGGGGAATAGCATGATGCACTATGTGAAAACCCTCAGCTTCTATCTGCTGGTGGCGCTCATCATTTTGATCGCGGTGTTCCCGTTCTATTATGCGATCATCACCAGTCTCAAATCCGGGACGGCGCTGTTTCAGGTCGATTACTGGCCAAGCAGTTTCTCGCTCGACAATTATGCCGGTGTTCTCACGCAGGGCAGCTTCCTACGCAGTCTTGGTAATTCACTGCTGGTGGCGACCGTTGTAGTGGCAATCTCGCTGTTGCTGGCGGTGACAGCTGCCTATGCGCTGGCGCGTGTGAGTTTTCGCGGACGGGGCTTGTTGCTTCTCACCATTCTTTCGGTGTCCATGTTTCCGCAGATCGCCGTTCTGGCGGGTCTGTTCGAGCTGATCCGTTTTCTCGGTATCTTCAACACGCCGCTGGCGCTGATCTTCTCCTATATGATCTTCACGCTGCCGTTTACGGTCTGGGTCCTCACCACCTTCATGCGTGACCTGCCAATCGAGATTGAGGAAGCGGCCATCGTGGATGGCGCATCGCCGTGGGTGATTATCACGCGTGTTTTCATGCCACTGATGTGGCCGGCGCTGGTGACAACCGGATTGCTCGCTTTCATCTCGGCATGGAACGAGTTCCTGTTCGCGCTCACCTTCACCTCTTCGGGCAGCCAGCGCACCGTGCCTGTGGCTATCGCGCTTCTGTCCGGCAGCAGTCAGTTTGAAATCCCCTGGGGCAACATCATGGCGGCTTCCGTCATCGTGACGGTTCCCCTCGTCATCCTCGTGCTCATCTTCCAGCGGCGGATCGTGTCCGGTCTGACGGCAGGCGGCGTAAAGGGTTAGGTACAACCATGGCAGAACTTCAGTTGCGCGATGTGCGCAAGTCTTTCGGTAACTTCGAGGTCATCAAGGGCGTGGATATGGATATCCGACCCGGCGAGTTCATGGTCTTCGTTGGTCCATCCGGTTGCGGAAAGTCCACGCTGTTGCGCCTCATTGCAGGCTTGGAGGAAATCTCTTCAGGTGATCTGTCCATCGACGGAACGGTGGTTAACAGCTTCGCACCTTCGAAGCGCGGCATCGCCATGGTGTTCCAGTCCTATGCGCTTTATCCGCATATGACAGTCTACGAGAACATGGCCTTCGGCATGCAGCTCGCGGGCAAGAGCAAGGATGAGTGCAAGAGCCGCATTCACAAGGCTGCGGAGATGCTGCAGTTGACGCCTTATCTCGAGCGCCTGCCACGCCAGCTTTCCGGTGGGCAGCGGCAGCGTGTCGCGATTGGTCGTGCCATCGTGCGCGATCCGAAAGTGTTCCTCTTCGATGAACCCTTGTCCAACCTTGATGCGGCACTACGTGTGGCTACAAGGCTTGAGATCGCCAAGCTCCACCAGAGCATGGAAGACACCACCATGATCTATGTGACGCACGATCAGGTGGAGGCGATGACGCTGGCCGACCGCATCTGTGTGCTGCGCGACGGACGCGTGGAGCAGATCGGAACGCCGCTCGAGCTTTACGAAAAGCCAAATTCGCTTTTCGTCGCCGGGTTCATCGGATCACCGAAGATGAATTTCCTGACCGGCAGATATAGTGAGCCTTTTGGCGCGCATACGGTGGGTTTGCGTCCCGAACATCTCGCTATCGTACACGAAAATGGTCACTGGACCGGTCAGGTAATCCATACCGAAATTCTCGGTTCCGATACCTATGTCTATATCGATCTCGGCCTGGAGGAACCGCTGGTGGTCCGCGAAAGCGACGTGGCAGCGCGTAAATCAGGTGAGACGCTTTCGGTTTCCCTGATGGGTGAAAACATTCATCGTTTCGATGAAAAGGGCCGCGCCGTCTGACGCTGACCTCCCAAGCTTAATGACACATGAGACAAATGGGTTGTGATGCCCGCAGCAAGGAGAATACTCGTGCCTATTCGTACCATCGTCTGGGGTGAAAACATTCACGAGCAGATCAATGAAACAGTGCGTTCGGTTTATCCGGACGGCATGCACAACACTATCGCCAGGGCGCTGAGCGAGGATAGCGCCATCGAAGCGACGACTGCCACC
The DNA here is from genome assembly GCF_026014005.1 of Brucella sp. JSBI001. Lineage (NCBI taxonomy): Bacteria > Pseudomonadati > Pseudomonadota > Alphaproteobacteria > Hyphomicrobiales > Brucellaceae > Brucella > Brucella sp. JSBI001. The sequence goes on along the minus strand of NZ_CP110339.1, from coordinate 1,870,043 downwards.
TTGCAGGAACCGGAGCACGGCTTGACTGAAGAGCGTCTCGCCAAGACCGACGTGCTCGTTTGGTGGGGCCACAAGGATCATGGTGGCGTCAGTGACGAGGTTGTGGAACGCGTCGCGAAGCGCGTTTTCGAAGGCATGGGGCTGATCGTGCTCCATTCCGGACATTTCTCCAAAATATTCAAGCGTCTGATGGGAACGCCCTGTGCGCTCAAATGGCGTGAAGCGGGCGAGCGCGAGCGGCTCTGGGTGGTCAATCGCGGCCATCCGATCACACAGGGGCTGGACGAGAACTTTGTGCTTGAGAACGAGGAAATGTACGGTGAACAGTTTTCCGTGCCGGAACCGCTCGAAACCGTTTTCATCTCGTGGTTTGCGGGCGGTGAAGTCTTCCGCTCCGGCATGACCTGGCGGCGCGGTGCGGGCAATGTGTTCTATTTCCGCCCCGGTCATGAAACCTACCCAACCTATCATGATGCGAATGTGCAGACGGTTCTGCGCAACTCGGTCAAATGGGCCTACAATCCGCAACCGGCATGGACGGGCATTCACACCGCGCCGAATGTTCCAGTCGACAAGGCACCAGAGCCGATTGTCGAGCGTGGGCCTAAACTGCACAAGCCGGGCGAAGCCGGTTATCGTTGAGGTGCATGATGCGTCTTCTTATTCTGGGAACAGGCGGCATGGCGAAGAACCATGCCGAAGCCTTCAAGGCCATCGAGGGCGTCGAGGTGGTTGCCGCATGTGACGTTTCGGCGGAGCGTGTCGATGGCTTCTCTGAAAATCACGACATCCACAACCGCTTCACGCGGCTTGAGGATGCGCTGGAGTGGGGCCGTTTCGATGCAGTTGCCAATGTCACGCCGGATGCCATTCATCATCCGACCACACTTGCGCTGGTGGGCGCGGGAAAGCATGTCTTCTGCGAAAAACCGCTTGCAGAAAGCTACGAAAAAGCCGCTGAAATGGCGGATGCTGCCGAGCAGGCCAATGTCATCAACATGGTCAATCTGACCTATCGCAATGTCGCGCCCCTGCAAAAGGCGCGCGACATGGTGATGGCGGGTGAGATCGGCCAGGTGCGCCATTTCGAGGCGTCCTATCTGCAAAGCTGGCTGGTCTCGAAGACATGGGGCGACTGGAAAACCGAAAGCAAATGGCTCTGGCGCCTTTCGACCAAGCATGGTTCGAACGGTGTTCTGGGCGATGTCGGCATCCATATTCTCGACTTTTCCAGCTATGCTATCGGCAGCGATGTGGCGCGGGCCTCGGCACGTCTCAAGACATTTGAAAAGGCGGATAACAACCATATCGGTGAGTATGTGCTCGATGCGAATGACAGCTTCGTCATGATGGCGGAATATGCCAATGGCGCGCTGGGTGTCATTCACGCCAGCCGTTGGGCGACGGGGCACCTGAACGAGCTGCGGCTGCGGATCCATGGCGACAAGGGTGCGCTGGAAATTCTCCACACACCTACAGGCTCAAGCCTGCGCGGTTCCATCGGCGAGGACATTGAAACGCCAGTCTGGCGGGACATCGATGCGGGAACGGTGGAGACGAACTATCAGCGCTTTGCGCGTGCTGTGGCCGATGGTGCGGAACTGGAACCGAGTTTCCGTCACGCCGCCAATCTGCAACGGGTTCTCGATCATGCGATGACAGTGGATCGACCGTTGCCTGAAGTCGTGAGTGGATAAAAACCAGAAGCCCTCCCGGTAGGACGGGGAGGGCTATCGGTCAGTTGTCTTTGGTAAAAGTGTTGTCTACTTCACCACGGAAGAAGTCACGGCCATATATCAAAAGGCAGAGGACGACACCGGTCGCAAAAGCCCAGGCCGCACCGCGAGTGGCAAGAACCGCACCGACCACGCCGGCAATGCCAAGATCGCGTTGGGAACGTGCTTCGAGAATGCCGACGCGAACCGAAACATATCCCTGAATAAGCAAGGTGAGGGCGAGTGCGACGCCAAGGATCGGCTGCACCAGAGTGACGATCGGCATCAGAAACAAGCCGGTATTGGTGCCCCAGCGAAATGAGCCTGCGCCACCAAAGATCGAATGCATGGCCTTCTTTCCTTGCGAAAAACGCTCGGTGATGACGACGTGCATAGCCGACCAGAGCGGGCCGCACATGCATACATCCGGTCCAAGAACACTCATTGCAGCATTGCGTCCGCCAAAAATGAGATGCGCCCGGTCGGGGTTGTAGTCCACTTTTTCATCAGGACGCGCTTCATCGGCTTCCTTCAGAATGGCGCGGCTTTGCAGGACATCGCCGAACACGACGATATAGGCCGCAAGCATTGTCGGGATTGCGCTGAGGAACATCGAAAGCGGCGGCAAGCCGAGGCCGAAAACCGTATATTCGCGCCAAAGCGTGGTGAAATCCGGACTTGTGATCGACCATTCAAGCTTTGGCCACTGTGCTTCACCGAAGAGGGGGGCGATAACGACAGCGAGCAGAATAATCGGGAACACACCAAGCTTTCCGACAATGGCAAGCACCGGATTACTGTTCTTGATACGCGCAAAATGGCGAGAGAAGATGACGTAGAAGCCGAGGCCAACAGCAATGGTGATCGTGAACGGGAACGTATCGAAACGTCCGCCCAGCTGGAAAACCGATATCACGGCGGCAAATCCCGCGCCGACAATGATACCTGCCTTGATGGCGGCGGGAATAAGCTGCACCACCCGATGCGCCATGCCCGTCGCGCCGATAAAGATCGAGAATATGCCGAGCATCATCTGGAATGCGACCAGAGCGTGAACGCGTTCGGGACCTTCGGCGAATGTGGAGCAATAGGCCATCAGAAGCGGGATGGCAGGCGTGATCCAGCCCGGAACAACGGGGTCACCCAGAAGATGATGTGCAAGATAGAACAAGCCGTTCAGCACGACCACAGCAAGGGCGACCTCGAAAGGCATCCCAAGAAGTTCAGTCATGAGCGGGATGGCGGACAGATCCACTGCGCACATCAGCAGCCCTTGAAAATAATCGGGCCATTCGAATTTGTAGTGAACGAAAGGCAGGCGAATTTTGAATGGTCCGGCAGGCCAATAGGGCTGCTCCTGACCGTCGATACGTTCAGTGCTCAATTTATTCTCCAAAGACACAGAGACAAACTGCGGAGAAGCGGCTGTCAGCTCGCTTCTCCGGTGTCCGGTCCGTCAGGTCGTTATGTTTGATCAGAAAGCTTCGCGATAAAGCGCCAGAGCGTCGGCCTCGGTCACATCGACCGGGTTGTTACCCAGAAGCCGTGTTTGCAGCATCGCGTCGCGCGCGAGCATTTCGAGGCTTTCTTCCGTCACGCCGACATCACGCAGGCGGCGCGGTGCGCCGGACTTGTTCATCAGCTCTTCCATATAGGTGACGAATGCCGCAGAACGCTCTTCCGTCGTGCCTTCGGATTTCTCCAGCAGCAGATCGCCAAGCTCTGCATAGAGCTTGGCCGCGCCCGCCATGTTGTAACGCAGCACAGGCCCCAGCATCAGCGCATTGGAAAGGCCATGCGGTACATGGTAGTGGCCGCCGAGCGGATAAGCCAACGCGTGAACAGCGCCGACGGGCGAGTTGGAGAAAGCCTGACCGGCATAATTCGCGCCGAGTAGCATGGCCTCACGGGCATGACGATCATTGCCGTTTTCGCAAGCGGCGATCAGATTGGCCGAAAGAAGCTTCAGCGCTTCGCGTGCAAATGCGTCGGACAGCGGGTTCTTCTTGATCCGGCTTGTATAGGCCTCGATTGCGTGGACCATGGCGTCGATGCCGGTTGCGGCTGTATGCAGGGCAGGCAGGCCGCAGGTCAGTTCGGCATCGAGAATAACGAAATCGGCGTAGAGCTGACGGGCAACGACGCCCATCTTCGTGGTTTCACCGGTCGTCAGAATGGTGATGTTCGTGACTTCAGATCCGGTTCCAGCTGTGGTCGGGATCTGAATCAGCGGAAGACGACTGCCCTGCACCTTGCCGATACCATACAGTTCGGAAAGTTCCTGTTCGGAGACAAGCAGCACTGCTGCGAGCTTGGCGATATCCATGGACGACCCGCCGCCCAAACCGAGCACGATGTCGCAACCAGCGGTCTTTGCTTGCTCGACGCAGGCAAACAGCACGGATTCCGGCGGATCGGCCACCACGTCATCGAAAACGCTGATACCGAAACCAGCTTTCTCCAACGATGCCAGTGCATGGTCGAGAACGCCTGCCTTGTGTAGGCCTTTGTCCGTCACGATCAGAATATTGCGCTCGGAAAACCGTTCGCCGAGGATTTCGCCGAGGCGCTTCGCAGCGCTCCATTCGACGAGCATCGAACCGACGGTGTCGAACGAAAATGGCTTGATCTCTGTTGTCATCATTCCACCCTTATTACATTCACCAGCGCCGAGGTCTCTCATTTCCTCACCGGCACACAACGCTGGGCTTATCCCGGACCTGCTTCTGTCTTGGGAAGGAAGCGTATCCGTAATTCTCCGATGCAGCCGATGCACCGATGGCTTTGAAAGAAGGCCTTGGGAGAAACCTTCGATCGTTCAATATATTGAACGATGTTCAAAGCCTAAAGATCGATACATGATGGAAAGGCGGACTGTCAATTTCTCCCTTCGACTAAGACGCTGAAATCCATGTTGGAAAGCTCATCCGTGCACGCCTCGGAGCGATAAGCGATTGAAAATATTGTCGTTCTTGGCGAGTGTCATCAGGCTGTTCTGTGAATATTTCACTCGAAATAACTTGCGGGGCTTCGTCCGAGGCTGCGCTTGAACGTTGCGGCGAAAGCGCTTGCGCTTTGGTATCCGCAATCCAGCGCCACGGTCACGACAGGCACGCCTGCGGCAAGCGCAGGCAATGCAGCAAGCAAGCGGGCCTGCTGCCGCCAGCGACCGTAGGTCATGCCGGTTTCACGCTCGAAATGACGCATGAAACTGCGCCTGCTCATTCCCGCCCGCGAGGCGGCAGCATCGAGCGATAACTCCGTATCGGGTTCCGCTTGCAGCGTCTGGCAAAGGGTGCGGAGCCGGTGATCCGATGGCACGGAAAGACTGAGGGGTTCGGCGGGCAGAAAAGTGAGTTCCTCCAACAGCAATTCGCAGACACGTTGAGCGAAGGGAGTAGCTGGCCGGCCCTGCAATTCCACAAGACGCAGGATCAGTTCGCGCAGCAAGGAAGAAACTTCCACCACGCCGCAGGATGAGGGGAGGGATCGAGCGGCATCCGGGTGGATAAAGATCGTACGAAACTGAACAGGTCCGTGGCTGCGGGTTGCGTGCTCCACCATCGGTGGCACCCACACGGCGCGATTGGGAGGAACGACCCAGCTCCCGTTTTCGGTTGCAACGGTTACCACGCCGGACCGCGCATAGATCAATTGCGCATCGCGGTGACGGTGCGGCGGCCCTGTAAAGGATGCATCGTCCTGCGCGATGGCGGATATGGCGAGTGCAAGGGGCGCCGGATGATTCAGTGACATGGATTGACCCTTTTACGCTCAAGAATGGCCTTAAAGCGCAGGAATGCCAATATCCATTCACATATGATGGTGTGGAGAAGCCATTTTTAAGAGAGCCCCGCAGTGTCCGCTTGCGCCAGCCACAAGACACTTGTTTCAACGGATTTGAACGCTCCGGCTGGCGGCGCACGCCTGGCTTTTTCGCTTCTTCTCCTTCGACCTACCGGCGACCGTTGGGCCTGATGGCATCCCGGCGGTCGTAACCTGCCGTCAATCCCCTTTCCCAATTGTCGCAGCTGCTGCTCCGCAGCCGAAGGAACTATTGTCATGATGCAAAACCCGGATAGCAAATACCGTCCTTTCATATCTCCGGTCGAATTGCCGGATCGCCAGTGGCCGAACCGACGGCTGACGCAGCCGCCGCGCTGGGTCTCGACGGACCTGCGCGACGGCAATCAGGCGCTCGCCGACCCGATGGACGGCGAGAAGAAAATGCGTTTCTATCGCATGCTTCTGGAAATCGGTTTCAAGGAAATCGAGGTTGCGTTTCCTTCCGCTTCGCAGACGGAGTTCAACTTTGTTCGTCGGCTGATCGAAGAGGAACTCATACCCGACGATGTGACCATTCAGGTGCTCACTCAGTCGCGCGCTGACCTCATCGCGCGCACTTTCGAATCCCTGCGCGGTGCCCGTCGGGCCATCGTTCATCTTTATAATGCAACCGCGCCGCTGTTTCGTCGCGTGGTGTTCAATATGGAAAAGGAGGAGATCATCGATCTGGCTGTCAGTGGGGTAACTGCCATGCTGGAAGAAAGCCGGAAACAACCAGAGACACGCTGGACTTTCGAATATTCGCCGGAAACCTTCTGCTTTACCGAGCCTGATTTCGCGCTGGAAATCTGCGAACGTGTTCTGGATGTCTGGCAGCCAACGCCCGAAGATAAGGCGATCCTCAACCTGCCGGCTACGGTAGAAGTGGCAATGCCGAATGTCTATGCGGACCAGATCGAATGGTTCTGCCGCAACCTGTCGCGCCGCGACAGCGTCATTATAAGCGTGCATCCGCACAATGACCGGGGGACGGCAGTGGCTGCTACGGAACAGGCCTTGCTGGCAGGCGCTGATCGTGTCGAGGGTTGCCTGTTCGGCAATGGCGAGCGCACTGGCAATGTCGATCTCGTTACGCTGGCGCTCAATTTCTATACGCAGGGCATCGACCCAAAGCTTTATTTCCCGGAGATGCGCTCCGTCGTGCGAACGGTCGAACATTGCAATGACTTGCCGGTTCATCCGCGCCACCCCTATGTTGGCGAACTGGTCCATACAGCTTTTTCCGGCTCGCATCAGGATGCGATCCGCAAGGGTTTTGCCGCGCATCAAAGCCGCAATGACGGCATATGGGAAATGCCCTATCTGCCCATTGATCCGAAAGATATCGGTGAAAGCTATGAAGCCGTCATCCGCGTAAACAGCCAGTCGGGCAAGGGCGGCGTAGCATGGGTGCTGGAGCAGGACCGGGGGCTGAAACTGCCGCGCCCGCTGCAAATCGATTTCAGCCGTCGCGTGCAGGCATTCGCCGACGATACCGGCAAGGAAACGACCGCGGAAATGATCTGGTCGCTGTTCCACGATGTCTATCATCTGGAAGAGAATGCTGATTTTGAGCTGCTGAACTACAAGGAAAGCAGGCCCGCACGGAGCGGAGAGGCGCGTGTCTTCGCCGGGCGCATTCGGCATCGCGGGCAGGAAATCGCCATAACCGGGCACGGCAATGGTTTGATATCAAGTGCGGTCTCGGCATTGCAGGCCGGTTGCGATATCGATCTGGAAATCGTCGACTATCACGAACATTCATTGAAAAAGGGCACCTACGCGCAGGCTGCGGCTTATATCGAATGCCGTACGCATGATGGACGGAAAGTTTTCGGCGTCGGGATCGACGACGATATCGCAACCGCATCGATACGGGCTGTGTTGAGCGCTGCTGCGAATTTTTCCACGAGCGTTGTCTAAAAATGAGGAAGCAGACGAGATTTGCTCTTGACCTCAACCAAGGTTGAGGAACTAGAGAAGCATGGCCGATCATCTGGAGTATCGTCCATGCGCTTGTCGCTTCTTTTTGTTCCCCTTGCTTTTTCCAATGTCCTTCTTGTTTCGACAGCTGCCTCTGGTGAAGGGGCAGATGCTGCGGCGGGAGAAAAACTCTTCAAGCGATGCTCCGTCTGCCACACGGCGGATGCCGACGAAAGCAAACGCGGCCCATCACTGAAAGGCGTGGTGGGCCGCAAGGCCGCCTCCTATCCGGGCTATCCCTATTCGGATGCGATGCGCAAGGCGGCTGCTGAGGGGTTGGTCTGGAACGACGAGGAATTGAAGGCTTTTCTCAGGAAGCCGCAGGCCATGGTGAAAGGCACCTGGATGGCTTTTGCCGGACTGACCAGGGAGAAAGACCTCGAAAACATGATCGCCTATCTGAAACAGCATTCCGAATAGCTGTTTGGAAACGATATGGCCGAACGGACATCCCGACGTGAGGCCATGGCCGGTCGGAAGCGCTGCGGGGCGTTTCCGACCGGCGCTATCAGGGACAGAAGCCGAAGGTTGCCTGAGATGATGAACAGAAACGTGCTGCATATAGACCGCGACGCAATCGGCGCCGTTTCGAAGGGAGAGTTCGCGGATGCGATGTCGCGGATGGCCGCAACAGTGTCCGTGCTGACCTCATGCGATGCCGGTGAAGCCCACGGTCGCACGGTGACAGCGGTGTTGTCGCTTTCCGCCGAGCCGCCCATGGTTTTGGTTTCGGTGAAAAGCGACAGCGCGCTGGCAACGGCGATCCTTTCTGATGGCGGCTTCTCGCTCGCCATGCTCGCGGAAGGGCAGGAGATGATCGGCGATGCCTTCGCGGGAAAGGTTCCCCCCGCGCAGAGATTTCTCATTGGTGTGTGGGGCGAATGGCCGTCTGGGAGACCGCGTCTTTTCGGGGCTTCGGCTGCCATTGACTGCGAACTGGCGGGCAACGTTCCAATGGCGGATCACACGCTTTTTGCCGGGCTGGTAACGAATACCGATCTGCCGCTGCATTCGCGCCCGTTGCTATGGGCACGCCGCAATTATCGCGCGTTGAGACATGATGCGGATTTATGACGCGTCTTGCAATTGTGCGGGGCTGCGGCCTACACATTCGGCATGATCGAGTTTGACGATATGGAACATTCAGGTCTCAAGAAAAGCCTGACGGTTGGTGACGTTTCCCGGCGCGCCGGCGTGGCGGTATCTACGGTCCATTTCTATGAAACCAAGGGGCTCATCGAGGGCTGGCGCACAGAGGGCAACCAGCGCCGCTATCACCGTGCCGTGCTGCGCCGCATCGCCATTATCAAGATCGCGCAACGTGCGGGCATCCCGCTTGCGATCATTCGTGAAGCGCTGGAAGACCTTCCCCACGACCACGTACCGACGGCAGAGGACTGGAGACGTTTTTCGGAAGCCTGGAAAGACATGCTTCAGGAACGCATCGACAGTCTGATGCAGCTTCGTGACCAGATTACGAGTTGCATCGGCTGCGGTTGTCTCTCGCTGTCCGAATGCCCGTTGCGAAATCCGGATGACATCCTCGGTCAGCAAGGCGCCGGTCCCAGAAGATTGATGGTCAAGCCCGGCAATCTTATCTGACTTCCCTGCATCTGAGGCGAACCTGTCCGACGCTGCTGCGCTCATTCGCAGCGGCAATCTTGCGGCGTTCCATGCCACATTTCGCACCGGTCAAAAGCCTTCGTTTCCAGTGGAAATAGCCTATTGACCTCAACCAAAGTTGAGGTCCTATAAACCCGTCGGCAACAATTCAGTTCACGGAGGCCGACAGTGCAAAGTTCGATCGAAGAAACAACACCAGCGGGGATTGCGGGACATGCGCCTGCTGGCTGGGGGGAGCTTCTAAGGGGTAAAAATGGTCTCTATGCCCTGGCTTTGGCCGGAGGGGTCACTCTCCATGCGGTCAATATGTATATCGCGACTACAGTCATGCCGAGCGTGGTGAAGGACATTGGCGGCATGGATTTCTATGCCTGGGCGACGACCTTGTTCGTCGTTGCCTCCATTCTAGGGGCTGCGCTCACCGCGCGGCTGCTGAAAAGTGCCGGTCCAAGAGGCGCTTATGTCGTGGCGACCCTGCTGTTCGCAGCAGGCACACTGATCTCGTCTCTGGCCATCAACATGCCGGTCATGCTGGCGGGGCGGAGCGTGCAAGGCCTCGGTGGCGGATTTCTTTACGCGCTCGCCTATGGTCTCACCCGTGTCGTTTTGCCGGAGCGCCTGTGGGGCCGGGCCATCGGTCTTATTTCCGCTATGTTCGGCGTGGCCACGCTGATCGGGCCGGCGATTGGCGGCATCTTTGCCGAATATGGCGCATGGCGCGCCGCTTTCTGGTCATTGCTGCCGGTATCGGGTCTTTTCGCTGTGGTGGCATTCGCGACTTTGCCACGCTCGAGCTGGGATAAAAACGAGCGTGTTTCCATTCCGATTCTTCAACTCATCCTCTTGACCGGCGCTGTCCTTGCGGTTTCAGCGGGGAGCCTGTCACAGGAAACGCTATGGAAGGTCGTCGGTTTGGGTGTGGCGATGTTCATGATCGCCATCATCACATTCGTGGAGCGCGACGCCAAGGCACGTCTCCTGCCGCGCCGCTCGTTCAGCCTGTCGACGCCGCTCGGGACTCTTTACCTTACGATCGCGCTTTTGATGCTCAGCATGCAGCCCGAAATATACGTGCCTTATCTGCTGCAGCACTTGCATGGCCAGTCTCCGCTCTGGGCAGGATATCTGGCGGCACTTATGGCAATCGGCTGGACGGTGGCATCCTTCCTCAGTTCCAGATGGCAGGAGAAGGGGGGCGACAAGCTTGTCGTTGCCGGACCTGTTCTGGCGCTCGCCGGTCTTGTCCTGCTCGCCATATTTCTCCCGATCCATGGCAACGGCAACTGGTTGCTGCTCGCGCCCGTCTGCCTTGGGCTCATCCTAATCGGTTTCGGGATCGGTCTTGCATGGCCAAGCCTCGTTACCCGCGTCTATCAGAGCGCTCCGTCCACCGAGCAGGATCTCGCAGCGGGTGGAATGACGACCGTACAACTCTTCGCCATAGCCTTCGGGACGGCTTGCGCGGGGATGATTGCCAATTTTGCCGGCATTGCCGTGCCGGGAGGTGTGGAGGGCGCGGCAAATGCCTCGCTCTGGCTGTCGGTGATATTCGCACTCGCGCCAGCAGTTGCCGTGGCGGTCGCATTCAAGGTTATCCGTATCACCGGCGGAAAGGGTTGACCAATGCCGCGTTTCATCGCCAACATCCTCGATTCCCATGCCAGCCTTTTGCTGGCGCGGGTGGTCCTTACCTTCATTTTCTGGTCGAGTGGGTTGGCCAAGCTCTTCAACTTCGGCGCCAATGCTGCGGAAATGGAAAGCTTTGGTCTTCATCCGGGCTGGCTGTTCAACAGCGCAACCCTGCTTTTGCAGATTGTCGGATCGCTGATGATCATCTTCAATCGCGGAATTTGGTTGGCTTGTGGTGCTCTTGCCGTCTTTACGATCCTGACCATTCCTGTTGCCCACCCGTTCTGGGCAAAGGAAGGAGAAGAAGCTTTCCGGGATATGACGGTGGCGCTGGAGCACATATCGCTGATCGGTGGTCTCGCTCTTGCTGCAATTCTATCGCGCAAGGTCTAAACCACTGGACGCATTGATTGCCCTGCCTGTACCTTGCCTGTCGTCTGATCGATAGGCAGGGAGGGCCTCGCATGGATGTGACGATCATAACGGGAGCATCGGATGGGATCGGTGCCGAAACTGCACGGCAGATTGCCCGGCGTGACCGTGCCAATGCTGCTCTGGTGCTTGCTGCGCGCAATGTTGAAAAGCTGGAAAATCTGGCCACAGAGTTGCGGCAACTGGGCAGTTCGGTTCTCGTGGTGCCAACCGATGTGAAAGATCGTACAGCCTGTATCGATCTTATCAGTAAAACCGTTTCCGCTTTCGGTCGTATCGACACTTTGATCGTGAATGCAGGCATGTCGGCCCACGCCAATTTTGCTGAGATCAAACCAGATGATCTCAACTGGATGCATGATCTGATGGAATTGAATTACTGGGGTAGCGTCTGGCCCATTCATGCAGCACTTCCGTATCTTGCCGGCAGCAAGGGACGGATAGTGGCTGTGTCTTCTGTTGCCGGATTGATCGGTGTGCCGGGGCGCACTGCCTATAGCGGAACGAAGTTCGCTCTTTCGGGTTTCTGCGAGGCGCTTCGCGCGGAACTGGAACCAAGCGGCATATCCATTACCATCGTCTATCCGGGCGTTGTCAAAACCGATATTCGCAAGGTGGGTTACAGCGCAAGCGGCGGCGCGCTGGGAACAAGTGGTGTGCGCGAAGATGACATGATGCCCGTTGAGGAAGCTGTGCGGCTGATGCTGGAAGGCGTGCAGGCTCGCAAGCGTGAAGTGTTGATGACCCGCCAGATGCGATTTGGGCGCTGGTTGAAACTGATTGCCCCCGCAATGGTGGATCGCATGGCCCTCAAGGCCATCAAGCCGGAGTTCAGACCGAAACCGATCAAGCCAGCTGGGTAAAGAACGCTTCGTTCATTCTACGCTTTGCGGATAACTATCTGTTGACGAGTTTTTAACTTCGACTACTATATATAGTGTTCTAGGTTCTTTCGATTCGTTGGATCGAAAGCTAAGACGGGAATCCGGTGCGTTTCATCCATGATGGATGCGGCAATGCCGGAGCTGCCCCCGCAACTGTAAGCGGAGAGTTCTGTCCATCACGTCACTGGCTTTGGCTGGGAAGGCGGACAGAATGTTGATCCGTGAGCCAGGAGACCTGCCTTGAACGAGTACGTCCACGGGCGGGGTGTCCGGTTGGCGCGCAATCTTGTGTGGCAAATCGTTGCCTTACGGGTTGCTGCCCCGAACTTCCCGCTCATAGCTTCGGGGTGAAGTCCATGTCCAGTTTATTCAGTTTCGGTTCCGATCCTCCCTTCGAGGCATAGTTTGTGTGGTCAGGCTGCTTGTTCGTGCGGCTGGCCGATCCCGTATCTCATGTCTTTCGACGCGCATTTTGCGATGCGCGAACGGCTCTTTGCGTCTCCTATCGAGAGTATTCCAGTTTAAACCGGACCGTTGGAAATACTCTATCTCTTTGTTTTTATGCATGTCTTAACCCCAAAACCGGTTCCCACTTTTGGGAGACATGCTCCAGTGAGGAAAAAATGAACGTCACCGTTTACAGCAAACCCGCCTGCGTCCAGTGCACGGCCACCACGCGCGCCCTCGACCGCCAGGGTATCGAATATGAAGTCATCGATATCTCCGCCGATGCCGATGCTTTCCATCTCGTTCAAGACATGGGTTATCGCCAGGTGCCGGTGGTTGTGGCAGGTGAATCCCATTGGGCGGGCTTCCGGCCCGATATGATCAGCGCTCTCGCCTGAGGGCTATGGTCACATGAGCCTGATCGTCTATTTCTCCAGCCGGTCGGAAAATACACACCGGTTTGTCGAGAGGCTTGGAATGCGGTCGAACAGTATCCCGATGGACGGTTCTGGCGGATTGCAGGTGCGCGAGCCATTCGTGCTCGTGACGCCCACATATGGCGGCGGCGGCTCCAAGGGCGCTGTCCCCAAGCCTGTGATCCGCTTTCTCAACGATGAGAGCAACCGCTCTTTCATCCGCGGCGTGATTGCCGGGGGAAACAGCAATTTCGGCGAGGCTTTCTGTATCGCCGGCAACATTATCTCCGCCAAATGTCAGGTTCCCTATCTCTACCGCTTCGAGCTTCTGGGAACCGATGAGGACATTGGCAATGTCAAAAACGGGATGGAACGATTTTGGACACGGCAGACACGACCCTGATCCGGGAACGCGAAGTATGGCCAGTGGCGCAGGATGCGCCGCAAGCGGCAACCTCCAACAGCAGCAAACCGTCAAAATCTTCGGACGGGCTGGATTATCACGCACTAAACGCAATGTTGAACCTTTACGATGACGAGGGCAAAATCCAGCTCGATCGCGACCGGCAGGCCGCACGCCAGTATTTCCTCCAGCACGTGAACCAGAACACTGTCTTTTTCCATAACTTGCGGGAAAAGCTCGATTATCTGGTGAGCGAAGGCTATTACGAACAGGAGGTACTGGATCAGTATTCCTTCAATTTCGTGCGCGACCTTTTCGACGAAGCCTATGCGAAGAAATTCCGCTTTCCGACATTTCTGGGCGCGTTCAAATATTACACCAGCTATACGCTGAAAACCTTCGACGGAAAGCGCTATCTGGAGCGCTATGAGGATCGCGTCTGCATGGTGGCGCTGGCGCTGGCGCGTGGCAATGAGCAGCTTGCGCGCGATCTCGTTGATGAGATCATTTCAGGCCGCTACCAGCCTGCGACGCCTACATTCCTCAATGCGGGAAAAAAACAGCGCGGCGAACTTGTTTCCTGCTTTCTGCTGCGGGTTGAGGACAATATGGAGTCCATCGGACGCTCCATCAATTCGGCTCTGCAATTGTCGAAGCGGGGCGGCGGCGTGGCGCTGAGCCTCACCAATATCCGCGAGGCGGGCGCGCCCATCAAGCAGATCCAGAACCAGTCATCCGGCATCATTCCGGTGATGAAGCTTCTTGAGGATTCCTTTTCCTACGCCAATCAGCTTGGCGCGCGACAAGGTGCGGGCGCTGTCTATCTGCATGCACATCATCCGGATATCATGCGTTTTCTCGACACGAAGCGTGAAAACGCGGACGAGAAAATCCGCATCAAAACCTTGTCGCTTGGTGTGGTCATTCCAGACATTACCTTCGAACTCGCGAAGAACAACGAGGATATGTACCTCTTCTCGCCTTATGACGTGGAGCGGGTCTACGGTGTGCCACTGACCGAGATTTCGATCACCGAAAAATATCGGGAATTGGTCGATGATGCGCGCATTACCAAGAAGAAGATCAATGCACGCGAGTTCTTTCAGGTGCTGGCGGAAATCCAGTTCGAGTCCGGTTATCCCTATATCATGTTCGAGGACACGGTGAACCGCGCCAATCCGATTGACGGGCGCATCACCATGAGCAATCTCTGTTCGGAAATCCTCCAGGTGAGTGAGGCGAGCATCTTCGGCGAAGACCTTTCCTATGATCATCTCGGCAAGGATATTTCGTGCAATCTGGGTTCGCTCAACATTGCATCGGCAATGGACTCGTCCGATTTCGGCAAGACCATCGAAACCTCCATCCGCGCTCTGACAGCAGTTTCCGATATGAGCCAAATCGGTTCCGTGCCGTCGGTCGCCCGAGGTAATGATGAAAGCCATGCCATCGGTCTCGGCCAGATGAATCTGCATGGTTATCTCGCCCGCGAGCGGATTTATTACGGCTCGGAGGAGGGCGTCGATTTCACGAATATCTATTTCTATACGGTTACCTATCACGCGATCCGCGCATCGAACCTGATTGCAGTGGAAACGGGCAAGTCCTTTAAAGGTTTCGAGAAATCCAAATACGCAACAGGTGAATATTTCGACAAATATACCGAGCAGCTTTGGGAACCGGCGACGGAAAAGGTTCGAGAAATTTTCGAAAAGGCTGGCACTGCGATTCCGACGCAGGATGACTGGCGCGATCTGAAAAATGCGGTGATGGAGGGCGGGCTTTATAACCAGAACCTTCAGGCCGTGCCGCCGACAGGCTCGATCTCCTACATCAACCATTCGACGTCATCGATCCATCCGATCGTGTCGAAGATTGAGATCCGCAAGGAGGGCAAGATCGGTCGCGTCTACTATCCGGCAGCGTTCATGACCAATGACAATCTCGATTACTATCAGGACGCCTATGAGATCGGGCCGGAAAAGATCATCGACACTTACGCGGCGGCGACGCAGCACGTCGATCAGGGCCTGTCTCTGACATTGTTCTTCCGCGATACCGCAACGACACGCGATATCAACCGCGCACAGATCTACGCGTGGAAGAAGGGCATCAAGACCATCTACTACATTCGCCTGCGCCAGATGGCGCTCTCCGGCACGGAAGTGCAGGGTTGCGTTTCCTGCGCCCTCTGACCACTGGTGATGACCAATGAATATTCAAGTGAAAACCAAGAACCCGAAACCCGCCGCAGTGCGTGCGATCAACTGGAACCGGATCGAAGATGAGAAAGACCTTGAGGTCTGGAACCGTCTGACCGGCAATTTCTGGCTGCCGGAAAAGGTGCCGCTTTCGAACGATATTCAGTCGTGGGAAACGCTGAAACCGCAGGAAAAGCAACTGACGATCCGCGTTTTCACCGGGCTGACACTTCTCGATACGATCCAGAACGCAGTCGGTGCCGTGAAGCTGATGGATGATGCAGCGACGCCGCATGAAGAAGCGGTGCTGTCCAACATCTCCTTCATGGAAGCGGTTCATGCACGATCCTATTCGTCGATATTCTCGACTTTGTGCCTGACGCCGGATGTTGACGATGCCTATCGTTGGTCCGAGGAAAACGAATTCCTGCAGCGCAAGTCCGTTCTGATCCTGGACCAGTATCGCGCGGATGATCCGCTGAAAAGGAAAATCGCCAGCGTTTTCCTGGAGAGCTTTCTGTTCTATTCCGGCTTCTATCTGCCCATGTACTGGTCGAGCCGGGCAAAGCTGACCAATACAGCCGATCTTATCCGGCTCATCATCCGTGATGAGGCTGTGCATGGCTATTACATCGGTTACAAATTCCAGCGCGGACTGGAACGCTTGAACGAAGAGCAGAAGCAGGCAATCAAGGATTTTGCCTTCGAACTTCTTCTGGAACTTTACGACAATGAGGTTCGCTACACGGAAGCGCTATATGATGGCGTTGGCCTAACTGAAGACGTCAAGAAATTCCTGCATTACAACGCCAACAAGGCTCTCATGAACCTCGGCTATGAGGCACTCTTCCCGGCTGAAGCGTGCAAGGTCAACCCGGCGATCCTGTCCGCTCTTTCGCCGAATGCAGACGAAAACCACGACTTTTTCTCCGGTTCCGGCTCTTCTTACGTCATCGGCAAGGCGGTCGCGACTGAGGATGAAGACTGGAGTTTCTGATGGCATCTCGGCGCCGCGTAACACCGGTGCCGAAGTTTTCTGTTCTGGAGATGACGTTGACGTTGCGGTCTTGTTTTGCGACACATGAATGATGCAGACCGCCATCACAATCGATCAGGACTATCTCGTAACACGGCTCAAGGCGCTTCTCGCCATACCGAGTCCGACCGGGTTTACCGACGAAGCCGTGCGTTATGTTGCGCGCGAGCTGGAGCATCTGGGACTTGAGGTTATGCTGACGCGCCGGGGGGCTATTCGCGCGCGCAGGGTGGGCCTGACGGAGAGACCGGCGCGCGGGATCGTATCGCATGTCGATACGCTCGGCGCGCAGGTAAAATATCTGAAGGAAAACGGACGGCTGGAACTGGTTTCCATCGGTAACTGGTCAGCGCGTTTCGCTGAAGGTGCCCGCGTTTCCATCTTTTCGTCCAAAGGAATTTATCGCGGTTCGATCCTGCCGTTGAAAGCTTCCGGCCATACATTCAATGACGAAGTCGATACGCAGCCGGTCGGCTGGCCTTATGTCGAACTCCGCGTCGATGCGCTCGCCCGAAATCGTGATGATCTGCTGCAGCTCGGTATCGATGTCGGTGACATAGTTGCTGTCGATCCCGCGCCCGAATTCATCGATAATGGCTTTATCGTCTCGCGTCACCTTGATGACAAGGCAGGCGTTGCAATCATGCTTGCGGCCCTCGAAGCGATGCAGAGAGCCAATGTGGAAACGCCGGTCGATAGCTATTGGCTGTTCACCATCGGCGAGGAAGTTGGAGTGGGTGCCTCTGCGGTCGTTGTGCCGGATATTGCCTCGCTGGTCGCCATCGATAATGGCACGACTGCGCCGGGCCAGAATTCATCGGAATTCGGCGTCACGCTTGCCATGGCGGACCAGACCGGACCGTTCGATTACCATCTGACGAAGAAACTTTACGAGCTTTGCGGAGAGCATGACATTCAGGTCCAGAAGGATGTGTTCCGTTATTACCGTTCTGATGCCGCGTCTGCGGTTGAGGCCGGGCATGATGTGCGTACGGCTTTGCTGACCTTCGGTGTCGATGCCTCGCATGGTTATGAGCGCATTCATCTAAGCGCTCTGACTTCCATTGCAAAACTTGCAGTTCATTATGCAATGAGCGAAGTCGAGATCAAACGCGATGCCGAGGAAACCGCCAAGGGCCTCAAGGGTTTCACGCATCAGAAATCGACCAAGGCAGAGCAGGATTTGAGACCCGAGGATACGCCTGCGGAATAGGCTCTGAACTTTCTGAAATCGCGAGCGGGCTCAGGCCCGCTTTTTTTGTCTCGCAAAAATTAATTATGATAATTCATTGATGATAGTTGATTTATGCCTATAAATTAGAGTCTGACGGATTTGACAAATGAAGGGGAACCCCATGAGAAGGTTATTCCGTGCCGTCCTGACTGCTATGGCGCTTTCGGTCGCCGGGGCGGGCACAGTCGCGCTGGCCCAAACGCCGCCCAATGTGCTGATTGTCGGGCAGATTGCAGAGCCGCAATCGCTCGATCCGCATACAGTCACGGCCACCAATGATTTCCGCATCCTCGTCAATATTTATGACGGCCTTGTGCGCTACAAGGACGGAACGCTGGAAGTAGAACCGGCACTGGCGGAAAGCTGGACGATTTCGGACGACGGCAAGACCTATACGTTCAAGCTGCGTCAAGGCGTGAGGTTCCATGACGGTTCGGATTTCAATGCCGAAGCGGTCAAGTTCAACTTCGACAGAATGCTAAAGGAAGACCATCCCTTCTATAACACCGGCCCATTTCCGCTTTCGTTCAATTTCTCGTCCATCGATGCAGTCAATGTGCTCGATGAACACACTGTCGAGTTCAAGCTGAAGGAGCCTTTCGCTCCATTTCTTTCCAATCTGGCCTATCCGACCGGCCTGATCGTGTCGCCGGAAGCGGTCAAGAAATACGGTAAGGAATTTGGCCGTCATCCATCCGGAACCGGTCCGTTCAAGTTCGCGGAATGGCAATCCGGCCAGCGTGTGGTGGTGGAGCGTAATCCCGACTATTGGGACACAGCGCCAGCATTGGAAGCAGTTGTGTTCCGCCCGATCACGGATGCCAATACCCGCGTCGCGGAGATGATGGCAGGCGGGCTGGATGTCATGGTGGAAGTGCCGCCGGATAATCTTGCCACCTTCAAACAGGACGCGAATTTCGCGGTTGCCGAACAGGCGGGCCCCCATGTCTGGTTTACCATCCTGAACGCGAAGAGCGGTCCATTCGCGGATAAGAAAGTGCGTCAGGCGGCGAATTATGCGGTTAACAAGCAAGGCCTCGTAGATAATGTGTTGCAGGGTTCCGCAACTGTTGCTGCGGGGCCGATCCCACCTGCCTTCAACTGGGTCGAGAACAAAACCGAACCCTATCCCTATGATCCTGAAAAGGCCAAGGCGCTCCTTGCCGAAGCTGGTGCAAGCAATCCCGAAGTCACGTTCTATGTGACCGAAGGCGGTTCTGGCATGCTTGATCCAATCACGATGGGTGCCGCAATCCAGGCCGATCTTCAGGCTGTGGGCTTCAAGGTCAAGATTGAAACCTATGAGTGGAACACGTTCCTTGGCAGGGTAAATCCGGGACTGGATGGCAAGGCCGATATGGCCGAGATGGCATGGATGACCAATGATCCGGACACGGTGCCTTATCTGACGCTTCGCAGCGACGCACTGCCGGACAAGGGCGGTTTCAATTCCGGTTACTATTCCAACCCCAAAGTGGATGAGCTTCTGGAAAAGGCGCGGTCATCGACCGATCAAACCGAGCGCGGCAAGCTTTATGGCGAAGTGCAGAGCATTGTCCATGACGATGCACCATGGCTGTTCGTGGCGAACTGGAAGCAAAATGCAGCCACGACCGCTGCCGTCAAGGGGTTCAAGTTGCAGCCGTCCTTCCTGCTGCATTTGAAAGACGTAACCAAGGAATAAGCAGGGAGGGCATTCATGCCAGCCTATATCCTCAAGCGACTTTTGGCCGTTGTTCCTGTGTTGCTCGGGCTCTCGATCATCGTTTTTCTCGTCATGGCGATGATCCCCGGTGATACGGCGACTGCGTTGCTCGGATCATACGCAACACCGGAAAATGTCGAGCGGATCAATCGCGATCTCGGTCTCGACAAGCCGTTGCTGCAACAATACTTCATCTGGATGGGCAATCTCCTGCATGGGGATTTCGGGCGTTCCTTCGTGCTCAATCGTCCGGTGCTGGATGAGGTTATGGAGCGCTTTCAGGCGACACTCGTGCTTGCAGGCGTAGCACTGGTACTGTGTTCAGTCTTCGGCCTGCTCGCGGGTATCGTTTCGGCAGTGCGCCAGTTCGGCTGGGCAGACAGGGCGATCACTTTCATCGTGCTTGCCGGAATTTCCATTCCCTCATTCTGGTTGGGGTTGCTTCTGATCTATCTCTTCGCGGTCCATTGGCGCATTCTGCCAGCGTCCGGCATGTATGCTGTTTATGGCGGCGGTGACCTGAAGGATCTGCTCTGGCATCTGATCCTGCCTGCCACGACGCTGGCCGTGGTGGCGGCAGGCGTGATCGCACGTCTGACCCGCGGCGCGATGCTGGAAGTGCTTCGTCAGGACTATATCCGAACAGCCCGGGCCAAAGGTCTCAACGAACGTCGTGTGATATACGGTCATGCGTTTCGCGCCGCACTTGTCAGCGTCATTCCTGTGATCGGTATTCAGGCGGGATTTGTGCTGGGCGGCGCCGTCTACATCGAAACCGTGTTCCAGTGGCCCGGTATTGGCGCCATGCTGGTGAAAGCCATTTCCACCCGCGATATCTTGCTGGTGCAAGGTGGCGTGCTTGTGGTTGCCGCGAGTTATGTCCTCTTCAATCTACTCGCTGATGTCATCCAGACCATGCTCGATCCAAGGATACGCTCATGAGCGCGCTTCCAGAAATTTCTGCCGCGCCAACGGCGGTCCGCATGTCATCATGGCGGCTCCTGATGAGCAATCGACTGGCGGCTTTCGGCTTTTTTATGCTGGTCCTGATCTGCCTCGTCATTCTGCTGGCCCCGGTTCTCCCGCTTCCCAATCCTGACGCGACTTCTCCCGCAATGCGATTAAAACCCGTGTTCAGCGAAGGACATCTTCTTGGAACGGATCAACTCGGGCGCGATATATTGAGTCGTGTCATATGGGGCACGCGGGTGTCTGTCGCAGTAGGATTTGCAGCGACGCTGATCGCAGCGATTGTTGGCTCGGCGATCGGTCTCGTGGCCGGCTATGCGGGCGGACGAACCGACAATTTGATGATGCGCGGCATCGATATGCTGATGGCATTTCCTTATATCCTGCTGGCGCTGGCTATCGTGGCAGTGCTTGGGCCGGGCCTGATGAATGCGCTCTACGCGATTGCGGTGGTCAATATTCCATTCTTCGCGCGTAATGTTCGCGGGGTTACGCTTGGTCTCGCGCATCGTGAGTTTATTGATGCTGCCCGGCTCTCCGGGAAAAGTCCGGTTTCGATCCTGTTAAGCGAAGTGCTGCCCAATGTACTGCCGGTTATCGTCATTACCATGTCGACCACGGCGGGCTGGATGATCCTCGAAACGGCGGGCCTGAGCTTCCTCGGTCTTGGCGCGCAGCCGCCGCAGGCCGATCTCGGCTCCATGCTCGGCGAGGGCCGCGCGCAACTGTTCAATGCCCCGCATGTCTCCATCGTGCCGGGATTGATGATCTTCCTGCTGGTCATCAGTCTCAACGTATTGGGAGATGGGGTGCGCGATGTTCTCGATCCGCGATTGCGGTCAGGTGCGCTGGGGCGGCCAGGTGCTGTAACCGATATTGCCAAGGACCGGTTATCGCCCATGATCAAGGATAGCCAAAAAGCTCTTTCTATTGCCGGTCTCGAAACGGGCTTCGTCAATGGTGGGCATTTCACTCCCGCTGTCCGCAATGTTTCACTGGAACTTGAACGCGGCGAATGTCTCGGCCTGATCGGGGAGAGCGGATCGGGCAAAAGCGTGACCGCCCTGTCAGTAATGGGCCTCGTGGCGTCCCCGCCCGGACTTATCCGCAACGGCGCGATCTATCTGGGCGACCGGGACGTTCTTTCAATGTCTGAAACCGAGTTGACGGCGGCACGGGGCGCAAGAGTTGCTTATGTGTTTCAGGACCCACTGACAACGTTGCATCCAATGTATCCGGTCGGTCGGCAGGTCGAGGAAGCAATTGCAGCGCATCGGCGGATTGGAGCCAGTGAGCGGCGGGAACAGGCGATTGTGCTTCTTGACAAGGTTGGCATTCCAGATGCAGCGGAACGGGCCAATCACTATCCGCACCAGCTTTCAGGTGGCCAGCGTCAGCGTGTCGGCATTGCCATGGCTCTGGCCAATGATCCAGATATCATCATTGCGGACGAACCGACCACGGCGCTCGATGTCACGGTGCAGGCGCGCATTCTCGAACTGCTGCGCGATCTCCAGCGCGAGCGTGGCATGGCTCTGCTGTTTATCACCCATGACTTTGGAGTGGTTTCGGAGATTTGTGACCGCGTGGCAGTGATGAAAGACGGCGAGATTGTCGAGACGGGCACGACATCGGAAGTTCTTTCCAATCCGCAGCACAGCTATACGAAACGCTTGATAGCCTGCGTTCCCGAACTTGGGCAGGGTGCCGACTTTCTGGAACGTGTGGCTGGTCTCTTCAAGCGCGAAAACGGGAGGGTGGCAGGATGAGCGGAAATGCGATCAGCGTTCGCGATCTCACCAAAACCTTCGGTGGCGGACGAACACTTCTGGGTAAAGAGCGTCACAAGGTCGAGGCGGTTAAAAATGTTTCGTTCGATCTTGGAAGCGGTGAGACACTGGCGATTGTCGGTGAAAGCGGATCGGGCAAAAGCACGCTCGCCAGAATGCTCGTCGGGCTGACAGAGCCGACGGGCGGTACGATGACGATTGCTGGACGCGACGCGCATGAACTGCGAAATTCCGGTGCACAGGCATTTGGCAAGGTCATACAATATGTATTTCAGGACCCTGTCGCATCGCTCAATCCCAGAAAGACGATCCGGCAGATACTGGAAACACCACTCAGGCTTCTGGGCGGGCTGGATTCAGCTCAGTGCCAGCAGCGCATGATCCAGTTGCTGGATGCCGTTCAGATGCCCAAGGATACGCTGGAACGATATCCGCACGAATTCTCCGGCGGGCAGGCGCAACGTATCGCCATTGCGCGCACGCTGGCCGCTGAAGCGGAAATCGTCGTACTCGATGAACCGGTTAGCGCGCTGGATGTCTCTGTTCAGGCGCAGGTTCTTCTGCTTCTGGATCAACTGAAGAAAGAGTTTGGTCTCTCTTATCTCTTCATCAGTCATGATCTTGCCGTGGTGGAAGCCATCTCTGACAGGGTTGCAGTTATGTATTTCGGGGAAATCGTTGAGGAAGCAACTGCAAGCGCTCTTTTTGCCAGACCTGAACATGCCTATACACGACAACTCGTGGAAAGCGCGCCGCGCATCAGGAGAGAGTAGCAAGATATGGTCAGAATGGGCCGGAATTCCGATCACGAACCGCAATCGCGCGCGAGGGCGGCAAAGGTCCGTCGGCGACCGGAAGAGATTGCTGACCGTATCAAGGATGTTATCCGTTCCGATGCATTGAGGCCGGGAGATCGACTGCCACAGGAAAAGGAACTAATTGACCAGTTCAAGGCTGCCAAGGGCACTGTGCGCGAAGCGATGAAGGCGCTGGAGACGCAGGGTCTGATTTTTACGCGCAGCGGTCCCGGCGGCGGGGCTTTTGTGGCCGAACCTTCCGCCCAGCACGCAATGGAAATGCTCGGAAGCTATTTCTTTTTCGATCAGCCGAGTCTTGCCGAAGTTTACGCTATCCGTAAGCATCTCGAACCGGAGGTTGCTGCTCTGTTGTCCGGCAGATTGACCGGTGACGACATTGCTCGGCTGGAAAATGCGATGCGGGTCTATGATCGCCCGCCGGTCGATCTTGATGATCAATATCGCCAGCGGATTGCGGAACTGGATTTCCATTCCTTGCTGGCACAGCTTTGTCCGGACCGTCTGTTGGGCTTCATCTGCGGATTGACCCACAATCTGTTGCGAAGCCTGCCAATAGCGCGCGCGATCTATGCTGATCCGACACCGGCTTCGCGCGAAGAAGGACTTATCTTCCAGCACCGATTGCTTGCAGCACTTGTCGAAAATCGCAGCGAGGATGCGCGCCGTATAACGTTTGAGCATATGGTTTCCGCTGAAAACTATATGCTTTCCAAGGCGAATTTAGTCGGGAAAGCCACATAGCGGAAACGAAAAAGTTGGGAACAATCCCGGCGCTCCCGCATTTGCAATTATGCAGGCCGCCGCCTTAACAGATGCGACGGCCTCATTTGTTTATGAATGACAATGGAGGTTTCGACCCTTTTTATGTGTGGTATTTGCGGAGAAGTCAGGTTTGACGGTGGTTCGCCGTCAGTTTCGGCAGTCTCGAAAATGGCGGATGTACTCAGTCCTCGCGGGCCCGATGCATCCGGGATTGTGATCCGGGGCAATATCGGCTTCGGGCATCGAAGATTGAGAATCCTTGATCTTTCTGAAAAATCGCAGCAACCGATGATCGACGCCGACCTCGGTTTGACGCTTGTGTTCAATGGCTGCATCTATAATTTCCGCGAATTGCGCACAGAGCTGGAACAGAAGGGCTACAAGTTCTTCTCCGACGGTGACACAGAAGTCATTCTCAAGGCATGGCATGCATGGGGCGAAAGCTGTGTAACGCGTTTTCTTGGCATGTTCGCTTTCGCCATTCACGAACGTGATACCGGCAGGGTTATCCTCGCGCGTGATCGGTTCGGCATCAAGCCGCTCTATATTGCCGAGGCGGAGGGTGCCTTGCGGTTCGCCTCTTCCTTGCCTGCTCTGGTTAAGGCAGGCAGCATCGATACCTCGATAGACCGCGCGGCCTTGCACAATTACATGAGCTTTCATGCCGTCGTGCCGCCACCGCGCACGATCTATAACGGTGTTCGAAAGCTCCCCCCGGCGACAATCCGTGTCTATGAACCGAATGGACGTTTTGCTGACCGCATCTATTGGCAGGCGCCTTATCGTCGTCTGCCCGGCGACGGCGCGTTGAGCCGCGAGGAATGGCAGGAGCAATTGCTCGCTATGCTGCGTGTCGCTGTCAAGCGCCGGATGATTTCCGACGTGCCGGTCGGCGTGCTTTTATCCGGCGGGGTGGATTCCAGCCTGATCGTCGGTCTGCTTGCTGAGGCCGGTCAATCGGGCCTGATGAGTTTTTCAGTTGGCTTTGAGGAAGCAAACGGGGAAAAAGGCGACGAATTTGTCTATTCCGATCTGATCGCCGAGCATTTCGGCACCGAACATCATAAGATCTTTGTGCCCTCGGCAGACCTCATGGACGCCTTGCCGGGAACGATCGCGGCAATGTCCGAACCAATGGTGTCCTATGATAATGTCGGCTTCTACCTCCTTTCCAAGGAGGTTTCGAAGCATATCAAGGTTGTCCAGTCGGGACAGGGGGCAGATGAAGTTTTCGGCGGCTATCACTGGTATCCACCGCTAGTCGATTCCAACGATGTCGTCAGCGACTATGCCAAAGGGTTCCGTGACCGCTCGCATGACGTTCTCGCCACGCAGCTATCGCCGGAATGGATGCCGGAACGTGATTACAGTCAGGACCTTCTGGAAGAAAATCTGCTGCAGGATGGAGCGGATACGCCTGTCGACCGTGCGCTGCGGCTCGATACGAATGTGATGCTCGTGGACGATCCGGTCAAGCGCGTGGACAACATGACGATGGCCTGGGGGCTTGAAGCGCGGGTGCCATTTCTGGATCATGAACTGGTCGAGCTTGCCGCCCGCATTCCGCCGGAGGAAAAACTACGTGACGGCGGCAAGGGTATCCTCAAGGATGTGGCGAGGAAGGTCGTTCCAAGCGAAGTGATTGATCGCAAGAAGGGATATTTCCCGGTTCCGCAGCTCAAATATATCGATGGCCCTTATCTTGATATGTTGCGAGACGCCCTCTCTTCACAAAAGGCGAGGGAGCGCGGACTTTTCCAACGCGATTATCTTGAACGCCTGTTTGCAAAACCGTCCGAACACATAACGCCGTTGCGCGGTTCTGAGCTTTGGCAGGCTGGCCTCCTTGAAATGTGGCTGCAAACGCAGGAGGCATGAAATGCGGAAAACCGGTGAGGTGGATATGGCCCGGCAGAAAGCGAAAGGTCGCAAAGCCTTTTCGCACCGTCTTACGCGCTTGCGTACACCTGAAAGCGCAGGCTTTTATCAGGAACATGCGCACGGCCATGACAAGGCGGGAAGCGAAGATCGCAAGCAGGATGTGGTTGTCGATTGCGGCTGGGGCCGACTACTCTTCGCGCAGACCTTCGAGACCAATGAAGCCATAGTGGAAGCATTGCGGGGGGAAGCGCCAGCGAGCCGCGATATCGTCTTTTACGTCAGCGATCCTCATGTGTTGCTGTCACTGGCACCACATGAGATATTTCTCGATCCGTCGCATACATACCGGATTGAACTTGCGACCTATCGACCGGGCGGGCGACGGATACGTGGCATCACCATACGTCGCGCAGTCTCCGAAGTGGACGCGGAAGGCATCAACGCTGTTTACGCGGCCTGTGGGATGGTTCAACTGCGTCCCGACTTTTTCTCATCGGAACGAGACAATCGTGCTGTTACCTATTTTGTGGCTCAGGACGATGCTACCGGCGAAATTGTTGGCACCGTAACTGGCATCGACCATCAGCGCCTTTTCGATGATCCTGATCGCAGTGCTTCGCTTTGGTGTCTTGCAGTTCATCCTCAAGCGCGGCAGCCAGGTATCGGTGAAAAACTGGTGCGAAAACTTGCCGAGCATTTTCAGGCTCGCGGCTTGAGCCATATCGATCTCTCGGTTCTGCACGATAATGAGAATGCCATAAGGCTCTATGAAAAGCTGAAGTTTCGTCGCGTTCCGCTCTTCGCGATAAAGCGCAAGAACGCAATCAACGAGAAATTTTTCGCCTCGCATCTGGAAACCTTCGATGCGCTCAATCCCTATGCTAGCATAATCGTGGATGAAGCGGTGCGTCGTGGTATTCAGGTTGAAATAACCGATGCTGAAGGCGGCTTTTTCCGCCTCTCCTATGGCGGGCGTTCCGTCCATTGCCGTGAGAGCTTGTCTGAAATGACATCGGGTGTAGCGATGTCAATCTGCGACGACAAGGCCGTGACGCGGCGCGTCGTCGAGAAGGCTGGTCTGACAGTGCCGGAGCAGATTGCGGCCGAAGCGGACGATGATGCGCTGGAAGCTTTTCTAAAACGTCACGGCAAGCTGGTGGTGAAACCAGCCCGGGGCGAACAGGGAAGAGGAATTTCTGTCGGCATATCGACCATTAAAGACCTGCGAACGGCAATCAAACAGGCGCGAACCGTGTGCGACCGCGTGCTGCTGGAGGCGTGTTTTGAAGGTGAGGACCTTCGGCTGGTGGTTATCGACTACCAGCTCGTTGCCGCTGCGGTTCGTCGCCCGCCACGCGTTGTCGGTGACGGCAAGGCAACCATCCGCAAGCTTATCGAGATACAATCGCGCAGACGCGCTGCGGCGACTGGCGGAGAAAGCCGCATACCAGTCGATACGGAAACGAAAAGGTGTCTTGAGGAACAAGGCCTGTCGCTCGATTCCGTTCTGGAAGATCATCGTGAAATCACGGTGCGCAAGGCGGCCAATCTACATACAGGCGGTACGATCCACGACGTGACAGCGACTGTTCATAGAAACCTTGTCGATGCTGCCTGTAAGGCTGCGCGTGCAATCGGCATTCCCGTTGTCGGGATCGATTTCATGGTCAAGCAGCCCGAAAAGCCAGACTATATTTTCATCGAAGCCAATGAGCGTCCCGGCCTTGCCAACCACGAACCGCAACCGACTGCAGGCAAGTTTGTCGATTTGCTTTTTCCGGGCTCAAGATAATGTTAGTTTAGAGATGTCTAAACTATGGAATGTTCGCCGGAAAGTCTCTCCGGCGAACTTGAAACTATGCAACCCGCAAACAATATGCTGTATTTTAGCTATTGAGGAAATTTTAAGCAGAAACTGTACTCAGCAAATCAATTCTCGATTGTAACGGAAAAATTCATTTTTCATTTGGTTTCTGCCTCTATCCCTTTACGACAGGGGGCTCGGGCGGAAAAGGTTGATCGAACCGCATTCACGCCTGAGCGGAAAAGGGCTGAAAATGGATACGCGGGGGCAAAGCAGCGAGAATGTGCCGCTGGCAGTCGATCTGGACGGAACTCTGGTTTCGACCGATCTGCTGTGGGAGGGTATTTTTCTTCTTTTGAAGAGGAACATCCTGTTCGTCTTCATGCTGCCGGTGTGGCTGTTCTCAGGCAAGGCATATCTCAAGCGACAGGTGGCTGAGCGCGTAACGCTCGATGCATCGCGACTTCCCTACCGAACCGAGTTTCTGGAATTTCTGCGTAGCGAACATGGGGCGGGGCGGACTTTGGTGCTGGCAACAGCTGCCGCTGAACCGATGGCTAGGGCTGTTGCGTCTGAGCTTGGGATTTTCAGTGCTGTCTATTCAACATCCGGTACGACCAATCTTTCGGCACAGCGCAAGGCTGATCTGCTTGTCGAGCACTATGGACGACAGGGATTCGACTATGCCGGAAATGATCGTGATGACCTGCCTGTTTTCGATGCAGCCCGACAGGCGATCGTTGTCGCACCTGATCGTGCAGCGGCACATTTCCAGAAGCAAACTGGTTGTGAACTTTTCAGTGCCGAAAAACCAACTATTCGAACCTATGCTCGTATGCTCCGCGTTCATCAGTGGCTAAAGAATCTGCTCGTCTTTGTCCCGGCCATTCTGGCGCATGACATAATGAAGCCAGACGTGTTGATTGCGACTTGCCTGGCATTCGTGGCCTTTTCTGCGGCATCGTCTGCGATCTATATCGTCAATGATATTGTCGATCTTCCGGTGGATCGAAGACATGTGCGAAAAAATCAGCGACCTTTTGCACACGGAAAGATATCCATTCCCTTTGGCCTAAGCGTTGCGGCCCTGTTGTTGCTTCTGACGGCTTTCGTCTGCCTTTTCCTTCCGCCCGCCTTTACGCTTGCAATCGTCACCTATCTGTTTTTCACGACCGCCTATACCTTCGCCTTGAAACGCATGTTGTTGGGAGACGTGATTTGCCTCGCGGGACTTTACAGCCTGCGGCTATTGGGAGGGTCGGCGGCTTCCTATATCCCGCCATCGTTCTGGCTGATGGCCTTTGCCATGTTCTTCTTTCTGTCGCTGGCGCTGGTGAAGCGTTATGTCGAACTGCAGGGCGCTACCGTGACAGAAAAGGACCGGATTTTGGGGCGAGGCTACCGTCCGGAAGATCGCGATATTGTCGGACAGTGTGGGGTCGCAGCCGCGTTTACCGCAGCGCTGGTTTTGGCACTCTATATCAATAGCGATGCCGTCAAGACGCTCTACACCTATCCCTGGCTGATATGGCCGCTCGGTCCGATCGTACTCTATATCAACGTGCGTGTGTGGATATTGGCGCATCGCGGCGACATGGATGACGACCCGGTCCTCTTCATTGCGAGGGATTGGCGCAGTCAGGTCGTCATCGCGCTTGGCGCGGTGCTGCTTCTTGTGGCTGGTATGCGCTGATGGAACAATCCTTCGACAGTTTCGGACGTATTAACCGGCGAAGCCGGCAATACCTTCCGCTGGAGAGACTGGAGACTGATTTCACGCGAGCCTTGCCCGGCGATGCAAGCCTGTTGCCATTCGGAAATGGTCGCTCCTACGGTGATAGCTGCCACAATGATATGGGCTTTCTCGTGCCCATGCAGGCGCGGAAAAAGATACTACACTTCGATCCAGATACGGGATTGCTGACGGCTGAGAGCGGCGTGTTTTTGAGTGAAATCGTCACCCATGTTACTCCGCATGGCTATTTCCTCCCTGTCACGCCGGGCACGCAGTTTGTGACGCTCGGCGGCGCCATTGCCAATGACGTGCATGGTAAAAACCATCACCGGCAGGGTACTTTCGGGTGTCATGTTGAAAGGCTGGAACTGCTTCGTTCGGACGGCGTCTACTACAGATGTTCCGATACGGAGCACATTGATCTGTTTCGGGCAACCATCGGTGGAATGGGACTAACCGGATTAATTCTTCGCGCAACGATCCGGCTCAAGCGGGTCGGCGGTCTCGATGTCGAGGAAAAGGTTCTGCCCTTCGCCAACCTTGATGCTTATTTTGATATGGCCGGGGTGGCCGATCATGAAAATGAATATGCTGTTGCCTGGGTCGATCAGCTCTCCGATGGCCGGGGCTTGCTGATGGTCGGTAATCATGTTGCCGCGCCGAATGGCTCTATTTCGATCGCTGGGCGGTTTGGCGTGCCGGTTGAATTGCCATTATCGCTGTTGAACAAGACAAGCCTGTCGCTTTTCAATGCGGCCTATTTCCAGCGCAAGAGGCGGCTGAAAACAGCGCGTATAGTGCCGTATCAAAGCTTCTTTTATCCACTCGACGGAGTGAGAAACTGGAACAGGCTTTACGGCCCGGCAGGGCTCTACCAGCATCAAAGTGTAATTCCGTTCGAAGCAGCCCGAAAGATCGTTCCAGCGATGCTTGAGGCAAGTCGCAATGCAGGACAGGTCTCCTTTCTGACGGTACTCAAGCGTTTTGGTTCGATGAAGTCTCCCGGTCTCATGTCATTTCCGATGCCGGGATATACGCTGACGATGGATTTCCCCAATCGTGGCCACACAACGCTGGAATTGCTGAACCGTCTGGACCAGATGACTGTTGAAGCCGGTGGCCGGGTCAATCCATATAAGGACCAAAGGATGAGCGCAGAGGTTTTTGCTGCAAGCTATCCGCGCTGGCGCGATTTCGAGGCCTTTCGCGACAAGGCTTTCAATTCCAATTTCTGGCGCCGGACCGCATTGATGCTCGGCGCTGCAGGTTAGGAAACGTGATGAAATATATTCCCTTCATCCTGTTCACAGTCATGACCAATGCTGCCGCGCAGTTGATGTTGAAATATGGCATGCTGACGCTCGGGCCGATCAGCTTTTCAGCCGAAACATTGATCCAGCGCATATTCCAGATTGTCTTCAATCCCTGGATTTTTGCCGGTTTGCTCACCTTCGTGATCTCGATGGCGTCGCATCTTTACGTGCTGTCGAAAGTGGATCTTTCGTTTGCCTATCCGTTCCTCAGTCTTGCCTATGTCGCGGTCGCTCTGTTCGCCTGGCTTTTGTTCAAGGAGGAACTTGGCGCCTACAAGATTGCGGGAATTGCGTTCATCTGCATCGGGACAGTGCTGATCGCACAAAGCGGCAAGCCGTCCGAACCGCAGGCGGAGACGCATGTGAACCAGCAGACACATAGTTGAACGGGGGCAGTACGATGAGACATGTAATCTTCGGTGGCGACGGTTTTGTCGGGCGCTATCTTGCTCCAAAGCTACTTGCCGATGGTTACGAGGTCCTTGTCGCGGATATCGTGAAAAGCGATCTGCCACACTATACTGATGCCGCTTTCATCGCGACTGATGTGACCGATCCGGAAGCAATCCGCAGGCTTGGTATCCGCGCAGACGACATGGTCTATAACCTGTCCGCCAAAATGCTTTCACCAATTCAGGTCCGGGCAAAGCGGCACGACTTCTTTTTTCCCGTCAATTATTACGGGACGGCGAACATCATCAAGGCGATGGATGTGGCTGGTGCCAACAAGCTCGTCCATTTCACCACCGATATGGTGTACGGGCACACCTATGTCTGGCCGCAGAAAGAAGACCATCCGTGCAAGCCGCTCGGTGAGTACGGCCTGTCAAAACTGAAAACCGAAGAACTCGCCATTGAATGGCGCGTGCGGGGCATGAATATCTCCCTGTTTCGTCCTCGTCTTATCATTGGACCGGGCCGTCTCGGCATTCTGGAAAAGCTGTTCAAGCTGATTGATTACAATTTGCCGGTGCCGATGATCGGCTCGGGCAGGAACCCTTACCAGTTCATTTCGGTGTTCGACTGTGCGGAGGCGGCACGTGCCGCTTTCAAGGCTGGTGTTCCAAACGAGGCCTATAATCTCGGCTCGCTCAATCCGCCTCCCGTCCGCAAACTGCTTGGTGATCTGATCAGCCATGCAGGTTCGAAATCTATTTTGTTGCCAACACCCGCCTGGGCGGTGAAACGCACGCTGGATCTGCTGGACTGGATGAACATGCCGATCATGGACCCGGAGCAATATCTGATTGCCGACGAAATGTGTGTTCTCGATGTCTCGAAGGGCGAGCGCGAGCTTGGCTGGATACCGCAATATCGTGATGAGGATATGCTGATCGCGGCTTACAGCGAATATCGCAAGAAAATCGGCGCGGCATCATCGGATGTGCGGGCTTCCGAAACGGCATAGAGGCAGAAATGAACAAGACCAATACAACGCCGAAGCCGAAGCTGTTGACGGTTGCCGAGGCGAAAGCGCTCGATCTGCCACGGATGACGGAGCTGTTTACCACTCACCTCAATCCAGGCCAGCTTCACTTCATGAAGCTGCTCGGCTTTCACAAGGTGAAGATCGAACGCGCTGAAGGCATGTATTATTATGATCAGAATGGGCGCGCCATTCTCGATTTTTTCGGCGGGTTCGGATCGCTGGCTTTTGGCCATAATCACCCGCGTATTCTCGAAGCACGGCGTCAGTTTCAGGAAGAAATGCGCCACGAGATTGCAATCGCCTTCATGTCGCAATATGCGGCCGCTCTTGCTTATGACATTGCGGCTTGCTCGCCGGGAGATCTCGACATGGTGTTTCTGGGGTCTTCCGGTTCTGAGGCGATGGAAGCCGCGATCAAGGTCGCAGAGCGCGCCGCAGGTCCTAAAAAGCCCAAGATCGTCTATGCGGAAAATTCGTTCCATGGCAAAACGAAGGGTGTTCTGTCCATCACTGATGGCGGGCTATATCGTGGCGAATTCAAGCTGGTCGATAACACCGTTCGGGTTCCCTTCGGTGACATTGCAGCCATTGAAAATGCGTTTCGCTCTGACCCCGAGATCGGGGTGATTGTGCTTGAAACGGTGCAAGGTGGTGGCGGTATCATTCAAACTGATGCACAGTTCTGGCAAAAGTTGCGAAGCCTTTGCGACCAGTATGGTGTGATCTGGGTTGCCGATGAAGTGCAATGTGGGTTGGGACGAACCGGGAAATTCTATGCTTTCGAGCATTATGGCGTCATGCCGGATGTCACCGCACTGGCGAAGTCGCTTGGCGGTGGAAAGACCGCAATGGCCGCCATGATCGCGCGGCGCGACGTCTACATGAAGGCTTACGGCACGCCCAAGACGGCGATGATCCATGCGATGGCGACTTTTGGCGGGATTGGCGAAGCCTGCGTTACGTCGATTGAAGCTCTGAACGTTCTTTACGACGAGCATCTGATTGATAACGCAGCCGATGTCGGGGAATATCTTCTGGATCGGCTGCACGAACTGCAGAGCCGCTATCCTGCGCTTTTGAAAGATGTGCGCGGGAAGGGGATGATGGTGGGGCTGGAGTTCCATGATTTTTCCCAGACGATGCCGGTCGTGCTGCGACCAGTCCTGGCAATGCTTGATGAAAAACTGAAAGGTTCACTTCCCGGCTTTATTGGCAGCCATCTGCTGCGCGATCATGGGGTTCTGGTCGCCTTTACTGAATATAATCGAAACGTCATCCGTCTTGAGCCGCCGCTGATCTGCGGGCGGGAGCATGTGGACGCATTCATCAAGGCGCTGGATGAGGTCCTTTCACGCGGCATCGTCCGGATTGTGCGGGATTTCGTCAAGGCTCAGATCAAATGAGCCGTTTCTGATTACGGGATAAAGCCGGGGCGAAGCAGCAAATCCCAACAGGGGTTCAAAGCGACGACGGCGCGATCCTGCAGTGCTTCGGCATATATTTTCTGCAAGGCAAGACGATTGGTCGTCGTCGGACATTTCGGGCGCAATATGCCGTCTGTTGCTTCTACGGCAGCCTTCGTTTCCTTGGATAACGCCGGGACAGTGCGGAAGGGGTCGGCGCCGATCTGGATATGCCGTGTCGCATCGCGATCCAATATCCATGCAAACGGATTGACGAAGTCGAGCGACATGATGCTTTGCAGGCGAACGTTGTTCCGGGTCTCGAAGGATTTCAGATCCTTCACCATCCGGTTTGCAGAAACGAGCCAGTAGACCTGGAAATCGATTTCTGAATAAAGCTGCCAGCTAGGTAGTTGGCCTTGCGCTGCCAGCGCGTCATAGGCTGCATTGTTTTCCGGGTAGTGGGTTTCGAAAAGCTCTGCCCGCTGCAGGAAATCGGGCCGGGTCAACACCTGCCCGAGGTTCTTCAGTTCCGGGAAGGACGGTTGCACATAAGTCGGGGCTACGGCAACGGCGCGCAGGGTACGGTGCGCAACCTTGGTGAATGTCGGGAGGGCACAGAAGGCAGCGAGCACGACGAAGGCGATTTTGAGCTTCTCGGTGCCGGCTTTTATCCGCTGAAAAATCATAAGCAGGATGGGCCAAAGGAATATGAATTCCTGATTTCCGGTGTTCTGTGTCTCAAGGATGATGCCACCCAGAAGCCCAACGGCGAGCCAGACCGAACTCCGGTCGAAAAAGCGATTGTGTTTGCCGGAATGGAACTGTTCATTCCAGAAAAGAATGAGAACAAGGATCGTCGCTGGCAGAATGACGTCCAGCTTCAACGATATGACGGTCAGGAAACGCGGCAGCAGGGCTTCTTCGTTCAGGGCGATCAATGAGGCGATATCGCGAATATATCCGCCGATAATCCCATTGTACAATTCAAGGACGAACAGAAATGCAACGGTAATGGCGGCGGCCAGCAGAACGTTGCGTATAGAGATTCGTCCAGCGAGAAGTGCCGCAAGCCCGAACAGTCCACCTGCAAGAAAGCCCGTGACCTTCATCAAGAACAAGGCGAGCATCACTGCCGCACAAAACAGCGCGAGCTTTGCGCCGTTTCGCATAAACAGCAATCCGCACATCAGCACGTAGAGCAAAAGCGATGTATGGCGGTTATAAATGCCAAACCCATCCAGTCCGGGGTAGGGATAAAAGCTTTGTGTATTGGCCGGAAAGATTGCGAAAACTAGAAATGGAACAAGGATCAGAAATCCGGTTATTCGATTATGGGGGGGAAGCTCTGTCAGTACCCATGCCATCAGAGGGGCTGCAACGACCAATATTGACCATTGAACGAGCAAAAGCGGTTGTGCCTGTGGGAACAGGGAGTGTCCCCATGCAAAAAGATAGTAGCCAAGCGGTCCGACAGGCGTGGAAAAGTCTACACCGGGAATCTGGTCCATTCTTATGCGCTGGGCTGCGTCGAAGTAGATGTAGCTGTCCCAGTACATTGGCCCAATGGGG
Source organism: Brucella sp. JSBI001 (assembly GCF_026014005.1). Taxonomy (NCBI): domain Bacteria; kingdom Pseudomonadati; phylum Pseudomonadota; class Alphaproteobacteria; order Hyphomicrobiales; family Brucellaceae; genus Brucella; species Brucella sp. JSBI001. The sequence goes on along the minus strand of NZ_CP110339.1, from coordinate 1,835,034 downwards.
GCATTGAGCCTGAATGACAGAAGCGCGATCAGCAGAACGAGAACAAAACCTAGCCAGAGCATAGGCGCGCATAGCAGCGTCGGTCTGGCCGATTTGAAGGTCGTGCTGAAGAACATGGAACCCCGCTCCCTCGTGCATCACGCGCAGAAATTACCTGCAAACCCTTAAAACTACTGAAATAGCTACAGGCTCACCTGATTGGGCACAAATTTCCGATATGTGTGAAGAGCTTTCCAGAAAAGAGAGCGCCCACTGCACTGGGAGGAGGAATGTGCAGTGGGCGGATCTATAAAGCGCGATTGGGAGGAGGAGTATCGCGCTTTGGGTTCGGTTTTTGGGAGGAGGAGTAAAACCGAACAAGCCCAAGATAGGAATAAGGGCCGCTGCATACAAGGGGCAACGCTGCAATGCAGATATGCATTTTTGGGTAGCTAAAAAAGAAACCGCCCCGCAGCGGTCTAGCGCGCTGGGGCGGTACTCCCTCCTCCAAGTGAGAGGAACAATAACCGTGCTCATGGAGAAAGCAACCCCTTAATAAAACTCTATAACTTTCAGAAAATACTGAAATTTGTGTAGGGTTATTGGGTGATAGTCATTCAGGTTCCATCCGGTACAAGAGCATTTTAATTGCACTGCAGGACTGAACTATACCCGATCTTTAATAGTGTTTAGTCGAACAGTTGCAGACGCGGAAAAGTTCGTTGAGATAGGTTTCTCAACCATTGGCTGATATTGTTCACCAGATTTTCAAGTGTGCGTGCAGATTGTCTATTTATTTTCGTCAAAGCTGTGAGTAAGTTCTTCTATCTTCTTCGATTGGGGGCTTTCGGGGGAGATATGCCGCCTCAGCGCGTTCATTCGCTGCGAGGCGGTTTTCATTTGGATCTGTTGAAAGTGCATATCAGCAATGCAAGCTTGTTGATTGAGTAGGCCGGCTGAACGGGTTATTAAAAAAAACGTCCGGTTCACTCCTCCTCCCAAGAACCGGACCCAAAGCGCGATACTCCTCCTCCCAATCGCGCTTACAGATTAAGCCCACAACGTTCTCCTCCTCCCGAGCGTTGTGGGCTTTTCTATATTCTACTCACGTAATTTTTCAGGCTGGAACGTATTGTTAGTTCCAGAATCGGAGCTAACGTTCCATTTTCCCTGTGCGTGCACTCCTGAGAGCTCGCCCGCCTCGCGCCCCTAAGCCCCCCGCCCAAACGCGAGGCGGTTCCTTTGAGCGGAACCTTCCAGAAGATTTATATTTCAGTGTTTCCGTCAGGGATTATTCCCACTGAATAAAGCTGCGTTCGAAGAGGAATGAAAGCGATCAGAAAGATCGCTGTTGCTTCGTTGGGTTATACTCATTTGCTGCGTCGGCTAGGTTGGCTGATAGGGCGTGTGAAGATTCCTCATGGCGCAGATTGTTCATGGAATTCTTGACGCAGTGTCGACAATACCAGAAACTGATTTAGTTGATCTGCAATTCCGGAACAATTAGAAGAAATATACTTTAAAAAGAATCGGATAAGGTTCGGCAGCTTTCCACTTGCTACAAGTTATTCTGATTTTTGGCTAAATAAAAATATATTATAAAATTATAATACATTACGTAGCGTCATATTTGATTGGAAATTAATTTTATATTTTCTGCGTTGTCTTCTGTGGATGGGTGAAGAAACGATGATTATCGATCCTGATATCCGTTTACAATCAAGAATAAGCTGAGTCGTTTCCAGGCTGGAGGCGCTTTCGGCTGTTCAGGTGGGCACAATGTTGCGTTCTGTGTCTGGAGGCTAATGCCTCGTCGATAGTTATGCTTTGATCGTCAAAAGGGACCGGCCGCTTCAGCAATGGGGGCGTTCTGGCTTCAGAAATTAACCATCTGTTAACCATTGCGCATATAGACCGGATAAACCGTTTTTTAACCAAGATGAATCAAGTGCTAACACAGTCTCGTCCAATCCGTTTGAAAGGGAGATCCTTTCTTGCGCTGGTACTCTCGCCTGAACTGCCGCTCGATGGCTGGCTCGACAAGCTGGACGATCTTGCAGCCCGTTCCGTGGGTTTCTTTCTGAATCGCCCGATCGTTCTCGATCTGGAGAACGTTTCGATCGAGCGTCCGCAATTGGTTCAATTGCTTGAGGATTTGGTTAAACGTGGTGTCTGGATCACGGGCTTTGAAAATGCGCGGCCCTCTCTGCTGGGGCCAGGCATGCCGCCAGCGATGCGTGGCGGACAACCTGCCGCAGATTTCGACCCGGAGATCACAGAACCGAAGTCGCAGGAGCGCACTCCGGTGGCACCCGCATCGGTACAACTCGTCAAGGCCGTTCCGTCCATGGTGGTTACCGAGCCGGTAAGGTCTGGTCAGTCGGTCTACTTTCCGGACGGCGATGTAACGATTGTTGGTTCTGTAGCGTCCGGTGCGGAAGTGGTGGCTGGTGGCTCGATCCACGTTTATGGCGCGCTGCGCGGTCGTGCGATGGCTGGGACAGCCGGAAATGCCGATGCGCGCATTTTCTGTCGCAAGATGGAGGCAGAACTCGTTGCCATCGATGGTCTTTACAAGACGGCCGAAGACATGGAGAGCCGATTGCGCGGACAGGCAGTCCAGCTCTGGCTCGACGGCGATTATATGATGGCCGAAACGCTAAACTAGCATGTTTCCCAAACGGCCGAACAGCCTTGGGAAAATGCTGGTCCAGACAAATTGTCAGGGCACTTTTGAGTGCTGAAAAAGAAAAGCAGAGCATTTCATATCCCGGGTAACGAATGCTCTGGAGGCGCGCGGGAGATACAGGAGACAAATATGGCAAAAGTGATTGTTGTAACTTCCGGTAAGGGTGGCGTTGGCAAAACGACATCAACCGCTGCAATCGGCGCTGCGCTGGCGCAACGCGGTGAGAAGACAGTCGTTATCGACTTCGATGTTGGTCTGCGTAACCTTGACCTCGTCATGGGGGCTGAACGTCGCGTCGTGTTCGATCTGGTTAATGTCATTCAGGGTGACGCAAAGCTTCCGCAGGCTTTGATCCGCGACAAGCGCCTTGAGACACTGTATCTGCTGCCTGCCTCCCAGACGCGCGATAAGGATAACCTGACCACTGATGGCGTCGACCGCGTCATGGAAGATCTCAAGAAGGAGTTCGACTGGATCATTTGCGATAGCCCCGCCGGGATCGAACGCGGTGCCACACTCGCCATGCGTCATGCGGATATGGCTGTGGTTGTCACGAATCCTGAAGTGTCGTCTGTGCGCGATTCCGACCGTATCATCGGTCTGCTGGATGCCAAGACACTCAAGGCCGAACGTGGCGAACGTGTGGAAAAGCATCTCTTGCTGACCCGTTATGACCCGGTACGCGCCGAGCGCGGCGACATGCTGAAGGTTGATGACGTTCTCGAAATTCTGTCCATTCCGCTTCTGGGTATTATTCCGGAAAGCCAGGACGTTCTGCGGGCATCCAATATTGGTTCCCCCGTAACGCTCGCCGATCAGCGCAGTGCGCCTGCATTGGCTTATCTCGACGCAGCCCGCCGCCTTGCCGGCGAAGAAGTGCCGATGACTGTTCCATCCGAAAAGCGCGGCCTTCTTGGTAAACTTTTCGGAAGGAGAGCGGCATGAGCCTGTTTCGTTTCTTCAGCAAGCCTGCCTCCGCGCCGCAAGCGCGCGAACGGTTGCAGGTTCTGCTCGCCCATGAAAGGGCGTCACACGAACATTCCGATCTTGTTGCGGTATTGCGGGAGGAAATTCTCGCCGTTATCGCCAAGCATATCCAGATTGATCGCGACAAGGTCAGCGTGAAAATGGATCGAGGTGACCAGATGTCGACGCTCGAAGTCGATATCGAGCTTCCGTTGAAAACAAAAGCGAAGGTGCGGGCAGCCTGATTAAAGCACAATCCAACGGGAGTGAAACGAAGGTCGATAAGATTATGCTTACAATAGAAAAGGTTAGAGCGCCGATCTGATTTAATCGGATCGAAATGCATTCTAACACCAGTCTTGCGGATAGCCAGAAAGATGGAGGGAAAACCATGAACCGCGGTGCACTTCTCACCAGATTGAAGGAGCTTCAGGAGCTTCCAAAGTTTCAGAAGCGGGATATCTGTACCATAAGCGCTTTCCTGCAGCTTGAGGCACTGGCTGAACATGTCAGAGTCTGCGAAGAGGCAGCGGGCGTTGCACAAACGGGGCAGGATCATTGATCCTGCCTTTTCCTTGTAGGATTGAGCTTTCCTGAACACTCATAGCGTGTGTTCTCGGCAGATCAAGATTGTTGCGTGTTTACGGCACGGCGAAAAACATCTGCAAATAGCAGCCGAGAAAGGCAAGGGCGATCAGCGCCACGATGAGGAACAGGAGCTTCATGCATCATGCATCGCTCAATCGCTGTTCACGTTCAAGAAAACAGATGGTGATTGACGGCAATGGTACAAAAAATATTGCTTCATCCCATTGTTTCCATGTGTTTTTCGAATTGGCGGCTTTCCTCATTTGTTTGAGATAGGCGCAAGCTCCTGTCGTGCCGTCGTCAAAACCGTCTGTGTCAGGCTTGCGAGCCTGTCGGCCGCAAGGCGGTTGACCTGCCAGAACAGGGGAATATCCAGCGGCGTATCCGGGATGAGTTCCACCAGTTTGCCCGACTGCAAATGGTCACCGACCAACTGCACCGGATTCATCCCCCATCCCATGCCTGACAGGCTTGCCTCGACAAAAGCCTGTGTCGAGGGAAGCCAATGTGTCGGGCATGCTATATCGGTTCGGAGGGCAGTGCGCACCCACTGATCCTGCAATCTGTCCTTTTGGTTGAACGTCAGTGCCGGCGCTTTGGCAATAGCATCGTGGGTTATTCCGTCTGGAAAGTGGCGAGCGATGAATTCCGGTGATGCCGTGGCGCGATATTGAAGGATACCAAGCGGGGTTAGACGACAGCCTTGAACTGGTTTTGATAAAGAAGTCACGGCGGCTACGACACGCCCGCGCTGCAGCCATTCGGCAGTGTGATCCTGATCGTCGACCGCAATGTTGAAAAGATATTCCGCTGTCGTGCTGAAATGCGAGATTGCTTTCAGAAACCACGTGCCCAGACTATCAGCGTTGGTCGCTATATGAAGCGTTACGCGCTGTGCAGTATTTTCGCTTCCGGACAGTCCAGGCAACTCTGCCAGAAGTTCGCGTTCGAGCATGCCTACCTGCTCGATATGCCGGCACAACCAGTCTCCTTTTTCGGTCGCCGTGCAAGGAGAGCCTCGCTCAATGAGTACTGCGCCAAGCCGCTCTTCGAGATGTTTGACACGTTGCGAGATTGCTGACGGAGTGACGTTCAACGCTCGTGCGGCTTTCTCAAAACTGCCCGTCTGAACCACCATCGCCACTGCTCTCAAGGCGGAGTAGTCGATCATTAGAATTCCTAAACTGAAGTTATTAAGTTTAATTATTCTAATCCTATAGCATTTGGTATCCAAGTGCCAACTTACTCCCAGATGGCGACCATTTATGAACACTTCAATCTACGTAACCGGCTTTACCATGGGCCTCACCCTCATTGTCGCGATTGGTGCACAAAACGCTTTCGTTCTGCGGCAGGGTTTACGCGATGAGCATGTGTTCGCCGTCAGCCTGGCTTGTGCCGTATCGGATGCCATCCTGATCCTGATAGGTGTGACAAGCTTCCAGAAGATCGCTGCCATCATGCCTGCGCTTGATCCCATCATGCGATATGGCGGTGCAGCTTTTCTGATCTGGTATGGTGCGCGAAGCCTTTACTCCGCTTTCACCTCGTCAGCGGTTCTGGCCACTGCGAACGGGGCGTCCGTGAGCCTCACCAAGACGCTTGCAACCTGTCTGGCACTGACATGGCTCAATCCGCATGTCTATCTGGATACTGTCGTGCTGCTCGGAACGATTTCTACGCAGTTTCCCGGTTTGGAAACGTCGTTCGCGGCGGGGGCTATCACCGCATCCTTCGTGTTTTTCTTTTCGCTTGGCTTCGGTGCCCGCTGGCTGCGCCCGATCTTTGCCCGCCCGTCGTCATGGCGCATTCTTGAAGGCGTCATTGCCGTTACGATGTGGTCTATCGCGCTGAAGCTCGTGACCGGCGTGTAACGATCTCAGGCTATCCAAACTAAAAAGCCGGATGCGTTTACTGCATCCGGCTTTTTAGTTTTTGGAAGAACACACCTAGAGGCCCATAGCCTTCAATTCCTGAAGCGGAGGGATCGTTTCGTACATAACAGGATCGAGGCGGTCCCATATGATTCCGCAGGTTGGCTTGTGCGGGTCCTTCACCTCTATTGTGCGGGTGGGTGTGAAAATCACGTCCGCGACGGTGTCATAGACATCCGGCGTGAGCTTTTCGCTCAGAACCTGACAGTCGTGTACGACAGCGGCAGCAGGCGTCGCTGCAGTGATGCGGCCCAGACGGTAAAGCATACCCCATTCGGCATCGAAGAAGCCATGCCCTTTGCCGAAGCGTACGCCCTCGAGATTGATCGCGCCGGTGCCGGTGACCATGTAATCGACGACTGGCATAGCCGAGATATCTTTCAGCGTGACCGGCTGTCCCACACGCTCCATGCCGTCGAGCGTCGAGGCGTAAAGATAATAATCCGGCGAAATCAGCTTCGGATCGAGAACCCAGAAGCCGCGCTTGATGGAATATGTGGTTATCAGAACGGTCTTGCCGTCTTTCAAAGCCTGAAGACGCAGGCGGTCGAGACAATTATCGGGCGTAATGAAGATGAAATCTGCATTCTGATAATAATGATGGCTTGTCAGCCGGGCTACCGCATCCTCTCCACCTTCAAAATCTGCGATGAACTCGCCGAAGTCGAAATGGAAACGGCTATCCGGGACAGCAACCTTGCGCAACTCGCTCCACACACGTTCGCGAACGGAAGCTTTGTGATCGGTGATTTCCATGGGGACTCCTTGCATTTTAGTCTGCCGGGCTCATGCCGCGGCGTGCGAGCACCTGGCGCTCGCAGAGGGCTACGATTTGATAGAAAATGACGGACAGCATCACGGACACCACGGCAACGGCCCAGATCATGCCGTAGTCGAGATAGCCGCGTGACTGGTTGAGAAGGTTTCCGAGCCCCGTACCCGTTGCCAGCCATTCTGCAATCATGACGCCGAGCAAAGCGCGCGGTACGGCAAGGCGAATGGCAGCGAAGAGATAGGGTAGGGAGGCGGGCACGGATACCAGACGGATTTGGGTCCAGATGCTGGCGCCATAGGCGCGGGGCACATCCAGTGCGGCACGAGGAACCAGTGCCATACCCTGAGCCATAGTCACGAAGGCAGGGAAGAATGTGACCGAGACTGTAATCCAGAGGATGACGGACGGGCCGCGTCCCAATAACAAAACGAGCAGGGGGGTCAGGGCAACGAGTGGCATTGTCTGCGTGACAAGGGCGACAGGCATGAAGCCGCGCACGATGGCAGGCTTGGCGACTGAGGCGATAGCGAGCGCAAAGGCGAAAAGGATGCCTGCTGCCATGCCAAGAAAGGTAAGCGGCAAAGTCTGTGAAAGCGCTGTCAGCAATTTTGCCTGTGCGGGAGCTGCAGACGGAGCGAGGAAAAGATAGTCGAACAGTCCGGCTGGTGTCTTGGCAATCATGGCCGGTGTTCCCATGAAAACGAGCAGCAGCCACCATAAGACGAACGGAAGCGCGATCGAACAAATGACGAGAATAAAGTTTAGGCCGCGAGAGTCGCGCGGGGCAGTGTTTGGAGCGTTGGCTGGGACGGTGATGGCCTTGGTGCTGCCAGTCAGCATTTTTGCAAGAATGGAAAAGAGCGCATAGGCCAATCCTGCGAGCAAGGTAGCGCACAGACCGATACCCCAGAGCCGGGTCGGTTCTGCTCGCCCGAGAGAACCGATCAGATAGGCGCCGAGACCGAAACGCCCACCGCCACCAAACTCAGCCAGAATGGAGCCTAGAACCGCATTGGGAGCGGCAATACGCAGGCCGGCAAGGATTGACGGCAGAGCGGATCGCAATTGGGCCAGACGCAGCACTTTCCATCGGTTGCCACCATAGGCACGAACAATATCCACCATACGGCGGTCCGTCTGGCTGATGCCAGTCACGGTGGCGGCCATGGTGATGAAATAACAACCAAGTGCCGCCAGCGTGATACGCGGTGTCATTCCTGAAAAAGTCAGAACCAGAATAGGCGAGATGGCAATTGGAGGCAGTGCAAAAATCGCGATGTTGACGCCCCGACCCAGTTTCGCGGCAGCTGGAAAGAGGGCGAACAGAATGCCTGCAGCTACGGCAACAAGGTTTCCGATGACAAAGCCAGCACCGGCGCCCTGAAGTGTCGCTAGTATATGAGCTGGATAATCGGCACGGTCGATCCACAGACGGGCCAGGACCGCCGAAGGTGCTGGCAAGGCGCCGCCTGCAATCAGGGAAAAGCGGCCACACATCTCCCAGGCTGCAATGAGGATGACCCAGTTGCGCAAGGTGGAGAGATGGGTTGATGGCTTCATGTCAGCCATGCAAAGCCTCCGCGACGGCGTCCTCCAGCGCATGGAATTGCGATGTGCTGAATATTTCGGGGCTGCGTGGGCGTTCCAGCGGAATATTGATGATCTTCGCGATGCGTCCGGGGCGACTGTGCATCACCACGATCCGGTCGGCGAGGAAAACCGCTTCGTCTATGCCATGGGTGACAAGCAGGGTGGTGGCCTTGCTTTCAAGCCATATGCGTTGAAGCTCAATGTTCATCTGGCGGCGCAATATCTGGTCGAGTGCGCCGAAAGGCTCGTCGAGAAACAGAACGCGCGGATCGGTGACCAGAGAGCGAGCAATTGCCACACGCTGGCGCATGCCGCCGGAAAGCTCACCCGGAAGAGCTTTTTCGAAGCCTTTGAGGCCAACAAGGGCGATCAATTCGGCAATCCGGTCGGTCTTTGTCGAACGAGACAGGCCAAGCACATCCAACGGCAAGGCAATATTGTCTTCGACATTGCGCCAAGGCATGAGCGCCGCATCCTGAAAAGCCACACCGGTCAGTCCGGCCTTTGCGGCCTCTACAGGGCTTTTGCCCATGACTGAAATCGAGCCGTTATCAGGCTGATCGAGACCGAGTGCCAGCCGCAACATGGTCGACTTGCCACAACCGGACGGTCCGATGAGTGCAGTGAACGAGCCGGTCGGGCATTCGAGCGAGACATCGGATAGTGCAATTACGTTCGTGCCGCGCCCCGAAAAGGAGCGCGTCACATTTTCAAGTTTGATCCCGGACATATCAGGCATCAAATCTCTTCAAGAAGCGTTGTGTCGAAATGATCGCGCTTGGCGGCGATGCCAATCGTACCGAGCGCCTTGATCGTGTTCTCGATGGCTTCTTCGCTCATGGAGAATACACCATTCGGCGTCTCGATCAGCGGCTTCTGCGCCGTGTTGAAATAGACTTCGTTTTCGATCGAGCGGCCGGTGCCCTTGAACCAGCTGTCGGCAAATTTTGGTGGGTAGGCTGCCGGGTCCTTGAGGTTTTCATCCCAGCCCTTGCGGCTTGCGCGAAGGAAAGCAACGAGATCCTTGCGCTTTGTCTTGAGTGTTTCTTCCGTAACGACAACCGTATCGTTGAAGATCGTAAAGCCAAAATCATAGAGCAGGAAGGAAACTGCTTCTTCGCCAGCCTGCTTGATGGTGAAAGGAACATTGGTCGTAAAATCGAGTGAAGCGTCGATTTCACCCTTGATGAGCGGCGTCGGATCATAGGCGTAAGGAACGATGTTGACTTGAGAAGGCTCTATGCCCGAAATCTTCAGCATGGCTTCAACCGAGATGACGTTGACCGGCGGCACAGCCAGCGTTTTGCCGATCAGGTCCTTTGGCTCCCTGATCGGGTTCTTGGCCAGCGAAATAATACCGATTGGGTTCTTCTGATACTGGGCGCCGATGATTTTGAAAGGCGCACCCTGTTCGACGATGGCCTTGATCGTCGTGTCGGGGGTGGTGAGGGTCAGATCGGCCTTGCCCGCGATGATCGTGCTTTCCGGAATGACGTCGGGACCACCGGAGATATAGTTCAGGTCGAGGCCTTCTTCGCGATAGAAGCCCTTGTCGACTGCAATGAAATAGCCGCTGAATTCCGCGTCATTGATCCAGGAAGCCTGAAAGTTGAATGGTGTATCCGCAGAGGCAAAACGGCTCATGGCTGGCAGAGCGGCTGCGGCGCCCATCAGTCCGAGAAAACGACGGCGATCCAGGGCAATATTCATTGAATTTTCCTTTTGGTGCTGAACTGTCAGGCAATGCCGCGCATGCGCGCAAGCTCACGCAGCGGGGGGATGGACTGGATTTCTTCGGCTGAAACGTCGTTCCAGCGAATACCACGCGGCCTGCGACGGTTGCGCGTTATCTCGATCAGGCGGCTGGGCGTGGCAATGAAGTCGAGAGCAATATCGTTCTCCGATACGTTGAGGCGCTCTTCCACGATCTGTACGTCATGCACGGCTGCCACAATCAGAGACTGCTCGTCGGCAAGTCCCAGATCGGTGAACATGCCCCATTCCAGATCGAAGAACGCATGGCCTTTGCCAAAACGGACTCCATCGATGGAAACAGCGGATGCGCCAGTCGCAATGACATCAAAACGACCGATATGGGTCAGGTCTTCTAGACTGACCGATCGACCGAAATGTTCCATTCCGTCAAGCCAGGCTGCGGCTTTCTCCAACCCCGGGGGAACGGATCCCGGTTCGAGCAGGAGAAAGCCGCGCTGCATGCCGTAGGTCGGCATGATGAATGGTGTACCCGACATGATCAGGCGACGGCGCAACTCGATCATGGAATTATCTGGCGTCACAAAAACCAATTTGGCTTTCGCAATCCCTTCAATCGCCAGCAAGCGATCCGTAGCTGCCTCTACTTCTTCAAAGTCCGGTATGAATTCCGAGAATTTGAAGTGGAAGCGTGCATCAGGGCGCGCGACGTCTTTCAGCCGATCCCAGATGCGCTGCCGTGTATTGCGGGAATACGCCATGGAGAATCCATGAATTTCAATGTTTCACTATCAATGAAACAAATGTTTCAGTATTGCAAGAGGCGATGATAAGCTTTTTTAGTGCACAGAGAGATTCGGAATAAACGCACATGGCTTCACGTCTGGTACTGCGCATACAGGAGCGCTACGCAAAGCTCACGGCAGGCGAGCAGAAAATCGCGCAGCTCGTTCTCGAGCGCGAGGACGACATTCTGATTCATTCCGCTACCGAAATCGCGGAGATGGCCGGCGTATCCAAGGCGACCACAGCTCGCTTCTTTCAGCATCTGGGCTATGCCGATTTCAATGAAGTGAAACTTCAGGCGCGCGAAGAGCGCAATCGCACTGAACCTTTTGAATATTCGAGTACGGTTGACGAAGAAGTGCCGTTGGTGCGCACCATCAGCACGCACCTCGATCTGGAGATCGCCAATATTACTCGAACGTTCGAGGCGCTTCGCTCTGACAAGATGCGCGAAGCTGCCGAACTTATTGCAGAAGCGCCGCGTGTCTGGGTGATCGGGCTTGGTGACGAGGAAGGGTTTGCGCGCTACGCGCGGCTTCTGTTTTCAAGGCTGCGCCACAGCGTGATGCTCCTGGGCATCAACCAGGGGTCATGGGCTGAGGACCTGGCCATGACTGGTCCGAAGGATGTGTTGCTGCTGATCACATTGCCGCCGCATCGGGCATTGCTGAAACAAATTCTGGGCTACGCCGCAACGAGCCGGTTGAATATCGTGACTATTACAGACCGTGGATCAGTTTTTGAGGCACAGCGTTACGCGCGTGTTGTTCTCCCATGTCATGTAGACAGTATCGCATTGGGCGCATCTTATACCGCCGTCAGCAGCGCCATCCGGCTTTTGGCGCTGACCTATGCTTCATATGCGGGGAAATCGGCGCAACAGCGGCTGGAAATCGTCGCCGGTATTCACGACGAACTTGACGATATGGACTGAAACTCAGCCGTTCAGTTGTTTCTGACATGTTCCGGGCGGAAGCCGACACCGATCAACCTGCCCGCAAGATGTGCAAGAATGGGCCAGCGTGCGAGGTGACGCATAAAGGTGGGTGGCCCATCGCGTCTGGTATTGTTTGTTTCACGCTTGCGACGATCACTGCGCATCATCAGTTGCAGTTTCTGCGTTGCCTTTGTGGGAAAGCGACGTCGGGCTTCGACTGCTTGGAGATACGGTTCCAAAGTTTGGTTATCCTTAAGCGGTGCGGCCAGAATATTGGCTGCTGCAACGGCATCCTGAATGGCGAGATTGACCCCAAAGCCACCAATTGGCGACATGGCATGGGCGGCATCGCCGATACACAGAAGCCCCGGTTTCCACCACGTTTTAAGTCGGTCGATGCGTACGCTCAAGAGATGAATGTCATCCCATGTGCCTATTTCGTTCATTCGGTCAGGAGGCAATGGAGAGACTTCTGCAACTGCCTTGCGGAATGCATCGAGTCCTCCCTGCCTGACTTCGGCAAAGGTCTGTTTGCGGAGTACAAAACCGCATTGCCAGTAGTCACCGCGATCAATCATGACGAAACCTTGTCGAGGGCCGCCATGGCCCATCGTATAGGGTGGGTCATTGGGAGCGTGCGACAACTTCATCCAGAGAATTTCGCTTGGCGAGCCAAAACTTTCGACCTCCAGACCGGCTTTTGTGCGCACCACGGAGTTTCTTCCGTCCGCACCCACAACAAGTTTGGCATTGATATTTATGGTTTCAGCTGGTGTTGTCGCGACGAGGCCGGTAACACTTCCGTCCTTCTCGGTCAGATTGATCACACTTGCACGCATAAGGAGCCTGAAGTTTGAATATTTCGCAGCTTCGCGTGCAATGTAATCCAGAAATTCCCATTGCGGCATGAAAGCGATGAAACGACACTGAGCGGGAATTCTCGAAAAATCGGCTATCGTGATGTCCTTGCCGCCAATCTCCGCATGTAACCGATGCGCCTTGGTATGGGGCAAGTCGAGAAGACCGTCCAGCAAGCCGAGTTCATGCATGACTTGAAGCGTGGACGGGTGAATTGTGTCCCCGCGAAAATCACGCAGAAAATCTGGATGCTTTTCGAGAACGGTCACGTTCACACCAGCGCGTGCAAGCAAAAGTCCCAGCATCATTCCTGCTGGCCCACCACCCGCTATCGCGCAATCGGTTTCGATATAGCTTATTGGCTGCGTCATGACTGTTCCACTCGACCGCGCTTGTTTTGCACAAGACATAAAAAGACCGGCGCTCTCAATAGGTCAAGCGCCGGCTGGAAGTCTACGCGACCAGTAGAGGTCAAAACATGAATTAAATTATCAAGTTTAATTTGTCAAGCCGGTGAGCCCTGTCGTTGGGTCAGTGATTGGAGCTGATTTGACGGAAAGTACTCGAAACCTCTGACTCGTCGGTATATCAGGCATTGAGAATTGAAACCTATCCAAGCGCGGGTGGATTTCTTTTGCCAAGCTGCCGCTCGCGGAAGACCGAGAACAATCCGGCGCTGACGACGATGACCGCACCGGCAATGATGTTCCATGTCAATTGCTCGTGGAACACTGTGACTGCAATACACGCGCCGATAACGAGCTGCAGATAGGTAAGCGGTTGTACTTCTCCTGCCTCCAGAATGTTGTAGGCACGGATGAGGAAATAATGGCTTGCTATACCGCATGCACAAAGGGCTGCCATCCAAAACCAGTCGCTTCTGGCAATAGGCATGAGATAGAAACTGCCGACAAATGTGAGGGCAACAGCACCTGCTATTCCAGTGTAGAAGAAGCTGGTCATGGCATCGTCGCTCTTGCTGACGGCGCGTGTCGCAACCGCGTAAACGGCGAACATGACCATCGCCGCCACGGGTAGAAGCAGGCTTGCGTCGAATGTCGCGTTCACTGGATTGATAATCAGCAGAACACCGATCAACCCGACAATAATTGCAGTCCAACGTCTCCAGCCAACCTTTTCGCCAAGGAAGGGCACCGAGAGCATGGTCACCAATAGCGGCGCGCCCTGAAAAATCGATTGTGCCGTTGCCATGCCCGCGCGACTGAGGGCGAATATGAATGTAACGATTTCAGCAGCAAGCAGGATGCCGCGAAAAACCTGCAAAAAGGGACGTTTCGTTGCTGCGGCCTTGGCAATGCCTCCGGAGCGGATTGCAAGCAGGAGAACGAAGGCAGCAAAGACCCAATAGCGGATCATCGTTATGAGGATCGGCGAATAATGGGTGCCAAGATACTTCGAGATACCATCCTGCGTTGCAAAAATGGTAACCGCGAGAAGTGTGAAGAGATAGCCCTGGCCTTTGCGTGTCATGGCGCACTCATATCGACACAGCTTTGGTGCTGCCACCCATAAAATCCGAAATGCCCACATTGTATGAGCATTCCATCGTTATCGACGGAAGATTTTCAGTCGATGTACTTTGATGGATTGACACCTCCAAGTTCTCGGCTATTCTTTTATAAAAGCCTATATAACATAATTGTGGAACAAATCAAAAATGGGGGTTCTGCCTTGCGGATCAAATTAGCACTCCTTCTGGCTTCTGCCATGATCTTCAGTCCCGGCGTTTCGCTGGCTCAGGACAAGGGTGGTGTCATCAATGTCGCGACCATTGGCGAGCCGCCGACGCTCGACCCGATGGTATCCACTGCCGATCTTGTGGGTATCGTCACGCAGCATATCTTCGAAACGCTCTATACGTTCGACAAGGAATGGAAGCCGACGCCATTGCTGGCAGAAAGCCTGCCTGAAATCAGCGCGGATGGAAAAACCTATACGATCAAGCTGCGTTCCGGCATCAAGTTCCATGACGGTAGCGACATGACGTCGGAAGACGTGGTTGCGTCGCTGGAGCGCTGGACGAAGCTCGCTTCGCGCGGAAAGCAGGCGTCGGCCTTTATCGATAATATCGCGGCGACCGATCCGGCCACAGTGACGATAACGCTCAAGCAGCCTTATGCGCCATTGACCTCTCTGCTTGCCTTCAACAACTCTGCGGCGATCATCATACCGTCAGAAAAACAGGCTGAGCCGATGAATGAATTTATCGGTACCGGTCCCTATATGCTCAAGGAGCGAAAGGCTGATCAGTATATTCAGCTGGTGCGTTTCGACGGATACAAGTCGCGCGACGGTGAGAGTGATGGTTACGGTGGCGCACGCCATCAATATCTAGACGAAATCCGTTTCGTGTCAGTCCCGGATGCTAACACCCGTGTCGAGGCAGCGGTTTCCGGACAGTATGATTATGTCGATTCCATTCCGGTTGAATCATTTGACAAGATCAAGTCTTCGACAGCTTCCCAGCCATTGCTTCTCAAGCCCTTCGGCTATCCTGTCTTTGTTTTCAACACCAAGGAAGGTGTGGCGTCGAAACTGCCGGTCCGAAAGGCCGTGACACATGCGCTGAGCATGGAAGACATGCTTGCAGCGGCATTTGGCAGCACGGAATTCTATGCATTGGACGGCGCTTTCTATCCGTCCAATTTTGTCTGGAATACAGAAGCTGGCGTCGAAGGGAACTACAATGTGGCCCAGCCGGAAGCTGCAGCGGAAGAATTGAAGGCGGCTGGCTACAACGGCGAGCCGCTGCGTATTCTGACCAGCCGCCAGTACGAGTTCCATTACAAGATGGCGCAGGTGGCTGCCGAATATCTGAAACTTGCCGGTTTTACAGTGGATTTGCAGGTTGTCGATTGGGCGACGCTGACACAGCGCCGCGCAGATCCCAAGCTCTGGGATATCTACATAACGCACAGCCCCTTCCTGCCCGAGCCTGCTTTGATGGGCTCTCTATCGACCAGTTCGCCGGGTTGGTGGGACACGCCAGCGCGTAAAACCGTAGTCGATGCTTTCACGTCCGAATCCAATCCGGAAAAGCGCGTTGCGCTGTGGGCGGACGTTCAGAAGACCATCTATGACGAACTGCCCCTGATCAAGATCGGCGACTTCAATGCCGTTGCAGCGATGTCCACCAAGCTGGAGGGCGTCGAGCCAGCGCCGTGGCCTTACTTCTGGAATGCTTCGTTGAAGAAGTAACTTCCGGCAAGGCGAATGCCGTCCTTACGGTCGGCATTCGCTGAATGGTTCAACCTGGAGAATCTGATCGCATGGTGCGCTACATCCTTCAGCGGTTTGTCGGCATGGCTGTCGTCATGTTTCTGGTCGTAACGATCGTATTCGTGATCGTTCGTGTGACGCCCGGCGATCCTGCCGCCGTCATGCTTGGGCCGGACGCATCGGCGCAGGACATTGCCGATCTGCGCGCTCGACTCGGACTCGATCAGTCGCTGGTCATCCAATACTTCTACTACATCGGTCAGCTACTGAAGGGCGATCTCGGCCAGTCGATCTTCCTCAACATGCCGGTTGGTGCAGCATTGCTCGACCGGGCTGAGCCGACCTTCTTTCTGACCGTTCTTTCGCTTCTGATTGCCTGCATCATTGCCCTGCCGGTTGGAGTTTATGCAGCTTATCGGCGCGGTTCCTTTGTCGATCAGGCGGCGACAACGGTTGCTATGCTTGCAGCGAGCATACCGAGCTTCTGGCTCGGTCTCATCCTCATGCAGTTTTTTGCCGTCCGGCTGAACCTGTTTCCGGTATCCGGCTATGGCGGGCCGGGTTCGAGCTTCATCGATCGAATGTACCATCTGATCCTGCCAGCCATCGCGCTGGGGCTGGTTTCCTCCGCTCTGATCCTGCGTTTCACGCGCGCCTCAATGCTTGATGTTCTTGGTGACGATTACATCCGCACGGCGCGCGCAAAGGGGTTGATCGAGCGGCGCGTGATCATGAAGCACGCATTGAAGAATGCGCTTATCCCTATCCTCACAGTCGTCGGTCTCACCGCAGCCGTTCTGATCTCCGGCGCTGTGGTGACGGAGACTGTGTTCGGCCTGCCGGGGGTTGGCAATCTTGTCGTGTCTGCGGTCCTCCGACGGGATTATCCGGTAATTCAGGGCGCGCTGCTCGTCATCGCGGGGCTCTATGTCCTGATCAATTTCATCATCGACATGCTCTATCTGTTCGTAGATCCGAGGGTTCGCTACTGATGGCCGATCTTGTTACGACCACGCAAAAAGCCCCTTCGGAACGCGCTTTGTTCATCCGTCGGCTGTTCAAACGCAAGACGGTGGCGGCAGGCATCATTGTGCTTGCCGTCTTCGCTATCCTCGCGCTGCTGGCACCCTGGATCGCGCCTTATTCACCGTCGAAGCTTTCTATCGTCAACCGGCTCAAGCCACCGAGCGAGATGTTCTGGTTCGGTACGGATGAGTTCGGGCGCGATGTCTTTTCTCGCACGATCTATGCCGGACGGCTGTCACTTATGGTGGGCGCGGCGGTCGTTGTCCTGTCGGCGATCATAGGCGTTACGCTCGGATTGCTTGCAGGCTTCTTTCAGCGTCTGGATACGCCGATCGCTCGCCTGATCGACGCGATGATGGCATTCCCCGACATTCTGCTGGCCATTGCGCTGGTCGCGGCGCTCGGCCCGTCGCTGGCGACGGTCATCGTTGCGCTGTCTGTTGTTTACGCACCGAGGCTGGCGCGCATTGTGCGCGCCTCAACGCTGGTGATCCGTGAGTTGCCCTATGTCGAAGCGGCCCAATCGCTTGGAATTTCGACATTCCACATCATGACGCGGCACGTGCTGAGAAATCTGATCTCACCCATCATCGTGCAATGCACTTTCCTTTTTGCGAGCGCAATGCTTGCCGAAGCGGGGCTCTCTTTCCTTGGTCTCGGCGTAAGCCCCGAGATTCCAACCTGGGGAACCATGATTGCGGCAGGACGCCAATATATCGGTCAGGCCGACTGGATGACCTACTTCCCCGGCTTCGCCATCATTCTTTCCGTCCTCTCGCTCCAGATGGTGGGGGATGGACTACGCGACATGCTCGATCCAAGACTGCGAAGGGATTTGTAATATGATTTCCGGTGAACAGGCGAAGCCGCTTCTTATCACCAATGTCAAACCGGTAGCCTTCGGGGTGGAACACTCCGACGCGACGACCGATATTCTGGTAGGGAAAGACGGTAGTATCAGCGCCATCGGCAAGTCGTTGAACGCACCAGCCAATGTGGAGCGTGTCGATGGCAAAGGAGCTTGGATTTCGCCAGGTTGGGTCGACCTACATGTCCATATCTGGCATGGCGGTACGGATATTTCGATACGCCCTTCGGAGTGTGGCGCTGAACGAGGGGTGACGACGCTTGTCGATGCCGGTTCGGCGGGAGAAGCCAATTTCCATGGCTTCCGGGAGTATATCATCGAGCCGTCCAAGGAACGGATAAAAGCCTTCCTCAATCTCGGCTCCATTGGCCTTGTCGCCTGCAACCGGGTTCCGGAATTGCGAGACATCAAGGACATCGATCTCGACCGTATTCTCGAATGCTATGCAGCCAACAGTGAGCATATTGTCGGGATCAAGGTCCGGGCCAGCCATGTCATAACCGGGTCATGGGGCGTTACGCCGGTCAAGCTTGGCAAGAAGATCGCCAAGATACTCAAAGTGCCTATGATGGTGCATGTAGGCGAGCCGCCCGCGCTCTATGACGAGGTTCTTGAAATTCTTGGCCCTGGCGATGTGGTCACGCATTGCTTCAACGGCAAATCCGGCTCCAGCATTATGGAAGACGAAGACCTGTTCAACCTCGCGGAACGCTGTGCAGGCGAGGGTATCCGGCTGGATATCGGCCATGGCGGGGCGTCCTTCTCGTTTAAGGTTGCTGAAGCGGCAATTGAACGTGGCCTCCTTCCATTCTCAATCTCGACGGACCTACATGGCCATTCGATGAATTTCCCTGTCTGGGATCTGGCGACAACCATGTCCAAGCTGCTGTCGGTCAACATGCCGTTCGAAAATGTCATCGAAGCTGTCACGCACAATCCAGCGTCGGTGATCAAACTCTCGATGGAAAACCGGCTTTCGGTAGGACAGCGCGCAGATTTCACGATCTTTGATCTGGTCGACGCCGACCTGGAAGCGACGGATTCCAATGGCGATGTGTCTCGCCTGAACAGGCTTTTTGAACCCCGCTACGCAGTCATCGGTGCCGAGGCCATCACGGCCAGCCGCTATATACCGCGTGCGCGCAAACTTGTTCGTCATAGCCATGGCTATTCGTGGCGCTGACACTGTCGGCGCAGCATTGAATTTGCGGGAACGTCCCGTGACGAAATGATGAGGAAAATTCGTGTCTCATTCTCCCCAAACGACCGAAGTACAGCACTCCCCCTATGACCGGCTGGCTTCGCTTGGCATAACTTTGCCACCACCGCCACCGCCTATCGCGAATTTTGTCACGCATGTTCGGGAAGGCAATATCCTCTATCTTTCCGGGCAGGGGCCGCGGGAAGAGAGCGGATATTTGCGTGCGGGTAAAGTCGGTGGCGATATCGGCGTGGATCAGGCCTATCAGGATGCCCGACTGACGGGTATCAATCTGCTGGCCGTCATGCACGAGGCGCTTGGCGATCTTTCCCGTGTGAAGCGTGTCGTAAAGCTGTTGGGGATGGTCAATGCCGTGCCGGACTTCGAATTGCACCCCAACGTCATCAATGGCTGCTCCGATCTTTTCATCGAAGTATTTGGCGCTGCCGGACAACATGCACGTTCAGCCGTCGGCTTCGGTTCCTTGCCGGGCAATATCACGGTTGAAATCGAAGCGATCGTCGCCCTGAATGACTAGGACAGCGTCAATGATTGCGCCAACCCATCAGCTTTTCGATCTTCGCTGCCGAAGCGCGCACCTGACTGGTGTAGCGGCTTTCGTCGGAAAGCACTTTCTGTTCCGGGAGCACGATGGAGATTGTCGCAACGCATTGTCCATCGCGGTCGCAGATCGGGGAAGCAATACAGGCAACCGCATAATCGGATTCCGCAATCTGGATCGAGAGTCGCTCATCGAAGGCTTTCGCCGCAGCCTCCGAAAGACTTGCGGCATCGATTTCAGCCCGACCGGTTGGAGAAGTCCGGGCGCAGCGCTTGAAAAGCTCGATCCGTTCATTTGCAGCCAAATGGCCGACCAACAGACGTCCGGATGCGGTCCAGTTCAAGGGCACTCTTGTGCCGACACGCGAGGCAACCTGGAACGGGCTCGGTCCATCTGCCATAGCCAGAACAAGCATATGGTCGCCGTCCCGGCCACACAGCTGCACCGCTTCGTTTGCTTCGCGGCAGAGATCATGCATCTCGTGCGTGGCCACACTCATGAAGTCAAGCGACCGCGCGTAAGCAAGACCGTAGTGATAGAGCCGCGCGCCGAGCCAGATTGCGCCATCCGCATTGCGGGCGAGCATATTCTTTTCAACGAGATCATCGATGGTCACATAGACCGTCGACAAAGGCGCCTTGATCGCCTTTGCAATCGCATAGGGGCCAGCCGGAGCACCGGTTTCATAAAGATAATCAATCACCTGCAACGCACGATCTATGCCGCTCACACGCGAGCGGCGTGTCGACTTGGCTTCGGTGTCGTCTGCAGGGGCCGTTTCAGCGGGGACGGTGGATGATGATGCGCTCACTCAAGTGCTCCATGTGAATTCGAGAAGTTATTACATTACTATGGTATATCCGTCTATGCCTGAGACAGCGAAAGAAATGGGAGAATTGAAATGACCGATGATATCCGCCGCAAGATCGGGCTTCGACCGGTCATCAATGTTTCCGGTACGATGACATCGCTTGGCGCGTCCATCGTTGTGCCTGAGGCGGTAGAGGCGATGGTGGCCATCCTGCCGCAATTCATCGAGGTCAATGATCTTCAGCGCAAGGCAAGTGAAGTGATTGCGCGATTGACAGGCGGCGAGGCTGGCTTCGTCACGGCGTCCTGCTCGGCAGGCATTACGCTTGCTGTTGCCGGAGCTATGACAGGCAGCAACCTTCTCGCAATTGAAAGGCTACCGGACACTACGCCGGAAAAGAACGAAGTTCTGGTGCAGACCGGTCACGTGGTCAGCTACGGCGCTCCGGTCGATCAGGCAATCAGGCTTGCGGGAGGCAAGGTCGTCCTGATCGGACAGGCAACATCGACTCATCGCTATCATATGGAAAATGCGATTACCGAAAAGACGGCTGCTGCGGTTTATGTCGTATCGCACCACGTCGTCGACTATGGCCTTCTGCATCTCAGCGAGTTTGTCGAGATCGCGCATGCCAAGGGTGTGCCTGTGATCGTGGATGCCGCATCTGAATACGACTTGAAGCTGTTTCTGGAAAAGGGCGCAGACATCGCAATCTATTCGGGACACAAGTTTCTGGGCGGTCCGACCTCCGGCATCGTTGCGGGTAAGAAGGAGCTCGTCCGCAATGCGTTCCTGCAAAATCTCGGCATCGGGCGCGGCATGAAAGTTGGCAAAGAGAGCATTTATGGCGTTATGGCGGCGCTGGAAGCGTGGGAGAAGCGTGACCATGCTGGAATTCGCGAGAGGGAAACCGGATATCTGGAATTGTGGAAGAAGACACTGGATGGTCGCCCCGGTATCACGGCTCTGATCGAACCAGATCCGACCAATAACCCGCTCGACCGCCTGCGAGTAATTGTATCAGCTACTGATGCCCACATCACGGCCTGGGATTTGGTAACCGCTCTTGCGCGAGGGAACCCACCGATCATCACACGTGACCATGAGGTAGAGCACAACTATTTCTATCTCGATCCCTGTAATCTTCATCCCGGTCAGGAAACCGTTGTTGCGCAGCGTCTTGGTGAGGAGCTCGATAAAGCCCGGGCGTCTAATGAGATTATCGCCACTCCTTTTGAGGACCGAAGCAGACATCGTTTCGACGGTTTGCTGCGTTGGCCGGATTGATAATCGGAAGAGCCTGAGTAAAGCGGAGGAACATCATGACGTCTGAGAAAATAGCGACGGTTGGAAAACACGAACCTGTTCTATCCGTTCAAGGACTGACCACTTCTTTTCTGGTCGATGGTGTCTGGAAGCCTGTTGTCGATGACGTTTCCTTCGATGTCCACCCCGGAGAAACCGTGGCAATCGTCGGGGAATCCGGCTCGGGCAAGAGCGTAACCTCGCTGTCGATCATGCGTCTTTTGCAAAAGGATACGAGCCGCACCGAAGGCAGTATCAGGTTGGGAGATCTGGAGCTTCTGACGCTCCCGGAAGAGGAAATGCGCCGGATACGCGGCAATGAAATCTCCATGATCTTTCAAGAGCCGATGACCAGCCTCAACCCGCTCTTCACAATCGGAGACCAGATTTCGGAAGCATTGCTCTGCCATTCGCAAATGTCGAAGGCAGATGCGCGCGCTGAAACGATCCGCTTGCTTGAAAAGGTCCGTATCCCGTCGGCTGCTTCCCGCTTCGATGAATATCCACATCGCTTTTCAGGCGGTATGCGTCAGCGTGTCATGATCGCGATGGCTCTGGCGTCGAGACCCAAACTGCTGATCGCCGACGAACCGACAACGGCATTGGATGTAACCATTCAGGGGCAGATACTCGATCTTATCAAGACATTGCAGGAAGAAGAGGGCACGTCCGTTCTTTTCATCACGCATGACATGGGCGTGGTGGCCGAAATATCGGATCGTACGGTCGTCATGTTTCGGGGAAAGCAGGTCGAGACAGGGCAGACTGCTGATATTTTCCGGCAGAGCCAGCATCCTTATACGCGAGCACTTTTGTCGGCGGTTCCTGTACTGGGTTCAATGCAGGGCTATCAACGTCCTCTACGGTTTCCGATAGTAGACAATGCGACTGGCCTTTCGGAAACGCCAGTCGAGGTGGCGGATACGGTCGACAAGATCGATGTACCCGTGTTGGAAGTAAAAGGCCTTACAAAGCGCTTCGAGATTTATTCGGGCTTTATGTCTCGCCTGAGCGGGCGTGTTCATGCCGTGGAAAACGTGTCCTTCGATCTTCGCAAGGGCGAAACCCTTTCGCTAGTTGGCGAGAGTGGGTGTGGGAAATCGACGACCGGCCGTGCCATCATGCGGCTGAGCGAACCGGATTCCGGTGAAGTTCTGGTTGAAGGCCGAAACATTCTGTCCCTCGACAAACAGGCTATGCGCGAGATGCGACGGTCGGTTCAGATGATCTTTCAGGATCCCTATGCATCGTTGAACCCGCGCATGACAGTGGGTGCCGCGATCGCGGAACCCTACATTGAACACCGGCTGGGGAGTGTGCGGGACGCGAAGGATGTTGTTGCAGACATGCTGGAGAAAGTTGGCCTCACGCCTGATATGGCAAAGCGCTATCCGCATGAATTCTCTGGCGGGCAAAGGCAGCGTATCTGTATCGCCCGCGCGCTTGCCTTGAAACCTAAAGTCATCGTGGCAGATGAGAGTGTGTCGGCGCTCGACGTCTCGATCAAGGCGCAGGTCATCAATCTCATGCTCGATCTTCAACAAAGTCTCGATCTAGCGTTTCTGTTCATCTCACACGATATGGCCGTCGTCGAGCGTGTAAGCCATCGTGTGGCCGTCATGTATCTGGGCGAGATCGTAGAAATCGGACCGAGATCGGCGGTATTTGAGAACCCTCAACATGATTACACACGCAAGCTGATGGCGGCTGTTCCGGTTCCTGATCCTGACAGACGCCGGGTGAAGCTTTCAAGCGAAACGGGAGAACTCAAGAGCCCAATCCGTCCTGCGGATTTCGTTGTGCCTTTGCGCGAATATCGAGAGGTATCGCCGCAGCACTTCGTGGCGTTGTAGAGCATGCAATTCATTATGGTGCGCCAAGACGATCCAGTGCAGTGCGAAGCGGAGTTTCGGAAATGTGGATCAGTCCGGCATAGGGGCTCGCCATATCCGAAATCACGAAAATCGCGCCGGCAACGGACAATGAGCATACGATTATTATCAGTATGACAGTGCTGTTTAGCGGGGCCTGTAGGCCAAAAGTTGCGAATAAAAGCGCCAGCCATGAAATCAGCACGATGAGAAATGGGACAGGCAGCCCTTCATCTGTCGTTTCCACCAATTGCCAGTGACCTTCTGCAATCATGCCGCTGACTTCAAGCGCGCGTGTTTGGAGAGAGCCTTGCGCGGTGTCCTTCGGGTTCAAAGCGCGCAGACTGTCCTGAATATCCTCAATATCCTTGAACTCCGGCAAAGCTCCATTGGAGAGCTCATCGGCTCGCTCAGCATTCCATGCCCGATCGAGACGTTTCTGGATTATTTGCTTGAGTACGGCACGTGGATGCTCCGTTTCAGGACCATAGCGGGCCATGATCCGGTCCAGGAGAACAATGCGGGCTGCCGATGTCTTCATCTCGGCTTGCGCATTGTCATAATCGGATTTTGCCGAAGCAATCAGAAGTCCGAGAGCGAGAGCGGAAAGTGTTCCGACAACAGCGGTGGCAAGGCGTATGACATCCTTGGACTCGGAGTTGAGATGATGCTCGGGCAAACGTGATCGAGCGAACATGCCAAGCATAGTCGCCAATATCAGGATGAAGAATACCAGTGCGCCAAGCAATAAGGAGTTCAACTTCGCCTTCCGCGACTTGCTCTCGAATGATCGCCCATTGAAGCTTAGTATATCATCTGTGAGTTGAGATGCAGCTTCACCAAAAGGGTGGTGTTTTAGGCTCGATATGGCCCGGTATGCGAAGAAAGTGCATTCAATAAATTACACCGCGATCAGATGAAAAAGGTCGGCACATATGGCCGACCCTTTGTTATCAAAACTGCTTTCAATCAGTTCTCTGTATGTTGCTGCTTGGCGAGGTCCTCGACGCTCATGTCCGGTTCGTTACGGGTTTTATACAGCGAATAAAGCACGCCGCTTGCGAGGATAGCCAGCGTTACGACAAGCGACAGCAGCGTGTTGATGTGAACGCCCAGCGGTACGAGGAAAATCTTGATGCCGATCAGCACGAGAATGATAGCAAGCGAAACCTGTAGATAGCGGAACCGGTTCATCGCCGCAGCCAGCGCGAAATAGAGCGCGCGCAAGCCCAGAACGGCAAAGATGTTCGAAGTGTAGACGATAAACGTGTCCTGAGTGACTGCGAAGACGGCGGGGACAGAGTCGACTGCAAAGATCAGATCGACAGTTTCCACCATGATGAGCGCGACCGCCAAAGGGGTCAACCAGGTGACCATCTTGCCGGTTTTAGGGTGTGGCTGTTTGACCGTGAAGTTGCGACCATGCAATTCGCGGGTGATATTGAACCGGCGACGAAGGAACTTGAAGACAGCGTTCTGCTCGATGTCGGGCGTCTCGTCCTGATGGCCGAACATCTTGAAGCCGGTGAAAACGAGAAACGCGCCAAAGAGGAACAGAATCCAGTTGAACTCGTGCACAAGGGCTGCACCAAGTCCGATCAGGATTGCCCGGAAGGCGATAACGCCGAGAATACCCCAGAACAAAACACGATGCTGGTAAAGACGAGGGATGCCAAGAAAGCCGAAGATCGTTGCGATAACAAACATGTTGTCCATCGCAAGACTCTGTTCGATCAGATAGCCGGTATAAAATTCCAGGCCGGATTCCGCTCCGCGCTGCCACCACACCCAGCCACCGAAGGCGAGTGCGATCAGAACATAAAAGCCATAAAGCAGGAGGCTTTCCTTGGCTTCGATCTCGTGTTCGTCACGATGGAGAATGCCGAGGTCGAAGACAAGCAAGCCAACGACGACGACGATAAACGCCGCCCAGAAATATACAGGTGTGCCAAGAAAATCGCCCGAAAGGGCTACAATAAGCGAATCCATCGCCGGACCATCTCCATTTGAACAAGTGGAGCAGCCCCGACATCGCCATAGCGGTAGCCATGACCAGAGGGGCCCGGCGCTGCATTTCTTCAAATGTGTATGGTTTTGCCAAGTTCAAGAGTGGAACCTGAATTTTTTGTAATGTTCGATCCGGTACGTGTCCCGTTCTGAGAACTTTCGATGCGAGTTACGATATCTAAGCCAAGTACTGGAAGCTGATTGCCGCTAAACGCGACATGAAAAAAGCCAGGAAGTATCCGGGCCTGTTGTCTATAACATTGATTTTCTTGAAGAAAGTATTGGCTGGGGAACCTGGATTCGAACCAAGACTAGCGGAGTCAGAGTCCGCTGTTCTACCCTTAAACTATTCCCCAGCAGGAATATGCAAATGCCTTCGATCTGGAGGCCTGCAAGCGCGGTAAAGCATCAGCTCATCCGCGACGGCTTCCATCTAGCGAACTCAAACACCGAACGCAATACTTTTCTTCGAAAAAATCAAAGCGATTTAAGTTATCCAGCAATTGCTGATTTCATGCGATAGGGTCGCTGCAAATTGATGCGCTGAGGAATGGTTTCTGGAAGCCGGCGCATAAAAAGCCCGGCCAGCGGAGGAGCGGCCGGGCAAGAGGCAGGCTGACCGGGAGGGGACCCGGTATGTGAAGGTGGCGCCTGCCAGATGATTTGTCTGCGGGCTTAAAAAGGCTGCGCCTTACTTACCCGAAGAGATGTTGGTTCAGCAGATCAGGCGTGTAGCCTTGATCTGCAACCGAGCGTCTGCCAGCTCACTCAGAACCCGCGTAGGGTCTTCCGTGCCGCGATAATGAGCTGCCGTGTAAATATCCTCACGGCGAAGTCCGATATCGCGCAGCATGTGGTCGTCAAAGCTGCTCAGGTTCAGCACTTGCCGTCGACCATTGGAAAACGTCCAGCGACGCATGATCGACGTAAATACGGTCTTTACCATCTGCACGAACGTGGAGGTTTGTCCGCTTATTGCAGGTAAATGCGTTGTCGTTATCTTGCTTGTCGCTGTCATGTCCGCTCTCCTTTGATCTGGCGGGGCTAAGTGATCCTTATCGTCAGGGTCATTCGCTTTCGCGGCTCCTTTTCCTTTACGATGGCGGCTTTATCCAACAATCGAATTGATTGTTCCAACGAATGTTTTTAATGTAATTCTTCAATAATAATGATGGATGACGCCGATGAGCACGCCTCTGGATCTCGATCAGTTGCAAACCTTCATAGCCATAGCGGATGCGGGCAGTTTTACGCGGGCAGCCGATGCTGTTTTCAAGACGCAATCCGCTGTTTCCATGCAGATGCGCCGGCTGGAAGAGCGTATTGGTAAACCGTTATTTGAACGTGATGGACGGATCAATCGTCTTACTGAAGAGGGCGAGCGGCTTCTGCTTTATGCACGCCGCATGATGCAGCTCAATGGTGAAACCATAGCTGCGTTTGATGACACTCAACTGGAAGGCCACGTGCGTATCGGTACGCCGGACGATTATGCCGATCGGTTTTTGCCGGAAATCATGGCGCGTTTTGCGCGATCAAACCCGCGCGTCGAATTGTCGGTTGTGTGCGAACCGACCGTCAATCTGGACGAGATGATCCGCCGCGGAACACTGGATATTGCTCTTGTCACCCAGTGCGATGACAAACGTCGCTCGGAAGTTGTTCGAACGGAGCCATTGCTTTGGGTGACTTCTGCCAATCATGCTGTGCATGAAGAGGCTGTCCTGCCGCTTGCTGTCGGACGCCCGACCTGTATCTGGCGTCATGCAGCCATCGATTTGCTGGAAGCGGCCAGACGAGATTATCGCATCATCATCACAAGCTGGTCAGCGACCGTTCTGGCGGCGGCGGTTCTCTCCGGCCTTGCGGTCTCAGTTCTTCCGGAATGTGCACTGCGTCCCGGTATGCGGGTCCTTGGTGAAGCAGACGGGTTTGGAATGCTGCCGGAGTTCGGTATTGGCATCATGCGCGGCCATACAAAACAGAATGCCGTCGTCGACGCACTTGCGCAGCATATTATTGAAAGTCTAGACAATATATCGTCACCGCAGCCCGGCGCGATGGCTTCGGCGGAAATTTCACCGTTTCCGGCGGTTCGTACGAGGAGGGTGCGAGCCAACGAATTGCTGCCAGGCTGGTGACGACACCGTAAATAGCCGCATGGCTTCTTGACCAGCCATGTCACCTGGTTGCCTATGATGGGATGAGCATGGGTTCCGATTCGAGTTTTACCGGCGCATCGTCTAATGTTGCCGAGTATAGCGTTTCCGAGATTTCCGGCGCGTTAAAGCGCACGGTTGAGGATACGTTCGGGCATGTGCGCGTGCGCGGCGAAATTTCCGGCTATAGAGGTCCGCATTCGTCGGGGCATGCCTATTTCGCATTGAAAGATGATCGCGCGCGTCTTGAAGCCGTCATCTGGCGCGGTTCGATGAGCCGCCTCCGCTTCCGTCCCGAAGAGGGGATGGAAGTCATTGCTACAGGCAAACTCACAACCTATCCGGGCTCGTCGAAATATCAGATCGTCATCGAACAGATGGAGCCCGCCGGTGCGGGCGCGCTGATGGCGCTTCTGGAGGAGCGTAAGCAGCGGCTGGCTTCGGAAGGACTGTTCGATCCTGCCGTAAAACAACTCTTGCCCTTTATGCCCCGTGTGATCGGAGTGGTGACTTCTCCGACCGGTGCCGTCATTCGGGACATCATTCACCGGATCGCAGATCGCTATCCGCTGCATGTCATTGTCTGGCCTGTGCGTGTGCAGGGCGAGACAAGTGGACCTGAAGTGGCCGCCGCGGTGGACGGTTTCAACGCTTTGCTCGACGAAGGGAATATTCCGAGGCCGGATGTGCTGATCGTGGCGCGGGGTGGCGGCAGTCTGGAAGACCTTTGGGGCTTCAATGACGAAATCGTCGTTCGTGCCGTTGCTGCATCGCATATACCGGTAATTTCTGCGGTCGGCCACGAAACCGACTGGACTTTGATTGATCTTGCAGCCGACATTCGTGCTCCCACGCCAACAGGCGCGGCGGAAATGGCGGTGCCTGTAAAGGAAGATCTTCTGGCAGCGCTGGCGGGGCAATCCGCGCGACTTTCGTCGGCCATGTCACGCTTTATCGATCTGAAACGACAAGCACATCGTTCGGCAGCGCGTGCTCTTCCGTCGGCTGACCAGTTGCTGGCTTTACCGCGTCGGCGTTTCGATGAAGCCGCTGCGCGCCTCACGCGGGCTCTGTTCGTTAATACGCAAAAGAAGCGGGTCCACTTTGACGGTCATGCGCGACAGTTATCGCCGCGTCTCCTTCAACGCCGGTTTACGGAACTGCAGCGCGATGTTTCCGCTCTTGGACAAAGACTGCCTCGTGCGCTCGAGGCATTCCTGCGCGAACGAAGAACAGCTTTCATTCATCGGGCAAATCGCCTTTCGGCGGAGCCGATACTGCGGCGAACAAAACTTACGAGCGTTGCAATAGAACAGCTGGATCGTCGTCGCGATCAAGCCGTCCGTCTTCTCATTGAACGAGCTAAACGGCGCGGGCAGGAACTGGAGCGTCTTATGCGCACGCTTTCTTATGAAAGCATTCTAGAGCGCGGTTTTGCGGTTGTCTTCGATGAAGAAGGGAAACCGGTGAAGCAGGCTGGATCCGTATCGGCTGGCGATGCATTGTCTATTCGGTTTCGCGATGGTGACGTTGCAGTCGTTGCGGGTGATGAGGACGAGAGCGAGCCCGCAAAGCTTGTACAAACAAAAAAGGTTCAGTCTCCCGGCTCTGGCAATCAGGGATCGTTATTTTAGCAACAGTCAGTCGCTGTGTTTTCCGTTTTCTGCTGAGATTGTTTGGCCTTAAGGCTGGCTTAAGCTTGGACGTCTTTTTCTCGCGCATCTGTCATTGTTAGAGATTTAGGATGTCGCGTAAAAAATCCCAGGACGACCTCACAAATGGCTTTGCGAAGGCTGCTTTCAGCCGTCGCGGCTTTCTTATAGGTGTAAGCGCGGTTGCGTTGTCGGGCTGTGTTTCCACGACGCAACAGCCACCTCAACCGGTGAAAAAACTGCCTGAACCTGCACCGTCGCGACCTGTGCCGCTGATGTACCAGGCGCTGCCGGAAGAACAGTTCCCGATCCCGGCTGTCGATACGAGCAAGGTTGATCCAAAATTCTGGCGGCAGGAAGTGGATTATCCAACGGACGAAGTCAGAGGCACTGTTATCGTCGATACGCCGAACAAGTATCTCTACCATGTACTGGGCAATGGGCGGGCCATGCGCTACGGTATCGGTGTCGGGCGCGATGGTTTTGCATGGGCCGGACGCGCCAAGATCGCTTATAAGCGCCAATGGCCGCGCTGGACGCCGCCGGATGAGATGGTTGCACGTCAACCTGCGCTGGAGCCTTACAGCATCGCCAATGGCGGGATGCCCCCTGGTATCAAGAATCCGCTGGGTGCGCGAGCGATGTACATTCACAAGGATGGGCGCGATACGCTCTATCGCATTCACGGATCGCCGGAAGCATGGAGCATCGGTAAAGCCGTGTCGTCGGGGTGCATTCGCATGCTCAATCAAGATGTGATTGATCTTTACAATAATGTACGCGATGGCAGCACGATTGTCGTGATACCCGATCCGAGCAAAGGCCAGCAGGTCACAAGCTGACTAAAACAAAAAGGGCGCGGTATCCGCGCCCTTTTTGTTGGATGTGTTTTGCGGCTCAATGCTCAATAGGCATATTCGAGAAAGATTGGATCGACCGACCCTGCCCATACGCTGTTATATGCCTTCAGCATGCGCTCGGCATCCGTGACGCCTGCTGCTACGATTTCTTCAAGCGGTGCAAGGAAATGTGTTTCGTCATGGCCTTCGCTGTTGAGCTTGTTGCGGTTCAAAAGACCGAGCCGGGAGATTTTCAAAGTCTCACGAGCGACCTGTTCCAGCGGCTTGCCCCGGAATGTCGTGTTCAAAGCTTTAGCGGGAACCTCGTTACGAAGGGCAAGGACCTCTTCGTAAGTCCAATCCTTGGTGAGAAGCTCGGCAGCAGTCAGAGCCTCTTCATCATAAAGCAGGCCGACCCAGTAGGCTGGAAGCGCACAGATACGGCGCCACGGACCTCCATCGGCTCCCCGCATCTCAAGGAAGCGTTTCAGACGGACTTCGGGGAAAAGCGTGGAAAGGTGATTGGTCCAGTCGCCCATATTGGGAACCGGGTCGCTCACTTCACCTTTCAGCGCACCATTCATGAACTGACGGAACGTGACATGCGTACAGTCGTGATAATGGCCGTCGCGCAGGATGAAGTACATCGGTATATCAAGCGCCCATTCGACATAATCGGCGAAACCGAAGTTCTCCGAGAAGACGAACGGCAGCACGCCCGAACGCTGGTTATCGGTATCGCGCCAGATATTCGAGCGCCACGACAAAAGGTGGTTTGGCTTGCCTTCGGTGAATGGGGAGCTGGCGAAAAGTGCGGTGGCCACAGATTGCAGCTTCATCGAAACCTGCATCTTGCGGCGCATGTCGCGTTCCGAGCTGAAGTCGAGATTAACCTGAATGGTCGACGTGCGGTACATCATGTCCAGACCTTCATGCCCGACTTTTGGCATATAGTTGGTCATGATCTTGTAGCGTGATTTCGGCATGACAGGTGTTTCAGCCAAGGTCCATTTTGGACTGCCACCAACACCTAAAAATTGGATGCCCAGAGGCTCGGCAATTTCGCGGACCTGGGACAGATGCGCATTCACTTCACGACACGTCTGGTGAATGGTTGAAAGCGGTGCCCCGGAAAGCTCAAACTGGCCTCCGGGTTCCAGCGAAATGGCGCCCTGTCCGGTTGGCTCTACCAAGCCGATGATATTGCCTTCATCGATAATAGGCTCCCAACCAAGCGTGGCCTGCATGCCTTCGAGTATGGCTTTGATACCGCGCGGCCCCTCATAGGGAACAGGACTGTTATCGGCTGTGTAAAATGGAAATTTCTCATGCTCGGTGCCGATACGCCAGGCATCCTTGGGCTTGCATCCGCCAGCCAGATAGTTCGCCAGTTGTTCAACGCCCGTCAGTGCCGTTTCGTCAGTTGTATCGCGCGCCATGCAGTCTATCCCTAGCCTATTTTTCGCTTTTCAGCGTGATTGGACAAATTTGTCAAATCACGCAAGTCAATTCCATTGAACGTCAGATTTCGAGAACGTCATCCTGCATTCCGCCAGTCTCCGAGCACAGATTGTACCAGAGCCATCGCAGCGACAGCAGCTGTGTCGGCACGCAGGATTCGAGGGCCGAGCGGAATAGCTGTCACGAAGGGGAGATTTCGGAGCGTTTGACGTTCGTCTTCTGAGAAGCCACCTTCGGGACCAATCAACAACGCGACAGGGCCGGGCGCCATTTTCTGCAAGATGGTCAACGGATCGTCCGATTCGTACCCTTCATCGCAGAAGATCAAATGTCGGGATTTGTCCCACTGCTCAATGAAGCGGTCAAAGCGAATGGCCTCACAACATTCCGGTATGGAAAGTACGCCGCACTGTTCCGCAGCTTCTATCGCATTGGCCTTGATGCGATCGGCCCCCAGCTTTGGTACCTGCGTGTGCTGTGTGATGACAGGTTGCAGTATACCTGCGCCCATCTCGACAGCTTTCTGGACCATATAGTCCAGCCGCCCCTGTTTCAGAGGGGCGAAGCAATAAACAAGATCACTCGCTAAAGGCTGCGGGCGCGTCTGTTCGAAGGGCATGAGGAACAGACGCTTTTTACCCTCCGGCTTCAGCCGTGATTTCCATTCGCCGTGGCGTCCATTGAAGGCGAGAATTTCATCGCCATCCTTCAAGCGAAGGACGTGGGTGAGATAATGTGCGGCCTGCGGGGGGACCTCAATCTGGTCGCCGTCGTCGAGGTCGTTTTCAACGTATAGTCTCTGCATTTTGTAGTTTGCGCGCATGACAGCATCGATGGCAGAGGGCAGGGGCGGCGGTCAAGCGCTTTGGTAATGCATCAAGAGACAATTAATTAGCATTCCTACACAAACAATTGATGGGAAACATCATGGCAGTTGCATTTAATTAGATTGTATCCATATAGGTATGAAGCTATCTATTTGAATGGAATTGATGTGATGAAACAAACTTGGGTCGAATTCGCACCGCTTCTTGCAAGCACCGCCAGAGGATGGCGGAAAGCTTTCGATGCAGCGATGGCGGAACATGGTCTTTCCGACGCGAAAGCCATACCGCTGATGATCCTGTTGCGGCACGGAGATCGTATTCCCCAAGGTGTGCTGGCCGAACGGGTCGGTATCGAGGGAGCAACGATTGTCCGGGTTGTCGACGAGTTGGAGAAGGATGGCCTGATCCAGCGGGTTGCCGACGATGCTGATCGTCGCGTCAAGCTCATTCAACTGACAGAGGACGGTCGCGCTCTTGCCGCCAAGGTGGAAAAGTCTGCTGCCCGTCTTCGCGCCATTTTCCTCGGTGATTTCGATTCCGATGCGGTCGACATTGCCATGGAAGTGCTGCGCAAGCTGAATGAGAAGTTTCAAACACAATCTTTCTGATCGGTCGCGCGACCGGAAAGATGCGATGCATTCAACCGGTGCCCTCACAGCCATGACGAAGCCAGTCGAAACAACTCCGAAGTTCTGGGACGTGGTCTTTTCACTGAAGACTTTCGCTGCAGCCATGCTTGCGCTGTGGATCGGCCTGATGGCCAATTTGCCCAATCCTTACTGGTCCATTGCGGCTGTCTATATTGTTGCGCATCCGCTCTCAGGTGCGACGACATCAAAGGGTTTTTACCGTCTGATCGGTACGATTATCGGCGGAGCAGTGACCATTCTGTTCGTGCCGCATCTGGTCAATTCTCCTGAAATACTGACGCTGGCGATCGGTCTTTGGATGGGCCTCTGCCTTGCGATCAGCCTGCTCGATGGTACGCCGCGCAGTTATTTGTTCATGCTGGCTGGCTATACGGTGGCTATCGCGAGTTTTGCCGTTGTTTCCGTGCCTGAAACGACTTTCGACTATGCCGTGGGTCGTGTGGAAGAGATCGCAATCGGGATCATTTGCGCTGCTGTCGTCAATCGACTTGTTTTTCCACGTCACAGCGGCCCGGTGCTCGTCAGTCGTATCGATAATTGGCTGCGTGACGGTTCAAAGCTGGCGCTGGCAAGCATGCGGGGGGAAGGTGCTACACCTGAATTTCTTCGGGATCGCCAGCGTCTTGCAGCCGATGCGCTCGAGCTGCGCAATCTGACGACGCATGTTGCCTATGACACTTCATCAATCAGAAATGTCGGAACGCAGCTTCACGTTTTGCAGCAGCGTATGGTGGCTGTTCTTCCGATCATATCAAGCTTGCACGATGTGCTGGCTATGAAGCCTGGTGAAAATGAAAAGTCCTGGCATCCAGCGGTGCAGAAACTGTTGGACGAGGCCTGTGACTGGATCGAGAGCGGCGAAAACCTGACAGAGGAACGCCGTGCTGTTTTCTTGCAGTTGATCGACGAAATCGACCGGCATGGGAAGGATGCGACAAGTTGGGGTGAATTGCTGCCGTTCAATGTGGCTGCGCGCGTTCGCGATCTGGT
Organism: Brucella sp. JSBI001; assembly: GCF_026014005.1. NCBI lineage: Bacteria > Pseudomonadati > Pseudomonadota > Alphaproteobacteria > Hyphomicrobiales > Brucellaceae > Brucella > Brucella sp. JSBI001. The sequence goes on along the minus strand of NZ_CP110339.1, from coordinate 1,800,750 downwards.
GCAGATATGGAGCGATTGCATCACACTGCGTCAGGACATTGTTTCCGATTCCCGACATTCGCTGCGCTGGCGTCGCTACGACGCACATTTGAAGGCCCGCCCTATGCATCGGGACTACGGCATGGCCTTCCTGTCTGGCTTTTCCGCCTTTCTGGCAACTTGTGTAGCGACTGCATTCTGGATTGCGAGCGGCTGGTCTCAAGGCAGTGCTGCAGCCATGATGGCCGGTATTTTCTGCTGCATCTTCGCAACCATGGATGATCCGGTGCCGGTCATGCGCAAGTTCAACTGGCTGCTTTTGATTGTCATCGTTGCCGCCTTCATTTTTGAGTTTGCGTTGCTGCCACTTGTGGATGGGTTCTTCCCGCTGGTTCTGGTGCTGGGACTGTTCCTCATCCCGGCAGGCTTGCTGCTTGCCATTCCTTCGCAATTTTTGCTCGGCATGGTGCTCTGCGTGAACTTGCCGAACATGCTCATGCTGCAGGGCCATCTGACCCACGATTTTGTCAGTTTTGCCAATGCCAATCTGGCCACCGTAGTGGGGATCGTAATCGCTGCCGTAGTGACTTCAATTGTCCGGTCCGTCGGTGCTGAATGGAGCGTGCGCCGCCTGATCAAGGCGGGTTGGAACGATATTGCACTTGCTGCTGAACGGCGCCCCGGACGTCATCGTCGCCAGCGCATGAATCGCCTTTTGCTCCGGATGATCGACCGTATCGGCATGATGACCCCGCGTCTCGCGCTGGTCCCGGCGGCAGATGTCGCGAAGGTCGATCTGTTGCGCGATCTGCGAAACGGCATGAACACGATCGATCTCCAGCAATACCGCTCCAAACTGCCCGAAAACTGTCGGCCAGCTGTCGATGAAGTGCTGGATGGTGTTGGCGCGCATTACCGAGCCTTGGCCAACAAGCCACAGGAGGCAGGTGAAATCGACAGAAACCTGCTCGCCTCCATTGATGCGGCAATCACTACCATTATCGAGAGCGGATCGCCAGCAATAGCCAAACGTACGCGAATGGCGCTGGTCGCCCTTCGCTTCAATCTGTTTCCGAAAGCGCCACCTTTTGCCTTGCCGCCGCGTCCACTCATGGAACTCCCGCAAGCAGCCTAAGACAACGATGTGATTTGTGATGCAACCTGAACTCGATATCTACGGAATTTACATTCCGACCCTCGGCGTGCTGGCGCTTGGCGCTTATTTTGCAAATACGGTCATGCAACGCCTTTTGGCGCGGGCACGCCTTTATCGTTTCGTCTGGCATCGGCCTTTGTTCGATGCTGCGATGTATTTTTGTATTCTCGGTGTTGCCGCCGTCATTCTCAATGGAATACCGCTATGAAAAAGCTCTTTGCACATTCAGGTCGTGTCTTTGTAACCGTCGTCATGGTCACGATGGCAGGGCTCCTCGGTTGGCATTTGTGGGATTACTACATGAACGCGCCATGGACACGCGATGGCAAAATTCGTGCCGATGTCGTGCGTGTTGCGCCGGATGTCTCGGGCCTTGTTGGCGAAGTGCTCGTCCACGACAATGCGACTGTTCATCAGGGCGACGTTATCTTTCGCATCGATCAGGCCCGTTACAAGCTCGCCCTGCAAACAACGGAAGCAAAGGTTGATAGCAGCAAGGCGGCACTTGATATGGCAAACCGCGATCTGGTCCGCTATCGCCAGCTTAACGACACGACCGTGACACGCCAGAAACTGGAGCAGATTGAAACGACGGCCCAGCAAGCGGAAGCTTCCTATCGGCAGGCGCAACTGGATCGCGATCTTGCAGCACTCAATCTCGATAGATCGTCGGTAAAAGCGCCCGTCAACGGTGTGATTACCAACTTCTCGCTTCAGCCGGGTGATTACGTCTCCGCAGGCTCAGCAGTGACTGCCTTGGTGGATACGGACTCGTTCTACGTTTCTGGCTATTTTGAAGAGAACAAACTCGAGCGTATCCAGATTGGTGACCCGGTAGTGGTCGATATCATGGGCAGCAAAGTGCAACTCAAAGGAAAGGTTGAAGGCATCGCTGGAGGTATTGAAGATCGTGAGCGTAGCGATTCTTCCAGCTTGCTTGCGAATGTTTCGCCGACCTTCAACTGGGTGCGTCTGGCACAACGTGTGCCAGTGCGTGTGAAACTTGAAGAGGTGCCGGACAGTGTCCATCTCGTTGCTGGCCGAACAGTCAGCGTTTCGGTGGTGAACTGATTTAAAAGCCCGGCTGTCGTCCGGGCTTTTTCCATGTTAGCAAAGACAAAAGCGGTTGGGGATTTCTCATGGGTGTGCTGGTTGTCCAGAACTACGATGGGTCCGGATTGGGACAGATCGAGCCAATACTGGTGAATGCTGGGCATTCGATTGATCTGCGTCATCCCTACAACGGCGATTCATTACCCTCCGATGACAATGGCTATCAAGCCTTGATCGTTCTTGGCGGCGAGCAGAATGCGCTTGCCGACGCCGAATGTCCTTACTTCCCCCATTTGCTCGAGCTTATACGCCGGTTTGGCGATCATGATAAGGCCGTTCTCGGCATTTGTCTGGGCAGCCAGCTCGTGGCTCGTGCTTATGGTGGGGAGAATATTCTGGATCGCCCGATGGAGTTCGGCTGGCAAGAAATTCGGCTTACCGAGGAGGGTAAAAGCGATCCGGTCTTGTCTGCCGCGGGTGACATCTTTCCAATCTTTCATTGGCATCGCGATACGTTTTCGCTTCCGAAGCAAGCTTTGCATATGGCGATAAGCGATATGACACCTCATCAGGCTTATCGCATTGGACGTGCAGTCTATGGCACGCAATTCCATTTCGAGGCGAACACGCAGCTTGTGGCCGAGTGGAATGACCAGCTAAGCGAACTGATCGCGGGTTTCGCGCCGGATTGGGCGTTACAATATCCAGAGCTTGCAAAGAAGTTCGGAGCACAGGCGGATGCCGCAGGTGCTGCATTAGCCAAGGCGTGGGTAAACCAAATCTAGAGGCCTCGTAACTGCGTCTTAACCTTAAGTCGAAGTATCGCGTTGCCGCTTTGCCACAGCGTTCAACCAATTCGGTTTTTCAAGAGAAAAGCGGTGGCTTGGCTGGAACCGTTCAGTTGCGGGTAACTTTTTTCGGGTGTAACTGAACGCCGTCTCCCCGGGCAGCAACCGAATGAGCAAGGCTGATCGCCATGCTCTCAAGTGGCGGCTCGTCTACCGAACTTTATCCGGCCACCGTCGAAAGAGTTTCCGAATATGACCGCCAAGCATGCCGCTCTTCTCACCGTCCTGATGGTTTCCGCGATTGTATTCATGGCGGTCGGCATATTTACCGTCGATGCGGGCAACAACGCGATGTCTACTGACGGTTATGGCATTTCCAGCGCTCATTGAGCGTACTAGCTCGTTGCAATAAAACGCTTTTCAGAGCCGTTGATCACGATGGCTGAAAGCTGCCCACTTCTCCATGCATATGTATCGAGATTGACCCTGTTCGGTTGAATATCGATAGCGCTTTGCGGTGTATGCCCGTGGATGATGACCTTTTCGAAGGGCTCAGTCCATTTGAGGAAAGCTGTGCGAATCCAGATCAATTCTTCCGGGTCTTGTGCATCCAGCGGCACAGCAGGGTTTATGCCTGCATGACAGAAGAAGAATTCGCCAAAAGCGACTGAGCGCGGCATGGCGCGAATGAAGTCGATATGGGTTTGGGGAACGGCCTTGACGAGCGCGGCATGACCTAGGCGCGCTGAATCTGCATCAGTAAAATCAACTTCCACATTGTAGGAGCGGGCGGTATCAATGCCACCGTGGAGTGCGAATATCCCGGCAACGTCTCCCGTTGCTAGATAGGTAAGAAAACCGTCGTCGTGATTGCCCAACAGCGAAATGACGCGCTTATCCCGACGTGACACATCAATCAGAAAATCCAGCACTTCTTTCGAGCGCGGACCACGATCAATATAATCACCAAGATGAATGATACGCCAGTCGTGAGCGGGGCGGTGGTCAAGGTCGGCACGGATCAGCCCGTGCATATCCTGCAACAAGTCGAGACGGCCATGTACGTCGCCGATGGCATAAAGGCGGATACCGTCGGGTCCTTTGGCATCTTTGAAAACTACGCCGTTCATTCGCTGTCATTTTCCTTCGTGTCCTTGCCTGACTTCGCACCCGCCCGCTGCCGATAGCGCAGGCGCGAGACACGTTCGCGTTCTTCGTGAAGCTCGCGATCATGCGTGGCCTGTTCCACGAAACGAATGTGTTTTCGCACCGCTTCGCGTGCCGCTTGCGGATTACCGGCCATGACGGCATCGTAAATGGCGCGGTGCTGCGAAAGAAACATGTCGGCGACGCCAGGATAGCTGTAAATTAGGCTGCGATTGTAAAAAACGCCATCCTTCAGAAGTTGATAGCAAGACCGCAGGGTGTGCAGCAGAACGATGTTGTGTGCTGCTTCACCAATGGCATTGTGCAATTCCACATCGAGGCGTGCCTCCGTGTCGAAGTCGCTGACGCCATGAGCCTTTTCCATGGCCTCCATGATCTCGGTCAAAAGCGCTTTGTCAGCTGGTGTAGCTCGAAGTGCTGCATATTCTGCGGCAATGCTTTCGATTTCCCGGCGATATTCGAGATAGTCTGCGGTCGCCTTGCGATGATCGGCAAAAAGCTTGACCACAGGGGCGCTGAATACCTGTCCGATCACGTCTGCAACGAATGTGCCTCCACCATGACGAGAGATGAGGAGTTCGGCAGTCTCAAGCCTTTTTAGAGCATCGCGCAATATCGGGCGAGATATATCGAACTGGCGCGCCAGTTCACGCTCGCCGGGAAGCCGGTCGCCACCGCGCAGAACGCCTTCGAGAATGAGCGTTTCGATCTGATGCACAACGTCGTCTGCCGTGCGGCTTGCCTGTATGCGTGAAAAAATTGTTTCGGCCATGCCGTCTGAAGCCCTCTCCATAAAGGCGGCAAATTAGCCTTTAGGTCGATGCCCGGCAACGGAATATATTGAAAAGGAAAGTCCGATCGATGATGCGACCGGGCTTTCGGAATACATGATCAAAAAATGATCAGGCTTTTTTGCGCTTGCGTGTCGCGACGAGTACGAAAAGACCTGCGACAAAGCCGTACATAGCCCATTTAAACGGGAGTGCGTCAGCGGTTTCGCTGCGGATCGGAAGTACGGTCACAGTGCCGGGGCGGCTTTCTACGCCCGATTTGCCTTCGGCTTTAGCTTGTTCGATCTGTTGTGGAGAAACGACCCACTCGGCGCCACGTGATTTGTCATAGAACATGAAACCACAGCCGACGATAACGGCGACGATGATCGCTAGAATAAAACGTAAAGGTGTGTTCATCATTTTTCCCAGAAAATCAGGACAATGGGAGACAATCATCCGATTCGCTTGAATAACGGATTGCGGGATATTTAAGCCTTTTAGAATCAAAAGCTTAGTTAGCTTTATATGCTGGCACACTAATATAGCGCGCGCGACTTATTAACCGACGAACGAAAGCCAGTCTATTTCTTTGCTACTTCGTGCGGAGATGCGCCGCTTTCCCAGTAAGGAACAGGGCCATAAAGATCTGCCAGATAGTCGATGAACAGTCTGACCTTTGCCGGGAGGAACTGTTTCGATGGATAGACGGCATGAATTGCAACGTTGCGAGACGCGGCATAGTCGGGCAGAACTTGTACCAACTTGCCTGCTGCAAGTTCCGGGCCGATATCCCAGGTCGAGCGTTGCGCTATGCCGAGGCCTGCCAGGACTGCCTCGCGTACCATTTCGCTGGAATTGGTTTGCAGTGGCCCCACTGGGCGAATGACGATGGGGCCTTTGGGGCCTTCCAGTCGCCAGGGGTCGTTGTTGTGAGGTGCCAGACAGATATGGTCCTGCAAGTCCTCAATCGTCTGTGGTGTACCGCGTTCCGCGATATAGCCGGGTGAAGCGACGAGAATACGACGCACGGGTGCGAGACGGCGTGCGACGAGGGTTGAATCGGAAAGTTCGGCGATCCGAATGGCAAGATCGTATCCATCGCCTACAATGTCGACCATCTCGTCGGTGAGCTGCATATTGACGGTAAGGTCTGCGTTGGCGCGCATGAACGGCACGAGATAGGGCGCAATGTGCATGCGACCGAAAGTCGTAGGGGCTGAAATTTTCAATGTACCGCGCGCATCGGCAGAACGGCGGGCAACAAAGGCTTCCGCTTCTTCGATGTTGGAGAGAATGGCCAGAACCCGCTCATGATAACCCTGACCGGCCTCAGTCAACGCGATCTGGCGTGTCGTTCGTTGAAGCAGTCGGGTTCCGAGGCGCTCTTCCAGCCGTCCCAGACGTTTTGAGACGACCGCTGGCGAGAGGCCCAGATCGCGAGCGGCTGCTGACATGCTGCCCGTTGCCACGACGCGGGCAAAGATTTCCATATCCGCCAGACTGCTCATCATGTTCTGCTATCCCACTCATTGCCGTGCTTTGCTAAAGCTTTGGGTTTAAAGCATCTAGCCGAGCGCTAGGAAACTAGGCAAGCAATTATGCCGCAGTGTGAAAACTGTTTAGCCGCTGACTAAAGTGGTAAAAATGATTTACCACTTGACGAGAATGGTGCGGAGTGCACTTTGACCACATAAGTGGTGGAGGAGAATATGAGCGGACTCATCATGCCGGAACCGGACGCGTCGTCATGCAGCGGCGCGAGCAGATCGTTGCAGACTTGCGCGACATCGTGTCGGGCGAAGGCGTTGTGGATGCTATCAATGCAATGCGCGTGTTCGAGAGCGATGGCCTGACCGCGCACCGTTCGTTGCCGTTGGTCGTTGTGCTGCCAGAAACGGTTGATCAGGTTTCGCAGGTTCTGCGCTATTGTCACGATAACAACGTTCGTGTCGTGCCACGGGGAGCGGGCACATCGCTGTCGGGCGGTTCCATGCCGCTGCAGGATGCGGTGCTGCTTGGTATGTCCCGCTTCAATCGTATTCTCGAAATCGATTATCCGAACCGCGTTGCCGTGGTACAGCCGGGCGTGACCAATCTCGGCATTACCAAGGCTGTTGAACACGAGGGGTTTTATTATGCGCCTGATCCCTCGTCACAGATTGCCTGTTCCATTGGCGGTAATGTCGCTGAAAATGCGGGTGGTGTGCATTGCCTTAAATACGGTCTGACCGCCAATAATGTGCTCGGCATCGAAATGGTGCTTATCACCGGAGAAGTTATCCGGCTTGGCGGTAAGCATCTCGACAGTGAGGGCTACGATCTTCTCGGTCTGATGACCGGCTCAGAAGGACTGCTCGGTGTCGTGACAGAGATTACGGTCCGTATCCTGCAAAAACCGGAAACGGCGCGTGCAGTCATGGTCGGCTTTCCCTCCAGCGAGCAAGCCGGTCAGTGTGTCGCTGACATCATCGGCGCAGGTATCATACCAGGCGGCATGGAGATGATGGACAGGCCAGCCATCAAGGCTGCCGAAGATTTCGTGCGGGTCGGTTATCCGCTCGATGTCGAAGCGCTGCTGATCGTCGAACTTGATGGGCCGCCCGTCGAAGTGGACTATCTGATAGGTCGGGTCGAAGCACTGGCGCTTACAAACGGTTCCACAACCTGCATTCTGTCGCAGTCGGAAGAACAACGTCTGGCTTTCTGGGCAGGCCGGAAGGCGGCATTCCCGGCAGTGGGACGCATCTCGCCGGACTATCTGTGCATGGATGGCACCATTCCGCGCAAAGAGCTGCCGCGTGTTCTGTCCGGGATGCGCGAACTTTCCGAGAAATACGGATTGCGGGTGGCCAATGTGTTCCACGCGGGCGACGGCAACCTGCATCCGCTTATCCTCTATGATGCGAATATTCCTGGCGAACTGGAAGCTGCGGAAGATTTTGGCGCGGACATTTTGCGCCTTTGCGTGAAAGTCGGTGGTGTTCTCACTGGCGAACATGGAGTAGGCATCGAAAAGCGCGATCTGATGCCGGAAATGTTCAACGAGATCGATCTTGACCAGCAGATGCGCGTCAAATGCGCTTTCGATGCCAAGCATCTGCTCAATCCCGGCAAGGTGTTTCCGCAATTGCGCCGCTGCGCCGAGCTTGGTCGCATGCATGTGCATCGCGGCGAGCTGGCCTTCCCGGATATTCCCCGATTCTGAGTTGTGGTTTTGATCATGAGCGATGCAAATATTCTAAAGCCGCAGGATGAGGCGGGCGTTCTGGAGGCGGTGCAGGATGCACTGGCCAGTTCTACGCCGCTGGAAATTATCGGCCATGGCTCCAAGCGTGGCATCGGACGCAGGGTTGATGCAGGTCGCGTGCTCGACGTGTCGCGGCTTACGGGCGTGACCTTGTATGAGCCGGACGAACTGGTGCTTTCGGCAAAAGCCGGAACGCCAATGGTCGAGATCGAAAAGCTTCTGGCCGACAACAATCAGTGCTTTCACTTCGAGCCGATGGATTACGGCCCGTTGCTGTCGGGCGAGGGTGGGCGCGGCACGATTGGTGGCGCGCTTGCCGCCAATCTGTCCGGTCCGCGCCGTCTCAAGGCAGGTGCTGCCCGCGATCATGTGCTTGGGGTGCGCGTCGTGTCCGGGCGAGGCGAATTGTTCAAATCTGGTGGTCGCGTGGTCAAGAACGTGACCGGCTATGATTTGTCCAAAGGCATGGCTAATTCCTGGGGCACACTGGGCGTTGCCACCGAGGTGACGTTCAAGGTTCTGCCGAAGCCGGAAACGGCGGCAACGCTTGCCGTGCGTGGGCTGACTGACGAACAGGCCGCGCGCGTCATGGCCATGGCGATGGGGTCGCGCGAGGAAGTCGCATCTGCGGCACATTTGCCACCGACGGTTGCCAACCGCTTCCTTGACGGAAAACTCGGCTGGGATGCGGCGACCGTTCTACGGCTCGAAGGCTTTGCACCTTCGGTCGAGCACCGTAGTCGGCAATTGCAGGCGCTGCTGGGCCAATCCGGCACGGTGGAAGTGTTGAACGGGGGGCAATCGCAGCAGCTCTGGCGTGAAGTGCGCGATGTCCTGCCTTATGCCAATGCAGGCGACAATCGCGCTGTCTGGCGTGTTTCGATGACGCCGATGCAAGGCTGGCAGATGGTGGACGAGTTCCGCCGTCATGCGGGCGTCGATGCCTATTACGACTGGCAGGGTGGGCTGATCTGGATGCGGATGGAAGCGGACCCGGAAGCGCAAACTTTGCGCAAGCTGATTACCAAATATGGCGGTGGCCATGCGACGCTCGTGCGCGCATCGGAACATATTCGCGCAAGCAATGCAGTGTTCGAGCCGCAACCGGCAGCACTTGTAGCGCTTTCTCAGCGGTTGAAGCAACAATTCGATCCCGAAAATATCCTCAATCCGGGGCGTATGCATCCCCGTCAGGCTGGAGCTTGAAGCCATGCAGACCCATTTCAGTCCCGATCAGTTACGCGATCCTGGTGTCAGCGAAGCCGAAAAAATTTTGCGCAAATGCGTGCATTGCGGCTTCTGTACCGCAACATGCCCGACCTATGTGACGCTCGGCAACGAACTCGACAGCCCGCGCGGCGCATTTATCTGATCAAGGACATGCTGGAAAATGGTCGTCCGGCGGATGAGGAGGTCGTGCGCCATGTCGATCGCTGCCTGTCGTGCCTCTCATGCATGACGACCTGTCCTTCGGGCGTCAATTACATGCATCTGGTCGATCATGCCCGCGCGCATATCGAGAAAACCTACAAGCGCCCCTTCATGAACCGTTTTCTGCGCGGTGTTCTGGCGCAGGTTCTGCCCTATCCGGGCCGGTTCCGTGCAGCGTTGAAACTGGCGAAGCTCGGCAAGCCGTTCGCGTCGCTTTTGCGCAAGAGCGATGCCCTGAAACCCATGGCGGCGATGCTTGATCTCGCGCCGCAAAGCCTGCCATCAGCGGCCCCTATTGAAGCCATCAGCGCTGCCAAGGGAGAAAAGCGCGGTCGCGTGGCAATTCTCAACGGCTGCGCGCAACCTGTGCTCAATCCGGGTATCAATGCCGCCACCTTGCGGCTTTTGAACCGCTTCGGCATCGAAGTGGTGACACCGAAGGGCGAAGGCTGCTGCGGTTCGCTGGTCCACCATATGGGCCGCGAAGAGCAGGCGCTGGAACAGGCGCGGCACAATGTCGATGTGTGGACGCGCGAGATCGAGGCGGGCGGTCTCGACGGGATCATCGTCACGGCGTCCGGCTGCGGCACAACGATCAAGGATTATGGTTACATGCTGCGGCTTGATCCGGCCTATCACGACAAGGCTGCGCGCGTGTCGGCGCTGGCAAAGGACATCACCGAATATCTCACCGGCATCGATCTGCCGGAACCCGATGCGCCGCAGGCGCTGACAGTCGCCTATCACTCGGCCTGCTCGATGCAGCACGGGCAGAAAATTGTGCGGCAGCCGAAAGACCTGCTGTCAAAAGCGGGCTTCACGGTGAAGGAACCGCTGGAAGGGCATCTGTGCTGCGGATCGGCTGGCACCTATAACATCATGCAGCCGGAGATTGCCGCCAAGCTGCGTGACCGCAAGGTAAAGAACATTGAGGCGACAGGCGCCGATCTGATCGCTACCGGTAATATCGGCTGCATGACCCAGATCGCCACCGGCAGCAAGCTACCCATCGTGCACACGGTGGAACTGATCGACTGGGCCTATGGTGGGCCGAAGCCTCAGGGATTGTCACAAATCGCTGCATAAAAAAAACCGGGCAATTGCCCGGTTTTGTCTTCGATGTCTGCTCAGCCAGCCGAAAAGGTACTCGGATTCGGGCCGATCCGGCCGTCTGCCTTGTCCAGTTTCGTAATCGCATCGTGATCGGTTCCGTTGAGACGGAAATCGAAAATATCGAAATTTTCTTTGATACGGGCGGGCGTAACGGACTTGGGAATGACGATATTGCCCGTTTCGATGTGCCAGCGCAGGATGATTTGTGCGACCGACTTGCCATGCTTTTCCGCGATGGCCTTCAGCGTGGCATCCTCCAGAATTTTACCCTGACCAAGTGGGCTCCACGCTTCCGTCGCGATGTCGTGTTTGCTGTGGAACAGACGCAACTCGTCCTGCTGGAACTGTGGGTGCAGCTCAATCTGATTGAGAACCGGCGTTACGCCGCTTTCCGTGATGATGCGTTCGAGATCGGCTGTACGGAAGTTGGATACACCAATGGATTTGGCTCGACCCTCTTCTTTCAATTTGAGAAAAGCGCGCCATGTTTCCATGAAAAGATCTTTCGATGGCATCGGCCAGTGGATGAGATAGAGATCCACATAATCCGTGCCAAGCTTTTTCAAGCTGGCGTCGAATGCTTTCAGCGTCGATTCATAGCCTTGTTCACCGTTCCACAGTTTCGTGGTGAGGTAAATGTCGCCGCGCTCGATTCCGGAACTCTTGATCGCCTTGCCGACGCCTTCTTCATTGCCGTAAATGGCAGCGGTGTCGATGTGACGATATCCTGCTTTCAACGCTTCGCTGACAGCGGCCACTGCTTCGTCATTACCTACTTGCCAGACACCGTAACCGAGCTGCGGAATGTGATTGCCGTCGTTCAGTTTAACCGTCGGTACGGTCATGATTTATCCTTTCCCTCCGAAGCATTCAGCGCAAAGGTGGATCCTTTGATGCGCATGAATGCTATTGACCTGCATGCCGGTTCTTTCTCCAGCACGAACTGCCATCTGGCAGCCATTTTCATATCTCTTTGGACTTTGCCACTGTCAGCATATGGGTGTTCGGGGGAAAAGGAAAAGCCCTTTCAATCATGTTTCCAAGTCTGCAATCATTCTTTCTGTGCAGAAATTTTGATCTTTTCAGATTTATGAAAACAATACGACCGCCTCCGAGAGAAGGCGGTTGTAAATGGCATAAAAAAGATGGTTCGATTAGCGGACAACCACCTTTGCGCCGACCGGGACACGTTCATAAAGATCGGTGACGTCTTCATTGCGCATGCGAATGCAGCCGGACGACATTGCCTTGCCGATAGTCCAAGGCTGGTTAGTCCCGTGGATACGATAGAGTGTTGAACCGAGATAAAGCGCGCGCGCGCCAAGCGGGTTATTTATCCCCCCTTCCATACGCGCCGGGAGGATACGCCCCTTCTTGCGCTCGCGGGTGATCATTTCCTTCGGCGGTGTCCAGGTTGGCCATTCAGCCTTGCGGCTGATGCGCTGCGAACCCTTCCAGCTGAAACCTTGTTTCCCGACGCCGACGCCATATCGCATCGCTTTACCGCCGGATTGAACGAGATAAAGGAAGCGCTTGCCTGTATCGATGACGATTGTGCCCGGTTTTTCGTTGCCGGAATAGGAAACCGTCTGCGGCAGGTAAGCGGGATCGATCTGGTGCTTTCGTACTGTGGTTGCCGGATTCGCAGCCGGGCGTTGATACGAAACCTGACGATAGCTGGATTTGACTTTCTGCTTCTGTCTGGCGGCAACACGTGGCGCTGGCTGCAAAGATTGCGGTACGGCCCTTATGCGGGCAGGCTGTCCATGCAATTGAGCTACCCATGGCGCGGAAAGATCAGGACTCACACGTACCGGCGGCAGTGTTGCATAGCGGTCATTGGCAAAGGCCATGCCCGTGCTGACGATGGAAACGGCAATCGCCGCAAGCGACCCGATTAAAAGAAGATGCCGTGGTTTCATAATTCAGATCCGTATCTTTGCGCCTGAAAATCTTTGTGACGCAGTTGCCCGTTGCAGCTCCTGACATCTGCTGTCAGGAGAGCGACCCTCATGCTCGTGTGGGGATTGTGTGCCGGAATGGAATCGTAAAGGTAAATTTTGGTCGCGTGTTTTGCCTGACGGCCCTTCCAATTAAAGTTGTGGTTAGTGTCAGGTTGCGCGACATAATTAATTATGGATGAAACTTGAGAGGCGGAACAATGAGCGATGTCGCTGAGGCAAAAACCGGTCTGATCGTCGGCGCCGATGGAATGACGCGTTGCTTCTGGCCGGGTGAGTTACCCGATTATCTTGCTTATCATGACAAGGAATGGGGTGTTCCTGTCTCTGACGATTTCCGGCTTTCGAAAAAATCTGCCTTGAGGGCTTCCAGTCAGGCTTGTCGTGGCTCACGATCTTGCGCAAGCGTGAGAACTTTCGGGCCGCTTTCGATGGCTTCGATTTCCATCGTGTTGCGCAGTACAATCAAGAAGATGTGGCGCGCCTGCTGGCCGATAAGGGTATCGTGCGCCATCGCGGCAAGATCGAATCCACGATCAACAACGCCAAGCGCGCAATTGAGCTGGTTGCCGAAAAGGGTTCACTTGCGGCCTATTTCTGGTCATTCGAACCGGGCGTAAAAGATCGCCCTACCGTGGTGGACTATCCAACTCTTGTTGCCAATCCGAAGACTGAAACATCAATTCGCATCTCCAAAGATTTGAAGAAGCGCGGCTGGTCATTCGTTGGTCCAACGACTGTATATGCTTTCATGCAAGCAATGGGGCTGGTGAACGACCACATCGAAGGTTGTCACTGTCGGACACACATTGAAAAATTGCGACAGAGTTTCAAACGACCCAGCTAGAGCAACGATTGCTAAGCCGCATCATTTCTGCGAGAAACATCCATCTTTGAGTATGGGAGACGATCATGGATTTGGTGTCGTTGTTGGCATTTGCCGGTATTCTGGTTGTGGCGGCGGGTACGCCGGGGCCGAATGTCGGCGCGCTGGTGGCACGCGTCATCAGCCGCGGCCACAAGGGCGTCTTTCCATTCATGTTCGGTCTGTGGCTTGGTGATGCTATCTGGCTTTCACTCGCAGTCTGGGGACTGGCTGCGCTGGCCAACACATTTCACACTGCGTTTCTCATCCTCAAATATGTGGGCGTAGCCTATCTGATCTATCTTTCGTGGAAGATGTGGATCGCACCGGTAGATGAAGTTGCGGATGAAAATGCCATTCCGCGTCAGGGTGAGGCTGGGAAGCTCTTCCTTAGCGCGCTGGCGATTACACTTGGTAATCCGAAAATCATGGTTTTCTACCTCGCCATCCTGCCGACGGTGGTTGATATCACCCATGTTTCGCTGGTTGGTTGGGCTGAATTGCTGGTGGTCATGTTTGCTGTTCTCGCTGCAGTTGATACGGCGTGGGTGGTGCTTGCCGCGCAGGCAAGACGGTTTCTGCGCAGTCCTCGCATGATGCGGATCGCTAACAGAACCAGCGCTGGCATGATGGCAGGCGCGGCCGTCGCCATTGCGACACGCTGAACACGCTTCCTGCACTTGCCGCAACGGACTTGATCGGTTAGGAAACCGGCAACAGAATTGATGCCGGTTCCAATCGGCATGTGTGTATAAATCAGCGATCAGGCAGGAAAAATGGCCGATAAAGCGGACAAGATGAAGGCGCGGTTGCCGCGCGGGTTTGTCGATCGGGTGCCGGATGATTTGCGCGCCGCTGAAAAGATGATGGCGACAATCCGTGAAGTTTACGACCTATATGGCTTCGAGCCGGTGGAAACTCCGCTCGTGGAATATACGGATGCACTCGGCAAGTTTCTGCCGGATCAGGACCGCCCGAACGAAGGCGTGTTCTCGTTTCAGGACGACGATGAACAATGGCTGTCGCTGCGCTACGATCTGACTGCGCCGCTGGCACGTTACGTCGCTGAAAACTACGAGTCGTTGCCAAAGCCTTATCGCAGTTATCGTAATGGTTGGGTGTTCCGCAATGAAAAGCCGGGACCGGGTCGTTTCCGTCAATTCATGCAGTTCGACGCTGACACGGTCGGTGCGCCGAATGTCTCGGCCGATGCCGAAATGTGCATGATGATGGCCGACACGATGGAGCGCCTAGGCATCAGTCGTGGCGATTATGCGATCCGCGTCAATAACCGCAAGGTTCTTGACGGTGTGTTGGATGCTATCGGTCTTGAAGGTGAGGGCAATGCTGTCAAGCGCCTCAATGTACTGCGTGCCATCGACAAGCTCGACAAGTTTGGACCTGAAGGCGTTCGCCTTCTGCTCGGCAAGGGCCGTCTTGATGAAAGCGGCGATTTCACCAAGGGCGCTGAACTTACTGATGATGCAATCGAGAAAGTTTTGGCTTTCACTGCGGCGGGCGGGGCGACAGGCGTCGAAACGATCGCCAATCTCCGTGCAGTTGTGGCTGGCAACGCCAAGGGTGAGGAAGGTGTAACCGAACTTGCCGACATGCAGGTGCTGTTCTCGGCGGGTGGCTACGATGGTCGTGTGAAGATTGACCCGTCCGTTGTGCGTGGTCTTGAATATTATACGGGGCCGGTTTTCGAAGCGGAACTGCAATTCGACGTTACCAATGAAGACGGTCAGAAGGTCGTGTTTGGTTCTGTGGGCGGTGGTGGCCGGTATGATGGTCTCGTGTCACGCTTCCGCGGCGAGCCAGTACCAGCGACGGGCATTTCTATTGGTGTTTCGCGCTTGATGACGGCTTTGAAGAACCTCGGCAAACTTGATGTTTCCGATGTTGTCGGCCCGGTAGTGGTTCTGGTTATGGACAGGGATACAGAAAGCCTTGGCCGCTATCAGAAGATGGTCTCCGACCTGCGCCAGGCCGGTATTCGCGCTGAAATGTATGTCGGCGGGTCCGGCATGAAGGCGCAGATGAAATATGCTGATCGTCGTGAAGCGCCTTGCGTCATCATTCAGGGCTCGCAGGAGCGTGAGGCCGGTGAGGTGCAGATCAAGGATCTGGTCGAGGGCAAGCGCCTTTCTGCGGAGATCGAGGACAATGTAACCTGGCGCGAAAGCCGCCCGGCTCAGATCACGGCCAAGGAAAATGGCCTCATCGATGCCGTCCGTGAAATCCTTGCCAGCCAGGCGCGAGATCGCGCAGAACAGTCGAAGTGACGGAAACCATGGCTGGATCGAGCTCGTCTGGTGTTTTCAATTCTCTTCGTGCGACGCTTGGTGCGCGCGAAGCCGAACTTGTCGAAATTCCGCTGATTCAGCCGGCTGATCCATTTCTGGATATGGCGGGCGAGGATTTACGCCGTCGTATTTTTCTCACTGAAAACGAGAACGGCGATAGTTTGTGCTTGCGGCCGGAATTTACCATTCCCGTCTGCCGCAACCACATCGCCCTGAATGCTGCCACGCCGAAGCGCTATGCCTATCTGGGCGAAGTGTTCCGTCAGCATCGTGACGGTGCGGCTGAATTCCTTCAGGCCGGTATCGAAGACTTGGGTGCTTCCGACGAAGCCGCATCGGATGCGCGCTCGATTGCTGATGCGCTTTCCTGTGTTCGCGCGGCGGCTCCTGAAGCAGAGCTTGAGATTGTTCTGGGAGACCAGTCGGTTTTTGCGGGTATGCTGAAGGCGCTGGGCCTGCCACAAGGTTGGCGCAAGAAGCTTCTGCGTTCTTTCGGCGATGCGAATTCCATGGAACAGGTACTTGCTGAACTGACTGGCGCACAACGGCGTGATCCGTTGCCGGAAACGCTTGCCGGGCTGGTGGCAGAGGGCGATGAATCCGGGCTTGCACGCATGCTGGAAGCGGAAATGCTCGAAGCTGGCATTTCGCCCAGTGCAGGACGTTCGCCGGCCGAGATTGCACGCCGGTTGATCGAGAAGGAAGATCTTGCGGTTACGCGCTTTCCGGCATCCGCGCTTGATCTTCTGAAACAGTTTCTTGAAACGCGCGTCTCGCTTGATTCCGCAGCCGTTACCTTGCGGGCATTTGCTTCGGAACACGCCCTTGATCTTGCTGCAGTCTTGCAGAAGTTTGAGGCGCGCAGTGAAGCTATTGCGAATGCGGGCATCGCCACAAAAGATATTATCTACGATGCCTCCTTCGGGCGTCCGCTCGATTACTATACCGGTCTCGTTTATGAAATCCGGGCTCCGGGTGTTGAAAAGGAAGGCGTTCTCGCTGGCGGCGGTCGCTATGACCGGCTTCTGACCATGCTTGGCGCTTCGGAAAACATTCCCGGCGTCGGCTTTTCCATCTGGCTCGACCGACTGCAAATGCTGGCGGGAGAGAAAAAATGAGTGTGACTCTGGCATTGCCGTCCAAAGGGCGCTTGAAGGAACAGACGCTCGCAGTACTAGACAAGGCAGGTTACAAAGTGATCCTGCCGGATGACTCGCGTAATTACCGGGCTCGTGTTGAGGGCGAAACTGATCTCGACATTCTGTTCCTTTCGGCTTCCGAAATCGCCCGTGAACTGGGATACGGCAGTGTTGATCTGGGCGTTACAGGCGAAGATCTTGTTCGCGAAACATTGGCGCATTCGGAAGAACGCGTGGCCATCGAAGCGGAACTGGGGTTCGGTCATGCTGACGTTGTGGTGGCAGTTCCGGAAGTCTGGCGTGATGTGACCAGTATGGCTGACTTGGACGATGTGGCGGCAGATTTCCGCCAGCGTCATGGTCGCCGTCTGCGCATCGCCACCAAATACTGGCGACTGACACAGCAATTCTTTTCGCAGAAGCATGGTATTCAGGTTTACCGCATCGTTGAAAGCTTGGGGGCTACTGAAGGCGCCCCGGCTGCAGGTTCTGCAGACATGATCGTCGATATTACATCGACGGGTTCAACACTGCGGGCTAACCGCCTAAAGGTTCTGGAAGACGGCGTTATTCTGCGCTCGCAGGCTTGCCTTGTTTCAGCACGCCGCAGTCGCGAGAATGCACGTGTCACAGAAGTTGCGACCCGTATTCGTAAAGGACTGGGCGGGTAGATAACTTCAAGTTTGTCTTTTATGTTGCGAGTTGCCATTTCACAATTGGAACTCGGAACAGTTCAGATGAATAGTGTGCGGAAATTGATTGGACGTTGTACCTGCGAAGCAGGGCGTTTCACAGTGACGGATGAATTCGAATATGCCCTGAACTGCCATTGCTCATTATGTCGTCGTGCCACTGGCAGTGCATTCAAGGCTTTCGGTGGAATAAAAACCCACGCACTCGAAGAGACGAATAGTAAATCGTCGCTCATGCTTGTCGGCAACGAGATCGATCACGATGTGCGATGCGCTTCTTGTGGTTCTTTTCTATATTCCATCGTTCGCGGGGGCGAATATGTTCACGTCAATTATGGCGTGTTGGCTGAGGAGCCAAAGCTGAAGCCGTCTGCTCATATTTTCGTCGGCTCGAAAGCTCCATGGTATGACATTCTGGATGACTTACCTCAATTCGAGGAGAATCCTCCTTTTTAACCATTGGCAGCAAGACGCTGGAAATTAAAAAACCGCGCCATCTGAATAGCGCGGTTTCTTTATGTTGTGTTGGTGATTTCTGATCAGCCGCGCTTGGCGTCAATCGAAAGCGAACCTGCACCATGCAGGGCGAGGATAAAGAGACCACCCGCAATTGCGAGGTTTTTCTGCGCCATCATGGCGTTCATGCCTTGCGAGAAGTCCATGTGGGCAACAAGCGTCGCGCCGATGGTGAACAGACCGACAATGGCTGCCGCGATGCGGGTCTGAAAGCCGACGAGAATTGCGAGGCCGCCGACAAATTCCACCAGACCGACAATGACAGCCGTAACGGTTGGAACCGGAAGGCCGAGACCAGCGAAGTAACCTGCAGTGCCCGAGATGGCGGTCAGCTTGCCGTAGCCGGCAAGAATGAAGAGGATCGAAAGAAAGATGCGGGCGATGAGCGTTACAGCGCCATTGGACTGTGGAGTGATAGAGGACATGCGGGGCTATCTCCTGTTGAACTGAGGCATCAATTAACGACTGCAGACTGTCAAGGAAAGCCGTCTAATCCTCGACAGTTTGTTTACAGTATGAATACCAATTCACTCTGGTGCAATCATTCTCTCTGCCCGCACCAGCCGCTCATAGTCTTCTGCCGACACCAATCCGCTCGCCAATGCTTCTTCACGTAAGGTCGTTCCATTCTTGTGCGCAGTCTTGGCGATCTTGGCTGCATTGTCATAACCGATCGCCGGAGCCAGCGCGGTCACAAGCATCAGCGAGCGGTCCAGCAGTTCCTTGATACGGTTCAGGTTCGGTTCGATTCCCTCCACACAATGATCGGCAAACGACACCATGGCATCACTGAGAATGCGGATCGATTGCAGGACATTATATGCGATTACCGGTTTGAACACGTTAAGCTCGAAGTGACCCTGGCTTGCGGCGACCGTAATTGTGGTCTGGTTGCCAAACACCTGTGTTGTGACCATAGTCAAAGCTTCTGCCTGGGTCGGATTGACCTTGCCCGGCATGATTGAGGAGCCGGGTTCGTTTTCCGGCAGTGACAGTTCACCAAGCCCGGAACGCGGACCCGAACCGAGGAAACGAATGTCATTCGCGATCTTGAAAAGATCCGCCGCCAAAGCATTCAGGCTGCCATGGAAATTGAGGATAGCGCCGTGGCTGGCAAGAGCCTCAAATTTGTTGGGCGCAGTCTTGAAAGGGAGGCCGGTAATTTCGCTCACGGCTTCAGCAAAGCCCGTGTCGAAACCGATTGGCGCGTTCAGG
The DNA here is from genome assembly GCF_026014005.1 of Brucella sp. JSBI001. Classification (NCBI taxonomy): domain Bacteria; kingdom Pseudomonadati; phylum Pseudomonadota; class Alphaproteobacteria; order Hyphomicrobiales; family Brucellaceae; genus Brucella; species Brucella sp. JSBI001. Next base: position 1,781,349 of record NZ_CP110339.1, on the reverse strand, counting down.
CCCGTGCCGACTGCAGTCCCGCCTTGTGCGAGCAGAAAGACGTCTGCGAGCGATTGCTCGATGCGATGGCGCGCATATTCTAACGCGGCGCGATACCCGGAGAATTCCTGTCCCAGTGTAACCGGCGTTGCATCCTGCGTATGGGTACGACCGATCTTGATGATATCCTTGAAGGACTCTTCCTTGGCCTGGAGCGCCTTGGTCAGATGTTCAACCGCCGGATAAAGCCGATTGACGGCCTCGACTGCCGTGGCAACATGGATTGCCGTTGGGAAGCTATCATTGGACGACTGGCTCATATTCACGTGGTCATTGGGATGGACCGGCTTCTTGGACCCCATTTCACCACCGAGAAGTTCGATAGCCCGGTTTGAAATGACCTCGTTGGCATTCATGTTCGATTGCGTTCCCGAACCAGTCTGCCAGACGACCAGCGGGAAGTGCTCGTCGAGCTTACCCTCGATGACTTCGGACGCCGCCACTGCAATTACCTGGCCGAGAACCGGATCGAGTTTGCCAAGCGCAATATTGGTTTCCGCTGCCGCGCGCTTGACGACACCCAGTGCGTGGACCAACGGAAGCGGCATGCGCTCCCCGCCGATCTTGAAGTTTTGCAACGAGCGTTGCGTCTGAGCGCCCCAGTAGCGGTCTGCAGGAACATCAATCGGTCCGAACGTATCTGTTTCGGTACGCGTAGCGGTCATTTCAGGTCTCCGGGTAATTGGACTCGAAACCGAGCCATCCAAAGCAAATATAGCACCGCCAAGCACCTGGCGGGCTAATGTTTCTTCGTGAAACTTTTATAACGCAATCATTTGATAAAACATGACTATAAAAGTCAATTTTTGTTGACCTGGACCTCCACGGTCAAGCGTCGTCCTCTTCGTCACCGTTATCCGTTTCGGAAATCCAGGCGGTCGGTTCGATCTTGCGCTGGGTTTTGCTATCGGTGAACGTCCACCAGCCAGTATCTGTCTCATCCCACTGACCGCCACCGGCCTGCAATTGGGCTAGCGTTCGATACTGTGCAATTGACTCATTGCGCTGGTCATCTTCATCGGTCCAGACGACTGTAATCTTACGGCCGTCTTTCGGAGCTGTGGCGATAGGAAGTTCTTTACGCATATGATCATCCATTACATTGTGACTGCGGATAATCATAGGGCATACAATGCTAGCGGCAAGCCGGAACTCTAACGTTCCGGCTTGCCGTCTTATTCAGATGGCACGCGCCGACTTAAGTGCCTTGCCCCACCAAACCAACTGATCCAGCATGTTTTTGGCTGCTTCTGCCAGATGAGGGAAGTCGTCCAGCTTATTCTCGCCTTTGACGACGGCGAGATAATCAGGGAAAAGTATATGAACGCCGGTCTTGACGGACATAGAAGACATTTCGACTGCAATCATCCGCAGTTGTTCGACAGCGCGAGCACCACCGACGCCACCATAGCCGACAAATCCCATTGGCTTCTGAATCCAGTCACCATAGTCGATGGCGTTTTTTAGAACAGCAGTAGGAGCGTGATTGTATTCAGCCGCAGTCAGGATATAGGCATCGAATTCGCGCAGCTTGTTTTTCCATTTGTCAGCAGTTTCTGCTTGTGCGGTCGTGGTGGAAGTGTCGCCATAGAAGCCCATCGGATAATCGGCGACATCGAGAATTTCCACGTCCAGTTCCGGGCGTTCTGCTACGAGTTTCGCAATCCACTGAGCAGGGACTGGAGCAAAACGCTGTTCACGTGTACTGCCGACGATGACGGCGACTTTGAGCTTAGACATAGATAGCACCTTTATTTAGAGTGGTAACCGTTAGAAACTGACGCTATATAAGTGACTTACCTAGCGCACAAGGAGGCACTTTTATGAAACCCGGTGACTTCAAGGAAACCAGTGCATGCAGGACCGTTGCGGATATTCTGTCTCGCGTGGGCGATAAATGGACGGTGCTTGTGGTGAGCTATCTCGGTAATCATCCAATGCGTTTCAACGAGTTGCGTCGAAGCGTAGATGGTATTTCTCAGAAAATGCTGACGACGACGTTACGCAATCTGGAGCGAGATGGTTTCGTCACGCGTACGATCTTTCCGACAATTCCGCCCAAGGTCGAATATGAACTGACTGAAATGGGGAGCGATCTCTTGCGGCCTGTGCGCGCATTGGGTGAGTGGGCGATAGCCAATGAAGCAAAGGTAATGATGGCTCGCGCGCGTTATGACGCCTCGATATCAGGAAAGGCGCAGATTGACGCCGCAGAATAGAAGCTGAGTTTTTGGAAGTGCAAGTGGAAAGACAGGCCGAAGCCTGCCTTTCCTGTTGCCTGAGACAGGACTTCCAAAGTGCGGGGGCAAACAGGAAGTCCATCTCTGTGTCATTCGGGATTGACCATGATTGGTGGTTATGAGTCAATCAGAAGTTTCTAAAATAAAGACTTCGGTGCAGCAAAGCGCGAGCAGAGTAAATTTTTTCATAAATCACAAACGGTTATGCAACGTAAAAAGAAAGGCGGCCCAAGGCCACCTTTCTCGCATTTTCATCAAAGTAAGCTTGACGGACTTCTTGGAAGTCCATGCCGCTACCCGCACCGCTTTGCGGTGCGAGCTTATTACCTGATGGGCGTGCTTTATAGACTTCTTAGAAGTCCATGCCGCCCATGCCGCCCATGCCGCCAGGCATGCCAGCCGGAGCTGCATCCTTCTTCGGCAGTTCAGCGATCATGGCTTCCGTCGTGATCAGGAGGCCGGCAACCGATGCAGCATTCTGCAGGGCGGTACGGACAACCTTAACCGGATCGACAACGCCAGCCTTGATCAGGTCGCCGAATTCACCATTGGCAGTGTTGTAGCCGTAGGTTTCAGAAGCATTCTCAAGAATCTTGCCAACGATAACCGAAGCTTCTTCACCGGCATTGGTCGTGATCTGACGAGCTGGAGCCTGCAGAGCGCGACGAACGATGTTGATACCAGCTTCCTGGTCGGCGTTGATGCCCTTGGCGGAGATCTTGGCCGAAGCGCGGAGGAGGGCGGTGCCGCCACCAGCAACGATGCCTTCTTCAACCGCAGCGCGGGTTGCGTTCAGGGCGTCGTCAACGCGGTCCTTCTTTTCCTTCACTTCAACTTCCGTTGCACCGCCGACGCGGATCACGGCAACGCCACCAGCAAGCTTGGCAAGACGTTCCTGAAGTTTTTCACGGTCGTAGTCCGAAGAGGTTTCTTCGATCTGCTGTTTGATCTGGCTAACGCGAGCGTCGATTTCAGCCTTCTGGCCTGCACCGTCAACGATCGTGGTGTTTTCCTTCGAGATCGAAACCTTCTTTGCACGGCCGAGCATGTCGAGCGTAACGGTTTCGAGCTTGATGCCGAGGTCTTCGGAGATAACCTGACCGCCGGTGAGGATCGCGATGTCTTCGAGCATGGCTTTGCGGCGATCGCCGAAGCCAGGAGCCTTGACAGCAGCGATCTTCAGGCCGCCGCGCAGCTTGTTGACGACGAGCGTTGCAAGAGCTTCGCCTTCGACGTCTTCAGCGATGATGACGAGCGGCTTGGAGGTCTGAACGACAGCTTCCAGAACCGGCAGAAGAGCCTGGAGGTTCGAGAGCTTCTTTTCGTGCAGAAGGATGTAGGCGTCTTCGAGGTCAGCAACCATCTTTTCAGGGTTGGTGACGAAGTAAGGCGACAGGTAGCCGCGGTCGAACTGCATGCCTTCGACGACTTCGAGTTCGGTTTCAGCGGTCTTGGCTTCTTCAACCGTGATCACGCCTTCATTGCCGACCTTCTGCATCGCATCAGCAATCATCTTGCCAATTTCGGCTTCGCCGTTAGCGGAGATGGTGCCAACCTGAGCAACTTCTTCCGACGTGTTGATCTTCTTGGCCTTGCCGAGAAGTTCAGCAACAACTTCGGTTACTGCGAGGTCGATACCGCGCTTCAGGTCCATCGGGTTCATGCCGGCGGCAACAGCCTTTGCGCCTTCCTGAACGATTGCCTGACCGAGAACGGTAGCGGTCGTCGTGCCGTCACCGGCAGTGTCGTTGGTCTTCGAAGCCACTTCGCGCAGCATCTGTGCGCCCATGTTTTCGAACTTGTCTTCCAGTTCGATTTCCTTGGCGACCGATACGCCGTCCTTGGTGATGCGCGGAGCGCCAAAGGACTTGTCGATGACAACGTTACGACCCTTCGGGCCGAGCGTTACCTTTACAGCGTCAGCAAGGATATCGACGCCGCGCAGCATCTTTTCGCGCGCAGAGCGACCGAATTTTACGTCTTTTGCAGCCATTTTACTCTCCTGGGAATTGTCCCGGTCAGATTATGGTGAATTGGTTTGTGGTATATGATCGACCCGTATGTAGGCCATATTAGCCGACGATACCGAGTCGGAGGCGTTAGCCGACAATACCCAAAATGTCGGATTCCTTCATGATCAGCAGGTCTTCGCCGCCGATCTTGACTTCGGTTCCCGACCACTTGCCGAACAGAACCTTGTCGCCAGCCTTGACTTCCAGAGCGATCAGCTTGCCAGCTTCGTCACGAGCGCCTGCGCCAACAGCGACGATTTCGCCTTCCTGCGGCTTTTCCTTGGCGGTGTCAGGGATGATGATGCCGCCAGCGGTCTTGGCTTCCGATTCAACGCGACGAACGACGACGCGGTCATGAAGCGGGCGGAACTTGATATCAGCCATGGTATAACCCTTGGTGTTATAGACGTTGAACCCTGTTAACGGATCGAGCCGATCCGCGCTTGTTAGCACTCATCATGCGAGAGTGCTAACGTGGCTCTGAGATAGAAGCCGGACCTTATCTTGTCAAGGTTGCCTGAGAAATTTGACAGATGAATGATGGTTAATTTGCACCATCCTTAACGCGGAGCGGCCACGGGTTGACTATGTCCGATCCGGCATATGGTGATGTCGTTGGCAATATCAATCCACAATGCGCAAATTGGAGAGTTCGTCGCCGATCTGCCTGAATGTTTCGCTTAGTTCACCGCCGGTTGAGTTCCAGAAAAGCTTGGCTGGTCTGCCGCTCTCCATGCGAACGCGCGAGTTTGAAGAGCAGGATCTCAACAGATCTATTTGTGCTTTCTCGGTGCTGTTCGTCTCGCTGAGATCCAATGCGACTGTCATAACGATGATATTGGCTGACTTGGCGTTGTCGCAGAGCTTTGCAAAACGCGCATTCATAGCCTTCGTATATGTACTGTTATTTTGCGAAACCGAAACGCCGCTTTCCTGAAATAAACGGGCCTGGCTGTAGTGTTTGGTTATGCGAGCAGTGTAGCCGTGCGCTGAATAGTAGGAAAAGTTTGCAGCTCTGTCGGGACCCGAGCCAGCCAGTCCGTCATATTTATAATAGGTGTTGGCGCCGTCGGTCAGCACGATCACAACTTTATCATTGCCGCGTTCGGTCGAAGGCCGGGCTTCTGTAAACGGTGCTCCTCGGACGATCGTTCGCCAGCCCCAGGCCATAGCCTCGGGAACATTCGTACCGCCGCTTGGTACCATCGCCTTGATTGCGGTTTGAATTGTTTTCATCCCCTGTTCGGTAGTGACGTCCGTCAATGGGGTGAGAGGTGATGATGTGCAGCTATAGTTGGGGCCGCCGCCATTCGATCTACCGCCTCGGTAAATCTTGTCGAGGGAATCGCGCAGATAGTATTTCTTGAGGTCGCTTTGCCGGGGCGAGTAAGCCAAGGATGTGTCGTCTTGCCACCAGCTGTTCAAAACGGTGGAAGTGACGTTTCCCCTGCTATCGGTATTGTAATACTCAGCCGGGCCGAACATGGGGACAAATAATGTGTCTGGGTTGTTGTCAGAAGGAGGCGTTACATCCAGCGCATAGGTGCCCGGACGAGATTCGACACAACCCTGCCAAGGGAGCCAAGTCTCTTTCGATCGCAGGGAAAGGTCGGCATAAAGTTCTGCACGCGAATAAGGTTTGTTATTGCGTTCCCCCCAGCCGGTTCCGGATTTGTAATATCGCCCGCTGCCTACCGGCTTTTCTTCTATCTTGCGTGTACTGTCGATGGTGACAGGCAGCGTAAAGTTTTCGAGATTGACGGGAGACCTGCCTTCCGGATCCATCCAGGCTGCGTTCAAATATTGCGGGCCGACATTTACTGAACCAGCAAAGGGAACGAGTGAAAATTGCACAGGGTTTTCAACGTGGGTTATGAGCGTGGATTGCGCGGCCAATGTCTCCACGAGCTGTGAGGCGGCTTCTTTCAGAAGGTCGATGCGCTTTTTTGTCGACCCGCTTCTGGTTTCATCCATGGAGCCGGAATTGTCGAGAACGAGAGCGACTTCAATCGTGTTCTTAAGCCTGACCGAAGAGCTGAGCGTATATTGGTTTTGATCCCAATCATCTCCTGTAAGGCGAGAAGCAATGACACCAAACAGGGACTTATAAGTGAATCCAGCGGTCGCCTGTATCTGTTGATCAGTTGTTTTATCTTTGGGAAAAGCGACGTCGAAATTGACCGCATCTGCGCTCAGTGCGGTAAGGTTAGCGGTAAAAACTTGCGCACCATATACCTGCACGACAGTTTGACTTTCGCCAGTGGAAAATCTCCTACCCACAGCAAGTGCCGCAGCATCGAGCGAAGCCTGCACATTGTTGCGCACGCGCATGAGATTGGCGGAGTCGACTGCAACCATGCCGGCAAGCAACAGGGGCACCAGCACCAAAGCCATTATCATCGCAAAATTACCGCGCTCGTCTTTGGCAAAGCGCAGGCTCATGGGTTGAGTCAATTGACGAAAACCACGCAGCGCAAGCCTGCTGGTTTGAGTGATCCAGTTTTTCAATGTAGCCCCCGCCGACGGTTGTGTCTGCGACACATGAAATGAAAGGTTGTATCCGCTCCTACCAGCATCCTTCTAACAGTCAGTCACGAAGCACGGTAAATGATCGGTGAAATCACCTATGGGATAATTGGACGCGCTTTGCCGGTCGGATATCCAGGCCAAAGACCGTGACAGATGTGATTGGCTGCGTTAGATGGAGCGCTGGCTGCCTTCTCGGCAGTCTTAAAGACACCCTATAGCGGTTCTCGCCTTACCGATGGATTATCAAGAGGAAACCATGAAGCAGCTCGAACGCCTCGACGATCTGACCGACCAGTACGATGTGCTCTTCTGTGATGTATGGGGCGTGGTGCATAACGGTGAAGCCACGTATCCGGCTGCAATCGAGGCGCTAAAGCGCGCGCGCGCCGAGGGTGTTACGGTCATTCTGGTGACGAATTCTCCAAGGCCTCATCCTGATGTCGAAAAGCAGATGTTGGGTCTTGGCGTTCCCGCCGATGCCTATGATCGTGTGGTCACGTCCGGCGATGTAACCCGTGATCTGATCGCCGAAGGTCCGCGCAAGGTGTTTCACATCGGCTGTGAGCGCGAGTTGACCATCTATGACGGTCTCGATGTTGAATTGGTCGAAGAATTCGAAGCTTCGGGGGTCGTCTGCACCGGACTTTATGATGATGAAAGTGAAACACCGGACGATTATAAGGAATTGCTGGTCCGGCTGCGTTCGCGCAATCTTCCGTTCATCTGTGCCAATCCGGACATTATGGTTGAGCGCGGTACGCGGCTGATCTGGTGCGCAGGTGCCCTTGCACGCGAATATGGCCAGCTCGGCGGACGCACCCTTATAGCAGGAAAGCCGCATCGCCCGATTTACGAGGCAGCACTGAGGTTCGCTGAAGAGATCCGCGGTGAGACAGTCGAGAAAAGCCGGATTCTCGGTATCGGAGACGGTGTCTTGACCGATGTGAAGGGAGCTGCCGATTTCGGACTGGATGTGCTCTACATTTCCGGCGGAGTTCATGCTGCGGACTATACGACCGATGGTACTGTTGACATCGCCCGAATGGAAGCGTTTCTCCAGAAGCATGGCAATCGTCCGGTTGCTGCGCTTAATGCTCTTGTTTGAGGGCGAGCAATCTCGTTACGACCAACGAAGTTCGGATCACAATGACCCCATCCAGCTTTCAGCGCCTTTCTGGAACGGATTCTTTGCCGGAACGCCTGCAGAATTGTGTCGTGGCAATCGGTAATTTCGATGGTGTCCATCGCGGCCATCAGGCTGTGCTGGAGCGCGCGCTGGAGATTGCTGAAAAAAGCGGTCTGCCAGCAGTAGTCCTGACTTTTGAACCGCACCCGCGTAGCTTCTTCAAGCCAGATGCGCCGATCGATCGTTTGACCGCAGCAGCAAAGAAGGCTGAGATTCTGCGTCTGATGGGTTTTGATGCGGTCGTCGAGCAACCATTTACCGGTGAGTTCTCGTCTCGCTCTGCGGAGGACTTCGTTGAACACATTCTGGTCGAAAGATTGCACGCAAGCTGTGTCGTCACCGGTTATGATTTTCATTTCGGCAAGGGCCGGCGCGGAACACCGGAATTTCTTCAGAAAGCTGGAGAAAAAGCCGGTTTCACGGTTACACTTGTCGATGCCTTTTCAGACGAAGGCGATAACCTCGTCTCGTCGACCCGCATAAGAAATCTGCTTTGCGAAGGGGACGTCGTTCAAGCAGCGGGACTTCTTGGTTATCGCTATATGGCGTGCGGTGAAGTTATTCACGGCAAGAAGCTCGGACGTACGCTTGGATTTCCGACCGCGAACATGCAAATCGACGCGCAGGCGGGCTTGAAGCACGGAATCTATGCTGTCAGGTTCCGGCGCGAGAACGGTGACCTTTATGACGGGGTTGCAAGTTTCGGTCGTCGGCCAACCGTCGACAGTGACGGTACGCCTCTTCTTGAAACATTTCTTTTTGATTTTTCGGGCAACCTTTATGGCGAGATCGCTTGTGTATCTTTCTTCGGCTTTCTGCGCGGGGAAATCAAGTTTGATGGCCTTGATCCGCTTATCGATCAGATGAAGCGCGATGACGCAGAGGCACGAGCCCTGCTTGCAAGTGCGAAGCCACTGTCAGAACTGGATCGCTTGCTTTCTTTTGAGTGAGGCGAAGTCTTGGTTTCGTTTTCCACTTAAGATTTAAATCAAATTTTACTTATTCTCGACAAAAATGTGATAAATGCCTCAAAACTTGTTGGGGCGCTTTTTGTTGGAGTTTAATGTGGCACGTATTGTTCCTCTGGCGCTCGTTGCAGGTGCCGCATTCCTAACGAGTAGTTCGCTCGCTTTCTCCGCCGATGTACAGCAAACCGATATTTATGCGGCGGAAACCGTTCAGCCCGCTCGCAAGCATTTCTGGTCCGGCGATTGGTATCTAAAGGTCGGCGCGGCAGGTCTCGTCGCTCCAAAGTTCGAAGGCTCGAACAAATATCGCTTTTCTGCCCAGCCGTTGATCTCGCTTGGCCGACAGGGGCAGGCGACGCGCTTCTCATCGCGAAATGACAATGTGTCCTTCGCGTTGATCGACAATGACCGCTTCCGTGTGGGTCTCGCTGGCAAACTTCTTTTTGAGCGGGATGACGACATTCATGGCCTGAAAGACACAAAGTTTGGCGGTGAAGCGGGCGCTTTTGTCGACGTCTACCCCACCGACTGGATGCGTGTGCGTGGCGAAGTGCGTCACGGTATCCGTGCGCATAATGGCGTCGTAGCCGATATTGCTGCCGATGCATTCTATGATGTTACGCCGACTGTTCGTGTGTCGGGTGGTCCGCGTGCGACTTTCGCCTCAAAGGATTACTTCAAAACCTATTTCGGTGTCGATGCCGAGGAAGCGGTTGCGTCGGGACTTTCAGAATATAGTCCGGGCGGTGGCTTCAAGTCAGCTGGTGTTGGTGGCGCAATTACCTGGAAGGCAACCGACAAGATCGATACGAGCCTGTTTGGTGAGTACAGTCGTCTGCAAGGTTCGGCAAAGGATTCAAGCATCGTGAAGGAACGCGGCTCCCCGGACCAGTTCATGGTCGGCGTTTCTGCGACTTACCGTTTCGATTTCTCGCTGGACTGACCTCAACGGTATCAATGTGAACACTTTCAGGGGGCAGGGATGCAGTTTTATTGCGTCTTTGCCCCTCTGGCCTCTTTATTCCTGCGAAGCTCATTGCTAAAAGCGTGCCCATGATGACGGATTTTCGGCTTATCATGACGGCCATACGAATTATTGGCCCGGCCTCCCGCTTTGCCTGAATGGCTGCTTTGCCAGGCAATATCTGGCGCGGAGGTCCGGGACCGACCGGCTGTGCTCTACAGCCCCCTGTTTTCTTTGATCCACTTGCCCGCCATCTCCGGCCGGGGCTTCACAGGCGAATACCCTCATGACTGAGACGACCAAAATCGATTATTCCAAAACCCTTTATCTGCCGCAGACAGAATTTCCGATGCGCGCGGGCCTGCCGCAGCGCGAACCGCTGTTCGTCGAGCGCTGGGAGGGGATGAACCTTTACAAGAAGCTGCGCGAACAGGCCAAGGATCGCCCGCTCTATGTGCTGCACGACGGTCCGCCCTACGCCAACGGCAATATCCATATCGGCCACGCACTGAACAAGATTCTCAAGGATGTTATCACGCGCTCTTTCCAGATGCGCGGATACAACTCGAATTACGTTCCGGGTTGGGATTGTCACGGTCTGCCGATCGAGTGGAAGATCGAGGAAAAGTATCGCGCCGAAGGCAAGAACAAGGACGAAGTTCCGATCAATGAATTCCGCAGGGAATGCCGCGAATTCGCGACCAACTGGATCAAGGTCCAGACGGAAGAGTTCAAGCGTCTCGCAATTCTTGGCGACTTTGAAAATCCTTACACGACAATGAACTTTCATGCGGAATCGCGTATCGCTGGCGAACTTCTTAAGTTTGCGGCCTCCGGTCAGCTATATCGCGGCTCCAAGCCGGTGATGTGGTCGGTCGTGGAACGTACTGCGCTTGCGGAAGCCGAAGTCGAATATCACGATGTCGAGTCGGATATGATCTGGGTCAAGTTTCCGGTTGCTGGCCAGAACGATCTTTCCGACAGCGCCGTTGTGATCTGGACGACAACGCCTTGGACCATCCCCGGAAACCGTGCGGTGTCGTATTCTTCGCGTATCGAGTACGGGCTTTATGAAGTTACGGAAGCTGAGAACGATTTCGGTCCGCGTCCTGGTGAAAAGCTTATCTTCGCCGACAAGCTCGCCGAAGAAAGCTTTGCCAAGGCGAAGCTTCAATTCAAGCGTTTGCGTGGTATCTCGGCTGATGAACTGGGTAAAATCGTTCTCGATCATCCGTTGAAGGGCTTTGGCGGTGGTTATGAATTCATCGTGCCAATGCTTGATGGCGACCATGTTACCGATGATGCAGGTACGGGCTTTGTGCATACTGCTCCAAGTCACGGCCGCGAAGACTTTGAGGCATGGATGAACAATGCCCGCGAACTGGAAGCACGCGGTATAGATCCGAGCATCCCGTTCCCGGTTGGTGATGACGGCTTTTATACCAAGGATGCGCCGGGCTTCGGTCCTGACCGTGAGGGTGGTCCCGCGCGGGTTATCGACGATAACGGCAAGAAGGGCGATGCCAACAAGTCTGTCATGGATCAGTTGATCGCGCGCGACAAGCTTTTCGCACGTGGTCGCCTGAAGCATTCTTATCCGCATTCGTGGCGTTCCAAGAAGCAGGTCATCTTCCGCAATACGCCGCAGTGGTTCGTCTATATGGACAAGAACCTCGGTGACGGTACGACCTTGCGTTCACGCGCTTTGAAGGCAATCGACGACACGCGTTTCGTACCGGCAGCCGGACAGACACGCCTGCGCTCGATGATCGAAGGCCGCCCGGACTGGGTGCTTTCGCGTCAGCGTGCATGGGGCGTGCCGATCTGCGTTTTTGTGGATGAAGAAGGCAACATCCTTCAGGACGATGCGGTCAACAAGCGTGTTCTCGATGCTTTTGAAGCCGAAGGCGCTGATGCATGGTTCGCCGAAGGCGCGCGCGAGCGCTTTCTCGGAAGCCGTGCCAATGAAGGCTGGACGCAGGTGCGCGACATCCTTGACGTTTGGTTCGATTCCGGTTCGACGCACACGTTCACGCTGGAAGACCGTCCGGATATGAAGTGGCCAGCTGATGTCTATCTGGAGGGCTCTGACCAGCATCGCGGTTGGTTCCATTCGTCGCTGCTGGAAAGCTGCGGTACGCGTGGCCGGGCACCATATAATGCCGTCGTGACCCATGGTTTCACCATGGATGAGCACGGCAAGAAGATGTCGAAGTCGCTCGGTAATACAGTCACGCCACAGGACGTCATCAAGGAATCCGGTGCGGATATCCTGCGTCTTTGGGTCATGACGACCGATTATTGGGAAGATCAGCGCCTCGGCAAGAGCATCATCCAGACTAACATTGATGCCTATCGCAAGTTGCGGAACACGATCCGCTGGATGCTGGGCACGCTCGCCCATGATGAAGGCGAAAATCTTCCTCACGCTGATCTGCCGGAACTTGAACGCCTGATGCTGCACCGGTTGACTGAATTGGATGAAGTTGTTCGCTCTGGATATGATGCTTTCGACTTCAAGCGAATCGCTCGCACGCTTATCGACTTCATGAATGTTGAGCTTTCGGCCTTCTATTTCGATATCCGCAAGGACGCGCTTTACTGCGATGCGCCGTCGAGCGTTCGCCGTAAGGCTGCGCTACTGACCGTGCGTGAAATCTTTGATCACTTGACGACCTGGCTGGCGCCAATGCTGCCTTTCACCATGGAAGAAGCTTGGCTCGACCGCTATCCGCAATCGGTTTCGGTTCATGCCGAGCAGTTCCGGCCGACACCTGCCGAATGGCGGGATGATGTGCTGGCGGAAAAGTGGCGCAAGGTTCGTGCGGTGCGTCGTGTCGTTACTGGCGCTCTGGAACTGGAGCGTGCGGATAAGCGCATTGGATCGTCGCTCGAAGCTGCTCCGCTCGTCTACATTTCCGACAAGAGCTTGACCGATTCGCTCGAAGGTCTTGATTTTGCGGAAATCTGCATCACCAGTGGTATTTCATTGAGCGATGCGGCTGTACCGGAAGACGCGTTCACGCTTTCTGATGTGAAAGGCGTTGCTGTTGTGCCTGCACGCGCCGAAGGTGAAAAGTGCGCCCGTTCGTGGCGTTATACGACGGATGTTGGTTCCGATCCCGAGTTTCCCGAAGTCTCGGCGCGCGACGCTGCTGCTCTCCGGGAACTCAAGGCACTCGGCAAGCTTGAAGCTTGATGGAGTTCTGAAAATTTTACCCTCGGCGTTTCATATGTTGGGGGTATTTTCAGAAGGAAACGGGTTGCAATCCTTTCTTCGGACATGGTGAAATACCGATTAACATCGGATTGCCGCATGGGTTGCACTCATGTACAAGGCATTCCTCGGATAATTTCAAGATCTGCCTTGGAGTTGCCGGTTTCTTCAGTCAAGGCTTGCTTGAGCAAATTTTGGTGAAGATAAAATCGGCAAGCGTAAAAGAAGTGGCGCTAATGAAGATTGAAGGACGAGTTCTGGTGCTTATGACAGCGATAGCGGGCGTTTCGCTATCCGGCTGCGTTTCTTCGCCAACCTATGGAACCGACAAGACCGCAGGAGCACAGCTCTTTGACGATGTGTCGAATATGGCGAGCTTCGGACAGGGTAAGAACAAGAAAGAACGGATTGACTACAAGCCTCGCCCCGATCTGGTTCGTCCGGCTCCGGGGGATAAAGGTCAGTTGCCCGCTCCGCAACAAAGCGTTGTTAGCGCCAACGATCCGAATTGGCCAGAATCGCCGGAACAGCGTCGCAAGCGTTTGCGTGACGAGATCACGGCAAACCGCGATGATCCGAATTTCGTGTCGCCGGTCGTTCAGGATGGTCCGGTAGCGTCTAACATTCAGGCAGCATTGCCGCGTGGTAACAGCCGCCGCGAAGATTATGAGTCCCGTACGCCGACATTCGACCCGGCAAAGGTTGCTGCCTACAAGGCTGCACGCCAGCAGCAGGTTCAGGGTTCCTCGACGACACGCCGTTATTTGAGCGAACCGCCGCTTACTTATCGTGAGCCTGCGTCTACTGCAGCTGTCGGCGAATTGGGTACGGACGAGGCGCAGAAGGAACGTGAGCGCAAGAAGGCATCCGGCAAATCCAAGGGCTGGCGCGACTATCTGCCTTGGAACTAATTGCTCGCTGAATTTATTTTCTTGATAATAAGCCGCAGTAAATAGAATTTACTGCTGGCTTATTATTTCAGTAGTTTTAGTGAATGTTTAATCTGTTTTCTTGCAGGAAAGATTATTAAATATTTTTAATGTTGGCAATTCTGACGTATATTTGATTTCAATCAAAGATTTCTTTCATGCAAATCGTATCATGCCAACTTGGGATGTAAGGTATGATTTGATGAACGATACGAACACTATCTGGGATACGCCGTCGGGATATGGTCTGATCAGTCGATCTCTTCATTGGCTGATGGCCCTCCTGTTTCTTTGGCAGTTTGCGTCAGCAATTCTACGCGTCGTGGCTAAAGATACGATGATCTACAATATCTTCTGGTCGGCTCATTACCAACTTGGTTTCGCGCTTCTGGTGCTTGTACTATTACGTGGGGTCTGGGGATTGTTGAACTCAGGTCGTCGTCCGCATAAGTCGGGCCATGTCGGCAAACTGGCTAAACTCGGGCACCTCGTTATCTACGGCCTGATGTTCGCAGTTCCTGCATTGGCTCTGCTGCGCACATATGGCGGCGGGCGAGGCTTCTCATTTCTTGGCATCCGGATTTTCGAGCAGACCGGTGTGAAAAACGCCGCACTGACCGCTCCGGGCAGTGCATTGCATGGTTTGCTGGGTTGGGGCCTACTTGTGATAATTGCGGGACACGTTCTGATGGCTCTTATTCATCATTTCATGCTGCGGGATAATACGCTGCGCTACATGGCCGGACACAAGGCTCTGAGCAGAAGCTAGCGCTTGTCGCGGAAGAAATCCCGCAGGATTTTCTGTGAATCCCCCTCGGAGAAACCCGCATAAATCTCCGGTACATGGTGGCAGGTGGGCTGCGTATAAAACCGTGGCCCATGTTCCACACCGCCCCCTTTCGGGTCGGAGGCGCCGTAATAGAGGCGACGTATACGGGCAAAAGAAATGGCGGTTGCACACATCGCGCATGGTTCCAGCGTCACATAAAGATCGCAGTCGACCAGACGTTCGGATTGTAGGGCTTTTCCAGCCTCACGAATTGCAAGCACTTCGGCATGGGCTGTTACGTCATTGAACTCACGTGTACGATTGCCTGCTCGTGCAATGATCGTGCCCTGACGCACAATGACTGCGCCAATCGGAACCTCTCCACGTGAACCTGCAGCGCGCGCTTCTGCAAGTGCTATCTCCATGGGGGTGGCCATATTTGGGTCCGGGACTTTGGCACTCTTATTCATGGCTGTTCCATTTCGTGCATTCTTTCGGAAATTTCGCTCGCAAGCCATGAAGCGATTTGTTACTGCATAATTCCCGAAATCGAAACCGATTTGCGAACGGATTTATACAGCGTTCCTGTTTCCGGCTGTCCCTTGCCTGTCATTAAAGGTGTAAGGTGACACGGCAGCGCTGCTGAAAGGCCAATACCAGATGACTAAAGATGATGACAACAAGGATGGCAAGCGTCCGCATGGCCGTGGAGGGCGCTCCGATCGTCCCGGTCGGCCAGATCGTGACACTCGTCCGCGCCGCGATGACGGCGGACGTGACAAGCCACGTAAATTCGGACCGCGCGACACCGAGGGGCAAGAGGACACGGGCGAACGTATCGCCAAGCGTCTGGCACGCGCAGGCATAGCTTCACGCCGTGAAGCGGAAACGATGATCGCTGCTGGCCGTATTGCCGTGAATGGCAAGGTGCTTGAGAGCCCTGCGGTCAATGTCAAGCGCACGGATATTATTACGGTCGACGGCAAGCCATTGAAGCAGACCGAGCGTACCCGTCTCTGGCTTTATCACAAGCCTGCGGGTCTTGTGACGACCAATCGCGATCCTGAAGGTCGCCCAACGGTTTTCGAGGCGCTGCCTGCCGAGATGCCACGCGTACTTTCAGTTGGTCGTCTCGACATCAATACCGAAGGTCTGTTGCTGCTCACCAATGATGGTGGGCTTTCACGCGTTCTGGAGCTGCCTTCCACCGGCTGGCTGCGCCGCTATCGCGTTCGCGCCCACGGCAAGGTCACACAGGTGCAGCTTGATGAGCTGAAGAACGGCATTGCCGTCGATGGCGTCTTCTACGGCAGTATTGAAGCAACGCTTGAGCGTGAGCAGGGTGCCAATGTCTGGATCTCTATCGGATTGCGCGAAGGCAAAAACCGTGAAGTAAAGAATATTCTGGGCGCTCTTGGTCTGACTGTTGGACGTCTTATCCGCGTTTCATTCGGTCCTTTCCAGCTCGGCGATCTTGAAGAAGGTGCCGTACGCGAAATCAAGGGACGTATCCTGCGAGATCAGCTTGGTGACAAGTTGATTGAGGATTCAGGCGCAGATTTCGATGCGCCTGTTCTGAACGAGTTTTCCAATGCTGCTGTTCAGGGACGGACTCGTCGCGACGTGGAAGATGAGGGCGAGGAAGGCGAACGCCGGCGTGGCCCGCGCGAACGTGAATGGATTTCCAGCAGTCCTCAGCGTCGTCGCGGTCGCGACGACAAGGGAGCCGAAAAGGTTGAACCGCGTCGTCGCGGAAACGCCAATGTCTGGATGGCTCCAGGTGCGCGCCCCAAGGGCGAAAATGCGGCTGCCAAGCCCGCCCGTGTCGAACGTCAAGTTCCGCATCGTTCAGCGAAATTCAGTGGCGATCTGCAGATGCGCCCGCGTCGAGCTGGTGATGAGGAGCAGGGACGCGACGAAGGTGGTGAACGCCGCTATAACAAGCGACCGGAAGGCCGCTTTGATAAGGACGCTCGTCCACAGCGTCCGCGTCCGGAAGGAAACCGCTCGGAAGAGGGACGTCCAGAGCGCCGTGAGCAGCGTGAGGATGGACGCAAGGAGCGTCGTCCCGGCAAACGCGAGCGTGCAGAATTGCGCGACGCGGAAGGCCGGACTGTAGAGCACGGTAAGGGTGGCTTCGAAGGCCGCAAGACGGGAAAGCCGGGCGGACCGCGTGGTGAAGGTCGTTTTGGTGCATCCGATCGCGATACGCGCTCAGGCCCGCGCAGCAGCGGACCGGGTAATAAACCTCGTCGTTTTGATGATGGTCCGAAGGATGGACCGCGTCGTGGACCGGGAAACAAGCCGGGTGGTAAACCAGGTGGAAAGCCGGGTGGCGGCAAGTCAGGCGGTGGCAGAACTGGAGGCGGTGGTGCGGATCGTCGGCGGTAGATTCCGCGGGCGCGCCCTCGTAACACCTTCGACCAACGCCATTCGTCCCACCACCGATCGCACACGCGAGAGCCTGTTCAATATCCTCGCGCATAATTTCCCCGACAAGGTAGAGGGCGCACGCGTCCTCGACCTGTTTGCAGGGACAGGCGCGCTTGGTCTTGAGGCCCTATCGCGCGGTGCGCGCTACGCGACCTTCGTGGAAGAATCTGCGGAGGGGCGGGGATTGTTGCGTCAGAATATCGAGGCTTTCAGTCTGCAGGGGCACACCAAGATTTTGCGGCGCGACGCCTGTCAGTTGGGTATCGTCGGTACGATGGAGCCGTTCGACTTGGTTTTTGCCGATCCGCCTTATGGGCGGCGTATGGGGGAAAAGGCATTTTTGTCTGCACTTCGAGGTGGTTGGCTTAATCCTGACGCACTTTTGGTGCTTGAAGAAGATGCGGAGGCGGCGCTCGAACTTGATGAACGATTCGTCGTGCTGGAAGAGCGCAACTACGGGGGCACGATTATTCGGCTGATCCAGTTGAAAGCCGCCGAATGAATTAGCGGACAATTCCGTTCGCATAAAATATAACACGTCGCCCGGAAAAACGGGCGGGAATGAAACCGATTGGAGATGTCGCTTGGTGAATAACCCCTCACTCCGGCGCTTGCTGTTGTCCACCGCCTTGGGTTTCGTGCTGGCTTTACCGGTGGCAAGCGGTGCAGTCCGGGCAGAAAGCCAACCTGCCGCTGCCGCCGAAACGCAACCAGCGCCCGTGTCGCCCCCAGTCGCTGAACAAACAGCGCTTCCAGAAATCATCCAGTCGGATGGGGTCAGTCATTTCACATTGCCAAATGGTCTGGAAGTGGTTGTCATCCCCGATCATCGCGCTCCAGTCGTGACCCAGATGATCTGGTACCATGTTGGGTCGGCCGATGAAGCGCCAGGCGTTTCAGGTATCGCGCATTTCCTCGAACATCTGATGTTCAAGGGTACGAAGAACCACCCAGCTGGCGAGTTTTCGGCGAAAGTCGCCTCCATCGGCGGGCAAGAAAACGCCTTCACCTCCTATGATTATACGGCCTATTTCCAGCGGGTATCTCCCGAAGCGCTGGAAATGGTAATGCAGTTCGAGTCGGACCGGATGGAAAATCTGGTGCTCAATGAAGAAGCCGTGAAAACCGAACGGGATGTCATTCTGGAAGAACGCCGGATGCGAGTTGATTCCAATCCGGCTTCCATGCTAATGGAGAATACCGACGCTGTTCTTTTCTATAACCATCCTTATCGCAAGCCTGTAATTGGCTGGCAGCAGGAAATGGAAAAGCTAAGCCTCAAGAACGCCATCGACTTTTATCAGCAATATTACACACCGAATAACGCAACGCTCGTCATCGCTGGAGACGTTTCACCGGAACGCGTACTCGAGCTGACGTTGAAGACATGGGCAAAGGTGCCGAAACGCGCGGAAGTTCTGCCGCGTGAGCGTCCGCAGGAGCCCGCGAAGCACGCCGCCCGCGTCGTGACGTTGCACGATGAGCGTGTAAGCACCCCCTCATTCCGTGTGTCGTGGCTTGTTCCTTCCTATGCGAACGAAAAGCGGTTTCCGAATGTAAAACCAGGGGATGCCCCCGCCCTCGATCTACTGAGCGAAATTCTCGGCGGTTCGTTGCGTTCACGCCTTTATCAGGAATTGATCGTCAAGCAGGGTATCGCTGCCAATACGGGCGCGAGCTATGGTGGCGATGCGCTTGATGACGGCACGTTTTCTGTATATGGCGCGCCGCGCAATGGCGCGACGCTTGGCGATGTCGAAAAAGCCGTTGAAGCCGAAGTGGCACGGATCATCAAAGACGGCGTAAGCCAGACCGAGCTCGATCAAGCTCGCAATCGTTTCCTGAAAGCGGTTATCTTTGCACGCGACAGCCAGACAGGTATGTCCCGGATTTATGGCTCGTCGCTGTCTGTTGGGCAAACGGTTGACGATATCCAGAAATGGCCGGAGGTCATCAAGGGTGTCACAGTCGATCAGATCAAGGATGTGGCGACGCGTTATCTCGTTAAAGACCAATCGGTAACGAGTTACCTGCTTCCTCCAGACGCCGAGCCGGAGAGCGCTCGCGAGAACCCGAATGCGTCAGTGGGAAGCGCCGGGGCCAATGGTGCGGGAGGAGCGATCCAGTGAAGAACATTCTTACGTTGAACTTCAGACGTGTTTTCGACTTTCGCTATGCCGGGTCGGCTGTGGGTGTTCTTGCCGCATCCGTGACATTGCTGATCGTGTGCGCCTTGCCGGCGCGCGCAATCGAAATTCAGGAAGTTGTTTCGCCAAAAGGTATTCATGCCTGGCTGGTAGAAGACGATTCAGTCCCGCTTATTTCCATGCGGTTCTCATTCAAGGGTGGCACATCGCAGGACCCTTCCGGGAAGGAAGGGTTGGCTAACCTGATGACAGGGCTGTTCGACGAGGGCGCGGGTGATCTGAAATCGGATGCGTTTCAGGAGAAGATAGACAATCTGGGCGCGGAAATGAGCTTTTCTGCAACACAGGATTCCGTTTCGGGTGGTATTCGCATGCTCGCGGAAAATCGCGACGCAGTTACAAACTTGCTTGCTCTTTCTGTCAACAAGCCTCGCTTCGACCAGGATGCAATTGATCGTATTCGACAGCAAGTGGTTGCGAGTATCGAATCCTCACAACGCAACCCTTCGACGATTGCATCGCGTAAGTTCTCCGAAGTTCTCTACGGGAACCATCCTTATGCGCGTCCCGACGATGGCACGGTGAAATCACTGCAGTCGATCACGCGTGACGATCTGGTGAACTTTCACCGCAAGAACTTTGCGCGTGACCGTCTGACTATCGGCGTTGTGGGTTCGATCAATGCGAAGGATTTGGGGGCGTTGCTGGATAAGGTGTTCGGCGATCTCCCCGCGATGGCCGAACTGGTTCCTGTACCCGATGCCAAACTGGCACTTGGCACGACGACCAGTCTCAATTTCGATATGCCGCAGACCTCGATCAGCTTTGTCTATCCGGCTATTCCGCGCAAGGATCCCGAATTCTTTGCAGCCTATCTGATGAACCATATTCTGGGTGGTGGCTTTACATCGCGTCTTTATGCCGAAGTGCGTGAAAAGCGTGGCCTTGCCTATTCGGTATCGTCATCCATGGTCATGCGCGATCACGTTTCGGCATTGATGATTTCGACTGCGACCCGTCCTGACAAAGCGCAGGAATCCCTGAAGATTATCCGCGAGCAGGTTGCTGCTATGGCCGCGGACGGGCCCACGGAAGAAGAACTCGCTGCTGCCAAAAACTTCCTCAAGGGATCTTACGCCGTCAACAATCTGGATTCATCCGCCGCTATTGCTGAAACTCTCGTTAGCTTGCAGGAAGCAGAACTTCCGCGTGATTATATCGACAAGCGTTCGGGGTTGATTGATGCTGTAACGTTGGATCAGGTCAAGGCTATTGCCAAGAAACTGCTTGAAGCGGAACCGGCAATATTGATTTTCGGCCCGGCCCAAAGCTAAAAGGTGCCAAATTGGAAAAGGCAGTGCCGTCATCGCCCCGAATTGCCGTCGCTTTCGGCGGAGGTGGGGCACGCGGCATTGCCCACATCCATATTGTCGAGGTGCTCGATGAACTTGGTATCAAACCGGTTGCAATTGCAGGCTCGTCGATAGGTTCGATCGTTGGCGCCGGAATGGCGAGCGGCATGACGGGCAAGGAAATTCATGAATATATGGCGGCGATTTTCAATCGCCGCTCCGAAGTCGCAAAGCGTATGTGGCAAACCCGCCCTGCGCGCTGGGTAGAATTGCTGAAAGGTGGCTTGCGCGTCAGCCAGTTCAATATCGAAAAGGTGCTGGACGTCTTTTTGCCTGCAAGCCTGCCGATGAATGTAGAAGAGCTGAAAATCCCGATGACTATCACAGCGGCGGACTTTCACGCCGCTCGGGAAATCCATATTCGCGATGGCGATCTGCATTCGGCCATCGCGGCATCCTGTGCCATACCACCAGTTTTCGCACCAGTACGCCGGGATGGCCGCATTCTGGTCGATGGCGGTTTGTTCAACCCCGTGCCCTTTGATCTGCTGTTTGATGAGGCTGATATTGTCATCGGTATCGACGTTGTCGGCACGCCGGTCGGACCAGATGACTATATGCCTACCACGTTCGAGGCAGTGATCGGAGCGAACCAGCTGACCATGTGCTCCATCATCGAAAACAAATTTCGAATTCGCCCCCCGCACATTTTCATTCGCCCTAATGTCGAGCGGATCGGTCTTCTGGATTTCCTGAAGTTCGAACAGATATTGTCACAGAGCGCCAGTGTTCGCGACGAACTGAAACGTGCTCTCGAACTGACAGTCGAGGGAAAAGTGGTGCCGATAAATTCAACGCTTGCAACCTGAATCTACCGGCTTCCTATACGTTTGCTATTCCGCCGGAACGGGTGATCCGACTGTGTCACTTGACGACGAGGCGGATACGATATCATCCGCGCCTTTGTCGATGCGCTGACCTTCGCGGGCAGGTTTGACCAGAGGCTCTGGTGTGACCGGTTTGTTAAAGAGCAGATGGCGACCAGCCATGATTCCTTCCGAAGCCTGCACGTGGAGACGATCTTCGTCGCGCTGGCGAACGTCTTCACGAATTTCGTAGGCTTGGGTTTCGGCTATGCCGAGCCCTTCGAGTGTACGCTGACCAAACAGCAAACCGGATTCGAACGTTTCGCGCAGTTCATACTCGACACCTTGAGCGCGCAGTTGCAGCGTATGTTCCCGATCATATGAACGAACGAACAGCCGCACATCCGGGTATTCGGATTGTATAAGGTTGATGATGTGGTTGGTCGTTTCCTTCTTGTGGGTACAGATGGCAACGATCTTCGCTTTTCTTATACCTGCCGCTTCCAGCACGTCTTTACGAGTACCGTCGCCAAAATAAATACGGAAGCCAAATTTTCCGGCAGCACGCACGCGATTGGGCGAACTGTCAATCACGGTTACGTCGATACCGCCAGCGAGCAGGATTTGCGATGCAATCTGACCGTATCGCGAGAAGCCGATCATCAATACGTCAGAACCGGCACCTTCGAAGTTTTCCTCAATTTCATCGACAGTCTTGTCCTTGATAAGCAGCTTTGAGCCAATCAAAACGGAAAGCGGTGTTAGCGCCATGGATACGGTGACGGCGGCTACAAGCTCTGAACCGAGTGCGCTTGAGATTATGGACGCGGCAGAAGCTGCCGAGAAAAGAACAAAGGCAAATTCGCCGCCTTGCGGCAGAAGAAACGCAATTCGCACAGCATCGTTATGGTTGGACCGGAAGACACGGCACAGCAGATAGATGATCGCGATCTTGGTTGCCATGAAAATGGGAACAGCAAGAAGGATAACCTTCCAATACTGTACGATCACAGTGAGGTTCAGCGAAAGACCAACCGCCACGAAAAACAATCCGAGAAATATTCCGCGAAATGGTTCGATATCCGCTTCAAGTTCGTGTCGGTAGGATGATTCCGCCAGCAAAACACCAGCGATAAATGCACCCATGGCCATCGAAAGGCCAGCCGCCTGAAGCAGGCTGGCTGATCCGAGCACCACAAAAAGCGCTGCTGCGATCATCACTTCGCGAGCGCCGGTATTGGCGATAATGCGGAACATCGGATTGATGAGATAACGTCCGGCGACCACCAGTGCCGCGATGGCCGCAATTGCTGTGGCAAGATGGAAACCCGCGCTCGCCTGCGACGGTTCGGTCGGCGAAAGTGCCGGAATAATTGCAAGGATCGGCACGATGGCGAGGTCCTGGAACAGCAGGATCGAAAAAGCACGTTGACCGTGTTTCTGGTTCGTTTCGGCCCGGTCCTCCAAAACCTGCATGGCAAATGCCGTAGACGAAAGTGCGAGACCGAAACCGATGATGATCCCTGCTTCGGGGCTGAGGCCCGCAAAGTAGATGCCAAGAGCAGTCAGGGCTGCTCCACAAAGCAGAACCTGCGCGGTACCAAGACCGAAGATTGATTGGCGCAACGCCCAAAGTCTTGAGGGTTTCAGCTCAAGTCCGATGATGAAGAGAAGGAAGACAACACCAAGCTCGGAGAAGTGCAGGAAATCTTCGCCGTCTGCAATGAGGCGAGCTACGGGTCCGATCGTGATGCCTGCCGCAAGATAGCCGAGGACTGTACCAAGCCCTAATCGCTTGAACAGCGGCGCAGCGATAATCGCACCGCCCAAAATCATCAGACACTGCAGGTAGAGACTTCCGCCAGTTGCAACCATGCCAAGCTCTTGGAATTTGGAGAAATGTAGGAGGGCTTGCCTTGAAGCCCTAGGATTTCGGCAATATAGAAACAAGATATGGCTGTAATCAGCCCGATGTCGAACAATTTGACGATATTTTTTAGCAAGTCCCGGTTTCGGTCCCGCTGCAAATTGTATTGCGAGGTTGAACCGTGATGAACTTGGGAAACTCGGATTATATAATGATTTCAGATAATTCGGCGGAGAAACTTGTCGATCGCGCAGCCGTTCTCGTGGCTGCAGCCAAACGGGCGGGAGCTGATCAGGCTGACGCAGTCGTGATGCGAGCACGGTCAGTTAGCGTATCAGTGAGGTTGGGCAAGGTTGAGGGAACCGAATCGTCGGAAAGTGACGATTTCGCTCTGCGCGTTTTTGTGGGCCGTCGCATTGCGAGCGTTTCGGCCAATGCGAGCGCCGATCCCGACCGTCTCGCCGAGCGTGCTGTTGCTATGGCACGCGTTGCGCCGGAGGATCCCTATGAGCAACTCGCAGACCCATCGCTGCTTGTTGTTTCGCCTCGTGATCTTGATCTCTACGATTCAACGGAAATCGATTCCGACCGTTTGACGCAGGACGCACTTGCGACGGAAGCAGCTGCACTCGCAGTCAGCGGCGTGACGAATTCAGGCGGAGCTGGTGCCTCGCGCAGCCTGGGTGGTCTGGTGCTGGTCACATCGACAGGCTTTTCGGGGCATTATGCTGCTACACGCTTTGGACGATCGGTCTCGGCCATTGCGGGCGAGGGCACGAAAATGGAGCGCGATTATGATTTCAGTTCGCGCCTGCATTTTTCTGATCTTGATACGCCTGATGATATCGGTCGTCGCGCTGGTGAACGCGCTGTGCAGCGGTTGGGTGCACGTCAGGCGAAGACGGGGCCTGTCACCGTTATCTACGATCCTCGCCTTGCGCGCGGTATTGCGGGACATCTTGCAAGCGCGATTAATGGCGCTTCTGTTGCACGCAAGACGAGTTTTCTTCGTGACAGTCTCGGTAAACAGGTTCTCAAGAACGGCATAAATGTTACTGACAATCCGCTGCGTGTGCGCGGTTCGTCTTCGCGCCCGTTCGACGGCGAAGGGATTGAGGGGCAATCTTTGACGATGGTGGAGGATGGCGTTCTCAAACACTGGCTGCTTTCTGGATCGAGCGCCCGGGAACTGGGCCTGCAAGGCAATGGTCGTGGTGTTCGTTCGGGCTCTGGCGTTTCGCCTGCTTCAACCAATTTTGCCATCGAGCCCGGTTCGCAGTCGCCGGAGGAATTGATCCGTGCAATAGGCACAGGTTTTTATGTGACAGAGGTATTCGGGCAGGGCGTTGACATGATCACGGGCCAATATAGCCGCGGCGCGTCGGGGTTTTGGATCGAAAATGGCGAACTTGCCTACCCGATCAGTGAAGTGACGATTGCTTCGAACCTCAAGGACATGTTCCTCAATATGACACCCGCCTCCGATATTGACCGAAACTTCGGGATGACGGCACCGACACTCGTAATTGAAGGCATGACTCTTGCCGGAAACTGACAGGCACAACGAAATTGTCAGTGAACTGACGCTTCTGCGTGATGCTGCGCGTGAAGCCGGACGTATCGCGATGCGCTACTTCGGTCGTTCTCCGGAAGTCTGGCTGAAGGATGGTTCATCGCCGGTCAGTGAAGCTGATCTGGCTGTTGACCGCTATCTAAAGGATGTTCTTTTGAAAGCGCGGCCAGATTATGGCTGGATATCGGAAGAGACCGTCGATGAACGGGCGGCTGAAAAACGCAGCCGCGCCTTCGTTGTCGATCCGATTGACGGCACCCGTGCATACATCGCTGGACAGGATCAATGGTGTATTAGCATAGCCGTTGTGGAAAATGGCCGCCCGTTGGCTGGCGTTCTGGAATGTCCGGCGCGCAACGAACTCATCGAAGCAGGGAAAGGCGTTGGGGCTTCACAAAACGGTGCTGTGATACGTGTCAGATTACCATCGCCCGGTGAACAGGTGACAATAGCATCAGCCCGCAATATGGTGACGGCACTCCCGGAAAGCTGGCGGGATCGTGTAAAGATTCATCCCTATGTTCCCTCGCTGGCCTACCGTATCGCTATGGTGGCGCGTGGAGATATAGCGGGCACCTTCATTCGGCCAAATTCACATGATTGGGATTTGGCAGCAGCTGATCTGATCCTGAGTGAGTCGGGCGGGGCAATCCTGACAAGCGATGCCCTACCGATCCAGTATGGTGGTCCGACGTTGAGCCATGGCGCTCTCGTTGCCGCCAGCGGAGACCTTCTGCAAAAAATGTTGAGTGTTGTCGCGGACTGACCCTTGGGTTAATCATGCCGCGAACCAATTTTGTTCAGGGATAATTGTCATGAGCGTCGAAGGCGACAAAAAGCAGCTTCTTCATCTGGTGTTCGGCGGTGAGCTGAAAAAGCTCGGTACCGTTGAGTTCCGCGATCTTGAAAACGTCGATATCGTTGGCATCTACCCGGATTACGAGTCGGCCAAGACCGCATGGAAGTCGAAGGCACAGCAAACAGTAGACAATGCTCATATGCGCTATTTCATTGTGCACCTGCATCGGTTGCTCGATCCAGAAGGCGTGACGCTGAAGGCGGATTGAGCAGTTTGACTGCTCCCGGCCAATATCGGATGCAAAGCGGAGATAGCCCGGGTCAGACCACCGGGCATAAGAAGCAAGGATTCGCGAAGCGCCTCTGGCGACGTATTCGCGGGCCACTGGCGCAGTCTGCCGTGGTTAAAGCCATGCTGGTCTGGCTGATCACCTCCTACTTCAAGCTTGTCTATTTCACAAATTCTCGCTTGAAAGAATCAGCAGACCCACAGGCGCTGGTGGGTAAAGACGATCCTTTCATCGTGACTTTCTGGCATGGGCAACATCTCATGGGACCGTTCATCTGCCCCAAGGGAATTGAACTTGTCGCCATGTTTTCGCGCAGTGCAGATGCGGAACTGAACGCTCGTGTTGCGGAAAAACTTGGATTGTTGACAGTGCGTGGCTCTGGTGGACGAGGTTCGCGCTCCAAGCCTGAAAAGGGAGGCGCGCGCGCGCTTCTGACGTTGAAGAATGCTCTCAAAAACGGGCAGTCGGCATCAATTATAGCGGACATCGCTCACGGCAAAGCGCGTGAGGCCGGAGAAGGCATCATTTTATTGGCGAAATTGTCCGGTCGTCCGATAATACCGGTTGCTTATGCTTTCTCACGGAACCATGTTCTGGAAAAGTCCTGGGATAAAACGACGATTCCGCTGCCCTTTGGGCGTTCGATTATCGTGCGCGGCGACAATGTATGGGTCGACGCGGATGCCGATGAAACGCAATTGGAAGAAAAACGCATGGAGCTAACGCGCCAACTCAACGACGCGACCGTCAAGGCCTATGCTGCGTTGGAGAAAGCGAAATGAGCGAACGCTGGGCGCGCAATATGTTGTCTGCCTACCGTGCACTCGGTTCCGCGGCCTATCCATTTATGGGGCCTTACATCGCCTATCGTGCGTCTCGCGGCAAGGAAGAGCGCATGCGCCGCGGCGAGCGCTACGGCAAATCCGCCATAGCACGTCCGCAAGGGCCGGTTATCTGGGCCCACGCGGCAAGCGTTGGTGAAACCGTCGCGATCACGCCATTGATTGAGCGGATCGCTGCGACTGGTATCCATATCGTGCTGACGACAGGTACTGTGACGTCGGCAAAAGTTGTCGCAGATCAGTTAGGTAGTAAGGTCATTCACCAATACGCGCCGCTGGATTTGCAACCGGCGGTTAACAGGTTTCTCAACCACTGGAAACCTGATCTTGCCATCGGTTGTGAATCTGAAGTCTGGCCTGCTACTGTGCTTTCACTTGGCAGTCGCCACACGCCGCAGGTTCTGGTCAATGGGCGCATGTCTGACCGCTCTTTTGCTGCCTGGCAGAAAAGACCGGCTCTGGCCGAAGCGCTCTTTGAAAATTTTGCCTATGTGGTCGCACAGTCGGAACTAGATGCAGATCGCTTTCGTACGCTGGGAGCGCGGCCTGTCAGTGTTTCAGGTAATCTCAAGGTCGATACGAATCCGCCGCCGGCTGATCCACAGGCTCTGGCCGCATTGCAACGCCAGATCGGTGGACGGAGAACGTGGGCCGCAATTTCGACCCATGACGGCGAAGAAGCGATCACAGCAGAAGTTCATCAGATGCTGAAAGTACGCTATCCGCATCTTGTCACGATCATCGTGCCGCGTCATCCAGATCGTGCTGCGGCCATTCAGGCTATGCTGGCTGAAAAGGGGCTCAAGGTTGCGCGTCGCAGCGCCAATGAGCCGATTGAAGCCGACACAGATATCCTGCTCGGAGATACCATTGGGGAGATGGGACTTTATCTTCAGCTCACCGAAATAGCATTTATTGGCAATTCGCTGACCAAGGAAGGTGGACACAACCCTCTGGAACCGGCGATGATGGGAACTGCTGTGTTAACAGGACGAAATGTCCAGAATTTCCGTGAATCCTTCCAACGCCTCATCAAGAATGGGGGCGCACGCATTGTGAAGGATCGCAATATGCTCGCAGGAGCGATCAATTTCCTGTTCAACAACCCTCAGCATCTCCGTGCCATGATCAATGCCGGGGTGAGCACGGTCAGGGATATGCGCGGCGCACTGGATCGTACGCTTGTCGCACTCGAGCCGTTTATCCAGCCATTGATCCTGCAGGCACAGTTACCCGGCAATCGCAATGAGGCTGCCTATCAGACAGGCGGTCACTGAGCATGGTGAGTGAAGCGCCGCCTTTCTGGTGGGATAAACCTGATTGGCGCGCTTTGTCTTTGGCGCCTGCTGCCTGGCTCTACGGAGCCGTGGCGGGCCGTCGGCTTTTGAAAGCGGAACCACCAAAAATTTCTCTGCCGGTTCTTTGCGTGGGCAATTTTACCGTAGGTGGGGCCGGAAAAACACCGACTGCAATTGCTTTTTCTGCTGGTGCAAAAGCACGAGGTCTAAACCCCGGAATTGTCTCACGCGGATATGGCGGCGCTTACAAGGGACTACACGTTGTTGATCCCGCGCATGACAGTGCGCGTTACGTCGGAGATGAGCCACTCCTGCTGGCACGTCATGCTTCGGTGGCTCTCTGTCCTGATAGGCTAAAGGCGGCTCGATATTTACAGGCGCTCGGTTGCGATTTTATCATCATGGATGACGGTTTCCAGAGCGCACGACTTTTTGCCGATTTTTCGTTGCTGGTTGTGGATGCTGCCCGTGGTATTGGCAATGGTAAGGTCATACCGGCAGGCCCCCTGCGGGCTCCACTGACAGATCAAATGCGTAAGACCGACGCTTTGCTGCGTATCGGCAAAGGTGATGGTGCTGATTTCGTTATCCGTCAGGCAGCACGAGCAGGTAGACCGATATATGAAGCTCAGCTTAAGCCGTCGTCTACCGTACCGGTAGCGGGCAATCGTTGGCTTGCATTTGCGGGCATAGGTAATCCTGAAAAATTCTATGCAAGTGTTGCTGAAGCAGGCGGTGAGATTGTAGAAACACGCTCATTCCCCGATCATCACAGCTTTGCATCAGACGATATTCGCAATCTGACAGACACAGCACGTCGTCAGGGATTGGGATTGATCACTACGGCGAAGGATCAGGTGCGTCTGGCAACGATGATTGGAGTTCCTGCCGGTTTTCTGACGAAACTCGCTGTCCTTAACGTTGATCTCAAATTTGATCGCAACGATGCGCTTGATCACATTCTGGATACGGTCATCGAGCGCTTTAAAAGCCGTGTTGCAAGCTGATTTTAAGCCTTCTTTCGGCTACGCATTTCAGGATTGACTTCCAACTCACGTTCAAAAGAAATCAGGCCTGTTGCGTAGGGTTCCTGCCGCGAAACACTCCAATATTTGAGTTCATCGAGCGGGATATGGGCGCCTGTCACCGCGCACGCGACATAGGCTCCATGCCTGACGATTTCATAATCACCGTCGAGATAGCGCAGAACAGCTTCAGAAGAACGGGGGGATTCAAATTTATTCATGTGTGTAAAACCTTTGTAGCCGACTCTAGCAAGCGTCGTGCGTTGCGTCCAGCAGTACAACATCATACGTCGTTGTAATTCTATCAGCGCCTGCCAAATAGCCGTTCGATATCTGTCAGTTTCAGTTCGATGTAGGTTGGGCGACCGTGATTGCAGGTGCCTGAGCCGGGGGTGGCTTCCATTTCACGCAGGAGCGCATTCATTTCTTCAGGCTTCAACCGTCGCCCCGAGCGAACGGAACCATGACAGGCCATTGTTGCGGCCACATGGTTCAACATGGCCTTCAATCCTTCAGATGTGTCGTGTTCCGCAATCTCATCCGAAAGATCGCGGATCAGCTGCTGCACGTTCATTTCTCCGAGCATTGCGGGCGTTTCACGCACTGCGATGGCACCGGGTCCGAATTGCTCGATGCCAAGGCCAAAGCGGGCAAGTGTTTCCGCGTGGGTTGCCAGTCGCTCGGCGTCTTCTTCTGGCAGATCCACAATTTCAGGAATAAGCAGCATTTGTCCCGGTATGGGGCGGGAATGCAGGGCGTTTTTCAACGCCTCGTAAACAAGACGTTCGTGAGCCGCATGCTGATCTACAATGACGAGACTGTCTTCGGTTTGGGAGACAATATAGTTCGCGTGGATTTGCGCGCGGGCTGCCCCGAGTGGCTTTTGCTGGAGTTCCACTGGTGCTTCGTCACGCGTCGCTCGGACATCTGCCGCCAGCACGTTAACGGTGGCGAGCGTCGCCTGGTCACTTTCCTGAAAGGAGCGTGCCGCTCCCAAGTCCAGCGGCCGATGCGCCGGATGTGCGGTCTGCGGTGACCATTCGGTTCTCGGCGAGAAAACTGCGGGGTGCCAGCTCCCCGATGCATAACCAGCCGAAGAAGGCCGCGATGTGAATGATGGTGAGGGCGGCTGGAATCCTTCTGCACGGAACGCTTGCAGCATGGCATCGGCACCGCTGGTCGCAGGCCGAATACCTGACTGCGCCAGTGCTTGTTTGATCGCCCCGACGATCAGTCCGCGCACGAGACCCGGATCACGGAAACGGACGTCAGCCTTGGCAGGATGCACATTAACGTCGACTAGTGCCGGGTCCAGCGTCAGAAACAGTACGGCAACCGGATGACGATCGCGTGCCATGACATCCGCATAGGCTCCACGCAATGCGCCGAAAAGCTGTTTGTCCCGCACCGGGCGCCCATTCACATA
The DNA here is from genome assembly GCF_026014005.1 of Brucella sp. JSBI001. Taxonomy (NCBI): domain Bacteria; kingdom Pseudomonadati; phylum Pseudomonadota; class Alphaproteobacteria; order Hyphomicrobiales; family Brucellaceae; genus Brucella; species Brucella sp. JSBI001. The sequence goes on along the minus strand of NZ_CP110339.1, from coordinate 1,750,579 downwards.
GGCGAACTGATGCAGGGCGTTGCCACGATTATGGGAGGGGATGCCGACAAACCCGGCCAGACGCACGCCGTCGCGTTCCGCGTCAATGGCAAGCGCATTTTCGCCGAATTCTTTTCCGAGCACCTGATTGATGCGCTCAAGCGTTGCTTCTGCGCCGCTGCCGGTTGCGGCCAGTTCCAGCGGTGTCCTGTCGGTGCCTGCAAGCGAAAAGCGGACATGGGGAAAGGCAATTGCGATGCGCTTGACGACGTCGGTTATGGCAGCAGCTTCCGCACGATCCGTTTTCATGAATTTGAGACGGGCAGGCGTCGCGTAAAAAAGATCGCGGACCTCGGCAATCGTCCCGCGATTGAGCGCGGAAGGACGGGGACCGTCGAGATGTCCGCCGGAAACCGATACTTCAAAGCCGGAGTCAGCGTCCTGCGGACGAGATTTGAGGGTCAGTTTTGCGACCGAGCCAATGGATGGCAGAGCCTCCCCACGAAACCCAAGTGCGCGAATGTCGTGCACATCGTCCGAAAGCTTGGAGGTACAATGGCGGGAGACTGCCAATGGAAGCTCATCGATCGGAATTCCCGAACCATTATCAGTCACGCGCAACAATGTCTTGCCACCGCCACCGGTCACGACCTCAATGCGGGTCGCGCCAGCGTCGATAGCATTTTCGACAAGTTCCTTGATAACGCTGGCGGGGCGTTCGATGACTTCCCCCGCCGCGATCTGGTTGATGATGGTTTCGCTTAAGTGTCGAATTGGCATGGTTGGACTATAGAAGGATTCGCTTCTGTAAAGAACACGCTTCTACAGCCTGTCCAGACTGCCTTTTGTGCATCTGACGGGCCGCCGAAGTGCACAGTATTGTTGACAGGTAACCACCTTACTGCGGGGCATAATCCTTATATGCTGGCAAATTCAAATCCTTAAGGCTGTCTGCATTGACAACTGCACGTGCCACGGCTTCTGCCATAACAGTCGCTGCAATTGCTCCAATCGCAGTTACATCGGCTTCCACGTCTTTTGCCTTGCCTGTGGAAAGTGCGAAGATCGTGTCACCGTCCCACATGGTATGGATTGGGTTGATTGTGCGCGCAAAACCGTCATGCGCCATGCCCGCAATCTTTTTCAGCTGAGCCTTGTCGAACGGGACGTTGGTCGCTATTGCGCCAATCGTGGTGTTGGCACCGCCGGACTTGACCACGCCATGGCCCTGCATGATGGCGGACATCGTATCACGGAAGCCCTTGCCGTCCTCGGTCCGCGCGCCAGCCAGAATCTGGCGTGAATTTGGCGCATAGACGTCACCAACAGCATTGACGGCAACAATCGCGCCGACAACGATTTCGGTGCCAGGCACCTTGTAACTGGCTGTGCCGAGCCCACCCTTCATGGCGTAGTCCATGCCGAACATTTTGCCGACGGTAGCGCCTGCACCAGCACCGATGTTGCCTTCTCCAGAAGCTTCAGCCTTGGCGGCCTGGCATGCCAGATAACCGGCTTCCTCATCGGGGCGCACAGAAAAATCTCCGACACCGAGATCCATCAGGATTGCTGCTGGTACAATCGGAACGACGCCTTTGCCGATCTTGAAGCCGAGATTGTTCTCTTCAAGATAACGCATAACGCCAGTCGCAGCCGCCAGACCATAGGCACTACCGCCTGAAAGCAGAATAGCTTGAACCTGCTGCACATAATTGATCGGATCGAGCAGATCGGTTTCACGCGTACCGGGCGCCGAACCGCGTACATCAACACCCGCGGAAGCGCCTTCTTCGCAGAGAAGAACAGTGCACCCGGTCGGGCGTTTTGTCAGTGTGTGGTGTCCCAGCTTGATTCCGGGTACATCCGTGATGCTTCCACCCATAAGCTCCAGCATGCCTGCTCCTCCCTCAGTAGCTGCCGATGCCGCATTGACGACAAAGGGCATTGCCCCAAGTCCCGCAAGCGACTTGGCGAATGTTCTGCGATCCATGAACAGTTTTCTCCTCCATTTTCGCTCTATTGAGAGAGCGTATTCTTTTCGCGCGCCCGGCGCTGGCGCAGTACGTCTGCCACGTAGTCACGTGACAAAGCATGATAGAGCGGCTCGTGAGAGATCAGCCGTGCAGTGCCATAGCCCAGCATCGATGCGCACATGAGTGGAATGACGTTGTTATGATTGCCGGTCATTTCCAGAATGATGACGAATGCAGTCATCGGCGCTTGCACGACGCCAGCAAAATAGCCTGCCATACCGAGAACAGCAGCAAGACTCGCACTGGTTCCAAGAACCAGGCCGATTGTGCTGCCTAGTCCCGCACCGACCGACAAAGAAGGTGCAAATATTCCGCCCGGTATCCCCGAAATCATGGAAAGGAGACCAGCAAGGAACTTCCCTATGAAATAAAGAGGTGGAAGAGCCAACCCTTCCACGGCGCTCCGTGCCTGATCGTAGCCTGCTCCAAAGGTCGATCCGCCGGACGCAATGCCAATGATAGCGACCAGAAGACCGCAAATTCCCGCGAAAAATACTGCGTTGCGAAGAGGGGCCTTTTGTATGCGGCGTCGCACACGACGTCCTAGTTCGAGTGCGAGCGCACTGAAGGCAGCCCCGAATGCTCCACCAATTACACCGCACGCAATCACCAGAACCCAGTCTTTACCGCTGGAAGCAGTAACGGTGGTCAGCCCGAAATAATTATAGTTTCCAACGAGGCCCAGCGAAGCAAGACCGGCGAGAATAACAGCAGATAATACGAGACCGTTGGTTCGTGCGGCGTAGGCGCGCCCCATCTCCTCAATAGCGAAGACAACACCTGCAAGGGGGGTATTGAACGCAGCCGCTATACCTGCGGCAGAGCCTGCAAGGATGAGACCACGCGCTTGTTCCATGCCGCCGAAACGCGCTGATTGCATCATGATGGACGCACCGATCTGCACGGTTGGACCCTCACGACCGATAGATGCACCACTGAAAAGCCCGGCCAGAGTAAGAATGATCTTACCGATCGCGGTTTTGAGTGAAAGCAGCAGAGTTCGATCTTCATGATCGTGCAAATGGCGTGCGGCAATTGCTTGCGGAATGCCACTGCCTCCAGAATTTGGAAACCAGGATAAGGCTATCCAGGAACAGGCCATAAACCCCACCGGCGTGATAAGCAGGGGAAGCCATGCGCGCCAGCCGCTTCCACTTGTGAGGCTCTTGAACCAATCTTGTGCAATGTCCGCAGCTTCGGCAAAGCCTACACTGATAAGACCGATGGCCAGTGCGCCGCACCAGAAGACCAGTCGCGGTTTCCAGACATGTGGTGAGATCCACATGGCTTTTGACCGGCGGATGAGTGGAACGCGTCTATAGGATTTTCTCACTTTGCCCCTGCAAGCCTGCTGCTGCCCGATTTCGATGTGTGCAGAGATTTATCACGTAAATCCTTATCGGTAACTGAAACTTGTCAGCAAAAGGCTTTCCATTTGGTCATAACCGTGTTACCAGCCGGTGCCAATTCAACCTAGCAAACCAGATGTGTCGCTGCTCCCGGACCTATTCCGGAGAGGCGGCTTTTCTCATTCGATAAAATCGGCAAAGGAATTGGCAATGGCTAAAATCGTGGAATCGCCCACTGGCGCTCTCGCTCTCACATTTGATGATGTGCTGTTGCAGCCGGGCCATTCCGAAGTAATGCCGGGGCAGGTTGATCTGCGCACGCGCATCGCCAAGGATATCGAGCTTAACCTTCCTCTTCTTTCTGCTGCCATGGATACGGTGACGGAATCCCGTCTGGCTATTGCGATGGCGCAGGCCGGTGGTATTGGCGTCATTCACCGTAATCTGACGCCGGAGCGTCAGGCGGAAGAAGTCCGTCAGGTAAAGAAATTTGAATCCGGCATGGTTGTAAATCCGGTTACCATCGGGCCGGATGCGACACTTGCCGACGCTCAGGCATTGATGAAGGCACATGGAATTTCGGGTATTCCGGTCGTTGAGAATGCTACCAAGGGTCCGGGGCGTCTTGTCGGTATCCTGACCAATCGCGATGTCCGTTTTGCGTCCGATCCGAAGCAGAAAATCCACGAGCTGATGACCCGTGAGAACCTCATTACGGTTCGCGAGAATGTCAATCAGGACGAAGCAAAACGTCTGTTGCACGCTCATCGTATTGAAAAGCTTCTCGTTGTCGACGATCAGGGTCGTTGCGTTGGTCTTGTTACCGTCAAGGATATTGAAAAGTCGCAGCTCAATCCGAACGCCGCCAAGGACGCTCAGGGACGTCTGCGCGCTGCTGCAGCAACGAGCGTCGGCGAGGATGGTTACGAACGCGCCGAACGTTTGATCGAAGCCGGTGTCGATCTTCTGGTGGTGGACACGGCGCATGGCCATTCGCAGCGCGTTCTTGATGCAGTGGCCCGTATCAAGAAAGCCTATCCGAATATAGCAATTCTTGCAGGTAATGTGGCAACGACCGCTGGTACACAGGCACTGATTGATGCCGGTGCGGATGCGGTCAAGGTTGGTATCGGGCCGGGCTCGATCTGCACCACGCGTATTGTTGCCGGTGTCGGCGTTCCACAGCTTTCGGCCATTATGTCAGCCGTTGAAGCAGCGCAGAAGCAGAATATCCCGGTAATCGCTGATGGCGGCATCAAGTTTTCGGGCGATTTCGCCAAAGCGTTGGCCGCTGGAGCAGTCGCGGCAATGGCTGGTTCGCTGTTGGCCGGTACGGAAGAAAGCCCCGGCGAAGTCTATTTGCATCAGGGCCGCTCGTTCAAAGCCTATCGCGGTATGGGTTCGGTCGGTGCCATGGCGCGCGGCTCGGCTGATCGTTATTTCCAAGCGGAAGTGCGCGATGAGCTGAAGCTCGTACCGGAAGGCATCGAAGGACAGGTGGCTTACAAGGGGCCGATTTCCGCGGTCCTGCACCAACTTGCAGGCGGTTTGCGCGCTTCCATGGGCTATGTAGGCGCGAAGACGCTGGAGGAATTCCGCGAGAAAGCGACTTTTGTGCGCATTTCCAACGCCGGGTTGCGGGAAAGCCATTCGCATGGCGTTGCAATCACCCGCGAAAGCCCGAACTATCCCGGCGGCATGTAAACCTGTCTCATGGTATTCATGATAGGGCGGCTTTAGGTCGCCCTTTTATTTTGTGAATGCTGCCAGTTCCTTTGAACGAATGAAGAGCCCATTGGCGCTTTCCACGATACAATCACCAAGCGCCTGAAAATCTTTTCGGCGCATACTCTGTCGCCGCCAGAACAAGGCGATTTCCCGCTTTGGTTGCTCGCCGTCAAAGGGCACGATGCGCATATGATTGCTGCGTGCTTCCGCGCGCACCGCGATTTCGGGAATGAGAGTAAGGCCCATGCCATGGCTCACCATTTGTAAAAGGGTGGTCATGCTGGTGGCACCATACTTTACGAGCTGGCGCTGGGAGGGTAGCGAACAAACAGCCAATGCCTGATCTCTCATGCAATGCCCCTCTTCCAACAGGAGTAAACGGTCGAGAGCGACGTTGTCCTGTGTCACGGGCGAAGCGAGAACAGTTTGATCATTGGTTGAGGTCGCGATCAGAAAGTGATCGTCGAATAATTTTCTTTGGGCAAGCCGCTCATCATCAATGGGAAGGGCAGCGACAATTGCATCGATTTCACCCGCGTGCAGTTCATCAAGAAGTTTCGCGGTTACGCTTTCTCGCAATTGGAGGCGGAATGACGGATGCCGTTCGCGCAAAAGAGGGATGAGAACCGGGACCAAATACGGAGCAACAGTCGGAATGACGCCCAGCCGCAGCCGTGTTTGTAACAATCCCCGGCTTTGCGCGGCTATTTCCTCAAGTGTGTGGAGTTCGCGCAAGATGGTCTGGATACCCGGATAAAGCTGCTTGCCGAGCTCCGTCATTATCACCTGTCGCTGCGAGCGCTCGAAAAGGGGCGCGCCTGCAAGAGCTTCCATTTCCGCGATCTGGGCCGAAAGAGCCGGCTGGGACACGTGTGCCAGTTGCGCGGCTTTGCGGAAATGCAGCGTGGCGGCAAGCGCTTCGAAATAGCGCATTTGACGTACTGTAAACATGATAAGAAAAACTTATCGAAAATAATCGGAAAAGCAATTGGAGATTATGATTGGAATAGGTCTAATCTGAGCCAGTTACCTAGCCACGGCGCGACAGGGACGAACTGTGTCGTGCTTATAGCAAGGCTAGTTGTATTCCAATATTGGCTTTTCAGGAGGGAATTCCCATGACAGATCGCCCAATTATGACGACGAGTGCAGGCGCTCCGATACCGGACAACCAGAATTCCCTGAGCGCAGGTGAGCGCGGCCCGCTTTTGATGCAGGACTATCAGCTCATTGAAAAACTAAGCCATCAAAACCGCGAACGTATCCCGGAACGTGCCGTTCATGCCAAGGGCTGGGGCGCTTATGGTACGCTGACCATCACCGGCGATATTTCGAAATACACCAAGGCCAAGGCACTGCAGCCGGGTGCCCAGACGCCGATGCTGGCGCGTTTTTCGACCGTTGCCGGCGAGCAGGGTGCTGCTGATGCCGAGCGCGACGTGCGCGGCTTTGCTCTCAAGTTCTATACGGAGGAAGGTAACTGGGATCTGGTCGGCAACAACACCCCTGTGTTCTTTGTACGCGACCCGGTCAAGTTCCCGGATTTCATCCACACCCAGAAGCGTCATCCCAAGACGAACCTGCGTTCGGCGACCGCTATGTGGGACTTCTGGTCGCTTTCGCCCGAAAGCCTGCATCAGGTGACGATCCTAATGTCCGATCGCGGCTTGCCAACCGATGTGCGTCATATCAACGGTTATGGTTCTCACACCTATTCGTTCTGGAACGATGCCGGTGAACGCTATTGGGTCAAGTTCCATTTCAAGACCATGCAGGGCCACAAGCACTGGACCAATGCTGAAGCCGAAGGTGTGATTGGTCGCACGCGAGAATCCACGCAGGAAGACTTGTTCACTTCCATCGATAAGGGCAATTTCCCGAAGTGGAAGGTTCAGGTGCAGATCATGCCGGAACTCGACGCCGACAAGACACCGTACAATCCGTTTGATCTTACCAAAGTCTGGCCGCATGCGGACTATCCGCCGATCGATATCGGTATCATGGAGCTGAACCGTAATCCGGAAAACTACTTCACCGAAATCGAAAATGCGGCTTTCTCGCCGTCGAACATCGTGCCGGGTATCAGCTATTCACCCGACAAGATGTTGCAGGCGCGTATTTTCTCCTATGCGGATGCGCATCGTCATCGCCTTGGCACGCATTACGAAAGCATTCCGGTCAATCAGCCGAAGTGTCCGGTTCATCACTATCACCGTGATGGTCAGATGAATGTCTATGGCGGTATCAAGACCGGCAATCCGGACGCCTATTACGAGCCGAATTCGTTTAACGGCCCGGTCGAACAACCGTCGGCCAAGGAACCGCCGTTGCGCATTTCCGGCGATGCCGCCCGTTATGACCATCGTGTGGGAAACGACGATTACTCGCAGCCGCGGGCCTTGTTCAATCTGTTCGATGACGGACAGAAACAGCGTCTGTTCTCCAATATTGCGGCGGCAATGGGTGGAGTTCCGGGCTTCATCGTTGAGCGTCAGCTCGGCCACTTCAAGCTGATCCATCCCGACTATGAGGCTGGTGTGCGCAAAGCCTTGAAGGATGCACATGGTTATGAAGCCAACACGATTGCTACAAATGAAGAGGCAACGGCAGCCGAATAAACCATGTTTATAAGACAGAAAGAAAGCCGGAGCTCGTTGCTTCGGCTTTTTTGTTTTGATTTGCCGATTGCCTTTTCCCTGCAAGGAAGGCTATGCCCGAGCAGGCATTCGAGAAGGAGACACAATGCGGCTTGGCGGACGCCTGCAGGCGGCTATCGAGGTATTGGATCAGATTGAAGCGGGTACACGCCCGGCTTCTGACGTGCTGAAGGATTGGGGCGCTTCCCATCGTTTCGCAGGTGCGGGTGACCGCGCTGTGATCGGCAATATCGTCTATGATGCACTGCGCCGCAAATTATCCATCGCATGGCGAATGGATGTCGATGACGCACGCGCTCTGGCTTTTGGCGCATTATTGGCCGACGGCGGCATGGATATTGCGGCCATCGACGCTGCTCTCGATGGAGACAAGTTTGCGCCGGAAGTGCTGGAGCAGCCGCGTCGTATTGCTTGGGAAAGCAGGGATGTCACAGAAGCGCCTGCCCATGTTCAGGCGGATGTGCCCGAATGGTGTGCATCGTCGCTTGAGGAACTTTTCGGCGCGCGCTGGGTGGATGAAGGCAGGGCGCTGGCAACGCGACCGCCAGTCGATCTTCGTGTGAACAGTTTGAAGGCGACGCCGGAAAAAACGCTCACAGCACTTGAAAAGGCTGGCGCTGCACCCGCGCCGTTCCTTGCGCAGGCGCTACGCATCCCGCCGATTGAAGCACTTGGGCGCCATCCGAATGTGCAAGGCGAGCAGGCCTTTCTCGACGGCTGGTTCGAGGTCCAGGATTTGGGGTCACAGCTCGCCGCACTCTTTGCCGGTGCCAAACCCGGCCAGCAGGTACTGGACTATTGCGCTGGAGCTGGCGGCAAGACATTGGCTCTGGCTGCTGCGATGCAGAATAAAGGTCAAATTCACGCCTATGATGCGGAACGTGCCCGATTGTCGCCAATGCATGAGCGATTGCAGCGTGCAGGGGTGCGCAATACGCAGGTCCATGGAAATCTCGATGCGCTCGGTCCGCTAACAGATCAGATGGACCTTGTGCTGACGGATGCGCCTTGCACAGGTTCCGGCACATGGCGCCGCCGCCCGGATGCGAAATGGCGGCTGAACGACCAGCAGCTTGAGCGGCGCGTTCAGGACCAGAAGGAAGTGCTGGAATCTGCCAAGCATTATGTGAAGCCGGGCGGACGTCTGGCCTATATTACCTGTTCATTGTTCGCAGAAGAAAACACGAGACAGATTGCACAGTTTCTCACAAGGAATGCTGATTTTACGGAAGTTGCGCCAGAGGCTTTGTGGGATACAATTGTTGCCGATGCCGATGCCGATGCCGGTGAGGTGAAGCCAGTATTCTCGTCGCACGGCGCGGTATTTTCGCCATTGTCGACTGGGACTGACGGTTTTTATGTGAGCATTCTGCAGAGATCAAAATAAAGCATTTCCAGCAAAAGTGCGAAGCGGTTTTGCGTTGGATAATGCGTGATAATAGATGGAGAGAACGGGGGAGACGATGTCAGCGCATCGTGTAGCAGAACCGGATTTCAAAGAGCGCGTCGAGGAAAGTTTCGGTCGGCAGGCGGCCATGAAACTGATCGGCGCTGAACTGACACGATGTGAGCCCGGTATCGTTGAAGTTGAGATGCCGTTTCGAGAGGAGCTGACGCAACAGCATGGCATTCTCCATGCGGGCATGATTTCTGCTGCTCTTGATTCTGCTTGCGGCTATGCGGCACTGACGCTGATGCCTTCCGACGCGGCTGTACTGACCATCGAATTCAAAGTGAATCTGCTTGCTCCGGGCAAAGGGGAACGTTTCCTCTTTCGTGGCGAGGTCACCAAACCCGGACGGACGATCATGGTTAGTGATGGACAGGCATTCGCCGTAACCGACACGGAAGTGCGCCTGATCGCAACCATGACCGGAACAATGATGGTCGTGCAGGACAGAAAAGGCCTGCAGGGATGATTAAAACTGTCGCCGGAAAGCGTCTCCTCTACGTCATGGCAGTGGATGCCGAATATGGGCGTCATTTGGCGAAGCTCTTTACGCCGGTCATGATCGGGGTAGGGCCAGTCGAGGCGGCTGCCAATCTTGCATATACTCTTGCAGGTCTGACGCTGGCAGGAGAAAAGCCCGACCTCGTGGTCTCGCTTGGCTCAGCAGGCTCAGCCAGTTTACCGCAAGCTGAAGTGTTTCAGGTATCTTCTGTATCCTATCGCGATATGGATGCTTCACCTCTCGGGTTTGAAAAAGGCGCAACGCCTTTTCTCGATCTTCCCAAAGTGATCGAGCTCCCGGTTTCTGTACCAGAAATTCCTGTCGCTTCGCTCTCAACAGGTGCCAATATCGTTTCCGGCAAGGCCTATATGACGGTTGATGCGGATATGGTTGATATGGAAACCTATGCCTGTCTGCGCGCATGCCAGCTCGCAGGAATTCCGCTTTTTGGGCTTCGCGGTATCTCCGATGGTGCAAGCGAGTTGCAGCATGTCGGGGACTGGACGCAGTATCTGCACATTATCGATGAAAAACTGGCCCATGCTGTCGAGCGATTGGAGGCTGCAATCGCGGATGGTCTCCTGTCGGATCCTGACAATGGTATGTCAGTATAGGTCGATTTTTGGCAACGCACTTGTTGAGCATGATGTCTATAACCCATATAGGCATTGCATCCCGGTCACTTTTTAAATAGACGCTGCACATGAGCACCACGGCACATCCCGACACAATCCTAATCATCGACTTTGGCAGCCAGGTTACGCAGCTGATTGCGCGTCGCGTGCGCGAAGCCAGTGTCTATTGTGAAATCGTCCCTTTCCAGTCTGCGGAAGAGGCTTTCAAGCGGCTGAAGCCGAAAGGCGTTATCCTTTCAGGCAGCCCCCATTCGACGACTGATATTGGGTCGCCGCGAGCGCCGCAGGCCGTTTTCGAGGAAGGCATTCCCGTTCTCGGCATCTGCTACGGCGAACAAACGATGTGCGCCCAATTGGGTGGTAAGGTCGAAAGTGGCCATGATCGCGAATTCGGTCGTGCTTTCCTGGATGTGCAGGAAGATAGCCCACTCTTCGAAGGCATCTGGGCCAAGGGCACCCGTCATCAGGTCTGGATGAGCCATGGTGACCGTGTTACGTCGCTGCCCGATGGTTTTACCATTATAGGCACTTCGCCAAACGCACCTTTTGCGGCTATCGCTGACGAGAAGCGCAAATATTACGGCGTGCAGTTCCACCCGGAAGTCGTGCATACACCGGACGGTGCAAAACTTCTTCAGAACTTCGTTCATCGTATCGTCGGTGTGAAGCCGGGCTGGACCATGGGCGCCTATCGCGAACAGGCAGTCGAGGCGATCCGCAAGCAGGTTGGTAGCGGCAAGGTGATCTGTGCGCTTTCCGGCGGTGTGGATTCTTCTGTTGCAGCACTCCTGGCGCATGAAGCCATCGGCGATCAGCTGACCTGTATTCTGGTTGATCACGGGTTGATGCGTAAAAGCGAAGCTAACCAAGTCGTTGAAATGTTCCGCGAACATTACAACCTGCCACTCATTCTCGTTGATGCTGCTGATCGTTTCATCGGTGAGCTGGAAGGCGAAACCGATCCTGAAAAGAAGCGCAAGACGATTGGCCGTCTCTTCATCGAAGTGTTCGAGGAAGAAGCAAAGAAGCTCGGCGGTGCGGATTTCCTCGTGCAGGGCACGCTCTATCCGGACGTTATCGAAAGCGTTTCGTTTACCGGCGGTCCTTCTGTCACGATCAAGTCGCACCACAATGTAGGTGGTCTGCCGGAGCGCATGAAGATGCAGCTCGTCGAACCACTGCGTGAACTGTTCAAGGACGAGGTACGCTTGCTCGGCAAGGAACTCGGCCTGCCGGATAGCTTCATCGGCCGCCATCCGTTCCCGGGACCGGGTCTCGCTATCCGCTGCCCGGGCGGTATTACGCGCGAGAAACTCGAGATTCTGCGCGAAGCCGACGCGATCTATCTGGACGAAATCCGCAAGGCTGGTCTCTATGATGCCATCTGGCAGGCTTTTGCCGTTCTGTTGCCAGTCCAGACCGTCGGTGTGATGGGCGATGGTCGTACCTACGAATTCGTCTGTGCGCTGCGTGCTGTGACATCGGTGGACGGCATGACTGCTGATTTCTATCACTACGATATGAATTTCCTCGGCAATGCGGCAACTCGCATCATCAACGAGGTACGCGGCATCAATCGTGTTGTTTATGACGTGACGTCAAAGCCGCCCGGCACGATCGAGTGGGAATGATTTGGGTTCGCCTATCACACCAAATGTGATTTAAATCGCCGAAAACCCTTGGATTTATGCCCGTCAGTTCTTGCTGGCGGGCATATCATTTTTATAGCTCAGCGTTGGCCGCTCCTGATCAGAACAACAACGACGCGATTAAAACTATGAGCGTTTCAAGTTCTGGACCGCGTAGGGATCGAGAGCAATCTTGGCGAACTGAGCGATGCTGACAGTCTGAGGCTGTGACGTGATGTTTACCAGCCAGAATTCTTGCTCCGTTGCAAAGGCCAGAACGTGGTCAGGCCGCGACGAAATAAGCTGCCGCCATTTTTTTCCTGCAAGCCGAGACAATGTTTTTATCGTGGTGAAGAGTGGACGTTTCCCACCTGTGGGTGTCGGTTCGCCTTCACCTGCAGTAAGTCCGAAAGGCCCGGTGAGGGCGGAAAGTGTCAGGCTATCGAGGCCAGCATTCAGCCCAGATATGGCATAGGCCATCGCGAAGCTCGCAGCGAATCTTCCATTGTGGCGGGGATCGCGATTGGCCATAGCGATACGCTTGCCATTCGGGTTTTCCATCGTTCTGCTGCCATAAGGATTCTGGCGCATCGGGATGGTAGACGGCCCGATGCGATAGGGCTTGTCGCCGTAGATAGCCCGCACCGAACGGGTGATGAAAGGCAGAGCTTCCAGTGTTTGTATGACGCTTAGATCGTCAGCGGCATGAACAATTGGATTGGTGCAATGGGTGACGAAATCAACAAGCTCGCCCGGAACGCGCTTGCGATTAAGCTCGGTGAAATAGCTCAGCATTCCGCCGCCAAGCCGCACATTCGGGAAGGCTGCTCTTGCTGCCGCATAGACATCTTCAAGCGGCGGGCAGGGCGGCCATTCGCTGCCGGGCGGTGTCGACTGCCGATCTATAGCCGGTGAAACAATGACCGCATCTGGGGTAAAGCCAGCCGTGTTCATGTCAGAAGCGATTGCTGTCGTCTCTTCGATGAGCGATTTCTCACAAGGCAATGCAATTTCGAGCGAAACGCGGCCACTGTGCTTTGCAGCCATGGCTGCAAAGTCGGCAAAGGCTGAACCTTTGTGCCCTGCCAGTGGATCGTAATGAAATAACAAATCCTGCAGGTCAATTTCCTGCAACAGATCAATTGCAGCAAGGCTTGCTTTGGCTTCTTCCGGCGTGATGATAATGCCGATATTCGGCATTCTGCCGCTTGTGTCACCAAGCGTGATGCTCACCGGCTCTGCATACCGGGTGTTATTTGGTGTCACTGCGCGCGTGTCGGAAATGTTGAGCACGATGCGCTGATGCTGGGATTTGGTGGCTTCGATCTGGTAAGGCCATGGCAAAGCCAGGGGCCGTACATAGGTCTTGTAAGATGCGTCGGACCAGTTGCGCTGATCCTCCATCTCAAAGGTATCGCCTTCCATGCGGCATTCGACCGTAACGCCGGGCATGGCCTCATGGGTGATCGCACGCATATCCTTGAAAGGCTGCCACGGTTCGATCAGATCGGGCAGGCGGGTCTTGTTGAGTGTGCCGTCTACATGCTCGACCCTCACAGGGGAGCCTGCCACGCCGACGATTGGATGCAGGATGCAAAAGCCGCAACGGTTGGTTTCAAAGCCTGTCGTTGTATTCGCTACGGCGTCGAAAGTGAGCGTGCCGCCAATCTCTGCCTGAATGCGAACATCAATGATGAGTTGGGTTGCATCCGGGCCTTCGCAACGCGCCTGATAGGTGACGGTAAAGCCGGTGTCGTTTTGTTCGACGTTCAGATCATGGATTTCCGGGTTATAGGTTCCCCAGTCGCGATCCCGCACCAGATAGGAGACGGCGCGCAGAACCTCAACGCCGTCATATTTGATGGTGCGAAGATTGCCGTGGCTTAAATCCAGGCTAAGCAAGCCCGCTTTCAGATGCGTCGGCTGAGCTTCGGCTTCACGCGTTCCATAGAGCAGGAAAGGATCGACGTTGCTCATTTGAGCAACGCCGTAATGTCGACGCGGTTGCCGCTTGCGGCACTGTCATAGGCGGCTTCGACAAGCGCGAAAGTCTTGAGATTATCCGCACCCGATGTCGAGGTTTCTTCGCGAGTTTCCAGCTTGTCCACCCAATGCTGCTGAATGGCAAAAACGCTTCCCTGAATATTGTGCCATGGACGTGAGGCCCATGAGAGCAGTTTTGGCGAAACATCGGAAACCGTCGTGCTGTTCGGCGTAATCACTTCAAGGCGATAACCCTGATAAAGACGAATAGAGCCTTCGGCGCCATCAAGTTCAACGAGTGTTTCCGGGAAAGGATCGGTTTCGAGCTTGGTGGCATAGCTTACGTCGACAATGGAAGTAGCACCATTTTCATGGTCCATGAGAATGGTTGCTACATCTTCACCCTTGATTTTCGGGTTCACACGCTTGGTGCGTGCAACAAGGCTGGTCACATCGCCCAGAATGAAGCGCGCAATATCAAGCGTATGAATGCCTAAATCTTCGATGATGAAGCGTTCGCCTTCCGCAAGATAAGGCTGGCCGGAGAAAACATCAAAGCCCGAGCGGAAGGAGAAACGTCCCCAGAATGGTGTGCCGATGACGCCGCTGTCGAGCGCTTTACGCACAGCCTGAATAGGTGTCTGCCAGCGGAAGTTTTCATGCACCATGAGCGGAATGCCTGCTTCACCGCAGATCTTCACCATGGCCTTTGCATCATCAAGCGTTTTGGCAAAGGGCTTCTGGCAGATTGCTGGCATCTTATGGGCGGCTGCAAGTTCCACCAGAGCGCGGTGGCTTGAAACCGTGGTGGCGATATCGACAAAGTCGATGCCGCCATCCGCAAACAGCGCCTCAGCATCCGTGTAGCGTCGTTCGATGCCAAACTGGTCGCCGACAATCTTCAACCGCTCAGGATCGCGGTCGCAGATCGCCACAATTTTGGCACCCGAAACGTCGTTCCATGCGTGCATCTGATTGATCGCGAAGAAACCACAACCGATGAGAGCGCCATTCAAGTCTGCCATTTTTATCCTGCTTTTGCCATTTGCATGAGTGTAACGCGCTGCTGGAGGCGGCGCTGTGCCTGATCAACTACCACGGCGATGATGATGACAAGGCCCTTGATGACCATCTGCCAGAAGGACGATACGCCCATCATGACCAGACCGTCGGAGAGAATACCGATGACGAATGCACCGATGATTGTGCCGCCAATGGTGCCGCGCCCGCCCGACATCGAAGTACCGCCGAGAACGGCTGCCGCAATGGCGTTCAGCTCGAATGAGTTGCCTGTTGCCGGATGCGACGACATCAGTTCGGACGAGATAATAAGCCCGGCGATCGCAGCGCAGAAGCCCGAAAACATGTAAACGAACATCTTTACGCGGTCGACGCGGATACCCGACATGCGTGCCGCACGCTCATTGCCGCCGACTGCGAAAATCTGGCGACCAAGCGGCGTGTATCGCGCGATATAGGCTGCGGCCAGTGCAACGACGATCAGAATCCAGATCGAGACCGGAAGACCGAGAATGCTGCCTGATCCGAGGAAGGCAAAGCCGGTTGTGCCCAGGTCTTCACGGCCCACGAGGTTCGGGAAGGTCTGGCCGTCCGAGGACAGAAGAGCCAGACCGCGTGCCACATAAAGCGTGCCGAGTGTCGCGATGAAGGGCGCAACATTCAGTTTGGTTATCAATAGCCCGTTTATGAAACCGACTGCGACACCAACAGCCAGTGTGATCAGCGAAATTTCGATGATGTTGAAATAGATCGTATAGCCGATGCCAAGATCGATACCGTAGATCAGAAGGCCACCGGCAACCATGCCGCAAAGCCCGACAATGGAGCCGACCGAAAGGTCGATGCCGCCTGTGATAATGACGAAGGTCATGCCCATTGCAAGAAATGCATTAAGCGCAACG
Source organism: Brucella sp. JSBI001 (assembly GCF_026014005.1). Classification (NCBI taxonomy): domain Bacteria; kingdom Pseudomonadati; phylum Pseudomonadota; class Alphaproteobacteria; order Hyphomicrobiales; family Brucellaceae; genus Brucella; species Brucella sp. JSBI001. The sequence continues at coordinate 1,734,713 of NZ_CP110339.1, read as the reverse complement.
TGCTTCGACATCAGTATCAGGTTGGCGGCTGAAAGGAAGTTTGGTGCTGCGAACGAGAAGAAGATGAACACCGCGAAAAGCGCGATGAAGGTTCTCAGTTTCATCAGCGTCAGCAGGGCCGAGCCGCTGTTAAAGGTTGAGTCAGTGGCGGCCGTCGTCGTGTTGGCTGTCATGACGCGAGTTCCCTTGTTTGTTTGTTGTGGTCGTTGTCATGTGTGTGACCGTGGCCCTTGGCCGATGCTGCAACAATGTCGGCTTCCGTCGCTTTATCGCGGTCGAATATGGCAATCAGCTTCCCATTGCTGAGCACCGCGATGCGATCGGAGAGCGCCATGACTTCTTCCAGATCAGAGGTTGAAAAAAGAATGGATAGACCTTCGGCAGCAAGCCTACGCATGGTGCGGAAGACATCGGCCTTCGCACCCACATCGATGCCGCGCGATGGCTCGTCCATCAGAAGAACTTTTGGATTGGTCATCAGCGCCTTGCCGATGACGACCTTTTGCTGATTGCCGCCTGACATCGAAGTGACTTCGAATTCCGGGTTTGGTGCCTTGATCGAAAGGTCTTTGATCGCCTGTTGAATGGCCTGCTTTTCACGCTTTGGCGTGATGTGGAAGACGCGAGCCAGACGGTCGAGACTTGCCAGTGTCAGATTGCTGGCAATCGACAAAATCTGCACCAGACCTTCGCGCTGACGATCTTCCGGTATGAGGGCAAGGCCGCGCCGGATGCGACGGGTCGTATCGCGTTCCTTCACTTGCCTGCCATCAATATAGATATGGCCGGTGGAGTGCCCATGCTGGCCCATCACACACTCGAAAAACTCGGAACGTCCCGCGCCCATAAGGCCGTAAATGCCCAGAACTTCGCCCGCGCGCACGGTCAGGGAGACATCATCAACTGCAAGCCCGCCGGTTGCCCGGGGCAGGGTGATGTTTTCAGCACGAAACCGTTCGGCGCCAATCTTGTGGGTAACAGGCTTGGCAAATCCTTGGCATCGGAGCCGATCATCGAACGCACGATCCATTGCGTATCGATATTTTTGATCTCTTCCTGGCCGGTGATTTTTCCGTCGCGCAGAACCGTGATGTAATCGCCAATTCGCATCAGTTCTTCGAGACGATGCGAAATATAGACGATTGCCACGCCCTTCTTTTTCAGCTCGGCGATCACCTTGAACAGAATGTCGACTTCGGCGGCAGAAAGGGCCGATGTTGGTTCATCCATGATGACGATGCGTGCATCGAGCGAAATGGCCTTGGCGATTTCGACAAGCTGCTGCTGACCGATCGGCAGATCGGCGACAAGCGTAGTTGCACTGATGCCTGCGTCAAGGCGGTCGAGATATTCATTGGCCTTGACGACCTGCGCCTTGTGATCAATACCACGCAAACCGCGTGTGATTTCGCGTGTGGCAAAGATATTCTCGGCCACCGTCATGTTTGAAAACAGGTTCAGTTCCTGAAAGATCATCGCAATGCCGCGCTTCTGCGCGTCGGCAGGGCTGTCGAATGACACGTCCTCGCCATCGAGAATAATCTTCCCTATGGTCGGACGCTCAACGCCCGCGATGATCTTCATCAGCGTTGACTTGCCAGCACCGTTTTCGCCGACAAGCACATTGACCGAACCACGGCGCAATTCAAGATTGGCGCGCTTGACCGCGACAATGCCTGAATAGACCTTGGAAACATCCTCAAGCTTGAGGACGATATCGTTTTTCTCGTTCAACTCCGTCTCCATGGCTTATTTCTCCAGAGAGATGGAAACAGGCGTCACAAGAGGAAGCTGGCCCTTCGATGGCAACGGGAAAGCACCTTCGGCCTTCACCTTCATGCCAATGAGTTCTTCGCGTGGCAGCTTGGACAATACGTCATCATTGACGCGGGTGTTGAAAGCCTTGCCAAATTGCGCCCAGTCGATCTGGTTGCGGAACTCGTTGAAGTTCACAAAGGACAGGCTGTCACGGATTGCGCTGCCGCGAACGGTCGGCCCGATCTGCACGCGTGCATCGGCCTTGCCATCGCCATTGCTGTCGACATCAACATAGGCTGCGCGCGACTTTGTTTCAGCGGCGACCACTGTGCCTTCAAGCTTGGCTGCAAAGGTCCAGGGGGCATTGCCCTGCTTTTCGCGATGACCGTATTTCGCTCCGGCTGCATCCGCATCTGTATTTGCAGCCTGCATCACTTCATCGAGCGTTGCAGTTTTCTCGGCAAAAAACGGCTTAACTTTTGAATCCCAGATGTCGGCAACCGAACGATCGGGATTGAAATTATCGCCGCGTGCTTCTGCGGCTTCGTCTGCTGTCGGCGTCTTGATGATTTTGCAACCCGAAAGCGCGACACCGCAGGCCAGCAGGATAATGGAAGCTGACTTCAGCACTGACATGAATTTATCCTCGGTATTAGGAGCATTTCGGGAGCGCTAATATTTGTCGGCGCTCCCGATGTCGCAAGCCTTGGGAGTTAGTCCTTCAATGCGAAAGTTTCGAGCTTGTCTGCGTTGTCAGGATTGATGAGGACGCAGTCCATCAGCTGCTTTTCTTCAGCAGGGCCCTTACCGGTCTTGATGAATTCGTCAGCCTGAACGACAGCCATCTGTGCCTGAGCATAGGCTGGCTGAAGAACCGTTGCCTTGATGCCACCGGCCTTGATGGAGTCGCGGACATCGTTGGAGCCGTCGAAGCCGACAACGATGACGTCCTTGCGGCCTGCAGCTTCAAGCGCTGCCCACGCACCCATGGCCATGGTGTCGTTGCCGGAAATCACACCTTTGATGTCAGGATTTGCCTGCAAAATGCTCTGCATTTTGGAGAAGGCTTCGGTCTGGCTCCAGTTGGCCGACTGCTGCGCAACCATCTTCATGTCTGGATATTCATCGATGACGTCGTGATAGCCCTTGGAGCGGGTGCCAGCGTTGAGGTCGGATTCACGGCCGAGCAGCTCGACATAATTGCCAGCTTCGCCCATTAGCTTCACGAATTCTTCCGCACCGAGCTGTGCGCCCTGATAGTTGTTGGAAACAATCTGCGACACTGCAACGCCTGAGGCATTGATTTCACGGTCGATCAGGAATGAAGGGACTTTGGCATCCTTGGCCTTCTGAACGGCGGCAATCGATGCTTCCGAGCCAGCATTGTCGAGGATGATTGCCTTTGCGCCACGACCGATGGCCGTATCGACAAGCTGCGACTGCTTGGTTGGATCGTCGTCATGCTGAAGGATCAGTGTTTCGTAGCCGAGTTCCTTGGCTTTGGCTTCAGCGCCCACGGCTTCAGCTTTGTAGAATGGATTGTCGTGCGATGGTGTGATGATTGCGATCAGATCAGCGGCCCATGCTGGCATGACAACACCGCCTGCCAATGTTGCCGAGATGGCTGCAATCGCAAAACCGCGCGCAATTGTCCTGCGTGTAAACTTCATATTTTCCTCCCAAATCAAGCCCCGTTTCCCAAGAGGCGGTAAAAAAGGGGAAGGCGCATTACGCCCTCCCGGATAACGTCACGTAATGCGACGGATGCTTTCTGCGATTTCTTCCGGTTCGAAAACGTTTTTCCAGTCGTCGCGCATCAGCGCAGGAATGCCGAATTCGATTGCCTTGTTGCAGGCATCGGAGAATACGCCCTGGACTTCGCCAAAGATGACGGCGCCGAGAACATTCATGTGGCCGAGCAGGAAGTCGCGCGCTGCTTCTTCAGGAACGCCGCGACGAACGGTTTCATCCATGGCCTGCTTCATGACAACGAGAAGCGAAGCTGCAACGGTTTCCGAAAGACCCGGTTCGAGGATTGCGAGTTGCTCAACGGTTACGCGATGCGAGCGCATCACTGGTGCCCAGATGACCTTGGCGATTTCTTCGCCCAGTGCATAAGCTTCTTCCGGTCCCTGCATCAGAGCCGAAACGATGTGCTGCTTTGCAAACAGACCGCCGAAGTGGTCCTTCTTTGCTTGCATATCCGTTTCGTCGTTGAAGATCGGCGGATGGCAAGGATGGGTCACGAAATAGGTGAGGTCTGCACGTTCTGGCAGATGGCCGGCAAATGGCGCGGCTGCGTCGAGTGCAACAACCATCGTGCCCGGCTTCAGCTTGTCAACGATGGATGAAGCAACTTTACCGATGATGGTATCCGGCACAGCCAGAATGACGACTTCTGCGCCTTCAAGACCCGCATCAACATCGATGGTGTCGATGCCGAGGTCGTTCTTCAGGCGTGCCTTGCCTGCGTCGCTGACTTCGATGTGACGGACGTCAAAGCGCGAACCTTTGAGGTTCTTGGCCAGACGGTAGCCCATCTTGCCGCCCGCTCCGAACAAAGCGATAGCTGTCATGATTGTAGTTCCTTCCCAGACTTTTGGTAGCGTAGCTGGTATAACCAGTCAATGAGTATTCCAGATTCAAGCGGTCAGGCCGTCGCGAATCTGACTGAAATAACCGTCAGAACCGACCTGACCGCCCTTGAGGGCAATCTGGAGGCAGTTGGTGGCGGCGTGAGCGCCGTGTGCCGTGCAAAGCGGCGACCCCGGAGTTTGTGGAAGCGGCAAAAGCGTGGTGAGTGCATCGACATGCAATTCACGCAATGCGTGGCTGGAAGTGTCGCCGCCTGCAATGACTGCGCGGGTAAGACTTTCGCGCTCGACAAGGCTGCGGAGGATGAAGCCGAGGCTGCGGGCCAGCTTGTGGCGGCTGCCTGCAATCTTATCGATTTCTGTACCTCGGTCAGCCGACGGACCAAGGGCGGTGTTGAGGATAACGCTGTTGCCCTGCTGGAGCGCTTTCTGGCCGTCAGCAATGGCAGCTTCGATTGCCTGATTGCCATTCTCACCCAGAAGATCGAGTGGGTTGAGATCAATGCCGGTAAAGCCTGACGCGGTCGCGTGACGAATCTGACGTTCTGTCGTCGGTGAGACGCTTCCTGAAACGACCGCGATGCGGTCAGCCTTGCCGGGAAGCGGAAATTCCTTTTTAGCGCCAATCAGTCCGGCCTTGGCCCAAGCGGCCAGAAGCGCATATTCAACGCCCGACGAACCAGCGACAAACCAGCCGTCGCGGGAACGCAAACGCCAGAGCTGCTCGCCTGCCTGCAACTGGCTTTCATGGCTGTCGACGTCGAACAGCAACATGCCGTCCGCATTTTTGACAATCGCGTTTATGCAGTCATTTGCATCTGCGGCTGAAAGCGCTACGAGATCAGCAAGCACCGTTTTCAGTGCGGTCTGCTTAGCCAGATGCATGCGCAGGTCTGCTTCATGCATGGGCGTGACCGGATGGCGGCTCATGACGGGATGGCGGTCGATACGATAGGTTTCGCCCTGATAGGCGGCGAACAGATTGCCGAAAGATGTGTAACGCTTGAGCTGCGGCGCACCGACAATCAACGGCACATAGGCCTGATTAAAGATCGCTTTGCCGATTTCCACGGCCTTACCGATATTGCCGACATGAGGTGCGGAATCGAATGTTGAGCAGACTTTGTAATGCGCAATCGCAGTATTCAGGCTTTTAAGCCAGTTGAACGCTGGCGTGAGATTTTCCTGCATCCATTCAGGCGTTTCGCTGCGGCTGGTGCCTGCAAGACCGATAGCCTTGCAGTGCGAGAAGCGCGAAAGAAGTTCTTCATCCGGCACATTCATGAACAGTACAGTGTCGACGCCGTTGGAAGCCATGGCTTCCATAACATCGGTCGAGCCGGTCAGATCATCGCCGTAGTAAGACAGCAGTAATTCGTTGGAAGCCTGTGACATTACTCGCCACCTTTCCCGAATTTTGCGAGCGAGGCTGCAAGTTCGGGGTGATCTACTGCGTAAGTTTCAAGCGGGATACCCGCAACTGCTGCTTCCCATGCTTGCTGCACAGCGCGAACACCGGCAGCCGGGCCACCCGGATGGCTGACAATGCCGCCGCCGCACAGATAAAGCAGGTCTGTCGTGCGGCCCGTGCGCTCATAGGTTTCCGGTGCCTGTCCACCCCATTGCCCGGAACCGGCGACAGGAAGCGGGCAATCGGACGGATCAAACAGGGGCGTGCTGACGGCCTTGAACGAATTGACGAAACTTTCGTCTGGCTCCCAATATTTGACGCGGATGCCGTTGATCTGGAACTGATCGACGCCGAGCAGCCGCCAGAACTGCTGATAAACGCGGAAATCCATGCCTGCGCCTGGGTTGCGGGTCAGGATGTCCCAACCGTTGCGATGGGCATGAAGCACGAGGCCCGAGCGCTTGCGCAAGAAGCTCATGCCCCCAAAGCCAACCGAGTTGATGTTGACCACGGCGCAATTGCCGCCAGCTTTCAGCACCATGTCGTGGTTGCGCATCATGACGTCGGGATCAGCATGGGAGATGCCGAAAGCATACATCACCTTTTTGCCGGTCTTCTGTTCGTGATCGAGAATACGCGGCACGATCGCGGCGATGCGCTCTTTAAGCGGCGAGTAGGCCGGACTCATCAGTTTTTCATCGTCCTTGATGAAATCGACGCCAGACTCAATCAGTTCGCCTACGAGTTCTGCTGTCTCATGTGGACGCAGACCGAGTGCTGGCTTGACGATGGTGCCGATGATCGGACGCTTTTCAACGCCTGTCAGACGACGGCTTCCGGCAATGCCGAATTGTGGGCCGGGATGCGCGCCTTTGAAGGCTTCCGGCAGCTTCATGTCGACAACGCGGATGCCTGTCATGCCCTTGATCGAATAGACGCCGCCGACGGCAATCGTCATCAGTGCTGCAAGATCAGTACCGATAGCATCAAGCGGAAAGGCAATATCGACATCGGCGCGCCTGATCGGCCCGTGACCTGGCTCAAGCTCCGGCCATGCAGGCACCGTTGCGTCTTCAAGTGGGCGAATTTCGAACACGCGTGCTGCGACGCGCGCCTTCAGTTCTTCCGTCTCACCCGGAACGGCGACGAAAGTGCCGGTTGACTGATCGCTCGCGATCTTGGCCGCCATCTGTTCGATGCTGCCGGTGGTCTCAATGCGATAGGTCAAACATATGTTCATCGGAATTGTCGTCACTCACGGTTTTCGTTGCGCCTGCAATAAGCGCATGGTGTTTGAGTGCGAACTGGTATAATGAGTATTCCAATGTCTGCAAGCGGAAAATTGTTAACCGGTCACGAGAGTGTGGGTAACGGCTTTCCTCAGAGCATTTGAAGATGCATAAGGGAGAAAAGCTCATGAGCAGTGAGACGCAATGACCCAAGCTATTGAACCCATCATTCGCCGCAAACTATCCGACGAAGTTTTCGACCGGCTCGAAAACATGATTACTTCCGGTGAATTGACGCCGGGCGATGAGATGCCGTCCGAGCGTGTTCTGATGGAGCGTTTTGGCGTCGGACGTCCCGCGATCCGCGAGGCGATGCAGTCACTTGCCAAGATGGGACTGGTCAGCATCTCGCATGGTGAGCGTGCCAAGGTTTTGAAGTTGACGGCAAAGTCGATTTTTCAGCAAGTGGATCCGACTGCGAAGATCATGATTGCGCAATCAATGGACACGCTGGAAGATTTGAAGAGCGCGCGAATTTTCTTCGAGCGCGGTATTGTTCGCGAGATTGCACAGAAGACAACGGATGATGATATCGCCGAGCTGCGGGAGATCATCGAACGGCAGCGGAAATCGCTCGGTGATGCAGACGCATTCATCGCTGCCGATATGGAGTTTCATGTCCGGATAGCTAGAATTGCTGGTAATCCAATATTGGTCGCAGTAAGCGAAGCTATGCTCGCTTGGCTGAAAGAGTATCACACCCATATGCTTATCTGGACTGGCAAAGAGAAATATACCCTCGTTGAACACGAGGAAATATTGGATTGCTTGTCGGCTAAGGATGCGGACCGCGCCGAGGCTGCCATGCTCCGACATCTTGAGCGGTCGCGCACGCTTTACAAGAAAGAATAGAGCTTCGTGACTGAAAGCTATTGTCGTTTCATCAGGCAGTAGACCAAAAGCGAGGAGGCGATGGCCACGATTGCAGAAACCAGAATTGCAACCGAGAAGCCGGCAGAATAACCTCGCATGGCAAGTTCGGTTGCGGCAATCCTCGCTGAAGGTGCGACCATACCAAGTGCGTTAGGCAAGTCGCCCGCGACTATCGCGTCAGCAAAATTTTCACTGCATGTCGGATCGTTGCAGCCCGTTTGCATTAAGTGAGTCCGAACAGCACTTGCCAGCACTCCGCTCAGGACCGCGAAGCCCAACAGAATGCCGGTAAATCGGGCAGTCGTGCTGATGCCCGATGCCATCCCGGCACGGTCGCGTGCAACGGTACTCATGATCGCTTTCTGGGTTTCACCATTCAGCAAGCCGCCACCGCTCCCAATCAGAAACATACCGGACATAACGATAGACCAGGCGCCGGAATGTGCGCCGAAGCTTGTCACAAGACTACCGATACCCACGATCATGAGTCCAAAGGACAGAATTTCCCGTGACGACATTCTCTTTCCGAGAAAACGCCCGACATTGGGGAAGATCAGCATCGCGCTTGCAAATGGAAGCATGGCAAAACCAGCTTGCAATGGCGGCTGACCGAAGCCGTTTTGAAGGAATAGCGGCAGCATGGACGCCATCACTTGAGCGCAGGCTGCATAGGCAAACATCGCCCAAACCCCGCCTATAAAGCGAGGATTGCGAAATAGGCTGAGATCGAGCATCGGACGCTGCTGGACAGTCTCCGCAACCAAGAAAATAGCCAGACCGGCCAAGCCGCCGACAAATCCTGCAATCGCGGTTGAAGAGGTCCAGCCATGTGCCTGTCCATTGATAAGTCCCCATGTGAGGCCGAACATTGTACTCGCAAATGCAACGATGCCGATTGGATCAACGCGCCGCGCATTTTCATCTTTTGAATCGGTGATCGAACGCAGCGTAGCTAGTGCCAACACAATGCCGATAGGTATGTTTATGTAGAATGCCCAACGCCAGCCGAGACTATGGGCGATAAGGCCTCCGATAATCGGTGACAGCACCATGGTCAGGCCCATGATGCCGCCCCAGATTGACCATGCACGGTTACGTTCCTCATCGCGATGGAACGTATGGCCAATGATTGCGAGCGCAGGCGCGAGCTGGAAGGCGGCACCGGCGCCTTGCAACGCGCGAGCAAGGTAAAGTGAAGTGGCTGAATCTGCTACACCACAAAGCCAGGATGAGAATGCGAACGCACCAATTCCAATCAGAAAAACAGTGCGACGCCCGAACCGGTCGGCTAGAGCGCCAGCTGGCAAGAGCAGCGACGCGAAGCAAAGGACATAAGTGCTGATGACCCACTCTACGTCAGCAAAACTTGCCGAAAATTCCCGTGCAATGGTCGGTAGGACCATCGCGACAACATTTGTGTCCAGCACGGTCATTGCGCAACCGGTCGAGGCTGTCAGCAAAATGAAAGTTGAATTGGTAACGCGCGGCGCGGATGCGAGGACGGTTGTCATTTGGTTGTCAATGCTGCCGCACCAGCCTTCGCAATCTGCTGGTCATGATCGGGTGTGTCGGCTGATACGCCAATGGCGCCAACAATCGTACCATTCACCGTGATTGGAACTCCTCCGCGCATGAGCACGAAACCGCGCGCCGTGATAGCGGCAGGGCGTGCCCCGTTGATAGCATCCTCGAGAGCACCGCTTTCCCGACGGAAAAGCGCGGCTGTGCGAGCTTTGCCGGGCGCGAGCTCGACGCCAGCGGGTACTGACGCGTTGTCCATGCGTATCGTGAGGATCGGCAGACCTTCTGCATCGACGACTGAGATCACGCAGGGCCAGCCGTTCGCTGTCGCTTCTTTTTCGGCAGCAGCTACGACGGAGCGGGCAGCTTCAAGGGTAAGATAAGGCTTTGTCGGCAATTCGATTGCCAATGCCGGGAAGGCTGCGGCGAGGGTCATCGTTGCGGTCAACGAGGCGATGATTCTGACAGAATGGGCGGACATTGGACTTCCTTCATTACATTTGAGGTGCCAATAAACAGGATGTTTGAATTTCTTTCATTCGTGGTGTTTTGAGATAATATTAGTTTTTACCTAATTATTGGAGCCACTCATGGACCTCAGGCATCTTCGTTATTTTTTGACACTCGCTGAGGAGCTTCATTTTTCCAGAGCGGCAGAACGGTTGAACATTGCGGCTCCGACGCTCACGGTTCAGATACAGGAAATCGAGCGGCGGCTCGGTACGAAACTTTTCTTCAGAACCAAACGCTCAGTCGCAATCACTCCCGCGGGTGAGGTGTTTCTGAAGGAAGCGAGATTGGTGCTGGATCAATTCAATAAGGCGGAAAGTGTCGGCCGCAGAGCTGGACGAGGGGAGATCGGGCGGATCGAAATTGGCTATGTCGGCTCGGCGGCTTATGCCGGAGCCTTGCAGATGCAAATCAGTCGTTTCTCGCATGATTGGCCCCAAGTGGAGCTTCATTCGCGCGAATTTCCGATGGAGGATCTACCGAAGCTCATTGAAGGCGGGCATCTCGACATTGGCTTCGTCCGTATGCCGATGACGCTCCCACCGTCACTCAGCGCCCATGTTTTGCTACGAGACTATTTTTGTCTGGCGCTGCCCTCTGACCATCGGCTTGCGGTTGCTGAGGTGGAGGACCAGTACGCTTTTCTTGCGGAAAGCCGGTTTATTCTGCCGGAACAGGAGGCGGGCACATATGAAGTCGCGAAACGAGGAGGTTTCACTCCGAGGATTATTGCAAAGCCGGGCGGTCTTCTTGCTGTTCTGACACAGGTGTCGCTGGGTGCCGGTATATCAGTCATACCGGGCGTGGTGAGAAACGTCGTGCACATGCCCAATACGGTTTTCCGTCCAATAATCGGAAAGCCGATCATGTCGGAAGTGGCCGCCATTTTCAGAAGTAAGGAATACGCGGTCAGTGTCAAAAATTTCATCGACCAAATATGCGCTTCGCCACCGATCCAGCTTGACTATAAGCGAAATGAACAAATAGTGTGAAATATATTTCATATACTGAATTATATTGACAGTCGCATTTCTTTGCGATTAGCTATCAATACCGGTCTTCGAGGAGGAGGGCCGGTCTTCATAAAGATCAACGGCGTTTTTTGGGACGCTTTCCGCGCGTTTGGGAGGGGCTTTGGCCTCGAGGAGGACACTTGCGCAAATTTCTGAGCACGACCGCAATGGCGGTTCTTGCGGCAACGCTTCTGGCCGGTTCCGCAACGGCAGCCGAGACCGAGAATCCGTTCCGCTGTAAACCGGGCGAAAAATATGTGATGAACGTCATGGTTTCTGGCGTTGAATACTGGTTTCCCGTCTATGAAATGTTCAAGCAGGCTGGCCAGCAGTTCGGCTGCGAGACGGAATATACTGGCACACCGGAATATGACGTGAACAAGCAGATCGCCACGTTCGATCAGGCGTTGGCGCAGAATCCAGCTGGTATTCTTGTTCATCCGATGAACTCCGACCCGTTCATCGAGCCCATCAACCGGGCGATCGATCAGGGTACGGCGGTCGTCACATTTGCAGCAGATTCTCCGTTGTCGAAGCGTGTGTCCTTCATCACCTCGGACAACACACGAGAAGGCACCTATGCGGCCGATGCCATCGCCCAGAAAATGGGCGGCAAGGGCGAATATGCTGTTCTTGAAAATCCGGGACAGGATAATCACGACAAGCGCATTGCAGCTTTCATCGCCCGCATGGAAGAGAAGTGGCCTGACATGATGCTGGTTGGTCGTGCTGCTTCCAATCAGGACCCGACGAAAGCGTATCAGGGGCTGTCGAGCCTCATTCAAGCCAATCCGAACCTCGGTGCGGTTTTCATGCCGGAGGCCAACTCCGCAATTGGGGCTGCGCAGGCGAACAAAGAAGCTGGTGGCAAGGTTCTCGTCATGTGTGCCGACGTCAACGCCAACATCCTCGACATGATCAAGGCTGGTGAAGTCTTCGGTTCGATCAATCCGAACCAGGGCATGCAGGGCTATATGGGCTTCATGCTGCTGTGGCTTGCCAAGCATCCGGAACTGATCGACCCGATGAATGACGCCAAGCGTTCCGGCTTCAACCCGATGAGCATTCCCGTTGTCGATAATGGCCTCTCGATTGTGACCGCAGAAAACGCGGACGACTTCTATTGGGACAAATATCTGAAGCGTCGCGGTACTAAGGGCATTGAGGAATAGGCTCCGTTCAAGAAGCCATCCGCGCCCTGTGGTGCGGATGGTTGGAATGGAGAGGGAGGAAAAAGATGGCTGAACCGGTGCTTACCATCCACGGTGTAACCAAGCATTTCGGAGCGGTGAAGGCGCTGACGCAAGTGGATTTCAGGCTTGAACGTGGTGAGGTCCATGCGCTCTGCGGCGAGAACGGTGCTGGTAAATCGACACTGATGAGCATTATCGCTGGCGTTTTGCAGCCGACTGAAGGTGAGATACGCATTGACGGCAAAACCGTTCACATTGCCTCCCCCGCCGTGGCGCAATCGCTTGGTATCGGTCTGGTGCATCAGGAAATAGCGCTTTGTCCGGACGCTACAGTGGCCGAAAACATGTTTATGGCGACGACCAATCGCCGTCGTTCGCCGTTCATGAATTACCGCGCGCTGGAACGTGATGCGCAGATCGTGATGAACCGCCTGGCGGCTATCGATGTTCGGCAGAAGGTCGCCAACTTGCCGATTTCTAGCCAGCAGCTCGTGGAGATCGCCAAAGCGCTGACACTCGACTGCCGTGTGTTGATTCTGGATGAACCGACGGCTGCGCTCACCGAAACCGAGGCACAGCAGCTCTTTTCGATTATCCGTGATCTAAAGGCGAATGGCATTTCCATCATCTATATCAGTCATCGTATGGCCGAGATTTTCAGCCTCTGCGACCGGGTGACAGTTTTCCGCGATGGTCGTTATGTATGCACCGATCGCATTGCAGATGTGAAACCCGACGATGTGGTGCGTCGATGGTAGGACGAGAGATCACGCAGCTCTACCCAGATAAGCTTGGATCACACGAGGCGGCAGGCGAAATTATTCTCGAAGTCGACGGTATTGGCGATGGCGTGCGCTTTAATGAAGTAAGCTTTGCCGTTCGCAAAGGTGAAATTCTTGGTGTCGGTGGCCTTATCGGATCGGGGCGAACGGAGATTGCCGAAGGTATCTGCGGCCTTCGTCCACGCACTGCGGGAATAGTTCGCCTCCATGGCAAGACACAGAAGATCAGTTCATATTCCGACGCAGCCAAGGCCGGCATTGTTTATCTTTCAGAAGACCGCAAAGGTTCTGGCGTATTCCTGGAGATGTCCATCGCGCAGAATATTTCCGTGCTGGACCTGAAATCATTGACCAATGCCGCCGGACTTCTGAACGGTCGAGCCGAGGCTGCACTTGCAGAGGATTTTGCGAAACGGCTTTCCGTGCGCATGGGTGGCATCGAAGCGCCTGTGAAATCACTTTCAGGCGGCAATCAGCAGAAAGTGGCAATCGCCAAGCAACTGGCGGTAAAGCCCAAAGTCATTCTGATGGATGAACCGACACGGGGCATTGATGTCGGCGCAAAGGCGGAAATTCATCGCCTGCTGCGGGAGCTTGCGCGTTCCGGTATTGGCATCATCGTCATCTCGTCGGAAATGCCGGAACTGCTTGGTCTTGCTGACCGCGTGCTCGTCGTTCGGGAAGGGCACATCGCGGGAGAGCTTTCTGCGGACACCATGTCGGAAGAGGCAGTGATCCTTCTTGCTTCAGGCGTTGGCGCGGAACGGGCATCGCATCATGCCGCATGAAAAGAAAATGGGAGAGGGTGAAATGGCAATCGACACAATGGCAGCGGCTGCGCCAAAAAATTCGTCGATAAGGCGCATAGGAACCATGCGTGAAGCCGGTTTGATTGCGATCATTCTGGCATTGGCCGTGGTGATGAGTTTTGCGTCGCCGCATTTTCTGACGCTCGGCAATTTTCGTGCGATGTTGATGAGTTTCTCGGTGGAAGGCATCGTCGTGGTGGGGATGACGATCCTGTTGATTGTCGGGGGCATCGACCTTTCGGTGGGCTCGGTGGTCTGTTTCTCCATGGTCCTTTCCGGCGCACTCTTTCTGGCTGGGCTCGATCCATGGACGGCTTCGCTTGTAGGCATTGCGGCGAGCGCAGCCATCGGCGGCATTATGGGATTCTTCGTAACCGTCGTTGGCCTCAACCATTTCATCACGTCGCTGGCAGCCATGGTAATTGTGCGTGGCCTCTGCCTTATCATCACCAAAGGAACGCCGCTGTCGCTTTTCACGCTGCCGCCAAGCTTCAAAGCGGTGGGGCAGGGCACATTCTATGGCATCCCCTATGTCATTTTGATTTTCGTCGCCGTCGTCATTCTGTTCGACTTCCTGCTCCGTCGCGCCACGGCCTTTCGCAAGGTGTTCTATACCGGCAGCAATGAGAAAGCGGCGCTCTATTCAGGCATAAAGACGAACCAGGTCAAATTCTGGGTTACTGTGTTGTGCTCGACGCTCGCCGGTGTTGCGGGCGTCATTTATATGTCCCGCTTCGGTGCTGCTACGCCTACTTTTGGTGTTGGCATGGAGCTGAATATTATCGCTGCCGCAGTCATCGGCGGTGCATCGCTCAGCGGCGGTTCAGGTACTATCCTTGGCGCTATTCTCGGCATGGCTCTGCTTTCGCTGGTCACATCCTCGCTGATCCTTCTCAATGTTTCGGTGTACTGGCAGGACATGATCAAGGGCTGCATTCTTCTTGCCGCTGTTTCGATCGACCATTTCCTGCACAAGCGGAAGGCGTCCTGATATGCCCATTGCTAAACTGAAACCAAGAACAACAGCGCCACGTGAGGAAATCGTCGTTGCCCGCCAGATGCATCAGGCTCTCGTCCTGCATTTTCTGGAAGGGTTGACGCAGGCGCAGATTGCGGACCAGCTCGGGATTTCTCACGCAACTGTCAACCGGCTCATCAAACGCGGCCGCCAGCTTGGCCTTGTAGAAATCAAGATCAAGTCGCCGGTTGAGCCTCTTATCGATCTGGAAGAACGATTACTGGCGCTTGGTGGCATTAGCCGCGCCATTGTTGTGCCGACCGCATCCGACAACCCGCAAACGGCTTTGCTGGCGGTGGGGGAAGCCGCTGCCCGCCTGCTTCTTGAAGAAATCGCCGATGGTGACACGATCTGCATCACTGGCGGAAAGGGCGTGAGTTCCGTGGTCGCTGGAATTCAGAGCCCACGCCGTTTCGATGTCGAGGTTATTCCAGCAACGGGCTGTGTGCAGGGAAAGCACTATACTGACGTCAATCACGTCTCGACCTTGATGGCCGAAAAACTCGGAGGGCATTCCTATCAGATACATGCGCCCTTGTTCGCAGATGATGCTGCGCAGCGCGCTATGCTGATGAACATGCGCTCTGTCGCTGACGTGTTCCAACGGGCGAGGGAGGCCAAGGTGGCCATCGTCGGTATCGGCTCTATCGTCAGTACGGATTCGACCTATTACGATCTGCACCCGTCGTCGAGTGAAGACCGGACGGCTATCGAGCATTCCGGTGCCAGTGCGGAACTTCTCGCCCATCTGCTCGATGTGGAGGGACGGATTTGCAACTATAGCCTCAATCGTGCGCTGGTCTCGCTTACGCTGAATGAGTTTGCGCACATCCCGACGAAGATCGGTGTCGCCAGCGGATTGAACAAGGCCGAATCTATCCTGAGTGTTCTTCGCGGCAATCATCTCGATACGCTCGTCACCGACGAAGCGACTGGCGCCCGCATTCTCGAACTTGCATCCCAAGAAGGATATTTCGCATGAGCGGCGAACAGTTGATCCGCGAAATCGGGCGCTCCGGCGTCAGGGCGTCCGCAGTCGGTCTCGGTACATGGGCTATAGGCGGCTGGATGTGGGGCGGAACGGATGAAGCCCAATCCATCGCAGCTATCCAGGCATCGCTGGATGCTGGCGTGACGCTGATCGATACGGCGCCGGCCTACGGCCTCGGACGATCTGAGGAAATTGTCGGCAAGGCAATTGCCGGATGCCGCGACAAGGCGGTGATCGCGACCAAATGCGGCCTCGTCTGGCATACCCGGAAAGGTAAGCACTTCTTCGATCAGGATGGAAAGCCAGTCCATCGCTATCTGGGGCGGGATGCGATCATCCACGAGGTGGAAGAAAGTTTGCGCCGCCTTGGTACCGATTATATCGATCTTTACATCACTCATTGGCAGGACCCGACGACACCAATCGAAGAGACCGTCGCGGCGCTTGATGACCTGAAACAGGCAGGCAAAATCCGGGCTGTTGGTGCCAGCAACGTCAATCGGTCGGAACTGGAGCACTATGTCCAGACTGGCGCGCTCGATGCGATCCAGGAGCGGTTCAGCATGATCGATCGGGAGATCGAGCAAGACTTGCTGCCGCTTACCACTGCAAACAATGTATCGACGTTGAGCTATTCCTCACTCGCGCTTGGTCTTCTGTCTGGCATGATCGGACCGGAACGTGTGTTTTCCGGGGACGATCAACGCAAGGACAATCCACGCTTTTCCGTTGCCAACCGGCAGAAGGCAAAGGATTTTGCGACGGCTATAAAGCCGGTCGCCGATCGCCATGGCGCGACGATAGCCCAGATCGTGATTGCTTGGACGCTGGCGCAGCCGGGAGTGACCTTCGCACTTTGCGGGGCGAGAAATCCAGCGCAGGCGCTCGACAATGCGCAGGCAGGAAGGCTCCGGCTTTCGTCCGATGACCTTGCGGCTATCGACACGGCCATTTCGGCACAACTGGTTAACATGGACGGATAACGGACGGCCATCATGAACCGAAAAGAGATATTAGACGGGCTCCGCCAGAGCCCGAAGGTGGACGTTTGTGTCGTCGGCGGTGGCATTAACGGGCTCAGCGTTTTCCGTGAGCTTGCGCTGCAGGGCGTGAACGTGCTGCTGGTTGAGCAGTCCGATTATTGTTCGGGTGCCAGCGCTGCGCTTTCACGTATGGTTCACGGTGGTTTGCGTTATCTGGAGAATGGCGAGTTCAGCCTCGTGAAGGAATCCCTTGTCGAGCGTGACAGATTGCTGCGCAATGCTCCCCACTATGTCGCGCCGCTACCGACAACCGTTCCGATCTTCGACATTTTCTCGGGGTTAGGAAATGGGATTGTACGTTTTCTGGGGCTTACGCGCCGTCCGAGCCGGCGTGGTGCAATCGCCATCAAAGCAGGATTAGGTATCTACGATTTTCTGACGCGCAAACGAGCGCTTATGCCAAAACACCGTTTTCGCAGTCGCAAAACGACACTTGCAAAATGGCCTTCGCTCAATCCCGCGATCCGCAGTTCCGCTACCTACTTCGATGCTTGGGTCAGCCATCCAGAGCGGATTGGGGTCGAGCTTCTGCGCGACGGCCTTTCAGCTGGACCGAATGCCAAGGCGCTGAACTATGCGGCAATTTGTGAAAGTGGCGGTGGTGATTTTCAGTTATTCGACGGTATTTCCAGCGAAACACTCTCTATCCAGCCGCGGCTGGTCATCAACGCGACGGGTGGCTGGATCGATATCGCGAATGGCACACTGTTTCCGAAAGAGGCACAACCTGCCCCGCTGATGGGGGGCACCAAAGGCTCGCATCTCATTGTCGATAATCCCGCTCTCAGTGACAGTCTTGATGGGCACATGATCTATTACGAGAACGAGGACGGACGCATCTGCATCCTGTTTCCCTATCTCGGCAAAGTTCTCGTCGGCTCGACGGATATCCGCGTCGACGATCCCGGCACCGTGCGCTGCGAGGCAGACGAACGGGACTACATTTTGCAATCGCTCGCTTTCGTGCTGCCAGAGATCAAAATACGTCCTGAGGAGATTGTCTTCCAGTTCGCAGGCGTACGCCCGCTGCCAGCCAGCAACGACAGTTTTACGGGCCGTATCCCACGCGACCATTTCTGCACGGTGCTTGAAGGGCAGGATAACCGTCCTCCCGTACTCTGCATGATTGGCGGAAAATGGACAACTTTTCGCTCCTTTGGCGAAATGGCTGCTGACATGGCGTTGAAGCGGCTGGGGTTGTCGCGACGGATCGACACGACGGAACGTGCCATAGGCGGTGGACGCGCATTCCCGAAAGATCGTGCAATCTGGATCGAAAAATTGACTACCGCCACCAGACTTCCCGCAGACCGCGTTGAAATACTTTTCAAGCGCTACGGTACGGATGCCACCGAAATCGCCCACTTTATCGCGGAGGGGGCGGATTATGCCTTGCCCAATGCCGCCTACAGCAGGCGGGAGCTTTCATATCTTATCCGTACCGAAGCGATCGAGCATCTCGATGACTTGCTTTTGCGGCGCACGACATTGGCGATTTCCGGCGAACTGTCTCTCTCCATGACCGAGGCCGTGCTTGATTTGCTGGCGACGGAGAAAAACTGGTCGCCAAAGTACCGCGACGCAGAGTTGATGCGATTTCTAACCCTCATGCGCGAGCGCCACGGCGTCGCCGCAGAAACCCTTTCCGCAAGGAACGAACAAAGGAGTGAATTATGCGAGAAAACCGCAAAGTCCGGATGAACCGGCTGTTCGGCAACGGTCGCTGTCTGGATGTGGCTGTCGACCACGGCGTGTGCAATGAGCCCTCTTTTCTCGACGGCTTGGAGAATATGCCAGCTGTCATCAAGGCATTGATCGACGCAAAGCCTGATGCCATCCAGATGAACTATGGTCAGGCCGATCTGCTGCAGGATGTTCCCGGCAAGGATAAACCGGCTCTGGTTATGCGTCTCGATATGGGCAATCCCTATAACCGCATTCGCCATCGCGACATGTGGGCTGTGCTGCAGAACGAGGCCGATCCGCTGATCGGAGCGTTGCAGATGGATGCGGCCTGCGTGGTGGTGAACCTCTTCATGCTGCCGGACGAGCCAGACCTCTTTCGTCAATGCGTGCAGAACATTTCCCGCGTCCGGGCAGATTGCGAAAAATACGGTATGCCGCTGATGATCGAACCGCTCGTCATGCAGCCAGTCACAGAGCGCGGCGGCTACATGGTCGATGGTGACGCCGACAAGATCGTGACGCTTACGCGGCTTGCCCGCGAAATGGGAGCTGACATCATCAAGGCAGATCCGACAACAAATGCAGAGGATTTCCATCGTGTCGTAGAGACGGCGCGCTGTCCGGTGCTGGTGCGTGGCGGCGGTAAGGAAGATCTCTCCGCAGTGTTTGCAAAATCTGCAGCCTTGATGCAGCAAGGTGCAATGGGCATGGTCTATGGACGCAACATATATCAGCATGCCAATCCAAGCGCCGTGGTGCGTGGGTTGATGGCGATTATTCATAAGAATGCGAGCGGCGAGGAGGCCTACTCGCTTTATCAGCAGGGCTGAGTTACTGGATTAGTTGGACCTTGGGAGGGGTTCTTCATGCAAAAATATCTGTTGGGGCTCGATGCGGGCAACACTGTCATCAAGGCGGTGGTTTTTGATCTTTCGGGACGGGAGCTCGCCCATGCAGGTGAAGAAGGACATAGCCGCATGCCACATCCCGGTCACGTCGAGCGTGACCTTGGCGAGCTCTGGTCCAATGCCAAGCGGGTTATTCGGGCTTGCCTTGATAAGGCGGGGATAACGGCGAGTGATATTGCCGCTATCGGCTGTGCCGGACACGGCAACGGGCTCTACGCGCTCGACCGGGAGGGAGATCCGCTCATAGGTATCCAGTCGCTCGACACCCGCGCGACCGGTCTCGTTGAAGAGTGGACGGCAAAAGGGGTGGGCGCAAGGACCTATCCGATAGCACGCCAGCGTCCATGGCCCTCCCAAACCCCGACGCTGCTTGCCTGGCTGAAGCGCTACCAGCCTGAACTGTTTGACCAGATAGGCACGGTATTTTTCTCCAAGGACTTCGTGGTCAATCGCTTGACGGGCAAACGTTTCAGCGAAGTTTCCGACATGTCGGGGGCGGGCTTGCTCGATCTTGCAACGCGCCGTTACGACAGTGCTTTGATGGAAGCTTACGGTTTGGGCGACTGTATGGATATCCTGCCACCGCTCATCGAAAGCGACAATATTGCAGGCAATGTAACTGAGGCTGTGGCGCGGGAGACCGGGCTTGCGGCGGGTACACCCGTTGTTGGAGGTCTCTTCGATGTCGTAGCTTCGGCGCTAGGTTCTGGTGTCTCACGCACAGGAAGTGCATCGATCATTGCGGGTACGTGGAGCATCAACCAGATTGTTGTCGACGGCCCTGATCTCAAGGGGCCGGTCTTCATGACCTCCACTTTTGATCGCAGCCGTTACATGGCGATGGAAAACAGCGCTACGTCTGCGGCGAATCTTGAATGGCTGGTGCGGGAATTCTTTGAAGGAGACCATCATGCCGATGTCTCGCCATTTGATGTTTGTTGCAGTCTCGCCGCAGCCATCGAACCTGCAAGTGATGATCCGCTTTACCACCCTTATCTCTACGGAGCGCAGCAGGACGGCCACGCCCGCGCAGGGTTTTACGGTATTGCGGGCTGGCATACGAAGGGGCATCTGATACGCGCTTTGCTTGAAGGCGTTGCCTTCGGTCATCGCCAGCATGTGGAAACCATCCGAAAAGCAGGCGCGACCTTCGAGGAGGCTGTGCTTTCCGGTGGCGGCTCACGCAGCCGTTTATGGCCCCAGATATTTGCCGATGTACTCGGCGTGCCAGTTTCTGTTGCCGTCTCACGAGAAACAGGCGCACTTGGCGCAGCCATTGCGGCGGGGACCGGTGTTGGGCTGTTCTTCGATTTCACAGAAGGTGCCAATGCCATGGTGCGCACCGATCGGCATTACAAGCCGAACGCCGCGCTGGATGGACACTATAATCGCCGTTACATGCTTTATGGAGACATCACAGCTGCAATGACGCCGCTATGGCGCCAGATACAGGCTAAACCGGTACAAAGCGTCCAGTTAGCGGAGACTGTTTAGTCAATCGTGAGTCAGGTGGGAATTGCCCAAGCTGCTTTACCCACCTCTTGGCTCGCCGAAACTGGTATAAATATCCGCTCTCGTCTGCGGCACAGCGGAAATGCCGCGTTTGCGTTTTGAAGCCACGGTCTGGTTAATCTGGACGGTGCCTCTCTCAAATGCCAGTGAACATCCCGCAAGATAGAGCAACCAGAGACGCGCTTTTGGATAACCGATTTCGGCAACGGCCTTGTCGAAATTGGAATAAAGTCGTTCGCACCATAACCGGCAGGTGCGGCCATAATGTTCGCGCAGATTTTCGACGTCGTGGACTTCGAACCCGTGCCCTTCGAGGTTTTCTACCGTCATCCCAAGATGATCGAGTTCCCCACCGGGGAAAATATACTTCACAAGCGCCTTATGCTCTGCACTTTTGCGTTTGAAGGATTTCTTGTCCTTCTTCATACGCCGTGTGATTGCGTGGTGCATGTAAAGCCCACCGGGGCGCAGAAGCCGGTTCACGGCACTGAAATAGCTGTCGTAATTGGCGATACCAACATGCTCGAACATTCCAACAGACGAAATTTTGTCGAACTGCCCGTCAAGCTCTGCATAGGATTTGACGTGGATGGTGATCCTGTCTTCAAGTCCAGCCTGCTTGATCCTCTCTCGGGCAAGTGCCGTTTGTGCCTCCGACAATGAAACGCCGGTTCCGATAACGCCAAAGTTCTGTACTGCATAGATCAGGAGGGCACCCCAACCGCAACCGATATCCAGAAGCCGGTCACCTGGTTTCAATCGTAGTTTTCGGCAGATGAGTTCCAGCTTGTCCTTCTGGGCCTGATCGATATCATTGGCCCAGTCCGTGAAGTAGCCGCATGTGTAAACCATTCGCTCATCGAGGAATAAGCGATAAAACTCGTTGGACACATCGTAATGATGGGTAATCGCCTCCTTGCTCGATCCACTGACGAAAGGCTCCTTGCCGTCAAGAACCTCGCGCGCATCGGTTTTGCCAGCGAGCAGAAGAGCCGGAAGATCCTTGAGTAGTTGCCATTTTGGCAGCTCTTTCAGCCTGTTCTTCACACTTCCATCGGTTTTGGCATTTGCGAGGTCGAAGATCGTACCATTGCTGATATCCACACGACCCGATGTCCAGATATCGATCAGAGAATCATAGTTGGGCTTGAGGAGAAGCTGTCGAACGATTGTCGGATCGTTGATTACCAATGATGGGCCATCGAATGCACCGATGCGCGTGCCGTCCCATAACTCCACGTTGAACTGTGGGCGCAGTGTTTCAACAACTGTCCGAATAATGCGAACGGACTTGGTTTCAACCGTCATGCCATGCCTCTCTATTGAGGTTTCAGAAGATAATCTTCCCGCGCTGACCCTAACCGAAGGCATCTGCGATTGCAGTCATAAAATCGTGACAGTTACTGCTATGCCTTCAACAGGAACAGCACCTGATATGCAGGATTGCTTGCGCGTCGCGTTTCGGTCAAAACAACGCCGTTGATTTACGATTCAGGAAAAGGAGCCGCCGATGGGTAAACGTTCGAATACAATTCGATGGCTTGTAATATTCTCGGCCATTTCTTGTATTCTGAGTTTTCCAGCGGACTTGCACGCGCAACAGGCAGCAGGTGCTGAGGTGTCGGCAGGGACTGAAGAGACATCGCATCATTCTGCACCGGCAACCGACACCTTTGGTCAGACCCAGTTCGTTCTGAGTGGCGATCCCGTTGTCCCCCCGCGCGATTATGCCAAAGGGTTGGAGATACCAAATCCTGATGAGTATGATCCTATCGAGTCCGGCACGATTTTTGACATCGTTTATTTGGGCGTCGCCGATGGCAGAATGCGTTTCGAGATTCGCGGTTATACCGCGACTGATCTGCAAAACCCGGATACGGGGCAAACAGTCGATTTTCCGGTCGAGCAACAATCTATCGAAATCAGGAATATCCGGATTGACGTGGAGGCTGCCGAGTCGGGAAGCCTGACTTACAAGGCAAACAGGTTTTCTGAAACTTCAGGAAATTAGTTCTCTGATGTATCCCAACCCGGGTAGACGCCCGAACGTATGTTGCCCCAGGTCGGATCAATGTCGTGGTACTCGTGATAAAGTCTGATAATGATGGCAGTCACAAGGAAAACTGCGCATAAAGCCAGTATGATTTTAAAGAATAAGTCCGGCTTCAAGCTCTGCCTCGCCCATTGCTAAATGTAGCCCTCAGCGTTTTATATCCGTGCAGATCAATGTTTTCCGTTAACGGGTGCTGTCGAACGAAAGTTTCGTTCAATGCGGCATTGTTGAGAAGTGCCTGCTATATTGAATTGTGAAACGATAGAAACAGCGGGTAACAGCTTGCGATTCGACGAGCCGAAATTTTTGCGCATTGAACCACGTGAAGAGGCAAACGGCATGGAATTTCCCCGTGATATTGAAGATGCGGCCAGAAATTTGTGGCTCGAAGTCTCAGAAACGAACGAAAAAGTTGCACCCGTCGATATGATCGCACTTGCTATCCTGAGGGAGAGGCAGCGATGTGCGACAATTGCGCTTTGCGTATTTGATGATGAAGAATGGTCGGATGAATACCGCATGGCAGGTGGATTGGCTGCGGAGGCAATACTTGCAGGCAATAGCAATATTTCAGATTAAGCGGTGGCATCGCACGTGAAGCCTGTCGCATAAAGAAACGGAATGAAATGGTATTCGAACGTTTAGGGGCAGGGATTGCTGGCCTGCTGTCAATGACTTTGGTTGGATGCACGACATCGCCGCAGAATTATGCGTCTTCGCTTTCAATTCAGGATCCCAAATGGCAGTCGCCACAGTGCGAAGAAATTCGTGCGGAGGCCGCGAATTATGAGGCGAGAGAAAAGAAGGTTTCCGACCTGGCTCCCGGACTTCTCATCGGCCCGTATGGGCTGGGTATAGCGGCGGCAATAAAGGAGAATGACGAGAAGCGGCGAAAAGTGTTCGTTCGCGAGATGCACCTGCGCTGCTCAAGTTTGCCTCTTCCGAGAGAGCTCGAAAATACACAAAACGAAACGAACCAATCAAAACCAGCTGATACATTTCGATAGTTTGCGTACTTCTTCACATAATTCCGATCCGCAATAGCGACGTCAACAGCGAGTTAATGACGATGCCCGAATTTGTACCTGTCATCGCGTTGCATGGCGGCGCTGGAACCATTCTTAAAGCCAATATGACGCCAGAGAAGGAAGCAGCCTATCATGCCGGCCTGCGGGAATGCCTGCAGGCTGGACTGGATGTTCTGCGTAAAGGTGGCAAAGCACTCGATGCCGTGACGGCATCTGTGATTGCCCTGGAAGAAAATCCGCTTTTCAACGCCGGGCACGGAGCCGTTTTCACGACGGATGAAACGCATGAGATGGATGCGGCCATCATGGATGGCGCAACGCGGGCATGTGGCGCCATCTCCGGAATTTGCGGGCCACGCAATCCTGTTCTGGCGGCACGTGCAGTCATGGAGCAGACCGAACACGTATTTTTCGCAGGCGAAGGGGCAAAGCGGTTTTGCGAAGCTGCCGGTCTGGAAATGATGGCGCCGGAATGGTTCTCGACGGAACAGCGTCGCAAGGCCTTGCACGACGAAATGGCACGTCGTCGCAGTGGTGCCGCCGACGATGGCGATCCTGCCCGCAAACATGGCACTGTCGGAGCAGTTGCACTGGATCGTTTCGGTCATCTGGCGGCAGCTACGTCCACGGGCGGCATGACCGCCAAGACACCGGGACGCGTTGGTGACAGCCCGGTCATCGGTGCTGGAACCTGGGCGGATGACGAGACGGTAGCGCTTTCCGCCACAGGTCACGGAGAATATTTCATTCGCTGGGCGGTGGGTCACGAAGTGGATGCACGGATGCGCTGGGCAGGGCAATCGCTCAATGAGGCGGCTGGCGCGGTTGTCCGCGAGCTGGGTGAAATCGGTGGCTCTGGCGGTCTTGTTGCGGTGGATCGCAAAGGCAATGTCAGCCTGCCGTTCAACAGCCCAGGCATGTATCGTGCATGGTGCGGTTTGGACGGGGAGATAAATACGGGTATATATAGATAGGGTCGAAGCGCTTGCCTGTTTTTAACAGGGCTTGTTCAACAAGCGTCAGCTTTTCTATTCCATATTGGAATGGCAAGTCTAAAATTGCATTGGCCAAAGCCTAAATTTGCTGCCTATAAATTTCAAATAATAAAATTGACGGTCAAGGGAGATTACTCCTCGGCTTTTCTTCAAGCTCTTGAAAAAGCAAGAAGATTGGCTTCGGGTAACGATGGCTGGTGCGCCTTTCAAACGAGCGCGAAAATGGGGAAATGAATGACGGAAGCCAAGCGCGTTCTGGAGGGGAAGATTTACCCTTCTGACGAAAAGGCGCAGCTATTCAACAATATGGAGCCGCAAAGCAGTGCCAGTGGAGCGGCAAGTCTTGCGCAACCAGTGCAGGAATTTCGCTTGCCGGTCAGCGACCTGCATGAACTTTCCGTTTTGGAATATGGTAATCCAAAAGGGATCCCAGCTGTCTTTCTACATGGCGGTCCCGGTGCGGGTGTCTCGGCCAAGCAGATTGCCAGTTTCGATCTCAACACTTATCGTGTCATTACCTTCGATCAACGCGGTGCGGGCCGTTCCACCCCTATCGCGGAAATTGTTGAAAACACCACACAGCATCTGATCGCGGACATGGACACCCTGCGCAAAAAACTGGGTATCAAGCGCTGGCTTGTGGCCGGAGGCTCTTGGGGATCATGTCTTTCGCTTGCCTATGGAATAGCGCATCCGCAGCACTGTCTCGGGTTTCGGCTGCACGGAATATTTCTGGGCGGGCAGGAGGATGTTGACTGGTGGTTCCATGGCTGCCGTGCCATTTTCCCGGATCACTGGCAGGAATTCGCCGAATTCGTACAGGAAAGTGAGCGCGCCGACCTGCTCGCCGCGTACTATACGCGGCTAACGTCTGGGGATCCGGTACAAGAACAGACGGCGGCCCAGAGCCTGCGCGGATTTTCGGCGCGCACGCAGACCTTCGAACCGGACACGAACCACGTCTCCGAACTTCTGAAGCCGGAAGCGGCCTTGGCCGTATCACGCATTTTTACCCACTATTGCATCAACCGCGCTTTCTTGCCGGAGAATTATCTCATCGGGAGTATTGATCGTATTCGTCACCTGCCAGCCGAAATCGTGCAGGCGCGATACGATACGGTGACGCCGATGATGACGGCCTGGAAACTCAAGGAAGCCTGGCCGGAGGCCGGATTCACCATCGTCACACTTGCCAATCACCAGTCGACAATCGGCCCGATGGCTGATGCGCTAGCAGCTGCATCTGCCCGGCTGGCGCGGCAGTTGGTGTAATCCAATTCATCAATGCTTGGAATTGAGGACAATTCGATGTTCGATACAAGGACCGCCGATACATCGCCTTCGATGACGTACTACGTCGATATCTGCAAGGCGGTGAAGCCCGCCGTGTCGCCGGACGGTGAACTTCTGGTCTATCTCAGCGATGAAAGCGGTACGGCACAGGTTTGGGCGCGCTCGCTTGCAGGTGGCAAGCCACGCCAACTCACCAATCTGCCGGAACCGGTCGGCAATCTTGCCTTCAATCCCAAGAACCGTGATCTGCTGATCACCACAGACTGGGGTGGCGACGAACGTCACCAGCTGTGGCTGATCGAAGACGCCGAAGGTGAGCCGCGCCTCCTCACCACCGATACTACGGTGGTGCACGCCTGGGGCTGCTGGTCGCCGGATGGCACCCGGATCGCCTATAGCGCTAATTATCGCGACCGTTCGCACATGGATATTCATGTGATGACCGTTGCAACGGGCGAGACGAAATGCGTCTACGAGGGTATCGGCTGGCGCAGCCCGGCAGCTTTTGTGCCCGATGGCAAGTCGCTTCTGGTCAATGATTGCCAGCGTGCCATGACGGATCAGGACTTCTGCCGCCTCGATCTCGAAACAGGCGCCTATGAAAATATTCTGCCGCATGAAGGCCGGGCGCACTATCAGGCGCCGAAATTCTTCAAGGATGGCTCCGGTATTCTGTTGATTGCCGATCAGGAACGCGAATATCTCTCGGTCATGGTCAAGCCGCATGACGCGGCATCGCTGACCGAACTCGCCGCTTTTGAAGGGCAGGATGTTGAAGCGCTCGCAATCTCACCTGATCAGAACAGGATAGCACTCGTCCTGAACCGTCAGGGCTGGAATGATCTGGTTCTGATCGGTCGCGACGGAGCGGTGCTGAAACAGCTAGAGATGCCGGTTGTCGGGGTCGTTGCTTCGATTGCATGGACGCCCGATGGCATGTCGTTGATCATGCCTGTGGAAGGTGCTGCGACGTCGGGCGATATCTGGCGCTGCGATGTTGAAAGCGGTGTTTTTACACGCCTGACAGATGCGCCGAAAGCCAAGGTGAAATTACCGGCCTTTCTGGAACCAACGGTAACGAGCGTTGCAAGTTTCGACGGTCTGGACGTTCCGTATTTCGTCTACAAGCCGGAGCGTGCACCGGGTCGTGATGGTTATCCAGTTATGATCATTGTGCATGGCGGTCCTGAAGCCCAGTGGAAGCCGGATTTCCGGGCGGACATCCAGTACATGCTGGCACGGGGCATCATGGTCATCGCGCCGAATATTCGCGGCAGCACCGGTTATGGCCGCGACTACCAGCATCTCGACGACCGTGAACTGCGCATGGACAGCGTCGCCGATCTCAAAGCGGTGCGCATGGCGGTCGCAGCACGTAGTGACGTAGATGAAAGTCGTATTGGCGTGTTTGGCCGGTCTTATGGTGGATTCATGGTCCTCTCGGCCATGACAGAGTATCCCGACCTGTGGAAGCTTGGTGTCGAGTATTACGGGATCGCCAATTTTCTCACTCTGCTGCAGACAACGGGACCGTGGCGCAAGGAACTGCGCGCCATCGAATATGGTGATGTCGAAACCATGCGGGATGAGCTGGAGCGGTTCTCGCCCATCAATCGCATAGGCAATATCGCCGCGCCATTGATGATCGCGCATGGTCTGGAAGACCCGCGTGTCACGCCGTGCGAAAGCGAGATGGTTTATTCGTGCCTGCGCGGCCTCGGCAAACCGATCGAATATCTGCGTGTACCGCATGAGGGCCATGGCTTCGCGCGTATCGAAAATCGGCGCCGCGTGTTTGGCGCGCTGGCCCGTTTCATTGACGAGAATCTTTAAGAGCATTGTTGGGAGAGAACACCGTGAAGAATGGTGAAGATATCTGGGATCTGGTGGACGCGAAGAAGGCTGATTTTGAAGCCTTGAGTGACCGCGTCTGGGGCATGCCGGAGATCGCTTATACCGAATATAAGTCCTGTGCCGAGCATACTGCAATGTTGAAGGAACAGGGGTTCCGTATTGCCGAGAACGTAGCGGGCATTCCCACCGCCGTGATGGGTGAAGCCGGAGATGGTGGACCGGTCGTCGCAATCTTGGGTGAATACGATGCCCTTCCGGGCCTCAGCCAGGAAGCGGGTATTGCGGAACCCCGTCCGATCCCTGGCACGGGACATGGCCATGGTTGCGGCCACAATCTTCTGGGTTCCGCCGCCATTTTGGCTGCGACGGCGGTTAAGGACTGGCTGGAACAGACCGGCAAGAAGGGACGTGTACGCTATTACGGTTGCCCGGCGGAAGAAGGTGGGGCGGCGAAGTCGTTCATGGCGCGTGCTGGCGCTTTCGATGATGTCGACATTGCCATCTGCTGGCATCCGGCTTCGTTCACCCAGGTAGATGACGCGCAGTCGCTCGCCAATACGCGCATGGATTTCGAGTTTACCGGACGGGCCTCCCACGCCGCCGCGGCACCGCATCTGGGGCGCTCGGCTCTGGATGCGGTGGAGCTGATGAGCGTCGGTTGCAATTATTTACGTGAACACATCCCTTCTGATTGCCGTCTTCACTATGCCTATCTCAATGCGGGCGGTATCGCGCCGAATGTCGTTCAAGCCAAAGCCAAGGTGCGCTACGCCATCCGGGCAACCGATCTTCCGGGTATGTTCGCTCTCAACGACCGGGTGAAGAAGGTTGCAGAAGGCGCTGCGATGATGACGGAAACGACCGTCAACATCTCCATTATGAGCGCGGTGTCGAACTTGCTCGGTAATACGCCGCTGGAAATCGCGATGCATTCGAACATGGAACGTCTGGGCGGTGTGCCGTTTGACGATGTGGACCGTGCCTTCGCAGCCGAGATTCAGGCAACGCTTTCGAAGGAAGACATTGAAACCGATTACTTGCGCGTCGGCCAGCCGCTGGCAGCAAATGAACCTCTTTGCGACTACGTCTTGCCACGTGAACAGAAGGGCGTGCCGATGATCGGCTCCACCGATCTGGGCGATGTAAGCTGGGTCGTCCCGACCGTTCAGGCGCGCGTGGCAACACATGCGATCGGCTCGCCCGGTCATTCGTGGCAGATCACGGCACAAGGCAAGATGCCAGCCGCGCATAAGGGCATGGTCTACGCCGCCAAGGTGATGGCGGGCACTGCGCTTGATGTTCTTCAGAACGAGAAAACCCTGAACGACGCCAAGGCTGATCACAAGGCTCGTACGGCAACGACGCCCTATACCTGCCCGATCCCGTCAGACGTCAATCCGCCGCTCCAACCGCGTCCAGCAGACTGACTGGCTGAATAATTGCATTTCGTGCCGCGCGGACTCGCGCGGCACCTTTCGAAAATGCTCAACCATAAAAGGGGATAATAATGCAAAAACAAAAGACAACCATCTTGCGCCGTACCACAGCACTCGCACTTGTCGCCGGTATGAGTGCTGCGACGTTCCCTGCTGGGGCCGCGTCGCCACCGAACGCGCTTGTCATGGCGTGGAACATCGACGCTATCAGCACTTTTGACCCAGCACAGATCGGTGAGGCGGCTACCAACGAGATCATCCAGAATATCTGCGACCCCATGGTTGATTTCGATCCGGCTGACGAGACCAAGATCGTGCCGCAACTCGCCAAAAGCTGGGACGTCTCGCAGGACGGTCTGCAGATCACGTTCCACATGCGCGATGACCTGAAGTTTGACAATGGCGACAAGGCGACGGCGGGCGATATGGCATGGTCGCTCCAGCGCGCAGTCAAGCTCGGTTTCGGCAATGCCGCGACGTTGACAGAATATGGTTTCACCAAGGACAATGTGGACCATACGATCTTGGCACCTGACAACGACACGGTCGTTTTCAAGCTGGACAAGCCTTATCCGGTCAATCTCATTCTGGCGGCGATCGCTGCCAACCGGGTTGCCAGCCTTCTTAATCAGAAGGTGTTGATGGAGAACCAGGTCGATAATGACATGGGCAACAAATATCTGGCCACTCGGTCGGAATGCGTCGGCCCCTACAAGCTGGTGCGGTGGAACCCCGCCGAAGTGGTTCTCCTCCAGGCGACCGACAATTACTGGGGAGAAGCACCGAAGCTCAAACAGGTACTGATCCGCCATGTTTCAGAAGCGGGAACTCAACGGCTTCTGCTTGAAAAAGGTGACATAGACATTGCTCGCGATCTGACGCCGGAGGACCTGCGCGATCTCGAAGCCCAGGACAAGGTGACCGCTTCACGCTCGCTAAAGCCTTCGCTGTTCTATTGGAATTTCAACAATGCCGATCCGATCTTCGCCAATGAAAAGGTGCGCCTCGCGATGCGCTATCTCATTGATTACGAGGGCCTCGGCAAGACGGTCATCAACAATGTCGGCGTGCCGCGTGCGAGCTTCGTGCAGTTAGGTGCTTTCGGTGCACTGGATGAGAAGGAAGGGCAGCCCTTCAAACTCGATGTGGAAAAGGCTCGTGAACTACTGAAGGAAGCCGGTTACGAGAAGGGCTTCGAGACGACGATGTTTATCAGTACCGCGCCTTATGCGGCTCCGATTGCCCAGAGCATTCAGGATGCCGCCGCCAAGGTCGGCGTGAAGATCAAGATCGAACGTATGGCCAACGCACAATTGTTCAGCCGCATTCGCGGTCGTGAGTTCCAGACGTCGCTGATGGGCTGGCAGACCACCGTTCCGGACGCGCATGGCAATGCTTCGCGTCAGATTTTCAATCCTGATAACCGGGCTGATGCCAAGCAGACCATGTATCCGAGCTGGCGCGCGAGCTACTTCAACGAAGCCGTAAACAAGGAAGTCGACACGGCTTTGTTCGAGAAGGACGAGGCCAAACGCAAACAGATGTATATCGATCTGCAGAAGGAGATGATGGAGAAGGGGCCGCACGCCTTCATTTTCCAGATCTATAATGTCGCTGGCGTTAACAAGGCTATGAAGAACTGGAGCTGGAACGGCTTCCGCGTCTACTACGATCTGGCCGCGAAATAGCGAGAATAGCGTTCCCGGTGGCTTCCTCACAGTCGCCGGGCGTTCTTCGCTTCGATGGATGACCGTGTGACCGCTTGTGGCTCGCAGTGCGATCCTGGCCCGGCATCCCGTTTTTCTCTTTCGGGAATTTGCAGATGACGACGCACGAAATCATGGAAGACGTGGAGGAGGCGGACCGCGACAGGGAAGCCGGTCCGGTGCTTCAGTTTCTCGCCGCCACAGTGCGCCTGATCATTTCAGTGGCGATTACGCTTCTGGGACTGGTCACACTGACCTTTTTCATCAGCCGCCTTTTGCCGCTCGATCCGGTTATTGCCATGCTGGGGGACAATGTTTCCCAAGAAGCCTATGACACGATGTATCGTAAGTTGGGTCTCGACCAGCCGTTGATCGTGCAATACGGCCTATACCTCAAGAATGCGCTTATGTTTGATTTTGGCAACGCGCTGACTTCCGGTCGTCCGGTACTGGAAGATATTGCACGCGTCTTCCCCGCCACCATCGAACTGGCGACCGTGGCCATCGTCATCGGTACCACGCTTGGTATTCCGCTTGGTGTTTTCTCGGCCATGTATCGCAATTCGCCGCTGGACCATGCTGTGCGTATGGTCAGTTTGCTTGGTTATTCTACGCCGAACTTCTGGCTCGGTTTGATGGCGCTGCTGATCTTCTACGCCACGTTGGGTTGGATCGGCGGGCCGGGGCGGATCGACTTCATCTACGAATATTCCGTCGAACCGACGACCGGATTCTTGCTTCTCGACAGCGCAATGCAGGGACAGTGGGATGCTTTTTGGAACGCTGTAAGCCATATCATCATGCCGGCCCTGATCCTCGCTTTTGGTTCTATGGCTTATATCAGCCGCATGACGCGTGGCTTCATGATCGAGCAGCTCAATCAGGAATATATTATCACTGCGCGCGTCAAGGGGCTGTCCTGGGCGCGCACCGTTTGGGGGCATGCATTCCGCAATGTTGCGGTTCAGGTCGTGACGGTCGTGGCGCTATCCTATGCCTTTCTGCTGGAAGGCGCTGTGCTGACTGAAACGGTGTTCGCATGGCCGGGTTTTGGGCGCTACCTCACCAATGCGCTTCTGGCTGGTGACATGAACGCGGTGGTCGGCTGCACGCTGATCGTCGGCATCCTGTTTGTTGGTATCAACCTGATCAGCGATCTTCTGTATCGCGTTTTTGATCCTCGCACACGATAGGACACTGCCGATGAACACCCACACCAGCACATCGTCGGCCCAAACTTCCAATTCTCTGCGGGGTTGGCTGACTGCCCCCGTGCCTACATCTGCCTTTCAGGCCAATATCCAGCAGTTACGCCGTTCCTGGTTCAAGCTGATGGCCAATACGTCTGCCGTATTCGGTCTGGCCGTAATCGTGCTTTTGGTACTGGTAGCCATTCTTGCGCCTCTAATCGCGACGCACGACATTGGTACCAACAATCTCGCGAACCGGCTTCAACCCCCGTCATGGGGACACTTCTTTGGCACAGACGAACTGGGGCGCGATATTTTCAGCCGCCTTGTCTATGGCTCGCGCATCACGCTTTACATCGTGACGCTGACTGCTGTCATCGCTGCGCCTATTGGTCTCGTCGTTGGCACCACTGCAGGCTATATGGGCGGCTGGGTTGATACGGCACTGATGCGTATTGTCGATATCTTCCTTGCTTTTCCTAGTCTCGTGCTCGCGCTGTCCTTTGCTGCAGCGCTTGGGCCAGGCATCGAAAATGCCGTCATCGCCATTTCGCTCGCCGCATGGCCACCGATAGCCCGTCTTGCTCGCGCCGAAACACTGACCATCCGCTCGTCTGACTATGTGGCCGCCATTCGTCTGCAGGGGGCTTCCACGATGCGGGTGATTACGAAACATGTCGTGCCGATGTGCATTCCGTCGGTGGTGATCCGCATCACGCTCAACATGTCTTCGATCATTTTAACGGCCGCCGGCCTTGGCTTTCTCGGTCTTGGTGCACAGCCGCCAAGCCCGGAATGGGGCGCGATGCTTTCCAGTGGTCGCGAATTCATGATGACTTCGTGGTGGCTTGCCGCTGTACCCGGCACTGCAATCTTGATCGCGAGCCTCGCCTTCAACCTGTTCGGCGACGGTTTGCGCGACGTTCTCGACCCCAGAAACGGATAAGATCGATGACAAAACCATTGCTTGAAGTTGATGATCTGTGGGTGTCGTTTCCCGGCGCTGACCGCAACATCGATGTTGTTCGCGGCATCAGCTTTTCCATAGGGCGTGAAAAAGTCGGTATTGTAGGCGAATCCGGTTCCGGTAAGTCGATGACTGGGCGCTCGATCCTCAAGCTAACACCAAAGGTGGCACAAATCCGCGCCAAGAGCCTGCGTTTCGGTGAGATCGACCTGCTGTCGGCCAGCGAACGTCAGATGCGCGGTGTACGTGGCAACCGCATTTCGATGATCCTTCAGGACCCGAAATATTCACTCAACCCGCTGATCCGTATCGGTGATCAGATCATGGAAGCCTATCGGCTACATCATCGGGTGAAATCGGCGGCGGCACGACAGAAGACAATTGCCATGCTGGAGGCCGTGCATATACGCGATCCCGAGCGTGTCATGCGTCTGTTCCCGCATGAGATTTCCGGTGGCATGGGCCAGCGTGTGATGCTCGCCATGATGCTGATCCCTGAACCGGACATGATTATTGCTGACGAACCGACCTCCGCGCTCGACGTGACTGTGCGGCGTCAGGTTTTGACTGTGCTCGATGAATTGGTCAGCCGTTCAGGCACTGGGTTGATGTTCATCAGCCATGACCTCAATCTGGTGGCGGATTTCTGCGACCGGGTACTGGTTATGTATGCGGGGCGCATCATGGAAGATCTGCCGGCCAAGGACCTGCACAAGGCCCGTCATCCCTACACGCAGGCGCTTCTGGCAAGTCTTCCTCGGCTGGATCAACCGGTCGATATGCTGAAGGTGCCCGAACGCGACAAAAGCTGGCTCACCGAGCCGACGCTGGTGGGAGAAAACTCATGATACATGTAGGCAACTCTCCATTTGTGGATGTTTCGGACCTTTCCATCAGCTTCGGCAAAGGGCGCAAGCGCGCCACTGTCGTCAGGAAGGTAAAGTTTCATATCGAGCGCGGCGCGGCCTATGGCCTGATCGGTGAATCCGGTTGTGGCAAATCCACGATCCTGCGCGCTCTCGCAGGCCTCATCCCGCACCATCAAGGCAACTTCGTTTTTGATGAACAGAAGATGGGCGGCGAGCGCGACAAAGCGTTTTTCCGTCGTGTGCAGATGGTGTTTCAGGACCCCTATGCTTCGCTGCACCCGCGCAAGCAGGTGCACAAGGTGTTGGCGGAATCGCTTGCCATTCACGACATGGATCGCAAAGACGAGCGTATTCGTGACGTATTGCAGGCGGTCGGTCTCGGCCCAAGTTTCCTTTATCGCTATCCGCATGAATTGTCCGGTGGTCAGCGTCAGCGCGTCGCAATAGCGCGTGCGCTTATCATCGAGCCGGATGTGCTTCTTCTGGATGAACCGACATCCGCGCTCGATGTTTCCGTGCAGGCGGAAATTCTCAATCTGCTCAAGGTCCTGCGCCGCGAGCGCAATCTCACCTATCTCATGGTTTCGCACGACCTCGCCGTAGTGGCGCATATCTGCGAGCGTGTCGGGGTCATGCACAAGGGCATCATTCTGGAAGAACTGACGGCAGACGATCTTCGTCATTTGCGCGCCAAGGCTGAATATACGCAGGAATTCCTGCAGGCCAGCGTGGAAGCCGTCGCACATAATCAGGCTAGGGAAATACGGGTATGAACTATCATTCGGCGGCTAATCCGGGACAGAAATGGGAACGTTTGAAGAGTCCTGCCGCGGCGGGTTGGTCGGAAGCTGGACTTCGTGCTGTTGATACTTGCGCGGACCAACAGGAAACCGATGCGTTGATGATCGTCCAAGGTAACAAGATCGTCCACACATATGGTGACATCACACACAAATATCTCTGCCATTCCATTCGCAAGAGTATCCTTGCCGCACTGATGGGGCAGGATGTCGCCGATGGCACCATTGATCTCAGCCTGACGCTGGAACAGCTAGGTATTGATGACAATGAAGGCTTGAGCGAAGTCGAGAAGCAGGCGACGGTTTATGATCTCCTGACTGCGCGTTCCGGCGTCTATCATCCCGCGGGCTACGAGACGCCATGGATGCGGATGATCAAGGAAAAGCGCCATTCCCATGCGCCGGGCACCTTCTGGTGTTACAACAACTGGGATTTCAATGCGCTCGGCACTATTTTCGAGCAGTTGACCGGCAAGACCGTACACCAGGCTTTCGATGAGCGTATCGCAAAGCCGCTCGGGCTTGAGGATTTCAGACTGGATGGTGACAAGCCGGATGGCTGGCATGATCACTTTACGGAAAGCCGACACGCCGCCTACCCGTTCCGTCTGTCGACACGTGATCTGGCCCGCTTCGGCCAGCTTTATCTGCGCAATGGCCGCTGGAATGGTGCATCCGTTCTACCTGATGGGTGGGGGCAGGAATGTGTGATGCCTTACTCTCATGCTGGTGCACGTGGCGCTTATGGATATATGTGGTGGCTGGAGCGTGATGGCGTGTTTTTCCCCGGTGTGGTGACGCCGAAAGGCAGTTATGCAGGCTTCGGTGCAGGTGGCCATTTCTGCGTTGTCTTGCCTGCCCTTGACATGGTGATCGTGCATCGCGTGGATACTGACATTGCTGGGCGCCAGCTCAATCGACACAAGTTCGGGCGTCTTTTGAAGCTCATTCTCGATGCATTTCAGGGGTGAAGTCATGCCGCGGGAGGAAATGACGGTCGCACTCGCGATAGCTTCGGTATGCGCAAAACCAGTGTTGAGCACCAATGCGCGGAAACTGGCGCGTGACGCCATTTTAGATACCTTGGCCTGTATGGTGGCAGGCCGTGACGACGACAGCACGCAAAGCGTTGTGAAAGCCTTTGCAGAATTCAGCGCTGGTGGAACTGCTTTGTCGGTTGCGGGAGGAACAGGCAGCCCGATGTTCGCTGCGCTGGTCAATGGTACAGCAGCACATGCGCTCGATTTCGACGATAATTTTCTGCCCGGCATGAGCCATGCTTCGGCGGTGATCGTGCCCGCTATCCTGGCGTTGGCCGATCTAGATGAAACCGCAGGGGGGCGTCTGATCGACGCCTATCTGGCAGGACTGCAGGCGCAGGCGCTGGTAGGCAACGGCCTGGGACAGGCACATTACACAGCTGGCTGGCATGGCACCTCAACGGTGGGGAGTATTGGCACTGCTGTCGCCACGGCTCAAATGCTTGGTCTCGACATCCAGGCGACCGCACAGGCGATTACTATCGCTGCCAGTTTCGCATCCGGCACGAAAGGTCAGTTCGGCACGCTGATCAAGCCGTTTCATGCGGGCATGGCCGCGCGCAATGCTGTTGAGGCTGCATTGCTCGCAAAAGCTGGAATGGAGGCACGGCCCGATATTCTGGAAGGGGAGCAAGGTATTCGTGAGCTATTCGCTGGTGACCCACGTCTCAGCTGGAATATCGAAGATATCCTCATCGACAAGGCGCATGTGATTGAAACGGCCGGTGTCATGCCGAAACGGCACCCTTGCTGTGGGTCCACCCATATGATCGTCGACTCATTGCTTGATCTTAAGGAAGAGCACGGGTTTGATGCCGAGGATGTTGTGGCTGTAGACTCTTTGGTCGGGATCGCGAATTATCGCAATCTCGCATATACGCAGCCGACCGACCAGATGCAGGCACGCTTCTCAATGCAATATTGCGTCGCACGCGCCTTGCGGCAGGGCTATCTTGCACTTGCAGATTTCACCCCAGAGGCTGTGGTTGCTTTCCGGGACGATCCACTGCTCGATGTTATCGCCATGCGAAGTTATTCGATGGAGGAAGAACGGGTATCAGCGGAAAAGCTGCCGCATGTCGCAACCGTTACACTGAAAAACGGACGTGTTTTGCAGGCGTCGCGCAGCTTCGCTGTCGGTACTCTGCAGCAACCTTTCAATGCCGATGATCGGACGCGGAAATTTCTGGATTGTTGTGCGGCGATTCCGGTCGCAGATAAGATCTATTTGGATTTGCGCGGTCTTGACGATGCAGAGAACCTGAAAGCTGTTGCGGCACTTTTCACGCGGCCTTGATGTTTTAACTCGGCGCAAGACTTCCGGCGTTGTGGCCACTTTTCTGGGAAACCAGTTGTGAGGCGCGGCGCCAGAAGAGTTCCGCCTGCTTGTTCCTGAATTGGGGTGTTCGGTACACGCGGATTTCAATCAACAGATCGGTGTTTGTTTCACCGGCGCGGACCAGCACGCCACGCTTCAATTCATCGTCGACAAGGCTTTCCGGTATCCATGCAACACCGTGTCCGGAGACCGCCATTGCCTTGAGCGCAACAGACATTCCGTTTTCGTAAACCGTGTTCAATTCGAAACCATGTTTCTCAAACAACCAGGGTAGTGCGAGGGAAAAGAACGAGTTGCCACGATAGCTGAGGAAGTCGATCGGTAGCGCCTTTTCCTTCAGGCTATGCAGGGCCTGTCCATTCGGCGCAGGAGCGGATACAGGGATGACCCTCTCGGTGCCCAGTGCCAAAAACGGATAACCGCCAAGATCGT
This sequence comes from Brucella sp. JSBI001, assembly GCF_026014005.1. Taxonomy (NCBI): domain Bacteria; kingdom Pseudomonadati; phylum Pseudomonadota; class Alphaproteobacteria; order Hyphomicrobiales; family Brucellaceae; genus Brucella; species Brucella sp. JSBI001. The sequence continues at coordinate 1,696,800 of NZ_CP110339.1, read as the reverse complement.
CCATCTGCGGAACAGCCGGATGCGCATAAGTCAGGAAGAAGTCGCAATGCCCGCTGACGAGTGTGGAGATATTACCGACGAACGATGAATGCGGATCGGCAAAACGGGCGCGGAATGAAGCCCCAGAAGCTTCAATCTGTGCCATCCAATGCGGGAAGAATGTGAGCGACAGCGTGTTGAGTGTTGCGAAAGAAATGATTTCCCACGTTGCGCTGTAGCCGTCGCTGACACTCTTGCGAGCACTGAGCAGCATTTCGAGAGCATCTTGTGCCCGCGGAAGAAAGCATTCTCCTGCCTTTGTCAGGCATATCGGGTTGGATGAGCGATCGATTAGTGGCAGACCAACCCAGTCTTCCAGTTGCTTGATGCGCTTACTGAGAGCGGACTGCGTGATATTGCGGTCACCTGCAGCACGGGAGTAGCTCCTGTGTTCCGCGAGGCTGACGAAATCTTCCAGCCATTTTAGTTCCATAGTCTGTACCAATGCATCGGATAAGCGAAAATGATCCCGCCCTGATTTATAACGCGATCCGGCTCCATTGAGTTAGAACCCATCCGATGTTTTCGATCAAACGATAATCTGACTGATAGTGATAAACAGATAGAACTACCCACCTGATTGCCTTTACATCGAGTCGCGTACGCGCTCCCATGCCTTGGTCAAATGGCGTCCCAATACTTCAGACAGTCGGGTTGCGTCGCGGGCTTCCAGCGCCTCGATCATTTCTTGGTGCTCAGATACAGCCGCCGCCCATTTCTCGGAGCCTTCGTGGCCGACGAAACGGATCCGCTTCAATCTCGTCTGCAGCATCTGGTGAATGTCAGCCAGCGTGGGGTTCTTGGCAAGACGAACGATGGCAAGATGAATCTGCTGGTTCAGTTTGTAATATTGCAGTCGGTCAGCATGCTTGTAGCGTTCGATCATTTCATCGTGTAGCGAACGAACCTCGGCGATTTCCTTGTCGGTCGCAAGCTCGCAGGCGAGTTTCCCAGCAAGTTCTTCCAAAGTACGCAGGACGGTGAGCATGTCCCTGACATCAGCTGCACTGAACCGTTTCACAACAGCACCGCGGCTTGGAACAAGCTCGACGAGTCCCTCGCTGGCCAGATACTTGATCGCCTCACGCAGCGGTGTCCGGGACACGCCGAGTTGTTCTCCGAGCTGGCCTTCATGCAGGCGCGTGCCGGGTTCCAGCTGCCCTTCGATAATCATGTCGCGCAGATGGTTGACGAGCATATCGTGCAAGGCAGTGCGGCGGAACGCTTGTGAGCCGTTGTCGGCTTGCCCGGTTTTCTGAATTTCGTCCATCGGCCTTTTTCTCAAAGAGTGGTTTCGAATCCTCATCGCACCAACTGAGGCGAAGATGGCTGGCCAGCTTTCAACCGTCAACATAAAATGCTGCATACAGAATACAAAATGCTTGCGCCGTGCGGAGGGCTGCCTTATGAACGCTGCATACAGAATGCAGACGAGGAGGATGCTAATGACCGTTACTGGCGCTGAACCGAGCGTGATCGCGCTTGCAATGGGGGATCCAGCTGGTGTCAGTCCAGAGCTGACAGCCCGTCTGCTCGCTTTGCCGGATGTCAGAAAAGAAGCGCATATCATCGTCTTCGGTGATCGCCGCATTCTGGACGAAGGTGCGCATATTGCGGGTGTTAAGCTTGATCTGCAGGATGCCAACCTCGAAAATGCGCCTAACATGCCGGTCGGCAAACATGTCTTCGTTGACTTGAAGAATCTCGATCCGAAGGACGTTGTGCGTAGCGAAGCCACGCTGGTTGGCGGAACTTTCGCAACCCAGAACTTTCGTACCGCACTGAAATTTGCTGATGCTGGACATGCGCAGGCTGTTTGTTTTACGCCGTTCAACAAGCAGGCGATGCGGTTCGCTTATCCGGGTTACGACGACGAAATCCGCTTTGTTGCCGATGTGCTGAGCTTCACAGGCAAGGTGCGTGAGTTCAACGTTCTGGAGAAAGTCTGGAACGCGCGCGTGACTTCGCATATTCCGCTCAAGGATGTAGCCTCGACCCTGACTGTTGAAGGAATTCTCGCCGAGCTGGAACTGGCTTGGGTGTGCCTGAAGAAAGCGGGATACGACAATCCGAAGATTGCAGTGGCCGGGCTCAACCCACATGCCGGTGATGGCGGTAGCTTTGGCATGGAAGAAATCGACATTATTGAGCCTGCAGTAAGGGCAGCGAAAGCCAAGGGTTTCGACGTCGATGGCCCGTTTCCGGCTGACACAGTGTTCCTGCGTGCGCTGAAAGATGATTTTCAGGCGGTACTGACCATGTATCACGATCAGGGTCAGATCGCGATGAAGCTGATGGGCTTCGACAAAGGTGTGACAATGATGGGCGGATTGCCATTCCCGCTTTGCACGCCGGCCCACGGAACGGCCTACGATATTGCTGGAAGGGGGGTCGCCGACGTGGGAGCCACGCGCGAAGCGATCCTGCTCGCGGCACGAATGGCGAAAAGAGCAGCAGCACTTTCAGACGCTGCCTGATTTTCGTCATTTTGACACTATCGGCATGGGGGGAGGCCCATGCCGCTTAACTGGGAGGATAGACCATGAAGAAGTCTTTGCACATTGCCTGCCTGGCAGCAGGAGTGGCAATAATCGCATCATCCGCTCTGGCATTCGAGCCGACACGGCCGGTGGAGTTTGTAGTGACTGCAGGACCGGGCGGCGGCACGGATATTTTCGCGCGTACGATCCAGTCGATCATCGGCAAGTATGACCTGATGAGTGCGCCAATCGTCGTCACAAACAAGGGCAGCGCGGGCGGAGCAGAAGGTTTTGTTTACACTGCTGGCTATAAGGGCGATCCATACAAGCTCGCTTTCGGCACGAACAACGCCTATCTTTTGCCGGTGCGCGCAAAGGTTCCTTATAAATCGGCAGATCTGGTCCCGGTTTCGGCACTGGCTTCGGATGAATTCATTCTTTGGGTCAACGGAAAGTCTGAATTCAAGACAGCCGCAGAGTTCATCGCCAAGGCGAAAGATGATGCGGGCCTGAAGGTTGGCGGCAGCCAGTCCAAGGACGTTGACCAGATTTTGACATCCATGATCAACGATGCCACGGGCTCGAAGCTCGGCTACATCCCGTTCAAAAGCGGTGGCGAAGCTGCCGTCCAGCTCGCGGGGGAGCACATTGCTGCCAACGTCAACAATCCCAGCGAGAATCTTGGCCAATGGCAGGCAGGCATGGTGAAGCCGCTTTGCGTCTTCAAGGGCGAAAAGCTCAAAGGTGACGGCAAGATTGCTGGCGATATGGGGTGGAGCGACATCCCAACCTGCAAGGAAGCGGGGATTACAATCGAAAATTACGCCATGCCGCGTACTGTATGGCTTCCTGCGGGTGTTGATCAGGACGTCGTTGATTACTATGCAGGCGTACTGAAGAAGGTTGCCGAAACACCTGAATGGGCGAAGTATCTTGCCGATAGTTCGCAATCTGCCGCCTATATGAGCGGTAATGAACTCTCATCCTTTATCAAGAACGATGAAACAGCGGTAACGGCCGTGCTGAAGCGTGAAGGCTGGCTTGCCAACTGACGTTTCGTGCATTTGTGCAGACGCCGCCGGCGTCTGCACCATTCATTGAAGGAGCTTATCCAATGAGTGATAAAGGCGAGGCCGGAATTTCCCGCTTCATCGTCGAGGCGAGCGTAGCTCTTTTGACGGGTGGGTTGGGAGCGGTGGTCTGTTATGGCTCACTACAGGCTGGTACAGGCTGGACGGAAATGGGCCCGGATGCAGGTTATTTTCCGTTCTACATCGGGCTACTGATCATGTTCGGAAGCACGGTCAATCTCGTTCTGGCATTTGTAAAACATCGTGGTAGCGGAGAAGTATTCGTTGAACTCTCTCGGTTGAAACCTGTTCTCGGTTTCGCCTTGCCGCTGGTTGCCTTCGCTGCCATATCGACGGTTCTCGGACTATATGTCGGTACCGCGCTCTACATTGCTGCAGCGATGATGTTTCAGGGGCGCTACAAATGGTGGGCTTCATTGCCAGCCGGTATTGCCGTTTCCCTCTTCTTTTTCGTCATTTTTGAAATCGGCTTCAAGGTTCCGCTCCTTAAAGGTCCGGTGGAGGCTTTCTTCGGCATTTATTGATACCGGAAAGTCCGATGTCTTGGGAGGAAAGACATGGAAAACTTCAGTCTCCTGATGGATGGCTTCGCCCACATACTCAGTTTCAATCATGTTTTGCTGATGATGCTGGGTGTAACGCTTGGAATTTTGGTTGGTGTCCTGCCGGGATTGGGTGCGCCCAATGGTGTTTCCCTGCTTTTGCCACTGACTTTTACAATGGACCCCATCTCCGCGATCATTCTGTTGTCCTGTATGTATTGGGGGGCATTGTTCGGTGGATCAACCACGTCCATTCTTTTCAATATTCCGGGCGAGCCTTCGTCCGTTGCCACCACTTTCGATGGATATCCGATGGCGAAGGCCGGACATGCGAGCCGCGCCCTGACGCTGGCATTCGTTTCGGCTGGCATCGGCGCGCTGGCTGGTGTGATGATGATTACACTGCTCTCTAGTTGGGTTGCCAATTTCGCCCTGCGATTTTCATCGCCAGAGTATTTCGCTGTTTATTTTCTGGCTTTCGCCAGCTTTATATCCATGGGTGCTCAATCGCCCTTCAAGACGCTCGTTTCCATGATGATCGGTTTTGCCTTTGCCTCGGTGGGCATGGACACTATCTCCGGCAATTTGCGCCTGACATTTGAAATACCGGAACTCATCAAGGGTATCTCCTTTCTGATTGCAGTGATGGGCCTGTTCGGGATCGGCGAACTGTTGCTGACGACGGAGGAGGGGCTGCGCTTTGATGGCATCAAGGCACGGGTGCGTCTCGGTGAGATCGGGCGCACGCTACTGGAGATACCGCGTTACTGGTTCACGCTTGCACGCTCAACGCTGATCGGTATCTGGATGGGCATAACGCCCGCCGGACCAACGGCTGCATCCTTTATGAGCTATGGCGTGGCTCGTCGTTCCGCCCGCGATAAATCGAAGTTCGGCAAGGGGGACCCGCGCGGTATCGTGGCTCCGGAAACCGCTGACCATTCTGCCGGTACATCTGCGCTTCTCCCCATGCTGGCACTTGGTGTTCCGGGTTCGGCTACCGCTGCTGTGATGATGGGCGGCCTGATGATCTGGGGCCTCACTCCCGGCCCGACATTGTTCACGGATCGCCCGGATTTCGTCTGGGGTCTGATTGCATCCATGTATCTCGGCAATATTGTCGCCGTTATTCTGGTCATTGCGACCGTGCCGCTCTACGCATCTATTCTGCGCGTGCCGTTCTCGATCATCGGGCCGATCATTGTCGCGGTCATTTTCTCCGGCGCTTATCAGGTCGCCAACTCGATAACCGACGTCTGGCTGGTGATCGCATTTGGCGTGCTGGGCTATATCTTCAAGAAACTCGACTATCCGCTGGCACCGTTGGTTCTAGCCATGGTTCTCGGAGACAAGGCAGAAGATGCATTCCGTCAGTCGATGATGATGTCCAGCGGTCAGCTTTCGATATTCTGGTCGAATGGCCTGGTTGCATCGCTGATGACGCTCGGCGTCTTCCTGCTTGTTTCACCCGCCATCTTCTGGGGCATTGGCAAACTGCGTAGCCGGAAACCCGAAATTCCCTCCGGTAACGGCAACGTGGCCTGATGTCGATGGATCACGCAAAAGAACAGGAATGTAAGTTGCAACAGACGATTTCCAAATGGACACGCGAAACCTGGCCAATTGCAGCAGCGATGATCCACTATCCCAATATGCTGCCGGACGGCAGTTCGGTGCAGGATCAGTCGGTGGAAGATTGGGCCCGCACTTTGTCCGATGTTGCGGATGCAGGGTTTACCGAACTTGATCCGACCGACAGCTGGCTGCGACTGGCTGACTTGTCATCGATTCGTCTCAGTGAATTTATGGCGGTCGTCAAATCGCTCGGCTTTACTATTCCTGCAATTTCGACGTCGCGACGCAGCGTGATCGACGCACAACACGGCGACGAATATCTGGCTTATGGTCACAGGGTCATCGACACCGCTAAGGAAATTGGCGCGAGCTGCGTTTCCTTCGGGCTTTTTGAACCGCTGACGGACGCTCAAAAACAGGCATTGTGGTTCTGGACGGTCGATGGTGCTAAGAACCCGGACGATCCGGCTGTGTGGAACAAGGCTGTTGAGCGAATTCGTGAACTCGGTCGCCATGCGGATGAGCTTGGTATAGAGCTGTCGCTTGAAATGTACGAAGATACCTATCTTGGCACTGCGGACAGTTCAGTCCGTTTCGTTGAGGAAGTTGGCCTCGACAATGTCGGGATCAATGCCGATCTTGGCAATCTCATCCGTCTGCACCGTCCGGTCGAACATTGGCAGAAGATGATGGAGAAGGTGGCGCCTTACGCAAAGTTCTGGCACGTCAAGAATTACACCCGTACGGAAGACCCAGCATCCGGTGTGACCGTCACGCATCCAGCTCCCCTTGAAAGCGGGATCATCAATTATCGCACAGCTATCAGGATGGCGCTGGATCACGGTTTTGCCAGCCCCTTCTTATGCGAACATTATGGTGGCGACGGGCTCTCCGTTTCGGCTACAAATCGTGACTACCTGCGCCGCATCCTGCCACGCGGCTAATTACCCAGACCAAGGACTGTTTCAATGACGACGATTTTCGACGCGCCGGAGGAGTTTGCCTCGACCGCTCTTGCCGGGTTTGCCAGTATCTATAACCGCTATGTTCGCCACGTGCGTGGCGGCGTTGTTCGTTCCACAAAGGTGCCTCAAGGTAAAGTTGCTGTGGTTGTCGGAGGTGGCTCGGGTCATTACCCGGCATTTGCTGGTTACGTCGGGCCGGGCTTGGCGGATGCAGCAGTTGCTGGTGACGTATTTGCTTCGCCTTCCACTGCGGCAGTGGCGCGCGTCTGCCGACAGGCGCACAAGGGCGGCGGTATTCTGCTGGGATTCGGCAATTACGCCGGAGACGTTCTTAATTTCGGCGTTGCTGCCGAACGCTTGCGTGCCGAAGGTATTGATGTCCGCATCGTACCCGTAACCGACGATGTGGCTAGCGCTCCGGCTGATATGCATGAGAAGCGGCGCGGCATTGCTGGAGATCTGGTTGTGTTCAAAATCGCGGGTGCCGCTGCCGAAGCCGGTCTGTCACTGGACGAAGTCGAACGGCTGTCACGCCACGCGAACGCGAACACTGTCTCCTTTGGCGTTGCCTTCAAAGGCTGCACCTTGCCGGGCGCACCGCACCCGCTCTTTACGGTACCGGAAGGCCAGATGGCGCTTGGTCTCGGCATTCACGGCGAACCGGGGATCAAGGAGGAGGCGATCCTGCCTGCCTCCGGTCTGGCAAGCCTGCTGGTGGAAAAACTTCTGGCGGAATGTCCAAAAGGAACGCAAAAAGTTGGCGTTATCCTGAATGGCCTCGGTGCGACCAAATACGAAGAACTGTTTGTCCTGTGGACGGCGATTGCATCGCTGCTGGAAAAAGCCGGTCTCGATACTGTAGCACCGGAAGCGGGTGAATTTGTCACCAGCCTTGATATGCAGGGCTGTTCACTGACCCTTCTTTGGCTCGATGACGAACTCGAGCGCTACTGGACCGCAGCTTGCGATACTCCGGTTCTACGTCGCGGCGAAGCGATCGCAGTCGAGCCTGCGAACAATGTCATTGCCAACGAGGATGCAGCCCCCGATTTTGCTAAGGCGGATGAAGCCGGGCGTGCCGGTGGCGTTTGCATTCAGGGAATTTTGCACGCCGTCGCAGACGTGTTGGTCGAGGCTGAAGAAGAACTGGGCCGCATCGATGCCTTCGCCGGCGACGGTGATCACGGTCAGGGCATGCGACGTGGCTCTGCAGCTGCAAAAGATGCAGCTGATCAGGCCGTCAAGGCTGGGGCCGGGACCGCAAGCGTATTGGCTGTTGCAGGCGATGCCTGGGCAGATCGGGCCGGAGGGACCTCCGGAGCTCTGTGGGGGCTTCTGTTGCGCTCGTGGAGTGCGGAGCTCTCCGATAATGGCAACATTGATGATGGTGCAGTCGTTCGCGGTGGCAGGCGCGCGCTTGATGCCGTAACAACCCTCGGCCGCGCGAAACCCGGCGACAAGACATTGGTGGATGCATTTGTGCCTTTCATGGAAACGCTCGAAAACGCATTTGCATCGGGGAAACCACTTGCTGATGCATGGAAACAAGCCGCTGAAGTCGCCAAGGTGGCTGCGGAAGCGACAGCTCCGCTTACTCCGAAACTCGGTCGGGCAAGACCGTTGGCAGAAAAGAGCATTGGCCATCCCGACGCAGGCGCCATTTCACTGGCTCTGGTCGCAGAAATCGTCGGCAAGAAACTGAAAAGCTGAATTGTCAATCAGGCGGGCTGGTTCGAAGCCGGCCTACCTGACAGGCATTAAATGATTGTCTAAATAGCAATCAGGACGGGAGGATCTGGTAGAAATTATCAAGTTTTCCCGGCTTTGAGTGGGCTACCAGCATGACCAGTTTTTCCTGATCGAACACGCTAAACCAGTCTTCCCATTCCACGACTTCAAGACCGCCAGCATCCAAGGGTCGTTCGACATCGGCGACGAATTCCGGTTCGAAAACAATTCGCAAAACGGGCACTGCATCGGGGTCTATGGAAGTGCTGACAAAAGCCGGGTTTCCATTGCGAGCGGCCACCCAGTCCCGAATGGCTTCATGCGTATCTAGGGTGATCGTTTCACTCATCGGGAGCATTCCTCTGGTTGCTATCATTAAGGGCATCTTTGGCTCGGCTGGCGGACGAGTCAAATGCAAGCTTTCGTAATGTGCCATGATATTCAGATAGGTCCGCCCAGGTTTCTGAAAAGACACTGCTCCGTTCACTTTCTTCATGAATCTGCAATCGGGGTGAAATCTTTCAGTCCATCCTGTTGACGACGGCTGTGCGTTCATTCATGTCGTAAACCGACTATCTGCTGTTACAGCTTGGAAATCCCCAAAATGACTGAACGTCTCTCTCTCGCACGCGACCGCATCAATGTTCTTCTACTGGAGGGCATCAATCAAACGGCCGTCGATTACTTCAAAGCTTCCGGTTACACCAATGTCACGCATCTGCCGAAGGCGCTGGATAAAGCCGAACTGATTGAAGCGATTTCGTCTGCGCATATCGTCGGAATTCGTTCGCGGACGCAGCTGACTGAAGAGATTTTTGCTGCGGCTAACCGCCTGATCGCAGTCGGTTGCTTCTCGGTTGGGACTAATCAGGTTGAGCTGAAAGCTGCACGCAAGCGCGGCATTCCGGTCTTCAATGCACCATTTTCCAATACCCGTTCGGTCGCAGAACTGGTGATTGGCGAAATCATCATGCTGATGCGCCGGATTTTCCCTCGCTCCGTCTCCGCACATGCAGGCGGTTGGGACAAAACGGCAAACGGCAGCCGCGAAGTGCGCGGCAAGACGCTTGGTATCATCGGTTATGGCAATATCGGTTCGCAGGTCGGCAATCTGGCCGAAAGCCTCGGCATGACGGTGCGCTACTTCGATACTTCCGACAAGCTGCAATATGGTAATGTCAAACCGGCTGCGAGCCTCGATGAGCTGCTGAAGATTTCGGATGTCGTCAGCCTGCACGTGCCGTCCAACAAGTCGACTTCGAAGCTGATTACCGAAGCGAAACTGCGCAAGATGAAGAAGGGAGCCTTTCTCATCAACAATGCGCGCGGTACGGTTGTTGATCTGGAGGCTCTGGCGAAGGTTCTGCAGGAAGGTCACCTTGCAGGCGCTGCCATTGACGTGTTCCCGGTTGAACCAGCCTCCAACAACGACAGGTTTGTCTCCCCGATTCAGGGGCTGGAGAACGTCATTCTCACACCGCACATCGGCGGATCGACAGAAGAAGCGCAGGAACGTATCGGTTTGGAAGTCACCAGAAAACTGGTCGAATATTCTGATGTCGGCTCCACGCTGGGCGCTGTCAACTTCCCGCAAGTCCAACTGCCGCCGCGTCCCACGGGTACGCGCTTCATGCACGTGCATGAAACCGCCCGGGCATCCTCAACAGCCTCGTGAATGTTTTCTCGACGCATAACATCAACATCGCCAGTCAGTTTCTGCAAACCGATGGCGAAGTGGGTTATCTTGTGATGGAAGCAGACGGCGTCGGTGAGGCCAGCGAAACGGTTCTGCAAGCCATTCGCGAAATTCCCGGCACGATCCGGGCCCGTCTGCTCTATTGAGTGTATTTCGCAGCGCCAACTATCTCTGGCGCTGCGATTTCTCAAAACGTTTGATGAGGCGGTCTCGACGCAATCGCGAGAGGCGCTGAATCCAGAAAATACCGTCGAGCTGGTCTATTTCGTGCTGATGGCAAACGGCGAGCAAGCCTTCCGATTCCTCGGTTTGCTCGGTGCCACTCAGGTCTTGATGGCGAATTTTGATGCGGGCGTGGCGCTCGACGTCGTCGACTACGCCCGGCATCGAAACGCTACCTTCCTGATGATGGATTTTTTCGTCCGAAGCCCAGACTATTTCCGGATTCACATAGAATTTCGGGCTTGGCTCGGTCGGTAGTTCTAAAACCACCAAACGTTTCGATATGCCGACATGTGGCGCGGTGATACCGATGCCCGGTGCTGCGCGCATTGTATCGAGAAGATCGGTGCCTAATTCCTGCAAAGCGCTGTCGAACAGGGTGATCGGCTCGGCAATAGCGCGCAGTCGTTTATCCGGATAGCATACAATCGGGCGAACAGTCATCGGACCTCACATTCTGCACGCGGATAGACCTCGTATCCGCACACGATCTTTTGGCCGATTTTCACTGTGACTTGCAAACACTATCGCAGGTGACCGTCACAATCCTCGCGCTATAACGAGACGCTGTACGTCGCTGGTGCCTTCGTAAATCTGGCACACGCGAACATCGCGATAAATGCGCTCAACCGGATAATCAGCAAGGTAACCGTAGCCGCCATGAATCTGGATCGCGGCGGAGCAGACCTGTTCTGCCATTTCGGAGGCGACGAGTTTGGCCATTGATGCTTCGGTCAAGCAGGGTTTGCCCGCCTCGCGCAGCGCAGCTGCATGGAGAACCATCTGACGGGCTGTCTCAATCTTCGTTGCCATGTCGGCGAGTCTGAAAGCGACGGCCTGATGCTCGATAATCGGCTTACCGAATGTAATGCGCTCTTTGGCGTAAGCGCATGCAGCTTCGAACGCTGCGCGAGCCATACCGACTGATTGTGCCGCAATGCCGATGCGTCCGCCTTCCAGATTGGCAAGCGCGATTTTGTAGCCCTGGCCCTCATCGCCCAGTCGGTTCTCTACTGGGATGCGCATGTTGGTGAAAGCGAGCGCACAGGTATCCGACGAATGCTGGCCGAGCTTGTGTTCCACGGAAACAACTTCGTAGCCCGGAGTATCGGTCGGCACGATGAAAGCCGAAATGCCTTTCTTGCCTGCCGATGGATCGGTGATGGCAAAAGCGATCACCACGCTGCCATTCTTGCCCGATGTGATGAACTGCTTGGAACCGTCGATCACGTAATGATCGCCGTCGCGGCGTGCACGGGTTTTAAGCGCAGACGCATCCGAGCCGGCCTGTGGTTCGGTCAACGCGAACCCGCCGATCCATTCACCGGCTGCCATCTTGGGCAAAAAACGCTTTTTCTGTTCTTCGGTGCCGAAACGCAGGATCGGAACGCAGCCGACGGATGAATGGACCGAAACGATGGTCGAACATGCCCCATCGCCCGCAGCAATCTCTTCCAGCGCCAGAGCGTAGGCAACCGTACCGAGATTGGAACCACCCCATTCTTCCGGCACCAGCATTCCGAGAAAACCAAGCTCGCCCATTTCGGCGAGCTCCGCGCGTGGAAAAGCGTGCTCCCTGTCACGTGCGGCGGCACCCGGCGCGAGCCGTTCCTGCACGAACTGCCGGGCGGCATCGCGAATCTGCTCCTGCGTATCGCTCAAGAGCATCAGACGATCCTCTCGATACCAACCGCAGTCGCTTCGCCGCCGCCCAGACAGATGCCAGCAACACCGCGCTTCAGACCATGGGTTTCAAGGGCTGAAAGCAGGGTGACAAGTATGCGCGCCCCTGACGCGCCGATGGGATGGCCAAGGGCGCAAGCGCCACCATGAATGTTGACTTTGTCGTGCGGTAGATCAAGATCACGCATGGCCGCCATGGTTACCACCGCAAAAGCTTCATTGATCTCAAAGAGATCGACATCTTTCAGGTTCCAGCCGATTTTCGCTGAAAGCTTGTTTATGGCGCCGATCGGGGCGGTCGGGTAGAGATTCGGCTTGTCGGCATGGGTCGCATGGCCGACCAGAACCGCACGTGGGGTGAGGCCGCGCTTTTCCGCTTCGGAAGCACGCATGAGAACAAGGGCTGCCGCCCCGTCCGAAATCGAGGAGGAATTGGCAGCCGTCACGGTGCCGCCATCACGAAATGCCGGGCGAAGGGTGGGAATTTTGTCCAGTTTCGCCTTGCCGGGCTGCTCATCAATGGAAATTTCAACTTCGCTACGTCCAGCTTTCACTGAAACGGGGGTAATTTCGGCAGCGAAAAGGCCGTTCGTGATAGCATTCTGCGCACGTGTCAGAGAGGCAATGGCGAACTCATCCTGAGCTTCGCGAGTAAACTGGTAGGCTTCCGCGCAGTCTTCGGCAAAGGTGCCCATCAGACGACCTTTGTCATAAGCATCTTCAAGCCCATCGAGGAACATATGGTCGATAATCTGGCCGTGTCCCATACGATACCCACCACGTGCCTTTGGCAGCAGATAGGGGGAGTTCGTCATGCTCTCCATGCCGCCGGACACGATGACATCGGCAGAACCTGCCAGCAGCAGATCGTGCGCCAGCATGGTTGCCTTCATGCCTGAGCCGCACATCTTGTTGACCGTCGTTGCGCCGGTGGAAACAGGTATCCCGGCCTTGATCGAAGCCTGACGCGCCGGAGCCTGTCCCTGACCCGCAGGCAGGACGCAGCCCATATAGACATCCTCTACTGCTTCCGGTGCAAGACCCGCGCCCGCAAGTGCGCCGCGAATGGCGGCGGCACCAAGATCGGTCGCTTGGGCGTTGGCAAAATCGCCCTGAAAGCCGCCCATGGGAGTACGCGAAGCACCGACAATGACAATAGGATCGCTGTTGGACATGATTGTTCCTCGTTACTTTGCTGCCATGCGAAGTGCGCCATCCAGACGGATGACTTCACCGTTGAGCATCTGGTTTTCCACGATGTGGCGGGCAAGAGCCGCATATTCGTCCGGGCGACCGAGGCGAGGCGGGAAAGGCACGGAAGCGCCGAGGGCATCCTGCACTTCCTGCGGCATGCCCGCCATCATCGGCGTGGCGAAAATTCCAGGCGCAATGGTCATGACGCGGATGCCATATCGCGCAAGCTCGCGCGCCACAGGCAAGGTCATGGCAGCAACGCCGCCCTTGGAAGCGGAATAGGCAGCTTGCCCAATCTGGCCGTCAAAGGCTGCAACCGACGCCGTGTTGATGATGACGCCACGTTCTCCGCCTTCACCGGGCTCGTTCTTTGCCATAGCTTCGGCAGCAAGGCGCAGCATGTTGAATGTGCCAATCAGATTGATCGAAATTGCGCGCGTGAAGCTTTCCAGCTTATGTGCGCCGTCGCGACCGAGAACTTTTTCGCCCGGTGCCACACCCGCACAATTGATGAGTATATCGACGTGCCCGAAAGCCTCAAGCGCAGCCGCGATGGCAGCCTTGCCATCCGCATCGCTGGTGACGTCGGTGCGATGAAAGTTCGCCGCCGAACCAAGCGTCTTGGCCTGCGCTTCGCCAGCTTCCGCATTTACATCGAGAAGCATGACTTTGCCACCGGCATTGACGGCCATTTTCGCAACTGCTGCACCGAGGCCAGAGCTTGCGCCAGTAATCAGAAATACCCGATCCTTAATCTGCATATTCTTGTCCTCAAGCCTTCGTCTGTTGCTGTTTGTCGATTTCCGCCTTGCGCAGGAGGAAACGTTGGATTTTTCCGCTTGGTGTCTTGGGAAGCTCGTTCACGAAATCGATTTCACGCGGATAGGAATGGGCGGAAAGCCGCTTCTTCACGTGCAACGCCAGCTCATCCTTCAGTTCATGCGTACCTTCGACACCGGGTGCAAGGATAACGAATGCCTTCACAATTTCCGTTCGTTGCGGGTCAGGTACGCCGACGACCGCTGCTTCGTTGACGGCTGCGTGTTCAAGAAGGGCGCTTTCGACATCGAAGGGTCCAATGCGATAACCTGATGATGTTATAACGTCATCGGCACGGCCTATGAAGCTGATCGAACCATCCGGCTCGAATTCCACTGTATCTCCGGTGCGATAGTAACCGTCCGCAATGGCTGGTGTTTCCTGCTTGTAATAGCCGGAAAACCAGAGAAGCGGCGATTTTGCAATATCGACAGCAAGAATGCCGGGCTGATTAGGACCGAGCTCATTGCTCTGTTCATCCAGAATGGCAATGCGATAGCCGGGCATTGCATAGCCAGCCGAACCGTGTCGAACGGAATGTTCAAGGCCGTGATGATTATTTACCACCATGCCGAGTTCGGTCTGGCCGTAATGATCGTAAATCGGTGCGCCAAGATATGCGTCGAACCAGCGAATGACTTCCGGGTTAAGCGGTTCTCCGGCACTCGACACCACACGCAGGCGACCTTTGACACGTTTCGCAGCTTCCGGTCCCTCGGCCATTAACAGACGGAACGCAGTCGGCGAACCGGCAAGGCTGGTGACGCCAAGACGCTCGATAATGTCGTAGGTGCTTTCGGCGGTGAAACCACCTTCGTAAAGCGTGGTTGCCATGCCAAGCTGCAATGGCCCGGTCACGGCATAATAAAGGCCATAGGCCCATCCCGGATCGGCAATATTCCAGAAAATATCGTCGGAACGCAGGCCGATGGCTTCGCGCATATAGGCACCGAACGCCATTAGCGCATAAAGTGGGACCGGTACGCCTTTGGGCAGGCCAGCGGTGCCGGAAGTCGACATCATCAAGAACAGATCGCTGCCCTTGCGAAGCACCGGTGCGCAGTCAACTGAAGCAGAAGCCGCCGCCGCGCGAAAATCGACGTCGCCGGCTGGCAAGTCTTCGCTGGGCGCCAGCACGATTGCAACTTTGGGGCAGTTTTCAACTTCTGTCAGCTTGGAGCGGTTGGCCGTGTTGGTGACGACCAGTTTTGCGCCGCTGGTTTTCAGGCGGTGTTCGATTGCTTTTGGGCCGAAAGCGGTGAAAAGCGGCTGATAAATAGCGCCGATACGCCATGCGCCGAGAATGGTTGCAATGAGTTCTGGTGTGCGCGGCAACAGGCCGGCGACCACGTCACCAGCGCGGACACCTGCATCTTTCAGTACATTGCCGACACGAGCGGCCATATCGCGCAGGTTCTCGAAGGTAAATTCGGAAAGTTCGCCATTGGCTGCAATCGCGCGCAGGGCTACGCGATTATCACCCGTATGCCGGTCGCAGCATTCAATACAGGCATTCATGCCTGTTTCAGGATTGCCGTGAAGCTTTGCAATGGCATCTTCGATGCGAAATTGCGCGACGGCATCATCATAACGCATCCATCGCGCTGAAACGGACGTTTCAGTCATCCAGTATAACCTCCCTGACCGCCACCTCCTCGTGGCCAACCATGCCTAAAGGTTAACGCGTCACGCATTGCAAACAATGACATTAGATGCATTAATGTGTGATCGATTTTGCAACATAGAGAAGCCATGGAACGCCATAATATTGCATCGGGCTTTGTCGAGGATGCGCTCGAAAGCGTGCGTGTCCGGGGCATGGATACGGCTGCCCTGATGGCGAAGATCGGCCTGCCGGAGACAGTGACAGAACCCGTCACTAATGTGGAATATGGTCGTTTGTGGTGGCTGATTGCCGAAACGATCAACGACGAATTCTTTGGGCTGGCTGCAAGGCCGATGCGCCCCGGCAGCTTCAATCTGCTTTGTCATGCCGTGCTGCATGCTGGCACGCTGGAACGGGCTTTGCGACGGGCTTTGCAGTTTCTCAATGTAGTGCTGGATGATCCGCGGGGCGAATTGCGGATCCGCGATGGCATGGCCCATGTCGTTCTGACCGATGCCGGGCACCCGAGACCTGCCTTTGCTTATCGTGCCTATTGGCTGATCCTGATGGGTGTGGTCTGCTGGCTGATCGGGCGACGTATTCCGTTGCGGACGCTCGACTTTGCTTGTCCGGCACCGGTCCACCGTCAAGACTATCACAAGTTCTTCGGAGCGCCGGTCCTGTTCGACCAGCCGGTGACGCGACTGGTTTTTTCATCGTCTTATCTATCACTGCCGATCATTCGCAGCGATGTAGCGCTGGACAGTTTTTTACGAGAAGCTCCCGCCAATATTCTGATCCGCTATCGTCATGATAATGATCTTTCCGCAAGGGTACGCGCACAATTGAATGCTTTGCCAATCACAGATTGGCCTTCTTTTGAAGAGCTCGCGAAGGGACTTGGCATGTCCGTACCGACCTTGCGACGCAGGCTGCGCGGGGAGGGGCAGAGCTTCGGCACGATCAAGGATGAGTTGCGGTTCGTTATTGCTGAAAGGCTTTTGCAGGAAAACAGGTTGAGCGTGGCGGAGGTGGCTGCCGAACTTGGCTACAGTGAGCCGAGCGCCTTTTATCGCGCCTTCCATAAATGGATGGGGCAAAGCCCTGGGCGGTTTCGGACAGTACAACAGGAGGAATAAAAATGCCGGACGTTAAGTCCGGCATTTTGTCGCTTGGGAGGCAGTATCAGTCTTCCTTGATCATGCTGTCCTTGCTCGTATCCCGCATACGCAGATAAACGATAAGGGAAATGCCGATCATGATGGTGACGTACCAGTAGAAGCCGCGTTCCCAGCCACCATTCTTGAAGCTTAGTGCAACATATTCGGCAGTACCACCGAAGAGAGTGTTGGCCAGTGCGTAGGGCAGGGCTACGCCGAGTGCACGGATATGCGCCGGGAAAAGTTCCGCCTTCACCACAGCGTTGATGGAGGTGTAGCCGGTGACGATGATGAGCGCACCCATGACCAGCAGACCAGCCGTGATCGGGTCGCGGGTCTGTTCCAGCGTCGTGAAAATCGGATAGGTGAAAAGAACACCTGCGGCGCCGAACGCGATCATCAATGGCTTACGACCAATCCTGTCTGACAAAGCGCCAGCGATGGGCTGCAGGCACATGAAGACGAAAAGGGTCACGGCATTGATCTGGCTCGCTACTTCACGGCTGAAGCCGGACGTATTCACTAGGAATTTCTGCATATAGATCGAGTAAGCGTAGAATGCGAGCGTACCGCCGGCAGTCAGAAGCATGACGAGAGCGGTTTCCTTCGGATGATGCTTGATAAGCGTCCAGAAACCGGACTTTGGAGTGTCTTTGGTCTTGGCGTTCTTGAAGCTTTCGGTTTCCGCCAGGCCGCGACGCAGCCAGAATACTACAACGGCAAGCAGTGCGCCGATGAAGAACGGAATACGCCAGCCCCAGGCCTCCAGTGCCGGGGTTTCCATGGTCGACTGAAGCACAATCAAAAGCAAGATTGCGAGAAGCTGGCCTGAAATGAGCGTGACATACTGGAACGAGGAGAAGAAGCCGCGACGATCCTTGCCCGCCATTTCCGACAGATAGGTGGCGCTAGCGCCATATTCGCCGCCGACTGACAGGCCCTGCATCAAACGTGCGAGCACGAGAAGGGCCGGAGCTGCGAGGCCGATGGTCTGGTAATCGGGCGTCAGTGCGATGATGAGCGAACCTGCACACATCAGCGTCACGGACAGTGCAAGACCCGCCTTGCGACCCTTGCGGTCGGCGTAAATACCCATGATCCACGCACCGATGGGGCGCATGACAAAGCCGACTGCAAAGACTGCGGCAGCACTCATAAGCTGCGCGGTCTGGCTTTCAGACGGGAAGAAGTGCGGTGCAAAATAGAGCGCGAATGCTGCGTAAACATACCAGTCGAACCATTCGACCAGATTGCCGGTCGAGCCACCGATGATGGATTTCAGGCGGCTATTGGTGCTTTGCACTTCACTCCGTTCACTTGTAATTGAGACCATGGGTTGCTCCTTCCAATCTCTGGATTTTTGAATTTCACCCCTTATTGTGGAACCGGATCAGCGAAACG
This sequence comes from Brucella sp. JSBI001, assembly GCF_026014005.1. Lineage (NCBI taxonomy): Bacteria > Pseudomonadati > Pseudomonadota > Alphaproteobacteria > Hyphomicrobiales > Brucellaceae > Brucella > Brucella sp. JSBI001. Next base: position 1,678,599 of record NZ_CP110339.1, on the reverse strand, counting down.
GTTTCAGGGTGTTTTGCCGTCGCCATCAACTCGTCTCTCTGCACTTCCACTTGGGTTCGTGAGAGAAGGCTTGTTTGGCGCTGGTGAATAATCTCATTCCGCGCTCCGCTTCAGCTTCGAGCACGCAATATCAGTGACCCGGCCGATAAGAGCGGCTCTGGAAGTGATTGCGATGCGGGTACTATATTGATGCGGTTCACGGTTAAGCTCCTCCCTTCGAAACTCCCTTTTCGAAGTAGCGCTAACATGCTGTAGCTGAACAATGATCGCCAGAGAGCGAATTTAAAAAGATTAAAATATTGAAATTAAATGATTTTCTGCAGATTTCGATTTACTTTCGTGCGGGTCTTGTGCAAGATTCTGCGTGACTATTCGTTTGAATTTGCATAAATATGCACAAATGAAGGCGCCATCGAAGATTACAAAATTCCTTTTGGTTGCCCTCGCTTTCTTACTGGCAATCGGTGTGTGGTTTTCCGCCCGGCTGTGGGCGGAAAACGAGGCGCTTGATGGACTTCGGCAAAATGCGACGCTTGTAGCGCGTCAACAGACCCGCCTGATAGACAGTGAACTGGCAAAGTTCCGGTTGTTGCCTGTGGTTTTGAAGGAATATAGCGATCTGCGTGATGTGCTTGCTGGCAGATCGGAGGACGCGACCACTCGTCTGAACCAAAAGCTTGAACTTCTTGCACATCAGATCGGTTCGCCAATCATCTATGTGATCGCTCGTGACGGAACTGTTATTGCGTCATCGAATGCTAATACGCCGGAGAGCTTTGTCGGACGCAATTACGATTTCCGGCCTTATTTCAAGGGCGCGATGGCAGGAGGTTCGGCAGAATATTATGCCATAGGTGATTTGAGTGGGCGTTTCGGCCTTTTTCTGGCGCGGCGCATCGGTGATCAGGCTAATCCGGTTGGTGTGGTCGTCATCAAATTTGAATTCCACAGACTGGTGCAAACATGGGCAAATGACCCCGGCCAGACCTTCGTTGTCGATCCTCGCGGGATCATACTGGCCTCCACCGATAAGGCCGAAGACCTTCGCTCCTTTCAGCCGATATCAACTACAGAACGCACAAAGATTATCGAGAGTGGACAGTTCAATGCTGCGGATATGAAGCCGAGCAATTATCGTTTTGCGCCGGATGGGATGATGATCGGGCCGTCCGGCCAATATTCAGTTGCGGTCGACGAGCCGATTGCCGAAACGTCTCTGAAACTGGTTCATATCGAACCTATGGGGCGGGCGCTACGCGCTGCCAACGACCTTGCGCGCCTGATAACGGTGGCAGTTATGCTCGTTTTTGTCATGATCGCGGGTGCCGTTTACTGGCGAGTGAGCCGCGCAGCGCGTGCGGCAGCCTATCGTGCCGAACTCGAGACTGCAGTTGAAGAGCGCACTGCCGCATTGAGCGCGGAAATGGCGGAACGTGAACTGGCTGACAAACGCTTTCGTGATGCGCGGGAAGAGCTTGCCCAGGCGAACAGGCTCGCCTCCCTCGGATCGATAACCGCAGGGCTGGTGCATGAAATCAACCAACCCGTCGCGACCATTCGGACGCTCACCGAAAACGCACAGCATCATCTAGCACATGGCAAGCTCGATAAGGTCGCCCAAAACCTCAATACATCTGTGGAACTGACAGCGCGCATAGGCTCTATCACACAGGAAATGCGCCGGTTTGCGCGCCGTCGCAGCGGTGTCGTTCGCTCGCTCCCGCTGAATGAGCTTGTGGATGGCACAATGCTGCTAATGGGAGACCGGTTCCGCAACGCCAACGTCCAGCTGGATATACCGGAACGTTCCGACGTGGTGATACTTGCCTGCCGCGTCCGATCAGAGCAGGTGCTGGTGAATTTGCTGCAGAACGCATTGGATGCGGTCGTGAACATCGAGAATCCACGTGTTTCGTTCAGCGTCCACGACGAGGGCGACCAGATTTCTCTTGTCGTGGACGATAACGGACCCGGCATTGATCCCCAGTTGGCTGACGAGATTTTTAGCCCATTTGTTACAGGAAAAGCGGACGGCCTCGGTCTGGGGCTGGGCATCGCGAGAGACCTCATGACTGAATTGGAAGGAACGCTACGCGTCGTTCCATCGCAGCTTGGCGGTGCAGCTTTTGCGGCAACCTTGAAGCGGGCGAAAGAGGAGGGTGGCCTTGACGGAAAGTGAGCCTTTGCGCGTGATGCTGGTCGATGACGATGCGGCATTTCGTACGGCCTTGGCCGATTCATTTGAAATCGCAGGTCTTGATATTGAAGTGCACGGTGACGGTCAGTCCGCTTTGACCAGTTTGACGCCTGACTATCCGGGAATCGTTGTGACCGATATCCGCATGCCGCGGGTTGATGGACATGCGGTGATGGAAACATTGTTGACGCGTGACCCGGAACTGCCGGTTATTTTGATGACTGGACATGGCGACATTGGAATGGCCGTGGCCTCGCTCAAGAAAGGCGCCTTCGATTTCATAGCCAAACCATTTGCTGCTGATCATCTGATATCGAGCGTTCGCCGCGCCCTGGAAATGCGCCGACTGGTGCTGGAAAATCGCCGCCTTCGCCGGGCTGCGGCAGATGCCGAGCAGGATTATCCTCTACTTGGTGAAACTCCGGTGATGGTGCGATTGCGTGACACGATCCGCCAGCTTGCCAGTGTCGATGTCGATGTGTTGATAGAAGGCGAAACCGGGACCGGAAAAGAATTGGTGGCTCGCCTCCTGCACCGCTGGAGCGCACGTCATGCCCGCAGTTTTGTTGCTATCGATTGTGCCGCCTTGCCCGACGTCATTGCCGATGAGGTTCTGTTCGGCAGTCGCATCCAGCGCGGGAGAATAGCCGACGCGGATCGCGGCACGTTATTTCTCGACGAAGTCGACAGCATGTCACTGTCCGTTCAGGGCAAGCTGCTGCGTGTTGTCGAAGAGCGTGAGTTGCCTTCGCTTTCAGGAGAGCCGCGCGCGGTCAATCTAAGGATCATAGCGGCTGCGAAAGGCAATCTGGAGGAAGCTGTGACTTCCGGTCGCTTTCGTTCCGATTTGTTTTATCGCCTTGAAACGGTCAGGCTCCGTGTTCCGCCTCTGCGCGAGCGGCGGAAGGATATCGGTCTGCTTTTCTCCTATTTTCTTGACGAAGCGGCAGCACAGTTCAGCCAACCGCGACCTGCAATTGATGCAGTCATGGAAGCGCGATTGAACTCGGACGAATGGTCGGGAAATGTCCGCGAACTGCGCAATTATGCCAAGCAGGTCGTGTTGGGATTGCGCCACGATCCAATCACGGAACCCAGTCCGCTTTCGCTGTCGGAGCAGATGGACCGTTTTGAAGACGGCGTTATTCGCGCGACATTGGATCGTTGCAACGGTGATGTAGGGGGTGCTGCAGTTCTGCTGCAATTGCCGCGGCGCAGTCTCTACGCCCGCCTGCAAAAGCTTGCAATTGACGCTTCGACCTTCAGAAAGCGTGATTGATGTTTTCATTACGGGGTTGGTTTGATAACGATGCCAGCGAACCCGCTGATATTGACGCCAAGTTTTTGCCAGACGACGGTCTGGCAATGAGGATGTGATGGCTACCCCCCTTGATAAAACACAGATCCGCTCCCTGTCGGTCTTTGCCGGCATGGATGATGCGGGTTTTGATCAGTTTCTTGGTCTGGCTACTCGGCGCGCTGTTCCGAAAGGAGCCGCCGTCTTCAATCAAGGTGACGATGCAAGCCACTTTTTTGTGTTGTTGCATGGACGGTTGAAAGTCATGCAAGTTACTGCCGATGGGCAGCAGATTATTGTGCGGGTCGTCAATCCCGGAGAACTTTTCGGCTTCGCGGTAGCGTTGGGGCGCAAAGACTATCCCGGTACGCCTCTGGCCGCGGTCGATAGTTCCGTCCTTGCCTGGCCGATGGAAATGATGACTGATTTCATGGCGCGCAGCCCCGCACTCGCTGTGAATACGATGCAGATGATCGGGCGCAGACTGGATGCCGCGCACAATCGCATCAGAGAGATATCAACGCAAGAAGTCGAACCGCGCGTGGCACATGCAGTGCTGAGACTTGTTCGTGAAGCTGGGGTAAAAGAAAGTGGCGGTGTGCGTATCGATTTTCCGGTTTCGCGACAGGATATCGCTGAACTGACCGGAACAACTTTGCACACGGTTTCGCGTATTATCAGCCAGTGGCAGACTAAGGGCTGGGTGGAAGGTGGCAGACAATCGTTGCTCGTTCGCGACCTCCGGCATCTGAAATCGATTGCCGAAGGCGAGAGCTAGAGTTCTTCCGATAGAAGTAAGAACGGTCTCGATCTAGTTTGCAGTCGCCGACCGCTGACGGCTGATCCATGCAGCCCCGATGTTCCCATGCAAGAACCCGTTGGAGAGCGGGACGCCCGGATAGACAGTTCTCAAGCGCGCAATGCCGTCGTCAGGGCTGATAGATCGGTTTAGCACCTCGTCATGGATATGGGCTACTTCCACCATGTCGCAGTCCTGCGGTGACAGTCTAAAACGCCTGATCCCTGCTTCTTGCAGCTCAGGCAGGTCCTCAATCAGTGACTGACAGGTATGAGAGAGCGTCTGCACACCGTTCAGTGCCAGAAATGGTTGGCTATCCAGGGTCTTGACTGGCAGTCCGTCGGGCTCTTCACCGCAAACAAATTGGCAGTTGTCCTTTATGTGGCCCTTGGATCGCGCATGCGCACAACGAGCTGAAATGGCGAGCGGCACTCGTCCGAACGTGAATACTTCAAACGCAATCTCAGGCGCGGCTTTGACGATCTCCCGGATTGAACTGATTGATAACTCTGGCGGCAGGCAGATAGACTGTGCACCACGGGCCGCAAGAACCTTGGCAGTCGCAGCATTATAAACATTGACCAGTGGACCGACTATATGCGGCACACCGGACAACAGCCCCAGTGCCGACAGATCGTTTGCCTCCACCGGTAGTGTCGCCTCCTTGATCGTGTGACGAACCTGTTTTGCTTCCCGTTCAAGCATGACAAGCGCCAGCGAACCGACGTTCACCGTTTTTCCTGCGCGTTGCAGCCGCTCGATCACAGCATCCATATAAGGTGTCAGGAAATGGAACCGTTTGGAGCAGACGATTTCACCGACGGTGACGCGGTCGATCGGGGCTTCATCGGCGATACGAAAATAAAAATCCCGCCATTTTGGGCCGTCCCACAGGAAGAGAACGGGACCAAGGCTGAGGCTGGGTGCTGACATATCTATCTCCAGCGTTTGTCGTAAGCGCCCGAAGTCGTTTGCTGGCCTTCGCTCAGCAGACGGAGGCGGGACAGAAGGGCGGCGCGGCTTTCGGGACTTGCTGCGAGTGTCTGACGAAGTGTGGAGACGACTTCACCAACATAAGCCTTGCCACGCTGGCGCCCTTCAATCTTGAGCGCCGAGACGCCTGCCGCCCGCAACTCATCGATATGATTCATGACATCGAGCGAAACCGGATCTTCAAATGCATAACCTTGATCGTCTGCGATATTGAAGCGGCCTTTGCAGAGTGTCGGATAGCCGGTGGGTTCGCCCAAAGGAAAACGGTTGATCGTGTAATCACCGAGCTCGGAGACGAGTTCCTCTCCGTCTTGCCGGTAGCGGACGTGGCTGGCCGGTGAGCAAACACCGTTCATGTTGGGCGATCTGCCAGTGGCGTAGGACGACAGAGAGCATCGTCCTTCTGCCATCACACATAGTCCACCGAATACGAATACTTCCATTTCACAGCCGATCTTGCGGCCGAGTTTCGCAATATCAGCGATGGTCAGTACGCGTGGCAACACGACACGCTTAGCCTTGAATGCATTGACGAGAAACTGAATCGCGTCTGCGTTGGAAGCTGAGGCCTGTACGGATACGTGGAGCCGCTGTGTTGGATGCTTCTCGGCAGTATAGGCCATGAGCCCGAAATCGGCGAGAATGACTGCGTCTGCACCAAGGGAGGACGCATCGTCTACGGCTTGATACCAAATGTGCTCATCGCCTGCGCGCATGAACGTATTGATGGCAACGAAAACCTGTGTTTTGCGGGCATGGGCGAACTGGATTGCATCGCGCAGTTCGTCACGGCTGAAGTTAAGGCCGGGAAAGTTGCGTGCATTCGTTTCGTCGCGAAAGCCGCAATAGACCGCATCCGCTCCAGCACCCACTGCTTCACGCAAGGCCGATGGCGTTCCTGCAGGACAAATCAGTTCCATCCGGTAGCTTCCTTGCCGAGGGCCTTGCTGCGTACGTAGTTTGCAATGCCGCGGACCATCGGGGCAAACGGTCCGGCACTTGTGCCGAGGTTGGATGGAAGGTCTATATTGCAGTCATCCAGCGCATTGCGAAGCGCCAGCATGGCCTCCATGTCGCCCGTGACGGTAATATCCCTGGAGAAGAACAGCGCATCTCCATCAAGCTTACCTTCGAGAAGCGCGAGCAGCATAACCAGTGGCCCTTCGATGCCTGTATCGACTTCCGTCGCTTCGTCGTCGCGCACGATTGTGATGCGCGGCTTATCCGGCTCAATCACAAAAGCGAATGGTATGTCGGACGGGCGAAAACGGAACCGCTTCTTCGCATAGTCTCCGAGACGCTCGAAGAGGCCCGGATGCGCGCGCATCACTTGAAAGAAAATGCGCGAGACAAAAGGGGCGATCAAAAAGGGTGGAACAAGCCGGGCAGGAACAGCCACAGCTGGCGGTATTTTCATCATCACTCAGCTCCGGTGAGCTTTACAAGGTGAATTTAGAATTAGGCGATTCAATACAAGGGCAGTTTGATTCAGATCAAAGACGGCGAAAGAATTCGATATTCAAAACTAGGGACATGAAAATGGCCCAATCTCTTCCGTCACATTATGACTGCCTGCAAAACTTCTTGTCGGAGCTTGAACGGCGCAATGATCTCGTCCGGATCAAGCGTCCGGTCTCGCTCGTCCAGGAAATAACAGAAATCCACAAGCGTGTGCTCGAAGTGGATGGTCCGGCATTACTCTTCGAACAACCGGTCGATGCAGACGGTCATCAACATTCAATTCCACTCGTGGCCAATCTTTTTGGTTCCGCGCGACGTATTGCATTGGGACTTGGTCGTGCCGTCGAGGAAATTCCCGATCTTGCGGAGATGCTTGCGGAACTGCGTGCACCAAAGCCGCCCCGTTCAGCAGGGGAAATATGGAGCAAGCTGCCTTTGGCAAAGGCAGCATTGAATATGCGTCCTCGGCAGGTCCGACGCGCATCGGTGCAGGCGACGATATTGGAAGGCGAAGCAGTCAACCTCGATCTACTGCCGATCCAGTGGTGTTGGCCGGGAGAGCCTGCGCCGCTTGTCACCTGGCCGCTGGTTATCACACGGGCACCAGACGATCCATCCGACGTAAATGTCGGAATTTACCGGATGCAGAAGCTTGGCCGGGATAAGTTGATCATGCGCTGGCTCGCCCATCGCGGCGGTGCGCGTCATCACCGCATGTGGCAAAAGCGAGGCGAGGATATGCCTGTTGCTGTTGCTATCGGGGCCGATCCGGCGACAATCCTTGCAGCCGTTATGCCCTTGCCTGAAGGGATGAGCGAACTGGCCTTCTCGGGCCTGCTTGCTGGACGCAGGCCTTCCGTCGTTGATGCGCACACTGTGCCGCTGTCCGTGCCCGCTAACGCTGAAATCATTCTGGAAGGGCGAATTTCCGCATCAGAAACAGCGCCAGAGGGTCCGTATGGTGATCACACGGGCTATTACAATAGTGTCGAGGAATTTCCGGTCATGCAGGTGGCAGCGATGACCATGCGGAAAAACCCGGTCTATCTTTCGACCTATACTGGTCGCCCGCCGGATGAACCCTCAAGACTTGGCGAAGTGATGAACGAGCTGTTCGTGCCAATTGTACGAAAGCAGTTCCCGGAAATCGCCGATCTGTGGCTGCCTCCTGCGGCCTGTTCCTATCGGGCAATAGTCGTTTCGATTGACAAGCGCTATCCCGGTCAGGCGCGGCGGGTGATGATGGGGCTTTGGTCGATGCTGCCACAGTTCAGTTACACGAAGCTCATAATCGCCGTCGATCCCGACATAAATGTTTGTAACTGGGATGACGTCATGTGGGCACTTGCCACACGCTTCGATGCCAGTCGCGATGTCATCACGCTTACCGACACACCAGTAGATTATCTCGATTTCGCATCGCCGCGCTCAGGTCTGGGCGGGAAGCTCGGACTTGATGCGACCAACAAAATCGGTACGGAAACTGACCGGGAATGGGGTGCGGTGCTGAAGATGAGCGACGATGTAATCGCCCGCGTGGATGCAATGTGGGGCGAGCTTGGGTTGATTAAGGAAAGCATGCGATGAAACGGGTTGTTGTTGGCATTTCCGGCGCATCGGGCGCTCTCATCCCGCTCAAACTGCTGGAACAACTTTCCACTTTAGACGATGTCGAGAGCCACCTGGTCGTATCGGACGCAGCGCAGCAAACATTGCGCCACGAGCTGGGTCCTGACGGCTATGCGCTTCTGCACAGGCTGGTGCACAGAAGTTATTCCGTCAGCGATATAGGTGCACTGATTGCAAGCGGATCAGTCGCAACGGCCGGTATGATCGTTGCGCCGTGCTCGATGCGGACGCTCGCGGCGATCGCAACGGGGCACAGCGATAGTCTGTTAACCCGCGCTGCGGACGTTCATTTGAAGGAGCGGCGCAGGCTGGTCCTGATCGCGCGGGAAACGCCGCTGCATCTCGTCCACCTGCGCAACATGTGCACGGTGACAGAAATGGGCGCGATTGTGATGCCGCCGGTTCCGGCCTTTTACTTCAAACCCCAATCGGTCGATGAAGTAGCCGATCAGATCGCGGCGCGAGCCATTGATCTGATCGGTATTGGCGAAAAGCAATCGGAAAGCTGGGCGGGAGTACCCGGCAATCGATAGCAGTAGTTACGGCATTATGTGAAAGGTTCGGTTGGGCCTTTCGCGGGCTGGGTGAACCATTTTGGTCCGGTCGCCGTCATATGGATATGGTCTTCCAGACGAATACCGAACTGGCCCGGGAACACGATCATCGGTTCGTTGGAAAAGCACATGCCTTCAGCGAGCGGGAGCGAATTGCCGCGAACGATGTATGGGGCCTCATGAATTTCCAGACCAAGGCCGTGACCGGCTCGATGCGGAAGGCCGGGTAGCGCATAATCCGGTCCCAATCCATGCTTCACGAGCGTAGCGCGTGCCGCATCGTCAAGGGTTGAACAAGCCGCACCAAGCTTTGCTGCATCAAAAACGGCTTGCTGTGCTTCGCGTTCAATTGCCCATATGCGCGAAAACTCTGCGCTCGGCTCTTCCAGCATGTAGGTGCGCGTGAGATCGGAGTGATAGCCATCAATCCGGCACCCGGTATCCACAAGGATAACGTCGCCGGGCTGATAGAACTGTTCGCCGTCTGCGCCATGTGGCAACGAAGTCGCCGTTCCGAACGAGACGATGCAGAATGTCGAGCCGCCCGCGGCGCCGAGGGCACGGTGCTGTTCATCGATAAAGCGCACCACTTCGCTTGCGGCGATGCCGGGCTTGATCAGCGCATGCGCCCGGCGATGAACTTCAAGCGTCAGATCCATCGCGTGCTGAATAATAGCGATTTCATTGGTTGACTTGCAGATGCGCTGTTCACGGATCAGTTCGCCGCCGTCAAGCAAGTGCTCCGGCGAGATTTCCTGTTTAAGGGCATTATAGACGAACAGCGGCACGGCATCGTCCACGGCAAGTGTAGCACTTGCCGGAATGAGTGATGCTATCAGCGCTGCGCTACTTTCTTCCTCCTGCCAAACACGGATTTCTCCTGGCAGATGCGGCAGGCTTTCGACGCGGCTCTGTTCAAAGCCGGGAACGATATAAATGACTTCCGACGGTGTGACGAGGGCACCCAGAAAACGTTCGCTGATGTGCCAGACAAGCCCGGTATAATAACGCAAACTTGCCGTTGGCCCGAGCAGAAGGCCGCCAATCCCACGCTCTCTCAACTTGCCTTGCAACAATGCCAGTCGTTCCAGGCGCTCTTCCTGTTCGATCCGCGGAGGAGATGACGGTGAAGTCATAATGCATACCTTTGTGATTTTGTTTGTGCGCAAGCCTGTGTCTGAAAGCAGCTCGCTTGTCGCCAGATATATCACGGCTTGCGCCGTCTGAAAGTAATCTCTCTGCTCTTGTGTTCAAAAATGCAGGACTGCATGGCCGATCGGCGAAACACGATGTCGAGTTCGTTTTTCAGCATTTATTGCGACAGATGCGAGACCATTCCCGCAACAGCATGAGAGAGGTAAGCGATCACAAATTGATGATTACCGGACTAAACGTCCTATGATACATTGCAGGCTTGAATGTGAAACATTAAGTGACATCACACTGTAGTAATAATGTTTTGATATAATTCGCGCAGTTTCAAAATGAGTTCAGCGTTTGTGAGGTTTCATGTCCGAGATATGGCAGTGGGTTTCCGCTTTCGGTTTTTCGATTGTCATCATCGTCGCTGCGTTGGTCTATCTCAACATGTCCAACCGTGAAACGCCTGGCGACATGTTCAATCTTTTCACAAAGGTCGGTGCTGTCGCAGTGGCATTCCTTGCTGCCTTCGCGAGCCTCGCCGCCGCAGCTATTATTGATTGATCCAACCGCTTATATTTTCAGCGAAGACACTGCCGCTTCGCTTTTATGTACGTAGTCATTGGCATCCTGTTGTCGCTGAAATAGCAGGATAAAAAGCAAATCGGTCAGAACCAGTTGTGCATCGCGTGCGGTGATCGATGATGAGCGAACGCGTTCTTCGTCTGCGACTGTGTACAGACGAATGTCGGCGATCTTATTGAGCAGGTTCTCGTTGAGGCCTGTGACGGCAATCACAGTCGCTCCCCATTTTTTAGCCTGTTCAGCAATGCGAAGGGTTTCAATGCTCGTTCCTGAATAGGAAAGGGCAAACAGAACGTCACCCTCGTGCAATGTGGAAACATTGGCCATCTGGATGTGACTATCGCTGTCGTGCATCACATTGCGACCGAGCTTCATCAGCTTGTAAGAAAAATCGCGTGCGACGAGTGACGATGCGCCAACGCCGGCGAGGTGGATACGCCGGGCGCTGATCAGGGCTTGCAAAGCGCCGTCGATACCTTGTTCATTGTTGGCGGAAATCGTTTGCTGCATGGATTGCAGTTTACTGCCGATAAGCTTCTGCAGAACCGTGATATAGCTGTCCCCGGTCTCAATGCTGCCATGGACCATGCCTGCCGGAACCTGCCATTCCTTGGCGCGCGCCTCACTGACGGCGAGTTTAAGTTCCTGATAGCCGTCAAACCCGAACTTCTGACTGAACTTGACGACACTGGATTGACTCCGACCGGTTGCGACCGCGAGCGCGGAAGAGGAAAGCTTCAATACCTGTTCTGGATGATCGACGATGAACTGGCCGATCCTTCGGTCTGCAACAGTCAATTCGTTCAGTTTGGCGTTGATCTTTTGCAGGATCGACATGCGCGATTATTCCCAATTCCGGCACCGGAGGGCTCGATATTCGGTCGCCTTGCCTCATAGGACAACCGAAATTGATTTGGAATATAAAATTCCAATCTTTTAAAATTTACGGAATGAGCTAACAATCCGCAAGAGAGGAGTTGGTGGAGAGACATGGAACGATTGCGAATTGTCGGTGGACGACCATTGCAGGGAGCGGTCAATATCTCCGGTGCAAAAAACGCCGCGCTGCCTCAGATCGCGGCTTCCTTGTTAAGCCCTCACCCTGTTGAACTTACCAACCTCCCAGCGGTGAGTGATGTCGAAAACATGCTCAATGTCGTGCAGTCACATGGAGTACAGGTCTCCCGCGCGCCGCACTCGACGACAATAACCGCCACAGATGTTGTCGGAGGAGAAACTCCTTATGAGACTGTAAGACGAATGCGTGCGACGGTTCTGGTGCTGGCACCCTTGTTGGCGAGACTGGGCAAGGTTCGTGTTTCCTTGCCGGGCGGGTGTGCCATCGGTGCGCGTCCCGTGGATATGCACTTGAAAGCGCTCGCAACACTTGGCGCAGATGTTTCCATTGATCGCGGCTGGATCGTGGCTTCGACTGATAACGGCCTGATCGGAAGCCGGATTGTTTTGCCAGCGCCTTCTGTTGGCGCGACGGCGACGGCGATGATGGCGGCAACTTCCGCTCGTGGCGAAACGGAAATATTGAACGCGGCTCGTGAGCCGGAAATTGGCGACCTCGCCGCATGTCTCGGGGGCATGGGTGCGCAGATTGAAGGAGCGGGTACGCATCGCATTCTGATCCAGGGCGATACATCTTGGCGGACTGCCCGCCACCACGGCATACCGGATCGTATCGAGGCCGGAACTTACGCTGTTGCTGCCGCCATTACAGGCGGCACGCTCGAACTCACGCATGCCCGTCTTGAACATCTCGCGTCTGTTGTGCAGGTGCTTGAAACGATGGGCGTAAGCGTTTGGCCAAGCGATCGCGGTCTGGTTGTTTCGCGCAACGGCTCCTTGCGTGGCGCAGATCTGACGACCGAACCCTATCCGGGTTTCCCGACGGATTTGCAGGCCCAGTTCATGGCGCTGACGGCTTGTGCCGAAGGAGCATCGCTCATTCGCGAAACGGTGTTCGAAAGCCGGTTCATGCATGTGCCGGAACTGATGCGGCTTGGCGTCGACATCAAACTGCAGGGAACAACTGCGCTGGTACGCGGCGGACGCCCGCTGCATGGCGCACAGGTTATGGCAACGGATTTGCGGGCGTCCGTGTCACTTGTTCTTGCAGCACTCGTGGCCGACGGAGAAACTGTCGTTAATCGCATCTATCATCTGGATCGTGGATATGAACAGCTTGACCGCAAACTGAAGCTTTGCGGTGCAGATATAGAACGGCTGTCAGAATGACGTCGGACAGGGTTGGGAAAGATCAGTTCTATCTTGGTGTGGATGGCGGCGGTACGGGCTGTCGAGCCCGGCTGGAAAATGAGACCGGCAATGTGCTGGGACAAGGATTGTCTGGCCCGGCAACTACACGGCTCGGGATAGACAAGGCGTGGGAATCCATCGCACGTGCGTTTGACGCAGCAATCAGCGAGGCGGGCCTGGGTGCTGAAGAGTTGGCCAGAACACATGCAGGCGTTGGGCTGGCGGGCATAGGCAGGCAAGGTGCGCTCGAAGCACTTCAGGCTATACAGCATCCCTTTTCGAGTATTCATTTCATGAGTGACGGCAAAGGCGCATGTCTCGGTGCACATTCGGGTAGTGATGGGGCTATCGTTATTGCCGGGACCGGCTCAATTGGTCTCGGCTTCGTGAATGGTATCGACATTCGCGTCGGAGGCTACGGCTTTCCAATTTCCGACGAGGGTAGTGGTGCTTTTCTGGGGCTGTCAGCGATTCAACAGGCCCTTCAGGCTTATGATGATCGGATCGAGCGTACGCCGCTTCTCTATGAGGTTATGGAGCGCTTTAATCAGACCCCGATGGACGCTGTGGCGTGGATGGACCGCGCAACCGCTACAGAATATGCGTCTCTGGCGCCTATGGTCATGCGTCATGCGGACCAGGGAGATGCAGCGGCACGCCGTATCGTTCAGGCGGCTGCGGGCCACATAGATACTATCGTACGCGCGCTTTCGAAAGGGGCGCCGCGCGTGACCTTGCTTGGCGGGCTTGCTACCCCACTTGAACCGTGGTTGGCGCCAGACGTCCGCAGACGGTTGAAACCTGCCGACGGTGATGCGGTTTCCGGTGCGATCATTCTTGCGCGAAACATGGCTTCTGCAAATAAGGAATAATTTATTCCTTATTTTGATTGACGGATGGAATTTATAATCCTAACATTTATTAACCATAAGGCGGCGCGTTTTGAACGCTGCTCGATAAGCAGGCAGAGGCATGACGGAACAGGCGTTGTTATCTGAACTGGATAGGCTGGTTTCTGAAGAGCGAAACCCACGCACGATGGATATCGATCTCTTGTCGAGCCTTGCTATCGTACGCCGCATCAGCGACGAGGATCATCTGGTTCCCGCTGCTGTTGAGCAAGTGCTGCCTCAGGTCGCCCAGGCCGTCGATAAGATCGTCGACGCATTTCGGGTTGGCGGCCGGCTGATTTATTTGGGCGCAGGAACAAGCGGACGTCTTGGCGTTCTCGATGCATCGGAATGTCCGCCGACTTTCAGCGTACCGGAAGGCATGGTGATCGGGCTGATTGCAGGCGGCGTGGATGCTTTGCAACATGCAATCGAAGGGGCAGAAGATGATCCGTCGCTCGGGGAATCTGATCTGCGCAACATAGGTCTGACTTCGCACGATGTTGTCGTGGGAATCGCCGTTAGCGGGCGAACGCCCTATGTAATAGGCGGTCTCGCCTACGCAGCATCTATCGGCGCGACGACCGTGGCGCTCTCCTGCAATCCCGATTCGACCATTGCGACCATGGCTGAAATCGCGATATCGCCGGTTGTCGGGCCTGAAATACTGACGGGCTCGACGCGGCTCAAGTCCGGTACGGCGCAGAAGCTCGTTCTTAATATGCTGACGACGGCGAGTATGATCCGAATAGGGAAAACATACGAGAATCTCATGGTGGACGTCAGTGCCACCAACAATAAGCTTGTCGCGCGGGCATCGCGAATTGTCATGCAGGCAACCGGTTGCGGGGCGGGGGAGGCAAAACGCGTTCTCGCTTTGACAGATAATGAGGTCAAGCTTGCAATCCTCATCACGATCACCGGAATGCCAGTGGATGAGGCAAGAAAGGCATTAAAGAATGCTGGGGGATTTCTTAGACAGGCAATAAATGCCAATAAAGCGTGAGCCGAAGCGGGGAAGCAGTCGGACATTAGCATTGCAGTCATTTGCGAGGGAAGAAAATGGGAGCGAGTTTCAATAAAAGCCTTATTGCAGGCGCGGCCGCAATAGCGTTGAGCATTGGAAGCTTTGGTGGAATGGGTGTTTCGACGGCTTTTGCCGCGACGCTCCGAATGGCCTGGTCGCAGGATGCCACTGGTCTCGATCCGCACAAGCAGCCAGCATTTTCATCGATTCGTCTGCTCGAGCTCATCTATGAGCCGCTCGTCCGTCTTGGTTCCGACCTGCAGATTGCGCCTGCCATTGCCACAAGCTGGGAATTTTCCGAAGGCGGAAAGGTTCTCACATTCAAGCTCGACAAGAATGCGAAATTTCAGAACGGTCAGCCGGTAACGCCAGCCGATGTGAAGGCCTCCTTCGAGCGCATTCTGGATGAAAAGACAGGCGCTGTCGCGCGTGCGAACTTCGGTTCCATTTCTGCTATTGAAACGCCGGACGCTGAAACGGTCGTCTTCAAACTCTCCCAGCCTGACGTTCCGCTATTGGCTGCAATCGCCAGCATCAATGCGGCGGTCGTTCCAGAAAGCGAGATCAAGGCTGGAACTATAGGTACGAAAACTGTTGGGTCGGGTCCATTCATCCTTGAGCGCTGGGAACCGAATTCCAAGGAAGTGCTGAAAGCCAATCCCGACTGGGCGGGCGGTAAAGTAGTGATCGACGGGATCGATATCAGTGTCCTGCCGGACGAAACAGCAATCCTTGCGGCGCTTCGCGCCAAGCAGATCGACTTTGCGCTCCTCAACGACCCTCTGGTCGCAACGATGGTGCCGAACGAAAGCGCTCTGGAACTGGTGCGCACTCCGGCTCTTGCTTATCATGTCCTGCAGTTGAACCCGTCGCGCAAGCCGATGACGGAACTGGCGGTGCGTCAGGCAATCTCCTGCGCCGTTGATCGTCAAGATGTGCTCGATACAGCCTTGCTCGGTGAAGGCAAGGTAACGGGCCCGCTGACAATGCCGACCTATGCGAGCGATCCAAACACGCTCTTCTGCTACAAGCGCGATGTCGAAAAAGCGAAGAAGCTGATGGCGAATGCCGGTTATGCGGATGGTTTTTCGGCAACTATCATTGCTGCGAATGGAGAACCTGCAACCGCTGCAGCCGAAGCCCAGGTTCTCCAGTCGCAACTCGCCGAAATCGGCATCAAGCTCGATATCCGCATGATGGAACTCAACGTCTATGTCGATACGTGGTTGAAGGGCGACTTCGATATGGCGGTGGCGCTTAACGGTGGTTCGGCTGATCCCTACACGATGTATGGCCGTTACTGGACAAAGGCGGGTAACCTGCAGAAAGTCGCACAGTATATTGACGATACGCTGGACGATCTGATGCAAAAGGGAAGAGCCGAAACTGATCCTGAAAAACGCAAGCTTATCTTCTCTGACTTCGAAAAGCACATAACAGAAGTTTCTCCGTGGATATGGCTTTATACGGCCAATAATTACGTCGCCCACCAGAAGAACGTTATCGGTTTTGAGCCTCGCGCTACCGGTTCGCTGTTCGGCGTAACCAAGCTGCAGATTGGGCAGTGATGTCATGAAATCCGCCACGTCTTCAATATGGAGGCGTGGCTTTCCAGTGCCTTCCTTGACGGCAGGCCGTGAGTAATCTGACATGAATTATCTGACACGTCGGCTGCTGACATTTCCCCTGGTTATGCTGGGGGTGTCGATCCTTGTCTTCGTCGCGATCCGTATGGTTCCAGGTGATTCCATTACGGCTATGCTTGGAACGGAAGCAGGGCTGCTGACGCCGGAACAGCGGCAGTCTCTGGCGCAATATTTTGGTATCGACCAAAGCTGGACCACACAGTACTGGCGTTGGCTCGGTGACGTAGTGCAAGGTAATCTGGGTGTCTCGGTCACATTCGGGAAGCCAGTTCTGACAGTTATTCTGGAACGCTTCCCGCTGACACTGCAGCTGGCATTGATGTCGATGATTATTGCCTTGCTCATCGGCCTCCCGGCTGGGGTTTATGCAGCAACGCGCAACGAAAAAATGTCCGATCTCGTGGTTCGCATTTTTGCAATGATCGGGCAGTCGACTCCGAGCTTCGTTCTTGGTCTCCTCTTCATTTATATTCTTTCGGCAGGGTTCGGTGTGTTGCCGACTATGGGCGAATTCACGCCACTATGGGTAAATCCGTGGCAGAATTTTCTACAGATGATTTTGCCCGCCATAACGCTCGGCTGTGCATTTGCGGCGTCGGTCACACGCATATCGCGTTCGGCTATGCTGGATGTTCTCAGTGATGATTATGTTCGCACTGCCCGCAGCAAGGGTGCCTCGGCCCGCTCTGTCATCTGGCGACACGCATTGCCGAACGCACTCATCCCTGTGGTGACGCTGAGTGGTGTAGAATTCGGTTACCTTCTGGGCGGAGCTGTGCTGGTCGAGCAGATCTATGCTCTGCCGGGGCTCGGACGCATGGTGCTGGATGCCATATTGCAGCGCGACTATGCGCTGGTACAGGGTAGTATTCTCTTCATCGCGTTCAACTTCATGATCGTCAATCTGCTTGTTGATCTTCTTTACGTTGCGCTCGATCCGCGCATTCGTCTGGGGGAAAACTAATGCAGATATTGCGTTCCGTTTTTGCTCATCCGAGTGGCCGTATCGGCGGGCTCATCGTATTGATCTATCTGATCGTCGCGTTTCTGGGGTATTTCGGTTTTACGCCGCATGACCCGTTGATGCAGTACCGGATAGACAGGCTGCGTCCTCCAAGTACTGCCCACTGGATGGGAACTGACCTGTTCGGTCGTGACGTCATGAGCCGCCTGATGGCAGGCATCGCGCAATCCTTCATCGTTGGCTTTTCTGCGGTCGGAATTGCCGCCATCGCGGGCACCGTTCTGGGATTGACTGCGGCATGGTTTGGGCGCTGGTGGGATGGAACTGTCATGCGCGTCATGGACGTGCTTCTGGCATTTCCGGCAATCTTGCTTGCGCTTCTGATCATTGCCGTTGTCGGACCGGGAACAGGAACAAGTATCGCCGCCATCGCCATCGTCTACACCCCGATTTTTACGCGGGTTGTGCGTGGTCCGGCCTTGTCGATCAAAACACGTGAATTTGTTGATGCAGCGCGTACGTTCCACAGTAGCAACCGTTACATCCTTTCGCGCCATCTGCTGCTTAATCTGATCGCGCCTTTGACCGTCCAGATCACCTTGGCGCTTGCCTGGTCGCTGCTGACTGAAGCAGGCTTGAGCTTCCTAGGTCTCGGCACGCAGCCGCCGGCTTCGTCGCTTGGTCTCATGCTGGCAGATGCGCGCAATCTCATGGAAACCGCGCCATGGCTGCTGGCATTTCCGGGGCTGGCGATCATGATCGGTATACTTGGCTTCAACCTTCTGGGTGATGCTCTACGCGACATTCTCGATCCCAGAATGCGGAGGGTAGCGGCATGAACAAGCTTCTGTCCGTCTCAAACCTTCGTGTCGGTTTCGGGCGCAATCCTGAAGCCAATGAGATTGTGCGCGGTGTGAGTTTCGATCTCGCCGCCGGGGAAACGCTGGCGATTGTCGGGGAAAGCGGTTCCGGTAAATCTGTAACGGCCTTGTCGATCAATCGTCTTGTGGACTTTGGCGGCGGGCACATTATCGATGGAACGATCGAGTTGAATCGCGCGAACGGTACCACCATCGATCTTGCGACTGCGAATGAAGCTGAGGTGACGAAAGTCCGTGGCGCGGAAATCGGCATGATTTTTCAGGAGCCCATGACGTCACTCAATCCAGTGCTCACTATCGGGACACAGATTGAGGAATCGTTTCGTCTTCACCGTGGACTTACCGGCAAGCAGGCAGCTTCCGCTGCCAAGGACGTACTTGATCGCGTACGCATTCCAGATGCTGCACGGCGTCTCAAATACTGCCCGAACCAGCTTTCCGGCGGTATGCTGCAACGGGTGATGATTGCAACGGCGCTTGCCTGCAATCCGCGCCTCATGATCGCCGATGAGCCGACCACAGCGCTCGATGTTACGGTACAGGCACAGATCATGGCACTTCTGGCAGAGCTGAAGCGCGAAACCGGCATGGCGATGATCTTTATCACTCATGACATTGGTCTGGTCGCAGGTATGGCCGACAAGATCATGGTCATGCAACACGGCGAGGCAGTGGAGCAAGGTGAACTGAATGTCGTTCTCGATCAGCCTCAGCATCCTTACACGCAGCATCTCCTGAAGGCTGTGCCACATTTTGAAAGCGGCAAGGCGGTACGAACGGATAACGTACGAGCGGCCAAACCCGGAACGAACCCAATTCTGGCTGTGGAAGGGCTCACAGTCCGGTTCCCAGTCAAGGGCGGCATTCTTGGCCGCAGACTTGGTGCAGTTCATGCCGTGGAGAGTGTCGATTTCGATCTTGTTCCGGGCGAAACACTGGCGGTCGTAGGGGAGAGTGGTTCGGGTAAGTCGACGACTGCGCGGGCGATTCTCGGGCTCGTCAAAGCGTCACACGGCAAGCTTGAAGTCGGTGTAACAGATACCGCCGACACTCGAAATTCATCTTCTGTGCAGATGGTTTTTCAAAATCCCTATGCATCGCTTAATCCTCGTCTGCGTATCGATAGCATTCTTGCTGAGCCGGTCATAGCTGCTGGCGGGCGCGACGGGCCGGAAACACGACAGAAGATGCTGCAGTTGCTTGACCGGGTGGGGCTGCCTGCAAACAGTCTGGAACGCTATCCGCACGAGTTTTCCGGCGGGCAGCGCCAGCGGCTTTGTATTGCCCGCGCCTTGATGCTGAATCCTTCAGTGGTGGTACTCGACGAAGCCGTCTCAGCTCTCGACGTATCCGTACAGGCGAAAGTGCTGGAGCTGTTGATCGATCTCCAGAAGGAACGTGGTCTCGCCTATCTGTTCGTGTCGCATGATATGGCGGTAGTGGAGCGTGTCGCGCACCGCATCGCCGTCGTTTATGCTGGGCAGATCGTGGAAATTGGCGATGCCGCTTCCATCCTGTCTGCACCAAAACACTCCTATACGAAGCGGCTGATCTCTGCCGTTCCAAGTATTGATCGGCGCAACGAGCATTTTACCCTCGATACGCGACAAGTGCCTTCACTCGTACGCCCGCTGGGATATGAGCCGGCACCGGCAAACTGGCAGACATATGGTCATGATCACATGGCCCGGACCGAGGCATAACTATCATGGCAGAACCGAATGTCCGCCACTCCGTCGATACTGCTTTTACGGCTCGCTTTGAAAAAGCTTTCAGCCTTCTGACAGGTGCGTGCGACTCAGGCCGTATTCCGGGAGGGGTGCTTGGAATGGTCGATCTCTCCGGCAACCGGGCTGTCCGGGCGACTGGCTATGCGCAGATCATTCCGGCCCGGCGCGCGATGACAACCGATACGTGGTTCGATCTCGCCTCGCTGACCAAAGTGATTTTCACGACACCTCGCATCCTTACGCTGGCCGAGGAAGGTGTCATTGACCTCGATGCACCATTGATCACGTTGCTTCCGGATCTTCGGCAATATGATAATGATGCCTGGGAGCGCAAAGTCACCTTTCGTGAATGTCTCGGCCACCAGACGCCATTTCCGTCGGTCGAACCGATCTACACATATGGACGGGATCCGGAATTGTTGCGCGCATTCGTATTGCAACGCGAATGGAGAGAATCCGCGCTGGTTTATTCAGACATCAATTTCATTCTGCTCGGTTTTGCGATGGAAAGATTTTACGGCAAGACCATTCGCGAGATGGACCCCGGCGAAGGCTTTGCCTTTTCCGCGGAGCCGGAGATTAGTGCCGCTACCGAAGATTGCACCTGGCGCAATCGTGTGCTCTGCGGTGAGGTGCACGACGACAATTGTTCAGCGTTGCAGGGTGCGGCGCATGCGGGTTTGTTCGGTACGGCTGCGTCCATACTTGATTTTGCGCTTGGCTTGCTTGACGGCACGGGTGCATCGCAAAACGTTATCGAACACATGCGCCGACCACTATCCGCCACCCGCACGCATGGCTGGGAACGACCTTATGACGGTTGGTCGGGGGGCAATTTCAATTCGAAGGATACAATCGGGCATACCGGTTTCACGGGAACCGGCTTGTGGATTGATTTTGAAGCGGGCAGGGCATGGACCTTGCTCACCAATCGTATTCATCCGACACGTCACTTTGACAGCGGTATTCTGGCGCTGCGTCAGGGTGTCGGCGACGCAATTTCATTGGGATAGGAGACGTCTATGCAGCCAATATGGGCCGTTGGCCTGATGACCGGTACCGTTCTTGATGGAAACATCGATGTTGCCCTGTTGAAAACTGATGGCGAAACCATTGCGGAATTCGGCGCTTACGCGTTGAAACCTTATCCGCGTTGGATTCGTGATCTTCTCGAACAGGCGCAGGCCGAGGCTCGCGTCTGGAATTTTGAAGGTGCGGAACCTGCGATTTTTGCTGAGGCAGAGGAAGCGCTGACACGCGCCCAGTCTGCGGCTGTGCGCGAACTGGTTGAGGAAAGCGGGCTGTCGATGGCGGATATCGGCGTTGTCGGTTTCCACGGGCAGACGGTTTTGCATCGTGCACCGCAGGCAGGCAGGCTTGGTGATACGAGGCAGCTTGGCGATGGAAGGCTTATGAGCGAACTGCTCGCTACTAAAGTGGCTTATGATTTCCGGACGGCAGATATTCGGGCTGGCGGGCAGGGTGCTCCGCTTGCGGCCGTCTATCATGCTGCCTTGCTGCGCAGTGCTGATGCGAGTGGCAATACTGCGATTCTCAATCTCGGTGGTGTCGGTAACATAACTTGGTGGGATGGTGATGATGCGCTTGTGGCATTCGATACCGGTCCAGCCAATGCGCCTATCAATGACTTTATGAAAAAGCGGGGATTGGGCGAAATGGACCGCGACGGGGTACTGGCAGCAAAAGGTAAGGTAGACGAAGACCGGCTCGCCGAACTGCTCAAGCACCCCTATTTGATTGCTCCGTATCCCAAGTCGTTGGATCGCTTCGACTTTACCGAGACGATGGCCGACGGTCTGAGCGAGGAAAATGGCGCGGCGACATTGACCGCGTTCACGACCTCAGCGGTTGGGAAGGCTCTGGACATTCTGCCGCGTCGGCCGAAACGGCTTGCAGTCAGTGGCGGTGGCCGTCGCAATCCAACCATGATGCATATGCTGGTCGAGCGCGCCAAGGTGGAACTCGTGCCTGTCGAAACGCTTGGCTGGCGAGGCGATGCTGTAGAAGCTGAATGTTTTGCTTTCCTCGCAGTGCGAGCCTTGCGCAGTTTGCCTATCAGTTTTCCGAGCACAACCGGCGTTCCTGAGCCGATGACCGGCGGAAAACTAGTCGGTTGATGCGACAATAACTATCCAATTTCTCCAAAGGGCAGCGTCAAACACGTTGTCCCTTTTGTTTTTGACAGCACGAATTGAGCCTGATTGACCTAGTGCTCAGCTGATACGGCATATTAAAAGCGTTACTATCCAATAAAAACGATCTAACATTAGGGTAATTCACTAACTGCGGTCGTTTGAAGTTACGTTGCGGCAAGCTTGACGCCGATATTCCATTTTTATTGCATAAGAACATGAAAAAATACAAGACTCATGCGATCTTCACGTTGATTTAGGCAATTCTCTTTATTGTTCTAATTTATCATGGGGAAATGCAATGAAACTAATTCGAGTCCTTGCCTGTCTGCTCTTGCCTTTCGTCTGGCTATCCGGGGCCGCTGCTGAACCGCTGGCCAAACCGACGGGTAAGCCGATTCTGGTCATATCCGGCAATATTTCGAATACAAATGTTGGCGATACAGCACAATTTGACCGGGATATGCTGGAGGCCCTGGGTTTAGTGACCGTAGAAACGGCAAATCCATGGTATGATGGTCGTGTGCGTTTTGACGGCGTGTCGATGGACAAGCTTATGACGCTTGTCGGCGCCAAGGGAACGAAAGTGACTGCGGTAGCGTTGAACGATTATGTTAGCTCGTTACCGATGGAAGACTTCAAGAAGTTCAATGTTATTCTTGCCATGAAACGAGATGGCAATTACATGCCGGTTCGCGATAAAGGACCATTGTTTATTATTTACCCGTATGACAGCGACCCACAGCTCCAAAGCCAGACCTATTACACACGTTCTGCGTGGCAGGTTGCCAAGCTGATAGTTGAATAGAGGCAAAGTGTGAGACGAATTCTAGGCGTCATTATCTGTTGTTTCGTGGTGGCAACGGCCTATATCGCCTATGTCATTGCCGAACGACAGACAGCGCTTCAGAAATTCTCCCGTTATAATGATTCCTGGGCTGTTGGTCAGACTGTATCGGAATATATGCGGCTTGAGCACGTTCTGGCTGGATACGTTCTGGATATGAACGAAGAGACGCGCGACGAAGTGCGGCTTCGCCTCGATATTATGCTCGGGCGACTGGAACTGTTGCAGCAAGGCAATCTGCGCTCCTTCATTCAAAACGATCAGCGGCGACGCGATCTCTTTTTGAAGCTAAGCGACGTTCTTCAGGCACTTGACGTCCAGCTGGATAAACTTGATGCAGACGAGGTCAAAACCCATCTGCAATTAATGAGTGCGCTTGATGGTCCGATGACAGCGCTTGCGTCATCTGCAGTTGAGTATGATGTCGGACTTATAGATGCTGCCCAGGCAGAAGTTCGCCAGTTGCATCTCATCTACACCGGATTGGCGGCGGGCCTCATTCTCTGCGGCGTCGTGCTCGTTATTCTTCTGCTACGTCACAACAAGCTTCTTGATCGGGCGCATGGCAGCATGCAACGCCTGACAAGCGATCTTCGGCAAGCGACAGGTGAACTGCAGTCGCAGAATTTTCGGCTGGAGCACGATGCACATCACGATGCGCTGACCGGATTGCCCAATCGTGTCCTGTTCCGGCAGGATTTGGAGAAAAGGCTTGAGGCCGCACAGACGGGAAGCCAATCGGCCATTATTCTTCTTCTGGATCTCGATGGGTTCAAGGACGTAAACGATACGCTTGGGCATGATGTTGGCGACGCACTGTTGCAGGCAGTTGCACGACGTCTTACCAAACTCGGCGAACGAGGTGACATGGTGTGTCGCCTGGGCGGGGACGAGTTTGCCGTGCTTTCCACGGGATTACGGGAAGAGGAAGCACTGGAACTTGCGGATCGCCTGATGGACGTGATCAGCCAGCCTTATCATGTCGGCGAGCTGGAAATCAAAATCGGAACCTGTGTCGGTGTCGCAATCTCCGAGGGTGAACCCGACACGGAGGAACTTTTCAAACATGCCGATTTGGCGCTTTATGAGGCAAAGGCTCTCGGGCCTGGTCATGCGAGCGTATTTAAATCGCAGATGCAGACGCGTTTGCGGGAGAAGAAGTCATTTGAGGCCGATCTTCAGAAGGCACTGGAGAATGGTGAAATGGAAGTTTACTATCAGCCGCAAGCCTGCACCATAACGCGTGAGATATGCGGTTATGAGGCTTTGCTCCGTTGGACTCACCCTATCCGGGGGGCAGTTTCACCGGTAGAGTTTATTCCCGTGGCCGAGAAGATTGGCTTTATTCACGCGCTAGGGGATTGGGTGCTCAAGACGGCCTGTCTTGAAGCTGCTCATTGGAATAAGCCGCTCAAGATCGCAGTCAACCTCTCTCCTGTTCAGTTTCGCAGCCTGAACCTCATTCAAAGCGTTATCGATGCCCTGGAGCAAAGCGGCCTCGAAGCGAATCGGTTGGAGCTCGAGATCACAGAATCAGTTCTGCTGGACAAAAATGAGCAGACCTTGAGCACTCTACGCCAGCTAAAAGCATTGGGTATCCAGATCGCGATGGACGATTTCGGAACAGGCTATTCCTCGTGTGCCTTGGCAGTCTCAGCGGGTTCCCCTTCGACAAGATCAAGATTGATCGATCTTTCGTACGCGATGTGACAACGCGACCGGACGCACTGGCGATTGTCGAACTCGTAACTGGGGTCGGGCGCAGCCTCAGAATGGTAACAATTGCAGAAGGCATTGAAACTGAGGAGCAGTTCGAGTGCCTGAAGCGGTTGGGATGCGATCAAGTTCAGGGTTACCTCATAGGTAGGCCGATGCCGGCTTCAAAACTCAAACATCTTCATGGTCGGAGTGGGCAGGACGTCAAGGCGGTCGGTCATGCATCAAATCGCTGACGATATAGCGGTGTGACAACTGGCATCAGATAGGCAAATCAGTTTATGTTCATAAGCTAATCACATCGTAAAGTTACGTGTGATGCATTCAATAAGTTGGAGTGCATTTGGTCGTTCGTTTGGACGCGATACTCCGATACTGGGGAACTGGGGCGTAGGAATTGCTGAAAGTACATGGGATTAACGTGCCGATCGCATCTGACGAAGTTTCGCCGGTTATCTGGCAGGCTTTGATGAGCGGCAGCTATGAAGCCAAAGAAGCGCGTTCGATTTTCAAGGCAGTGAAGCCGGGAGATCGCGTGCTGGAGCTCGGCTCAGGCATCGGAATTATCACATCGATTATTGCCAAGATTGCCGAGGTGTCTGTTTGGGCTTTCGAGGCTAACCCGTCTACTGCAGCGCTTGCTCAGCGTGTAATCGATGCCAACGGCATCAACAATGTTGTGCTTTCCCAAGGGATTCTTACTGCAGGCGAATCCCGCTCTTTCCGCTTCTATGTGCGGCGTGACCTCTGGATGTCATCCATGGATGAGAATCAAGGGCCATACGAACACGCTATAGAATTGTCCTCGACCAATATTGACGAGTTCATCACTCGCCACGGTATCAATGTTCTTGTCATGGATATCGAAGGCGCTGAGCATCACCTGCTGCAAAACGCCGATTTGACGGGTGTGGAGCGCATCTTCCTTGAATTACATGATCACCTTTATGGCTTGGCTGGCATCCGGGATATGATGCATGCGCTAGCGGCGAAGGGATATGCGTATGATCCACGGGGGTCTCAGGGGCCATGTGTGTTGTTTGCCAAGGACGACGGTGTTCGCGAATACGAACCCGAATAGAGTATCGCGATCATAATATGTGTGTTTTTGAAAAGAGCCGCTTTGAGCGGCCTTTTTCATATTGGCTGTGGAAAGAAAATTCCTTCTTTTTACGAAACTGCGTTGACAGTTTGGAATGATGGGGTCTATATGGCGCCACAACGAGGGCGGCGACGCTGCTAGCGGCAGGTTGGTTCGTCCCTTGGGTTGGTTGAAAGTGTTTGACGGCGACGTTGGGTGTGAGTAGATCGGCGATGTTAGC
>NZ_CP110339.1:0-1650000 GCF_026014005.1 Brucella sp. JSBI001 | reverse complement strand
CTATCCAGTTGATGTCGCAATGGTTTGCTCAAACCTTGCATTATGATTGGACGCTAACCGCGCCACCGATTGTATCTCGAGAAGCTGGTCTTTCTGCTGATAACGTTGAAGCTGAACAAGCATTTGCAGTCAAATGGCAACATTTGACGTGGCATAATGCGTTGTAAGAATGTTTTGATGGATATTGGCAATGAGAGTGATCAAGTGTCTTAAGGGCATTTGGTGGATGCCTTGGCATGCACAGGCGATGAAGGACGTGATACGCTGCGATAAGCGTCGGGGAGGTGCGAATACCCTTTGATCCGACGATTTCCGAATGGGGCAACCCACCTTAGATAGCTAGAAAATTTGAATTGTTGGCGCTTATGCAAGAACAGTTCAACTTTCTAGTTATCGTAATAAGGTATCTACACCTGAATACATAGGGTGTTAGAAGCGAACCTGGGGAACTGAAACATCTAAGTACCCAGAGGAAAGGACATCAAACGAGACTCCGCTAGTAGTGGCGAGCGAACGCGGACCAGGCCAGTGGCAATAGGGAATAAAGTGGAAGAACCTGGAAAGGTTTGCCGAAGTGGGTGATAGCCCCGTACACGTAGAACACCTGTTGTCCTTGAGTAGGGCGGGACACGTGAAATCCTGTCTGAACATGGGTCGACCACGATCCAAGCCTAAGTACTCGTGCATGACCGATAGCGAACCAGTACCGTGAGGGAAAGGTGAAAAGCACCCCGACGAGGGGAGTGAAACAGTACCTGAAACCGGATGCCTACAAACAGTTGGAGCCCAAGGTTCGTCCTGGGTGACAGCGTACCTTTGTATAATGGGTCAGCGACTTAGTGTATCGAGCAAGCTTAAGCCGGTAGGTGTAGGCGCAGCGAAAGCGAGTCTGAACAGGGCGTTCAGTTCGATGCATTAGACCCGAAACCAAGTGATCTAGCCATGAGCAGGTTGAAGGTACGGTAACACGTACTGGAGGACCGAACCCATATCTGTTGCAATAGATCGGGATGACTTGTGGCTAGGGGTGAAAGGCCAATCAAACTTGGAGATAGCTGGTTCTCCGCGAAATCTATTTAGGTAGAGCGTCCAGCGAATACCCCGGGGTAGAGCACTGAATGGGCTATGGGGACTCACCGTCTTACTGATCCTAATCAAACTCCGAATACCGGGGAGTACTACTGGGCAGACACACGGCGGGTGCTAACGTCCGTCGTGGAGAGGGCAACAACCCTGACCACCATCTAAGGTCCCTAAGTTATGGCTAAGTGGGAAAGGATGTGAGGATCCCAAAACAACCAGGATGTTGGCTTAGAAGCAGCCATCATTTAAAGAAAGCGTAACAGCTCACTGGTCTAAATAAGGGTCTTTGCGCCGAAAATGTACCGGGGCTAAAGCCATACACCGAAGCTGTGGATGCACATTTGTGCGTGGTAGCGGAGCGTTCCGTAAGCCTGTGAAGGGACAGTCGTGAGACATCCTGGAGGTATCGGAAGTGAGAATGCTGACATGAGTAACGATAAAGGGAGTGAGAGACTCCCTCGCCGAAAGTCCAAGGGTTCCTGCTTAAAGTTAATCTGAGCAGGGTTAGCCGGCCCCTAAGGCGAGGCCGAAAGGCGTAGTCGATGGGAACCACGTTAATATTCGTGGGCCTGCAGGTAGTGACGGATCGCGTGTGTTGTAAGGTCTTATTGGATTGATCTTGCAGCGAAGCGGTTCCAGGAAATAGCTCCTGCATATAGACCGTACCCTAAACCGACACTGGTGGACTGGTAGAGAATACCAAGGCGCTTGAGAGAACTGCGTTGAAGGAACTCGGCAAAATGCACGCGTAACTTCGGAAGAAGCGTGACCTCCATTTAGGCAACTAGGTGGGGGTGGCACAGACCAGGGGTAGCGACTGTTTACCAAAAACACAGGGCTCTGCGAAGTCGCAAGACGACGTATAGGGTCTGACGCCTGCCCGGTGCTGGAAGGTTAAGAGGAGATGTGCAAGCATTGAATTGAAGCCCCAGTAAACGGCGGCCGTAACTATAACGGTCCTAAGGTAGCGAAATTCCTTGTCGGGTAAGTTCCGACCTGCACGAATGGCGTAACGACTTCCCGCTGTCTCCAACGCAGACTCAGTGAAATTGAATTCCCGTGAAGATGCGGGGTTCCTGCGGTTAGACGGAAAGACCCCGTGCACCTTTACTATAGCTTTACACTGGCATTCGTGTCGGCATGTGTAGGATAGGTGGTAGACTTTGAAGCAGTGGCGCCAGCCATTGTGGAGTCATCCTTGAAATACCACCCTTGCCTATATGGATGTCTAACTGCGGCCCGTTATCCGGGTCCAGGACCGTGTATGGTGGGTAGTTTGACTGGGGCGGTCGCCTCCTAAAGAGTAACGGAGGCGCGCGATGGTAGGCTCAGAACGGTCGGAAATCGTTCGTCGAGTGCAATGGCATAAGCCTGCCTGACTGCAAGACTGACAAGTCGAGCAGAGACGAAAGTCGGTCATAGTGATCCGGTGGTCCCGCGTGGAAGGGCCATCGCTCAACGGATAAAAGGTACGCCGGGGATAACAGGCTGATGACCCCAAGAGTCCATATCGACGGGGTTGTTTGGCACCTCGATGTCGACTCATCGCATCCTGGGGCTGGAGCAGGTCCCAAGGGTATGGCTGTTCGCCATTTAAAGCGGTACGTGAGTTGGGTTCAGAACGTCGTGAGACAGTTCGGTCCCTATCTGCCGTGGGTGTAGGAATATTGATAGGATCTGTCCCTAGTACGAGAGGACCGGGATGGACGTATCTCTGGTGGACCTGTTGTCGTGCCAACGGCATAGCAGGGTAGCTATATACGGACGGGATAACCGCTGAAGGCATCTAAGCGGGAAACCCACCTAAAACGAGTATTCCCTATCAGAGCCGTGGAAGACTACCACGTTGATAGGCCGGGTGTGGAAGTGCGGCAACGCATGTAGCTTACCGGTACTAATAGCTCGATCGACTTGATCACTCCCATTTACAATATCCATCGAACAAACTTCGATGAATTTATAGCGCTCACGCCAGTTTGGCTCCGCCAAACGGCTGCGCGGGCGCGGCCTCCGGCCGGCACACAGTCGTGTGCTTATTGTTTATCAGCGTTTATCGCTGAATTATCTGCACGAAAGACAACCAGCTTCTCATATTTGTGTTCTTCGCCGACCTGGTGGTTATGGCGGAGCGGCTGCACCCGATCCCATTCCGAACTCGGCCGTGAAACGCTCCAGCGCCAATGGTACTTTGTCTTAAGACACGGGAGAGTAGGTCGCTGCCAGGTCTGCCAAGAACACAAATCAAATCATCTTCTCAAATACATACAAAACACCCATAGCGCGGGGTGGAGCAGCCCGGTAGCTCGTCAGGCTCATAACCTGAAGGCCGCAGGTTCAAATCCTGCCCCCGCAACCAAATTCCCACAAAAATACACGAAATCTCTCAAGCATAACCGATGTTCGTATCTTTGCGAACTGGCTCCGGCTTCTCCCAGAAGACCGTTCGACCTAATATCGATGCACGGAAGCGAGTTCTATACGCACGCACCGCAGCGCGCTCATAACCCCAAGGGTGGGCAGCTAGATGCTGGTGTAATTTCAATCCACCGGAGTAACATGGTGTACCCCCGGTGGATGTGTTGGCGCGGGTTAGGCTGATGAGTGTGACTTCAAGATATTCCGGATGCCGAGCGGTTCAAATCAAGGTTGCCTGACGTCCAGCGGAAAGCGGTATCGGGAAATTCCAGATCGAAATGCGCGCGTTTTAGAAGCGCATTTGTGATGACAGCGCTTCTCCAGGCCATCAGGCTCAATTGTGGTTCCGCGATGCCATGGCAAAGCCTGCCTGCGTTGAGTACAAAAATCCGGCGGTCAGCAGGCCCGTTCCAGTCGAGAGCAAAATCTGCGCCGACACGCAAAGACCTGCCCTCTACAGCCGATAGTCGATCCTGGATTGCAGAGAGGCATTCAGGTAGTGAAAATTTGTAGCCCGTGGCAAAGATCAGATGATCGGCGCTGAGCATCTCGATTGTGCCATCGAAACCGTTGCGCATCACGATCGACAGGCTTGCGCCATCCTGCTTGAGGTCAAGAACTTCCCGGTATGGAAGCAAGGTCGCCCGTAGTGCATCGCCGTCCAGATGACGCTGTTCGTAGAGACGCCGATATATGGCCCTGATTGTCGACGCAGAAATACCGTCACTTGCGAGCTTTTGATGCTCGACGATCGCGTGCCGTCGCGGCTCGGCAAGCTGATGAAACTCGGCCACGTATTGCGGGGTGAAATGCTCGTCGGTGAACGGTGAGTCATCAAGCGGCTGAAAGTTCGGTCGCCTGCTGATCCAGCTGATCTCGTTGTCGGAATCTCTGCGTTCCAGCAGATGCTGGAATATCTCCGCGCCGCTTTGCCCTCCGCCGATAACTACAATCCTCTTGCCTTTCAGCGTGTCCAGTTTCTGTACGGCTTCGCTTGAATGGAATGCACGATCGCCAATCACCGATCTGGCCCATTCAGGTACATAGGGTTTCAACCCCACACCGAGGGACAGATTGCGGGCCGTTCGGACCTCATTATCGAAGGCCAGCTGGAAATGATTGCCGCTAAAAGTGATCTCGCGGATATTCTGACCAAAGTTCAGGCTCGGAATATTCCCTGCAGCCCAAGACAGATACCGCGCAAACTCCTTGCGGGGGATGGCGTCGTAGTCAGCGTTGAGAAACTCATAGAACCGTTTATGGGCGACCAGATAGGCTGCAAATGTCCACGGGCTCGTCGGATTAGTGGCTGTAACCAGATCCTTCATGAAGGAGGTCTGGAGTTCGGCACCGGGCAGCATCATGCCCGGGTGCCAGTCGAATTTGGGTTTGCGATCAAAAAATTGGACATTTACGCCGTTGATTGAATCCAGCTGCGCCGCCAGACTGAGATTGAATGGACCAACGCCAATTCCGCACAGATCAAGAATGGAATGTGTCATACTGAAACTCCTTCATTGATATAAGTTTGCGCCCTCTGGGAGGAGAAAGACGCCATTTCCGCGAGGTAAAGAGGATTGTTCAACTCGGTACCAAGAGCGGGAACAGGCCGCTCATTGGTGTCGCCATAGCCGATCGCAAGACGAACGCGATTAATCGCTATGCGCGGTATTTTCGGAAGAAACAGATCAAAAATTTTATATCGCTCGGCCAGTTCCGGATGGCTTTGCTGATAAAACCTCAACCGGGCTAAGAGGCGTGTGTAGAACGATAATTCGGGATAGCTATCGTGAGCGACCAGTGCTTCGGAAAGAAACCGTAGTACGCTCGCAAAATGTCCTGTCTGGAGATGTTGCTGCAGATGGGGCGCCGGTCGACGTTTCAACGTCGCCTTTACATCTGCGGGGAGTGTTGCCAGCTCCGGAAACTCTTGGTCAATCAGATCGGTGTCACCTTGAAAATCCTTGATCGCCACACCGGCAGGAATGTCGCCGTCCAGAAGAAGCGTGATATTCTGGCCATGCGCAATGAAGCCAACTCCATAGCAGCATAAGAAATGGTAGAGCGGGACCGCGATTGCCTCGAAGAGACGTTCGAGCCATTGATCATGGGACAGGCCGGATCGTTCGATCAGGGCGCTTATAACAGGACGCCCCGCATTATCAGACTGCGCCAGTGCTCCCATCATCATGGGGCGCCAACCGTGCGGCAAGTGCTTTTCCGGACTCTCCCGCCAGATGGTCCCCAGCATCTCGCAGAACTGATAGGGCGCGCCTTTCAGTGTTGCGAAGTGCGGATGAGGGTAAAACGCACCGGCGACTTCCTGCAGAATCCGGACATTTTTCAGCGCCGGATCACTCTTGGCTGTTTCCGCGAGCCAGTGAGACAGCGCCGGTCCGATCCGCATATATTTTCCGGGAACGCCACGCCAGGCAGACGTATTCAGGACGGTGAGCGGCAATTTGACATGAAGTGCGCGCACGCGAACCTGATTGGCAAGTGTCCGCAGGGACTGTTGCGCAATGTAGGCATCGCCGAAACAACCGAGCGGCACAAGTCGTCCGGCAGCAATCTCACTGGCATATTGGCTGACAATCATCGATTGCCATTGCCAGGGGTGGACGGGCAGCAGCATATGCGTGTCAAGGCTAATGCCCGCGTCACTCATCGCAGCAAGCAGATTGTGTCGTTCTCCTGTGCCGAGGCATTCGGCTAGCAACGCAGGCTCTGTAAGATCATGTGCAAGTGCAAGCTGACAATGGTTGCGCGCGGCGGCGAGCCAGAAAAGCTGGATCGGTGCATCGAATTCCGGTGCGTAGGTTTCGCTATCCTGCAATCCCCAACCCAGCCGTCCCTTGTTTGCCGGCGCCTTGGGATGACCGTCGAGGAGTGTTTGCAGTTCCGTGTCGGACAGGCCAGCCAGCTCGCTTGCATCGAAAGCGGCACGGCGTGCCACGATACGGGCGTCCGCCATCAGCGTGTTGTAAAGCTCCTTTGCATACGTGCAGAAAGTGGCTGGTGAAATGTCCAGAACATCACGCGCCTCGGCGAGGAAGCCGACTGCGTCATTTGCCACAGCTTCTTCTGTCGATGTCGCCCGCACGAGGCTTTTCGGATCGATATGCAGCTGTCCCCAGATGCGACGGCGTGCTTCAAAACGATAGGAAACAGCATCGCCAAGCGTCAGCGTCCACATCGTTTCAGCCTTGTTCAAGGCGACAGGCGCAAAGCCTTCCTCATACGACAGTTCCGAGATGGCTTTGGCAATAGCTGTTCGGTTCACTATTCCCCATATCTCGTCGTCAACCGCTTTGCGGCCCGGAAGCGGGCCAAGAAGAGCCCCGGAGACTGGTTGACGGTTCATAACGGCACCTCCTTGAAGAAGCGGTCCCGTTCACAACACACCAGAGCGGCGCGCTTGTGAGGAAAATCGAATTCCTTCACCTTGTCATAGGCCACGTCTGCGCAATAGCTGAGCATCTTCTGGTGGGATGCCCGTGGCTCGCCAACGATGCGTTGCGTTCGAGGCTCGTCAAGGAAAAGATAGTGGGTGACCGAGCGGAAAAGCGCGAGCGTTTTGGGGCGGCCGAGGTGCCGGGGATTGCCAATCAGGCCATGCCAGCCGCGATCAAAGTCTTCGCTTTCATAATGTGGACCGAGACGGTCTTCACGTGCCCAATAGAATTCGAAATAGCCGGTCGGCTCGTTATCAAAATTCGCGATGACGCCAAAGATATGCGGGTCCTGCTCCTGATCTGCGAGGTAGGTCTCAAGTGCCTCTGGACTTTGCGCCAGCTCCCAGAAAAAGGAGACGCGTCCCTGATTCATCCAGTCGTAGAACAAGTCCAGATCCGTACGACGATCGATGGGGCGGAAGGAAACAGTCTTGTTCAGATCAGGTATCCAGCGTTCGTAAAATATGCCGGATGGACGGGGAGGACGAAGCAATGGCAGCCGGTCAGCGGGACCGAGTGCCGATCGGATGCTGGGATAAGGCATATGGGCAGCATGTTTGCGCCACAGCAACGGCAACTGGCGTAACACACAGCGATCCACTACGGTCAAATCTTCGACTTCCCGCAGAGCCAAGGCGCTGACTGGAGCAAGTTCGCTGGCTGGTGGTAGTGTCAAAGCCGCAATGTCGGGAAAACGCAGAAAGACGGCATCCAACACGGCAGCAAGCAGCATGGCCGCATCGCTATGCAAAGGATCGAGCCTCACATCTTGCAGTGCGATTGTCTGCCGGTCGAAGATGAGGCTTGCTTCGGCGCGAAACGCTCCGGCTTCTCCGAACAGGAATATACGTCCACTCTTGTCCAGCCTTGCCGCAAGCCGCTCGGAATTCGTCGCGCAATAATGCCAGGATAATTCACCACCTATTTCCGTGTGTGGCGAAAGGCGCTGATAGTCACTGCTCTTCGTTTGAACATTCATGGCTTCACCGTGTCGAAAGAGGGTTGGGAAACTGGATGTAAGAGGCGAGGGGATCGGTCACGTCGGTGTTTTCATTGACGTTTCCAGCCGAGATCATGAAATTTCCCTTGGCGACCAGAGTGGGGCTGTGAAGGAGATAATCCAGTGCGGTCTTGTCCCGCACGGGCTGCTTGTGTAGCCGTTCCAGAAAGCGTTGCAGGGCCGCAAAAAGTTCATTTTCATCAATGAAACGCGCCGAGCCCAGCGCGGCAATAAGTGCGAAAACGCCGTTGATGAACAGATAGTATCCAATCAGTTGAGCAGCTTCGTCACTGCCGAAGACATGGTCGGTAGCAGCACCTGCCTCAGGCAGATGTTCGCGCAGAAACGGCAAGAACGAGCGGACGTAACCTGTCCCCTGGCAATCACGGAAATAGAGCGCATTCGGCCAACCGTCCTGGAGGCCAAGGACGAGATTCTGCTGATGAGCGCCAAAAAGCAGGCCGTAATCGCCTTGGGCAATCATGAAGGGCGCAATGGCAACATCCAGAAAGCGTTCGAACCAGCGCTTCGCTACATCAGTCTCTGGGGCTCCCTCCGACGCGGCGATCCGGCGTATGAGGTCTGCGACATGGCTGCCATTTCCATCCGGGTGACGTTCGCAAAGCGCTGCAAGGACGGCCGCGTGCGGTTGCTGCTCTCCGCGAAACGGATTCTCCCGGAAAACTGTAATTGTTTCATTGTCGATGGAGCCGTCCGGCAAACGCAGGGATATCCAGCCGGGTTCACCCATGATGTGAAAATCTGGAAAGCGTTTTTTTAGAGCCTCGCCAATCGTTCCCGTTATGAGCCGATGGACGTTGATGCCCCGCAGGCATTCGCTTGGTTCTACGACGCGACGCGAATTGGTGAGCCGGAGACTGAGCGAGAACTTGAGCATCCAGTCGCTCTCGCGGGAATATATGGCGCGCAACGAGCTGGTCGCACGCCAGTCAGGGCCGCCGCTGCCAAGATCGGTTATCTTGCCCTGACGCTCCAATCGCTGAATATCCGGGCGTAGTGACAGGCGAGCCGCCTGCCATGGGTGCAACGGAATGAGCGGTCGCCCAACCGTTTTTTCAATCAGTCGGGAATCCGACGCGATGGATGCGATAGCCTCGACAACGTCGAAGCCATCAGCCCCTCCCTTCGCCAGCAGTTCCGGTTCGACAGCCCACCACCGCAAAGCAAAGGCATTGCCATATTCCGGACCGAAGCGGCAGTTATCTTCATCAGTGAATTCATCCCGGCTACGTGGAAACGGGTGTACTGCATGACCGAACCGCAACGCTTTCTCGGCCTCGATGAAATCAGGATCGGATTCAGCAAAAGGTCGTTCATCGGCGGTTTCCCGGAGAAGGCGCGTGATTGATCGCATACTGTCCAGTACTCTTTGCTGAAAGAGTAGTTTCGCGTCGGGCGAAACGCTGCCGCCGATTTCGTCCTCCTTGAGAAGCAGAAGCGCCAGTTCCGGCAAACTTATGGGTTTCAACTGGTCCCCATTGGATTTCCACATGGGTGTACCGAAGCAATGATATCCGGCAAGCGACCAGAAAATTACAGGCACTCTGACCTCGTTATCTGAAGCTGCAAGCTTCAGAAGCAAGTATTTTTCTGTTGTAATTCCTGCATGCGATGGGGAGTTATCTACTATTTCCCAATTATGCCATTCTCTTTTCAGAGAATTTATGAATATACTTTCCGATACAGCGAAGTAATTTGTATTAGTTACTATATTCATTTCGCTTCTCCGAAATAGTGATGATTTTATATTTACATACTGTGCAGACATTGCTACCGGTATCGAAAATTAAACATGCGGTGATTTCCATGGGTTTCGATGATACGGCGCTTAAAATGTCTTCTCGTCTTTCGATTGCCGTTTCGACTATCGGTTTTAATCAGACAGCATTCATTGCTCTTGTCCCTCTCATCGCGACTGCGACGGGTCTGCAAACAGGTGAGATCGGTCTTACAGCGGGGCTTGGTGCCGTGGCCTTCGTTGCCAGCGCTCCCTTGTGTGGAATGCTCGGCGCTCGAATTGGAGCGCGTCGCGCGCTGTATTGGCTGGGGCTCGTACTTCTGCTGGCACAACTCATCTTTCTGGCGCTGATGGTGGTGGGCCCGCTGCCCTATGTGCCGGCTCTCGGTTTGCTCGTAGTATCGCGCCTCGTCTATGGGGCGGCATCCGCTGGAATTATGCCGATTGCTCAAGCCTGGATTTCCGGACTGTTGCCGCAAAAGGAGCGCACCGTTGCCTTGGCACGGCTCAGCGCCGGGCTCAGCATTGGCCGCATTCTGGGTTCGGCTGCGGCGGTGACCGCCAGTGTCATGCCGCTTCTGCCACTTATGCTGCTCGTTGCAAGTCCGCTCAGTCTCCTGCTGGCGCCTGCTGCAAACGACACTGTCGGCAAAGCTGGTCCGCGTTCCGATAGTCGGGCATATCTTTCTCCACTCGACGGACGCCTGCTGCCATTCCTCGGACTTGGATTTCTGGTCACGATGTCCTTCGGACATGTTCAGATGATCCTCGGACCGCTGCTGCAACTGCATCTTGCCGTCGGTCCGGCCGAGGCGACCGCTGCTGCGGGGATCACGCTGATCGTCGTGGCGCTTGCGATGATCGCAACGCAGATACTGGTCATTCCCCGGTTGCGGCTCGACAATAGAACCTGCGTTATCCTCGGTACAGTTCTGCTGGCTGCTGGTGTCCTGCTTGTGGCGGTACCCCTCGCATATGTGAATCTCTGCGGACTGGTGATGGCAGGAGTAGGAATGGCGATTGCCACGCCCAACTATCTTGGATGGCTCACCGGACGGATGGAACAGGGAGAACAGGGGGCTGCGGCTGGTTGGCTTGCAAGTGCTCACGTACTTGGCCAGGGAGCGGGCGCGATCTCCGGCGGCTATCTTTTCACAGTCTCTGCGCAGGCACCGCTTTTTGTCAGTGCGATCCTTGCTGGCATGGCAGCGCTTCTCGCCTTCTCGATGAAGGTCCGAAATACATGAAGAACAAGAGGGATGCTGGATCATGACGGCCGCCTGCCAATGGCATCAACGTCTGCCCTCGGTAGTGTCTTGAGCATCCTAATCGTGGCGAGAACGGCCAGCCCCGAAAGCGCTGCTGCCAGAGCGAAGAGAGGACCGTAGCCCAGACGATCTGCAAGGATGCCTGAAACCATAGAACCAGCCAGATAGACAACAATCTGTGCGCAGGCGAGGATCGTAAAATCAGTTCCAGGCTGATCGGGCGATGTGACGCTCATGAAAAGGCTGTAGAGCGCAACGATCTCCATGTACCGGATGATCGTCTGAAATGCCGATGCCCCGTAAAGCGGCCAGATTCCACCCAGTACGCCGAACGCATGCAGGGTGAACAGCAGGAAGCAGATTGTTCTCAAGCTCCCCAGAAGCCCAAGCACTGCGGCGACACCATTGCGACGAAGAAGAACGGCGGCGATGGCAGAACCGGCAATGCCTGCGGTTGCGGCGGCGGCACCTGACAGATAGCCGATCACGTCGAGCGGAACGCCCGCATCCACCAGATAGGGTCCCTCCATGGCTTTCATCAGCCCTTCGCTTGCCCGATAGATCAGTGCAATCCACAGAATCTGCCGTGCTTCGGCGCGGCGTAGGAAATGCATGATCGAGGGACGTGAAAGAGCCCGCCCGTCGAGCAAAGGTGCGGCGTCGTTTTCCCGCATCGATAAGGCGGCGATCAAAGGAATGAGCGAAAGAAATGCGATCGTGCCAAGCATGATCGCCCAGCCTGCATGGTGATAAAGAACCAGTCCCAGCGTTCCGCCGATCAGCACGCCGAATGCAACCGCACCACCCTGGATGGCGTTGCCGAGAGGTCTGTCTGCCTCGTCGAGATATTTTGCAGCATAGCCATCGGTTGCGATGTCCTGTGTGGCGAGCAAAAGTGATGCAATGAAGCCGACAATGAAAATTCCGGTGACATTATCCGGACCCAGCGGGATGAGGCACACTATGGCCGCGATGATCCCGCTTTGCGTAAGCACGACCCAGCCAGCCCGGTGAGAACGTGCCCATGGCCTGAAGCGGTCGACCAAAGGCGCCCATGCAAACTTCAGGACCATGGGCAGAAGCAGAATGGAAAACATGCCGATAGCGGTGCGTGATACATCCTGTTCCCGCAAGATGGGAGGCAGGGCGGCAGCAAACAGATAGGTCGGAATGCCCTGAGCCAGATAGAGCCCTGCAAGGACACAGTACAACCGTGTCCGTGATGAGGGGCGGGCGATGGAAGAGGGGGCAATCGTCATCATCGATTGCCCTTGTGAGAGTGTGGGCCTGCCAGGCAGGCCGTGGTGCTGAAAAGCATCTTCATCGCCCGGCTCTGCCTTAGAACGTCACTTTATAGGAAAGGAAAACGCTGCGCCCCAGCCCTGCTACAGGTGCGTTACGCGTGGCTGTTGCCGTGGGGTTGATATAATAGGTGTCGAAGACGTTGCGGACGGCGAGGCTTGCTTCGCTGCCGTTCTCGAAGGTTTTCGAGAACGCCATATTCACCAATGTAGCGTCGTCTATCTGCTGACCCTTGATACGGTCGCGACCCGAGAAATATTCAACTTCCCCCCGGACCTTGTACCCGCCTTCGAACGACACTGTGGTATAGGCAAGCCCCTTCCATGTGGTTGGAATACGGTTATTGGGAAGATATTCGTCCGAACCGATGCTGCCATCCCGGTTGGCGTCATATTTGCCTTCCTGATAGGCAACCAGACCGCCGATGGTGAACATCGAATTGATGTCGTAGTCGGCTCGTGCCTCCACGCCCCAGATACGTTCCTTCTGCTGGCTTACGCGGTTTGCCGCGATATCATAGTTCACACCATCCTTGGAGGTGGAAATATAGCTGCTCACCGTGCTGCGAAGATCGCCCCAATCGCCGCGCAGACCCACTTCATAAGTGTTGACCAGCTGAGGCTTTGGCGCGATGTCGGCATAGCTGATCGTGTAGTCAGGCGTGCCGCGGCAGCCATAGATGGCAGCTATCGAGCCGTAGGCATCACAGATTTCTGCAAGTGAATTGACACCCGCGCGGCGTGTAAATGCGCCAATATCCGTTAGGCTGTAGCCTTGCGAGAAATTACCGAAGGCCTGCACCTCTTCCGTGACGTCGTACACGGCTCCAGCGTTAAAGGTCCATGCGTTGTAGTCAAACGAACCACCAAGAACGCTGATCGCCGGATAGATATTCGCCAGTGACCGCGCAGGCCAGGCAACTGCTGTAGGCCGCGTGAAATCATTCACATCGAGGTAGAACTGATCGAAACGCGCGCCGCCCTGCAAACGGAACCGTTCCGTGACGGGAACTTCGGCCTGCGCAAAAGCCGCGATGGAATTCTGCGTCATCGGGGCGATAGCATCTTCGTCGTTCAGCAGTGTCTGCGCCACCTTGTCGTAAGCGTAATCCACACCCCAGGTCAGCTTGCTGCCATTGGTGATGAAATCCATCGGTGTCGTGATGGTCATGTTCACGCCTGTCCGGTCGAAGTCATATTTCGACTGGTTGAACCATGCGGTCGGCTGTCGGGGATTTCCCGAATAATAGACCTGAGTGTTCACAGCCGAAAGTTCGGTGAACGGGGACTGTTTGAAGATCTTGTTATAGAAAGCCTTCACTTCAAGATTGCCGAGTGCAAAATCCTGATCGGTATATTTTGCAGTCAGATACTTGGAATCCTCGCGAAGCGGTTCGCCGGTGTAGGCTGAACCGAATCTCGGTGAAACCGGGTTCGTCGTGTAGTCGGTGAACCATTCCGGCTTCTGCTTGGCGTAGGTCCAGTCAAAGCTGACTTCAAACCGGCGCGGACCGCTTTCATAGCCTACGACACCGAAGAAATTGCCGTTGACCGTCCTGTCGCCGCCACCTTGTCCAAGCATGGCGTCGGATGGCATTTCATTGCCATGTCCGTCATAGGTGCGGCGGGTCCAATCGCCGGTTCCGGAGAAGTAATAGTCGAGTTTGTCTTTTCGACCCTCAATGGAGATGCTCGTTTCCGGCGCGGTCGATTTGCCAAGGTTTTCCGTGTAGCCGGAAAGGCCGGTGCGTACCGTGACGGTCGGCTTATCGCTGGTGCCCCGCTTGGTGATGAAATTGATCGTTCCGCCTGTCCCGCCGGCACCGTAGAGGCTTGAAGCTCCGTTCACGACCTCAATGCGTTCAACAGAATTGAGATCGATCATCGACAGGATGCGTGACAGGTCGCGCAGTGGCGTGTTGCGGGGCACACCGTCCACCATGATCAGAACGCTGCGACCACGAAATGTTTCCGACGCGCCGGATATGGTCTGGTTGCTTGGTGCGAAACCGGGAACCAGGCGCGAAATCAAGTCGCTGGCATTCGGCGAGATTCGCATCGCTTCTTCGACTTGTTCCCGATCAATCACCTGAACGGATTGAGCAACAGCGGCAATTGAGCTCTCATTGCGTCCGGCGGTGATGATAATCTGGTCCAGCCGCGTAACCCCTGCGTCGTTGCCTGCAGTTTCCTGTGCAAACGCTGCCGTCGTAAATCCGCAGCCTGAGAGCAGCAGAACTATGAATTGCCTGTTCATGTTTTTCCCCAAGTGAGAATAGTCAATGGAATCCGATGGATGGCCAATCCGTGGCGTCGGTTTTCCATCAATCTGTTACAGTCGCCCCTGGACGCAAAGGACATGGTGCCCGGTCATGAGGGTGATCCATGAAGGTCTCCTTTTGTCGTCCCGCCTTCATTCGACGGAGACAGGACTGGCCGTCTCCGCGAAAGTCGTTTAAACTAGATTATTATTGTCAACTTTATAGGGTGGCCTGTGCGTTCGGCTTGGTTCCTGGCGAAAATTGATAGGACCAGGACGAACTGACCGTTGGTCATTTACCCGTGTTGCAAGGATGCATCATGATTCCGTCTAAGCAGATCGAAACGATAGTTCCGCAGCACTTTCATATTGCCGATATCGGGAATGAAACCGACTGCAAACTCTGTTCTTCGGCGCTCACTGAGATTGTGGGAGATGTCTCGCTGGTCGTGGGCGCAACTGCACAGGGTGCTGTCCGGGGTATTTACTGCTCGGTAGATCCGCTCCGGATCATGACCTGCTATTTTCCGAGTTGCGAGATATTGATCCGGGGTAAAGGCGGATGCTCGGCCGATCAATTGCTTATGGTGCGAAGCATGGAAGGAGCGCTTCGCATCCGACAATCCGGTGAGACATTGAACCTGTTGCCGGGCGACGTAGTTTTTCTGTCGCCGGACAAGGCGTATGAATGGTGGCTCCCTGAAGGCGGCCGTGTCGATTGTGGACGTTTGCCTGTGAGCTATTTTCCGATCTCAAAACAGGCCGTGAAAAACTTTCTGATGCGCCCAATACCGAAGGCCTATCCACCATTAAAGCTCCTTATTACGCATGGTGCCTATTTGCTTATGCGAGGCGCGCACGCGCCCGGCGAAGCCGAGATGATCGCGGCGCACTTCCGACAGGTGTTGCCAATGGTTCTGGAGTTTCTCCGGGATGATCACCGTAAACATCGCTCAGGTCTAAACCTTTCGCAGATCAAAGCTTTCATCGAGACTGGCCTGTCGGATGCAACCTTCGATCTTGGTACGGTTACCGCAAGGTTTGGCGTTACTGCCCGTCAGGTCCAAAAGCTTTTTCAGGCTGAGAATATGACGTTCTCTCGTTACGTGCTTGAGCGTCGACTGGATATGGCCCGACTGCGTGTTTCACGACATAACAACCGCTCGATCAGTTCAATTGCTTACGAGGTTGGCTTTGGTGATCTTTCCTATTTCAATCGGGTGTTTCGCCAGCACTTCGGCATGACACCATCGGCGATGCGAGACCAATCGCATGCCGTGGTGAGCCAGATTCAAGCTCTTGGTTCGTCCAGACTAAAGGTCACAGGGGCCACCCGTTTATAGCTGCTGTTTGACGGTCTGAACGCCTGCGCCGTTACACCTGTTCGAGCCTCGCCTATCAATAGAACGCTGGCCGACCGGATGGGTCTTTATCGATACATATCCATATCTTCCGGAGCCTGTGCGCCAAAATTACGGGCGTAATAATGGCCGCTATAGACCGCAGCTGCATGATAGATGGTGCGTAACAGTCGCCAATCGCTGTGACGGATATCACGCCCGCATCTTGCCAGTCATTTTTGCGGGCTTCCAAAGCAGCTTGCAGCGTGTTGTTGGGATGGCGGCTGGTCACTGGTACCAGTGTGCTGCATGGAACCTCGGTTTCCCTGCCAGAATAGACACATGCGACCGACAGACTGTCCGATGTTTGTCTTGCGAGCTTATGCAGCGGGATTATCCTGACACCCAGTTCTATCAATCTTGTTTGAATTTTTGATTGTTCAAGCGTGTGTTCCGTCCAGGGAGCCACGATCGGCGCTGGCGTGACCAATGTCGTATCAATACCGCGGCTCACGGCCAGCTCGGCCAGAACCGATCCGAGGTAGTAACGATCATCATCAAATATCACCAGAGGTCCGTGGCACGCATCGAGCGATGTTTTGTCTTTCAGGATAGCGTCGACGCTCAGCGTGCGTCCTTCCAGTGTTTCCAGAGGTTGCCGATGCGAGCGACCGACTGCATCCGCGCGCCAGTGCGCTCCGGTGGCCAGCACCACATGCGGGATTCCGTAAGTCAGAATCTCGTCGGCATCGAGTTGGCTGTCGAGATACATCTCCACATTGGTCGCGCGCTGCAATTGCATCATGCGCCAATCGCGAACACGCGCCCAGCTTGCCAGTCCGGGGAGGGCAGCTTCCTCCGTGACGCGCCCACCCCAATGGGTATGCGTTTCGGCTATGATGACTTCTGCACCGCGCTCGGCCATGGCGCGAGCGGCTTCCAGACCGGCTGGTCCTCCGCCGACCACCAAAACTTTCTCGGTGGCCTGCAACCTGCTGATTTTCTCCGGATGCCAGTCCTTGCGCGCTTCTTCGCCAATCGTCGGGTTTTGCGTGCATCGCAATGGTGCAACGGTGTTGTCGCTGGCCGTGCATATATTGCAGCCAATGCATTCGCGAATGTCGTCGATGCGACCGCTCCGGATTTTCTCGGGCAGAAATGGATCGGCGATTGACGGACGGGCTGCGCCGATGAGGTCCAGAACACCGGAGCGGATGGCCTGTACCATGGTATCCGGTGAGGTATAGCGACCAACACCCACGACCGGTTTGCTGGTGAGTGATTTTACAAATGAGATGTAAGGCTCCTGAAAGCCCTCCTGCGAAAAGCGCGACGTCTGGCTGTCGTTGGACCAGCCGGACAGGTTTACATCCCAAAGATCGGGTTCATCGGCGAGAGCGGCAATGACGTCCCGACCTTCACCATTGTACTGGATGCCCTGGTCGCCCAGAAACTCCTCAACCGCAAAGCGGACTGCGATCGCGCATTTGTCGCCGACAGCATCGCGCGTATCGGCCAGAACCTCGCGGAACAATCGCAAGCGGTTTTCGAACGACCCGCCATATTCATCCGTGCGGGTATTGTAGCGCTGCAGCAGAAAATGCTGCAGCAAGGTCATGTCGTGACCTGCATAGACATAAATAATATCGAAA
The DNA here is from genome assembly GCF_026014005.1 of Brucella sp. JSBI001. Lineage (NCBI taxonomy): Bacteria > Pseudomonadati > Pseudomonadota > Alphaproteobacteria > Hyphomicrobiales > Brucellaceae > Brucella > Brucella sp. JSBI001. The sequence goes on along the minus strand of NZ_CP110339.1, from coordinate 1,632,467 downwards.
CCGGCCCGTTTGGCGCGAAGTGCGGCATCGCGATGCCATTTGCGAAACCGGGCGATATCGGCCTTGTCCATGGCTCTTGCCTGAACTGGGTCCTCCACATCGACAATCATGTCCATGGGACCGAGCGGCGCCAGTCTGGTCAAACGGTTGGAGACGTGGATACCATTATGCACAAGCTGGATTGCAGCGAGACTACCATGCTGGTGGACGGCCTCAGTCAGCTTCTGGAGACGCTCGGCGTCTTTCTCGTCCCATATGCGGCCCTGATTGGATGGCGTGATATCTGACGTCGGATGGATTTCGGTTTCCTGTGTGGAAACGACACCCCAGCCACCCTCCGCTTTCATTTCACGCAGCCGCAGATCGTGCTCGGGATAACGATGACCCATGCCGCTACAATGCGGAACCTGATAAAAGCGGTTCTTCGTCGTAACAGGGCCAATCTTGATCGGCTCGAACAGAATTTCGTGACGCTTGTCCATGGTCGCTCTGCTTGTCATTGGTCAGGATGTCATCCCTTGCGGGCGACTGCATGAAAAGTGGATTTCCATCGCGTTTAACGCGCGATGGAACGCTTGAAGCGAGCTTCGAGTTTGGCCTGACCATATTCCAGAACGATGGACAGGGCCCAATAAATCATCGATGCGGTGATGAGCATTTCGATGTGCCGGAACTCGGTCTGACCTTGGGTACGGGCAAGATACATGAGTTCCCAAACGCCGATGACGGAGACCAGGGACGAGTCCTTGAGCATCGCGATGAACTGGTTGCCGGTTGGCGGAATAATGATGCGCATCGCTTGAGGAAGGGTGACCAGCCACATGGTTTGCGAGGGCCCAAGGCCCAACGCATATGCGCCCTCCTGCTGCCCGCGGGGAATGCTCTCGATGCCTGCGCGGAAGATTTCCGTCATATAGGCGCCGTAGCATAAGGACAGCGCCAGAATGCCGGCGGGAATAGGTCCGATGACATAGCCCACCTGCGGCAGTCCAAGGTAGATAATGTAGATCTGCATCAACAATGGCAGGCCACGAAAAAGCGAAGTGTAGAACGTTGCCAGACCGTAGATGAGGCCATTCTTAGAAAGCTTGGCCACCGCACCGATCAGAGCCAGAATGGTTGCGAAGAATATCGAGGCTGCGGAAATATAAAGCGTCGTGACGACACCCTGGCTGATCAGAAATCCGATCTTTCTTGCGATAAAATCAAATGAGAGATCGAATGAATAGAAGAAGATCATCAGCAGCAGGAACAGTTCCAGCCATATTGCCGTGATCTGCGCCCAACGCGGAAAAAGTCTCAGGAAACTCCAATTCGCGAAGATGACGATGCTAAGCAGTATCGAGGAGATTAGCGTCGCCTTGGTGAAGCCGGCTTTTGCGACTTTCGGGTCGATGCCAAGCCAGTTTGTTATGCCGGAGAACCGGATATTCATGAAACAGAAGAGTGCTGTCAGGATAACAAAGAACGCTATCTGGACAGTACGTTTAGCGGCCTCGGGCCGCGTCAGAAAAAACCTCCCGAGCATGTTCTCTCCCCTGTCAGCTTGCCTTTCGCTCCGCAAGCCAATCCTGCATCTGCAGTTTCCAATAGGTTAGCTGGGCGGCTGCGAGACCTGCGGCGCCTCCGGCCCAGACCAGCCCGAATTTTTCGAAGAGTTTGTAGCGGTCACTCTGTCCGCAAATGGCTTCGGCCACGATCTTTCCGCCGATCGCGGTTGTGTTCAGCCCGTGCCCCCCGAAGGCTGTGCAGTACCATGTAGCGCGGTCCAATTGACCGATCTGGGGCATCAAGTGTCTGGCGTAGGACATCAGGCCCGACCATGCCAACTCTGTCTTCAGTGAAGCAAGCTGAGGATAGGTTCCAACCATTTCGTTGCGCAATTCACGGACTACGCCGGGCGTATCGGCTGCTCTCGTCGTGATGCGTCCGCCCCATAAAAGCCTGCGACCACCATCGATTACACGGTAGTAGTCACCGGCACGACGGTTATCACCAATCGCGGCCGTGGTGCGGATCGCCGACGCGATCAGTTCGGGCGCTTCTTCGCTCACCATCACATAGGTGGCAATGGGCAGATAGGCCCGTCTGATCTGGCTGACGAGCCCATCGGTGTAGCCACCTGTGGTGATCAGTATTTTGCCCGCTTTGACCTGCCCACGGGCTGTTTTTATAAGCTTGCCATCATTGTGGTCGAGCAATTGGAGTACGCGGCTGTTCTCGAATATCCGTCCGCCGAGCCGCTCTATCTCGCAACCGAGCGCCCGCAAGTAGTTCAGCGGATGGATATGAAATGCATTAGGGTCGTAGACGGATTGAAAATAGCGTTTGGAATTCAGAATATTGCGCGTTTCAGCTGTCGGGTGAAAATCTATTCTGTAGCCATAATCGCGTTGAAGCGCTTCGGCATAATGTTTCAGGCTTTCACCGTCGTCATACCGGCGCACGCTCATAATGCCGGGAATGAGTTGGGCTTCTTCAATCTTCAGCGTGTCAATGTTCTGTCGAACAAATTCGACGCCTTCAATCGATAATTCATGAAGTGTTTTGGCAATCGTCTTGCCCGTGCGGGCAGCAATGTCATCGCCACCGGACGCGAAGCCGGGGCTGACAAATCCACCATTGCGTCCGGATGCGCCAAAGCCGATGCTTTCAGCTTCCAGGACAACGACTTTCTTGCCAGCTCGCGATATCTGCAACGCGGCCGACAAGCCTGCAAGTCCGCCGCCAATCACTGCGACATCTGCTGTTGTTTCGCGTTCAAGCGTTGGACGCGCGAAATCGTCCGCCTTTGTTTGGCTGTAATAAGTGGCCGGATAAGTCATCGCAACACCAGGAAAAGCATATCGGATGAGCCATCGTCACGATGGCTCATTTCAATATTGATGTAAGGGTAATATCAGTCGGCGCTGTAGTCTTTGCCGTACCACTTTGCAGTGAGTGTCGCCAAAGTACCGTCAGACTTCATCTGCTTGATGATTTCGCCAATCTTGGCTGTCCAGTCTAGATCGTTTTTTTCGGCAATAACCACCAATGGCTCACGGAAAGCGTATTCACCTTCGATAATCTTTACGGGGTAGCCATTCTTGATGGCGTTCTGTGCCGTTTGCTCTGGGGCGATGATGGCATCGATGCGGACGCCATCACCCAGTCTCAGATCGTCGAATGGCAGCATGGAATCTGCGAAAGTGCGAATTTCGCCTGGTTCGAGCTTGTACTCAATCGGGGGAAGGCCGGGGGCATCGATTTCCAACTGCCGACGAGCGTAATCTTCTGAAGTCGTTGCGGTCTCGACACCGATGATTTTGCCTTTCAGGTCGGCGACAGATTTTGCCGCGCTGTCCTTATGAACGACATAGACATAGGGGCTGTAGTAGTAGATGCCAGCAAAATCGATGACGTTAGCGCGGGCTTTGGTTGGCGTGACCGATCCGACGCCAACGTCATAACGACCCTGCCAACGACCACCTGTCAATGTTGCCCAGTCTGGTGTTTCGAAGGAAACGGTGACGCCAAGACGCTTGCCGATCTCGTTGGCCACGTCCACGTCGAAGCCTACCAACTTGTTGGAATCATCTAGAAAGCTCTGGGGCGGCCAGCCAGCATTGGTCGCGACAACCATGGCCTTTTTTTCCATGACGCGATCCAGCGTCTCTCCCGCATAGGCAGAGAATCCGGTAGCCAGAATAGCGCCTGCGATACCCATTATTGTTATGATTTTTTTCATTTTATCGAACCCCTCCTCTGGTTTGATGCATGAGCATTGCATAAACCCGGAAGCAACGGCTAGGCAGCCCAAAGGAGTAGGTTATGAAATTAGTGCATGATGATATGCAATTCTTGCAGAATGTGCGCTGAAGCCTGCTTGAGCTCGGGGTCGCTCGTGCGCGACGCCCGGATATGCTGAACGAACCCGTCTGATCGTCCGCTCCGTAACTTATTGATTGCGCACGGCCATTGCCGTGACTTCGACCCGCATTTCAGGCGTGGCGAGCCCGGCGACGCCGACCGCGCAACGAACCGGAAAAGGCTTTTTGAAAAAGCGCAGATAAACTTCGTTGAAGGCGGGGCGTTCATTGATGTCAGTCAGATAGATCGTCAGGTGAATAACATTCGCCAGACTGCTGCCAGCCTTTTCGAGCGATGCTTTGAGGCTGTTCAGCGTGCATTCGCTTTGGACTGTTATGTCGCCGGTTTCCATGGAGCCGTCTGCCCGGATGGGGATATGAGTGGTTACCAGAAGATTGCCGATGCCTGCGACATCGGAAGAGATTTCGCTTTCGTCCGTATCCTCCAGAAAATAGGGCGTTGTGCTGTTTGTCATGGTCATTCTCCAAGAGGTTAGGCGTTTCTACAAAGTGTGAAGCGGTTTTCCGATAAGTTGTGCGCTAAAACAAGCAGGTAGAACATTTCCGTCGATTGAGCGAACCCGATCCAAGTGAGGTAGCAACAATGTGTACTGGTCGGGACGTGCATCCTATTGCGGTGGTGATCGGGCAGGTCTAAGAAACAGGTCGGAGGCGAGGAGGCTTCCATCAACGACGACCGTTTCTGGTCTGAAGGCAATCCATGACAGAAAAACATTCTCATCGCGGGCTTGTAGTTGCCGCGATTATGGCAAGCATGGCCATGATCGCCGTCGAGGCAACGATTGTGTCGACGGCAATGCCGCAGATCGCGGCGCAGCTGGGCCAGCTCAATCTCTACTCCTGGGTTTTCTCGTCATTTCTTTTGACACAGACAGCAACGACAGTCGTGTTTGGCAAACTGGCCGACATTTACGGGCGCAAGCCGGTGCTTGTTTTTGGTATTGCACTGTTCCTGACGGCTTCGGTGCTGGCCGGTTTCGCGTGGTCGATGCCTTCGATGATTGTCTTCCGGCTGTTGCAGGGCATCGGGGCGGGGGCAATCCAGCCTGCGGCCATGACCGTGGTGGCCGATCTTTTCCCCGGAGCGCAGCGCAGCAAGGTTCAGGGATATCTTGCCAGCGTCTGGGCATTGTCAGCCGTTGTCGGTCCGTTGCTTGGCAGTCTCATCATTCACAATTTGAGCTGGGCCTGGGTATTCTGGATTAATGTGCCGGTCGGTATTCTGGCGGCATCGGGCTTTCTTCTCTTTCTTCATGAGGAAAAGCGGACAAAGCCGGTATCGATCGATGTGCTTGGCGCAGCACTTTTCGCCGTCTCCATCTCCTCCCTGATGATCGCGCTCACCCTAATGGAGAGCGCGGTTTCGCTCGAAGGAATTCTGGCGTTCATTCTCTTTGCTCTTTCGCTGATTGCCTTCATCTGGCAGGAACGTCGCGCGAAGGAGCCTATGGTCGCACCGGACCTGTGGCTGAAACGTCCTATTGCTTTCTCCAATCTGGCGGTTTTTCTGGCCAGTATGTCGATCATGGGGCTGACGACATTCCTGCCGATGTATGTACAGACAGTTCTCGACCGTTCTCCTGTGGTCGCGGGCTTTGCCCTGACCATGTTGTTGCTGGGCTGGCCGTGCGGTGCCACGATCGCATCACGGCAGTTCACGCGGTTCGGATTACGCCCGATCATGATCGCCGGAAGCATCTGCATTCCGATTGGCACCTCCCTGCTTGTCATGCTGACTCCATCAAGTTCAGCCACACTGGCTGGAACCGGTTCTCTGATCATGGGTTTCGGCATGGGGCTGCTCAACATTGGGGCACTCATCCTGACACAGGATAGTGTGAGTTGGTCGGAGCGCGGCAGCGCCACGGCATCGAACGTCTTCTCGCGCAATTTGGGCAGTACGCTTGGAGCGGCCATTCTTGGTGCGGTGCTGACCTATGGTCTTGCCAATGCCAATCATGGCGAAGCGATTACGTCAGACCAACTTCGGGATCTGTTGAACGGCGCGGAGATGTTGATTGATCAACAGGAGCTTCGGCTGGCGCTTCAACATGCCCTGCACGCAACTTTTGTAGCGATGATGCTTATCGCCGTTCTGATCGTGCCAGCCTGCCTTTGTGTGCCGGGGGTGAAAAAGACTTACGAAGAAAACGTGGTGACCTGACACGCTGCACTTTTAGCAAATTAAGGGTTCAGCTGGCGATTGGTTCCAAGTCGGCTGAACTCGTGATCCTGCGGTAATCCGCACTGGCAAACCGTGGAACTTAGCTGACGCAAAATACGCCTTAAAAGCAAAAATCCCGGAAAGCCGGGATTTTGTTGCTTATCTGATCGGAAAACTGGAGCGGGCGAAGGGATTCGAACCCTCGACCCCAACCTTGGCAAGGTTGTGCTCTACCCCTGAGCTACACCCGCTCGCGCCAGTCGTTTCCGTCAGGCAGGCGCTATATGAACTAACGCCCCGGAGATTGCAACAGGGAAATTACAGGAAAATGTCGTTTCAACGAAATTAGCTGCCGGTTAATTGATAAGTATCTGTAAATATTATGCATTCCAGAATGCGTGTCGTGTTCTCTGCTGCGTTTTCTCGTCAAAGCAAGAAAAATGAGTCTCCACGGATAATGGAATCGGCTGTCAGAGGCGTGAGCGGGGCTGGTGCGTTTTGTGCGAACAATCCAATTTGCTTTGCATGGTTTCTAAGCCTCTATCCATGGTCTATAAGCGCTGTTGCAAGTCGTCGAAGCGTGAGGAGCGTGATGACATGCTCAACATATTCAATGCCGAACAGAATGGGGTGGAATCATGCCTTTGTCGCCGAGCGAACTTCACGATTATCTTCAGAAACTCGGTATCGAAGTGAAAACTGTCGAACATCCCCCCTTGTTCACGGTCGCGGATTCCCAAAGCCTGCGTGGTGAAATCCCGGGCGGCCATACGAAAAATCTCTTCCTGAAGGACAAGAAAGACAATTTCTTTCTCGTGACAGTCGAGGAGGACGCGGTGGTCGATCTGAAGTCGATCCATCAGCTGATTGGTGCGGCAAGCCGCGTTTCGTTCGGCAAGCCGGAAAAGCTGCTGGAATACCTGGGTGTGATTCCGGGTGCAGTTACGGTGTTTGGCGCGGTCAACGATACAGCACATAATGTGCAGGTCATTCTTGATGCCGATCTGATGAAATATGACGTCATCAACGGCCATCCGCTGACCAACGAAGCCACGACTTCCATCAAGCGCGAAGACCTCGTCGCTTTCCTCACTTCCACCGGACATGAACCGCGCATTCTCGCCGTTTCCGAAGGTGCGAAAGGGGACACTTCGGTATAAACTGATTTTCAAAACGGGCGGCTTTCTTACACACGGCAATTGGCAATTGAAGTGAGAGGCGGGAGCGCTAAGTTACAGCGCAACTTGCTGAATCGACCGTCTTGAAATTGGCTTTTGAAGATACGAACTGAAAAAACGACACCGGCTTGTATGCGGACCGTCGCATCGGTCGGAAAATACGAAGGAATTTCTTATGACCAGCCAGAACAATCCTTATGCCGGTGCAGGTGGCCAGATGACGGCAAACGTTTCTTTCGGTTCGGCACCAGCCGCTGCCGGAGGAACTGATCTCGTCAAGGACACGACGACGGCAGGTTTCCAGGCGGATGTAATTACCGAATCCCGCAATCAGCCCGTGCTGGTGGATTTCTGGGCGCCATGGTGCGGACCTTGCAAGCAGCTGACACCGATCATTGAAAAGGCCGTGCGGGACGCTGGTGGTGCCGTCAAACTGGTCAAGATGAATATCGACGATCATCCGGCCATCGCCGGTCAGCTTGGTATTCAGTCCATTCCGGCGGTCATTGCTTTCGTCAATGGCCAGCCGGTCGATGGTTTCATGGGGGCCGTCCCTGAATCGAAGGTGAAGGAATTCATCGCCAAGATCGGTGGGCCGAGCGACGCGGAAGCGGCGCTTGCCGAAGCCATCACGGCCGCGAATGAGCTGATCGAAGCCGGTGATTTCGTTCAGGCGTCGGAGATTTTCTCGTCCATCCTTCATGCCGTTCCAGATAATGTCGATGCGATTGTCGGTCTTGCGACCTGCCTTCTGGAATCCGGCGATGCTGAAAAGGCGCGGGAAATTCTGGCCCAGCTTCCGGCTGACAAACAGAATGCGCCTGCCGTTCGAGCGCTGGAAGCGCGCCTTGCGCTGGCTGATCAGGTCAAGCTCATCGGTGATCCGATTGCGCTTGAGAAGCGAATTCAGGCTGATCCGAAGGATTATCAGGCCCGGTTTGATCTTGCGCAGGTGCGTAATGCACAGGGGCGGCGTGAAGATGCGGCCAATGAGCTGCTTTTCATCATGAAGTCCGACCGCGAATGGAATGAAGACGGCGCACGCAAGCAGCTGCTCCAGTTTTTCGAGGCATGGGGCAATGCCGATCCGGCGACGCTCGGTGCACGGCGCAAGCTGTCGTCGCTTCTGTTCTCCTGATCGCGAGCGGTCGGGAGCATGGCGGGCAAATTGTGCTTTGTGCGCCGTGCGGATTCCAACTGTTAGGGCGCATGTTGCGTGAGTCCTAATGCATGTCTCCCAAAAGCGGGAACCGATTTTGGGGTAAAGACATGCATGAAAACAAAAGCTTAAAGCGTGTCGTAAGAGTACGATAAAAAGCGATATGCTTTTGAGGAGGTTGTAATGCAGGTGGGCAATGCCCGTTACAGAACGGGCGCCGATATACCCGAGACCGTGCCGGTTTTCCCGTTGAAAGGGGCGCTGCTTCTGCCCGGTGGCCAGCTTCCGCTCAATATTTTCGAACCGCGCTATCTGGCGATGATCGAAAATGCCTTGGCGGGCAAGCGCATCATCGGCATGATCCAGCCGAAAATCGATGGCGACGATGACGAAATGATCGATGAGCTTGATGAAAGCCTCCGTCCGCAATTGAGTAATGTCGGCTGTCTTGGCCGTATCACGACCTTTGCCGAAACGGGCGACGGTCGCCTACTGATTACCCTGCAGGGTATCTGCCGATTTCGCGTGCGTGAAGAAATGCATTGCCGTCAGCCTTACCGGCAATGCCGGATCATGCCGTTTCTGGCCGATCTGGAGGAGGCGCGGGATTCGTCGGAAATCGACCGGGATGCTTTGCTGGGCGCTTTCCGCGATTATCTTGAAGCGCACAATCTGGAAGCCGACTGGGACAGTATTGCACGGGCAAACAATGAAACCCTCGTCAATGCGCTCTCCATCATGTCGCCTTTTGGCCCTGCAGAAAAACAGGCCCTTCTGGAAGCGCCCGATTTGAAGACGCGTGCAGCAACTTTGATTGCCATTACCGAGATGGTATTGGCCAGAGTAAAGGACGACGATTTCGGATCGCGGCTGCAATAAACTTCGGGAATAAGACAATGGACGACAAGACGCAAACCGGCAATATCGACGTACGTCTGCTGGAACTTCTGGTATGCCCGCTTACCAAAGGGCCGTTGGAATATGATGCGGAACATGGCGAGTTGATCTCGCGCAAGGCAAAGCTTGCCTATCCGGTCCGGGGCGGAATCCCGATCATGCTGCCATCCGAAGCGCGCAGTTTGACGGAGTGACCGCAGGCCGATTTGCAGATTGCGGGAACTCTGAAACGTCGAACTGTGTCTGCTTTATCGGCTGTTATATAATTTCTGCATAAGCCTCTATCTTTTTCATAAGTTTCAGCCATGCGCATTATTGCTTGTCGGACAACAGGGCTCTATAACCCTCGCGGAACTAGATAAAGATGGTTTCGGACGGCGTCATGCCATTCGTTACTGTCGTGAATTTGAACGCAATATTCTCGGCGAAACGGGTCCCCATTCTCCCGAATATGCGAAACAAAACAGAGGCTTGGCATTATGGCATCCAGAAAACTCCTTCTCCTGCCCGGCGACGGCATCGGCCCAGAGGCGATGGCGGAAGTCCGCAAGATCATCGCTTTCCTCAACTCGGGCCTCAATCTCGGCTTTGAAACCGAAGAAGGTCTGGTTGGCGGCTGCGCTTACGACGCGCACGGTCAGGCGATTTCGGATGCGGATATGGAGAAGGCGCTGGCTGCCGATGCCACGCTGTTCGGCGCTGTCGGCGGTCCGAAGTGGGATAGCGTGCCTTATGAAGTCCGCCCGGAAGCCGGTCTTCTGCGTCTGCGCAAGGACATGCAGCTTTATGCAAATCTGCGTCCGGCCATCTGCTACCCGGCGCTGGCTCATTCTTCGTCGCTGAAGCCGGAAGTGATCGAGGGTCTCGACATCCTTATCCTGCGTGAGCTGACCGGCGGCGTTTACTTCGGTGAACCGAAGGAAATCATCGACCTCGGCGATGGCCAGAAGCGCGGTATCGATACGCAGGTCTATGACACCTACGAAATTGAGCGCATCGCTGATGTCGCCTTCGAGCTGGCGCGCACGCGCCGCAACAAGGTTACGTCGATGGAAAAGCGCAATGTGATGAAGTCGGGCGTCCTGTGGAATCAGGTTGTTACCGCGCGTCACAAGGACAAGCACGCCGACGTTGAACTGGAGCATATGCTGGCTGACGCTGGCGGCATGCAGCTTGTGCGTTGGCCGAAGCAGTTTGACGTTATTGTGACAGACAATCTTTTCGGCGACATGCTGTCTGACGTTGCCGCAATGCTGACCGGTTCGCTTGGAATGCTGCCGTCGGCTTCGCTTGGTGCGGTTGATTCCAAAACCGGCAAGCGCAAGGCGCTTTATGAGCCGGTACACGGTTCCGCGCCGGACATCGCTGGCAAGGGCGTTGCCAATCCGATTGCAATGATTGCTTCGCTTGCCATGTGCCTGCGTTATTCGTTCAACCTCGTTGAAGAAGCGGATCGCCTGGAAGCGGCGATCGCACAGGTTCTGGATGATGGTCTGCGCACTGCCGACATCTGGTCGGAAGGCAAGACCAAGATTGGCACCGTCGAAATGGGCGATGCCATCCTCGACAAGTTTTCGAAGCTTTCCGCTCAATAAGCGTGACAAGACCGCTTGCTGAAAGCCCGCCATGCACTTCGCATGGCGGGCTTTTCTTTTTTGAATAAGTGCCCGATTTGAGGCTGTAAATTCATGCTGTGCTGCATAAGAATAGCGGCATGTTGTTCACGCTCCCAGATCAAAACAAACTCTACGATGCACTTGTCGCCCGCGATGCCGCTTATGAGGGCAGGGCCTATGTCGGTGTTGTCTCAACCGGAATTTTCTGCCGCCTGACTTGTCCGGCGCGGAAACCGAAACAGGAAAACTGCCGCTTCTTCGCATCGGTTGCCGAATGCATGGCCGACGGTTTCCGGCCCTGCAAAAGATGCCATCCGCTACAGCCCGCTGCGGAGGCGGAGCCTTCCGTCAAGAAGCTTCTTGACGCGCTTGAGGCCGATCCGGAGCGGCGCTGGAGCGAAGAGGATGTTGCTCGGATGGGGCTTGATGTCTCGACCGTCCGTCGCAGTTTCCGCCGTCATTTCGGAATGACATTTCTGGAAATGGCGCGGCAGGAACGCCTGCGACATGGGTTTCAGGCGCTTGCCGATGGTGGGCGCGTGATTGATGCCCAGATTGATGCGGGTTTTGAATCTCCCGAAGCTTTTCGTAGTGCCTTTGCACGTATTCTGGGGCTTCCACCCGGCAAATTGCGGGTTGTTGGCTTGTTGCGCGCCGACTGGATCAAGACGCCACTTGGCACGATGATTGCGATCTGCGATGCACGAAGCCTGCATCTTCTCGAATTCGCTGATCGCAAGGCGCTATCTGCGGAACTGAAGAAGCTTTATGCTACCTGTCGCGGTGATCTGGGGATCGGTCGTTTCGATACGCATGATCACGTCGAGCAGCAGTTGAATGCCTTCTTTGACGGCAATTCTCCGAGGTTCGATTTACCGCTGGTGCTGCATGGCAGCGCATTCACGCAAGGTGTGTGGCGCGCACTTCAGAACATCGGGGCAGGGGAAACGCGCAGTTACAGTGAACTGGCGCAGGCCATGGAAAAGCCGCTTGCCGTGCGTGCGGTCGCCCGGGCCAATGGGGCGAACCAGATTGCCATCATCATTCCATGCCATCGTGTGATCGGCGCGGACGGGTCACTGACCGGCTATGGCGGCGGTCTGTGGCGCAAGCAGAAGCTGATCGAGATTGAAGCGCAGTATCGCCGATGAAACTCGGAGAAACATGAAAACGCCGCCCGATGGGCGGCGTTTTGCTTTGTGCAGCTGCGATGATTAGTCGAGCTTATGCAGGTCGACGCCCTTGGTTTCCTTGACGAAGATCATGCCGATCACGAAGGTGATAGAAGCGATGATGATCGGGTACCAGAGGCCGTAATAGATGTCGCCCTTGGCAGCGCTCAGTGCGAACACGCCAGCCGGAAGCAGACCGCCGAACCAGCCATTGCCGATGTGATATGGCAGCGACATGCCGGTATAGCGAATGCGGGTCGGGAACATCTCGACAAGGATCGCGGCAATCGGGCCGTACACCATCGTCACATAGATGACGAGGATAGTCAGGATGGCGATTGTCAGGAACCAGTTCACCTGTGCAGGGTCGGCAACCATCTTGAATGCGCCGGCATTCGGGATGGTGTAGACGGCCTGATCGGTGCTGACGCCAAGGCCGTCAGCTTCGGTCTGGGTCAGAAGCTTCTGCTTTACCAGATCGGCAGCCGGAACCATGGCCTTGTCTCCACCACGGATTGCTTCGGCATTCAGCTGAAGTTCCGGATTGGCGGCGACGAATGCATCAAGCTTGCTGTCCGGCACTTTCGCAGCATCGCGAACGAGCGGGAAACCGGCTTTCTGCAGGGCGAGGTTCACGTCGTGAGACAGTGCCGACTGCTTGGCTGCAGCATCTGCTCCAGCCTGAACAGCGTCGTAGGACGTGATCGTGCTGTCACCGATCGTAACGGTTGCAGGGGTGCCAGCTGCTGCCGTCTGGACGATTTCATAAGGCACCGAACTCTTGGCGAGGAAGCTCGTCGCCACATCGCAAGACGTGGTGAACTTCGACGTGCCGGTGGCGTTGAACTGGAAGTTACAATCGCCAGGCGCTGCAGTAACAGTTGCCTTGATGGTCTGTTCAGCCTGAGCCAGAGCCGGATTCGCAGCACCGGTTAGTGCTTTGAACAACGGGAAGTAGGTCAGGGCAGCGAGCAGAAGGCCTGCCATGATGATCGGCTTGCGACCGATCTTGTCCGACAGCCAGCCGAAGAAGACGAAGCCGCCGGTGCCGATCAGGAGCGCGATAGCAACCATGATGTTTGCCGACTGGTTTTCGACCTTCAGAACGTTCTGGAGGAAGAACAGCGCATAGAACTGACCGCAATACCACACCACGGCCTGACCGGCGGTAAGGCCGAAGAGGGCGATGAGTGCGATCTTTGCGTTCTTCCACTGACCGAATGCTTCGGAAAGCGGAGCCTTGGAGGTCTTGCCTTCTTCCTTCATGCGCTTGAATGCGGGCGACTCGCTCATCTGCATGCGGATCCAGACGGAAATGCCGAGCAGGACGATGGAGACGAGGAATGGAATACGCCAGCCCCAGGCCGCGAATGCTTCCTTGCTCATCACGGCCTGAATGCCGAGAATGACCAGCAGCGACAGGAACAGGCCGAGTGTCGCCGTGGTCTGGATCCATGACGTGAAGAAGCCGCGACGGTTGTTCGGAGCATGTTCCGCAACATAGGTTGCAGCGCCGCCATATTCACCACCGAGTGCGAGACCTTGCAGCATGCGCAGGGCGATCAGGATGATCGGTGCGAAAATGCCGAGCGTGGCCGAGCCGGGCAAGATACCCACGAGGAACGTGGACGCGCCCATGATGACGATGGTGACAAGGAATGTGTATTTACGACCGACGAGATCGCCGATGCGTCCGAAGACGAGAGCGCCGAACGGACGGACGAGGAAGCCTGCCGCGAAAGCAAGCAGGACGAAGATGTTTCGGGTTGCTTCCGGGTATTCATTGAAGAAGGCCGCGCCGATGAAGGCTGCGAGTGTTCCGTAAAGATAGAAGTCGTACCATTCGAAGACGGTACCAAGCGACGACGCAAAGATCACCTTGCGTTCTTCGCTCGTCATTTTCTGCGTGCCGACGTCGCACTTGACGAGACTGCCATTAATCTGTCCTCCCAAACAGAGCCCCTGACGGGCAAATGTAAGACGATCCTTCTTCACCGGGTAAATGAAGTTCGCCTGATGCGCCGGGAACAGTTCCTCTCAACTGTCCGGGCACTCTCCTCACACTTGCATGATGAACCGAAAAAGGGGATTCGTGCAGTAGTCTTTAGTATGAGACAGAATTGCCAGCTTGAAATACTGTCGTAGAGAGCGAGAGCCTTAAAAAATGCGCTTCTTGAAGAGGTAGAGAATTGACTCCATCTATAAACCGCGTAAAAGCAGTGGCGAACGAAGGAGAACCCGCGTGGATCGCGTCAACGTAGCGTCAGTTTCGCTTGGAACTGCCGGCATTTTTGCCGGGGCAGCGCGCATGCCTTCGATTTCCAAAACACTCACGGCCATTACTAAAACGACCACGAAAACGGTCTGATTCCCTTGGCCTGCTCGCCCTCTCCCCGGGTCTGGCCCGGGGGCGGAAGTCCCGCGTGGCCTGCGGGGTTCCGAATCTGGAAGCGGAGAGGGACAGGAGACAAAAAATGGGTTTCAAGGTTGCAGTTGTCGGCGCCACCGGAAATGTCGGGCGCGAAATGCTCAATATCCTCGAAGAGCGCGGCTTTCCGGCTGACGAAGTTGTAGCGCTTGCATCGCGCCGCAGCCAGGGCACGGAAGTGTCCTATGGCGACCGGACGCTGAAGGTCAAGGCGCTCGACACGTATGATTTCTCCGATACGGACATCTGCCTGATGTCTGCTGGCGGCGAGATTTCCAAGGAATGGTCGCCGAAGATCGGCAAGCAGGGCTGCGTCGTCATCGATAATTCCTCGGCCTGGCGTTATGACTCGGAAGTGCCGCTGATCGTGCCGGAAGTGAACCCGGATGCAGTCGAAGGCTTCCGCAAGAAGAACATCATTGCCAATCCGAACTGCTCGACGGCTCAGCTCGTCGTGGCTCTGAAGCCTTTGCACGATGTTGCCAAGATCAAGCGCGTCGTCGTCTCGACCTATCAGTCGGTTTCGGGTGCAGGCAAGGAAGGTATGGATGAGCTGTTCGAACAGTCGCGCGCTGTTTTCGTCGCCGACCCTGTCTCTGCGAAGAAGTTCACCAAGCGCATCGCGTTCAACGTGATCCCGCATATCGATGTCTTCATGGAAGACGGCTACACCAAGGAAGAATGGAAGATGGTGGCCGAAACCAAGAAGATGCTCGATCCGAAGATCAAGCTGACGGCGACGGCCGTTCGCGTTCCGGTCTTTATCGGTCACTCCGAAGCGGTCAATATCGAGTTCGAAAACCCGATCACGCCGGAAGAAGCACGCGAGATTCTGCGTGAAGCTCCAGGCTGCCAGGTTGTCGACAAGCATGAGAACGGTGGCTACATCACGCCTTACGAATCCGCTGGCGAAGATGCGACTTATATCAGCCGTATCCGTGAAGACATCACCGTCGAGAACGGTCTGGCTCTGTGGGTTGTTTCCGACAATCTGCGCAAGGGCGCTGCTCTCAACACGATCCAGATCGCTGAATTGCTGGTCGCGCGCGGCCTTATCAAGCCAAAGGCGCTTGCTGCCTGATCTACTGTGCTCAGTACTGATATTAAAAAGCGCCGGGAAACCTGCGCTTTTTTGTTAGCGGGAAATGCACTCCGCGAGATTGCCGCGTATATCGAGCAACCTTGTGCGCAAATCCTGCAACTCATCGATGGGTTGACCAAGCGCGCAGAACACCTGTTCAGGAATGCTCTCGGCTTCCCTGCGCAGTGCCTGTCCTTCTTCAGTCAATGTGATGCGGACCTGTCGCTCGTCCTGCGGGTCGCGCCGCCGCGTAATGCGTCCGGCGGCTTCAAGACGTTTCAGCAGCGGGGTCAGGGTTCCAGAATCCAGATTGAGCTTTGCGCCGATCTCCGAGACCGTCCGGTCGTCTTGTTCCCAGAGCACTATCATCACCAGAAACTGCGGATAGGTCAGATCAAGCTTGCTCAGAATTGGCTGGTAGGCGCGCGTCAGCGCATTCGCGGTCGAGTAGATCGCAAAGCAGACCATGTTGGAAAGACCGAGATTGGAATCCTGATCGTCGCGCTTCATCGTGATAACTCCTTGGCAAATATATACATCATGCGCAATTGGATTGCGCATCACATAATTGTGAAATTAAATTTTGCAAAATTAGATTGTGCACAATTTAATTATCTGCAAGTTTGGCTGCGGAGACAAACCAAAGGAGAAGCCCAAATGCCAATTCTGTACACAACCCAATCCACAGCAACCGGCGGCCGCACCGGCAGCGCCAAGACCACAGACGGACGGCTCAGTGTCGTTCTCGATACGCCGAAGGAACTCGGCGGTTCGGGTGGCGAAGGCACCAATCCTGAGCAGCTTTTCGCTTCTGGCTATGCGGCCTGCTTCCTGGGCGCGTTGAAATTCGTTGCCGCCAAGGAGAAAGTTGCCATTTCCGCAGACAGCACCGTGACTGCGACGGTCGGCATTGGTCCGCGTGAAGATGGCACTGGCTTCGGGCTTGATGTGGAGCTGCAAGTGGCACTTCCGGGCGTGGACAAGGCGAAGGCCGAAGAACTGGTTCAGGCTGCGCATATCGTCTGCCCGTACTCGCATGCAACACGCGGCAATATCGATGTTCGTCTGAGCGTCGCTTAACAAAGAAATGCAAAAGGCGCCCGATGAGGGCGCCTTTGTTTTATGATATCTTCCGAATTTTAGTAGGAAGTCATACGATGACTATAATGCCTGATATTCGTGAGCTTCGCTCCACTTGCGAGCAAATGGAGGAGCGCTACCTTATAAATCCGACTATAGACGCCTCGTATCGTCGACTTGCTGATCGTTTTGCTGCGGACCTTACAGTTGAACGAGACATCTTGCTCAGTCGTTGTGCCGCGCTTATGGCGTTCAAATTCTTGAGCGAGGATGCGGCGCTTTAAGTCAGTTCTCTATTTCCCTCAGGTGCTCAAGTGCAGCCTCAACCTGCCCGTATGGTTCGGTTCCCAACGGCAGGATCGGACGTGGTGGCTCGATTTTTGCGAGACCGAGAAGGTCGGCAATGACATACATGACGCGGAAACTGCTGTGGGTTTTGAACAGGTCCCAAAGCGGTGTGAAAGCTGCATTTATGCGCTCCGCCTCAGTATTGTTTCCGCTTTGCGCAGCGCGCGTCAACGCCAGAGCAGGGTCGGGAAGAAGTCCTGCAACCACGCTGTACCAGGCATCGGCACCAGCCAGCAGTGCATCCGCAGCACCCCAGTCACCGCTATAGCCGATCGCGAAGCTTGGCGGAGTTTCGGCACGCAGCTTTGACATTGCGCCTTCGTAATCGCCATCTGCGGGCAGAGGCATCTTGATCGCGCTGATATTCTTCACACTGGCAAGCCGTGCAATCAGTTCGTCGTTGAAGATGAACTTTGTCGTGCCGGGATTATTGTAGATGCAAAGGGGAAGATCGGTCGTCTCGGCAACGGTCTTGAAGTGCTGGAAAACCTCGTCTTGCGTCAGCGGCGTATAGGAAACAGGCGCCAGCAACAGCCCGTCTGCACCGGCATCTGCTGCGTCCCGGGCCAGCGCCTGCGCCTCATCCGTCCGCAACGCGCCGACGCCGACGATGATCGGTGTTCTGCCGCCGATAAATCTGACGGCGGTGTTGATCGTATGCAACCGCTGTTCCCGCGTGAGAAAGACATAGCCGCCAGTACTTCCCAGAAGACCGATAGAATCCGCTCCCGCCTCGTGAATGCGCTCAAGAAAAATGCAGAGCGTATCCTCAATGAGTTTGCCATCGGGGTCGTTTGGTGTCAGCGGAAAGGCTGAAAGACCTTTGAAGAGTTCCATTGTGCTCTTTCTCAATCAGGTTAGCGCGACAGAAGCAGGCGGATACCGGCAAGGCCGAAGACAGCCGCGAGGACGCCTTCGATCCAGCGACGCGCACGACGGTAGAGGCGCACCATTGGCATAGTGGAAAATATGATGGCATAGCCGCAGAAAATGGTGATGCTGAGCACGATGCAGCCACCCAGAAACGCTGCCAGATGTGGCCATGAAGAGTTGGCGCCGAGTCCCAGCGTAACCAATGCGATCCAGGACAGGATGGACTTCGGGTTTGACAGATGCATCAGAAGTCCACGGCGATAAAGCTCACCATGAGACAGAATTGCTTTGCTGCTGGAAGCTCGCGTAGCCAATGCTTCGTCTGATGTCATGGCCGCGCGTCCGGCCTTGAAGGCAAGATAAAGCAGATAAAGCCCGCCGAAGATTTTCAGGATGAACAGAGCTTCGGCAAATCGTGTGAGGATGGCCGAAACGCCAGTCGCAGCCATCACGCCCCAAAAAATGGAGCCTGTAACGACACCGGCAGCAAAGACAAGCCCTGATTTGCGGCCCTGGTCCATGGCTACGCCCATGATCCGCATCGTACTCGGACCGGGGCTGCCAGCTGCAATGATGTAAGTCACATATACGAGGAGGAGCTGGTAGATGGCGGGGGAAATGCTCATATCGCTACTCTAGTGGATTGAATTTGACGTTTGATACCCGTCCGATATAGATCTCGTTTCAAACATCAAACTCGAAAAATCCACTAGATTCATAAGGTTACTAGTGGTCTTTTTGATTTCGACATTTGCTCGGCGCTCATATCCCAAGGATGCAAATGTCGGAATCAGACCATTAGTTGCATCAAGAGAATCTATAGCATTCTCTCCATGCATTATCTGTATGCGATTGTGCCAAAATCCGAGGAAGAACTGCCAGAACTGCCGATGGTTTCGTCGAAAACGACAAATTCAGACAGTCATCTCGGCTGTGCGGCTTTACTCTGCCTGCGCCTCGATATTTTCCATATCGTCATCGGACAAGCCGAAATGATGGCCGATCTCGTGGATCAGAACATGGGTGATGATATCGCCCAGCGTTTCTTCATGTTCGGACCAATAGTCAAGGATCGCACGGCGGTAGAGCGTGATGCGGTTGGGGCCTTCACCCGTCTGCAGGCTGAAACGTTCACCGATGCCACGACCTTCGAAAAGGCCGAGCAGATCAAAAGGCGTTTCCAGCCCCATATCCTCGATGATCTGATCGTCAGGAAAGTCGGCGATCTGGATGATGATGTCGCCGCACAACGCACGAAACTCCTGCGGCAGATGCGCAAGAGCTTCAATCGCGATGGATTCGATTTCGTCCAGCGAGGGCGAGAGACGTCCCGCCCAGTCGCCGCTTTGATCTTCTCGGGCCATTCCAGCCAATCGTGTCCTATTCACTTGTGCAGGCCACCAAACCTACAACCGAGCATTCTGGCCGAGTATATATAGTGCATACCGACATTATGCCCAGGGACGCAATTCGGCGCGCTTGGCCTCGAATGTGTCGATGCTGCCAGCCTTTTCCATGGTCAGGCCGATATCGTCGAGACCGTTGAGCAGGCAGTGGCGCTTGAAATCATCGACATCAAAGGAAATCGAGCCGCCATCCGGACCGTGAATTTCCTTGGCTTCGAGATCGACGGTGAGCGTCGCATTGGCGCCGCGCGAGGCGTCGTCCATCAGCTTGTCCAGATCTTCCTGGCTGACCTTGATCGGCAGAATGCCGTTCTTGAAGCAGTTATTGTAGAAGATATCGGCAAACGAGGTCGAGATTACGCAACGGATGCCAAAATCAAGCAGGGCCCATGGCGCATGCTCGCGCGAGGAGCCGCAGCCGAAATTGTCACCTGCAACGAGGATCTGCGCGTTGCGATAGCCCGGCTTGTTCAGGACGAAATCCGGGTTTTCGGTGCCGTCTTCGTTGAAGCGCATTTCGGCGAAAAGACCCTTGCTCAGACCCGTGCGCTTGATCGTCTTCAGGTAATCCTTCGGGATGATCATGTCCGTATCGATATTGACGATCGGCAGGGGGGCGGCAACGCCCGTGAGCTTGGTGAACTTATCCATGTCCTGAACCTGTCGGTTGGGAATTTGCAATTTGCAAACTGGTTTACATCAGCTTGACCGAGAGTCAACGTTTGAGGCCGAAACTGCCCAATAGGTCGCAACTCCCGACCCGTTTCGCGAAATATCCGGCGCGCTTGTCCGCGCGCCGGATAGTTCGACTGTCAGGTTATGCGCATAATCCTGTCTGGAAACCGCGTCAAGTTTTCCGGATCATGCGTCGTTGATACAGTTTGCGCAATTATCAGACATTGAGGGCGACGCCACCGGTCTCGCTGCCGGTCAGGCGGCGGGATTTGCCATCTGTGCCAACGACGATCGTATAACGCCTGCGCCGCATTGAGAGGTTCGGCGAAACCGCCACATCGATGGCCGGATCGAACTGAAGCGTGATGCGCCAAAGTTCAGGCTTGATCGTTTCCTCGACGGCGATGATACGGGCATCGAACGGCGTGGTGTGAAACATGCCGGTGATGCGCTGCCCGACGCGGTAAGGCGCGGTGCCGCCCTCGACGGGTGCGGTCTCCACCTTGCTGTCATTGGCGGCCAGCGTATTCCAGTCGCGTGTGCCGGACTGGCGCGCCACAAGGTCGAGTGCCTTGCCGTGGCTGATGTTGATGCCTTCCTCGCTCAAAGCCTGCCGCAGACGGCGGGCCTGATGCTTGAAGTCAGCGTTATTGGTCCCAGCGATAATAGCTGTGGTCATTGTTTTCGCTCCTGATTGTGAGCGGCGTTTTCATGAACGGGTGCCCGCATTGCCGTTTCTGCCGTCACCGGAACAAAAACGTGAAACAGGGATGCTTTACCATGGCCAAAGGCTGCGGACGGCAGGTGCATTCCAACCGAAGGCTGGAAAATAGGCGCGTCGATACAGGATTTCAAGGGCCTGCCTGCTCGCGCTCTCGGCGCTTGCGCTGCAGGATGGTTCGGTGCACAAATCGGGGTATGAAAACTATTGTTCGTCCCCGTCGTTCTGTCCTTTTCGTTCCTGCCGCCAACGCTCGCGCTCTGGAAAAGTCTCTGACCCTGTCAGCGGATTGCGTGATCTATGATCTGGAGGATTCCGTCGCGCCGGAGGCGAAGGTCGCGGCGCGCGATGCGCTGGCCGCGCATTTCGCAAGCCATCCGAAGGTCGGTTTCGAGCGGATTGTACGGGTCAATATGGCGGAAACGCCGTGGGGCAAGGATGATGTCGCGGCAGCTGCGAAAATGGGTGCAGATGCAATCCTTTTGCCCAAGGTCGAACGCCCACAAGACATAATCGACGCGGCCAACCGGCTTGATCGTCAGGATGCCGATCCGGCAGTTGGTGTCTGGCCGATGATCGAAACCGCGCGTGGCATTCTCAATGCCGACGAGATTGCGGTTCTCGGACATCGTTCGGCGGTGCGGCTCGCCTGTTTCGTCGTCGGGCCGAACGATATTGCGCGGGAAACCGGCGTGCGTCCGCAACCGGGGCGGCCCTATCTCGTCCCATGGCTGATGCAGATCATTCTTGCAGCGCGCGCTGGCGGGATCACCGTTCTCGACGGTGTTTACAATGATTTTCGGGATAGCGTTGGTTTCGAGGCGGAATGCGCGCAAGGTGCCGCCATGGGGTTCGATGGCAAGACGCTGATTCATCCCGGCCAGATTGAAGCGGCTAACCGCGCATTCTCACCGACCGAGGACGAAGTTGCGCATGCCCGCGCTGTCGTTGAAATCTTTGCCCGGCCTGAAAATGCCGACAAGGGCGTCATCTCGCTGGACGGGCAGATGGTCGAACGTCTGCATCTCGAAATGGCCGAGCGTGTACTCGCTAAAACGGGCGTAAAGTTATAACAGAGGAAGCAACAGCATGAAGTTATATCGTTTCATTACAGGTCCGGACGATTCCGCATTCTGTCATCGCGTTACGGCGGCGCTCAACAAGGGCTGGCAGCTCTATGGCTCGCCGACCTATGCTTTCAACGCGGCAACCGGTGTCATGCACTGCGGCCAGCCGGTGGTGAAGGAAGTCGACGGCGTCGATTACACGCCTGACATCAAGCTCGGCGAATATTGATGGCTGTCCGCCGCATCGTTGCCAATATTGCTGCCGCCGATCTTGCAGCGGCAAAGCGCTTCTACGGCGACTTGTTAGGCCTCGATGTGGCGATGGATCATGGTTGGATTGTAACCTACGCCGCCGATGCTCAGGCACGGGTACAGGTGAGCATCATGAGTGAGGGCGGGGCGGGCACACCGGTGCCTGATCTTTCCATCGAGGTCGATGACGTTGATGCCATGCTGGAGCGTGCGATCGCGCTGGGATTTCCCGTCGAATACGGTCCGGCCGATGAGGAATGGGGTGTGCGTCGTTTCTACACGCGTGACCCTTACGGTCGGCTCGTGAATATTCTAACCCACAAGAACTGAAAAAGGCCGGTTTCCCGGCCTTTTGTTTTGGCTTTAGTTCAAACCGCGCTTTTCAATCATCGCGTCCGGCGTCGGCATCTTGCCACGGAATGCCTTGTAAAGCTCTTCCGGATCACGGCTGCCGCCAGCGGCATAGATATGCTGCTTCAGCTTCGCCGCCAGTTCCGGATTGAACGCGTCTCCGGTTTCCTCGAATGCCGAGAAGGCGTCCGCGTCCAGCACTTCCGACCACATATAGGAGTAGTAGCCTGCAGAATAACCGTCGCCGGAGAAGACATGGGTGAAATGCGGTGTGCGATGGCGCATGATGATCGCATCCGGCATGGAAAGCTTTTCCAGCGTCTTTACCTCGAAAGCGAGCGGATCAGCGATCTTTTCCTTACCGGTATGGAACGCCATATCCACCAGCGCGGATGAGGTGAACTCGACTGTGTTGAAGCCTGCATTGTAGGTGCGGGCCGCAAGCACCTTGTCGAGGAGCGCCTTCGGCATGGCCTCGCCGGTGCGATAATGCACAGCGTATTTCTCGAGAACGGCCGGGACGGTCAACCAGTGTTCGTAAAGCTGCGACGGCAGTTCCACGAAATCGCGTGAAACGGCAGTGCCGGAAACGGCGGGCCAGGTCACATCCGACAGAAGCCCATGCAGCGCATGGCCGAACTCGTGGAACAGCGTGCGCGCATCGTCAAGTGAGAGCAGGGCAGGTTCACCTGCCTTTGGCTTCGCAAAATTCATGACGTTGTAGATGATCGGCTTTTGTCCGCCATCGAGCTTGTGGCTTGATTGCAGGGAGCTCATCCATGCACCTGAGCGCTTCGAGGTGCGGGCGAAATAGTCGCCGAGGAAAAGGCCGCGTTCGCTGCCATCCGCATTGAACACCTGAAACACCCGCACATCCGGATGCCACGCAGCGATGCCCTTCTTTTCCTCGAAGCGGATGCCGAACAGGCGGCCTGCCACGTCAAAAGCGGCTTCGATGATCTTTTCGAGCTGAAGATAAGGCTTCAGTTCCGCTTCATCGAAGGCGAAGCGTTCGGCACGCAGCTTTTCAGCATAGAAGCGCCAATCCCATGGCGCAACCTTGTGATTGCCGCCATCGGCTGCGATCAGGCGCTCCAGTTCGACTTCTTCTTCATGGGCCTTGGCGCGCGCCTTGTCCCAGACGGGTTCCAGCAGGTCCATGACCGCCGTTGGCGTCTTGGCCATGGTGTCGTCGAGCTTGTAGGCGGCAAAATTGGCGTAACCGAGCAGATGTGCCTTGCGCTCGCGCAATTCCACCATTTCGCGCACGATTTCACGATTGTCGCTTTCGCCGCCATTCTCGCCGCGCTTCGCCCAGGCATTGAACGCCTGTTCGCGCAGTTCACGGTTTTCGGAAAAGGAAAGGAATGGCTCGACAATCGAGCGTGATAGCGTAACCGCCCAGGCATCCGGTTTGCCGCGTTCAGCGGCGGCACTTTGCATGGCGTTCTTCAGGAAATCCGGCAGACCGGTGAGGTAGGCTTCATCGGTGATGAACAGGGCCCAGCTTGATTCATCCTTCAGCACATTCTGACCAAAGCGCGCGCCAAGTCCGGCAAGCTTTTCATTGATACCTGCAAGCTCCGTCTTGCCCGCCTCATCGAGCTTCGCACCGGAGCGGACAAAACCTTTCCATGTCTTTTCAAGAACGCGTTTGGTCTCGGTGTCGAGGTCCAGCATATCGCGATTTTCATAGAGCGCGTCGATGCGGGCGAAAAGCACCGGGTCCATCATGATGCGCGAATAATGACGCGACATTTTCGGCGCCATCTCGCGTTCGAGCGCCTGGATCGTGTCGTTGCTATGCGCACCAGCGCGCATCCAGAAAATCGATGAAACGCGGTCGAGCGCCTTGCCGGTCAGCTGGAGAGCTTTCAGCGTATTATCGATGGTCGCTTCATCGGTCGCCTTCGCGATGACTTCCACTTCTGCGAGGTCCGCAGCCAACGCGGCATCGAATGCAGACGCGAAATCGTCATCCTTGAAAGCGGTGAAATCCGGCAGGCCCAGGGGTCCGCTCCATTCAGTCAGCGCGCGATTGTAAGCGGTCTTGTCGGACATGATGAGACTCCGGTTCAGATGAATTCGATATGGATCAGACTTAGGAGTTAAGCAGCAGAGGGGCAAGGGCTGGAAGGCCGCTTTCACGGTTTCCACATCGCGGGCGTCTTGCTGCCGGGGCAGGAGCTTGGAAAAAGCGTTCGACATCGTCTCGCAGGGCTTGACTTTATTGGCGACCCAGCGCAAATCACGCTCGCAGCCGAATTTCTGCGGCAGCATTTTCAACCGGAGTTTTATTCTCTTATGCCCAGCGACAGTCACAGTCGATTGTTTCAGCCGTCAAGGCAGTTCGTGATCTGATCGCTTGCGGTCGGCTTGCACGGTCTGCCTTTGACGGCGGATCGACAGAAAGGCAAGCCCATGACCGACAACAACTTCTTCCAGGAAGTACTCAATGTTGCCGACCTTCCTGCTGCTGCCATCGCAAGCCGCATTGCGGACATGCGTACCGGCGACGCAGTGGAACTCGTTAACGAACTCGATGCCGATGATGCAGTCGCCGTCATCGCACAGCTTTCGCACGAAGATGCCATCCGTCTGCTCGACCAGCCGGAACTTCACCGTGCTACCGAAATCATCGCTACCCTGCCGCCCGGCCTCGCGAGTCTCCTGCTCGATGGTATGTCGGCGGACCGTGCAACCGACGTTTTTCAGGAACTGGAAGACGACGACCGCGCACGCCTGTTTCCCATTCTCGCGCCTGAAACCAAGGTCGCGCTGAAGAAATTGATGGGCTATCCGCCGAATACGGCGGGCTCGCTCATGACCATCGAATTCATCGCCGTGCCTTCCAACTGGAATGTTGGCCAGACGCTGGAATATATCCGCAAGGTCGAACGCACGCGCGAGACGGTTTATGCGATCTATGTGGTCGATCCGGCCAGCCGTGTTCTGTTGGGTGTGGTCAGCTTGCGCCGCCTCATCATCCGTCAGCCGGACGAACCGATTCTGTCCATTGCCCGCGACGAAGAGCCGATCACCATTTCGCCGCTGGCCAGCCGTGAAGAAGTGGCGCGTCTGTTCCGCAAGCACGACCTTCTGGCCGTGCCCGTCGTGGACGAAAGCCGCCACATTATCGGCATTGTGACTGTCGATGACGTGCTCGACGCCATGACGGAAGAGGCAAGCGAGGACGCTTACCGTTTCGGCGGTATGGAGGCGCTGGATAAGCCCTATATGCGCATCGGCTTCGGCGAGATGCTGAAGAAGCGTGCGGGTTGGCTCGGTATCCTTTTCCTTGGCGAAATGCTGACCGCGAGTGCGATGCAGCATTTCGAGCTGGAGCTTGAAAAGGCTCTGGTGCTGACGCTGTTCATCCCGCTCATCATGTCATCCGGCGGTAATTCCGGCTCGCAGGCGACGTCGCTGATTATCCGCGCGCTGGCCTTGCAGGAAATCAAGCTCAAGGACTGGTGGCGTGTTGCCCTGCGCGAATTGCCAACGGGATTGGCGCTTGGCGGTTTCCTCGGCGTCATTGGCATCATTCGCATCGCCATCTGGCAGACGCTCGGCATCTACGACTATGGCGAACACTGGATTCTGGTGGCCGCGACCGTCGGTATGGCGCTGGTCTGTATCGTGACTTTCGGCTCGCTGACAGGCTCCATGCTGCCCTTCATCCTGCAAAGGCTCGGATTCGATCCGGCCAGCGCATCGGCGCCTTTCGTTGCAACTCTGGTCGATGTGACCGGTCTTGTGATCTATTTCAGCGTCGCGCTGGTCATTTTGTCAGGTACGCTTTTATAAGGCTCAGGCATGTCGCGAAAAAGTGGAAACCGGTTTTTCGATAACGACATGCCTGAAAAGAATTCAAAAAACTGTCAGAATGACAGTGTAAAAACGCAATGAAATTCGGGTTTTTCGGGTTAATTGAGGGGCAGTTTCGCGCTGCCCCTTTCTAAAATGCAAAAAAACCTGTAAGAGCGCCGCATTGTTTTTCCGCGCGGGTCTGTTGGCGCGGCTCCCAACTCATATAGAAGTGATCTCCATATGGAATTGCGTAATATCGCTATTATCGCACACGTCGATCATGGCAAAACCACTCTGGTCGATGAACTCCTGAAGCAGTCCGGCTCGTTCCGCGACAACCAGCGCGTCGCAGAACGCATGATGGATTCCAACGACATCGAAAAGGAACGCGGGATCACCATTCTCGCGAAGGCCACTTCGGTTGTCTGGAAAAACACGCGTATCAACATCGTCGACACGCCGGGCCACGCCGACTTCGGCGGTGAGGTTGAGCGTATCCTTTCGATGGTGGACGGCGCTATCGTTCTCGTTGACGCTGCCGAAGGCCCGATGCCACAGACGAAGTTCGTCGTCGGCAAGGCGCTGAAGGTTGGTCTGCGTCCGATCGTTGCGATCAACAAGATCGACCGTCCGGATGGCCGTCATGAAGAAGTCATCAACGAAGTGTTCGACCTCTTCGCCAATCTCGACGCGACCGACGAACAGCTCGACTTCCCGATCCTGTACGGTTCAGGCCGTAACGGCTGGATGGCGTTGAACCCGGAAGGCCCGCAGGACGAAGGTCTGGCTCCGCTGTTCGACCTCGTGCTCAAGCACGTTCCGGCACCGAAGGTTGCTGAAGGTCCGTTCCGCATGATCGGTACGATCCTCGAAGCCGATCCGTTCCTGGGCCGCATCATCACCGGTCGTATCCATTCCGGCTCGATCAAGCCGAACCAGGCCGTCAAGGTTCTCGGTCAGGATGGTTCGTTGCTCGAAAACGGCCGTATCTCGAAGATCCTTGCATTCCGCGGTATCGAGCGTCAGGCCATTGACGAAGCCCATGCAGGTGACATCGTCGCTATCGCCGGTCTTTCCAAGGGCACCGTTGCCGACACCTTCTGCGATCCTTCGGTAAGCGAGCCGCTGGCTGCTCAGCCAATCGATCCGCCGACCGTGACCATGTCCTTCATCGTCAATGACAGCCCTTATGCGGGCACCGAAGGCGACAAGGTGACGAGCCGCGTTATCCGTGACCGTCTGCTCAAGGAAGCTGAAGGCAACGTTGCACTGAAGATCGAGGAATCGACCGAAAAGGATTCGTTCTTCGTGTCCGGTCGTGGCGAATTGCAGCTTGCAGTTCTGATCGAAAACATGCGCCGTGAGGGCTTCGAACTTGGCGTTTCGCGTCCGCGCGTCGTCATGAAGGACGGCGAGAACGGCGAGAAGCTGGAGCCGGTGGAAGAAGTCGTCATCGACGTCGATGAAGAATATTCCGGCACGGTTGTGCAGAAGATGTCCGAACGCAAGGCCGAAATGGTCGAGCTGCGTCCTTCCGGCGGCAACCGCGTTCGTATGGTGTTCTACGCACCGACCCGTGGTCTGATCGGCTATCAATCGGAACTTCTGACCGATACGCGCGGCACGGCGATCATGAACCGTCTGTTCCACGACTATCAGCCGTACAAGGGTGAAATCGCTGGTCGCAACAATGGCGTTCTGATCTCCAACGATCAGGGTGAAGCTGTTGCTTACGCATTGTTCAACCTTGAAGATCGCGGCCCGATGATCATCGACGCTGGTGTCAAGGTCTATCAGGGCATGCTGATCGGCATTCACAGCCGTGACAACGATCTGGAAGTCAACGTGCTCAAGGGCAAGAAGCTCACCAACATCCGCGCCGCAGGCAAGGATGAAGCCGTGAAGCTCACCCCACCGATCAAGATGACGCTGGAACGCGCTCTGTCGTGGATTCAGGACGACGAGCTGGTTGAAGTGACGCCGAAGTCGATCCGTCTTCGCAAGCTCTACCTCGACCCGAATGAGCGCAAGCGCTTCGAAAAGAGCGGCAAGTCCAGCGCTGCTTAAGTTGACAGAATAAAGAAAACGGCGCCTTCGGGCGCCGTTTTTGTTTGCACGTTTAACGTGAACTTCAGCTCTTTGGTCGATTATGAGATCAATTGGGGGCGCTGATGATATTCTCGCGTTATGAGCGATTTGTTCTGACTGTCGTTGGTGCGTTGGGCGCAATCGACATTCTTCTGATTGCCGCGAAGGGCATTCGCGTAGACTGGACAGGCTACGGAATGATCGGGGCGATCGGTCTTGGAACGATCATGCTCGGCCTGTTTTATCGCTTCGTAAGGAATGATGCCCGGATTGCGGAGACACTCATTCTGACTGCGGGCTTCATATTGTTCACACTGGTCGGGTCGGTCTTTAACTATATGTTGCTGCCGATCCATTTCCCGCGAATTGACGAATTCCTGGTCGGCGTCGATCGACTGATGGGATATGATTGGCCAAGTCTGGTCACATACATTGCGCAGTGGCCCGGTGTTTCAGCACTGTTGAAGATAGTTTACTTCACTTCCCTGCCGCAGTTGGTGATGGTTGTTCTG
Organism: Brucella sp. JSBI001; assembly: GCF_026014005.1. NCBI lineage: Bacteria > Pseudomonadati > Pseudomonadota > Alphaproteobacteria > Hyphomicrobiales > Brucellaceae > Brucella > Brucella sp. JSBI001. The sequence continues at coordinate 1,603,720 of NZ_CP110339.1, read as the reverse complement.
TTGCTCGGCTTTTCGGGGCAATCAGAAAAACTTGCTCATTTCCTGATGACTGGAATTGTAGGCGCTCTTCTCAGCATCGTGGTGTGGGCCTTTTTTCCAACATTCGGTACATCGGCTGTATGGAACCTGCCTGATGATGTTGTGAGAAGTGCAGGATTGGCTGTCGGTCCGTCCTATGGCTTGGAATTGATCCGCTTGTCGAAGGAAGGGGTAGATTATCTGACGCCAGCCAATGTGCTCGGCCTGATCGGATTCCCGTCCTTCCACACCGTCATGGCTGCCATGTCCGTGGTCTTTACATGGCGCATCGCATGGGTGCGTTTACCGGTACTCGCTCTGAATATATTCATGGTACCCGCGATCCTGCTGCACGGCGGACACCATCTGAGCGATGTCTTTGGTGGACTGGCAGTTTTCACCATTGCCTATTTTATCGCGCACTATGCGATCAACGTTCTCCGCGACGATAGGGCTGCATCAGCGCCTGCGGGACACGTGCCCGCCGCGCCATCACGATGAGCGCCACAATCGACATGATATAAGGGATCATCAGGAAAAGCTGATACGGAACGACCTTGCCGTAGACCGTCTGCAGACGCAGCTGGAATGCGTCGAATAGCGCGAAGAGCAAGGCACCCAGAAGCGCACGAGCGGGCTTCCAAGAAGCGAAAACGACGAGCGCGATACAGACCCAGCCGCGTCCCTGCATCATCGTCGGGAAAAACGAATTGAAGGCGGAAAGCGTAAGGAACGCGCCGCCGACAGCCATGAGCGCGCTGCCGAACATGATTGTGAAAATGCGTACGCGGATCGGGTTGATGCCCTGCGCTTCAGCTGCGTGCGGGTTTTCGCCAGTCATGCGGATCGCAAGGCCGAGCGGCGTGCGGAAAAGCACATAACCAAGCAGCAGTGCCAGAGGAATGGCGATCCACGTGAGGGCCGTTTGCGTGCCAAGCACCTGTCCGACGAACGGGATATCTGCAAGCCAGGACGGATTGACCGGCTGGAATGGTGTGATCGTCGGCGGAGTTGAAGAGAGCGGCACCAGAAGACGAAACAGGAAATAGCTAAGGCTCGATGCAAATAATGTGATGCCCAAGCCCACGACATGCTGCGACAGGCCGAGCGGCACGGTGAGGGCTGCATGAAGCAGGCCGAACAGAGCGCCGGAAGCGGCGGCGGCGAGCACACCGACCCACAGGTCGGCACCATTATAGACAGTCAGCCAGCCGATCATCGCGCCGAAGGTCATGATTCCTTCGATACCGAGATTGAGCACGCCCGCCCGTTCGCAATAAAGCGCACCGAGCGTGCCGAAGATCAGTGGCGTTGCAATGCGCAGGACCGAGACCCAGAGGCCTGCGGAGAGCAGGATATCCATCAACTCGTTCATCGGGCGATCCTGTATTGTGTGAAGAACAGAGCAACCAGCATAGTCAGAAGCGACAGCGCCACGGTGACATCGGCGATGAAGCTCGGAATGCCAATGGCACGGCTCATGCCGTCGGCACCGACAAACATTGCGGCAGCAAAAAGTGCGGAGAAGATCGCGCCGATAGGATTCAAATTGGCCAACATGGCGACAATGATGCCGGAATAGCCGAAGCCCGGCGACAGATCGGTCGTGACGTAACCCTTAACGCCCATGACCTGTATTGCGCCTGCAAGTCCTGCAAGACCACCGGAAATGCAGGCGACTTTCACCAGTGTCTTGCCAAGCGGAACGCCTGCAAAACGCGCGGCTTGCGGGTTGAGACCGGCAGCCTTGGTTTCCAGCCCGAACACGGTGCGCTTTTGCACATAGGCGATGATGAGCGCAAGAGCGATAGCGATGACTATGCCAATGTGAAGCCGCATGCCCGCCATGATTTTCGGCAGCACCGCCGCATCCGGCACAGGCTCGGATTGCGGCCAGCCAAAGGCGAGGGGGTCTTTCATCGGCCCTTCGATCATCATCGAGACGATGAGCACGGCAACGAAGTTCAAGAGTAGTGTCGTCACCACTTCATCGACACCGAAGCGCAGGCGAAGCCCGAGCGGGATGAGCAGGAAAATCATGCCTGCAATCGCGCCGACCACGAGCAGCAGCGGAATGAGAATAGCGGCTGGAAGCTGCAATTGCGTCCCACAGGCGACCACCGCCAGCGCACCCATATAGAACTGGCCTTCGGCGCCGATATTCCAGAGTTTGGAGCGGAAGGCGACGGCAGCGGCAAGGCCGGTCAGCATCAGGGGTGTTGCGCGGGTGAGTGTTTCGGTGATCGAAAGCTTGTTGCCGAAAGCGCCGATGGCTATCTGGCGGAAGGATTCCAAAACCGGCGCACCGGCAGCGGCAATGAGCAGTCCGGCAAGCACAAAGGCGGTCAAAACGGCGATAATTGGTGCGGTTGCTACCAGTGCCATGGGCCGTGTTTCGCGTCTTTCAATACGCATCAGTTCAGCCCCTTCGTGAGATTAGTCTGCCATTCCCCAGCCATCATCAGGCCCAGCCGTTGAGCATTGGCTTCTCCGGCGTCAATCGGCGGCGAGAGGCGGCCCTTGACGATGGCCTGTACGCGGTCGGCAAGGCCGATAATTTCATCCAGATCTTCCGAGATTAGCAGAACCGCTGCTCCCTTTGCCCGCGCTTCCAGAATACGGGCATGAATGGCTGCGACGGCACCTTCATCAAGGCCACGCGTCGGTTGCGCCGCGATCAGAATGCGCGGAGCCGTTTCCAGATTGCGACCCAGAATAAGCTTCTGCATGTTGCCGCCGGAAAGCAGGCGAATGCGGCTATCAGGCGTGCCGCCACGCACATCGAAATCCTTGATGATGCGGTCGGTAAATTCACGCGCAGCCGCGCGATTGACCAGAAGACCATTGGAGAACTGCGGATCGCGCACGCGTTCAAGCACAGCATTTTCCCAAAGCGTCAGGTCACCGATTGCGCCTTCCGCATTGCGATCTTCGGGAATGCGGCCAACACCTTCGGCCACAAATTGGCGCGGGTCGAATTTGGTGACCGTTTGCCCGAACATGACAAGTGAGCCACTCGCAGGCTGGCTGAGACCCGAAACGAGACGCCCGAGCGCTGCCTGCCCATTACCCGACACGCCAATGATGCCAAGCGTTTCGCCAGCGCGAAGGTGAAAGTCGAAGTCACTAAGGCGGGCCGCGCCATCTTCCACCACTGTTACATTCTTCGCTTCCAACAAGGTTTCGCCGGGCGTGGCCGCTGCACGCGAAGGGCGTGAAACGCGACGGCCAACCATCAGTTCAGCGAGTTCCTCTTTTGAGGTTTCGGAGGCCTTGCGCTCAGCGACAAGCTTTCCACCGCGCAGGACGATCACCCGGTCGGCTGCCGACATGACTTCATGCAGCTTGTGCGAGATGAAGATCAATGACAGGCCTTGACGCGCCATTTCCTTCAATGTCGCAAACAGGTTCTCGGCTTCCTGCGTGGTCAGAACGGCGGTCGGTTCGTCGAGGATCAGAATGTCGGCGTCGTTATAAAGCGCTTTGAGAATTTCCACGCGCTGCTGTTCACCGACCGAAAGATCGCCAAGCCGTGCATCGGGATCAACCTGCAGGCCGAAGCGTTTGGCGATTTCCGCGATCTTTTTATGCGCCGCACCGTGCGCGGATTTGAGTCTCCAGAGGCTTTCAGTGCCGGTGATGATGTTTTCAAGCACTGTGAGGTTGGGCGCGAGCGTGAAATGCTGGTGCACCATGCCAACGCCTGCATCAATGGCGGCGCGGGGCTTGCCCTGCGGGATTTCTGCACCCTTGACGAAGACACAGCCCTCATCCGGTACATAATGGCCGAACAGGATATTCATCAGCGTGGTTTTGCCTGCGCCATTCTCGCCCAGGAAAGCGAGAATTTCGCCGCGTTCAAGCTTCAGCGAAATATCGTCATTGGCGGTAAGCGTGCCAAACCGCTTGGTGATGTTCTGCAGTTCAAGAACGGTCGTGGTCATGTGTGCAACCCCGCAACGGGAAATTTGTGCTGCCAACGCTGGTCCGCCTCCAGACGCTGGCCAAGGCTCAAAAGCAGCCGGTCCGCGCCCATCGGGGCCACAAGCTGCAAGGCGACCGGCATGTCGTTGGTATCCGTCCCAAAGGGAAGCGAGAGCGCCGGAAAACCGGAAATATTGGCGAGCGCCGCATAAGGTGCGAAGGCATTCATCTTCTGCCAATGCGCATCGACATCGCCGTGATTCATGGAAAAGGAGCCGAGCGGCATCGGCCCTCGCGCGAGCATGGGTGTAATCAGCACGTCGATGTCGCGGAAAATCTGCCAGAGCATATGTGCGGCGCTGACGGCTCCGTTCATGGCGCGGTAAAGCGCGGTGGCTTCCATGCGCCGCCCGCGCTCCGCAACGGCGCGAGTGAGCGGTTCAAGCTTGTCTTCATCAAGGGCCAGAAAATCGATTGCAGCCGCAAGATTGACGGAAATGATACGGTCAAATGCGCGTGCGCTGGAAGCGATCAGCGGGCTGAATTCCGAAGCCGGGATTTCGCGGATTGTGTGCCCCTGTGCCTCAAGGAAATGCGCTGCATCTGCCACAACCTGCAGGCGCTCTGATGTGATTGGATAGTTTGCGAGATCGCCGGTCACTATGCCGATACGAAGGCGGTCCGGCACATCGCCTGCCTGCATCGCCGGGTCGGGCAGAAAGCCTTCCGTTTTGCCTTCGACAAGCGGCAGTAACGCTTTCGCATCACGGACCGAGCGGCAAAGCGCAAATTCGCTCGCAATGCCTGCGAGATAATTGCCGAAATGCGGACCAGCGGGCATAGCACCGCGACTTGGTTTCAGGCCGACAAGCCCGCAGGTTGCAGCGGGTACACGGATGGAACCACCAGCGTCGGTAGCGTGCGCAATTGCGACTATCCCGGCTGCAACCGCTGCTGCCGCTCCGCCGGATGATCCACCGGGTGAAAGCGTTTCATCGAAGGGATGGCGTGCGGGAGGAGCTCCCGCTGGCTCGCTCGCAAGCGCCAGACCGAATTCGGGAACGGTGGTTGTACCGAAGAAATTCAATCCGGCTGCGCGTAGCCGGTGGCCGAGTTCGGAATCCATCTGAGGTGAGGCATTGAGGAATGCCTGCGAGCCGAGCCGGATCGGCAGACCGGCACAGGGCCCGCCCAGATCCTTGAACAGGGAGGGAACGCCCGCGAAGGCAGCTCTGGATGGCGCTGCATCGAATGCAATGGCACCGGCGCGGCCAAGATCGCGATCGAGATATGCAATGGCGCCCAGGGGGCGCCATTTTTCTGCTGCGTCAAGAGCAGCATCCATGGCCTGTTCGGCACTGAGGATTCCTTCCGCAATCGCCTGCGCGAGCGCGGTCGCATCCTGCTGGTTCATGTCGATTGCCACGATATGCTTGCCCGTCCTGAATGACTACTTCGGTTCGGCCGGGTTCGGCTTGTACTCGAACTTGCCTTCCTTCAGTTCCACACGGCGGGCTTCCATCTTGGCTTCCGCTTCGGCAGGGGCAATGCCCTTGACGTAGATGATGTCGTTGCCGCCTTCCTTCATCAGGCTGAACGGCGTGTAATCCTTGCCGGTTGCCTGGCTGGCCTTCACGTCGGCGATAGCCGCATTAAGGATCGGGCGGAAATTCCAGATCGCATTGGCGAAGACCGTGTCGGGATAGCGCGGCGTATAGTCGATCAGCGAGCCGATGGCCTTGATACCACGTTCCTTGGCGGCATCTGCCGTGCCGATGCGTTCACCGAACAGGATGTCGGCGCCCGAGTCGATCTGGGCAAGTCCGGCTTCGCGTGCTTTCGGCGGGTCAAAGAAGGTGCCGATGAACGACGCGATGAACTTCGCATCGGGACGGGTTTCCTTCACGCCATCCTGAAAGGCATTGATGAGCATGTTGACTTCCGGGATCGGCACGGCACCGACGGAGCCGAAGGTACCAGACTTGCTCATCGCGCCTGCCAGCATGCCCGCGAGATAGGCAGATTCAAAGTTCCAGGTGCCGAAAACACCAAAATTATCGCCCTGCGGCTTGCCGGAGGAGCCCATGACGAAAGCCGTCTTCGGATAATCGCCTGCCACCTGGCGCGCTTCGCGTTCGACGGCATAGGATTCGCCGACGATCAGCTTGATGCCCTGTTCGGCATATTCGCGCATGGCGCGGGGATAGTCGCTTGCCGAAACGCCTTCGGAGAAGACATATTCGATGACGCCTTCGTCATTTGCCTGCTTAAGTGCCTCGTGAAGGCGGGAATTCCAGGCATTCTCGACCGGCGAGGCGTGGATGCCTGCGACTTTCAGCTTTTCATCGGCCGCAAAGGCGCGGGTGGTCATTGCCGTTGCGCCGAGTGCTGCAGACATTGCGAGAATGTCGCGACGGGTAAAGTTCGGTGCTTTGATGATTTTGGTCATAGGACCCCTCTTTTGTGTTTTCGGCGTGCCGGGAATGCACTGCCGGTTGCTTCGTTTTGTGTGAGCAGAATGTATGAGCAACGGTTCTATCTTTGCTCAATCTGCCTCGAATACAAGCGAATTAGGCTGCGGCCTGAAAATTAGGCATGGGGCTTCAAGCCGCGACTGTTCCGGTTCGTTCATCCGGCAATGTGCCGGGTAGGCCGAAACTGTTGATATTATTAGCCGATTGGCGCGTAATCAGCCCCGTCAACCGAAGACGGACGGCCTTCGAGATTGATGCGGCTTATGCGCTGCGGGGTTTCGGCGATGACCTTGCCGCGCTTCACGACCTTGAGGCGGTTTGCCTTGAGCCGCAGCGCTTCAATTGGATCGCGCGCCTGCAGCACCACGAAATCGGCATTGCAGCCCTTTGCAAGACCGTAGCCTTCGAGGCCCAGCGCCTTGGCGGAATTGACGGTGAGTGCATCGAAAACCTGTTTCTTGCCTTCGATGGAGGTCATCTGTGCGACATGGATCGCCATGTGGCCGACTTCCAGCATGTCGCCGGAACCCATCGAGTACCAAGGGTCCATCACGCAATCGTGGCCGAAAGCGACATTGATACCGGCAGCCATCAGCTCCGGCACGCGTGTCATTCCGCGGCGCTTCGGATAGGTGTCCGCGCGGCCTTGCAGCGTGATGTTGATGAGCGGGTTCGGGATGGCGTTCATCTTTGCTTCCGCAATCAGCGGGATGAGCTTCGAAACGTAATAATTATCCATGGAATGCATGGAGGTGAGGTGCGAACCGGAAACGCGGCCCTGCAAGCCGAAGCGCATTGTCTGCGCCGCCAGCGTCTCGACATGGCGCGACATCGGATCGTCGCTTTCGTCGCAATGGATATCGACCGGCAGCCCGCGTTCAGCGGCAATGCGGCAGAGTTCCTCCAGCGAGGCTGCGCCATCAGCCATGGTGCGCTCAAAATGCGGAATGCCGCCGACGACGTCGAGGCCCATATCGAGCGAGCGGTTGACGAGATCGACTGCGCCCGGCGAACGGTAGTAACCATCCTGCGGAAAGGCCACGAGCTGCAGATCGATGTAAGGCTTTACCTTCTCGCGCACTTCGATCATCGCCTCAGCAGTGAGAAGACGCGGATCGCTGACATCGACATGGCTGCGGATCGCCAGCAGGCCCTGCGAAACGGCCAGATCGCAATAACGCAGCGCGCGCTCGACCATGGCTTCAACGGTCAGCATCGGCTTCAGTTCGCCCCAGAGCGCGATGCCTTCAAGAAGCGTACCGGAACGGTTGAGGCGCGGCAGGCCGAGCGACAGGGTCGCATCCATGTGGAAATGCGGATCGACGAAAGGCGGGGTTACGAGCCGGTCGGTCGCATCGATTTCCTGAGCCGCCTGATGCTCCCCCTTGGAGGGCCCGATATCGGCAATCTTGCCGTCCTTGACCAAAATGTCCTGCTTCTCGCGACCGTCGGGGAGATTGGCGTTTCTCACGATCAAATCGAACATCGGCGGGACCTTTCGTCTGGATATGCAAGAACAGAGCTCAAAAATATGGGCTCATTTTCCAATTGCCTTATACCCTATATCCGGTGGGCGCAATGCCGGGGGAAGCTGGAAGGGGTCGTCATCCTCAATGGAAAATGCTAGGCCCCGCAATCATCTTTGTAGGATTGCCATGTTCACGATCAGTCGCGTCGAAACCTTTAGTCAGGAGATCAAGAAAAGTCGATTTCTGGCCATTGCTGCGCCTGTCGCAAACGAGCAGGCGGCGAAGGATTTTTTGAGCGAGCATTCCGATCTGTCGGCGAGCCATAATTGCTGGGCCTGGCGCATGGGGCAGAACTACCGTTTCAGCGACGATGGAGAGCCGAGCGGCACGGCAGGAAAGCCGATCCTGCAGGCAATTGACGGCCAGCAGCTGGACAATATTGCAGTCGTGGTTACGCGCTGGTTCGGCGGCATTCTTCTGGGAAGCGGTGGCCTGATGCGCGCCTATGGCGGCACTGCCGCTACCTGTCTGCGACAGGCTGAGAAAACAGAAGTTATTCCGCTGGTCGGATTTCAGTTCGCCTGCGATTTTTCAGATCATGCGCTGCTGAAAGCACGCCTGACAGCGGTGGAAAACCTTGCCATCGCGCAAGAGAATTTCACCGGCACCGGCGTGGAAATGGCGGGCACGATGCCCATCGCCGCGCGGGATGAACTATCCCGCCTCGTCACCGATCTGACGCGCGGCAAGACGATTATCGCATTTGATGACTAGAGCATGTCTCCCAAAAGTGGGGACCGGTTTGGGATAAAGACATGCTTAAAAACAAAGAGATAGAGGGTTTCCAATGATTCAATCAAAACAGGAAATGCTCTAGATTGTACCGCTCGTATACTGCTGGCGCTTGTTCTCATACATCAGCAGGTCGGCGCGCTTGGCAACGGTTTCCAGCTTCTCGCCCGGCATGCTGGTCGCAGAGCCGATGGAAAGATTGAGCTTGAGTTGGGAATAATACTGGTTGTTGATATCGACCAGCCGCTGAATGTCCTCGACCATCGCCTCGGCGCCGCGCTCATCGACATAAGGCAGCACAACCGCGAATTCGTCACCGCCAATGCGTGCGGCATGGCCCGGCTGCTTCACGGCTTCATTCAGCACTTCTCCGATGCGTCGCAGCAATCCGTCGCCTGTCGCATGGCCCCATTGATCATTCGCGGCCTTGAGGCCGTTGAGATCGATGATGATGACTGAAACGGGCGTATGGCCCTTGCGCTCAAGCCGGTTAAGCTCATCGACATAATAGGCGCGATTGTGCAGCTTGGTCAGCACATCGTGCTTGCCCAGATATTCCAGATAGGCCTCGGCCTTCTTGCGCGCCGTGATGTCGGTAAGTGCGACCTGCACCAGCGACCAGTCCGTCTCATGTCCCGGTAGAACAGAGAACTGCAGCAGAACATGCCGTTCGGATCCATCGAGCGCATAGTTCACCACTTCGCGACGCTGGAACAGAATCCCGTTCCACAGGTCGATCAGTTGTTCGCGGAAAGAGGCTTCCATCTCGTCCTTGAAGATATGCGGCAGGTTCTGCAGCAGCGTTTTCTTGTCGGACGCGAGGAAGAGGGCCGTCGTCTCCGTGTTGATTTCGAGCACGCGGATTTCGCTCATGCACTGGCGCACGAATTCTGGATGCACGTCGGTAAACACCCGAAAATCAACGATGCCGCGCTGGCGCACATCGTCCATCAGTTGCTTGATGCGGCTGAAATCCTCGACCCAGAGCGAAACCGGTGAATGTTCGAAAAGGCCCACTGCGTGCTGTTTGTGCCGATCCTGCTCGCGGCGGGCATTCTCGCGAGCGGTCACATCCTCGATGGAAAGCAGAACCCGCTCCCAAGTGTGTTCATAGCCGGGAAGCACGACGCCCTTGAGCTGGATGTCGAGCCGCTTGCCGCCGAGCGAATAGTTGATGGTGTCGCTTGAGAAAGTACCGCCGCCGTTCCAGAGCTGGACCATCTCATCGATATGCGGGTCCAGCATGTCGTCGCGAAACACGCGTTCGAGGTTGGCGACCAGATGACTGACGCTGTCCGCCTCGAAAAGCGAAAGCGTCTTGCGGTTGACCTTCAGAACCCGGATATGGCTGGTACAGATGCGCAGCCGGGTTGTGTCTTCGTGCAGGAAAGCCCCGAGATCGGTAACGCCAAGCGCGCGCCATTCTTCGAACTGCTTGCGCAGACCGCTATAATCCTCAAGCCACAGGGAAATTGGCGCAAGGTCAAAAATATTGGCGCTGTCGCTCAAGGCAGACTCGATATTCATGGATTTCCCGCTCTACCATTGGCTTCCCGCATTTCCGAAACTGAGACGTTCAGGATATGCGTCCAAACCGGATTCTCTTTTCCCATCGGGAAAAGCCGCGATGGATTATTGGGAGCGCGTTATATTACGTGAGGCTCAGATAAACTAGAGGTTTTAGTGTAAAAACACTTCGCTTTTTACGAAAAATACAAAGGGCGGCCCCTTGGGGCGCCGCCCTGAATAGATATATAGGCGGCTATCAGTTCTCGATCGGCAGCCGATGGCGCACGAGCGTTGTCCAGTACGAGCAACCCCAGGCAATGACATCGTCGTTGAAGTCATATTTCGGATGATGGAGATTGGCGCTCGGGCCGTTGCCGATATTGATCATCGCGCCCGGCACCTCGTTCAGCATGAAGGCAAAGTCTTCACCGCCAAGCGTTGCCGGCATATCCCGAGCCACGCGGTCAGCGCCCGCAACTGCATCGGCAGCGATTGCGGCCAGTTCCGTTTCGCGCTCGTGATTAACGGTGACCGGATAGCTGCGCTGATAGTCGAGCGTGGCCTTGGCGCCGAAAGCATCGGCAATGCCCTGCACGGCGCGAGCCAACTTTTCCTCGATATGGTCGCGCACTTCCTCACGAAGCGTGCGGACGGTACCGGTCAACCGAATTTTCTGCGGAATCACGTTGAAAGCATCACCACCCTGAATGGTGGTGATCGAGATCACTGCGGAATCCAGCGGGTCGACGGTGCGTGCGGTCAGCGTCTGGATTGCCTGAATGAGTGCTGCCGTCACCGGGATGGGGTCGATGGTCTGGTGTGGGGAGGCCGCATGTCCGCCAACGCCCTCGATGGTGATGTCGAGAATGTCAACCGATCCCATGATCGGGCCGGAATTGATGATGAAGTGTCCGACGGGAAGATTAGGGCGGTTATGCATGCCGTAGACTTCATTGACCGGCCAGCGCTTGAACAGGCCGTCGTCGATCATCGCCTTTGCGCCTGCGCCGCCTTCTTCGGCAGGCTGGAAGATAACGATGACGGTGCCGTCGAAGGCGCGGCTTTGCGCCAGTTCGCGGGCAGCGCCCAGAAGCATGGTCGTATGGCCGTCATGGCCGCAGGCATGCATTTTCCCCGGCACTTTCGATGACCATTCCGCGCCGGTTTCTTCGAGGATCGGCAGCGCATCCATGTCGGCACGCAGGCCGATGGCGCGACCGGAACGGTTCGACTGCCCATGAATGACGCCGACGACGCCGGTGCGCCCGATGCCGGCCACCACCTCATCGACGCCTGCGGCGCGCAGCGCTTCGGCAACCTTTTCTGCAGTCCGGTTTACATCGTAAAGCAGCTCCGGGTTTTCGTGCAGGTCACGACGGAACGCGACGAGTTCGTCCAGCTGGTTCGATGTCCAGTTTTCAACCGGCATGTCAGGCTCCTTTTGTGTTGTCTTCAGTCTTGTCGAGACGGTAGCGGAAATCGCAGTGGCTTGCGCCCTTCATGATGGTCTGCGAGCGTTCCAGCTTCATTTCTGGGTTGTAGCCGATGCAGAAATCGCCATCGCGATTGCAGGAGAGCAGGTGGCCGATATGGCCAAGACCCATCTCGCGGTACATTTCCGAATAACGGCATCGCGTAACGTTGAAATCGAAATGATCTTCGCCCTGCGAAATCACGTCGATCTCCAGTGCGTTTTCCTTCGTCCACAGCGGCTGGATATCGGCAAAGTCCTGTATCGTTGGCGTGCGGCCCAGCTCGTCGGCAAAACTCTTGCCCTGTTCGATGGCCGAACGGCTGACGGCTTCGCCGATTGCAGCCTGCGCTTCTTCCTCACCGGAGCGTTCGCGAATAACTTCGTAAACATTCTTGAGAACCAGCGCTTCGATGCGGCGACGTTCGAGAATTGACATTTGATTCATGGACCTGACCTTTCACATGAACGTTAAATGAGCGGAACTAAAGATTTGGCTCGGAGAGATCCTTGCGCCGAAGCCATGCGAGGTAGAACGGGGCAATCTTTCGCGCGACTTTATGAAAAGGCAGCGGTGCCGGTTCCGAGACGGGCAGGGCAAGTTTTTGCACAGGCTCGCCGTCGAGCGCACGTGCAAATTCCCGCCCGAGCGATGTGCCAAGCGCAACGCCGCGACCGTTGCAGCCGATCCAGGCCCAGCCATTGGGGCCGAGCTGATGAACGCGTGGAAAGCGATCCCATGTCATGCCGATATAGCCGCTCCACACATGGGTGATTTCCGGCTCGCCAAGCGCTGGAAAGGCTTCCGCCATGTTGCGCGCCGTCTTGCGCTTGACGCGTTCTGCGATGTTGAAATCGCCCATCACCACGCCGCCGGTAATCAGCCGGTTGCGGGCATCGTAGCGGAAGAAACGCAGGTCGCCGCGGGTGTCGGAAACGGCCTGCCGACCGGGCAAAATCGTTGCGCGCAGATTATCGCTGACCGGCGCGGTCGCCATCTGCCACGAGAGCACCGGCACGATGGTGCGGGCAAGGCGCGGGGCAAGCCCTTCACGCAACTCGCCGGTATAGGCGTTGGTGGCGAGCAAAAAGCCCTTGGCGCGCACTGTGGCGCTGGCGGTCTTGACCTCCCAGTGATCACCCACTTGGGCATAGGAGATGACCGGGCTTTGTTCGTGAATGATCGCGCCGTGGCGTTCGGCAGCGGCGGCAAGACCGCGTGCGAAGGCCAGTGGATTGATATGACCGCCGGTCGGGTTGAACATGCCGCCATACCAGAAATCGCTGCCCAACAGCCGCGATGTTGCGGCGCGGTCGAAAAATTCCGCCGGGAAGCCGAAGCGTTTCCATGCGTCCACGCGGGTTTGCGAAAGCTTCACCCGGCCCGGCGAATGGGCAGGCTGGAACCAGCCGTTCTGCTCGGCCTCGGCCTCGATGTTTTCATCACGCACGATGGAAAACAGAATGTCGGCGCTATTGCCGATCAGTCGAGCAAAACGTTCGCCCGATGCGCCGTAGCGTTTGGCGATTGCATCGGGTTCCGCCGAAGTCATGGTCGGAATGACCTGTCCATTGTTGCGCCCCGATGCGCCCCAGCCGACCGCATTGCCTTCCAGCAGGATGACACGCTTGCCGCGTTTCGCCAGATGGAGCGCTGCTGAAAGTCCCGTAAAGCCACCGCCGACGATGGCGATATCGGCTTCCGCGTCATTGGTCAGCGGCTTTGCCGGTATGCGGGCAGGGGCAGTGGCAGCCCAGATGGAGGGTGGAAAGACTATGTTCTGCATGGTGTCACGCATTTTCCAAACGAGGAGGCGTCCAGCCCTTGCCGGGAATGGAGGCAAGGAGGCGCTGTGTATATTCATGTTGCGGATTAGCGAAGACTTGCGCCGTCAGACCTGCTTCGGCGATCTCACCCTTCGACATGACGATGATGCGGTCGCAAAGCTGGGCCGCGACGCGCAGATCATGCGTGACGAAAAGAAGCGACAGATTGAGCCGTTCGCGGAGGTCGGCCAGAAGCCGCAACACCTGAGCCTGTACGGAGACATCGAGCGCGGAGACCGGTTCGTCGGCGACGATGATGCGCGGCTCCAGCGCCAGCGCGCGGGCGATGCCGATGCGCTGCCGCTGCCCGCCGGAAAATTCATGCGGAAAACGGTCGGCTGCGGCAGGCGAAAGCTCGACCAGCTCCAGCAACTCGCGGGCCTTTGCGTGCGCCTCTGCCTTCGGTACGCCATGGACGATTGGCCCCTGTGCGATCAGGTCCACGACGCGGCGGCGCGGGTTGAGCGAGGCCATCGGGTCCTGAAAGACCATCTGGATGTCCTTGCGCATGGCCCGCACTTCACGCGGGCTGGCGCTCAGAAAATCTTTGCCATTCACATCGACCTTGCCGCTATCGGCTTCAAGCAGACGGGTGACGATGCGCGAAACGGTTGTCTTGCCCGACCCGCTTTCGCCCACGACGCCAAGCGTTTCACCCTGACGTAGTTCAAACGAAAGGTCCTTCACGGCAGGAACGGCACTTCTTTTGCCGGTCAGCAATCCGCCGCGCGCCTTGAAGGTTTTGCGTAAAGCGCTCGCCTTGAGAATGATCGGCTGAGCGTCCACAGATGGCTTCGGTTCGGGCGGAGTGAGAGCTGGAACCGATGCAATCAGCGCCTTGGTATATGGGTGCTGCGGATGGTTCAGCACTTCGTTTGCCGGGCCTTCCTCGACCAGTTCGCCAAGCCGCAGAACGGCAACGCGGTCGGCAATTTCCGCCACCACGCCGAAGTCATGCGTGATGAACAGGATGCCAGTATCGTGTTCGCGTTGCAGGTCGCGGATCAGTTTCAGGATTTGTGCCTGCGTGGTCACATCGAGCGCGGTGGTTGGTTCATCGGCAATGATGAGGCGCGGTTTCAGGATAAGCGCCATGGCAATCATGACGCGCTGGCGCTGTCCGCCCGAAATCTGGTGCGGATAGGCGTTGTAAGCGGATTCCGGGTCCGGAATTTTCACTTCCGCCAGCATGTTCAGCACGGCGGCGCGACGTTCCTTGCGACCGAGTTTCGTGTGCAGGCGCAACACTTCATCGATCTGCCAGCCGACCGTCTTCTGCGGGTTGAGTGCGGTCATCGGCTCCTGAAAGATCATGCCGATGCGGTCGCCGCGCAGCTTCTTCATGTCGGTTTCGCTGAGCGAATAGAGATCGGTGCCTTCCAGCCTGATTGTGCCATTGGTCACGCGCACATGCGGTTCCGGCAAAAGGCGCATGATTGCGCCTGCCGAAAGCGATTTGCCGGAGCCGCTTTCGCCGACGAGGCAGACGATTTCACCGGGGTTGATGGTCAGTGTCAGGTCCTGCAGGGCGTAAGGGCGGTCGGCACCCTTTGGCAGCGCGATCTGCAGATTTTTGATTTCGAGAACGGGTGCAGCGGTCATTATTTCTTCTGCCTCGGATTAAGCGCGTCGTTCAGGCCTTCGCCAAGCAGGCTGAAGGAAAGAACGGTGAGCAGAATGGCGATGCCGGGAATAACCGAGCAGAACCAGTCAGTGCGCAGCACGGCGCGACCTTGGCCGATCATGTTACCCCAGCTTGCATAGTTTGGGTCACCGAGGCCGAGGAAGGCGAGCGCGCTTTCCATCAGGATGGAAGTGGCCATCACCACGGATGCGAAGACAATCACCGGCGGCAGGGCATTCGGCAGGATTTCACGGAAGATTATTGAGGCATTCCCGACGCCGAGATTGCGCGCTGCATCGATGAATTCGCGCTTGCGCAGCGCCAGAAATTCGGCGCGCACCATGCGGGCAGGCGCGGTCCATGACACGATGCCGATGCAGATGATGATATTTTCGATCGATGAGCCGAAGATTGCTACCAGTGTCAGAAGCAGTACGAAGCTTGGAACGGTCTGGAAGGCTTCGGTGATGCGCATCAGAACGTCATCCACCCAGCCACCATAATAGCCGGCAAGCGCGCCGATGATGATGCCGATCACGATAGAAATCAGGGTGGCGACCACGCCGATCAGAAGCGAAATGCGCGCGCCATGGACAATGCCTGCCATGATATCGCGCCCAAGCTGGTCGGTACCAAGGGGCGTTGCAGCATTGATGAATGGCCAGACGAGCGGATCGCCTGCGCGCCGCAGCGGGTCGCCGGGCGCAATGACATCGGCCAGCAACGCGATCAGGACCACGGCGATGAAGAGGATAAGGCCCAGTACGGCAGCGCGGTTGCGGCTGAAGCGCTGCCACAGAATTTTTGCGCGCGAGACCTGCGGGCGGGTGAGGGAGAGGTCCTGTGGAGTCATGACAGTTCGATCCTGGAATCAAGCCGCGCATAGATGAGGTCGGTGATGAAATTCACGATCACCACCAGCACCGAGCACAGAAAGATGATGCCCATCAGCGTGTTGAGGTCGCGCTTGATCACGGAGGTGTAGGCAAGCTGGCCGAGGCCGGGCAGAGAAAAGATTGTCTCGATCACGACCGAGCCGCCAAGCACAGTCGAGAATTGCAGTCCGAGCAGCGTGACGACGGGCAGGAATGCGTTACGCATGATGTGATGGAACATCAGCCTTGCACCGCTTGCACCCTTGGCGCGTGCGGTGCGAACATAATCAAGGTCGGCCACTTCCAGCACACTGGTGCGCATCAGGCGCATGTAGAAGGCGAGATAGATGAGCGAAAGCGCCGTCGTCGGCATGACGAGGTGCACGGCAATATCCCAGACATTCTTCCAGCCGGTATAGAAACCGGCAATCGTCTTGTAGCCACCGACCGGCAGCCAGCCCAGCTTGACCGAAAAGATGAACATCAAAATGAGGCTTAGGAAGAAGCTCGGCATGGCGTAGAAGACAAGGCCGAGCGTGGAAATCGCATTGTCGGTCAGCGAATAAGCCTTGCGCGCGGCGAAAGCTCCGAGCGCAATGCCGAAAATGAAGGCCACCGAAAGCGAGGAAACCATGAGCAAGAGCGTCGGCACGAGGCGGGCCATCAACACGTCCAGCACCGGCTGCTCGTAGACATAGGACCAGCCGAAATCGAACTGTGCCAGCTTGGTCATGTAGATCCACAGCTGCGTCCAGACCGGCTGGTCGAGGCCGTATTCGGCGCGCAGATTGGCGACGAATTGCGGGTCTGCGCCGCCCATGTCGCCAACAAGCGCGTCCACCGTGTCGCCGGGCGCAAGCTTGATCAGCAGGAATGACCCGATCATGATGAGAAGAATGACGGGGATCGCCTGCAAGATGCGCCGCAGCGCAAAAGTCAGGATCGGGGGCAGGGGCATTGCGGGTTATCCTGCAAGATATTCATTTCAGCATTCATAAAACTGGGGAGCCGCTGCCGGATGACCGGCAGCGGTTGGTATTGTTTATTGATCGATCCACAGATCGTACCAGCTGGAAGAATCCCAGCGCGGCGTGTTGTGGTGGTTCTTCAAGACCTTATTGGTCACGCCGACGAACGGATGTTCGATGGCGAAGATGACCGGCAGGTCTTTCATCTCAAGCTGCTGGATCTGGTGATAAAGATCGGCGCGCTTGGCCGGGTCGAGCTCGCTCGCGGCCTTGTCGATCAGGCTGTCCATTTCGTCCGATTTGTAGTCGAACTGGTTGGACCATGCGGTGCCGACCGGAGCGCCGGAGCGCAGCCAGACGGTGGTGGAAACAGCCGGATCGGAGCGGAACTGGTGCCAGCCGCTTGCCGTGTCGAAGTCATGGTCACGATAGACACCGTTCAGAAAGCCCGGCGCATCGTTGGTCAGGATCTGGACGTCGATACCGACTTCCTTCATCGCCTGGGCATAATACTCGGCCCAGAGCTGCGTATATTCACCCCATGGTGCCGGGCGATGACGCAGCTTGAAGCGGATGCCGTCGGGGCCAGCCGGGTAACCGGCTTCGTCGAGCAGTTTTTTCGCCTTTTCAACATCATACGGGTAAGTCTGGACCTGATCCGTGTAATTGGCGCCGCCAGCGCTTGGGATCGGGCCACGGCCCGGCTTGGCATAGCCGCGCATGATCGTCTTGATCGCAAAGTCGATATCGAGCGCGTGATAGATCGCCTGGCGAACTTTCAGATTGGCAAGGATCGGATTGCGCAGATTGAACTCGATGGTCGAGTGGGCAACGTTGTTTTCGAAACCCTTGGTGCCGGTGTCAAAGCGGCCATCCTTCTGGAGGCGCTCGGTATCCGACATGGAAATACCGTTGAAGGCGGTTTCCATCATTTCACCGGCTTCAAGCGCTGCGGCAGCAGCGGCCTTGTCCGGCATGAAACGCCAGACGATGCGGTCGAGATAAGGATATTCCTTGCCACGCCAGTAATCGTCGTTGCGCTCGGCAATGATGTGCTGGCCGCGCTCATACTCGACGAACTTGAACGGTCCCGTGCCCACCGGCGCGGCGTTGTACTTGTTCTTGAGAATATCAGTGCCTTCATAAAGATGCTTCGGCACCGGATGGCCGAGATCAGGCATGGCAGCGACGAGCAGTTCCAGCGGCATCGGCTTGGAATAGCGGAACACTGCTGTGTAAGGATCGGTGCAATCGACGGCTTCGAGATTGGCCTGAAGCGTGGTCGAATAGTTGAGCAGCTTCTTCCAGAGGTTCATCGCGCTGAACGAAACGTCATCGCAGCTGAAAGGCTGACCGTCATGCCAGCGCACATTCTCGCGCAGCTTGAAGGTGATGGCCTTGCCGTCTTCCGAGGACGACCAGCTTGTGGCCAGAACCGGCACATAGCCCTCATAAGTGCGGTCGATCAGCGGCTCCATGATACGGCCGGTGATCTGATAGACGCCGGTGGAGGCGCGCAGCGCAGGGTTAAGCACACCCTGCTCGGTGTTCATATGGACGATGACAGTGCCGCCGCGCTTCACTTCTTCGGCGTGCGAAGACGCCGTCGCAAGCGAAAACGCCGCTAGAAACAGGCCAAGGCCAGCTTTTCTGATATGCATTCTCTGTTCCCCTGAAGGACGTTGAGGGAGGGCTTTTTAGCCTCTTTTCCCGCACGTCCCAATATTGTTCAAGCCCCTGAAATCGCAACGAAATGCCACCTCAGAGGGTCTTTATTGTATGCAAGCATTGATATGCTAGAATCCGTGGCGATAATGTCAAGATAAACTAATATCGCGGGCAAAATTGGTAAAATTTCTCGACCAGCCTGCGTTAATAAATGTCGATTTTCTACGACGGAGTTTGTTGATGAGTCAGAATTCCCCCGAGCAGAACGCAAACTCGGGCAAAAACGAGCGCGGTGCGGTCTGGATCACCGGCGCCGGGTCCGGCATCGGCGCTGCCATGGCACGACGGTTCGCGCGTGAAGGCTGGCGCGTCGCGCTAACGGGCCGCAAGGCGGATGCACTTGCAGTGATTGCCGAGGAGATCGTCTCCAATGGTGGCGAGGCGCAGATATTTCCGGCGGATGTTCTCGACCGGGAGGCGGTTGCCGCTACTGCCGGAGCTATCGTCGATTGGGCAGGTCGTCTTGATGTGCTCTGCAACAATGCCGGTCTCAATATTCCGCGCCGTAGCTGGGCGGATATTGATTTCGATTCATGGGACGATGTCATCGACATCAACATCAAGGGTGCGATCAATGTGATTGCCGCTGCTTTGACGCCCATGCGCGCACAGGGTGGTGGGTTGATGATCCACACATCGTCCTGGGCAGGGCGGTTTTCATCGCCCGGCGGCGGCGTCCCCTATGGTGCGTCCAAACATGCGCTCAACGATCTGAGCGCCAGCCTGAATGCGCAGGAAGGACCAAACGGCATCCGGTCGACGGTGCTATGCCCCGGTGAGGTGGCGACGCCGCTTCTGGCGCGTCGTCCGGGCTTCGATCTCTCTCGCATGGATGATGTCATCCAGCCCGAGGATATGGCTGAAACCGCCCTCTATGTTGCCAATATGAATCCCAAGGTTACGATCCACGAGATCGTTCTGGCTCCGACCAAGAAATAGAAAAGGAAGTTTTGTATGTCTCATCCGGTCAAAGGCGTCGATCATATTTTCCTGCTGGTCGGCGATCTGGAGAAAAGTGCCGAACAATATCGCCGTTTCGGATTCACACTGAGCCCACGTGGACTCCACAGCAAGGAAAAGGGCACCGGCAACTACACCATCATGTTTCCGGAGGATTATTTCGAGCTGCTCGGCATCGTTGCCGAGACGCCGGGTAATCTGCATCAGCGTGAGAAACTGGCAGCGCAGGGCGAAGGCCTCCATGCCATTGCCTGCCGCATCGACAATGCGCGCGATGCCAAGGCGGAACTGGACGCACTTGGCATCAAGACCGGCGAGGTTGGCGCGTTTCAGCGTCCCGTAGAACTGCCGGGCGGCGGCGAGGGTGTTGCGGCTTTTGAAACGGTGTCTTTCGCGGAAAGTGAAGTGCCGCAAGGTATGGTCTTCATGTGCCAGCACAAGACCCGCGAAACAGTCTGGCTGCCGGAACTGATCGAACATGCAAATGGTGCAAATGGCCTTTCCGCCATTGTTGCCATCTCATCCGATCCGGAAGCTGCTGCCAATGGTTTTGCCCGCCTGTACGCCAATGGCAAGGCAGAGGTACAGGATGGTGGCTGGAAGGTTTCGACAGGCTCACGTTCGGCAGACATATGGGTTGTGAGTGAGGAGAAAGCCGCTGCAATCTATCCCGGTGTGGATTTTGCCCGGACACCGGGCAAGGCTTTCGCCGTTCTGCGCATCCGGGTCGCTTCGCTGGACAAGGCGCGCGGCGTTCTCGATACCAACGGAATTTCCCACGTGAAGACATCTGCGGGCATCGCCGTGCTGCCGGAAAATGCCAGCGGCACGGTTCTGGAATTTTCCGAACAGTAAGAATTTGAACAGGCGGGGCTGTGAGGCCCCGCTTTGCTAATCAGCGCGGAAAGCGCTGGTTTTCTTCCAGCACGTTCAGGTCCATGTGGTTGCGCATATAGCGCTCGGACGCCTTTTGCAGCGGCTGGTAGTCCCATGGATAGTAGGCGCCGTTGCGCAACGCCGGATAGACGACGTGGCGACGCGCCTGACTGGCCCGGACGTCGGCATCGTAGCGTTCCAGATTCCAGCGTTTTTCAGCTTTGGCCAGAAGGTCGTCCAGAGCGGTTTTGAATTCCGGCAGTTCCGCCAGATTGCGCAGCTCGTCGGGATCGTCGGCAAGGTTGAACAATTGTGGCGGGTCGGCGCGGCACAGGTTGAGCTTCCAGTCGCCATCCCGCAGCGAGATCATTGGCGCAATGGTGCCTTCGGCTGCATATTCCATAGGCACCGCCCCGCGCTCCGCGCCAGAGGCAACATCTGTCAGTGAAACGCCGTCGGTCCACGGCATGATGCCCTTGAGGTCGATCCCGGCAAGGTCCGCCAGTGTCGGCAGAACGTCGAGCGTCGAGACGGGCGCATCCACGCGGCCAGCCCGCAATTGCGGGGCCGCAATCATCAACGGGACGCGAGCGGAGCCATCGAAGAAGCTCATCTTGAACCACAAGCCGCGTTCGCCAAGCATATCGCCGTGATCGGAAGTGAAGACGACAATCGTGTCTTCCGCCATGCCGCAGCGTTCGACGACATCGAGCAGGACGCCGATCTTGTCATCCACATAGGAGATATTGGCGAAATAGGCCTGACGTGCCGTGCGAACCTTCTCGCGGGTCAGATCGTAGTCCTCGGCCTTGCAGGCCCGTAACAGGCGTTCGGTGTGCGGGTCGATCTCGCTTTCAGCCAGCGGTCCGATTTTCGGATCAAGTTCGGGAATGTCCGCATAGAGATCGAAGAAGCGCTTGCGCGCTACGTAAGGGTCATGTGGGTGGGTAAAGCTGACAGTCAGACACCATGGCCGCTCGTCGTGGCCGCGCGCCAGATCATAGAGCTTCGCTTCGGCCTGATAGGCAACTTCATCGTCATATTCGAGCTGGTTGGTGATTTCGGCGGAACCCGCTCCGGTGATCGAACCGAGATTGTGATACCACCAGTCGATACGTTCACCAGGCTTGCGATAATCCGGCGTCCAGCCGAAATCCGCCGGGTAGATGTCGGTGGTGAGCCGCTGCTCGAAACCGTGCAGCTGATCCGGACCGACGAAATGCATCTTGCCGGAAAGCGCCGTCTGGTAGCCAGCGTTGCGAAGGTGATGCGCATAGGTTGGGATTTCAGACGAAAACTCCGCCGCATTGTCATAGACGCCAGTTCGAAACGGCAACTGGCCCGACATGAACGACGCACGCGCCGGGGCGCAAAGAGGGCTTGCCGTGTAGCAGTTGGCAAAACGTGCGGAACGTTCGGCAAGCTTTCTCAGATTGGGAACATGCAGGAATTCGGCCGGGCCGTCCGGAAAGAACGTGCCGTTCAGCTGATCGACCATGAGGATGAGGATATTCGGCTTTTTCATTGTGCGGGACCGTTGGCAAGTGTGGGAACGCGAAACGGCGGGCGCTGAAACGCCCGCCTGCAAAGTGCGTGTTGTTCTCGGTTAAAGACCGAGGTTTGCCTTGACGGCTTCCGCGCCCGGTTCGCCCTTGAAGGTGGTGACGCCCGCAAGCCATTTGTCGATCTGGTCCGGATGCGCCTTCAGCCATTCCTTGGCGGCTGCAGGACCTTCCGCACCTTCATCGAGAATCTTGCCCATCAGCTCATTCTCGATA
The DNA here is from genome assembly GCF_026014005.1 of Brucella sp. JSBI001. Lineage (NCBI taxonomy): Bacteria > Pseudomonadati > Pseudomonadota > Alphaproteobacteria > Hyphomicrobiales > Brucellaceae > Brucella > Brucella sp. JSBI001. The sequence goes on along the minus strand of NZ_CP110339.1, from coordinate 1,581,427 downwards.
TCGACAGTGAAAGTGAGGTTCTTGAAGAACGTTGCGGCATTCGGGCATTGGGCGGCCCAGCCGGTGCGGCCAAGCGTGTAGACTTCCGCGCCGCCGAAATTCGGGCCGAAATAGTCATCGCCACCCGCCAGATATTCTATCTTGAGCTTGTTGTTCATCGGGTGCGGCGCCCAGGCCAGAAACACGACCCAAGCCTTATCCTTGTTCTTGCGATCCACCTGCGCGAGCATGGCCTGCTCGCTCGATTCCACCAGCTTCCAGCCATCGAGCTTGAACTTGTGGTCCTCGATGATTTTCTGGATGTTCTGGTTGGCAGGTGCACCCGGCTCGATGCCGTAGATTTCCTTGCCAAATTTGTCCGCATGGGCGGCGAGGTCGGCAAAGTCCTTCACGCCTTCGCTTGCCACATAATCCGGCACGGCCAGCGTGAACTTTGCCCCTTCGAGGTTTTTCACGATGACTTCGGCGGCTTTCGCCTTGTCGAGATCGTCACGGAACTTCTGTTGTGCGGGCATCCAGTTGCCGAGGAAAACGTCAAGATTGCCAGTCTTGAGCGCCTCATAGCCGATGGGCACGGACATGGTTTTTACATTGGGCTTATAGCCGAGACCTTCCAGCAGCACGCTTGCGACGGAGTTGGTGGAGGTGATGTCGGTCCAGCCCGGATCGGACAGCCGGATGGTTTCGCAAGCGGCGGGATCGGCAGCAGAAGCCGCTCCTGAAAGCCCCGCCAGTGCCGTGAACGCCAGTGCCGCAATCTTCAAGTAGCGCATTTTGTGACCCCTCCTATAGATTAAGACCAGTTATGTCTTATGTTCCTACTTTAAGGAGAACATCATTTAGGCTAAGGAAAAACCCATTCATTTTTTATCGAAGCTATAGAAAGTATTTATGGTTTCTCCATCCTGGGACCTTGGCAGCCTTGGCGTTTTCGAAGCGGTGGGACGATTGGAAAATCTGACCCTTGCAGCGCGTGAACTCGGCATGACGCAACCGGCCGTCAGCTATCAGATAAAACGCATCGAGGAGCGTCTGGGCGTCGCATTGTTCGCCCGGCGGGCGCGCGGCGTTGAGATATTGCCCGAGGGCCGCATTCTTTATGAAGCAGTGCGCTCCGGTCTCGATGGAATCGATGAGGCTGTGCAGCAGATCAAACGCCGTCAGCGCGCGCCGGGACTGCGGATCGCGACCGACTATGGCTTCGCGACGTTCTGGCTGATGCCGCGTGTCGCGCAGTTTCGCCCGAAACATCCGGAGGTGGATGTGCGCATCACGGCATCATCCATGCTTCAGCCGCTCGACCGGCGTGACGCGGATATTTCGGTCCTTTTCGGCGGTCGCGAGGATTTCCCGAAGGACGCTATCGCCTTCATCGGTGAAAAAGTCGTGCCGGTCTGTTCGCCAGCCTATCTTGCCGAACATGGCCCGTTTCCGGATGGGAAAAGGCTGGGTACCGCTTCACTGCTGCATCTTGATACGCTGCAGGGTGATCGCTGGTTCACATGGCAGTCATGGCTCGATGCTATCGGTGAGGACATCGAGGACGGCAATTACGGGCTGGTCTTCAACACCTATAATCTGGTGATCGAGGCAGCCATTGCCGATCAGGGGGTGGCGCTTGGCTGGGCGGGGCTGATCGACGGGGCCGTGCAGCGTGGGCAGCTTGTCCATGCTTGCGAGGTGTCGCAGACGAGCGACAAAGGTTATTGGCTGGTCTTCAATCCGGACATTTCTGCGGGGGCGCGCAAGCTCGCACTGGAATTGCTGCAAGCAGCAGACGAAAGCTGATATTGTAAGAAAGCAGTCGCGATCCTACTTTTGCACATCATTCAATATCTGACGCGCTTGCCAAAAGCGCGCGGTTTTTTAAGAGGTGTCGATATGATTACCTGGAACCGGATCGATGAAACGAATTGAACTTCTGATCGAAAATATCATTCTGGCGTCACGCTGGCTGCTGGTTGTCTTCTATCTCGGTCTCGCCGTTGCGCTGGCGATCTATGCTGTATCCTTCGTGGGCAAGCTGTTCGATTTTGCAACGAAAGTTACCGCGCTGAATGATACCGACACGATCCTGAAAGTCCTCGGGCTCATCGACGCGGCGTTGATTGCGAGCCTCGTGGTGATGGTCATCATTTCGGGCTATGAGAATTTCGTCAGCCGCTTCGATCAGGCCGGCGACGAGGTGCACTGGCTTGGCACCATCGATGCAGGCTCGCTCAAGATCAAGGTTGCCTCGACCATCGTGGCGATCTCGTCGATCCATCTGCTGCAGATATTCCTCAACGCCACCACCTACACGTCAAACCAGTTGCTGTGGTTCACCATCATCCATCTGGCATTCGTGTTTTCGGCGCTGTTCCTCGCCTATATCGACAAGCTCACGGCCAAGGATAAAGGCGGGGCTAAAGGCAAGGGCAAGATCGAGCCGAATATCTGATGCTCTCGGATATAATTCATTGAAAAGACCCGGCTTTTGCCGGGCCTTTTGTTTTGAAAGACGAATGCAGTAAAGTTGGTTTCAATCAATGTGAAGAAGCTGCCGCTATGCATTGCTGGCAGCGGTGTGGCTCCATTTCAACCTTGTGCTAGACTGACCTTCTTTGAGAGGAAAGGCTGACCATGACACGTCTGACGGCGAAGGATTTCCCGCAAGAACTTCTCGAACTCTACGATTTCTATGCCCATGGCCGGATAACCAAACGAGAGTTTCTGGACAAGGCTGCAAAGTTTGCGGTCGGCACCATGACGGCCACAACCATACTGGCCTCGCTCAGTCCCGATTATGCGATGGCGCAACAGGTCGAATTCACCGATCCCGACATCCATCCCGAATACATCACCTATCCGTCACCGGAAGGAAACGGCGAGGTCCGCGCATATCTGGTGCGACCGGCCAAGCTGCAGGGCAAGCTGCCCGCCGTCGTGGTAGTGCACGAAAATCGCGGACTGAACCCGTATATCGAAGACGTCGCCCGCCGGGTCGCAAAGGCCGGTTTCATCGCACTCGCGCCCGACGGTCTCACCTCGGTTGGTGGCTATCCCGGCAATGACGATAAGGGCCGTGAATTACAGCAGCAGGTCGACCCGACCAAGCTGATGAACGACTTCTTTGCGGCGGTCGATTTCATGATGAAAAGCGATCTGACGACCGGAAAGGTCGGCATTGCCGGCTTTTGCTATGGCGGTGGTGTTGCCAATGCGGCGGCAGTCGCCTTTCCGGAACTCGCAGCCGCTGTGCCTTTCTATGGCAGGCAGGCCCCGGCGGATGACGTGCCGCGCATCAAGGCGCCTATCCTGTTGCACTACGCCGAACTGGACACCCGCATCAACGAGGGCTGGCCCGCTTATGAGGAAGCGTTGGAAAAGAACGGCAAGACCTACGAGGCTTACATCTATCCGGGCGTCAATCATGGCTTCCACAACGATTCCACACCGCGCTACGACGAAGCGGCGGCGAAGCTCGCATGGGATCGGACAATCGAATGGTTCAAGCGCTATCTGGCCTGAAGTTAGAGCATGTCTCCCGAAAGTGGGAACCGGCTTCGGGATGAAGACATGCGTGAAAACGAACAGATAGGGCGCCGATCTGATGCAATCAGATCGAAACGCGCTCTAGGCCTTCGCTTTCAGGGCCTTGAAGACGTTGACGGCTATCACGACGACAATACCGATTAGAACCGCAAGTACAGCCTGCAGGAAGGAGGTGGCGATCCATTCGAAGGCGGCTGCAAACCGGGTGCCCTCGGTCGGCAGGTGCGAGACGATGGAATGGATGAAGGCTTCAACGCTATGGATGCCGATGGAATCCAGCCCATGTACGATGATGCTGCCGCCGACCCAAAGCATGGCGATGGTGCCGACAGTGCTCAGAACCTTCAATATGATGGGCATGCCCGCGACCAGCCCCTTGCCGAGTTGCCTGCCGAAAGCCGTGTGACTGTTGCGCACGAGCGAGACGCCCATATCGTCGAGCTTCACGATGATGCCGACCACGCCATAAACGGCGAAGGTGATCAATATGCCGACTGCGGCGAGGATGGCCGCCTGCGTATAAATGCTCGACGGAGCCAGGCCCGCCAGCGTCAGTGCCATGATTTCCGCCGACAGGATGAAGTCCGTGCGGATCGCACCGCTGACGGTTGTTTCCTCGATCTCCTTGGCAGTCGTGCCCTTGGTTTCCTCATGTTCCTCTTCCTTGTGCGGGATGAAGAACTCCACCAGCTTTTCCGTTCCTTCAAAGGCCAGATAGACACCGCCGATCATCAGAAGCGGCATGATGAAGGATGGTGCGAAATAGCCGAGGATGAGCGCCAGCGGCAGCAGGACGATGAGCTTGTTGCGCAGCGATCCCTTGGTGATTTTCCAGATGACCGGCAATTCACGTTCCGGCTTCAGCCCCACAACATATTTCGGCGTGACGGCCGTATCATCAATTACGATGCCTGCTGCCTTGGCGCTGGCCTTTGCCGTCTGTCCTGCAACATCGTCGAGCGAAGCTGCCGCCATTTTCGCAATGGCTGCGACATCATCGAGAAGCGCGAACAAGCCGGACGCCATGGGGAGCCTTTCTATATTGCTGTTGCAGGTAGCTAAACTTTGAATGGGCAGTACGTCTAGATGGAAATCATCATAGCCTGCAACTGTATCTGAAATCGATACAATCTGTGCATGATTGTCAATGTTTCAATGATCATACCGATGGCTATATTGGCGGTAACACAACAGGAGAGATAGCCATGCTTAATCAGATCAAGGGCCTCCACCACGTGACCTCGCTTGCCGCCGATGCGCGCTCCAATAACCGCTTTTTCACCGATACTCTGGGACTGCGCCGCGTCAAGAAGACTGTCAATTTCGACGATCCGAGTGTCTATCATCTCTATTATGGTGATGAACTAGGCACGCCCGGCACTGTCATGACCTATTTTCCATTTCCCGGCATGCCGCGCGGTCGCGATGGTACGGGCGAGGTGGGGACGACGGTATTTGCTGTGCCGCAGGGTTCTCTTGGCTTCTGGGAGGATCGTTTCGAGCAATCCGCCGTCAAGATTGAATCCGAAGACGAGGCGTTCGGCGAAAAGCGTATCCATTTCCGTGGACCGGATGGCGACAGTTTTGCACTGGTTGAAGTGAAGGACGATCCGCGTGCGCCGTGGGCACATGAGGGGATTGATGCCGAGCACGCCATCCGTGGCTTTCATTCGGTCTCAATGCGGCTTCGCGACGAAGGCGCGACCTCGGAATTGCTGAAATATATGGGATACCAGAAGCTCGATGCGAAGGACGGTGTCACCCGGCTCATCATGCCGGAAGGCAATGGTGCGGGCGTCATCGATCTGGAAACCTTGCCAGCAGTTGGTCGCAACCAGCAGGGTGCCGGTTCCGTGCATCATGTGGCATTCGCCGTCGAAAACCGCGAGAAGCAGCTGGAGGTGCGCAAGGCGCTGATGGATACGGGCTATCACGTCACACCGGTCATCGACCGCGATTACTTCTGGGCGATCTATTTCCGCACGCCGGGCGGCGTGCTGTTCGAGGTGGCCACCAACGAACCCGGTTTCGACCGCGACGAGGATACGGCCCATCTCGGTGAAGCGCTGAAGCTGCCGGAGCAGCACCAGCATCTGCGTGGCTATCTCGAAGAGCATCTGGACAGGATCTGAAGACGTCGGGACAGGAGATCGAACATGACAATCCAAACCTATGAGCACCGGCTGAAGGCCGGTGCGAACGGAGCGCCGCTGTTCATCGTGTTTCACGGTACGGGCGGCGATGAAAACCAGTTTTTCGGTCTGGCGGAACAGCTTTTGCCGGAAGCGACCATCGTGTCGCCACGCGGTGATGTGTCGGAATATGGAGCTGCGCGCTTCTTCCGCCGCACAGGCGAGGGCGTCTACGATATGGAAGACCTTGCTCGCGCCACCGACAAGATGGCCGATTTCATCGCTGGCCTTGTGGCTCAGCACAAGCCATCCGAAGTGATCGGGCTCGGCTATTCCAATGGCGCCAATATCATGGCGAACCTTCTGATCGAGAAAGGCAGGGTGTTCGACAAGGCGGCACTTCTGCATCCGCTGGTGCCATTCAGGCCGAAGGACAATCCGGCGCTCGAAGGCGCGAAAATTCTGATGACTGCCGGGCGGATGGACCCGATCTGTCCGCCGGATCTGACAGAAGCGCTTGCATATTATTTCGAGCGCCAGAAAGCTGATGTCGAGCTGGTCTGGCATCCGGGCGGGCACGAGTTGCGCCAGACGGAACTGGCCGCCGTTCAGTCACTGCTCCAGAATTGAGCTCAAAGCCGCCGTTCAATTTTGTACGGCGGTATTACTGTTCTGGCTCTCTTGAAAAAAACAATATACATTATATTTAATTGTATATTGAAAATTGGGTGCCATGATGGATGCGATTTCGGGCCGAGTGCCAGCCCATGAAAACAAGATGACGCGCACGGAAATGGAGGGGCGGGCAACCGAGGTTGCCGAACTCCTCAAGACGCTGTCGCATCCGGCGCGGCTTATGCTGGCCTGCACGCTTGCAGAACGGGAATATTCGGTTGGAGAGCTGGAGGAAGCGCTTGGCATTCACCAGCCGACGCTGTCGCAACAGCTGGGCGTGCTGCGCGAAGCGGGCATTGTCGAAACCCGTCGCGAAGCGAAGCAGATTTTCTACCGGCTGACGGAAGCCAAGGCTGCACAACTCATCGAGGCGCTTTACGGCATTTTTTGCGCACCGGAGGAACGGGCATGATCACAACCTATCTGCAATCATTGGCAGGCGGCATGTTGCTCGGTCTTTCCGCAGTCCTGCTGCTCGTCTTCAATGGGCGCATCGCCGGGATCAGTGGCATCGTCGGGCGGCTTCTGGGTGGCAAACAGATTCCAGCCAATGCGGTCTTTGTCGTCGGCCTCGTTCTGGGACCGATTATCTATGAGGCGATTTATGGTTCATTTCCCCCGGTCACGATGGCTATGTCCTGGCCCGTCATCGTCGTGGCAGGACTTCTGGTCGGCATCGGAACGCGGATGGGATCGGGCTGCACATCCGGTCATGGCATCCTCGGCATGGCGCGGTTTTCCAGGCGTTCGATAGCCGCAACGCTCACCTTTCTTGTAACCGGCATTGTGGTGGCCAGCATTTCGGGAGCATTGCTATGAAACAGTCGGCATATGCGCGTCTGGCCATGACGCTGCTTGCGGGCGCGATCTTTGGGTTTGGTCTGTCGCTGTCGGGCATGATCGATCCATCGCGCGTGACGGGCTTCCTGAATATTACCAGCGGCCATTGGGACCCAAGCCTTGCCTTCGTGCTGGGCGGTGCCCTCCTGGTGGCTATCCCCGGCGTGATGTTGCAGCGGCGTATGGCGCGGCCGGTGCTGGACCAGTCTTTCCATCTGCCGGAGAATACTGAGATCGACCGTCGGTTGATTACCGGTTCTGCCATCTTCGGCGCGGGTTGGGGGCTGGCAGGCTTTTGTCCCGGCCCTGTCGTGTCCGCACTGTCCATGGGGTTGCCGCAGGTATGGCTCTTCGTTGCGATGATGGTTTTGGGAATGATTTTCCACGATCGTATTATGATGAAGTCTTCATAGGAAAATCATTCCGGGCGGCGAAATTCGGACAAAAGCCAGCAGAAGCATTCAAATCTTGAACTCTTTGGTCAAATTACCCTTTTAATAGGGAGATGAATGAGTTAGGCACCCTTTGAACGATCTTGAGGGAACCGTGCCATGGCTGGATTGCTGAAACGTTTTGCCGGATATTATCGTCCGCATCGTGGGCTGTTCGCGCTGGATTTTACCAGCGCCGTGGCATCCGGCCTGCTAGAGCTTGCCTTTCCGGTTGCCGTTACGCTTTTCATCGACAAGCTGTTGCCGACCGGCCAGCTCGGCGTGATCGCCATTGCTGCGATCGGCCTGCTGGCCATTTACGTCGTCAATGCCTTCCTGCAGGTCATCGTGACCTATTGGGGGCATATGCTTGGTATCAAGATCGAGACAGAGATGCGCCGCAAGGCCTTCGATCATCTGCAGAAACTCTCCTTCGGCTTCTTCGATAATCAGAAGACCGGCCATCTTGTGGCGCGGCTGACCAAGGATCTGGAAGAGATCGGCGAAGTGGCGCATCACGGGCCGGAAGATGTCTTCATCGCGATCATGACCCTGATCGGCGCCTTCATCCTGATGCTGTGGGTGCATCCGCAGCTTGCGCTGATTACCGCCGTCATCGTACCGCTGTCGGCCTATGTCACCGCCCGCTATGGCGGACGCATGACGCACACATGGCACGCGCTTTACCGGCGCGTCGGTGATTTCAACGCGCGTATCGAGGAAAATGTCGGCGGCATCCGCGTTGTTCAGGCCTTTACGAACGAAGATCATGAACGCCAGCTTTTCGCGGAGAGCAACGACAAGTATCTCACCACCAAGCTCGCCGCCTACAAGATCATGGCCGCGTCGATGTCTCTGTCCTATCTGTCGATGCGCTTTGTGCAGGTCGTGGTGATGCTGGCGGGCGCATGGTTCGTGGTGCGCGGCGAACTGACGGCTGGTGGATTTGTCGGCTTCCTGCTGCTGGTGAACGTGTTCTTCCGCCCGATTGAAAAGATCAATTCGGTCATCGAAACATATCCGAAGGGCATTGCCGGTTTTCAGCGCTATACGGAATTTCTCGATACGCGCCCGGATATTGCAGACCGCCCCGGTGCGCAGTCCGTTGCACGTCTGACCGGCGATATCGAATATCGCGATGTCAGTTTCGGCTATAGTACCGAGCGTCCCATTGTCGATGGTCTCGATATTTCCATTCGTGCTGGCGAAACGATTGCCTTTGTTGGTCCTTCAGGTGCAGGCAAGACGACGATCTGCTCGCTGCTGCCGCGCTTCTATGATGTGACGAAGGGCGCGATTCTTGCCGACGGCAGCGACATTCGCGATATGACCCTGAAGTCTCTGCGGTCGAATATCGGTATTGTCAGTCAGGATGTGTTCCTGTTCGCCGGAACGATCCGGGAAAACATCGCTTATGGCCGTCTCGATGCGACCGACGCGGAAATCGTCGAGGCTGCGCGCCGCGCGCGGCTTGATGGCGTGATTGCCAATCTGCCGGAAGGCTATGACACGGTTATCGGCGAGCGTGGCGTCAAGCTTTCCGGCGGGCAGAAGCAGCGCATGGCCATTGCGCGCATATTCCTGAAGAACCCGCCGATCCTGATCCTTGATGAGGCGACTTCCGCGCTTGATACGGAAACCGAACGTGCCATCCAGCAATCGCTCGCCGAGCTTTCGCAAGGGCGCACGACTCTGGTGATCGCACACCGCCTTGCAACCATCGTCAATGCCGATCGCATTCTGGTGGTGGAGGGCGGGCGGATTGCCGAACAGGGCAGTCATGCCGAGCTTCTGTCCATGAAGGACGGACGCTACAAGCGCCTCCATATTGCGCAGGCCGGGCTGGATCAGGGGCATTATTCAGCGGCGGAATAGGCTGATCTGCATATCAGGATACGCTTAATAAAGGCGGCCTTTGGCCGTCTTTTTATTGTCTGACAACGAGCGGAAGAGTTTCCTTTGATATCTGATGTATCAGATATTGACATATCAGATTCGCTGTTTCAGGATCGGAGCGTGAATTCAGTGACAAACAGGTGTTGCCTTGGGTGATAACGTTTCCCCCCTTTCTCCGATCAAGGTGAAGAGCCTCAGAGACCATGTGCATGACAATCTGCGGGAGGCGATTATTTCCGGGCGGATCAAGTCCGGCGAAAAGCTGAATGAGAGGCAGCTGGCATCCGATCTGGGCATCAGCACGAGCCCTTTGAAAGAAGCGCTGCGCCAGCTGGAAGGAGAAGGGCTGGTGCGCACGGAGGCCCGTCGTGGAACGTTCGTGTCGTTCAATGCGCGGCAGGCCGAAGAGATGACGCTCGCTCGTGCCGCGCTTGAAAGCATCATTGCGCGGCAGGCGGCCAAGCATGGCGGCGAGGAGGCGTTCGGCTTTCTTCGCGCGGTGATTGAAGAAATGCGGGCGGCGGTCGAGGCAGGCAATGTCGATCAGCTGATCGAGCTGAACGAGAAGTTCCACGACGGCATCCATGAGGCATCGGGATGTGAATATCTGCGCCGGTTGCAAAATGCACAGCGCATGTACGACCACGCCGCAAGGGTGACTGTTCTGTCGCGCGAGGATGTGCGTCGGCAATCCTTCAACGAGCACGAAGCAATCATGAAGGCAATTACGGCACGTAACGGCGATCTGGCTGAGCGTCTGATGCGCGAACACATCGTGAAAGCGGGAGACACGCATATCGAACTGGTCTTCTGACCAGTACATTGGGAGGAAATAATGGATCTAGCGGAATACCGCCGGGTGCTTCGGGGCATTTCGGGTGTGCACGCGACTGCCTATGATACAGATGGTGAAATCGATGACGCGCTGACGGCGAAAATTGTCGAGCGGATCGCCGGCGCCGGTGTGCATAATATCGTTACCGGCGGCAATACGGGCGAGTTCTACAGCATGACTGTGGATGAGGTCATCCGCTTGCAGGCTATCGCGGTGAAAGCGGCAAATGGCAAGGCTGCTGTGACAGCCGCAGCCGGCCGTTCCGTGCGTGATGCGATCAGGATTTCACAAGCAGCACAAGCCGAAGGTGCCGATGGCGTGATGATCCATCATCCGCTAGATCCCTTTGCGGCGCCGCATGCGCAGGTGGATTATTTCATCGCGATTGCCGAAGCCATAGACTTGCCAATCGTTGCCTATATCCGTTCGGATCTGATTCCGCTCGATGAAATGGTGCGCCTTGCGACCCATGCCAAGGTCGCAGGCGTCAAGTTTGCATCGCAAAACACGATGCTCTTCTTCGAATGCTGTCGGGCGACAAAAGGCATGGATGCGACCTGGATCTGCGGCTTGGCGGAAAGCTGGGCCTTGCCTTTTTATGCCCTTGGTGGCCGCGGCTTTACCTCTGGCCTCGTGAATGTTGCACCGAAGCGTTCGCTGGCGGTCTGGAATGCGCTGGAAGCGGGAGATTTCGCAAAAGCGCGGGCGGTAGTCGAAAGCATTGCCGATTTCGAGACCATGCGCACCAAGTACCGTAATGGCGCGAACGTGACTGTTGTGAAGGAAGCGTTGCAAATTCAGGGGTTTGAGGTCGGAAAAGTGCGACTACCCGGATTGCCGCAGCTTGAAGCGAATGATCGCGAGGTGCTCCAGACAATCGTCTCGGGCTGGGAGACTGATGGCATTGTCTGACAAATGAAACCCGGCCGTCCTGACAGGGAGAAGAGGGGCGCACCGGAAAACCAAAAAGTGGAGGAGAACATGAATAAGGGAATTTCACGTCGTACATTCATGGCGGGGGCCGGGATTGCGACCGGCATGGGTATCATGCTGCCGAAAGGCGTATGGGCACAGTCGGCGAAACTGCCGTCGTCGCCAGTAGCGCTCAACGTCATTGATGCCGCTGGCAATCTGGCCCTGACCCAACCGATCTTCGACAATTTCGCAGCCGAGCAGAAAGCGCTGGTTTCGCGCTTCACCTTCAACAAGGCACCGGCGCCGGAACTGCCGGGGAAAATCAAGGCGCAGCAGCGCGCCAACCGAATTGACATAGACATGGTGATCGTCGGGCCGGATGCGCTTTCCGCCGGACTTGCCGATGACATATGGACCGACATCATCGCGTTGCCGGATAACGGCTTGCCGAAGCTTCAGGATATCTATCTTGAACCAGCATGGCGTATGCAGGAAATGTCGAAGGGCAAGGGCGTTGTGGTTTCCTATTATCCATCTGGCCCCCTTCTTGAATATCACCCCGACAAGGTGAAGACACCGCCCAAGACCGCTGAAGAACTGCTGGCCTGGACGAAGGAAAACCCGAACAAGTTCATCTATGCTCGCCCGGCCAATTCCGGTCCGGGGCGCACCTTCCTGATGGGGCTTCCCTATCTTCTGGGTGATAGTGATCCGAAGGACCCGGTCAAGGGCTGGGACAAAACCTGGGCCTATCTGAAGGAACTGCACAAGAATATTGAATACTACCCGGCAGGTACGGGCGCGCTCATGAAGGAACTGGGCGAAGGCACGCGCGATATGACGGTGACCACCACTGGCTGGGACATCAATCCGCGTGCGCTCGGTGTGGTGCCGAAGGAAATGGGCGTCAGCAAGCTGGAAGGCTTCCACTGGGTTTGCGATGCGCATTACTTCGCCATTCCTAAGGGCGTGTCCGAGGAAAAAATCGCAGTGCTGATGGAGTTCATCAAGTTCTCGCTCAAGCCTGACCAGCAGGCCTATTCCTACGATGCCGGTTATTTCTATCCGGGTCCTGCTGTGAAGGACGTCACCATCGAAATGGCGCCGAAGGAAAGCCAGAACATCATCGCGGAGTTTGGCCGTCCGGAATATGCCGACTGGATTGCAAATAATCCGATCGAGCTGCCGCTCGAACCGGAGGCGCTGGTCGCTGCATTCCGCCGCTGGGACGAAGACGTCGCCGCTGGTTGATTGACCGAAGGCTGGGTGGTGGGCCGTGAAGGGCTCGCCACTGGCCGCTGATAGTCGCCAATTCTAAATCATGGTGCTTGTGTCAATGTCCTTTCAAGAACTCCGGCTCGACCGGATGAGCCGATCATTCGGAACTTTCAATGCGCTGAGGGAAATCAACCTCACAATCCGGAAAGGCGAGTTCATCGCACTTCTGGGACCTTCCGGCTGCGGGAAATCGACGGCTCTCAATTGCATCGCCGGACTTCTCGGCACGACGAGCGGCGGTATCTATATCGATGAACGGCGCGTGGACCAGTTGAAACCGGAGGATCGCGGTTTCGGCATGGTGTTCCAGAACTATGCGCTGTTTCCGCATATGAATGTCCTGCAAAATGTCGGGTTCGGTCTCAAGATGCGCGGTCTGGCAAAAAGCGAGATCGACGAACGTGCGCGCGCCGCATTGGCTTTGGTGCGCTTGCAAGGACAGGAAGAAAAACTGCCGGGACAGCTTTCCGGTGGCCAGCAACAGCGCGTGGCAATTGCCCGCGCCATCGTCATCGAGCCGCCGGTGGTTCTCATGGATGAGCCGCTTTCCAATCTCGACGCGAAGCTGCGGCTTGAGATGCGCGCCGAAATCCGCCGCATCCATAACCAGCTCGGCTCAACGACGATCTATGTGACCCACGATCAAGACGAAGCCCTGTCGCTGGCCGACCGCATCGTGGTCTTGCGCGACGGTGAAATCCGTCAGGTCGGCAAACCGCACGAGCTTTACGAAGAGCCCCGCTATCGTGATGTCGCCGCCTTCATGGGTTTCCGCAACGCCTTGCCAGGCAAGGTCGTGCGCGTCGAGAACGGGCAGGCGATCATTTCCGTCGCGGGAAACGAACTCGTTGGCCGTGCGATGGATGGGCTTGAGCCGGGTGACGATGCCGTGCTGATGGCACGCGGCGATGATGTCGTGTCCGGTTCGGGTCATCGCAATGACCTGCAGGCGACCGTCGAGACCATCGAATATCGAGGGCGCGAATATGTCGGTACAGCCCGCACCGAAACCGGGATGGAGCTGATCTTTCATGGGCCGCAGGGCGTGGAGCCCGGCAGTCGTATCGTGTTGGGCGTCGATGCTGGCCATGCGCTGGTTTTCCCGGCGGAGGGCTGAGCGATGGTGGCTGAGACCTATGCGGATGCACCGCTTAAGCCCGGTTTGCGACAACGGCTTGCAAATCGCGGCTTCGACGGCGTCACCCTTCTGATCCTGCCCGCGCTGCTCTTTGTGGTGGGTGTATTCATCTATCCGTTTCTTTACGGGCTAGTTCTGTCCTTCAATCCAATTGATGGCGGCGGTGCACTGGCCAATTACACCAAGTTCTTCTCCGATCCCTATCTTTACAAGACCATCGGCGCGACGCTTTGGCTTGCGATTCCTGTAACCGTCATCAGTGTTCTTTTCGCGGTTCCCATCGCCATGCGCGTGCGTCTGATGCCGCGCCAGCGCCTGCTGACCACGATCCTCGTTCTGCCGGTGACGCTCGGCACGGTTCTGATTGCTGAAGGTCTTTTGAATTATCTGGGGCCGCAAGGCTGGTTCAGCCGCACGCTGATCTATATTGGCCTGATCGATAATCCGCTGAAGCTCACTAATAATTACTGGGGGGTCTTTGCATCGCTGGTCATTACGGTTTTTCCGTTCACCTTCCTGCTGACGCTTTCCTACATAACCGGCATTGATCCCGCACTGGAACGGGCCGCCGCCACGCATGGCGCCAATAGCTGGCAGCGCTTTCGCCATGTCATGCTGCCATTGCTGGTGCCGGGGCTGGTGGTCGCAGCCTGCCTCACCTTCGTGCAGGCATTTGCTGTGTTTCCATCCGCTGTCCTCTTGGGCGCGCCGTCGGGACCGACCCGCGTGATATCCATCGCTGCGGCACAGGCGGCCTTCGAGCAATATGACGACTCCATGGCTTCATCCATCGCCATGATCATGGCGGCAGTGCAATTGCTCGTCGTCGGGGCACTGCTCGGTGTGCGCTCGCTCTTCTATCGCGGCTCGACCGCTGGCGGAAAGGGATAGATCATGATCCGCGATACTTCCATCCTTTCCAAGCTCTGGATCACTCTCGTCTGGCTCGTAACCGGCTTCTTCGTGCTCAATGTTCTTGCTGTCATCGTGGCCGTGGTGGTTTCAAGTTTCGGCACGCGCTGGCTGGGTACATGGCTTCCAGACGCGTTTACCACGCGCTGGTATGCAGCCGCCTGGGCCGAATTCCAGCTTGATCAAGTGCTTCTGGTCACCTTTCAGGTCGTCTTTGCAGTGGTGATCCTGTCGGGTGTTCTGGGCGTCACGGCAGCTTACGCCATGGCGCGCCGCGATTTTCCCGGCAAAAAGCTTGTGCTGCTGATCTTCCTGCTGCCGCTTCTGGTGCCGCCGATAACCTTCGGCATTCCGCTGGCAACCGTGCTTTACAAGTTCGGGGTGGGCGGTACCTTCTGGGGCGTCGTTCTCGCCAATCTCGTGCCGACGGTACCCTTCGTCATTCTGGTGATGATCCCCTTCATCGAGCAGATCGACCCGAAGGTCGAGGCGGCGGCGCGTGTGTTTGGCGCAGGCACATTCAAGCTCTTCATCCATGTGCTTCTGCCCATGCTGTTGCCCGGTGTGCTTGCGGCCATGCTGCTGGTTCTGGTGCGCACGGTCGCGATGTTCGAGCTGACCTTCCTGACCGCAGGACCGACATCGCAAACGCTCGTCGTCGCGCTCTATTATTCGGTGTTCGCTGCCGGGGTCCGCTCCGTCCAGTCCATCGACGCCATGGCGGTCATTTACATGGTCACCTCGCTGGTTTGGCTGCTTCTGGCCCTGCGTTTCGTCAATCCGACGCAGATCGTTGCGCGCAACCGTCAACCGTCCGCGCATTGAGGCACAACAGGATGAAAATCATCGCTATCGAAACGGTGCAGCTTCCGCACCTCAACAACATAGTGTGGGTGCAGGTCCACACCAATGAGGGCATTGTCGGACTTGGTGAGACTTTCCGTGGTGCAAATGCGGTCGCCGCCTATATCCACAGCGATATCGCACCGCTGCTCGTCGGCCAGAACCCGCTGGAGATCGACCGTATCTCCAAACTGCTGCTGGAGCCTTATGTCGGCTTTCGCTCGTCAGGCGTGGAAATCCGTGCCGCCTCGGCGATAGACATCGCGCTTTGGGATATTTTTGGCAAGGTGACCGGCCAGCCAATCCATCAGTTGCTCGGTGGTCTGTCTCGACAATCGATCCGCACCTACAATACCTGCGCGGGCTACACCTATAACAAAAGCGGCGCGCGCCGATATATCGGTGATGCCGATGAGGCAACGGAAGGGCCCTACGAGGACCAGCTGGCTTTTCATAGGGACGCAGGTGCACTTGCCGAAAGCCTTCTGTCGGAAGGCATCACGGCCATGAAAATCTGGCCCTTCGACCCGTTCGCTGTCGCATCCGGCGGAAACTTCATCCATGCCGGCGATCTCGACAAGGCGCTGGCACCGTTTCGCCAGATACGCGATGCGGTCGGCGAGCGGATGGAAATCATGGTCGAGTTCCACTCCATGTGGGACTTGACGTCGGCTCTGGCCATTGCGCGCGAACTGAAAGTCTTCCGACCGTTCTGGTCGGAAGACCCGATCAAGATGATGAACCCGCAGGCGCTGGCCGTTTACGCACGCCAGTCCGGCATTCCGGTCTGTGCCAGCGAAACCATGGCGACGCGTGCGCAATTTCTCGATGTCCTACGCGCCGATGCCTCCGATTATGTCATGCTCGACATTTCATGGTGTGGCGGGCTTTCGGAAGCGAAGAAGATCGCCACCATGGCCGAGGCATTTCAGCGCCCCATTGCGCCGCATGACTGCACTGGTCCGGTGGTGTTCGCGGCCTCCGTCCATCTGTCGCTCAATGCGCCCAACGCGATCTTTCAGGAATCTGTGCGGGCCTATTACACCTCATGGTATCGCGATCTGGTGACGGTGATGCCGCGCATAGAGAAGGGCATGATCTATCCGTTCGAAGGAGCGGGTCTGGGATTGGAGTTGTCTGATTTCGTACTCAGTCATCCCGATGTCATTCGGAAAAAGACGGGAGCTGAATGATGGGACCGTTTCGCTGCATAGCCGATCTTCGCGGGCAACTGATGGAAAGTCCGGTTTGGGATGACCGCAGGGGAACACTTTTCGCCTGCGATATCTATGGGCGCCGCATATATGAAATCGACATTGACGTCGATAGGGGTGTGCTTCGTGAATGGTCCTTTACAAGCGAGGTAGCAAGCTTCGGATTGACAGAAAGCGGACGTCTCGTGGTGGCGCTTTCACGTGAGGTTGTCCTGTTTGATCCTGAAACCGGCATTCGTGAACCGCTATGGGCGGGGTACGATGAGCCGGGAACATCCCGCCTCAATGACGGCAAGGTCGGTCCTGACGGTGCGTTCTGGATCGGCAGCATGGATGGCCGTCATGAGCGGGAAGCCATCGCGCGGCTCTACCGAGTAACATGGGACGGCGAGGCTTCTGTTAAGGCCGAGGGTTTTGAGATTTCTAATGGTCTCGCTTGGACGGCGGACGGCAGAACCATGTTCCATACGGATTCCCGCAGGCCGTGGATCGACCGTTATGACTTCGACCCGGAGACCGGTGAGATTAGTGGGCGCAAGCGCATTTGCGACCTCGATGAGCAAAGCGGCAGGCCGGATGGCGGCGCCTGCGATGCTGAGGGTGCTTATTGGAGCGCGGGTGTATCCGCTGGCATTCTGAATCGCTTCGACCGCGAGGGTAATCTGCTTGAAAAGGTTCCGGTACCGGTTCCGGCTCCAACAATGCCCTGTTTTTGCGGACCAGACCTGACACTTCTGGCCATCACCTCGCATCGCCAGCTGCCGGAAGCGACCCTGGAGGCCGCACCTCGGTCTGGTGGCGTATTTCTGGCGCAGGCTTCGGTTGCAGGAGCCCCTGTGGCCCGGATGAACGGAGTGTAACGTGATCGCGCAGGCACTCCTGAATATTTGTTTTGAATTGAATATCATCTCGAAGCCGTTTTACGCCCTTCGGGATATTTTCTGATCGGGAAGGTAGGGAAATGACCAGAAAGACCTATGGAGATCTGCGTTCGGCGCGCTGGATGCTGCCCGATGATCAACGCTCGTTCGGCCATCGTTCGCGCACCATGCAGATGGGATATGATCCGGTCGACTGGGAAGGTCGTCCGATCATCGCCATCATAAACACCTGGTCCGAGGCCCAGCCTTGCCACATGCATTTCAAGGATCGGGTGGAATGGGTCAAGCGCGGCATCCTGCAGTCAGGCGGATTCCCGATGGAGTTGCCAGCATTGTCGCTGTCGGAAAACTTCGTGAAGCCGACAACCATGCTCTATCGCAATCTGCTGGCGATGGAGACCGAGGAACTTCTGCGCTCGCATCCTGTCGATGGTGCGGTGCTTATGGGCGGTTGTGACAAGACAACGCCGGGTCTCGTCATGGGGGCCGTCAGTATGGGACTGCCGTTCATTTTCTTGCCCGCCGGACCAATGCTGCGCGGCAATTATGCCGGTAAATATCTGGGGTCCGGCACTGATGGCTTCAAATACTGGGACGAGCGCCGCGCAGGCACCATTTCCAAGGAGGAATGGCAGGGGATTGAAGGTGGCATCGCACGGTCCTACGGCCATTGCATGACCATGGGAACCGCATCGACCATGACCGCGATTGCCGAAGCCATGGGGCTGACGCTTCCCGGTGCATCATCGATCCCGGCTGCGGATGCCAATCATCAGCGCATGTCCACGCAGTGCGGTCGCCGCATTGTGGAAATGGTCTGGGAAGACCTGACGCCGGAAAAGATTATGACGCCCGCTGCAATAACCAATGCGGTCACTGTTGCGATGGCAACGGGATGTTCGACAAATGCCATCATTCATCTGATTGCGATGGCGCGCCGGGCAGACGTGCCACTGGAACTGGACGATCTGGATCGCATCGGACGCACGACGCCTGTGATCGCGAATATCAGACCTTCCGGCACGATCTATCTGATGGAAGATTTCTACTATGCGGGAGGGTTACGAGCGCTCATGAAGCAGCTTGGCGACAAACTCGATCCTTCGGCCGTGACCGTGACCGGCAAGCCGCTGACCGACGGTCTGGATGAGGCTCATATCTGGAACGATGACGTGATCCGCCCGCTTTCCAATCCGGTCTATCATGAAGGCTCGCTTGCGGTGCTGAAAGGCAATCTCTGCCCCGATGGCGCGGTGATAAAACCTGCTGCCTGCGACCCCCGCTTTCACCGCCATAGTGGCCCGGCGCTTGTCGCGGACAGTTACCCCGACTTGAAAAAGATCATCGACGACCCCGATTATCCCATGACGCCGGATACGGTTCTGGTGCTGCGTAATGCCGGTCCGCAGGGCGGGCCGGGAATGCCGGAATGGGGCATGATCCCCATGCCGAAAGCGCTGTTGAAACTTGGGCTGCGCGATATGGTGCGGATTTCGGATGCGCGCATGTCGGGAACCAGTTTCGGTGCCTGTGTTCTGCATGTCGCGCCGGAATCCTTCATCGGGGGACCACTCGCCCTGCTGAAGACGGGCGACATCGTCGAACTCGACATTCCAGCCCGCAGCCTCAACATGCTGGTTTCGAACGAGGAGCTGGCGGCACGGCGCGCGGCCTGGCAGACGCCACCACCCAAATATGAGCGCGGCTATGGCTTTGTCTTTTCCAAGCATGTCGAACAGGCCGACAAGGGCTGCGATTTCGACTTCCTGAAAACCGATTTCGGCCGTCCTGTCGACGAACCGGTTATCTATTGAGAGGCAGTTTCGATGTCAGATTATGTGCTTTCCGAGGAAACGCGGGCCAAGCTGAAGACGGTTTCGACGGCTTCCGTTGCGACAGCGCTTTACAAGCGTGGTCTGCGCAACCAGTTCATTCAGGGCGTGTTGCCGGTGGCGCGCAGGCGCGAGAACATGGTCGGTCAGGCCTTCACGCTGCGCTACATCCCGGCGCGTGAGGACCGGAATCCCATCACGGTTTTTCGTAATCCGGACCACAAGCAGCGCGTTGCGATAGAGACTTGCCCACCCGGTTTCGTGCTGGTGATGGATGCGCGCAAGGATGCGCGTGCGGCGACTGCGGGGTCTATCCTCGTGACAAGGCTTGCCTTGCGCGGCGCGGCGGGCATTGTTTCTGACGGCGGATTTCGCGATGTCAGCGGGATCGGCGAGCTTGATATGCCTGCTTATTGCTCAAAGCCATCTGCGCCGACCAATCTCACGTTGCATGAGGCGGTGGATATCAATGTGCCGATAGCCTGCGGCGATGCGGCAGTGTTTCCGGGCGATGTGCTGGTTGGCGATGCTGACGGTGTCATGGTCATTCCGGCTGGTCTTGCGGATGAAATCGCAACCGAATGTATCAGCATGGAAACTTATGAGGATTTCGTCCTGGAAGAAGTGCTGAACGGCGCTACCATTGTCGGCCTCTATCCGTGCACGAAAGAAGAGACCGAGCGCAAGTTTGAGAACTGGCGCGAACAAAATGGCCGTTAGCGCATCCCGAAAAGTGTGAAACGGTTTCCGGATAAGAATCGCGACAAAACAAAAAAAGAGAGGCGTTACGCCTCCCTTTTTCATGCAGCTTTGTTGCCGTGTTTTAGTAGAGCACGTTCTTGGCTTCCGGCTGGTCGATATTGTCCTTGGTGACGACGACGGCGCCCGTATCGACAACCTTCTCGACCTTTTCTTTGTTCAGCACCTTCAACAGGGTTTCGATGCCCTTTTCGCCCATCTGGTAGGAACCCTGAACCACGATGGCATTGAGCGTGCCGTCCTTGACGAATTCCTGCAGGTCCTGATTGCCGTCGAAGCCGATGGCGGTCAGCTTGCCGGACTTGCCTGCCTGCTTGATCGCGCGGCCCATGCCGATGGCAGTCGGTTCATTGGCACCGAAGATGCCGACGAGGTCGCCATTGGCCGCCAGAACGTCGGTGGTCTGGTTGAGCGCTGTCGCCATCTGCGATTGTGAGTAGTAAGGACCGACGACTTCCAGCTTGGAATTGGCCTTGATGTAATCCACGAAGCCGCCGACGCGACCGATTTCCGAGCCAGCGCCCGCAACATAGGACATGACGGCGATCTTGCCGGTCGTGCCTGCCTTGTCGATCAGGGCCTTGGCTGCGGCTTCACCGGCCTTGCGGTTATCGGTGGCGAGGAACGACTGGTAGTATTTGTCGGCACCATCGGCGAGCTGCGAGTCAATGATGACGACCGGAATGCGGGCTTCCCATGCCTTCTTTACCGCAGGCGTCAGCGCATCCGGATCGGACGGGGCAAGAAGGATTGCATCCACTTTGCGGTTCACGGCATTTTCCACCATGTTCACCTGATCGGCGATGGCCGATTCAGCCGCCGGACCCTGGAAGGTCATGGTGTGATCCTTGGAATCCTTGATCGCAGCTTCGGCACCCTTCTGAACGTTCTGCCAGAAAGTCGAATTCACGGTCTTCACGATAACGGCGATTTCGCCCGCCGAAGCGCTTGCCGCTCCAGTAAGCACAAAGGCCGAAGCCATCAATGCAGAAACCAGTCTACGCATGTTTTCCTCCTGTTATCGAGCTCTTGGCTCTACCCTTTTCCGGAATGTCCTGACACATTCCGTCTCCCCTCTCATCGACGGTTGCGCATCTGGTCGATCCATACTGTGACCAGAATGACGAGGCCGATGATGATCTGCTGTGTGAAAGCGGAAATGCCGTTCATGTTGAGGCCGTTCCGCAGGATTCCGATGACGAACGAGCCGATGAACGTGCCCGAAATCGTGCCGACGCCGCCGATGAGCGAAGTGCCGCCGATGACCGCGCTCGCAATGGCGTCGAGTTCATAGGCGACGCCTTCATTGGGCTGTGCGGTCACGAGGCGGGACATGAGAACGCAGCCCGTCAGACCCGCCAGTGTTCCCGATACGACATAGGTGAAGGCCGTTACACGGGCGACGTTGACGCCCGAAAGCCGTGCAGCCTCGGCATTCGATCCGATGGCATAGATGTGGCGGCCAAGCACGGTGCGGTTCAACACGAGTGCGGCCACGATCGCGATCACGATCATCAGCACAACCGGGTAGGGGATGCCGGGGAAGGTGACGACCGGAAAGCCCTGTTCGTCGATGCGCTCGATGCGAAACAGCGAGCCGTTGCCCAGCACGCCGAAGGATTCGCCAAGGCCGGAGACGGCACGCGCACCGGTGATCTGAAGGGCTACACCGCGCGCGATCAGCATCATGCCGAGCGTGGCAATGAAGGGCGGTAGCTTGAGTTTTGTGATGACGACGCCGTTGATGAGGCCGCAGAGCGACCCCGTCAATATACCGAGCAGCATGGCGAGCGGGATCGGCAGCGAAAGATCCTTGACCGCAAGTGCGGCCACAACACCGGCAAGCGCCAGCACGGAGCCGACCGAAAGATCGATGCCGCCGGTTATGATGACATAGGTTGCGCCGATGCCGAGAAACGCGATTGAGGTCACCTGCAAGGCGATGGTCATCGCATTGTTGACGGTCATGAAGGCGCTGCTGGTGACGGAAAAGATCGCCGCCAGAATGATAAGGCTGCCGACAGCCGCAAATTTCTGGATGATATCCTTCTGACGGTCGCTGAGCCCCTTGGATTTTGCCGTCTGCTGGGGCTTGTCCGTAGTGATTTCGGCCATTACTGCGTCCTCATTTGTCCTGCCGGCCCCGACCGGAGGCATAGGTCATGATTTCTTCCTGCGATGTCGCGGCCGTGTTCAGGACGGCGGTGATGCGCCCCTCGTGAAAGACCGCCACACGGTCCGAAAGCCCCAGAATTTCCGGTAGCTCCGAGCTGATCAGCACAATGCCGATGCCCCTTGCGGCCAGTTCGTCCATGATCTGGTAGATCGCGAATTTTGCACCGACATCAATGCCCCGCGTCGGTTCATCGAAGAACATGATACGCGGTTCGCGGAACAGCCATTTGCCGATGATGATCTTCTGCTGATTGCCGCCCGAAAGCAGCCGAACGGGCTGGGCCAGCCCCGGCGTCTTGATATTGAGAAGATCGACATAACGCTGGCTCGCCTGCCGCTGTCGCTCGAAATCGATCACGCCATAGGCACTGCTGACCGCTTCCATATTGGCGAGTGTGAGATTGGCATCGACCGGCATCTTGACCGCCAGTCCTTGCGCCTTGCGGTCTTCAGACAGATAGGCAATGCCTGCCTCGATGGCGTCGCGCGGGCTGGAGATGGAAAGCGTCTCGCCTTCAAGCACAATCGTTCCGGCATCGTGCGGATCGGCGCCGAAAATCGCCCGCGCTACTTCCGTGCGCCCTGCGCCCATCAGTCCGGCAAAGCCGAGGATTTCTCCGCGCCGGAGTTCAAAGCCGATATTCTCGAAGAGGCCGCTTCGTGTCAGTCCGCTGATGGAGAAAATCACTTCCTCCGTCGGCTTTCGGGTCGGTTCCGGAAACTTTTCATCAAGCGAGCGCCCGACCATCCCGGCCACGATTTCATCCACGGTCACAGCGTCAAAGTCCTTGGTCCAGACATAACGTCCGTCGCGCAGGATGGTGACGCGGTCGACGATCTCCGCCATTTCATCGAGACGGTGCGAAATATAGACGATGCCGGTGCCTTGCGCTTTCAGTTCGCGGATGACCTTGAACAGAAGCTGCGCTTCCTGTTCGGTTAGCGAGGAGGTCGGCTCGTCCATGATGAGGACGGAGGCATTGAGCGAGAGGGCCTTGGCGATTTCAACCATCTGGCATTGGGCGACGGACAGGTTCAGCACCTGTGCAGACGGGTCGATCTTGACGCCAAGCCGGTCGAGGCAGTGCTGCGCGTCCTGCTTCAGCTTGCGGCGATCGACGAAGAAGCCGCGTTTCGGCTCGCGAGCGAGATAGATGTTTTCGGCAACGCTCAGATGCGGAACGAGGTTCAGTTCCTGATGGATGATGGCGATGCCCGCCGCTTCCGATTCAAGCGTGGAAGCAAAGCGGACAGTCTGGTCGCGATAATGGATCGTCCCGCCATCAGGCTGATAGACGCCACTGACGATCTTCATCAGCGTCGATTTGCCCGCACCATTCTCGCCGCAGACAGCATGAACCTCGCCCGCCCGCAATTCGAAGCTGACATTCGACAGAGCTTTGACGCCTGGAAATTCTTTGGAAACGGAATCCAGCTTGAGCAAGATAGGCGCGGTATCGGCGCGCACAGTGGCTGACGGCAATCCTCCCATCGCGCTTCCTCCCTCGCGCAAAGTTTCGTCACCTATGCATGGAAGAAGTAGAAGCCTGCTGGTTTCTGGTCAAGCCAATTTTGCGCGAGCAGCAAAAACCCGCCACATCGCGGACTGGCCCTCCAGAATTTCAGTTATTAAACCTAATTGGCCTGACCAGACCATGATTTTGCGGTTTTACCTGCATCGTGTATCATTTACTGAAAAGAAGAGAAAAGGCAGCTACTGCTGGCCAGAAGAGAGCACATAAGTACTGCAATTCCGACAGTATCGCAGTATTTTGTGTCGCGGCCTCTGGAAAGAGGGGCGGTTCCTTTCTATCATTATATTCCGATTATCTGATCCCGAGGGGCAGTTTTGTACTTTGAAATAATTACGGTCGTGCTGTTGACGATCCTCAATGGTGTTCTCGCCATGTCGGAACTCGCAGTGGTTTCCTCCCGCCCAGCGCGACTGAGGGTAATGGCCGACAAGGGCAGCCGCGGCGCCCGCATGGCCATCGAGCTTGCCGATAATCCCGGCCGTTTCCTGTCCACCGTCCAGATCGGCATCACGCTGGTCGGCATTCTGTCGGGTGCATTTTCTGGCGCGACGCTGGGTGCCCGTTTGTCGGGCTGGCTTCTTGGGCAAGGCTTGTCGCCAGCCCTTGCCGATGCTGTTGGCGTCGGTTCGGTGGTCGTGGTCATCACCTATCTGTCGCTGATTGTCGGCGAACTCGTGCCAAAGCAGATCGCACTGCGTGAGCCGGAAGCGGTTGCAAGCCGTGTAGCGCCGACCATGACACTGCTGTCCAAGATGGCTGCACCGCTGGTCTGGCTTCTCGATACATCGGGCCGTCTGGTCTTGAGACTGCTTGGCCAGTCGGGCAAGTCGAGCGACGGCGTGACCGACGAAGAGATCAAGTCCGTTCTCGCCGAAGCGCATAGCGCGGGCGTGATCGAAACGGAGGAATCCCGCATGATTGCAGGCGTTATGCGCCTTGCGGACCGGACGGCACGCGGGCTGATGACGCCGCGCATGGATGTCGAAATGGTCGATGTGGATGATAGTTTCGATGAAATTCGCCTGCAACTGCACAATACAAGCCGTTCGCGGCTTCCTGTGCGCGGCGAAGATTCCGATGAAGTGATCGGCGTCTTACAGGTGCGCGACTTCTTCAATCAGCTGTCCTCCAGGGGCAGTGTCAATCTGCGCGAGATCGTCCGTGATGTTCCGGTCGTGTCGGACTTTTCCGATGCGCTCGACGTGGTGGAAGCCATTCGCGGCACGCCAACGCATATGGTGCTCGTCTATGACGAGTACGGTCATTTTGAAGGTGTGATTACTGCGGGCGATGTGATGGAAGCGATCATCGGCGCCATGCAGGAGGACCATATCGAGGAAAAGGCTATCGTGCGCCGGGCGGATGGTTCTTATCTCGTCTCGGGCTGGATGCCGATTGACGAGTTCTCGGAGTTTTTGCGTTTCCCGATTGACGACGATGCGGAATACAACACCGTTGCCGGGCTGGCGCTTGAGGAACTGAAGCATCTGCCGGATGTGGGTGAAACCTTCGTCAAGAACGGATGGGTGTTCGAAATCGTTGACCTTGACGGACGCCGCATCGACAAGCTGCTGCTGACGGCGGAAGAACAGTCGACTGAGTAATTCCGGGATAGAACATTCCCTGGTTTGTCCGAACTGTGGCGCATGGCATGGGTTCCTGCGCGTCCCTAACTATTGTTGAGCGCGCGCCTCAAGCGGCATGTCGATGGTATGCCTTGTCCGCCGAAGTGATCGTCTTGATTGAACTGCCGTACCATTGGCATTTTAGATTGTATGCATGTTATAGTTGTCAGTCGGGGGCAGGTTTGCTGTCATTCCTTTTTAATCAGGACACGAGGGGCGTCCCGATTGGAAAAAAGCTGAACGTGCTCTGGCCAGTGGTGGCGTTTAAATGGGGTCGAGAACTGAATATTGGCTTCAACTGGTCAGGTCGGCCTATGGCAGGCAGGACAGCCCGATAGCCGACAAGATACTTGCGGACCAGCTCAGGGAGATTTGCGACGGCGCGCGCTTCTCGATGCCCATCAGCACGATTCTGTCCGTGCTCATTTTACTGGTCCAGATTGCTGCCGGGCATTTCTGGATGCCCATCATCTGGTTCGCGCTGGTCAATATCATCAATGCGCTGCGCTTTATCGATGCGATAGCCTATTATAGAAGCCCGGCTGCGCCAGTTGAGAATATCGCGGTTCTGCAGCGCCAGCTCGCCCGCTTTCAACTGCTTGGCGCTATGGCCGGTTTCGTCTGGGCCGGTATCGCCATTCTTTCCCATGGGTTCTCTGATCCGCAATCGTCGGTCTATCTGGTCATTCTGGCCGGTATCTGCGCGGGCGCCGTCACCTACGGCTCGTCCTATGCCGCCGTTGCAATCAATTTCATAACGCCGCCGCTTGTCGTGACGGTGGTGTGTCTGGTCCTGCAAACCGACCTGCAATATGGCGTGATTGCCGTTGCAGTTGTTCTGTTCTGGCTCGGGCTTACGCGTGGCGCACTTTTGGGGCAGAACCGCTTCATCCAGACCAGCAGGTTGAAACACGAAGCCAAGCAGCTGGCTGACGAAATGGCGCTCAAGTCGCAGGAGGACCCGTTGACGGGGCTCTTCAACCGGCGCGGCTTTGAAACCTCCATTCGCCTCTATCCTGTGAAAGACGGCCCGTTCATCGTCATGCTGATCGATCTCGACGGGTTCAAGTCCGTCAACGACACCTATGGTCACAAGGTGGGTGACGACCTCCTTGTCGCCATTGCGCAGCGTATCCGTCAGGTCTCGCCGGAGCGTTCCGTTCTGGCGCGTATTGGCGGTGATGAATTCGTACTCGCTTATCCCGAGCCCTCAGCCAAGATCGAGGCCGGATTGGTGGCCGCACGCATCATCGGCAGTCTGACCGCCCATTATGAGGGGATTCTGTCGGTGGAGATCGGCGCCTGTGTCGGCATTTGCCGGCTGGAGCGTCTCGATCCGGTCGAAATGTTGCTGCGCGCCGACTTCGCGCTTTATGCGGCCAAGAAACGCGGACGCAACGAATATTATTTTTTCGAGAAGCGTCTGCAGCACGAGTGGGAGCGCAAGCAAAGCATAGAGCGAGACCTGCGCATTGCAATCGAAACCGGGCAGGTGCAAACCTACTTTCAGCCGGTGGTGCAACTCTCCAGTGGGCGCATGGTTGGTTTTGAGGCACTGCTGCGCTGGGATCATCCGCAGCACGGCACAATTCCCCCGCCGGAAATCATCGATGTTGCGTGCGAAGTGGGTGTGGTGCGTCAGCTGACGAATAATGTGCTCTTCAATTGCTGCGAGATGATCGACAAGCTCACCGAAGGCGGGCGCAGCGATCTGACAGTTGCCATGAATCTTTCCCCTCGCGAACTGGCGGGGGGACGCATTCCGCACGAAATCCTGTCCCAGATGGAAAAACGCGAACTTCCGATGTCCATGCTTGAAATCGAGATAACGGAGGAAGCTCCCTTCGATCAGCGGGGGATGAGTGACAGTCTCGGAGTGCTGTCGAGCGCTGGTGTCTCTATCGCACTTGACGATTTTGGCACCGGCTTTGCTACTTTCGCCTCCTTGAAGAAGGGCCTCATCACCAAGATCAAGATCGATAAGGTTTTCGTGCGCGGCATTGCCGAATCCGAAGGCGATCAGCACATCGTGCGCGCCATGGTCGAGCTGGGCGATGCTCTTGGCATCAAGGTCACTGCCGAAGGGATCGAGACCGAGGAAGATCGCGACATGCTTTGTAAGCTCGGTTGCAATGCCGGGCAGGGCTTCCTGTTTTCACCAGCTTTGCCGGCGAGCATGGCTCTTGATGCCCTTGCCAAAGCGAGTGCCAGCTCACGGTTCGATCAGGCTGTCCGGTAGTTTAGGTGGATAATCCATCTCGATTTCGTCCTGACCGTAAATAGGGCTCTTCAGGTTGGGGCCGGTCAGGATGGGGCGGATCTTGTATTTTCCTGTAGTCAGCCCTTCGGGAAAGAACGGCGAATAGGCGTCATCGTCGCCGACCGGGTGATAGATCACAAATTGCCCGCCGCGCTTCTGTACGGGATTATCATCGAGTGTTTCGCTCTTTCCCGGCTCAAGGGTCTTGTTGAAGAGATCATAGAGCTTATGAGTGGTTTGCTGGCCGTCGGCAGATGTGAAAATCAGGTGCAATTCACCATAGCCGAGTTCTACGGCTTCGCGGCTTTCATTGGCCAGCGTCAGCGTGAACAGGTGCTTGTAATAATCCTGATCCTTGTCGACCTCGCTGTAATCCGCGAGACCGAGCTGCAAGGATTGTAGTTTTTGCCCGTTTTCCGCCTGCCAGGCCGCAAGGTCATAGGCCTCTTTCAGGGATATCCAGCCCTCCAGCGGCCCGGTTTTGCCCTGATAGGCAATTTTCATCCAGTCATCGCCGGCAAAGACAAGCTTGCGCGCCTTGTCGCCTTTGGCCAGATAGGAATTTGTGGTGCTTTGCCGGTCAGGATCGCTGTACAGGGCCAGCTTTTCTACAGGAACCTCCCAGCCTTGTTCCGTTTCATCCGGTGCCAAAGGCACTTCAAGAACGCTGTTTCCCTGTGCGTCATAGGTGACCATGCGCATGGGTTTCATCAGGTAGGGCCAGCCAGACATCTGCTCTTCCGGGCGCGATTGTTCCACAAGCCGCACCGTCTGGTCGCGATCAATCGACAGGATGTCGACGCGGTTATAATGCCCATCCAGACTACAGCTGCTTTTGATCAGCTTTCGTTCCGGGATGCGTTCGACATTCCACAGCTCGCCGCAATTCAGTTTTCCGCCAAGTTCGTCCTCGATAATCAGTGGGGAAAAGGCTTTGGCTTTTGGATTATAGAGATAAAGCGCGACGCCAACGTCGAGGCTTCCCGCTTCGCGGGCGCCCAAAGAAAAATCGGTGTAGCCATCGAAGTCATAGTCGCCGGTTTCGAAGCTGACAGGCCCGTCCAGTCCGTTGAGCCAATCGGAATCCAGCAAAACGAGTTTCGATCCATCGGGCTGGGTCAGAACATAACCCTCTTTGCGTCTTTCGATATGCGCGCTCACGCCCGGTTCTGGCAGAAGGCGAGGAAGATTTTCTTCCGCGAAAGCAAGGTTCATCAGGCCTGGCGATAGAAATGCCAGACAAATTCCGCGTGCCGCGAGGTGGAAAAATCGTCTCATTGCCATCTGCTTGTTTGATGTGGTCAGCTTTGCTTACACGAGACATGGCTGAAACGGGAGTTGTTCTTTCCTGTCATCCAAAGCTTGGTCGCAAACCGGATGAGATGTATGGTCCCAGCAACGAAGAACCGGCGGGAGACGCGATCAGTGGAGGAAACGTAATGACCGATAAAAAACCTGACGGTCCGGTACTTTTGTCGGGCGGCAATCCCCAGATTGCAAAAGGGGAAGGGGATGCGCCGGTTCAGGCCTATATCGCTGCCATGCCGGGATGGAAAAGCGAAGCAGGTCGCCGCCTGGATGCTCTCATCGTGCGTACCGTTCCCGATGTGCATAAAGCGGTCAAATGGAATTCCCCCTTCTACGGAATGAAGGGAGAGGGGTGGTTCCTCAGCTATCATTGTTTCGACAAATATATAAAGGTTGCATTCTTTCGCGGCGCAAAGCTGAAGCCGATGCCGCCGGTTGAATCCAAGAGCCAGGATACGCGCTATTTCCACATTCATGAGCACGACGATGTGGATGAAGCCCAGCTGACGGACTGGATCAGGCAGGCAAGCCAGCTACCGGGCGAGAAAATGTAGGTTGGAGCACAGATCGAAAGACGCTCTGGGAGGGGTTTCATGACAGATGATAATGACGCTTCAAAGCTTATTGACGGGCGGATTGTCGAGCTCGATGACTGGCGCGGCGAGACGCTCGCCCGAATGCGGGCGCTCATAAAGAAGACCGATCCCGACGTGATCGAGGAATGGAAATGGCGTGACGTGCCGGTATGGTCGCATGACGGCATCATCTGCACCGGCGAGACTTACAAGAAGGTCGTGAAGCTGACTTTTGCCAATGGCGCAGCGCTGAACGATCCCACCCGCATCTTTAATTCCAGTCTTGAAGGCAATACGCGCCGCGCGCTGGACATAAGCGAAGGTGAAGAGGTCAACGAAGATGCCTTCATCGCACTCGTTCAAGCTGCCATAGCGCATAATACAGCCAAGCGGGCGCAGCGAAAAACCAAACGCAGCTGATTGCCCCCTAATTTGCGAGAATTCTTGTGAAATCCGTCGGTTTGCGGCGGATTTTTTAATGCGCATTTCGATGCTCGGGTGCGTGTCTGTCGTGCAAAAGGCAGTCTCAAAGTTACGAGCACACGAAATCGCGAAGACAAAACATGTATCTATGTCTATCTTTATTTCTTATAATTGATCATCTTGTAGAGCGTTTATTTTAGTAAATACTAATGAAAGTAACAATAATATATATTTAATAAATTGTAATATTGTATAAGTATCGTCTCGATACAAAAATAATTGCCACTTGATCTATGGCTTTTTGTTGTGGCGGTAAAGAGGATATTCAGATGTGTATAGCCTGTAATCCGGGTATGGTGGCGTTTCTGCGGTCCACGGCCTCAAGGCGCGATTTTCTCAAATATCTCGGCGCTGCCGCCGCGACTTCGGCCTTTGCCTGTTCTTCGCCGGGCATGGCATTCGCGCAGCAGGCTGCAGCACCCGCGGGCGATATCATCTTCAAGGGCGGGACAATCCTGACCATGAATGACAAGGCGCCGCGTGCCGAAGCGATTGCCATTCGCGGCAACAAGATATTGGCCGTCGGCAAGCTGGATGACGTGCAATCCGCCATCGGTTCCGGAGCGCAGGTGGTGGATCTTCAGGGCCGCACCCTGATGCCGGGCCTGATCGATCCGCATATGCATTTCGTGTTCACGGCATTCGAGGACTGGATCGATGTCAGCCCGATCACGACACCGGATTACGCGACCGTCTGGTCGAAGTTGCAGAAAGGCGTGGCTGATGCCAAGCCGGGGGAATGGGTGCGCGCGCAGCAGTTTGATGCCAGCATCACCCGCGATGCCAAAATTCCGACGATTGCCGAACTGGATGCACTTGCGCCCAACAATCCATTTTTCATGCAGGAAAGCAACGGCCATATCGCCTATGCCAACAGTGCCGCCTTCAAGGCCGCCGGTATCACCCGCGAGACGCCTGACCCGTCCGGTGCGCGCTTTGTGAAGGATGCCGATGGCAGCCTGACCGGGCGCCTGGAAGAGATGGCGGCGCAACAGGAATTCCTTGGCGTCATGCCGTCTCCGACTGCGGCGGATATGATCGGGCGCGTCCAGCGTTTTCTGGATCACGCAAGCTCCGTTGGCTGCACCATGCTGCACGATTGCGGCATCGGCATCATGGCCGGTGCGCAGGATCTCAAAATCCTCGATGCGGTTCTGGGCGGAGGCAAGGCCCCGGTGCGCTATCGTGGTATGCTCGTGTCAACGATCATGGATGAATGGGAAAAGGAGGGGATCAAACCCGGTCGCGGCAATGATCTTTTCCGCGTCGATGGCATCAAGGCGTGGGCCGATGGTTCCAATCAGGCGCAGACCGGTTATCAGCGCGAGAACTATCTGGGCACCGATGCGCGCGGCGCCCTGAACTACAGCCTTGAGCAGGTAACGGAAGTGATCCGCCGGGCGCATGAAGGCGGCTGGCAGGTTGGCGTTCACGCCAATGGCGATGCGGCAATCGACATGGTACTGGATGCTTACGAGGCCGTTCTCGGAAAGTCCTCGAACAGCGATCTTCGCCATCGCATCGAACATTGCAGCGTTTTCCACCCGGAGCAGATGGTACGTATGAAGGATATGGGGCTTTCGCCGTCCTTCCTGATCGGCCATGTGCGCTGGTGGGGCAAGGCGTTCCGCGACCGTCTTCTGGGGCCTGAGCGCGCCCGCTTCTATGATCCGTGTGCTTCCGCGCTGGCTGCGGGTCTCAAGATTTCGCTTCATTCCGACTGGAACGTGACACCGATTGAGCCGCTGCGCTATGTCGAGGATGCCGTCACCCGCGTGATGAACGAAGGTGGCGACGTGTTCTTCCCCGAAGAACGTATTCCGGTGGATGCAGCGCTGCGCGCTGTTACCATCGATGCGGCCTGGCAGTGTCATATGGAAGACCAGATCGGTTCGCTGGAAACCGGAAAGTTCGCAGACTTCGCCATTCTGGAAGAAGACCCGACCGCGCCCGATGTGAAGATCGGCAAGATCAAGGTCAGCGAAACCTGGATGGATGGCACCAAACGTTATGCGGCCTGACCGGAAAATGCGGCGACAGAACGAAAACTGTCGCCGG
Source organism: Brucella sp. JSBI001 (assembly GCF_026014005.1). Taxonomy (NCBI): domain Bacteria; kingdom Pseudomonadati; phylum Pseudomonadota; class Alphaproteobacteria; order Hyphomicrobiales; family Brucellaceae; genus Brucella; species Brucella sp. JSBI001. Next base: position 1,549,293 of record NZ_CP110339.1, on the reverse strand, counting down.
ATTGGTTCGGCTTCACAGAATATCGGCGGCGCGGTGATGTTTATCGACGCCGTCGATCAGAAACACCTCTCCTTCCGATCCTTGCCGGCGCCATTCGATAATCGCCTGATAGGCAGGCGAGGCATACCAGTTGCGTGCTGTTGCTAGATCGGGAAAAGCGATGACGATCAGATCGTCCGGTGACAGACCTTCCAGTTCATCCTTCGGTCCACCGTGAATGATGAAGTGTCCGTCGAAGGGCGCCAGAGTTCCATCGATGGCTTTCAGATAATCGACAATTCCCTGATTGACCCTGACATTGCGAAGCTGGGCGATTGCATAAGCCGTCATTTGAGGTCTCCGTTCGATCAGAATGCGGTTTGAGGGATGCGGGCGGCGCGAACTTCGAGCCAGGTAAGCACAGTCACAGCCGCGGCCTGTCCAACGAGAAAAACCCAGCCGAACAGATTGGGAAAAATCATCCCCGCAACAGGCAGGAAAAGGCTGGCTGCTACCCATGCGCCATTGCCAAGAATGACGAGGTTTACCGCCCATGCGGGAGGATTTGCGCTCCGCGACACCCAGGCCATAAAGGCTGCGACTGGCAGCAGCAGTATGCCTGCCCAGTAAAGCAACGACGCTGGAATTCCAGTCAGTTCGCCCACCGGTGCTGAGGCAGTGACAAGCGCGGCACCCATCGCTGCGCAGGTAACGGCATCGATTGCGACGATTGGCTTGAGGGCAAATATTGGGTGTGTGGTTTTCATCCTATCGACCTTTCAATTTGGCGTCCCGTTCTTCGGGCTGGCTGCATATTTGCCCTGTTGCGTTCTGGGGTCGATTACGTGAGAGGTAATTGTTGCTATGAATTTTGCGACGCATTCCAGAATGCACCTGCCAGCCATGATGGGCAGTCAAATCGTTGAAGGGATCGGACAAGCCTATGACCGAAACACAACAGACAGTCGGCTCGCTTCTCCGGGAATGGCGGCAGCGCCGCCGCTTCAGCCAGCTATCCTTGGCGGTCGAGGCCGAGATTTCGCAGCGTCATCTGAGTTTTCTTGAATCAGGGCGCTCGGTGCCGAGCCGCGACATGGTTCTGCGTCTGGTCGAACATCTGGACGTGCCGCTGCGGGCGCGCAACCGGATACTGGTTGCCGCCGGATATGCGCCCGTTCACAGCGAGCGAGGGTTGGAAGCGCCGGAATTTGCCGCCGCGCGACGCGTGATTGAAGCCCTGCTGCACGGACACAACCCGCATCCCGCCCTTGCAATCGACAGGCATTGGACCCTGCTTCTGGCTAACAAGGCGGTAGGTGTTCTCACGGAGGGTGTGGCGGAACATCTTCTGCAGGGGGAGGTGAATGCGCTTCGCCTCAGCCTGCACCCGGAAGGACTGGCCCCGCGCATCCAGAATTTTCGGCAGTGGCGCAGCCATATTCTTGCGCGCCTTGCTCGCGATGCGGACAATTCAGCCGATCCGCGACTGGCAGCACTTCTCGATGAACTGAAATCCTATCCGGTCCCCGCGCGCGCGGTGTCTTCGGGTGGGGGAACTGTCACTGATAATCCGGTGGCCATTCCGCTCAGGATCGACAGCCGTGAAGGCCCGCTGGAGTTTTTGAGCGCGACGACGGTATTCGGCACCGCCGTCGATATCACGCTGTCGGAAGTGGTCATCGAGACCTTCTTCCCCGCCAATGAGGAAACGGCAGCCGCCATGCGGCGGCTCACCGTCGAGTCGTAGTTTAAACAGCCCGCGTCAACCCGCCATCCACACGCAGGTTCTGGCCGGTGATGTAGGCGGCGCCATCCGATGCGAGGAAGGCGATCGTCGCCGCGATTTCCTCGCTCTTGCCATAGCGCTGCAATGGAACGCTTGCCCGGCGCTCTTCCGTCTTCGGCAGGCTGTCGATCCAGCCCGGAAGAACATTGTTCATGCGAATATTGTCGGCAGCATAGGTGTCGGCGAAAATCTTGGTGAAAGAGGCGAGCCCTGCGCGGAAAACCGCCGAGGTTGGGAACATGGCGCTCGGCTCGAATGCCCATGCGGTCGAGATATTGATGATGACACCAGACTTCTGCTTCTGCATCGTCGGCACGACGAGACGCGACGGGCGAACTGCATTCAGGAAATAAGTGTCCATTCCCTTGTGCCAGTCTTCATCGGTAATTTCGAGGATCGGCGCACGCGGGCCATGACCTGCGCTGTTTACCAGCACGTCGATACGGCCCCATTTTTCCAGAACAAGGTCTACGAGGCGCTTCAGATCATCATTCGACTGGTTCGAGCCGGTGACGCCGAGGCCACCCAGCTCCTGTGCCAGCGCTTCGCCCTTGCCGGAGGATGAGAGGATTGCAACCTTGAAACCGTCCTGCGCAAGCCTGCGCGCGGCGGCTGCACCCATGCCGCTTCCGCCCGCCGTTACAATCGCTACTTTTTCTACTGTCATGATGCGTTCCTTTTTCCGAAATGTTGCACTAGGTCGCAACTGTCGACAACCATTATTTGACGTTATAGCGGAGAGCCATTATCGTGACGAACGAAAACGCGTAACGTTAATCAATAGAAATTCTATCGAGTTTAACTCATGAAAAGGCTTCCCTCGCTCAATGGTCTGCGTGTGTTTGAAGTCGTCACGCGACATCTGAATTTCCGGCTGGCAGCGGAAGAACTTGGCGTGACACAGGCAGCAGTGGCCCAGCAGATACGCGGGCTTGAGGCAGAGCTTGGACTGAAACTCTTTGAACGCCAACCCCGCACGCTGGTCATGACCGAACCGGCTCGTGCATATATTGCCAATGTGCGACGGGCTTTCGACCTGCTTTCGGAGGCGACCGAAATGCTGCGACCCGAGCCGCAGCACCTGACCATCAGCGTGACGCCGACCTTCGCGTCGAAGTGGCTGATCCCGCGATTGGCGGAATTTACGCACACACATCCCGATATAGAATTGCGCATTGTCGCCAGCGACAAGGTCGCCAATTTCCAGACCGATGCCGTCGATCTGGCGGTACGCTACGGCGAGCCGCCTTTCGGTCCGGGACTGAACGCGGAGCTGCTTTTCGAGCACGTGATTGTCGCCGTGGCAAGCCCGGTGCTGGTCGAAAGGCTTGATGATCCGGGGCTGCCGGAAAACCTGGAACGCTATCCGCTGCTGCACGACGCACATAATTTCTGGCCGCAATATCTGGAAAAGGCTTTTCCGGACGGCGTGTCGACATCGCCGAAGAATATCCGCTTTAACCAGACGTCACTTGCCATCGATGCGGCGATTGCCGGGCAGGGGCTGGCGCTGGCAAGCCGCTTCTTCGTGGAAAAGGAAGTTGCAGCGGGCAGCCTCGTCCAGCCAATGGCCACCGAGCTGCGGGTGGGCGCGGATTTCTATGCGGTTTCCCTGCGAAAACCGCGTCATCCGGAATCGGTCGACGCAGTCAAAGCCTGGTTAAAAAGCGCATCCCGAAAAGTGTGAAACGGTTTTCGGACTAAGATGCGCGTCAGGTTGATGGCTCGGGCACTTCCAGCGGGGCTTTCTGGCTGCGGGTCGGTATGGTGATGCAGACAAGGCAGATGACAACCAGAAGAACACCAAACCAGCCGAGGGCGGAAAGGCGTTCGCCGACAATCACCACTGCGAAGAACGCGGCGACAACCGGTTCAAAAAGTGTGATCGTCGTCGCCACACTGGTTTCAACGCGGCTCAACCCGTAACCGAAGCAGACATAGCCGAGGAACATCGGCACGAAGGCCATGTATAGGCCGACAGCTGCATTGTTCCACGAGGCGAGGAACGGTCCGCCGGTTGCGAGCAGAACCGGCATCAACAAAAGACCGCCTATACCGAAAGTCGCGCCCATGGCGGTTGTCGATGATATGCCGCCCTGCATCAGCTGGCGCGCGCATGAGGAATAAAGCGCATAGGTGAAGCCCGCCACCAATCCGACCAAGGCTCCCATGAGTGTGGAGCCTTCTGTAGACGCGGCATGGCCGCCGCCGTCCTCCGACATGCTGAGCAGGACCATGCCGACAATGCCGATGATCGCACCTGCCAGCCAGCGCAGCGAAGGGCGAAAGCCGCTTTGCCGATACTCAATCCCTGCCGAAAGAAGCGGGGCGGAACCGAGCGAAATGACTGTTCCGATGGTCACGCCAGCCATCCGCATGGAGCCATAGAAAGCGAGGGGATAGATCGCGACGCAGACGGCTCCCACTAACAGGACGCGCCATTGATCGGCCAGCGCCTTTCGTGAAGCGATCAGTCCGCGCCAGGCGATTGCTGCCTGCGCCAGTCCGCCAAGTCCCATGGCCGCGGCGCCGATCGCCGCCGCGCCAACCTCGGGCGCAAAGGTTGCTGCGGTGCCTGTCGTGCCCCAGATGGTGGAAGCGACGATGATGGCGGTCACTCCCAGAAGATAGTTTTTTGATGATTGCATTTTACACTGGTTTCAAAATTGTCGTGACCATGGCCTTGGCCTCGCCAAGACGCGCACTATTGCCTTCAAGGCCAGCCCGCATGATTGCTCCTTCGAGAATGAAGGAGAGCTGCACGGCGAGCTGGCGGACCCGGGGCGGATCGTCCGGGATCAAGCCGGTGAGATGTGTCACAAGCAGGCCTTCGACTTCTTCCTTGTGTTTTCTCACCGCCTTGCGGCCCGGATCGCCAGCGGGCAGTTCTGCTGCCGCATTCAGCAGCCCGCAGCCGCGAAACCCGTGTTCGTAGGCAAATTCCGCGTGATCGCGGTAAGCGTCGAATATGGCCAGTATCCCATCCATCGGGCTTGCTGCCTTTTCCAGGCGATTGTCATAGAGGCCCAACCATTCGGCATGGCGATGCTCCAGATAGGTGGCCACCAGCTCCGCCTTGGATGCGAAGTTGTTGTAGAGGCTCTGCTTTGCCACGCCCGCACGCTGGATGATCGCGTCGATCCCGGTCGCCGAAATACCTGCATCGTAAAACAGTTCCGCTGCCGCTTGCAGAAGCCGCTCGCGTGCCGGTTTTGAACTAGGTGTCGCGGGATCGTCCATCATATTTCATCCGAATAATTAGGTAGACCAGTCTACCTAATTGAAAGGTGGAGTCAATCGGGGGAGAAAAACCGTTTGGAAGTCTCACTGGAGGAGAAGTTCTGCGCCGGTTTTGGTTTTAACCCCTTGTCCCTTGGGAGAGATTCACGTATCCGCTCTATTAGGCAGATGGAACGGGAGGTCGTCCGGTGCCGCAGAGAATTTCCCCCCTGGCGCCTTTCCAATACAAAACATTTCGGGCGCTCTGGTCAGCTACATTGGTTTCCAACCTCGGCGGTCTGGTGCAGACGGTCGGTGCTGGCTGGATGATGGCAACCATCGCCCATTCGGACGATATGGTTGCACTGGTGCAGGCTTCGACAACTCTGCCCGTGATGATCTTTTCAGTTGCTGCAGGCGCCTTGGCCGATAATTTCGACCGCCGCCGCATCATGCTCACCGCGCAGGTTTTACTACTGATTGTTTCGGTTGCACTGGCGGTTTTTGCCTATCTTGGCATTCTCACACCATGGATGCTGCTCAGCTTCACATTCCTGATCGGCTGCGGCGGGGCCTTGCACAACCCGTCATGGCAGGCGTCGATGGGGGACATCGTGCCCCGCACCAATCTGCCCGCAGCTGTAGCGCTCAACAGCATGAGCTTCAATCTCATGCGAAGCATTGGTCCTGCCATCGGCGGTATCATCGTTGCGGCAGCGGGTGCTGCTTTTGCCTTCATTTTCAATGCGTTCAGCTATTGTGCGCTTATTCTGGCGCTATGGCAGTGGAAGCCGGAAACGGTCAAATCCACCCTGCCGCGCGAAACGCTGGGACCGGCCATGGTGGCAGGGCTGCGTTATGTCGCCATGTCGCCGAACCTTCTCAAGGTGATGTTCCGGGGGTTTCTGTTCGGCCTGTCCGCGATTGTCATTCTGGCGCTTTTGCCGCTCGTCGCGCGCGATCTCGTCCACGGAACAGCGCTCACCTACGGTATCATGCTGGGCTTTTTCGGGCTTGGCGCCATTGGCGGCGCCTTGCTCAGTGCCCGGCTTCGCGAACTTCTCGGCAATGAATGGTTGGTGCGCGGCGCTTTTGTGGCCTTTGCGATCAGTTGTGCCTTGCTGTCGATCAGCCGGAATATGTGGCTGAGCTGCATTTTCCTGCTGCCTGCGGGTGTTTCGTGGGTTCTGGCGCTGTCGCTGTTCAACGTTACTGTGCAGCTTTCCACGCCGCGCTGGGTGGTGGGGCGTGCTCTGGCGCTCTATCAGACGGCGACTTTCGGCGGGATGGCGGCAGGTAGCTGGCTCTGGGGCTCTGTCGCAGATGAATATGGCGTGCCAGGCGCGCTTCTGGCTGCTGCCGTGGTGCTGATGTTCGGCGCGCTGATCGGTCTGCTCCTGCCGCAGCCTGAATTTGAAGACCTCAATCTCGATCCGCTCAACCGTTTCAGCGAGCCGCAGCTTCGGCTGGATTTGCGTTCGCGCAGCGGTCCAATCATGATCATGGTCGACTATAAGATCGCACAGGAAGATGTTCCAGCCTTCCTTTCCGCCATGGCTTTGCGCCGCCGTATGCGCATCCGCGACGGTGCCCGGCAATGGGTGCTGCTGCGTGATCTGGAGAACCCGGAAACCTGGACGGAAAGTTATCACGTGCCAACCTGGGTCGAGTATGTCCGCCATAACCAGCGTCGCACCCAGGCCGATGCCGAAGTGTCGGAACGGCTCCTTTCTTTGCACAAGGGGGACAAGCCGCCGCTCGTCCATCGCATGATCGAAAGGCAGACTGTTCCGGTTCATGACGACATGCCGCTAAAGGCACATCTGGACCTGTCTTAGAGCACCGATCTGATTCAATCAGATCGGTGCTCTAAACTTTTCTTCCCAAAGCATAATCTTACCGATCCTCTTTTCACTTCGATCGGATTATGCACCAAGCGCCGATTTCAAATTAAGGCAAGTTCGGGATTTGTGTCCGTTCGGCGCTGAAGCGGCATTTCTTGGAGCAAAACCTGCTTATTTTGCATCAAATTTTGTGGCGACGGGCGGACGAAAACAAGGCGAAACAAAGGCTAGAAGCCCAGACGCTCCCGCAACGCTTTTCGATAGGATCGCGAGACTGGCCACGACTGATCGATGCCGCGCATCCTGACCAGCCATTTGTCGATGGTACTTCTGTCCAAGTCCGATACATGCAGCACGTTTATGAACGTCGTGCGGTGAATGCGAAAGAAGACGCTAGCGGGAAGAATGCCTGCCCATATGCCAAGCGGTCTGGAATCAAGAACGGAGGAACCATCGCCAAGCCATATCTCGCTGTAATTGCCAGCCGAGCGCACCCCGATGATTTCCTCCGGGGACACTCCGCGCATTACCCCGCGTTTGCTGACATAGATTACTGATGTCGGGTCAGGCTCTTCGTCTGACACCGCTTCCTCATCGGAGGTCGAATATTTCGCCTGTGCGATCAGGCACGCACATTGGAACATGGCTTTGATTTCTGCGCGCGACCAGTGTCTGGCTTCCACGGTCGTATCGAAACCGACGATCCCTCGCAGCCGACGCTGATGAAAAACCGGTATGCTGAGTATGCTTTGATTGCCCTGACGCAGGAATTCAGCCTGAATGGCGCGCGCGGTGCGCGGCAGCCCCCTGACATCGTGGACGGCGACGGCCTGTCCCTCGCTCAGATAGCGGTGCAGCCAGCCAATCAGCGTGGTTGGGGTTTCCTGAAGTTCGGAAATATAGGCGGTTGTATCGCCTTTACACCATTCATGCGTGTTACAAAACCGCAGCAGATCAGGCGAATACTCAATCATCCAGGCGCGATCAGCCCGCGATGCATTGCCCACGAAGGCGAGAAACTCCGAAATCGCGTTCTCGAAGGGCTCTCGGAGCAGGTGCAGTGCGCAAACATAGGGCCAGTCGAGTGCAGGTGCGTCCGAGCACTCCTTTTCAGAATAAATCCGGTAGGCCCCAACTGCGCTGTCCAAGCTGCCTCCCAAAATGTTGCGTTATCGAAATCGGTCGTCCTTTAATAGTAAGACAGTATATTGAATATAGTTTTTCGCTATTTGCAATGGAAATCATGCTGTGGCTGCAACCATTGTGCCAGTTGATTTACCTATCAGAGTGTAGAATTATCTGGAATGGGGCGGCGTAATGGACATGAAACGGCCAAAAGCCCCGGAAAGCCTCGGTATGTGTGGTGATAGCATAATCATACCGAGGCTGCGCATTTGCCTGATTCCGCCGAAGCGGTGCGCTGGATCAGATTAGTGATCATTGCGACAGAAAGAAGTCTTACTTCATGGCCTGATGTAATGCCTGTGGATCAATTAATTTGTATGCAAATTATTTCCATATCGCAGGCATTTTATTTCAAATACTTCGCGCGGCCATGCCCTCGATTTCGACCTTCAGCTCGGGCCGTGCCAGTCCGGCGACATAAACGAGCGTGGTCGGTGGAAGGCTGTCACCCAGCAACTCAGCGCGGATTTTTTTGGCGCGTTCCGGGTCGAGCCGGTCCACGAGGAAGATGTTCAGCTTCACCAGACTGGCCGGTGTGAGGCCCTGACTGTCGAGGATGCCGACAATGTTGCGCAGAGCCAGCTCATATTGCTTTTCCGGCTCTTCGGGAACTGTACGGCTCAAGTCCATGCCGACCTGGCCTGCAATAACCAGAAGTTCCGTGCCGGACGGAATGACTGCCAGATGTGAATAGGCCGCTATAGGCGGTGCGACATTGTCAGGGTTTAAAATCCGAACGGAATTCTTTGTTTCGTCTGGCAAGGTCGCCTCTATCTTTGGAGAGCATTCAGGCCCGAAACGGGTCCGGGCCTGACATAGAAATCAACCGATATCTTCGACCTGATCGAGATACTGACCATATCCCTCCGCTTCCATTCGGTCTTTTGGAACGAAACGGAGTGAGGCCGAATTGATGCAATAGCGAAGGCCGCCGCGATCAACCGGCCCATCCGGGAAGACATGGCCCAGATGACTGTCGCCATGTGCCGAGCGCACTTCGGTCCGTACCATGCCATGCGAGATATCGTTCAGTTCGGCAACATTGGCGGGTTCGATCGGCTTGGTGAAGCTGGGCCATCCGCAATGGGACTCATATTTGTCGGCTGAGGCGAAGAGCGGCTCGCCCGAAACGATATCGACGTAAATTCCCGGCTCTTTGTTGTAGAGATATTCACCGGTCCCGGGGCGCTCGGTGCCGCTTTCCTGCGTGACGCGATATTGCTCGGGCGTGAGCTTCGCAATCGCTTCGGGGTTCTTGCTGTAGGTCATGATATGCGCTCCCTTGATATGTGCCCTGAATCTAGGACGAAGGGAGTAACTATTCCAGCCCGTCGCAAGTGACGAACTGTTGAAGAAGGGAGGTTGCGTGCGAAGAAGATTTTCTTCACACGCAACAAACGCTTCAATTGCAGAGTTCAGTCAACTGCGATCATCACGTCGGATGCCTTCACCACGGCATAAGCGCCGCCGCCAGCTTTCAGGCCAAGCTCGTCGACAGCCTCATTGGTGATGGAGGAGGTAACGATCACACCATTGCCGATATCGATCCGGACATGGGATGTGGTTGCCCCTTTGGTGACTTCGACGATTGTTCCCTTTAGTCGATTGCGGGCGCTTATCCTCATTGTGCAGTCCTTTCGAAGGTTGATTTCGATCGCTGAATATAGAGTGACTTCACATATTTGGAACAGAAAAACCCCCGCCGGAGCGAGGGTTCTGTTTCAATAATTTCGCGAAGATGAACCTTATTTGGCAGTGACCACTCGCTCTGCAGGAGCGGCCTTGCGGGCACCTGCGAGAAGCAGAACAGCGATGCCGCAAAGGGCCGCAAGCGTGTAGAAACCAGCATCATGATTGCCCACTGCGACATCGGCCCAATTCTTGATTTGCGGCGCGAAGAATGCACCGAGATTACCGATGGAAACAATGAAAGCGATGCCGCTGGCCGCGCCGATCCCGCCCAGATAACGGGTAGGCAGGCTCCAGAATACAGGTTGCGAAGCTGTGAGGCCCGGCACGGCAATGCAGGCCGCAAGAAGCATCAGCCATGGGTTGCCGGTGAGCCCGATGACGGCGAGCGCCACTGTTCCAGCGATGACCATGCCCATGCAGACAAGCCGATGCTGGTTGGTCTGGTCGGCCAGAACCGTGAAATAACGGGTTGCGATGACCGAGCACAGCCAGGGAAGGGCGAGAAGCGAGCCGATAAGAAGATTCATCTGCCCATTCGATGCTGCCTGTGCGAAGCGCGATGGGAAATAGAAGGTCAAAGGCGCGGTGCCGATCTGCAGAAAGAAGTAGATGCCAATGAAAGCCCAGACGCGGCGGTCTTTCAGTACCGACATGGCTGAATGCTGGGCCTGTGTTTCTTTTGCGGCTTCTTCCGCGGCGATAACCCGTGTGAGGGCATCGCGCTCCTCGACCGAGAGCCAGCGCGCTTTTTCGGGGCGATCCGTCAGGTAGAAAAGGGCGATGATCCCGACCAGTGATGCGCCGAGCCCTTCGACCACGAACATCCATTGCCAGTTGGTGAGGCCAAAAATACCGTGATGGGTCAGCAACCAGCCGGAAAGCGGGCTTCCCAGGACGAGCGCCAGCGGAACGCCAAGATAGAAGATACCGGTCGCGCGTGCGCGCTGCTTCGCGGGGAACCAATAGGTCAGATAAAGTAGGACGCCCGGATAGAAACCGGCCTCGCAAACGCCGAGCAGAAAACGCAGCGTGTAGAAGACGCCTTCCGTATGAGCGAACATCATGGCGGCGGAGACGATACCCCACGAAATCATGATCCGGCTCAGCCAGAGGCGTGCGCCGACCTTGTGCATGATGATGTTGCTGGGAACTTCAAAAAGCGCATATCCGATAAAGAATATGCCGGCTCCGAATGCATAGGCAGCATCACTTAAGCCCGTGTCAGCCTGAAACTCGGACTTGGCGAAACCGATATTGGCGCGGTCCAGAAAGGCCAGGATCAGCATGATTGCCAGAAATGGCAGAAGTCGCTTTGTCGCCTTGCCAACGGCGGAATCGACGAGATTGTCTTGCATCGTTGAGCCTCCTCCTCAATGCTGCCCCTCCGGGCACGATGGTGAAGCGGAAACTAGTCACAATTCTCTGATAAATACATAGCGCATATATGAATATGTGGCGACGTATTTGAGGCTTTACCGATATATCCGGTGCGATGACAGCTGCTTTAATCTTTGGTTCTATGTGTAAGTTGAGGTATAATTTTTATATGAATAATATTTTTAGTATGCGAGTTTTGATGACTTATCAACGGATAGTTTCCTGCTGGAATAATCCGTGATTTTGCGTGTCGCTCACCGGCTGATCCTTACGCGCGGGAAAATTTCCATGGTCAGATAGTGCTCATCGAAGCTTGAAATATGGACGAGAGCTGACCGGTTCAGAAATTCGACCTCATTGTTGCGGAAGACGAGAAGATCGTCCTCACGAAGTTCACGCAGCATCCGGTTGATATGGATCGGCGTAAGCCCCAGCGCATCGGCCAGCTCGCTTTGTGTCAGCGGACAGAAAAAGCTGTTTTCATCGCCCGTTCCGTTGATCCGCGCCCTGTGCCCCAGTTCGAGCAGGAGATGTGCGATACGCACAAGTGCACTTCGGCGGCCTATGCTGATGAGATGCTCAATCAGAATGGCACGCTGACGCGCCATCAGTTCCATGAATGTCATGGCAAGGCGAGGGGAGTTGAGAAGGCTTTCGGTGAGATGATCCAGGGAGATTTCGAGGACAGAAAGCTCGGTAACCGAAATCAGGGTATAATAGTTGAAGCCGAGCCCGGTTCGGAAACCCAGAAAATCACCTTTCATGGGAAAGTCCAGAATCTGGCGGTCGCCATCGGGAAGATCGCGATAGATGCAGCCCCAACCACTCTTTATTATGTGAACCGAATTGGCCCAGTCTCCCTGGCTGCTCACCACGGTGTGCGGGGCATAGTTTTTTGAGGATATAGGCAGGGCGCTAAGAACGCTCAGGTCACTTTCATTGAAAACCGCACTGATAGGCGCGCTTTCCAGAAAATGGCGCAGCGTTTTTGCTTCGTCGGCATTTACCACCATAGAGCCTACCTGCCGTTTCGCCCAGCGTGAGTGCATATAAGTTTTAAGTCGAGCGCCCCCCACGGTTCGTTTCCCCCGGCTCTTCCAAGGAGGCCAGGTATCTAAAGAGTTTCAGCGAGGCCATTTGTTTTGGCAAGGTAGTAATTTCTACCACTAATTGGGTATATATCCGCGCTTTGTCTAAACCATATTTTGCCGAAACCCTTAATCTAGGTTAATGACACTCAAAGAATTTTCAGGCAGTCTTTTCATCAAAATAAGAACAAAAACAAGAATTGCTTCCGGGGTTTTGTCTAGATCTCAAGAAGAAAAATATAACAGGTAACCGATGCGCTTCCGTGATTGTGATGTGCAAACAATGGGGTCGTGCGCATAAGTCGGATTAGAGGGCGAACAGATGAACATTTCTCCACAATTCAGTAGCAGGACGAGTGAATTAAAGAATAATGGCTTTGGGGCGTCAAAAGATAGTTCTTTTAAACCTGAACAGCCTAACGACAGCATGTTGCCGCTACTGGTCATCATAGACAACCGTGCGTTGGATCGCGAATGCCTCGCACATGGATTGACAAACCACAGCATCGAAATGTCGATCGCCACATTCAGCTCGTTCGAGCAGTGGCAACATCAGCGCAAGGGCCGCACCGCAGGTGCAGTGCTCTTCAACATCGGTGGCCAGAAGGTTTCGGACCCGGCTGTCGGAAATTATCTCAATCGCATTGTTACTGACTGCGCTCCGGCACCGGTCATTCTTCTGGCCGACAAGGAAGAAATCTCGCAGGTTCTCAAAGCGCTCGACCATGGCGTGAAGGGGTATATTCCAACATCGGTGAATGTGAATGTCTGCGTTGAAGCATTGCGGCTTGCCATGGCGGGCGGAACCTTTGTTCCAGCCAGCAGTGTGCTCGCTCTGCGTCACGCCACCGATCCGAACTCACAGCGGCTGCAACCTCTCGGCGGAATGTTTACCCAGCGTCAGGCCGAAGTGGTCAATGCGCTGCGCCGCGGCAAGGCGAACAAGATCATCGCCTATGAGCTGAAGCTGCGGGAAAGCACGGTCAAGGTTCATATCCGCAACATCATGAAGAAGCTGAAGGCGTCCAACCGTACCGAAGTGGCTTGCATCATCAACGAGCTGTTCCCGTCGGAAACATCGTTCTCTGACTTGCAGTAGGGCGCAACTGGCGGCAGCGAAGCCGCCCGGCCGACGGATAGAATTGTTCCGTGAAGGAGACTTTTGGTGATTATCTCCGACGTTTCAGCAGGAAACGGGCGGCAGCCGGTGGCTGACCTGCTCGACACTATAAAACGTAGAAGGATGATGCTGATCGTACCGGTGCTTGCAGGCATCGGTGTCGGCTTCGCAGGGTATCTTACAGCACCAGTCAGTTATGTGTCGGAGTCTGTGCTGGTGCTGGATATGCGGCGATTGCAGGCGCTTCCCAATGAAAGCGCGATCACGCCACTGCCGCAGGACAGTCCGGTTCTGCGTTCCGAACTCGATATCATCAATTCGCGTATGATGGCGCGCAAGGTCATCGACATTCTGCAAGCGGAGAACATTGTCGTGCCGACGGAATTCCGTTCGCGCACGGTGTTGTCGTCTGCTTCGAATACAGGATCGCAGGCGAAGAGCGCACGCGATGTCGATCCGGCCATGCGGGAACGCCAGCAGATCGACCTTCTTCTTTCGCGGTTGCGGGTCACAAATGATGGCCGTTCCTATACGATCTTCATTTCTTATCGCGCTTCCGATCGGGTTTATGCGGCCCAGGTCGCCAATGCCTTTGCCACGGCCTATCTCAATCATCAGATCGACGTGCAACAATCGGCCACGCGGCGTATCAGCGAATGGCTCGGCGAAAAGCTTGGTACGTTGCGCAGCGATCTTGAAAGTGCCGAAAGTGCTGCGGAAGAGTTCCGCCAGAAGTCGCGGCTTGCGGGCGATCAGGGACAGATCAGCTTTCAGGCCCAGCGCGTCGCGGCTCTGAACAATGAAATTGTCGCCGCAACGGGAGCAGTCTCGCTCGCCGAAGCGCGACTGCGCACGGCATCAGAGCTGAAGAACAACAATGAAGCGCCTGCACTGGCCGAGGTTCTGGCTTCGCCTGCGATCCAGACCTTGCGCAATGAGGCAGCACGCGTCGAACGCCAGCTTGGCGAATTGCAGTCGAATGGCGCGTTGAAGAGCGCTGAAATTCCTGTGCTGAAGGCGGAACAGGAAGCGTTGAAGCAGCAGATTTCGAGCCAGGTCGGCGAAATCATCAAGAGCCTTGGCAATGAAATCCAGATTGCGCGTCAGCGGCGCAGCGGACTGGAAGGCGCATTGAAAGATGCGGAAGCCGATCTTGCCGAAGCCAATCAGGCGCAAGTCAGGGCCGGGCAGCTGGACCGCGAGGCCAATGCCAGCCGCACGGTCTATGAAAGCTATCTCACGCGTTACAAGCAGCTGATCGAACAGGACGGCATTGCCGCGCCCGAAGCACAGATGATCTCGCCTGCGGAGCCGGCGATGGCCAAGGCCAGCCCGAACCTCGCCAACTGGCTGCTGCTGGGGCTGGGGTTGGGCGGACTGGTTTCACTTGCAGGCACCATGCTGAAGGAAACATTCGACAAGATCAGGCCCGCACAGACGGCATCTCTGATGCTGCCCGGCATTCCGGCTGCGACGTTGCTGCCGGTTTCGCCGCAGCTGACTGTGCCGCTTCTCGTCAATCGCGGTCTCGATCCGGCAAGCCCGTTCGGTCGTGCAATCAAATCCGTGCACGATCGTCTGCGGGCACTGACACGCGGCCGGGATTCCTTGGCGCTGTCCGTCGTCTCCCTGTCCGATGGCGAGGGAAAGACCCTGTTGATCACCGCGCTCGCGCAACAGATCGCCGCGACCGGCTTAACGGTTGCAGTCATCGATGCGACAAACAAGCGGTCGGGCCTGTCGGAGGCCTTCGGGCTTCCGCATGGTGATTACGGTGCTGTTTCTACAGGGCGTCCGCTTTCCGGTGCAACGCTCGTGCATGATCACGGTTCGGGGATCGATATCATCAAGCCGAACAGGCAGATGCGTGACGGAGACTGGCTGGCCGAGCTGATTGCCCAATTGCGCGCGGATCACAAGATCATCCTTGTCGATCTGCCGGCGGTCATGGAAGACAAGCGCTCGGTTCTCCTGTCGCGGGCGACGGATACGGCGCTTCTTGTGGTTCCGTCCGAGCGACAGGACCAGCTTGCGACCAATGCATTGATACAGACGATGGCGTCGTTCGGGCGCAAGCCCGCGCTGGCGGTCGTGAACCATAATTCTTCGTCTTATCGCAGCTGGATAGTGCTCCCCGTGGTGCTTTGCGGACTGGGCTTGCAGAAAGCACGGCGGAGCATAAGCGCGATATTCGCGCGGCGCCGGAAACCAGATGCGGATGGCGCACAGGAACAGGCGTGAGGGCAAACCATGTCATACAGGATCATCAAGAATCGCATTGGTACCCATCTTCGGGCCACTATGCTTTCGGGCCTCATTCTGGTCGGCGGGGCTTTTGGAGCGCTTGCGGACGGACAAGCCTATCGGGTCGGCGCAAATGACGTGCTGCAGGTAACCGTTTATGGGCAACCGTCACTCACCGGACTTTACCCGGTCGATGTGGACGGCAATATCGGTTATCCGGTCGTGGGCAATATTTCCGTCACCGGGCTGACCACCAATGAGATCAGCGAGAAGATCGCGGGATCGCTATCCCAGCATATTCCGGGACTGACGGTCACAGCAACGATCAATCAGTATGCGCCGGTATTTGTCGTTGGTGATGTGAAGGCACCGGGAAAATATCAGTTCCGGCCCGGAATGGTGGTGCTTGAACTCATGGCGCTGGGTGGCGGAGCCGGAAAAGCGGAATCTCCAGCCCTCACCGCCGGGATGCAGCTTATTTCCGCGCAGCAGGAATATGTCGACCTGCAGATGCAGATCACTGCCATGGCAATTCGGCGGGCCCGTTTCGAGGCGGAACTGAACGGCACGGATTTTACTTATACTCTGCCGGATCAGGCGGCTGCGAACAAGGAAACCGTGGCCCTGACGCAGAAGATGCTGGACGGTGAAAAGACAGTGTTCAACGTCCGCCGCAACAATCTTGCAGCCGAGCGTCGGGCGCTTGAAGCGCAAGCAGCGAGCTATGGCGATGAAATCCAGACCCTGCAGCAGAGTATCAAGCTGCACGACACCGAAATCGGGCTGTTGCAGGAGAATGTGGATTCCAGCAAGTCACTGGTGGATCGCGGCCTGGCCGCAAAATCCAACCTGCGCGACATGGAGCGTGATCTGTCGGCCACACGGCGAGCCGCGCTGGAGCTTGCTTCGTTTCTTGCACGGGCGAGACAGAACCAGCTTGCCATGGAGCAGCGCATCGCCAATCTGGAAGAAATTCGCAAAAGCGAAGCGGCTACCAATTTGCAGGATATTGACCTCAACATTGCCCGCATGGAGCGCCGCAGCAATACACAACTCCAGGCTATGGCCGAGATTGCCAAGTCTTCCGGTAATATTTCCGCAGCCACGCTGCGCCAGAAACTGGTGTTCTCGATCAGTCGTATCGTGAATGGCAGCTTTCAGGATATCGTCGCCGACGAAAGCACGGAAATCAAACCGGGTGACATCCTGCGCGTCGAGCTGGATATGAGCAGGGTCGGCGGCTCACCGTCATAGGTTGAGAGTTTCACTTCAATGGAAACTTAGGAAGGCGCGGCGTCTCTTCGTGCTTCGAGACGACGCTGCGCGTCTCCCCGGCATGAGGGATGCCGAGGAGACTTGTCCAGGATCGACAATGTCGAAGAAAACGTCGCGCTTGATCGGAAAAGCGGGTCCCGCTTTTCCGGGGGCTTCAAGCGGCGACAGGATCGGCGGCTTCCTCCAACCAATCGCGATAGACTTCACGCAGGCCGTCCTCCAGACGAATTTGCGGCTTCCAGCCCAGCGCCCGCATCCGCGACGTGTCGAGGAGTTTGCGCGGTGTACCGTCCGGTTTGCTGAGGTCGTGTTCAAAGCGACCTTCGTAACCGACGACGCGGGCAACGGTCAGTGCCAGATCCTTGATCGAAATCTCTTCACCCGTCCCGATGTTCATCGGCTCAATGCCGTCGTAGAAACGCAGCATGTGCAGGCAGGCATCGGCAAGATCATCCACATGCAGGAACTCCCGCAAGGGCTTGCCGGTGCCCCAGAGCGTCACATGGTCGGTCCCTCGCACCTTGGCCTCGTGAATCCGGCGGATCAATGCCGGCAGGACATGCGAGGTGTTGGGATCAAAATTGTCGTTTGGACCGTAAAGATTGGTCGGCATCGCCGTCATGAAGTGATTGCCATATTGCCGTGCGCAAGCCCGAGCATATTCAAGCCCTGCGATCTTGGCGACGGCATAAGCTTCGTTGGTCTCTTCCAGCGGGCCTGTCATCAGGGCATCCTCGGTGAGAGGCTGCGCTGCGTCGCGGGGATAGATGCAGCTTGATCCGAGCCACAACAGGCGTTCGACACCGTTCTGATGGGCGGCGCGGATGAGGTTCATGCCGATGGCGAGATTGTCATAGAGAAAATCTGCCGGATATTGCGAATTGGCAAGGATGCCCCCAACGCGGGCGGCAGCGATGATGATGACATCCGGCTTGCGACCGCTGATGAAATTCTCCGTCGGTCCCTGCCGGGTCAGATCGAGTGCGCTGTGCGCTGCAGTGATGATGTCGCAATCCGTGCCTTGCAGGCGGCGCAGAATGGCCGAACCGACCATGCCTGTATGCCCGGCAACGAACACCTTCTTGCCTTCGAGTGAATAAAACGGAGCGGGGGTGATGTCAGCCGTAGAAGTCATTGCGTCCAACCTCCCGCATGATGTTGCGCAAATCCCAGTCGACCATTTCGGTGACAAGATTGTCGAAGCCCGTTGTATGCTGCCAGCCGAGGCGATTTTTCGCCTTGGATGCATCGCCGAGCAGGAAGTCGACCTCGTTCGGACGGAAATAGCGGGGATCGATCTCTATCAGCATTGCCGGATTTTCGGTCGCGGCCGATTTCTTCCACGCCGTTACCGTGCCACTCGATCTCCTTGTCGACGGCCTTGAAGGCGTGTTCGACAAACTCGCGCACCGTGTGCGTTTCGCCGGTCGCCAGCACGTAGTCGTCGGCGGTGTCTTCCTGCAGGATACGCCACATGCCCTCGACATAATCACGCGCATGACCCCAGTCGCGACGGGCATCGAGATTGCCGAGCCGAAGCCTGTCTTGCAGGCCGCGTTCAATGGCCGCGACAGCACGGGTGATCTTGCGGGTAACGAAGGTTTCGCCGCGAAGCGGGCTTTCGTGATTGAACAAAATGCCGTTGGAGGCATGGAAGCCATAGGCGTCGCGGTAGTTTACCGTCGTCCAGTAGGCATAGAGCTTTGCTGTCGCATAAGGACTGCGCGGGGCAAAAGGCGTCTGTTCGTTCTGTGCCTGGGGCGAGCTGTTACCGAAAAGTTCCGACGTGGAAGCCTGATAGAAACGGCATGTCTTGCCGAGACCCAGAATACGCATGGATTCGAGCAGACGCAGCGTGCCGAGCGCATCGGCATTGGCCGTATATTCAGGCGTTTCAAAGCTTACCTGAACATGGCTTTGCGCGCCGAGATTATAAATCTCGTCGGGTCGCACTTCCTGAATGACACGGCACAGATTGGTTGCATCGGTCAGGTCACCGAAATGCAGGCGGAAGCGAATGTCCTCCTCATGCGGGTCCTGATAGAGATGATCGATACGCGCAGTGTTGAACGAGGAAGACCGCCGTTTCAGACCATGTACGCGATAGCCTTTTTTGAGCAGAAGCTCGCTTAGATAAGCGCCGTCCTGTCCGGTCACACCGACGATGAGAGCTGTTTTCTCTTGCAAGGGCTTCCCTCCGACCAAAGCTTTCCAAAGCTGCAATGAAACCATGTTAGCGATTTCCTGCGTGGGCAGAACGGCTCCAAAACGGCAATTGCGGGCCGGAACATCCCTCTTCGGATGAGGCTTGAGGCGCGTCCGGTATGTCCGGTTTCACCCAAAGAGGTAGGCAGTTCGCCCGGTGTCGGTGCATGCCATGCCTTTGTGTTTCTTGCGGTATCTGCTGCGCAGTTGCGATGCTCGTTTCAACGGGATCGAACAACAGGACGTGAAATCATGCGTGTGGTGCTTGCCAATCGTTACTTCTACCCGGACCAGTCGGCGACGAGCCGGATGGTGACGAGCCTTGCCCATACGCTTGTGCGTGAAGGCATCGAGACGACAGTGCTGGCAAGCCGCAGCTATCACGACAAGCGGAAGGACGTGTTGCCCGCGCGTGAAACGATCGACGGCATAGATGTGCATCGCATATGGACCTCGGGCTTTGGTCGGGGCAAACTTGTCGGGCGCGCGGTCGATTATGCAACCTTTCATCTGTCCGCGGCCGCCTGGTTTGCATCCAATGCCCGCAAGGACGATGTTTGCGTCGTCTGTACCGATCCGCCGCTTCTTTCCGTTTCGGCAGCGCTGCCTGTTCGCCTGCGACGGGCAAAGCTGGTCAACTGGGTGATGGATCTTTTTCCCGAAACGGCAATGGAACTCGGCCTCATCAAATCCGATACCGTTTCCGGTAAGCTCGCCCTGATCCTGCGCAACTGGTCGATGCGTCAGTCGGCATTGACCATTTGCCCGATAGAGCGCATGGCGCATTACCTTTCAACACGCGACATTCCGGCGGAAAGCCTCAGCGTGGTTCACCACTGGGCCGACCGCAATGAGATCGTTCCGGTGGAACCGGCGCAAAATCCCTTGCGCCGCGCATGGGGGCTCGGTCGGAAATTCGTCATCGGCTATTCGGGCAACTTCGGACGCGCGCACGAATTCAAGACAGTTCTCGATGCTGCCGAACGGCTTCGGCATATGAAGAGCATCATCTTCCTGATGATAGGCGAGGGACAGCAGCGCGGGTTCGTTGAAAGCGAGGTCAAACGACGCGGCTTGACCAATGTGATGATGAAACCGTTCCAACCCGTTGATAAACTTTCCGAAAGTCTCGGCGCGGCGAATGTGCATCTGGTTTCGCTGAAGCCGGAGCTGGAACATTGCATCGTGCCCAGCAAGTTCTATGGCGTGCTCGCAGCCGCGCGCCCGACAATCTTCATTGGCGATACGGAAGGCGAGATCGGCACGATTGTTCGCGATTTCCAGTGCGGCATGGCGCTGCGGCCGGGCGAAGTCGATGCGCTGGTCAATGCGATCCTTCATTTGCGCCATTCGCCGGTCGGGCGCATGTCGATGGGCAACAATGCCCGCTATCTGATGGAAACGGCCTATTCGCGTGAATATGGCGCAGCCGTCTGGCAATCCGCCATCTCGCGGCTCGAGGAAAAGGTGGTGCCACAAGCCATGCCGGTTCTGGACCGGCAATTCCAGCCGAGGGAACTATGATGGACGGGTCGGTCGTTGTCAGCCAGCTTGGCGCGCGCATGCATTATGCAGTCCCGCGCATTTTCGCAAGCCGGGACAAGCTTGCGCATTTCTATACGGATATATGCGCGCTTCAGGGGTGGCCACGATTGCTGAACAACCTGCCGCCGTCAATGTTGCCCGCATCCGTGCGGCGACTGGTGGGGCGTACACCGCAAGGGATTCCACAGGAGCGCATGACGACATTTCCGACGTTCGGTCTGCACTCTGCCGTGCGCAGGCTTTCCAACCAGACAGGACCGAAATCCACGGCTAATGCCATTTGGGCGGGCGAAACTTTCGGCAGACTGGTGTCGACAAGCGGCTTTCACGGTGCAAGCGGTGTCTATGCTTTCAGTGGCGAAGCGCTGGAATTGCTAACGGTCGCAAAGAGACAGGGATTGTGGACGGCGGTGGAGCAGATGATCGCACCGCGCACCATCGTCGATCAGTTGGCCTGTGAGGAAGAGGTGCTTAATCCAGGCTGGCAGCTTCCGGTCGCAAATGATGTTCATGCCGATGTTTTTGCCGCGCGTGAGCAGGCGGAATGGCAGATCGCCGATGCCGTGGTCTGTCCATCCGATTTTGTGGCGCGTCATGTGATCGAAGCGGGCTGCGCACCGGGAAAAGTCGTCGTTGTGCCCTACGGCGTCGATGATCGTTTTCTGCTGAATCCTTGCCCGCGTTTGCTGGGGCCGCTGCGGGTGCTGACTGTCGGTGCGGTTGGTCTTCGCAAAGGGTCGCCCTATGTCGGCGCGGTGGCGCGAGAACTTGGCGACAAGGCACATTTCCGCATGGTGGGGCCAATCGATGCCCAGCCGGAAGCGCAGGCAAAGCTTGCCACGACGGTCGAACTGACCGGGCCAATACCGCGTAGCGAAATGCGGGCCCAGTTTGAATGGGCGGACGTGTTTCTGCTGCCATCGCTCTGTGAAGGGTCGGCGACAGCAGTTTATGAGGCGCTTGCCGCAGGTTTGCCGGTCATCTGCACGGACAATACTGGCAGCGTCGTGCGACATGGCATAGACGGTTACATCGTCCCGATCCGTGATGTGAGTGAAACCGCCGAGATATTGCGGCAATTTGCCGCCAATCCTGCAACGCTGGCCCGGATGAGCGACAGCGCAAGGGAGAGGGCCAGCGATTTTACTGTTTCACGCTATGGCGAGCGACTTCTACAGGCGCTGTCAAAACATTCGAGGGCAGATGCAAAATGAAGATCGTTCACGTCATCGGTTCCTACGATCCTGCTAAAGGTGGCCCGCAGGCTGTCGTTGTACGCCTTGCGGCGGCACAAGCCTCGCTCGGTCATGAAGTGACAATCGTCAGCTATTGCGATGATGAGGTGAGCCGCCGCGCCAGCAAGGCCACGGCGACGATACCCGACTTCGGGAAGGTGCGCACGTTGCTTCTCCCAATGCCCGATCTGCGGGAAACCTTGTCCGGCGGAGCTGCCGCGAAAGCGATGGAAGCGTTGGTTCGTTCCGCAGATTTCGTACACCTGCATGGCGTATGGGAGACCAATCTTCTGCGGGCTGCAATGCTCTGCCGCCGCTTTTCCGTGCCTTACTGCATATGTTGTTGCGGCATGCTTGACATGTGGAGCATGCAGCAGCGCGCATGGAAGAAGAAGCTTGCAATGGCGCTGGGCTTTCGCCGCATGCTCGACAGCGCGGCCTTCATTCAGGCGTTGAATGCGGATGAAGTCGACCTGATGCGCCCCCTTGGACTGAAACCGCCATCGATGATTATCCCGAACGGTATCTTCCTCAATGAGGTTGAGGGCGACGGTGACGTCGCGGTGCCCGGATTGCTGGGACGGCCTTATGTGCTGTTTCTGTCCCGGCTTCACTACAAGAAGGGCCTGGATATTCTTGCGGATGCCTTTCGTCGGGTCGCACCACTGTTTCCCGATGTGGATCTGGTGGTCGCTGGTCCCGATGGCGGGGCTGAAGATGAATTCCGTGAACGTATTCGTCTGTACGGACTTGAATCGCGTGTTCATATGACCGGCGGGCTTTACGGTCCGGCCAAGATCGCTGCCCTGAAACAATCGGCCTGCTTCTGCCTGCCGAGCCGTCAGGAAGGGTTCAGCGTTGCTATAACTGAGGCGCTTGCCTGCGGTGTACCGGTAGCGATTACCGATGCCTGCCATTTTCCAGAGGTTGCCGAAGCGGAAGCCGGGGTGGTCTGCTCGCTCGATCCGATGGCGGTGGCCTCAGCGCTTGAGCGGATTCTGGAAGACCCGGACGGGGCAAAGCGGATGGGCGCAGCCGGTGCAAGGCTCGTGCGTGCCAATTACACCTGGCCGCGCATCGCGCTCCAGACGATTGCGGCCTATCAGAGCTTCCAGTCGCTAAAGAGCGATGCCGTTGCGGGGCGCAGGCGTCTTCGATCCGTTCCCGCCGCCAGATAGTCAAGGCTTTCGCCTCGGGCGCACCTGCTTGGCCGGATTGCCAGCATAGACCTTCCATGGGGCCATATCACGGAAACTGACCCCACGCGCGCCAAGAACTGCGCCTTCACCGATGGTCACGCCGGGCCCGACAAAGGCTTCAGCTGCAACCCAGCCATAAGGCTCGATGCGAATGGGCGCTGCCGTGAGCGGAAAATCAGCCTGGTCAATATTGTGTCCCGCAGTGCAAAGATGTGCGCGCTGCGAGACGATGGCGAAGGGCGCAAGCGTGACATGCGCGACGTTATAGCAAAGCGCGTCCGGCCCGAGCGATGAATGAGCGCCCATGGTCAGATTGGCTGGCCACCAGATGCGCGCGCTGCCGCGTACGATGGCAGTCTTGTGAATCTTGGCACCGAAGGCACGCAGCACAACGCCGCGCCAGCGCCACAGGAAGGACGGCGTCCATGCCGCCAGTACCAGCCAGCTTGCCTGCCAGATTAAACGCTGGACACGATGTCCGAGAGTGAAGGTTGCCCCGCCTTCCATGGGGCGTGACGATGTCTTGCGGCCGCTGATCGGAATGGGTGGGTTCTGCTGCGATGCGACGGACATTACGATCATCCTTACAAGAATTGTGGCATGGCAGCGCTTCGCTGCGGCATGGGCAGGTTAACTGAGCTGTTGCGGATGCGACAGAATGAGAGGACAGGGATCAGGAAAAGCGCCATGTGCAGCCAGACTGTGATGACCCAGTCGGTCTGGTGGGAAATGGCATGCATCGCGGGCACGATCGACATCATATAGACGAGTTGCCCCAGCATCTCGTCCGCCATGGCAGTCTCCCAGAGCCGACGCATGGCCCAGGCGAGCACAAAGAACTTCAGCGCTCCGAAATACCAGAACGACGAAAAGGCATCGACAAGGCCGGTCTCGGTCGTTCCGGTGACCGGATTATAGTCGCGGCTTGGCTGCGGCGTATCAAGACGGAGCGAGTCTTTGATGCCTGCGCCGACGAGTTGCGCGGGCACGAAGGTGAACACGATGCGGTTCCAGTGGAACTTGCCATAGTCGAATTCCAGCCTGCGGTCGATCTCGTCTATACGTTGCACGGCATTGCGCATTTCCAGACCGCCGCGTTCCAGCGTCTCATTGAAGTTGGCGGTGTAGTCGATCTGCATGATGTCATCGAGAACGAAGCCTGAAGCCGCGCGCGTGATCTGCCGGTAATCGCCCATGCTGGTCATCAGGAATGTCCCTGCAAAAATACCGACAAACATTATGACGCGTGGCACGACCATGCGGCGGTAGAACCAGAAGGCAAGCAAGATCATCAGGAGGAGCTGGATTGCCTCGGCACGTTTTCCGGTCACCAGAATGCGGTCGAAATAGAAGACGAGATCGAACAGGATGATCGCCAGTGCAAACCATGAGGGGCGTCGCACACAGCACAGAAGGGCGATGCCAAGGCCATAGGGCATGAGCTGAGCGAAGAAGAGATAGACGACTGGCATGCCGGTCATCTGCATGCCTATGGAGACATCGCCCGGGAGGCGACTCAAGAGGAAGTAGAACACCGCGCCGAAAACCGATAGGCCGGCTGCGGCCCGTATCAGCCTCCGTTCGCTGAAGCTCATTCTGAGAAACCTGATCGGGTGCCTTGTCATGCGCCAGCCGAGGACCAGCATGGCAAGGGACAGAATGCCCATGATCATTGTCTTGGCATAAGCCCCCGATGGCAGAAACTGGTCATGAACAAGGGCAGGAAGCTGCGGCAGCAGGAAGCCGAAAGTCATCACACCGGCAAGGAACGGAAACTGATACATCCGTTCCGGGCGGAAGAAGAGACTGCCAGCCATGAGGTACAGGACGAAACCGGCGAAAATCCAGGTGAGCGGGAGGTTCATTGGGCGCCTCCTGCCAAAGTGCATACGGCCGAAAGATCAGGCGCCGGTTCGCCTGAGGAAAGGTCGTACGGGAAGATGCGGCCCGAAAGCAGATACCAGCCGAGTTTCACATATTCCTTCGCGACGAGTTCCATGTCTGCGGGCGTGGCCGGAAAACCGGGACGGCCGCCATCGCCACCGATGGGAGACGAGATAAAGCGCATCTGCGGGCAGGCGGCGCGAAAGCTCGCAATGGCGCGGCGCGAATGATACCAGTTGGTCACGATAACGGCGCTTCTCGCCCGTATCTTCCGCATGACGGGCGCCGAAAACTGCGCGTTCTGCCACGTGCTACCTGACTGGCATTCCACGAAGATCGCGGATGGCTTAACGCCGTTGCGCACTATGACCTGCATGTTCGAAATACAGTCACCGTCACCCGTAACGAGGATGAACGGCGAGCGCCCCTCCCTCCAGAGGCGGGCGGCCTCCGCCGCGCGCGGCGGGCCGTCGCCGCCGGGGACCACAATCACATCGGCTCTGCCGCCGTCGTCCTGCAAGGTCAGAACTGGCTCGGAGAAGAACATCGCGGCAAGCCCCATAATAATGGCAAGGGTAGAATAAGGATAGCCATCATACCATACGCCGTTCTGGCGCTTCGGTTTTCAGCGGGTGCATGGCATCAGGAGATCCGGCGGGAAGGGCCGATTGGCGCTGGCGCTGCTCTTCCGCTTTGATGACGATCATGAACTCGTATGCTGAAAGCAGACGGCAATAGAGATAGCCGGGTTTGCCATCGAGAAAGCCGCCGCGCAGCACATACATGTAGATGAAGCGCAATGTAGGCCGGCACGGTAGATTGTAGGACAGGGACTTCATCGCCCGCCGCCGTCTTTCGGGACTGGCTGACAGGAGACCACCCCAGTCGATGCGTCGCTCCAGCCGTCTCGCTGCCGACAAATTCGCCTCGGCGGATGAGTAGCGATTATGCTTGTCGTACCAGGCTTCGAGGCCTTTATTGAAGCTGTAATGGATGAAATGGGCCTGCAATGCACCCTCCGGCCCGCCGCTTGCGCGGGAATGTACGGAACGCTCGAAACGGACCCGGTCGGGCCTTACTAATCGGGCTATCCATGTCGGATAGAGGCTTGCGTGACGGATCCAGCGCCCCATGAACATATTCTTGTAACGTGCCTTGAAGAAGACTTCGGGCCGCTCGGGATCGGCCGCGATCGCCAGCATTTCATCACGCAAATCCATGGGTGTAATTTCATCCGCATCGGGCGTGTAGACCCAGTCATGCTTGAACTCGATTTCCGTCAGGCCATACATACGCTGGCGGTCTTCGGTATCGTAGGAACGCTGGAAAACGCGGGCGCCTGCCGCCTTCGCGATCTCGACCGTGCGGTCGCTGCTGTAGGAATCGAGGATGACGATGTCATCGCACCATTCGAGCGAGGCGAGACAAGCAGGCAGGTTGACCTCTTCGTTCAGCGTCATGATGAGTACGGAAACGTTCATGAAGTTGCACCAGGATAAGTGATGTTCTGTTTGGTAGTCGGGTTGGCCTCGGCCATCGAGGCGGCAACGATCGGACATTCGCCCCGGGTCATGCGCAGCACGAAAAGCGTATGTGCTGCGGCAGGGATCGCCAGTGCGAGAAGCATTGGCCAGACAGGCATGTCGAGCCGCATGGCGAGATAGGCGATGGCTCCGGCAAGGAAGTTGAGCGCCATGACCGCCACGGCTGTTTGCCCGCACGAAAGCCCTGCATCCATCAGCAGGTGATGCAGATGCTGACGGTCCGGTGAGAATGGGCTTCTGCGGGCAGACATGCGGCGCACGATCAGGCTCAGCGTATCGATGACGGGCACGAAGACGATCCAGATCAGGATGGGAAAGGCGACGGCGGCGGCTCCGCTCGCAAGAATGAGGATAAATCCGGCAAGGGCTGCACCAAGAAAAGTGCTGCCCCCGTCACCAAGGAAAAGGCTCGCTTTGGCGCGCCAGCGATGACGCATGTTGAATACCAGAAAACCGAGACAGGCAGCGGCCAGCGCAAGCGCCTGCAACCCGAGGCGATGTTGGCCAAGGCCGAAGCCGATCACGGCGAGCCAGAAGAAGGCTGCAGCACTCGCTGATCCAGCCAGTCCGTCAACGCCATCACTCATATTGACGGCGTTGACGAGACCGACAATGAAGGCAAGCGCGATAATAAGAAAAAGCGGCCCGGTCAGAGACTGAATCGGGATGAGTGTCGGCAATTCCGGCGATGAGGCTGCCGCCGCTTCAAGACTGCCGGGTGCTAGCCCGAGATAGAGCTGGTTCAGCCCGGCAATGCCGATAATGAGGAAAGCCGCAAGCAGCTGGATTCCCAGGCGCGGTGCGACAGGCAGGCTGAAACGGTCATCGAGAACGCCGGTGATCAGGATCAGCACAAGCCCAGGCAGCAAGACAATCGCATTGGCATGGCCCGAATTGCCGATCGCCAGAAGCGCGGCCACGGAAAACGAGAGAAAAATGGCAATGCCACCGCAAAGTGGAACGTTTCCGTCGTGTCTCTTGCGGGCATCAGGTATGTCGATGAGATACCATTCGCGTGCCAGCCCGCGAAAACCGAGGCAGAAGGCAACGGAGAGCGCGAAGGCCAGAAGCGTGATCCAGGAAAGACTCGTCATGTCTCCTCCGAGGCGCGTTCAGAAGTCAAACTCGGGAAATTTTTACCCTCAGCCGCTGCCGACCACGACTTGGCTTTAGAGCGTGCCGCATACTCCTTTCAGGTCAGGTGCTAACACCAAGGGCGACATTTCGTGCTCGCGGCAAAAGCTTATCCTTGGCGAATAATGTGAAGGGCGGAACGGCCGTCTTTCAAATGTCCGGACAAACGTTCTGGGGGGCAAGGCATCGTGAAACCAAACTTGCAGAACACATCCGGGCTCCTTTCAAGGAGCAGATCATGAGCGGCAGTCGCAGGGGCATTCTCATGGCGGCACTAGAGCAATATGCCGCACTGATCTTCAATTTTCTCACGGTCGTTGTCGTTTCGCGTTTTCTCGACCCTGCCGAAACGGGCATGGGGGTCATCGGCCTCAGTATTGCCGCCATCGTTTTTTCGCTGCGGGAGTTTGCAAGTGCCGAATTTCTCATCAAGCTCGACCGCGTGGAAGACAAGGACCTTCAGACATCGCTGACCTATCTGATGGGCGTTACGCTGCTGCTTTCGGTGGGGCTTTATGTGCTGCGCGATTTTTTCGCCGCGTCCTATCGCGATCCGATGCTTGGCTTCTTTCTCGATATCACCATCGCTGCCGCCATTGTCGAAAGCCTCTCCATGCCGATCATCGCGCTGCTGCGGCGTGACATGGCCTTTGGCGTGCTTGCCCGTATCCGAACCGCCGGTTCGGGCGTCGGAGCCCTGGCCACAATCGTTACGGCTTACATGGGGTTCGGCTATCTTTGCTTCGCGGTCGGCCTGCTTGCAGCGGCCGCGGTCACGACCGCGCTTGCCATCACGATCCATCCGTTGCGACGCCTGTTGCGACCCACCTTTGCCAGCATTGATGCGGCCTGGCGGTTCGGCATCTATCTCGGTGCGAATGCCAGTCTCGGCAAAATCTGTGAAACCTTTCCGCAGCTCATACTGGGCCGCTTCATGCCCATTTCGCAGGTCGGTATCTATAATCGTGCAAGCACGGTCAGCGGATTACCCGACCGGGTTATCCTCTCGGCGATCTTTGCCGTCGCGTTTCCCATGCTGTCGGCGCAGGTGCGCGAAGGCGTCGACATACGCATATCCTATATCCGTGCACTGTCCTATATCAGCGTGGTCTATTGGCCGGCGCAGACCGTACTGGCTTTTCTGGCCTATCCGGCCGTGCGCATCATTCTGGGGGATGGCTGGCATGAGGCCGTCCCGATCGTCGCCATATCCTGTACCGCAAACATGTTCTGGTGCCCGGTGCTGCTGACCTATCCGCTTTTGATGGCGCTCGGTCACAACCGGGATGCCTTCGTGTTCAGTCTGATCTCGCGTTCGGTCGTGGCGCCGTTGCTTTGCGTTGCCGCGTTCTTCGGCCTGTTCGCGGTTGCGCTCAGTCAGTTCATCACCTCGCCGTTTCAGATGGTCGTTTCAATCCTCTATGTGAAAAAATACGTTTCCTTTTCACGCCGGGAGCTTTTCGGCGCATTCGCGCATAGCGGCCTTGTGACGGCGCTCACGCTTGTTCTTCCCTTGGTCGCACTGGTGGCAAACGGGTTTTCATTCGATTTTCCGCCGCTTCAAGGTGTTGGCATCGGGGTGCTCGCTGCCGTGAACTGGGTTGTCGCCGTCTTTGTCACGCGGCATCCGTTCGCCGAGGAGCTGAACCAAATCTTCATGACATTTGCCAATATGAGCGTGTTCAACCGCCGCATCTTCCGGCGTTGGCGCAACGGGCTGACATCTTCAACCCCGGCGAAATAAGCGTTGATTGCAAGGGAGTGCGCATGCAAACTGTCGATATCGCCATCCCGAACTACAATTACGGGCATTATCTGCGCGAATGCGTCGAAAGCGTATTGTCACAGTGCGGGGTGAATGTGCGTGTGCTGATTATCGACAATGCATCGACCGACGACAGTGTGGCGATTGCGAGTGAACTTGCGGTAGAAGACAGCCGGGTGGAACTGCGTCTGCGGGAGCGAAATCTCGGGCCCCATGCTTCGTTCAACGAGGGGGTGGACTGGGCAAGCGCTGAGTATTTTCTGATCCTATGCTCCGACGATCTGCTCGCGCCGGGTGTGCTGGCAAATGCCGCCGCATTTCTCGATGAGCACCGCGATGTGAATCTCGTTTACGGACATATGTCGATGATCGCAGCCGGTACCCGTCGGTCAGAGATAGAATTACCGGAGCCGGGTAAGGCTGGCGGGTGGAAGGTTCGGTCGGGACCGGATTATATCGCAGCCTGTTGTCGCAATGCGATCAGCCTTGTCGACGGCCCATTGGCGATTGTGCGTACCGCAGTGCAGAAAAAGGTAGGTCATTATCGCACAAGTCTGGCTCATACGGACGATATGGAGATGTGGCTACGCTTTGCCACGCAAGGCGCGGTTGCAGAAACCGAAAGCATTCAGGCTTTTATTCGTGCGCATCCGCAAAGCCGTTCCTCCCATATCGCAGGAATATTGCAATGGAACCGGGAGGTTGAAGAAGCTTTCGTTTCCTTTTTCGACCATGAAGGGCGTGACCTGCCCAATGCCCCGCGGCTTATGGCGGAGGTGAGGGACTGCCTTTCGAAACGGGCCTACTGGTCTGCCGTATCCAATGTGTTGCGTCGCGAGAAGGGGGCGGGGGCGCTCCTCGCAGCTGCATTGAAACGAAAGCCTTTGATGGCGATTGTTCCGCCCTTCGATTACCTTCTGCATCGAAGCGAGCGGCGTAAGCATCTGAAAGCTATGAGTTAGTGCGCTCTGTTGCGTCGTGTGTCTAAGCCGTTCTTGTTTTTCAGAAGTTTCTGGTGAAGGTTCTGCTCCTGCCATTCGAGGCGCAGCCGGTACTGATCAGTGCCCGCCCGCACGGCTTGTTCCAATTCAGGGCGACGAAGCAGCATATTGTCTATCTGCCGGATCAGAGTTGGCGGGTCGAAGCTTTCCACATGGTGGCAGAATTCGCTCAGGCCATTATCTGCGAGAAGCACATCGTTCTTTCGCGCATAACTCAACGAGATTGTGGGCCGTCCCATATGGAGCGCGCAGATCACATTGTGATAGCGGCTCGCCAGGACAATATCCGTTTGCGCGATCTGCTTCATCAGATCATGCAGCGAGGTGACCGGCTCATAAATGAGTTGCTGGTTGTGGTCGGTCGGGGGCAGAAGCGCCATCAGGTCGTCGATAGCTGCACGGTCGATATTGTCGCCGGTCAAAAGACGCACGGTACGGCCCTGCTGAAGCTGCGACTGGATCACGACGGACATTTTTTCTAGGTAGTTGCTGTAGATGGAGTCGCCATTTCCGTCGCGTCGCTTCCAGCCGCGATAAGCCATGATCCCGATACCTATCCGCTTGATATGTTGCTGCGGATCGTTATGCGGCAGGATTGTTTCGGCTGCCTTCGGCAAGGAGAAAGCAAGATCGGCACTGGCGCTGTCGCCGGCCTGCTGAACCCCCAGCGTTTTCATGAACTCATGCGAAATCGTATCTCGATACGATCTGAATGTGGCCATCAGCGCGGATTGCCGCATGAACCATCGGCTGAGTGGATGATTGATCGGGCCTGCGCCGACGGAAACCATGAGAAGCTCCGCACCGCTCAGCCGGGCGGCGAGCGACCATCGCAATATCACGAACGGCCAGCCGAAAGGATCGGCGCTGAAATCGTCGAGAAAGCCGGTGCCGGGTACGATGAGAAAATCGAGCTTGCGGCTCAGCGCCATCGAATTTGCAAAATTACGAATACGGCGGGGTGCCTGCATCAAGTACCGGTCGGCCTTTCGCAGGAACCGGTTGGCGGGAGGATCGCCGCCGATAGGAACGGTTTCTATGCCATATGTGTTTCTGATGACGTCAGGCCCGGAACATATGCAAATGACCTCGATCTGGGGATCGGTTCGCTGCAACTGCCGCAACATGGCCTCCAGCGAACCGTCATTGCCGGTATTGCCGGAACCAAATTGCCCGAAAAGTCCTATTCTCATGCGCGTGTCTCCCGCTGCACCGACAAGCTTAGGCCAGACCGACCTGCAGGAAAACTGGCAGAAGGGTGAACACTATACTCTATTGTAGGATGGGGTGTACCCCTCATAGCCGAAATGCGTGGCAGAGCAATTTCGATACACTGGCCAGCGGTATATCCATTGCCCCCCGATATACCGGAGTAAGGCTTCGAGGGAGTTGTTCCCTCGAAGTCTTGTCTCCCCTGAGGTGTTTCTGTGGCAACAAGGTTCTGGCCATGAAATGTGCTTACTTTGTCCGTCCTCACATAGGCGGGACCTATTCGGTTTTCACGCGTCTGCGCGCCTCGCTTGCCCAGTCGGGCATAGAGCTTCGCTGGCTTGCTGCAGGCGCTGCTGGCGATACGGTCAATGTGCCGACAGGGCAGGGGCTTGATGATGCGCTTCGCAAGGGCGATGCCATCGACCGCATGGGTGTGCTGGATGAAGAAACTCGCGCAAGGCATATGATCAGCTTCCTGCGCGAAAACCATTTCGACGCCGTTTTCGTCAATGTTCTTGCGAACCGTTTCGAAACCAATCTGGCGCGCTATCTGCCCGCCGATATTCTGCGCATCATGATCGTGCACAATATCACACCCGGCACCTACGCGGCGGCGCGGGCAATCCGTGATCATGTTCACGCAACTGTCGGCGTTTCAAAACGCTGCCGTGACGATCTCGTGCGCCAGCATGGTTTCGATGCGTCGCGCACGCTTGTCATCCCGCATGGACTGAACCGGGACATTCACTTGTCGCGCAATGTTCAAAAGCCGGATGAGTCCGGCCCGCTTCGCCTGCTTTATCTGGGGCGGATGGAAGACAACTCGAAGGGCATTTTCTGGCTGCCGAATATTCTGCGCGAGCTCGATTGCTCCTATCACCTGACGGTCGCCGGTAATGGTCCCGACCTGGAACAGCTGCGGCATCGTCTTGCGCCTTTCGGTGACAAGGTCAGTTTTAGTGGCTGGGTTGCGCCTGCCGATGTTCCCTGGCTGGTGAACCAGCATGACGTCATGATCATGCCGTCACGCTTTGAAGGTTTCGGTCTGACGCTCATTGAAGCGATGAGTCAGGGATGCCCGGCGGTCGTCTCGAAGATCGCTGGTGTGACCGATACGATTGTCACCGATGGCGAGGACGGGCTCTTGTTTCCCGTCGGCGATTTCCGTCAGGCTGCGCGTCATATAAACCGGCTTGCACGCGACCGAGAGCTACTTGCCGGCATGGCAGCCGCCGCCCAGCAGAAAGTGGAAACGGTCTTCGACAACGATATTGCTGGTCGAGCCTATGCCGGTCTTCTCGAACATCTCGCGGAGGATCGCCCAGCCATTGCGCCACCACTGGCGCTTTCGCAATGGTCGATGCCGAACGCACTTCATTCCAGTTTGCGCAGTCGCTTGCCAAAACCGGTAAAGAACTGGCTGCGTCAGGTGCGCGAGCGCCTGCATACGAGATGGTCGGCAGCATGATCTGTGAATAAGAAAGGAGAAGGGGCATGAACCTTTTCACATCGCAGTTCCGCAATTCTCAGTTGCTCGCCAGCAAGGCGCACGCGCTCATTCCGGGCGGCTGTCACACCTATGCCAAGGGTGACGACCAGTATCCGGTACTCGCGCCCGGGTTCATCCAGCGCGGGTCCGGTTCGCATGTCTTCGACGTCGATGGCCATGAATATATCGAATATGGCATGGGCAATCGTGCGGTCGGGCTTGGCCATGCCTACCCGCCCGTCGTGCGCGCCGTGCGCGACGCCTTGCAGGACGGATGTAATTTTACGCGCCCAAGTGCCATCGAAGTCGAATGCGCGGAAAGTTTTCTGGAGCTGATCGACGGCGCCGAGATGGTGAAATTCTGCAAGGACGGCTCGGATGCGACCTCCGGCGCGGTGCGATTGGCGCGTGCCTATACCGGACGTGACATGATTGCCTGTTGTGCCGATCATCCATTTTTCTCGACCGATGACTGGTTCATTGGAACGACGAAGATGAATGCAGGCATTCCAGCTTCGGTTTCGGCTTTGACGGCAACTTTCCGTTACAACGATATTGCAAGCGTTGAAGCCCTGTTCGAGGATTATCCGGGGCGTATTGCAGCCATTATCCTCGAACCTGCAAAGGCTGACGAACCGCAAAACAACTTCCTGCAGGAAGCAAAGCGCATCGCCCATGAAAACGGAGCCTTGTTCATTCTGGACGAGATGATTACCGGCTTCCGCTGGCATATGCGCGGCGCGCAGAAGCTTTATGATGTCGAGCCGGACCTGTCCTGTTTCGGCAAGGCGCTGGGCAACGGTTTTGCAATATCAGCGCTGGCAGGCAAGGCGGAATATATGCAGCTGGGTGGACTGACACAGACCGACCATCCTCGCGTTTTCCTGCTTTCGACCACCCATGGCGCTGAAACCCATGCCATGGCAGCCGCGATTGCCACGATGACCATCTATCGCGACGAACCGGTGATCGAAAGACTCTATGAGCAAGGTTCCAAACTGGCAGAGGGCGTGAATGCGACGATTGCCAGTCACGGCCTGCAGAACCATGTTCGCCTGTTCGGGCGTCCTTGCTGCCTTGCCTATGGAACGCTCGACGAGCAAGGGCAGCCGTCGCAGGCATTTCGTACTTTGTTTCTTCAGGAAACGATCCGGCGCGGTGTGCTGATGCCATCTTTGGTCGTGAGCTATACCCACAGCGACACCGACATTGCGCGCACGGTGGATGCCATCGACGGTGCGCTCGACGTTTACGTCCGGGCGTTGAACGACGGTGTAAGCTCTTATCTGACCGGACGTCCTTCACAGGTGGTCTATCGCCGCTTCAATGAAGCGCCGACTTATCCGCCGACGATGCGATGAAGCGTTTTGTAGTCGCCATTATCGCCACGATCCTGCTGTTTATGGCAGCAGGATCGTCCCATGCGACTGCTTCTTTTCCGATCAAGATCAGCCAGGACCGGCGTATATTCGAGGATGCAACAGGTAAGCCGTTTCTGTTGCATGGCGATACCGCCTGGTCGCTGATCGCGGAGTTGAAGCGCGAGGATGTTGAGGACTACCTGCAGGATCGCAGGAAGCGCGGCTTCAATGCTATTTTGGTCAATCTGGTCGAACACCAGTTCTCCCGCCATCCCCCCGCCAATGCTTATGGCGAGAAGCCCTTCAACGGCGAAGCCTTCGTCGATCTCAACCCGAAATATTTCGACCATGCCGCCTGGGTGATCGAACGGGCGCAACAACTGGGCTTTGTCGTTCTTCTCGCGCCAGCCTATCTTGGGGTGAGCGGCGGCGATCAGGGCTGGTTCCGGGATATAGAGGCCGCGGGACCGGAAAAAATGCGTCTCTACGGCCAGAAAGTTGCGGAACGATTTCGACAATACCCCAATATTGTCTGGGTTTTTGGTGGGGATTTTAATACGCCGGACGAGAACCTGGTTTCCAGCATGGCCGAGGGGATCATGAAAATCAGTCCGTCCTCGCTGAAGACGGTTCATCCCAGCCCCGAGACTAGCACCGCCGAGATCTGGGGCAAGGAGAACTGGTTCTCCTTCGACACGCTCTATAGCTACAAGGACGTCCACGCCGGAATGCTGAAGCGCACGGCGGAAGACACGGCCATGCCGGTCATTCTGTTGGAAACATTCTATGAGAAGGAATGGGAGTCGACACCCCAAACGATCCGGCGAAACGCCTATGGCGCCTTGCTGGCCGGCGCTGCGGGACAGTTCTTTGGAAATAATCCGATCTGGCATTTCAGCAGTTCAGGGCTTTTTGCTTATGACGGCACCTGGCCCGATGCGCTGAACAGTCCCGGAGCACGGTCAATGGCGATTATGAAGGCGTTGTTTGGAAAACTGCCCTGGCCGCAACTGCAGCCTGATCGCCAAAGACGCATCGTCGTGAACCCGGAAAGCTATGGCTCCTCCCTGTCAGATGGCACATTGTCGGTCATCTACGGCGATGCGGATGGTTTCGCAGTGCAGAAGGATGTCGTCAGGCAAGGCTGGCAGGCAGTCTGGTTTGATCCCGTTTCCGGCTCATTTGCGGATGCGGTTCAGCCGGAGGTGGATGCCTCGATTGCGATCTACACGCCGAGGCAGTCGAAGAATGCGGGCGGGGGAACAGACTGGCTTCTGCTGATCGGCAGCAACGAGCGTCTGCAACCCATCCAAAAGAGGTAGGCGATACGTCCTTTCACGCTTTTTATAAACGCTTGTCCTAATCGGGCATGCCTTCGGTCAAGTCGTCGCTCCTGTCCTCTCTGGCTAACATGCATTTATCAAAGCTTGAGGAGTCGGACATGAAAGTACTGGTTACGGGCAATCAGGGCTATATCGGATCGGTCATGGTACCGGTCCTCATGAATGCGGGGCATGAAGTGTCCGGCTATGACATCGGCCTTTACGAACATTGCCTCTTTGAAGAAGGCGGTGCCGTTATGAACGTGCCGACCATCCGAAAGGACGTGCGCGATGTGTCGCCGCGCGATCTGGAAGGGTTCGACGCGGTCATTCATCTAGCCGCGCTCTCCAATGATCCGCTGGGTAATCTCAATGAGGAATTGACCTACGACATCAATCACCGGGCAAGTGTCGCCATGGCGAAAGCGGCCAAGCGGGCAGGTGTCGGGCGTTTTCTGTTTGCATCATCCTGCAGCAATTACGGCATCAGCGATGCTGATTTGATCGACGAAACTGGAGAATTGAAACCGGTAACGGCCTATGGCCGGTCCAAGGTGCGGGCGGAACAGGAGATCCGGGAACTGGCGGATGCAAGCTTCTGCCCGGTCTATCTGCGTCCAGCAACGGCTTACGGTGTTTCGCCTTTCCTGCGCTTCGACATAGTGCTCAACAATCTCGTGGCATGGGCGGTGACGAAGGGGCTGATCTATCTCAAATCCGATGGCACGCCATGGCGACCCATCGTGCATATCCGCGATATTTCCCGCGCCTTCATGGCGGCTATGGAAGCACCGCGCGAAAAAGTCTGGAACGAAGCTTTCAATGTCGGTTCGACGGAGCATAACTACCGCATCCGCGACATTGCGGGCATCGTCGCCGAGAATGTTCCCGATTGCCGTATCGAATATGCGGATGATGCCGGACCGGATACACGTTCCTATCGCGTCAGTTTTGAAAAGCTGGCGCGGGTGCTGCCAGAGGCAAAACCGGAATGGGATGCCGTTGCTGGCACGCGCGAACTGCTTGCCGCCTATAGCCGCTCGACGCTGACACTTGAGGAGTTTGAGGGCCCGCGCTTCCAGCGCATCGCGCATATTCGCAAGCTGATTGCGGAAGGGGTCTTGGATGCCGATCTGCGGCGCGCCGACGATGAACCGCAACCGCTTCGGGCAACGGCGTGATGGATACGGGGGCCGGGCACAAGGGCGTTGAAATTGCCATTCCGCCATTGTCGAACGGGATGGCCATCTACGATCTTGCTGCCCGCCTCTATCCAGTCTGCCGCAGTCTCGCCGGTGATGGCGTGCGCGAAACGCTTGCCATCATCGGGGAACATTTGCCGCTGACGGTTCATCAGGTTCCAACGGGCACTCTGCTTTATGATTGGAAAGCGCCGCAGGAATGGATCATCCGTGAGGCCTATATCGCGGACATGAACGGCAATCGCATCGTCGATTTTGCCCGGCATAATCTGCATGTGGTGAATTTCAGCGTGCCTGTGCGGGTGCGAATGCCGCTCAACGCGCTGAAGGAGCATATTCATACACTGCCCGATCAGCCGGACCTCATTCCCTATCGCACCTGTTACCATGCGGAGGGCTGGGGCTTCTGCATGACGCATAACGGGTTTCTGTCGATGCAGGACGGCGACTATGACGTCGTGATTGATGCGGAGCGCCGGGACGGTTTTCTGACCTTCGGCGAGTTCATTCACCGGGGGGAAACCGACGAGACGTTCATCCTGTCGGCACATTTTTGCCACCCGTCGCTGGCCAATGACAATTGCTCCGGGCTGGCGCTGCTGGCGCGTCTTGGCGAAGTGCTGCAATCACGGCGCACGCGCCTGACCTACCGGCTGCTTTTCGGCCCGGCGACTTTCGGCGCTCTTGCATGGCTAAAGCAGAATGAAGAGCAATTGGGGCTGGTCCGGCACGGGCTGGTCCTGTCTTGCGTCGGCGATGCTGGCGGGCCGAATTACAAGCGCAGCCGTCGCGGTGATGCGGAGATTGATCGCATCATGGGCCATGTCCTTGCCGGTTGCACCAATGCGACGCTTCATGATTTCTGGCCATATGGCTATGATGAGCGCCAGTTCTGTTCTCCGGGATTCAACCTGCCAGTCGGTATGTTCCAGCGCAGTCTTTATGCCACCTTTCCGGAATATCACACGTCAGCCGACAATCTCGATTTCATCAAACCGGACTATCTTGA
The DNA here is from genome assembly GCF_026014005.1 of Brucella sp. JSBI001. NCBI lineage: Bacteria > Pseudomonadati > Pseudomonadota > Alphaproteobacteria > Hyphomicrobiales > Brucellaceae > Brucella > Brucella sp. JSBI001. The sequence goes on along the minus strand of NZ_CP110339.1, from coordinate 1,511,377 downwards.
GCAATCGTTCAACATGGTCTTGCAGGCTGTTGAAATTGCTGAGCGAAACTGGCTTCCGCTGAACACGTCGCCAAAGGGGGAGCCGCAGCTTGGGCGGCGTGGCCTTTATGGAAACATGGGCGGAGACAGTCGCGCCGCGCAAAACGCCATGGCGCTGCTGTGGGTGCTCAATCTGGCGGATGGCGAGCACTCCATTCTCGATATGGCAGAGCGTGCGAAACTGCCATTCGCAACCCTTGCCGATGCCGCAGACCGGCTCCGCGATGCAGGCTTGTTGGTGGAGAGCTAAAGCAGCGGCCAGGCCAGATCCTTATCGGAAATGACGCTTGGCCTGTTCGGCCATGGTATGCCGAGCGACGGGTCGTCATAGCGTAAGCCTGTCGCATAATCAGGTGCATAGGGCTTCGAGATCATGTAGCGCACGAGGACGTCAGAGGTGAGGGTCTGGAAGCCGTGTGCGCAGCCTTCGGGGATGTAGAGCTGGACGCCGTTTTCGGCGGATAGTTCCACGCCGGCCCAGCGCCTGTAGGTCGGCGAATGCGGGCGCAGATCGACCAGAACATCCCAGATGACACCCTGCAGGCAGGTGACGAGTTTGGTCTCCGAATGTGGCTCGTTCTGGTAGTGAAGGCCGCGCAATGTTCCTTCTTCGCGTGAGAAAGACAGGCTGTGCTGCGGAAAATGTGTTTCCATCTGTCGCTCGGCGAAGGCGGCTTCGCAATAGACCCGCGCGAACCAGCCGCGCTCGTCCTCAAGCCTTTCCGGCTCGATAGACCAGGCGCCATCGATGTTGAGCGAAGTGAAACGCATGTTTTGCTCCGATTTCCATACATGCGCATTCTGACAGCGGGATTATCGGGCGATAGAAGTTTCTTCGATGCATCCAAATAGCCTTCCGGGCGAGGCCAACCTGTCCGAATGAGGTAGGCGCCTACGCCCACGTCGCCATAGGGTGAAGATCGGGTATCTACTCCTCGTAGTCCGTCCGGTGAATGTTGCGCCCGATCGTATGTACGGCTCGCCCCTGATGACAGTCTCGGCAATTTTTAGGCCGCTTAGTAGTTTTGATTATCCGACGTGGATCGGAGTTCAACCCCATCAACCCGTAACGGACCAGTCCGAAGGTTCGTTGAGGCGAGGAACGACGTATGACCATCCAGACGCCGGATATTTCGCGGAGCACGAGCATGGCGCAAGAGCAGACCGGCTGTCGCCTGTGCGGTAAACTACTCAAACACACCTTTGTTGATCTTGGGATGTCGCCGCCTTGCGAAAGCTTCATTACGGCGGATCGCCTCGACCGCATGGAGCCTTACTACCCGCTCTACGCGCTTGTCTGCGATCATTGTTATCTGGTGCAGTTGAAGGAGTATTTCTCGCCTGCCGAGATTTTCACTGAATATGCCTATTTCTCGTCTTTCGCCACCAGCTGGGTCAGCCATGCGAAGACCTATTGCGACGAGATAACCGAGCGGCTGGGACTGAACGAAAACAGCTTCGTGGTCGAGATCGCCAGCAATGATGGTTATCTCCTGCAGCATTTCCTGCCGAAGGGCATCCCCATCCTCGGCATCGAACCGGCGGCCAATGTGGCCGAGACTGCCATTGCCAAGGGCGTGCCGACACGCGTGGATTTCTTTGGCTCGACGCTCGCTGCCGAACTGGTTGGTACAGGACGCAAGGCCGACCTCCTGATCGGTAACAACGTTCTGGCGCAAGTCCCTGATCTCAATGACTTTGTGCGTGGTCTGCAGCTGTTGCTGAAGCCGGAAGGCGTGATTACGCTGGAGTTTCCGCATCTCGCCAATCTTATCGAACAAAACCAGTTCGACACGATCTATCACGAGCATTTCTCGTATTTCTCGTTGCTGACGATCCGGTACATGGCGCACCGCCATCACCTGAAGGTCATCGACGTGGAGGAACTGCCAACCCATGGCGGATCGCTCCGGGTGTATCTTGCGCATAACAGCAGCAAGCGGAAGGCAGGACCGCGTGTGGCCGCCCTTCTGAAGCGCGAAGAGAGTTTCGGCCTCAACGAGATTTCGACCTATGAGCAGTTTGCCGAAAAGACCCGGCGCACCAAGCGCGATCTCCTGTCCTTCCTGATTGCAGCCAAGAATGCCGGCAAGCGCATCTGCGGTTATGGCGCGCCGGGCAAGGGCAATACGCTTCTGAACTATTGCGGCATTGGCACGGATTTCCTGGATTTCACGGTCGATCGCAACCCCTATAAGCACGGGCGTTTCACGCCAGGCATGCACATTCCGATCTACGATGTGTCGGCGATCGACAAATACCGGCCCGATTACATCCTCATCCTGCCGTGGAACTTCAAGGACGAGATCATCCGGCAGATGCAGCACGTGGTCGAATGGGGTGCAAAGTTCATCATTCCGATCCCACACGTCACGTTGATTGACCCGGCACTACTCACAGAGGAGCGGTAAGTCATGAAAGTCGTTCTGTTCTGCGGCGGTCTTGGAACCAGAATCCGCGAATATTCGGAGAACATCCCGAAGCCGATGATCCCGCTCGGCCATCAGCCGATCCTGCATCACGTTATGGAATATTACAGCGACTACGGGCACAACGAGTTCGTTCTGTGCCTGGGCTACAAGGCCAATGTCGTGAAGGATTTCTTCCTGACGATCCGCCCGCAGACCTTCGCGGACTGTGTGGTTTCCGATGGCGGGCGCAATGTGCAATTGCTTGAGGAAGTGGATCGTGACTGGAGCGTGACGTTGCTCGATACGGGGATCTGGCGCAATATCGGCGAGAGGCTCTGGAGTGCGCGGTCGCATGTGGCGAATGAGGATATGTTCCTTGCCAATTACAGTGACGGGCTCAGTGATGTCGATCTCGACGACATGACGGAACGTTTCCGTGCCAGCGGCAAGATTGCCTGTTTCCTCGCCGTCCGCCCGCCGCTGACCTATCACCTTGCAGATATTGCCGAAGGCGGCGACGTGCGGGCTTTCCGGACTTCGAACACCTCCGATATCTGGATCAATGGCGGTTACTTCCTCTTCCGCAAGGAAATCTTCGACTATATGCGCGAAGGGGAAGAACTGGTGCTTGAACCATTCGGTCGTCTGATCGCCGAAAACCAGCTGATGGCCTATAAATATGAGGGTTTCTGGCGCTCGATGGATACGCTGCGCGACTGGCAGACACTTGAGGACATGGTCGAAAAGGGCGACATGCCCTGGAAGAGGCACAAGGCGGAAGAGGCCGAACGACGCGCTACCAATGTCGCGATAGCGCTATGATCGATCTGCGTTCGCTCGCTAATCAGAGCCGTCCGCTGCAGTTGCTTTGTCTGGGCGCGCATTCCGACGATATCGAAATCGGTTGCGGCGGCACGCTTCTGAGCCTGATCGAGAGCGGCACGCCATTGCATGTGGAGTGGTGTGTTTTGTCGGGAAATGAAGAAAGGCGCGCGGAGGCAGAGGCTTCCGCGCGCGATTTTCTGCGCGGGATAGACAGTTTCAACATTCATCTTGCCTCGTTCGAGGATAGTTATTTCCCGGCGCAAAGCCGTGAGATCAAGCAATGGCTGATCGAACAGCGCGGCGAGGGCAGCCGGATATGGTCTTTACTCATCGCCATGGCGATGCGCATCAGGACCACCGCACGGTCAACGAGCTGACATGGAACCTGTTTCGGGATCAGGTGATCCTTGAATATGAAATCCCGAAATGGGATGGCGATCTGGGCCAGCCCAACGCCTATTCGGCGCTACCGGCTGCGATCATGGATCGCAAGATCGACCTGTTGATGAAACACTTCGGTACGCAGCGCTCGAAGGACTGGTTCGACGCGGAAACCTTTCGCGGGCTTGCCCGGCTACGCGGCATGGAATGCCGTGCACCTGAGACCTACGCCGAGGCGTTCCATGCCCGTAAGTTGCGGTTGTTTTAGTTTGCAACTGGCTCTGCATTTGTGTCGACACGGACGACCACCGACATGCCGGGCACTAGACGTGCCGCATCCGGTTGATCTTCATTGATGGCGATGCGAACGGAAAGGCGCTGCGTGATCTTGGTGAAGTTGCCGGTCGCGTTGTCGGATTTGATGACGCTGAATTCGGAACCGGCAGCAGGCGCAAAGGCTTCGATGTGCCCCTTCAGCTCTGCGTGGCGCAGCGCATCGACGGTGAATGTGACCGGCTGGCCAATCTTCATGCCGTAGAGCTGAGTTTCCTTGAAATTCGCCATTACCCATTTGATCTTTGGTACGACGGAGACGAGCTGCGTTCCCGCTGTCACATATTGACCGAGACGCACGCCCACTTCGCCGAGCGTGCCGTCACGTGGTGCAATGATATGGGTGTTCTGCAGGTCGATCCGCGCCAGTTCAACGGTTGCTTCCGCATTGGCGATATCGGCATTGAGGCTGTCGCGATTGACGATGATGGACTGCAGGTCCTGTTGTGCGACGGCCAGCGCTGCCTGAGCTTCCTCGACGGAGGCCTGCGCCTGAAGCAGGGTGCCGTGAGCCGTATCGGCAGAACTTTGCGTGGTCACACCGCGCGGCAGCAAAGCCTCGACGCGCTTTGCATTGGCTTCGGCCACCTCAAGTGCTGCCTTGGCGCCGGAAATCTGTGCCTGCCGCGACTGGATCGTCGCTTCAGCCGAACGCTGGCTCTGTTCTGAATTGGCCAGGGCTGCCTTCTTGCTGTTGAGTGCGGCCAGCGCCTGATCCAGCTTCTGCTGATAGCTGCGGCTGTCGATCTCAAACAGTAGGTCGCCCTGTTTTACTGTTTGATAGTCGTTGACATTGACCTTGGTGACATAACCGGCGACCTGCGGACTGATAACCGTCACCTGTCCACGGACATAGGCGTTATCGGTTGTCTCGACGGTGTGTTTGAAAGGCGGCAACTGCCACGCCCACAGCACCATCAGAACGCCTGCAAGGCCGATGATGAGGGCGAGGCCGCCGCGAATATACTGTTTTCCAACTGACATTTTCAAATACTCGTCGATTTAACCAGCCACCGTAGCGTTATGGTGGGTGTGCATGTTTTCATAGAAGCGATAGGCGATCAGGCAAACGAGCGAGAGGCCCGCAATGACGGAGATTGCGAGAAAAGCATCGTTATAGGACAGCACCGTCGCTTCCTTGGTGACCTGTTGTCCGAGAAGCGCCAGCCCTTCGGCCTTCGTCAGTCCCTGATCAGCCAGAACCTTTGCATAGGTGCCGGAGAGCGCCTGAACGCGCTGGGCGACGACGGGGTTGGACATAACCAGTTGCTCCACCAGATAGGCGGAATGATACTTTTCGCGGATCGCGATGAATGTGCTGAACACGGCAGAGCCGATAAGACCGCCGATGTTCTGCGTGAACAGGAAGATGACGATGAAACTCGTCATGTAGGTCGGTCCTTGTTTCAGCGCCTTGGTGATGCCCGCAAGCATGGCCGGGGGCAGGAACAGAGCGCCGCCGAAGGCTATCAGGCCCTGACTGAGATAGGCGTTGTGCGGGCGGGTCAGGTTTGTGGCATGGCTGTCCAGAAAGGCACCGACCGCGATGAAGACCAGCGCCAGCCCGAAGATGAACGATACGCGTTCAAGCTTCATCCACATGCCGCAGGTAATGCCCCCCGCCGAGGATGCAGCGAGAATGACGAGATAAAGGCCGCGGCTCTGGCCGTCCTGCAGGCCGAATGCCTGAAAGAGGCCGACCGCACCGGTTGTCTGCTCGGCAAGCACGATGCGGAATATGAAGAGGATCAGCGTGAAGCGCAGGATTTCCGGTTGGAACAGCCAATGCAGGTTCATCAGCGGCTGCTCGCGGTTGAGTTCGATTGCGGCAGCGCAGGCAAGAACAGCGATTGAGATCGCCAGACATATGCCGATCCAGGGGGCTTCGAACCACCAATAGTTCTTGCCCTGAACCAGTACGACCGCGAGAAGCCCAAAGCCGATGGCAATCAGTCCGTAAGCGACGAAATCCAGCCAGTGCAACACTTTTGCACGCGGCGCTTGTGTCATCGGCAAAATATAGACCACGGCGAAGGCTGCGAGCGACAGGCCGATTTCGACCATATAGAGCTGCTGCCATTGGCCGATATCGAAAAGTAGCGGTGAGATTACACGCGCCAGTGGGCCTGCTGCAGCCGAACAGGTGAGCGCAAGGCTGAGGCCCCAAGTCATTTTCTTGGCGGGCGGAAAGGCTTCGAGCATGTAAAGAAAGCCGATGGTCGAGATCGGCGCCGCAGCAGCGCCCGCAATGAAGCGGATCGGGATCGCCGACCAGATATCATAGACAAGCAGATGCAGCAGGGAAGAAATCAGGAAAACGGCAATCGCGATTTCCGCAAAGCGGCGCAGACCGAACTGGGTGCGTATCTTGATGAGAAGGATCGTCAGGCTGGCATAGGGAGCCATATAGGCTGCGATAAGCCACGAGGTTTCCGTCAGCGTTGCGCCGAGTGATCCCTGTATCTGCTGCGTGTTGGCCGAGATGAAATACATGCTGAGACCGCGCGTCGACCACATGAGGACAGACGCGGCTATGTAGATAGCGGACATGTAAACCGGCATATGCGGAACGGCAGGCGTTGCAGCCGGTTGGCTTGCCGGGGAAGCCTGTTGTCCTTGCTGATCGTTGTCTTCTTCCGACATGGTTCTAGCGGTCTTTCCCCGCGAGTGTCGTTTCCACCGTTTGGCTGATTTCCTGAAGAACAGTAAGGGCAGTTTCAAGTGACTTCTGATCGAACTTTTGCAAGAGCTCCGACCGAATGTTGCGGGTGATTTCCTGCAGCTCGCGCACCTGCGCCTGCGCTTCACCCGTCAGCTCGATACGTTTCGCGCGGCGATCGCTTTCAACCGCGGCGCGATAGATCAACCCCTGCTTTTCAAGCCCATCCAGAAGGCGCACCACGGAAGGGTGCTCGATTTCCAGAGCATCTGCCAGCTCGCGCTGATTCCAGTCGCGCTGCTGGGCGAGAAGCAGGAGTACGCGGGCACGTGCCAGCGTCAGCCCGCGTTCCCGGACGCGGGAATCGAACAGGTTACGCATTTTGCGCGCGGCCGTGGAAAGCTCCATCGTGAAAGCCGCTTCGAGATCATGTTTTGACTGAGACATTGTATAGCTATCTATTATATGTGTAGTTATATATAATGTTTAGAACCTGCTAATCAATGGGTTTGATGGCACTCAGATGCAGGAACGGAAAAATATTTGCGGCTTCGGGAATAAATCGCGGTCGTCGATTGTCTTATCTCCATATCGCATGTCGCGATTGGAACCCCGTGAGGCAGATCATGAAAACGTTTGGTTTTATGTCCGTACTGGCAATCGCTACCGTGGCGGCGTCAGCCGCGCTGGCCGCGCCATCCGTCAAGACGATGGAAAGCTCTAAGGGGCAGGTGCTGGCAGGCACCAAGGATATGACGCTCTACACTTTCGACAAGGATAGCAAGGGTGAATCCAGCTGCTATGATACTTGCGCGAAGAACTGGCCGCCCTTCATGGCGATGAAGGGAGCAAAGGCTTCCGGCGCATATACGCTGGTCAAGCGCAAGGATGGCAGCGAGCAATGGGCGAAAGACGGAATGCCGCTCTATTACTGGGTGAAGGACAAGAAGCCCGGCGATGTCACCGGAGACGGCGTTAATGGAGTCTGGCACGCAGCAAAGCCATGAGGCCGATGTGAGCCATCCCGCTCCCGAAAGTTTCGAGGGCCAGCTTCTGGCCCTCCTGCCGGTCATGCGGCGTTATTCGCGTAGCCTTGCCAAGTCCGATGCCGAAGGCGAGGACCTTTTGCAGGATTGCGTGGCGAAGGCGTTGTCGCGGCGCGGCCAGTGGCGTGGCCTCAATCTGCGTGGGTGGATACTCACGATGATGACCAACCTCTATCGCAATGGCTACAAAAGCCGCGCCCGGACCCGACATGAAACGCTGGATGCCGCTGAAAATGTCAGTGTCGCTGCGACGGAGACGGATCCGTTCCAGCTGCAGCAGCTTGAAGAGGCGATCAACACCCTGCCGGACGATAACCGCGCGGTGCTGATGCTCATCGTCGTCGAAGGCTACAGCTATGGCGAGGCGGCGGAAATGCTGGGCATACCTGTCGGAACGGTCATGTCGCGGCTTTCACGGGCAAGACATCGCGTTGCCGAACATATGAGCGGCTCGAATATTGTAACGCTTCGGAGAAACCGATGACAGAACGCAATTCTCCCATAACCGAAGCGGAACTGCTCGGCTTTGTCGACGGGCAATTGTCCGAAGCAGAACATGCGCGCATTGCCGGGCTTCTTGAAAGCAACCCCGAGCAGGCGGCGCTGGCTGCCGAATGGCGCAGACAGAACGAAGGTATCAGGCAACTCTTTTCCGGTTATGCCGAGGCAAAGAACGACGATCCCGGAATGATCCGCTCAGCGGGGATACGCCAGTCGCGCACCTATCGCAGCGCTGTTGCCGCAGCGGTTCTGGCGGCCTTGTTGATCGGCGCCGCAGGCGGCTTTGCAGGTGCGCGCCTGTTTGCGGAAGCCGAGCCGCAATTGGCGAGCGTGCAGACTTTGCCACAGCAGTCGCAGGCGGCATATCTCATCTATGCCAGCGAAGTACGGCATCCGGTTGAGGTCTTTTCCAACGAAGAGGCGCATCTTGCGACATGGCTTGGCAAACGGCTCGACATACCCGACCTTCGTGTTCCCGATCTCCGCTCGTTGGGCTTTCAGCTTGTCGGTGGGCGCCTGTTGCCGGTTGACGGCAAGGCTGGCGCCTTCTTCATGTATGAGGACGAGGCAGGAAAACGGCTTTCGGTGATCGTCGGTCGCAATCCGGATAACCGCGATACGAGCTTCCGTTTTGCTTCAAGCGATGGTGTCGAAACTTTCTACTGGATCGACAACGATCTTGGTTATGCAGTAAGCGGCGAGATTTCGCGCGAACGGCTGCGGCAGGTGGCGGAAGAATGCTACCGCCAGTTTCCGGGTTGACCTGCTTATCGGTCGTCGCTGAAAGCGTGAACCATCGCATCCTTTGAGCTGCCACTCGCGATCAATGCGGCAAGCAGGATGCGCGCCTGACCCGGGCGAAGCGTATGTGCGTGAATGGCTCCAGCTTCGCCAAGATCATATCCGCCGCCGCCGCCGCCATAGCCGGGTGTCAATAGGCCTTCCGGTACGCGGCTTGAAACTGCAACGGGAATATTGCGGCGCGAGCATTCGCGGACAGCTTCGACAACGCAGGGTGTGGTATTGCCCGAACCGAGCGCTGCAAGAACGATGCCGCTGGCACCGGCTGCAATGCTCGCTTCTATGTGGAGGGCATCGCAGCCGGGATAAATGGCAATCGTGTCGATCCGGCGGTCACCGACAGGAGCGGGAAGCGTCGGGCTCTGGATAGGGATCATACGTGCAGAGCGGAAGGCGTCGGCGCTGTCGCTGCTGAACTTGTATGCCCCCCAAGCCGGTACGATCCGTCCACCGAAGGCAATAAGGACGCCTTTGTCGGCATTGGCCGGATCGCAGGCAAGCCGAATGGTGGTGGCGAGATTTTCCGGCCCATCCGCCTGCGGGTGGTCGGCGGTAAACTGTGCTCCGGTGAAAATCACGGGTTTGCTGATGCGGCGCTGCAGATGCACCAGCAGCGCCGTTTCTTCCATGGCATCCGTTCCGTGCAGGACGACGATGCCGTCGACGTCGCCATCCTTGAGGCAGGAACCGACGGCATCGCTGATGCGCTGCATGTCGGAAAGGGTGAGGCTTGCAGAATCCTTCGCCATCAGGTCGACCGGGCGAAGCTCCGCTTCAAGGCCCGGTACGAATTCCAGCAGATCCTCACCGGACAGGACCGGTGTGCTTGCTCCGTCTTTCCCACGCTTGCTGGCGATGGTGCCGCCAGTGGCGATCACCGCTATGGAAGGCTTTGCAAGCGTCATATTTCCGAATCCTCTCACTTACCGGGAATGCTGGCGTCTACAGCACGTTCGGTAGCAAGTCGATGGATGCGTTCACGCATCATATACCAGCCGAGGATGAGGGCAGGGCCGATGATTGCCAGTGAAGCAATCGTCCATGTGCCGACTGGATAGTCGAGCGCCATCAGGACAAGCACGCCAAGCAGGAATGCGAGTGTGAGGATGCCGGTGTAAGGTGCGCCGAACATGCGGAAATCCGGGCGCACGATTTCGCCGCGACGCGCAAGATGCCAAAGTTTCAGCTGGCAAAGGACGATGACGCCCCATGCCGTGATGATGCCGAGCGCGGAGAGATTAAGCGCGATTTCAAAGGCTGCCGCAGGCACGACAGCATTGAGAACAACACCGATGACAGTGACGACAGCGGTAACCGCGATGCCCATATAGGGAACGCCGTTCTTGTTCATCTTGGCCAGTGAGGCTGGCGCCGAGCCGGAAATGGCCATGGAGTGCAGGATGCGCCCGGTGGAATAAAGCCCGGCATTCAGCGACGACAGAACCGCAGTCAGGACGACGAGGTTCATGATGATATCCGCACCTTCGACGCCGATCTTGCCGAAGAAGGTCACAAACGGGCTCTCGCCAGCAGAATAGGCTGTGTAGGGAAGAAGCAGCGAGAGCAGCAGAACAGAACCTACATAAAAGACGAGAAGGCGGAAGACCACGGTGCGGATTGCGCGGGGCATGACCTTGCGCGGGTCTTCGGTTTCTCCCGCTGTGGTGCCCAGCAACTCGATGGATGCATAAGCGAAAACCACACCCTGTATGATGATGAATGCAGGCAATATGCCGTTCGGGAAAAGGCCTCCGCTATCCGTGATGATGCTGAAGCCAGCCGAATGACCGTCAATCGGTGTGCCGGAAACAACGAAGTAAATGCCGACAACCAGAAAGGTCACGAGCGCAATGACCTTGACGAGACTGAACCAGAATTCCAGCTCGCCAAACACTTTCACCGACAGAAGGTTCATCGACAACACGATGACAAGGGCCGTCAGTGCGAACACCCATTGGTCAATGCCTTGCAGCCACGGCACATAGTGCTTGAAAAAATTCATATAGAGCGCGACAGCCGTTACGTCCGCGACCGACGTCATGGCCCAGTTGAGCCAGTACATCCAGCCTGCCACGAACGCCAGTTTTTCACCGTAGAATTCGCGGGCATAGGAGACGAAGGAACCGGAGCTGGGGCGATGCATGATGAGCTCGCCCAGTGCACGCAGCACCAGAAAGGCAAAGAATCCGCAGAGGGCATAGACGAAGACCAGGGCCGGACCTGCCATTGCGAGGCGTCCGCCTGCACCGAGAAAGAGCCCGGTTCCGATCGCGCCGCCGATGGCGATCATCTGGATCTGACGCGGTTTCAGGGCTTTGTGATAACCACGGTCCTCTTCAATGAACACTTCGCGTTCGGCCGGGGTGGCCTTCATGGTTTCGATCGGCATTGCTCCTCCCTGAGAGCGCGGTTTCGACAGGCGACCGTTCGGCGTGAAAGGCCAATTAGGGCGCGCCGCCGGTCATTCAATGAGGGTATGGAATTCATCCCTATTTGATGGGTATTCTGTAAAGCTGCATGACAGATCTTGAAGCCGGTTTTAACGCATATCGCAGAACGCGCGTCAAGTATTCGGCTTCAAATGAGAAGCATCGCATGCATTTCCGAAATAGGCTGGCAGGGAAAAAATCAGCAGGAATAAAGTGTTACCGGCATGTGCTTATCTGGCATGAAAATGCCGCGCCAAGCCAGATTGGCATGAATAATCTGCGCGAATCCTGTGTAAAGCGGTGGTCCTGCAATTGTGGTGTCAGACCTCATCCTTGCCGATGATCGTCGTTACAGCAGTCTTGACTTTGCTCAGATGCGCTTCCATCGCAGCGCGGGCATCAGTTTCCGATCCCGCCTCAATAGCTTCGACAATCAGGCGATGTTCGACATTCGAAGCTTCGCGGCGGCCAGACATCAGGTTGACGAGTTCAGATTGCTGGATCAGCGCCTCGCGGGCATCAGCGACAATCTTGGAGAAGACCGTGTTTCCGGAAGCCTCGGCAATCGCGCAGTGAAATTCGGAATCGAGCAATTCCCATTTCTGTGGGTCCGTCTGGCGGTCCATCTTGTCGCAAAGTTCAAGCAGGTTGGCGAGTTGTTCGGCGCTGCGTCGTAAAGCTGCCCAACCTGCCGCCGGCACTTCGATGAACGGGCGTGCCTCGATCAGATCACGCGCGGAATAGCCGCCATAATTCAGTTCGCTCGCGGGGGAAGCATTCAGGACATAGGTGCCACTACCTGTCCGGGTCTGGGTTAGGCCCAGTGTCTGTAGTGACCGCAGCGCCTCGCGCACGATTGGGCGGCTGACACCGAACCGGCCAGCGAGTTGAGTTTCAGAGGGCAGGCGGGTGCCCACGGCAAGGCGACCGGATGTGATGGCCGAGCGAATATCGTCGAATACAACTTCAGCCGCATTCTTTCGTGTGACCGGATGTGTGTCCGATAACCAGTCGGCCAATTCGCTCATGTCCGAACCTCCGTCAATTGCTTCGCTCCTGTCAAGCAGCTAGGCAATTTTCAGAAGGATATCAATCCCAAAGCGGTTCAAAAAGGCAGATCAAGAGACACAAAAAGCCCTGCGCTCCGGCTGGAGCGCAGGGCTTTCCTATTGGAACTTATCAGGCCGCTGTGGCGGCCGTGTTCAACTTGTTGGCCGACAGGATGCTGATGAACGCTGCACCATAAGCCGTGAGCGGCGCCATCTTGGCAAGCGCGCTCGCAATGGCGTCGTGGTGGCTCAGCTCTTCCTCGGAATCGTGGCGGAAGGATACGCAAACAGTTTCGCCATCTTCACCGATGAATTCTACCTGATAGGAATTTTCCTTGCCGCATCTTTTGACCAGAGCATCGACAATTTGCATGCAATCATTCTCCTTCCGAGCCGCATGAACGCGCTGGAATGAAGATGGTTCCATAAAATTTTATCTTTTTGTCCAATCTCAGTTCCGGCTTGACAGGCGGGCTGCACCCAGTGCCGCTGCGAACGCAATGGCAAGCATGACAAAGGTGAATTTGGCAACCGCAGACCATCCATCCGCAACCCAGAAATAGCCGCCTGCTGCACCGGCAACACTGGAGCCGAGATAGTAGGCGAGCAGATAGAGCGATGACGCATGTCCCTTTGTGTGGAGTGCCAGCCGACCGACCAGAGCGCTGGCGACCGAATGGCTGACGAAGAAGCCGACTGTCACGAGGATGATACCCACAATGATGACAGGCAGCGGTGCAAAGAGGGTCAGAAGACAGCCCGCAGCCTGTATGGCAAGCCCGATGGGAAGCACGGTGAAATAGCCGAGCCTGTCGCCCATTCTGCCAGCAAGCCATGAAGCTGCAATGCCGAACAGATAGACCGTGAAAATGGCGCCGAGCGCTGTCTGGCTGAGGCTATAAGGCGCCGTCACGAGGCGGAAACCGATATAGTTATAGATGGTGACGAACGAACCCATCACGAGAAAGCCAATGGCAAAGAGCAGTGGCAAGGCCGGGTTGCGGATGTGACCGATCCACGCGCCGAGGTGAAACCGTGCATTGAAGCCGGGACGCGGGACAAAGTTCTGCGAGGCGGGCAGCAGGAGGAGGAAACCAATGGATGCGGCTAGTCCCAGCAGGCCCATACCTGCCAGGCCGACGCGCCAGGAGAAATACTCTGCGAGCGTTCCGGCGATGACACGGCCCGCCATGCCGCCGAATGCATTGCCAGCAATATAAAGTCCCATTGACGCGCCAAGGCCACGCGGGTCGATTTCTTCTGCCAGATAGGTCATGGCGACCGCAGGCACGCCGCCAAGCAGCAGGCCTGCAGGGCGCGAATGACGAGCAGCATATGCCAGTCCGGCACCAATGCACTGGCTATTGTGCAGAGTGCGGAGCCGAGAAGCGAGGCGAACATCAGTGTCCTGCGTCCGAAGCGTTCGGATACAGCTGCGGCACAGAAAATTGCAAAGGCTAGAAAGCCTGTCGAAACAGAAAGCGACAAGGAACTGGCTGCAGGCGTGATGTTAAAATCATGCGCGAAAAGCGGCATCAGCGGCTGGACGCAGTAAAGCAGGGAGAAGGTCGCAAAGCCGGACAGGAACAGCGCGATGCTCGCATTGCGGAATGCCGGCGTGCCCTTGACGAGATAATTTTTCTGTTCGGTTGCCGTGGGAGCTGAAACGAGCTTGAGCTGGCTTTCCGGTGTTCTGACGCTGTCGAGGCTGCGTTCTGCGAGGCGTGACATGACTTTGCCTTTTCAAATCCTCCCGTTTTTTGATCTAGTCAAAGATGTTTCATTTGTCCAATATATGGAAGTGACGATTGTAATAGCTTTTGGATATGGCGATGGAACTGCGTCATCTGCGTTATTTTCTGGCCGTGGCCGAAGAGGGCAATTTTACACGCGCGGCTGCGAAGCTCGGTATCGGCCAGCCACCGCTCAGCCAGCAGATACGCGACCTCGAAAACGAGATCGGTGTTGCGCTATTTCATCGCGTGCCGCATGGAGCCGAACTGACCGCAGCAGGAACTGCATTCCTCGGTGAAGCGAAGGCTTCTCTTGCTGCCGCCGAGAAGGCGAAGCTCGCAGCGCAAGGCGCGGCACGGGGAGAAACCGGCAGGCTGGCATTGGGCTTTACCGCTTCGTCTGCCTTCAATCCGGTCGTCAGCGGCACGATCCGTAAATTTCGCGCCAGATGGCCCGATGTCCGGCTGACCCTGACGGAGATGAACAGCCATCTTCTGATGGAAAAGCTGGTCAGGGGGGAAGTGGACGCCGCCTTCATCCGACCCGGTTTGGAAAACCCCAAGGATGTGCGCATGAAACGGCTGGCTGATGAGCCGATGCTGATCGCCCTGCCGAGCCATCATCCGCTTGCCGTCCATCCCAAGCTGCCGATTTCAGCTCTGGCAAATGAGGCATTCGTGCTTTTCCCGCGCATTGTGGGGCTTAGCCTTTACGACGATGTGGTTGAGGCTTGCCGAAATGCAGGCTTTGAAATGATCGTCGCGCAGGAAGCACCGCAGATGCCGTCGGTCGTAAACCTGGTCGCCGCCGATCTTGGCGTTTCGATTGTTCCCGCTGCCATTGCCCAGATCAAGCTGGCCGGAGTGACTTACCGTCCAATCGAAGGCGAGCCGCTTCTGGCTCGGCTGGGGCTGGTTTCGATGAAGAACAACCGGTCGCCGCTCATCGATAATCTGACTAGCCTGTTGCCGGATCAGTAATCATGTCCGTTCCGTCGCCGGAAGCGATAGTTTGCTGGCTGTGTCGGCGTTGACCGTCACTTTTGGACATGTATGATGGTTGTCGCGGCGACGTACCTGGGAGGGGACGCTGCTTTTCCATCCTTAAGATAACCGTTCACGAGGGCTCTGACGCCCACAAGCCGAACGGTCGAATTTTGCCCTATCCCGTCCGATTGGAGATTTTCGTGAAAAGACTTCTGATTACCGGTGCTGCGGGCGGACTCGGGCGCGTAATGCGAGATAAACTGGCCGGCAAAGCCGAGCTGCTGCGCCTGTCCGACGTTGCCGATCTCGGCAAAGCCAAACTCAATGAAGAGTTGGTTCAATGCGACCTCGGCGATTTAGATGCAGTCATGCGTCTTGTCGAAGGTTGCGACGGTATTCTGCATCTCGGTGGTATTTCGACCGAGGCGTCTTTCAGCAAAATACTCAACGCAAATATCGTCGGGATGTACAATCTGTATGAAGCTGCGCGGGCGCATGGCCATCCGCGTATCATTTTTGCCAGCTCAAACCATACGATCGGTTTCTATAGACAGGACGAATATATCGACGCAAAGGCGCCCACACGTCCAGACGGTCTTTACGGCATTTCAAAATGCTTCGGTGAGTCCATTGCCAGCATGTATCATGACAAGTTCGGTCAGGAGACGGCAATCGTTCGCATCGGCTCCTGTTTTGAGGAGCCGCGCAATCATCGCATGCTTTCGACCTGGATGTCGTATGACGATTTCGCCGGTCTGATTGAGTGTGTTTTCCGGGCGCCGATGCTGGGATGTCCCGTTATCTGGGGTGTTTCGAACAACGATTCGGCGTGGTGGAACAACAGCCATGCCCGTTTTCTCGGCTGGCACCCCAAGGACAATGCGGAACGTTTCCGGGTCGAGCTGGAGAAGACAACGCCGCGACCAGCGCCGGATTCAGCACTCGCGGTCTATCAGGGCGGTACATTTGTCGATGAACCGATCCATCAGGATGATTGATCGGAACCTTTCTGTTTAACGGCAGAAGCCTCGTAAGGTCAGGGCTCCTCCGGTTTGATAACACCTTGGAGTGCATATTTTGCTTTACGTACCTCAAAACGAAAGCTAAGCTTTTTATCGTGACGCTTTGGGAGGAGTTCACGTGCAGCCAGAACTATCGGCAAAGAGCATATTAAAGACGCAAAAAATGCGGCAGTTCGCTGTGGGCGGTTGCGCATGAGTGCGCCAGATAAAGATGACGGGCCAGCACTGTTGGAAGCTGTGTCGCTTTCCAAATCATTCGGTCCTGTTCAGGTTCTGAAAAATATCGATTTGCGCATTTTCGGCGGCGAAGTCCATGCGATCATCGGCGAGAATGGAGCCGGGAAATCGACGCTGATGAAGTTGCTTGCAGGCAATGAGCGTCCTACGAGCGGAGAAATCCGCATCGACGGCAAGCCGGTTATTTTCTCGGGGCCGGTAGAGGCCGAAGCGCAGGGCATTGTGCTGGTGCATCAGGAAATTCTCCTCGCACCCGATCTGACCGTCGCGCAGAACATCTATCTTGGTCGCGAGCTTAACCGTGGACTGGTCGTCGATGACAAGTCGATGCGCGAAGGTGCGCGCAAGGCCATCCGTGATCTTGGTGCCGATATCGATCCGGATGCAGTTGTCGGCTCCCTGTCGATCGCACAGCGCCAGCTCGTGCAGATTGCGCGCGTGTTGCTGGTGCCGCATCGTGTGGTGATTTTCGACGAACCGACCGCCTCGCTGACACCGTTTGAGACGGAGGCGCTGCTGAAAGTGATCCGGGATATTCGTGCGAAGGGTGTCGCCATCCTCTACATCTCGCATCGTCTGCCGGAAGTGAAGGAAATATCCGATCGCGTGACTGTGCTTCGCGATGGCAAGCTTGTTTCAGCGCATTTGTCTTCGGAATTGCAGCCATCGGACATGGCCCGCCTGATGGTCGGTCGTGACGTTTCAAAGCTTTATCCTGACCGCGCAAGCCAGCATGACAACGCTGCCATTCTCGAAGTCGATAACTTCAGCGTACCCGGCTACGTGCAAAATGCGAGCTTCCATCTCAACCGGGGCGAGATACTCGGCTTTGCCGGTCTGGTCGGCGCCGGACGCACGGAGCTGATGGAAGGGATCGTCGGTCTGCGACCCGGTAAGGGGGATGCACGCCACAATGGCAAGCCGGTTCATTTCCGCAATGCGCATGAAAGCCAGAAGGCGGGAATTGTTTATCTCAGTGAGGATCGGAAGGGCAAAGGGCTGCTTCTGTCCAAGGACCTGGGCGTCAATCTCACGCTAGCTTCATTGAAGAAATTCGTCAGCGGTTTGCAGATCGACCGCAACCGGGAACGCACTGCGCTCGATGATGCGATCCGCGAGTTCGATATTCGCACAGGCCGCAAGGACATTCTGGCAGGTCAGCTTTCGGGGGGGAACCAGCAGAAGCTTTTACTTGCCAAGATGATGATGCTCGATCCGTCCATCGTCATCATTGATGAACCGACACGCGGTATCGATGTTGGCACAAAGGAGCAGATCTACCAGTTCATTGCCAATCTGGCAGATGAGGGGAAATCGATAATCGTGGTTTCGTCGGAAATGCCGGAGCTGATCGGTATCTGCGACCGCATCGTCGTGATGCGGGAAGGGCGGGTTGCCGGTGAGGTGACAAGCGACCGTATGACGGAACATGACATCGTCGTGCTTGCAACCGGCGTAGAAGCCGAAAATGCCGCATAAAAACAATAAAGTGGGAAGTAGATGACACAGGTTGCGACCGATAAAAGCTCAGTGGCGAGAACATCCAAGGATTGGGATTTAAGGGCCATTGCCCCGTTCATTGCGCTCGCCTTGCTGCTTGTACTTGGTGCTATCGCTAGTCCGAATTTCATAGGCCTAGACAATTTACTCAATGTCATGACACGCGCTGCATTTATCGCGATTATTGCAGTGGGCGCGACCTACGTAATCTCTTCGGGCTGTCTGGACCTGTCAGTAGGATCAATGGTGGCTTTCGTCGCCAGCATCATGATCCTGTTCATGAATAGTGGGGTGATTGCCGATCCGGTGATGATGCTGATTGCGGCCGTAATGCTGGCATTGATCATCGGTGCAGCCTGCGGTCTGTTGAACGGGCTGATAACGACGGTTGGCGGAATTGAGCCTTTCATTGCAACGCTTGGAACCATGGGTATCTACAGAGGTTTGACGACTTGGCTGTCACAGGGCGGCGCGATCACTCTTCGCAATTCCGAAATTCAGGCCATGTATCGCCCGGTTTACTACGGACACATAGCTGGTATTCCGGTCCCCGTTATCTTCATCTTTGCGACGGCGGCGCTAGCAGCTTTTGTGCTTTATCGCACACGCTATGGCCGTCATTTGCTGGCGGCAGGTTCCAACGAAGATGTGGCGCGCTATTCCGGTATCTCGGTCAAGAAGGTGCGCACTGTTGCTTATGTGGTGCAAGGGTTGTGCGTGGCTGTTGCGGTGCTGCTTTATGTGCCGCGTCTCGGCTCCACCTCGGCCCAGACCGGCATGATGTGGGAACTGAATGCCATTACCGCTGTCGTCGTCGGCGGTACAGTGATGCGCGGCGGCGTGGGCCGTATCTGGGGCACGATCTGCGGCGCGTTCATTCTGGAGATCATCGGAAACATCATGATCCTGTCGAACTTCGTCAGCGAGTATCTGCTCGGGGCAATTCAGGGCGCGATCATCATTATCGCCATGCTGGTGCAACGTTCGCTGTCGCGAAGATAGGTCTAATGCATGTCTCCCAAAAGCGGAAAGCGGTTTTGGGAGACATGCATGAAAACAAAAGCTTAAAGCGTGTCATACGAGTACGATAAAATGTGACACGCTTTAAGGATTGGCGGAATTGTTGGGGCGATTCCAGCCTGAGAGGAATGAGAGCCCCGTGTTTACTGGGAGGAAGACTATGCGAGGGAATTTGATGAAGCTTGCTTTCGCCGCCTTGACGGCGGGTGCGCTTGCCTTTGGCAGCGCAGCAAGCGCACAGGACAAGAAAGTGACGATCGGCGTGTCGATTCCGGCGGCCGATCATGGCTGGACGGCAGGCGTCGTCTATCATGCCGAACGCGTGGCGAAGCTTCTGATGGCTGAGCATCCGGGCCTCAACGTCATCGTCAAGACGTCGCCCGATGCGGCATCGCAGGCCAATGCGTTGCAGGATCTGGCCGTACAGGGCCTCGACGGGCTGGTTGTTCTGCCAACCGATCCAGATCCGCTTTTCAACGCCATCAAGGAAATCAAGGACAAGGGAACCTTTGTCGCTCTGGTCGACCGTGCGCCGAGCAGCAACGACAATTCCATCCGCGATCTTTACGTGGCGGGTAACAACCCGGCACTCGGACAGGTCGCCGGCGAATATATCAAGAAGACCACGCCCGATGCCCAGGTCGTCGTCATTCGCGGCCTGCCGATCCCGATCGATCAGCAGCGTCAGGACGGTTTCGACAAGGGCATTGAAGGCTCCAACGTGAAGGTTCTGGATCGCCAGTATGGCAACTGGAACCGCGATGATGCTTTCCGTGTCATGCAGGACTTCCTGACCAAATATCCGAAGATCGATGTGGTCTGGGCACAGGATGACGACATGCTTGTCGGCGTTCTCGAAGCCATCAAGCAGGCCAACCGCAGCGACATCCAGTATGTTGTGGGCGGCGCAGGCTCCAAGGACATGATCAAGAAGGTGATGGATGGCGACAAGCTTGTGCCGGTTGATGTTCTCTATCCGCCAGCAATGGTTTCAACTGCCATGGAACTCGCCGCCGGTCATTTCTATGACCAGATTCCTGTGAGCGGCAGCTACATCCTCGATGCAACACTCGTCACCAAGGACAATGCGAAGGATTTCTATTTCCCGGATTCGCCGTTCTAAGGTGCTTGAATACCGTGCGCCTGTCTGGGCAGGCGCACGGCTTTTCTTTTCATTCCCGATATGCAGCGCGAAGCGCGCTCTCAAATTGCTCGATGCCGGTTGATGGCGGGGTCCGAGCATATTCAGGAGAAATTTGATGAAGACGATCAAGGGTCCCGGGATTTTTCTTGGGCAGTTCGCAGGCGATGAAGCGCCGTTCAACACATGGGATGGCATCACCAAATGGGCTGCCGAAAAAGGCTATGCCGGGGTGCAGGTTCCCACATGGGCCAGCCAACTGATCGATCTGAAAAAGGCTTCTGAATCGAAGGATTATTGCGACGAATTCGCCGGGGTCGCTCGCCAGAACGGCGTCGAAGTCACGGAGCTTTCGACCCACTTGCAGGGCCAACTCGTTGCGGTGCACCCGGCCTATGATGAAGCTTTCGACGGTTTCGCAGTGCCGGAGGTGCGCGGCAATCCCAAGGCGCGTCAGGCCTGGGCGGTTGAGCAGGTAAAGATGGCGATCCGCGCCTCGCGCAATCTCGGCATCGGCGCGCATGCAACCTTTTCCGGCGCGCTGGCCTGGCCGTTTGTCTATCCATGGCCGCAGCGTCCTGCCGGTCTGGTCGAAACCGCATTTGAGGAACTCGCCCGACGCTGGAAGCCGATCCTCGATCATGCCGACGAGCACGGGGTCGATATCTGCTATGAAATCCATCCGGGCGAAGACCTGCACGATGGTGTGACCTTCGAGATGTTTCTGGAGCAGGTCAAAAATCACCCGCGGGCCAATATGCTTTACGACCCGTCGCATTATGTCCTGCAGTGCCTCGATTATCTGGACAATATCGACATCTACAAGGACCGCATCAAGATGTTTCACGTCAAGGATGCGGAGTTTAATCCGACCGGGCGGCAAGGTGTCTATGGCGGCTATCAGGGCTGGGTCAATCGTGCAGGCCGCTTCCGCTCGCTCGGTGACGGGCAGGTGGATTTCGGCGCTGTATTCTCCAAGATGGCCGCGAACGATTTTGACGGCTGGGCCGTTGTCGAATGGGAATGCGCGCTGAAGCATCCTGAAGATGGAGCGCGTGAAGGCGCGGAGTTCGTCAAGGCGCATATCATCCGCGTCACCGACAAGGCATTTGACGATTTCGCATCCGGCGGCACCGATGACGCTGCCAATCGCCGTATGCTCGGCCTATAAGATACAGGGATCGATATGACCATCGAAGCAAAGACCACGGAAACAGCTGCTCCCCGTATCCGCCTCGGCATGGTGGGTGGTGGTGCTGGCGCGTTTATCGGCGGCGTTCACCGTATGGCGGCGCGGCTCGACAACCGGTTCGAACTGGTGGCAGGCGCTTTGTCGTCATCAGCGGAAAAGGCGCAGGCCTCGGGACGTGAACTGGGGCTGGCCGAAGACCGTATCTATTCCAGCTACAAGGACATGGCCATTCGGGAGGCGCGGCTGAAAAACGGCATTGAAGCCGTTTCCATCGTAACGCCGAACCACGTTCACTATGAAGCTGCCAAGGAGTTTCTGCGGCGCGGCATTCACGTCATCTGCGACAAGCCGCTGACCTCGACGCTTGCCGATGCGAAGAAGCTGAAAAAGGTTGCCGATGAAAGCGGTGCCTTGTTTGTTCTGACGCATAATTACACCGGCTATCCGATGGTGCGGCAGGCACGCGAGATGATCGCCAATGGCGATCTTGGTGATCTTCGTGTCGTACAGGTGGAATATGCGCAGGACTGGCTGACCGAAGCGGTTGAGGCAACCGGTGCAAAGGGCGCTGTCTGGCGCACCGATCCGGCGCAATCGGGACTTGGCGGCGCGACCGGCGATATTGGCACGCACGCGTTCAATCTCGCCTCCTTCGTGACCGGCCTGACGCTTGACAGTCTTGCCGCTGATCTCGACAGTTTTGTCGAAGGACGTCGCCTGGATGACAATGCGCATGTGATGCTGCGTTTTGCGGGTGGTGCCAAGGGCATGCTCTGGTGCAGTCAGGTTGCGCCCGGCAATGAAAATGCGCTGCGCCTGCGCGTATATGGCACAAAGGGCGGCATCGAATGGGCGCAGGAAGACCCGAACTATCTCTGGTTCACGCCTTTTGGCGAGCAAAAGCGGCTCATCACGCGGGGCGGTGCCGGTACTGGCTCTGCGAGCGCCCGCGTGACCCGCGTACCGGCTGGGCATCCTGAAGGTTATCTGGAAGCTTTTGCCGCGATTTATTCGGAAGCGGCCAATGCCATCGAAGCTCATCGCAACGGCAAAAAGCTGGACAGTGCCGTGATCTATCCGACCGTCGATGACGGATTGAAGGGCGTTGCTTTCATCGATGCCTGCGTGCGCTCGTCACAGAAAAACGGCGGCTGGGTCAAGCTTTAGAAATTGACATGTAATAGAAGAAAGGGCGCTGGTGGCGCCCTTTTTTGTATCCGTCGATTATTGGCTTCAAACGTAGCGATTGACGACGTTTTCGAGATACTCCTGGCGGCCGGATTTCGGCTGCGGATTGATGTCCTTCGTTTCGACTTCAGCCGTGATCTGGTCCAGCGAGAGGCCAGTCAAAAGCTTCTTGCCGAAATCGCCGTTCCAGCCTGCATAACGCTCATCGAGCGGCTTGGACAATGCGCCGTCTTCAAGCATTGCGGCGGCTGCTTTCAGCCCGCGTGCACAGCAATCCATGCCACCGATATGGCCGATCAGCAGGTCCTGCGGATCGAGCGACTGACGGCGCAGCTTGGCGTCGAAATTCGTGCCACCGGTGGTGAAGCCGCCTGCAAGCAGGACCTGATAATAGGCGAGTGCCATTTCCGGCACATTGTTCGGGAACTGGTCCGTATCCCAGCCTGACTGATAGTCATTGCGGTTCATGTCGATGGAACCGAAAATGCCAAGTGCACGGGCAAGCGCCAGTTCATGCTCGAACGAGTGACCGGCGAGAATGGCGTGGCCCTGCTCGATATTGACCTTCACTTCGTTTTCGAGGCCGTAACGCTTCAGGAAGCCATAAACCGTCGCGACGTCGTAATCATATTGATGCTTGGTCGGCTCCTGCGGCTTCGGTTCGATCAGGATCGTGCCCTTGAAACCGATCTTATGCTTGTATTCGACTACCAGATTGAGGAACCGTCCCATCTGGTCAAGTTCGCGTCCAAGATCGGTGTTGAGCAGCGTTTCATAGCCTTCGCGACCACCCCAGAGCACGTAGTTCTCACCACCGAGCCGTTTCGTTGCGTCGATGCAGCTTTTTACGGTCGCTGCGGCAAAGGCGAACACATCGGGATCTGGATTGGTTGCGGCCCCGCCCATATAGCGGCGGTTGGAAAAGAGATTGGCTGTGCCCCAGAGAAGCTTTACGCCGGTTTCGGCCTGCTTCTTCTCGAAGATATCGACAATTTCATTGAGATATCGCGTGTTTTCCGCAAAGTTGCGCCCTTCGGGCCGCACATCTGCATCGTGGAAGCAATAATAGGGCGCGCCAAGCAGGGAGAAAAACTCAAAGGCCACATCAGCCTTGAGCTTTGCTGCATCCAGCTCGTTGGAATACCAGGGACGGTCGAAGGTGCGTCCGCCGAACGGGTCGCCACCCTCCCAGGCAAAGCTGTGCCAGTAGGCGACCGCAAAGCGCAGATGGTCTTCCATGCGCTTGCCCAGCACGATTTCATCCGGATTATAGTGACGGAATGCCAGCGGGCTATCACTGTCCGGCCCCTCATATTTAACCTTTTGAATGTCGCCGAAAAATCCGGTGCTCATTGTGTCCTCCCGTTCGAATGTCGTCATGTCTGATTGTTTGCGGCAGCGTCACTAACCGGCGAGGGCGTGAAGTGCCGGATAAAGGGCGTGATAGCGCTGATAGGCTTCCCCATAGGCAGGGAGCAGGGCGGCTTCCGGCTCTATCGTGCGCTCCGTACGCGGTGGCGTGCAGACGGCAAATGGATCGACGCCGGTTGCCGCAATGAGGCCCAGTCGTGCGGCACCAAAAGCGCCACCGAAGTCGCCTTCTTCCGGCAAGGCAATCGGTACATTCAACGCGGTCGCGATTGCCTTCAGCCAATAGGTGGAGCGCGAGCCACCACCGACGGCGGTCAGCGACTTGATATCGGTGCCAGCCGATTGCAGCGCGGCGAGATTGTCACGGATAGCGAAGGCGACGCCTTCCAGAACGGCTTGCGTTAATGCGCGCTGATCGGATTCATGCTCAAGGCCTGAAAATACGCCGCGTATCTTCGCATCGTTATACGGGGTGCGTTCGCCCGAGAGATAGGGCAGGAATGTCGCGCTGCCCGGTGCATTCAGCGTGTCGCCGAGTTCCTTATCGAGTTCATGTGCCGTTTTGCCGACAAGCCGTGCATACCAGTCAAGCGCGCTCGCTGCGGACAGGATGACACCCATCTGGTGCCATGTGTCGGGCAAGGCATGACAGAAGGCATGAACCGCACTTTCAGGCTTCGGCTGATAGGCACCATTTGCGGCAAAGAGTACGCCTGATGTGCCGAGCGAAACGAAGGCATGGCCGGGCTTGACCGTACCCATGCCGCAGGCCGAGGCCGCATTGTCGCCAGCGCCGCCCGCCACGACCGGTTGACCGGCGATACCCCATTCGGCGGCAAGTTCGGCCCGCAGCCGTCCGGTTGCGTCCGTGCCTTCGGCAAGGCGCGGCATCTGGTTTTCATCGAGGTTGGTCTTGTCCAGAAGCTCGCGCGACCAGCGGCGTGCACCGGTATCGAGCCAGCTTGTACCTGCCGAATCCGACATGTCGGAGACATACTCCCCGGTCAGCCAGAGGCGAAGGTAGTCCTTCGGCAGCAGCACCTTACGGATGCGCGCGAAAATCTCCGGTTCGTTATTGGCAACCCAAACCAGCTTCGGTGCGGTAAAACCGGGAAAGACAATATTGCCGGTGATGGCGCGAAACGCCGGATCGGCATCGAGTTTGGCCGCTTCGCGATAGCTGCGCGTATCGTTCCAGAGGATGCAGGGACGCAATACCTGATCCTGTTCGTCCAGCAGGGTGGCACCATGCATCTGGCCGGAAAGGCCGATACCGGCAATCGCCGAAAACTCTTTCGGATGGGCCGCGCGCAGGCCATCAATTGCAGTGCGGCAGGCCTTGATCCACTGTACCGGGTCCTGTTCGCTCCAGCCCGGATGGGGGCGGGACACGTCCAGTTCGCCATGGGCCGAACCGATCACCGTCTGCGCGTCGTCGATCAACAGCGCCTTGACACCGGATGTTCCTAGATCGAGCCCGAGATACATATTTGCTCCTGTTGGAAAGGCGTTGTGGCCCGCGCGTCAGTCGAAATGCGGCAGGTTGTCTTTAAGGAAAATTTCGATGCGGATGTGTTCCTGTCCCGGAACGATCGCCAGACGATCCGCAGATGCTTTGAGAACCCGGATGGCGCTGCGGATTTCATGGCCCGCATCCTGCGCCAGCACCGCATGGATAATGCCATCTGTCAGCGCTTTTGAGGTCACGCTGTCGCGTTCGTGCGCGATGACGAGCGGTCGATTGGATGTATGCTCAGCCAACGCCTTCACAAGACCGCTGTTGCCAGCGCCGAGGCTATAGATCCCGGCAATGTCGCTGCGCTCGTCAAGCAGCTTGCCGACAAGGTGTTCCACACGCGATCCTTCATCGAAGCCTTCCAGAACGGGCAATATCTCGCGACCCGGAAAGTCTGCTTTCATGGCTGCCGTAAAACCGTCGAAACGTTCCTGATGATCGCGGACTTTCAACGAACCGGCGACCACTGCAAGAGCCCCCTCCGTTCCGTTGGCAAAGAGCCCCAGAAGCCGCGCTGCCGTGCGTCCGGCTGCGCCGTTATCGACGCCGACATAATGCGTTCGTGTGGAATGCCCAAGGTCGGATACGAGCGTGACGGCGTGCATGCCTTGCTCACCCAATCGGGCGCAGGCTTCGCGCACGGGATCGGTGTCGACTGCCACGAATGCAACGCCGTCGGGCTTGCGTGAGGCACATTCGTCCAGTGCTGCGACAAGTGCTGCTTCATCGAAGGCCGGAACGAGTACGACATTGACCAGTACACGCTCAGCCAAAGCCCGTTCTGTCGCGGATTGCAGTTCCGCGCGCAGGCTCAGCATGAAGGTATTTTCATTGTCCGGCAAAATAAAATCGAACTGATAAAGCCGTCCGCGTGCGAGGTTGGCAGCGCCCACATCGCGCACATAACCGAGCGTGTTCATCGCTTCCATAACCCGGTCGCGCGTCTTTGCTCTCACACCCGGACGTTCGTTCAGCACACGGTCGACCGTGGCAAGGCTGACGCCCGCTGTTCTGGCTATATCATGGACTGTAGGTTTCATCCTCGCTCCTCGATGCGGACCATAAGATCAAAAATGAGGTACGTAAATCAAAAAATGCTTGCTATTCATTTTTCTTCACGTATCAATGGTTCCCGAGGATGGGGCAGTGTGTCTTTTGCATGCTGTCCCGATGGAGTGATCTTGGCGCACCGCGCCTATGGGAGGATCAGCCATTCAAGGAATAAGCAGCTCTGAAGAGGGCTGTTTTATCGTGCCGAACTCCGGGGGCGGAACACGTTCGGGGGCGCGGTTTGATATCAGCCGGTAGCAAGCCGGTGTTGTTTGGAGGAGATTTGCATGAAACGTCGTAATTTTCTGACCGGCGCGCTGGTTGCCGCGGCTTTGGGCATTGGCGCCATGGCGTCCACGCCGGTCTATGCTTCGCCGGAAAACCCGGTCATTGGCTTTTCCATCGACGATCTTCGCGTCGAGCGCTGGGCGCGTGACCGCGACTATTTCATTGAAGCGGCGAAAAAGCTGGGCGCCAAGGTCAATGTACAGTCGGCTGACGGCAATGAGGAAAAGCAGGTCAAGCAGGTTGAAAACCTGATTGCGCAGGGTGTTGACGCCATCGTCATCGTGCCCATGAATTCCAAGGTTTTCGATGCGGTCGTGGCTGACGCCAAGGCATCCGGCATCAAGGTTCTGTCCTATGATCGTCTGATCCTCAATGCGGATATCGATGCCTATATCTCGTTCGACAATGAGCGCGTCGGCTTCATGCAGGCCGAAGCCGTCCTGAAGGCCAAGCCGGAAGGCAATTATTATCTCCTTGGCGGCTCGCCGACGGATAACAACGCCAAGCTTCTCCGTGCCGGCCAGGAAAAGGCTCTGAAAGAAGCTATCGATTCCGGCAAGGTGAAGGTCATTGGCTCGCAGTGGGTGAAGGAGTGGAGCCCGACGGAAGCGCTCTCCATCATGGAAAATGCTCTGACGGCTGCACAGAACAAGATTGATGCGGTTGTCGCTTCAAATGACGGCACCGCCGGCGGCGCCATTCAGGCTCTTGCCGCGCAGGGACTGGCTGGAAAGACTGCTGTTTCCGGTCAGGATAGCGACCTTGCCGCCGTCAAGCGTCTGATTGACGGTACGCAGACCGTTACGGTCTACAAGCCGCTGAAACTCATTGCTTCGGAAGCTGCCAAGCTGACCGTCCAGATGGTCAAGGGTGAAACGCCTGAGTTCAATTCCAAGCTCGACAATGGCGGCAAGCAGGTCGACACGCTTCTGCTGACGCCGACTGCCGTGACCAAGGACAATATCGACATCTACGTTCAGGACGGCTTCTACACCAAGGAGCAGATTGAAGGGAAGTAAGCTTTTCCGGCGACTTATCCTTGAGAGAATAGTGGGGCCGGAAGTCTGGAAATCATGATCCAGCTTCTGGCCTCACCGACTTGTCGATGCTGTCTGTGACAGCGTTGTCCGGAACATTCCCGCCAGAAGATGGTGTGGTTTGAAACCGGACGGCTCATGCTGCTGCGTTACTGCAAGGTCATATGCGATGTCCGAATATCTTCTAGAGATGCGCAATATCGGTAAGGACTTCAACGGCGTGAAAGCGCTTGACGGTATTTACCTGAAAGTGCGCGCGGGGGAGTGTGTCGGCCTTTGCGGTGAGAACGGCGCGGGCAAATCCACGCTGATGAAAGTGCTTTCCGGCGTTTATCCCCATGGCACCTGGAGCGGGGAAATTTTCTGGGAAGGCCAGGAACTGAAGGCGACGGGCATCCGCGATACGGAAGCCGCGGGTATCGTCATCATCCATCAGGAACTCATGATGGTGCCGCATCTGTCGGTTGCGGAAAACATCTTTCTGGGATCGGAGCCGACAAGCGGAGGCTTCATCGATTATGACCAGATGAATGCGCGTGCGACGGAACTTCTGGCGCGCCTCAAGATCCATGACATCAATGTCGCGCTTCCGGTCTATCATTATCCGGGTGGCAAGCAGCAGTTGATCGAGATCGCAAAGGCGATCAACAAGAATGCGAAACTGCTCATTCTGGATGAGCCGACATCGGCGCTGACGGCATCCGAAACACGCGTCCTTCTCGATCTCATCAAGGACTTCAAGGCGCAAGGCATGGCCTGTGTCTACATCTCCCACAAGCTGGATGAAGTGGCCGAAATTTCCGACACGGTGACGGTCATTCGCGACGGAACGCATATCGCGACGAAGCCGATGGCGGAACTCACCACGCCAGCCATCATCACCATGATGGTGGGGCGCGAGATGAAAAACCTGTTTCCGCGCGAGCCGCACGATATTGGCGAGGTTGTTTTCGAGGCGCGCAATATCAACTGCTGGGATGTGACCAATCCGGATCGCAAGGTGGTCGACAATGTTTCATTCGCGCTGCGACGCGGTGAAATTCTCGGTATTGCCGGGCTGGTGGGCGCGGGGCGCACGGAACTGGTGTCCAGCCTGTTCGGTGTCTGGCCCGGAGCGCATGACGGGCAAGTCTTTCTGGAAGGCAAGGAGCTGAAGATCCGCACACCGCGTGATGCGGTTCGACAGGGCATCTGCATGGTGCCGGAGGACCGAAAGAAGGATGGCATCCTGCCGATCATGCCTGTGGGCTATAATATGACGGTCTCCGTGCTGGATCGCTTTTCCTTGCGCGGATTGCTCGACAAGGAAGCGGAACTGGCCACGATCCAGCGCGAAATTCTGCGCCTCAAGGTGAAGACTGCCGATCCGATGCTGGAAATTGCATCCCTGTCCGGTGGCAACCAGCAGAAGGCGGTGCTGTCGAAGATGATGCTGCCAGACCCCAAGGTGCTCATTCTCGATGAGCCGACGCGGGGCGTCGATGTTGGTGCGAAATATGAAATCTACAAACTGATCTTCGCACTCGCGAAACAGGGTGTCGCGGTGCTCATGGTCTCTTCCGAAATGCCGGAAGTTCTTGGCATCAGCGACCGTGTTCTCGTGATCGGTGAGGGCAGGCTGCGTGGCGATTTCCCCAATGAAAATCTTACCCAGGAGAAGGTGCTTGCCGCTGCAATCGGCAAACCGATGACCAATGCGGCCTGATCCTCGAATAACTCTTTGTTTTCACGCATTTTCCTTATGCAAAACCGTTTCACATCTTTGCTGGAAATGCTCAAATTTGACCGGTGCATGATATGACATTGACGGGCAAAAGCCTTCGGAAGTTTCTGGCGGATTATAAGATTGTCGCGCTGCTGATTGTGGTTGCGCTCATCTGGGCATTGTTTGCGATCCTCACCTACGATCCCGAAATGGGACGTTCGCAGTTCCTGACGGCACGCAACTTCTCCAATCTTCTACGCCAGATGGCCATTACCGGAATGCTCGCATCGGCGATGGTTTTCGTCATTGTTGCCGGCGAAATCGATCTTTCTGTCGGCGCATTATTAGGGCTTCTGGGCGGTGTCGCCGCTGTTCTCGATGTGATCTACGGATGGCCCTTATGGGCGACGATCAGCACGGTTCTGGTTCTCGGTGTGGCGCTTGGCGCCTTTAACGGCTGGCTGACTGCCTATCTCGGCATACCGTCCTTCATCGTCACGCTCGGCGGCCAGCTTGTGTTTCGCGGCATCGTGCTTGGCATCATGGGTGGCGTCACCATTGCGCCGATCTCTCCGGAGTTCAAATATATCGGACAGGGCTATCTGCCGGGCTGGCTTGGCAATCTCTGCGCTATTGCCCTGTTCGGCGTGCTGATCCTGATGACGCTGCGCACGCGGGCCAGCAAGCGCAAGCATAATCTCCAGACACTTTCATCCGGGATGGAAGTCGCAAGGCTTCTCGGTATTGGTATCCTGATCCTCGGTTTTATCCTGATCCTCAACAGCTATCAGGGTGTGCCGGTTCCGGTGCTGATCCTGCTGGTGATCCTTGGCGTCTTCACTGTCATTGCAAAACAGACCGTGTTCGGTCGCCACATCTATGCGGTTGGTTCGAACACCGAAGCGACGCGCTTTTCCGGCGTGAACGTCAATTTCGTCAAAATGGCCGTCTTCGCACTGATGGGGTTGATGGCGGCGGTGGCTGGCCTGACAACGACCTCACGCCTCGCGGCAGGCACGCCATCGGCAGGCATGGGCGGCGAACTTGACGCCATTGCCTCCTGTTTCATCGGCGGCACCTCCATGCGCGGCGGCGTTGGTTCCGTGCTGGGTGCACTGGTCGGCGCGCTCATCATGTCGAGCCTCGACAACGGCATGTCCATGCTCGGCGTCGATACGTTCTGGCAGCAGATCATCAAGGGCAGCATTCTTGTTCTGGCTGTCTATCTCGACATCGTATCTTCCGGCACGCGGCGTGGATAAGTGCGGGTCTATATATTAAACAAATAAAATATATTGAGCCCTACCAATCAGCTGGCTAAACTGCGGCCATGACGATGCTCAAGGATATCGGCGGTCTGCTCGCTCTGACAGCCCGTCTTCTGGCACGGTTATGGCCCCAGCTGCTGCTTATCGGTACGCTGGGCTATATTGCACGCGACTTGCTGCTCGATGCTGCGGTACGCGCGGGCGGATACTTTCCGCTCGCCGGAATGGTCGTGCTTTCGCTGGTCGTACTTGTGAAGCTGCTCGTCGTGGTGACGATGTTCGCCACGCTGCGCCCCGGATTGCCAGCGCTTGCTTCGTTGCGCCAAACCGCTACGGCAGGAACCGCACCGTCGCCCGGCAATCGCAAGGCCGACCGTAT
Source organism: Brucella sp. JSBI001 (assembly GCF_026014005.1). NCBI lineage: Bacteria > Pseudomonadati > Pseudomonadota > Alphaproteobacteria > Hyphomicrobiales > Brucellaceae > Brucella > Brucella sp. JSBI001. The sequence goes on along the minus strand of NZ_CP110339.1, from coordinate 1,480,269 downwards.
GCTGATGGTGACGGCAGCTGTCATTCTGCCGGTCTTCGCCTATTACGCCGCATGGGGCTTTCTTGGCGACACAGTGCGCGAATATTCGCGGCTTGCTTTTGAGCGCACAGCCTTTGGCGAGAAGATGCACATATTCGACCTTGTGCGTTCCGGTAGCCTGATCGCGGCAATTTTCGTCTGCTGGCTGATCCGCTGGATTGCCAAACGGGCGAATGAGAAAGTCCATTCACCTTGGTTGCGGCTGTTGATTGTCGCCGCCGACGCAAGCTGGATATTCATAGGTCTGTTTGCGCTCGACAAGTGGAAGGATGATCTCATCCGCTGGATTGGGGCCGGGTCCCTGCTCGACAGTTTCGATGTCAGTGCTGCATGGTTTTCGATGAGCGCTTACGCTGCCGAAAATTTTGTGCCCGTGGAGTTCCAGCAACCGAGCTTCTGGGTACAGGCGCAGAATCTGTTCTTCTATGCGCTCCTGCCGATGGTCTGGCTGGTGATGACCGCAATCATCTACGGCTATGATCTGTCCGCCAGGAAAGCACCGGTTCCGCCAGCCCCATCTCGCGGAACGACCTTCCGGAAGTGGTTGAGCGACTTCACTGCACATTATCTGGGCGGTTATCGCAGCCGCTACCGGCCTGTATGGACCTGCCTGAAACTGGTCGTCGGGGCAGGGCTTGGAACCCTGCTGTCGTTTATCGTTCTCTACCGTGCGATAAGCTGGACCGGCGCATGGATCTGGTACGGTACGACCCATTATCTTGGACCATACGATATCGAAATTTGGCAACGCATCGCCAATGTTCTGGCTATTCTGATCGGTAGCCCGACGGAGCTTGATGGCGGCATCCTGCTTGACGCAATACGTATCGCACTTCTGGCGGCAGTCCTCGAATATGCGTTGGTGAGCCAGAAGAACAGGGCTATTTCAGAACCAGATGCTCAGGCTGTTTCCCCAGCATAGAGAGCGATAGCGAAAGCTCTCCGACGTTTTCGGGAACAAGAAAGCTCTCGACGATACGAACCGGGGCGCTGCCATTTTCATTGGCAAGATCGTAGCATTTCGGCTTGTCGGCGGCTTCCGGTTTCAGTTTTTGGATTACTTGATTGGATACATACAACGTCGACCAGCTGCGGCCTTCAGTGTCCGTCGCAGTTACGAAACAGGGGATCAACTGTTTCAACTGTTCACCGTCCTGAATAGTCACTTCGATTTCTGCAAGCACGATATTCGTCTTTGGCAATGTGCCTGGAAACTTGTCCAATGCGACCAGTTTCCAGTTGGCACCAGCATAAGTCTGCACATCGCCACGCGGCACGACAATCGGCTCTTGCAGGTTCTGCTCGATCCATCGCAACAAACCGCCGTCGGAACGCACGAAAACAGCAAGGGGCAGGGCGATAATCAGGAGAGCAAGGCATATCCAGAACGATTTTCGCTCGCCTGAAGAGGCTGCTTCACTCATTGGCTGACCTCCAATTGCCAGGGCATGATGGTCCCCATGCGTTTGACCGCGATTGACTGGCTGACATTGTCCTGCGCCGTGGAGTTCATGCTGATCTGCACCTGTTCTGAAAGAGGGGTCAGTGAAGATTCGGCAATGAGCAGCTTTCCACCTGCGATCTGGTCACGCGGCAATTCAAACACCATCAGTATAGGACGTGGAATCCCCGGCTCCAGTCGTTCTGAGCCGACTATACCGGGCGCATAAGTCGGACGTTTGCTCATGGCGTAGCGGATACCGTTCGGCCCAAGCCATTCGACAGCCGCGAGGCCAAGGCTCTCGATCTTTGCTTTGGCTGCGGCCTCGATGACCAGCCATTCGCCATCCGTATTATAGGCGCGGGTCCTTCCGATGCCGGGTGTCGTCAGTTGCCGGGCCCGATAAACATTCACGATGCCGACGACAAAACGACTGGTTTCTGCTGGCTTTCCCTGCTGTCCTTCAATGGTTACGGAGGAAAAGATATCGCTGTAATAGGGGGTGGAATGCTGCATGCCATATAGCGCGGCGGCGGCCACGCACAGCATGAGAGTGTTTTTGAGCCAGCCCATCATCCTTCGCTCTCGGCAGATGACATATGAACAGGCAATTGGATGACCGCGATGGGGTCCCGATCAAGCCATGTAGAGGCCCCATAGAGATTATCCCGCTTCTTGTAGATTTCACTGCCAATGAGGAGCCGCACTTCCTGCGGCGGAGTTTCACCTTGCGGCCATTCCCATACTACGGTCAGCTTTTCCGGCATGCGGGATTGATCGGGCTCGCAATCCATTTGTCCTTGATGATGTAAACGATTGGGTCTTTCAGCGCCGGATTTGGCGGATCGAGGGTGAGGAGCCTTCGCGATGCATAGGCTGACGACGCGGAGCGATTGTCCAGATTGACATCGACCATGAGGTAGTTCTTGGGCTCGTAAGGTTTCACACCGGTCGGTGGAACAGAGCTAAAGCGCGCACCGGTTATCGCCACGTGCCAGCGTCCAGTATCGACCGTCTCGCCGGGGTTCAGTTCCCGCATAGGCTCAGGATTGGCTGCTTCATAAATTGCTGCTGCATAGGAGAATACGCTTGCGGCGGCCGTGCCGATACCCGCAATGACGATGGCAGCCAGTCGCTGCCGGAAGCTTCGACGCTGTTCGTCCGCCATGACACCTCCCTCTGTGCTGGCGATTCAAACGACAATACAGGCCCCCGGCCAAGCCCCCGGTTCCTATAGCATATCAATGCTCCAGCGTCATCTTTTGGCTTAACCTAGGTTAACCTTCCTCGACGAACACCTCGTCGCGCTTCTTGCGTACCGATGGAAGCAGCACGACCACGAGAACGGCCGCAGCTATGGCGAGCAGAATGGCGCTGATCGGGCGGGTGAAAAAGGTTGCCGGGTCGCCGCGTGACAGGATCATGGCGCGTCGCAGATGTTCCTCCAGCAACGGGCCGAGAACGAAGCCAAGCAGCAGGGGGGCGGGTTCGCAGCGCAGTTTGGCCAGCAGATAGCCGATGAAGCCGAAGAAGGCGACTGCGTAGAGATCATAGACATTCGAATTGACGCTATAAACGCCGATTGAACAGAAAGTCATGATAATCGGAAAAAGCACATAATAGGGCACTGTCAGAAGCTTTACCCACAGGCCGATCAGTGGCAGGTTCAAGATGATGAGCATGAGATTGCCGATCCACATCGACGCAATCACGCCCCAGAACAAGGCGGGTTGTTCTGTTGCAACATTCGGGCCTGGCACGATGCCCTGAATAATCATGGCGCCGATCATCAATGCCATGACCGGATTGGCTGGAATGCCGAGTGTGAGCATCGGAATGAAGGATGTCTGCGCACCGGCATTGTTGGCGGATTCCGGTCCTGCAACGCCTGCTATCGCGCCCTTTCCGAACTCTTCCGGCGTATCGGAAATACGCTTTTCCACCGTGTAGGAAGCAAAAGACGCCAGAATGGCGCCACCGCCGGGCAGGATACCAAGCGCCGAACCGATGACCGTTCCGCGCAGGATTGGCGCAGTCATGCGCTTGAAATCGTCGCGCGTCGGCATCAGTCCTGTGACTTTGGCCATCAGCACTTCGCGCGCATGTTCATTTTCGAGATTGCGCAGAATTTCAGCGATGCCGAACACGCCGACAGCAACGGCAACGAAATTGAGGCCATCCGCATATTCTGTAATGCCGAGCGTGAAACGCGGTGTGCCGGTGTAGATGTCAGTACCGATAAGACCGAGCAGCAGCCCCAGTACAACCATCGCCAGAGCCTTGATGATCGAACCGTGCGCCAGTGCCACGGACGACACCAGCCCGACGACCATCAGCGAGAAATACTCAGCCGAGCCGAATTTCAGGGCGATTTCTGTGAGTGGCGGAGCGAAGATCGCCACCAGAAAGGTGGAGACAGTGCCGGCGAAGAATGAACCGATTGCCGCGATTGCAAGTGCTGCACCGGCACGCCCGCGGCGCGCCATCTGGTAGCCGTCGATGGCCGTCACCGCCGACGAGGATTCTCCCGGCATGTTGATGAGAATTGCGGTTGTCGACCCGCCATATTGGGCACCGTAATAGATGCCAGCAAGCATGATCAGTGCGGAAACCGGATCGCCAATCTGGAACGTGATCGGAAGAAGCATGGCAATGGTCGCGGTGGCACCGATGCCCGGCAAAACGCCGATCAACGTGCCAAGCAATACGCCGACAAGGCAAAAGCCGAGATTGGCAAGCGTCGATGCTGTTGAGAAGCCAAGCGCAAGATTGTTGAAAAGCTCCATGCTCGTGCCCCTTTAGAACGGCCACCAGGGCCCGAAACGCTGATATGGCAGCGCGAGCGCGTAGCTGAAGACAATGACCGAAAAGACCGTGATTGCAGCGGCAAGAATGATTGCTGCAAGTGGTTTCATACGCATCGAGGCGAAAGAGGCGATGAGACAGGTCAGAAACAGCGACGGTACGAAGCCGAGGCCGCGCACGGTCAGGCCGAAGAATATCGGCGCAGGTAGAATAAAGAACAGGCCGCGCCAAGCGATCGGGCCGATAGGCTCGCCGGAGACACGTGTAGCCTGAATAAGGATGACCAGTCCAAGCAGGATTAGCACACCGGAAAGGACAAGTGGGAAATATCCCGGTCCCATACGTAGCGATGTGCCGAGGTCCAGACCAAGCGACTGATAGGCAAAAAAGGCACCTGTCAGTGCGAGCAGTGCACCGCACAATCCGTTGGTCGGATCTATTGAGAATTTCCTTGAGGGCTCGTTCATGGCCAATCGTCTTTCGGATTTGCCGTTGAAAGGGCTATGCCGGAAGATCGGCATATGACGTCGGTCGTGTATCCCGTCGACTGCAGTTTGATGTGCAGCCGAAGGGAAAACGACAATCAAGGCGCGTCAGATGACATGCCTTGATTGTTTCCTGTACGATCAGTCCGCGTATTGTCCTGCAGCTTCGATAATCGGCTTCCAGCGCGCGATTTCGGATTCGAGCTTGGCCTTCAATGCCGCCGGTGTCGCATCGGATTCCGGAGATGGCTTTGTGCCGAGTTCGGCAAAACGGGCAACCACATTCTGGTCTTTCAAGGCCACCTGAAGCGACTTCGACAGACGTTCGGTGACTTCCGCCGGGGTTCCCTTGGGGGCATAGATGCCGTGCCAGATGCCCACTTCCATGCCGTCCAGACCGGCTTCCTTGGTAGTCGGAAGGTCTTTCAGTACGTCCAGACGTTCAGGCGAGGTAACGGCATAAGCCTTGATCGTGCCGGCCTGAATCTGCTTCGTCGTGTTGGTGGTCTGGTCACACATGATGTCGACCTGTCCACCGAGAAGATCGGTCATGGCCGGGCCGGTTCCCTTGTAGGGAACTGTAACGAGCGGCGTTTCAATCGCGCTCATGAACAACATGCCGCAAAGATGCGATGCCGCGCCGATACCGGCATTGGCGACCGTCGCCGTATCCTTGTTGGCCTTGGCATATTCGATCAGTCCCTTGAGATCGGTTGGCTCAAGGTCTTTGCGTGCAACAATCGTCATCGGAACTTCCGTGACAAGACCGACATATTCAAATGCATTCAGCGTGTCATAGGCGAGCTTGCGGTAAAGCGTGGCGCTTGTGGCCATGCCGATATGGTGAAGCAGAAGCGTATAGCCATCCGGATCGGCGGTTGCGACACGCCCGGCGCCGAGTGTTCCACCTGCGCCGCCGACATTCTCGACGATAACCTGTTGTCCGAGATCCTTGGACATGGATTCTGCCACCAGTCGCGTGACAGTGTCGGTAGGCCCACCGGCTGAGAAAGGCACGACCATGGTGATCGTCCGTTCCGGATAATTTTGTGCCTGTGCGGTGAAAGCTGCGGTGGAAATAGCAAGTGTTGTCGCCAGAGCGGCGATAGTTTTCATCATAGCGTCCTCCCAGACTATGTTGCGGCGGGCGTGCCGGTATTCTGAATTTGGTTCCCCACGCCTCTTTGGGCGCTTCGGACAATCAGATGCGATACTATTCAATGACTGCAATAAAATATTTCTGCACCGTTGTTGCTCTTGAATCGGCCGAATTATTCGGTGCGCTTGAAAAAGAATGTAGATGTATCCCGGCGGCTTGCCAATGCCTGACCTTCAATGAAAGCGCTTGTACTACCAAAGTCTGGGTAGCTCGCTTGCCATGTTTTCGCCGTGCGTTGGGGTATCGTCTTGAAGGTTCTTTCTGATCGGGGCTAATCTTATGCAGTTTTGATTGCGGGAAGCTCAGCATTCAAGACGAGGTGATCGACGAGGCTCCTGGCCGGTGTGGCTAGTTCTTCTAAGGATTGCACCGCTATTGCCAGATTTCTTCTTGCCCAAGCATCGGAGATAGCGACCGTTGCAATGGGGAGTGTCTTTCTAAGGCGTCGGGCGGCGGTCTGCGGAATGATCGCAACACCTACGCTGGCAGCCACCATATTACCGACCCCTTCAAACGTGCGGAGTTTCGTCCTGATTTTAAGCCTGCCGCCTAGCCGGGTTGCCTGAATTTCGAGGTGCTCCTGCAGTGCGCCAGCTGATAGACCGATGAACTGTTCCTGCAGGATGTCAGAGAAACTCACGCGCTTATGTTCAGCCAGCGGATGGCTTCTGGCAGTGATCAGTACCAGCTGATCTATTGCAAAAGGAACCAGCTCCAAACCCGTAGTTTCCACCGCATCCGATAAAATTCCGATCTCAACAAAGCCGCGCAAAATGGCACGAGCAATATCGCTGCTCTGCCGTTCTTTCAACTCCACATCGATGCGAGGATTTTTTGCCATCCAGGCGGCGAGTTTTGCCGGAAGATATTCGGTGACGGTAGCGGTATTGGCCGCGACGCGAATGGCTGTGCGCATGGCTTTGGCATGTGAGCCCAATTCGCTATGCAGGTCGGCCATCTGCCGCATGACCGCTCTTGCGTGATGGACAAGGGCTTCGCCTGCTTCGGTAAGGGCAACGCCGCGTCGTCCCCGCTCCAAAAGCGAAACCTGCCCGGAGGCCTCCATGTCACGCAGGCGCTCGCTTGCCGCTGGAAGCGACAGGCCGACTTCAGCCGCACCATGAGTGATGCTGCCGGTATCGGCGACAGCGAGGAAGAGGCGAAGGTCGGTAAGATCAAAGCGCATAAGCGATGTTAGCGCGAATTCTGCCTATGGAAAAGCCGAAGGCTCTATAAGGAACTTCCGCATTCCGTCCGATGGCCAAGTCGCTATAGCAGGGACATGATTTATTCATTACCCTTGATCCTGACGATTGCGGTAACGTTCCTCGGTGCCGGCTTTGTCAAAGGCCTGACAGGAATGGGGCTGCCCACAGTTGCCATGGGCATATTGGGCGCGCTCATATCTCCGCTCGCAGCTGCAAGCCTGCTGATTATTCCGTCCTTCATCACCAATCTTTGGCAGCTTCTGGCGGGGCCTAGCTTCGGTCAGCTTATGCTTCGTCTCTGGAGCATGATGCTTGCCATTGCAGTCGGGACCATTGCGGGAACTGCGATTCTGGTCGGGGGGAACATTGCAGTCACCACATCGATGCTGGGATTCTCGCTCGTTATCTATGCAGCCTACACGTTGTTCGCCCGCCAGCTACAGGTGTCGGAAAAGCTTGAACGCCTGCTGTCACCTGTCATCGGGTTGCTGACCGGCTTGATTGCGGGCGCTACAGGGATATTCGTCATACCGGCTGTGCCCTATCTGCAATCGCTAGGATTCAGAAAAGATGATCTTGTGCAGTCGCTTGGGCTTTCCTTTACTGTCTCGACTGCTGCACTTGCGGTCGGGCTTTCGAGCAGGCAGGCATATTCCGGTGATCTCCTGCTGGCGTCTGTTCTGGCCATTGTTCCTTCACTGGTTGGCATGTTCCTAGGGCAGGCTTGTCGCCGCAAAATCCGATCAGAAACCTTCCGTCGATGGTTTCTGATCGGCCTTATGATCCTGGGGCTTGAAATGACATTGAGACCATTGTTCTCGATGAGTTGATGAACGGGGAACAATTTTTCCATTCCGGCAAGCGGATACGGATTTGCTTTCTTGTTCGAATCCGGCAAGGGCAGGATATTGTCTCACCCCCAAGAGAACAGTCTTTAGCTTCAACGGGTTTTCGCTGAAGCGTCCCCTATCATCGGCCTGATTGACGGAATGACCCAGAGAGATCCAGAACAACACCAGTCGCGTGCGCTCCGATTGTTCAAGCCGGTTCTTGCCGGTGCAACGCTGCGAGAACGTTCGATTGCTTGCCTCGGTGCCTTGATTGGTATCGCGCTGACCGGATTCATATCGAGCATGCTGCTGGGAAGCGGTCCGCATCTGCCTTTGATCGTAGCGCCGATCGGTGCTTCGGCGGTTCTGCTTTTCGCAGTTCCAACCAGCCCGCTGGCGCAGCCGTGGTCGATCATCGGCGGCAACACGATTTCCGCCTTTGTGGGACTGGCCGTCACCCAGTTTGTTGATGATCCGGCTTTGGCGATCGGCCTTGGCGTGGCGCTCGCCATCGCGGCAATGTCGGTTACCCGTAGCCTCCATCCGCCCGGCGGCGCAGCGGCGCTGACTGCAGTTCTGGGTGGTTCTGCGGTTGCCAAGTGGGGATTGCTGTTTCCGCTTGTGCCGGTCGCGCTGAACTCTTGCCTTCTCGTCGGCCTTGGTATCCTTTTTCACAAACTGTCGCGTCGGAAATATCCGCACGTGGCGGCGGCTGCTCCGGTAAACAAGCACAGCACTGAAGATTTGCCGCCTTCGGTCCGGATGGGCATCCGCGAGGAAGATATCGACCGCGCCTTGCTTGCACTGGATGAAAGCTTCGATATCGATCGCAACGATCTTGGACGTCTGCTGCGGCAAGTGGAGCTTGAAGTGTCCATTCGTTCCCACGGCGACCTGACCTGCGCCGACATTATGTCTCGTGATGTCGTCAGTATCGATGAAGATGCAACGGCGAGTCAGGCGCGCGACCTGATCTTGCGGCATAATCTACTGACCTTGCCGGTACACACGGCCGACGGTCGTCTGAAGGGCGTAGTCGGTTTGCGCGAATTGATGCATCCGGGTGACGATTTCAGAAACTATATCGTGGAAGCGCCCACCGCTGCGCAAGCCGATCCGGTGATGAGCCTTCTGCCCAGCCTGACCGATGGATTGGCGCATGCTGTCGTGGTTGTTGATGAAATGCGCCGCATCATCGGTTTGGTGTCGCAAAGCGATCTTCTGAGCACACTCGCGCGTTCACTTCCCGATGAAAAGCGGGCGCCTCTGAAAGCGGCATAACCTGCCGGGCCTGCGCTTCTCTATTGAATTGGAATGGTTTTCCGGGCAGGGTTTCCTGACCCGGAAATCTGCAGCAGGTGATTATGTCCGTCCAGCGCGCGAGCTTCTATATTCTACTGGCACTGGTCACCATCGCCTTTGCATGGCTGCTGTTGCCTTATTATTCGGCGGTTCTCTGGGCAGTCATTCTCGCCGTGGTTTTTTCGCCAGTACAACAGCGCCTGGAACGTCTGCTCGGCGGCAGGAAAAACATTGCCGCTCTGCTTTCAGTACTGATGTGCATCTGTCTGGTCATCATTCCAATGCTCGCGATTTTCGGTTCGCTGGTACAGGAGGGGAATTCTCTCTATCAACGCCTGAGCAGTCGTGAGTTTGATCTGAACAGCTATATCTCACGCATTCTGGGCGCCTTGCCGGATTCGCTGGAGGAGTGGCTGACCCGGTTCGAGCTAGGTGATTTCGCGGAATGGCGGGCGCGCATATCGTCTGCGATCATGCAGGGCAGTCAGCTTTTTGCCGGAAAACTGGTCAGCTTCGGCCAGAACACGCTGCAATTCTTCATCGGCTTCGGCATCATGCTCTATCTGCTGTTCTTCCTGTTTCGCGACGGTGCGGACCTTGGACGGAAGATCAGGCAGGCCATTCCGCTCAATGATGATTACACGCGGCAGTTTCTGGAAAAGTTCATCGCTGTCATCCGCGCGACGGTGAAGGGCAATATCATTATTGCCATCATTCAGGGCACGATCGGTGGCGTGACTTTCTGGTCCTTGGGCGTTGAGGCGGCTTTGCTCTGGGGCGTGTTGATGACATTCCTTTCCATGCTGCCAGCGGTCGGCGCAGCACTGGTCTGGGTGCCGGCAGCGGCCTGGTTCTTTGCAAGCGGAGAATGGATCAGCGGAGGTATTCTGGTTTTCGTGGGCGTATTCGTGATCGGACTGGTCGATAATCTCCTGCGCCCGCCTCTGGTCGGAAAAGGCACCCGCATGCCGGATTATGTCGTGCTGATCTCCACGGTTGGGGGCATTTCACTGATCGGGATCAATGGTTTTGTGGTCGGGCCGCTGATTGCCGCGATGTTCATTGCTGCGTGGTCGCTTCTGGCAGAAGAGCAGAAGGGGAATAGCTCCGCTCAACTGCCAAAGAACTAAATCTTACGCGACCTTCAGCTCCGCGATGGGAAGTCCGGTTTCGGTCATCTTGTTGTCGACACCATTTTCATCGAGAAACTGCTTCATCTCGGCATAGGTCTCGAACCATGCCCGGTTATACTTGTCGAACAACGACTGGTCCCAATAGTCTTCCAGCCGGAAAGGCTTGTCGCTGAAGACGTCATAGCTCGGTATCTTGTAGGTTTCGGCAAATTCGGCTGTACGGCTGTCATAGGTGAAATAGATGGACGGCACGCCGTTGGCCAGCGCCATCAGATTACCATGCAGGCGATAGCCGAGAACGAGCTGTTGCCTGCGCACCAGTTCCTCGTAATCAGCAACGACATCCGAATAGAACATGCGATGGCGATAGAGGTTTTCTATTGTCTCGTCGAAATACCAGTCCGCTGTCCAGCGATGGTTCTTGAGCGCTGCAATGGCCTCCTCCTTCTGCTCCGCAGTGCCGAAGACCATTTTCTTCTCATCGATCTCGCCCTGAGCCATCAAGGTCACATCGAAGCGCCCGGCCATGGTTTTGATAAGGTCGCGGTGACGCGTCAGATATTGCTCGATATCCTGTGCATAGGCTGGTGAAACCTCGCGGCGAACCGTAACGCCGACTTGAGTCACGTTTTCCAGTGGTGGCAACTTGATACGCAAATGCTGGTTGTTGCGGCGAAACGCAGTCGGACAACCGACGATGCGCACATTGCGGATGCCGATATCGTTCAGTACCTGCGCCGTGTAAGCGCCGCGCACACCGATGGATGTCGTCGAATCTGCAATGATGCGCAGGACCGCCTTGGTCTCTTCGGAAAGCTGTATTTCCCCTCTGACCGGCGCTTGTGCTCCGATACCGAATGCTATGACCGGCAGTTTAAGCCGTTGCAAGACCGGGATCGTGTCGCGCCAGTTCATATCCTTGTTGATATAGTTCGAACCGCGCAGGATCACATAATCATACTCTTCACGCAGCTGATCAATCTTCTCAGGTGAGAAATTGGTGATCGGAAGTTCGGAAGCCTTCTCGTAATTCATCAGTTTCAACGATGACTCGAACACGAAGGCATCGCCGATATTGTGATAATGATTGATGCTGCCCTGAACGTCGGTGTGACGATACCAGCGGACATTGTCGTGATCGTACACTTCTCCCGCAGGGATCATGACGAGGGCGCGTGCCATACGGTCTTCCTTCTGTTTCACTAAGGTCAAGCCAGGCTCAGCTTGCCTGAGAAAGAGCAGTTTGCGTAACTGCCGGTTTCTGTCTGCGGGGTTTTGACCCACGCAGCCGGTTGTAGAGGTCCAGATGTTCCTTTGCGCAATCGACATAGTGGACCGGATTGCGGATGGAATGATGCAGTCTATCCCATATGCTCGGCTCGCTGAGCACTTCTGTAAAACGGTCGGCCAGATCCTCGGCGCTGCGAACACGGAAATGCAGGCCGTCTTCGCCATCGCGGATTTTCTCAGCCATGCCGCCAATATTCGAGCAGATGACCGGACGGCGATGGTGCAGCGCCTCCTGAATGACAATGGGTGAATTTTCCCACCAGATTGAGGGCATGACCACCCAGTCGACCGACTGCATGAGGCGCGGCATTTCAGCATTCTGGTACGCACCATAGAAACGCACACGCGGACCAGCCTCTTCAATCAATTTCTGCATGCGTTCCTGAAAAGCGGGTGGCTGCTTTTCCAGATTGCCGCCGAAGATCATCAGGCGGGAATCCTCGCCCCATACCTGTTCCGGCACACGCGATACGGCATCGACCAGAACGTCTATGCCCTTGAACGGGTTGATCTGACCGAAAAAGGCAAAGCGACTGCGACGCGGGTTCGGGCCGGTCAGCTCACGCGGAGGGGTAACATCACGGATGGCGATGCCGTTCTCGATGACTGCCATCTTGTCGGGGTTGAGGCCCCATTCCAGATAGCGGTTGGCAAGGAACTCGCTCGGCGACACAAATGCGTCGGCCAGTTCCAGCATGCCGCGCACGAAACGTTCGCGCTTGAGAAAACGCGCTGGCGGTATCTGCGGAAAACAGCCGTGGCAATCGATAGGGGACGCCTCGTTGCAGAGCTTGGAGGTGCCAGCTTTGACCATCTGGCCATCATTGTTGCAGATCGACAGGAATTCATGAAACGTCACCAGAATGATGCGATCCGGCAGTGCCTCGCGGATGGCATAGAGCGTTTCAAGCCCGAGGCCGAGAACATGATGGAAATGCACGATGTCCGGATCGAAGTCGCGGACAAAGCGCAGCAGGTCACGGCGGATTTCATCGGTGTTCTTGTTCGACAGATAGAAGTGATCGTATTCGTCGGCATGGAACAGGATTTCGTCGCTGGCGCGCCGCATGCTCATGAGCGCCGTCGTGCCATGCCGCGGGATCGGATGAGCGGCGCGGGCCAGATAGACTGACTGAACATCGGGAATGGTGTTCAGCCCCTTGTGCAGATTGTAGGAAGCGATTTCACCGCCACCGAGCGAGATCGATGGGTGAGCGTGCGAGATGACGAGAACACGGAGTTTATCGCTCATGCGGGTTCCTCCACCTGTACGTTACGCCTGCCAGCGAGAATGGAGGACCACCGTGCATCGAAGACCTGCCGGTCAATGCGCTCAATGAGCGCTATGGTCGATGCCCTGTCAGTTACGGATGTATCGTCTGCTCCCAGCATCTGCGCTGATGGTAACCAATAGGAGCGCAAGCCCGATTGTTTGAGTTTCAATCCGAGATCCAGTCCCTTTTCATGGGTGCCGAGATAACCGCGCGTGAAACCACCGACGGAAAACAGGGCTTCACGCGGAAGGATGCAGCACTCGAACGTAGCCGTTGCGACTTCCGTCAAGGACATTCCTGAAACGGCGTCGATGGGATAACCGGCGTAGCGGCTAATCAGAGCGCGATCCGCCGACATGCCGGATTGCGGTCCGGCAACCCAGGTTCCCGCCCAGCGAATTGAATCATCCTCATAGGCAAGGGTGGGAGACAGCACGCAGTCCTTGTGCGCTTCATAGGCGCTGATGAGCTTGTTCAGCCATCCGGAGCGGCGCGGCAGCAGCGATCCGGCCAGAAATATGACCTGATCTGTCGAAACCGTGCGGGCGCCGACTTCCAGTGCATCGTAGAGGTCTTCCGACCCCGTAGCTGAAACGAGCCTGATACGCAGGCGGTAGAAATCCGCAAGACGCCTGATTTGTACGCCGACGCGATCAATGATCTCGGTTGCAGCTGCGATTACGATTGGCGCGATGCGGGTTTCGGGATCGAGCGCGAGAAGCGCCAGCAAAGGTTCGACTTCCTCGACGCGCTCGTCGATACCGATGATGATCGCAGGCCCTATCGCATCTTCGAAGGGGCCGAGATCGACTACACCAAAGACTTCCGGCGCAGGGCGGTTGACGCCGCGCAGCAGCGGCACGAGCTGCTGGTCGACAATATGGCGCAGCGCCCATGCATTTGGATCGGTCGCGCGGATTTGCCGTACGATAGCGTCACGCGAGGTGACGCGGGTTGGCGTCAATGGAAAAAATGCGCGCCGTCCGTCGCTGATTGCAAGTTCTAGATAGAATGGCGACGTGCTGTCGCCTGCAAGCTCGGGTGCGAAGGCAACGAAACCATGCGCGTGACGGCTGGGGTCCAGCCCGGCATTGAATGGCGGCTGATTGTCGAATTCGTGGGTGACGTCGGGCCGGTCGATGCGGGTCCAACTGGTATCGATCTGGATTTCACCGCGATGACGGCGCAGCTTCACACTTTCCACGTGGCTATCGGGATCGAGCAGCCAGCCCGAAACCAGCATGCCGCTGCCTTCCACCCGGAAGACATTGTCTATCCCCATCCGGACAGGAAAGGGAAGGCTGGATACCGTGTCGGCACCATCGAAACGATTTGCGGCGGAACGCATGCGCAGCAGGATGTCTGTCGAGCTGCGTACCCGCGGCAGAATTGCCCGGATATGGCCCGGCGTTTCGCGCGAGCCGGACAGCAGCCTGCGGTCGTAGACTTCGGTAAAACGCCAGCCCCTTCGCCCGCGAAACAGAAGCCGTTCGATATCAGTCGGTTCGACCGGTTCGTTGGCAAGAAGAAGGCCTGCAAATCCGGAAGCTTCATCATTGAGATCTGGCCGTGCGAAAACGCTGACTGCGCATTCCGCAAGCGAAGGGTTCTTGCCGCTGATCAGCAGCCGGGTTACCGCAGGTGTCAGATCCTGCGCCCAGCCCTGAACGAAAATCTCGCCTTCATCGCTGCCGCCGATGAGTTCGATGCAGCCGTCAGAACGGGCCCCCGCCTGTAGCAGAACGGTGATGGCCGAAAGTTTCTTCCGGCTGATAGGGCCGGAAATCAGACCTTCCACCAGTTCATCGATGACGCCCGGCAAGCTCGGTCCGGCTAGATCGCCGATCATGGCGACAAAATCGGCAATAGAAGCGGAGCGCGATGCGAAATTGTAGCGGGCGACCTTTGCCCGGTGTTGGAACATGATCGTCTTGAGAGTGCCACGGCGCAAAGCAGCCGTTGGCACGACGGCGACGAAACCATGTGTTCCGGCAGGTGAAGGCTCCCTGAGTGGCCATGTAATCAGGTTCGTCTTCACGCTCATGGCAGGATCGCCATTCAGGAACGCTGTTACCTGATCGTTTGTTGCACTGCCGATGCCGAGCACCAATGCCAGCGTGTCTTCGATCGCGCTGCCGACGACCATTTCACCCTCCATCATCATGGGAGGGCGATCCGGTGCACGAGTTGGTCTTGCCATCGACTGTTGCGTGATAGGTCTCTCGTCTTGCGCCATAAGGTTTTTCCTCAGGGCATGACCGCAAGGGTCAGCAATGCGCCTGCGACAAAACCCGTCAAGACGGCAGCCAGCAAGATCAGGAACTTGAGGTCGCCGCCGCTGCGCTTGCGCACGTCATCCAGACGCTGTTCCAATCCTGCAACAACGCCGTCCATGCGCATGATGTGCACGTCAAGTTCGGTCATGCGCTGATGGAGATCGGTTCGCAAGCCGTCGACGGAACTTGCAATGTCGAGCAGTTCTGCCGGGGCGGCATTGCCGGATGCATCAAGGGTAGGCGCGACGCGTTGCAGCGAACGCTGATTGACTTGCAACTGGCGCTGCGCTGCCATCAGCATGTCGAGCTTGTCCAGAATGCGCGTCATCGGCGCGGCGATAAGCGCTTCGGCCGCCTGTTCGTCGGGCTTCGGTACGCGTAGCTTCTGCTCCGCGCCAGACGCATTGGCGGCGACGACAACGAGTTCGCCAGCCCGAGCAGCGGCAAACTGCGGCAGCATCACCTCAAAAGCGTGCTTGCCATCGCCGATACCGTTGCGCTTCAGATCAGGACGATCCTTGTCGGCGGGTGCTTCAGCAATAGGCTTGTCGTCCAGCAAAACGCGGATCAGAAGCCGTTCTGTCGGAACGGATGGATCGAAGGCCCAGCCATAGAGACGGCCTTCCTCGATGGCATCAACGCGTCCTTTCATGGCTTCGGTCCTTTGAGGCGCGGCAGCGGCATTGGGTGCCGCTGCATGTTTGGTTTCCCCCTCGGATGGAACTTTGGTCGCGATGTTCATGATTTACCTCTTATGCTGCCTCGACACGCGCGATACGCAATGTCCCGATCAGATCGAGGTAGCGTGCGGCGGTCGTGTCGATGGTGTCCGGATGACGCGCATTCTCGCTGAGCGACTGGCGCAAGTCCGGGTTTTCCGCCATTCGACGCATCGCCTGGGCGAGCGCGAGCGGATCATTTGGCGGAACGGTAAGGCCATTGACCTCATTCTCAATCATTTCGGCCATTCCGCCGATATTGCTGCATATGACAGGACGGTTTTGTCCCTGTGCTTCCTGAATGACGAGCGGAGCATTTTCCCACCAGATCGACGGCATGATGGCGCAGTCGACGGACCGGATCAGCTGGGCAATGTCCTCACGACGATAAGCACCCCGACGCTGGACAAACGGCGATGTCTCGGCAAAGAGCCGGTCGATTTCGCTGACAAAGCTTTCGCTTTGAAATGGCGCTGCACCATGCACGCGCAATTCGAAATCGAAACCCTCGGAAATAAGCTGCTGTGCTGCTTCAAGCAGGACCGTTGCGCCCTTCCACGGATTGAGATTGCCGAAATAGCCGAAGACCGGTTTGTTGCGCTCGACCTGCCGCGTTTCGGCTGCGGGGCGTTCCGGTTGGCCATTGGGAATGACGCTGATCAGCTCTTCCGCAAGTCCCCATTCGACATAGCGTTGTTTCAGAAACTCACTCGGTGAGACGAATGCATCGACTGCGCTGAGGAGCGATTTGATATGCCGTTCACGCAGTACGAATTTATCAAGCGCGATGTCCTTGAAACAGGCATGGCAGCGGTCAGGACCGGCCTCATGACACAGTTCCTTTCCAGTGGTGCGAACCATCAGGCCATCATGGTGACAGATGGGGTAATAGTCGTGCAAAGTCAGAATGATGCGGCAATCCGGTAAAGTTCGGCGCACGATATGCGGGAATTCGGCGCCGAGCAAAAGCAGATGGTGCAGATGGACGACATCAGGCCGGAAATCCTTCAGTAGTTCGACAATGTCGGGAACGATCCCGTAAAGGTCGATCTGGCTCATGTAGAACCGGTCGAAATGACCGGACCAGAGCAGGATTTCATCGCCGCCATTACCGATGCTCTGAAAGCTCGTACCGGGACGAGCCTCACGATGCACCTTGTTGGTAGCACCCATGAACATGGCTTCGCAACCGGCGCGCTGATAGGCGCGGAAAAGATCATGTGCGAAAATTTCAGTTCCGCCGGGGTGCAGAGATGGATGGTTATGGGCTGCTATGAGCACACGCTGGGCCATCAGGCAGCACCTCGCGAGGCGATGAAAAGATCCTGATAGTGATCCGCTTCGATGCCGCGCCAGTGACCGAAGGATCTTGTCTCTAGTGTCAGTTTCGCGCCGGCAAGCGCACGATCCAGAAAGCCGTTTTCAAACCCGACCGCCGCAAGCGGCGGCAATTCCGGTACGAACCAGCACGGTCCGTTGCCATGGCGTTCAAATGCAAGTCGTTTGTCCCGTTTGCCAAGGCGGTCGCGCGCGGCCACATCGTCCACGACGAAGGCCGTCATGAATAATTTTCCACCGGGAACGAGGACGCGAGAAATCTGGTCGAGATAGGTCTTGACCTCGTCTGACGTCAGATGCGTGACCACCGATGTCATGATGATGAAGTCGAAGCTCTTGTCCGCGAAAGGCAGGACGAGATTGAGCCCGTTGACCGCCCCTTTTGGGTTATAGAGATCGTGGGCAATATCGATGTGTCGGAACTCGAAGTTCGGATAACGCGATGTGATGTTCTGGCGACACCAGTTCACGCCGCCTGCCACGGGATCAATCCCGGAATAGCGGGCTTTTGCCGAGTCGAGGTATTGCGTCAGCGGCACTGCCATGCGACCGATACCCGAACCGATATCGAGCACACGGGCGTCGGGTCGAAGCCCGCCCTTGCGAATGAAATGACCGAGAAATTCGGCGCCGACTGCACGATAATCCCCGTCGCCGACGAACACGCTGTTCGGGTCGGGGGAGGGCAAAAAGCGGTTCTTCAAAACAGACTGCATCAGCCAATCGGTCTGCGCATCCGGTATTGCTGGTTTGGCTTCAAATTCTGGCTGTTTCAGCGCTACCACGTCCGTCAAGCGGCGCTCCTTTCAGATTTGGTCATGATCACATTGGACAGGTCGGCAGCGCCTTCCTGTTCCTGGGGCAGGACCATCAATTCGGTAATGTCATCATCCCAGCGCTGTGTGTGGAGCCAGGAATTATATTGGCTGGCGAGGCCGCGCATGTAATCCGTGCTGCGGCGGATCGAACGGCGCTCGAAATGGTAAAGTGCTACGGCGGGTTCATAGAATATCTGGAAGCCAAGTTGCCTGATCTTCAGGCAGAGATCGCTGTCCTCGTAGTCGCCGATGACATAGTCTTCCGTAAAGCCGCCGACGAGATCGAAGATATCCTTGCGTGTTATCAGACACGCACCGGTAACCCCCGGCACCTCCCTCGAACGAAGCGCAGGCGGATAGTTGCCCGGCATACCCTTGTAATAATGGTGGTTCAGCCAGACACCCTGACGGTCGCGGGCAAAATAAAGCCCCGCATGTTGAAGCGAGCCATCCTCGAAAAGAAGGCGAGGGCCGATTGCTCCGAGCTTGGGCTGATCGAACAGAGGCTGGATCAGCTGCTGCAGCCAGCCATTTTCCGCAGGAACGACGTCGGAATTCAGCATCACGATAGTCGCTCCAGTCGCAATGCTGGCGCCTGCATTGCAGGCACGCGCATAACCACCATTGCGGTTCATGATGGCGAGCTTGAATGGCATGTCGTGCAGAATGTGCAAGCCGCCCAGCATATGCTCGGTGTCGTCCTGAATTTCAGGAGAATCCAGCACGAAAATGAACTCTGCATTCTCCATCAGCCAAGGGTCCGTCGCCATCGACGAGAACTGGAAACGCAGAAAATCCAGGTTGCGGTAGAGTGGAATAACGATGGATGCGAGTGCGGAGGCGGGCGTTGTTCCGTAATCCTTCACTTCGGATATCCGCACCGTTGCGGCGAGCTTCTTCTCAACTTCGGTGAGAGCTGGTCCCAGAATATGCGAGAAGACGTGAGGCCTTGCTTGCTGCGGCGGCACGGACCGCAAGATGCGATTACGCTGCGCCGATGGCTCGAAGGGTTGCGGTGCGGGGACGAGGGGCGCGGTGGTGCCGGACGCGAGACGCATCTGGAACCGCGGCTGCAAGAGCGGCCCAAGATTCTGCACCGAAGGAAGCCAGGCTACAAAGCCCGTCACGTCCTGCTGTGGCGTATCTTCCCGCTTGGCAATTTTGGCTGGAAACTTGTGAAAGTTCGGCTTCAACGACAGTGCGCTTCCGTTTTCGGGAATATATTCGATATCGGTAAGCATGGCGGCGGGGTCATGCATCCATCCGCCAACAATCAGTCCGCCATCGAGCGCCAATGCGAGATCGATTTCCGCTGCCGGATGGGTGGCAGATTGTGCGATCTGACGAACGGGGAGCGGAGTGCGCGTTTGCAGGTCGATGGCGACCGCAGCACCGGAAGGGCTTAGTTTGCCGAGCTGGCGAACAAGAAATTCCCGCAAAGCACCATTGCCCTGCCATTTGGTCCACCATTTGGCGAAATCTGTTTGTTCACCGGTCGTTGCCGCAAGCTTGCGAACGGCAACGCCTTTCTGGCCGGTGAACACCAGCAGCAGCGATGACGGCAGGTCTTGCGCTGCTTCCAGCAGAAAATGGCATGGCTGCCAGGCATTGCGAGCCTGCCTGCCCACCACAAATCGTGGCGGAATAACCGTGACGCTGCCGGGTGTGATGCCATAAATGGCCGAAATCTCGCCCAGCATCGGGTCGACTGCGGTTTCAAGAAGGTGATGTCCCTGAACCGGTTCGCCGCAATGCTGGGCCTCGCGCGGTTCCGGCGTCAATGCGAAAGTCAGGTCACGCACGAGGGATGCGAAAGTCTGGTTTCGCGACAGCCGGAAAGTGCTGCGCCACGTGGTCAGAATATTGGTCAGAAGCTTGATGTGGCCGGGTAAGGTGAGGTCGCTCACGACATACTCGACGTCAAAGGGAGCAAGCTCATTAGTAGGATACACGATAGCCTGAGCCGTAGGGCCGAGAGAGCCTGCGGAGAGCGAAAGTTCGACGGGTTCTTTACCCGTGCGCATGGCCCAAAACATGCGTAGGCCGCCATTCTCGAGCGGAATGCCAACGCTCAATAACGGAACCGGTTGGGCCGCCATTTCAAATGTGCATTTGGTGGTTGTGCGAGCCGGGCCTGGGATATCCCAGATGACCACAGCGACATCGGCGCAAAGACGGCAAATAGAGAGGTTCTCGGTTTTGCTTTCAGTGTCCGCCGAATGATCGAGGTTCAATGTGAGGCCCTTTCATTCTTGCAGGAAAGTTCGGCTTGCAGGAAGTTCCGGGCAAGCAAAAGTTAGGGAAGATGCGTGCCCGGTAAAGACGAAACGTGCCCGACGGGAGGATTGCCGGGCACGCTCTCAATTGTTCAATCAGTGAACAGTGAAGTACTGGTCGGGATGAGCCTGTACATCGTCTGCATTGGTGTTCACGAGGGTAACGGAATCGCCATTGCCGAGATCGACAACGACATTGCCACCAACCTGCGTGACACGATCGGCAAGATCGTCTGCGGAAGCGATATCAAGGCCATTGATACCCTTCTGAATTTGCAGAATGTCTTCGCCGGGATTGAAGTCGAGAATGACGTCGTTTCCGCCGCCACCATTGAACAGGAATGTATCGCTGCCATTTCCGCCGATGAGAACGTCGTTTCCGGCACCGCCATCGAGGATGTCGCTGCCATTCCCACCATAGAGAATGTCATTATGCGCGCCGCCAAAGAGCAGGTCGGAGCCGTTGCCGCCCTGGAGAATGTCATCTCCATTGCCGCCATACAGCACGTCGCTGCCATTGCCGCCGCTCAGGACGTCGTTTCCTTCATTACCGAAGAGAATGTCGTTCCCGTTTTCGCCGAACAGGGTGTCGTTACCCGTGCCGCCGAAAAGGATGTCACTCCCGTTACCGCCGAAGACAGTGTCGTTACCATCGCCTCCGAATACGAGATCATCACCGCCATGGGCGCGGATGAAATCGTCAAAGCGGGAGCCGAACAACACGTCGTCGTAGGCGCCGCCTTCTAAAGTGGCCATCTGCTTCTCCTTGTGTTCCTGTATGGGGTTTCCACAAGCCGGAATGCTCCGACCATTATGCTCTTAGTAGTCTGCTCTGCATTAACTGGAATTGCAACATTGGTAATTGGTATAAATTTGGCAACGATAAGTAACAAATTATTACCATTAATTTATATTGCAGTTATGTAAACAAAAATATGAATGATATTTATAGTAATTATAATTTCTATTTAAGTTGTATTTACAGAGAAAATAGTTCTAAATTTGAAATATCTGAGTGATGAAAAGAAAAATGAAAATATTTCAATGAGATGACGCCGCGCATGAAATGTCATGCGCGGCGTCCCTTCTTTTCGGAATTTCAACCTATGATTCGAGTTTTTACTTTGAAATTATCTGATCATTAATCTTCACGGAATGCCCGGTTCAAACTATCAGTGATAGGTGAGACCAAGTAATCGATGGCGCGACGCTCCTTGTGCACGATGATTATCTCGGCGGGCATGCCAGGATAAAGTCGGGCAGTCGGATTTGCGGCAAGTGACGCCGGAGTAATTTCGGCTCGCGCGACGAAAAATGCGGTATCTGTCTTTTCATCGAGTGATTGATCGGCGGCAATATAGGTCAGTTTGCCGTCTAGCGGCGCCATTGAGCGCTGATTGTAGGCAGTTAACCGGATCTGTGCGCCTGCGCCAACCGATATGCTGTCGATATCACGCGGGCTGATCTTCATTTCAACGACCAAAGGTTCGTTCTCAGGAACGATATCCATGATCGCCTCGCCCGGTGCGATGACGCCGCCCGGTGTTCGCAGCCGGATATTCGCGACAATACCATCCTGCGGCGAGCGAACTTCCACGCGACGCATCACGTCCTTCGCGGCAACGATACGTTCCTGCACATCGGAAAGCTCGACCTGACTGGAGGTGATTTCGCCTGCGATCTCCGACTGGAGATCGCTTTCGATCCCTGTCAGGGCGAACTCTGCACCAGCTTTTGCCTGTTCGGCTTTCGCCTTGTCACCGGCATATTCACCGCGGTCGCCCGCAAGCTGGCTGAGGCGTGTATCGATTTCCGTGAGTTTCGATTTCTGGGCAAAGCCTTTTTCAACAAGGCTGGCAATCGCCTTGCGCTGTTCGCTGATAAGCTCGATCTGTCGGTCGGTTGCCGCTATCTGCGATGTGGAGGCCTTGGCCTGTTCAGTATATTGCTCAATGGTCTTCTGCTGGATGTCGATCTTGCTCAGTTTCTGCGCAAGTCGTTTCTGGAAGAAGATGTTTTCGGCGCGAATGGCGTTCTGTGCATTCTCGCCGCCATCGGCGAAACCTTCCGGAAAACTGATTTCTTTTTCACCGGATTGCTCGGCGCGCAGGCGGGCCAGTTTTGCGATCAGGCCGATGCGCCTGCTCTCCAGAGATTGGAGATCGGAGCGTGCCTTGGTGTCGTCAAGCCGGAGCAGGGGCTGGCCGACCTTGACTATGTCGCCTTCCTGCACGAGCAGACGATCAAGAATGCCACCTTCGAGATGGCTGATTGTCTTGCGTTTGGAATCGACAATCACCGTGCCCATTGCGACTGCCGCACTTCCCAGATTGGCGGAATAAGCCCAGGCGAAGAATCCGCCGAAAGCGACACCGATTGTGGCGAGGCCTGCAATGATGAGACCGCGCAGCGGTGATCTTGAATCCTCTCGTTCCAGATCAAGCGCCCATTCAGGTTTGACACTGCCGAAACGGGTGAGAGTTTTGTGATCCGATGATTCT
Source organism: Brucella sp. JSBI001 (assembly GCF_026014005.1). Taxonomy (NCBI): domain Bacteria; kingdom Pseudomonadati; phylum Pseudomonadota; class Alphaproteobacteria; order Hyphomicrobiales; family Brucellaceae; genus Brucella; species Brucella sp. JSBI001. The sequence goes on along the minus strand of NZ_CP110339.1, from coordinate 1,457,375 downwards.
GCTCGCGGCGCGAGCAGGCTGGAGACACGACGAGAAATGACTGATTTACCCATCATGCGTTTGCTGCTCCCATTTGCGGGCCGTTATTGGCAGGTGTCAGTGATGCGACGACATCGGTGCGCGGACCGAACTGTGAAATCCGCCCGTTTTCGAGCACCAGCAGCTTGTCGGCGACCTGCATGATAGATGGCCGATGTGCGATCATGATGACAATGGCGCCATCGTCGCGGGCATGTTCGACGGCTCGGATCAGCGCACGTTCGCCGACGGCGTCGAGATTTGAATTCGGCTCATCGAGAACGATCAGGCGGGGGCGGTTGTAGAGGCAGCGGGCGAGCCCGATTCTCTGGCGCTGACCGCCAGAGAGGGTGAGGCGACCGTCGCCGACCGGCGTGTCATAGCCGAGCGGCATGCGTCCGATCATCTCGTGCACATCGGCAAGGCGCGCGGCTTCCAGCACGCGATGCGGGTCGCTGTCACCCATGCGGGCGATGTTGTCCTTGATGGTTCCATCAAGAAGTGAGACCGACTGCGGCAGATAGCCGGCAATCTCACCGAAAGAGCCACGTTCCCAGAGATAAACGTTATTGCCGTCGAGGAAAACGCCGCCTGACGTGGGTTTGACGATACCGATCAACAGTCGGGCCAGCGTTGATTTACCAGCAGCCGAAGGACCGACGACGCCCAGCACTTCACCTGGCGAAATCGAGAAGGAGATGCCCTTGATGATCGGAACGTCGACGCCCGGCGCTGCATAGATCAGCTTGTCGATCACGAGATCGCCGTTGGGTCGCGGTGTTGGCATGGTCTGGCGAACGGCCAGATTTTCCGAAAGCAATGACTGAACGCGTTTCCAGCTGGCAATTGCGCTGACCCACTGGCGCCAGTTTTCAACGATTCGATCGAACGGCATCAGCAAACGACCGATGATGATGCTGGTTGCGATCATGGCGCCGGGAGTGATTTCCTGCTGCATGGCAAGCAGCGTGCCGATACCGAGCGATCCAATCTGGATGATGAAACGTGCCGTGCGGGCAATCGAGGATAGGGCACGGGCGCGTGTTCCACCAAGATCGAGTACTTCCAGCGCCTGAACCTGCATCGTTCGCCATCGACGAGCGAGCGCTGGAAGCATGCCCATGGCTTCGATGACTTCGGCGTGGCGCAAGCTGCTGCCGATTTTGGAAACCGCTTCGATGTTAGCTTGATTCGCCTCCTGAATCAGATTTCGGGTCAAAAGGTCGGTGAGCAGACCACACGCCACCAGAATGATGACGGCGACGAGACCGATCACGCCCAACATCGGGTGAAGCAGGAACAGAACGCCGAGGAAAATCGGCGACCATGCCGCATCGAGCGGGGCATTGATGGCCGGGGATGTAAGGAAACTGCGCAACTCGTTGAGATCGCGCAACGTCTGCGTCGCTTTCGGCATCCCCTGATTCACAGAGGCCTGCACCGCTGCTGTCAGAACAGCTAGGTTCAGGCGGCGCACGAGCGCGCTGCCCATGGCCTGGAAGGAAAGCGAGCGGATATATTCCAGCACGCCGAACACCAGCATCGCACCAATGGCGAGTACGGTCAGCATGGTGAGCGTGTCCATGCTTCGGCTGTTCAGCACCCTATCATGAACCTGCAACATATAGAGAGGTACAGTGAGTTGTAGCAAATTGATACAGGCGCTCAGCAGCACTGCATAAAGTAGTCCCGACAGGAAAACGCGGCGGGCCTTGAAAATCAGGCCTTTGGGCGTAGTTACCGAATCGTCCTGCCTCTTTTTGTGCGCAGGGCTCTTGCCAATCGATTTGAATTCGCGAGTATCATTCATACGCTATCTGCCTTGGAATGGTCACAGGTGGCGGATATCCCTAAAAACTGTGTGCTAGTTCTCAAGATCAGTAAAGTAATACTGCAGAGAATGTGACAGAAAAAAGGTTCTTACGGCGGGGAAATGCGAAAGGAGCAAAGAAAATATAACTGCAAATTTCTTCAAAATTTGAAGTAAAATTGAAAATGGAGAGCAAAAGATGCAAAAACTTCTACACGAGGGAGTGGAAGTCGAAACATCAGTCGATGGCTTTACTGCCGTTGATTTTCCTGAAGTTACCGCCGAAAAACAGGAACGCAGACATCCGGTCCATACAGTCGTTATCACGCATTTCGAACTGGCCCGGATGATAGAACGAGTAAACCGCCGCTTTGTGAGCTTGCTGAAAACCGAGCTGACGAAGTTGGGCGTGGAAGATATCGGCCCGGCCCAGACCCTGGTTCTGATGGCTATCGGCGATGTCGAGCTCACTGTGGGTGAATTACTGGATCGCGGACATTACGTCGGTTCCAACATTTCCTATTATCTTAAACAGCTTACCGATGGTGGGTATGTTGATCGTGTCGCCTCGCAGAGGGACAAACGGTCTGCCCGTATCCGCCTGACGGACAAGGGTGAGCGGCTGTGTGCAAGCTTGCGGAATGCAAGCCGGGCCTACAACCATATCCTCACTCGCGATGATGACGATCTCAGAAATCTCGAGATCGCCTATCAGACTCTGCACAGACTGGAACTCGTGTGGGGTAACGCCGCACGATTTGGCATTTGATGTGTTGCGACGCTTTTTCGGCCACTAGCCGAGCACGTTTCGTAACATGCGTATAGCATTTGTGCACAGGCGCGGTTTCGGCCAGTTTGCTGCTTTAGCCGAAAGTCTGGCTACCAGCGGACATGATGTAAGCCTGATCTGCGAGACAGTGGACCGTCGCCTCCCAGCGGTCCGCGTCATCCGCCACAGAGTGGAATCTGGTCCTCGCACCGGCGGTGCGATGGCCAGATATCTCGAAGTACCCGATCATCATACGAGGATCGGGTACCGTGTGGCCGAAACCCTGGAATCCATGGCTCATCAAGGCCAGGCGCCCGATATCGTCATCGGTCATATTGGTTGGGGCAGCTTGATGTTCGTCAAGGACGTGCTGCCGTCAGCACCAGCTCTTGGTTATTGCGAGTTCTTCTATCGCGCCAATGGTGCGGATGTAGGATTTGCGCCCGGCGACCGACCAGACATCGAAACTCGCAAGCGTCTGCGTTTGCGCAACATGGCCCAGCTCGTCACCCTTGAAGGAATCGATGGTGGGTTTAGCCCGACACACTGGCAGAAAAGCCTCTACCCGCGTTCCGTGCAGAATCGCATCGCCGTGGTGCACGAAGGGGTGGATACAAAACTCTTCTATCCAGACCGTCACGCCACGATTCAGCTACCCGATGGACGCACGCTGAAGGCAGGAGAATCGCGCGTGATTACATTCGTCGCACGCGATCTCGAACCCTATCGTGGATTTCCGCAAGCGCTCGAAGCCGCTGCCAAGGTCGTTCGGCAGAACGATGATGCGATCTTCGTGTTTGTCGGCGGTGATGGTGTCAGCTATGGAACGCCACCGCCCGGTGGCGGATCGTGGCGCGAGCATCTGGTCAAGAATTTGGATCTGCCGCCGGATCGCATCGTATTTCCTGGTACAATTCCGCACGCCCAACTCCGTAAGCTCTACCAGATATCCACCGCACATATTTATCTGACATATCCGTTTGTCCTGTCCTGGTCGGTGGTGGAAGCGATGGCCTGCGGCGCGCTTATCATCGGTTCGGACACGCCGCCTGTTCGGGAAGTGATCCGCTCAGGTCAAAACGGGCTGCTCGTGCCGTTTTTTGACTCGGATGTGTTGGCGGAAGTGATCATGAATGTCCTTCGCGATCCCGATGCATGCCTCCAGATGCGTGCAGCCGCACGCCGGACAGTCGAAAATCGGTTCAGGCTGTCGGATTGTTTACAGCAGCAAAAAACCTTGATCGATGCAGTATTGAACGGGAGATAGTCAGTATGTGGCGACAATCGGGCGTGCAAACAGTGATAATGAAATATAAAATGCCGTATTTCTGCGTGTTTACGACGTAAACGCAATATATATGCACATTGTTTCAAATTTTGAATTAAAGTTGTTCCAAATATTCGCAATATTATCATATAGTTGATGCTATAAGGCTGTTGACAATACATTGACTGTATTTTCTCATTGCAAGTGCAGGCCGAGACTCCCAAGTCGGCCATCACACAATGGATGATTATGTTGAGCACACCACTTCCTGCGATCTCGGCGCGGAAATCCCGCCGATATGCCATTGCTTCGATGCGTGATCGTGAAGCGCTGGAAGCGACGTCTCTGGGCGGGCTGACCACTTTTGTTGAAGGGGATGGAAAACGTCTTCGGCTGGCGAATACATTTCCGCTCATCGCGATTGCTGCTTCGCAAGAGGGCGAGGACGAACTGAAGACGGTTCTGCAACAGGTTTATCGTCTGAGCACCATTCCGGAACTTCCCGTTGTGCGAATCGACGATGCGACGGCGGAAACCGTTCCCCTGCTGGTCACCCAACTGCTTGAGAGCAGTTTGGATCGCCTTGTAGGCCACGTCAGCAAGGTTCACACCGAGCTCGCCATGCTGCGTCGCGAGCGTGAGACAATGTTTGAGAATTACCGGGCGATTGAAGACGCGTTTCACGCTCGCAACTGGGATTCCTCAACGGAAATCTTCAGCCATGCCCCTCTGGTCGACCCGAAGGACGAAGGCTTTGCGCGTCTGCTGCGCGAATCGGAGATCGAACAGCTTTTCCCGGTTTCGAGCTATGCCGTTTCCGGTTTTGCCCTGCATTTCCGTGAGTTGCCTGCTAATCGCAATGGCCAGCTGATCGTTACGCTGGACTATCTTGAAAACGGTGAAGGGATCGCCGAATGGCTGGTGCCTTACGGTGCGCTGCATTCGGAGTGGAACTTCTTCTCGCTTCCGAAGGCGTGCGATGGCAGCCATCGGACATTGCGTCTGCGCATCTCAGCTTCGGGCGGGGTTCCACCAGAATTGTCGTTGGGCAATGTGATCGCCAATGAGCGTTATGCGGCGCGTGCGCGTATTCCACATGCTGATCTTGACATGCGCCCTCTGGCATTGCGGATTTTCACAGGCCTGCCGGGCGTCCGTCCGGCATCGCTGCCGAATGCCATTGTACCGACTGCGCTGATCAATGGCCGCAGGGTTGATGATTACCGTCTGCCCGTTGAATTGCTGCGTAACGTGGCCAACGTGTCCGTCACACCTATTACGCCCGACTTTCCGACTGTGCGGTTTCTTGAACATGAAGATGCCATCGGCTGCCATCCGCTTGAGGAGGGGGTCACCGCAGCTGCAATCCGTCGTGTGGTCGCGCCGGGCACAGTTCGAGTTTCAGCGCGGGCTGTGATCGATCATCCCGAAGGCCAGCCCTGCGCAGTGGGACTGCTGCTGGTCAATCTGGCGTCGGATGTGAAGGAAGAAATCGATGCGATTTCCAGCCTCGACCGCCGCCGCCAACAGGTGTTGTTCAGCGGCTGGTCGGAAGTTGCACCCAATCGTCCGATCGACATCAACTTCATGCTTGAGGAACCGATCGACCGCACGATGGATCTCGTCGTCCTGAGCAAAGCCGCAGCAGGTTCCGTGGATTTTTCCTGGCTCAAAGTGTTCAACTTCCGGCTGGTCAAGCACATTGAGGCGCGCCCCAGTCAGGAAATAACCAAAGAGGCCGCGAATGTACGATAGGTCGAAAGATTTGATCGTTGTCGCCATGCCACTCTATGGTCATGCGGCGCTGGCTCTCGAAGCGCTGGAAACCGTTCTCGCGTCAGAAACGGTTTTCCGCACGCAGATCGTGGTGTCCGTCGATGGTGATCCGCGCCGCGAAGTGTTTGATAGCCTGACGCTTTATGCGGCGGCTCATCCAAACATTCACATCATCTTCGGCGAGAATGCAGGGCCCGGCGGGGCGCGCAATCGTGCTGTCGACTATATTCTCGAAGAGATGCCGGATGTTAAAGCGGTTTATTTCGTTGATGCCGACAACCGGGTACAGCCCCACACCATCGATACGCTCTATCGCAAGCTTTTGGCGTCGAATGCGGGCTGGGTTTACACCAATATCGATACCTTTTCGGTCAACTGGCGCGCTCATTATGGCGACAGCTATTCGCGCCTGATCCACTGCATCACTGATAATATCTGCGATACCGGATCAATGATTTCTGCGGAGGTTTTCCGCAGCGGTGTCCGTTTTGATGATGATCGTCAAAATGGCTTTGAAGACTGGGAGTTCTGGCTGTCCGCCATTGAGGCAGGCTTTGTCGGTGCGCCTTGCCACGATACCGGCTTCGAGTATCGCCTGCGCGCGGAGAGCCGTTTCAAGGAAGCCAATCGTGATCGCTCCGGCTCAATCAGTTTCCTGCGCAAGCGGCACAAGGCGCTGTTCCGTCGCCCGACGCTTGTGGGTTTCGAGCATGAAGAATGTCCGCGCTATGGCGTGATCCGCGCAGGCGAGGGGACGGTCAGCCTTTTCACCGACCTCAGCCTTGGCACCTCAGATCTTAAATTTGATGATGCCATTCGCGCCTTCTGGGGCAGTGTGTCCGAACCGGACAATTTTCACTTTCCGCCGTTTCTAGCCTCTTCGAATACAGAGACATTGAAACTTCTGGCGCGTTCACGACTGTTGCCGAATATCCTGTCGCGGCTCGAAAAGCTTTCTGAACAGGCCAATATCGTCTTTGTGGAACTCACCAATGTCGAAGACGAGCGGCGCATCGATACTGAGATCATGCCTTCCGGCACGCGCCAGCCGCACGCTGATCTGATTTTCGTCTCGACGAAACTGATCAAGGACATCATCGAAAACGATGCGCTGGATTGGTTCGCATCATTGGGCACGCAGCAATTGTGGCCCACATCGGCGCGGATGAAAGTGCGTTTCCCGTTCCCGCGTGTGCGTCAGCGCCGGGCCTTGTCACGGCCTGAACAATCGATGCTCAATCTGGTGACGTCGATTGCGACCAGCCCGCTCAAGCAAAGTGCGGCCATGCGCTGGACATGGCGTCCGCGTCGCCTGCCCGCACTTTCTGAAATGTATCAGGTGCTGCGCAATGAACTTGGTGGCGGGCCGGTGCTGCCACTTGCGCATAATGCAGCAAGGAAGAAAACGGCTGCCGTTCTGGTGCCGAATGCCTCGTTCGGCGGGGCGGAGAAGGTTGCTTATGCCGCCGGGCGTGAGTTGAAAAACCAAGGATTTGAAACCCACCTCTTCGTGCTTGGCAATGAGCGGATGGATGTGCTGGACGAGTTCGACCAGTCCTTCGACTACCTGCATTTCTGGAAGGATGGCATTCCCGCCTGGGGAGACACAAATCGCTTCTTGGGGCAGGATTTTATCACCGACGATCATCCGCTTGATTGGGGCATCCTGCGTGGCCAGCTTTCAGGATTCGACCTTGTCGTGAACAATCACGTCATGGCGGCGCATCCGTTGATGGGTAAACTTCGCTCTGAAGGCACGCGCACGGCCTGCTATCTGCATGTGGTGGATGAAACGGTCTTCCGCCGTCAGGCGGGGCAGCCCTATGCCGCGATTGCCTTTGAACATGCCTATGATGCATTTCTGACCTGTTCGGATCAATTGAAAATCTATCTGCACAGCTTTGGCGTGCCGTATGAAAAAGTGTTCTCCGTGCCAAACGGAGCTAGTTTTTCAATCGATACAAAACTGCGTGCGCAAGTCACCGCAGCGCGCAAGCAAGGCCGCAAGGGCGAACCGATGCGAATGCTCTATATGGGGCGTCTCGATCGCCAAAAGGGTATCGACAGGCTGCATGATGCAATCGTCAAGCTGAAAGAGCAGGGTATTCCCTTCGAAGCGCAGGCAATTGGCGGCGAAATCCTCTCCGACGATCCAAGTGCCTCTTGGATGACGCGCCTGAAGGATGCGGGTGTGAAAGTCTCGCCACCAGTCTTTGACGGCAAGGACATTGCGAACCATCTCGCATGGGCCGATGTTCTCTTGATGCCATCGCGCTGGGAAGGTGCGCCGCTGATGATTGCCGAAGCACAGCAGCTTGGCTGCGTGCGGTTGCGACGGCGGTTGGTGCTGTCGATGAGCTGATCAATCATGGCCGCGATGGCATTCTCATCCGCAATGGCAACGATGCGCAGATCGTCTCCGACATGACGCGCATTCTGACCATTCTTGCGCAGGATCGCGAAGCCCTGATGCGAACCGCTGAAGGTGCGCTCGCCTCCGCTGCTCACCGCACATGGAGTTCGGCTTTCTCCGAATTTACCGATTGGGCGAATGAAATTCGTCCCGCTTATCCGAAATCCCGGTCTTCCCAGCCGGATGTTGCAGATGCTGCCAGCACGATTGCCGTTCTCCCCGGCCGTGCAGTTGCCTGATTATACCAGAAAGGTCGACCTATGAGCCGCCCAACCAATCCAAGAATCCTCGTCACAGGCATTCCGAGCCATCTGACGCGCCTTATCCAACGTGCGGATAAAGCGCAGGTCCATTATTCGGAAAAACAGCGGGATTCCGAATCCAGGGATAATTTCATCCAGGAGCTGAAGAATATCAGCAATACTGGCAATTATCTGATCGGCGAAGGTGCCATGACGGCGCTTCTGCCGAGCGCCAAGCACATCCCGTTCTGGCATCTCTATAATTGCGTGAACAATGGAACGGGTCTCGAAGAGGTCAACAAGGAATTCGATATCTGCGTCTTCACCTGCGCAAACCTTCTGCGCAAAGGCCTGTCTGCGGATGCGGAAGCCCTCGTTCTGTCCAAGCTCGACATGCCGGTGGTTATGCTCGGCATCGGCATCCAGAACCGTCCTGACATTGAAGGCGAAGACGGCCTGCCAGCGGGCACGAAGAAGCTTTTGGAAGTACTCAAATCCCGTGAGCATTATTTCCTCACGCGCGGTGAAAATGCTGCCGGATATCTCCGCGATCAGGGCTTTTCCTATGTTCGTCCGGTCGGCTGTCCGTCGCTCTATTTCCGTCCGGATAATATGCGCAAGGCGATCAGTCGTCTGCCCGATGTGAAGGTGGGCGAGGGTCGTACCGTTTTCACCGGCTATATGGGTGCGGAACTTGAAACCATTGGTGATATGAACGCGCTGAGTTCGGATGATGGTCGTTCTGCCTATGTGGTTCAAGATGAGCTGCTGCACTTCGACATGCAGCTTGAATCCGATGCCAATGGCCGCGCCTACGATTCCACAACCGGCGAACTCGTCGGTCCGTTGACCTACAAGGGCTCGGACGATCTCAAGAAGAAGATCAGCGTTCACGCCTTCCTCGATACTAATCAATGGCGCGCCTGGTGCTCGACTATGGATTTCTCCTTCGGTCGTCGTTTCCACGGCAATGTTATTTCCATGCAGGCTGGTGTGCCGAGCCTGATGGTCGCTGTCGATGATCGTATGCGAGAGATGCTGAACTTCTCAGGCCTTCCGAAAATCGATGCCCGAGACCTCAACGCGGCCAATGACCGGCGGGCTTTCGTGAGCGACCACATCGCCGCGATGAATATCCCCGAAGTCATCGAAAACTACTCGGCGCGAGAACGCAATTTCCGAAGTGTGCTTTCAGAAATCGGCATTGGATAACTCCCAGTCCAGCCCGGTCTGAAGCAGGCTTCAGATTTATATTGTTCGCATGTCTTTGTCCCAAAACCGGTTCCCATTTTTGGGAGACATGCCTTAACTCCAGCGAAGATGGATCACCATGCGCATAATGATCACCGGCATCCCGTCCTATTTGATGCGGACCGTCGAAAGCGTTTCTGGGGCGAGTGTCAAGCATCGCCCCTATTTCGAGCCCATCCGCACGAAGAAGGATGTGATCGATCAGGTCAAGAAGATTGCCAATACGGGCAATTATCTCATCGGTGAGGGCGCAGCCAACGCCGTGCGCGGCCATGATGTAACCTATGTCCCGTTCTGGCATCTGGCCAACAGCCTCAATTCACCGGATACCTATGCGAAGCTCAACGAAAGCTTTGATCTTTGCCTGTTTGCCTCAGCCAATCTTCTGCGGCCCGGTTATGCGGCAACGACGGAATCCTTCGTCTTTGAAAAGCTGAACATGCCGATTGTGGTCATGGGCATCGGTATTCAGAAGAAGGAAAATCTGAAAGCGGAGTTGCCAGAAGGCACGCGACGGTTCCTCGAAATTCTGCGCCGCAAGGAAAGTTTCTTCCTCACGCGCGGGCATTTCACCGAAGAGTTCCTGAAAGATGCGGGCATGAAATATGTCCGTCCGACCGGCTGCCCATCGCTCTATTATGCGCCGGATCAGATGAAGCTCTCGCTGAGCCGCCTTGCCGATCCTAGCCTTGCAGACGCGCAGAAAATTTCCTTCGGTGGTTATCTCGGCAGTGTGGCGGATACGATTGTTGATGCCCATGCACTGCTCGAAAAGGACAGCGTTGCAAGCTACGTCATTCAGGATGAGGTCATCGTCTACAACATGAACATGGCGGGTGAAGATCATTCCGAAGCCTATGATCAGGCCGCAAGCCGCATCACGGCGCCGGTCGATTACAAGCACATGGAAAAATGGCAGCGCAAGAACGAGCTGCTGGTATTCTTCGATACGCACAAATGGCGCAGCTGGATTTCCAGTCAGGATTTCGGCCTGAGCCGCCGTTTCCACGGCACGATCATCGGAATGCAATCGGGTGTTCCGGGGCTGATGATCGCGGTCGATGACCGTATGCGCGAAATGCTCGGTTTTGTCGGCTTTCCGCATATCGATGCGAGCGTCTGGAACCGCGAGCCGCAGAAAAAAGCCTATCTGCGCGACTTCCTTTCCAGGATCGATGTGCCAGCGGCCATCAATCGTTATTCGGAATGTGAAGCCAATTTCAACGGCGCGCTGAAGGATATTGGTATCCGATGATGCAAACGCGCAAGAGCATCGGGAGTGGGGTGGTGGCAGTGGTGGCGCTTTTAGGCGGCATGTTGTTAGCAGCCCAATCTGAGAGCGCTTTTGCCGATACGCGCTTTGGCGTCAACAGGGTCAACATGGCCTGGCTCAAGCCGGCAGAGCGCAAACAGATCTTCGATCAGATGGTCGAAAACGGCGTGGTGGCAGTTCGGTTGTCGCTCACACGACCGATTGATCAGAGCATCGATGCTGTGCGCCTTGCCCATGAGAAGGGTCTGGCCATTCTGCTCGAAATATCGCTCAACAATGCAGACTTCTATCCTGAAGGAACGAAGCCCCGTTCCGGGCGTGGGCGTATCTGGGACATGTATCGGCTTTCCGACATATCTCCCGAGCACTTTCAGCAGGCAATGGGTGACGCCTTGCAAAAGATTGATGCGCTGGGGGTCCCGCTCGTTGCCGTTGAACCCGGCAATGAGATCAACTGGGGTGCCTATAATGGCGATCTTGCCATTCTGCCCAAGGAAAAGATGAAGACTGCCCGCTCTTTAAGCGAGATGGAGGAGATTCCTCTGGTCGAAAAAGGTGCTGAAAAATACGTCGAACTTTTGCGTATTGTCCGGGCAGAGCTGGCGAAAACCAAGCATAGCACCGAGGCAAAGGTCGTATCTGCGGGTTTGTCCGATATCCCTTTCATCGATGCCGACCGGCGCGGAATCGACACTGTCGAACCCGCCGCCTTTACTGATCTTCTCAAGAAGTATGGTTTGGATGGCGCTGCAGACGGCTACGGCATTCACATCTATCCGGGCAGCAGTGGCACGCGGGCCGCACGTGCAAAGCACATCAGCAATGCGCTTTCGTTCTGCGGTGGGGCGGATGGCAAGCCTTGTTGGATCACGGAATGGGGCTTTGCCAATACGTCCAAGGCCTGCCCGGCCAATGACAATAATCGCGAACAACTGGTCGAGAAAGCACGCGACCGTTTTCGGCAGATGATGGATAGCGGCCGGATCGCAGCTGCTTATTATTTTGATTGGGATGCAAGCACTTACGGTGTGTGGCGTTGCGGTTCGCTAACGCCAGCCGGTAAGGCTGCAACGGTGACGAAATGAAACTCAAGACTGTAATCATCGGTGGTTCAAACACTGTCATGCTGCCCGGTTATCTGCCGACGCTTTTATCGACGATGGCGAAACGCGGGGTGGAACTCGACATCGTCGCTGATCTTGCGGTCGGGGGCACGACGAGTGCGCTCGGTCTTTATCAGCTCAAGCAGTTCGAACAGCTCGAAGAGTGTGAGCTGTTGCTGATTGAGTACGCGATCAACGATGCCTTCGTTTATGGCGATGAACGGCGTCCATTCCGTCATTGGGCACGGTTTTACGAAGGGATCATTCGTTACGCGCTTGAGCGCAACCCAAACTTGCGTATTGCAACGCTTGTGTTCGGCGCACGCAATGGCTCATTTCTGAATTCCGTTCCCTCTATTGATGCCGGCATCAACTACATTTCGCAATGGTATGGAACGATCTCAGCCGATGTCTCGCGAATGCTGATGCAACAATATGGCCGTGATGTCGTAAGCAATCCGGCTTTCTATCTCGATCAGGGCCATTATGCGCGCCCTGTTTCCACAACCATCGTTGCGAATTTGATTGCGGATGTTCTTGAACCGGCCTTGTCAGTTCCGCATCGTCCGAAGGCGCTGCCATTCGCCATAGATCCAGACCATTTCGCCAATGCGCGCGCGCTGAGCGGCGAGCAGCTTTGCAAGCGGCTGGGGCGCGTGCCGGTCCAATACAGCAATCGCCGGTTCTCGATCTCGGCTCTCGATCTCGGTTCAGACAGAATGCGCTTTGAAGTTGATAACGGGCAGCTGCTGGCGCTTGGCTATGTTTGTGACCCCCGTATTCCGCCGCTTGATGTTGCGATGGGCGGGGAGGTGCACCGCGCGGCAATGATGAAGGGCGGCGTACGCGACGGAACCTACAAGTTTCTGGTTTCGATGCTGAGTTTCGAGTTTCTTTACGGCACTAAATTGCTGGAAGCACGCGGGAATGTGGCGCTTACTCTATCCGGTGCCGAAGAGGGCGTGGAACATAAGCTGCATGTTCCCAAAGATAGTGCCCATCACGAGGAACTGCCTTTGGAGCCGGTGCTTCCGATAACCGGCATGCTGTTTTCCGGCAATTTGAAAGTCATGTCGCTGGAGAAGAAAGCTGCGGAAAACACCGTTCTATCAGAAGCGGCCCAGTAGCCGTTATTCTACGAAAATGTTGACGCTGGCGGCCCGTCCGGCAGCGTCGACCACGGTCAACGTCGAATATCCGGTTCCGTCCGGTTGCCAGTTTGTTGTCCGCCGCCGTTCAATCTCAGCAATGGGCTTGCCATTGGCAAGCCAGCGAAACGGTGCGCGTCCGCCCTGTAATTTCAGCACCAGCGGCGAGGCATTATCGGTCAGGGCTTTCAATTCGACATGCGCGCCATCAGGTGGAAACACGATGCGCGGCGCAGGCTCAATCGAGGCTTTGAGAACCGGCAGAGGATCGCTGCTCGATGAAAAACGTATCTGCGTCACCGGAAGATCAGCGCGTGCTGTGCGAAATGCGCCAGCAGGCGCACGCGGTAACGGCACGGAAACAACGCCTGAGCGCACAAAGGCTTCAAACAGGATGGGCGCCGCCGAAACATAGCCCGCAAGGCCCGGCACCGAGCCACCATCGGCACGCCCGACCCAGACACCCAGCACATAACGCCCGTCATAACCGACCGACCAGGCATCACGATAACCATAGGACGTTCCGGTCTTGTAAGCGAGGCCGAGGCGTTTAGCACCCTGCGGCGGCACGACACCGGCCAGAATATCGCCAATCTGCCACGATGCCTGCTCGGTGAGAATAGGGGCCGATGGCTGCACCGGCTCGGTACCTTCGGTGCCGTCACGAAGGGCTGCACCGCGACCGCCATTGGCAAGGCCTGTATAAAGCTGCACCAGATCGCGCAGGCTGATGCCCGCACCGCCAAGTCCGATGGCAAGGCCCGGCGCTTCGCCTTTCGGCAATTGGAGATTAACCGCCGCCTGACGAATACGCGTGGTGAGCCGTGCTGTACCGACTGCATCGAGCAGGCTGATGGTCGGCACATTCAGCGACATTTGCAGCGCCTGACGGATGCTGACATCGCCCTGATAGCTCATATCGAAGTTACGCGGACGATAACCCGCAAAATCCTGCGGGCGGTCCTCGATGATGGTTTCCTGCGCAATCAGTCCCTGCTCGAAGGCCAGCCCATAGATGAAAGGTTTGAGCGTGGAACCGGGCGAGCGCACGGCGCGGGTCATATCGATCCAGCCCTGCCGCTTGCCATCGAAATAATCAGCGGAGCCAACCTCGCCAAGAATATTGCCGTTGCGGCTGTCGGCCAGCACCATGGCGACCGATACTTTTGGCCCAAGCTTCGCAGCAGCTTCGCGTGCCACAACTTCAAGCCCAGCCTGCACCGACTTCTTAAGCGTCAGCTGATGCCGGGCCTCGGTCGGTGCCTGCTTCAATGCGAGATCGGCAAAGTGGGCGGCCAATGAAGGCAAGGGATGACGCGTCGCGGATATGCGCTCACGCGATGCGCGCTCGGCTTCTTCGCTCGTGAAAACATCAGACGAAACCATGCGTTTTAGAACGCGATCCCGCGCAGCAACCGCATTCTCCATCTCGCGATCCGGGCGGCGGCGCTCCGGCAATTGCGGCAGGGCAACAAGAAGCGCTGCTTCCGATATGGTGAGGCGCAGCGGCTCCTTGCCAAAATAGGCTAACGATGCCGACCGCACCCCCTCCAGATTGCCGCCATAAGGCGCGAGTGTCAGATAGCGCTCCAGAATTTCAGACTTGCTTAACCGCCGTTCGATCTGGATTGCACGCGCCAGCTGTCGGAACTTGGAGCCGAAGCTGCGGCTTTCGCGAGGTTCTATCAGGCGGGCAAGTTGCATGGACAGTGTGGAGCCGCCGGAAACAATACGACCACTCCCTGCAAGCTGATAAGCGGCACGCAACAGCGCCCAGCCATCAATACCGCCATGATCGTAGAACCGCTTGTCCTCATAGGCGATCAGCATTTTCACGAATTTCGGATCGACATCCTCAATCCGTGTATTGAGCCGCCAATAGCCGTCCGGCGTTGCATAGGCGCGGAGCAAAGCGCCGTCACGATCCATGACTTCGGTGGAAATGGTCAGCCGTTCCGGCAAAGGCGGAGGATAAGCGCGGTCGAGCCAGTCAAGCCCAGCAACCGTTCCTACAGCGGCGATGCCGAGAAACACGGCACCGCCAATCGCTATTTTCCACCGCCTTTTCATTCGTCTGGCCGCGCTATGGCGCGGCCACCTCCATCATGCCCGTTGCCGTGCGCGCTGCAAATTGCGGACGATACATATCCTCAACCGTTGCCGCCGGATGCGTGTAAAGACCCGGCGTCACCGCACGCACCACATAAGCGAGTGTGATCGGCTTCTTCTCGCCTGCGGAGCGGTCGAAAGCAGCCACGAAACGATCATTGCGGAATTCGAGATGGGCCGCTTGCGTGCTTTCGAGCCATGAGAAATTGCCAAGATCAGCGCTGGAAACAAGGCCCGGATTGTCGATCTCAAAACCGGCTGGCAAGAGATCAGTCACAAGCAGACGCGACTGCCATTGCTGCAGATCATCGATTTTCAGAACAACCACATAGCGCTCATTCTGGTTGACGCCGGTGACATTGGCCGGTTCGCCATCAAGCGTATAATAAGTGCGCTCGATTGCGAAACCTTCGCCACCGGCAGGCAGTGACTGCGCAGGCGGTGCAACTGCGGTCACGACCGCATCAACCGAACCCTGACCCTTGTTGGTGACGACCAGCGGCTGTGCTTCAAGGGCTGCACCATTGAGACGCTCGGAGAACGCGCCCTGATGCGCTGTGCCATTGATGTCGAGGCTGATTGCGCCATTGTCATCCTGAAGCCCGCGTGCTGCAAGCAGCATCCATGCCTGATCCTGCGTACTGAGATAACGTGCCTTTTCGCGCTGGAACTCGACCAGCGTAATCAGCGATGGCAGCACTTTCGGCGCAGGCTTGGTTTCCGAAGCAAGCGCCAGCATGGCCGCACCATCACGCAGCGGCGAGCCATAATCAGAGCGGTTATAGTCATAGCTCGACTGGCTGGTTGCAAGCTGGAGCGACGCATTGAACACGCGTTCCGAACGCGGC
Organism: Brucella sp. JSBI001; assembly: GCF_026014005.1. Classification (NCBI taxonomy): domain Bacteria; kingdom Pseudomonadati; phylum Pseudomonadota; class Alphaproteobacteria; order Hyphomicrobiales; family Brucellaceae; genus Brucella; species Brucella sp. JSBI001. The sequence continues at coordinate 1,441,348 of NZ_CP110339.1, read as the reverse complement.
TGATCACCATAAAGGGCAAGTGCTGCACCCAGCTGGGCGACGGCCATCGGGCTTGCAAAGTTTTCAAGCTGGGTATCGACAAAGTAACGCAGATCACCAACAGAAGCCTTCTTGTTGCGGGAGAGAACATAAAGCGCATAGGCAATGTCGTTACCGCGTTCCTTGACGTCGGTGGTATAGCCGAGCGCATTTTGCAGATTAGAAAGTGCGGACAGCATCGCCTGCCGCGGCACGTCATAGCCCTTTTCGCGGGCACGCGTCAGGAAGTCCGTCACATAGGCGTCCATCCAAAGATCACCCGATCCCGGCGACCAGAGGCCAAACGACCCGCTTGAAGACTGGTTGTTGAGCACGCGGAAGATGGAATCCTGTACGCGCTTTTTAAGTTCTTCCTGACTTTCCAGACCCGCTGCTGCTTCTGTGCCTGCCGCCATTTCGCTCAAATAGAGCAGCGGTAACGCGCGGCTGGTGGTTTGCTCTGTGCAGCCATAAGGATAGCGGTCGAGCGCCATCAACAATGCTGGCACATCAAATGCGGCACTTCGCGTTACACCAACGCTGACAAAAGCACCATCAAGCAGGCTTTCAGACAGAAGGCCGCCATCGACTCGCACACTTCCGCCATTGGCCGTGAGATTGACGACATGGCGGCTCGTGACCGGCAGATCGACCGGACGCACCGGCAATGCCAAAGCCTGTTCAACATTGAGGCCTGCATCATTGGAAAGCCGGATCGTCACACCACCGGCACCCGTTGCCACAGCATTGAGCGGCACGGTGATCGACTGCCGTTTGCCACCTGTAAGCGCAATGCTTTCAGGATAGGAGCCAACCTCGACACCGAGATTATCTGTGGTCTCTAAGCTCACACGATAATCGCCATCCGGTGCATCCGTATTGGCAATATCGAAGCGGATATTGGCCTGATCGCCGGGGGCCATGAAGCGCGGCACACCAGCGGTAATAACCACCGGATCGCGGATGATGACATCGGTGACGGCGTGGCCGACAGCCTTCTTGGTCCATGCAACCGCCATGACACGCGCGGTGCCGTTGAACTGCGGTATGTCGAAGGTGATCGTAGCCTTGCCGTCACTGTCGAGTTCAACAGGGCCGGAGAACAGCGCAACCAGCTTTTCGGTGGGCGGGCTGCCTTCCGCTGCCATATTGCCACCATCGCCACCTGTGCGCAGCTTGCCGGTGACGCCGAGCGAACCATCGATCAGGCGACCATACATATCGCGCATTTCAAGGCCCAGCTGACGCTGGCCGAAGAACCAGTTTTCAGGGTTCGGCGGCTGATAGCGTGTCAGATTGAGAATGCCGACATCGACTGCCGCGACCATGACATAGGCCTGTTCGCCACCCGCATTTTCAACCGAAACCGGGATGGAAAGTGTGGAACGCGGCGTGATCTTTTCAGGCGGGGTCAGCTTGACAGCAAGCTGCTTGTCGGCAGGATCGACCTTCAGCCATTTAAGACCAATGGCACGAGCAGGCATACGGCTTTCAATCGCCTCACCCGGTCGGAACAGCGTTGCTGTTACATAGGCGCCCGCACCCCAATCCTCACCAACTGGAATATCGATGGTCGTGCCACCTTCCGGCACACTGGCCGTGATGGTCTGGAGCAGCTTCTCTGCACCAATGGTGATGAGTAACTCACCGGCAAAACGTGGGGATACTTTTAGTTCAGCCGTATCACCCGCCGCATAATGTTCCTTGTCGAGCGCGATTTCCAGCCCGTCCGGTGTTTCGGTCGAAGTGGAGCTGACAAACCAGCCCGCATCGAATTCATAGCTTGTGGCCGGACCCGAAGCATCAGCTGTTTCGATTTCCAGACGGTAACGACCCCAATCGACCGGCAGACTGATTTCAGCTTCGCTATCGGTTGTAAGGTCAATCTTGCCGTTGGCAATAGCCTTGGTGAAAGTCACCGGTTCGTAGTTCCAGCTGTTGCCACTGCGATACCACTGATAATTACGCTCGATCTTGACCAGCGACCATTGTGCGCCATCAAGCGCCTTGCGATCACCCTTGCTGTCAGAGGCGATCAGGCTGAACTTTGCAGTGCCGCCCTGCGGAACTTCATCGCCAGCGAAATCCGGGCGAATGCCGATGAGATCGGTTTCCGGCTGAATGGCCACATCGATTTTACGCTCAACCGCACGACCTCCGGTTTCGCGCATACGAACGGTCACGGCTGCGTTTACGAGACGCGTTGTTGACGGCATTTCATCGATTGTAACCGGGAAAGTTGCCTTGCCGTTGTCATCGACTTTTGACAGGCCATTGAGCGGCAGGCGTGTGGCTTCGCCCTGTTCTTCATCGGCGAGGCCGAAGTAATAGCCCTTGAAGCGGTCCCACTGACGCTTGGTCGAAAGCGTGACTTCGCCTTCAAGCGCAAGACCGGCGGCAGGCGCGCCATAGAGGAAACGACCGTCCACGGTGATATTGGCGGTTTCGCCAACAGCAATTTCTGGTTTGTCAGACGTCAGATCGAACTCGATCCGGTCCGGTACAAAATCTTCAACCAGAAACATCTGCGTTGCAATCGCTGGCTGCTTGGGATCGGTATAGACCGACACAGACCATGTGCCGCGCATGGCGTTGGTTGGCAATGTCAGGTCGATGGCATGACCACCGGCCAGTTTGCTGTCGGAAACGAGACGGCGATCTTCCACGCCATCGGGACGCGTGAAGATGAAGGTGAGCGGCAGATCATCGATTGCGGTTGCGGTGTCGTCACGCGCAAGCGCGCCTACATGCACAACTTCGCCAGCGCGGTAGATACCGCGCTCTGTCCATGCATAAAGATCAAGCGCTTTCGGCACCGCACGGCCCGTCACACCACGATCGGAAAGATCGAAACCGGCGCGCGCCATATCGAGGAATGTGAAATCCTCATCATGCTGACTTGCCATCAGCACCGCTGGCACCATGCCGTCCGTGCCGCGTGTCAGTCCCGGCGTAAACGTCGCACGGCCATCGCTGTCGGTGGTCGCTTCGCCCAGCACTTCATTGTTGCGTGCAAGCAGCGTCAGCTTCACGCCTTTAAGCGGCTCTGCGCTTTCCAGCGAACGGGCAAACACATTGATGCCGTCCTGTCCGGTATAGGTCGAAAGGCCGATGTCGGAAACAACAAACCACTGCGTTGCCTTGGTGCCATATTCGTCATCGGACTTCTGAACCAGAGGTTCAGCGGTCAGCACATAGACGCCGGGCTTGCGTTCCGGCAGTGCTTCATCAACCGGGAAACTGGTCGTTGCTTCCTTGTTCAGCTCATTGCCTGCAACCTCGATTTCACCTTCCCAGACAGGCGCACCCATCTGATCGGAAACCGTGCTGATGTCGTAGCTGTCCAACTGGCGCAGGAACTGGTAGCCGGAGAGAAGCTGTGCCAGCGAACGGTCGCCGACGCGGTAGAGCTTGACCTTGGCTGTACTCAAATTGACGCTGACCAGCGGAATGCCGCGACGTGCCTTGGCAGGCAGCACGAAGCTGTCGCCGGTAAAGCGCACGGATGGCGCACGGTCCTGCACATAGATCGAAAGATTGACCGGAGCTGGCAGCACTTCGCCAACAGCCGATGGCAGACCCTGACGGAACGTCACTGTGTAATTGCGGCCATGTTCCAGACCTTCGACACAGATCTGACGATCCTTGGCTTCAACTGCCTGCGGCGCGCCATTGTCAAGCTTGACGAAGCTTGAATAATCGACACCACTCTTGACCAGTTCTTCCGAGAACTGCGCGCAAATGCGCGGGGCGGCATTATCATTATCGACCGTGTTGTTGACGATGCGGAAGCCTTTGCGGGCTTTCAGATCTTCATAGACTGCACGAACGGATGCGGAATTGACGAGATCAAGGCTCGCTTCATAGGCCTGTAAGGCCGGGCGCGATGCATCGCGCGTTTCCAGTGCCTGCGCCATGACGGCAAGCGCTTGCGCGCGCTCATCCTTGGTGCGTGAGGTCTGGTAGGCAAACCACGAGGCCGACGTCGCATCGCGCTGGAACTTGGAACGTTCCTGACCGTTGGACGGCTCGGTCGCAAGCGCTGAAAGCGCATATCCGGTCCAGATTTCGCTTTCATCCGGCGACATGCTGGCAGCCAGGCGGAACTTTTCCATCGCCGTGCGCGGATCGCCATTCAGGCCCGCTGCACCTGCTTCATTTCGCAAAGTGCGCAGGCTGTCGGAGCTTTCAAGGCCATTGATTTCGCGCTTCAGACGACGGGCTTCGTCAATCAGATTGGCGGCGAAGAACGAGATGCTGGGCGGAGCGCCAATATCTTCTACTTCGCGGGCTGCAGCGGATTGCGTGACGACCTTACCCGCAATAGAGCCAACGGACTGATTGAGCTTGTTGAAATCGGATTTCAAGAAACACCACTTGACCTTCGGATTATAGGTGAAGGCGAGGCAAGCATTGTCACCCAGACAAATGTTTTTGCACTGGTCGAGCGAGACATTCTTCTCCGTACGCAAGTCGAAGCCGAAATAATCGCTATCTTTGGTGATCTCTATCCGCCGGGTTTCGGCCGCTTGTGTAGTGTGTGGAGCTGCCGACAGGCAAGCTGTGACTGCAAAGGCCCAGAAAAGCCGGTTGAAACCAATAAGCATTTGCATCCCCTCACGACGACCGGTGCCATTTCCAATTCTATTAGAAAAGGCGAAAAGAATCCGGCTCATGTGAAGCCTCACCGCGACAAACTGTCAAGGCGAATAGGGATTATCTACAACTATTAGGATAAGTTTAGGGAATAATACGCTCTACGAGGTAAATGCCTCGCAGAGCGTGCACGGGTAATCTAGATGATCCCACCATTGGCGCGCAATATCTGGCCATTTACCCATGCACCGTCGGGTCCGGCCAGGAACGCAACCACCCCTGCAATGTCTTCCGGGGTCCCCAGACGTTCGAGCGGGCTCATCTTGGCCATGCGTGCTACCAGCTCTTCGGATTTTCCATCGAGAAAGAGATCGGTCGCAGTGGGGCCGGGCGCAATGGCATTGACGCTGATGTTTCGACCGCGCATTTCCTTGGTCATGATCGCCGTCAAGGTTTCGACTGCGGCCTTGGTTGCGGCATAAACACCGTAGTTTTCCAGTTTCAGGCCGACGACAGTGGTGGAAAAATTGATAATACGCCCATTGTCGCGCAGTCGTTTACCAGCCTCCCGCATGGTATTGAAGGTGCCCTTGAGGTTGACCGAAACGAGCTTGTCGAAATCTACGTCCTCTGTTGTGGCGAGAGGCGACAGGGTCATGATACCGGCATTGTTGACGAGAACATCTACGCCGCCGAAAGCGTCTTCGGCCGCATCGAACATTCTCTTTACTGCGGCAGGATCGGCAACATCAGCCTGTGCTGCTCGCGCAATGCCGCCCGAAGCCTCGATCTTGTTGACGACGGCGTCGGCGAGAGCGGCATTGCCTGCATAGTTAACGATGATAGTAAAACCGTCGTGGCTCAGTCTTTCGGCAATGGCAGCGCCAATGCCGCGCGATGCTCCAGTGACGATGGCAACCTTGTTTTTCATATCGGACATTGTCTGCTCCGTTCCGGTGGTTTGGGTTTGTACAACCCACAGCAAGATCGCACTATTCTAACACCGTTTAATCCGGCATTATTTGTCATTACTATCCGAAAGTAGCGAACAATCAGATGGACCGGTTTGATGCGATGCGGGTTTTACCCGTGTACTGGAACGACGCAGTTTCACATTGGCGGCGGAAGATCTAGGGATCCCGCGTTCAACCGTCACCGACGCGATCAAGCAGCTCGAAAGACGATTGGGCACGCAATTGTTCTTGCGCACTACGCGTCACGTTAATCCAACGCTTGATGGTCAGGCCTATTATCAGCGCTGCATAGAAATCATAGCTAGTATCGAGGATGCCGAAGGCGGATTTTCTGGCGCAATGCCGAGAGGTTTGCTTCGGGTGGAAGTGCAGGGCACGCTTGCGCGGCATTTTCTGCTACCGGAATTGCCAGCTTTTCTGGAAAAGTATCCGGATATTGAACTTTATATGACCGAGGGCGATCGGTTCGTTGATCCGGTTCGGGAAGGTATCGATTGCGTTCTGCGTGTGGGTCTCCTGCAGGATAGCGACATGATTGCCCGGCGTGTTGCGATGCTGGATGAGGTTACCGTCGCATCTCCTGCCTATCTTGCACGATTTGGGGAACCCCGACATCCAGATCAACTGACTGATGGCCATCAGATGATCGGCTTCCGAGCCAGCGGCAGCATAGCCCGTATGCCCCTGGAGTTTATGGTCGACGGCAAATTGCGAACAGTGACAATACCGGCTCCGGTTTCGGTCAATGCCGCTGAAAGCTATACGGCTGCGGCCAGCTTGGGCCTTGGGATCATTCAGATACCTCGCTATCATGCGATACGACATATTGCGGATGGAAAATTAGTACAGATACTCCACGCTTATCCGCCCAGCTCGTCACCGGTATCTGTTGTATATCCGCGCGATCGGCAACTTTCTCCCCGGGTCAGGGTATTTATCGACTGGATTGCCATGATACTCGCCCGTCAGAACAATTGAGGCCGTTAACCCCTCATTAAGAATTTGGAACAAGATGGCTTCTTACGTGTTAGAATAGAGCCTGCAGAAATGCAGAAAGCACATCGCTACGCACCACGGGAGGGAGGGCAGAGATGAGCAACATTCTATTCTGGACCGCTTTGGTAATCGTTCCTGTGCTTCTGGGCACAGCCTACGCTTATGTGCAATCGATACGGCATAGGGACGACTTCTAGAACGCAAGCATAGGTGACGGAAAGCTGCTCTTATCTTGAAGCAAGCGAGTGGTCGCGTGCTTCAAGATAATTCTATTGCATAGAATTTTGTATCGACAGCCATCCGCGGAAAATCTTCCGGTAAATCTGTATGGGAGATTTCCACGAAGCCGTTCTTTTCATAAAACCGATGTGCGCCCAGAAACTTCTCGGTCGTTCCAAGCAATACTTTGGTAACGCCTCGTTCGTGAGCGTGCGAAATGAGCGTTGCAAGCAATTTGTGCGCAGTACCGAATTCGGAACCGCGATAAGCCTTGGCGACAAACATTTTCCGCAAAGCAGCCTGACCTTGCCCTATATCCTTGAGGGCTATGGTGCCGACGATGTGACCATCGGCTTCGGCTACCCAAAATTCACCGCTTCCCTGACGATAGAACCCCTCCACGTCTCGTATATCAGGTTGGTCGTCTGCGCTGATCGGAATGTCGAACTCGCATTGTTGTATTGGCAAGATTACAGCAAAAACACTGTCCGCGTCGCCCGTCTGGAATGTTCTAATTCTGATCAAGTCCGCTTTGCTCGTCATTGTGCTGCCGTTCATCTCGCCCGCGAATCTACATTGATTTAATTGTTAATGAATCCGCTTCTCGGATTCTGGGTCAAGAGACGTTCAAATCTGTCCGGCTGACGGGATTTTCGTAGATAAAGCTAATATTGGGCTCTTTTAGAAGGTTTTGATCACATTCAGTTGGTATTCGGTTGCTTACACCAATTTCAACCAGAGCGCGCTGTGTGCGGTAGCGTGTGAATCCCCCTATTCAGGGGGATCAAGGCGAATATATGAGCAAAATTAGCAGTTTACGCTATAAAATATATTTCATGCTATTTTACTCGGAAGAAAAGGTGTCATATTTTGGTAATCGATATGGTTGCTTTGAAATTTTGATTATCTTTGTTTTGTGGAAGTAGTTTCACTTTTGAAGTGATATTTTACGTTGCCTAATGAAAGAAAATACCCTTCTATTGTTTTGAGTAGAGCACTGCAAAGAGCTGAGGGGTTTCAATGCATTGTCGCAACATCGGCTCGCGCGCCATCCGTTTTCTGTCCAGCACAGCGCTCATATCCTTAGGAACGGTTTTGCTACAAAGCACTCCCGGCATGGCTGCATGTTCGTTTTCGCCGACGCTAGGTGATGACACATTCATTTGCGACAGCGGCACATCTCCCGGCGGTCTTACCGACCTCAATGGTAACAATACATTGCTTTTGCCGACTGGAGGGACAGGCACCGTCAGCGGAGATGTAGCGTTCGGCTCCGGTGTGGACCGCGTGGAAGTCCATTCCGGTTCGATTGTAGGGAATGTCAATCAGGGCGATGGTTTCAACAGCTTTCTCATTACGGGCGGAAGCGTTACAGGCAATGTTCGTCAGGGAAATGATATTGACGAGTTCCGTATAACGGGCGGCGAGATTGGTTCGCTCAATCAGGGTAACGGGTACGACCAATTTTTTATGTCGGGTGGACGTATCGTCGATGCCTTTGACGATGGCGATTATGCAGTGATGACGGATGGACGCATCGGACGCGTCAATCTCAAGCTTGATGATAATTATTTCAACATGTCTGGCGGAACAATTGACCGCAATCTGATTGCCGGGCTTGGTAATGATACGATTATCGTTTCTGGCGGTATGATCGGCGGCAATATAAGCATCAGTAGTGGAACCGACAGTGTAACCATGACGGGCGGCACGGTTGCAGGTGATGTTCTGCTCGGTTTCGGTAATGATCAGTTTTCATGGAGTGGTGGCGGCATAATCTATGGGAAGATTGATCTTGGCCCGGATAACGATACGGCCGTTCTTGCCAACCTTACAGATGCCAATATAGGCGCTACTGCACGGCTTAGCGGCGGCGATGGGAATGATGTTCTCACGTTCAATAATGTGAAAACAGGAAAAGTCTCCCGTTTTGACAGCTGGGAAACAATCAACCTTACTGACGATACGCGCCTTGTTTTCGACAGCGCTCTTACGTTGGGCGACGCCGGAACGGGAACGGGGACGCTCAATATCGATGCGACGAGCACCGTCTATGGCGGTGCTGCAATGGGTAGTGTGAACCCGTTCGCAGTAAGCCAACTGGCCAGTGTCTTCAACGCCGGGCGTATTGATCTCACCAATGGAGGGACGAGCACTACTGACACATTTACGATCAAGGGCAATTACGTCGGGCAGAACGGTCTTCTGTTTTTAGATACCGTTCTGGCTTCTGATGGCGCTCCTTCGGACAAGCTTGTGATCGATACAGGTGTTGCATCAGGTAACACCGCCATTGCGGTTACCAACGCGGGTGGGGCAGGCGCTGCAACAAATGCGAACGGCATTATGGTCGTACAAGCATTGAATGGTGGTTCCACCAGTCAGAATGCTTTTTCACTGAACGGTCGTGCTGCTGCCGGTGCCTACGAATATTTTCTGTTCAAGGGCGGTGTAACGGCGAATACCACCGAGAACTGGTATCTGAGATCAACTTTGGTTCGTGGAAGCGAACCGCCTGCTTCGACGGGGGGAACATCCGTTTCGCCGGAAGAGCCCGAAACAACTGCGCCGCCACCCGCACTCGAGCAGCCTCCAGCGACTTTGCCTGTCGACCCGGATACAGAAACGCCGGTAACAGAAGATGCTTCCGCTCCCGATGCACCTCCACCTCCCGTATCGGCGGAGGCTCCTAATCCACCCGACAATACGACGGGTCAACAACAGAATGTTGTCCTTCCATTCGACGGAGCAGTTCCGCCTTCACCTGGTGCAACGAGGGTTAAGGGCGACGTGATTTCTCTCTATCGCAAGGAAGTGCCGGTTTATTCAGCATTGCCGCCTGTGGCGTACCATCTGGCGCTTTCTACGCTCGGTACGTTTCATGAACGTCGTGGCGAGCAGGATTTGCTGAAAACTGCCGGATATCTGCCTGCGAGCTGGGGCAGAGTCTTCGGGCAGGATATTGATATGAAATGGCGAGGAACGGTTGCACCGGGTCTCGACGGAAAGCTCTTTGGTATTCAGGCGGGACAGGATATTCTGGGTCGCGAAACGGATGGCGGACATTTTGACCGTTTCGGTCTGTTTTTCGGTTATGCCCGCGCAACAGGTGATATCACCGGGCAAGCGCTCGGCTGGAACGATCTCGCTGTTGGCGATCTCGAAGTTACGGGTACGAGTTTCGGCGGGTACTGGACTCATATCGGGCCGCAAGGCTGGTATCTCGACGCCATACTTATGGGAACGTGGTTCGGTGGTGATGCAACCTCGAATGAAGGTCAGAGTATTGACCTCGACGGGCATGGGGTTACGGCTTCGCTCGAAGGAGGCTATCCTCTCGCCCTGAGCGAAAGCTGGACACTGGAGCCGCAGGCGCAACTGATCTGGCAGCATCTCTCGCTTGATGATCAGGCTGATCGTTATTCCTCGGTAGCGTTTGATACAGGTGATGCATGGACGGGCCGGATCGGGTTCAGATTGCAGGGTGAACAAGAAACTTCGGTCGGGAAATTACGGCCATATCTGAAAGCCAATCTTTGGCAGAATTTTTCATCGGATCAGACTGTGCGTTTTGCCACTGATCCGATTGTGACTGATCTCAAGGGCACATCGCTGGAACTGGGTGGTGGGCTGACCTTGGATATTACCGAGAAAGCCAGTTTGTTTGCGACTGCAGACTACACGACCAATCTTGGTGGCGAACGCAACCGGATATGGGAGGGTAACTTGGGGCTGAATATAAAATGGTGAAGGCAATGGCGATCGGAGATGATCGCTGTAATGACAGAGGAGGGAACAACGGTAATGGGTAGACGTGCATACGAAAAGCTCGCGAGAATCTGTGCATCCCTAAACACATCCGAGCAGGAGCTGGCCCACTCTCTCGGTATTTCGCGAGTTGCGCTGAAAGCGATAGATCGCACTGATGCGCCGCTTTATCTTCGATTGGCATTGGCCGCTCTGGTATCGGAAATGGATCCGGATCAAGTGCTGAACTCCAAACGAGGGAGCTCAGAAATGGAAGCACCTCGTCAGCTCTTGTCGGTGAGGTGATCATCAAAAGTTATGGGTTTCAAAGGTGTTGTGGTGGCAAAATCTTTCGCCTTGCTTCTTTTGATTGGACTGTTCTGTTTCCCGCAATTGGCTGCCGCGTCCTGCACGCGTGCAGCCGGTGCTGCGGATATGATGACGCAGCGCCAGCTTTCGGCACTGCGCGCGCTGGAACGCAGCCGTGGTTGCAAGGGTGGCGACGAACGCGGCGGTTTTTTCAATCCTTGCCGCGATCTTTCTCAAAGAATAGCTGAAATACAGCGGCAGCTTTCATCCAGTTCGCTTTCTTCCCGATCATGCGTAGAACAACCGGCTGCCAGTCCGGCAGCAAAAGTGAAACTTGATCGTCCCAAAGTTGCGTCTGTCGCAACGAACGACAAGCCATGGGTGCCGAATGGTATCAAAGGCGCCCTGACTTATTGTGTGCGTTTGTCGGATGGTTATCTATTCCCAGCTCCGCATTCACAGTTTCAGAAGTCCGACAGCGTGACGGAAACAGTGGCACAATGCCGTTTTATTTGTCAGGGGGAGAATGTCGATCTCTACGTTCTGAATGATCCGAACGGCGAAACGGCCGATATGGTGTCAGTCTCGAACGGTAAGCCCTATGTCGAGTTGTCTACCGCATATAACTATCAGGGAAGCGGTGATTTCAGAAGATGCAACTGGGCCGGTTATGTCGACAAGATCAGTGAGCTGCGGGCCAGTAACAAGGGCGGTCGCGCGTTCAAAAATGTCGTTGTTCCCATGCCAGATGCTCGACCGACTCGTAATGATGACGTAGCTGCTTCAGCGGCGTCTTTTGCTCCCATAACAGACCGTAGTGTACGTGTTGTCGGCCCTGCCTTCATTTTTGATGACGGCGCGGGAAACATGAAGCTTACTGCACACTGACGGTGGTGAACCAAATCCTCAAGTTCAATTTGAATGAGACGTGTCGCGATTGGGACTGAACCGCTCGCTTTCCGTCTGTAACCTCCCTGAAACGGGCGTTGTCAATTTGCGTCCGGAGACCATCGATCATTGCATTGTTTGAAATCTGTCAGTGTTGTTCGACCTGGAGGAGGTAGACATGAGCAAGAACCGTGGCGTCGTTTATTTGCGGCCCGGGACAGTCGAAGTGCGCGATATTGAAGATCCAGCGTTAGCGGCACCGGACGGGAGGAAGCTGGACCACGCCGTTATATTGAAGGTAATCTCGACAAATATTTGTGGTTCCGACCAGCATATGGTTCGCGGACGCACGACTGCGATGCCCGGTCTCGTGCTGGGGCATGAAATTACCGGTGAAATTATTGAAAAAGGCAGCGATGTCGAGATGCTCGATGTGGGCGACATCGTTTCAGTCCCGTTCAATGTCGCTTGCGGTCGCTGCCGTTGCTGTAAATCCCAGGACACAGGTGTTTGCCTGACGGTCAACCCGTCGCGTGCCGGTGGCGCCTATGGATATGTGGATATGGGAGGCTGGATTGGTGGGCAGGCCCGCTATGTCATGGTACCCTATGCCGATTTCAATCTACTCAAGTTCCCTGATCGCGAGCAGGCGATGGAAAAAATCCGCGACCTGACGATGCTTTCTGACATCTTGCCGACCGGCTTTCACGGTGCGGTGAAAGCCGGCGTCGGGGTTGGTTCGGTTGTATATGTCGCGGGTGCGGGACCGGTGGGGCTTGCTGCTGCGGCATCCGCTCGCATTCTGGGCGCTGCGGTCGTTATGGTCGGTGACTTCAACAAGGAACGGCTCGATCACGCGCGGAAAGTGGGTTTCGAACCAATCGATCTTTCGGCAAGTGATCGTCTCGGCGACATGATTGCAGAAGTCACAGGCAGCAACGAAGTGGATAGTGCTATTGATGCTGTTGGGTTCGAGGCGCGCGGTCATAGCGGTGGCGAGCAACCGGCGATCGTGCTGAACCAGATGATGGAGATAACTCGTCCCGCCGGGGCAATTGGTATTCCGGGGCTTTATGTCACCGAAGACCCTGGTGCTGTCGACAATGCTGCGAAACAAGGCAGCTTGTCGTTACGGTTTGGTCTCGGTTGGGCCAAGGCGCAGTCATTCCATACCGGACAGACACCCGTTCTGAAGTACAATCGCCAACTGATGCAGGCGATCCTGCATGGACGCCTGAATATCGCCGAGATCGTAAACGCTCAGGTCATTTCACTTGAGGATGCGGCGAAGGGCTATGAGAGCTTTGATCAGGGTGCGGCGAAGAAATTCGTTCTCGATCCGCATGGCCTCGTGAGCAAGGTGGCCTGATTCAAGTCGATTTCGAAATGCAGGAAGGGCGCTCTCACGAGCGCCCTTTTCGTTTGGGATTGTTTCAATCTGTAACGTTACAGATTCATAGACCTTGAGTGTTTCATGCTGAATATCAAACGAGATAAAACACAAGATGATCCTTTCACACCAAAAAATTTCTTTCAGGAAAACAACAAAAGATCAATCTGTTAAACTCTGCCTGAGTGCTAGATCCCACTTGTCAGAAATTAAGGACTTGCAAGCGAGATGGTTTTGAATACCATATCTGTAACGTTTCAGATTTGGGAGGATATGGAATGTTACCAGAAAGAGCAAAAGTTCTCGCCACATCTGTTTGTCTCGCTATGACAACGTTGACAATGGCAGATTCAACTTCTGCGGCTAATCTTGAAGTTACGCATTGGTGGACATCAGGTGGTGAAGCGGCAGCTGTCAAAGTTCTCGCTGAAAAATATGACGCGCTCGGCGGCGACAAGTGGGTCGATGGGGCGATTGCCGGTAGCGGTGCTACAGCCCGCCCGATCATTATCAGCCGTATTCTCGGCGGTAATCCAATGGGAGCGACCCAGCTCAATCATGGACGGCAGGCTGAAGAACTGGTTCAGGGCGGATTGATGACGGATTTGACCGAGCTTGCCGAAAAGGAAGGCTGGGCCAACTTCATTCGCCCGAAGAGCCTCTTGGAATCCTGTACTTATGAAGGGCGCCTCTACTGTGTGCCGCTGAATATTCACTCATGGGAATGGATGTGGATCAATCCGCAAGCCTTTCGCGAGGCCGGAACCGAACCTCCAAAGAACTGGAATGACCTTATAGCTGCAGCTCCCAAGCTGAAGGAAAAGAACATTGTGCCGTTGGCGACCGGTGACGGTTGGCAGGTGAATGGCATGCTGACCGTCCTGACAACTGCGATTGGCGGTAAGGACCTCTATCTAAAGGTCAATAAGGACAAGAACGCCGATGCGGCACGCGGTCCTGAAATGAAGAAGGTTTTTGAAGCGCTGGCTCAGGCGCGCTCATTGGCTGACCCGGGTTATGTGGGCCGTTCATGGAACGAGGCGACCAACATGGTGCTGACCGGCCGCGCCGGTACGCAGATCATGGGAGACTGGGCGCAAGGCGAGTTTGGGACAGCAGGCAAGGTTGCAGGCAAGGATTATGACTGTTTGCCAGGACTCGGCGTTCATCAATATCTGGATACTGGCGGTGATGCGATCTACTTCCCGAAGAACAAGGATCCGGAAGTCACCAAGGCACAGCTCAAGCTGGCAAGCATGCTCGTTTCCAAGGAAACGCAGGTTGCCTTCAATCTGGCCAAGGGTTCGCTGCCGATCCGTGGCGATGTGGATCTCGATTCAGCCTCGAGCTGCATGCGTGCGGGTATCGATATTCTGAAGAACCCGGACAACATCGTTCCCTCTGTGGAGCAGTTGCGTGCGCCGGATACCCAAGGGCAAATCGAAAGTCTGGCTGCCGAGTTTTTCTCCAATCCAGACATGACGGTCGATGATATTCAGGAACGTTTTGCGGAGATTATCGAACAGGCACAATAGTCACGTTCAAGTCCTGCGCTGTCGATGAGGACGACGGTACAGGACACTCCGAGAACCGGAACAGGGAGGAGTATCATGGCCGTCATGGAAGAGGGCAGTCGTGGAAAGCCGTCGGGAATATTTCGCAATCTGAATGCAAAGGTTGCAGCACTTCCGATGATCGCGACGGTTCTCGTGGTCTTCATTGGCTGCACGCTCTGGACGGTTGTTTATTCCTTCACGTCCTCCAAATCGCTGCCTATGTTGAATTTTGTCGGCTTCGATCAATATACGCGCCTGTTTTCTGCAACCCGCTGGCATGTGTCAGTCCGCAATCTGGCGATCTATGGCGTCCTCTGCATGGGCTTTTCCCTTGTGGCGGGGTTTGTCCTTGCTGCCCTGATGGACCAGAAAATCCGCTTCGAGAACACATTTCGCACGATTTTCCTCTATCCCTATGCCCTGTCGTTCATTGTGACGGGCCTTGTCTGGCAGTGGATATTCAATCCCCAACTCGGACTGGAGAAAGTCATTCGCGATATAGGCTTCGACAACTTCCAGATGGCTATCCTGTCGAGCCGCACCTACGTCATCTATGCAATTGTCATTGCCGGGCTCTGGCAGATGACGGGGTTGGTCATGGTTCTGATGCTGGCCGGGCTGCGCAATGTCGATGATGAAATCTGGAAGGCTGCACGAGTTGACGGCATTCCGAAGTGGAAAGCCTATCTCTTCATCATCCTGCCGATGATGCGCCCCGTTCTGGTGACGACCGTCGTTCTTATCGCGACAGGCATCGTCAAACTATACGATCTGGTGGTTGCCATGACCAATGGCGGTCCCGGCATAGCGTCGGAAGTACCAGCAAAATATGTCTACGATTTCATGTTCGGCTGGGCCAATTTGGGGCAGGGGCTTGCTGCTTCTACCGTCATGCTGACCACGGTTCTGATCATTCTCGTTCCTTGGACAATGCTAGAATATAGTCGGAGGAAAGCGCGATGACTGAAGCTGTCCTCAACAGGAAGAGGCCAGCCGAAACTGAGGCTGTAGCAGCCCAGGCTCGTCCGGCACAAAAGCGGGCTTCGCAGCCGTGGGGTCGTAAGCCAAAACGGCGCTTTGCACCGGCCACCATCATGCTCTACAGCATTTTGTTCGTTGCTGCCGTCTATTATCTGTTGCCGCTTTACGTGATGGTAGTCACTTCTCTGAAGGGTATGCCGGAGATCCGGCTCGGCAACATCTTTTCACCGCCAGTCGAAATCACCTTTGAGCCATGGGTCAAGGCATGGAGTCAGGCTTGTACCGGCCTTTATTGTGAAGGCATTAGCGCGGGTTTCTGGAATTCGATCAAGATCACCGTGCCGAGCGTGATCGTTTCCATCACCATTGCTTCGGTCAATGGTTACGCGCTGGCCAACTGGAAGTTCAAAGGATCGGAAATATTCTTTTCAGTCTTGTTGTTTGGGGCATTCATTCCGTATCAGGTCATGCTGTATCCGCTCGTTATCATTACGCGCGAGCTTGGTATATTCGGCACGCTGACCGGCGTTGTCTTCATTCATACCATCTTCGGCATGCCGATCTTGACGTTGTTGTTCCGCAACTATTTCGCCGGCCTGCCGCCGGAACTCTTCAAGGCAGCGCGTGTCGACGGAGCCGGGTTCTGGCGCATTTTCTTTCAGATCATGCTGCCGATGTCGCTGCCGATCTTCGTGGTTGCAATCATTCTGCAGGTGACCGGTATCTGGAACGACTTTCTGTTCGGCGTGGTATTTGCGGGAACCCAGAATTTTCCGATGACCGTCCAGCTGAACAATATCGTCAACTCCATGCAGGGCGTGAAGGAATACAACGTCAATATGGCCGCCACCATTCTTACCGGGGCTGTGCCATTGCTCGTCTATTTTGTTTCTGGTCGGTATTTTGTACGCGGCATTGCCGCTGGCGCAGTGAAAGGATGAACTGATGAACTCCAGCGTTTCCATCCAGGACCTATCGCTCGGCTTCGGCTCGGTCAATGTGCTGCAAAATCTCAATCTGGAGATCGGGGAGGGTGAATTCCTCGTGCTTCTTGGGCCTTCCGGTTGCGGCAAGTCTACGCTGCTCAATTGCGTGGCGGGCCTTCTCGATATTTCGGAAGGCAGCATCTTCATCAAGGGGCGTAACGTTACGTGGGAAGAACCGAAGGATCGCGGTATCGGCATGGTGTTTCAATCCTATGCGCTTTATCCGCAGATGACTGTCGAAAAGAACCTTTCCTTTGGTTTACGTGTTGCCGGGCTGCCCAAAGGAGAGATCGATAAGCGTATCAAGCGTGCTGCTGAAATTCTCCAGATCGAACCTTTGCTGCAACGTAAACCCTCAGCCCTGTCCGGCGGACAACGTCAGCGTGTTGCGATCGGTCGTGCGCTGGTGCGCGATGTCGACGTGTTTTTGTTCGATGAACCGCTTTCCAATCTGGATGCAAAATTACGTTCTGAGCTGCGCGTTGAGATCAAGCGCCTTCACCAGAAACTCGGCAATACCATGATCTACGTCACGCACGACCAGATCGAAGCCCTGACATTGGCGGACCGCATCGCAGTCATGAAAGGTGGGGTGGTCCAACAACTGGCTGATCCGTCGACGATTTACAATCGCCCAAAGAACAGGTTCGTAGCGGGTTTTCTCGGCTCGCCGTCGATGAATTTCTTTACGGGAGAAATTACGGCTACAAATGGCAAGCCAGTCTTCCATGTTGGCGAGACCGCCGTTCAGCTTGATGGATATGACGGTGGGCTGACACCCGGACGTAAGGCCACTCTCGGGGTTCGTCCTGAGCATACTAGACTTGATGTCGAAGATGGTTTTGAGGCGACCGTCGATCTGGACGAGCCGATGGGTGCCGACAGTTTGGTCTGGCTTCGCCTGAACGGACATTCGCTATCCGCACGGGTGGAAGCGGGGAAGCGCTATCGGGCAGGTGAGAAGGTCAGGATTGGTTTCAAGCCGGATGCCCTGTCGCTTTTCGATGCGCAAACGGAGGAGAGGCTTTAGATGAATAGCGAAGAACGCTCCCCTTAAGAG
This sequence comes from Brucella sp. JSBI001, assembly GCF_026014005.1. NCBI lineage: Bacteria > Pseudomonadati > Pseudomonadota > Alphaproteobacteria > Hyphomicrobiales > Brucellaceae > Brucella > Brucella sp. JSBI001. Next base: position 1,423,628 of record NZ_CP110339.1, on the reverse strand, counting down.
CCTCTCCTGCGAGAGGCGAAGCTATTGGCTTTCAATGGACGGCACGAGGGCTTGCCTCGGACCGTGCGGGGATTTTTTGCTCGCAAGAAAGCCCGACACAATTCTGGATAGAGTTCTGAGGACGAGGACATGAACGGATATTCCTATCAACTTTACAGCTCCCGCAACTTCCAACCGTTGGAACGAACGCTCACCATGCTGCGGGATCTCGGCTATCGTCGGGTGGAAGGCTATGGGGGGATTTATGGTGATCCTGTTCGATTAAAGAAGGACCTCGACGCATTGGGACTTTCCATGCCTACCGGGCACTTTGGTCTGGATATGCTGGAGAACGAAGTCGACCGTGTTCTGGAGATTGCCAAGGTCGCCGATATGAAGGCTATTTTCTGCCCTTATCTCGATGCAGACCGCCGCCCGGATAGTGTTGCCGGTTGGCAGGAGTTCGGAAAGCGCCTTGCTATCGCTGGAGAGCATTATCGCAAGGCGGGCTATGCATTTGGCTGGCACAACCATGACTTCGAATTCCGCCCGTTGGCCGACGGTTCCGTGCCACAAGAACATATCCTCGATGCTTCGCCCGATCTTGCATGGGAGGCGGATATTGCGTGGATTATCAAAGGTGGTGCCGACCCGCTTGAATGGATCAGGCGCTATGGCGACCGAATCCTTGCGGTCCATGTCAAGGATATCGCCATAGCCGGTGAAAAAACCGACGAAGACGGCTGGGAAGACGTCGGACATGGCACTGTGGACTGGGCTGAATTGTTTACGGCTTTGCGCAAGACGCCCGTCCGCTATTTCATCATGGAACACGATAATCCGTCGGACGACACCCGATTTGCGAGCCGTTCCATCGAAACCGTAAAGAATTTCTGAGTTGGAGAGCGAAATGACCAAGACACTTGGTGTCGGCATTATCGGTTGTGGTAATATATCCACTGCCTATCTGCGGCTGTCTCCCATGTTTCGAGGTATCAAAATAATGGCGTGCGCGGATATAAATCCTGCTGCAGCAAAAGCGCGCGCAGACGAGTTTGGTGTAAAAGCGCAGACTATCGACGAGCTGCTTCAGAATGACGACATTGACATCGTCGTCAACCTGACAGTTCCCGATGCTCATTATGCTGTCACGAAGCAAATTCTGGCCGCAGGCAAACATGCATACTCAGAAAAACCTTTGGTTCTCTCGATGGAGCAGGGGCTGGAACTGAAGGCGCTCGCCGATGGTCGTAACCTGAAAGTGGGGTGCGCGCCGGATACGTTTCTGGGTGGAGCCCATCAGCTGGCGCGGCGCGAAATCGATAATGGTAATGTCGGTCGCATCACTTCCGGTACATGCCATGTCATGAGCCATGGCATGGAGCATTGGCATCCGAATCCGGACTTTTTCTTCCGAAAGGGCGGTGGGCCGATCCTTGATCTTGGACCGTATTACATCGCCAATCTCGTTAATCTGATTGGCCCCGTGAAGCGTGTCGCCGCTTTGACTTCTGTAGCTACACCGACGCGGACGATTAGCTCTGAACCACGCAAGGGCGAAGCCATTCCTGTGGAGACGCCAACGACCATTCACGCATTATTGGAATTCGAACAGGGCGCAACAGTAACACTATCAGCCAGTTGGGATGTCTGGGCGCATCGCCATGCGAACATGGAGTTGTATGGCACCGAAGGATCGCTTTACCTGCCCGATCCCAATTTTTTTGGCGGAGAAGTTCAAATGGCTAAGCCGGGCGAACCAGTAGAGCCAGTTAAAAATTGGGAGCATCCATTTGGCGTTGCCAATGAACAGCATTCTCAAGGTATGATGGCTAACTATAGAACGGCTGGTCTGGCAGATATGGCGGCTGCTATTCTGAATGGCCGCGATATACGTTGTTCACTGGAGCGTGCACTGCATGGGGTCGATGTCATGCTGGCTATTTTGAGATCAGGCGAGGAAAAGCGTTTCATCGACATCGAAACGCGTTGCACGCGCCCGGAAGCACTGAACATTAAAGCGGCTGAGGCTTTGTTGCGGCCAGTTGAAAATGGAAAGAAACGGGCGGCGAACTGACTTTGCATCGCTCCTCCCGAGCGATAGGAGGCTATTCCGGGCTCACGGGTCCGGAGTGGCCTCCGCCCATTCTTATCCGATGGTCTGCAAGGACCTCACATCGATGCCGTTAATCCGGCCCAGAATGGCTTTGCCAAGCTGCTGCCCGGCCAGCTTGAAACTTTCCTCGACGACAATCAGCCCCGGGCGAAACCAATGCAAAATCTGCGTCGATTGTTTGGCTGCGACATCGACTTCATTACCGATACTCAATCCCGCATCTTCTACACCGGCAACAATTGCCAGAGCGGCTGCACTGCCAGAGCAGATGATACCGTCCGGTCGATCAGGCCTTTTCATCAATTGAGCTATATGCTGTCGCAAATCCTCAAGCGGTGTATCGAGATCAACGTCTTCGAGCGGCGATCCACCACAGTGAAAGGCACGCAGACCTTCATAAAATCCACCTACCATATGCCGGTAATAGGTGAGATGCGCGGGTGGAGTCAGTAAAGCGAGCCGCTTTCGTCCGCGCGCCGCTAGTTTGCCAACCATATCCAGCGCGAAAGTGAAATTATCAAAGTCGTGAAAAGGGTGCTCAATGCCCGTATCAGTGCGACCATGGGTGGCAAACGGAAAATCATGTTCCGTCAGATAATGGACGCGCTGATCGTCCGGTTCTGTACGCGAAAAAATAATACCGTCGGCTGAACCCGTTTCCACGATGTAGCGGATTGGTTCGATTGGTGCCCGCGAATGAAAATAGGGTGTCAGAATGAGATGATATTGCGTTTCGGCAAGAACATCCGCGACGCCATGAATGACCTGGCTGGTAAAGCCCATGATCTCGTCCTGTGTGTTCAGGACAAGGGCAATGACATTCGTCTTGCCGGTTCGAAGGCGCACACCGGCACGATTGGGACGATAGCCGATCTGTCGGGCGATCAGTTGTACGCGTTTTCGTGTTTCCGGACCGATTTCCGGTGCATCCTTTAAAGCACGCGAAACCGTGGTCACGCCAAGGCCGGTCATGAATGCAATTGTCTTCAGCGTCGGACGTTCATTTTCAAAGAACGATTTGGCTGGATTTTGCGGCTTGGAAGCCTGCGGGCTCCGTTTTTCATTCATGCGTATTTCGTCCGGCAGCGAGGAACGATGTGTACGGGAAAAAGCTAGAATTCGCTTTATCTATCAATAGCTTGTTTTAACGTACTTGTCATCTTTTATGATGTTAAATCAATATTTCCAGATACCATTTCGAACGGTTTTTATTGCGCTCCGCACGCACTCGCTGAGGCATGCTTTCCATCGTCTCGGTGCTTGTCATTGCCAGCGATAAGAACTTCTCCTTGAACGCTGTTTTGACTGGATTGTCATGAATAAATTTCAGTATAATAGGACAATTCTGGATATGTCATGATGGAGTTGGTAGACGCATGTGGGAACCCATGTTGGAAATGCGCAAGGGCGTCACCAAGCATAGGCTTTTGACAGATAAAATTGTCGACGATATCGAGAAAGGCGTTCTTTTGCCGGCCACGCGTATGCCGACCCATCGCGATTTGGCGCACAAGCTCGGGCTTTCGGTGCAGACGGTGAGTATCAGCTACAAGGAGGCAGAACGGCGCGGTTATTTACGTGGTGAGGTTGGCCGGGGAACCTATGTCTGCAACCGGGTGACGGAGCGGGCTGATCGTTTCATGCTTGATCGGGATCCCAGCGGAACGGCGGATCTGTCGATCATTCGCGCCGTCTATACAGAAGCCCACGAGAATGCATCGCGTCGTCTGCTGGAGGAAATGAGCCAGTCGGACAATGCGAGCTTCATGCGCCCTTGCCGTCCGATTGCGGGGCTGGATCGGCATCGTGCTGTCGCGCGGGACTGGTTGCGTGGTCTTTCCGTGGATGTCGATCCGGGCCGGATCATCATCACGAATGGCGCTGCTCATGGCTTGTTTCTTGCCGTCGCTGCTGTCGTCCAGCCGGGAGAGGTGGTACTGACGGAAAGCCTGACCGATCATGGCATCATAGGTCTTGCCAATGTGCTTGGCTTCACGCTGCGTGCGCTGCCGACGGATAGAGAAGGTATTCTGCCCGATGCCTTTGAAATTGCATGTAAGGCGGGAGATGTAAGGGCGCTAGTACTCATCCCGACGCTTGGCAATCCGACCAGTCATTTAATGGGCGCTGAAAGGCGCATTGCTGTTGCGGATATTGCCCGGCGATACGGCGTTTGTGTCATCGAGGATGAAGTCTATAAGCCGATCCTTGAAGAGCCTCTGCCATCAATGCCGGAACTGCTGCCAGAACTGGGCTTCTTCGTAACAAGCTTCACCAAGACGGTTATGACCGGCTTGCGGACAGGCTATCTTGTGGTGCCTGCGCATTATTCCATCCGCGTAACGTCGATTTTGCGCGTCACGAGCTGGAGCGGCGTTAATCTCGTTGCAGAGATGGTCAGCCGCTGGATCGAGGACGGAACGGCGACCGGGCTTCTGGATATTCAGCGTAGCGAATTGCGTTCAAGGCAGACATTGGTAGCCGATATTCTTGAACCGCACATTGCAGGCAGCAATCCGCTGTCGCTTTGTGCGTGGTTGAAGATCCCGCGCAACTGGTCGGAGGATGGTCTGGTCCGTGCTCTGGCAAGCAAAGGCGTTGCTGTCACACCTTCTGATCCGTTCGTGGCGGGCGGTGAACGGGGGGATGGGGGCATCCGCATTTGCCTCGGCGGAAGGCTTTCGCGATCTGCCTTGCAGACAGCTCTTGAAACTATTCGCGAAACCTTCGCGCAACTACCGCCGGTCTATGATGTCAGTTCTATAGCCTGAGTGCTATAGAACTGATTGCAGAAACTCTTTGGTCCGCTCTTCGGTCGGAGACTGGAATATCTGTTCGGGCGTGCCCTGTTCGCAGATGCGTCCCTTGTCGAAAAAACAGACACGATCGGAAACTTCGCGTGCAAAGCGCATTTCATGGGTGACGAGGAGCATTGTCAGATCATGTTCTTGCGCCAGACTGCGAATGACCGCCAGAACTTCGCCGACAAGCTGTGGATCAAGTGCCGATGTAGGCTCGTCAAAGAGTAGAACACGCGGACGCATAGCCAACGAACGCGCAATCGCAACGCGCTGCTGCTGGCCACCTGAAAGCTGTGAAGGGTAGTGATCTTTCTTGTCTGTCAGGCCGACAAGAGCAAGAAGATCGAGTGCACGCGCCTCGGCTTCGTCCCGCTTCATACCGAGAACGTGTACAGGCGCTTCGATGATATTGCGCAGCACAGACATATGCGGAAACAGGTTGAAGCTCTGGAACACCATACCGACATGCGATCTGATTTTACGCAAGTGGGCTTCGCTCGCCCGAAACTGTCCTTTGCCGTTTGGTTGGTGATAGGACATATCTGCGAGTTCGAGCGTACCCTCCTGAAACGGCTCCAGTGTCATGAGAATACGGAGCACCGTTGATTTTCCCGATCCTGATGGACCGATCAGCGTTACTTTCTCGCCTGTCTTGACCGAGAAATTGAATTGATCCAGCACAGTCAGTGCGCCGAAACGCTTGGCTACGTCCTGAAAGCGGATAATTTCCTGGGTCATTTGAGGGCGATCCCGTTCTTTGGAAGTGTGCGTTCGAGCAGGCGTATGAGCGCCGAGCAGATAAGTGTCAGGATGAGGAAGATCAGGCCGACCATCGACAGTGGCACCAGATATTCGAAGGTGCGGTCGCCGATCAGATTGGCGAGGTTTAGCATGTCGACGATACTGACGACAGACAGAACCGGGGTCTCCTTCAGCATCGAGACAAGGTAGTTGCCCATAGCCGGGATGATCCGGGGTATGGCTTGCGGAATGACGATATCGCGATAGGTGCGCCATGGTGTGAGGTTCAGCGCACGTGCCGCTTCCCACTGTCCGCGCGGAATGGCCTCTATACCTCCGCGATAAACCTCCGACGTATAGGCCGAATATTGAAGGCCAAGCGCCAGAGCGCCGGTCAGGAATGCGGGCAGTACGATGCCGTAGACAGGCAGCACGTAGTACAGGAAAAACAACTGCACCAGCAGCGGCGTATCGCGCAGAAACTCCACAACGACCACGGTCGGCCAGGATATGATTTTGTATGGGCTGCGGCGCAGAAGCGCAAAGACAAGGCCGAGCACCAGTGCAATAGCAAAGCCGGTGGCTGCGGCTTTCAGGGTTACCGTCAGACCAATTGCCAAAATTGGCAGAATGGAAATCGCAAAGGAAAGCGTGGACGAGGTGTCCCATGCATAGCCGTAGATCATGCGAAACCTCCTGCCATTGTCTGGCGTTTCAGTCGTCGCTCAAGCCAGCGAATAGCGGAGGCGAGCACCAGAGCCATTGCAAAATAGCCGAGTAATGTCAGTGAGTAGATCGTTACATTGTCCAGCGTCAGATTGCGCAAACGCTGGGCCTGGAAAGTCAGATCGCTGATGGCGATAAGCGAGGCGAGTGCTGTATCTTTCAGATTATGAATAGCCAGATTGCCGAAAGCCGGCATCATCTCGACAACCGCCTGTGGCAGGACGATGTGAAACAATGTGTGGCCTCTGCTGAAGTTGAGGGCTCTTGCGGCTTCATGTTGCGCTTCAGGAACGGCCTGCAAGGCACCACGCACGACCTCAGCACCATAAGCACCGATATTGAGGCCAAGCCCCATAATGCCGGTCGTGATCGGATCGAATGAAATGCCGATCAATGGCAGGGCGTAATAGAGCCAGAACAATTGCACGAGCAGTGAAGTACCCCGGAATATCTCGATATAGATCACCGCAATCGTGGAAAGGATCGGCCCACCCGCAAAACGGGCAATGCCGGCTGCGAACGCCAGCAGAGTGCCGATAGCCATCGAACTGAGGGCAAGAACGACGGTGATTTGTGCGCCTTTGAAAAGGGCGGGAAGATACTCCGTCCAGTGCATATGGTCTTCTCCCGATAGAGATGAGACAAGGCCCGCCGAACCAATCATCATGGCACGGCGGGCGACAAAAGCGTTACTTTGCGTTGCAGAGGGTGGCCGTATCAACAGTCCGGGCCGCCTCTACGCTCTCTTCGCTAAGCCCGTAAGTCATCAGGATTTTGGCGTAGTCATCAGTTTTCTTGAACTCGATGAGTTCCTTATTGAAGGCGTCGTAGAATTCCTTGTCCTCCGGACGGAAGCTGAAAGCGCCGAAACTGCGCGCGGACTTGCCATCCACAACCGGATCGGTAAATGGATGTGCCTGTTCCAGTTGTGGCGAATTTTCAACGAGCTTGGCCACTGTCAACTCTGTTGCGGCATAGGCATCCGCACGACCGGTCTGAACCGTGGATGGAGCGTCAGCATTGCCCTGAATCATGATGATCTGCGATTCATCGATACCCATTCCATGCAGGAAATCAATCTGATCGGCACCCGAAACGATTGCGACTTTCAGAGACGGATCTTTCTTGATGTCGTCATAGGAATGAATGTTTTTTGGATTGCCTTTTGGCACCAGGAGACCTTCACCATAGCTGGAATTGGCCACCGTGAACTGAACCTGTTTACAGCGGTCGGGCAAAACATTCTGCTCGGCGGCGACAAACTCAAAGCGTTTGGCCTTCAATCCGGGAATAAGCGAGCCGAAAGGCGTAACAGTCCAATCGACTTCTTCAATTCCGAGTTTTTTGAAAATTGCTGCGGCAACGTCAGGGCCGATGCCTTTGGCTGCGCCACTTGCGTCCATATAACCATAGGGCACTTCGTTGGCGGTCGCTCCTCGCACAAACCCTGCGCTTTTCAGATCGTCAATGGTGACGGCCTGTGACGGGATTGTAAGAGCTGCAAATGCTGCCGCGGAAAGCAGAGCGGAAATCGTATGAAGTTTCATGCGCATGGTGTTCACTCCTCTTTATGGATGCCGGTTGTTTTTGGTCCGGCTTTTCAATTGGTTGGTACTGATTGATTTAAGACGAAGAAGGCTCCTCGCTGATCGTGGCGATGACCGAAAGGCAATCACCCATCTTGATGAGACCCGGAAAGTGTCGTGCCGCGAGAATTCCGTCGAGTGCGGCGCGGTACTCCTGCGGAGCTACGCCGGTGCGCGCCACATTATGAACGCGGGCAATGAGGTCGCCCTTGCGTATTTCCGCGCCAAGATCGACCAAAGGTTCAAGCAAACCTTCGGTATCGGCAAAGCCGAAGCATTCCTGCGATGGCATATCGAGCCATGTGGTGGGCGAAAGCTCCACCTCTCCTTGCAGAATGCCTGCGTGGCGCAATAGGTTGCGAATGCCACGCTTGGCGATTGCTGCCGACCGTGCTGAAATCGTGCCGCCGCCAGAAAGCTCGGTCGTCACAAACACCTTGCCCGCTTCTTCAGCGGTCGTGTCGTACATGCCTACAGCATCGATCTCGATCATTCGCATGGAGAAAGGGGCGGAGAATGCTTTGACGGCAGCAAAGCATTGGGCTTCCTGAGTTGCATCGGGCAGGGCGTGCGCGGCGGCATAGGGCAGGAAGTCGAGTGTTCGTCCGCCGGAATGAAAATCCATGACGATATCGGCTGTGGGCAGCAGATAGCGGGTGAAATAATCGGCGATCTTTTCAGTTACCGTGCCATCCGGACGGCCGGGGAAACTACGATTGAGATTGCCTTTATCTATCGGCGATGTGCGTGTTCCGGCCATGAAGGCCGGGAAATTCATTGCAGGAACAATAATAACGCGTCCGTTGATCTCAGCTGGTTTCAGATTGGCGGCTAGATCGTAGAGTGCAACCGGCCCCTCATATTCATCGCCGTGATTGCCACCCGTAAGAAGGGCGGTCGGGCCGTTGCCGTTACGAATGACACAGATTGGCAGCATCAGCGAGCCCCAGGCGGAATCGTCTCTGGACCATGGCAACCGCAAATGCCCGTGCTGTACGCCGTCGCGGTCAAGATCGACAGTCGGCGTGATCGGGGAGGGACGTGATGGAGGCGAGCTAAGCATCATCGCAGCGTCCTAATCCTTGACCACGAGTTTGCGTGGCACATTCGACAGGCATTCGACGCCGGTTTCGGTGATCACGATGCTCTCGGTGATCTCCAGCCCCATGGTTTCCAGCCAGAGACCTGTCATGAAATGGAAGGTCATCCCGGGCTGCAACTCGGTGTGATCGCCGGGGCGCAGGCTCATCGTGCGTTCGCCCCAATCCGGTGGATAGGACAGGCCGATTGAATAGCCGGTGCGGTTGTCTTTGATGATCCCGTATTTCTTCAAAACAGCGAAGAAGCCGTTGGCGATATCTTCGCACGTGTTGCCAGGGCGAGCAGCAGAAAGTCCCGCTTCCATACCTTCGAGCGTTGCTTTTTCTGCATCAAGAAAAGCCTGCGTCGGCTTGCCGAGAAATACAGTCCGCGACAGTGGGCAATGATAACGCTTATAGCAGCCGGCGATTTCGAAGAAAGTACCTTCTCCGGTCTTCATCGGTAGATCATTCCAGGTGAGATGCGGGGCGGAGGCATCGGGTCCAGAAGGCAGCAGTGGCACGATGGCAGGATAATCGCCGCCGAAATCGTCAACGCCGCGCGTGCCTGCATCGTAGATTTCGGCAACCAGATCGCATTTACGCATGCCCGGCTCGATTTTATCGACGATGCGCTGGTGCATGGCTTCCACGATGCGACCGGCTTTGCGCATATAGCCGATCTCGGTTGAACTCTTCACCGCCCGCTGCCAGTTGACGAGACCTTGCGCATCTTTGAACTGTGCATTGGGCAGATGCTTCTGCAGAGCATGGTGGGCCGCAGCAGTGTACCAGTAATTGTCGAACTCGACGGCTATCGTCTTGTTACCCCATCCCTTTTCCTCAAGGATTGAGGCCAGAAGGTCCATCGGGTGGCGTTCCAGCGATTGCACGTAATGGTCGGGATAGCCGATAATGTTGTCATGGCTGATCCACGCGGTGCGTTTAGCACCGTTGCCATCCTGACCACGACCATACCAGATCGGTTCGCCTTCCATCGAAAGCACAACGCATTGATGGACATAGAAGGACCAGCCATCATAACCGGTAAGCCAGTGCATGTTGGACGGGTCTGTGACGATGATGACATCGAAGCCTGCCTTCTCCATGGCGCGACGGGTTTTGGCTATCCGCTCATCATATTCCGCGCGGGTGAAGTTGAGTTCCACACTCATCGACTGGCTCCTGCAGTTTTGGTTGAATCAATTTTCGTGCCTGCGTCGCGCAGGCTGGCGCGCTCCGTCGCAAGACGGGCGATTGCAGTATCCTGAACCCCGGTGCCGGTGAGGTCGCAGAAGGTTATGTCCTCTGCCTTCCGCTGGAATGTGGGGGCATTGAGAACGATCTGGCCCAGTTCTGGAAAGACAGTATCCGCTGCAACAATCCCAGCCGAAATTGCGTGGTGCAGTTCGCCAAGCCTGCGTGTCTGGGAGAGGCTGTCAGCGACATAGATGATTGATCGCTGGAAAAGGGTGGGGTCGATCTCGTTCTTATGTTCGGCATCCGATCCCATAGCAGTAACGTGCTGACCGGGTGCAAGCCATTCAGCCTTTATGAGTGGCGTTTCCGATGGCGTGGTCGTGACGATGATGTCAGTGCCATCACAAGCTTCCTTTGCATCTGCAATCGCCGTCACCGGTATTCCGAGCTTTTGGGTGAAGTTTTGCGCGGCTTTTTTCGCGCTATCGAAGTTGCGTGCCCAAATCCGCGCCTCGGTGATGGGGCGCACGAGCGTCAGCGCTTCAAGCTGCATTCCAGCCTGCATGCCCGCACCGATGATGGTGGCGACACGGGCATTTTCCCGCGCCAGATATTTTGCTGCGACAGCACCGGCAGCCGCTGTACGCACATCGGTCAGATAGCCATTATCCAGCAACAATGCTTCGATAAGCCCTGTCTTTGCCGAAAACTGGATCATCAGCCCATTGGTGGATGGTAAGCCGATGGAAGGATTATTGAAGAAGCCGGGACTTACTTTGATGGCAAAGCTGTCTATCCCGGGAATATAGGCCGTCTTCACATCGACTTCGCCACGTTCTGCGGGGATATCCAACCGAAGAATGGGCGGCATGCTGACACCGCCACTCGCGAGTGCCCGGAAAGCATCCTCCACGCACGCCACGCTTTCAAGTTCGAGGGCTATGATCTGTCGCAGATCAGCTTCGGTCAGAATTCTCATTTCAGCCATCAGCCTGCCCTCCGATAACGGTCTTCCACGATTGCGCGATGTTGTTCGGGATCGATATTGCCACCAGAAACAATGATGGCGGTTGGTCCTGTCGGCCTGATCTTGCTGCTCAACAAGGCGGCAATACCGACGGCCGCGGCCCCTTCGATGACTTCGCCTTCTTGCGTTGCGGCATGTCTGATCCCCGCTGCGATCTCCTCTTCATCGAGCAGGATCACATCATCAAGCAGCGAGCGGCACATCTCAAAAGTCCAACGGTTATCGAGGCCTATGCCACCACCGAGGGAATCTGCCAGCGTATCCTGTTCCTCAACATTGACTGGTTTGCCCGCTTCAAGGCTCGCTTGCATCGCCGCGCCGCGGCGCATGGAAATTCCAATTACCCGCGCTAGTGAGCGTTTTGCTTTCACTGCTGCAGCCACTCCGGCGGCAAGTCCACCACCAGAAAGCGGAACAAGCACGGTGTCCAGTTCAGGGAGGTCTTTGACAATTTCCAATCCCATCGTTCCCTGTCCGGCAATGATGCGCGGATCGTCGAATGGTGGGATGGCATTCATGCTTTCATCACGCACAAGTCGCACGACTTCTTCCATCGCATCGTCCTGTGAGTTCCCAACGATGCGCACATCCGCACCAAGATCGCGGATTGCCTCGACCTTATTGCGCGGTACAAGCGATGAAAGACAGATTGTGGCGGTCAACCTTTGCATGGACGCCGCATGAGCCAACGCGCGCCCATGATTTCCGGTAGAGGCTGTGACAAGTCCCTGCTTGCGTTCATTTTCGGACAGGCTGAGAACGGCATTTGTTGCGCCGCGAAGCTTGAAACTACCCGTTGGTTGGCGGTTTTCAAGCTTGAGAAAAACCGGCACGCCTGATCGCCTGCTGAGACTTTCGGAGTGGATCAGCGGTGTTCTTTGGACATGACCATTCAGCCTGTCTTGGGCTTGCTCTATTTCGTTGAGACTGATCATTTGCGACACACTTCCCGACATCCGCACCGCCGTTCAAAGCGGCGTGACAATGGGGAGCGCTGCACCAAGCAAAACACGTCTTCGCTGCAGGCGAGCAAATTGAGGGCGCAATAATACGCTACGTGCGAAACCGTAAGGCCGCATCTTCGTTCCCCATATGTTTGATTTTTTGTTCTTGGCTCTATGTGTGAAAGACCTATAGGATCATGTCAATAATTATATTGGATCATTACAATTTTGATCTGTCACGACTTTTCGATGTCGGAGCCTTGTCAGCGGCGCAGGGGCGTGCCAATGAGAACAGGAATGTTTGCAGATGCTGGATCAACAGAATGAAAGCCGCCTTGAAGCTCGACGCCGTCGATTTGCGTATTCTCGAAGCCGTTCAGGAGAATGCGCGGATCACCAAGCTTGCCTTGGCGGAGAAGAGCGGGCTTTCTGCGACACCCTGCTGGCTGCGACTGCGCAAGCTGGAAGAGGCGGGGATTGTCACGGGCTATCATGCGCGCATCGCCTACCGTAAAATTGCTCCCATCGCGCATGTCATTGTGCAGATCACTCTGGGCAATCATCGTCAAAGCGATTTTGACCGGTTCGAAAGAGCCGTCACAGCAGTACCCGAAATCGTGTCCTGCTGGTCGGTTGGCGGTGGAGTGGACTATTTTCTGATGATCGTGGCGCGCGACATTGATGGCTATCAGCGTCTGATTGACCGTCTTCTGGATCAGAATATCGGCATAGAACGCTACTTCACCTATATCGTGACTAAGCTGGTCAAGGACGAGAAAGCGAGTGCACCTTTGTCGCTGTTCAAGGAAGTCGCGGACTAGCCCAAACAGACTGTCTGGCTTTTAAATTTAGTCCAATTCGAATGTTCGTCGGGCTGCCTTTGGTCCGAATCCAGAGCTATCCTGTGACAAACTTCTTCCTGAATTGGGAGAAGAACAATGAATGCCGTTCTGGATCATCCGATACAACATGATGGGCTTGGCAGGCTTCGCGATAAGCATCTTTTTCGTGAGCTGGGCTATGTCGATGGACGCTGGGTAGCGGGACAAAAGGCCGAAACCTTCCCTGTTCTCGATCCTGCAACGGGTCAACGGCTTGCCCGTGTGGCTAGTCTTGGCGAAGCTGAGACGACGCTTGCGATCGATGCGGCAGTAAAGGCGTTTTCGGCCTGGCGTGATAAGCTGCCCCACGAACGATCCGCGGTCTTGCGGCGTTGGTTCGAGCTGGTCACGGCAAATCGCGAAGATCTCGTATTGCTGATGACGCTGGAGCAGGGCAAGCCGCTGGCGGAATCGCGCGGCGAAATCGACTATGGCGCATCTTTCATCGAATGGTTTGCAGAAGAGGCCAAGCGTCTTAACGGCGAAACCATAGCGAGCCATCTCCCCAATGCCGAGATGCTCGTGCGCCGTGAGGCGTTGGGTGTCGTAGCACTTGTTACTCCATGGAATTTTCCGCATGCCATGATCACACGCAAGGCGGCTGCAGCGATTGCCGCCGGTTGCCCGGTCGTCGTGCATCCGTCTTCAGAAACACCGCTTTCTGCACTCGCCCTCGCCGAACTGGCCGAACGTGCGGGAATGCCTGCGGGCATATTCAATGTGGTGACGGGCAAAGCCGCGCCTATCGTCGATGTATTGTGCCGCGACGAGCGTGTACGGGCGCTGAGCTTCACCGGTTCAACGGAAATCGGCAAGCTGATCGCTACCAAATGTGCGAATACGATGAAACGGCTTGTCATGGAGCTTGGCGGACATGCACCTCTAATCATCTTCGATGACGCCGATGTCGAGCGGGCGGTCGATGTTGCTATGGCCGCCAAATTTGCGACCTCTGGTCAGGATTGCCTTGCTGCCAATCGTATCTTTGTTCAGCGCGGCATTCTGAAAGCATTCACAAAGGCTTTTGCTGTGCGCATTGAGGCGCTGAAGGTCGGCAATGGTCTTGATCTGACGGTGGAGATTGGGCCTCTGATGCACAGCCGGGCGGTGGACAAGGTCGAAGAGCACGTGCGGGATGCTGAAAAGCGAGGCAGTAAGATACTCGTCGGCGGCAACCGGCTGAGAGAGAACTCGCTTTTCTTTGAACCGACATTGCTGGTCGATGTGCCTGACGATGCGGCGATTATGCACGAAGAGACATTCGGACCGGTAGCTGCTGTCACGGTTTTTGATGATGAGGACGAAGTCATAGCCCGCGCCAATGCCACACAATATGGCCTCGTTGCTTATGTCGTAACGGTGAATGGCGCCCGACAGCTCCGCATGGGGCGCGCACTCGAATATGGAATGGTAGCGATCAACCGCGCGAAAATCACCGGCGCACCGATCCCTTTCGGCGGCTGGAAGCAATCCGGGCTTGGCCGCGAAGGCTCCCATCAAGGCATCGAAGCCTTCACCGAACTCAAATATCTCTGCATCGATAGTGCCGCGTGAAAGCGTGGCGACTGGAAAGGAACATAACCATGTTGAACAATAGCAATGAACTCACCGCCTGGGACCGGGATCACTTCTTTCATCCGTCCACGCATATGGGTATGCATGCCCGTGGTGAAACGCCAACGCGCGTGTTGGAAGGCGGCGAGGGCGTGTACATTGCCGATGTAAATGGCCGGAAGAGCCTTGATGCCTTCGCGGGTCTTTATTGTGTCAATGTTGGTTATGGCCGCACAGAAATTGCGGATGCGATTGCAGAACAGGCGCGCAAACTTGCCTATTATCATGCCTATGTCGGTCATGGCACTGAAGTGTCGATCACGCTTGCCAAGATGATCATCGACCGCGCGCCAGACCACATGAGCCGCGTTTATTTTGGTCTGTCCGGTTCGGATGCGAACGAAACCAACATCAAGCTGATCTGGTATTACAACAATATTCTTGGCCGCCCGGAAAAGAAGAAGATCATTTCTCGTTGGCGCGGATATCATGGTTCGGGCGTGATGACGGGAAGCATGACGGGTCTTGCAACCTTCCACAACGCCTTTGACCTGCCACGTGCACCGGTCCTGCATACGGAATCGCCATACTATTTCCGTCGCGCGGATCGCTCGATGAGCGAAGAACAATTCTCGCAACATTGTGCCGACAAGCTCGAGGAAATGATCCTTGCTGAAGGTCCGGATACGATTGCTGCCTTTATTGGTGAGCCGGTTCTGGGTACGGGGGGCATTGTGCCGCCACCGGCTGGTTACTGGCAGAAGATTCAGGCTGTTCTTGATCGCTACGATATTCTGCTCGTTGCCGATGAGGTCGTTACCGGCTTCGGCCGTCTTGGCAGCATGTTTGGTTCCGACCATTACGGCATGAAGCCAGATCTGATTACCATCGCCAAGGGATTAACCTCGGCCTATGCTCCGCTTTCCGGCTCGATTGTATCGGACCGCATGTGGCAGGTGCTGGTTCAGGGATCGGACAAGATGGGGCCAATTGGCCATGGCTGGACCTATTCTGCCCATCCGATCTGCGCTGCAGCAGGCGTAGCCAATCTCAAGCTCATCGACGAGTTGAAATTGGTTGAAAATGCCGGCTCCACAGGTGCCTATTTCCGCAAGGCACTGCAGGATGCTCTTGGCGATCACAAGCATGTCGGCGAAATTCGCGGCGAAGGTCTGATGGCGGCAATCGAATTCGTGGAAGATCGCGACGACCGCAAATTCTTCGATCCTTCGCTGAAGATCGGCGCACAGGTTTCAACGGCACTTCTTGCCAACGGCGTTATCGCTCGCGCTATGCCTGAAGGCGATATTCTCGGATTTGCTCCACCACTCTGCCTGACGCGTGAAGAAGCAGACAAGGTTGTTGCCGCGACGAAAAAGGCAGTTGCGACCGTCTTTGCTTGAGCCAGTAAGAGCCGTGGCTGTCGGATATTCAATGTCTGACAGCCACGGCTTTTCTCTTTGTTCGCCAGAACAGAAATGTCGCCTTGTCGAAGCCGTTCCATTCGCCATATGTGTTGGTGAGGCATTGAGGAACCATTCCTATGACGACGATTGGCTTGAAGCGTATTTATGAAGCTCCTTCACCGAACGATGGCTACCGTGTACTCGTGGATCGTGTTTGGCCGCGCGGTATGACAAAGGAGAAGGCGGATATAGATCTTTGGGCCAAAGATATTGCCCCGACCGCCAATCTTCGCAAATGGTTCTGCCATGATCCGGCGAAATGGAATGATTTTCAGATAAAATATCGCGAAGAGTTGGAAGGTAACAAGCCAGCACTGAAGGATTTGATCGCGACCGCCAAGGCAAGAGGTGGGCGACTAACGCTCTTATATGGCGCGAAAGACGAAGAGCATAATCAAGCTGTCGTCTTGCATGAATTCATGCAAACTCTGTAGACGGCCTCAAAGAGTGCCACAACCGTGGCACTCTTTGGTATTCAATCTCAAAATCACCACTTGGTGTGGACCTTGAGTAGCGCTTTACGCCCTTCACCATAGCCGCAGACATAAATGCCCTGACAACCAGCGACATAGTTCTTGTCGAACAGATTGGTGACGTTGAGGTCGACCCCCCAATTGTCTTTTTCGTAACCGAGCTTCAGGTCGGCAAGCGCCACAGCTGGCACCTTGAGTGTATTTTCCTCATCGGCATAAGAGGAACCGAGGTAGCGTACACCGCCGCCGAGCGTCACCCCTTGAAAAGCACCGTCTGGCACCTTGTACTCGACAAAGACGGAAGCCTGTTGTTCCGGCAAGAGGTAAGGACGATTGCCGATAATATCGGGGTTGCTGTCATTCTCTTTGATTTTCAGGTCGTAGGCAGTAACCGAAGCAGTCACTTTCCAGGCATCGGTGATATTGGCCTGAACTTCCAGTTCGAAACCGCGCGAGTTGACCTTGCCAAGCTGCTCACGCGCGAAGCTGGAGCCAGTGAGGGCATTCTCCTTGGTCAAATCAAACAGTGAAGCGGTGATCAAACCGTCGAACAATTCCGGACGGTATTTGACGCCCACTTCATACTGTGTTCCCGTCTCCGGTTGAGCATAGCTGCCATCTGCCAGCGTTTCGATGATCGGATTGAAGAAGGTCGCGACGCTGACATAAGGCGTTATGCCATTGTCGAACTCGTAGCCCAGTCCAGCGCGGCCTGAAGCTTTGCCCTTGTTATATTCGTAGCTCGGCAATCCTGCCGCGTCAGTTTTGACATAGTCGTAGCGACCGTTGAATGTTGCGATCCAGCCGTCGCCGAACTCTACTCGATCCTGTGCGTAAATGCCGATCTGGTGACGTCGCAGATCCTGATCGATATAAGGGTCGAACATCGGGCCCTGTGGTTCACCATATACCGGATTGAAACCATCGATAACAGTCGCCCCGCCGGTCTGCTGCATCTGTTCAATACGGAAATAACGGTACTCGACACCAAACAGAAGATTGTGTGTCAGAGCATCGGTCTCGACTGTTCCCTCAAGCTGGTTGTCGGCAAGGAAGGTATTGACCGTCGTATCGTGCCTGAAATTGATGCGCGCAATGTTCGGATTTCCTGGTGCCGGCTGCGGCAAGAAACCTTCATAACCATAGGCGTAAAGGGTGTGTTCTTCACATGTGAAAACCATAGCGAACGTTCTGCCGTACAGTCCAGTCATTGTCGAACTGATGCTCGAATTCATAGCCGATGGAGGCCTGCTCGCGCTCGTAGGAATCAATGTCGGGCTCGGTGAAATTTCGCTTGCGCGAAATCTTGCCGAACTCGGTTGGAACGACAGTGCCGTAGTAGGGAAGAAAGCCTCCGCCATCGTGGGTCAGATCAAGATGGGTATAGTTGCCGAGAATGGTCAGCTTCGTCGCTTCGTCCGGCTTGTATTCAATGCTTGGCGAGATGACGCCGCGAAATTCCTTGGCGAAGTCTGTATAATTATTGCCACCCTGAATCTTGCCGTTCACACGGTAATTGACCGTATCGCTGGCTTTGTCGCCGATGTCGAAGCCAAGATAGGCATTACCGTAACTATTGATGCCCGTTTCTAGATATCGCAGCCGCTCGTCGGTCGGACGCTTGCTGATATAGTTGACAATGCCGCCCGGATTGGACCCGCCGTAAAGGGCAGACGATGCACCACGCAGAACGTCGATACGTTCAATGCCAAAGCTATCGATCAGGAAACCACCGAAGCCGTAGCTGAAGTTCTGCAAACCGTCGAGATAGGTGCCGTATTGGGTGGCTTCGAAACCGCGAATATAGAGCCAGTCGGTATCGTTATCGACACCGAAAGGCTGTCCGAGCACACCTGGCGTATAGCGCAATGCTTCGTCCAGCTTTTGCGCGCCGATGGTATCCATCTGCTTGCGCCCTACAACTGATACGGATTGTGGAATCTTTTCGATGGCAACGCTGTCTTTCGAGCCGGTTGTCGTTGCTGTTGGAACAAAGCCGTTTACCGGCGCAACACCCTCATCACTACGACCATTTCCCGTCTGTACGACAACCGTGTCAAGGCGAACCGTATTGTTAGCCTCTTGCGCATAGGTTGTCGAAACCGGCAGAAACGCAAATGCTGCGTTGCCGGCCAGCAGCATCAGGAAGTGTTGCTTTATCGATGTGGTCATTCGGTGCAAGCCCCTTGAGAAATCCTATATCTGACCCAACTTGCCAACGTCCGATAAGACAACAGCCAGGTGCGGCGAATGCGTCAGCGCTGCAACGCATTGCAAATTAATATGAGTATTTACATCAAGATATTGCTAGAAGATTGTTCGTTATTTCGCCTAATTGAATGATCTTTGGCTAATGTAAAATGTCCTCAAATATCGCTCGTGCTGGGTTTACTGTTGGTGTTGTCTGACCCAGGCGGCAGGCGTAATGCCGGTCAGTTTCTTGAAAACACGGGTGAAATGCGCCTGATCGGCGAAGCCCGTGAGAGCTGCGATATGGGGTAGGGACACGTTTGGTTGCAGAAGCAGCATCTGCGCTTGATCAATGC
This sequence comes from Brucella sp. JSBI001, assembly GCF_026014005.1. Taxonomy (NCBI): domain Bacteria; kingdom Pseudomonadati; phylum Pseudomonadota; class Alphaproteobacteria; order Hyphomicrobiales; family Brucellaceae; genus Brucella; species Brucella sp. JSBI001. The sequence goes on along the minus strand of NZ_CP110339.1, from coordinate 1,404,509 downwards.
GCTTCCGCATCTGCCAGGCGTGCGGTGAAACACCTGTCGAGGCCTTGAAGGCGCTGCAGAAATAGGATTCGGACAATCCGGCGAGCGTTGACAGTTCTTGAAGGCGGATAACGCGCGCGTAATTATCCTCCATGAATTCAGTAACGCGGCGAAGCTGTCGCGGTGAAAGCTTGCTGTTAAGTGTCCTTTGTTCCAACTGCGCTTCAAAGAGTTCTGTTACAAGTGCGGTTAGCAGGCCCTCTCCATAAAGGTCATGCATCGGTGCTTTTGAAATGCATTCTTCGGCCAGCAAGGAACCAATCTGTTCGATCTTCGAGTTCGAAAAGAACAGGCGAGGCTTTTCGATGCTACTTTTGTCCAGTACGTGACCGAAGCGTTGTTGTAGGGCAGCAATATCGAAATGCAGATCGAGATGCTTTAGTTTTCCCGGACGTGTTACGCGGCTCCAGATCGTCATGCCAGCAGGGACGTAGCAAAGCCTTTGCCGCGGTTGAACACTCGCCAGCGTATGGTTGGTTTGTTCGGGGCGGATTGCCAGTTCCCCTCGGCTTTCAAGCACAAGAAAAAGGCGCGGCGCTTCCGAAACATATTCTCCGCGTGCGCCTGGTCCGCAATCGACCGACCATACGTCGGCTATTGCGCCATTCCAAACGCGATAATGGAGATCGTCCAGTAAGCTGACGTCTTCAATGTGACTTTTCATATGCGGATGGAAGCCCAAACTCTTCTTCCCGATGGTGTTTCTCAAAACATGTATATCTTTCTCATATTTTGCTATCAACCTTCGATGAACTGCTTTATTGCAGGGCAGATATCTAGGTCCTGACCCTAGAGTTGACCAAAATCAGGAATGAGAATGATGACCTCCGCTCTGTTCGAACTCGAGAATGTCACCTTTTCAGCCGCCGGGCGCGTCCTGTTGCAACCGCTGACGATGTCGATACCGGTGGGAAGCCTGACAGCGCTTATCGGGCATAATGGTTCAGGCAAATCAACACTTCTGAAGATTTTGGCTCGGCAGCAGCCAGTGTCCGGCGGGACTGTACGCTTTGCGGGTAAGGCGCTTGGTGATTGGGGTGACCGTGAGTTTGCGCGTAAGCTTGCCTACCTGCCACAGCAGACTGCACCTGCGGCAGGCATGCTGGTCAGGGAACTTGTCGCTTTGGGGCGCTACCCCTGGCACGGTGCTCTAGGGCGCTTCGGCGCAACGGACCGTCAGAAGGTGGAAGAAGCCATCGAACTGACCGGGATCGGAGCCTTCGCGGACCGATTGGTCGATACCCTTTCGGGCGGTGAGCGTCAGCGCGTCTGGCTCGCCATGCTGGTTGCTCAGGATGCGGAATGCCTTCTGCTTGATGAACCGACTTCGGCGCTGGATATCGCGCACCAGATCGAAGTTCTCTCGCTTGTGCGTAAGCTGTCACACGAAAAGGACCTGAGCGTCTTCGTCGTCTTGCATGATGTCAATATGGCCGCACGCTTTTGCGATGAAGTGTTTGCACTCCACAGCGGCAGATTGATCGCACAATCCACGCCTAAGGGAATTATGGTGCCAGAACGCCTGGAGGAAATCTATGGCATTCCGATGGAAGTCATGCAGCACACTTCTACGGGACAGTTGATCGCTTCGCCGCGATAGGCTGTCAGTCCCTACCTTCTTCGGGCGTTCCTAACGGAAACAGATGACGGAATGGTCGCGCTTCGTCGAGTGCGCGGGCATAGCTCGGCCGTGCAAGCAGACGTTTGCGATAGGTCCACACATTGGCGAATTTTTCGGGAATGGCATAGGTCCAGTCTGCGTAGAGCAGGGCAGGCGCCGCAGCGCAGTCGGCAAGGCTGAAATCATCCCCCGAGACCCATTTGCGCCCTTCCATATGTCGATCCAGAAACGCATAGGCTGTATCGAAGGCTGCTCGCCAGCGGTTGCCCCCGTCGTCATGCTCGCGACCAAGTGCGATATAGACGAGGCGTTGCTGCGGGTAGTTTATGTAATTATCGAAGAAACGATCCCACATTCTCACGTCAGCGCTGACAAGCGGGTCCGATGGGATCAGTTGTCTGGTGTGGGGATGGGTGGCGTCGAGATACTCGATGATACCGGTCGCTTCAAACACCAGTTTTCCATTATGCGTTAGCACGGGGAATTTACCGAAGGGCCAAACGGCGTTGAACTCGCTCGCTACCGGTTCCGTACCATCAAGAATTCTTGCTTCGAAAGCTATGTCCTTTTCATAGAAGGCGGTTATCGCTTTTTGGCAGTATGACGAAAAGGGATGAAGGTAGAGTTTCAAGGTCATCGTGGTCCTCCCAGACAGATGGCAGATGAACTTCAATCGCCGTTGGCGCGATAGTCCGCGCGATTGATGCCATGACGCTGCATCTTATCGTAAAAGGTCTTTCGCGGAATACCGAGCGCCTCAATCGTTTCCTGAACATTGCCATTATGGGCGGCAAGCGTTTCGCGGATAAGCGTTTCTTCGTAGCGCTCGAGCCGTTTTGGAAGTGTTTCTTGATTGCCGACCATCGATTGCAGCAAGTGAGCCGGTTTCGCAACGCCAAGCGCTACGCGGTCGGCAAAATGTGCCAATTCGCGGACATTTCCCGGCCAGCTATGGTTCATGAGATGTCGGTGTGTCGCTGTATCGATAGCGGGCACATCGCGATTGAAGCGTTTCGACGCTCGCGTCAGGAAATGTGCGAAAAGCAACGGAATGTCGTCTCGTCTTTCTCTCAGCGGCGGGATGGAAAGCGTGACGACATTCAGCCGGTAATAGAGGTCCTCACGGAAGTCGCCTCTCTGGGCGGGGTCACCGAGGTCGATCTTTGCTGCAGCCACAACCCGCAGATCGACCGGGCGAACCTCATTCGTGCCGAGTGGAGTGATTTCGCGCATCTCAAGGACGCGCAGCAGTTTCACTTGCGTTGCTGCAGGCATGCTTTCAATTTCATCGAGAAACAGCGTGCCACCACTTGCATGTTCAACCCGTCCGAGCCGCTTTTTCTGAGCTCCCGTGAAAGCACCTGCCTCGTGACCGAACAGTTCGCTTTCAATCACCGTTTCGGGCAAGGCCCCGCAGTTGAGTGCTACGAAATTGCCTTTGCGACGATGGCCCCAGTTGTGCAGCAACTGTGCGACGACTTCCTTGCCACTGCCAGTTTCACCAGCCACGAGCACATCAACATCCGTATCGGCTATATCGCGCAAGGTACGGCGCAGATTTTCCATCGCCGGTGTCTGGCCGATCAACGGCAGATCACCTTCCACATTCTCGGCGGCTTCGCGTAAGGCGCGGTTTTCAACGATAAGCTGTCGCTTTTCCCATGCACGACGGATGCTGTGCACGAGCCTGTCGGCTGCAAACGGCTTGGCGATGAAATCATAGGCACCGTCCTGAATGGCTTGCACCGCCATCGGAATATCACCGTGGCCAGTAATCAGGATTACTGGCAAATCGGGGTCAATGGCTTTGATCCGGGCAAAGAATTGGAGACCGTCGATCTGCGGCATGCGGACATCGGTAACGACAACGCCATCATACTCAAAAGTAACGTTGTTCAACGCATCCAGTGCGCTTGGAAAATCAGCAACTCCGAAACCGGCAAGCTCAAGCGTTTGACGAGTGGCGCGGCGGAGCGCCTTGTCATCGTCGACAAGAATAACGAAGGGTGACTTGTCCATCATGCTTTTCTCAGTTCGATGCGGAAAGATGTGCCTGCGGCATTACTTTCGGCAGAGATGGTCCCGCCATAGTCAGTGACGATCTCCTTGACGATCACAAGACCTAGACCGAGACCTTTTTCCTTCGATGTATTGAAAGGCGAAAACAGATTGTCGCGAATATGCTGCGGCATACCCGGTCCATTGTCGGAAACCAATATGATGACTTTGTCACGATCTACATGAGTACGGACTTCTATTTTTCCATCATTCTGTTTTAAATCAATGGCTTCCAGTGCATTCTGGAACAGGTTGATGAAAACCTGCTCCAGCCGGATTGAATGACCGATAACTTGCAGTTCCGGCGGTGGTAGTGCGATATCGAGCTGATCCATGTGCCCAGAGAACCTGCTTCGCAACAGTACCAGCGCACCCGAAATGACCTGACTGAGCGAAGTCGGTTCGGAAGGAGTACGTCCCTTGCGGGCAAGTGCTTTAAGGTCACCCGTGATTGTACCTATGCGGTCTGTTAATGCGGCGATTTCACTGAGGTTTTCGGTTGCGTTGGAAAGGCATTTCCGTTCGATGAAGGTTTTTGCGTTGTCTGCATAGGCGCGAATAGTTGCGACGGGCTGGTTGATTTCATGCGCCACGCCAGCCGCTACTTGCCCCATGATGGCCAGGCGATTGGCGTGCACGAGGTCCTGCTGCACCCCTTGCAGCATTGTTTCGGTGCGACGATGGTCGCTGATCTCAGCTTGCAGTCTGTCGCGTGCCAGACTGAGATCGCGGGTGCGCTCTTCCACGCGTTCTTCCAGTTCCATCTGTGTACGTTGTGCATTGGCGATGCGTGTCGCGATTTTCTGCCTGCGACGTAGAAGAAGTCCGGCAACCATTGCGATAGCTGAAAGGATGATAAAGGTGAACAACCGGGATTCACGAATGGCGGAAGGAATCTGCGGGCGAATTGGCGCGAGACTGTACATCTGCCAGGGAGTGGAAGGCACGATCGAACGGATTGCGAGAAAGTCGGTATTGCGCGCATTGCCGGGCAGCAGCGCATCAATCAACTGTACATCCTCGCCGTCAATTGACTTGATCGACAGGGGCAAGGGCTTAAGTGGCGCGTCACCAAACTGCAGGCTATCGCGGATAGACTGAAGCTGCTCCTGATCGATCGAGCCAATGGTCATGAAACGCCAAGACGGCAAGCTTGTAATCAGAACGATATTTCGTTCATCCGTCACGAAGGTCGGCCGTCCGGCATTGTTCCAGTCACTTTCCAGCCTGTCGAACTCCAGCTTGACAACGATCACCCCCAACGGACCGCTTGGGCCATCGATGCGACGAGATATGTAAAGACCGGGGCGATTGCTGACATTGCCGAGCGCAAAGTACTCTGCATCCCCGTTTTTCAAAGCGTTGTGAAAATAGGGGCGAAACTTGTAGTCGTTGCCGACAAAACTCGTTGGTCCGCGCCAGTTGCTTGCCGCGATGGCAATGCCGTCCATGCCCACAAGATAAATGACGGCCGCTTGAGTCCCATCCGCCAATGCTTCGAGTTTCTCATTCAAGGGATCGATTGTTGTGGCTGTTTTGTCCAGTAATGCAGCTTCCAGCGCCTTATCCTTTGACAGCACCAGAGGCAAAGCACGTTGCTTGTCGAGAACAGCGCGCAACAATGCAGTGTTGAGGTTGGCATCGATCCTTGTCTGCTCGCTTAATGCGAGGACGGCCTTGTCTCGTGCCATGTCGCCGACGACCCAGAATGCAAGCGCGAAAACCGCAGCCCAAAACAATCCGAACAACGCCCATGTCCGTCGGTTGATGTTTGTGGGTCGGGTGCGGCTGTCCGCTGGGGAGGGGTTCGAACTCATTGCTCTCATTGTGCAATATTTCACACAAATAGGAAATAAAAATGTGCGGATAATCGCACTTCTGCTAGATTTACTTCGATGCGAAAACTCACAAATTTAAAGAAAACAACACGTTAGTGATCTATCTCCAAACTGGCACGGACATTGCAATCAATCAGTTCAGCAGCGGCTGGGACCGCTGGAATTCGAGACTGAAGGCTTGGGAGGCTGGACAGGTTCCGGACTGAGCCGAACGGAGGACATCATGATTGCAGTACCGACAGGTGCCGCGGCTGCGCCGCGCGGCCCAATCCCCTTTTACAAGCATCTTTATGTACAGGTATTGGTGGCTATTGCTGCCGGTATTCTGCTTGGCCATTTTTACCCCGAGCTGGGCACGCAGTTGAAGCCGCTTGGCGATGCGTTCATCAAGCTCGTGAAGATGATTATCGCGCCTGTCATCTTCCTGACCGTTGCAACCGGCATCGCCGGAATGACCGACATGAAAAAGGTCGGTCGCGTTGCCGGTAAGGCAATGATCTACTTCCTGACGTTTTCGACGCTTGCCTTAATTATTGGGCTTATCGTCGCCAACGTCGTGCAGCCGGGCGCCGGGATGCACATCGACCCGGCTTCGCTTGATCCGAAGGCCGTTGCCAACTACGCCGCCAAGGCACATGAGCAGACCATCACCGGCTTTCTGAGCAACATCATCCCGACAACGATTGTTGGAGCATTCGCAGACGGCGACATTCTGCAGGTGCTGTTCTTCTCGGTTCTGTTTGGTATTGCGCTGGCTCTGGTCGGCGACAAGGGCAAGCCTGTCACCGATTTTCTTCACGTCCTGACAGCACCCGTTTTCAAGCTGGTTTCGATCCTCATGAAGGCCGCTCCAATCGGGGCTTTCGGTGCCATGGCATTCACCATCGGCAAATACGGCATCGGCTCGATTGCCAATCTCGCGCTTTTGATCGGCACATTCTATCTCACGGCCCTGCTGTTCGTGCTTGTCGTTCTGGGAGCTGTCGCCCGTTACAATGGCTTCTCGATCCTCGCGCTTATCCGCTATATCAAGGAAGAGCTGCTGCTGGTTCTGGGCACATCTTCGTCTGAAGCCGCACTTCCCGCGCTGATGGACAAGATGGAGAAGGCTGGCTGCAAGCGCTCTGTCGTTGGCCTCGTCATTCCGACGGGCTATTCGTTCAATCTCGACGGCACAAATATCTACATGACGCTGGCAGCCCTCTTCATCGCGCAGGCGACGGATATTCCACTGTCACTGAGTGATCAGATACTGCTTCTACTGGTGGCAATGCTGAGCTCAAAAGGTGCAGCAGGCATTACGGGTGCCGGTTTCATCACGCTTGCGGCGACACTGTCCGTCGTTCCAGCCGTTCCAGTCGCGGGCATGGCCCTGATCCTCGGTATCGACCGCTTCATGTCAGAATGCCGCGCTCTGACCAATCTCGTTGGCAACGCGGTCGCAACCATCGTCGTGGCACGTTGGGAAAATGAACTCGATACCGACAAGTTGGCCGCAGCGATGAACGGAACGCCTGTTGTCACAGACCTTGTTCCGCAGCTGGAACCTGCCGAATAACGGCATATCAGACAGTAAGAGAAACGGCCCGCTTCCGGCGGGCCGTCTTCCATCTAGCGCTCTACAGGTTTGCCTTGCGTTATCAACCGAGCGCTATGCTGGCCGGAGATGTAAGTCCAGAGCCAGCTCCAGGCGACGGCGGCACGGCTTCGCGTTCCAATAAGGAAGAAGATGTGCGCAATGCCCCAGAACCACCAGGCGATGAGTCCCTTGAGCTTGAAGCGCCCCATATCGACCACAGCGGCGCCTCTGCCGATGGTCGCAAGATTGCCCTGATGCTTGTAACGGAATGGCATCGGTGGGGTCTTTCCTTCAATGCGGCTTTTGATGACCTTCGCAACATAGGCACCTTGCTGCTTGGCGGCAGGGGCAATACCCGGAACCGGCTTGCCGTCCGGTCCCTCGACCCATGCGGTATCACCAATGACGAAGATATCCTCATGGCCAGGTACATTGAGGTTGGATAACACCTTCACGCGCCCTGCTCGGTCACTCTCGGCGTTGAGCCACGTTGCAGCTGGAGAGGCAGCCACGCCTGCTGCCCAGATTGCTGTCCGGCATGGAATGAACTCTTCGCCGACAGTCACGCCCTCGGCTGTAATGTCCTTGACCGGAATTCCGAGCCGTACTTCCACCCCCAGTTTTTCGAGCGCTTTCAACGCATAATTGGACAGGTCTTCTGGAAACGCCGCCAGAATGCGCGGACCGGCTTCAAGCAGCATCACGCGTGTCTGCCGCGTGTCTATATTGCGAAACTCCGGCCATATGGTTTGTTTGGCCAACTCAGCGATAATGCCTGCTAGTTCAACGCCCGTCGGCCCGCCACCGACGATGGCAAATGTCAACAACGCTTGCCGCTTTGCTTCATCGCTTTCACGTTCTGCACGCTCAAAGGCGAGAAGCAGGCGACGGCGAATGGTGGTTGCGTCCTCAAGTGCCTTCAGTCCGGGTGCTAGCGCCTCCCACTGATCATTGCCGAAATAGGCGTGTCTTGCACCGGTGGCGAGTACAAGCATGTCGTACGAAATTTCGGTGCCGTTTTCGAGCAGCACCTGACGGTGTTCGGTGTCAACATCGGTGACTGTGCCCAATAGCGTGGTCACTTCCTTGCGATCTTTGAACAGATGCCGGATCGGCCAGGCAATTTCGGACGTGGCGAGGATAGTTGTTGCCACCTGATAGAGAAGCGGCTGGAACAGGTGATGATTGCGCTGATCGATCAGCGTTATTCGCACGTCGACGTTTCTAAGATCGTGGATCAGTTGCAATCCGCCAAAACCGGCGCCGACGACAACGAGATGGGGGGCTCGCTTTTCATTCATTACTTCAGCCTGCTTTCATCCTTAAAATGCTCGTCAATCACCCTGTTGCAAGAGGAGGATCGTCGTCAGACATATTTTATGTCTGTGTCCTGCTTTTTCCAGACATCTTACCCCGATATTGATCTATTTTAAGTTTTCATCACAGAACGGTGTAAAGAGATTGTCTCCGTTCCAGAATAGAACAATTCCAGAAAGCACTTTCAACTTTTTGAGCGATCTTGTGTTTGCTGTCATTTCTTTTAACATTTTGTGTTTGCGGCCTCTTGTCTTTGGTGTTTCCGCTCTAGCTAACCCTAGGTTGTTATCGGAGCTTGGAGGGACGGATGCATTGGCTTCAGGCAATATTTCAGCAGGCACCCGAAATTGCTTTGTTCCTTTCCCTGGCCGGCGGGTATGCGGTCGGCAAGATACACTTCGGCAAGTTCCAGTTAGGAGGGGTTGCCGGGTCACTGCTTGTCGCGGTGATAATCAGCCAGGTGGGCGTTCAGATCGATAATGGGGTGAAGGCTCTGCTCTTCGCCCTTTTTATTTATGCGGTCGGTTTCGAAAGTGGTCCGCAATTCTTTAGATCACTCGGGCGGCAATCCTTGCGTGAGATCGCAATGGCCGCGGTGCTCGCTATCAGCGGTCTCGCGACCGTCGTCATCATGGCGCGCATATTCGGTTTGGACAAAGGTCTTGCGGCGGGTATCGCAGCAGGTGGGCTAACGCAATCTGCAATCATCGGAACGGCAAGTTCGGCCATTTCCAAGCTTGGTCTGGCAGCTGACGAAGTACAGCGATTGCAGGCCAATGTCGCTGTTGGATATGCTGTGACCTATATTTTCGGTTCCTTCGGAGCGATCATTGTCTGCGTCAATCTGCTGCCGAAATTCATGGGACGCACTATCCGCGACGATGCCATCAAGGCGGAAGCCGAACTTTTGGCTGGCATAAGGGTCTTGGGGCAGGGCGAAAGCGAAGCAGCTCCTGATCTTGTGGGGCGCATCTATAAGGTGGAACAGGCATCAGGAAAGACCGTGGCCCAGATTGAGGCGATGACCTCTGTTGAAGACGCCATAACCATTGAACGGGTCAAACGTGCTGGCAAGATCATCGGCCTCGCACCCAATCTCCATCTGGAAAGGGACGACATCGTTCTTGTGGCCGGCAGGCGCTCAGGCGTTGTCGCTTCTGGCAACAAGATCGGCACCGAATTGCAATCTTCTGAAGGCATGGATGTCGTCGTGCAAATCCGTGACGTGACGATCACTTCACCGGATTATGTCGGCAAGACCGTTGCTGCGATCAAGGAGAATATAAGCTCTGAACTGCGCCATGGCGTCTATGTTATCGGCGTCAAACGTGCCGACAAGCCTTTGCCGCTGCAACCTGATACGGTCATCAGTGCTGGCGATGTCGTTTCACTCTACGGAACCGATCAGGATTTGCAGCGTGCGGCGAAGTCTATCGGTCCGGTGATCGTTCCGAGTGACAAGACCGATTTCGTGTTTCATGGTCTTGGTATCGCATTCGGTCTTCTGATTGGTCTGGCTGTCGTGCGCATTGGTTCGATACCGCTGACACTCGGCAGCGGCGGCGGAGCGCTTCTGTCAGGTCTGCTCTTCGGTTGGTATCGCAGCCGGAACATGACCATCGGCAACATGCCGACGGGTGCCTCCACATTGCTGCGCGATTTGGGCCTCGCTGGCTTTGTTGCAGTTGTCGGCCTCCAGTCAGGTCTGCAGGCCGTGCAGACAATTATCAGCAGCGGTCTCACCATTTTCCTGATCGGTGTGGTCGTAACCATTCTGCCGCTGATCATCACGATGTTCTTTGGCCGTTACGTGCTGAAATATGACAATGTGGCTATATTTGCTGGCGCTCTTTCCGGGTCGCGCAGCGCAAATCCTGCCTTCGGCGAAGTGCTCGACAAGGCAGGCAATTCCATTCCTACCACCCCGTTCGCAATCACCTATGCGCTTGCCAATGTCTTTTTGACATTGCTCGGGCCGTTGGTGGTCGCTTTCTCCTGAGGAGTAGATCATGGCGAAGACTGATTATAGCAAATATGCAAAGCTAAGCCCGTTCGAACTCAAGGACGCACTGATCCAGCTGGCTTCAAGCAAAGCTGATCTGACCATGCTGAACGCCGGGCGCGGCAATCCGAACTTTCTTGCCACCTTACCACGTCGTGCCTTTCTGCGGCTGGGGCTATTTGCAGTCGCAGAAGCCGAACTTTCCTATTCCTATATGTCGACAAGCGTGGGCGGTTTGCCGAAAGTCGAGGGAATTGAAGGGCGTTTCCAGAGATTTCTTTCAGATAATGGCGACCAGCCCGGGGTGAAGTTTCTCGGGCGTGCACTGTCTTATGTGCGCGATCAGCTGGGCCTTTCCCCATCAGAATATCTGCATGAAATGGTGGAAGGCATTCTTGGGTGTAACTATCCGGTTCCACCGCGCATGCTGAAGATCAGCGAAGAGATCGTGAAGCATTATCTCGTGCGCGAGATGATCGGCGGTTACATGAGTTCCGATAAACTCGATATATTCGCGGTCGAAGGCGGAACTGCTGCCATGACCTATATTTTCGACACGCTGAAACAGAACAAGATACTTGATGAAGGCGATACAGTCGCCATCGGCATGCCAGCTTTCACGCCCTACATCGAAATACCGGAACTGAACAATTATCGGTTGAAAGAAGTGCACATCAATGCCGACCCGCACCAGGGCTGGCAATATCCGGAAGCGGAGCTGAACAAGCTGCTCGACAAGTCGGTCAAGGTCTTCTTCCTGATCAATCCGAGCAACCCGCCGTCGGTCAAGATGGATCAACGCGGCCTTGAGCAAATCGCGCGGATCGTCAAGGAAAAGCGTCCCGATCTCATGATCTTGACGGATGACGTCTACGGCACTTTTGCAGATGACTTCAAGTCGCTCTTTGCGATCTGCCCTTACAATACAATGCTCGTCTATTCTTTTTCCAAGTACTTCGGAGCAACCGGCTGGCGTCTTGGTGTTGTCGCCATGCAGAAGGACAATCTTCTGGATGAAAAGCTCAAGAACCTCCCGTCATCGGCGAAGAAGGAAATGAATGAGCGCTATTCCTCACTAACGCCGGATGTCTCAAAACTGAAGTTTATTGACAGGCTTGTTGCCGACAGCCGCACTGTCGCGCTTAACCACACAGCAGGGCTATCAACGCCGCAGCAAGTGCAGATGGTTCTGTTCTCGCTTTTCGGTCTGATGGACGAAAAGGATTCCTACAAGGCCGAACTCAAGAAGTTGATCCGTCACCGTGAAGCGGCGCTTTACCGCGAGCTTGGGCTGGAACCACAGTCCGACGAGAATGAAGTCGATTATTATACGCTGCTCGATCTGGAGGATATCGTTCGCCGCCTCTATGGCGATGATTTCGCGGCCTGGGTGAAGAAGAATATCTCTCCAACAGAATTGCTTTTCCGTATCGCAGATGAAACCGGCATTGTTATGCTTCCGGGCACTGGCTTCGGTACTTTGCAGCCTGCAGGGCGTATCTCGCTGGCGAACCTCAATGAGTATGAATATGCCGCTATCGGGCGTTCGCTCCGGCGTATGGCGGAAGAGGTTTACGACAAGGAATTCAAGCCAAAGAAGAAAAACAAATAAGTTGTTGGGCAGGGGCGCGAAAAGCGCCCCTTCAGCCATTAGGCTGACGACAGAACCAGCAAGTCGCGGCGGACGTCATCACCGTTGCCGCTTATGAGCTGCTTCTCGATATCCGCATGTGTGGCCTTCCATATCGGCACCGCTGCAGCAAGAGCTGCTTTTCCCTCAGGCGTGAGTTGCAATAAACGCTCGCGCCTGTCCTTCGGGTTGATAACGATCTCCACCCAACCTTGCCGTTGCAATGGCTTCAACGCTGCGGTCAAAGTCGTCTGATCCATGGCCAACAGTTCTGCCACCGGCTTCATTGGCGGCGGCGACGGGCGATTGAGCGACATCATCAGCGAGAATTGACCGTTGGTCAGCCCAACTGGACGCAGAGCGTCGTCAAAGCGGCGGGCGAGCGCACGTGCGGCGCGCTGAACATGCAAGCAAAGGCAGGTATCACGAACCAGAAGTGTTGTTTCAAAAGGTACATCGAGGCTATTTGACATGATTTATTAATATTGATATCAATGTAAATCGTCAAGCGGGAACATTGATATCTGGGCATAGACAGGGAGCAAAAGCCGGAGGAGGGCTTGCACCATGAATGAGGTTGTATCCCGAGAAGTTTGGCTTGAGGCGCGACGTGCGCTTCTGGCAAGTGAAAAAGAAGCCACTCATCTGCGCGACAAGGTCAATCGTGAGCGGCAGGCACTGCCATGGGTGAAGGTTGATAAGGACTATGCATTCGATACGCCTTCGGGTCGGAAGTCGCTTTCCGAACTGTTCGACGGGCGTAGCCAGTTGCTGGTCTACCATTTCATGTTCGGACCCGACTGGGATCAAGGTTGCACAGGGTGTTCGTTCCTTGCTGACAATCTTGATGGCGCCGTGACACATCTCAACAATCACGACGTCACGCTAATTGCCGTTTCGCGCGGGCCTCTGGCAAAGCTGGAAGCTTACAAAAGGCGAATGGGTTGGCATTTTCCATGGGTTTCGTCAGAAGGCAGTGATTTCAATTTCGATTACCACGTCTCCTTTACGAAGGATGAGCTCGAGAATAACCGTGTTTTCTACAATTTCGACAAGCTGGCTGCTGAAGATGCTTTTGATGAGCTGCCCGGCATGAGCGCTTTCTACAAGGACGACAGCGGTGCCATCTATCACACCTATTCCAGCTATGCCCGAGGCATCGAGGAGTGGATAGGTACTTTGATGATCCTCGACCGCGCCCCCAAGGGCCGGAATGAAAATGGCACGATGCATTTCGTCAAACGGCATGATGAGTATGAAGCACAGGCTTCCAAGCACAGCTGCTGCGGCTGATCATTCAACTGCGAAAGAAATCCAAGGGAGTACTTTCAATGAAAAACGGCTCTTCTCCGTTCGTCTGGTACGAACTTATGACAACAGATGCTGACAACGCACAGGATTTTTATACAAAAGTCGTCGGCTGGACAGCGAAAGATGCCGGGGTTCCCGGCATGAAATATACATTGTTCGAAGTGCCCGGATGCATGATTGCAGGCATGATGTCGATGGCGGATATGCCAAAGGAAGATTGCGGAGGCGAACCCGGCTGGATCGGTTATGTCGGTGTCGCAAATGCAGACGAATATGCCAAAAAGGTTCAAGCTGAAGGTGGCAAGGTGCTCAGAGCAGCGCAGGATATCCCGGACATTGGACGGTTTGCGATCGTTTCGGACCCGCAAGGTGGTATCTTTGCACTTTTTGAACCGAAAGACGACATGCCGCCACCGGCTGACTTCGGTTCGCGCAAACCGGGGCATCCGGGCTGGCATGAACTGTATGCTCAAAACTGCGAGACGGTATTTCCGTTCTATGAGAAAGTTTTCGGCTGGAAGCTCTCACGAAATTTCGACATGGGGCCTATGGGCAATTACAAGGTGTTCAGTGTCGATGGTGCCGATCACGGCGGTATCATGACCGCACCTCCCGGCACTCCTGTTGGCTGGGGTTTCTATTTCATGGTCGATGGCGTGAAAAATGCTGCCAGCCGGGTCAAGTCTCTCGGCGGAGCGGTTTTGCAAGAGCCGATGGAAGTGCCGAACGGGGAATGGGTTGTTCAATGCAAGGATCCGCAAGGTGTGAACATCTCGCTCGTGGCGCCAAAACCGTAGGATAATTGCGCCTTGCGATTGACTGCCGATACATTTGCGATGATTGGTTGGACCATCGAAACGTATCGGCGGAAGATCGATCATGCACGACAGAAGGATGCGTCAGTCTCGGCAGGCAGGTACTGTTTTTGCCGCGGATGTTGGTGGGTCCTTCATTCGGCTGGCCCGCTCTGTACATCCGGGACACATCGAACTTCTTGAAAAGTTGCCGACCCCTGCAAGCAGTTGGGATGAGTTCGGGGGCGCATTGGAAACTGTGCTTCGAACCCGCGCATCGGACGAGGTGGGGCCACTTGCACTTTCCATCGCTGGATTGGTTGATCCAGTAACAAGTTCCGCTTTCTCGGCGAACATTCCTTGCATCACCGATCACAGATTAAGTCTTGAACTCGGCGAGCGATTGGAGCGACAGGTAATCGCCGCCAATGATGCTGATTGTCTGGCCCTTGCAGAAGCTATCGAAGGGGCTGGTGAGGGGCACGACATAGTTTTTTGCGCAGTGCTGGGCACAGGTGTTGGCGGCGGGCTTGTTATCGACGGTCGATTGGTTCGCGGTAAAGCCGGTTTGACTGGCGAATGGGGGCATGGCCCGATCCTCAACACATGTGTAGAAATAGACGGACAAACAGTGTCGGTTCCTCGCTTCGATTGCGGCTGCGGTCAGAGCGGTTGCGTCGATACGATTGGCGGCGCGCGCGGGATCGAAAAACTGCACCAGTTTTTGAACGGTATAGATGCGAGTAGCCATGCGGTCCTGCAGGAATGGCTGGAAGGCAGACCGGAGGCGAGACGGACGATTACCGCTTATCTCCAGCTGGTTGCCGATCCGCTTGCAGCCGTCGTCAACATAACAGGCACGTCGATTATTCCGGTTGGTGGTGGACTTGCTACTGCTTCCGAATTGATCTCCGCACTTGATACGGCCGTCAGGGCCAGAATTTTGCGGAAAATGAACCAGCCATTGGTCGTTCCGGGTGTATTCGGCAGTGATGGCGGTTTGGTTGGGGCCGCAATATTGGGGCATCAGACGTGAGCGTGTTACTTGAAGTCTGCGTAGATAGCGCCGAAGGGTTGCGGTCGGCAATAGAAGGTGGTGCGGATCGTATCGAGCTCTGTTCTGCGCTTGAACTTGGTGGTTTGACGCCTTCGCTGGGATTGATGGAG
Source organism: Brucella sp. JSBI001 (assembly GCF_026014005.1). Classification (NCBI taxonomy): domain Bacteria; kingdom Pseudomonadati; phylum Pseudomonadota; class Alphaproteobacteria; order Hyphomicrobiales; family Brucellaceae; genus Brucella; species Brucella sp. JSBI001. The sequence goes on along the minus strand of NZ_CP110339.1, from coordinate 1,389,153 downwards.
CTTGCCTCGAAAGCGCCAATCCCGGTTTACACAATGATCAGACCGCGCGCGGGCAATTTCTGCTTTTCGACAGAAGATGAAGCCATCATGGTGTCGGATATTCGTAATGCCAGAAATGCCGGTTTGGCCGGTGTTGTCATTGGTGCTTCGCTGAGCGACGGTTCTCTTGATGTCGCCATGTTGGAAAGACTGGTTACAGAAGCAAAAGGCCTTGGAACGACGCTTCATCGCGCATTCGATCTCGTTCCGAATATGGAGATTGCCGTGCAGCAAGCAATTGCACTCGACTTCGAGCGCATTCTGACGTCTGGTCTGTCACAAACTGCGGAAAAGGGGTTGGATAATCTGCGGGTGCTGGCTGAGTTGGCTGGTGGCCGCATCCGCATCATGCCCGGCAGCGGCGTCAACGCGGAGAATGCGAGACGGATCGTGGAGGCAACGGGCGCGGCAGAGATTCATGCTTCATGCCGTGTCCCGGTCGAAGAGAAGGATTCTCGCGCTATCGCTTTCGGTTTTGCCGCAGAACAATCATTTCGGACATCAGCTCAGCGTGTAAGCGCGTTGAAAGCCGCCATAGAAAAAATTTGAAGGACATTCATTCCAAATTTTGTAAGTCGCTGAGTGCAACATTCATAAACTGATCGGCAAAAGAAATGGAAATTTCTCATACACTTTAAGGCGACACTTAAACCCTATTGCCACCCTGAAAGAGTTTGAGTAGAAGTGACATCACATCAAGAGTTGGGGAGACGCCCAACGCCAACCTGCCTCTCCGGGCAAGGTGGTACTCTCTGTAAAGAGAGGATGTGGCCAAACCGGCAAATATACGGATAAAGCCACTCGCGTCCTCCCCCAACATAAACTAGGGACCGACGCGACATGCCGATTAAAATTCCTGATGATCTGCCAGCAACCAGTGTTCTCCAGGCCGAGGGCGTCATGGTCATGCGCGAAGCAGATGCCATTCGTCAGGATATTCGTCCGCTGAAGATCGGCCTTCTCAATCTGATGCCGAACAAGGTCACGACAGAGACGCAGATTGCGCGTCTGCTTGGCGCGACACCGCTGCAGGTCGAGCTAACTCTTGTTCGTATCACCAACCATGTGGCGCGCCATACGCCTGCCGATCACATGTTGTCGTTCTACCAGCCGTGGGAAGAGGTGCGGGACCAACGCTTTGACGGTTTTGTCATCACCGGTGCTCCGGTCGAACGCCTCGAGTTCGAGGAAGTCACCTATTGGGATGAGATGCAGCGTGTCTTCGATTGGACGCAGACCCATGTGCACCGGTCACTGAATATATGTTGGGCCGCACAGGCTGCCGTCCATCATTTCCACGGCATGGGCAAGTACGAGCTGCCGGGCAAGGCGTCAGGCGTCTATAGCCAGCGCAACCTTGCGCCGTCGTCTCCCTACCTTCGTGGCTTTTCGGATGATTTCAAAATCCCGGTTTCACGTTGGACCGAAGTGCGCAAGAGCGACATTCCAGCCGAGAGTGAGCTGAAGGTTTTGGTCGATAGTCCGGAAACGGGCCTTTGCCTGCTGGACGATCCACGTCATCGCGCGCTGCATATGTTCAATCACGTGGAGTACGACACAACGTCGCTTGCCGATGAGTATTTCCGCGACATTCAGGCTCAGCCTGAAACAAAGGTTCCAGCGAACTATTTCCCCGGAGATGACGCGACGCGCCAGCCGGAAAACCGCTGGCGCAGCCACGCGCATCTTCTGTTTGGAAACTGGATCAACGAGATGTATCAATCGACGCCTTACGACCTGCAAAATATCGGGAAGCGTTAAGGGCACACAGTAAGGAAAGCGCAACCAGAATGCATCCGATCCACGGCAGGGCTTGCAAGTGCCAGTGCCGTAAAGCAAGTCCGCCCGTGGCCGTGCCAAGCGCTACACCTATGTGCATGGCAGATAGATTGATCCCGACACCGGCATCTGCCGTTGCGGGATCGGTCGTGATGAGAAAGCTCTGAACGACGGGTGATATCATCCAACTGATACAAGCCCAGATCATCAGTACTGCGCCGAAAATAGTGCTGGACCCTGTTGCAAGTGGTATCGTTGCTAACGCCGTCATATAGAGAAGTGGCGTCAGCACGATAGCCAACCTTGGTGAAAGCTTGTCGACGAGCAGTCCGCCGAGATAACCGCCTGTCATTCCGGCCACGCCGAACGCCACCATCGCCCAGATGACTTTCTGTGAAGAGATGTGGACAGCCTCCAGAAGATAGGGTGACAGATAGGCGAACAAGACGAAATGACCGCCGATCATCAGGATGGAAACCAATTGTGCTGATACCAGCCGGAAGGATTTCAGGTGCGGCATATAAGGTGGCAAGCCACGCAGGCTTCGACCTGCACGGGGCAGGGAAAGCAACGACAGGAGCAGCACCAAAGCTGCCGCCAGTGCCAGGCACAGGAAGACCGCACGCCAGCCCAGCCAATCGTTGACAATCATTCCCGTGGGGACACCGGCCACCATCGATCCGCTTATACCCATGAATATGATCCCGATGGCGCGTCCGCGCATTGCGGGACTAACCAGCTCTGTCGCCAGCATGGTGGCAATCAGGCAGACGACTGCACTTGCGGAGGCCATGCCGATGCGCGCGATAAACAGGACAGCATAATTGGAGCTAATGCTCGCGATGATATTGCTTGCGATGAAAACGCCCAAGGCGAAGACGAGGATGGCTTTCCGTTCGAAGCGCGTTGTGAGAACGAGTGCCATTGGAGCGGTAAGCGCAAAGGTAATCGAGAAGATTGATGTGAGCTGCCCAGCAGCACTGACTGAGACATTCAAACCGGGTGCGATGCCCGGAAGAATGCCGACGATAATGTTCTCGGCGGTGCCGGTAACGAAGGTTGCCAGCGCCAGCACAAATAACCGGACGTCCATATTTGCCATTCCCTTTCATGGTAACACCATGCGGGCAGCAAATGGCCCGGCATGGCGATATTGCATGCCGGGTTTCGAGGCAAAGCTTCGGTTATCCCTGATATAACTTCATAACATCCAAACTGGCTTCTGGCCAGTTTCTCGCTGTTTAGCTGGCGGCACGCGCCAGCCATCTGTGCCAGTCGTCCTCTGAGCCGTGGAAAACGTTCAGGTCAATCTTACCGTTCACGCCCTGCGACAGACCCGACCCGGAATACTGCCAGAAGGTCCATGGGCGACCCGGATAGACCTTCGACGGATGCTGGGCAACGGCACGCAGCCAGAATGGATAGTTGGTGAAGGCACCTTTCAGGTTATCGTCATAGAAGTCCGGAGCTGTATAGATGATTGGCCGCTTGCCATAATGCTGCTCCAGCCTGTCCATGAAGACCTGCATCTTTTCCCGCACCTGCGCCGGAGAAGGCCGACGCTTGCAGGAGGAATCGCCGTTCCATTCTACGTCGATGACAGGTGGAAGCGCATCGGCTTCCTTTGGAACATTGCGGATGAACCAATCGGCCTGCTGGCTTGCCACGCGGCACCAGTAGAAAAAGTGGTATGCACCGCGTTTGATGCCCGCTGCTTTCGCTTCGCGCCAGTTCTTGCGGAACATGGGATCGAGGTGGTCGCCGCCGTCGGTCGCCTTGATGTAGGCGAAGTTTGCACCTTGCGTGCGCAGTCTCACCCAATCGATATCACCCTGCCAGCGGGAGACGTCCACACCGTGCACTGCCAGCTTGCGCGGCGACGAGCGTCCAAAATTGATTGGTTTCGCATCACGAAAGCGGTGGCTGTAGACTTTCGATCGTTCCTGTGGTGCGAGGCGCACCGGCGGATAGGCTGCGACTTCCGGCTTTGGAACAGAGATGCGCGCCTGAGGGCGTTCCTGCAACTGCGGTTGCTGTGTAACGGGAGCAGGCGGCTCTGCCTTGAACGGACCCGCATCCGGAATGGGGCCGGCCCAAGCCAGAACTTCTTCCTGCTCGGCAGCTGGCATCGGCTGCGGTGCGCTCGCCATTTCGCTCAAGGGGGCGGGCGGAACCGGGCGAGCCACCGAACTTGTGGTCTCAGCCGATGTCTTCGACTGGAGCATAATGCTGTCGATGCCCGAACTTGACGTACAGCCCGTCAAAGCGGCGCAGGCAAGGGCAATGACTGATACAACCGAAGAACGCATGAGCACCCGTAACGCAAAACAAATGGGCTGCAACGCTCCCTCCGAGCTAATTGCTAATCAAAGCTTACCGGGAAATGCTGAATCCAAAGTTTACGAAATTGCTAATGCACATTCTCTAATTCGATTGTTGAAGAATTTTTATCAGCGCTGTTGCCGAATTCTCCAATGCGGTTTCATCAAATCCTGAGAATCCGAGGATAAGCCCCTGACGTGGCGTCAGTTTTGTATAGAGCGTTGATAGCGGATAAACCTCGATACCAGCATCTGCGAGAATAGTGGCAAGGCGCGTATCGCTTTTCCCGTCTGGCAAAGCCAGCAGCAATGAAAGCCCGGCAGGAGGGGCCTCAATCTGGAACAGTTCCGGCTCTCCAGGCGCCAGTGCTGCAATCAGTTTACGCCGCCGCGATGCATGTATGCGCCGCATGCGCCTGATGTGCTGTGCAAAGGCTCCCGTTTCGATAAAACTGGCCAATGCCGGTTGGGCCAAGGGCGATGGCGCTGGGAATAAGGTTTGTCGCAGCGCCCTGAATCGAGTGGTCATGTGCGACGGTACAATCAGAAAACCGAGCCGCAGGAGTGGCGAAAAGACCTTGGAGAAACTTCCGATATAAAGGATGCGATCTGGATCAAGCGACATCAGGGATGGCAATGGCTGGCCGACATAACGGTGCTCGCTGTCATAATCGTCCTCGATGATGATGGCGTCGCGTTCCCTTGCCCAGGCAAGCAGCTCCAGACGGCGCCCTAATGGCATGGTCACGCCTGTCGGGTGGTGCCGTGCCGGTGTGACAAACGCTCCACGCGCATTGTTGGCCTTGTCTCGCGCGGTCGAAACATCGAGACCTCCGCCATCAATGGGGACGGGAATGATGTCGAGGCCATTGACGCCAAGGATCTTGCGCGCGGGCGGATAGCCCGGTTCCTCCATCCACAGTCTGTCACCCGGTACAAACAGGGCCTCCCGAATGAGGGAAAGAGCGTCCGCGCTGCCGCCGGTAATGATAATCTGTTCTGGTGACACAATCATCCCGCGCCACTCGTGCAAATGACGGGCCAGTGAAGATCGCAAAAGATGAAAGCCGAACACATCGTCACTGCTTAGCAGCTCAGGGGATGGGTTGCGCCAGATGCGCCCGAGCAGCTTCCCCCACTCGTCGTGTGGGAAATGATCACTATCAAATACACCAAGATGAAAAGGTTTGGCTTCCTCGTGATGTAACTGCGGCTGGACTATCGCGTCGAGGGGCGGATGGTCGACTGTCAGGCTGGTGTCGGGAAGTTCGGCGGTGACATGGGTTCCGGAACCTTGACGTCCTTCGAGATAGCCCTCGGCAATCAACTGGTCGAATGCCGCGAGAACGGTTGTTCGTGACAGGCCTAGTTCCAGAGATAAGGCGCGGGTAGACGGCAATCTTGAATCGGGTTTCAGGCGTCCGGCTAAAACCGCTTGTCTTATCTGATCAACCAGTTGGGCGGTCAGCGAGACATCGCTGGAGCGATCAATCCCGAATTCTGGAAGTGTATTCGAAATTGGCATTATATTATTCTCTTAAAGTGGCTATTTTCTCAAAGCCACTATGACGGCAGTTTGGCCGAATATAAAGGAGAAAAATCGGCCATGACGACAGCCCCTTCTGAACGCAGCCGTGTAAAACGCTTGCATGAGCGCGGTGCCTATGACGCAGCCACGGTTCACGCAATCATCGATGCGCAGCCTCTGGCGCATGTGGCCTATGTGTTCAACGGAACGCCCTATGTCACGCCTACGCTGGTCTGGCGTGAAGGCGATTTCATTTACTGGCACGGATCGTCCGCCAGTCGTATGCTGGAAAGTTGCGACGAAGCAGAAGTGTGCGTAAGCTTTACGTTGCTCGACGGGCTGGTTCTCGCTCGCTCGGCGTTTCATCACTCCTGCAATTACCGTTCGGTCATGGCTTTCGGGACAGCGCGCAAAATTTCGGACATCGCGGTAAAGGAACATCACTTGCACAGCTTCGTAAACGGCCTTTTTCCGGGTCGCTGGGAAGGCCTGCGGCCGATGATGGCAAAGGAGCTGAAGGCCACCATGCTTCTGGAACTGGAACTGAATGAAGCGTCAGCAAAGGTTCGCTCCGGTCCGCCGAAGGATGACGATGCCGATTATGCCCTGCCAATTTGGGCAGGCGTCATTCCCATGACCACCCAGATGGGCGCGCCGGTGGATGACGGTCGTATTCTGCCGGGCGTTGCTGCGCCGGATGCCATCATGCAGTTTGGTTATGTGGCTGAAGCGGCGGAATAGGCAGCCGAAGGTTCAGGCGGGTCCGAGAAAGATGTGTGTCTCGGATTTCGCGATTCCGTCCATGGCGCGGATACCTGTTACCAGCCGGTGAAATTCATTCATGTTGGGGACTTCGATCTCGGCGATCAGGTCCCACGTACCATTCGTGGTGTTCACCGCGGAAAAGCCGGGGTTCTTGCGTAAAGTCGCTATCACGCTTTTGATGTTTCGCCCGGTCAATTCGATCATCATGATGCCGCGGATCATGTCGGTGGCACCATGATCCTTCAATCTGACTGTAAAGCCTGCAATGACGCCTGATGCGATCAGGCGCTCCATCCGGCTTTGGATCGTGCCCCGCGCCACACCCAAAATGCTGGCGAGAGTCGGAATGGACGCACGCGCATTGATGCGCAGTTCTGATATTAATCGTTGATCCAGATCATCCATCACCACACCGCCATTTGACGATTTCGTCAGTTTGATTGCGTTTATCGCAGATTGCTGGACATTTCTATACAGAATTGACGTTTTCGTTGATCCTTTGCTCCGTTAGCGTGCTTGAAAACAAACAAGCCGGATAAGCAAGCAACGCAACCGGCAAGGGGAGTTTCGGAGGTGGATCGATGGAGCTTTTCTTTCTCCCGCTGCTGGGTAACCAGAGCATATCGTTCTTGCCTGTTCCGAATCTGTTTTCCCAAGAAATTTGCCGTCGCCCGTCGGGCGTCGACGATCTGGAAAGATGCGTCCAGCCGGGCGCTCGGAACGGGCATCGCCCGTGATCGCGATACGATCACTTAGGAGAAAATGAAATGAAAACCCTTCTGTCTTCGCTCATTGCCGCTGGCGTCGGTGCGCTGATGATGCTCGCTCCCGCTCATGCGGACGACCTCGAAAAGGTCAAGCAGAGCGGCGAATTGCGCATCGGCATGAGCGGTGTTTTCCCGCCATTCAGTTTTGTTGATGGTCAGAACCAGGTGGTCGGTTTCGACGTCGATATCGGCACCGAAATTGCCAAGCGCCTTGATGTAAAGCCGGTTGTCGTGACCACCGCTTTCGACGGCATCATTGCAAGCCTGCGCGCAGGCAAGTTCGATGTGGTCGTCGGCAGCATGAGCATCACGCCGGAACGCGAAAAGGCTGTCGATTTCGCAGGCCCTTACTATCGCGGTGGCCGTGGAATTTTCGTGACGGAAGCCTCGCCGGTGAAGTCCATGGACGAACTGAAACATGGCAAGACCATTGCCGTGACGCTTGGCGAAACCAGCGACAAGTGGGCGCGCGAGCAGGGCGGCTGGACCGTCCGTACCTATAAGGGCATCCCGGAACTGCTGCTTGAGCTTCGTTCAGGTCGCGTGGACGCCATTGCATCGGATGACATTCCGATCCTGATCGCCATCAAGGAAAGCGGCGAAAAGGTTCGTCAGCTCGATACGCCTGAACTTCAGGGCACCGACAATGTCGGCATCGCTCTGCGCAAGGGTAACCCTGAGCTTAAGGATGCGATCAACAAGGCTCTCGACGACATGAAAGCGGACGGCACCTACGAGAAAATCTCGACCAAGTGGATCGGTCGCGACATCCGCTAACCGCATGAAACCCCGAGCCGGGACAGCTATTAACGCAATTGTCCCGGCAACATTTCTTTCCGGCTTGGTTTTCCAGACAGGAAAGGGGAGATAATGAACTTCTCTTTGATGGTGGAGGTCTTTCCATATTTTTTGGAGGCCGCCCTGGTTACCGTCGAAATATCGGCGCTTGCCATTTTGATCGGGTTGAGCGTCGGTGCGCTTGCCACATCTGCAAAACTATCGCGTTTCTGGCCGTTGCGTTTTATCGGTACGGCCTATGTCAGCGTTTTTCGCGGCACACCATGCCTTCTGCAGCTTTTCGTTCTCTATTTTGGCGGCCCGCAGATCGGCATCAATCTTGAGCCGTTTGCAGCCGGTGCCATCGGTCTCGGTCTTAATATTGGCGCTTATTACGCCGAAGCCATGCGAGGCGCCATTCTGACGGTCGATACCGGGCAGAACGAAGCCGCCCGTTCCATTGGCTTCAGCAACGGACAGTCGATGCGCTTTGTGGTGTTGCCGCAGGCAGCGCGGCTCATGATCCGTTCGCTCGGTGTCAATACAGTCATGCTGATCAAGGGGTCTGCTCTCGTTTCCGCGATTTCCGTGGTCGAACTGACTTACACGGCTCAACGTTTCATCGGCTCGACCTATCGTCCGTTTGAAATCTTCGGCATCGCCGCGGCCATCTACATGGTCCTCATTTATATCGTTGCACGCTTCGTCGATTTCCTCGAAGCCCGCTATGCACTCAAATAGGCGGTGATCCCATGCAACTCGATTTCTCTATCGTCCCGCCCTATACTGAACTTCTGATGACCGGCATCTGGTGGACGCTCATCATCGCCGTGTCCTCATCCATCGTCAGCTTCTTCGGCGGTATCGCTTTTGCCTTGCTCGTTCTCTATGGCAACTGGCTGGTGCGTTACCCTGTCCGTTTCTTCATCTGGCTGTTCATGGGCACGCCGCTGCTTCTGCAGCTGTTCCTGCTCTATTACGGCCTGTCGCAGATCGGCATCAACATTCCAGCCGTATGGACTGGCATCATCGGCCTTGGCCTGCATTTTGCGGTCTATAATTCGGATATCTTCCGCACCGCGATCCTGACTGTCGATCCGGGGCAGAATGAAGGTGCCCGTTCGCTGGGTTTCGGCAGCGGTCAGACGCTGCGCTACATCGTCGTGCCGCAGGCCGTCCGCAATGCGTTGCCACAGGTGGGCAACAATCTGATTGCGCTTTTGAAGGACACGGCGCTCGTGTCAGTAATCGGTATTACCGAGCTGGTTCACGCTTCGCAGCAGGCGATCAGCGAAACCTACAGCCCGTTTGAATTCTACATCACTGCCGCAGTGATCTTCTACGTACTCAATCTCATCCTGGAAGCCGGATTGCACTGGATGGAAAAGAAAGTCGAGGCTTACCGATGAGCAACAGCAAACCCATGGTGGAAGTGCGCGACGTCCACAAGTCTTATGGCGCGCTCGAAGTTCTCAAGGGCATCAACCTGTCTGTTGAACGCGGCCAGATTATCGCCATTATCGGGCCGTCCGGTTCCGGCAAAAGTACTTTGCTGCGCTCCATCAACCATCTGGAAACGGTCAACTCAGGCCAGATATTGCTGGACGGCGTGCAGGTAAACCAGTCGTTGAGCGGACGCTCCTTCGAGCGGCATATCAATGCCGTGCGCCAGCAGATGGGCATGGTTTTCCAGCACTTCAATCTGTTTCCGCATCTCAATGTCATGGAAAACATCACACTCGGACCCATCAAGTTGAAGGGCAAGAGCAAGCAGGAAGCGCAGGAGCTGGCCGTTTCTCTTTTGAAGAAGGTCGGTCTTGCCGATAAGGCGTCAATGTATCCGTCGCGTCTGTCGGGCGGGCAGAAACAGCGCGTGGCTATTGCCCGTGCACTGGCGATGCAGCCGAAAGTCATGCTGTTCGACGAGGCGACTTCTGCGCTCGATCCGGAACTGGTCGAGGAAGTCAATCAGGTCATGAAACAGCTCGCGCAGGAACACATGACCATGCTGATCGTGACCCACGAAATGCGTTTTGCCGCCGAAGTTTCAGACAAGGTTCTGTTCATGGACAAGGGCGTCGTGGTCGAAGAAGGCAAGCCGGACGTGATCTTCACCAATCCGGAAAATGAAAGAACGAGAGCGTTCCTGCGAAAGCATCTCAACCAGTAAGTCGACGTTTAAACCAGATTTGAAAACCCGCCTGTGCCTTCCCCAAGGCACGGAGACGGGGAACTATTGAGCGAGGAAAGACCGTGGCATCCCCAAATGAATGGAACCCGACAGAACGGGTGCGAGAACTCTCCTATCGCATGGTGAGATGGCCGAGCGAAACGGGAACACCTGACGAGGCATCGTTCGGGCCGAAGCTGGCCGAGCTTTTACGCGAGATCCCCTATTTCCAAAAGAACCCTGACGATATTGCCGTCATCGACAGTCACGGCTCGCCGATGACCAAGAATGTTATCGCCGTCGTGCGCGGCGCCGGGCGACGAACCCTGGCTCTGGCGGGGCACTTCGATGTGGTGGAAACTGCAAATTATCGCGATTTGAAACATCTTGCTTTCGAGCCGGATGCTTTGCTGGAAGCTCTTCTGGCCGATCTTACCAGCCGTCCGCTTGCACCGAACGAGGAAAAGGCACTCGCCGACTTCCAGAGCGGAAATTACATTCCCGGTCGGGGCATGCTCGACATGAAAAGCGGTGTTGCAGCCGGTATCGCAACGTTGGAACATTTCTCGCAGCGGGTAGATCGCGAAGGCAATCTGATTTTGTTTGCGACACCTGACGAAGAGCGTGGTTCGCGGGGAATGCGCAGCCTGCGCGATGCGTTGCCGGAACTTGCCGAACGCTGGGGCCTCGATATCGTTGCCGGTATCAATCTAGACGCAACGAGCGATCAGGGTGACGGTGTGGAAGGCCGAGCCATCTATCGGGGCACAATCGGCAAGCAGCTTCCCTTTGCTTTTGTGGTCGGACAGCCTTCTCATGCGAGTTATCCGTTTGAAGGTGTCAGCGCGCATCTCATTGCATCGGAAATCATGCGGGCGGTGGAAGCCAATGCAGCCCTTTGCGATACGGCGGATGGCGAAGTTTCGCCACCTCCAATCTGCCTTGAAGCGCGGGATTTTCGCGGTGGTTATGAAGTGACCACACCGGAACGGACGTGGATTGCTTTCAACTGGCTGACCCATTCCGTCTCGCCTGATGCTTTGTTCCAGCGGTTCAAGGCAATTGTCGGTGAGGCGCTGGATCGGGCGATCACGCACTTCAATGTGGAGGCAGAGCGCTTTGCAAAGCTGGTTGGCAGCGATGCAGATGCTAATCACAAGGGCAGAATTCTAACCACGGCCGAGTTGCGCGACGAAGTCCGGCGTATTGGTGGTGATGCGGCACTGGAACGGATAGCGGTGCTGGAAGCTGAAATTTCAAGCAGCGATAATCCGCTTCTCATCACGCGGGAGCTTGTCAACGCCATGGTTGCCGAGGCACGCGTTACAGGCCCGACGGTCATTATCGGCTTCGGAAGTCTCGTCTATCCGCATGTTCGCATGGGGGTCGAAACGACCGAAGAACGGCGTTTCGCAGAAGCTCTGGAAACCGCACGCGTGCATGCGGAGCGCCAGTTCGAAACGACGATCCGATACAGGGAAATCTTCGCCGGTATTTCAGATATGAGCTTCTTCGGTCATATCCCTGACGCGACGGATAGTGAAGTCATCGCGGCCAACACACCAGCGGCTCAATTTATCGACCGCGCCAATCCGAAAGCGCTTTCCTATCCGGTGGTGAATATCGGCCCGTGGGGCCGCGAGTATCATCAGCGGTTGGAGCGGGTCTATGCACCCTATGCCTTCACGGTACTGCCACAGTTTCTCAACGGCATCGCTACGCGCTTCCTGAAGTCTTAGCGGTTCGCGAATAGCGGCGCGGTGTCCTTCACTTTGCCTGATTGACGGTTATAGCGATCATGTGGAGGACATCGTCAGCGCTGCACCCGCGTGAGAGGTCATTAGCGGGTTTGGCGAGGCCCTGAAGCACGGGGCCTATGGCCTGCGCCCCACCAATACGTTGGGCAATCTTGTAGCCGATATTGGCGGCTTCGAGATTGGGGAACACAAAGACGTTGGCATTGCCCTTGAGCGGTGAATCCGGCGATTTGGCATGGCTGATTGCCTCGACGAATGCCGTGTCGAACTGTAATTCTCCATCGATGCACAGATCAGGCTTACGCTCCCGCACCGTCCGGGTTGCCTGAACGACCTTTGACACACGCTCATGCGCAGCGCTGCCGCCGGTGGAGAAGGACAACATGGCAACGGCCGCATCTTTTTCCGTGAGCTGGCGGTATGAATCTGCCGACTGTATGGCGATGTCGGCAAGTTGTGCGGAATCCGGTTCCACCATGAGGCCGCAATCGGCAAAGACGAAAGCGCCTTTCTTCTGATGATGAGACTGGCACAGCAGCATCAGGAAGAAGCTTGAGACGAGCGATGCGCCGTCGGCCTTACCAATGATCTGCAGGGCATGGCGCACCACATCGGCTGTCGTTGCGACTGCGCCAGCCACCGTCCCATCCGCATCGCCTTCGCGTACCATCATGGCGGCGAAGCCGAGTGGCGTCTTCACCATCGCCTCGGCCTGTTCTTCCGTCATGCCCTTGGCCTGACGCAGCCGATAGAGTTTTTGCGCATAATCCGCGCTTTTGCCCGATACTACTGGATTTATGATCGCGATCTTTGAGCCGTCAATCTGCCTGCTGATGACGCTTTCGGAGCCCAGAAGCGTGATGCGGGCAATGGCTTCGCGTTCGGCACGGAGCGCCGCATCGATGATGCGCGGATCTTCGCCCTCGGCCAGCACGATGTGACGTGGCCTCGAACGAGCTTTCTCAAAAATCTTTTCCAACGGCAGCATGGCGCATTCTCTTCAAAAGGCCGGGAGTTGCGCTCCCGGCCTGATCACTGACGGACTGGTTCAGACGGGCATTTGCTGGCGCATGTCGGCCTTGTCGATGCCGGCCACGACAACGGGTTTCTTCATCGCATCGCGGCGGAATGGTTCGCCCAGTTCCTGATTGAGCACGACTTCGATGAAGGTAGTCACCCCCTTGGCCTGCTCGTCGATTGCCGTCTGCAAGGCTTCGGTCAGCGCCTGCTGGCTATCGACGGTCACGCCTTTCAGGCCGCAGCCATCCGCCACCTTGGCGTAGCTCAGGTTCGGATTGAGTTCGGTGCCGACGAAGTTGTTGTCGTACCACAGCGTCGTATTGCGCTTTTCAGCACCCCACTGATAGTTGCGGAAGATGACCATGGTGATCGCAGGCCAGCCCTTGCGACCGATGGAGGTCATCTCGTTCATGGATATGCCGAACGCACCGTCGCCTGCAAAGCCGACCACTGGCGTGTCAGGCTGGCCGATCTTGGCGCCGACGATGGATGGGAAGCCATAACCGCAGGGGCCGAACATGCCCGGCGCCAGATATTTGCGTCCGTGTTCGAAGCTTGGATAGGCGTTCCCGATGGCGCAGTTATTGCCGATGTCGGTGGACATGATGGCGTTCTTCGGCATGCCAGCCTGAATGGCACGCCATGCCTGCCGCGGCGACATGCGGTCCTTCTCGCGCTCGCGCGCACCGGCATTCCAATGCGTGCCCGGATCGTCATCCTCATGATCCATCGAGGAAAGTTGCTGCAACCAGGCGGATTTACGCTGATGGATGAGCTGCTTGCGCTCGTCGCGACCTGCATTGCCCGCATTGGCTCCCATCTGGTCGAGAATCTGCTGCGCAACCTGCTTGGCATCGCCGCAAATGCCGACCGAGATCTTCTTGGTGAGGCCGATACGATCAGGATTGATGTCGACCTGAATGATCTTTGCATCTTTCGGCCAATAATCGATGCCGTAGCCGGGTAGGGTCGAGAACGGATTGAGACGGGTGCCGAGCGCCAGAACCACATCGGCCTTGGAGATCAGCTCCATCGCGGCCTTGGAGCCATTGTAGCCGAGTGGACCTGCGGACAGCGGATGGGTGCCGGGAAAGGCATCATTATGCTGATAGCCGCAGCAGACCGGCGCATCGAGCCTTTCGGCAAGCGCGATGGATTCAGGGATCGCACCGCCGATAACGACACCGGCCCCGTTAAGGATAACCGGGAATTTCGCATTGGTCAGTAGTTTTGCAGCCTCGGCAATGGCATCGCGTCCGCCGCTCGGGCGTTCCAGTCGAACGATCTGTGGCAGGTCGACGTCGATGACCTGGGTCCAGAAATCACGGGGAACGTTGATCTGTGCCGGTGCACAGCCGCGCCATGCCTTCTCGATCACGCGGTTCAGCACTTCGGGAATGCGGGTCGCATCGCGCACTTCTTCCTGATAGCAGACCATCTCTTCGAACAGGGCCATTTGGTCAACTTCCTGAAAACCGCCCTGACCGATGGTCTTGTTGGCAGCCTGTGGAGAGACAAGCAGCATCGGCGTGTGGTTCCAGTAAGCAGTCTTGATGGCAGTCACGAAGCCGGTTACGCCGGGCCCGTTCTGAGCAATCGCCATGCCCATCTTGCCTGTCACGCGGGTATAACCGTCGCAGATCAGCGCCGCATTCGTCTCATGGGCGCAATCCCAGAAGGTAATGCCCGCCTTCGGAAACAAATCCGATACCGGCATCATCGCGGAGCCGATGATCCCGAATGCATGTTCTATCCCATGCATCTGCAAGACCTTAACAAATGCTTCTTCCGTCGTCATTTTCATGGCGCGTACCTTTCCTTGGAATTCAGAGAACTTCGTCTTTCAGCGCATACCAGTGATACATTGCGCGCTGGCCTATGCGCCTGAATGGCGTCAGCATGCCGTAACTCGGCAATTCGGAGGTGAAGATCGGCAGGTCGAGTTCCTGTCCCCGACCCGTCATCAGTTGGGCAACCCGGCGTCCGGCCTGCGCTGAATACATCACGCCGTTGCCGCCGTAGCCCATGGCATAGTAGATTTCCTGCGTCGGATCAGGACGATAGATGCGGGGCATCATGTCATGACTGACATCGACCCACCCCCACCAGGAATAATCGATCTTGATGCCTTTCAGAGCCGGGAACTTCCGGTAAAGGCCCGAAAGCAGCAGATCGTAATGTTTAGGGTTCGGTGCATCAGCCCCGGTAATCGCGCTGCGGCTACCGATCTGCATCCGCCCGTCAGGCAGAAAACGATAATAGTGACGAAGCGTGCGCGTGTCGGTTAGCGGAATACCGGTCTTGGGGCCGCATGCTTCAATTTCATCGGGTGTCAGCGGTCGTGTCACGACAGAGTTCGACAGCACCGGCATCAGCCGGTAACGGGTGAGAGGATGGAGGCCGGGCGAGGTGTATCCCGCTGTCGCGAAGCAAACCTGTCGCGCCGTGACTGTACCGTTCGGCGTGTTGAGATGGAATACATTGCCGTTCTTGCGGCAGCTGAGAACCGGGCTTGCGGTGTGCACCTTTGCGCCCAGCTTGCGTGCAAGCCGGAGATAGCCGAAGGCAAGTTTCGCGGCGTGAATGCCAATGCCGTCTGGCTCATACATAGCTCCGCGAGCTTCTTGATCCCGGATGAAATCGCGGTGAATCTCGTCGCGACCGACCATGCGCGTCCGATAGCCGAATACGTCGTTCAGCAGGCGGGATTCTTTCTCCAGCGAAGGAATGACCTTGTCGCGATGGGCGATGTAGAGATGACCGCCATCCTGCGGATCACAATCAATTTCCGGTTCGGCAATGAGTGAACGAAAGAGATCAAAACCCTCGGCAATTTCCTTATGCAATTTCCGGGCGACGTCCACACCCCAGCGCTCGATCCATTGTGAACGCTTGAGCCGGCCGGCTGAAATCTGCGCCTGACCGCCATTGCGGGTGCTGCAGCCCCAGGCGACGCCATTTGCTTCCAGCACCACGGCCTTGACGCCATGATCCCGAGCGAGATGGATTGCCGCCGAAAGACCGGTATAGCCTGAGCCGACGATAACGACATCGGCATCGACGTCTCCGCGAATAGGGCCATCGTCTTCCGGCGCCGGTCCGGCAGTGCCTATCCAGTAAGTCGGGGCATAGTCGCGGCCTTGTCCTGGCGTCTTCGAAACCACCGGATCATAAGCGGGGTCGAATGGCTGGGTGGCCGAGAAACTGTTAAGAGTGTGGGTATCCATATGTCGGTCCTCCAAAACACCGACTGGCGATGTTGGGGCTTACGCCTTCAGCAAAGGCCGGTTCTTGCGGAATGCCTGTTTGCGGACGATCTTGCCGTCGCGCTGTGTGAAGAGATCGCAGCCTTCTGCCTCGACGCGTGCGCCGTTGGCATCCGTTCCGCGAAAGGTCCATTCGGACACGGCACGGTCGCCGCTCACGAAATGTCTGTGTCCGTCCCATTTCACGTCGGGCATCGCGGCCCAGACGCCGGAAAAAGCCTTGGCAATCGCATCCTTGCCTTCGAGACGGGTGCCGTAAACTTCCTCACCACCGATGGTGTAAAACACGCAGTCGTCGGCAAAGAAGGCCATGATCGCGTCGATGTCGTGCCGGTTAAAGGCATCGAAGAGGTCGGAAAAATGCTTCTCTGTGAGTTGTCCGGCGGACATTCGAATGCTCCTTGATACGTCTGAAATCTGCCCTGATTTCGGGCAAAGCTTCCCTGTGGCGCGGCAGAGTTACCGCGCGATTGATATTGCGAATTGGATTTCGGTCGGGCTGGTTAAAGCGGTTGTAGCGCCATCAGACTTTACCCTTCCACGGGATGAGGACCTTTTCCATGTAACGGATCAAAAGGTCGAAGGCGAAAGCGAATACACCGATGACGATGATGCCCATGATGACGGTGTCGCTGGCCAAAAACTGCGCTGCATTGAGTACCATGAAGCCAAGACCGCGATGTGCCGCCACCATTTCCGCCGCAACCAGCGTCGTCCAGCCCACACCGATCCCGATGCGCATGCCGGTGAAGATTTCCGGCATGGCCGCTTTCATGATGACCTGCGTTATTACCTGCGTCCGGGATGAGCCCATCGCATAGGCGGCATGGATCTGTTCGGTTGAGACCGAGCGCACGCCAGCTCTCGCTGCGATCGCCATTGGCGCAAAGATCGCGAGAAAGATGAGGAACACCTTCGGGAACTCGCCAATACCAAGCCAGATGATGATCAGCGGCAGGTAGGCAAGCGGCGGCAGTGGTCGGTAAAATTCGATAATCGGGTCCAGCACGCCACGAACGAAGCTGCTCATGCCCATCATGATGCCGATGGGAATTGCCGTGATGCAGGCAATCGCGAAGGCACCCAATACACGTCCAAGGCTGGCGAGCGTATGTTCGGCCAGAGTGGAGTTTGCCACGCCGTCTGTCATGGCAACCATGAACTTGCCATAGACAGCGAAGGGAGAGGGGAGAAACAGCGGTTTGACCCAGCCCATTCCCGTTACGAGAAACCAGAGCCCCAGCAAAATCAGTGCGGTTACAAGGCTGATGAAGCCGCTATTGCCGTCGCCGGGGGCGCCATAGATTTTACCGGGTTTGACTGGTCTTGCCCGAGTTACGAACTCAAGCATGGACCAGTTCCGGGTTTCCTGATGCACGTTCATCGCCATAGATAATCCCCAGAATTGTCTCACGCATCTTGATGAAGTCGGGACTGGACTTGACGGCGCGCGCGTCACCGCATTCCAGAAAGCGTCGGTTGAAATCCAGATCATAGGTATGGGTGATCCGTCCGGGGCGCGGCGACATGACGATCAGCCGCGAACCGAGGAACAAGGCCTCTTCGACGCTGTGAGTGATGAAGAAGAACATTTTGTTGGTCACTTGCCATACCCGCAAAAGCAATTCCTGGATTGTTTCGCGGGTGAGGGCATCAAGCGCTGCCATGGGCTCGTCCATAAGCAGCATCGCCGGGTCGCAGGTCAGTGCGCGAGCAATGCCGACACGCTGCTGCATACCGCCGGAAAGCTGGTAAATCTTGTGATTGTGGAAATCCTGCAGGCCGACCAGCGCCAGATTTTTCGTGGCACGCGCCCGGCGTTCTGCCTTCGGTACACCTTGAAGCTTCAGGCCAAACTCGGTGTTGTCAACGACATTGAGCCAGGGAAGCAGAGCATGTTTCTGGAACACGACACCCCGGTCGGCGCCGGGACCACGCACTTGCCTTCCGCCCAACGTGATTTCGCCGGATGACGGGATCATGAACCCTGCCATCAGATTGAGAAGCGTGGTCTTGCCGCAGCCGGACGCACCAAGCGCCACCACGAAATCCCCGCTGTCGATCCGCAAATTAACGCCCTTCAGCGCAATCACGGCTTCTTCCACATAAAGACCGGGATAGGTCAGACTGACATTCGATACGTTCAAGGTTTCCATTACGTCACCTTTCGGGAACGAAGAAGCGGTTCCGGCAAAAGCCAGAATGCACACACAGCATTGCAGGAACCGTCTCGGTTCAGCGGCTTGCCCGAAGGCATGCCGCTGGCGGAGGCGCTTGAATTACTTTACGTAATTACTTCGCTGCGGCTTCGGCAAAACTGCCATTCACGTTGCCGCTATAGTCATCCAGAGCTTGGTCGAGCTGTTTTTGGTCGACAAGAAACTTTGCACTCTGGGTGACGGATTTGAGCGCTCCGCTGTCCTTGCCACCGCCGAGCCATGTCGGGGAGGCTTGTTCTTCCACTGTGGGGAAGGACAACAGCGCGAGTGCGCCCGGTATGTCAGCGGCATTGCCACCGATCAGCTTGACCATGCCTTTGACCTGTTCGGAGTCTGCTGTCCACTGGCCGCCATTGGCCTTGTAGTCGGCATAGGCATCCTTCAGCACCGTGGTGAAGGCGGTCATGAATTTGGGGTTTTCGCTGGCGAAGCTCTTATCCACCACAAGGCCGTCGAAAGTCGGGACACTTTTCGCGCCGATTTCTTCGGAATTGGCAATTTCCTTGCCGGTCTTGAGGATTTCGGAAAGAGCAGGGGGCCAGACATAGGCCGCGTCGATATCGCCGCGCTGCCAGGCGGCAACGATCTGCGGCGGTGTCATGTTGAGTATTTCCGCGTCGCGCGGATTGATCTTCCAGATGTCGCTCATGCCGACAAGGAGATGGAAATGCGAGGTCGAGACAAAAGGCACGCCGACCTTCTTGCCCTTGAGGTCTTCCGGCTTCTCTATGCCCGAACCTTCGCGCGCTACCAGTGCTTCCGATTTGCCGATATTATCGAGAATCCAGAAGAGTTGAAGGTCAACACCGCGTGTGGCGGCTGCTGCGATGCCTGTTGAACCGATAACGCCTATCGGCACGTTGCCGGAAGCAAGTGCCGTTGAAATATCGCCACCCGATGCGAACTGGCGCCAGTCAATCTTATATCCGGCTTCCTTGGCTGCCGCATCGAATTTTCCGTTAGCGATTGCGGTCAGAAACGGCCCGACGATCTGCTGATAACCGACCACGACCGTCGTTTCGGCATAGGCCGCAGACGTTGAAAGCGCTGCTACGGCCGAAAATAACACCACCCGTTTTATGCTCTTGAAATAGTTCATGGAGTTCCCCTTCCATTTAAGAACCATGCCTGACTTGGTCACGACTGTTGACGTTTTTCGCCAATCTGCAGTTCCAGTTACAAACGATAGCCATCTCATGAAATTTGCCTTATATCCAGTTGGAATAGTCAATAAGTCCAGTTTGGCATTAAAGATGGCGCTACCCGGGAATTGGGGTTCGTGCTCACGTTACCGTCGAAATTATTCCACGAGGAGAAACAGAAAGAAGAAACGCTATTGCTAAGTAGAGCACGAAGCGGAAAAACTGACGCGAACTTGGGTGTAATCGCAGATTCACTAATGGAGCAGCGTTTTGGATGCCGTCTCGCCGACGATCTTCTTCATAGATGGCAGCAGAAATACCGGATTGCAGTCGCAAATCCGGGAAACAACGGTATCAGCCATTCTTTCCGGCGCTGTTTTGCCCGGTGCCCGCATGCCCTCCACGCGGCGGCTGGCGGATTATCTGAAAGTCTCGCGCCTCACGGTAACGCTGGCCTATCAGGAGCTTGTGTCCCAAGGTTATCTGGAAGTGCATTCCCGCAGTGCCTATCACGTGGCTGCAGCGCCGCCCATCAGCCGTCCAGACAAGGATTTTTTGCAAGCGCCTGACACCGCCGTCGATTGGTCATCCAAGTTGCGTCTCGGCTTCAACATTGCCAAGACCATTCGCAAGCCTCTGGATTGGCGGAAGTATCGCTACCCCTTTCTCTATGGCCAGATGGATCAGACCTTGTTTGATCTCGCCGCATGGCGCGATTGCGCACGGCGCGCGCTGGCCAGAGAAGACTTTATCCTTATGGCGGGTGATTTTGCCGCTGCCGATGATGTGGAACTTGTCAATTATATCCGTTCGCGCACGCTGCCTAGCCGCGGAATACACGCGGAGCCAGACGAGATACTTGTTACCGTTGGCGCGCAGAACGCGCTTTGGATCATCAGTCATCTGCTTTTGACACGGCGCTCGCATGTCGTGTGCGAAAATCCCGGACATCCCGATATTAGTGCCACACTCCATCTGACAGGGGCCAATGTAACGGCGCTTGACGTCGATGAAGGCGGCTTGCCACCCGAGTTGCTGCCAGATGAGATCGACGCGGTCTTCGTCACGCCGAGCCACCAGTCACCCACGGCCGCCACTATGCCACGTGCGCGGCGTATCGCACTTCTGGAGGCTGCAGCCGAGCACGATTTCGTCATTGTGGAAGATGATTACGAATTCGAGATGAGCTTTTTGCAGCCGCCGACGCCGGCGCTAAAATCGCTCGACCAGTATGGCCGCGTTCTCTATGTGGGCAGTTTTTCAAAGTCGCTGTTTCCGGGGCTTCGGCTTGGCTACTTGGTTGCTCCGGCACCTGTCATCCGTGAGGCGAGGGCGCTACGCGCGCTCATGCTTCGTCATCCGCCCGGACATTTGCAGCGAACAGCCGCCTATTTTCTGGCTCTTGGTCACTATGATGCGGTTATTCATCGTATGCGGATTGAATATCACAAGCGCCATATTGTCATGATCGAGGCCCTTAATCGCGAAGGATTGAAAATCGCTGGTAAATCGGCCTTTGGCGGTACGGCATTCTGGATCGAAGGACCGGAGGGCATGGATGCCGACAAACTCGCGCGTGATCTGCGCGAGGACGGCGTGCTGATCGAGTCGGGGTCCCCTTTCTTCTGGAGCGATGACAGGCCATGCCGCTATTTTCGCATCGCTTATTCTTCCATTCCGATTAATCGGATTGCGGAAGGCGTCGAGCTTCTAGCCAAAAGAATGCGGCAAATCTCGTAGTTTTGGAACGCTTGGGTTCAGGCTGCGTTCATGTGGATTACGATAACGGATTTGTGAAGTTGCCGGAATTTGTCCCAATTCGATGGATATCGCTGGCGGTTCTACGGCGTCTTTGCCCGCGATTCTGTGGATGAGACGCATATCAATTCTGCCTTCCAGAAGGAGAAGGATTTATGTCTATTCGTTCGAAGCTTCTTGCCACTGTTGCCGTGCCGGTTCTGTCGGCCTCTATTCTAGCGCAACCCGTACTGGCGGATTCATTGATGGCTCCAATCCTGCTGGCACAGGAGAACGGAGACCAGCCATCCGACGAGCAGTTGCAGCAGCAACAGCGCGAGGCTGAAGAACAGCAAAAGGCAGCGGAAGAAGAAGCCCGTCGGGCTGAGGAACAACAGCGCGCTGCCGAGGAAGAAAATCGTCGTCAGGCCGAAGAGCAGCAGAAGGCTGCTCAAGAGGAAGCCCAGCGTCAAGCGGAAGAACAGAAGCGCGCTGCGGAGGCAGAGGCGCAACGCCAGGCTGAAGAGCAGCAAAAAGCCGCCGAGCGCGAAGCACAGAAGCAAGCCGAGGAACAACAGAAGGCAGCCGAGCGCGAAGCGCAGAAACAGGCCGAAGAGCAGGCCAGGCAGGCTGCCGAACAGAAAAAGGCTGACGAAGAGGCACAGCGTCAGAGCGAACAGCAGCAGAAGGCCGCTGAAGAGGAAGCTCAGCGTCGCGCTGAAGAACAGAAGAAGGCTGATGAAGAGGCTGCTCGCAAGGCCAATGAGACGCAGGAACAGACCGCTCCCGCTGAAAAGCCGGTGAAGGAAGAGCCTGCACAGGAACCGGAAGCGAAACCTGAGCAGCCGGCGGCGAAAGAACCGGCCAAGCAGGCCGAGCAACCTGCCAAGGAAGCTCCGGCGCAGGAACCGGAAAAGCCAGCCGAACAACCGGCAGACGCATCTCCGGTCTCGCCTCCGCAGAAAGAACCAGCGGAAGAATCCGCTGTTGAGCATCCCGAAGAAGCTCAACCGCAAGAACCGAAAGCAAAGGAAGAGCCACAGAATGAGGCTCAGCCTGCACAGCCGGTCGAACAGCCGCAATCAACCGAAGACCAGCAAAAACCGTCTTCGGAGCTAGCGCCAGAGATAGTCGATCAGCGTTCGACCGAGGAAAAGCAGGAGATTGCGAAAGACCCTGCGAAGACGGACGATACGGTTGTCTTGCCAGTCGAAAATGGCGCTGCCATTCTCGACAGCGACAAGGACGCCGACAATTCCGGCGGAAGCCAGTCGCGTGAAGAGCGTCGCAAGCAGCGCGAACAGCAACGTTCCGCTGAGGAAAGTGCACCACCGCCCGCAAATGATGCGGCGGCACAGGTTGCGATTCCAGAGGAAGTGAAGGCAGCGCTGCCGCAGAAGATCGAAGCCAATCTCAAGGAAGAGGGCACCCGTATCAAGGAAGCGCCGGTTTTTGCCGTGCCGGAAACCACCAATATCATCAACAACACGGTGGTGAACAATACGGTCATCAATAATACGACGGTCAATAACGTGACCAACAATGTCACCAACGTCAAAGTGATCGAGGAGGTGGATAATCGTGTCATTCTGGACGTGGGCGACCGTATCTTCGTTCGCGGCGATGATCGCCCAAGGTTGCGCCGTGATGCCGAGGAAACCTATTACGATGAACTGCCGCGCGGGCGCACCCGTGAAACCATTGTCCGCCCGGGTGGCAACCAGATCGTTACGGTTTATGATCGCTACGGCGATATTCTTCAGCGTTCCCGTATCGACCGGGACGGCAATGAATATCTGATGATCTATGCGCCGGAATATGACGACAATCCGCGCGCTTCGATTATCGATGTTGGTTACGAACTGCCGCCGATGCGTCTGACCATTCCGGTAAGAGATTACATCATCGACGTCGCAGACGATCCGGATCGCGATTTCTATGACTTCCTTGCCATGCCTCCGGTAGAGCGTGTGGAGCGTGTCTATACGATCGACGAGGTTCGTCATTCAGCCCGCCTGCGCGACAAGGTGCGTCGTATCGATCTGGATACAATCCACTTCGCGACGGGCAGCGCCGAGGTTTCGCTTTCGCAGGCGAAGACGCTACGCAAGGTTGCAACCGCCATGCAGAAGGTACTGGCAAAGGATCCGGGCGAAACCTTCTTCATTGAAGGGCATACGGATGCGGTTGGATCGGACCGTTCAAATCTCGTCCTGTCCGATAAACGTGCTGAATCAGTTGCAAGCCTTTTGACGGAAGTCTATGAAATTCCACCAGAAAACCTTGTCACGCAAGGCTATGGCGAACGCTTCCTGAAAATTCGCACGCAGGCAGCCGAACAGGAAAATCGTCGTGTCACGATCCGCCGCGTGACTCCGCTTGTCCGCCCGGTGGCTCAGCGCTGAACAAACAAACACCCGGATGCGATTTTGCATCCGGGTGTTTTTCATGAAGTAATTTTGCTCAGGCAATCTTGGGCTGGATCGTCGTCACACGGTCGAGCATCTGTTCGCTCAACGGACGTGGTTTGACCGCTTCGATCTGCACCATGAGTTCGGCGATCTTCTCGGCATCCATGACGCCGCATTCATAAATCTGGATGATTTCGCGCGCCATTTCGTCTTTTTGGGGAGAAGTGATTGGACAACGAGCCATCGCTTCACACGACTTGACATAAGCCGCTTGCAGCTCCTCCAACTCAATGGGCTTGAAACGCCCGAAGTAGTAATCTCTCGAAAATGGCATTTTATGCATTCCGCAGATGGCGACAGACAGATAATCCGATCTGAAAGCCTGAAAATTCTTGCGACCCGCTATACTAAAACATAGCTGATTGCAAAGCATTATAATCCAGAATTATTTAGTTTATGTAAAATATTCAGTCAGTTGCAAAACCGAAAGCATTAGAGAGCTAAAATTTGCTGAGGGATCGTAAGCAGACTCTTTTCCAACCAATGCCGTTAAACGCGATCAAGTTCCAGTTTGGCTACTATTTCAGCGATCTTGTCCGGATTTTGTTCACCGGATTCAAATGTTCTTATAATTGCGCGTGCAAGCGCTTCTTTGCTTTCGTGCGTCGTTGAACATCGATCAAGCAGTGCGCAGCAGCGATTATAGGCAATCTGCAGCACTTGGAGATCGTTTGGCGCATATGTTCCCTGATATTTGTTGCCGCGAAATGGCATGGACGCCTCCCCGTTTGATTGATTGAACCTCTAATTCAGAGGGAAAGCAACAGATCGTTTTATGACAGCGATATCAGGCGCATCACGATAGTGTTCTTGGTGATCCGGTTCTTCCGAATATAAATAGCGATAATCTCTGGCTACCGGTTTACGGGGTTCGAAATCTCGCCGCGAGTTTGTTGAAAGCTGGTTGAAAGCTTGCCTGCGCTAACCATTCAAAACCGATTGAGGAATCGGCTGCATATCAGGAGGGGTCTGGCATTGCCGGGCCAACAGGAGCTCTCGGAGGAGCGTAGATGAAAATCTCTATCGATTCATGCCGCCATCTATTTGGCGCGGCCTTCATTGGCGGCGCAATGGTACTTGGTGCAGGCGTTGCCCATGCCGAAAAGCTGACAGTGATTGTCGGCGGTATGGAAAAGCAGATTTACCTTCCGGCAGTGCTGACGGAAAAGCTGGGTTACTTCAAGGATGAAGGCCTTGATGTCGAGCTGATCAACAGCCGCGCCGGCGTGGATGCTGAAAACGAACTTTTGGCCGGTGCGGCTCAGGCTGTGGTCGGTTTTTACGATCACACGATCGACCTGCAGTCGAAGGGCAAGTTTATTCAGTCCATCGTCCAGTTCAGTCAGGCGCCGGGTGAAGTGGAACTCGTTTCCAGCAAATATGCCGACCAGATCAAGTCGCCGGGCGATTTCAAGGGGCATACGCTTGGCGTCACCGGGCTCGGCTCCTCGACGGACTTCCTGACTCAATACCTTGCCATGCGCAATGGCCTCAAGCAGGGCGACTACACGCTGCTTCCTGTCGGAGCGGGCAATACTTTCATTGCCGCCTTCAAGCAGGATGCCGTTCAGGCAGGCATGACCACGGAACCGACCGTCGCCAATATGCTGAAGAGCGGCGATGCCAAGGTGCTGGTCGATATGCGCACGCCCGACAAAACCATCGAAGCGCTTGGTGGACCTTACCCGGCTGCGTCGTTCTATGTGCAAAGCGCATGGCTCGAGACGCACAAGGAAGACGCGCAGAAGCTTGCCAACGCTCTGGTCAAGACCATGCGTTACATCGCTTCGCACAGCGCTGAAGAAATCGCCGACCAGATGCCCAAGGATTATTACGTCGGTGACAAGGACTTTACGTAAAGGGACTTGCCGAGGGCAAGGCACAGTACACGCCGGACGGCCGGATGCCGAAGGATGGCCCTGAAACGGTTCTCAAGGTTCTCGCAACCTTCAAGAAGCCGCTTCAGGAGAAGCAGGTCGATCTTTCGAAGACCTTCACGACCGAGTTCGTGGACAAGGCCAACGCAACGCTTGACGCTGCAAAGTAAACAGCCTTCGACTGGCGTTCAAACATGAACGTCAGTCCCGCTGTCCTCCAAAGATTCAACCGCATTGCAGGCGCGCGACAGAGCATTTCCAGCAAACGTGTAAGACGGTTTTGCGCTCGGAGATCTTTGATAACGAAACTATCGCGCGCGAGCGGTGCCGCATACCCGCGAGGAACCCATGCTGATGGAAGCCCCCAGAACCATTGCGCGTGAGAAAGCTACTGCAATCGCGCTCAACAATGTAACTCGCCGTTTCGTCACCCCCGACGGCAAGATGATGACCGCATTGCGCGACTTCACCATGAATGTTGCGCAGGGCGAGTTTGCCTGTGTTGTCGGTCCGACCGGCTGCGGCAAGTCAACGACGCTTAATCTCGTAACCGGTCTCGCCAAGCCAAGTGCCGGCGAAGTCCGCCTGATGGGCAAGCCTATCGAAGGTATCAGCCCTGATATCGGCTTCGTGTTTCAGGCCGATGCGCTTTTTCCGTGGCTTAATGTCATCGACAATGTGAGTGCCGGTCCGCGTTATCGCGGTATGGGCAAGGAAGAAGCCTATGAGAAAGCGCGTAGCTGGATCGCCCGTGTTGGTCTGGCCCGTTTTGAAAAGCACTATCCGCACCAATTGTCTGGCGGCATGCGCAAGCGCGTGGCGCTGGCACAGACCTTCATCAACGAACCGAAAATCCTGCTCATGGACGAACCGTTCAGTGCGCTTGACGTACAGACGCGCACGCTGATGCAGGGTGAATTGCTCGATCTCTGGCAACAATCTGGCGCGTCCGTCATCTTCGTCACGCACGATCTCGAAGAAGCGATTGCGCTGGCCGATAAAGTCTATGTGCTGACCGCCGGTCCAGCCACGGTCAAGAGTGTCTACGATATCGACATCCCGCGCCCGCGCGTCATGGAAGACATCCGCTACGACAGCCAGTTTGTGGATATCGCCAAGGTCATCTGGGACGATTTGCGCGAGGAAGTGCAGATCGGCCAGAAGCGCGCGCTGGCAAACGGAAACTAATCGGAGAAAATGATATGACAACACAAGCTCTCTCCGCGTCACCAAGCTTGCAGGTCAATGCAAGTGCCGACGAACTTGCGCGCACCGAAGCGAAATTTCGCGCCGATATAAGCCGCCGCCGAGCGGTCGTTATTCTCGTACGCCTCGCCATTCTTGTCGCTGTTCTGGGCGGCTGGGAACTCGGTGCACGGACCGGCCTCATTGACCCATTCTTCTTTGCAAGCCCGTCCGGCATCGCCGACCAGATATGGATCTGGGTCACGGAAGGCACGTCACAGGGACCGCTTTCGGAACAGATCATCGTAACACTTGAGGAAACCGCGCTTGGTTTCCTTATCGGTGCGGTCGGCGGCGTCATTTGCGGCATCCTGCTGGGTCGCAACAAGTTCCTCGCCGATGTGTTCTCGATCTATATCAAGATCGCCAATTCCATCCCGCGTGTCGTGCTGGGTTCGATCTTCATTATTGCGCTTGGCCTCGGCATGGCATCCAAGGTGGCGCTGGCCGTCGTCATGGTTTTCTTCGTCGTATTCGCCAACGCGTTTCAGGGCGTGCGCGAAGCCGACCGCGCGCTGATCGCCAATGCGCAGATATTGGGTGCATCCCGTTCGCAGATCACGCGCACCGTCATCGTGCCGTCGGCCATGAGCTGGATTCTGGCAAGCCTTCACGTCAGTTTCGGTTTCGCGCTCGTCGGCGCGGTCGTCGGTGAATTCCTCGGCGCCAAGAAAGGCGTTGGCCTGATGATTTCCACGGCGCAGGGCACATTCAATGCCAACGGCGTCTTTGCGGCCATGGTCATTCTGGCGGTACTGGCGCTCGTCGTGGAATACATCATCACGTTGGTCGAAAACCATCTGGTGAAATGGCGTCCACAGGCACTTTCCGAACAGGGAAGCTGATAGTCGGATAGATGCAATCGAGTCAGGCGGCGGGCAAGGTGACAGTCACCGTAAGCCCGCCGCCTTTCGTTTGGGAAAGCTCGACATGGCCGCCCGCCGTGTCAGCAACTTCGCGCACGATGGCAAGGCCCAATCCGCTTCCATCCGCGACAGTGCCTGGAACACGATAGAAACGCTCGAAAACGTGTTCATATTCATTTGCGGGGATGCCTGGTCCGTTGTCCTCGACCCGTATGTCGATTTTGGGCCCGTCCTGATCAATCACAAGCGTTACTGTGCCGCCTTCGGGCGTATAGGTAAGGGCGTTGTCCACCAGATTGACGATCATCTCTCGCAGCATGGTGCCGTCGCCAGAAATGATGGCTTTGGTTGCTTTGAGCTCGAACCCGAGATCGATCTTGCGGTCGAACGCCTTGCCCGCGAGGCTTTCCAGAATTTGCTGTCCCGCTTCCGCCAAATCAACCCGATCGGCGCGAGGACGCCTGCTGCCTGGTTCGGCACGCGAAAGCGTCAGCAATTGTCCAGCAAGCCGCGACAGCTGCATGGTGGTATTCTTGATACCTGCCAGAACGTCTTTGCGGTCACTTTCGCAGGTTGTCCGTTCTGCGAAACTGGCCTGCGTTGATAGTGTAGCAAGTGGCGTGCGCAACTGATGTGCTGCATTCTGGATGAAACGGTGCTGCGCCGACATCTGCTTGCGCACGCGTTCCATATACTGGTTCAGCGCTGTGACGAGCGGTCGAAGTTCGGTCTGAACTGTCTGTGGATCGAATGGTTCCAGCTCGGATGTGCGATTGCGAACTTCGTTGCGGAGCCGAATCAACGGGCGTAATACAAAGCGCAAGCCCATTAACGAAAGGGCACCGGCAACAATGATAAGCAGCGATTGTTCCAGTACGGAGTTCAGCCATAGCTCCTGCTGCATGGCGGTGTATCCTGCGAGGGTGACACCCACGACCACGTCGACAGCTTGTGGCAGGTTGGACGGTGCTGCAACGGGATGGCGCAAGACAACCAGACGCAAGGGATGGTCGCGATAGCTGCCCTCATAATGGAGTGGGTCGTAATTCGCGATTTCAGCCGGTTTCGGCAAGTCGGGAAACCCTGCAAGCAGGCGTCCGTCAGAAGTTTCAACCCGATAATAGACCCGGTCGCCATTTCCCGTCGAAAACATCTCCAGCGCTACCGGCGGA
Organism: Brucella sp. JSBI001; assembly: GCF_026014005.1. Taxonomy (NCBI): domain Bacteria; kingdom Pseudomonadati; phylum Pseudomonadota; class Alphaproteobacteria; order Hyphomicrobiales; family Brucellaceae; genus Brucella; species Brucella sp. JSBI001. Next base: position 1,360,235 of record NZ_CP110339.1, on the reverse strand, counting down.
ATGACAGCATCGATGGCATTATGCGAGGCAGCAGTCGCTTCGCCAATGGCGCGTGCTGACGCTGTCAGCATTCTGTCTGACACGATCCCGGCCATATTTTCCGACGCACGCCATGCGGTCCAAAGGTTGATCCCGGCCACGACAATCAGCGGAATCACGATCCAGGAAACGAGCTGTGCACGCAGGCTTGGGAGAGGCGAGTGAACAGCCGTTTCATCTCAACTCGCCTCACGCAGCAGATAGCCCAGGCCGCGCAAGGTTACGATCTCGGCTTTGCTGCCCTCCAGCTTTTTGCGCAGACGATGAATGTAAATCTCGATGGCGTTCTCATCAGTCTCGCTGTCGAAATCGTAAATACCTTGAACAAGTGTTGTCTTGCTGACGGTGGTTCCGATGCGCCGCAGAAGCTGCTCCAGAACTGCATGTTCTTTGGGTGCAAGCGACAGCGGATCGTCTCCGAGTGAAAACAGCCGGGTGTTGGTGTCGAAACGTAAAAGGCCGCAGGTCACAACAGGCGCTGTCCGCTGACTGGCTCGGCGAAGATGAGCACGGATGCGCGCTTCAAGTTCGCTGAGTTCGAACGGCTTTGCCAGATAATCGTCAGCACCGGCATCCAATCCGCGGATACGTCCGTCAAGACTTGCATTGGCCGTCAGGATGATGACGGGCACCTCATTGCCTCTGCCGCGGATGTGCTCCAGCACGTCGAGCCCGGTTTTGTCCGGCAATCCGAGGTCGAGAACCACGAGATCATACTCCGTGAAGGCGAGCGCCTGTTCCGCATCCGCCGCGTCGTGCACAGTATCGACGCTGTAGTTCGACTGCTGCAGGCTTTTTGCCAGCCAGTTTGCGAGGGTGAGATTGTCTTCGACGAGCAGAATTCGCATGAGTGACGATGATAGTGGTTTCTGTTCCGCGTCAAGAAGCTTGGACGTTGAAACGATGGATGAGATGAATATCTTCCGGCTCGCGCTTGAAGAGCAATGGATCAGGCGTCGTGGTGACTTTTGCACCTTGCTTCACATAAAAATCGATGGTCCGCCGTGTGGGTGTCGCAGAAATATAGAAACCTTCTGCTCCGGCCTCCTTCGCAATGGCCACGCTGCGACGATAAAGTTCACCAGCAAGTCCCAATCCCCGGACTGTCTTCCCCACATGCATGAAGCCGAGCTGGTACAATTCGGGATAGGCGCCGACAGGGCGTACATCCGTAACTGCGACGGCCACCAGGGTGCCATCGAGATAGGCGCCAAGAAATACGCCGCCATGGTCGTGACAGTCGAGCAGGATATGTGTGTAGATTTCCGCTTCGCCCTCCGGCCAGCCCTGCACATCGTAGAATTGCGGCTCCAGCAGGAGTTGCTCTCCTTCGAGGCGATACATTTCCTCGATGATCTCGCTGCGATCAATTTGCCAGATGTCAGTCACTTCGCTGCACTGCAGTGGACGTATGATGAAATCCGCATGCTTCTTTTCGTGTACCATGACCGCCGCCTTCGAAATTTCATTTGTACGATGAACTATCGTTTCATCGATAGGCACTCAAGGGGGAGCAGAAGTGGCGATCGCAGTGCTTCAACGAACTTGTTGGCAATTTGTCAGGAGGAACCTCTCATATTGCAAAAACTTACAATAATTTTGACCAATATCATGGCTACTCCCCGCCATTTGTCTCGGGTACTGCTGAGTACAGGTGCGAGGAATATTGAGGCGTGTGGGAGGCTAACAGCTAACTTCAATCGGACGAATTGGACCAAAACAGCTTGTTGAGGGCAGAAAACTGCCTGAAAATGAGCAATTTCGCATCAACTCTCCGATCTGCCCTTGCGAGAGCGGGGCCTGAGTTCTATCAGCATCATCAAAAATTGCAGTCTGAGGAAGGTTCGGCAATTGCATTGCCGGAACGTCCTGATGCCCGCCGCCATCTTGTATGGCGTCGGTGAAATGATCGATGGAGCCGAGTTGAAAAACCATCACGATATCTGGGATATCGTCGACGCCAAGAGCGCCGCATATTTCGAACTGAGCGATACGGTTTGGGATAATCCTGAAACAAACTACGAAGAGTACAAATCGAGCGATGCCCATGCGGCGATGCTGGAAGCCGAAGGGTTTCGCGTCGAGCGTGGTATTGCGGGCCTGCCGACTGCGGTGATGGGCGAAGCTGGCGACGAAGGACCGGTCATCGCCATCCTTGGTGAGTTCGATGCATTGCCGGGCCTCAGCCAGATATCTGGACTGGTTGAAGAGCAGCCAGTCGAGGCCGGCGGCCATGGACATGGCTGCGGTCATAACCTGTTGGGCTCAGGGTCGTTGCTCGCTGCTGCGGCAGTGAAGGATCATCTTGCCGCACAGGGCATCAAGGGCCGCGTGCGCTATTACGGTTGTCCGGCGGAAGAGGGCGGTTCGGCCAAGGGGTTCATGGTCCGGGAAGGACTTTTTGACGATGTGGATATCGCGTTCTGCTGGCACCCGGCGCCTTTTGCCGGTGTAAACGATCCGGTTTCGCTTGCCTGCAACGAAATCAATTTTCACTTCAGCGGTCGCGCAGCCCATGCTTCGTCAGCCCCGCATCTGGGGCGCAGTGCGCTGGACGCAGTTGAATTGATGAATGTGGGCGTGAACTATATGCGTGAGCATATGCCGTCTACGGCGCGCATTCATTACGCTGTGACCGATACGGGTGGTTTTGCGCCGAATGTCGTGCAGGCCAAGGCAACGGTGCGTTATCTCGTTCGCGCCCGCAGCCTGCCGGAAATGCAGACCCTTCTGGAACGCGTCAAGAAGATTGCCGACGGCGCGGCGCTGATGACCGAAACGACGGTGCGCAGCGAAATCGTCAGCGGCGATGCCGATCTGATAGGCAACACGCCGCTGGAACAGATGATGCAGCTTCAGCTTGAGCGGCTCGGACCTCCGGACTTTGATGAGCAGGACCGCGAAACCGCAAGCCGTTTCCAGAAGACCCTGTCTAGGGAAGACATATCAGATGCTTTCCGCCGCTTCGGCGTGGAGCCCAAGGATGGCCTCGCGCTTTGCGAAGATATCTATACGCCCTATAAAGGCGACAACACTCTCGTCGGCTCTACCGATGTCGGCAGCGTGAGCTGGATCGTGCCCACCGTGCAGATGCGCGGCGCGACCTGCGCAATTGGCACGCCGCTTCATTCGTGGCAGATGGTGGCGCAGGGCAAGCTGCCCGCCGCGCATAAAGGCATGGCCCATGCTGCAAAGATCATGGGCAGCACGGCCATCGAATTGTTCCGTAATCCGGAGCAGATTAAGAAAGCCAAGCAGGATCACGAAAAACGGCTCGACGGAACCGTATTCGTCAATCCGATTCCAGATAGCGTTCAACCCGCTCTGCCCGAAACCGCGAAATGACGCGGGCGGGCAGACAGAATCTGAAAATAGAAATGACATTCAATCCCCCAATTCCAACAGGGCCTGACGCATCATGAAGCAGATGGGCTTTCTCGATATTTTGAGCTTCGGGCCCGACGGCTGGGGCTACGTGCTGATGATGGGTGCACTGGTGAGCGTGGCGCTCGCCGTCCTGGGCTTCCTTCTTGGCGCTGCCATCGGCGTTTTTGCTGCCTGGGCGAAGATTTCCGGCGGGCGCACGCTTCGCGCTGTCGCCGACGGCTACACCACGATCATTCGCGGCATTCCGGATCTCCTCGTCATCTATCTGTTTTACTTCGGCGGCAGTGCGGCAGTCACCGCACTTGGCAAATATTTCGGTGCGGAAGGCTTCATTGGCTTTCCGGGCTTTCTTGCGGGTGTGCTGGCAATTGCCATTCCTGTGGTGCGCACCACACCGAAGTGTTTCGTGGTGCATTCCGGGCCGTTTCCAAAGGTGAACTCGAAGCCGCTACTGCTTGCGGCATGGGCCAGATGCTGAAATTCCGCCGTATCATCGCGCCGCTCGCGCTGCGACACGCATTGCCGGGGCTTGGCAATGTCTGGCAGGTTTCACTCAAGGAATCCGCTCTGGTGTCGGTTGCCGGTGTGGTTGAGCTTCTGCGTCAGGCACAGATCGGCGCTGGCTCGACCGGACTGCCCTTCAACTTCTTCCTCATTGCCGGTGCGCTCTACCTGCTGATTTCGTCTGTTTCCGGCGGGCTTCTGCAGTTTGCCGAGCGTCACTTTTCGCGTGGCGTCCGGAGGGCAAAATGAACCTTGAATTCTATTCCGACGCATTCTTCCAGATGCTGGGCGGCGTGCCGCTGACCCTGAAGCTTGCGGCAACTTCCATCGTGTTTGGCGCCATACTTGCCTTGCTTTTCGCCTTGATGCGCCTGTCGGGCATCAAGGTGCTGGACTGGATTGCCCGCCTTTATGTGTTCGTGTTCCGCGGAACACCGCTTCTGGTGCAGATATTCATCATCTATTACGGTCTCAGCCAGTTTCCGGCCATCCGTTACTCGTTCCTGTGGCCGGTTTTGCGCGAGCCTTACTGGTGTGCGATCATTGCGCTGACATTGAACAACGCCGCCTATGCGAGCGAAATCATCCGTGGTGGCCTGCTGTCGGTGCCGCACGGCCAGATCGAAGCTGCAAAAGCCTGTGGCATGTCGTCCTTCACCTGCTTCCGTCGCATCGTCATGCCACTTGCGATCCGTCAGGCATTGCCGGGTTACGGCAACGAGATGATATCGATGATCAAGGCAACCTCGCTTGCATCGATCATCACGCTCATGGAAGTGACCGGTATTGCGGCAAAGCTGATCGCCGAGAGCTATCGGGCCATAGAAATCTTCGTGATCGCCGGTGCGATCTACCTTGCCATCAACTTCGTTCTGACACGTGCGCTGATGTTCGCAGAATATAAGCTGACCCCTTATCTGCGCCAGCCGGTCGTCAAGCTTTCCTCCGAAGGACAAACATCGTGAGCAAAATCGTTTCCCCCAATGCACCGGTGGCGCTGAAAGTCGAAAACCTGCGCAAGAGCTTCGGTGCGAATGAAGTGCTGAAAGGCATTTCGCTTGAAGCACGTGAAGGTGAGGTCATTTCGATCCTCGGTTCGTCGGGTTCCGGCAAGTCGACTTTCCTGCGCTGCATCAATCTTCTGGAAACACCGACGTCGGGCACTGTGACGGTTTCGGGCGAAACCATCCGTATGGCGCAGAATTCGAAGGGTGAAGCCTACCCGACCGACAAGAAACAGGTTTCGCGCATTCGTTCGGAACTGGGCATGGTGTTCCAGAGCTTCAATCTGTGGTCGCACAAGACCATTCTGGAAAACATCATCGAAGCGCCGATCTATGTGCAGGGACGCCCGCGCGCGGAATGCGTGGCAGAAGCAGAAGTTTTGCTGGCAAAGGTCGGCATTGCTGACAAGCGCGATTTCTATCCGGCCCATCTTTCGGGCGGACAGCAGCAGCGCGCCGCAATCGCCCGCGGACTGGCGATGAAGCCGAAGGTCATGCTCTTTGACGAGCCGACTTCAGCACTCGATCCGGAACTGGTCGGTGAAGTGTTGCGCGTCATGCGCGGCCTTGCCGAAGAAGGCCGCACCATGCTGGTCGTGACCCACGAAATGGGCTTCGCGCGCGACGTCTCCAACCGCGTCGTATTTTTCCATCAGGGTCTGGTGGAAGAAGACGGTGCGCCGGAAGACGTGTTCGGCAACTCGAAGTCGGAACGTTTCCGCAAGTTTATCAGCCACGAAAACGCTGCCTAATTACCGAAATTCCGTGTTCCGGCGTAAGCCGGACAGAAATAACCGCAACAGGATATCTGCAATGAAGACCACCGGACTTTTCAAAGCCGTGTTCATTTCCGCTCTCGCTCTGACGAGCGTCTCGGCCCATGCCGAGGAAAAGAAGTGGACAAAGATCACCATCGCCACGGAAGGTGCTTTCCGTCCTTACAACTTCACCAAGCCCGATGGCTCGCTGGATGGCTATGAAGTCGATCTCTACAAGGACCTCTGCGCCCGCATGAAGGTTGAGTGCACGATGGTTGCGCAGCCTTTCGACAGCATCATTCCGGCGCTCAATGCCGGCAAGTTTGATGCGATCATGGCTGGCCTTACTGCTACGCCGAAGCGCGAGGAAACCATCAGCTTCTCGATTTCCTATGGCCTGACGCCGCAGACCTTTGCGACGCTGAAGGACAGCCCTTACGCCAAGCTGCCGCATACCGGCGAAACCCTTTATCTCGCCAAGGATGAAGCGGCTGCCCAGAAGGCAATCGACGAAGTATCGGCTGAAATCAAGGGCCGCACCGTCGGCGTCCAGACCGCTTCGCTCGGCCTGTCGCTGCTCGACAAGTATTTCAAGGATGGCATCGACATCCGTGAATACAAGACCACGGAACAGCACGACCTCGACCTGAAGTCTGGCCGTGTAGACCTGATCGTAGCTTCGCTCGCTTACCTCACGGACGCTGCCAAGAAGCCGGGCAACGAAGACATCGTCATGACCGGTCCGTTCTTCAAGGGCGGCATTCTGGGCCGTGGCGTTGCTGTCGGTCTGCGCAAGGACGATACCGAACTGAAGAAGATGTTCGACGTTGCCATTGAAGCTGCAAAGGCTGACGGCACGATCAAGCGTCTGTCGGAAAAGTGGTTCGGCTTCGACGTTACGCCGTAATTTTCGAGTGACATCATAAGCAAAGCGCCGCCTTTGGGCGGCGTTTTCATTTGGGAGTATGCAAACCTTCACATCAAACCGGCAAGCGCCTATAAGATCGCCAGAAGTCTGCTGAGAGCCCAAAACTTACTGTGAGGGTGTGATGGTAAAGATCGGTTTCGTGACTGTTTCCGACCGCGCAAGTCGCGGGGAGTACGAAGACCTGAGTGGCCCTGCCATGGAAGCATGGCTGAAAAGCGCTGTCGTCACGCCTTACGAAACAATTCGCCGCGTCATTCCCGATGGCATGGAATCGGTACGCGATACGCTTATCGATCTTTGCGACAACGAGGCCTGTGATCTTATCCTGACCACGGGTGGCACGGGACCAAGCCCGCGCGATGAAACACCGGAAGCCATGCAGGCCGTTCTGCACAAGGAGCTGCCCGGTTTCGGCGAACTGATGCGCCGCGTCAGCCTTGAACAAACCCCGACCGCCATTCTCTCCCGCCAAACGGCAGGCAGTCGCGGCAAGAGCTTCATCCTCAATCTTCCCGGTAAACCAGCTTCAATTGCCATGACCTTGCAGGCGATTTTTCCGGCAGTGCCTTATTGTCTCGACCTCATCGAAGCCGGGCGTATCGATACCGATCCGGCAGTCGTGAAAGCTCATCGACCGGGCTGAATTTTCGCCAGAGCTATGTTTGCGGGCGTAGTAGATCGCACCTCGGGGCTCATGTCGCGACGAAATTGCGCAACCCAGCTTTGCGCTTTTGCATAATTTCCATGCTTGCTTTTCCCTGAGTCAGGACTGAATAATAGGGAAAAAGAAGGGGAATTAAGTGAAGCCATTTGACGAGATGCTCAACCATGGCGGGAATGTCCGCCAACCATATGAATTTCTCAAGCAGTGGCTCGACCAGCAGGACCCGCACAAACTTCTGCAGAAAAGCGATGACGCCGAAAGCGTTTTCCGCAAGACGGGCATCACCTTTGCTGTCTACGGCGATCAGGAAGCGGGCGAGCGCCTCATTCCCTTCGATATCATCCCGCGTATCATTTCAGGTCAGGAATGGCGGCGTCTGTCGCAGGGCATCGAACAGCGTGTAATGGCGCTTAACGCCTTCCTCGATGACATTTATCACCGTCAGGAGATTGTCCGGGCAGGGCGCATTCCGAAAGACCTGATTTCAAAGAATGAAGCCTTCTTGCCCGAGATGATCGGCTTCCGTCCTCCGGGCAATGTCTACACCCATATTATCGGCGTGGATATCGTGCGCACCGCCGAGAACCAGTTCTATGTGCTGGAAGACAATGCCCGCACGCCATCCGGCGTTTCCTATATGCTGGAAAACCGCGAGACGATGATGCAGCTCTTTCCCGAGCTGTTTCAGAACGTCAAGGTTCGCCCGGTTGAGAATTATCCGCAATTGTTGCGCCAGTCGCTGGCAAGTGTTGCGCCTCCCGGCACGCAGGATGTGCCGACCGTCGCGGTGCTGACGCCCGGCATTTATAATTCAGCCTATTTTGAACACGCATTCCTTGCCGACCAGATGGGCGTCGAACTGGTCGAGGGAAGCGATCTGCGCGTCGTTGACGGACGTGTCGCGATGCGTACCACACAAGGTTATCGCGCTATCGACGTGCTCTACCGGCGCGTGGACGATGCGTTTCTCGACCCGCTGACATTCAGGCCGGATTCGACGCTGGGCGTTGCAGGCATCATGGATGTCTACCGGGCAGGGAATATCACTATTGCCAATGCGCCCGGAACCGGCATCGCCGACGACAAGGCGATCTATTCCTACATGCCGGAAATCGTGGAGTTCTATACGGGCCGCAAGGCCATTCTCGAAAACGTTCCGACCTGGCGTTGTTCCGAACCAGATAGCCTTGCTTATGTGCTCGACAATCTTGCCGAGCTTGTCGTCAAGGAAGTTCACGGCTCCGGTGGTTATGGAATGCTGGTAGGCCCCGCTTCGACAAAGGCCGAACGCGATGCTTTTTCAGAGAAACTGAAGGCAAGGCCGCGCAACTATATCGCGCAGCCCACGCTTGCGCTCTCAACGACGCCCATCTTTACCGAGAGCGGGCTGGCGCCACGCCATGTCGATCTGCGCCCATTTGTTCTGGTTTCGGATCGCATCCGCATCACACCCGGCGGGCTCACCCGCGTGGCATTGAAGGAGGGATCGCTTGTCGTGAATTCCAGCCAGGGCGGTGGAACCAAGGATACGTGGGTACTCGACGACTGAAACTGCATTAACGTGCTGCAACTGACGACAAGATCAGGGCGCGAAAAGGGGAATGATTTATGCTTCTTGGCCGTACGGCAAACGGACTTTACTGGATGTTCCGCTACATAGAGCGTGCCGAAAACATGGCACGTCTCGTCGATGCGGGGCTTCGCATGGCGCTGACGAAAACGTCTGACGCACCGGAGGAGTGGTCTTCGGTCGCGGTTTCAGCGGGTGCAAGTCAGGGCTTCTCTGCAAAATACGACGTCTATAACGCCGCCAATGTTGCGGACTTCCTGCTGCGCGATGCAGACAATCCATCAAGCGTGATGACCTGCATTGAAACCACGCGTTCCAATGCCCGCATGGTGCGCACGGCGCTGACGCGCGAGGCGTGGGAAAGCGTCAACGAAGCATGGATGTCACTGAAAAAGTCGCTGTGTAAGCCGTTGAAGGAAAGTGACCTTCCGCAGCTTCTCGACCAGATCAAGCGCGAGACGGCGCTCATTCGTGGCTCTTTCCATGGCACGATGCTGCGCAACGAAATCTTCGATTTTGCAAGCCTTGGTACTTTCATCGAACGCGCTGATAATACGGCTCGTATTCTCGATGTGAAATATTATGTCCTGCTGCCTGCGATATCCTATGTCGGCACGACGCTGGACAATTATCAATGGGAATCGATCCTGCGGTCGGTCTCCGCGCACCGCTCTTATCGGTGGGTCTATGATGGTGATTACCGTCCGGCGCAGGTCGCGGACTACCTGATCCTGAACGGCCGTATGCCGCGTTCGCTCCATTACTGCTATCGCAGCATCGCCGAACATCTGGATTATCTGTCGAAAGATTATGGCAATCGTGCTGCCTGCCACGCGACAGCGGACAAAATCTATGCAAGCCTGCAAAACCAGGACATATCCGCGATCTTCGATGTGGGCTTACATGAGTTTCTGACCGAATTCATCACTCGCAACAACCGGCTCGGCAACGAGATTGCTGAAACCTATAATTTCTATTGAGGTCTTCGCTTGCTGCTCAACATCCGGCACGTTTCGCATTATCGCTATGAGCATCCGGTTCCTTATGCGGTGCAAAGGTTGCGGTTGCGTCCGCCAACAGTGCCGGGCCAGATGGTCAAGCACTGGGAGTTAAAAATCGAAGGCGGTGAGCCGGAGGCTTCCTATGTCGACGGCTTTGGCAACAAGACCGATCTGGTCCAGCATTCTCGCAATATCAATGAAATTGTCATAACCGCCAGCGGCAGCGTCGAGATGGAAGACCGGGCCGGAGTGCTTGGACCGGTCTATGGTTATGCGCCGCTCTGGCTCTTCGAGCGCGAGACGCCACTGACTGCGCCGGGCGAACGCATCAAGGCGCTGGCAGCTGATCTCACGACCGGGCAGGAACGGCTTGCCCTGATGCACGATCTGATGAACACCATCCACAAGGCGGTCGCCTATATGCCGGGGACGACGAGCGTTTCAACGGATGCTGAAAGCGCTCTGGAAAGTGGGAAGGGCGTTTGCCAGGATCACACGCATGTTTTCCTTTCCGCAGCCCGACTGATCGGCATTCCGGCACGATACGTATCGGGGTATCTGATGATGGAAGGTGTGGAAGAACAAACCGCAAGTCACGCTTGGGCTGAAGCCCATATCGATGGCCTGGGATGGGTGGGGTTCGATGCCGCCAACAATATTTGCCCGAATGACCGTTACGTGCGGATTGCAACCGGCCTCGACTATCGTGATGCGGCCCCGATTTCCGGCGTTCGTTTAGGCGGTACAGTGGAAAGCCTTGCGGTTCACATCAATGTAGGGCAGTGATCTTTCTGGATAGCGAGTTGCCTGCCGGATATTGCTTATGACCTATTGTGTTGGAATGAAAATCGATCGTGGCCTTGTGTTCATGTCCGATACACGGACGAATGCCGGGCTCGACAATATTTCTGTCTTCTCAAAAATGCGGAGCTGGTCAGAGCCCGGCGAGCGCGTGATTGTTCTGCTTTCGGCGGGAAACCTTGCGACAACGCAAGCCGTTGCAAGTCTTCTGGAAGAACGGATGAAAGCTCCGGCAGACAGGCACCCCTCGGTTTTCGACGCGCCTTCCATGTTTCAGGTTGCGCGTCTTGTCGGTGACACCGTCAAGGAAGTGATCCAGAACTCCGCTACCGGTGGACAGAATGCCGATGCTTTCGGCGCATCGTTCATTCTCGGCGGACAGATCAAGGGCGGGCAATCGCGCCTTTTCTATATCTATCCCGAAGGCAATTTTATCGAGAGCTCGGCCGATACGCCTTTTTTCCAGATTGGCGAGAACAAATATGGAAAACCGATCCTCGTGCGCGCTTATCAGGAGCAGATGAGTTTCGAGGAAGCGGTGAAGCTGCTGCTGGTTTCGTTCGATTCCACACTGAAAGCCAACCTTTCAGTTGGGCTTCCGCTCGACATGCAGATTTATGAAGCGGACAGTTTTGAAACTGGCGCTCGCAGACGGTTCGAGGCCACCGATCCTTATTATCAGACCGTATCGGAAAGCTGGTCGGAAGCGCTAAAATCCGCGTTGGAAAAATTGCCGCCGTTCAGTTTCGACGACAAGTAAAAAGGCCGGGCACTTTGCCCGGCCTTTTCGTATCGCCATCAGTTCTTTGTTACGGTCTGAACATAGTTGGCATCGGCCACCATGTTGAAATCGTGCACATTCGGACCCGTCACAGCCGTTTCAATCTGCTGATAGATGATTGCGAACGGGCTTGTTTCCTGAAACTTCTTTTGAAGATCATGATACATCGTCTCACGTTTGGCTGTATCGCGCTCTTCAACAGCAGCCATTGTTTCCGCCGTCAGTTCCGGAATTTCCCAATGCGCCTGCCAGGCGTTGGTGCGCATCGAGACATCTTCGCCATTGTTTGGATTATTGGTGAACGTCACCGCATTGGTATGCGGATCCCAATAATCCGGTCCCCATATACCCAGCGCCAACTGGTGCTTGCGTGCGCGAACCTTGGTGGTGGTCAGCTTGCCGTCACCCTGCAGGATTTCCACCTGAACGCCTGCCTTACCCATCGTCTGCTGAATGCTTTCCGCTATGCCGACGAATGGCTGGCTGTTACGTACATCGAGCGTCACCTTGAAACCGTCCTTGAGGCCAGCTTTGGCGAGAAGTTCCTTGGCTTTATCGACGTCGTAGGTGAATGGCTTGTCGCCGACAGCACCGAACATGCCGAGTGGCAGGAAGGACTGGTGCGTGCGACCGATACCCTTGATGAGCTTCGCTTCTATCGTATCGTAATCGACCAGGTATTTCAGTGCCTGCCGAACTTCGGGCTTTGCGAGTTCAGGTACATTCTGGTTGGCGACCAGATAATAGACGCGCCCCTTCGGTGCGTTGATGACATGGTACTTCTGATCCTTGCTCAATTCTTCGATATCGCCAGGTTCCAGATTGCGTGCAATGTCGATGTCGCCCGCCTGCAACAGCAGACGCTGCGAAACGCCTTCTTTCACGTGGCGATAGATAACGCGCTTCATTGCCGGTTTTGCATCGCTATAATTTTCGTTGCGCTCCAGAAGCAGGACTTCATTTGCGCGCCATTGCTTCAATGCGAAAGGACCGGAACCGGCGTAATTGGTCTTCAGCCATTCATAACCGAAATCGGTTTCGTAAGGAAAATCCTTTGTCTTCTCTGCCTTCTGCTCATGTTCCTTGACCAACTTGCTGTCGACAATCGACGCAACGCTGGATGTCAGACAGTTCAGGACAAAGCTTGGCGCAAACGCCTTGCCGGTCGTGAACACAAGCGTTTCGTCGTCGGTGGCAACAATATTCTGATCGGCATTATCGCGAGTGAGACCGAACTGGCTGAGAATGAAGGCCGGGCTCTTGTCGAGCTTGATCGCGCGCTGCAGCGAATAAGCGGCGTCGTGTGCCGTCAGCGGGTTGCCGGAGGCGAATTTTAGGCCCTTGCGGATTTTGAACGTGATCGACTTACCGTCATCGGAAAAGGCCCAGCTTTCGGCAATCTGGGGGATGATCTTCGTGGGGTCCTTGGTGTCAGTCGTGACGAGGCGTTCATAGGTGCTGGTGAGCACTTCAGACGTCGTGATCTCGAAGATTTCCGCCGGGTCGAGCGAAATGACGTCATCTATGCTCATGGCAATGACGAGCGTGTCAGTCGGTGTAGCTGCTTCCACTGCCTTGGGTGATGCCGACAGAAAGAGCGTGAATGCCAGTGCGGCTGGAATCGATGCGCGCAGCAGCTTTCGTGCAAGGCCATGTCTTGTTTGGTCTGCCTTCGAGTTATTCTGAATGAGTGACAGTATTACGGTCGTCATGCAACTTCCCCTCCGGGCTGTGCAATCCGCATATGTCGCGCAATTGCAGCCCTGCATTGATGAAGCCTCAAGAGCCTGTCGCATTGTTCGCGACTCTCTTCAAAGCTTCTCCATTACAGCCAGCTTTTGGGGAGGGGACAACGGTCTGATGAAATATTTTTCCGCGGAAATGCAAAAGCCGGAGGAAAATTCCCCCGGCTCAATTCATACAGTACAATCAGGCGATTAGAAGAACACTTTGAAGCGATCGCCATCGTCCATGAAAGCCTTTTCAGCAAAAGGCTGTTCGTTCGAGCCGAACGGCATCTGTGCGCGGAGCTTCCACGAAGCCGGAACGTCCCAAGCCTTAGCGACTTCGTGGTCGATCAGCGGGTTGTAGTGCTGAAGGCTGGCACCAATGCCGGCGTTGGCGAGCGCGGTCCAGACCGAATGTTGCGCCATACCGCCCGACTGTTCGGACCAGACCGGGAAGTTGTCAGCGTAAAGCGGGAAGTTTTCCTGAAGACCCTTAACGACGTTCTGATCTTCATAGAACAGAACCGTACCTGCACCGGCGGAGAAGCTGTCGATTTTGGCTTCGGTCTGGGCGAAAGCGTCGGCAGGGACGATCTGGCGAAGTGTTTCCTTCACGATGTTCCACAGCCTGTCGCTCTCGGCGTCAAACAGGATCACAGCGCGCGAGCTCTGCGAATTAAACGAAGACGGCGTGTGCTTGACCGCTTCACGGATCAGCTCGGCGGTGTCTTCATTCGACAGCGGAAGGGACTTGCCCAGAGCGTACTGTGTGCGGCGCTTCTTGATGGAATTCAGCAGGGAATTGTTCATTATTCTGTCCTGTGTTTCAGCGGTCCAACAGGCTGTCTGGCTTGGGATTTTCAAGACAACCTCATGAATGATGTTGAGGGAAATATTGTTATTTTGGCTGTCGAAGCCAGCCCGTGTTTCTGAAACACACTGTCAACGATCCGTTGCTAGCCGGGTTTTACTGTTTACATTTTGATCGTTGCATCCATGCGCTGTCCGCGCCTGCAGGCGTCTGAACAGGGCAACCTTCCCAGCTTTATGGGGTTTACAAGGGCGATTGTTTATTGGAATCTAACTAAAACAGTGGGATTTAAAAACGATAGTTTGACGACGCGCTTTTCTTATCGTTGTCGTGAAAAGGGACGAGGTCACGATAGTTTGAAGTCATTCATTATCATCGGAGCGGGCGCAAGCGGCATCATCCTGGCTGCACAATTGCTTCGGCGCTCACCAGATTCGACTGTGCGGATTTTCGAGCGTTCAGGTCAATTAGGGGCAGGCATCGCATACGCGACGGAAAACCCGAGCCATCTTCTCAATGTCCGCGCCAGCAATATGAGCGCATATCCCGATCAGCCGGATCATTTCCTGAACTGGTTGCAGTCGAGCGACATTGCCGCTCCCGGCCATTTGTGGGAACCGCACAGTTTTGCACCACGCAAACTCTACCGCTCCTATCTGAAGCATCTCATCGCGCCTTATCTTTCTGACGATGATACACGTTTGAAGGTTGAAAAGACCGGCGTCGTCGATGTCGCGCTGAAGGACGGCAGACCAGCCGTTACCGCTGAGACAGGAGACACGTTCACTGCCGATACGGTGATTGTGAGCACGGGCAACGAAGCCGCCATCGCGAAATCCGGCAATCACGTTACGGAATACTGGTCGAGCAATGGCTATTTCGATGTGCCGACAGATGCGCCGGTGACGATATTCGGCACAGGTCTGTCGATGATCGACAGCGTCCTGTCGCTGCTCGACAACGGGCATCGTGCGGAAATCTATGCGATTTCGCGCCGTGGGCTTCTTCCTGCGGTTCATGCCCCTGCGCAAGCTTTCCCTGTCGAGGCAGACGATCTCCCGGTATCGCTGGGCCTTTCCAAGCTTGTGCAGCACGTGCGTGCCATGATGACGGAAGCGGAAAAAACCGGTTCCGGCTGGCGTGGCGTGATGGATGGTCTGCGTCCGCATACACAACATATCTGGGCGAGCCTGCCGACGTCGCAGCGCCGCAGCTTCCTCCGTCATCTGCGTCCTTGGTGGGATGTGCACCGGCATCGCATGGCACCGGCTGTCGCAAAGCGTATTGAAGCTGCCGTGAACAGCGGCCAGCTCAAAGTCGCGGCAGGCCATCTGGTTTCGGTGCGCGACCAAGGCGGCGAGATTGAAGTCCGTTATCGCCCTCGGCGTAGTGAGCATGTCGAAAAACTGCAGGTATCGACGGTTATTGATTGTCGTGGCGGCAATCCACGTTTTTCGACAACCCGCAATGCGGCGCTGATTGGTCTCATGGAACATGGCTTGGCCCGACCGGATGCACTCGATCTCGGTTTTGACGTCACACGGGATCTGCAGATTCTCAATAAGCGAGGAGAGCCATCCGGTCCGTTTTACGGTATCGGACCTGTTACGAAAGGCGCGTTCTGGGAGGTTACTGCCGTACCGGACATTCGTGTTCAGGCCGAACGGCTATCGGCGATTTTGCTTGAAGGATGAAGCCGCATCTGCGGTAAAATTCATGGCAAGTTTCGTGTCATCCGGCTGAAAGATTTTCGGGTCAGTATGGCCGACAGTCAGGCGTCGCGGTTCGCAGCGGTTGATAAATTATAGATTTTTCGGCGCAGGGAACAATAAAATGATTCAAATCTATGCGATAAGCCATTGAAAGCTATTGCCATAATGTTCCGTGGCCGGTCATAATAAGGCCATCGGAATATATGATTCCTCACTACAACTTGCCGGAGCGATTCTGTTGCTGTTTTCTTGAGCGGTGCCTGCTTCGGATCAACCTTGATTTCGGCTAGGAGGCCTGTGGCGCATGACGATGGACGGCAGAATGCTTTTCCTGCTTGTCCTTCTACCATTCTTGGCAGCGCCATAACCGGCTTATTCAGAGGGGCGGATCGTAGCGGTTCGGCCTGGTTTACGGCAGCGATTGCGCTTGTTGCCTTTATTGTCACCGCCAGCCTTTATCCCATCGTGTCGGATGGCAAGGTGCTTCATGGCACTGTGGAATGGCTTCCGGCCTATGGCCTCAATGTCACCTTCCGAATGGATGGCTTCGCCTGGCTTTTCGCGATGCTCATCACGGGTATCGGCCTGCTGGTCGTCATTTATGCGCGTTATTACATGTCGCCCGAAGATCCCGTGCCGAGGTTCTTCTCGTTCCTGCTGTCCTTTATGGGATCGATGCTCGGCGTAGTTCTATCCGGCAATCTGATATTGCTCGCCGTGTTCTGGGAGCTGACCAGCATCTTCTCGTTCCTGCTGATCGGCTATTGGTATCACAATGCCAGTGCCCGCGACGGCGCGCGCATGGCGCTGACCGTGACGGGTATCGGTGGTTTCTGTCTGCTGGCAGGCGTTCTGATCCTCGGCCATATTGTCGGAAGCTACGATCTCGACACAGTTCTGGCAGCGGGGAACATCGTTCGGACACATCCGCTTTATAGCGTGGCGCTTATTCTGATCCTGCTCGGTGCTTTTACGAAAAGCGCGCAGTTTCCGTTCCACTTCTGGCTTCCCAATGCGATGGCAGCGCCGACGCCTGTTTCTGCCTATCTGCATTCGGCCACCATGGTGAAGGCCGGAGTCTTCCTGCTGGCGCGCCTGTGGCCGGTTCTCAGCGGAACGGAAGAGTGGTTCTGGATCGTCGGTTCGGCAGGGCTGATCACGCTTCTGATTGCCAGCTTCTTCGCAGTTTTCCAGCAGGACCTCAAAGGGCTGCTTGCCTATTCGACCATCAGTAACCTTGGTCTGATTACCGTTCTGCTTTCTCTTGGCAGCCCACTTGCTGCGGTTGCCGCGATCTTTCACATGGTCAACCATGCGATTTTCAAGGCATCGCTGTTCATGGCTGCGGGCATCATCGATCATGAGACCGGCACGCGCGACATGCGAAAGCTGAGCGGGCTGTTGCGCCCCATGCCGTATACGGCAACGCTTGCCATGGTCGCGAGTGCGGCAATGGCAGGCGTACCGTTGCTCAACGGCTTTATTTCCAAGGAAATGTTCTTCGCTGAGGCGGTGGAAACGCACATGGCGTCGTGGCTTGATACGATCACGCCCTATGTCGCCACGATTGCCGGTATCTTTACGGTCGCCTATTCGGTGCGCTTTATTTATTCGACGTTCTTCGGGCCACCACCGCATGACCTGCCGCATGAGCCGCACGAACCGCCGCACTGGATGCGTCGTCCCATTGAACTTCTGGTGCTGCTTTGCCTGTTGATCGGCGTCATTCCGGGCCTTTCCATCGGACCGTTTCTGCATTCGGCAGTTCTGTCGGTGCTGGGCAAGGCGACGCCTGAATATAGTCTCTCGGTCTGGCACGGATTCAACCTGCCGCTGATGATGAGTATCGTCGCCATGATCGGCGGTATTCTTCTGCACTGGATGCTGAAAAACTATCTTGCCACCAGTGAAGACGGTCCCCCCTTATTCCGGCATTTGCAAGGGCAGCGCATTTTCGAACGTGTTCTCGTGACCTTGTCATGGAACTGGGCACGTAAGGCAGAATCCTTCCTCAGCACGCGTCGTCTGCAGCCGCAGCTCCGTATCGTGGTTGCGGTGGCCGTCCTTGCAGCTGCCTGGCCGATTTTCGTTTCCGGCTTGCAGTCAGGTTCGCTTGGCGCCCAGCCCGTGGACCCGATTTTTGCCGGACTTTGGATACTTGGTGGTGCCTGTGCTATCGGCGCGGCCTATCAGGCCAAGTACCACCGACTTGCGGCGTTGATCCTCCTCGGAGGGGCGGGGCTCGTTACCTGCATCACCTTCGTCTGGCTGTCCGCGCCCGATCTTGCTGTGACCCAGTTGCTGGTCGAGATCGTCACCACTGTTCTGCTGCTGCTCGGGCTTCGCTGGCTGCCGAAGCGTTGGGAGGATCCTGATCCGCTCCCGGTGCAGATAGGTCCGCGCATCCGCCGTTATCGCGACTTGCTGCTTGCAATCGGCAGCGGGGCAGGGGTCGCTGTCATCGCCTATGCTGTTATGACGCGTATTTCGCCCAGCAGCATCGGCGACTATTTCCTCGAAAACGCCTATTCAGGCGGCGGTGGCAAGAATGTCGTAAACGTCATTCTGGTCGACTTCCGTGCTTTCGATACGTTTGGCGAAATTGCCGTCCTCGGTATTGTGGGCCTCACGGTTTTTGCGCTCCTGCGTCGTTTCCGTCCTGCCCCTGACACAACCGGATCGACAGCCCAGCAGAAAATCCAGGACGCTTATGACGAGGCAGCGCCTGACCGCAAGGCAGGTGAAACACTGGCCGATTATCTGGCCGTGCCGTCCGTCATCATGCAATGGCTGTTCCCGGTTATCATTGTGCTGGCAGTGCATCTGTTCCTGCGCGGTCATGATCTGCCAGGCGGCGGATTCGCGGCCGGTATTACGCTCGCAATTGCATTTTTGCTGCAATATCTGGCGTCTGGTGCACGCGTGGTCGAGGACCGCTTGCGCATTCTGCCATTGCGCTGGATCGGGCTCGGACTGCTGTTTGCAGCGGCAACAGGTGCTGGGTCGTGGTTCTTCGGCTATCCGTTCCTCACCACATTTTTCCAATACACGGAAATACCGCATATCGGAAAAATGCCGACAGCCAGCGCCCTGCTGTTCGATCTTGGCGTCTTCACCCTCGTGGTTGGCGCTACCGTGCTGGTTTTGATTGCACTCGCACACCAATCACTCCGTAAACACCGTGTCGAGAAGCTGGCCGCAACGAAGGAGGAGAACTGATGGAACTCGTTCTTGCTCTGGCAATCGGCGTGTTGATGGCATCCGGCGTATGGCTCATTCTTCGCCCGCGTACCTTTCAGGTGGCAATCGGCCTGTCGCTGATTTCCTACGCGGTCAATCTCTTCATCTTTTCGATGGGACGCTTGCGCACGAATGCTGCCCCGGTGCTCGATAGCGGTGTTGACGTTCAGGCCGCACAATATACCGATCCGGTACCACAGGCGCTCGTACTGACCGCCATCGTCATCGGTTTCGCAATGACCGCACTTTTCCTTGTCGTGCTGCTCGCTTCGCGCGGGTTGACGCGTACGGACCACGTAGACGGCAAGGAGAACTGATGTTGGACTGGAAAACGCACCTCATCGTTGCTCCAATCATTCTGCCGCTCGTCACGGCAGCAATCCTGCTGCTGTTCGATGAGCGCAAGCGCAAGCTCAAGATGGCCATCAACTCCATCTCGACATTGGGTTTGATCGCGATTGCCATCACGCTTGCTGGCATGGCGAGCGACAAGGCGCCTGACGCTCTGGTTTACCTGATTGGCAACTGGCCTGCACCGTTCGGCATCGTGCTGGTTCTGGATCGTCTCGCGGCCCTTATGCTTGTGCTGACTAGCTTGCTCGGCATGGCTTCACTCAGCTTCGCACTTGCGCACTGGCACAAGGCCAGCCCGCATTTCCATACAATCTTCCAGCTTTTGCTGATGGGGCTGAACGGCGCATTTCTGACTGGTGATCTGTTCAACCTCTTCGTGTTCTTCGAAGTGATGCTGGCGGCATCCTACGGCCTGGCGTTGCATGGGTCAGGTCCGGCGCGCGTAAAGGCCGGCATGCATTATATTGCCGTCAATCTCGTCGCGTCGTCTCTGTTTTTGATCGGCGTCAGCCTGATCTATGGCGTGACCGGCACCTTGAATATGGCCGATCTTGCACAGAGAATTCCGCAGGTCGCAGCTGAAGATCGTATGCTGCTTGAAGCAGGTGCTGCGGTTCTGGGCGTTGCATTCCTCGTCAAGGCAGGCATGTGGCCCCTCAATTTCTGGCTTGCGCCAACCTATACGGCAGCAGCAGCACCGGTGGCGGCGGTCTTCGCCATCATGAGCAAGGTCGGCATTTACGTCCTTCTGCGCCTGTCGCCGCTGATGTTCGGCATCGGTGCCGGTTCTTCCTATGGTTTCGGCAATGACTGGCTCTATTTCGGTGGAATGGTCACGCTTGCCTTCGGCCTGATCGGGGTGGTCGCATCGCAAGCAATGGGACGTCTTGCCAGCTACAGTATCCTCGTGTCTTCCGGCACGTTGCTGGCTGCCATTGGCAGCGGTAACACCGCCATGACCGGCGCCGCGCTGTTCTATATGGTGAGTTCCACGCTTACCATCGCGGCTTTTTTCCTGCTGATTGAACTGATCGAACGCGGTCAGGATGCGGCTGCAAACGTTCTCGCCGTTACCATGGAAGCCTATGGTGACGATGAGGAGGAAGAAGACGAAGACGAAGTCGGCGCAGTACTGCCCGCAACCCTTGCCGTTCTGGGAACGTTTTTCGGCATTTGTGCGATATTGCTGATCGGCCTGCCGCCATTCTCTGGATTCATTGCCAAATTCCTGATCCTGGCAGCGGTTTTCAACGGCGACAGTCCGACACCGCAGCTCGCAATGCCAGTCAGTCCGGCAAGCTGGGCTTTGGTCGCGCTCCTTCTGCTGTCTGGTCTTTCAGCGCTGATCGCGATGACACGTACCGGCATTCGCACTTTTTGGGCATCGCTCGAAGGCAACGTGCCACGCGTTCTGGTCCGGGAAGTCGTGCCGATTGCGGGGCTTCTGGCAATCTGTCTGGCGCTGACAATCGCTGCCGGTCCGGCGATGAGTTATATGGATGAAACGGCGCGTTCGCTGCACAATCCCGCATCCTATATCAGCAGCGTACTCAACGCGCCGCGCGCAGGCACCGAAACGGAGGGGGCTCAATGAAAAAAATCCTGCCTTACCCGCTTCTGTTCGCCTCGCTGCTCCTGTTCTGGTTGCTTTTGAACGGCTTCACACGGGCACAGCTCCTGCTTGGCGCGATCATCGCGCTCGTGGCGTGTCTCATCATGACGGCCCTGCAACCGCAGAAGAACCATATTCGTTCGATCCCGACGATGCTCTTGCTGTTCGGCACCATGAGCTACGACATCCTGCAATCCAATATCGCGGTGGCAGGTATCATTCTGTCGCGCAAGCGCAAGCGGCGTCCCGGCTTTGTCGTTATCCAGCTCGATCTGGAAAACCGGACCGCTCTTGCCGTTCTCGCCTGCATAATCACAGCGACGCCGGGCACGGCCTGGGTGGATTACAACGCTGCAAGGCACGAACTGACCATCCACGTACTCGATCTGGATGATGCGCAGGCGTGGCGGGACACGATCAAGGGAAGATATGAGCAGCCGCTCATCAAGATATTCGGAGCGGCGGACGTCATGGAAAAGGAGAAATCCGCATGAGTGCAGTCATTATCTTCTGGTCCCTGCTTGCTGCTCAGCTGATGCTTCTTGGCGCTCTGGCTTGTGTGGTTTATCGGCTGCTTGTAGGCCCGCGTGCGCAGGATCGCATTCTTGCGGCCGATGCGCTCTACCTCAACGCGCTGCTTCTCCTGATTACGTTCGGCATACGCACGGGCAGCATCATTTATTTCGAGACGGCGCTGATTATCGCTCTTCTGGGTTTCGTTGCCACCGTGGCGCTTTCAAAATTCCTCATGCGCGGGGAGGTGATCGAATGATCAATGCAGGTGAACTTCCCGTATGGGCCGCTGTGATCATTGCGTTTTTTCTGGTCTCCGGCGCCTTCCTGACACTCGTCGGATGCATCGGACTCGTCCGCTTCAAAAGCTTTTACGAGCGTGTTCACGCCCCCACGCTTGGCTCGTCGTTTGGCGCTGGCGGAATCTTGATCGCGTCGATCATATTTTTCTCCATCTTGCAATCGAAGCCGATTCTGCATGAAGTGCTGATTACCGTCTTTGTGGTCGTCACAACGCCGGTAACGCTCATGCTGCTCAGCCGCGCCGTGATCCATCGCGACAGAACGCAGGACAGCAAGGAGCTGCCTTCATCTTCCGACCCGCTATAGGTCTGTAGGTATCATGCTTGAAGGTGCGGAGAGGGCGGAAAGCTTGCGTTTTCCGTCGCACCAAATGGGGAAATTCGCTGCTCCGTCATGGAAGCAGCGGCTGTTGCTTCCGGGCTGACCGGAGACCTGTTTTGGAGTTCGCTTCAAGACCGGCTATCCTGCCGATCGGAAACATTATCTGCCATTTGCCGAATCTCTGGCTTGACTGCCTACCGACTGCGGAGCGGAAGCGGTGGCCTATCGTGTTTTCGGGCATTTGGAGGAGTGTCCGGGGCTGCGGCCAATTGTCCATTCGGGCTTTCGCCCGGGACAAACGGATTGAAGGTTCAAGCCATTTGAATTATCTGAATTTCAGTAATTTCTGAAAGTTCAGAATTTACGGGAGAGAGAATTTTGGAATTGTCGCCAATCGTTCAGTCGTTCGTGCTCCACTTCGGAGAAATGGGCAGCCGTTGGGGCATCAACCGCACGGTGGGGCAGATCTATGCACTGCTTTACGTGTCGCCTGAGCCTCTTTGCGCTGACCAGATCGTCGATGCTCTCGGTGTGTCACGTTCGAATGTGTCCATGGGTATTCGTGAATTGCAGGGCTGGAATCTGGTACTGCTGAAGCACATTCCCGGTGATCGCCGCGATTTCTTCACGACGCCCGACGATGTGTGGCAGATTCTGCGCACGCTCGCTGAAGAGCGCAAGAAGCGCGAGATCGATCCCACGCTCTCGGTTCTGCGTGAAATCCTGATGGAGCAGCCGAAAGGCGACAGCGATCTTTATGCGCAGGATCGCATGAAGGACATGTACGGCCTGATCGAAAGGCTGACCAACTGGTACGACGACGTCAAGCGACTCGATACCGACCGTTTGACAAGTCTTCTGGCGCTTGGCGCCAAGGTGACCCGCTTCCTTGAAACCACGGACAGGATCGTGGCGCTCGGACGCGGGCGAACATCGGCCAAAAAGGAGCCTAAGAGAGAGTGACGTCCGTTGTCCCCCGAACGGAAACTTTGACGGCAGAAGACGGCGAAGCGGCAAGCGACCAACAACGTTCGCGCCGCTCGCAGCGTCGTCCTGTTCCGTCTTTGCTGAAGCGGGGGGCATATCTTCAGGCGTTAGCCGCACTTTTGTGGCTGCCGCAAGCGGGCATTCTCGCATACGCAATCGGACGACTGGCCGACACCGGCTTCGATAATTCCATCTATTACAGCGCGGCGGGCATATTCGTTCTCGGCTGTCTGCGCAGCCTTCTTGATAGTGCAGGCGCTACCAAAGCTTTCGACGCCGCCCGACTGGAACTTTCCCGACTTCGAACCAATGCTGTTTCAGCGCTTGCGCAACGTTCACCGCTTGATGTGACGCGCCCGTCATCCGGTGAGGCGGCAAGTATTCTTGCCGAACAGGCGGAAATGGTCGTTCCCTATCTTTCGCGCTTTGTGCCGGCCCGCATCCGCGTGATGCTGATCCCATTCGCAATACTTGCCGTCGTACTCTGGTATTCCTGGGCTGCAGCACTTGTCCTGATGGTGGCCGCACCGCTGATACCGATCTTCATGGCATTGATCGGCTGGCGTGCAAAGGCCGCCAGCGAAAAGCAACTGACAGCCCTTGGCGGAATGAACGGCTTTCTGCTTGACCGTCTGCGGGGCCTTGCAACCATTCGCACATTCCATGCCGTGGACGCGACGGCGAACCGGCTGCGCCAGAACGCCGAAACCTTGCGTTCCAAGACGATGTCTGTCCTGCGCATCGCATTTCTGTCTTCGGCTGTGCTTGAACTCTTCGCTGCTATCGGCGTTGCCATGGTCGCGGTTTATATCGGCTTCCATCTGCTGGGCCAGCTCAACTTCGGAGCGTGGGGCCATAAGCTGACTTTGGCCGAAGGTCTTTTCGTCCTGCTTCTATCGCCTGCATTCTTCGAACCATTACGCGATCTTTCAGCGGTCTGGCACGACCGTGCATCGGGCGAAGCTTCAATTGATGCACTGGAAAAGCTGGCTGAACATCCGATGCCAATTGTCGGCAAGGTTGGAAGCCACGCAACAACTGGTGATGCTCCTACCGTAACTCTACACAATATCGACTTTGGTTATGGGACTGGGGGCAAGGTTCTCACCGCATTCAATCTCGATATTGCGGCAGGCGAGCACGTGGCTCTGCTGGCGCCGAGCGGCTATGGGAAATCGACTGTTCTGGCCCTTGTTGCCGGGCTGACGGCTCCTCAAACTGGCCAAATCGAAATCGGTGGAATCGGGTTGGCCGACGATACGGCAGAGGCGCTTCGCTCAAGGATGAGCTGGATCGGACAGAAGCCACATATCTTTGCCGGTTCTGCTCGTCAGAACATCACGCTCGGTCGGCAAGCCGATGTGGAAACCACCAAAGCCATCATTGATGACATGGCGCTCGGTCATGTTCTGGGTGTCACCGGCAACAGTCTCATCGGCGAGAACGGTGCGGGAATATCCGGCGGCGAAGCCCTGCGGCTGGCGCTGTCTCGAGCGGCAGTTGATCTCAATGCCGATATTATCCTGGCCGATGAACCTACAGCCCATCTTGACCAGGAAACCGCGAAGGTCATTGCCGACAGCCTTCTCAGGCTAGCCAAAGGCAAGACGCTCATCGTCGCTACCCATGACGAAACCCTTGCCCGCAGGATGGACCGTATCGTCCGTCTGGACGGCAGCGTGGATAACGATCCTGTCTGGCAGAGGAGGGCGGCAGAATGAACGGTTTTCAATCGTTGCAACCGATCCTGCGCCTCTTTTTCCGCACCAAGGGGACAGCACTTCTTGCCGGTATAGCGACGGCTACTGTAACGGTCCTTGCCGGTATCGCTCTTCTCGGCCTGTCAGGCTGGTTCATAACGGCAACGGCGATTGCGGGCTTGAGCATGGCGACGGCGGTTGTGTTCGATGTGTTCGCTCCTGCAGCCGGTATTCGTCTGCTGGCGATCCTGCGTACCGGTTCGCGTTATCTGGAGCGGCTCGTCACCCATGATGCAACGCTTGCGATCCTTGCCGCACTGCGCGAAAAGCTGTTCCGTAGCTGGGCGCGCCCGACCGCTGCAAACGCGCTATTGAAGCGCCCTGCGCGTCTTCTGTTCCGCCTGACGGCAGACATTGATGCACTCGACTCGCTTTATCTGCGCGTGGTGGTGCCTGTCGGTGCTGCACTCGCTACCGCGCTTGTGGCTGGCATCGCTCTCGGCCTGATGAGCCCCCTTTTCGGGTTGCTGGTTGCTCTTGTCCTGCTTGTTGCCGGTTTGGGCCTTCCGCTTGCTGCGGCTCGTCGTTCCGAAAAATCCATGCGACAACGTGCAAAAGGTACGGAAGCACTGCGCGCCCGCACTGTCGATCTCGTTGCGGGGCAGACTGAACTTCTTATGGCTGGGCGCCTCGAAGATCAGAAGCTGGCTTTGGTCCGTGCAGACGGCTATGTCGCCGCTTCGGATCGCAAGCTTAATCGCATAGAGATCGCTACCGGGGCTGGTTTCGGGATCGTTCATGCCGCATTGCTTGCTGGCGGCCTTGTTGCCGTTGGATTGTTGATGCAGTCAGGAATGATCGGCGCGCCCGTCGCAGCGCTCGGAATGCTTATCATTCTTGGTGCGATGGAGCCGTTTTCAGCATTGCGGCGCGGCGCGATGGAACTCGGGCGCACGATACTTGCTGCCAGACGGGTTGCACCTCAACTGAACGATGACGCTGAACTGGCTGCACCCAAAAAACCTGAGAATGGCGCAGCGGTTCATCTGAAAAACGTGTCGGTTCGTCACGGGGGCGCGGATCACGATGCCCTCAAAAACCTCGATCTCGATACTGCAGCGGGTGAGCGTATTGCCATCGTCGGCACAAGCGGCGCAGGCAAATCGACCTTGTTCAATCTCCTTGCCGGAGAAATTCCGGCCGATCAGGGCAGCGTTTCGGTTTTGCCCGCGCGCCTTCTCACGCAGCGGACAGAGCTATTTCAGGATAGTCTTCGCGACAATCTCCGGCTGGCGCGTGCCGATGCGAGCGATGATGAACTGATTGACGCTTTGCGGGCTGCGGGCCTTGGCGCGTTTATCGATGAATTGCCTGCCGGACTGGACGCAATGCTGGGCGAGGGCGGACTGGGGCTTTCGGGCGGGCAAGCACGTCGTCTGGCCCTGGCGCGGCTTTTCCTGACCGATGCGCCGCTCTGGCTACTGGATGAACCGACCGAAGGTCTCGATAACGCAACCGCACAGGATGTTCTCGATCGCCTCAAGGCGAGAGCAGGTTCGCGCGCATTGCTGATCGCAACGCATATCAGTCGCGAAGCGCGAATTTGCGAACGGATCATTGTTTTAAATCAAGGCGCTCTAGTTGAGTCTGTAGGTAAGAGTTCGCCGCGCTTCGGCGAAATCCTCGAAACCATGAGGTGAGCTGCGCGGACATGGAAATGATTTGAAGTCCGTGTCCATATCTGGACCAATATTTGAAATTGATGCGGAGTACGGTTTCCGGGAAGCCGCCGTATTCAAAAGGGGGCCGCGCTGAAGCGCCGCTCATAACACCAGGAGGGCCGGGTTACCGGCTTAAAGAGATGGAACTCGATATTGTCTCCCTGTCGCGATTGCAGTTTGCAATCACGGCACTTTATCACTTCCTCTTCGTACCTCTGACCTTGGGTCTTTCCGTGTTGCTTGCCATCATGGAAACCGTTTACGTGATGACGGGGCGACTCATCTGGCGGCAGATGACGAAATTTTGGGGTACGCTGTTTGGCATCAACTTTGTCATGGGCGTCGCGACGGGCATCGTGATGGAATTCCAGTTCGGCATGAACTGGAGTTATTACAGCCACTATGTCGGCGACATCTTCGGCGCACCGCTCGCCATCGAAGGCCTTATGGCTTTCTTCCTTGAAGCAACCTTCGTAGGTCTGTTCTTCTTCGGCTGGGATCGCCTGTCGAAAGTCGGGCACCTCATGGCGACTTATGCGGTCGCGGCAGGTTCCAACTTCTCGGCACTGTGGATTCTGATCGCCAATGGCTGGATGCAGAATCCGGTCGGGTCGGCATTCAATCCCGAAACCATGCGTATGGAAATCACCGATTTCTTCGCAGTGCTGATGAACCCGGTCGCGCAGGCCAAGTTCGTGCATACGGTTTCTGCCGGTTATGTCACCGCGTCTGTTTTCGTCCTCGGTGTTTCGGCCTGGTATCTGCTCAAGGGACGCTCGGTAGAACTCGCCAAGCGCTCGATGACCATTGCAGCATCGTTCGGTCTTGCCGCGACACTTTCCGTCGTCGTCCTTGGTGACGAAAGCGGCTATCTGGCCAACGAACATCAGAAGATGAAGATCGCGGCGATTGAAGCCATGTGGGAAACAGAACCGGCTCCGGCTTCGTTCACCGTCTTCGGTTTCCCGGATCAGGCAGCACGCGAGACCCACTTCGCGGTGCATATTCCGTGGGTCATGGGCCTGATCGGTACGCGTTCTCTCACCACCCCAATTCAGGGCATCAACGATCTTGTTGAAAGTGCGGAGAACCATATCCGCAATGGCATCGTCGCCTATGACGCCTTGCAGAAAATCCGTGCGGCTGGCGACACGAATGCCGTTCCGCAGGAAGTGAAGGACGTCTTTGCCGATAACAGTCAGTGGATGGGCTATGCGCTTCTGCTGAAGCGCTATGTCGACGATCCGCGTCAGGCAACCGACGCACAGATCACACAGGCCGCAAACGATACCGTTCCCGGTGTCCTGCCCCTGTTCTGGGCCTTCCGCATCATGGTCGGCATCGGCTTCTTCCTGATCCTGTTGACGGGCACATTCTTCGTGCTGTCTGCGCGTCGTAAACTCGACCGTTATCCGTTCCTGTTGCGGATTGCCGTGTTTGCAATACCGCTACCGTGGATCGCAGCCGAAATGGGCTGGATCGTCGCGGAGTTCGGCCGCCAGCCATGGGTCATCGAAGGCATATTGCCGACGGCAGTCGGGGTTTCCAATCTCGGAGCATCCACAGTGCTGCTGACCATACTTGGTTTCGTGGCGATCTATACGGTTCTCTTCATCATCGAGATGGGCCTGATGATCCGTGCTATCAAGGCTGGACCTGAACCCGACAGCAAGCCGGAAGCAATGCTCGCCCCGGCCAGCATCGCACCTGCGGAGTAAGGATCATGATACTCAGCGATTTGTTGGACTATGAAACCCTGCGTCTCATCTGGTGGGTGCTGCTCGGCGTATTGCTGATCGCTTTTGCCGCGATGGACGGGTTCGACCTTGGTGTCGACATACTCATGCCCGTCGTCGGCAAAACCGATGTCGAGCGACGCATCATCATCAACACGATCGGCCCGGTCTGGGAAGGCAATCAGGTCTGGTTGATCCTCGGGGGCGGTGCTATTTTCGCTGCCTGGCCACAGCTCTATGCGGTGTCTTTCTCGGGATTCTATCTGGCGATGTTTGTCATCCTGTTCGCACTCATCCTGCGTCCGGTCGGGTTCAAATATCGTTCCAAGCGCGAGAGTGAGGCCTGGAGGAGAGGCTGGGACTGGGCGCTTTTCATCGGCGGTTTCGTTCCTGCCCTTATCTTCGGCGTTGCCGTCGGCAATGTCCTACAGGGTGTTCCATTCCGTATCGCCGACGACTTTCAGATATTCTATGAAGGCTCGTTCTTCGGTCTGCTGAATCCGTTTGCACTGCTTTGCGGCGTGCTTTCGGTGACCATGCTCTGCATGCATGGCGCTTCTTGGCTGATGTTGAAGACGACCGGGGATATTCAGGCGCGTGCCCGGTCCTACGGCAGCATCGCAGCTCTTCTGACTGTGGTGCTCTATGTGCTGGCTGGGGTTGTCAGCTGGTTCTGGGTTTCGGGCTACCGGATCACGAGCGCCATCGTCACTGACGGGCCATCCAATCCGCTGCGCAAGACTGTGGAACTGGATCACGGTGCATGGTTCACCAACTATGTGAACTATCCTGTCCTGCTGATCGCTCCGGCGCTCGGCATTTTGGGGGCATTGGCAGTCTTCATCGCATTGCGTAGCCGTCGTGAATTGGCCCCGCTGCTGTTCGGAAAGCTGTCGATCTTCGGCATTATTTCGTCGGTCGGCGTGTCGATGTTCCCGTTCATTCTGCCATCGTCGCTCGATCCGCGCTCAAGCCTGACGGTATGGGATTCGTCTTCCAGCCATATGACACTGTTCATCATGCTGGTTGTGACGCTCATCTTCCTGCCGTTGATCGTTGTCTACACGTCCTGGGTTTACAAGGTCCTGTGGGGCAAGGTCGACAAGGACATGATCGAAGACGACAGCAATCACGCTTACTAGAGTGCATTTCGATCTGATTGCATCAGATCGGCGCTCTATAAGTTTCGTTTCAACGCGCATCCTGAAAACCGTTTCACACTGTTCAGGATGCGCTTGGAACAACCGAGAAAGGAAAGCGATATGTGGTATTTTTCCTGGTTGTTGGGGCTTCCGCTCGCTGCGGCTTTCGCCGTGCTCAACGCCATGTGGTATGAGCTGATGGATGACCGGGCGCGCAAGCGTCTCGCGGCCGATCCAACAGCGGATCTGGCTCGTGAAGGCAAGAAACACCATTAGAGCACGTTTCGATCTGATTACATCAGATCGGCGCTCTAACGTCCTCTATTTCAAGCATAATCTTATCGATCCTCGTTTCACTCCGGTCGGATTGTGCTTTGACATGAAATAAAAACGGCCCGGAAACGGGCCGTTTTCTTTGATGGAGGTCGCTCAAGGTTGGGGTATTGTCAGCTCGGCTACGAAATCATAGGCATCGCCGCGATAGAGTGATTTTGTAAACTCCACCACCCGACCGGACGGCAGATACGAAATCCGTTCGATGGACAGACCCGCATCGCCTTCCTTGACGCCCAGAATGCGTGCGTCGGGGTCTTTGATGTTGCAGGCTGCTATGCGCTGGACCGCACGCACAGGGCGAAACCCGGTGCGGCTCAGCTCGGCATAGAGCGAGCCCTTGACCGCATCCGGGTCGGGCAGGATTTCGCTTGAAAGACTTGCGCGCTCGATGGCCAGCGGCATGTCACTCGCAATGCGCAGGCGACCGAGGCGGGCAACGCGGGTTTCCGAAGAAACGCCCAGCTTCATCATCTCTTCAGGCGAAGGGTAGTAAAGGCCGCGCTCCAGCCATCGGGATTGCGTGGTGATGCCGCGGCGCGCCATGTCCTCAGTAAATGAAGTCAGCATCGAGAGCGACTGCTGCACGCGTTCGCTCGGGCGCACGACGAACGTGCCCGAACCATGACGGCGCACGAGAAGCCCGGCCTTGACGAGATCATCCACCGCCTTGCGCACCGTCACACGGCTGATATTGGCATATTCAGCAATGTCGCGTTCCGGCGGCAGGGCTTCGCCATCAACCAGCTGCCCGGCGCGGATCGCAGTCTCCAGTGACTGACGCAGCTGCATGTAGAGTGGGCCACCAGAAGAGGGAGCAGAACCCTGCAGGTTCTTGGGCAGGAAAGCGCTGAAATTTCCGCTCATTCACGCGCCTTTCCATTTTGCGACCCATATCGCTTGAGGGCCAGTTGTAGAGCGCCTGTCAAAGCATCCGCCGCAGGCTTTACCAGAAGCTTCTGCTGGTGTGGCGGCAGCCACTCCACATAAAGCGGTGCCATGCCGCCTAGCAGGCTGATGCGTTCAGCGCCCTGTTTGATCAGTACGTCAAGCGTTTCACTTACATAACCAGCAGAACGCTCCAGCAACATCCGCGCTGTCGCGTCTCCCTCGTTCGCATACTGGAAAATACGTGGAGCATATTTGCCAAAGTCACCGGGCTTCGCCGTCCACGCAAATTCGACCAGATTATCCGGATTGTTGTCGAACTCGTTGAGGAGGTCGGTCGTCAGGCGTGTGCGTGGATGAATGCCGTCATGCACGAGCAGGCTTTCCTGCAACAAGCTTTGACCGAGCCGCGCACCGCTGCCGAGATCGCTCAAAGGAAAACCCCATCCGCCGACTGAATGAATTCGACCGCTCCGGCGTGTGATGTAGGCCGTGCCCGTGCCGAGAATGGCAACGATGCCGTCCTGATCGCCAAGCGCACCCTGCAGGGCGATCACGCCGTCAAACTCCACATTGGAGTGCGCGAAGGGCAGGCCGCGTTCTATCGGGGTGCCTGCACCCACGACATTGCCGCCTGCCAGACCGAGAACCGCGTGACTGGTCGCATAATGCGCCTTATCCAGCCCGGCATCATCAAAAGCGTTATCGATCGCCGCAATCACATTGATCAGCGCCGTTCGCGGATCGGTGACGATATTGGCGGAGCCGCTGCGCCCCGAACCCAGAATCGCACCATCGCTACCCGCCACCACGGCGCGACATCCCGTGCCGCCACCATCGACGCCAATGAAGAATTCAGTCATGAAGATACCTCCAGCTTGAAGATACCAAAAAAATACCATTAACCAAGCAGATTTGTCGGCTTGTGAGAAAAATGATTAATTCGTTGATAAAACTTGAGAAAAACGACTGTTTTAAATTTTTATGCGCGAAAGTTGTAAACTTCTCTGGACAATTGGTACGTTTTTGGCATTAATTTCAACAGAAGGGGAGCGCAATGCCGCTGAGGGCGAGGAGCACGCGGAATAGGGATGGAGATCACCGGCGGGGGCCGGTACTTTTCCCATAACGCGAGGAGCGATCGTACTGAAGCGGTCTGGCGTACTTTCGCCTCTGTTGCGCATCCGCGCTAAAAAACGGGAGAAGGTCAAATGGTTCGTAATACGTTGAAACTCATGCTGCTGGGTTCCACGCTTTTGGCGTCGGGATCGGCTGCGCTTGCCGAAGATGTCACACTGACGGTCGAAAGCTGGCGTAACGACGATCTGCAGATCTGGCAGGAAAAGATCATTCCGGCTTTTGAAGCCAAGAATCCTGGCATCAAGATCAATTTCGCACCGAGTGCGCCAACCGAGTATAACGCGGCCCTCAATGCCAAGCTCGACGCCGGTTCAGGCGGCGACCTTATTTCCTGCCGTCCGTTCGACACGTCGCTCGAGCTTTTCAACAAGGGCAAGCTCTCCGACCTGACCGATCTCGAAGGCATGAAGAACTTCTCCGACGTTGCCAAGTCCGCTTGGAGCACTGACGACGGTTCAAAGACCTTCTGCGTGCCGATGGCTTCGGTTATTCACGGCTTCATCTACAATCAGGAAGCCTTCGACAAGCTGGGGCTCAAGGCTCCGACCACGGAAGCCGAATTCTTCGAAGCTCTCGACAAGATCAAGGCAGACGGCACCTACATCCCGATGGCCATGGGCACGAAGGATATGTGGGAAGCCGCAACCATGGGCTACCAGAATATCGGACCAACCTACTGGAAAGGCGAGGAAGGCCGCAAGGCTCTGATCGCCGGTACAGAAAAGCTCACCGATCCGCAGTGGGTCGAACCGTTCAAGGTTCTTGCCAAGTGGAAGGATTATCTGGGCGACGGTTTCGAAGCGCAGACTTATCCGGACAGCCAGAACCTGTTCACGCTTGGCCGCGCCGCCATCTATCCGGCTGGTTCGTGGGAAATTGGCCTGTTC
The DNA here is from genome assembly GCF_026014005.1 of Brucella sp. JSBI001. Lineage (NCBI taxonomy): Bacteria > Pseudomonadati > Pseudomonadota > Alphaproteobacteria > Hyphomicrobiales > Brucellaceae > Brucella > Brucella sp. JSBI001. The sequence continues at coordinate 1,327,671 of NZ_CP110339.1, read as the reverse complement.
AATACGCAGGCGCAATTCAAGATGGGTGCCTTCCCGCCACCGGTCAAGAATGCAGGCGATACCTGCTACATCTCCGACCACAACGATATCGGCCTTGGCCTCAACGCTTCGAGCAAGCACGCAGAACAGGCAAAGGTTTTCCTGAACTGGGTATCTTCGCCTGAGTTCGCTGAAATCTACGCCAATGCGCTGCCGGGCTTCTTCAGCCTCAATTCGACGGCAGTGAAAATGAGCGATCCGCTGGCACAGGAGTTCGTTTCCTGGCGCGAAAAGTGCAAGCCAACCATTCGTTCGACCTACCAGATTCTCTCGCGTGGCACGCCGAACCTCGAAAATGAAACCTGGGTTCAGTCGGCCAACGTCATCAACGGCACTGTGACGCCGGAAGATGCCGCGAAGAAGCTGCAGGAAGGTCTGGACAGCTGGTACAAGCCTGCGAAGTAAAAACGCGGGACAATATGGGCGGCGATCGCGGGGGCGCGCCGCCCATATCTTTCGTCTGTCGCATCGACATGCAGTTTTGCAATCGGTGCATTCCGTGTCAGTTTAAAATGACGCGAGCGGGCAGGGATGGGAAATATTGTTTCCCGGTTTGCACGCATTCTCGTGAACGAGAACGCTAACCATCGGTTTTATGCATTTCCGAACGCAAATGGTTCATACCTTTGCTGGAAATGCTCTTGAAGAGCGAATGCCTATATGAGCCAATCTGCCGACATGACAGGTATTGTGCACAAGCGCCCAAGGCGTTGGCATATACTTGTATTTCTTCTGCCCTGCGTCCTGATCTATACGGCGGTGATGGTGCTGCCATTGATCGAGACACTTCGGCAGGCATTCTTCAATGTCGTCGACGGACAGCGCGCTTTTGTGGGGTTCGCCAATTTCCAGGCACTTTTCGGTGATCCGAACTGGTCACGCGATTTCTGGAATGCGTTGAAAAACAACGTTATATTCTTTTGTATTCACATGCTTGTTCAAAACCCGATCGGCATTCTGCTGGCAGCCATGCTGTCCCTGCCGAAGCTGCGTTTTGCTGCCTTCTACCGCACGGCGATCTTTCTCCCAACGCTGCTGTCCTTCGTGATCGTGGGCTTTATCTGGAAGCTGATCCTGTCGCCGATCTGGGGCGTCGCACCGTGGATGATGGACCTTGTCGGTCTCAAATGGCTGTTTGGCCCGTGGCTCGGCAAGGCGGATACGGCGCTTGTCACCGTGTCGCTCGTCTCGGTCTGGCAGTTCGTCGGCATTCCGATGATGCTGATCTATGCAGCTCTTCTGAATATTCCCGATGAAATCATCGAAGCGGCCGAATGTGACGGCATCACCGGTTGGAGCCAGTTCTTCAAGATCAAGCTGCCGCTGATCCTGCCTTCAATCGGCCTGATCTCGGTGATGACCTTCGTTGCCAACTTCAACGCGTTCGACCTCGTCTATTCGATGCAGGGTGCGCTTGCCGGACCGGACAAGTCGACAGATATTCTGGGCACGTTCCTTTATCGTACTTTCTTCGGCTTCCAGCTGCAGCTTGGCAACCCGTCCATGGGCGCAACCATCGCCGCCGTGATGTTCCTCATCATTCTGGCAGGTGTGTCGCTCTACCTTTTCGGCATCCAGCGCCGCATGCGCCGCTACCAGTTCTGAAGGACGAGACCATGTCGAAAGCACGCACATCGCCCATTCGCACCACTCTCGTTCATGCGGCCCTGATCTTCTATATGCTGATCGCCGTGTTCCCGGTGGCGCTGACGCTGATCAATTCGTTCAAGGATCGCAATGCGATTTTCCGCACGCCACTGCAGTTTCCGACACCGGAAAGTTTCAGTCTCATCGGCTATGAAACGGTTCTGAAGCAGGGCTCCTTCCTGACTTACTTTCAGAACAGCACCATCGTCACGGTGGTGAGCATCTTCCTTGTGATCCTGTTCGGTGCGATGGCAGCCTTTGCGCTCGCTGAATATCGCTTCAAGGGCAACACGCTGATGGGGCTTTATCTCGCCATCGGCATCATGATCCCGATCCGGCTCGGCACGGTTGCACTGCTGCAAGGCATGGTAGCCGCAGGTCTGGTCAACACGCTGACGGCGCTGATCCTCGTTTATACCGCGCAGGGCCTGCCGCTTGCGATCTTCATCCTGTCGGAATTCATGCGAACAGTATCCGACGATTTGAAGAATGCCGGGCGAATAGACGGCATGTCGGAATATGCAATCTTCTTCAAGCTGGTGCTGCCGTTGATCAGGCCTGCCATGGCCACGGTCGCCGTTTTCACCATGATCCCGATCTGGAACGATCTCTGGTTCCCGCTGATCCTTGCGCCAAGTGAAGCCACCAAGACGGTGACGCTCGGTTCGCAGCTGTTCATCGGTCAGTTCGTCACCAACTGGAATGCGGTTCTGTCAGCGCTTTCGCTGGCGATGTTCCCGATCCTCGTCCTTTACGTCATATTCTCGCGGCAGCTGATCCGCGGCATCACCGCGGGGGCTGTAAAATGAGTTCTGCAATGCAAAATCCTGTTCGTGTTCTTTCCGCCGGTCTCGGCAATATGGGCCGCAGCCATGCACTGGCCTATCACCGCAATCCCGGCTTCGAGGTCATCGGCCTCGTCAATCGCACCAAGGTTGCCGTTCCGGATGAACTGGCAGGCTATGAAATTCATCCTTCCTTCCATGAAGCACTGAAGGAACTGAAGCCCGATCTCGCCTGCGTCGCTACTTATTCGGAAAGCCATGCGGATTATGCCGTCGCGGCGCTGGAGCAGGGCGCGCATGTGTTCGTGGAAAAGCCGCTGGCAACGACGGTTGAGGATGCGCGTCGGGTAATCGACTGCGCACGCGCCAACGGACGCAAGCTCGTCATCGGCTATATTCTGCGCCATCATCCGTCGTGGATGCGGCTTATTTCCGAGGCACGCCAGCTCGGTGGACCTTACGTCTTCCGCATGAATCTCAACCAGCAATCCAGTGGCGCAACCTGGGAGACGCACAAGAACCTGATGAACACCACGTCGCCCATTGTCGATTGTGGGGTGCATTATGTGGACGTCATGTGCCAGATCACTGACGCCAAGCCGGTGGAAGTGCGCGGCATGGGATTGCGCCTCTCCGACGAGATCAAGCCGGACATGTATAATTACGGCCATCTTCAAGTGTTGTTCGATGACGGCACGGTCGGCTGGTATGAAGCGGGCTGGGGACCGATGATGTCGGAAACGGCCTTCTTCGTGAAGGACGTCATCTCGCCGAACGGCTGCGTCTCGATCGTCATGAACGAGGCCGTGACCAAATCCGATGATGTGGACGCCCATACCAAGACCTCGACCATCCGTGTTCACCGCGCCGAGCGCGGAGCAGATGGAAAGTTCCTGAAACCGGATACGGACCTCTCCATGGCCGACGAGCCCGGACATCAGGAATTGTGTGAACGCGAGCAGGCTTACATGCTGAAGGCCATTCGCGAAGATATCGATCTCAACCGACATATGGATGACGCGCTGCAATCGCTGCGCATCTGTCTTGCGGCAGATGAAAGCGTGCGCTCGGGCCAGCCTGTCAAACTGTAAGCCGGTAGAAATTAGAGCGGTTCCAGTTAAAACGGATTCGTGGAACCGCTCTATCTCTTTGTTTTCACGCATTATCCTACGCAAAACCGCTTCGCACTTTTGCTGGAAATGCTCTAAGGGAATTAGTTACGTGGGATCGCTGCTACTCAAATCGGTACACAAGCGCTACGGCGCACAGGAAGTTCTGCAGGATATCAATCTTGAAGTGCAGGACGGCGAATTCATCATCTTCGTCGGACCTTCCGGTTGCGGCAAGTCAACGCTGCTGCGCTCCATAGCCGGTCTGGAAGATGTTTCTTCCGGTCAGGTGCTCATCAATGGCGATGATGTTACCGTCACGCCGCCTTCCAAGCGCGGCATCGCGATGGTGTTCCAGTCCTATGCGCTTTATCCTCACCTGACGGTCAAGGACAATATGGGGCTTGGCCTCAAGCAGGCAGGCACGGCCAAGGCTGAAATCGAAATACGCGTTTCGAAAGCTTCGGCAATGCTGTCGCTTGACCCTTATCTGGGTCGCCGTCCGGCTGAAATGTCAGGTGGCCAGCGCCAGCGCGTCGCCATCGGGCGTGCACTGGTGCGCGAACCGGAACTGTTCCTGTTCGATGAACCGCTGTCGAACCTCGATGCTGCACTTCGCGTGCAGACGCGGCTTGAAATCGCCAAGTTGCACCGCGAGCTCAAGGCGACGATGATCTATGTCACGCATGATCAGGTTGAGGCCATGACGCTTGCGGACCGTATCGTTGTCCTCAATGCCGGCCGCATCGAGCAGGTCGGTTCGCCGATGGAACTCTATAACAAGCCTGACAATCTGTTTGTCGCGGGCTTCATCGGCTCGCCGCAGATGAATTTCGTGGACGGCACCCGTGTTGGCGACGCAGGAGCGAAGACGGTCGGTATCCGTCCCGAGCACATTTCCGTCAGCCGCGACAGCGGCAAATGGAAAGGCAAGGTCATCCACGCCGAACATCTCGGTGCCGATACGATCCTTTACGTCGAAACCGAAGCTGCAGGCCTGATCACGGTGCGGCTCTTCGGCGAACATCACTACAACGAAGGCGACATGATCTTCATTACGCCTGATGATAGCAAGACGCATCGGTTTGATGCGAACGGCAAAGCGATCCGCTGAACCGAACATTTCGCAGCTTCTTACCAAGCCGTATCCACAAGCCGCGCCCTCGGGTGCGGCTTTTCTTTTTGGAGAATCGGCGTCGTTTGATGGACGTAATTCTCGCTGGGATACATGGACAAAACGCCTCATGCTGAGTTTGTGAGAAACGAAAACCGCGCTTGAAAGGGCCGAAAGAGTACCAACAAGTACTGACGTTTTCGTCAATCAAAAGCAATATTATTGCGGTACTAGATAGTTAAACATTCCACTTAAAATCCCATCGAAATCACGGGAATAAGCTTGTTTCGTCCGGTGCACCTTAGCTGCTGCCAAAGCACGAGCGAACCCGTTTCAAAAAAGAGTGCCGAAGCGGCCGAAAAATAATCTTGCTTTATTTTTAAACCCGTTCCACCCTGAAAACGGATGGTGCCGAAGGAGGAAATCGGCGCCATGTCGCATGGGAGGAACAAGGTCGGCAGATGTGACCAACAACGCCGACGATAGGGTTTCCGAAACGCACGGAACCAATCCAATATTCTCCCGTTCGACATTTTGTAAGTTCCCTAGGCCAGTTGCGAGGCCAGTTTCGAGGGTTACCCGCATGAGTGATGATGTCGTACTATCCCTGCATGTTCCCGAGCCGGAGTGGCGGCCTGGCGATGCACCGGATTTCTCCCATGTCAAAATCCCGCGTGCGGGAAGCGTTCGCAGGCCGGAAATCGACGAAAAGCCGGAAGCGATGCGCGATCTGGCTTTCAGCATCATCCGCGTTTTGAACCGCGAAGGCGAGGCGGTCGGTCCCTGGGCGGGCACCCTGACCGATGATGAGTTGAAAGACGGGCTTCGCCACATGATGATCCTGCGCGCCTATGATGCGCGTATGATGATGGCCCAGCGTCAGGGCAAGACCTCGTTCTATATGCAGCATCTCGGCGAAGAGGCAGTCAGCTGTGCTTTCCGCAAGGCATTGCGCAAAGGCGACATGAATTTCCCGACCTATCGTCAGGCCGGTCTGCTCATTGCCGACGATTATCCGCTCGTCACGATGATGAACCAGATTTTCTCCAACGAGCAGGACCCGCTGAAAGGCCGTCAGCTTCCGGTGATGTACTCGTCACAGGACCATGGCTTCTTCACCATTTCCGGCAATCTCGCGACGCAATATACGCAGGCCGTCGGCTGGGCCATGGCTTCGGCCATCAGCCACGATACGAAGATCGCTGCAGCATGGATCGGCGATGGCTCGACCGCAGAAAGCGATTTCCACGCCGCATTGGTTTTCGCTTCGACCTACAAAGCCCCGGTGGTGATGAATATCGTCAACAACCAATGGGCCATTTCCACCTTTCAGGGCATTGCACGCGGCGGCTCCGGCACTTTCGCAGCGCGGGGCCACGGCTTCGGCATTCCTGCCCTGCGTGTCGATGGCAATGACTATCTGGCCGTTCATGCGGTAGCCAAATGGGCTGTGGAACGCGCCCGGCGCAATCTCGGACCGACCATCATCGAATATGTGACCTATCGTGCTGGCGGACACTCAACCTCTGACGATCCATCCGCCTATCGTCCGAAGGCCGAAAGCGACGCATGGCCGCTTGGCGATCCAATCCTGCGGCTCAAGAACCATCTTATCAAGCGCGGCGTCTGGTCGGATGAACGTCACAAGCAGGCCGAAGCCGAAGTGATGGATCTGGTGGTGGCTGCACAGCGCGAAGCGGAAGCCATTGGTACATTGCATGACGGTCGCAAGCCATCGATGCGCGACATGTTTGAGGATGTCTATGCCGAAACGCCGCCGCATCTTATCCGCCAGCGTCAGGAGGCGGGGTTTTGAGCATTTCCAGGAAAAGTGTGAAGCGGTTTTCCTGGAAATGCGGAGGAAATAATTCATGACCAAGATGACCATGATCGAGGCGATCCAGAACGCCCACGATATCGCCATGGAACGCGACAAGAAGGTCGTCGTGTTCGGTGAGGATGTCGGTTATTTCGGCGGTGTTTTCCGCTGTACGGCTGGCCTCCAGAAGAAATATGGCAAGGAACGCTGCTTTGATGCGCCGATCAGCGAACTCGGCATTGTCGGCACCGCCATCGGCATGGCCGCTTACGGTCTTCGCCCCTGCATCGAAGTGCAGTTCGCGGACTATGTCTATCCGGCCTATGACCAGATCGTTTCGGAAGCGGCACGCCTGCGTTATCGCTCGGCGGGCGAGTTCACCTGTCCTATCGTAATCCGCATGCCATCCGGCGGCGGCATCTATGGCGGCCAGACGCACAGCCAGAGTCCGGAAGCGCTTTTCACCCATGTGTCGGGCCTGAAGACGGTCATGCCGTCGACGCCTGCCGATGCCAAGGGACTGCTGCTGGCGGCCATCGAAGACCCTGATCCCGTTATCATGTTCGAACCGAAGCGTCTTTATAACGGTCCTTTCGACGGGCATCACGACCGTCCGGTGACATCCTGGAAGAAACATGATCTCGGTGATGTGCCGGAAGGCTATTATACCGTGCCGCTAGGCAAGGCTGCCATTCGCCGCGAGGGCAGCGACGTGACGGTGCTTGCCTATGGCACCATGGTCCATGTGGCGCTTGCCGCCGCCGAGGAAACCGGCGTCGATGCTGAGGTGATCGATCTTCGCACGCTGCTTCCACTCGATACGGACACCATCATGGCGTCGGTGAAGAAGACCGGGCGCTGCGTAATCGTGCATGAGGCGACGCTGACCTGCGGTTACGGCGCGGAACTTGCCGCACTCGTGCAGCGTGATTGCTTCTATCATCTGGAAGCGCCGATCCTCCGCGTTACCGGTTGGGACACGCCTTATCCGCATGCGCAGGAATGGGCCTATTTCCCCGGACCCGACCGGGTGGGCCGCGCGCTAACATCCATCATGGAAGCTTGAGGGGGAGGGAAACATGGCACATTTTACAATTAAACTCCCCGATGTTGGTGAAGGCGTTGCCGAGGCCGAATTGGTCGAATGGCATGTGAAGGTTGGCGATGTCGTGCGCGAGGACGATCTTCTCGCAGCCGTCATGACCGACAAGGCAACAGTGGAAATTCCATCGTCACGCGGCGGCAAGGTCATCGCCGTCAATGGTGAAGTCGGCGAGAAGATCGCTGTCGGGTCTGAACTCGTCCGTCTGGAGATCGAGGGCGGTGCGACGGAAGAGAAATCCGAAGGGAACGCAGAAGAACCGGCTCCGACTGCTGTTGAAACGGCCAAGCCGCAACCGGCACCAACTCCCGAAACACCGGTTCTGTTGCAGACGCCGGTTCCTCCGAAGCCCGCTGCGCCGAAACGTGAGAGTGCAGGCCGCGCATTCTCTGGTGCGGGTCCAATACGCAGCGAGGGCGAAAGGCCGCTGGCAACACCCTCCGTCAGACTGCGCGCTCGCGATGCAGGCGTCGATCTGCGTCGCGTTCGCGGTACGGGTCCGGCGGGACGTATCACGCATGAAGATCTGGACCTCTTTTTCCAGCAGGAAACAGGCGCGTCACCGGCTCTGTCCGGTTATGCAACCGACACCTCGGTCAACGAGATCAAGGTCATCGGCCTTCGCCGCAAGATTGCCGAACGCATGGCCGAGGCGAAGCGCCATATTCCGCATATTACCATCGTCGAAGAGGTCGATGTTACACAGTTGGAAGAGCTGCGTAGCGGCCTCAATAATGAAAAGAAAGAAGATCGCCCGCGTCTGACGCTTCTGCCTTTCATTATTCGGACTATCGTCAAGGCAGTGAAAGAACAGCCCGGTCTCAATGCGCATTTCGATGACGAGGCCGACATCATCCGCCAGTTTGGTGGTGTGCATATCGGCATCGCCACGCAGACGCCCAACGGTCTGATTGTGCCGGTGGTACGCCATGCGGAAAGCATGAGCGTGTTCGCTGCAGCTTCTGAGTTGTCGCGCGTTACCGACGCGGCGCGCAACGGTACGGCGAAGCGGGAGGAACTGACAGGTTCCACCATCACCATCACATCGCTTGGACCGCTCGGTGCAATCGCCACGACACCGATCATCAACCGCCCGGAAGTCGCAATCGTCGGCATCAACAAGATGGCGGTGCGTCCTATGTGGGACGGCGTGCAGTTCGTGCCGCGCAAGATGATGAACCTGTCGTGCAGTTTCGATCACCGCGTAATCGACGGCTGGGACGCTGCGGTTTTCGTACAGAAGCTGAAAAGCCTTCTGGAAACGCCAGCGATGATTTTTGTAGAAGGCTGATCGAATGAGCGAGATTTCCTGCAAACTCCTGATCATCGGCGGCGGCCCCGGCGGCTATGTATGCGGCATCCGGGCAGGCCAGCTTGGCATTGATACGGTGCTGGTGGAAAAGACACGACTGGGCGGCACCTGCCTCAATGTGGGCTGCATCCCGTCCAAGGCACTGATCCACGCAGCTGATGAATTCCACCGCCTTTCCGTCTTTGCATCGAAGGGCGCGCTCGGCATTACGGCACAGAATCCGGCCATCGACTTTGTGAGAACGCTTGAATGGAAAGACGGCATTGTGAGCCGCCTTAATGGCGGTGTGGCTGGTCTCCTGAAACGGTCACGCGTGCGCATGTTCCATGGACAGGCACGCTTTCTCGACGGGAAAACCGTTCTGGTCGAAACCGATACCGGCCGCCAGACGATCCATGCCGAAAACATCGTTATCGCAACCGGCTCCGTTCCGGTTGAAATTCAGGCGCTGCCATTTGGCGGAAAAGTCATTTCGTCCACTGAAGCGCTGTCGCTGGAAAAGGTGCCGGAAAAGCTGGCTATCGTCGGTGGCGGCTATATCGGGCTGGAAATCGGCACGGCCTTTGCCAAGCTTGGCGCGAAAGTCACTGTGGTGGAAGCCACTGACCGAATCCTGCCGCAATATGATGCCGAGCTGACGCGTCCGGTCATGGCGCGTTTGAAGGCGCTCGGCGTCGAAGTCCTGACCAGCACTTCAGCCAAGGGACTATCGAAGGATGAGGCAGGGCTTGAAGTCCTGACTGCCGACGGCGCTACGAAGACCATCGAGGCCGACAAGATCCTCGTCACTGTGGGCCGCAAGCCGCAGACCGACGGTTGGGGTCTCAGTGAAATTCGTCTCGATATGGATGGACGTTTCATCCGTATCGACGAGCGCTGCCGCACTTCCATGCGCGGTGTCTATGCCATTGGTGACGTGACCGGCGAGCCAATGCTTGCGCATCGTGCCATGGCACAGGGCGAGATGGTGGCGGAAATCATCGCAGGCGGCAATCAGCTTTGGGACAAACGCTGTATCCCCGCCGTCTGCTTCACCGATCCGGAAATCGTTACGGTCGGGCTATCGCCGGATGAGGCGCGCAAGACCGGTCATGAGATTCAGGTGGGCATTTTCCCGTTTCAGGCCAATGGCCGGGCAATGACGATCGAGCGTGAAGACGGCTTGATCCGCGTCGTTGCACGTGCGGATAATCACCTCATCCTCGGTATTCAGGCTGTTGGCGTCGGCATATCCGAGCTTTCATCATCCTTCGCGCAGGCGGTGGAGATGGGGGCAAGACTGGAAGACATCGCCGGTACGATCCACGCACATCCGACATTGAGCGAAGGCTTTGCCGAAGCCAGCATGAAAGCGCTCGGCCACGCGTTGCACATCTAGCTCTTCAACTTACGCTCGTGCCGCCAGAGGAAAATGGCGGCACCGGCAACCATGGCAGCAAGCGCAAACCATGTGATTGCATAGGAAAGATGGCTGTTACGGAATTTCACGACCGTCAGTCCACCAATGGGAAGCGCTCCCGCGCCAGCTGTTGCATCCGCATCGATGAAATAGGGCGCAGCAGATCCCAGATTTTCCTTCCGCGCAAAGGCCGCAACGTCGCGTGAATTCCAGTCATTGCGCGCCGGATCGTTCGGACGCAGGAAGAACCCGTCAGGTTCCGGCATACGCAACAGGCCTGTTACGGTCGTTTCACCAGCAATCTGCGTTTCCTGCCGCGATGACGGATCGCGCTTGTCGCTTGGAACAAAGCCGCGATTGATGAAAGTCAGTGCGCCATCGGATGAACGCATCGGCGTCAGGACCCAATAGCCCGCGCCGCGCTCGGTCAGCGCATGGACCAGCACTTCCTTGTCGTTCAGATAGGTGCCGGTCAACGTGACATGACGGTATTCATCGTCTTTCTGGTTGACGTTGGCCCAATCGTCCGGGCCCGGCGCTGCAACTGGTTCGGCATGAACGCGCGCATCGACCCTTGCGATGAGATCGAGCTTCCATTGCAGACGCTCCACCTGCCAGATTCCCAGCCCCATGAAGAGAATGAAGAAGAAGCCCACCAGAATCGTCAATAACCCCAGAAAGATGCCAGACTTCTTATTTTCCGGCTGTCCGTCGGTTTGAGCGGGCGAGGGCATAGCATTTCCTTGATGTCTGGATGAAGAGAGACAATTGCTATCCCTTACCCCAGACGTCTCCTTTTAAAAAGGGTAGGGCTGGAACAAGACCGTGATCGACACTGCCGACCAGCAAATATCGGAAAATAAAAAATGCAGCGCCTGCTGCGCTGGGATGCGAGCGACGCTGAAGAAAAACGTGATACGATTAATTAAACTCAGGCTAGTTTATGAATTCTGCGTCTGCGGTGCGAATAGCCACCCTTCGACAGGCGCAATACGTTGCAAACCTGTGTTTTGTCTTCGGAGGGCTTTGGCATCTGCTCATGAATGCGCAGCAAAATCTGCTGCGTAACTGTACGATCCTTTTCGGTAGCCGCAGGACCGATAATAATGCTCTTCATCGATCATTCTCCCTATCTTCTGGGCGCGAGACCGCTTTCGAGGCTATCTCGACCGATTATCAAGAATGTACGAATGAACTAAGTATTAACCAAATTTTACATCTTGACAAGCGCATTGGCGCAACAGTTTCCAACCCATTGGCAAGGCACAGCAAAAAGCCGAATCGCGTGTGCGAACCGGCTTTTTTTAACTTGGATTTAGCAGTGATCAGTCGCGGTTGCCCGTCAGGATCTCGCGCTTGCCGACATGATTGGCAGGGCCGACCAGACCGTCCTTCTCCATACGCTCCACGAGCGAGGCAGCACGGTTATAACCGATACCGAGGCGGCGCTGGATATAGGATGTGGAGCACTTCTTGTCGCGCATCACGACCTTGATGGCCTGTTCATATACGTCGTCACCATCTTCCGAACCCATCGAGGTTGCATCGAAAACCGCTGCGTCCTGCGTTGCGTCTTCGTCTTCCTCGTCTTCCGTGACGGTCGCCAGATAATCCGGACGTCCCTGTTCCTTCAGGTGGTTGACCACTTTTTCGACTTCCTCATCGGAAACGAACGGGCCATGGACACGGACGATGCGTCCGCCGCCTGCCATATGAAGCATGTCGCCCTGACCGAGAAGCTGCTCGGCACCCATTTCACCGAGGATCGTGCGGCTGTCGATCTTCGAGGTGACCTGGAACGAGATGCGGGTCGGGAAGTTTGCCTTGATCGTGCCGGTAATGACATCGACCGAAGGGCGTTGGGTTGCCATGATGAGGTGGATACCGGCGGCGCGGGCCATCTGGGCAAGACGCTGGACGGCGCCTTCAATGTCCTTGCCAGCAACCATCATCAGGTCGGCCATCTCGTCGATGATTACCACGATGTACGGCATGGGCGTCAGGTCGAGCTCTTCCTGAATATAGGTCGCTTCCCCCGTTTCCTTGTCGAAGCCGGATTGCACCGTGCACATCACGGTTTCGCCCTTGCCCTTGGCCGAGGCGGCGCGGGCATTAAAGCCTTCGATGTTACGCACGCCGAGGCGGGCCATCTTGCGATAGCGTTCTTCCATCTCGCGCACGGCCCATTTCAGAGCGACGACGGCCTTTTTCGGATCGGTAACAACCGGGGTCAGCAGGTGTGGAATACCATCATAGATGGACAGTTCCAGCATCTTCGGATCAACCATGATCAGGCGGCATTCTTCCGGCTTGAAACGGTAGAGCAGCGACAGGATCATCGTGTTGATGGCGACCGACTTACCCGAACCGGTGGTGCCTGCCACCAGAAGGTGAGGCATTTTGGCCAGTTCAGCGATGATCGGCTCGCCACCAATACCCTTGCCGAGGCAAAGCGGCAGACGGTAGTTCGATGCCTCGAAGGTACGGCTATCGATCATTTCACGCAGGTAAACAGTTTCGCGATTGGCATTCGGCAGTTCGATGCCGATGACATTGCGGCCGGGAACCACAGCCACGCGGGCGGAAAGCGCCGACATGGAGCGGGCGATATCATCGGCAAGGCCGATGACGCGCGAGGACTTGACGCCAGGCGCCGGTTCAAACTCGTAGAGCGTGACGACCGGACCAGGGCGGACATGAATGATCTCACCGCGCACGCCGAAATCCTCCAGCACGCTTTCGAGCAACCCCGCGCTGCGTTCCAGCATTTCCTGCGTGATGACATTTCCGTCCTGTTCGGGCGGCATCTGCAGAAGGTCTCGCGGCGGAAACTCATAGCTGCCGTGAATGACAGGCGCTTCGGCACGGGGGAGGGGCTGCGGCTGGTACAATGCAATCGAAGGCGCCGCCTTGACCGCGGCGGGCTTTTCGACGACCGGCTCCGGAACCACTACCTCCTCGACGACATGTTCCTCCGCTTCAGCAACGGTGAGTACAACTTCGTCCTCGGTGGCTTCGCCGATAACTTCGGGTGCGATCTCAGGCGCAGCCACAATCGGCTGCGGCGCGGGCGTTTCGATCCGAACGGTGGCAACAGGTTTCGGTGCAACCGTTTCAACTGGCGCAAGGGCTGCCGGCGTCTCTACGACTGGCTGAATCGGGGCGACTGCAGCTGGCTCCGGTTGCTTGTTCCATTCGCGAATACGGAACTGTGCCAGAATGGATTCAACGGTCGGCAAAGGCTTGCGCGGTTCTGCTGGAACAGCAGAAACCAGAGGCTCCGCAGGCACGATTGCCGTATCGATGTCGCAACCTTCCCAGAAAGCGAAGTCTGAAAGATAGGCAAAGGCCGATGGCTGGGCCGGATTTACAATGTCAGCCGCGACCGGTTCAACCGCAACTGGGGCTACTTCCAGAGCGGGCTCTGCAGGAGCTGCGACAACTGCCACAGGAACCAAAGGCATTGCAGGCGGCACCGGTGCTATTGGCGAGCGAACCATGCTCTGCGACACGGTCTTCTGCAATTGGGCGACAGCCATAGGCTGGGCCTCGGCAACCTTCTCGACACTGATCTCTGGCGCAGCTTCAGCTTGAGTGCGCTCATTGATGCTCGGGAGTTCCTCGCCGCGACGACGCAAAAGCTCAACTTCTGGCGTGCGGGTAAAACGAACATTCGCACCGAGCGAAAAATGGATTTTCCAGGCATCGTCACTGGCGGGATTTTGACTGCCCGTCTGACCGCTAGGCTGCTTCGGGTCCTGAGCGTTCTCTGCACGATTTCCTGTAGACTGGGGGAAATTTTCTCTCAAATTACGCATGATACCTGAACCATAGATACTGTCGCCTGAATGAGCCCAAGTAATAAAAAATGAAGGTTAACAACCCCCTTCCGAAAACGACCCAAAAGACAGAAATTTCTTGCGGGACATATATCCTCATGCATAGCCTCCCAAAGGCTATATTACCTTCGGTTGCATATATAAAATCAGCAATATCAATCTAATAAAGGTATTTCTTATATTGATTTATGCGCAATGCAACAATCAAGGGTAGTTTCCGCTACCTGTTAATTCTGCAGCCGTGAACGGCATCCGGCGGCAGAGAGGCCTCAAGTCCGAGACTCACTGATCAGTCCCGTGCGAGGGCGACGACCGGATCGAGTTTGGAGGCGTTGCGAGCCGGAATAAAGCCGAATCCGATGCCGATCAGGCTCGAGCCGACAAGCGCAACCACGATGGAGGCGGGAGAATAGATGAGCTGGAACATCGAACTGAACTGCGCAAACAGCAGGCCGAATCCGGCAGCGATGAGAACACCAAGCACGCCACCGATCAGACAAACGAGAATCGCCTCGATCAGGAACTGCTGCAAAATATCGCTCTGGCGTGCGCCAATGGCCATGCGGACACCGATCTCGTTGATTCTTTCCGATACGGCGACAAGCATGATGTTCATGACACCGATGCCGCCGACAAAAAGCGATATGCCTGCAATGCTGGACACGAGAAGGGCAAGCGTCGCTGTCGTGGCCTGAATGGTCTTTTGCAGGCTGTCGGTATTGAAGACTGAGAAGTCCTTCTCGCCATGCCGTTTGGTCAGGAAAGCCGTAATCAGTTTTTCGGCTTCCGACGGGTCCATTGTGTCGGCGACGCGAACGAGGATCATCTGCAATGAACGTGAGCCGGTCATGCGTGTCTGCACAGTCGTGTAGGGCAGGTAGACTTCAAGCGTTTGCGCGCCACCCGGTCCGCGTTCCTCGGCCTTGACGACACCGACGATGCGCACTGGCACTTTGTTCAAAAGGATGATCTTGCCAATGACAGAGCCTACTTCATGGGGAAAGAGTGTCGTCTTGGCTGTTTCATCAGCTACAGCCACTTGTTCCAGATCATCGACATTGCGCTGATCGAAAAACCGGCCTTCGAGCAATTTGCTGTTGCGTGTGACGAAATATTCCGCACCCACACCGTTCACCGAAACGCTGACTTCCTTGTCGCCGACACGGATCGTTGAGTTTGTCGAACCGGATGGCGTCGCAGCCACCACATAGGGCAGTTTCGCGATCTCCTTGGCATCGTCCAGATTGAGCGTTGTGATCTGCGCGGCTTTCAGGTCGCCAAATCCCCTGCCGGGACTGATGTAGAGCGTATTGGTGCCAAGATCGCTGATCCGCTCGAGAATCTGCCGCTGTGACCCTTGCCCCAGCGCCACGACGCAGACGACAGATGCCGTGCCAATAATAATGCCGAGCATCGTCAGAAACGTGCGCAGCCGATGCGCATTCATCGACCGGAGCGCCATCGCGAATGCCTCGTTGAAGCGGTCGCGAAGCCCGGCGAGCAGTCTTGGCTTGGCCTGCTGCTGCTCAACCGGCACAGACATCACTCGCCGCTCGGTCTCACCGTTACGTGTGTCGGAGATGATTTCGCCATCGCGAATTTCTATGATGCGCTGCGCCCGCGCTGCAACCTGCCGGTCATGCGTGACGATGACGATGGTGCGTCCTTCGCGGTTCAGTTCCTGAAGGATGCCAAGGACTTCCTCGCCGCTATGGCTGTCGAGCGCACCCGTTGGCTCGTCCGCCAGAATGACATCAGCATCGTTGATGAGGGCGCGGGCGATGGAAACGCGCTGCTGCTGGCCCCCGGAAAGCTGGCTGGGCCGGTGATGGGTGCGTTCGCCCATACCAAGCCGCTAAAGGATCATTTCAGCCTTTTCGCGCCGTTCCGCCTTTTTCTGGCCTGCATAAATGGCCGGGATCTCGACATTGCCTACGGCGTCCAGTTCACCAAGCAGATGATAGCGCTGAAAAATGAAACCGAAATGCTCACGCCGCAATTGTGCCAGCTCATCAGCTTCAAGTTCCGACGTAGCGCGACCGGAAATCAGATATTCGCCTTCCGACGGACGATCCAGACAGCCGAGAATATTCATCAGCGTGGATTTGCCCGAACCCGACGCGCCAATGATCGCCACCATCTCTCCGCGCTCGATGGTCAGGTTCACATGGTTCAGAACCGTCGTGAAGTCGTCACCCGACGGATATTGTCGGGAAACGCCCTTGAGCGAGAGAAGCGGCGTATCGCTCATGTCAGAAACTGTCCGGGGCAGGAGCAGTAACCTGATTATCGGTCACGACCTTATCCCCCTCGTTCAGACCCGAACGGATTTCGGTATTGACCTTGTCGGTAATGCCGGTTTCGACCGTGCGTTCTTCGATCTTGTTGGCGCTTGTCACCACGCGAACCGTGGCCTTGCCCGGTTCACTCGTGTCCTTGAGAGCGGTCACAGGCGCAATCAAGGCGTCTTTTGCCTTCGCAAGCAGAATATGAACTTCGGTCGTCATGTAGGTTCTGAGCAGCCCATCCGGATTGGGAACGCTGAAAATACCCTTGTAGTAAATGGCCGAGGCTGTCGCCGAGCTCGATGCGCTCACAGCCGTTGTCGTGAAGCTTTTGTCACTGACGATAGAATCCGGAGCCGGTTCAATCTTTTCCAGCGTCGCGTCATAACGCTTCAGGTTTTGTCCCGATATGGTGAAATAAAGCGGCATTCCTTCGCGAACCTGAGTAACATCCGCTTCCGAAATGTCCGCCTCGACGGTCATCGTGTCGAGCTGCCCGAGAATAGCAATCGTCGGCGCGCTTTGCTGCGCGTTAACGGTCTGGCCTTCCTGAACCACCGTCGCAAGGATCGTGCCGTCAATGGGCGCTGTGATGCGGGTATAAGCGAGATTGGTTTCGGCGATCTGGACGTCGACTTTCGCCGCCGCAATCGCCGCTTCGCTGTTGGCGACCTGTGCTTCCTTCGACTTTACGGTGCTGACCGCCTTGTCGTAATCCGCACGTGCAACGGCATTCTTGCCGATCATCATCTGGTTTCGCGCCAGATCCTGCCTGGCCAGCTCCAGATCGGCAAGGTTCTGTGCACGGGTGGCCTCGTTCTGGCGAAGCGATGCCTGGGCCTTGTTCAGCTCGTTCTGCTGATTGGTCGAGTCAATCAGGGCAACGACTTCGCCGGCCTTTATCTGCTGGCCCGGTTTGACTTTGAGCGAGAGAATGCGGCCTGTCGCCTGCGCACCGATGGCAACCAGGTTTTTTGGCCGCAAAGTACCCGTTGCAAGAACCGAACTTTCGATCTCACCGCGCTTGATTTCAGTCGTGGCGGGCAGAGGTTCTTCTTTCGTGAGGGAGCGGACGACAAAATAGCCCACGATCAGCAATGCGATGAGGATGGCCAGCCACAGGCGCCAGCGAAAACGGCGTTTCGACTTGGGTTTCATAGTGGTCTCTTATCGGTTGTCAGCGGAGGAAGCGGCGGGGTCTTGACGATACGCGGACCTGTATAGCCGTCAACGACTTCAGGTTTCGCAACATCAATGATGCCGTTCCAGCCGCCACCCAGTGCTTTCTGCAGGGCGACATAATTCAGGACCAGATCGGTCCGGGCCTGACTAAGGTTGGTTTCTGCGTTCAGAAGGTCGCGTTGCGCCGTCAGCACATCAACGAAGCTCTTCGTGCCAGCTCTATATTGTTCCAGCGTCAGCTCGTTGATCTTGCGGCTGTTGCCAACGATTTTCTGTAGCTGCGCGGTGCGCAAACGGTTCTGGTTGAGCGATACGCTGGCATTCTCGACTTCGCTGAGCGCCGTCAGGATGGACTTCCGATAGGCGATAAACGACTGGTCGCGTGCAGCTTTCGCCGCGTCGACATCCGCACTCAGCTGGCCGCCATGGAAGATCGGTACGCTCAAACTTGGACCGAAAGCCCAGCTGATTGTCGACAGTTTTCCAAGGTCACCGAAATTGGGGCCGCCGGTGTTGATGTTACCGGTGAGCGAAATGCTTGGATAGAGCAGGGCCTGCTTCTGGCCGATGCTGGCAGTTGAACTTGCATAATCGCGTTCCGCTGCGCGGACATCCGGGCGGCTGAGCAGCAAATCGGCAGGCAGGCCGGCTGAAATTTTGCGTGGGATCGCGGGTATCGGACGTGATTTGTCCAGAACACCCGCAAGTGCCGAAGAAGACCGGCCCGTTAACACTGACAACTGATTGAGATATTGGGCGTAGCTGATCCGCAGACCCGGTATCTGGGCTTCAGTCGATGCTGCCTGTGTCTCGGCGCTCAAAAGATCGACCTGCGAGATTTGTCCGGCTTCCAGCTGGCTGCGCGTCAGTGCTACGGTCTGCCGCTGGGACGCCGCATTGCGCTGCGCAATGGCAATATTGGCCTGCGCACCGCGCAAGTTTGCATAGTTGGTTGCGATGTCGCCGATCAGCGTAACGAGCGCTGCCCGCAATTGCTCATTTGCGGATTCGACATTGTAGTAGGCTGCTTCCACACCGCGCCTGTTGCCGCCGAAAAGATCGAGTTCCCATTGGGTTTTAAACCCATGCTCGACTGATTGGAGGCAAGAGTAGTTCCACTGTCAGATCGCGTGAAGCTTCCGCTTCCATCCAACTGCGGATAAAGCGCGCCACCGGCCGAGGTGTAATTGGCGCGGGTCTGCCGCACCTTCGCCTTCGCAGTAGCAACATCCGGGCTACCGGCAATTCCGTCCGCTATCAGCTGATCCAGAACCGGGTCTTTCAGGTTTTTCCACCAATCACCCAATTGAGGGGCACGCTTGTCAGCCTTGCTGTTCCAACCAGCAAGCGTCAGCACATTTGGCTTCTGATAGTCAGGACCAACGGTGACGCATGCCGCCAGCAATGGCAGGATACTTCCCAGTACAGTCAGGCGAACAAACGATGTCGTCAAAAAATTGGTCCTGAAATTTCAGCGCTGTCATCGATTCGGCATATGACTGCCCCGAAAACGAAGCGCCCTTATACCGGCAACGGTTGTGCCTAAGCAGCCCAAACTCGTGGGAGCGTGCCATGGGTCGCGCCGAGTCGCGGTTTTGCAGCATATTGCCATCCTTCGACTTCGACCATTAGGGAATGATCGAAGCCAAATGTGGCAATACACAGAAAATATCAGGATTTGATGTGGACCCCGTCAGAGGTTGCCGCGTCTAATCTTTGTTGCTTTCCAGCCAGTCGGCCAGCGAGCGACGGTTTGCGGCGCGTCCGCGCATAGGTTCAGCCATGCACATGGAGTTGAGGACGGCTTCCTGCGTGCATTCAACTGCCGCGCGAAACAGCGTATCGATACGGTTTTCGTTGAGCACCGCGATTTCAACCATATCACGCGTTTCATCATGGTCGAATGTCACAGCCGTTGAAAAGCCGATGGCGATATCACCGCTTCCGTGGCCCCAGAATGCACCGAGGCGTGCCAGTCCCGCGCCACAGCGGCGGGTCACGCGCTTCAACTGGCGGTGTTCCATCGGAACATCTGTCGCCAGCACCAGAATGACTGAACCTTTTTCCGGCTGTGCTTCGGCCTTCGGTGAAGGCCTGCGCCCATCCGGAAGAACCAGATCACCGGCGCGGCCAAAATTGGTCAGCGCCAGAACACCGAGGTGATGCACCTTGCCGTCGAGTTCGAACCGGCGCGAGGATGTGCCCATGCCACCCTTGAAACCGAAACAGCTCATGCCGGTTCCTGCACCGACATTGCCTTCACCAACGTCCGTTCCCGCAATCTGCAAGGCTTCCTGCGCATCCGCTTCCGTGACGGCCATGGCCTGAATGTCGTTGAGCGGACCGTCATTGCATTCCAGAACGACCGGATTGACGGTCGCCGTGGTGCGCCCGATATCGGGATTGTCTGCAATCGCCTCTCGGATCAACGCATTGGCGCAGGTTCCGACGCCAAATGTATTGGTGAGCAGGATCGGCGTTTCCAGCGTGCCCAGTTCCTCGACCTGCACGAGACCGGTGCTTTTGCCAAAACCATTGATGACATCGCAAGCGGCCAGCACCTTGCGGCGATATATGTTGCCGCCATGCGGGATGATTGCTGTCACGCCGGTATTGATATCGCCGTTGCGCAACGTGCGGTGCCCCACGCGCACGCCCGGCACATCGGTGATGGCGTTGTTTTCGCCCGGCTGCATGATGCCGCAGATGATGCCGTAGTCGCGTGCCTTGCCTGTCATGGTTTTTTCCGTGTGCTGGCCTCGATAATGCGCATGAGGAAAGCCCACAGCAGCGGGCCTTCCTCTAGGATTCTATCGTTTTGCAGAAAACAGGTCTTGTTCGCAACCTTGCAGGCAAAACCCGTTCGTTAGTCACGGCTGAAGTACCGGCTCAGATCCCGTGCGAGCCATATCCATGTAGATCTCCTGCAAACGGCGAGTGATCGGCCCCGGCTTGCCGTCGGAAATCGTATGATCCTGAATGCCGATGATTGGCGTCACGAAGCTCGATGCGCTCGTGAGAAACGCTTCTTTGGCGGCCTTCGCCTCATCGACCGTGAACAGGCGCTCTTCAATGCGAAGGTGCTGTTCTTCCGCGATCTTGATCACGGCGCGGCGCGTGCAGCCGGGGAGGATAGCGTGCGAATTCGGCCGCGTTACCAGCACATTGTCATTGGTGATGATGAATGCCGTCGATGAACCGCCTTCGGTAACGAAGCCGTCTTCAACCAGCCAGACTTCATGGTAGCCCTTGCTCTTGGCCTGTTTCTTTGCCAGCACCTGCGCCAGAAGCATGACGGTCTTGATGTCGCGGCGCGCCCAGCGCGTATCCGGTGCAACATCCACCCTTACGCCATTCTGGACCGACGGCGAACTGGCGAGGTTCTTGGCCTGCGTGAACATGACGAAATTCGGCTTGATGTCGTCGGTATAGACGAAATCGCGTTCGGCTTCGCCGCGCGTCACCTGCATATAGACGACGCCTTCATGCAGTTCATTGCGCTTCATCAGCTCGATCTGTGCGGCGCGAATGGCGTCCAGCGAAGCAGGCAACGGAATTCCGAGTTCCCTGACGGAGCGCTCCAGACGGGCGAGGTGAAGTTCGTTGTCAACAAGGCGGCCATCGATGACAGCACTGACTTCGTAAATACCGTCACCAAACAGAAAGCCGCGATCGAACACCGACACTTTCGCCTCGTTCTCAGCAACGAAAGCGCCGTTCAAATAAATTACCCTGGCCAAAACACGTCCTCGGACATCTATGTGATTGATTGTGCGCACCCCGAAAAACGTGAAGCGGTTTTCGGAACAGATGCGCGTTTAACAGTTTTGCCGGACGGTATGGAAAAAGCTTGGGAGCTGCCAATGCTATGTTTTGCAATCACTATGCAGAAATTGCATAAGGGGTAAGGCAGCAGGAAAAAGGTCTCGTTCGAGCCGAACCAAACATACTGCCCTATTGCCATACTGCCTTATTGCCCTTTGCTGGAAAGGCCCCGACCCAATGGAACTGAAATGGCTGGAAGACTTCATCGCGCTGGCGGCAACGTCCAGTTTCTCGCGCGCGGCGGATACCCGGCATGTGACGCAATCCGCGTTTTCCCGTCGCATCAAGCAGCTTGAACTCTGGCTTGGCGTTACTCTCGTCAATCGCGCGACTTTTCCTGCAGAGCTTACTCGTGAGGGACGAACTTTTCTGCCGGTCGCGCAGGATACCGTTCGCCAGTTCTACAACACACGCAAGGCACTGCAGCCGAGCCGCGAGGTCCAAAACCCCGTCCTCACATTTTCAGCCTTGCACACGCTGACAGTCACATTCTTTCCGCACTGGCTGAAGCAGATCGATGACGATGTTGGCAGCATACGCTCTCTGCTCAGTCCGGATCGGGGTGGTTTCGAGGACAATATCGCGACGCTGACGGAAGGAGAGGTTCATTTCTTCCTGACCTATGCGCACAATTCCGTGCCGATCCTGATCGACCGCACACAGTTTCCGTACATCGTACTCGGCACGGAACGGCTGATGCCGGTCTCGCGCCCGTCTCCGACAGGCCCGATCCTCGATCATGCCGTTGCCAGCGGGGCGCCATTGCCATATCTGAGCTATGGTGACTTTTCCTTCTTTGGCGCTGCCCTGTCGCAGAAATTTGCATCCGGTACCGCGTTCAAGCGTCAGGTGGTTCACGAAAACACCATGTCGATCGGTCTGAAGGCCATGGCGCTTGCAGGCTGGGGGATGGCCTGGCTGCCCGAAAGCCTCATCTATGACGAACTGCAACGCGGCGAGCTAGTGCCAGCCTCAACTGATCCCTATTGGGATTTCACGGTCGAGGTCCGTATCTATCGTCACGATGCGGCACTTCCGGCCCATGCCGAGAGCTTCTGGGAATATTTGCAGGCAAAAGATCGGGCAATATCTGAAAAGGGCGATTGACAGCAGCCCATCGTCGGCGCTGTAAAAGGCAGCATATCTTCAGCCGGTAGCAGGGGACACGTCGCGGCATGAAAGTTACCATCGAACAGACGCTCGATCAGGCGGGTACGGGCGCATTTCAGCGCGGTCTTCTGGGTGTGTTTGGCCTTGTCTGGGCCGCCGACGCCATGCAGGTGCTGGCGGTCGGCTTTACTGGTGCTGCCATTGCAAAGACTTTTGGCCTGACCGTCCCACAGGCATTGCAGACCGGCACGCTGTTCTTTCTCGGCATGCTGATCGGTGCAGCTGTGTTCGGAAGACTGGCGGATAAATACGGTCGCCGTCGCGTGCTTCTGATCACTGTCGCCTGCGATGCCGTTTTCGGACTGCTTTCGGCATTCGCGCCCAGTTTCAGCATTTTGCTCTTCCTGCGCTTCATAACTGGCCTGGCAGTCGGCGGAACATTGCCGGTCGACTATGCGATGATGGCCGAATTCCTTCCCGCCAAGAATCGCGGTCGCTGGCTTGTGATGCTCGAAGGTTTCTGGGCGGTCGGCACCGTTATCATCGCCCTTGCGGCATGGGCCACCAGCCTTGCAGGCGTAGAAGATGGATGGCGCTATATCTTCATCGTCACTGCTGCACCGGCGCTCATCGGCATCTGGCTGCGCCTCTGGGTGCCGGAATCCCCGATGCATCTTCTGAAATCGGGACGTCCGGAAGAAGCCAAATCGGTCATGAACCGCGTGCTTCGCCGTAATGGCAAACCGGAGTTGCCGCCGAAGGCCCGGCTAGAAGCGCCCCTTATGGTGACAGGCGAAAAGCTTCTTTCGCCAAATCTGCGCCAGCGCACGCTGACGACGCTGGCAATCTGGTTTCTCGTTTCGGTGTCCTATTACGGTATTTTCACCTGGATACCGGCCAAGCTTGCCGGTGATGGTTTTGGCTTCGTCCGCGGCTACGGCTTCCTTGTCGTGGTTGCACTGGCTCAATTGCCGGGCTACGCACTCGCCGCCTATGGCGTGGAAGCGTGGGGACGCAAGAAGACGCTGATCACCTTTCTGTTCATCAGCGCTGCGGCCTGTGCTCTCTTTACAGTGGCCAACAGTTCAGCGGTTGTCGGTGCATCCATTCTCATCATGAGCTTTGCCCTGCTTGGCACATGGGGCGCGCTCTATGCCTTCACACCGGAGCTTTATCCGACGGGATTGCGCGCAAGCGGAATGGGAGCGGCGGGCGCGATGGCTCGCCTTGGCGGCTTGCTTGCGCCGTCCGCGCTGGCACTCGTCATCAGCCAGAGCTTCTATGTCGCCGTGGCACTGTTTGCGGGACTTCTGGCGCTGGCCGGTATTATCGCCTTTTTCATCGATGTGGAGACACGGCAGAAAGCGTTGAACTAGAACATGTCTCCCAAAAGTGGGAACCGTTTTTGGGATAAAGACATGTTAGGAAAAGCAGCCCGGAGATCATTTTATTTCAGGGCATATTATATATTATTTCAGTAATTTATGCCGTATTCCTAATCCATTGCTTTCGGTAAGCGGCGTAGGCTTCATTGCCCGGTCTGAAAATCCTGCCGTGTTTCTCCGGAACCGTTGCACCTGCGAGCAATCCAGCACCAAGCGACGTGCCGGTCGATCCTGATACAGCTTCGACGTCTCGTCCCGTAAAATTCGCCAGCGCTTCAAGATAGACCGGGTTTCCGGCAAACGGCCCTTCGACGATAACCGGTCCATCGGCACCCAGCAGGTGGAGACAGGTTTCCGTCATCAGCGCCGCATAGATGCAGGCGGCAACATAGCGCTCAGCATCGCTGGCTGTGTCAGCATTGATCCAGCGAAGATTGGAACTCGGATAGGGACCGCAACCCGGCACGGCTGACGGCAGCGCCATGATGTGCTGCGCTAGAACCTTTGCTGCAGTATCGGGCTGGTCGATGACCGGGGGAACGGTCAGTCCTTCCGTCATGATATCGAATTCGCGCCCGCCCATGTAACGGGCGGATGGAACAGCACGGCCATAGGCATCGACATTGGCAAGCGTGTCGCGTTCCGGGTCAAGCCCGTCTAAATTACCGCCAACGGCGAAACTGACCACCCACGTCCCGGTCGAGACGACCGAGAACGGACCCTCCCGATCCATCAGATGCGCGAGCAGCGATGCATTGGAATCGTGAATGCCGCAATGAACCGGTACGGCTTTGCAAAGGCCGATTTCTGATGCAATCTCGGGCAGAACTTCGCCCAACGCATTGAAGGCAGACCGAAGCGGCGGGAATTTTGCGCGAATGTCCAGCCGGTCGACAAGTGGTGAGAAGGCGGTTTCCTTCGGCAACCACAGATCCGTATGACAGCCAAGCGATGTCACCTCCGTAGCGGCGACACCGGTCAGGCGCCAAGCCCAATATTGTGGATAGGTGAATATGAAATGCGCCCGCGCAAGATCGGCGGAAAATACCGTCTTCAGATAATGAAGCTGCGCACCGAGATTGAGACCGAGCGACAGCGGTGGCGAGAATGTAACTTTGAAGTCCGGCTTTATGGCCGCATAGGCCGCGCGGATTTCAGCCGGATAGTCGAGTTCATAGTCGAGGACAGGCATGGCCAGCGTGCCGTCCTTTGCGACGAGCACCGCCGCCGCGCCATGCGTGGTGATGGAAATGGCGTCGAAGCCCGGCTCGTTGACAAAAGCGGCAAGGCTTTTCAGGAAAAAGCGCCACAGAGCCTCGATGTCATAATGTGGATAGGGGCCATCGCACAGCACCGTATTGGAGATGCGGTTTGCGACGATTTCTTCGCCGCTTGCCGCATCAAGCACAACGACTTTAGCGTTTGTTTTGCCTATATCCAGAATGGCAATGCGCTTCATGGCATGTGAAACACTGGCTTGAGGTCCACGGAAACCGGCGAATTATCGGCATTCGTTGCCATGATATCCGCCATATGCGCCCACCACTTTTTCATCACCGGATGATCAGGCAGGGCGGCCATGCCGTGATTGGGCTTACGTACCAGCACGCCGAACAGGATATGGGTCTCTTCATCGAGATAGATCGCGTAGTCCGACACGCCTGCTGCGTACAGAAGGTCCACCAGTTCCGGCCATATCTCGTCATGCCGGCGGCGATATTCCGCTTCCATGCCCGGATTGAGCTTCATGCGAAATGCATAGCGTTCGCCAGTCATGCTGCACGCCTCGTTTTGAACTGCCTGATGAGGATCGGCAGTGAAATGGTGACGATCAGCAGGAGGCCGATGAAGATCGACATGACGATGCCCGGCACATTGAGAAGCCCAAGCCCGAAGGTCACGAGACCCATCACGAAAGCGGCAATCACCACGCCGACGATTGTGCCCGAGCCGCCGAGGATCGACACGCCGCCCAGCACGACCATGGTGACGATTTCCAGTTCCCAGCCTTGTGCAATGGATGGGCGTGTCGAGCCGAGGCGCGAGGTGAGGCAGACGGCGGCGATACCGCTCATCACGCCGGTCAATAAGAAGAGCACGAATTTGGTTTTCTCGACCGGAATGCCGGAGAAGCGGGCGGCGAATTCATTGTTGCCGATGGCATAGACGCGGCGACCGAAGCTGGTGGCATGCAGCAGTATGCCAAACAGCACGGCAAACAGAACGAACAGTGCGAATTCGAAAGAGATCACCCAGAACACATAGCCCTGTCCGAAATAGGCAAAGCTTGCCGGGTAGCCGCCAAATGCCTGATCACCCAGCACGATATAGGAAATGCCGCGGAAAAGGCTCATCGTGCCGATGGTCACGACGATGGATGGCAGTTTCAGCCCGGCCACCAGTCCGCCATTGATCGCGCCACAGACAAGACCGGTGCCGATGCCGATCATCACGAGGCCGGGTGTGCCGACACCTGCCTGCGCCGCTGCCCCCATCGCCGTCGAGGCGAGCGCAATGATTGCGGCGACTGAAAGATCGATTTCGCCGGAAATAATGAGAAGCGTCATCGCAAAGGCGATCAATGCCTTTTCGGTGAAATTGAACGTGGCGTCCGACAGGTTCCAGGCATTGAGGAAGTAGGGCGAGGCAAAGGAATTCGCGATGAAGATCGCAATCGCCACGCCAAGCAAAAGCATTTCCCAGCTTGCGAAGATGCGGGAGAATGGCGTTCCGAGCCGGTCGGGGATATGACGGCGCTGTTCATTATTCATGCCGCAACCTCCTCGTAAGTTTTTGCAGCCTTGTCGCGCAGGATGATGCGTCCGCGCCGCTTTTCCTGTCGTGCATTGAAGATCACGGCCAAGATGATAACGGAGCCGGAAATCGCCATCTGCCAGAAGGGCGATATGTCAATGACGGGGAGGGCGTTCTTG
This sequence comes from Brucella sp. JSBI001, assembly GCF_026014005.1. Classification (NCBI taxonomy): domain Bacteria; kingdom Pseudomonadati; phylum Pseudomonadota; class Alphaproteobacteria; order Hyphomicrobiales; family Brucellaceae; genus Brucella; species Brucella sp. JSBI001. The sequence goes on along the minus strand of NZ_CP110339.1, from coordinate 1,300,786 downwards.
ATGACACCGAGGAACAGGGCGCCAAGAACCGCACCGGCAACAGAGCCTATCCCGCCAAGTGTCGAGATACCGCCAATGACGCAAGCCGCAACGCTGTCGAGTTCGAATCCGGCTGCAACATCCACATAAGCGACGGCGTAGCGCGACACCCAGAGATAGCCGCAAAGCCCGGCGAGCGCACCCGACAGCACGAAGGCGAAGAAGCGCGTGCGGCCGACGTCGATCCCGGTATAGACGGCTGCGGTCGGATTACCGCCGGAGGCATAAAGGGCGCGACCGAAGAATGTCCGCGTCAGCAGCACATAGACGAGCGCGACGATCAGGATTGCTGTCCAGCCGAGGAGCGGCAGGCCAAGAAAGGGCGTGCGCGGCGTGTTGAGAAACGGCGCCGTCATCTGATGGGCATTCACCCATGCGCCGCCGGAGAGCACAAAGGCCATCCCGCGATAGATGGTGAGTGTGCCGAGCGTAACGACAATCGCCGGAATGTTGAGCTTCCAGACCAGAATGCCGTTGATGGCGCCCAGAACCGCGCCGATGCCAATTGCCAGCACAATGAGAAACACGAGCGGCAGGCCCGGATAGGTCGCATTCAGCATCGCCACCGCCATGCCGGTAAAGGCGAGGTTGGCGGCGACCGACAGATCGATCGACTTGGTCAGGATCACCGCCATCTGTCCAAGCGCGACAATGATGAGGATGGACGTATCGTTGAAAATATTCGCCAGATTATGCGCGCTGGCAAAACCCGGAGCGCGGCTTGCAAACAGCCCTACCAGAATAGCGATGATGACAAGAAGCAGAAGTTCGCGCTGCTTGAGCAACTGTTTCATCGTCTACTCCGTGTTTCCGGTGGCGGCGCGCACCAGCACTTCCGCGTCGAGGCTGGCGCGCTCAAAGATGCCTTCCATCAGTCCTTCGCGCATGACCATCACACGGTCCGACATGCCGATGATTTCCGGCAGTTCCGACGAGATCATGATGATGCTCAGCCCCTCGGCGGCCAATTCGCTGATAAAGGCGTGAACCGCTGCCTTGGAACCGATATCGATGCCTTTGGTCGGCTCATCGAGAATGATGACCTTCGGATTGGTCGCGAGCCACTTGCCGATGACGACCTTCTGCTGGTTGCCGCCGGAAAGGGTTCCGACAGGGACCGAAAGCGCTGCTGCGCGCAGGTCGAAACGCTCGGCATATTTTCGCGCCAGCGCCAGCTCTTCCGCCATGCGCAGAAAACCATTGCGCGAGGTGCGGGCGAGCGATGGCAGCGAAACATTCTGAAAGATCGGCAGTTGCAGCACCGCGCCGTGGCGTCCGCGCTCTTCCGGCACATAGACGATCCCATGCGCCACTGCATCGCCGGGGCGACGAATGCTGATCTCGCGATTTTCGAGCGTCACGCGGCCACGGGATGGTTTGGTGATGCCGAACAGCGATTGTGCGAATTCCGAGCGACCGGCACCCACAAGGCCGTAAATGCCCAAAATTTCGCCCTTGCGCAGCTCAAAGGAAATGTCGCGAAATTCGGTTGGATGCGAATAGTTTTCAACCTTCAGCACCGGTTTGCCGATGGCGACATCCTGCTTGGGAAAGGCCTGATCCACGGATCGCCCGACCATCATGCGGACAATCTCATTCTGCCGCGTATCGGCAAGCGTGCCGTGGCCGACGGCGTGCCCGTCGCGGAAAACCGCGTAATTGTCGGCGATTTCATATACTTCATCGAATTTGTGGCTGATGAACAGGATGGCTTTGCCCTGTGCCTTCAGCCGCGCCACGATGCGAAACAGGTCGTCTACTTCCTTGCGCGAGAGCGCCGCGGTCGGCTCGTCCATGATGACGATGCGCGAATCCACCGACAGCGCGCGGGCAATGGCAACCAGATGGCGCTGGGCGATGGAAAGTTCTTTCAGCTTGATACGGGCATCGACCGTCGTTTCGAGCGATGACAGCAACGCCTGCGAGCGCGCATAGACAGCCTTCCAGTTGACGAAGCCAAACATCGTGCGCGGTGCATGGCCGAGATAGATGTTTTCGCCCACCGACAATTCGTCGAAAAGCACAGTTTCCTGATGAATGGCCGTCACGCCGTGGTCGGTCGCATCCTGTGCGGTTGCGAAATGTACCGGCTTGCCGCCGATTAAGATTTCGCCTTCGTCGGGCTGATAGATGCCGGTCAGGATTTTCACAAGCGTGGATTTGCCAGCGCCATTCTCTCCGATCAGCGCCGTCACCTTGCCGGGATAAAGCGCGATGTTCACGTCATCGAGCGCACGCACGCCCGGAAACGTCTTGGCTATGCCGCGCATTTCCAGAATGGGCTGATCCGTGGTGGAAAGCGTCCGCTCTCCGCCAGATGGGCCGCTGGATTGAAAGGCTGCATTCATCGCAGATACCTGAAATCGATCAAAGTGTTCCGGGGAGAAAAAATGCGGCAGGCGATGTGTGCGCCGCCTTTTTGAAGACGCGTCCCGAAAACCGGTTTCCACTTTTCGGGATGCGCTTACCGATCAGAAGACCTTGGAGAACTCGTCGATATTCGACGCGTCATAGACGAAAGGATCGCTCATTGCGGCTTCGCCGTTTTCGCCGATCTTGATCTTGCCCATGCGTCCGGCTTCGATTTCCGAGCCCGGCTTGCCATCGGCATCACCCTTTACGAGGTGATAGGCGATCTGCGTGGCCGAATAGCCAAGGTCGATCGGGTTCCAGATGGCGAATTCCTTGGTTGCGCCCGACTTGATGGCGCCGGCCATTTCGGACGGAAGGCCAAGCCCGGTCACATAGACATCGCCGATCTTGCCCGCATCCTTTACGGCCTGCGAGGCAGCAAGAACGCCAACGGTGGTGGGGGCCACGATGACCTTCACATTTGGATTTGAAGTCAGCAGGCCTTGCGCTTCACGGTAGCTCTTGTCGGCCAGATCGTCACCATAAACGGTGGTCACCAGATTGAGGCCGGGGAAGTCCTTGAGCTGCTTCTTCATCTCGCCAATCCAGATGTTCTGGTTGGTCGAGGTGGTGGTGGCAGACAGGATCGCGAAATCGCCCTTGCCGTCCGGCAGGTGATCGGCTGCGAGCTTGAGGCACATCTTGCCGATCAGTTCGTTGGAAGACGGGTTGAGGTGGACGATACGGCCTTCAGGTGCGACGCCCGAATCCCACGAGATCACCTTGATGCCGCGCTGTGCAGCTTTCTTCAGGGCAGGGACGACAGCATCCGGATCGTTGGCCGAAATGGCGATGGCGTCCACACCCTGCGCGATCAGGGAATTGATGACCTCGATCTGGCCCTCTGCCGTCGTGGTGGTCGGGCCGGTATAGATGACCTCTACGCCGCCCAATTCCTTCGCAGCTTCCTGCGCGCCCTTGTTGGCGGCTTCGAAGAATCCGTTACCGAGCGACTTCGCGACAAGTCCGATCTTCATGTCGGCGGCCTGCGCATGAGTGGCCATGAAGGCAACAGCCAGCGCAGTTCCTAGTGCCAGTTTCTTGAAAAGTTTCATGTCTCATTCCTCCCAGTATAAAGACATATGTTTCGCTTTTTCCGGCTCAGGCCACCTCGGCGGAATCCTCCCGTGGGTCGCCCTTGCCGGCATTTGCGGAGACCTGCGCCACGATGAGCCTGATGCCCGCATTTTCCACCATGCGCCGCGCGTCGTCCGAAATGCCGTCATCGGTGATCAGTGTGCTGACCCGGTCGAGAGGGCAAAGGATGAGGCTGGAGCGGCGTGTGAATTTCGTTGAATCAACCATCAGGACAAGTTCGTCCGCCTGGCCCATCAGTTTCTGCTCGCTCTGGATGATCAGCGCATCGGATTCCATGACGCCGAGCGGACTGATCCCCTGACAGCCCATGAACATGCGCCGTCCGTAGAAATTACGAATAACGTCATTGTCGAAAGGCGACAGGATAAGGCTCTGGTCGCGATAGATCGCACCGCCGGGCACGATCACCGTGCTTTTCGACTGGCGTAACAGATGTTCGGCGATAGCAAACGAATTGGTCAGCACCTGCAGGCGGCGCGGAGCAAGATAATGCACCATCTGGAAAGTCGTGGACCCGCCATTGATGATGATGCTGTCGCCTTCCTCGCAAAGCGCCACGGCTTCGCGAGCGATTGCACGTTTGCGGTCCGTGTTTTCGGTCTCCGAAACCTTGAAAGGACGGCCTGCGAGATTTCCGAACTGCGGCGGATGAATAGCCTCTGCGCCACCACGCACGCGCTTGATACGGCCCTGCATATGGAGCGAAGCAATATCCCGGCGAAGGGTCGCTTCCGACGCCTCCGTCAATTCCACCAGATCCTGAATGGTAATCACCGGCTTTTCCTGAACAGCACTCAGGATGATGCGGTGGCGCTCTCTTTCGTGCATGGCTCCTCCTTGTCTTTGTATCGGGCATAAATGTCGCGCCTGTCAATCACAAACAATCACAATGGGGCACAATAGTCACATTAATGATTGATTATGATCGTTTATGATTGACAGCAATTCGTTTGATACGTCATATCTGCCGCAACATGATCGCTGGCACATTGGACATGCATGCGGACGGACATGCAGACGTACAGGCGGCTTGCGATTCACCATAACAGAATTGGGAGGATGACATGGTGGCCCAGAGCAGGCTTCTCGAAAACCGGTGGGATGATGCCAGAGCGGCAACGATGGATGAGCCGGGCAAGCTGCTTTATCGCTCCAATCTGCTCGGTTCCGACAAGCGCATCACCAATTACGGCGGCGGCAACACGTCTGCGAAAGTCGAGGAAATTGATCCGCTGACCGGCGAAAAGGTTCAGGTTCTCTGGGTCAAGGGTTCGGGCGGCGATGTCGGAACCATCAAACTTGATGGTTTCGCCACGTTATATCAGGATAAGCTCGATGCGCTGAAGGGCATCTATAAGGGCGTCGAGGACGAGGACCGCATGGTCGGTTTCCTGCCGCACTGCACCTTCAACCTCAATCCGCGCGCCGCTTCCATCGATACGCCATTGCACGGATTTGTCGCCTTCAAGCATGTGGATCACATGCATCCCGATGCGATCATAGCAATCGCTGCATCCAAGAATTCTCGTGAACTGACTGCCGAGATTTTCGGCGGCGAAATCGGCTGGCTACCATGGCGTCGTCCCGGTTTCCAGCTTGGCCTCGACCTTGAAGCCTTCGTGCAGTCAAATCCCAACGCTAAGGGCGTTATCCTTGAAAGTCATGGACTTTTCACTTGGGCCGATGATGCTAAAGCCTGTTATGAAACCACGCTTGCCATCATCAACAAGGCCATTGAATGGCTGGATCAGAATACGGCAGGCAAGCCCGCTTTCGGCGGTACTGTCACGCAGAGCCTCCCAGGTTCCGAGCGCCGCGCCATTGCAGCACGGCTGATGCCGGAAATTCGCGGACTTATCGGTAAGGACGAGCGCAAGCTTGGTCACTTCGATGATCAGGATGCCGTGCTGGAATTTGTAAATTCAAACGATCTGCGCCCGCTGGCAGCGCTTGGCACGTCCTGCCCGGATCATTTCCTGCGCACCAAAATCCGCCCGCTTGTCGTCAATTTCGATCCGGCCAAGCCGGATGTGGACGCCATCGTTGCCGGGCTTGAGGATGCGCTTGAAGCCTATCGCGCCGATTACCAGCGCTATTACGAGACCTGCAAGCACGACAATTCGCCCAAAATGCGCGATCCCAATCCGGTGATTTTCCTGATCCCCGGCGTTGGCATGCTGTCCTTCGCGCGCGACAAGGCGACGGCGCGCATTGCCGGAGAGTTCTATGTCAATGCGATCAATGTGATGCGCGGTGCATCCGGCGTATCTGAATATCAGGGCCTGCCTGAACAGGAAGCCTTCGATATCGAATATTGGCTGCTTGAGGAAGCCAAGCTGCAGCGTATGCCGAAGCCGAAAAGCCTCGCCGGGCGCATTGCATTCATTACCGGCGGCGCTGGCGGCATCGGCTTTGCCACAGCGGAACGGCTGGCAGGCGAGGGTGCTTGCGTGGTTCTGGCGGATATCGATGCAGGATCGCTCAAAACCGCTCACGAAAATCTCGTAAAGCGCTTTGGTGCCGATCAGGTGCGCAGCGTCGAACTGAACGTCGCCGACGAAAAAGGCGTCGCGAATGCGTTTGTCGAAGCCAATGTCGAGCTGGGCGGCATCGACATTCTGGTTTCCAACGCTGGTATTGCATCATCCGCGCCGGTAGAAGCCACCGAACTTTCCATGTGGAACCGCAATATCGACATTCTGGCGACCGGTTACTTCCTCGTTTCGCGGGAGGCGTTTCGCTTGTTCCGCCGCCAGAAAATCGGCGGCAATGTGGTATTTGTCGCCTCGAAGAACGGGCTTGCAGCTTCACCCAATGCTTCGGCCTATTGCGCTGCAAAGGCTGCTGAAATCCATCTGGCGCGTTGTCTGGCGCTGGAAGGCGCGGATGCAGGTATCCGCGTCAATGTGGTCAACCCTGATGCGGTTCTGCGCGGCTCCAAGATATGGGACGGCGAGTGGCGCGAACAGCGTGCCGCATCCTCCAAGATTGATGTTTCCGAGCTTGAAGAACATTATCGCAAGCGCTCCATGCTAAAGCTGAACGTCTTCCCCGAAGACATAGCAGAGGCCATCTACTTCCTTGCAAGCGATGCTTCGGCAAAATCGACCGGCAACATCATCAATGTCGACGCCGGAAACCAGCAGAGCTTTCCGCGCTGACCATATAATCTGGACATTCTGGGAGGAACCATGTCCGAGCAACGCATTGCGGCAGATTTCATCGCCGAGCATAATTCCGGTTTTGAGAAATCATTGAAGAGCGATTATCAGGCGCTCGGCGAACAGCTTTTGCGCCGTGGCATCGAGATCGACACGATTACAGACAAGGTGGCGGCCTATTACGTGGCCGTGCCATCCTGGGGCACAGGCACAGGCGGCACCCGCTTCGGGCGCTTTCCGGGCGGGGGCGAGCCGCGCGGCATTTTCGACAAGCTGGACGATTGCGCCGTCATCAACGAGCTTTGCCGTGCCACACCGAATGTTTCGCTGCATATTCCGTGGGATAAGGCAGATCCGAAGAAGCTGAAGGCTCATGCGCAAGCGCTGGGTCTCGGCTTCGACGCCATGAACTCCAATACATTTGCCGACGGCGCAGACCAGAAGCTTTCCTACAAATTCGGGTCGCTTACCCATGTCGATCCGGCAGTGCGGGCGCAAGCCGTAGAGCACAATATCGAATGTATCGAAATCGGAAAAGCCATAGGTTCCAAAGCCTTGACCGTCTGGTTGAGCGATGGTTCCAACTTTCCGGGCCAGCAGAATTTCACCCGCGCCTTTGAGCGCTATCTGGCTTCCATGGGTGAAATCTATCACGCACTACCCGACGACTGGCGCCTGTTCTCCGAACACAAAATGTATGAACCGGCCTTCTATTCGACGGTGGTGCAGGATTGGGGCACCAATTACCTCATCGCCTCGACGCTAGGGCCAAAGGCGCAATGTCTGGTCGATCTTGGCCACCATGCGCCCAACACCAATATCGAAATGATCGTCGCGCGGCTGATCCAGTTCGGGAAACTTGGCGGTTTCCATTTCAACGACAGCAAATATGGCGATGACGATCTCGACGCCGGCTCTATCGATCCGTATCGATTATTCCTTGTTTTCAATGAGTTGGTTGATGCAGATTATCGAGGAGTAAAGGATTTTCATCCAGCTCATATGATCGACCAGTCGCATAATGTGACCGATCCGCTGGAAAGCCTGATCTCATCCGCCAATGAAATCCGCCGCGCCTATGCACAGGCGCTTCTGGTGGATCGTGAGGCACTGGAAACCTATCAACAGGAAAACGATGCGCTGATGGCATCCGATACATTGAAACGTGCCTATCGAACAGATGTCGAACCGATCCTCGCGGAAGCACGTCGCCGCACCGGCGGGGCCATCGAACCGATTGCCGCCTACCGAGCCAGTGGCTACCGCGATAAGGTTGCGAAGGAGCGTCCGGAGAGTAAAAGCGACGGCGGGGCGTTTAACTAAAACTCCACTTGCCACAAAACCGCCACATAATGAACGGTCCTTCGCCGCAATTAAAAGGCGATTTCTGTCGCTTGTCCGTTCCGAAAATCGCGTTTGGCAACTGTCAGCGCGATTTTCGGAATGTCAGATTGAGGCGAAACGGACCCAGTTTTTCATGCTCGCCGCGCTTCAGGGCGAGTATGCCATGATAGAAGAGACGTGAAGGTCCGCCCCACACAACCACGTCACCGTGATGCAGGATATATCTCGCTATCGGGTCGGTTCGCTTCAACCCGCCGAACTGGAAAGTCGCAGGCAGACCGAGCGACACCGAAACAATCGGATTGTTGAAATCCTGTTCGTCCTTGTCCTGATGCAATGAAAGTTTCGCACCCGGTTCATAACGATTGATGAGACAGGCATCCGGCTCAAAATCAGGATAACCGGCTTCACGGGCAGCAGTTTGGGCAAGCGCGCGGAAGGCATCCGGCATCGTCGGCCAGAGAAGGCCGGTTTCCGGATCGTCGGCACTGTAGCGATAGCCGGTCCGGTCCGTGACCCAGCCGAATTCTCCACAATTCGTCATCGCAACCGACATGCGATATCCGCCCGGCGTGGTCATATGACGAAAGGGGGCCACGGCAGAAACATCGGCCACGGCTTTCAGAACAGCATCCTCACTTGGAAGCGCAAAGCCACGCAGAAGCACAGCGCCCGGCGCCAGGATTTCATGCGGTTCAATCTGGTCGAAAAGGTCTCTCATGGGGCCTTTCTAGCATGAGATCAGGAGACAGCCTCCCGAAACCTGCTTTCAAACTCAAGCCAGTCCTGTGGCTTTCTCGAAAGAGCGCATGAAAAGATCATTTTCTTCCGGCGCACCGACACTGACGCGGATGAAAGTCGTGTAGCCCTGCTGCTTCCAAGGCTTCACGATGACGCCGTCTTCCAGCAGTTTTTCGGCAAACGCAACAGAATCCGATTTCACGTCGATGAACAGAAAATTCCCCTTGGAGGGCGCAAAACGGATTTGTCGCTCGCTCAGGAAACCGGCCATCCGGTCCCGCTCGCTAAGCGCGAGCGCGATACCCTTTGCGAGATGGTCTTTATCCCGGCGCGCAACCAGCCCCGCAGCCTGTGCAATGCCATTGGCGTTGAAAGGCGTGCGGGCGCGGTCCAGAAACCCGCGCAAGTCCGGGTCGCTGACAAGCCCGAACCCGAGCCGCGCACCGGCCAACCCATAAGCCTTGGAGAAGGTACGCAGCGCCACCCAGTAAAGGCCGCTGTCGCGCAGAAGTGTAGCGGCAGACGGATAATCGTCACCGGCTGCATATTCAGCATAAGCTTCGTCCACGACCAGCAGCGTCTCCCGCGAGACCGCATTGACAACGCGCTGCAAAGCCTCCGGTGTCAGCCAACTCCCGACCGGATTGAGCGGATTTGCGAACATCACGAGACGTGGAGCGGTCGCAACTGCAGCCACCAGCGCATCAACGTCGACTTCAAGCGACGGCGTCACTTCAACCCGTTCGACACTTGCCCCCATGGTCGTCGCATAATCCTCGTGCAACGGAAAGGACGGGTAAAGTGTGACCACCCGGTCGCGCGGCCGCAAAACGGTGCGGCAGATTACGCCGATCAGGTCTTCCGATCCGTTGCCGAGAATGATGCGGTCCTGCGGCCAATCGAACTCGATCGCAATTTCCTGCGCCAGTTCGCGTCCCGACGGGTCGGGGTAGAGCCGCAGCAGATCATGGGCACCGGAAAAGAGCGCCTGCACCTTGGGTGACGGTCCAAGCGGGTTCTCGTTGGAGCCGAGTTTTGCGATTGCCGGAGGATGATAGCGCGCCTCCACCTCGGCAATGGTGAGACCGGCATTATAGGGGCTGAGACCACGGATTTCGGGTCGAATCAGATCGCCAAACCGGGCATTTTCCTGCGCCATTCACGTTCTCCTCTGGTGCAGCGCGTCACTTGTCGCGCGCCTTTGGGAGAGAAGTTCTAAGACTAAAATCCAATTTTGTATATATATGTATAGACAAGTTATGAAAAAGATGTTCCTATGCTGGGGAGACCACAAAAAATTGCTAAACATTCGACCCGGAACAGTTAGAAGTTCGGGCAACAATATTGTTTTGCCAAAGGTCCGCAGGGGAACATGATGCAGGTTTTATCGCTTTTCGACCTAAGCGGGCGTAAAGCGCTGGTTACCGGTGCAAGCCGGGGACTGGGACAGGCCATTGCCGAAGCGCTAGCCTCGGCTGGTGCTGATGTCGCCATTACAGCGCGCAAGTCCGACGACCTCTCCGAAACGGCATCCCGTATCGCCGCCCATGGCCGCGCCTCGGCCACCCTCTCGCTCGATGTGCGCGATGTTGCCGCCTGTGGTGCCGCGGTCGCGCAAGCGGCAGAAGCTCTTGGCGGCCTCGATATTCTCGTCAACAATGCGGGCTATGAAGAAATCCGCCCCTCGCTCGATGTGGACGAGGCGCTCTGGGACCGCATCGTGGCGACCAATCTCAAAGGCGCGTTCTTCTGTGCGCAGGCTGCTGCCCGCCAGATGACGGAGAGCGGAAAGGGGGGAGCGATCATCAATCTGTGCTCGCTGACCTCCTATGTCGGTGTGCCAACCGCCGCTCCCTACGGTTCTTCCAAATCCGGCCTGATGGGCATGACCCATGCTCTGGCGACAGAATGGGCGCCTTCCGGCATCCGCGTCAACGGCATTGCGCCGGGCTATTTCCGCACTGCCATGACCGATGTGTTTTACGAGAATGACGACTGGCAGAAGGCGATGCTGGGCAAGATACCGCAGGGCCGTTTCGGCGCAATGGAAGATGTTGCGGGCGCCGTGGTGTTTCTGGCAAGCGCCGCGTCGTCCTATGTCACGGGGCAGGTGATCCCGATCGACGGAGGCTACCTTGCATCCATTTGATACTCTCCAGTGGAATATCAGCGGATTGTGAAACAGGATTGAAATAACTTCATAAAGTACCTTCCGGTGCTTTGACTGAAATGGGAAACAACGATGAATACAACCGAAACCGGAACTGGCCGTAAAGTCTCCAACGGACCGGCTGCCGTATCGGTCAACAATGTCAGCATGATCTATAACGGCTTCCATGCCGTGCGTGCGGCATCTTTCGATCTCGCCAAGGGCCGTTTTCTGACCATTCTCGGGCCGTCCGGCTCCGGCAAGACGACACTTCTCCGCCTCATCGCCGGTTTCCAGAAACCGAGCATCGGTGAAATATTCATCAACGATGAAGCTGTCAGCGCCGTACCGCCGCACAAGCGCTCCATCGGCATGGTTTTCCAGAAGCTTGCGCTTTTCCCGCATATGACGGCCGCTGAAAATGTCGCCTTTCCGCTGAAAATGCGCCGCTTCGATGCGCGTTCGATCCCCGAGCGCGTAGAGCGTTATCTCGACCTCGTGCGTCTGAACGGCCTCGGCGGACGGCGCGTGCACGAGCTTTCCGGTGGCCAGCAGCAGCGTGTCGCCATCGCGCGCGCCCTCGTTTTCGAACCGGACCTGCTTCTGCTCGACGAACCTCTGGCAGCGCTTGACCGCAAGCTGCGCGAGGAAATGCAGCTCGAATTTCGCCGTATCCAGCGCGAACTTGGCGTTACGACCATCAATGTCACCCATGACCAGCGCGAAGCGCTCGTCGTATCTGACGAAATCATCGTCATGGATGGCGGCGAAATTCAGCAGATGGCGCAGCCATCCGAGACCTATCGCAATCCGTCCAACGCCTTTGTGGCGAACTTCATCGGCGTCACCAATTTCATTTCCGGCAAGGCGTCTTCGCTCGACGGCAATCTCGTGCGGGTCGATGCCGGAATAGCTCTGGTAGGCATGGCAGGCGAGGGGCGCGAACCGATTGGCTCCGGCGCAAATGTCTCGTGTGCAATCCGCGCCGAACAGATCCGTATCGGCGGCAGCGCCGCGGCACATGCAGAACTCGATACCGTGCTTGAAGGCATCGTTACCGACGCGATTTTTGAAGGCGAACGCATCGTCTATGAATTGCAGGTTCCTGCCTTGGGAGATGTGTTGATGCGCGTCTTCGACCACGATCCCATCGGCCATAGCCAGTTTGCGGAAGGTGAAACCGTGCATCTTGGCTGGAACGCCCGCGATCTCATCGTCTTTGCCGCATGAATTGAAACGTTACGGGGAAACTCCAGAGGAGAAACAAAATGAGCAATCTGAAGAAACCTTTTCTGATACTCGACCGCCGCCGCTTCCTGCAGAGCGCAGGCGCTTTTGCCGCTGCAGCCGGCACGACATCGCTCGGCCTGTCGCGCGCATTTGCTGAAGAGCCAGCTAAGCCGAAGGAACTGATCGTGCGCGCTTGGGGTGGTAGCTGGGTGGAGGCGCTTAAAGCGGGCGTGTCCGATCCATTTACCGCCAAGACCGGCATTTCCATCCGTCACGACCTGACGGAAGACAACGAAATCCAGCCGAAGCTCTGGGCTGCGGTCGCGCAGAAGCGTGTTCCACCGATCCACGTCAACTGGGATACGACCACCAATGCGACCAAATCGGCATTGCGCGGCGTGACGGAAGACCTGTCGGACCTGTCGAACCTCAAGAACACGACCGATCTTGCCAAGCCGGTTGGTCTCGACGGCTATCCGATCGTCAACACCTATGGCTATGTCTATGTGCTGGCCTATCGTCCTGAAGCCTTCCCGGATGGCCCGCCGAAGTCGTGGCACGCTCTGCTCGATCCGAAGTTCAAGGGACGCATTGCGCTCTATAATGATGGCATCGGCTTCCACTTCCCGGCGCAGGTTGCCGGTGGTGGCAAGCTGGAAGACATTCCGGGCAACATGCAGCCCGCATGGGATTTCATCACCAAGGTGAAGCAGCAGCAGCCGCTTCTCGGCGAAGACCCGGATTTCACCACCTGGTTCCAGAAGGGTGAAATCGATCTGGCCTGCACCATTTCCACCAATGCGCGCGAAGCTCAGAAGAACGGCGTCAAGATCGACTGGACCGTTCCGGAAGAGGGCGCGAAGTTCGACACAGACGGCCTTTGGATTCCAAAGGGCCTGCCGGAAAACGAGCTTTACTGGGCCAAGGAATATATCAACTTCGCGCTTACCAAGGATGCGCAGCAGGTCTGGCTCGACGGCCTCGGTCTGCCGGGCGTCGTGCCGGGCCTGACCCCGCCCGCCGATCTGGTGAACGATCCGGCCTATCCGACCAAGGACGAGGATTTCAAACACCTCATCCGTATTTCGGCAAAAGTGCAGGTGGAAAACGAGAGCGAATGGTTCTCGAAGTTCAAGGCCATCATGCAGGGCTGATCCAGCTCCTTGAAAAACACGACGGGTCGCCCGAAAGGGCGATCCTGATGCCCGACATCTTCGGGCAAACATTTCGGACAAACATTCAGGAATTGAAACATGCGAGCGGCACGCACTGCCTATCCCATGACATGGCGCATCATGGACGCGCTGGAAGCAATCGCAGCCTTTTTGTGGCCCGCGCGGTTCAATCGCGCCGTGCCTTATCTGATGCTGCTTCCGGCGATTGTTCTGGTCGGACTGCTGGTGCTGGGCTTGATCCAGATCGCGGATACCAGCCTGCGCACGCTCGACACTTCGACGTTCCTGATGTCGGACTATTACACGCTCGCCAATTACAAGCGCGCACTGACGGAAAGCCTCTTTGCAACCGTGGCATGGCGCAGCCTGTTCGGCTCGCTCGTCGTGACCGCATTCACGCTTCTTCTGGCATTTCCCTATGCCTATCTCATGGTGCGCACGCCATCGGCTGCATTGCGCAAATTCCTGCTGATCGCGCTGTTCCTGCCCTTCTTCATCGGTCAAGTCGTGCGCGCTTATGGTTGGCTCATCATTCTCGGCAATCAGGGCATGGTCAACGAAGCGCTTGGCCTTGTCGGTATCGCGCCAATGCGGCTGCTCTATAATTATCCGGCAGTTCTGTTCGGCCTCATTCAATATATGTTGCCATTCGCCGTGCTGATGCTCGCACCGGCGCTGACCGCCATTCCGGAGGAAATGGAAGCGGCGGCAAGCTCGCTTGGTGCAAACTGGCTGCGGACCTTCGCCCATGTTGTCCTGCCCATGGCCCGTCCGGGCCTGATCGGCGCGGGACTGGTGGTGATGACGCTGTCGCTCACCGATTTTGCCGTACCGGCTATTCTGGGCGGCGGGTCGCAGGATTTCATCGCCAATGCGATCTATGACCAGTTCTTCCGCACATCCGATCAGGGGCTGGGCGCAACGCTTGCGCTGCTTCTGGTCGGCGTCGGTTCCATCCTTGTCGGGATCGTGTTCACGCTGTTCGGGGCTGGCACACTGGCCATGGGCAGGGCGCGCAAATGACCTCGCCACTGTCGAAATCCATCGTCATATGGACATTCGTGATCGCCGTTCTGGTGCTGCTTTCCGCACCGACCATCGTGGTGCTTGGCGCATCCTTCACATCCGGCAACATGATTACCTTCCCGCCGGAAGGGTTCTCATTGAAATGGTATCAGAAGATCGCCGGAACGAGCGACCTCTGGGATGCATTTCTGCGCTCGCTCTACGTCTCCTTCATCTGCACCATTGTCGCCATTCCGGTCGGAACGCTCGCTGGCATAGCGCTGGCGAAATATGCCGTGCGGTTTGAAAAGACAATCCAGATTTATCTGCTGTTGCCCTTCACCATTCCGCTGATCGGTTCCGGAATCGGTCTTATGCTGGTTTTCGGTCAGGCAGGAATTCTGGGCCAGCTCTGGCCGGTCGGGATTGCAGCCTGCGTCATCAATCTGCCCTTCATGATCTGGGCCGTAACGGCAAGTGCCGCCAATCTCGATGCCGATCTGGAACTCGCCGCCGCCAATTGTGGGGCTGGGCCGATCTCGACCTTCTTCTTCGTCACGCTGCCGGTCGTCGTGCCGGGCGTCATCAGCGGCTCGCTCTTGATGTTCATTCTGGCGCTGAACGAATTTCTGGTAAGCCTGCTTCTGGTCGATGCACGCATCGTCACGCTGCCGGTGCAGATCTACAATTCGATCCGGTCCATCATCACACCGGACCTTGCGGCCATCTCCGTCGTCTTCATCGCCTGTGCCGCTGCTGCTATCTTCCTGCTCGACCGGCTGGTCGGGCTCGACATCTTCCTCAAATCGAAATGACGGGTTGCGCCACCACCGCAGCCAACAAGGAGCCGATCATGTCCGATGTTTCTTTTCACGAACTGGCTAAACTGGACGACGCAGCGCGCGCCGAACTTCTCAAGCGCTCGGAAACCGACCTGTCGGGCTTTATCGAGAAGGTTAAGCCGATCATCGAAGCCGTTCGCACCGAAGGCGACGCGGCGCTTGTCCGCTTTGCGCGCGATCTCGACAAGGCTGAAGTCGATCCGGCGAACATCAAGGCAACGGAAGCCGAGTTCGATGCCGCTTTCGACAAGGTGGAAAAGGACGTGATCGAGGCGATCCAGTTCGGCATCGACAATATCCGCCATTTCCACGAGGAGCAGAAGCCGGAGGCCATGTGGCTGAAGGAAATGCGTCCGGGCGCTTTTGCGGGTGACCGCTTCACCCCGATCCGCTCCGTCGCGCTCTATATTCCGCGTGGCAAGGGAGCCTTTCCGTCCGTCACCATGATGACCGCCGTTCCGGCTGTCGTTGCAGGCGTGCCTGATCTTGCCATCGTCACTCCGCCCACGCCGGATGGTTCGGTCGATGCCGCAACACTCGTTGCAGCACGGCTTGCAGGTGTAGAAACCGTCTACAAGGTCGGCGGTGCGCAGGCAGTCGCTGCTGTCGCCTATGGCACGGAAACGGTGAAACCGGCGCTCAAGATCGTCGGCCCCGGCAGCCCATGGGTGGTTGCAGCCAAGCGCCTGCTTGGCGGCGTCATTGATCCCGGCCTGCCAGCTGGCCCTTCCGAGGCTGTCATTTTCGCGGACGATACGGTGAAGGGTGGACTTGCGGCACTCGACCTCCTGATCGAGGCGGAACATGGCCCGGATTCGTCGGCGTGGCTCGTCACGCACAGCCGCCGCGTCGCGGAAGAGGCGCTTGCCGCATTGCCGGACCATTGGGCGCGCATGACCGAACAGCGTGTCGGCTTCTCCAAAACCGTACTTACCGGCAAATATGGCGGTATCGTCCTGACGTCTTCCGTGGAAGAGAGCTACAAGTTCATCAACGACTATGCGCCGGAACATCTGGAGCTTCTTTCGACCGATCCGTTCGCGCATCTCGGCCATATCACAGAAGCTGCCGAAATCCTGATGGGACCGCACACGCCGGTAGTCATCGGCAATTTCGGCCTTGGCCCGAACGCCGTGCTGCCGACAAGCCGCTGGGCGCGGACCTATGGTCCGCTTTCGGTAACGGATTTCGTCAAGCGTTCGTCCATCGGCTATGTGACGGCTTCCGCCTATCCGGAATTTGCAAAACATGCCCGCACACTGGCGCGTTACGAAGGGTTCTCCTCACACGAGAACGCCGTGTCGGAAATCCGCAAGGATTACCTCTAGAAAGAGCCGGGGAGGCTGACGATGAAGGCTGTCCGGCTTTATGCGGCGAAGGATTTGCGGGTCGAGACAATCGACCCGCCGTCGCGGCCTGAGCCGGGCTGGGTCCGGCTGAAAGTGTCTGCTGCCGGTATCTGCGGCTCCGATCTGCATAATTTCATGACCGGGCAGTGGATCAGTCGTTCGCCTTCGGTCGCAGGCCATGAATTTGCAGGTGTAGTGACCGAAACTGGTGCTGGCGTGACCAGCTTCAAACCCGGCGATACGGTGATCGCGGACTCCCGCTACTGGTGCGGCGAATGCCAGTCCTGCAAAAGCGGCAGGCACAATGTCTGCGAAACGCTGGGGTTCATCGGTGAAGTCTGCGATGGCGGTTTTGCCGAGGAGACAGCACTTCCTGCACGGCTCCTCGTTCATTACGATCCGGCCATCAACCCGGTGGTCGCCTCGTTGGGCGAACCGCTTTCGGTGGCGTTGCACGCCATCCGCAAGCAGCGCGTACCGTCGGGCGAGGCGGTCCTCGTTGTGGGTTGCGGGCCAATCGGCGGGCTTGCAGCGCTTCTTCTTTCCCGCCTGCATGACGGTCCGGTGCTGGTCTGCGACCGCAACGAGCAGCGCGCCAATCTTGTTTCAACTGTCACCGGCGCAACCAAGGTTCCGCTCGACAAGGCGGCAATTGAAGCCGCACTCGATGGCCAGCCAATCCGCTATGCCATTGATGCCACCGGTAATATCGGCGTCCTCAAGGCAATGCTCGACGTGCTTTCCGGCGGCGGTTCACTCGCACTTGTCGGCATATCCCACGGCAGGATCGAGCTTGATCCGAATAGTCTGGTCGAGCGGGAGATCAGCCTGATCGGCTGCCATGCCTATCAGGACGAACTGCGTGAAATTGCAAAAATCCTGCCCGATCTTGAGGCGTCGCTGTTGCAGCTTGTCGACCGGGAAATATCGCTCGATGAGGTTCCGGACGCCTATGCCCGGCTGATTGCCGGTGAAGCGGACGGCTTGAAAACGATCATACGGACAGGGATGTGACTCATGGGTGCTGGCGACAAATCGGAATCCCATCATGCCGCCGACATGGAACTGCCCGAAACCGCCGGGCCGCTCTATGAGAAGGTCAAGGCGCAGGTGCTGGACAACATCCGCTCCGGTCGCTGGCCCGGCAATCATCGCCTGCCTTCGGAACATGAACTGGTGGATGCACTCGGCATTTCCCGGATGACCGTCAACCGGGCCCTGCGCGAACTGACCGATCAGGGCATATTGAAGCGTATTCAGGGCGTCGGCACTTTCG
The DNA here is from genome assembly GCF_026014005.1 of Brucella sp. JSBI001. Lineage (NCBI taxonomy): Bacteria > Pseudomonadati > Pseudomonadota > Alphaproteobacteria > Hyphomicrobiales > Brucellaceae > Brucella > Brucella sp. JSBI001. The sequence continues at coordinate 1,282,965 of NZ_CP110339.1, read as the reverse complement.
TCGCGCCCCCGAAGCCGGAAACGACGCTGATCGAAGTCGTCAACATCGCCAATGAAATCAAGGCGCGTGGCGGGCAGCACCGCGCCGAAGTCGTCACCCTCGACATTATCGAACCGACGCCCGAACTGCTCAATGCGTTCGAACTGCATAAGAGTATCCCCATCGCCCATTCGCTGATCGTGCACCTCGAAAACGAGGTGCCGGTGCAGCTTGAGGAGCGGTTCGTCAATACGAGTCTCGTGCAGCATTACGAATTGCAGGACTTCCGGGCTATCACGACTTACGATTATCTTCAGAAAAGCACTCCGATGACCGAGGTTGAGCAGGTTATTTCGGCGATAACACCAGACGCGGAAATTGCGCGTCTGCTGCGTCTCGATGATGGTATTGCCTGCCTGCTTCTGGACCGCCGGACATGGACGGGTGAAACGGTTGCGACCGTCAACAAGCTGATCTATGCCGGAAATCGTTACCGTCTTGGCAGCCGTTACAAGCCTGAAATATATAGATAATCCAAACCACTCCGTAACGATCACATTTATCTGACCCAGTGCTTTTCACTGGTTGTGTTGACATTTACTGATTCTCGTAACATTTATAGTTACATGAAAAGAGACAGCAAATTATCGGGCGTTCTGCACGTCCTTCTCCACATGGCGGAACATAAAGGGCCGGTCACATCGGAGGTTCTCGCCAAGGCCATGACCACCAATCCAGTCGTCGTGAGACGTGTCATGGGCGGCCTGCGAGAGCAGGGCTATGTTCGCTCGGAAAAGGGACATGGCGGCGGGTGGGAGATCGCCTGCGACCTCAATAAGGTTACCTTGCGCGACATTTACGAGGCCATCGGAGAACCAGCGCTTCTGGCCATGGGAAACCGCACCGAAATGCCGGGCTGTCTGGTGGAGCAGGCAGTCAATGCCTCGCTCAGCAAGGCATTCACCGACGCCGAAAACCTTCTTCTGGAGCGTTTTGGCGAGGTCACGCTCGCCATGCTGAGCGCGGATTTTCATCAGCGCGCGCTGGAGCGCGGCGTAACATTCGATCTGGAGAGCAGTCATGCATCATGATGCAATCATTATCGGCGGCAGCTTCGCTGGCTTGTCTGCCGCAACCTATCTGGCGCGCGGCAGACGATCTGTCCGCGTGATCGACGCTGGAAAACCGCGCAACCGTTTCGCCGAACATTCGCATGGTTTCTTTGCGCAGGACGGCAGCAACCCGCTGTCCATGCTGGAAACGGCAAAAGCGCAGGTCGAAGCCTATCCGACTGTCACGTTCACACAAGGGAAGGCCGTTTCCGGTAGTGGCGAAATCGACAACTTCGCGATCGAACTTGATAGCGGCGAAATCGTTGAAGGGCGCAGACTGATCCTTGCTTTCGGTATATCGGATGAACTGCCGGATATTCCCGGCCTCGCGGAGCGATGGGGCAATTCCGTCATTCATTGTCCTTATTGCCACGGCTATGAATTCAGCGACCGTCAGCTTGGCGTTCTCAATATGTCGCCGATGTCGGTGCATCAGGCCATGCTGATCTCCGAATGGGGATCGACAACCTTCTTCATTGACAAGGGACTGGAGCCGGATGCGGAGGCATTCGCAGAACTGGAACGGCGCGGCGTGAAGATAGAACGCAGCCCGGTCCGTGCGTTGCACGGCGAGGGGATCGACATTTCAGAGATCGAACTTGAAGACGGGCGACTGGTCCCACTCAATGCGCTTTACATCGGGCCACGCAATTGGCTGAATAGCCAGATTGCCGACACGTTCGGCTGCGCAATGGATGAACTGCCACTCGGCAGAACGATACAGACAGACGGGTTGAAGACGACAACGGTACCAGGCATTTTTGCGGCGGGCGATATTACCCGTGGCGCACACAGCGTCGCCTGGTCGGTCGCTGATGGCGTGACGGCAGGAACTGCGGCGCATCGATCTCTGGTGTTTTAGCCTCCCACTTTGTTGCAATCCGGCTACATTGGCACATCTGTCTGCGGCCGTCATATATCAGCCCCTTGCTTACACGCTCCAGTCCTGCAAATTCAGCGTTCGTGGCCCTTTCCGCAGTAGGGATTCTAGGGCCGGATCGAGGAATCCATGGTCACCGGGTCAGTTAACTCAAGACCGCTCGCAGGCATCGCGCTTGCTTGCGGCGGTTACGCCTGTTTCGCCCTTCAGGACGCGATGGTAAAATGGCTCGTCGCGACCTATCAGGTGCCGCAGATATTGTTCATGCGCAGTTTGGTGATCGTAGTCATTACCGGCGTACTGATCCGCTATCGCCGCCATCCGTCCATTTTCCGAAGCCCTTATCGCAACACCATCGTCCTTCGTGCCGCACTTATGCTTGGCGCGTGGCTGCTGTTCTACAATGCGGCCCGCCATCTCGAGCTTGCAGAACTGACCACGCTTTATTTCTCCGCACCGATCATGGTCATGTTCCTGTCGATCCTCGTGCTCAAGGAGAAAATCGGACCGGGGAGGTGGATCGCCTGCGCCGTCGGTTTTGTCGGTGTAACGGTTGCTGCTAATCCCACCCATTCGCCCAATCTCATTCCCGCCGCCATGTGCATCGTGGCAGGTTTCTGCTGGGCGTGGAGCACGATCCTGGTCCGGCTCGTCAGCCGCAGCGAAACCACGATGACGCAGATGTATGCCACCGGCCTGCTTTTCGGTCTGGCCTGCGCGCTGTCCTTTCCGTGGACATGGCAGGACCCCGATCTCTCCGGCTGGCTTCTGATGATCTGTCTGGGACTTGTATCGACGCTCGGCCAGTTCCTTCTCTATGAAGGATTTCGCCATGCACCCGCCTCGGCGCTGGCGCCAGTGGAATATAGCGGGCTCATCTGGGCCTTTATCTACGGTTATCTCATCTGGGCGGAGGTTCCGGCAGCAAATGTGTTTGCCGGTGCATTCCTCATCGTGCTGGCAAGCCTGCTGCTCATCGCCTGGGAGCAACGGCAGGCAAACCTGCGCAAACGCCGCGCCCCCTGTTGAAAGCCCACTCCAAAACTCGCCCTGTGTGGCTGCAAATGGCAATTTGTCTCCGTTCCGGTGCTCATGTACCCAAAAGTACATTGTGCTCCGGTGCTCGAAAATCACCATTTTCGCACACACATGCCGCTTTTGGATTCAGCCTCTAAGGCGCGGCCGCGTCACTCTTGAAGCGATGTCAAACCGCTTCTGCGGTCTGCCCGAGCGGTAGCGGGAACAGTCTGTCATATGCAATGTTGAACACAAACGCATAGACCAGATAGAAAACGACAATCGCTATATCCATCACAAGGGCGGCAATCAGCGAAATTCCCAGATACCAGGCGATGAACGGGATCAGCAGCACGATCAATCCGGCTTCAAAAAGGATTGCGTGAAGAACACGGACAGCCATGCTCTTGTTGACGCTACCCGTGAAACGCAGCATCGCCTTGTCAAAGCCCAGATTGAACAGAAAATTCCACACGGTTGCGGTGGTTGCCGAAACAACCCCGATCACGCCCATCTCTGCTGCAGGCTTGTCCAGAATGAAGGCGGAACCGGGTATGAAGATCGCCAGACCGATGATTTCGAACATCGTTGCGTGGCGGACACGGTCCATAAAACTGCGCATTTCCTTTAATCCCTGTTGTTAATGCGCGTGCTTCTATCTTAATCTGGCAATAAGAAAAGTTAGATATTATCGGGATTTGCGATAGATGAGTATCGAACTCGAACAACTAGAAGCCTTTGTAGCCTCAGCGGATCACGGCTCGTTCTCCGCTGCCGCGCGATATTTGCGCAAGGCGCAGTCCGCCGTCAGTGTGCTGGTTTCCTCGCTGGAGGATGATCTTGACGTCAAGCTGTTCAGCCGTGCATCCCGCAATCCGGTGCTCACGGAGGCGGGTGCGAGGCTGTTGCCGGAAGCGCGGTTGCTGCTTGGCCGGCGTGAACATCTGATTTCCGTCGCCAGAAATTTCGGCGATCATGTTGAAAGCCGTCTCGTGGTCGCAATCGACGAGCTTTATCCCGAACCGGCTATCGCGACGCTGTTTGCAGCCTTCGCGCAGGAATACCCGCATGTCGAACTGGAGCTGACTTTTCCGCCGTCAACGGCAATAAGCGGGCTTGTGCTGGAAGGAAAGGCGGACCTCGGGGTGATGTGGCGCGCCGAGCAGATGCCGGATGAACTTGGCTTCCACACCATCGGATGGGTGCCTCTGGTTCTCGTCTGCGGGCGAGAGCATCCACTGGCTCATACGGCGGTCAGCTGGGAAGATTTGAGATCGTTTCGCCAGATCATGGCCCGAAAGCACAGCGATACGGCTGAAAGCCGTCGTCTGCGGGTGGGTGCCGAGGTCTGGTGGGTGGAGAGCCACTGGGTTATCCTGCAGATCCTCACGCGGGGGATCGGCTGGGCATTCATTCCCGAACATATCTTGCAGGATTCACCGCTGGCGCCGGAACTCGTCATTCCGAAACTGCAGTTCGACGAAGGTGCGCATCCGGTCGCGCTTGAGCTGATCTGGAACAAGCGGCGACGGCAGGGGCCAGCCGCCCAATGGCTGCAGGAGCGCTTTGCCAAGAGCCGCTTTTGAACTTCCGGCGACGAAGGTGCAAAGGGCAGGGAATACCCCTGCCCAAAGCGGATTATGCCTTTGCGGCTTCCACAAAACGTGGATCGAAAGTTTGCGCAAATGAGATATCCGCACTTGCCAGTTCCGGATCGAGCGCCTTGAGCATTTCGAACAGGCTCTTGAAGCCGTCTTCCGCAATCAGGCCCTTTTCGGAATACATGGCGCGGGACTTCTCGAAGCCGGTCTTGTAAAGCTCGCGGTCGCCGAGCAAATATTCTTCTGGAACGGCATCTGCCACTTCATCGGCAGAAGCCTTGTGAATCCAGTTCAGCGATTTGACGAAAGCGTTGACGACCCGCTGCGTCGTTACCGGATTTGCATCGATGAAGCTCTGCTGCACATAAACAGTCGCGGCCGGATTGGTGCCACCGAAAAGCTGGCGCGTGCCTTCTTCGGTGCGCGTATCCAGAAGCAAGGTGATGTCGCCATCCACTTCCAGGCGCGTGATGACCGGGTCAAGATGGACGAGGGCTGCAATTTCGCCCTTCTTGACGGCTGCGACCGCGCTTGCGCCACCGCCGACACCGATGATCGAAGCGTCATCTGCTGCCAGACCGTTCTTGATGAGCGCATATTGCAGCAGCAGCGAGGTTGAAGAGCCCGGCGCCGTGACACCGACATTCTGGCCCTTGAGATCAGCAATCGTCTTGATTTCGCCTGCGAGGTCCTTGCGCACGCCGATGCAGATGCCCGGAAAGCGGCCAAGCTCGCAGACGGCCTTGATGTCCTGTCCCTTGTTCTGCATGCGAATGGTGTGTTCGTATGCGCCGGTTACCACATCAACAGAACCGCCGATCAGCGCCTGCAGGGACTTTGCGCCGCCACCAAAATCATTGATGGTCGCCTTGATGCCTTCTTCCTCGAAGAAACCCTTGCGCTCGGCAATGGTGAGGGGAAGGTAATAGAAGAGCGGCTTGCCACCAACACCGAACATCAGCTCCGGCTTTTCCGGCGTCGCAGATGCATCCTGCGCATAGGCAGGCAGGCGCGAGGCAATACCCGCAAGCCCGAAGGCGGCGGCTCCCAGCAATATATCTCTACGTGTTGTCCTCATGGTTTCCTCCTTGAATCCTCTTAACCGTTGTGTCCGGCAGCTTTCGGGCGCCAGACAAGCAGGCGCTCCTCGACGATGGACACGCCCCAATCGATGAGCAGTACGAATGCTGTCAGCACCAGCATGCCGGCAAAGACACCGGTGACGTCGAACACGCCTTCCGCCTGATGGATCAGGTAGCCGAGACCTGCCGACGAACCGAGATATTCGCCGACAACCGCGCCGACGACGGCAAAGCCGACAGCCGTATGCAGGCTTGAAAACATCCAAGACAGCGCCGATGGCAGATAGACATTGCGCAGAAGCTGGCGCTCGTTCATGCCAAGCATACGCGCATTGGCGAGCACTGTCTGATTCACTTCCTTCACGCCCTGATAGACGTTGAAGAAGACGATGAAAAAGACCAGTGAGACGCCGAGCGCCACCTTCGACCAGATGCCGAGGCCGAGCCACAGCGCGAAGATCGGCGCCAGCACGACGCGCGGCAACGAATTGGCAGCCTTCACATAAGGGTCGAAGATCGCCGCGAGCAGGGGCTTACGTGCAAACCAGAACCCGATCAGCACGCCGCCAATTGCGCCAATGGCAAAGGCCAGCATGGCTTCAAGCAGCGTGATGCCGAGATGATACCAGATCGTGCCTTCCGCAAACCACTTGTAGATGCGTTGCGCCACATCGCCCGGCGTCGCAAAGAAGAACTTCGCCTTGGCCGGATTGCCTAGCAGATGGGTGGCGGTGAAGAGGTGCCAGACCAGAATAACGGCGACAGCCACGCTGAGCTGCGCCAGAAACAGCATAGGCTTTTTCATTTCTTTTCCCCACTCGTCTGCTGATAGCCCTTGAGAACCTCTTCCTTGAGCGCGCTCCATATTTCGCGATGGATTTCGTGAAACTTGTCGTCGAGACGAATTTCGGAAATCTCGCGTGGGCGGGCGAGGGGGATTTTATATTCGGCCATGATGCGGGCACGTGGCCCCGCAGACATGATGACAACACGATCCGCCAGCGCGATGGCCTCTTCCAGATCGTGCGTCACGAACATGACCGCCTTCTTGTCCTGAGACCACAGGTCAAGCAGGAGGTCGCCCATGATAACCCGCGTCTGCGCATCGAGAGGACCGAATGGTTCATCCATCAGCAGATATTTCGGATTGCGGATCAGCACTTGCGCAAGGCCGACGCGCTTGCGCTGTCCACCCGACAGCATATGCGGATAGCGGTCGCCGAAACTTGCAAGACCGACGCGGCCGAGCCACTCACGGGCCTGTTCGCGCGCCTGAGCCTTCGAGGTGCCTGCAATTTCCAGCCCGATAGAGACATTGTCCAAGACAGTCTTCCAGGGCATGAGGGCATCCTGCTGGAAAAGATAACCTGCCTTGCGATTGAGGCCTTGCAGCCGCTGGCCGCTGATTTCGACAGTACCGCTGGCTGGCACGAGAAGCCCGGCAACGGCATTGAGCAATGTGGATTTTCCGCAGCCCGTCGGACCGACAATCGCCACGAATTCGTTTTCAGCAACTTCAAGATTGCTTTCGGCGACAGCATCGAAGCGGCCGCCATCGGCCAGCTTGAACGAAATCTGCACATCCTTGAGCGCGATTGCGGTCTTGCGTGTTTCTTCCGGCTGAATACGGCTTGGTTCGGCGCTCATCGCTCGTCACATCCGGTGAACTGACGATGTGCTTTGCCATAACGGCTCATATTTCCGCTCCTTTTCGGGTAGCGCCTCATGAATGGGGGAACAGACAAGACGCGGGATCTTGCCATCTAAAATGAGACGCAAAAATTTGCGATAGAGTCCTTTCGTATAACGTCCCGGTAAGAACATGCAACGAAAAGCGGACAACGCATTTCATTCTGTCGACAATAATATGTCTATACGAAATATTATTGCGATCAGCCGCGCCAGGTCAAGAAACGCTTCTCGATCTGCCCGATGATGAAATTGACGATCAGTCCCATCACCGACAGGATTGTGACTCCGGCAAACAGCTTTTCAAGATCGTAAAGCGATCCGGCTTCAAGGATATAGGAACCGACGCCGAACTGGGCGCCGAGCATTTCGGCTGCGACCAGCAGAATGATGGCGATGGAGATCGACACTCGCAGCCCGGACAGGATCGCCGGAAAGGCTCCGGGCAGGATGATCTTGCGCACGATCGACCACCATCCGAGACCAAAGCTCTGGCCCATGCGCACAAGCGAACGATCCACATTGTCGACCGCGCCGTAAGTGGCGACGACGGTGGGCGTAAAGGTGCCGAAGGCAATGAGCATATATTTCGACATTTCATCGATGCCAAACCAGATCACGAAGAGTGGCAGGAGTGCGATCTTCGGGATCGGAAAGAGGGCGGCAACGAGCGGCACCAGACCAGCGCGGACATAGCTGAACAAGCCGATCATTACCCCGAGACTCACACCGACCGCGATGCCGAGACTGGCGCCGACAACAAGCCGCCGCAGCGATGGCAGCAGATGCTGCCACAGGAGGCCGGTCTGCCAGAGCTGGACGAAGGTTTCCAGCACGGCGGATGGGCGCGGCAATGTCAGATTGGATATGAAGCCGCTGCGGGTTCCGATTTCCGCCAGCGCCAGCAGCGCTATAAACAGGATCAGGGCCATGTGGCGCACCGGCTGAGGTGCGAAACCGCCCCCCCGGAAAGGAACCGGGCGAACATCCTGGCTGGATTGCTTCATTTCTGCGATCTCAACCATTGATCAACTCCTGATCTGCTGCCTGCGCTTCCGCCCGCATCAGCTCCCAGAGCTGCTTCTGCTTTTCTTCCAGAACGGGGTCGCCAAGGTGACGCTCGGAAAGTGGAATATCGATATCGACAATCTCCCTGATCCGTCCCGGTCGTCGCGACAGCACCACCACTCGATGGCCGAGCCGCACCGCCTCGTTGAGATTGTGCGTGACATAAACGGAGGTGAATGGCTGGCGCGTCCACAGCGCAATCAGGTCGTCCATCAGCAATTCCCGCGTCTGGCTATCGAGCGCCGACAAGGGCTCATCCATCAGCATGACGGCAGGGCGTACCGACAAGGCGCGTGCAATCGCCACGCGCTGGCGCATGCCACCCGAAAGCTGCTTCGGCAATGCCTGTCGGAAATCCGAGAGCCTGGTACGCTCCAGCACATTGGTTACGATCCTGTCCATTTCCGCCCGGCCAAGACCGTGATCCTCCAGCACCAGCTTGATATTTCCTTCCACGCTGCGCCATGGCAGCAGCGCAAAGTGCTGGAAAACATAAGTGAGGGGATTGAGTGAATCCTTCGGCGGCGAACCTATCTGCAGCACTTCGCCCGAGGATGGCCGCTCAAGACCGCCCAGAAAACGCAAGAGCGTGGACTTCCCGCAGCCCGAAGGGCCGATCAGGCAGACGATCTGCCCCTGCGGGATGGTAAGCGATATATCTTTGAGAACTTCGACCGGACCATAAGAATGGCTGATGTTTTTCAGTTGCAGATCCATTTCAACTCCAGTCAGAAAGTCCGCCCTTCGACGTTAGAGCGCGTTTCGATATGATTGGATCAAATCCGCGCTCTATCTCGTTGTTTTGACGCGCATCCCGGTTTGGAATACCTGTCGTCGGGCTTTGCGCCCGACAAAACCTGTCGGGCACGGAATGTTCAGTTTCAACCAGCCCTAGCCAGTTTCAAATTGTCTTGACATAGGATGTGTCGAACAGCTTTTCCTGTGTGACGGCTTCCTTGACCATGCCTTCGGAGCGGAACCAGTCGAGCTGCTCCACGCAGCTGTTGAGCGACAAGGCCAGCCCCTTGTTGATGCGCATAGCACCATCGATAAGGTTCTGTTTTGCCGTCTCGAACGGGCTGTCGCTTTCGACATATTTGTGCACGATCTTTGCAATGTCGTCGCGCGCTGCATCGTCTGCAGTGTTGTCGACAAAGGCCGCATTATAATCGTCGATTGCCTTGGAATAGGCTTTGACGAAGGCTTCGGTCATGGCGCGCTCGTCGGACGCATTCTTAGTAGACGTGAATGCTGTCGTGACCTGATAATCCGGCGCATAATCGGAGACGAGACCGATCTGCTTTGCAGCGCCCTCACGGATGAGCTTCTTGGCGATATTGGGCTGGATGGCCCAGGAATCGATCTGCCCGGTCGACAGGGCACCGACAACAGCGCCGAGCTTCTGCAATGGGCGCAGCTGGATTTCAGAAAGAGGAATATTGTTGGCCTTGGCAATCTTGTGCGCCATGAAATGGAATGACGATCCTGCCGTGGTGATGCCAAAACTGTGTCCCGCCAGCTTGGACGGTTCCGTCAGCCCGCCTTCATAGGCCTTGTTGGAGGCCAGAATGACATTGCCGGTAATGCCTTTTTCTTCTGCAAGCGCACCGCCTATGACCTTGATCGCACCCTTGTCGGCCAAACTGATCAGACCGCCGCTCATTGCCGTCACACCGAAATCGGCATCACCGGATGCGATGGCGACAGCCATGGGCTGGGCGGCTTCGAAGAACTTCAACTCGATATCGAGACCAGCATCTTTGAAATAGCCACGCTCGTGCGCGATATAGCTCGGCGCATGGCTCGCCAGATGGAGAACGGCCAGATTTCGCGTCGCGGCGCGGGCAGGGGAGCCGAAAGCCGTGCTGATGCCCAACGCACCAAGTCCCATCAATGTCTGACGGCGTGTCAGGGTGAAATCCATTCCGGTTCTCCTCCGATGCGGGTGTCAGCCTGGCGCAACAGATTTCCTGCTAGGCCCGGCAAACAAAATTTCATTACGTCTCTGCCACGGAAAAATATGGAAGATTGCTTTCGCATAAAGTCACATAGCGGGATTTTCAATTAGATTAACGGTCACGTACTTGTTCTGCCGCCAATGCACCGGCATCGCTTCTCCGCAGAAACGGGTCTAACCCAGCCAGTATTGGACCTGAGGCCATCTCAGGCAGAAGATGCCCGCCAGCCAGTCCTTCGCCGTCAATATCGATGGCCCAGTCTGCCCATATATCGAGCGGTTCGCGCCCGCCGCCATAGCGTCGGCCTTGTTCCCAGAAAACCAGAACCGGCGCATGAATGCGCCGTCCTGCCGCCCGATCCGCAAGATCGTCAGCTTCATCCACACCTGCGCCTGCGCGGTAATCCTCGCATATCCAGTGCCGGACTTCCGCACTGTCAAAGGCTTCCCGATAATCCGCAAGTGCAAGCGGATGCAGCTTGTCGAGACCATGCGCCATCTTCTGCAAGGTCGTATCGATCATGAAACGAGGATTGCCGGAAAGAAGCATTTCAGGCAGCGGTTCGGGCTGTGCCAGCATGAACCAGTGCCACGCCCCCATACCGAAAGCCTTGCTGGCGCCTTCCCACATTTCCGGAGTCGGTACGACCGTCACGGATACCAGTCCAACCACATTGTTCGGGTGATCCAGTGTCATGCGATAGGCGACACGCCCACCGCGATCATGCCCGATCACAACAAACCGCTCATGCCCGAGCGCCTGCATCAACGCGACCAGACTAGCGGCCATCCGGCGTTTTGATCCGGCACCAACCGGATTGGACGTGATGCGGCTTCGTCCATAGCCCGGCAGATCAGGCACGACGACTGTGCGGGAGCGGGCGAGTTCAGGGGCAATGCGATGCCATGCGGCCATCGTTTCCGGATAACCGTGCAGCAACAGAACCGGCAGGCCTTTACCACCAGTCATGACCGCGAAACGAACATCATTCGTTTCCACTTCCCGCATCTCAAAGCCGGGAAAGAGCTGCTCGATTGCTGGTTTCATACCCCACCGTTTTGATCTCGTCGGAAACTGATTCAGTTGAAAGTGCTATGCTAGAGCATTTCCTGCTTTGATTGAAACATTGGAATCAGGCCACCGCGCAACCCGTCCGCGCGATGGCCATACAACCAGCCTTTATTTCATTTGCTTTGAAGAGACAGCCAGCGGGTTGCGTGTATGTTCATCAGATTGTCGCTGTAGCCTTCAACCTTATCTGCCACGAGCGCTTGTGATGAAGGATAGAGCAGTGGGATGACCGGAACCTCTTTCAGCAGAATGCGCTCAGCCTGAGCAAGGGTTTCAGCCCGCGCTCCGGTGTCGGTCATCGTTTCCGATTTTGTAATCAGCGCGTCATAATCCTTGTTCGACCAATCTGAATTATTGAAATAATTGTCGGTCGTGAACATGCTCAGGAAGGAATAGGCGTCGTTGTAATCGCCGATCCATGCCTGATAGGCAAAATCATACATGCCTTTTTCATGCAGATAATTGAAATAAGTCGCGCCTTCGACTTCGTCCTGTGAAGCATTGATGCCAATATTCTTGAGCATGTCTGCGATAGCAATCATCGTGTTCTTGTTGTTGACCGAAGTGGCATAGCGCAGCTTGACCGACAGGCTTCCCGGTGCGACACCGGCCTCCTTCAGCAATTCCCTGGCCTTGTCCTCACGATCCAGAATATCGATATTCATGTAATCCAGCCGGGGCGCGTCCACGACATAGTTTTCAGTACCGGGAGGCACCATCGAATAACCCGGCATCATCATGCCACGCCGGATTTCATTGGCCAGAAACTTTCGATCAATCGCCATCGATATGGCTTCACGCACACGAGGATCGCGCAACTTACTATCCGGTTCGCCTCTGACACTGACATAAAAGGTGCCGAAATAGGGGGCGACACGCAGATTATGCCCCAGATTGGACTTGATGTAGTCCATCTGCTCGGCGGGGACCGTACCGCAAATGTCGATCTCCCCGGCCTCAAACCGGCGCATGCACGACGCCGGTTGCTCGAATGGAATCCAGTTCACCACGTCGATCTTTACATTGGATGCATCCCAGTAGTTCGGGTTTTTCTTCATGACGATCTGCGCATTTGGTGTGAAGCTGGCCAATGTATAAGCACCATTCGACACCATGTTTCCCGCCAGAGTGAACTTGTCGCCATATTTCTCGACGGCTTTCCTGTTTAGCGGCAAGGTCGTCTGATGGGTCAGCAGTGAAAGGAAATAAGGGGTAGGGGACGTAAGCGTGATTTTCAGCGTGCGGTCGTCAAGCGCCTCGACGCCCAGCTGATCCAGTGGGAGCTTGCCGGTATTGATTTCCCTGGCGTTCTTGATCGCATAGAGAACATTGGCATAACCCGCACCAGTCTTCGGGTCGATGATACGGTGCAGCGAATATTCGAAATCACCTGCGGTAACCGGATCGCCGTTCGACCATTTTGCACCCGCGCGCAAATGGAACGTATAGGTCAGTCCGTCGGGAGAAATATCCCACGACTGCGCCACACCCGGTATCAGCTCGCCCTTTGCATCTTCGGTAACAAGCCCCTCATAGAGATCACGCAGCAAAGCGCTTTCATTGACCGTCGTTGTACGGTGCTGATCCAGTGTTGATGGATCGCTGCCGCTGTCACGGTTCAACACGGTTTCGGCTGACGCGACGGTAGCCAACGAAAAACAGCAAGCGCCTGCAAGAAAGAAACTGCGATGCATAAAGCCCTCCCATTGATGGCGCGACCCCGATCCGGAGTCGCCAGACGCATCGACTGCATATTTCTTGTTTTAATCTTACTATTTTAAGTAATAACTCCCTAATTATTGTGATAATTACTTTAATAGCACACATATAAGCACGCACTATAATTCGCTTATTAGAATTTGCGATTATAGAAAACGTTTTTATGTTTTACATTGGCGACGTTTTAGACCAGAAAGTATTTCCGGTCATATTTTTATATTTGTGAGGGGACATGAAGTTTACTTTATCGCTGGCAGGCTGCATTGCGACGGCATGCAGTGCATCTGCAGCCTATGGCGCAGATGCAGTCATCGCGCCGGAACCGGAATCGACACAATACGTCCGGGTTTGTGACGCATACGGCGCGGGATATTTCTATATTCCCGGAACTGAAACATGCCTGCGGATACATGGCTATGTCCGCTATCTTATGCAGGGCGGGGACGATGTTTATGGCCGCGGCTTCACTGACAAGGACGGCACACCTCATCTCCAGCGTAACAGCAAGCGCGATAGCTGGGACAATTCTGCCCGTTTCACATTACGTGCCAGCACGGCATCCGAAACGGAGCTCGGCACACTAAAAACCTATGCGGAAACCCGCTTTCAGTGGGGCAATGGCAAAGATTCCGGCTCCACCGGCTCGTTGCGCGTCGCATATATCGATCTGGCGGGACTGCGTGTCGGCCTCGATTTTTCGACGTTCATATCCTTCGTGGGGTATCTCGGCGACGTCTTTAACGATGATGTGATCCTTGCAGGCGGCTATCGTACAGGCTTGATCAGCTATACCTACTCCGGCAGCAATGGCATTTCGGCAATCCTGTCGCTGGAACAGGGCAACAATCTCGATACAGATAAGCAATACGGCTTTGATGGCACTATAAGTGACTATACCCCGCACGTCGTCGGTGGTCTGAAATATGCTCAAGACTGGGGCGCGGTCATTACAGTTGCTGCATACGATGCCCGGAACGAAAAATGGGCGGGCAAGCTGCGTGGCAATCTCAACATCAATGACAAGCTGTCCGTATGGGCCATGGGTGGCTTTAAGTCCAACAAAGACAGCTATATGGACGTCAAAGGCGACAACGGACAAGTTGCAGGCCAGGTTCGCGCGATCAATAGTTTCTACGGTCAATGGGGCGGCGACTGGGCTGCCTGGGGTGGCGGTGCTTACAAAATATCCGACAAGGCCATCATCAATGCCCAGCTTTCCTACGATGCCACAGACACGTTCTACACGACGGCAAACGTCGCTTACGAACTGGTTCCTGGCTTCACGGTCACGCCCGAAATCTCTTACGTGCGCTGGCGTGACAAAAAGTCTGTCCTTAACGGGTCAGACGCGTGGCAAGGCCTGATCGCGCTCCAGCGGACATTCTGAGACAGACAGAAAGAGGCGCCTGAAAAGGCGCTTCTTTTCATGAGCGATCAAGCTTCCCTTGGCACCAACATTGTTTTAGCAAGTTAAGGATGCGACGTTTCCAGCAAGATAGAAATGCGACAGGCGGTGACGTTCAGCCCCCATTCCGAGAGGCTGGTCAGGGTTGCAAGCGAGGAATGGGGGCGGGTGAATATACGGCTCTTCGGCTTCAACCTCTTTAATCACCAATATAGTGCGCACCCCTTTGCTTGCCGTTGATAAAGCTGGTATGCCTTCGACATGACTAAAGGCGTTCTCAGATTTTTCTTCGATTATGGTGCAGGCGGCTGCCTATGGGCTGGTGATCCTGCCACACGTGACAGCCTTGGCACAGGACCTGTTGATGCGGTGTTTTTTAATCTACAAGGGCAAGTAATCAAACCTGCCTGCGTGGAACTTTCTGAAATAGCTAAAAGTTTAAGGGATCAACTTGACTTTGAGCACTCTGGCTATCTTAACCCTTTGTATCCGCCTGACCCCAGTCTTTGGTCTCAGGCGCTCTGTGATCGTTTCAACGCGAATGTGGACAGATTAGTAGCGCTCTTACGCCAAGAGATTGGCAATGACTATGACATCTTGGACGAACAAATCCGTTATTTGGAAGATCCTCAACTTGATCACTATCTGATGCGCAACTCAGAGCTTTCCAAATTGAACGAAGTCAAAGCTTCAACTGTCCGCTAGGACTAAAGATTCCAATTATCTATCAACCGCCTTCATACGCGCCAGCGCTTTCTCCCGGCGGGCGATAACATCGGGATCATTCATGTAAGCGGTGCGCGATTTACGCTCGCGCTTCTGATAGCCATTGGCTATGCTGCCGTCGCGAATGCCAAACATATGGTTTGTCTGTCCTGTTCGACGCGGCCCACTCTTACTGCGCTGCTGTTCTCGACCAGCCTGCATCTCGGCTACGAGCGCAAGCGCGTCATCCAGTCGTTTGTTCTCTACAATAGACGACCTATGAACCGAGCGCAGCTTGTCAAACGTTTTATAGGGCAGGGTGTCCGTGCCATGCATGATCTCCAGACGCCCATCGGGGTAATCGCAGACTATGACTTTCTGTCGTGCCAAGCGTTTTGCAAACTCCGTTGGTTCCAAGATGAACAGCACCTTGTCGTAACGCAGTGTCAGTGTTTGTGACAGTGTCCGCACTTCCTTCCGACACATCGCACTATCAATGTTCTCATGCGCGGCCAGCGGTCGATGCATATCTTTTGGATTGCGAGGCTCCTTGCCAAAACGGGTATTGAAATCTGCAATGAACTCCGGTGCATAAGCATTTGCTGCTTCCATCGTATCAATGCCGTGCAATCGCAATTCCTTCACCAGACGATCCTGCAGAGTCCTGTTTGCCCGCTCGACACGGCCCTTGGCCTGCGGGGTGTTGGCACAGATAATGTCGATGTTGAGCTCATAAAGCGCGCGCCCAAACTGGGTCAGGCCACTCGTGCGATCTT
Source organism: Brucella sp. JSBI001 (assembly GCF_026014005.1). NCBI lineage: Bacteria > Pseudomonadati > Pseudomonadota > Alphaproteobacteria > Hyphomicrobiales > Brucellaceae > Brucella > Brucella sp. JSBI001. The sequence continues at coordinate 1,266,903 of NZ_CP110339.1, read as the reverse complement.
TCTGCGAACCATGAGTGGAGCGAAACACACCATGCTTGTCACTGTAAAAGGCCAGCGGCTTGCCCCATTGCTGCAGGTAGGCCTTCGTTGCATGAAAATAATCAAACATATTCTCTGATCCAGCAAAGCGCAGATGCAGAAGCTTGCCGGTGGCATCGTCAATATAAACGAGGAGGGCGCATTTGGGACCCCGCTCCTCGAACCACCAATGATGTGAGCCATCCATCTGCACCAGCTCACCAAAACAATCGCGCCGGGCGCGCGGTTGGAATACCCGTTTTTTGCGTTCACGGCGTGAAACCCATATGCCTGCCGCCGTCATCCATTGGCGCAGTGTCTCCTTGCTGATCGAAATTTGATGTCGTTCAACAAGCTTCTCACATGCTAGTGTCGGCCCAAAATCCCGATAATAAACCCGCACCAAATCCAGCACGGTATTCCGGAAGTCCTCGCTGTAACGTCGATTACTCGGGCGACCGCGTCTTCCAGTAATCAGGCCTGTGTGTCCAAATCTATCGTAGGCCTGTAAAAGACGATGAATTTGGCTGCGGCTGAGATCAAGTAATGTTGTTGCCTGAACAACGCTCAGACGGCGATCTCGTATCTTCTGAATGACTTCTAATCTATTGAGTTCTTTCTGCGACATCGTGATCAAACAAGACATGACGGCTCCCATCCGTTGCTTGTATCCGGAACCCCAGTCTTCCTTTCTTTGTTTTGTTTGAATAGGGCAAGCGACCTAAAAATGTCGCATCTCTAATTTGCCCATGTGTCGCATCTGTATATAGCTGCTATATGGCTTAGTCGCATAACCCTTATTATGGAACATCTAGGCGGTTTGCGGGCTGTTGCGTTCTGGCCTGAAACCGCGTTTTCCACGACTGTGGAAAACCGTAGATGCTGCGGTTTGCTGTGTTGCGTTTAACCGAACCGATGGCATTGTTGCTTTCGTTGAGAAACGCGAGTGACCATGCCGATCATCAATATAAGAAATGCAGCCCTGCCGCCATCAGCACGTGGGCTTGTCGCTGTCGGTTCTCTTGGCGTCCCACGGTTTTGGGCCACCATCTGGAGTGACGTCCTGAACCCAAGACTGGAACCATCGAGCCGACAGAAGTATCTGACGGCCATTGATCGTTTCTACGAGGCAGTCTGCGAGCAACACGGTACCGACTGTCTGGACCGTCTTATAGCCGAAGCCGATGGAGATGCTTTGGAAGAATGTCTTCTGGGCTTCTTCGCCCAACTCAGGAACGCGGCCGTCGTCGAGAACGCGGACAAGTCGTCCACATGGAAGTTTGCGCTCGACTTCGCGACGGAAATGCTTCGCCAGGCCGGTAGCACGGCCGGTGCGCGGGCGAACGAAATCCAGGCAAAGGTACATCGCCTTGAGACCTTCTACCGCAACCTAGTTCCGAACCCCCAGAAGCCGCCACCGCCGATCCGGGCACTTCCGCCGCTCGTAATCGAGGACCTTTACGAAATCTTCAGGCCGGATTCGACGCGAAACCCCTTCAAGACTGAAGCGCTGCGCTGGCGCAACCTCTTGGTCTTCATGTTGCTGTTGCGCCTTGGGCTTCGGCGTGGTGAAGGCGCGTTGCTGTACGCTTCCTCGTTTAAGGAGGACTTCGACCCAGTCGCTCGCAAGACCGTCCACTGGTTGGATGTCGAGGAAGTCGATGATCCGGACCCACGGTACGAACAGCCTGGGCTGAAGACGGAGACCTCGCGACGCCAGCTTCCGTTACAGGAAGAGATCGTTGAACTCGTCAGGTTCTACATCCGCAACTATCGCGGACGGGCAAACCACCCACACCTTCTGATCTCTCAAAAAGGCCTGCCACTTTCGCTGCGATCCCTCAGTGAAATCTTTGAGGTTGCGACGAAGGCCCTGTGCGACGAGGCTAAGCAATCTCTGAAAAAGCAAGGGCTTAAAGGCGTCTCTTGTCACGATCTCCGCCATACATCCGCTGTCGTTAGGATGCGTCGGTATCAGGACACGGGCAATGATCTGGACAAGGCTCAGGAGAAGCTACGGACATTTTTTGGGTGGTCGAAGAAGTCGGATATGCCGCGCCTCTATGCCAAGGCCTACTTCGAAACCAGCCTGGACGAAGCCTGGGGCGAAAAATTTGACCATTTTGTGGATGCTCTTCGACGCACTGTTCCGGAGACATCCCATTGAAAGCCGCCGTCACGCTTCAGAACGACCGCCTCGTCGCCGATATTGATCGCCTGACATCGAGATTGCCGCCGCTGCCTGCGGTGGTCAAATACTACGATGATTTTGCGAACGAGATATGCTCCGTCCGAGACCTATCCGAAACCGACCAAGTCTTCCTTGCCTTGGACGGCCGCCAGCATTCAATATCGTTCAATGCGTTTGGTCCCGCAACGCAGGTAATGAAACATGTGTTCGCCGAATGGCTTGGCGAGCACGACCTTCACTACGTGACGATCCTGTTTGGCAGCACCCTGAGCTATCTCGCACGTCGCGGCGTCGCCTCTCTCATCGAGCTATTAGTGTCACAGCCGTTCGATGCTCGATCCCATTGGAACACATTCGTTCTTGCAGAGGTAAGTGCCAGGGAAAGTTACTCGCTAAGAGCCATTCTTCATTCCCTGTGTCGGCTCAACATTGGTCATTGGACGCCCACGGCGGCATCGATCATTCGGGCTCTGAAGAGCCCAAAGGTCGACAAGTATCGCGTCGTTCGCATCGGTGATTGCTTCCTGCCACTGGATCACCAAAGCATCATCGTCGACCACATCGATGCGATGTGCGCCGCGCTATCGAATGATCCTCAGTCGATTGATGACGAAGCGCTACGGGACGTGTGCATCTTGGTCACGTCATACCAGTATGCCTTCCGTCCGGGGCAGATAGCGCGGATCGAGACGGCCGATGTTCGGCTGTACTCGACTGGTGCGGTGCATGTTGCGGTCACCCGGATCAAGCAGAAGGATCACCGCAAGCGCATTCGAGAAACCCGGCGGATCAAGCGTGAGTGGGGGCCGCTCTTCAATGAGTTTGTGAAGCGCCGGGACGCAGGAATCGTCATGATAGAGGAGGGCGTGCCCCCTCGCCTCCTCTTCGGCCTCACGCCGTCCGGTGTTGGCCGGGTCATTCTTGAGCTTACGTCGGACTTGACAGGAGAAGCCTGGTCTCCAACCGACCTGAGACATACGGCGGCACAACGTCTCGCGGACGGCGGCATCTCGCACGCTGGCCTCTCGGAGTTCATGGGACACTCCAGCGACCGCGTGGCCAATGTCTACTTCGACGCATCGCCACCACAAGCCAAGCGTATCAATGATGCCCTTGCAATCTCGCCCATTTACAAGAACGTAGCCAAGATCGCGACGACGAGAACCATCGATAAGGAGATGCTTCTGGGCCTTCCGGCCGAGAAGCAGATCGGAGGTGTGCCTCACGGGATTCCTATCGCAGGAATAGGTGGTTGCAACTTGGGTCAGAACCTCTGCATGAAGAACCCGGTGCTTGCCTGCTACACCTGTTCCCAGTTCATGCCCCTCAACGATCCCGAAATCCACCAGGACGTCGTGGAGAGCCTTCGTCCGGTCGTCACTGAGTTCGCCGCCGCGTCCCGCAACAACCAGCAATCCCCTGCCTACGCTCAGTTGAAGAGCACGCTCGACGCCGCAAGACGTGTTGCCGAGGAACTGAAATCCGATGGCGGGGACGAGCCATGAACCCGTTCTATGCCGAATACATTGCCACGGCCAAGAGGCTGGCCGAAGAACGCGGCCTGAGCTGGAAGCTAGTCTTCGACGGTGAGGGCAAGGTCACCAAGGAGACGAGGTGGAACCTGACGGAACTGAGGGGTGGCCTTTCCAAACCGGTCTCATGGCTTGGTCAGGTTGGCGTGGACGCCGCGCCATTCATAAAACTGAACGAGATCAGAGTGGAAATGGGACAAGGTCTCTTGGTCGCCATGCCCCTGTCCCCCCACTGGCTGGACTTCTTCCAGGCTGTATTGATCCACCAGCTTCTCCTTGGTCAGACGAAGCCCGGAAGCGCCGTTCAAGTGGGCGCTGGCATCCGACGGCTGGCACCTGCAGCAGAGGATACACCGCCCTGGGCGGTAACCCCCGATCAAATCCAGCAGGCCTACAATGCCGTTCTTCGGTCATCGGAATCCGGCAAGCAAGCGCTCGACTTCGTGACCATGGTCAGGAACGTCATCGACAGACAAAAGCTCGCCGACATCCCTGCTTTGGCTCGTTTCTGCCAACCCTATTCCAGCAAGGAAGCGTTGGCAGCGCAGCAGCGGGCCGATGCGGTCAAAGACCGCCAAAACGCACATGGTGGCCGCAAGAGCCTGCGGCGCAGCCTGGCTGAACGGAAGTCGGCGTCGAAGCTTCCGGATGAGAAGGCCTTCTGGGAACTGGTTCGGATTGTCTTCACCGAGACGCCCCTGTCCTTCTCGGATGCGATCCGGTTTGCGGCATTTAAGGTCCAGATCATCATGGGCTTCCGGATCGGAGAGGCCGCCCTTCTTCCATTGGATTGGAAGCGTTGGCGCGAATATCTGGACGCCGACGGCCGACTGGCCGGAGAGCATGGTGGGTTCTCCCGTTCCCTGATAATCAGGTACTTCGCTGAAAAGCAGGAAGAGGACGACCTTGCCGAGGGATTGGCTCTGTACGAGAACATCCAGCACGTCCCGCCGATGTTCGAGGAGATTTTGGTAGAGACGCTCGACCACATAGCCACCATTACCGCCCCGCTGCGGGAGCGATTGAAACGGCAGGCTGAAACAGGTCGCATCTTTCCCGAATATGCTGAGGACGCGCTCGTTCCTGCCTGGGAGATGTACGTCCGCATTACAGGAAATGCGGTGTTCTCGGACGCAGAGGTTCCGCCGCAACTGATCCAGCAATATCGCGAAAGCTACGACCCGCAGTACCTCGACACCATCCGCGATCTTCAATTAGGCGGCAGACCCGCTGGTTTGTCGCAGTTCTGGACCAATCCGGCTCAACGCAACATTCCGATCCGGACATCGGCGGGCGTGATCGAAAACGGCAGGATTAACTGGCGATTTGCATTCGTCCGCGTTGGCGATGTCGAGGAACACATCCGGGAGAACCGCGCGACGAAGCTATCCGCTACCAAGCCGACCGCGACGACCGACGGTACGGTGTTTTATCCCTACGACCTCCTGTTCTTGATGCCGATCAGAAACCTCATCGAGGGGCGCAACAACGGCCTTCTTGACACGACCTTGTACTCTGCCATCGGCATTTTGGACAAAGGCCCTCTGAACGGCTCCTTGAGCGGCAAGGCAAGCGGGGAGACCCTCTTCCAGCGATACGGCCAGACGGACGAGGACCGCGCGTTGACGCTGACTTCTCATTCCCTGCGGCACCTGCAGAACACCGAGCTGTTCCGTCTCGGCGTCGCTGACACGATGATAACCAAGAAGTTCGGCCGCCGTAGCGTTCAGCAGAGCTACGAGTACGATCACCGAAGCCTTCATGAGGATATCGAGCATATCGACGTTCCCCCGGAAGCCGAAGATTCTCTCGGCGACAAGGCGCTTCAGGTCTACAAGATGATCGCCGCCAACAAGGTGCGAGGACCTATCGTCGACGAGTTCCGGCGTGTTCAACGCGAGTATGGCGACGATGCAGCCTTCGACTACCTGAATGCCGAGGCCGACGGTCTTCACGTCACGCCCTACGGGCTGTGCGTGAACAGCTTCACCAGCGATCCCTGCCCGAAACATCTCGAATGCTTCAACGGCTGCCTGCATCTAGCCCGAACCGACGTCGTAGAGGAGCACGACCATCTCGAAACGATGCGCGACCGCTTCGCGAAAATCATCATCCAGTTGGAATCCGTACCCGAGGGCCGTCGATATGCCGGATGGGCGAACCAGATCGCCCACGCCCGCATCCGATACGAGAATATCGGCAAGGCTCTCGCGACCGAACCCGGTGACCGCCCCTTCCCCGATGGCAAAGACCTCTCCGTGACGCCGGAGCAGAAGTTCGGTAACACCATCATCGACACCATGAGCCGCCTGAGAGACCTTGATGATTGATAAGATCGCCCATCTTGAGGAAATGTTGGAGGCGATGATCGCCGAGGACGAAACCATCACCGCGAGAGCCATCGTCCGGCGCAGCGGCGGCGTGTTCAAGAACGCCACTGACATCACTCGGAATGTGGACCGTCGCACCAAGTTCGAGGGTGCCCAGCGAAAGCAGGAGACTATAAGGATCGCGATTGGTCGCAGCAGCGGTAAGTCTCGCGCAGAGCTGGAGCGACTGGTCGAAGTGAAGAACGCCGAGATTGACCAGCTTCAGGCTGATCGGCAGCTCGTGATCGCGTCACACCGCATGATGATCCTGGCTGTCGCCGAAATGGGCGGCTTCTCAAAATGGAAACGTCTGTTCGAGGGATATCAGGAGACAGTCAACAAGCTCGACGGAATGAATGCCATTCCTTCTGGCGAGGTCGTAACCCTTCCTCCGAGGAAGTCCTAATGGCGCGAGGAACGGGCAAAAGCGGTGTCGAGGTTGCCCAGGAGCATGTCGATGCCCTCCAAGAGTATCTGGAGAACCTCGGTGACCAGCCGCTTCCCCGCTACGGCGGCGTCGAGCTGAACAAGAGCGCCATCGCCAAGGCCTGCGGCTTCGACCGTCAGGTGTTCCGCACCAATCCGAGATGCGCCGAAATCCTGGGCAACGCAGACGACCGTGATCGCAAGGCTAACCTGACACGCCTCGAACAGGCGGAAGCGGACCGCGAGCAGAAGGCCAAGGTCGATGGCAATCAGATGGCTTTGGAGGAAGAGAACCTTCGGCTGAAGGCGGAGAACGCCTCGCTGCGCCGCGACCTTGACCGCATGAAGCGGTTGAGCGCGGTGATCGCCGAGACTGGGAGACTTCCATGATTGGGTGTTTGAAGTCTGGTCCTCGGAGCCGCGCCGTCGTGGCCCCGACAGGCCGTGGGAGCTGGATCGCAGTGAATGAGGCACAGGGACCCGCGACGGCACGTCGTGGGTGGCCGCAGTGAACGGAGAGCCAGAGCCCATGGCAGGGGCCAATCAACGACGGGGTGGCGCAGAGGGGCAGACGTTCCTGGTCCTTGGTGAGCGTTCTGAGCAGTCTTCCTGGGAGCTGTCCATCACCTCCGTTCATGCCAGCCGGTTCGGCGACCATGTCATCATTGGCCGTGACGGGACCGAGCAGCTCCGTCGTGCACTCGTCCCTTCGAAGAGGTCGCCGCGCGATCCGGTCGCAGGGGAGACGTGGCGTGTCACGGGTCCTGTCAAACTCCATCCCGAATATGGGCCGCAGCTCCATGCCGAGGTGGCCCTGCCCTTGGTCACCAAGGGGCGGGCGATCATCCGCCATCTGGCCACCGACAAGCGCTTCGTAGGTATCGGCTGGGCTACGGCGGAGAAAGTCTGGGAGCGCTTCGGCGAGACCATCTACTCCATCATCCGAGATCGTGACCTGAAGGCGGTCGCGGACGTCGTCGGCGCGGATCGGGCCATCGCCATCGTCGACGGCTTCGGCATGCTCGCCGAGGAGGTCGAAATCTTCCGCTGGCTGGATCGATACGGCGTCTCGCCTCGTGTGGCTGGTGCTGCCGCCCGTCTCTGGGGTCTCGGAGCCATCGACCGCATCAAGGCCGATCCGTTCACGATGACATTGCTGGAGCCGTGGAAAGACGTGGACGCGAGAGCGCTTCGTCTTGGAGTCGCCCTCGACGATCCGAGGCGGCTAACGGCCGCCGTCGAGGAGGCCTTGGCCATCCGGTTCCGGACAGGGAACATGGCCTCCCCTTCCCCAGTTCTGAAGCCTCTGGTGAAACGCCTGCTCGCGCCTTGGAGCGGCGATCCGGCGAGTGCCATCGACCTGGCCTTGGCCAGCAGTCGCGTTGTGTCGCCAACCCCCGACCTTTTGCAGTCGAGGGCCTGCCGGTTCATGGAGGAAGAGGTCGCGCGACAGGTCAGCGAGCGCGTTGGTCGTGAAGTTCCGGCATTCGACGGTAAACTCGTCGTTGACGCCATCGCCAAGGTGGAAGAGGAAATCGGCTACGCGCTTACCGATGCCCAGCGAGAGGCGGTCTACATGGCCACGAGCTGCGGCATCTGCGTCATCAGCGGTGGCGCAGGCACGGGCAAGACGACAGTCGTGCGTGCAATCCTTGCCGCACTGGAGGCCGTCCGCGACAGTCTTCCAGCTTCGCAGCGCCAAGGCGTCGAACACCTGCAGGTGGCTCTGGCAGGCCGCGCCGTCAGACGGATCAGCGAAGCGACAGGCCGCCCGGCAAGCACTCTTTCGCGACTGGTGCACGACATCGAAAATGCTGGCCGCCGTGTTCAGTCAGGGACCGTCATCTTCGACGAGTCCTCGATGCTCGACACCCCGTCGATCTATCGGGTGCTCGCTCAGTTGCCCATCGAGGTCAACCTGATCTTCATTGGCGACCCCGGTCAGCTCCCGCCTATCGGACCCGGCCTGCCCTTCCACACCATGGTCAAGGCGACGCGCATCCCTTCGGTCACTTTGGATGTCGTCCATCGTCAGGATGATGCCACTGGCATTCCCGCCGTCGCCTCTGCGGTGCGATCAGGTAAGTCCGTCGCCCTCCGGCGCTTCGATCCAAACGTCGCCCTCTCGCCGGGCGTCTATCTCTTCCCGGCGACGAAGGAGGATGTGGCAGCAAGAACCTTGGCCGCCTTCCGCGCCATGTGCGGTCGGGTGCCCGCCTACGGCAGGACGGCCGCCCTGCACGATATGGATGTCCAGATACTCACTCAGGTGAAGAACGGACCGGCCGGATCGAAGGAGCTGAACCGCGCCATCGAGATCGAATACATGGCGCGGCAGGCCAACGTCGAGGACTGGGGCCTGAGCGTCGGCTCGAAGATCATGTGGTTGAAGAACGACTACTCCAAGGCACCGCAACTGGATGCTGATGGCAGTCCCCTACTCGACAAGGTGACCGGCGAACCTGTCTGCTCCGGGTTCATGAACGGCTCTCTGGGCGTGGTCACCAAGCCTCATCCGAAGGGTGCTTGGGTTAGGTTCGATGACGGCGCTGAAGATGCGGTCACTGCGGCCGACCTTGAGAAGGTTACTCATGGCTGGGCGATCAGCGTTCACAAGGCGCAGGGCTCGGCTTTCCGTAGGGTGATCGTGCCGCTCGTCGGCTCGAAACTTCTTGACCGGACCCTGCTCTATACGGCCGTCACCAGAGCCGTCGAGACGGTCGTCATTGTTGGTGACCCGGAAGTCCTTCGTCGCACGATTGAAGAGCCGCCCACGGCTCTTGATCGAAGCAGTTCGATGAGCTTGGAGGCGGAACAATAGTTGCTCGAAATCGCGCTAAGGCCGAACGGAGCGGGAACGGCCCACCGGGCGCATCTCAAAAAGGGCATCAATAATCGGGCATTCCGGAACCTGGTCGCCGCTGCATTGCGCTGCCATATCCGACATGACCCGCTCCAGACGCCTTAGATCGGCGATTTTCTGACGGATATCTTTCAAATGTTCGATTGTGAGCGCGTGAACCTCCTGGCAGGTGTGGGCGTGGCCATCGACAAGTTGCAATAGCCCACGCAGTTCATCGAGGCTGAAGCCGAGTTCCCGGCCGCGCCGCACGAAATGTAGCCGCCGCGTGTGGTCATTGCCGTATACACGATACCCGCCTGCGCTGCGGGCGGGCTCCGGCATGACGCCGATCTTCTCGTAGTAGCGGATCGTCTCGATGTTGACGCCGCTGCGTTCAGACAGCACGCCGATCGAGAATTCTTCTTCAGTCTGCTTCATCACGATGTGCTCACAAATTGGTGAATTTTTCCCGCTTGACCCTGTAGTCGCTACAGACGCTAGGGTCACGATAGATCAATTTTGGGAATATGTGAACGATGACGCAGGACGAAACTCAGACGCTGAGAAATACCGCCGTAGAGCCCGAGGAAAAAGGATTTGATCGGGCGGCGTTGCTGTCAGTTGGCGGCATCGTGGCGGCACTGGGCGCGGCAACCTGTTGCGTGGTGCCTTTTGCCTTGTTCTTCGCCGGCATCAGCGGCGCATGGATCGGCAATCTGACTGCCTTCGAGCCCTATCAGCCTGTGTTCGTCACGATCGCGCTCGCCTGCCTCGGCTATGGCTTCTATCTCGTATACCGCAAGCCGAAGGCCGCGGAATGCGTCGAAGGCTCCTATTGCGCGCGCCCGTCGTCCCACCGGAACGCCAAGATCGGCCTCTGGATCGCAACGGTCCTCATCGTCGTCGCTGTGGGCTTTCCCTACGCTGCGCGCTTCCTCCTTAACGCCTGACCTGAAGGAAATCCTCATGAAAATCCTACCCCTCGTTGCCCTCACCGTATCGCTGCTTACGAGTGTTCCCGCCTTTGCCGCCGAGCAGACGGTGACCTTGAATGTCGCCAACGCCACCTGCGAACTTTGCGGCCCGATCGTGCAGCGGGCTCTCAGCGACGTGCCAGGCGTACTCGATGTCGACGTGTCGGAGGCGATTGGCGCGGCAATCGCCAAGGTGCGCTTCGATGACAGTCAGACGAATGTTGAGGCGCTGATCACCGCAACCAGCAATGCTGGCTATCCCTCCAGCCTTTCGCAGTAGGGAGGCTCAGCATGACTGATGGAAAGTTCATCGGCTTCGGCGTCGTCGCGCTTCTGGCTATCACCTGTTGCGCCGCCCCATTTCTGCTGGCTGCTGCGGGCTCTTTCGTGGCTTACGCATGGTTCGCGGCAGCGGGCCATATGCAGGTCCCGATCGCGCTCGCTGCCATTGGGGTAGCTGCATTTTACCTTTACCGGCGCAGCCGTTCCGGATCGGCGGCGGATGCCGCTTGCTGCGGATCGCCGACAGAAAACAAGGAAGAATTGAATGTGTGAACACTGCGAACCCACTTCGAACAAAGGCAATGGCCGTTACGATCTCGTTGTCGTCGGGGCCGGCTCGGCCGGATTTTCCGCCGCAATCACGGCCGCCGAACAAGGCGCGCAAGTGGCCCTTGTCGGGCATGGCACGATCGGCGGCACCTGCGTCAACATCGGCTGCGTGCCCTCGAAAGCCCTGATCAGAGCCACGGAGGCCGTGCGTCACGCCAATGATGCGGCTGCCCGTTTTGATGGTGTCGAAAGCGGTGCGCGGGTGGTCAATTGGGCCGCCCAGATCGCCCAGAAGGACGCTTTGGTTTCCGCTCTGCGACAGGCGAAATACGCCGATCTGCTGCCGGAGTACAACAACGTGGTCTATCGCGAAGGGCAGGCCCGTCTTGTAGACGGCGGTGTCGAGGTGGCAGGCCAGCGGCTCGCCTCCGAACGGATCGTCATCGCGACAGGCGCGCGTCCAGAACTGCCGGAAATTCCGGGGATCGCCGACGTATCGCCGCTCGACAGCACGACGGCGCTCGCCCTGACCGAACTGCCGCGTTCGATGATCGTGCTCGGCGGCGGCTACATCGGCTTGGAGCTTGCCCAGACTTTCGCGCGGGCCGGTGTCGCGGTGACGCTCGTGTTCCGCAGTCGGCTTCTGCCGGAGGCTGAACCCGAAATCGGGTCTGCGCTTGCTACCTACCTGGCCGACGAGGGCATCCGGATCGTCGGCGGCATCAGCTACGAATCCGCCCGCAGGACCGATGACGGCGGCATTGCGCTCGCCATCGTGCGGGACGGTCGTCCGGAGACCCTGACGGCCGAGCGGATTCTTGTAGCGACGGGACGCCGCCCGAACACCGAGGCCCTCGGGCTCACTGAGGCCGGCATAGACTTGTCACCTGCCGGTGCCATCGTCGTTGACGACCGCATGCGCACCTCGAAGACGGGGGTCTATGCGGCCGGAGACGTGACCGGCAAGGATCAGTTCGTCTACATGGCTGCCTATGGCGCAAAGCTCGCCGCCAGGAACGCCTTGAACGGCGACGGCCTGCGCTACGACAACACCGCAATGCCCGCTGTGGTGTTCACAGACCCGCAGGTGGCGAGCGTCGGCCTGACCGAAGCGCAGGCGCGCGCCGCCGGACATTCGGTTCGCACTTCCGTCCTTTCCCTCGACAATGTGCCGCGGGCGCTGGCGGCGCGCGACACACGCGGCCTGATCAAGCTGGTGGCGGACGGAGCAAGCCGGAAACTGCTGGGGGCGCACATTCTCGCGCCGGAAGGTGCCGACAGCATCCAGACGGCCGCGCTGGCTATCCGTGGCGGCCTGACGATTGACGATCTGTCGGAGACGATCTTCCCGTACCTGACAACCGTCGAAGGTTTGAAGCTTGCGGCTCAGACCTTCGACAGGGACGTGAAAAAGCTATCCTGCTGCGCGGGTTAAAGGTGAAAGGGAAACGGGTGCTTGCTCAAGTTGTAGCATAGACGGAGCGGGCACCTCATCCCTGACGCGCATAATGGTCACGGCATCGTCGGTGCCTTCTGGCCAAGCTTGATGATCAGCGCTCCGATTGTTGCGTGCCTCGCGTCGAACTATGCCGCCAGAACCGACGCTCTACGGAGCAACAAGGGAGGGATAGAGCGGTGCAACAATGCTGCCAAGTGTAGCGAAACGGGCCGACCACCAAAGCAACAAACGGTGTCAAATCATTGCTGCAACACCTTGTCCCGAGGTCATCCTCCGGAAACCATTGCAACGCATGGCGATCGGCTCACTCACTCACCCAGCTTCACTGCCGAAACCGCACTCTTTGGAACTAACCCATATCCATCTGTCCTGAAACATCGCGACTCGCTTGCGGCGCTGTCGACATCTGAGCTCCTTCGAGACTTAGATGTGAACCCTGAATATCAGCCCAGAGTACTAGCGACGCTGAGCGATATAGAGATGGCCTGGAACTGGCGCTCCTTGTTCGCTGCGCACGACGATATCTTCGCAACGCACACAATCCATTCCGTGGTTGTCGAGCATTGCACGCACATAGGTTTGTGCGTGTGCAAAGCGCTGATAGTCTCCGACCATGAATGCACGCCCGGCAAGCCTTGTATCGTCCAGCGTCTCGCTGGAGAAGCCGAAATATCCGCCCGGCAGCAGATGCGCGGCAACGCCCGTGAAGAATTTGTCGAGTTCGCCCATATATGGCAAAACATCGGTAGCCACGATCAGATCCCAATCCTGTTCGCTCGTGGTTTCGAGAAAACGAACGGCTTCGCCGACGAACAGCACCTGATAGTCGCCTTTCTCGTAAGCGACTTCGATCATGTTCTCCGAGATATCGACGCCGGTCTTATGTCCGGCCATGTCATCGAGCGCATCAGCTGACAAGCCAGTGCCGCAGCCCAGATCGAGCATGCGTTCAGCGAAAAACTCGTCGTTCATGTCGAGGAGCATTTCCCGCAGCTGCAGCGGAACGTCATAACCGAGCTGGTCAACAAGGATCGTGTCGAACATTTCGGCATGTTGATCGAAGAGTGTCGACACATAGGCATCCGGTGCCTTTAGAGGTACCGCGCCGCGTCCCATGCTCGCAAGCCGCACGGCTGCGCCGCCATGGTCATCAGGATCGATTCGCAGCACATCTTCATAGGCCTTGGCAGCGGCATCGAAATCGCCAGCTTTTTCCAGTGCAAGCGCCCGCTCATAGGCTTCTGCAAGCGCTTCCTGATCAAAAGCTGGTTGGTCATTCTCAGCCATAAAGATCGGCCCTTCTTCTGTTCTTGACATCTGTTAGGTGCGGTATGTAAGTGTTTGTAAAATCTGTAATTTCTTACTTTGGTGGACATTCGAGCGCGTAGAGCAAGAGTATCCCTCCCCGCTTCCTACGCTTATCTGGAAAATCTCGCAAGCGGGGTCGCTGCAATCAGATGGTTCCCTACTCGGCAGCTGCTGTGACGCGCTCGTCTTGTCCTTTATGATCCGCCAGCTTTCGTGCAATCACAGCACAGGCCATAAGCTGGATCTGGTGAAAGAGCATCAAAGGCAGAACAATGCTGCCGACATTCGCACCGGCGAAAATCGCGCTTGCCATTGGAGCTCCGCTGGCGAGGCTCTTCTTTGATCCGCAGAACATGATCGTGATGCGGTCGGGACGATTGAAACCGAGCAACTTGCTGCCGTACCAGGTGGCCAGCAGCACAACGACCAGCAGAACGATGTTGACGCCCACCATCATGCCGAGATCGTGCCATGAAACGGTACGCCAAAGACCTTCAACCACAGCCTCGCTGAAAGCCAGATAAACGACCATCAGGATCGAGCCTCGGTCAACAAAGCCGAGTGCTTTGCTGTGCCGCCGCATGAAACTGCCGATCCATGGCTGCAGAATTTGTCCGAGCACGAAGGGTGCGAGCAGCTGCAACAGAATGGATTCGAGCGCATCGACCGATATTCCACCACCGCCTTTGACTGCGAACAACAAGCCGACCAGCAAGGGTGTGAGAAACATGCCGAAAATGTTCGACGCAGATGCTGATACGATTGCCGCTGAAACATTGCCGCCCGCAATTGAGGTGAAGGCTATGGACGACTGTACCGTCGAAGGCAAAACACAAAGAAAGAGGATACCTGTGTAGAAAGCTGATTGCGACAAGCCGGGAATGGTCCAGCCTGCCGCCAGACCGAGGATCGGAAACAGGATGAACGTCGATGACAGGACTGCCAGATGCAGTCTCCAGTGCGTTATGCCTGCAACGACGGCCTCACGCGAGAGCCTCGCACCATGCAGAAAGAACAGAAGCCCGACAGCAAATTTCGTCGCCAGCGCAAACCAGTCTGCAAAATCACCGTGCACGGGGAGCACGGACGCAAGCAGAATGGTCACGATCAGCATGCTGGTGAATTTGTCAGGCAGGAAGCGCATCATATCGTCCAATCTTGCAGGCATCGCGGAGCGCGACGCCCGCTTCATTCAAAACTCACATTCGTTCATAAACCTCTCGGGAGGAGTTTCAATCCTCCCGATATGGCGCGATAGCTCACACTTTTGAGATGTGGCTTCCAATTTACAATCCAAGCTGGTTCATTCGTAACCGTTGGGGTTCTTCGATTGCCAGTGCCACATATCCTGGCACATTTCGCGGAGGTTCTTCTCTGCGGACCAGCCGAGGAAATCGCGGGCAAAGGTTGGATCAGCGTAACATTCAGCAACGTCGCCTGGACGGCGCGGCGCAATCTCGTATTTGATCTCGCGGTTCGAAACATGCTCGAAGGCCTTCACGACGTCCAGAACGCTATAGCCCTGCCCCGTGCCGAGATTCACCTCGAAACACTGCGGCTCATTCAGCTTCTTGAGTGCCTTCAAGTGGCCGGCGGCCAGATCCACTACGTGAATGTAGTCGCGAACGCCGGTGCCATCGGGCGTTGAATAATCATTGCCCCAGACATTCAGTTTTTCGCGACGACCGGTCGCGACCTGCGCGATGATCGGCATCAGATTATTCGGAATGCCCTTTGGATCTTCGCCGATCAGGCCGCTCTCATGTGCGCCAACCGGGTTGAAATAACGCAGGATGGCGATCTTCCAGCTGTTGTCGCCGTTATAAATATCGCGAAGCATGTCTTCGATGACGAGCTTGGTCCGACCATAGGGATTGGTTGCCGATAGCGGCTGGTCTTCCGTGATTGGCAATTTCTGCGGATCGCCATAGACCGTGGCTGATGAGCTGAAAACCAGTGTCTTGACGCCGGTTGCTTCCATGGCCTGCAACAGGCGGAGCGTGCCCACCACATTGCAATCATAATAGAGCATCGGCTTTTCGCTCGATTCACCGACGGCCTTCAGACCGGCAAAGTGAATGACGGCAGTGCATTTGTGATGCCGGATCACTTGTTCCAAAAAAGCGCGATCTCGAATATCACCTGCTTCCCGGCGCGGCGTGCGCCCGGTAATCTTTTCGATGCGATGCAGGGCTTCCGGGTGGCTGTTGTCAAAATTGTCGACCACAACGACGTCGTGGCCTGCCTCGATGAGCTGAACACAGGTGTGCGAGCCGATATAACCAGCGCCGCCAGTCACAAGAATTGTCATCGTTTATGTATCCGCTTGTTGAACATACCGCCCCGATGTGCGATCCCCGGCTGACTATGCAAAATCAGTAACAGACTTCAAGCCATCCGGTGCGATTCTCTTGAATGGTTGCAATAGATCAGCCAAGTTTGACGGAGCGATGATGAAACCATCCCGCAATATCGATCGCCTTCTGGAAATCATGGCAGCGCTCCGTGACCCCGAAACCGGCTGTCCATGGGATGTGGAGCAGAGTTTCGAATCCATCATGCCCTATACGCTTGAGGAAACTTATGAAGTCCTCGATGCCATAGAGCGCAATGATATGGACGATCTGCGCGAAGAACTTGGCGATCTGTTGTTGCAAGTGGTGTTCCATTCACGCATGGCCGAAGAACAGGGCAGCTTTGCATTTGGCGATGTTGTCGAAGCTATCACGCACAAGATGATACGTCGGCATCCGCATGTTTTCGGTGACGCTGAAGCCAGAAATGCAGGCATGGCCAAGGGCTCGTGGAATCGCATCAAGGCTGAGGAAAAAGCCGAGCGGGCCGAACGGCGTGAGAAACTTGGACTTGAAACGGCCGAGAAGAACGGTTTTCTGGACGATATTCCACACGCCTTCCCTGCGCTGCTTCGTGCTTTGAAACTTCAGCAGAAAGCCGCGAAAGTCGGCTTCGACTGGTCTGAGGCAGCACCGATCCTCGACAAGATCGCCGAAGAAACCGCAGAGCTGAAGGAAGCTATGGCGGCGAAGGAGCGCGCGGATATCGAAGAGGAATATGGTGACCTGCTGTTTGCCATGGTCAATTTGGGCCGCCATCTTGAGATCGATGCGGAAACTGCGCTCGTCGCAGCCAATGAGAAGTTCAAGCGGCGGTTCCATTTCATCGAAAAAACGCTCGGTGAAACCGGAAGCGACCTTAACGCCGCTACTCTCGATGAAATGGAAGCAATCTGGGGCGAAGCCAAGAAAAAAGGCCTCTAACTATTTGTTTTTAAGAATTTCTGGGCGCAAAACCGTTTCACACTTTCGCTGGAATGCTCAATCGGCCTGTTTTTCGTCTTCCCATTTTGGACGGAACATCTGATAGACGCTTTCCGTCGTGGCAAAATCCATATAGCCAAGCCTGCTGACAGGTCTGGCTTTCGCGATATCGATGAGACCGTTGGTCAGGACCTGTTCATCGATATGCACGCCGACAACCTCGCCGATCACCATGTAATTGTCGGTCGGCCTGCCCTCTTTGTCCTGCAATCGTTTGATTTCCACCGCGACACATTCAAGCGCTGCATAGGCCTCCTTGACGCGTGGGGCTGCGATAAGCCTGCTCGACGTCTGGGTTAGTCCGGCATATTCGAACTCGCTGATACCGCGAGGCGCGTCGACAGATGATGCATTCATCTGGGTTCTCAAATGATCGCTCACCAGATTTGCGGTGAACTCGCCGGTTTCTTCGATGAATGAAACGCTGTCCTTCACACCACTCGATGAGAACATGACCATAGGCGGCGTGTCACAGATCGCGTTGAAGAAGGAGTAGGGCGCGAGGTTGACGGCGCCCTCCTTCGATTTCGTCCCGATCCAGCCTATGGGGCGTGGTGCAACGATTGCCTTGAACGGATTATGGGGCAGCGGGTGCCCTTCCCTCGGTTCATAAAACATATGTTTATCCGCTTATTAGAAAGTCTTGTTGAAGTCAGTTCTAAGCTTGCGTCCATGGGCCGGAATATTCGGTAACGATCTTGTCCATGTCGGCTCTCGGGCGTTCCGGCATCTTGTTTGCCGCCGTTCCGATATGAACAAACCCGGCAACACGTTCATTGGGTGCCAGTCCCAGAAAAGCGCGGGCGGAAGCGTCGTCCGAATACCAGTTTGTAATCCAGTTGCTGGCATAACCAAGCGCGTTCGCAGCCGTGCAAAGGTTCATTGCGACAGCGCCAGCCGAAAGGAATTGCTCCCATTCCGGAATGCGTTCATGCGCGACAGGCGCCGACACGACACCGACGACGAGCGGCGCACGCGAGAAACGCGTAAGCTCTTTTTCCTTGCGTCCTTCCGGCATCGGACCTTCAATTTCTTCGGCACGTTGGGCCAGATACTCGCCGACTTTCAGCCGTGCATCACCGCGATACAGGATGAAACGCCAGGGCGTCAGGCGTCCGTGATCAGGCACACGTGCTGCAACTTTCAGCAAGGCTGCAAGTTCCTCGCCCTCGGGTGCTGGTCCGGAAATTGCCGAAATCGGGGTGGAACTGCGCTGTGCCAGAAAATCGAAGATCGGATGGGCCACGGATAACCTCGTCACTAAAATGCTGCTTATATTGCTCCACTTATTCGGGGCTGCTTCTTCTCGCCCTTTGCATCCGCACTGTAAAGTCAAAATTCCAGAAACGATTAATCAACAGAAGTTGGAGAAATGCGGGTGCCGGAAGCGATTTGGCCTTGAATTCGCCACCCGCATGGGCTCAAAAATACAACATGTCGGATCGCTTGAACCTGTTTTACCCAAAGAGAAAAATTGCCCTGCGCGGAGGATCGTTTTTTACGGCGTTCGCGTTTGCCGTCAGTGCAATGCCATCGTTGGCTCAGAGCCTAGATCCGCAGACAAATATTCCACAGTTGCAGACCACCACGACTGGCCTGCCAGACTTGCCGCAGCCAGCGCTCGATCTTCCGACACTGAACACTTATGCCGCCCCATCCAGCCCGGAGAACAATCCGCTCGTCCAGACGCGTGAACTCGATCTCAAGGCGCGGTTGAGTGAAGGTGGCGGTGACATTCCGGCGGGGCTTGTATGGCGCGTGTTCTCGCCGGATGTCGGAGCGGATGGTCAACTGCCGTTGATCGCAAGTGCAAAGGGCGGCGGCGCTGTTTTCAATCTGCCCGAGGGCAGCTATCTGGTGCATGTCGCCTATGGGCGCGCCGGTGCTACCAAGCGGATCACGGTCGGCAACGCGACCCGTCATGAAGTGATGATGCTCGATGCGGGCGGGATGAAGCTCAGTGCGATTCTGCCGGATGGCGGCAAGATTAATGACGATCTCCTGCGTTTCTCGATCTATGCGGACGAAGACAATAATGATCGTTCGCTGATCGTGCCCGACGTCAAGCCGAACGCGATCATTCGCCTCAACAGCGGCACTTATCATGTTGTTTCCAACTATGGCACGGCCAATGCCACCATTCGGGCCGATATTCGCGTGGAAGCCGGAAAACTGACGGAAGCGACCGTTCAGCATCGGGCCGCGGAAGTGACGTTGAAGCTTGTGCGCGAGCGCGGCGGCGAAGCGCTTGCCGATACGTCATGGTCAATTCTGAACGCTTCCGGCGACGTGGTACGCGAAAGTGCTGGCGCTTATTCGTCGATGGTCCTTATCGAAGGCGATTATGTTGCCGTCGCCAAGAACAAGGATCGCATCTACCAGCGAGACTTCAAGGTTTCTTCTGGCAAGAACGAGGAAGTCGAAGTCGTCGCCAATGGCGAGTCCGAATCCGTTCAAGACAGCATGGATTGAGTTTAAACTATCTTCAAAAGCAAAAGGCCGCGCAATGCGCGGCCTTTTTATTGTTAGCCACCATTCTTGAGGCGGAGCAGATCGGGCGGGGTCGCCTCTTCCACCAGCCGTGCAATGGCTTCATCGAGCGTCATGGATTCCTGATCGCGCGAACCGAGACGGCGCATATTGACCGTATTTTCTTCGGCTTCACGCTTGCCACAGACGAGGATCACCGGAACCTTCTGCAAGGAATGCTCACGAACCTTGTAGTTGATCTTCTCGTTGCGCAGATCGGTCGAGACCTGCAGTCCGGCGGCTTTCAGCTTTGCCGCAGCCTGCGCCGCATATTCGTCGGCATCCGAGGTGATCGTGGCGACGACAACCTGCACCGGAGCAAACCATAGCGGCATGTGACCGGCGAAGTTCTCGATCAGGATGCCGAGGAAGCGTTCCATCGAGCCGCAGATCGCGCGGTGGATCATCACCGGCTGGCGCTTTTCAGAATCCTTGTCGATATAGAAGGCGCCGAAGCGTTCCGGCAGGTTGAAGTCCACCTGCGTCGTGCCGCACTGCCATTCACGACCGATGGCGTCCTTCAGCGTATATTCGAACTTAGGACCGTAGAACGCACCCTCGCCCGGCAGAATGCCGGTCTTGATGTTGTTGGACTGCTGCTGGATCTTTTCCAGCACCGACATCATCACGCTTTCGGCACGATCCCAGAGCTCATCCGAGCCGACACGCTTTTCAGGACGGGTCGACAGCTTGATGGTGATCTCTTCGAAACCGAAATCCTTGTAGACCGACAGGATCAGGTCATTGATGCGCAGGCATTCGGCAGCCATCTGCTCTTCTGTGCAGAAGATGTGCGCATCGTCCTGCGTAAAGCCGCGCACGCGCATCAGGCCATGCAACGCGCCTGACGGCTCGTAACGGTGCACATTACCGAATTCCGCAAGCTTGATCGGCAGGTCGCGATAGGACTTGAGGCCATGCTTGAAGATCATGACATGGCCGGGACAGTTCATCGGTTTCAGCGCAAAGACACGATCGTCATCGGTTTCGTCACCGGCAACGGTTACCTTGAACATGTTGTCGCGATACCAGCCCCAGTGGCCCGAGGTTTCCCAAAGCGATTTGTCGAGCACCTGCGGCGCGTTCACTTCCTGATAGCCATGGCTGTCGAGGCGGCGACGCATATAACTCACCAGATTCTGGAACATCTTCCAGCCCTTGGCGTGCCAGAACACAACGCCCGGTCCCTCTTCCTGGAAATGGAACAGGTCCATTTCACGGCCAAGGCGGCGATGATCGCGCTTTTCGGCTTCCTCAAGCATATGGAGATAGGCCTGAAGATCGTTGTCGTTGGCGAAAGCCGTACCGTAGATGCGGGTCAGCATCGGATTGTTGGAATCACCGCGCCAGTAAGCCCCGGCGACCTTCATGAGCTTGAAGGAATTGCCGATCTGGCCGGTTGAAGCCATGTGCGGGCCACGGCAGAGGTCGAACCAGTCGCCCTGATAATAAATCTTGAGGTCCTGCCCGGCAGGAATGGCTTCCACCAGCTCGACCTTGTAGTTCTCGCCCTTGTCGGCAAAAACCTGCTTGGCTTTTTCACGCGACCAGACTTCCTTGGTGAAAGGCTTGTTGCGCTGAATGATCTCGCGCATCTTCTTTTCGATCACCGGAAGATCGTCGGGCGTGAACGGTTCGTTGCGCGCAAAGTCGTAGTAGAAGCCGTTCTCGATAACGGGGCCAATGGTAACCTGCGTGCCCGGAAAAAGCTCCTGCACGGCCTCTGCCAGTACGTGCGCCGTATCGTGACGAATGAGTTCGAGCGCGCGCGGGTCTTCGCGGGTCAGAATCTCAATCTTGCCGGAAGCGCCGAGAGGATCGGAAAGATCGCGCACGGTGCCATCGACGGCATAGGCAACAGCTTTTTTGGCAAGAGATTTGGAAATCGATTCCGCGAGGCCCGCGCCGGTCATCGACGCATCGTATTCACGCACAGAGCCATCGGGAAATTGCATGGAAACGGTATTCGACATTCTGATCATCCTTATCCAGTCCCGCCAACGATTGCGGGTGGGTTCATGCGTATGAAAATGAAGGTTGGGTTCTAGTCTTTTTTGCCCAGCCAGTAAAGCGCGACAGACTGACAGCGTCAGGTCGCGCTCATCTGTGCAATTGAAATGAAATCAGTTCCGAATCGGGAGACAGTCGATCTTCTGCTGCTTCAACTGCGAGCATGCCTTTTCGGCGGATGCTGAGTCCCTGAAACCGGAAAAACGCGCACGATAGACCTTGCGGCGCTTTTCTGCAGGCGAAATTTCAGCTTTCAGACCCGGCGCGACTTTGTCGACCGCCGGACGATATTTGGCCAGCAGCTCCTTGGCACCGGAAAGTGTCGGTGGAGCGCCGAGCTGAATCGTCCAGGCCGATGCTCCAGCGGCTGAGGCGATCAGGAAGCCACCATCGCCCTGCTCGATACGGGAATCGTCGATCAGGTCTGCTACTGCATCTGCTTTCGGCTGGGCCGGAGCTGCCTGTTTGGCGACGGGCTGCGGCTTTGCCATTGCAACGAGCTGCCCCGTGGCCTCAGTGCCTTCCGTGCCGAACCGGGTGAGCAGTTTCGCCATCTGGTCGTCGCGCTGCCGCGCCGATCCAGCCCCCAGTACAACGCCGACAAGGTGCTTGTCGTTGATGACGGCTGAGGAAACGAGGTTGTAGCCGGATACATCCGTATAGCCGGTCTTGATGCCATCGACGCCCTGATAGCGATACATCAGATTGTTGTGGCCGTTGCGAACACGGTCGCGGAAAGTGAAGGAGCGCTGCGAGAACAGCTCATATTGTTCCGGAAAGTCACGGCGGAGCGACATGCCAAGCACGGCCATATCCCGCGCTGTGGTCAGCTGGGTTGACTTCGCCGTTAGTCCCGACGGATTGACGAAGAAAGTGCTCTTCATGCCGATCTGGCGCGCACGCTGCGTCATCAACCGGCCAAAAGCCGCTTCCGATCCGGCGATATATTCGCCCATGACCGTCGCCGCATCATTGGCCGACACGATAATCATGCCATTGATCGCATCGCGGACGGTAATCGTCTCACCCGGCTTCAGCCAGAGCTTCATGCGAACCTTTGCAGCCGCATTTTTCGATACAGGCATTGCATCGTCCCAATGCAGCGTGCCGGTCTTGAGACCTTCAAAGGCGAGATAGAGCGTCATCATCTTGGCCAGTGAAGCTGGTGCACGCTGCACATTCGCATCGTCCTGCCCAAGGATTCGCCCGCTATCGGCGTCGAAAACAACCCAGGACGTATTCGCCATCGCCGCAGACGTACAAAGCACACTCGCACCGAGCGCTAAGGATGCAATGAGACGTGAAAGACGGGACGATGATTTCAGCATAACAGCTCACAGGAATAGGGACGCCGGGGGGACATGCAGGCAAATTGCGGCCCGAAAAAGACCACAGCACTACCTTAAATTCCAATTCTCAATGAAACGTTGATATCCTTAATGAATTATAATCAGCTAACAAAAAACTGTCAGAATTCACAGCTGGGGGTAATTCGGGGAAACTGGGAGACGGCTCTGATAAAGCGCATCGCGCCCTAAGATGCCTGTTCCAAAAGTCGTCCTGTGTGGCTGCAAATGACGATTATCTGCGTGCTGGTGCTCATGTACCCAAAAGTACACTCCGCTCCGGTACTCGAAAATCACCATTTTCGCACACACAGGCCGCTTTTTGATTCAGGCATCTAAGATGCCGAGCAGCGCCAATACCGCCAGGGCAGATACCATTTGAGATCGCTGGAGAGTGCACGCGGCACCGGATCGAAACCGTGGGTTCCGAACGGCCCGCAACGCACGACGCGAAAAAGCCCCATCCATCCGCCGCTCCACAGGCCGTGGCGAGCAATGGCTTCATAGGCATATTCGGAACAGGTCGGCAGATGGCGGCAGGAATTGCCGATGAGAGACGACAATGTCACCTGATAGAAGCGCACGAACGAAGTGCCGATCACTCTTCCGGGTGTCTTGCGCCACGGATCTGTAAAATTCCGGCTATAGCGCTTTGGTGCGCCCTCGCCTGCGTGATTCTTGCCGCAAGAGCACATCAGGCAGCTTTGGCCTTTTCCTCGATTTGCCGGATGCAATCGACAACCGCATCGAATGTAAGCAGCGTGGAGGCGTGGCGAGCCCTGTATTCGCGGACAGGTTCGAAATATTTCAGGTCGGCAAAACGCCCTTCCGGCGCCGGACCTTCTTCCTTCAGCATCTTGTACATTTCATCGCGGACGGCTTTCAGTTCCTCTGCGGAAGCGCCGATGATATTGCGCGCCATCACGGACGAAGAAGCCTGCCCAAGTGCGCAGGCTTTCACCTCATGCGCGAAATCCGTCACAATGCCGTCAGCCATTTTCAGGTAGACGGTAACGGTCGATCCGCACAGTTTGGAATGCACTTTGGCAACGGCATCGGGCTCAGGAAGGCGCCCCAGACGCTCCATGTTTCCAGCGAATTCCAGAATACGTTTGTTATAAATATCATCGATCATGGAGGCGAACCTTCCGCAGTGCCGGAGAAAAACATAATTTTGTCGTCCGACTGCGGTTTGAAGTTGCAATTTAATGTCTATATAATAGGCAGGTAGCGTCTGCGCTATGGGTAACATTAGCACAGACCCGGGGGCAGTCGCACGAAAACCTGTCCGGTGGCCTCAAGCGCCGGATCAATACATCGCCCGCTCGCAAAGCGCATCGTTGTATTGTCCGTTTAACTCGTCTCCTCCTTGAAGGAGACTACTGGAGAATACTGATGGACGCTCGCATCCTCAAAGAAGATGACGAATCCGGCCTGCCGAACAAGCAGGCAGATGTAACTCTTTTGCATGGCAAGCCGACGCAGGCCGATGCAGAAGCAGCCGTACGCACGCTTTTGCTTTGGGCCGGAGACGACCCGGAGCGTGAAGGTCTTCTGGAAACGCCGAAGCGCGTTGCCAAGGCCTATAAGGAACTGTTCGCAGGCTATACGGAAAGCCCGGAAGAAGTCCTCGGCACGGTGTTCGAGGAAGTCGGCGGCTATAACGATCTTGTCCTCGTGAAGGATATTTCGTTCCATTCGCATTGCGAGCACCATATGGTGCCGATCATTGGCAAGGCGCACGTCGCCTATCTGCCTGATCACAAGGTGGTTGGCCTTTCCAAGATTGCCCGCGTCGTGGATATTTTCGCGCGCCGCCTGCAGACACAGGAAAGCATCACCGCACAAATCGCCGATAGCATCCAGCGCATTTTGAAGCCGCGTGGCGTCGCCGTCATGATCGAGGCCGAGCACATGTGCATGGCCATGCGCGGCATCCGCAAGCAGGGTTCGACGACCATCACCAGCACTTTTACCGGCGAAATGCAGGTGAATGCGGAGGAACAGGTTCGCTTCATGACCCTGACCCGCAGATAAGCGGCAGACTATGAGCTTCTTTCCTGTCCAGCCTTCCGACAAGAAGGCCATCGAAGAAGGTGTGACATTCATGCCGCGCTTTGATGCATCGGGTCTCATCACAGCCGTTGTAACCGATGCGCGTGACGGCGAGTTACTGATGGTCGCCCATATGAATGAGGAAGCCTTGCGCCTTACCCTCGAAACGGGAATTGCGCATTACTGGTCCCGTTCGCGCGGCAAGCTCTGGAAGAAGGGCGAGACGTCGGGCAATCTGCAAAGCGTTGTCGAGTTGCGAACGGATTGCGACCAGGATGCGCTTTGGCTGAAAGTGCGCGTCGCCGGTGACGGGCCGACCTGCCATACAGGCCGCCGCTCCTGCTTCTATCGGCAGGTTGTTGCCGAGAACGGCGATATATCGCTGGCTATTGAAGGCGCTTGCGATCACGAGCATTAATCTTGGTCAAAAAGATGTGATGGCGCGAATATGAGTCGCGCCATCAATTCGCAGCATTTATTCTTTGGATACTATGTTTCGCTAATCTGAAGCGGTTCCATTCAAACGGAGTTGTCGGAATCGTTTTAGCCATTTGTCTGTGCATTTCCTGACGCAAACCGCTTGAGTCTTTTGTCGGAAATGCTCCAAATCGAGACGAAGAGGTATCCATCGTGATGCTTGCATGGGGGCAGAGGCGGAAGGCTGCGAATAACGACCTTGCACCGCCGACAGAAGAAATCGTTGAAAAACCTGAAATCAAGCGTGAGCCGCGCCGGATAGCCTTGGCGCTGGGCGGCGGAGCTGCGCGTGGCTGGGCGCATATCGGCGTTCTGCGCGCGCTGGACGAAGCCAATATCGATATCGAGATGATTGCCGGAACTTCCATCGGCGCGCTTGTCGGTGGCTGTTATCTGGCCGGAAAGCTCGATGAACTGGAAGATTTCGCCCGTAGCCTCACACGGCGGCGCATGTTCAATCTTCTCGATATCACCTTTCGCGGTAGCGGGCTGTTCGGCGGGATGAAACTCGATGGTCGCCTGCGCGAGCATCTGGACGGGCTGCGCATCGAGGAACTGGATCGCCCCTTTGTTGCCATCTGCACCGAATTACGCACCGGTCACGAAATCTGGCTGTCATCTGGCCCGCTTATTGATGCCATGCGTGCTTCCTATGCCCTGCCCGGGGTTTTCGAGCCCGTACGCTGGCAGGAGCGTGTTCTGGTCGATGGCGCATTGGTCAACCCTGTCCCCGTATCTGTGTGCCGTGCTTACGAGCAGCGCCTCGTTCTTGCGGTGAACCTGCATTACGACCAGTATGGTCGCGCTGCAGTCATCAAACATGCGCAATCACGCCAGGAAGGTCTGGCTGAGGCAATTCATGGCGAGAAGGAAGCGCGCCTTGGCATTACGGGCGTGATGATGGAAGCTTTCAACATCATTCAGGACCGCATCTCGCGAGCCCGCATGGCGGGCGATCCACCGGATGTCACGCTTATGCCGATTGTGGGACAGATCGGGCTTGCCGATTTCCATCGCGCATCCGAGGCAATCGACGCCGGATACACGGAAACGCTGAAGCGTCTTGAGGATATCAAGCGCTTGCAGGGCATCGCCGGGTAATTTTTTGGCGATTGAGGCGAATCCGAATGAATCGGATTCGTCGGATTCGCTCTTGTTGCCCCTGGCAGCCCTTTGTTCCACCGCTACACTCTCGTTCGGTGACGTTTTTCGGAATTTTTTTTGATTTACGGAAGCCTTTGAAAAAGCCCGGAAATTCGGGGTTTCAACGATGTCTTCGATGATTGCGTGCCGGCTTTTTCGCATTCTTTTTCAAAAAGATTGCCGGAAGATGCAGATGGGGCTTGTGCACCCCAAAGTGATTTGCTAAATGCCCACTCGCCGACGGAGTTCGGCTCCTACCACGGGCGGTCGTGGCGGAATTGGTAGACGCGCAGCGTTGAGGTCGCTGTGGGGCAACCCGTGGAAGTTCGAGTCTTCTCGACCGCACCATCTTCTCTCAAGAACAATTTAAAATTCTTTCCCCGCAAGGGGTTAAAGTTGTTTCTTGATTAGAGGCTTTCACTTTTCATCGATGCAATACAAACAAAAACGCGCCCTTCGATGAAGAGCGCGTCTGGTTGATGACACTATTCTCGTTCAGCTTTTGCCGATTTCCGAAAGAATGATGTTGCTGTGTTCTCCCAGCTTCGGCGAACGCTTGTCGAGCTTTAATTCGGCATCGGAGAAGCGAATAGGCGTCCGCAGACCGGGAACGCCTTGCGGGTCGATCTTCATCGCCCTCGCCTCGAATTGCGGGTCTGCGAATACATCGGCAACCGTGTTGATCGGACCGGCAGGCACGCCAATTCTGGCAAGCTCAGCCAGAAGATCGTCGCGCTTCCACACCCGAGTCTTGTCTTCCAGAAGTGCCGTGAGAGCCGCCCGGTTGGCCACGCGCGCCGAATTGCTGACAAAACGCTCGTCGACAGCGATGTCACCAATGCCAAGCAATGAGGTCAGTTTTCCGAACTGTCCATCATTGCCGCAGGCGATGATGAAATAGCCGTCGGAAACAGGCAGCGTCTGATAGGGCGCAATATTCGGATGGGCATTGCCCATGCGCTTTGGTGAAACACCGGACGCCAGAAAATTCATCGCCTGATTGGCCAAAACCGCTGACATACAGTCAAATAGCGCCATATCGATATGCTGGCCGATGCCGGTGCGCTCGCGCATGATGAGGGCGGACTGGATCGCAATCACGCTGTAAAGCCCGGTGAAAATGTCGGCGAAAGCCACGCCGATCTTCTGCGGCTCACCGTCAGGTTCGCCGGTCAGATCCATGATGCCGCCCATGCCCTGAATCATGAAATCATAGCCTGCACGCTCGGCGTATGGGCCGGTATGGCCGAAACCGGTGATCGAGCAATAGATCAGGCGTGGATTGATGGCCTTCAGGCTCTCATAGTCGAGGCCGTATTTATCCAGCCCACCCAGCTTGAAGTTCTCGATGACAACATCGGCGTCAGCCACGAGCTGGCGCACCAGTTCCCTGCCCTCATCAGTGCGGAAATCCGCCGTAATAGAGCGCTTGCCGCGATTGCAAGCATGGAAATAGGCGGCGGACCGTTCGCCTTCCACATCGATGAATGGCGGGCCCCATTTGCGCGTATCGTCACCTTCAGGGCTTTCCACCTTGATGACATCGGCGCCAAGATCGGAGAGCGTCTGCCCTACCCATGGTCCGGCAAGAATGCGCGCCAGTTCTACCACCTTGAGACCGTCAAGCGGCGTGTTCTGCATTTTCAGCAATCCCGTACAAAAATAAAGAGGCCCGCCCGCGAACTGCGAACGGGCCCGAATGGAAGGCTTGGCGATACAGCGATCAGAAGAAAGCCTGAATGCCGGTCTGGGCGCGGCCCAGGATCAGCGCATGAACGTCATGCGTGCCTTCATAGGTGTTCACTGTTTCCAGATTCTGCGCATGGCGCATGACGTGGTATTCGATCTGGATACCATTACCGCCGTGCATATCGCGGGCCTGACGGGCAATATCGAGCGCCTTGCCGCAATTGTTGCGCTTCACGATGGAGATCATTTCCGGGGCCATCCTGCCGTCGTCGAACAGACGACCGACGCGCAAGCTTGCCTGAAGGCCAAGAGCAATTTCGGTCTGCATGTCAGCCAGCTTCTTCTGGTAAAGCTGCGTACCAGCCAGCGGCTTGTCGAATTGCTTGCGATCAAGACCATACTGACGAGCACGGAACCAGCAATCTTCTGCAGCGCCGAGGACGCCCCAGGAAATGCCGTAGCGGGCGCGATTGAGGCAGCCGAACGGACCCTTGAGACCGGAGACATTCGGCAGAAGTGCGTCTTCCGAAACCTCGACACCATCCATGACGATTTCGCCGGTGATCGATGCTCGCAGCGAGAGCTTGCCGCCGATCTTCGGTGCGGAAAGCCCCTTCATGCCCTTTTCGAGGATGAAGCCACGAATGGCGTTGTCATGCGCAGCGGACTTTGCCCAGACGACGAACACATCGGCGATCGGTGAGTTCGAAATCCACATCTTGGAGCCGCTGAGGCGATAGCCACCGTCGATCTTTTCGGCGCGGGTCTTCATGCCTGCCGGATCGGAGCCTGCATCGGGCTCGGTCAGGCCGAAGCAGCCGATCAGCTCGCCGGAGACGAGGCCCGGAAGATATTTCTTGCGCTGCTCGTCCGAGCCATAGGCATAGATCGGATACATCACGAGCGACGACTGCACGCTCATCATCGAACGATAACCGGAATCGACACGCTCGACTTCGCGCGCCACCAGGCCGTAGGCAACATAGCCGGCATTGGCTGCGCCATATTCTTCAGGAAGCGTCACGCCCAGAAGACCAGCCTGCCCCATCAGACGGAACAGTTCCGGATCGGTCGTCTCATCCAGATAGGCCTTTTCAACGCGGGGCAGCAGAACGTCCGTCGCAAAAGCCTTAGCCGAGTCGCGGATCATGCGCTCGTCTTCGGTCAGCTGGTCATCCAGCAGAAACGGGTCTTCCCAGCTAAAAGCCGCACGTGACATCAGTGTATTCTCCTCAATGAAAATTTACAGGAAATATGAACTGTGCCGAGGTCTGGTGCAATCGACGTTTACTCATCGATCTATTCCATTTAGTAATGGATCATGACTTCGATATCACGCCGCTTGCTCCCCTCCACCAGTGCGCTTGCCGCCTTCGATGCGGTTGCGCGGCATGAAAGCTTTTCGGCTGCAGCCGAGGAACTGTCGCTCACGCAAGGCGCGGTGAGTCGACAGATTGCAACACTCGAAGAGCAGCTTGGAACAGCGCTTTTCGACCGCACCAGCCGCAATGTGGTTCTATCCGATGCCGGGCGCGTCTATCTGAAGGCGGTGGGGCCAGCGCTGGCATCCATCCGTGCCGCTTCGCTGCAAGTCATGTCGCATATGCGTGGCACCACGCTCAATCTCGCTTTTCTGCCGACATTCGGCACACGTTGGCTGATCCCGCGCATACCGCGTTTCGTGGCAAAGTATCCGGATATCATCCTCAATTTTGCGACGCGTATCGGGCAGTTCGATTTTGATCGCGAAGGACTGGATGCAGCGATCCATATTGGCCAGCCGGACTGGCCCAACGCCGATAGTGTCTTCCTGATGGATGAAACGGTTGCGCCTGTGTGCAGCCCTGCATTTCTACAGCAGAATCCGGTTCATGCGCCTGCCGATCTGTTGCCGCTTCCCCTGTTCAATATGGCTTCACGCCCCGGTGCATGGGACCACTGGTTCAAGAGCCTCGATATCGCGGCTCCGGTTTCACCGGGAATGCGCTTTGAACAGTTTTCGAACGTCTCGCAGGCTTGCATTGCAGGCCTTGGCGTTGCGCTGATGCCGCTGTTCCTCATTCGCGCCGAAATCGATAGTGGCCAGCTTGTGGTTGCCTGTCCGCATACGGTCAAAAGCCCGAGCAGCTATTATTTTGTGACGCCGAAGGCTCGTTCGAGCACTCCGGCGGTGTCGGCTTTCCGGGATTGGCTGTTGGCGGAAGTCAAAAGCGAAAACAGCCGCTCAGGCGATTGATTGGCCGATTGAACGGCTGGCGATCTCGTATGAATGCAGACGCTTCTTGTGATCATGTATCATGCCGGTCAACATCAGTTCATCGGCGCCGGTGCTTTCTGCAAAGGCGTTGATGCCTTTCGCTACCGTGTCCGGTCCACCGACCACACGGCATGACAGCATCTGGCGAACAAGCGCCTGCGCTGCCGGATCAAGCCGCTCCGCATAGCCTTCGACCGGTGCAGGAAGCTTGCCGGGGCGACCGCTGCGCAGGTTGACGAAAGCCTGCAGTTGCGACGTGAAAAGATGGTTCGCCTCTTCGTCCGTGTCGGCTGCGATCACGTTGAGGCCCAGCATCACATAAGGCTTCTGCATATATTCCGATGGCTCGAACCGCTCACGATATAGAGCGATGGCGCGCTCCATTTCGGCAGGCGCGAAGTGCGAGGCAAATGCGTAAGGCAGCCCCAGCATTGCGGCAAGCTGCGCGCCGAACAGGCTGGAACCGAGAATCCAGACAGGCACATTCAACCCCTCGCCCGGCACTGCGCGCACGCGCTGGCCCGGTTCGGCAGGTTTGAAATAGTTGAGCAACTCGACCACATCCTGCGGAAACGCATTGGCGTCACTGTCGAGATTGCGACGAAGCGCATGAGCGGTGATCTGGTCAGTGCCCGGAGCGCGCCCAAGACCGAGATCGATACGCCCCGGAAACAGGGAAGCCAGCGTGCCGAACTGTTCTGCAATCACCAGAGGTGCGTGGTTGGGCAGCATGACGCCGCCAGCACCGACGCGAATGGTTGAGGTGCCGTTGGCGACGTAACCGATGACCACAGATGTGGCGGCACTGGCGATGCCCGGCATATTGTGGTGTTCGGCAAGCCAGTAACGGTGAAAGCCGAGCCGTTCGGCATGTTGCGCAAGCTCCAGCGTATTATGCAGCGATTGTGCTGCATGGCTACCTTCGGGAACGGGCGAAAGATCGAGAACGGATAAGGGTATCATACTGGCTCATATGGGTTGGAACGCAGCGTTTGCAACGTTAGCAAAAATCAAAAGGGCGACCTATTTCTAGGCCGCCCTTTGTCATTGGTTCAACGCAAGTTTCAGTGATGTTGCGCTGGAGCCGGTTCGCCGCCTTCATCCGAGGACGCAACATATTCGCCTTCAACATCCTTCTTGGCGATGAAGGTGTAGAACATCGGCACCACGAACAGCGTGAAGATCGTGCCGATCACGATACCAGTGAAGATCACCAGACCCATCGAGTAACGTGCGGCTGCACCGGCACCGGTCGCGATGATGAGCGGTACAACGCCAAGCGCCATGGCGGCAGTGGTCATCAGGATCGGACGCAGGCGGGTTTCAGCCGCGACGATGATCGCATCCCGGCGTGAAAGACCATGCAGACGGCGTTGCTGGTTGGCGAATTCCACCATCAGAATACCGTGCTTGGTAATCAGCCCGACAAGGGTGATGAGACCGACCTGCGTGTAGATGTTGAGAGTGCCGAGACCGATGTTCAGCGGCACGATGGCACCGAAAATCGACAGCGGAACCGACATCATGATGATGAACGGATCACGGAAGCTTTCGAACTGTGCCGCCAGCACGAGATAGATCACGATGACGGCGAGGCCGAAGGCGATCAGGATCGTGTTGCCCTGCTCCACTTCCAGACGCGACTGACCGGAATAATCCAGGAAGAAGCCTTCCGGCATCTTGGATTTGGCCAGATCAACCAGAGTTTGCAGGCCCTGCCCGGTTGTGACGCCAGGCAGCGGCAGAGCTGAAATCGTGGCCGAATTCAGCTGGTTGAACTGCTCGATTGCTGCAGGCGATGCGTTCTGGCTGATCGTGATGACCGACGACAGCGGAATCATCGAGCCGGAAACACTGCGCACATAGAAGTCGCCGAGCTTTTCCGGGTTCGAACGGTATGCATCGGGCACCTGCGTGATGATGTCATAGCTGTTCGAATCGCGGTCGAACTTCGCCACCGATGCGCCACCGGTCAGGAGACCCAGTGTCGAACCGATATCGCTGATCTGCACACCCAGCGTTGCTGCGCGGTCGCGATCGATGGTGATCGTGACCTGCGGTGCGTTGAAGGAAAGCGAGTTCTGCACGATGATATACTGGCCGGAAGCCTGTGCTTCGTTCTTGATTTCCTCGGCCAGTGCGAAAACCTGATCGGCTGGGCCAGTCGATTGGATAGCAATCGAGATCGGCAGGCCGCCACCCGTTCCCGGCAGGGACGGAGGCGCGAAGATGAAAGCTTCAACACCTGCGACCTTGGAAATACGTGCGGTCAGGTCTTCCTGAATCTGCTTCTGCGAACGGGTACGCTCGTTCCAGTCCTTCAAAACCCACAGCGCGATACCGGATGTCGTGCCACCGTCCATGCCGACGATCTGGAAACGGGTCTTCAGTTCCGGAAGATCCTTGGTCAGTTCGTCGATCTGTTCGGCATAGAGATTGGTATAGGCCGAGGTTGCATATTGCGGAGCCTGGAACATCGAGAACAGCGCGCCGGAATCTTCTTCCGGTGCCAGTTCGCTCGACGTGTTCATGAAAAGGAAGCCCGTCAATCCCATCAGCGCTACGACAATTGCGAGCGTAATGCCGCGATAGTTGAGCGAGTTGGAGACACGACGGTGATACCACTTTTCGAAACGCGAGAAGGTCCGGTCGATGAACTTCTGGAACCGGGTCTGGTCGCCATGCTTGAGCATACGCGCACACATCATTGGCGAAACCGTCAAGGCGGCAACGCCCGAAATGATAACGGCGCCAGCCAGCGTGAAGGCGAATTCGCGGAACAGGGCACCCGTCAGGCCGCCCGTGAAGCCGAGTGGTGCGAACACCGCCGCCAGCGTGATCGTCATGGCGATGATCGAGCCAGTGATTTCCTTCATGCCCTTGAAGGCAGCGTCCATGGGCCGGAGGCCCTCTTCGATATGCCGGTGTATGTTCTCCAGAACCACGATGGCATCGTCGACCACAAGGCCGATGGCGAGAACCATCGCGAGCAGTGACAACAGGTTGATCGAGAAGCCGAGCGCATAAAGGAAGAAGCACACGCCGATCAACGAGATTGGGATCGTGACAATCGGAATCAGCACCGAGCGGAACGACCCGAGGAAGACGATGATGACCAGAATGACGATAGCCACAGCTTCGCCGATGGTCGTGAAGACTTCCTTGATCGAAGAGCTGATCTGCTCGGTCGCGTCATAGACGAGAACAAGCGACATGCCTTCCGGCAGCGACGCCTGGATCGACGGCAGTTCCTTGCGGACGGCAGCGGCCATGTCGATGGGGTTTGCCGCCGGTGTCGGGAAGACGCCGAGGAAGGTACCAGCCGAGCCGTTGAACGAAACGATGGTGTCCGTGCTTTTCGCAGCCAGTTCGACCCGCGCAACATCGCGCAGACGAACGACGTCGTCACCCGAAGCCTTGATCGGCATGGCGCCAAAGGCTTCCGGTGTCTGCAAGGTCGACTTCAATGTGATCGATGACGACACATATTCGTTCTTGGTCGTGCCGGGCGCCGACAGGAAGTTGGAAGCGTTGATTGCCGCCAGAACTTCCGGTGCCGTGATCTGACGTGCCGCAAGCTGGATCGGGTCGAGCCAGACACGCATCGAATAAACCTGACCGCCCAGAATTTCAGCCTTTGCAACACCCTGAATGGTGGACATGCGCGGCTGGATAACGCGTTCTAGATATTCCGTGATCTGTTCGCTCGTCATATTCGGGTTCTGCGCTGCCAGATACATGGTAGCGAAGTTTTGACCCGTTCCCTTGACGATGACGGGATCATCGGATTCGTCCGGCAGGTCGCCGCGAACCTGATTGACCTTGGCGATTACTTCCGTCAGCGCCGCGTCGGGGTTTGCGCCGAGCTTCATCTGCACGGTCACCGTGCTCGACGACGGACGGCTCGAAGACGTCACATAGTCGATGTTTTCAGTCGTAGCGACTGCTTCGGCGATCGGCGCGGTGATGAAACCCTGAATGAGATCGGCGCTCGCGCCGGCATAGTTTGTTGTGACCGTGATAACGGTTTCATCGACCTTCGGATATTCGCGCACCGTCAGCTGCGCGATACCCTGAAGGCCCAACAGAATGATCATGAGGGCAACTACCGTGGCAAGCACGGGTCGCCGGATGAAAATATCAGAAAAGCTCATCGGGATCGCCTATTGCTTGTCAGCCGGTTGGCCGGCCGGAATCGGATTGACGGTGTTGTCGATGTTCACCGGTACGCCGGGCGAGAGCCGGTTCTGGCCTGCCGTGATGATGATGTCTCCAGCCTTGAGGCCGCTCGTCACTTCGACAATGCCGGAATAGCGGCGTCCAAGCTTGATGAAGACCTGCTGTGCGACCTGCTTCTCGCCATCTTCCGGCTTGGCATCGGCAGCAGGAGCCTTGGCGGTGTTGTCGCCTTCGGCAGCCTTCGCGCCTTCCTGCTTCTGTTCCGGACGGACCGCATAGACATAGTCGCCGTACAGGCTGGAGATGATCGTGGTCTGCGGCAGAGCAATGACATTGTCTTCTTCCGGCAATTCGACGCGAACCTGCACAAACTGACCCGGTGTCAGTTCATGATCCGGATTCTGTACTTCCGCGCGCACCGAAACGAGACGGGTCGTCGGGTCGATCTTCGGATCGATACCGATAATTGTACCGGTGAAGTTGAGTGCTTCTGCAGTCGAACCGACCTTGACGGTTTGTCCAAGCTTGATGGAGGCAAGCGACTGTTCCGGGACAGTGAAGTCGATGCGCATCACGTCGGTGTTCTGTAGCGTGGCAATGACCGTGCCGGGCGTCAGATACTGGCCGAGATCGACCTTGGAAATGCCGATAACGCCTGAGAACGGAGCCTTGACCGACTTCTGCGCCAGCGTTGCACGCATCTTTTCCACCACCGCACCGGCGGCATTGGCGACCGATGCGGTCGTATCGACATTCGATACAGCACCGACACCGCGCGTGCGCAGCGTATCGGCGCGTTTCAGGTTCTGCTGGGCAAGAACGGCTTCAGCTTCGGCGGCTGCGAGGTCCGCCTTCTGAATGCTGTCTTCCAGCTGAAGCAGCAGGTCGCCTTCCTTGACTTCCTGATTAGCCTTGAAGTTGATCTTCTGCACGAGGCCGTCAAGCTGTACGGTCAGATCGACGCCATTGAGCGCATTGGCCGTGCCGATGGCTTCCACACCAGGCTTCCATACGCCCGGCTCCACTGTCACGGTCGAAACCGTCTGGGCGGGCTGCTGCATGTTGGCGAAGAAGTCTTTGATGGCCTGTGATCGGAACAGGTTAAAGCCAACGAGGCCTCCAACGACGATCACGAGGAATATTATTGCCAGAATAAGGCGCTTGATCATTGCGGATGCACTCCAGATGGCTCCCTGATCGATCAGGGTTGGGGGATTGGCCGCGGCGCCTTCTTTCGCAGTCACGCAAAGGTCGCGCGTATTTTACTTGAATGAAAGTGGCGAATAACTGTACCGTCTGGACGGTATTGTCAACATACGAACTGTCAGGAGACACCAGTAAATTGCTAACAAAAAAGAAGGTCTCGTCGCGCGAGCGTATTTTGCGCGCTGCTACTGAGCTTGCCCGTGAGATCGGACCCGCTCACCTGTCTCTCGATGCTGTAGCAGCCCGTGCGGGCCTTTCAAAAGGCGGATTACTTTATTCTTTTCCGACAAAGGCCAAACTGCTCGAAGCGGTGGTCGAAGAATATATGAAAGAGCACGAACACGCCATGGAGGTTCAGGAAACACTTCAGAAGGGCGACAAAAACCGCGTGGCACGGGCTTTTCTCGATGTTTACCGGGTTCAGGCCGATGATGAGCCGCCAGCTTGTGGTGTCCTTGCCGCGCTTGCTGAAGATCCGGGTTTCATGGTGCCGGTTCGCCAATATCACAGGGCATTTCTCGACCGCATGATCAAGGACACGACCGATTCCGATACCGCGCTGATTGTCTACCTGGCCGTCGCGGGTCTCGAATGCTCCAAACTGATGGAATGTGAAATTCTGAACGATGAGGAACAGCGCGCCGTTCTCGTCCGTTTGGAAAACATGCTGACAGAAAACTGACAGCTATAAAGAAAAAGGGCGCCGGGCGCCCTTAATTTTAGCAAGTTTCGAATCAGAGCGCGGGAATATCACCCCTCGCCCATCCTTCCGAGGTTTCGGCGGAAAAATCGCCGAAGCGCCCGTCGGCAATCGATGCGCGGATGCCCTTCATCAGATACTGATAATAGGCCAGGTTATTCCAGGTCAGGAGCATGGCGCCGAGCGCTTCACCGGATTTTACCAGATGATGCAGATAGGCGCGGCTATAGTCGCGCGATGCCGGACAATCCGATTCCGGATCGAGCGGGCGATGATCGTCTGCATGGCGCGCATTGCGCAAGTTCACTTTGCCAAAGCGCGTAAATGCGAGGCCGTGACGGCCTGCGCGCGTCGGCATCACGCAATCGAACATGTCGATCCCGCGCGCCACCGACTTCAGAATATCGTCCGGCGTGCCGACGCCCATCAGGTAGCGGGGCTTTTCCGATGGCAGGATCGGGCAGACCACTTCCAGCATGTCGAGCATGACCTGCTGCGGCTCGCCGACCGCAAGTCCACCGACCGAATAGCCCTTGAGATCCATGGCCTTCAGCGCTTCCGCCGATTTCTCACGCAGACGCGCTACATCGCCGCCCTGCACGATGCCGAACATCGCCTTGCCCGGCTGAATGCCGAAAGCGACCTTGCAGCGCTCGGCCCAGCGCAGCGACAATTCCATTGCGCGCTCGGTGTTCTTTTCCGGTGAAGGCAGCGCCACGCATTCATCGAGCTGCATCTGGATATCGCTATCCAGCAGCCCCTGAATCTCGATGGATCGCTCCGGCGTCATTTCATAAGGCTTGCCGTCGATATGCGAGCGGAATGTCACGCCGTTCTCGTCGAGCTTGCGCAATTGCGCGAGCGACATGACCTGAAAACCACCGGAATCGGTCAGGATCGGGCCTTTCCAGCCGCCGAACTCATGCAGGCCACCCAGCCGCGCCACGCGCTCGGCACCCGGCCGCAGCATCAGGTGATAGGTATTGCCAAGGATGATATCGGCGCCAAGTTCTTTCACCTGGTCCATATACATGGCCTTGACCGTGCCAGCCGTACCGACCGGCATGAAGGCAGGTGTGCGCACCACGCCGCGCGGCATGGAAATCTCGCCCTGACGAGCAGCGCCGTCGGTTGCCAGCACTTTGAATTCGAAATTTTCGCTTGTCTTTAGATTTTCCAGAGTCATGCGGTGTCTTTAGCTTTGTCGGCTCGCTCAAGCAAGCTGCCGTCACCATAGGAATAAAAGCGATAGCCATTGCTGATGGCGTGTTCATAGGCGGCGTGCATCGTCTCAAAGCCACTGAAGGCCGATACCAGCATGAACAGCGTCGAGCGCGGCAGATGGAAGTTGGTCATCAGCAGATCGACTGCACGGAACTTGTAGCCCGGCGTGATGAAGATATCGGTCGCACCGGCCCACGCACGGATGATGCCATCTTCGCCCGCAGCACTTTCGATCAGGCGCAGCGACGTCGTACCGACGCAGATGATCTTGCCGCCCCGCTCGTGCACAGCATTGAGCGCATCGGCGGTCCGCTGCGACACATAACCGATTTCAGAATGCATCTTGTGGTGGGTCGTATCGTCGGCCTTGACCGGCAAGAACGTTCCCGCCCCCACATGCAACGTTACGAAATGTTCTTCAACGCCTTTGGCCTTGATCTTTTCCAGAAGGTCCGGCGTGAAATGCAATCCGGCAGTGGGAGCGGCAACAGCGCCCTCCTCGCGGGCATAGACCGTCTGATAGTCCTTGCGGTCGCGCTCGTCTTCGGCGCGCTTCGACGCGATATAGGGTGGCAGTGGAATATGCCCGACCGATGCGATGGCCTCATCCAGCATGGCGCCGGAAAGGTCGAACACGAGAAGCGCTTCGCCCGCATCGCCCTTTTCCGCCACGGTGGCATCAAGTGTACCAAGGAAGCAGCTTGAACCGGAATGGCCGAAACGGATGCGGTCGCCCTCCTTTACGCGCTTGCCCGGACGCAGAAACGCTTTCCAGCGATCTGGACCGGTGCGCATATGCAACGTGGCGCTGACCTGCGAAATATTGCCATCGCGCTCGCGCATGCCTTCAAGCTGCGCGGGTATCACCTTGGTATCATTGAAAACAAGCGCATCGCCGGGTTGCAACAGATCGGGCAGCTCGAACACCTGTCGATCTTCGAATGGCTGGCCGGGACGGACACGCAACAATCTGGCGTGATCACGCGGCTCCGCTGGACGCAGAGCAATGCTCTCTTCCGGCAAATCGAAATCGAAAAGATCAACACGCATTATGAACCTCATGACTACGGCCCCGGTATGAACCGGAGCCGTAATTTCTCAATGAAATTGGTAGGATCAGATGTCGGCAGCGATGCGGGCCGTCACGATCGTGTCCGGATCGGCAACAGGCTCACCGCGCTTGATCTTGTCGACATTGTCCATGCCTTCAATGACCTGGCCCCAGACGCTGTACTGGCGGTCGAGCCACGGAGCGTCGGCAAAGCAGATGAAGAACTGCGAATTGGCCGAATTCGGGTTGGCCGAACGGGCCATCGAAGCAGTGCCACGCTTGTGCGGCGTGTTGGAGAATTCAGCCTTCAGATCTGGCTTGTCCGAACCGCCCATGCCCGCACGCGAGCCATTGAAATGCGCGCCGCCGGTCTTGCCGAACTTCACGTCGCCGGTCTGTGCCATGAATCCGTCGATTACGCGGTGGAACACAACGCCGTCATAAGCGCCTTCGCGAGCCAGTTCCTTGACGCGCGCAACATGATCCGGCGCGAGGTCTGGATAGAGTTCAAGAACGACGTTGCCCTTGGTGGTTTCCAGAACGAGCGTGTTTTCAGGGTCTTTGTAAGCCATTGGGCCTCTCCTTGTATTTACTTCTTATCGTATTTTACTTTTTATCGGCCTGAAGCGTGGCCTTGATGATCTTATCGGGGTTTTCCACGGCGCCATTATCGGCTTCGCTACCCTTCTTTATCTTGTCGACGATCTCCATGCCGCTGACAACCTTGCCGACCACGGTGTACTGGCCGTTGAGGAATGCGCCGTCCGCAAACATGATGAAGAATTGCGAATTGGCTGAGTTCGGGTTCTGGCTGCGGGCCATGCCGACCGTGCCGCGCACGAAGGGTTCTTTTGAGAACTCTGCTGGGATATCGGGATAGTCGGAACCGCCGGTGCCGACGCGCGAAGCATCGAAACCCTTGTCCACGTTACCGAACTTTACATCGCCGGTCTGTGCCATGAAGCCTGGAATGACGCGGTGAAATGCAACGCCATTATAAGCGCCTTCCCCGACCAGCTTTTCAATCTGGGCGACATGCTTCGGCGCGAGGTCGGGACGAAGCTGAATGGCAACGTCGCCGTCCTTCAGCTTGAGAACGACGGTGTTTTCAGCATTGGCGGCGGAAGCCATCTGGACCGCTCCTTGCGACAGCGCGAAAAAGGCAACAGCGGCAAGCGCCGAACGGATGAAAGACATGATCGAAAAACTCCCTGCAGTCAGGATTTGAATTTGGTGTTCAAGGCGGCAGCAACAGCCGCAGGAACGAAGGGCTTTATATCGCCGCCCATGGAGGCAATCTGGCGGACCAATGTGGCGGTAATTGTGCGTACTGCCGGGTCTGCCGGCAGGAACACGGTCTGCAATTCCGGCGCCATAGTTCCGTTCATGCCCGCCATCTGCATTTCATAGTCGAGATCGGTGCCATCGCGCAAACCACGCACCATCAATTGTGCGGCATGTTTGCGCGCTGCATCGATGACCAATCCGTCGAAGGAAATGACCGAAACCCGGCCTGCATCCTTGCCCAATATGGCCTTGGAGCTTTCACCGATGAGCGCCACACGCTCCTCGAAGGTGAAGAGAGGTTTTTTGCCGGGATGAACGCCGATCGCGACAATAACCTCGTCGGCAAGGCGCAGGGCACCTTTAAGGACATCCATATGGCCGTTTGTCACCGGGTCGAAGGAGCCCGCATAAATCGCGATCGTCATTTCTTCCAGCTAGCCTTTTCTGACGGGATTTTCAACAAGAACCACTGCGATAAGAAAACAGAAACCAAGAAACCAGATGAACGCGATATGAACAGCGATTTCACGACAAGTTCACAACCGATTTACCAAGATAGGTGCAAGTTTGGTGCAACCTTTTCGCTTCTGAAGCGTATGTATGTCGAAAGGATAACACGATGATGATCTTTCTTCTGGCATTATCCATGATGGTCGCGATGGCTGCATCGGCAATCATACTCCTTCTCGAAGAGAATGAGTCCAAACGTCAGCGCGTGCGTCAGGTGACATTTGACATCAATAGCTTGCGCAACATGCGTTCGCGCTAAGTATTAGCAGCCGAGTTCACGCAATAGCGTTGGAGCTTGCTGTGAAAGAGTTTCTGTGATCGCCAATTCCTCCAGTCTTGGCATCTGAAAAAGGCCGATGGTTCCCGCCATCGGCCTTTTTCATTGATCTATATAAAAAGCCCGGGTCCGTTGGTTTGTCGCATTATCCGACGCAAAACCGTTTCACACTTTTGGCTCGAAAATGCTCTAACCCGGGCTTCTCTATTATTCTTCGGTGTCCGCGATTGGTGCTTCGCCTTCAGAAGCTGCCTCGCCCTCACTGCCGTTTTCTTCGTCGCTATCCGCTTCGGATATGCGTTCGACCGAGACAACCTTTTCGCCATCCGCCGTGTTGAAGATCGTGACGCCCTTGGTGGAACGTCCGGCAATACGGATACCGTCAACCGGTACGCGAATGAGCTGTCCGCCATCGGAAACAAGCAGAATCTGATCGCTCGCCTCGACCGGGAACAGGGCAACAAGCTTGCCGATTTCGTCGGTCTTCGACGTGTCGGTAGCGCGGATGCCCTTGCCGCCACGGCCTGAAACGCGGAACTCGTAGGACGAGGAACGTTTGCCGTAACCGTATTCGCTGACAGTCAGCACGGTTTCTTCGCGGGCCTTCAGCTCCTGATAGAGCTCTTCGGTCAGTTCCGCATCGGTTCCGACTTCCTCGCCGACGACCACGATGTCGTCTGCGTCGTCCGCACCCTGCGCCCGGCGCTCGGCAATCGAACGCTTGAGATAGGCAGAACGGGTTGATGCATCGGCATCGACGTGATGCAGGATCGCCATGGAGATGACCTTGTCGCCATCGGCCAGATTGATGCCGCGCACACCGATCGAGTTGCGGCCTGCGAAGACGCGCACATCGGTAACCGGGAATCGAATGCACTGGCCACCGGCACAGGTCAGAAGCACATCGTCGAATTCCGTACAGGTATCGACGGAGAGGATTTCATCGCCCTCGTCTTCCAACTTCATCGCGATCTTGCCGTTGCGGTTGACCTGAACGAAGTCGGACAACTTGTTACGGCGAACCGTACCGCGCGTGGTCGAGAACATGACGTCGAGATTTGCCCAGGATTCTTCATCCTCCGGCAACGGCATGATTGTGGTGATGCGCTCGCCCTGCTGCAACGGCAGCATGTTGATGAGCGCCTTGCCACGGGACTGCGGCGTGCCGACGGGCAGACGCCAGACCTTCTCCTTGTAGACAATGCCACGCGAGGAGAAGAACAGAACCGGCGTATGCGTATTGGCGACGAACAGGCGGGTGACGAAATCCTCGTCCTTCGTGGCCATGCCGGAGCGGCCCTTGCCGCCACGGCGCTGCGCACGATAGGTCGTCAGCGGAACGCGCTTGATATAGCCTGCATGACTGACGGTGACGACCATATCCTCACGGGCGATCAGGTCTTCGTCATCCATTTCGGCGCCACCGAAACCGATTTCGGTGCGGCGTGGCGTGGCGAACTCGTCACGAACCGCAATCATCTCATCCTTGACGATCGTCATCACGCGTAGGCGCGACGAGAGAATGTCGAGATAATCGCGGATTTCCTCACCGATCTTGTTCAGTTCGTCCGCCACTTCGTCGCGACCGAGCGCGGTCAGGCGCTGCAGACGCAGATCGAGAATGGCACGAGCCTGTTCTTCGGAGAGGTTATAG
Organism: Brucella sp. JSBI001; assembly: GCF_026014005.1. Lineage (NCBI taxonomy): Bacteria > Pseudomonadati > Pseudomonadota > Alphaproteobacteria > Hyphomicrobiales > Brucellaceae > Brucella > Brucella sp. JSBI001. The sequence goes on along the minus strand of NZ_CP110339.1, from coordinate 1,224,300 downwards.
GTGTCGTCTTCATTGATACGATGGCGCGGATCGTCGATGAGACGGATCAGCGGAGCCACATCGGCTGCAGGCCAACGACGTTCCATCAACTGCTCGCGGGCCGTCGTTGGATCGGGCGCACGACGGATGAGTGCAATCACCTCATCGATATTGGCGACCGCAATTGCAAGGCCGACCAACACATGCGCGCGGTCGCGCGCCTTGTTGAGCAAGAACTTTGTGCGGCGCGTCACGACTTCCTCGCGGAAGGCAACAAAAGCGCGCAGCATGTCGAGCAGATTGAGCTGTTCCGGCTTGCCGCCGTTCAGCGCCACCATGTTGCAACCGAACGAGGTCTGCAGCGGCGTGTAACGATAGAGCTGGTTCAGAACGACATCGGCAACGGCGTCGCGCTTGAGTTCGACCACAACGCGATAGCCTTCGCGGTCGGATTCGTCACGCAGATCGGAAATACCTTCGATGCGCTTGTCGCGCACCAGTTCGGCCATTTTCTCGATCATCGAAGCCTTGTTCACCTGATACGGGATCTCGGTGATGATAATGGCTTCGCGGTCACCGCGCATCGGCTCAATGGTGGCGCGTCCGCGCATGATCACCGAACCGCGCCCAGTCGTGTAGGCGGAATTGATGCCTGCGCGTCCGAGGATGATGCCACCGGTCGGGAAATCCGGACCAGGGATGATCTCAATCATTTCTTCCAGCTGAATAGCCGGATTCTCAATGAGCGCTACGCAGCCGTCAATGACTTCACCGAGATTGTGTGGCGGAATGTTGGTCGCCATGCCGACAGCGATACCGCCCGAACCGTTGACGAGCAGGTTCGGGAAGCGTGCAGGCATAACCACAGGTTCCTGCTCGCGGCCGTCATAATTGTCCTGGAAGTCGACCGTGTCCTTGTCGATGTCCGACAGGATGGATTCGGTAAGCTTTTCCAGACGGCATTCGGTGTAACGCATCGCTGCCGGCGGATCGCCGTCGATGGAGCCGAAATTGCCCTGCCCGTCGACAAGCGGATCGCGCATGGAGAAATCCTGCGCCATACGCACGAGAGCGTCATAAATAGAAGCGTCGCCATGCGGGTGATACTTACCCATGACCTCACCGACCACACCCGCCGACTTACGGTACGGGCGGTTATAGGCGAGGTTCATCTCGTTCATGGCGTGGAGAATGCGGCGATGTACGGGCTTCAGGCCGTCGCGCACATCGGGCAGCGCACGGCTCACGATAACGCTCATCGCGTAATCGAGATAGGAGCGCTGCATCTCCTCGATAATGGAAATCGGTTCGATACCGCTAGGGCCGCCGTTTGGGCCACCATTCATATCATCGGAACCGGGTGGAGGCGTTTGATCTGACACTATTCAGATTTCTTTCTCAACAGAATCGATAAAGTCACTTTATAACGGAAACCAGCAAAAAACGCCAATTTCACGACCGTTTCGGCGGGCTATTTCCGTCTGTCAATTCAATGACTTAAAAGATATTCACATAAAGATTGAGCAACGATGTTGCCCGTACTGGCGCTTTGCGTCGACCATGTGCCGCTGATCGTCTACAATCCATGTATCCGATTGAGCATCACATGCCAACAAGAAGGGCGCGTGCAGTATGGGGTTCTACGATACGGTTTTCAGCGCGTTCGTCACCCTGCTTGTTACAATCGATCCGCCCGGTCTTGCGCCATTGTTTCTGGCACTGACGCCGGGCATGGAGCGGCACCACCGCGGACAGGTGGCGCTTCGCGCCTCCATCATCGGTTTTATCGTGATGGCGCTCTTTGCCATTGCGGGCGCGCAGATACTCGGCATGTTCGGCATTACCATCGGTGCGTTTCGCGTTGCCGGTGGCCTGTTACTGTTCTGGATCGCATTTGAGATGATTTTCGAGAAGCGGACAGAGCGCAAGGAAAAGAGCGCCGAGGTGGCCATCACCAAGGACCATATCCGCAATATTGCCGCCTTCCCACTTGCCATTCCACTGATTGCCGGTCCGGGCGCAATTTCGGCTATCGTTCTGACCTCGGACTCTTTCCACGGCGTCGGGCCGCGTTTGGCCCTTCTTGGCGTAATTTTCGTCTGCCTGCTGATTACCTATCTCGTGCTGTTGCTGGCAGAGCGGGTCGACCGGTTTCTCGGCGAAACCGGCCGTTCCATCTTGACACGCCTTCTCGGCGTCATTCTAGCCGCGCTTGCGGTTCAGTTCGTTGCAGATGGCGTGAAATCACTCATTACTGGTTAGAACGGTTCATCAGAACCGCTCTAACTTTTATCACGCATTTCCGAACGCAAAACCGTTTCACACTTTTGCTGGAAATGCTTTTAAGCCGATTTCTGTGCCTTCTTGCCAATCATGGCGTGACGCAGCTTGGACGAGAACCAGTCGATCACGGCAACAGCGATCAGGATCATGATGATCAGGAAGGAAACGTCCTGAAGGTTCAGAACCTTGATCTGTTCCGCCAGATGCGCGCCGATACCGCCTGCCCCGACAATACCAATGATCGTCGCCGAGCGGGTGTTTGACTCGAAGAAATAAAGCACCTGACTGCCGATCAGAGGCAGAACCTGTGGCAGCACGCCGAAGCGATAGCCGTGCAGCTTGCCGCCACCTGATGAGACCACGCCTTCGACCGGCTTCTTGTCAGCACCTTCAATGGCTTCCGAGAACAGCTTGCCGAAAGCGCCGAAATCCGAGCAGGCGATGGCGAGAATACCGGCGAAAGGTCCAAGCCCCACAACCGACACCCAGATCAGTGCCCATATCAGCGTATCGACGCCGCGAATGGTATCGAGGAAGCGGCGAATGCCAAAATGCAGGAAGACATTCGGAATGATGTTCTTCGCCGCCAGAAAACCGAATGGAAAAGCGAGGATCGCTGCCAACAATGTGCCGAGATAGGCAATCGCCAGCGTTTCCATCATAGACCACAGATAAAGACTGAAACGACCGCCGGACGATGGCGGCATCATCATCAAGGCGAAATCACCGAGGCGACCGAGGCCGTTTAGAATGCGCAGCAGTGAAAAATCGAGCCAATAGAAAGCGAACCAGACTGAAGCGATAAGCGCTACGGTTAGAATCGCCAGATTACGCCATGTGCGCCCATTGCCGAACAGATCGGCATATTCGGTCCTCAATTCCTTTTCGTGCGCATGTGCTTCGCGGGAGAGACTTTGTGCAATGTCGGTCATAATTCTCTCCTCAACCAATACGGCCAAGCAGTGCGTGACGCACGCGCTGGGTGACAAGATCGATCACGACGATCGTCACGATGATCAGCAGCAGAATGGCGCTGACATCGCTGTAGTAGAACTGGCGGATCGAGGTGAGCAGTTCCTGCCCGATACCGCCTGCCCCCACAAAACCATGACGGAAGCACCGCGCACGTTGACTTCAAAACGCAGCAGGCCATAGGAAGCAAAATTTGCGGCCACTTGTGGCAGCACGGCAAAGCGGATGACCTGCAGGCCGGAGCCGCCCGATGCGCGAATACCTTCTACCGGGCGCATGTCGATATTCTCGACGACTTCGGAGAACAGCTTGCCCAGTGCCCCTGTCGTATGAAGCATCAGTGCCAGCACACCGGCCATCGGCCCAAGACCGAAGGCGATAACGAACAGCAGCGCGAAGACGATTTCAGGAACCGTACGCAACAGCTCCAGCCCGCGACGAACGATGAAGCGAACCGTCGAATTCGGAGCCATGTTGGATGATGCTGCGAAGGAAGCCGCAAAAGCGACCACAGCACCGATCAACGTCGCCAGATAGGCGATCAACAGCGTCTCAAACAGCATCTTGAGCCAGCCGCCGAGGTTCCAGTACCAGGCAGCGAGGTCGCCCCAGAAATTGGCGATGGTCAGATCCGGCAGAATGCGACCGAGGTAGCTTGTAAAGCGAAAGAGATTTTCGACCAGTGTGCCCGGCCGAACATCGGCAACGACGGAGGCAGCAATGGCGACAACGACAAGCGCGAGGAGCAGCGCGATACCATAGAGACGCCGTTTGCCGACTTCTCTTCGATAATCGGCAAGCAGAGTTTTTGCACCGTTGCCGTCGAGTGAGGATACCGTCATGCGAGATTCCTTTAATCAAGCATGATCTTGTCCGAAAACCGGTTCCCACTTTTCGGGATCATGCTCTAAAAAAATGCCCGAAGCTTTTGCGGCTTCGGGCACTTCAATTGTTCTACGGATTAGGACTTGCGAGCCTTGTCGTTGAACTTGAGCATCTCGATGATTGGTTCGAAATCCTTGGCTTCGGTCGCTACGAATTCCTGATCCTTGCCGTCGGAAAGGGCATCAAAACCTGCCTTGTCCTTCTTCGGCATATCGAGGAAAGCCTGCTTGATGTCGGCCTTCAGCTGGTCTGGCAGAGTGTTGAGAACAGCGAACGGACCTTCTGGAAGGAAGTCCGACTTGAAGATGACGCGGAAATCATCCTTCGTCATTGCCTTGCCGTTGGCGTCTTTCAGCACGCCGCGGCTGACCATGCGGGTCAGGTTGGAATCGTTTTCCGAGTTCCAGGAGTTGGCAGCGGCATCAGCGGTGCCCTGCGCAAGAGCAAGAACTGCATTTTCATGGCTGCCAGCAAAGAAGTTCTTACCGAAGAACGTATCGACGCTATAGCCTTCGCGGTTGAGGAAGAAGCGCGGCGCGTTGTTGCCCGACGTGGAGTTCGGATCAACGAGAGCAATGGTCTTGCCCTTCAGGTCATCCATTTTCTGGTACGGGCTGTCGGCGCGAACATAAACGACCGAGTAGTAGCCGTTGACGCCGGTGTCATGGCGCTGGTTGACGAGCGGTGTGGTTTCAACGCCGGTCATGACGGCACGGGCATAAGAAGCCGGGCCATAGAATGCGATCTGGATGTTGCCGGCGCGCTGGCCTTCAATGACAGCGGCATAGTCGTTGGCGACGCGCAGCGTGACCTTGGTGCCAAGTTCCTTGCCGAGATAGGCGGCCAGAGGCGCATAACGGTCGGAAGTGGTCGAGGCGTTTTCAGCCGGGATAACGCCCAGAACGATTTCCGGATAATCCTTGCTCCAGTCAGCAGCCTGAGCGGTGGAGGCCATCATTGGCATGGTCAGCGTTGCGGTAAGCGCAGCCGCCGCCAGAAAGTTTCTACGGTTAAGCATAGGTATCTCCTGTTAATCCTGAGTTTGGAGCGTGTTTTTTTCCGGAGCTTTATGCGCTCAGGCGGAAAGCTGGCGCAGAACGGCTTCAGCCGACTGCGGAACTGGCATTGGCATTGTTTCAGCCTGTTCATCGGCGTCGATGACGTCAGCGGCTTCCATGCCGTAAAGGTCGCGTGATGCCATATCTGTCAGCATCGACGGTGTGCCACGGAATACGATCTTGCCGGCAGACATGCCGACGAGGCGGTCGCAATAGCTGCGCGCAATATCGAGCGAGTGCAAATTGCAGAGAACCGTGATGCCGTATTCGCGATTGATGCGGCGCAGGGCGTCCATGACGCTGCGGGTGTTGCGCGGATCGAGCGATGCAATAGGCTCGTCGGCAAGAATAATGCGTGGCTGCTGCACGAGCGCGCGGGCAATCGCCACGCGCTGCTGCTGGCCACCCGAAAGTTCATCGGCGCGGTGCGCCGCAAGATGCGCAATATCGAACTGCTGCAGAGCGGAAAGCGCGATCAGGCGTTCTTCGTCGCTCCAGATACGCAGGAGCGACTTGGGCGTCGAAACATAGTTGAGACGCCCCATCAGAACATTGGTCAGAACATCAAGACGATCGACCAGATTGAAGTGCTGGAAAATCATCGCACATTGCGCGCGCCAGTCACGCAATCCCGAGCCTTTAAGGCCCGTAACATCACGACCATCCCAGTGAATTGTTCCCTCGGACGGCTCGACAAGGCGATTGATCATACGCAGAAGCGTCGACTTGCCAGCGCCTGAGCGCCCGATAATTCCCACAAACGTGCCCGGCTCGATTTCGAGGTCCACGCCCGAAACCGCCACCTTGTCATTATAGCGGCGCGTTATGTTGTTCAGTTGAAGCATGAATTGGTCTCCATTCATGCTTACTTTGAATTGCTTCCATGACACTGCAATGAAAGCATAATGACGTTTGTGTAAATTTATACGCCGCTATAGATCTTTCACTTAAGCAATTGTTTTAACAGTTATTTCCTTCAAATGACGAAGGAAGGTCTCTGTGGATGCATTGACATCACCTGAATTGTCTATTGTGACAACATCTCCGGCATCGTCATCGAAGCTCACTTCACGCGCAAGCCGCGCGGTGATTTCTTCCCGGCTTTCACGACCACGCGACGCAAGCCGTTCTGCCAGAACGTCCGATCGGGCCGTTATCACAACCACAGAGCGCGACGTGTAGAGCCTGCGGATATCGCCCAGAACCCGGCGCGAAACGTTGGCTATCACCACCGTGCCCTCAGCGATTTCATCCTCAAGCGATTTCGGCAATCCATAGCTCAGGCCATGTGCCTGCCAGTGCAGAGCGAAGGCTCCCTCGCCTGCAGCTTTTGCAAAAGATGCTTCATCCAGACTGTCATGATCTTCCGTGCCCGGCATTTGCGGGCGGGTGATGATGCGGCGCACAAAATGAAAACGCGTGTCGCCCGCAAGAGCCACACGCGCTGCATCCATGATCGTATCCTTGCCGGCCCCGCTGGGGCCGACAACGGCGACGAAACAGCCTTTCGGCATATCGGATTGCATCTGCATCAAAGCACCCGATCACCTTCGCGCCAGACAGTGCGCACAACCGGAATCGCACCTTTGGGGCGCACGCGAACCAGATCGGCACGCTTGCCGATGGCGATTTCGCCGCGATCATCCATAGCCATGGCATCAGCGGGGTTCTTGGTCACGAGGCGGACAGCCTGTGGCAGCGCAATCGGACGTTCGCCCGAAGCAAGGCCGAAAGCCGACTGAATGAGGCTGAACGGAATATAGTCCGAAGACAGAATGTCGAGGCTGCCATTATCGACGAGATCGCGTGCGGCGATATTGCCGGAGTGCGAGCCACCGCGAACGATGTTCGGCGCACCCATCAGGATCGAGAGGCCTGCGCCTTTCGAAGCATTGGCCGCTTCCATCGTGGTCGGAAACTCGGCAATCCGCACGCCATGGTCGAGCGATTCATCGACATGCGCACTGGTCGCATCGTCATGGCTGGCCAGAACGATGCCACGTGTCGCAGCCATTTCGGCAATGGCGCGGCGATGATTGGCCGAATAGGCGTCCGAATCCGCCATGCGCTTCTCACAATGCACCCGGAACTCCTCATCCGTGAGCTTCATCTTGCGCATGTAATAAGTGCGATAGGTCTCAAGATCAACGAATTGACGCTGTCCCGGCGCATGATCCATCAGCGAAGCGAGTTTTACGCGGTCATCGCCCGCAAAAAGCTCGAATGTTTCAAGGCAATCTGCAGATGACACTTCGCAGCGCAGATGCAGAAAGTGGTCTGCACGCAGCCGGTTTTCGCGAACACCGCTTTCAATGGCATCCGCAAGCATGCGCATATCCTTGCCGACGAAGTCGCGGTCATAGTCGGAGCCGACGCGCATCGCATCGAAAACCGTCGTGATGCCCGATGCTGCAACCTGCGCATCATGGGCCTGAACCGCAGCGTCGACATTCCAGCGCACTTTCGGACGCGGCGCGTAATGGCTTTCGAGCTGGTCGGTGTGCAGCTCGATGAGGCCCGGTATGACATAATCGCCATCCATGTCATCGCCGCCATTGGCATAGCCCTGATCGATGGCTGCAATTTTGCCGTCACGGATCAGGATAGAACCGGAAACAATCTCGTCAGCGAGCACGATCTGCGCATTTTTCAGAACGATTTCATTAGCCATGGGATAGCTCTTTCATCACCGCATTCGTGTTAGCGGCAGTTTCATATTTCGAGAGGAAAGCTTCGATATCGAGCGCGCGGAAATCATCGAGCGCTTCATGCAGACGATCATGGCTCCAGTCCCACCAGGCCAGCCGATCCAGACGATTGCCGGTCGCGGCATCGAAACGTTCGCGAATGAGACGCGCAGGCACACCGCCCACAATCGTATAGGGTGCAACGTCCTTGCTCACCACTGCTCCGGCCCCAACAACCGCACCATTGCCAACCGTCACACCCGGCAAGATGGTGGAGCCATGGCCAAGCCATGTGTCGTGACCGATTTTCACGGCATTGCCGCGACGCCACTCAAAAAAATCCGTCTCATCCTTTTCCTCCGGCCAGTAATCACCGGCACGGTAGGTGAAATGATGCAGCGTCGGACGCCATGTCGGATGGTTGGTGGCGTTGATGCGCACATGGCTGGCGATATTGGAAAACTTGCCAATCTCCGCACACCAGATTTCGCAATCGACGCCGAGATAGGAATAGTCATCGAGCACAGTTTCCGAAACGCGGTTGCGCTCGCCTATCTCTGTGTAGCGACCGAGTGTGCAACCGCTGACGATGGCGGTTTCATGCACCAGCGGTTCTACCGATAGCTTGGTCATGCGGCAGCCCTCGGAGAGAAAGCTGTCACGTCGATAATCCGGTCCGCAACCTCCGTACGCACATCTTCATCGTGGAAGATGCCTAGCATGGCGACGCCCTGCTCCTTCTTGGTCTTGATGAGATCAACCACGACAGCCCGGTTCTTCGCATCGAGCGAGGCCGTCGGCTCATCGAGCAGCAGTATCGGATGATCTGTGATGAAACCGCGCGCGATGTTCACGCGCTGCTGTTCGCCGCCGGAGAAGGTTGCAGGCGGCAAGGCCCACAGCCGTTCCGGCAGGTTGAGCTGTGACAGAAGCTCGCGTGCGCGGTTCAACGCTACTTCGCGATCGACGCCACGCGCAACCAGAGGCTCGGCAACCACATCGATTGCCGCGACGCGCGGCAATGTGCGCAGAAACTGGCTGACATAGCCAATCGTATCGCGCCGCACCGCCAGCACTTCACGTGGATCGGCTGTTGCCAGATCCACCATACGGTCTTCGTGACGAATGAGGATCGAACCTGCATTCACGGCATAATTGCCATAGACCATCTTGAGAATGGAGCTTTTACCGGCACCGGAAGGTCCGCCAAGCACGGCGCATTCACCTGCTTCGAGATTGAAGTCCACGTTACTTACGACTGGCAACTGAATGCCACCCTGCAAGTGCATCGTGAACGTCTTCGCCAGACCCGACACCGCCAGCGGAGAGGATGTTCTAACTTGTGTCATTTCTCACCTCACGCATGAAGTTTCGCTAATTTACGAACAACACGCTGCAAACATCTGTTTTAATTTACTAAACCTGCAAAATAGACGACACGAGCAGTTGCGTATATGGCGCCTGCGGGTCATCCAGTACGCGGTCGGTCAGGCCCTGTTCGACAATATGGCCGTCTTTCATGACCATGATCCGATGGGACAGAAGCCGGGCTACGGCAAGATCGTGAGTAACGATGATCACCGACAGACCAAGATCGCTGACGAGGCCGCGCAACAGGTCGAGAAGACGTGCCTGCACAGACACATCGAGACCGCCGGTCGGTTCATCCATGAAAACAAGTCGCGGAGCCGTCACCAGATTGCGGGCAATCTGCAAGCGCTGACGCATGCCGCCAGAGAAGGCACGCGGCTGATCGTCGATACGGTCGGAAGCGATTTCGACACGTCCCAGCCATTCCGTGGCCGTCGAGCGGATATTGCCATAGTGTCGCTCACCAACAGCCATCAGGCGTTCGCCGACATTGGCACCAGCCGAAACCGTCATACGCAATCCGTCTGCCGGGTTCTGGTGCACAAAACCCCAGTCGGTCCGCATCAGGAAACGGCGTTCCGCTTCACCAATCTTGTAGAGATCGCGGAATTCACCGTCACGCATCCGGTATTCGACGGTACCCGAAGTCGGCTCCAGACGGGTTGCCAGACTGTTCAGGAGCGTTGTCTTGCCCGAACCGGATTCGCCGACGATGGCCAGCACTTCGCCTGGCCACAGATTGAAGGAAATGTCTGCACAGCCACGGCGATTGCCGTAAAACTTCGACAGGCTGTTTACTCTCAGCAGGGGTTCGCTGTTCATTTTACGGTCTCCTTGGCCGCGGCCTCCTTGTTTGCAGCCAGATGACCGAAATGGCCGTTGGCCTGACGGTCTTCGCAAAAATCAGTGTCGGAGCAGACGAACATCGAGCCGCCGCGATCATCGAGCACGACTTCATCCAGATAGACACCCTTGGCACCGCACAGCGCACAGGGTTCCTTGAACTTCTGCACTTCGAACGGATGATCCTCGAAATCGAGGCTGACCACCTGCGTATAGGGCGGGACGGCATAAATGCGCTTTTCACGACCGGCGCCGAACAGCTGCAATGCCGGAGACATATGCATTTTCGGATTGTCGAATTTCGGCGTCGGCGAAGGCGCCATCACATAGCGGCCTTCGATCATCACCGGATAATCGTAGGTCTTGGCGATATGACCGTGGCGCGCAATATCTTCATAAAGCTTCACATGCATGAGGCCATATTCGGCAAGCGCATGCATCTTGCGAGTTTCCGTTTCGCGTGGCTCCAGAAAACGCAGCGGTTCCGGGATCGGCACCTGATAGACAATCACCTGCCCCTCGGTCAGCGGATATTCCGGGATACGGTGGCGGGTCTGGATGATGGTCGCCTCGCCCGTATGGGTGGTGACGGCGACATCGGCAGTCTTCTGGAAGAAGGCGCGGATGGAAACGGCATTGGTCGTGTCATCGGCACCCTGATCGATGACCTTCAGCACATCATTCGGCCCCAGAATGGCAGCCGTCACCTGCACGCCGCCGGTGCCCCAGCCATAAGGCATCGGCATTTCACGGCTGGCAAAAGGCACCTGATAGCCCGGTATTGCGATGGCCTTCAGGATGGCGCGGCGGATCATCCGCTTGGTCTGTTCGTCCAGATAGGCGAAGTTATAATTGGCCAGATCGCTCATTCTGCGGCCTCCTTCGTTACGCCTTCAGTCTCATTGTGCGCTTGGTCATATTCCGCACGCATGCGGCGGATGAGGTCGAGTTCTGCCTGGAAATCCACGTAATGCGGCAGTTTCAGATGCTCGACGAAACCCGTCGCCTGCACATTGTCGGAATGCGAGATAACGAATTCCTCGTCCTCGGCAGGTGCCGTCACATCCGCATCGAATTCCCGCACGCGCAGTGCACGGTCGCAGAGCGACATGGACATGGCCTTGCGTTCGCTCTGGCCGAAAACCAGACCGTAACCGCGCGTGAATTGCGGCGGCTGCTTGGCCGAACCTTTGAACTGATTGACCATCTGGCATTCGGTCAGCTGCACACGACCGAGCGAGACGGCAAAACCAAGTTCCGGCACGTCGAACTCGACATCCACTTCGCCAATGCGGATTTCGCCGACGAAAGGATGGTTGTTGCCATAGCCGCGCTGGGTGGAATAGCCGAGCGCCAGCAGGAAGCCTTCATCACCGCGTGCCAATGCCTGAAGCCGCAGATCGCGCTCCATCGGGAATGTCCACGGTTCGCGGGTCAGGTCGCCCGGTTCGTGACCTTCCGGTAGGGAACCATCATCCTCAATCATGCCGACCGCGCCAAGAATATCGGTTACACGCGGCGTTTCTTCCTTCACGGCTTCCCGCATTTCGGGTTCCGGAACGGCAACATCACCGGCCAGATCTGGGTCGAGCAGACGATGCGTGTAATCAAAGGTCGGTCCGAGCAACTGACCGCCCGGCAGATCCTTGTAGGTCGCAGAAATGCGACGTTCGATCAGCATTTCAGCGGTTTCCATCGGCCGCGAATAGCCAAAACGCGGCAAGGTTGTGCGGTAGGCGCGCACCAGAAAGATTGCCTCGATCAGATCGCCGCGCGACTGACGAACAGCAAGTGCTGCCAGTTCGCGATCATAGAGCGAACCTTCGGCCATGACGCGATCAACCGCCAGCGCCAGCTGTTCGGCAATCTGATCGAGACGCAGTGCCGGAACCGAACGGTCGCCGCGACGACGATCATCTAGAAGACGGTGGGCATTATGGATGGCCGTTTCGCCACCCTTTACGGCAACATACATTTTCAGCCCTCCAGAGCAGAAACGCGGGTTGTGCGGGGAAGCGCTGCAACAGCGCCGTCGCAGACCAGAACAAGATCAATGCCGAGCGGGTATTGTGCGCCGTTCTCACGCCATTGCTGGATGAAATCCTGCGGCAGGCCATCAACCTGAAGTGCACGTTCGCCATCAATACCGGGGCCTTTCAGCACAAAGCCCTGTCCGCTTGTCAGCGACGCAACAGCGAGAACAACGGTTGTCGAACGGTCGGGAAATTCGGCATCACCCTGCGAAAACCCTGCCAGAGACGGCAGCAGCGAAACATTGCTGGCCAGAGCGAATTGTGCGGCATTCGCACTTTCGACACGCGGTGCGCCCGTGTGGAAAGTAAGCCAGGCGGTTGCGCTTTCATCAGCTGCTATCGCTGCATCGCACCAGACAGTTGCATCGTGATCGAGCAGGGTTGCTGCAATAACGCCCAGTTCAGGCGTCAGCGGCTGCGGTGGTGTGGCTGTGCGCGCCAATGGATAAATGCGACCGGGATTAGCCATGGCGTGCATGACGGCATGAAAAGCCGACTGCGCATTCGTCACCGGATCGTCAAAGCCACCTTCAAACGCAGAGGAAGTGCTGTTTTCGAGAGAAAAAGGAAGCATCAATTGTCTCCCCGGACCATTGTGAAGAAATCGACCTTGGTAGCGGCGGCTTCGCCGCGCAGCTTGACGTCGGCATCGTCCAGCCGCTTGCGCAAGACATTCAGCACTTGTGCCTCCACGGCATCGCGATGGCCTTCATTGAGCCACAATGCATCAAAGACAGCGGCAAGCCGCGCCTTTTCCTGATCGCGACCGAGCGCATAAGAGTGGCCGACCGATCCGTCGGAGAGCCGCACCGTAGCGCGCGTCACCGTTGCCTCGCCGACATTGAAGGGTGCGCCGCCGCCGCCAATGCGGCCACGCAGCATTACGAGACCGGTTTCCGGTCCGCGCAGAACTTCAAATTCCGACTTGTTGGACCATGCCTGCCAGAAAGCTTGCAGCTCTTCGCCGCTTGCACGTGCAAGAACTGCCATGCTTGCCTGCCGTGCGGCTTGAACTGAATCTGGCACTGCATCCGGCACCGTTCCGCTTTCAGTGGCGGAACCGGCTCCGCCTCCCTTCGCACTTTGCTCCGTACCGTACATGAGCTTCCCTGCCCTGTTAGTTCCAGAGCGCGCTTTGACCTGATTGCATCAGATCGTCGCTCTGGAGTTTGTTTTGAGGCGCATCTTGTCCGAAAACTGTTTCATGTTTTTCGGGATGCGTTCCCGTTGACTTGACCTCTCAAATTGTCTAGTTATATAGACAACTATACAATACCAGAATGATTACACCCTGCCAATGACAGGACGATGACAGTTGATGACAAAGACCAGACGAATTGAGAGAAACAGCGGCGTGGCGATCTGGAGGCAGATTGCCGACGAGATACGCGGTGAGATCAGGGCTGGCAGGCTTCAGTCCGGTGCGCGTATGCCCGCCGAGATGGAACTTGCCGACAGGTTTGGAGTCAATCGCCATACGGTGCGCAGCGCCATCGCCGCGCTGACGCAGGAAGGCGTACTGCGTGCCGAGCAAGGGCGCGGCACCTTCGTTGCCAATGCAAAGCGCCTCACCTACCAGATCGGACGTCGCACCCGCATTTCGCAATCGCTGGCTTCGCAGGTGCGCGACATGAAGGGCGCGCTGCTCGCTTCCGGCACAGCGCCTGCCTCTCCGGATATAGCCGAGGCGCTAGAGATCGAGCCTGGTTCACCGGTCCTGCGGCTGGAAACCTTGCACAGCGCTGACGGACGCCCTGTGTCGCGCGCAACGCTCTGGATCAGTGCCGAACAATTTCCGGAAATCGCCGAGGATTATGCGGCAAGCGGTTCAATAACCGTGGCTTTCCGAAAAGCAGGTATTGCCGACTACTTCCGTAAATCGACAATCATATCCGCCCGCCATGCGGATTCGGATGATCTGAAACATTTGAAGCTTTCGCCCGGCGCCATTGTGCTGACGGCTAAGGCAATCAATGTGAACACTGACGGTGTGCCCATCCAGTATTCGCTGACACGGTTTTCAGCCGATAATATGGAGTTTTCTATCGACACTTATCCCGGCGACCCGCAGATGAATGATATGAACTGACCCATGCTGGTGCCAACCACGCATGGTGCTTTCAACACAGACAGGAAACTCCCGATGACCGTCACTATTTTTCACAATCCGAAATGCGGCACCTCGCGCAACACGCTGGCAATGATCCGTGCGAGTGGCGAAGAGCCCGTCATCATCGAATATGTGCAGAATCCACCCACGCGGGAACGTCTGCTCGGTCTGCTGGCGGCAATGAACATGACACCGCGCGAACTGCTGCGCGAGAAAGGCACGCCCTATGCTGAACTCGGGCTGTCCGATCCGAAATGGACAGACGACGAGCTGATCGATTTCATGATGGCCCATCCGATTCTGATTAACCGGCCCATCGTCGAAACGCCGCGCGGCACCAGGCTTTGCCGTCCGTCTGAGCTGGTTCTGCCGCTTCTGGAAAACCCCGTCGCATCATTCACCAAAGAGGACGGCGAGCAGGTTAAATCTGAGGGCAAATCACGCTGACGAGCTCGCGATCAGACATCATTTTTCCTAGAAAATCGGAAGTATGATCCAATAGAAAAGGCGCTGTAAAACAGCGCCTTATCGTAATTCACTTATAAACTGGATTATATTCGTTCTCAGAAAGGAATTTCGTCGTCCAGATCGCGCGAGAAGCCACCGCTGCTGCCACCCTGATTGGATGGGCCAGACGAGCCGAAATCACCGCCGCCACCGGAATAATCAGACATCTGGTTACGGTTGCCGCCACCGCCGCCGAACGAACGGCCTTCACCGCCGCCTTCACCACGGCTATCGAGCATCTGCAGCTCACCACGGAACTTCTGCAGCACGACTTCCGTCGAATAACGGTCATTGCCGTTCTGATCCTGCCATTTGCGGGTCTGGAGCGCGCCTTCGATGTAAACCTTGGCGCCCTTCTTCAGATATTGTTCCGCAACCTTGGCGAGGTTTTCATTGAAGATGACAACGCTGTGCCATTCGGTGCGGTCCTTGCGTTCGCCGCTCTGGCGATCGCGCCAGCTTTCCGACGTTGCAATGCGCAGATTGGCAACCACGTCGCCGGAATTCAGACGACGAATTTCCGGATCGGCACCAAGATTGCCGACCAGAATGACTTTATTGACGCTACCAGCCATCGAAAATTACTCCGGGTCTTGCATGCACACTCTTTCCGCACTGCTTCGCGCGGACAAGAGGCACTTTTCAAATGAAAGATCAGGCGCAACAATGCGCCATCACCAGAAACTCATATGTTCACCTTACAGGACTGGCTCAAAGCGCGCTCAATCCGGGCCGGTGAATTCTTCAATGTCCACAGAGTTTATGTTCTTGTTTTGTTCAAAATGCAACCTTCCGACATTAAAAAGCCTTGCGTACGCCATAAATTTCAGTGGGTTTTTGCACCGTTTACCGCGCTGATAATGCAGTTTGCCTCATTTCAGGGGCTGAAACGGCATCTGCCTTAATTTCAAAACAGCCTTGCCGACAACCTTCATAAAGCAATAGCTGCCTGCGCTTGGCAAACGGGATCAACTTCCAAGGAAAAGCCCTGCCGCTCACTGTATCTTTGGCGCGCAGGGCTTGGGGTTTGAGCAATGCTCATGTGTCGACATTAATTCGTCGGCAGGTCTTTTCGGATCGCAAAGGCGCACGGCCATTTGCATTCCGCGCAAATTCAAATTGTCGGCAATCACACTTTCGATCAACGAGGCATCATTCCTTGCGAAAAGATGCTGCCGCAACCGAAACGGATTGTGCTTTCATCTCTGTGAAAGCTAGGCACTGTAGTCAGGTGGACTCATGCTCCTTTACCTCCCTACTGGGTCTCCCCGCCTCCTGCGGACCTCTTGCCGATGCCGTGTCATCCCACCGCGGCACCTCTCCGCTATCAGCGAGTAAGGGTAGTCTGCTCCTGTCAGGAGTGACAGTCAACGCTCTTGCGTTCACATTTCGTATCGCCTATCAGAAGGCTGGTTGTTCGATATTTGTTCTAATGATAAGAGTGCACCGATGAATGACCGGAGCCCCCTTCTTATTGGAGCGTTTCACCCCATATTAGACACCGGCGCGACGTGTTTTACCATTCGGCGCCCGTTATCCATGGCATCATGAGCAGGCAGGACGCGGAATGAGCGATCAGAAATTCATTTCCATACGTGGCGCGCGCGAACACAATCTGAAAAATGTCGATCTCGATCTGCCTCGCGACAAGCTGATCGTGATGACGGGGCTTTCCGGCTCGGGCAAATCCTCGCTTGCCTTCGACACGATCTATGCGGAAGGCCAGCGCCGTTATGTCGAAAGTCTTTCGGCCTATGCGCGCCAGTTCCTCGAAATGATGCAGAAGCCGGATGTCGACCAGATCGACGGCCTATCTCCTGCCATTTCCATTGAACAGAAGACGACGAGCCGCAATCCGCGTTCGACGGTCGGCACCGTCACCGAAATCTACGACTATATGCGCCTGCTCTTTGCGCGCGTGGGCGTGCCCTATTCGCCTGCAACCGGCCTTCCCATTGAGAGCCAGACCGTCAGCCAGATGGTTGATCGGGTCATGGCGCTGGAAGAAGGCACGCGCCTTTATATCCTCGCGCCCATCGTTCGTGGCCGCAAGGGCGAGTACAAGAAGGAGCTGGCAGAGCTTCAGAAGAAGGGCTTTCAGCGCGTCAAGGTGGACGGCACCTTCTATGAAATCGCCGACGTTCCGGCGCTGGACAAGAAGTACAAGCACGACATCGATGTTGTGGTGGACCGCGTTGTGGTGCGCCCTGACCTGTCAACCCGCCTCGCCGACAGTCTTGAAACCTGCCTCAAGCTTGCCGAAGGTCTGGCCGTCGCTGAGTTTGCTGACAAGCCGCTGCCGCCGGAAGAAACGGCTGAAGGTGGTGCTGCAAACAAGTCGGCCAACGAAACGCATGAGCGCATTCTGTTTTCGGAAAAGTTTGCCTGCCCGGTTTCCGGTTTCACCATTCCAGAAATCGAACCGCGCCTGTTCTCGTTCAACAACCCGTTCGGCGCCTGCCCGACCTGTGATGGTCTCGGCACGCAGCAGGCCATTGATCCGAACCTGATCGTTCCCGACGAAACGGCAGTGTTGAAGGACGGCGCGATTGCCCCATGGGCGCGGTCTTCGTCGCCCTATTACAATCAGACGCTGGAAGCGCTTGGCAAAGCCTATGGCTTCAAGATCGGTGCGCGCTGGGTTGATCTTTCGGAAGAAGCCCAGCAGGCCATTCTCTATGGCACCAAGGGCAAGGAAATCACCTTCCAGTATGATGACGGCCTGCGTTCCTACCAGACGACGAAGCCTTTTGAGGGCGTGATCCCCAATCTGGAACGCCGCTGGAAGGAAACCGATTCCGCCTGGTCGCGCGAAGATATTGAGCGCTTCATGGCCTCGACTCCCTGCCCTTCCTGTAACGGCTACCGCCTGAAGCCGGAAGCGCTTGCGGTCAAGGTGGGCATGAAGCATGTTGGCGAGATCACGGAAATGTCGATCCGCAAGGCCGACGCCTGGTTCCGCGACATCGATAGCAGCTTTAACGACAAGCAGCGCGAGATTGCCGCCCGCATCCTCAAGGAAATCCGGGAGCGCCTGCAGTTCCTCAACGATGTCGGCCTCGACTATCTGACGCTGGCGCGCAATTCCGGCACGCTGTCGGGCGGTGAAAGCCAGCGTATCCGTCTTGCTTCGCAGATCGGCTCTGGCCTGACCGGCGTGCTTTACGTACTGGATGAACCATCCATCGGCCTGCATCAGCGTGATAATGCGCGTCTCCTCGACACGCTGCGCCATCTGCGCGATCTCGGCAACACGGTCATCGTGGTCGAACATGACGAAGATGCGATCCTGACTGCCGACTATGTGGTCGATATCGGCCCTGCGGCAGGTGTCCATGGCGGCAAGATCATCGCTCAAGGGTCGCCGCAGGACGTGATGTCCAATGCGAACTCGCTGACTGGCAAATATCTGTCAGGCGCGATGGAAGTTGCCGTTCCGGCGGAACGCCGCAAGATTTCAAAGTCCAAGCGCATCAAGGTCGTCGGCGCGCGCGGCAACAATCTGAAAAATGTCTCGGCGGATATTCCGCTTGGAACCTTTACCGCTGTCACCGGCGTTTCAGGCGGCGGCAAGTCCACCTTTCTGATTGAAACCCTGTTCAAGGCCGCTTCGCGCCGCATCATGGGTTCACGTGAGCATCCGGCTGAGCATGACCGTATTGAGGGACTGGAGTTCCTCGACAAGGTGATCGATATCGACCAGTCGCCGATTGGTCGTACGCCTCGTTCCAACCCGGCAACCTATACGGGTGCCTTCACGCCGATCCGCGACTGGTTTGCGGGGCTGCCGGAAGCCAAGGCGCGCGGTTATCAGGCGGGCCGCTTCTCGTTCAATGTGAAGGGCGGACGCTGCGAGGCTTGCCAGGGCGATGGCGTCATCAAGATCGAGATGCACTTCCTGCCGGATGTCTATGTGACTTGTGATGTCTGTCACGGCAAACGCTATAACCGCGAAACGCTGGAAGTCCTGTTCAAGGGCAAGTCCATCGCCGATGTGCTGGATATGACAGTCGAGGAAGGCGCGGAGTTTTTCTCAGCCGTGCCTGCGGTGCGCGACAAGATGGAAACGCTCGTTAAGGTGGGTCTCGGCTATATCAAGGTCGGCCAGCAGGCGACGACGCTTTCGGGTGGTGAAGCGCAGCGCGTGAAACTTGCCAAGGAACTGTCACGCCGCGCAACGGGCCGCACGCTCTATATTCTGGACGAACCGACAACCGGCCTGCACTTCCACGATGTGGCGAAGCTGCTCGAAGTGCTGCACGAGTTGGTGGAACAGGGCAACACAGTCGTTGTGATCGAGCATAATCTCGAAGTCATCAAGACTGCCGACTGGGTGATCGACCTTGGACCGGAAGGTGGCGATGGCGGCGGCGAGATTGTTGCCGTGGGCCGTCCGGAAGACATCGTGCAGGAGAAACGCTCCTACACCGGCCACTTCCTCAAGGAACTGCTGGAACGCCGCCCCAAGCGCAGTTCAGAGGCTGCTGAATAAGCGGCAGGCAAAGAGAGTTATTGGAAGTCGGGCCCAGTGCCCGGCTTTTTTGCGGATACTCCTCTGTCTGAACGGGCAAGGACCTGAGAATAAAAACGTTAGTCGCTATAACGGCCAGCGCGGTCACATCATGCCCTGAGGCAATATACGACTTTCTAATACTCCGGGTCTGTTCCCGATCTCGAATTTATACGCCGGGACTCATAGCTTGTTCACGCCCGGCAAGACTGCGTTCTGAATGGCTTCTGCGACATATGCGAGGTTCGTTTGCGGTCGAAGGTTCGGGTAACGGAGATCCAGAACAATGGCTTATGACGAACTCAGAACCAGATTGCGCGGAGTAACAACCGCTCTTGTTACCCCATTTGAAAACGGAGAAGTGGCGCACAAGGCTTTCGCCGAGTTGGTGGAGTGGCAGATTGGAGAAGGCATCCATGCTCTTTCTCCCTGTGGCACGACCGGGGAGGCCCCAACTCTCAATACGGCGGAAAAGATCAGCCTCATCAAAACCTGTGTTGACGTCTCTGCAGGACGTGTACCCATTGTTGCAGGAACAGGCACCAACGATACTGTATCGACAATTGCATTGACGAGCGCTGCAGCTGCCTGCGGTGCTGACGCCGCCCTGATTGTGACGCCATACTATAACTGTCCGTCTCAGGAAGGCTTGTATCGCCACTTCGAAGCCGTGGCTCGCAATGTTCAGATACCAATCATCCTTTATAATGTCCCGAAGCGAACCGGCGTCGATCTTTCTCTGGAAACTATCGAACGGCTGAGTGAACTCCCGACCGTCATTGGTATCAAGGACGCGACTGGTGAACTCGACCGGCCCAAACGCATCGTTCGTCGTATAGACGATCGGCTGATACAACTATCAGGACATGACGCGACCGCCGTTTCCTTCAATCTTGAGGGGGGAGACGGAATGATTTCAGTCATATCGAATGTGCTTCCAGCAACCACTGTCGAACTTTACGAAGCCTGTAAGCGAGCCGATGCCTGCGCTGCCAGAACGCTCGGCTTCAAATTGAAGCCTCTTCTGACTGCCATGGAACAGGATACCAATCCCGTTCCGGTGAAGTACGCCTTGCACCATCGGCGCGGTTTCTCGCCAGATGTACGGCTGCCGTTGGTTGGCGTCAGCGAAGAAACCGCCAGCGCCATTCGTCGGGCCTGTGCTGCCATTGACCATGTGGAAGAAACACCCTCGGCGCTCATAGCGCAGCATCAGCAAGCGGTACTTTCCATCACACTGGCGGCGCGCTGAAACACCGCCAGCCTAGCCCCCCAGCAATTGAAACATTCGTGTAACCATCAGAAGTGAGGTTTCGATCATGTACGGAAAATTGGGCCTGTTTTTACTCCTGAGCAAAGCAAAGCGTACGCATGCAGGGTCCCGGAACATCAGTTCAGCCATTACCGAGGAAGAATTGCGCCAGGACATCAGCATACTGCTCCGCTTGATGACCGTGATTGGAGCCGGCGTTCTGGTGACGTTCCTCATCATGCAACTTACACAGTGAATGCGGTTGCGTCTCTGGACGGAGCACTCGCTATGACCACAAAAAAACAGAGAAACGCCGCCGTTCCACTGCCGCGCTTTATCGTCGACAAGGAAGCCGCACGGCGCTGGGTCGTCTATGACCGGCTGGGACTTGTCGGGGGACTTTTCACAGATCGCGTCTCAGCACTGCGTTTTGTGAAGTCCATTTGTGATACGCGGCCTGCTGCTACCTACAGACTTTCTCGTAAAGGCACATTGTGCACCGATATGATCTTCGGGAAGCGCACTTCCCTGCTGAAGATCGTCCGCTAGTCCATTGAGCCGCCAAATGGTGTCATTTGGCGGTGCAATCTCGCAAGATCAGCCGAGCATTCTTTCACTCATGAAAAACCCGGATATATTTTTCGACTGGCTGCTACCATTGGCAGCCGTTTTCGCACTGGCCAGAATCCTGACGGATATTTTTGGTTCTTAGAAGCCAACATCCAGTTGCAAGTACTCATTCACGCTTACTACACTTACGAAAAAAGCCCGGCAATGCCGGGCCTTCTCGACAGCCATTCGCGATCATGCCGCGATGGCTGGAAATTTAACGTCACGATCCGTTCGAAGAGCTTTCACTCTCCAGATCATGATTAGCCGTTTACGGCGTCCTTCAGGCCCTTGCCAGCCGAGAACTTCGGCACATTGCGAGCCGGAATAGCAACTTCCTTGCCGGTCGATGGGTTACGGCCGGTCGAGGCAGCGCGATGCGAAACGGAGAAAACGCCGAAGCCAGGCAGACGGACTTCTTCACCAGCCTTCAGGGCGCCGGTAACAGCAGCGAGTACGGCGTCAACAGCAGTACCGGCATCAGCCTTCGTCAAACCGCCCTTTTCCGCAACTGCGGCAACCAATTCGTTCTTGTTCATTGGCATTTCCTTTCTTTATCTACCGGAACGGATAACGTGACCGGATTGGTCGGAGTTTATTCAAATCGTTTCACAAACCAAGCCTGTCAACGTGAAAAAACCCCGGAAAACCGGGGTTAAACACAGAAATGCCGGGCAAATTGCCCGGCATTTCAATTGTTGGTCCTGATAGACGCCTTCCAGCGGGGCAATCTGACTGAAACAGAATCGCCCGCTGGACGTTCATTTCGGTGCATTACCTGTAAGCAAACCGCTTCGCACGTTTGCCGGAAATGCCTTAATGAGCGGTCGTGGCCCCTGCTTCTTCCTCGACCGAAGGCACGGTCGCCGGGGTTGCCGGCTCGGTCCATTCAATCGGCTCAGGTTCGCGAACCAGAGCATGCTTGAGGACTTCACCCACGCGAGACACCGGAACGATCTCAAGACTGTTCTTCACATTGTCCGGAATATCCGCCAGATCCTTAGCGTTTTCTTCCGGGATCAGAACCTTCTTGATGCCGCCGCGCAGAGCTGCGAGGAGCTTTTCCTTCAGGCCGCCGATTGGCAGGACACGACCGCGCAGGGTGACCTCACCCGTCATTGCGATGTCCTTGCGAACCGGAATGCCGGTCAGAACGGATACGATCGCCGTGACCATGGCGATACCGGCGGACGGACCGTCCTTCGGCGTTGCACCCTCCGGCACGTGCACGTGGATGTCGCGCTTGTCGAACAACGGAGGTTCGATACCGAAATCGATGGCACGCGAGCGGACATAGGAAGCCGCTGCGGAGATCGATTCCTTCATCACGTCGCGGAGGTTACCCGTGACAGTCATGCGGCCCTTGCCGGGCATCATGACACCTTCGATGGTCAGCAATTCACCGCCAACTTCCGTCCAGGCAAGACCTGTCACAACGCCAACCTGATCTTCGCCGTCGATCTGACCGAAGCGGAACCGCTCGACACCCAGATAGTCGGAGAGGTTCTTTTCGGTGACTTTCACCGACTTCTTCTTCGACTTCAGGATTTCGGTCACGGCCTTACGTGCCAGAGTCATCAATTCGCGTTCGAGGCTACGCACACCTGCTTCCCGCGTGTAGAGGCGGATAACATTGCGCAGCGCATCGTCCGTGACCGAAAACTCCTTCGGCTGCAGGGCATGATCCTTGATTGCCTTCGGCAACAGGTGCCGCTTGGCGATCTCGAGCTTTTCATCCTCGGTGTAGCCGGCGATACGGATGACTTCCATACGATCCAGCAATGGACCGGGGATGTTCAGCGTATTTGCCGTCGTCACGAACATGACGTTCGACAGATCATATTCCACCTCAAGGTAGTGATCCATGAAGGTCGAGTTCTGTTCCGGATCCAGCACCTCAAGCATGGCCGATGACGGATCGCCGCGGAAATCCTGGCCCATCTTGTCGATTTCATCGAGCAGGAAGAGCGGGTTGGACTTCTTCGCCTTCTTCATCGACTGGATGACCTTGCCGGGCATCGAACCGATATAGGTACGGCGGTGACCGCGGATTTCAGCCTCGTCACGCACGCCGCCGAGCGACATACGGACATATTCACGGCCGGTAGCCTTGGCAATCGAACGGGCAAGCGAGGTCTTGCCGACGCCGGGAGGTCCGACGAGGCAGAGGATCGGGCCCTTGATCTTGGTCGAGCGAGCCTGCACCGCGAGATACTCGACAATGCGCTCCTTGACCTTTTCAAGACCAAAGTGATCGTCGCCAAGTACGCCTTCGGCAAAGTTCAGGTCCTGCTTGATCTTCGACTTCTTGCCCCACGGAATGGACAGCAGCCAGTCGAGATAGTTGCGGACGACCGTTGCTTCGGCAGACATCGGGCTCATGCTACGCAGCTTCTTCAGCTCAGCCTGGGCCTTTTCGCGGGCTTCCTTGGAAAGCTTGGTCTTGTTGATGCGTTCTTCGAGTTCAGCCGCTTCATCGCGACCATCCTCGCCATCGCCAAGCTCCTTCTGGATCGCCTTCATCTGCTCGTTGAGATAGTATTCGCGCTGCGTCTTCTCCATCTGGCGCTTGACGCGGCTGCGGATACGCTTCTCAACCTGAAGAACCGAAATTTCGGCTTCCATGAAGGAAAGTGCCTTCTCGAGGCGCTCGCGCACCGAGAGGATCGACAGCATTTCCTGCTTCTCGGGAATCTTGATCGCGAGATGCGAGGCAACCGTATCGGCAAGCTTCGAATAGTCGTCGATCTGGCTGGCAGCGCCAACCACTTCCGGCGAAATCTTCTTGTTCAGCTTGACGTAGTTTTCGAAGTCGGAAACCACCGAGCGGGCAAGCGCCTCGATCTCGACGGCATCTTCTTCAGGCTCCGGCAAAGCCGCAGCATAGGCCTCGTGATAATCTTCGCGGTCGGTAAACTTGGAAACCTTGGCGCGCGCCGTGCCTTCGACCAGCACCTTGACGGTGCCGTCCGGCAGCTTCAGGAGCTGCAATACGTTGGCAATCGTGCCGATTTCATAAATCGCGTCCGGTGCCGGATCGTCATCGGCAGCGTTTTTCTGGGTGGCAAGCAGAATCTGCTTGTCCACGCCCATCACTTCCTCCAGCGCGCGAATGGACTTTTCGCGGCCGACAAAAAGCGGAACGATCATATGCGGGAAAACGACAATGTCACGCAACGGCAAAACGGCATAGAGCCCGTCCGAACCGCCCGCTTCAGAACCACCCAATGGGGTCTTCTGTTCAGTACCCGTCATAACTCAAGTCCTTTCTCAGGTCTTTCAACCTGACTGCCACGTCCGCGCCCCCTTTCATCATGAGGCAGGTCACGAATGTGCTTCGTTCCATACTTGGAGAGCCGAACCCGGCAATTCAATAGCCTCGATCGGGACGGCTTTCATAGAATCGGCATCTATCCTGCGCTGTACCGTCATTAAGTACAATATCTAGCTTAGGCTGTACCCCGATTGCTGCGCCTGCAATAGTGACAGGATCAGCCCGGCGCAAGTTTGCACATGAAAAAGGCCGCTTACGCGGCCTTTTTATGGATTAGGTGCCCCCGCTTAAGCGGAAACATTACCCTTTTCATCCTGGCGCTCGGCATAGATATAGAGCGGACGGGCGCTGCCATCCACCACATCGCCGGAAATGACCACTTCCTGCACACCTTCCAGCGTCGGAAGCTCGAACATCGTGTCGAGCAGGATCTTTTCCATGATCGAACGCAGACCGCGTGCACCCGTCTTGCGCTCGACCGCCTTGTTGGCAATCGCCCGCAGGGCGTCGTCGTGGAAGCTCAGCTCGACACTTTCCATGTCGAACAGGCGCTGATACTGCTTCACGAGCGCATTCTTCGGCTCGGTCAGGATCTGCACCAGAGCATCGACATCGAGGTCTTCGAGCGTCGCGATCACCGGCAGACGACCGACGAATTCCGGAATGAGGCCGAACTTCAGAAGATCTTCCGGCTCCAGTTCCCTGAAGACATCACCGATACGGCGCTCATCGACCGAACGAACGGTAGCGCCGAAGCCGATGGACGTCTTCTCGCCGCGTGCGGAGATGATCTTGTCGAGACCGGCAAATGCGCCGCCGCAGATGAAGAGGATGTTCGTCGTGTCCACCTGCAGGAATTCCTGCTGCGGATGCTTGCGGCCACCTTGCGGCGGCACGGAAGCGACGGTGCCTTCCATGATCTTCAGAAGCGCCTGCTGGACGCCCTCGCCCGACACGTCGCGCGTGATGGACGGGTTATCCGACTTGCGGCTGATCTTGTCGACTTCGTCGATATAGACGATGCCGCGCTGCGCACGTTCCACATTGTAATCGGCGGCCTGAAGCAGCTTCAGGATGATGTTCTCGACATCTTCACCGACATAGCCTGCTTCCGTCAGTGTCGTCGCATCGGCCATGGTGAATGGCACATCGATGATGCGTGCGAGCGTCTGGGCAAGATAGGTCTTGCCGCAACCCGTCGGACCGACGAGAAGAATGTTCGACTTCGCAAGCTCGATATCGCTGCTCTTGGACTGATGGGCGAGACGCTTGTAATGATTGTGTACCGCAACCGACAGAACGCGCTTGGCATCCTTCTGGCCGATGACGTAATCGTCAAGGACGGCCATTATTTCCTGCGGCGTAGGCACGCCCTCGCGCGACTTCACCATCGAGGATTTGTTTTCCTCGCGGATGATGTCCATGCAGAGTTCGACGCACTCGTCGCAGATGAAAACGGTCGGGCCTGCAATCAGCTTGCGCACTTCATGCTGGCTTTTGCCGCAGAACGAGCAATAAAGCGTATTCTTGGAATCGCCGCCGCTGTTGCTGACTTTGCTCATCGCAGTTTCCTTTCAATTGACCGAAATGAACCTTGGGCGTTCATATCGATCGTTTCTTCCGGTTCGGACCCAGTACTGGAGGAGAAACGCGCCTCCCGCCGGTCACAACGGCAGCAGATACGCGCTGCCTGTCATGTAGGGCCTGTAGTCTCAGGATTCCTGTCACCGTATAGCTCCCCGACCGAAGGAGCCATTTGGCGACTTTTGCAGAAGCTGCACCGTCAAACAAATGAAAAATAAGTTCCCGGCAAAGATTCGGCATAATCTGACCAAGTTTAGCGCCCCGAACCCCAACAGATGCTTAACGTGGCGCGTTAACCATCACGTAGTTGCAAGAATTGGGCCCCTTTTGTGGCAAAGGGCGCTAAAAACGGGTGCGAGCCGGAGATTCCGGCTCTTACTTCGATTCGTCCGCGCCCACGTCACGCGATTCAACCACCTTGTCGATAAGGCCGAATTCGAGCGCTTCCTGCGCGGTCATGAAATGGTCGCGGTCGAGCGTGCGTTCGATCGTCTCGTAATCGCGGCCCGTGTGCTTGACGTAGATCTCGTTCAGGCGGCGCTTCATCTTGATGATGTCCTGCGCATGACGTTCGATGTCCGAAGCCTGTCCCTGGAAACCGCCCGATGGCTGGTGAACCATGATGCGGGCATTCGGCAGCGCATAACGCTGGCCTGTCGCACCGGCGGTCAAGAGCAGCGAGCCCATCGAAGCAGCCTGCCCCATGCAAAGCGTGGAAACCGGCGGACGGATGAACTGCATCGTGTCATAGATCGCCATGCCGGAGGTTACGACGCCGCCAGGCGAATTGATGTACATGTTGATCTCTTTCTTCGGGTTTTCTGCCTCGAGAAAGAGAAGCTGTGCGCAAACCAGCATCGACATTCCGTCTTCAACCGGTCCGTTCACGAAGATGATGCGCTCCTTGAGAAGGCGCGAGAAAATATCATAGGCCCGTTCGCCACGGTTGGTCTGCTCAACCACCATCGGGACGAGGTTCATGACGGTTTCGATCGGATCTCTCATTATGGGCCTCTGGATATATTTATGGCGAAGTGAATAGTTCTGAATCGTAAGTGTTCCATACATAGGGCGTTGCGCCCCTGTTCCGCAAGTGGCGTAGCGCTACCTGCCTCACTCCCAATCCGACTCCGGCTTTTCGGGGCGAATGCCGCGCTTCTCGTCCAGCGTTTTGCGGGCCACTTCGGTCAGTCGCGCCTTGATGCGAACGGAGCCATCTTCCAGATTCTCGCGTTCGACGCTGCTGCCATGCTGGTAAATCCAGTCGAGAAGATGGAGCTCGAATGGTGACAGCACAACATCGACCGGGCCGAGCGAGCCCGCTATCCGGGTTTCGATAAGTGAAAGCAACCTGTCAACACCTTCACCGGTAATGGCTGACAGAGGGATCGGGCGCCCCTCCTCACTACCGGCGGCGGCCAGACGCAGGGCGGCTTCGCGCCCGCTTTCGTCAAGGTTGTCGATCTTGTTCCAGATTTCGACGACACGCTTACGGTCCTGCGGCTCGATGCCCAGCCCAGAAAGAATGCTTTCCACGTCTTCCGCCTGCGCGGCATTGTCCGGATCGGAAATGTCGCGGACATGCAGGATCAGATCCGCCTCCACCACTTCTTCAAGGGTGGCACGGAAGGCAGCGACGAGATGGTGCGGCAGGTTCGAAATGAACCCGACCGTATCCGACAGGATAACCGTTTCACCATGCGGAAGGCGAATACGCCGCAATGTCGGATCGAGCGTGGCGAAGAGCATGTCTTCGGCCAACACTTCCGCACCCGTCATGCGGTTGAAAAGCGTAGATTTTCCGGCGTTGGTATAACCGACAAGTGCCACGATCGGATGCGGCACCTTGCGCCGCTTCTGACGATGCAGTGTGCGTGTGCGCACCACCGTTTCAAGCTCGCGCTTGATCTTCAGAATCTTGTCCTGCAGCAAGCGGCGGTCGGCTTCGATCTGGGTTTCACCCGGACCTCCGAGGAAGCCGCCACCACCGCGCTGACGCTCAAGGTGGGTCCAGCTTCTGACCAGACGGCCCTTCTGATAATTCAGATGCGCCAGCTCGACCTGCAAGGCACCTTCCTTGGTGCGCGCGCGTTCACCGAAAATTTCGAGAATGAGCCCGGTGCGGTCGATGACCTTGACGTTCCATTCCTTTTCGAGATTGCGCTGCTGTACCGGTGTCAGTGCGTGATCGACGATGACCAGCCCGATAGCCTTTTCCTTGACGGTTTCGGCGATGGATTCCACCTTTCCCGCGCCAAGCAAGGTCGCAGGCCGTGGATTGGCGACAATCGCAATTTCGGCATGTTCGATGTCGAGATTGATTGCCCGGGCAAGCCCGACGGCTTCCTCCAGGCGCGCCTCGTTCGAGCGCTGAAATTCGGGGCGAGCCCCATCTTCCGCCGACGTGCCCGTATTATATCGCTCCGGCAGGACGGGAACGATGACGGCTGCCCTTGTGGGCTCTGGTTCTGAAAGCTCGAAAGCCTTGTCTGCATCGGCAGATGTCGGCTTTTTATCCTTGAACTTGGACAAATATATTCACTCCGGGACGCGGAACCTATTGTGGATGCATTTGGCTGAAAAAATCAGGTCAATGCACTATCTGCCAATGCAGATAAGTCGCCGCTAAAGCTGTTTCAAATGAAAGACGCCCCGGATTGTTTAAACATGACGAACCGGACAGGCAGAGCGTGTCCGGTTATCATCAGCAGAAACAAAACTGGAGCGAAACGACTTGGAGCATGTCTCCCGAAAGTGGGAACCGGTTTCGGGACAAAGACATGCGTAAAAATTATAGAGCATTTCCAATGATTCAATCAAAACAGGAAAAGCTCTAAGTCATCGCGCTCCAGTGGAATTCGCAAAGCGTCAGGCTTCTTCGCCTTCGAACATCTGCACAGGCTGGCTTGGCATGATCGTCGAAATCGCATGCTTGTAGACAAGCTGCGAATGACCGTCACGGCGCAGAAGCACGCAGAAATTATCAAACGACGTTACAATGCCGGTCAGTTTCACGCCATTGATAAGAAAAATCGTCAGGGAAATTTTCTGCTTACGTACAGAATTCAGAAAAAGGTCTTGTAGATTTTGCGATCGTTCAGCCATTGTTTTTATTCCTTTAATCGATCAGCAGCCAGCTCGCGATGTGTTAAACGAACACGCGCATGCACATAAATCAAGCACCGGAGCGTGCAAAACCGGGGCTCGACTGCAATTGCTGTGGAAAGACAACTGCTTCGCTATTTAGCTTCGGTTAACAGGATGGGAATCTTTGCGCAACCGTCAATTTCATTAGTCGCCCGGCAAATTCCGTCAGGCGAGATGGTTTCGTTATCTCAATCGGCCACGACAAGCTCTTCATTTTATAGAGATTCAAGCAGTGGCTGCGTGAAATCTATCGTGCGATCCAAAAACTTCCGGGCCGGAGCGAAACGAGCGTTCCAATCCGACAGGAGTTTGATGCCCCAATGCGTCAGAAGAACTCCAGACTTACGCGGAACATCTGCTCCACATGCTTTACGGCGTCAGACGTTGCGAAAATGACGACACGATCCTTAGGCTTGATCCGCACATCGCCATTGGGGCGGATCACCTGCCCGTCGCGATAGATTGCCCCGATTCGCAAGCCTTCAGGCAAGTCGAGATCGCGCAGCGGCGCACCGACGAGCGATGACGTTTCCAGCGCCTCGGCTTCGATCA
This sequence comes from Brucella sp. JSBI001, assembly GCF_026014005.1. Taxonomy (NCBI): domain Bacteria; kingdom Pseudomonadati; phylum Pseudomonadota; class Alphaproteobacteria; order Hyphomicrobiales; family Brucellaceae; genus Brucella; species Brucella sp. JSBI001. The sequence goes on along the minus strand of NZ_CP110339.1, from coordinate 1,194,644 downwards.
ATTCGGCCATGTCGCGATAAACACTATAGACCGCGCGAATGCGGCCCCGGCGCACATGCTGCAGGATTTTCGAGATCGTGACCGCTTTCGGATTGATGTAGGCATCGATCCCCACCATGTGGGTGAAATCCTGATAGGCGACCGTATTGAGCAGGGCCATGTTGGACTTGCAGCCCAGGCGTTTGGCCATGATGCTCGACAGGATATTGACCTGATCCTGATTGGTCAGTGCCACCATCAGGTCGGCATCCTGAATATCGGCTTCCTGCAGGAGATTCTGGTCCAGTGCGCTGCCGTGCAGGACATGGTGCGCTTCAGTTGATCGGCAATCGCGAACGCACGATCATGCTCGCTCTCGATCATCTTGACGCGCGTGTTCCACTTGCGGTCCTCGATGGCCTTGGCCACGTAGAGACCAATATTGCCGCCGCCTGCAATAACGATGCGGCTGGCTTCCGGTTTCTCGTGCCCGAACAAGGCAAGCGTGCGGCGAACCTGCTCGCGCGTTGTCACGACATAGGCCAGATCGCCCGCATTCAGCTCGTCGGATGAGCGCGGGATAAACAGGCTATCATTGCGCACCACGCCAACGACAGTCGCTGCAAGATCGGGAAACAGATCAGTCAGCTGTTTCAGCGGTGTATTGATGACCGGACATTCATCAAGACATTCGATCGCGAGGCCGATGATCTTGTCGTCCGCGAAGCGCAACACGTCTGTCGCGCCCTGCAACGCGATGCGCCGCAGAACCACCTCGCCCACTTCCAGCTCAGGCGAAATGATAACATCGATTGGCAGGTTTTCGCGCAGGAACAGGTCCTGATACTCGGCCTTGAGATAGGACTGCGCACGGATGCGGGCAATCTTGGTCGGCACGTTGAAGACCGAGTGCGCCACCTGACAGGCCACCATATTGACCTCGTCGGACAATGTGACCGCAATGATCATATCCGCTTCGTCTGCGCCCGCAGCCGCAAGCACATCGGGCTGCGATCCGTGACCGACAAATCCTCGCACATCAAGTGTGTCGCGCACGATCTCGACATGGCGTGCGGATGTGTCGATGACAGAGACGTCGTTCTCTTCGGCGGCAAGCCGCTCGGCGATGCCGTATCCGACTTGCCCTGCTCCGCAAACGATTACCCGCATGACTGCTCCGTCCGAGACAATGAGAGCATTTCCAGCAAAAGTGCGAAGCGGTTTTGCGTAGGATAATGCAACAAAACAGATATCTAGAGCGTCTCCAGCCTCTCCTCTTTGGCTGGAGCGCTCTAAATGCTTATACGCCCAGAGACTTCAGTTTGCGATGCAGCGCCGAACGCTCCATGCCAACGAACTCCGCCGTGCGTGAAATATTGCCGCCGAACCGGTTGATCTGGGCGATCAGATATTCCTTCTCGAAACGCTCGCGCGCCTCGCGCAACGGAAGCGCCATGATGTGCTGGTCGGATTCCGTTGGTGCGCGTGGCAGGGTGTCGCCGATTTCAGCCGGCAAAAGATCGGCTGTCACTGGCTCTTCTGGATCGTCGCCACGTGCCAGAATCATCAGGCGTTCGACATTGTTGCGCAGTTGGCGAAGATTGCCCGGCCAGCTATGCGCCTGCAGAACCGCCATCGCGTCCGGCCCGATCTTGCGCGGCTTGATGCCAGCCTGTTCGGCAATCTGCTTCATGAAGTAATCGACCAGAGACGGAATATCCTCGCGCCGGGATGCAAGCGGCGGCACCTGCACAGGGACAACCGACAGACGGTGGAACAGGTCTTCGCGGAACGTGCCTTCCGCAATCATGCCTTCGAGGTTCTGTGCCGTCGAGGAGATGATGCGCACATCCACCTTCACGCGCTTGGTGCCGCCAACGCGCTCAAACTGCTGGTCGACAAGCACACGCAGTATCTTGTTTTGCGTCTCGCGCGGCATATCCGCAACTTCATCGAGATAGAGAATACCGCCATGGGCTTCTTCCAGAGCGCCGACCTTGCGTTCGCCGCCGTCCATCTCGGTGCCGAAAAGCTCGATCTCCATCCGCTCTGGCGTGATGGTCGCGGCATTAACCGTCACGAACGGACCGCTGGCGCGGCTCGACTGCGCATGGATGGCACGCGCGGCAAGTTCCTTGCCCGCACCCGACGGGCCAGTGATCATGATGCGGCTGTTGGTTGGCGCTACGCGTTCAATGGTCTGGCGCAACTGGTTCAACGCCAGTGATGCACCGATCAATTCCAGATGGTCGCCAGTACGTTTGCGCAAGTTCGAGACTTCGCGCTTCAGCTTTGAGGTTTCAAGCGCCCGTTCCGCAACGAGGATCAGACGATCAGCCTTGAACGGCTTTTCGATGAAATCGTAAGCGCCGCGCCGGATGGCAGACACCGCCGTTTCGATGTTGCCGTGACCGGAAATCATCACCACCGGCAGTTCGGGGTGCTGCTTCTTGATTTCATCGAGCAGCGCCAGACCGTCCAGACGGCTGCCCTGCAGCCAGATATCCAGGAAAACCAGCCGGGGAACGCGATCGTTGATCGCCGCGAGCGCGCTGTCCGCATCGAAAGCCGTGCGGGTTTCATGGCCTTCATCGCTCAGAATGCCTGCAACAAGTTCCCGGATATCCGCTTCGTCATCAACTACAAGAATATCGGCAGCCATATCAAATCACCTGTCCAGCTATGTTCTTTTCGTTATTTCCCGCATTGGTGCCAGCCTCGCCGGCAGGTCCCGCATTCGCACCAGCTTCGTTGGCAGGCGCTTGCGGGAAGACCATGCGTATCATCGCGCCTCGGCCTCCGTGGAAATCCGAAGGCGCGTCATGCAATTCCAGATGCCCGCCATGATCCTCGACGATCTTGCGGACAATCGCGAGACCAAGGCCAGTGCCCTTCTCGCGCGTCGTCATATAGGGTTCGAGCAGCTTCTGGCGGTCGTCGCCCGGCAGGCCCTTGCCATTGTCGATAACATCGACAACCAGTTGCCCATCCGCCTGATAGGAACGGATGAGGATATGCCCGCCTTCGCCTTCCTTGGCGCGATCTTCCTTCGGCAGTCCGTCAATGGCTTCGCTGGCATTCTTGATGACATTGCCGAACGCCTGCCCGATCAGGCGGCTGTCGAAGGAACCGACCAGATTTTCCGCCCCGAAATCGTTCTGGAAGCGAATATCGCTGCGGCTGACTTCGATCAGGAAGGAGGCTTCGCGCAATGCCTCGCGCATGTCCATAAGCCGCATTTCCGGCTTCGGCATGCGGGCAAAGGCGGAGAATTCATCGACCATGCGCCCGATATCGCCCACCTGGCGGATGATCGTATCCGTGCACTGGTCGAAAACCTCGCGATCCTCGGTGATCACCTTGCCGTAACGGCGGCGAATGCGTTCGGCTGAAAGCTGGATCGGCGTGAGCGGATTCTTGATCTCATGCGCAATGCGGCGGGCGACATCCGCCCAGGCCGACGAACGCTGTGCCTGCACCAGATCGGTGATGTCATCCACGGTCACCACATAGGAATGATCTTCGGATTCCGTATCCTCGACGGTCACCTGCACGTTGAACGTGCGCGCCACGCCGCCGCGGGTCATGCTGACCTGCTCGCGGTGTACGGCACGTCCCGTTGAACGGGCGACCTCGAAAGCCTGCCCAATCTCTGGCGCAATGCTGGTAAGGCTTTTGCCAACAGCATCATCCGATGTGACACCGAACATATGCTCTGCGGAACGGTTCAGAATGGAGATACAGCCATCCGTTTCGATGCCGATGACGCCTGCCGTCACACCGGAAAGCACGGCTTCAGAGAAGCGACGGCGCTCATCGATCTGATCCTTGGCGGAAATCAACTCGTTACGCTGGCTCTTAAGTTCCGCGACCATGTTGTTGAAAGTACCGGACAATGCGCCGACATCACCGTCCGAAGCGCGCACCGGAACCGAGATATCGAGGTTACCAGCCGCCACGTCGTCCGACGCACCGATCAGCAGACGGATCGGGCGCACCAGCCGGTCAGCAACAGCAATACCGGTCCAGATCGCCGAAAGCAGAACGATCAGAGTCAGACCGAAATAGAGCAGCGCGAACGCGATCTGCGTTGGAATGCGGTTCGCATCCATTTCCTGATAGCGCTGGGTGTTGGCTTCCATCAGGCGCATGGCGTCGAGAATCTGCGAATCCACGGCGCGAACCGTATAGAGATAGACGTCCGGTATTTCGCGCATCTTGATAATTGCGCCGACGAAATTACTGTTTCCCGGCGGGATGATGACCGGCTTGCCGTCCGGTGCCGTCTTCAGTGCATCTTCAGTCGGCGGGGGCAAGCGATCTTCGACACCGGTATCGCTCTTGACGACCACTTCACCATTTTCACGCACCAGGAACGCACCGAGCAGACCGCGACCGCGCGTCTGCAACGTCATCAACTGGACGAAGCCGCCACGATCAAGACTGTAGATGGTGCGCTGCGCATCGAGATCCTGCAGCATCGAATAGGACGTGCTTTGCAGGTTGAGCGCGGTTTCGCGGATATAGGCGGTGGTCAGGCTCTGCGATGAACTCACAATGTCGCGGGTATTGGTGTCAAACCAGCGATCAAGACCCAGATTGAGCGTTACGGAAGCAACGATGGCCACCACGATGGCAGGAACCGCTGCAATCAACGAAAACAGCGCGACGATGCGGACATGCAGGCGCGAAGCGGCCTTTCCAAGCCGGCGGGCCATGACGATGCGATAGACTTCGCGGCAGATCAGCAGAATGAGGAACAGAATCAACGCGACATTGATGATGACCAATGCCAGCGTTACCGTCCGGTCAGGCGTGATCGGGGTGATGCCAATCAGAATGGCGAAGGATATCGATGCCGTAATCAGCGCTGAAACAACAGTGATGATACCCGGCAGCGCCAGAAGCCTGCGCCCCTCGCCGCCTTGCGATGATTGTTTCTCGCCGTTCATGTCCGTCGTCAGATTCGCCGTGCTCATGTTAACCATGTTACCCAATAGCGTTGCATCTATGCAACGCATTGTGGCGAAAATGCAACGTTTGTTTCGCACTCAGTTGTTGACGAAGGGTAACTCTCGTTCAGCGGCCATGCGGATACTCATCAGTCAACCTAATGGAGACAACATTCGGCGCTCAATTTTTGGCGCAATGCATCAGAAATTGAGTCTGGCCATTGCAAGTGAATCAACAAACTCTCCGGCTCGGAAAGCATCCTTCACGTGAATGCCCTCCGGGACGAAACCGAACTTCTCATAGAGATGGATCGCGGCGACATTGTCGACATACACGGTCAGTTCAAGCCGCTTCAGACCGAGCCAGTTATCGGCGATCTCGATCAGCTCGGTCATAAGTGCCGTGCCGATCCCCTTGCCGACATACTGGTCGTCTATTCCCATTATAATGCCTGCGGTATGGCTCCGTCTTCCGGTGCGCCGCAGCAAGCCAGCGTTTGCGACGATCTCTTCATTGATCGTCGCAACAATCACCGTCGATTCCGGTCCGAGCGAATCCAGCCATTTCTTCGTGGTCTCAAGGCGCTGGAACGGCGTGCGCAAAGTGCCGAACCGAAATCCCGGCATGTTCTGCAGGCGGGTGAGACCTTCAGCATCCGTAGCTTCTACTGCGCGAATGACGAGATTTTCAGGTCGCATTTGGACTCCTGATTTCAGTGTTCCTGCAATCTTCAGTTCGCAGGCTGGCAAACATCCAGACATGCTGAGATTGGCTGGCGATTTTTATCGCAGATACAACCGTTTGACGCGGAATAGGATAGTCCGGGCTTTTCCCGGTCGTAAAATGAATAAATTGCAACAAGTACGAAGCCTGAAATCGTCAGGCACAATATTTGATACATTTTGACCTCCCTTGCGCCGGAAGATCAACATTGTCCTTGCTGGCGGAGAATTTCTCAACGCCAACAAATGCCTCGTAATTATATGGATTAGCTATTGCGCGTGCGCGAGTAGCCCTTCTGACACAGCAACACCGCCCAAATTGGGCGGTGTTGCAAAATTCAGTATGCCGAACGACCCATTCGTTCTGCGCGATCAGTTTTCAGCGCCGTAGGCGTCGAAATCAAAGTACTTGTCGTTGACTTCCTTGTACTTGCCGTTCGCGCGGATCGCCTTGATGGCATTGTTGAACTTTTCGACCAGTTCAGGACGGCCCTTCTTCAAGGCAACGCCGACGCCAACGCCATGGATGTTGTCGTCGGACGGATAAGTGCCGACCATCTTGCAGCAGGCACCATCCGGCGTCTTCAGCCATTCGCTCAGCGTTACACTGTCGTCGTTGACGGCATCAAGGCGACCATTAGCCATATCGAGCCGGTATTCTTCGGCGGTCGGATAAGCCTTGATCGTGCTGTCCGTGAAGGCGTGTTCGGCATAGTTGGCGTGCGTCGTTGACACCTGAACGCCAATTGTCTTGCCGGCAAGGTCTTCCTTGGTCACACCCTTGATGTCGCTGTCCTTGGGGACCGCGATGCCGGGAGGCGTGTTGTAATACTTATTGGAGAAGTCGACCTGCTTCTTGCGCTCATCCGTGATCGACATGGAGGATACATAAGCGTCAAACTTTCCGGCCTGAAGTGCCGGAATAGTGCCATCCCACTCCTGCGTGATGAATGTGCACTCGGCTTTCATTTCCTCGCAGAGCGCCCTTGCGATATCGACATCAAAGCCCGACAGCGAGCCATCCGGATTGGTGAAATTGAACGGCGGATAGGCGCCTTCCGTTCCGATTACAAGTTTCAATGGCTCTTCGGCAGTTGCCGCGCCGATCACCAAACCATTTGCCGTTGCCGCGATCCCCACAATCGAAGCTGCCACAGCGATACGCTTTAATACGCGCATTCAGATCCCTCCCATTTCATTTTGGCTTTTCCAGAATTGATCTTCTGGTTAAGCCCCTGACAAGGGGAGGTTTAAGCAGGCAATGCAAATCGCCGACTCGTCATGATTTCTCCCCCGCCGCTATCAATAGATGGTTCGATGGAGCTTGCACAATGTCTTTTTGATTGCGGAAATAGTTCTCGATTCTGTCCCGATTGCACGCACAAACGCTGTCCATCAAGCTCATCAAGTAAATGGCGCACCCGACAGGATTCGAACCTGTGACCTCTGCCTTCGGAGGGCAGCACTCTATCCAGCTGAGCTACGGGTGCATTGCCGGAAGGCTCGAAGCCTTTACATGCGCGTTTCTAACTGAACCGCGCATATGCATCAATGGCTTATTTTGATTAAGCGGCGCAAATTTTGCCGTTAGAGCGCATCCCGAAAAGCGTGAAACGGTTTTCGGATAAGATGCGCACCAGAACAGACAGTTGAAGCGCCCTATGAACGCAACCCGGGAGCCTCCTGCCCCGTCCGCTCCACATATTCCGTATAGCCGCCGCCATATTGGTGAATGCCTTCCGGTGTCAGCTCCAGAACCCGGTTCGACAAAGCGCCGAGGAAATGCCGGTCGTGCGATACGAACAGCATCGTGCCCTCATAGGCAGCAAGCGCCTTGATGAGCATTTCCTTCGTATCGAGATCAAGGTGGTTGGTCGGCTCGTCCAGGACCAGGAAATTCGGCGGATCGAACAGCATGGCCGCCATGACCAGACGCGCCTTTTCACCGCCCGAAAGCACCCGGCACTTCTTTTCGATATCGTCACCGGAGAATCCGAAGCAGCCAGCCAGTGCGCGAAGTGGGGCCTGCCCTGCCTTCGGGAAGCGCTCTTCCAGCCATTCCAGTATCGTTGCATCGCCGTCGAGCACATCCATCGCATGCTGCGCGAAATAGCCGAGCTTGACGCTAGCGCCAACATTGACGTTGCCCTTGTCCGGCTCGGCAGCGCCTGCAACCAGTTTCAGCAGCGTCGATTTTCCTGCACCATTGATGCCCATGATGCACCACCGTTCGCGGCGGCGAACCATGAAGTCAAAACCGTCATAGATCGTGCGGCTGCCATAGGTCTTGTGCACACCCTTCAGGCTAACAACGTCCTCACCCGAACGCGGCGCCGGGGCAAAGTCGAAAGCGACGGTCTGGCGACGGCGTGGCGGCTCCACGCGGTCGATCTTCTCCAGCTTCTTCACGCGGCTTTGAACCTGCGAAGCGTGGGACGCGCGCGCCTTGAAACGCTCGATAAACTTGATTTCCTTGGCAAGCATGGCCTGCTGGCGTTCAAACTGCGCCTGCTGCTGCTTTTCGTTCAGCGCCCGCTGGCCCTCGTAAAAGGCATAGTCGCCGGAATAGGTCGTGAGCGAACCACCATCGATTTCAATGATCTTGGTCACGATGCGGTTCATGAATTCACGGTCGTGCGAAGTCATCAGCAACGCGCCGTCGTAGTTCTTGAGGAATGCTTCCAGCCAGATGAGGCTTTCGAGATCAAGATGGTTGCTCGGTTCGTCGAGCAGCATCACATCCGGGCGCATCAGCAGAATGCGCGCCAGCGCAACACGCATTTTCCAACCGCCGGAGAGCTTGCCGACATCGCCATCCATCATTTCCTGCGTAAAGCTAAGGCCTGCCAGAACCTCACGCGCACGGCCATCCAGACCGTAGCCATCCAGCTCTTCGTAGCGCGCCTGCACTTCACCGTAGCGCTCGATGATCGCATCCATCTCGTCCATACGGGCCGGATCGACCATCGCGGCTTCCAGCTCGCGAAGTTCAGCCGCAACCACGCTGACGGGTCCCGCACCTTCCATCACTTCCGCAACGGCTGATCGACCGCCCATTTCGCCGACATTCTGGTCGAAATAACCGACCGTCACGCCTTTTTCGACGGAAACCTGGCCTTCGTCCGGCAGTTCATCGCCGGTGATCATGCGAAACAGGGTTGTCTTGCCCGCACCGTTTGGACCGACAAGGCCGATCTTTTCGCCACGGTTCAAAGCGGCGGAAGCCTCGATATAGAGAATGCGATGGCTGTTGGATTTGCTGATATTGTCGATGCGGATCATGGAACGGGAGGACTTTGTTGAGTGGAATGGAGCGTAAGGTTGTCGCGTTGCGGCCTCCCTATGCCATGACAGCACGGGCAAGTCACCCCGCTTCGCGATCAAGTGTCGGATGGAAAGCTCAGGGAATATTACGTAACCATTGCTGGGTCGAGAATTTCTCGACCGCAAGCTTTTCCGCAGCTGCATATTCTTCCGGCGTAATCTTGCTGCTCACGCCGCCATTCAGCGACACGAACATATCCTTCATGCGCTTGATGACTTCTTCGCGCGGCAGTCCTGTCTGGCTGCGAACCGGGTCGACACGCTTGACCGCGCTGGCCGTGCCCTTGTCACTCAACTTCTCGCGCCCGATGCGCAGGACCTTCACCATCTTCTCGGCATCCATGTCATAAGCCATGGTGACATGGTGGAGAACTGTTCCCTTGGAAAAGCGTTTCTGCGCCGCACCGCCGATCTTGCCCTTGGAGCTCGAAATATCGTTCAGCGGTTTATAGAAAGCATCGATGCCGAGCGAGTTGAGCGCCTTCAACACCCAATCATCCAGAAATGCGTAGGAATCGGCGAAGCTCATATCCCCTACGAGTTCGCCCGGCGCATAAAGCGAATAGGTGATGGTACTGCCGGGTTCCACGAACATCGCGCCGCCACCGGTAACGCGACGGACGGTTTCAACACCGAATTCCCGCGTTGCGTCCATATCGACTTCATTGCGCAGCGATTGAAATGCGCCGATGATGATGGCGGGACGTTCCCATTCCCAGAAGCGTAACGTTGGCGCGCGGCGTCCGGCGGCAACCTCCTGCGCCAGAACCTCGTCAAGCGCAAGATGCATGGCAGGGGAAACCGGAGGCATTTCAACGATCTGCCATTCGAAATCCCGCCATGTGCGAGCAACACCCAAAGCCCGCCGGACGGCAATCGCAACCGCTTCGGGGCTGAAGCCGAGCATCATGGCGTCGGGCCGAAGACCTGCCCTCACAGCGTCGGCAATCTGCTCCGACGACGCATCGGCAGAGAGACCTTCGACAGCGTTGCGGATATCCTCCAGAGCCTCGTCCGGCTCCAGGAAGAAGTCGCCCGCCACCTGCACATTGCTCAGGCGCCCGTCACGAACATCCAGATCGACAACGACAAGTTTTCCGCCGTGGACTTTGTATTCGCCGTGCATATGGGCAGCCTTCCAAAGAGTGAACGTGAGTGTTTCACTCTCATTTCATGAAAGCTGCGGGAAAGGAAGCGGTTCAGGAGTGGTCGATGGATTATATTCCAGCTTCAGAAGGCGCGACGTGCTGATCAAGCGAGGTCTGGCGCACTTCCTTGGTCTTGTGGCCGACATAGAATCCAGTGGCAATCATGGCCGCCAGAACAACGACAATCGATTTGAAACTGAACGGCAGATGGTGCATTTCTGGTCCTCACTCCAGCTCCAAGCAAACCAGAGCAGGAAATGATTGTCGACCCCACATTCGTTCCAGCTCTTCGACACCCGCAAAATTCCTGTCAGGCGTTGCAAGCTTGCAGCTCTTTGTGAACTGCGCATTCATCCTCTGTTCAAGATATCGGAACTAAAGCATATTTCATCGATATCAGAGGGACTCATCATGACACCTGCACTCAAGACGACTGTTGCTTCACTATGCCTTGGCGGCCTGGTGGCCGTCCTCTCCCCGCTTGTAACGCCGGCGTCCGCAGCCAAGTTGCAGCGCTGCGCAAGCGAGAACGGAGTCTGCCAGCTGCCCTACCCGGCTGAAGTGGTCTATGGCACCGGCGGACAAAATACGTCGCGCTTCATTGATCGGCCACAGGTCACCTGTTCGAACCGCGTCTTCGGTGACCGGCGCCGGGCAAAAAGAAAAGCTGCTCCTTCGTGGTTCAGGATCGCTGGGAAGACAGGCCTGGCCGTCCGGGTCGCCCTGATCGCCCCGGACGCCCGGATCGGTATGATCCGTATGACCGCTATGATGACCGCGACCGCGACTGGAGCCGTTGTGCGAAGGAAGGCGGGTTCTGCGATTTTTACGGTCGCAAGCGCGTCCGCTACGGCGCAAACGGCCGGTTCACGGAAGGCGTCTTCCGCAATGGCGTCCAATGTGACAATCGCGCCTTCGGCGATCCCGCACGCGGTAAGGCTAAAGCCTGCTACGTACTCGATTAAGAGTCGGACGTAAGAATATAGAAGCCCGGACTGATCAGTCCGGGCTTTTTCTATCTAGCTAATGCAGAATCTCGAAAATATACATATCACGCTGTTTTTATTATACTTTTTTTCCAGCTTCACCGAAAATTCTATAGCAGTTACGACCTTTGCCCTTTGCCTCATAGAGCGCAATGTCCGCATTGCGGGCGAGTGTGTCCGGCGTTGTGCCGTCGCGCGGTGCGAGAACTGCCCCTACGCTTGCCGAAACATCCAGATTGACGCCGTGGATGAGGAAAGGTTCACGAAAAGCCTCAACCACCCTTCCTGCCACCGTCTCGATTATTTCCATGCAATCTTCATCAGGAAGAATGACGGCGAATTCGTCACCTCCCACACGCACCGGAATATCCGTTTCCCTTAAGGCGGAACGCAAACGTTGAGCCGCTTCGATCAGAAGCGCGTCGCCCATCAGGTGACCGTAGGTGTCGTTGACCGCCTTGAACCGATCGAGATCGATCAGCAGCGCACCAATCGGCTTGCCCTGCTGCAAGGCTTTTTCGATCATCGGAATGGCAAGTTCGGTGAGAGCCCCGCGATTATAAAGTTTGGTCAGGCGGTCGGTCAGTGCGAGGCGCTTGAGAGCGGTGGAATCGTCAGTGAGGAATTTGTTGGTCTTTTGCAACCGCAGCAATCCACTCGCAATGCGAGCAAAATCCTCAAGCTTGGCACGTTCCGTATCGGAAATCTTTCGCGGCCTGCTATCGACAATGCACAGGGAGCCGACCGTCAATCCGGCATCGACAGATACCGGTGCACCAGCATAAAAGCGGAAACGCGGTTCGCCGGTCACATAAGGCATGCTGCAAAAGAAATCGTTCTCGACCATATCCTCAATCACGAAGAGCTCACCGCTTTCCACCACGAAGGTGCAGGCAGTCAACTCGCGGGGACAACTGCTGACCTTTTCGCCAGCATTGGCAGCAACACGCTGCCAGTCCTCGTCAATGATATTGAGAGCAGATGTGCTGACGTCAAAAACGTCTTTCACAAGCGATACAAGGGTATCCAGTTCGGGCAGTCCAAGGCTGGACACGGAAACAAGACTACGGACGCTTTCAAGTCGCTCGACTTCATTGGCAGGAACCGAAAAAGGCTTCTTTTCCGTCATCGAACTATAGGCATCCATGCTCATCATTCTCACCGTCATCTATGCTCCCTTTTTGGATATAGATAGTGATGAGAACCTCGACAGCAAGCCAAGCTTGTCCGGACAGGCAGAGTTCGAACAGGTTTTTGTCAGGCGGAAGCAAGATGGCGAAACAGGTGTTTCACTATAAAACAAAAAAAAGCGGCGGCCGAATGGGCCGCCGCCTCTGTCGCTAGAAACATGGACTGGAGGTCATCATAGTTCTACGACAATGCGTGTGCTGAAGCGGGCACTATTAGCCAGCGTATCAGCTAGAATATCAGAACGAGCGCTGGAAGCGGATCTTGCCCTGCCAGGCGTCTTTGCCGTCCATGCTCGTGTTCTTGTCCTGCCACTTGGTGTAGGAAACTTCAGGCGTGATGGTGAAGCCAGGAACGATCTGGTAGGCAACGTTTGCCGTTGCAGCGAAGGTTTCGCTGTCGTCATAAGCGGCCTGTACGTTGAAAGTGGCCTTGCTGGTTGCCTTGTAAGCTGCGCCGCCCCAGACTGCCCAGTCACCGCCCCAGGTGCCGTAGAACGAGTCGATGATACGGACGCGATAACCGCCCGACGTGCCGTAATGATCGTCGTTGGACTTGTATGCGCCCTGCAGCCAGACCGAGAACTGATCGGTGATGTTAACATCGCCGCGGACCTTTCCGGCCCATTCCTCGTTACGGGCGTCATAGGCGACGACACCGGCGATCTTGCCCCAGCTCTGCTCGTATTTCAGGCCACCGACCACATGCGGCATGTAATCCTTGATGGTGACGTCTACGTTCGAGTCGGTGTTGCCACCTTCTTCAAAGGAGACAATGGCCGAGAAACCGTTCCCGCCCTTGAAGGTGTAGCTGATGAGGTTGGTACGGTAGCCGCCAGCGAGGATCACGTCGTCGCTGATGACGTTGCCGAGGTAACCGGTGAAAGTGACGAAAGCCGATTCATCCAGACCGACGCGCAGGCCGCCAAGCTGGATATAGGCGTAACGCAGCGAGGTGCTGGTGGAGCCGCCATTGTAATTGTTGGCTTTGCCGTTGCCGTCGCCGTTCCAGTCGTAACGCAGTTCGCTATAGGTCTTGAGCGTGCCGAGTTCTGTTTCGGAAGCGGTCGAGAAACGAAGGCTGACGCGGGCCAGCTTGTTCCAGGTGTCGCGCTCCAGCTGTGCGGGGGTACGAGCATAATTGTTGTCGCCACCGCTTGCGTCGTAGCGAACATAACCATGAATGCGAAGGCAGGTTTCCGTTCCCGGAATGTAGAAATAGCCAGCACCATATGCATCGCATACGCGGACATATTCGACTGCTTCCGGCTCAGGTGCCACGATCGCATCGGCTGCTTGCGCGCCAGAAATCGCTACGAGCGATGCTGCCGAACCGAGAAGAACTTTTCTGATATTCATAAATGCGTCTCCAGTAGATGAGTTAGACGCCACCGCTATATTTACTCACAATAACTTGATCAATGTTTATTCAATGTATTTTTTGTGAATTATTTATATGTGATATAAAAGTTACTTCATATATATTTTATAAATACAAAATTATTCAGAATAAGAATAAAGTAATTCCTGTCATCGCCGCTCCACGCAACGAATCCACCATATCAGCGATAATTTTATTCAGCCCCTTATGCCCTTCCAATCCGCGTAACGAGCGGACGCCCTCGCCTATCCGGCAACGGTGAAAGTTTTATAACAGCAACAAGAAATATACGTCGCGAGGCGGATAATTGCGCGTGTTTTCCAGTTCACGCTGGAAAGCCATAAACCGCGACTCGTCAATTCAAATGCATGGAATGTTGATTCGTCATTGTCGACCTGACGAAGTGAATTTCCTCGGTCATTCTCTGACCCAATAAAGAAAACGAAGGCAGCAGGGGTAATGCAATGGTTCTATTCTCTATTGTCATAGGCGTGCTGACGTCTGCGGTGGTAATTGCGGCGTGCATCATGCTTTGGAGATATGAACGTCCCTGAAATTTCCCACAGAAAGAGTGGGCGTGGCGACTGGCCCACTTCGACAGTCGAATCCAATAATAGCCTGGCCTACTTCGGTTGATTGCCCTGCATTTTGTTCGCTTCCGCGATTGCAGATACGGTGATGCGTGGAGCTTCCGTCTTCGCTTTTTCGGCAATGTCAGCGAGCATGCGCAGCCTGCCCACGGCCTTCCATTCGGCTTTTTCAGTCACCCTGGCGCGTATTTCATCAATTCGCTTCAAAATGTTTTCATTTGCTTTCAGACGCATTTTATTGCCAAGATTAGGCTCAAATCCGGCTCGCTGATATGCCCGTCTGCTGTCAGACCTTCAGCCAATTCCTTTGCGAACATTTCCTGCTTTGCATTTTTCAAGACTGGCTTATGCCCATCACCATAAGGATACTCTATGATGAGATCAGAAGACGCTCTGTTGCTGAATGCTATTAGCGCCCAGGCCGACCGGGCCGAATTGATTATACCCAAGACCCTTTCGCTAAATCCGATTGCCGAACGACTACACGACGAATTCCCACATCGATCCACTGCCGAAATAGAAACTCAGTGCCGAGTTGTCTGGCAGGATCGTTATCTGTTCTGGAACTGATATTCGCCTTCACAACTGGTTTTGGCGTAGACACGTCGTTATCGAGGCGCAGAACAAAACCGATCCAGTGCTGCCGACGCAGGGTCAGCAGTCACTACCCCGCTTCGGCGGGTTTTTGTTTAGGCAATAAGTGCGGTGGCTGTACGTGATGAGGCGGGCTCTTACGACCCGCTCATTTCGTTATTCTTTTTCTTTTTATCTTCGTCGTAATGCCACTTGATGGCGAAGAACATGGCCACGCCTAACACGAGAACCTTGAACACCACGAAGAATATCGGAATCCATTCCATCTTCTGAATATTTCCATACAGCTATCAATCGCGAGGAGCATTACCTCAGAACCGCTGCCTCGGCATCTTCTTTTTTGTGCCATTGGTACTTTGATAAAATCAGGCGGCATCGATTTCCAACCATTGCCGAGTTAGAAAGTTTGATGGATAGGGATTTTTCTTTAATTTCAATGAAGTGAATGGTGGGCGTGACAGGGATTGAACCTGTGACCCCTCCCGTGTGAAGGGAGTGCTCTCCCGCTGAGCTACACGCCCGATGAGCCAAGCTCGATCAAGGTGGTGCGGATATACTGGCCAGCGGCTGCATAAGTCAAGCGTCTCGCAAGCCTGTTTCCAAAGAGATTTCGATCTTCTCCCCCAACAGCTTCTGATCGCAAAGAAAAACGGCAATCACCCATCGATGATTACCGTTCTGTTTTGATACGGGAGGGATTTCAGAGCGCTGCGAGGCGCGAACCTGCCGTCTTGTCGAATGCTTTCTGCAATCCGGAATCACGGTCGTAAACATCGCCGTAATAATGGATTTTTCCATCCGCTTCCGGCCATGCGGTGAAATAGGAAATGAAGACAGGCACAGGTTCCTTGACCTTGATGCCACGCTCATTCTTGCCGAAATATTTTTCCAGATCCGTCACCGATGTCCCCAGAACCGCCGCCGCCATGTCACGTGGGCGTTCCAGACGAATGCAGCCATGGCTCAGGGCACGCATATCGCGGCTGAAATAGGATTTGGCCGGAGTGTCGTGCATGTAGATATCATGCGCATTCGGGAACAGAATTTTGAGTTCGCCCAGCGCATTGTCGAGGCTCGGCTTCTGGCGAATACCGACATGGGCTTTGCCCGCGGCAACTGCACTCCAGTTGACGGCGCTGGCGGAAACCTTCTTGCCGCCTGCATAGACCTCGTAACCATTGCGGTCGAGATAGCTCGTATCACGCATGACCTTGGGCAGCATCTCGTTCAGGATGATGGAGCGCGGCACGCCCCATGACGGATTGAAAACGACCGTCTGCACCTTGTTGTAGAAGAAGTAGGTCTGATGGGTTGGAGAGCCGATAACCACATTCATGGCCAGCTTCTCTTTTCCGTCCTCGAAATATTCGGCACGGTAAGCCGGCTGATTGACCATCACGTAACGCGTGCCGAAATCATGCGGCAGCCAGCGCAGGCGCTCCATGGAATAAAGGATACGGTCGCGTTTGATGGAAGATTGCTCGCCTTGAAGTGCGGAAAGCGTATTGCGACCGATGACGCCGTCCGGCGTGCTGCCCGAAAGCTTCTGATAATCCTTGATTGCAGAAACCAGTTCCGGATCATAGACGTCGCCGCTTGCATGCGTGTCCAGCACTTGCTTGTGCTGTGCCAGATAGCCAGCAGGCGCATGTCTCGAAATCAGCGCAACCACCTTGCTGAGCTGGTCATTGGTATCGCCCGGCTTGATGATGCCATTCAGCGAGATGCGGATTGGCTCGGCAGATGGCGGCTCGGTATTCGCAAGCTCGCGCTTCAACGCCGCATATTGCTCATTGCTCGGCTGGAAACCATGCAGATAGGCAGCCGGATCGCTTTCCGATGCCAGCTTTTCGAGAACGGCTTTCAGATCGACACGGTTGCGCGGCAGATCGTGGAAACCACTGAGGCGGTCTGCGATTACACGTCCCTCACCCGCATCGATGGCATAGCGCAGCGCGCGGGCAGACATGCGAATTTCAAATTCTGCGAGTTTCTGCTGGCGCTCAGATTCAGCAGCGCCATCGAAATTGTCAGCCGGGATCGTGACTGCATATTCATCCGGGTTGAGCCCGTCTTCGTCCGCACGGGCAAAGAAAGCCGCAACATTCTTGGCGCGGTCGAGCACTTTATCGTCGGCCGACCACATGAAAGAGCGCTGACTTGAATAATAGTCGACGATCGCCTGAGCGATCTCTTTCTCGGCTTTGACATTCACGGATTTCAGATAATTCGTCGCTGCATCGAAGGCACGCTGCCCCGGCGTTTCTTCGCGAATCTGCGGACGGATCGGCGACATGCCCGATGTCAGCGGATCGACGGTCACTGGTTCGGTTGCTGCAGTTACCTGCATATCGAGCGCGCTGAAATCGATATTGACCAGAGTATCCGGCTTGTAGTCGTAAATCTGCGGCCCTTTGACGGTCACGCGCTGGACTGGCGGAAGGCTGCGCACAGCGGCACGAGGAGCAGAAACGGCCTTCGGTGCTACAGGTGCGCGAGGAGTGACTTGCGGCTGAACAGGCTGGGCTGGCTGCACCTGCTGCTGGCGACGCTGTTGGAAAAGTTCCATCAACGAATTTGCGGCTTGAGCCTGTGCCGTGGGGAGAAACACCGAAGCTGCCAGAGCTATCGCGGCTGCGCGGCGGATATTTTGTCCGCGTGCGGCGCTGCTCTTTTCATCCATCTGCGAGTGTCTGGAAAACTGCATTTCAAACCGCCAAAGTTAATGCGTTCGCTCAAAAGCGAATCCGTCCGAATCTCACCCGTAGAATTTACCAATCTCGTATAGAAACTTTTAACGCTATTGTTTCCTGAAGCAATTTTCTGTTTTGCGTTCATCACAATTGTTTGAGGCTTCTTCTCGGGAGACAAACCCGGAATGCCTTAATGAACAAAGTGACGCAGTGGCATCCACTCCGCATCGCGCTAAAAGCCCCACAGACTATGGTTCTGAAGCATTTCTTCGGAACTTCGATCAACACATATCGCGCGAGCCGGAAACGATGACGACCTCCGGCTGGCGCAGCTGGCAAGCAAGCGAGGTACCGCGATGGCAGAAGCAAGCGCCGCCGATCTTTTTCCTCTTGGTGAAGACGACACCCCTTACCGCAAGCTGACTTCCGATCATGTCTCTGTCGATACGTTCAAGGGACAGGAAGTCCTGACTGTCGATCCGGAAGGGCTTCGCCTACTTTCGGAAGCGGCCTTTGCCGATATCAACCATCTGCTGCGCCCCGGCCATCTGCAGCAGCTTGCCCATATTCTTGAAGACCCGGAAGCAACGGATAACGACCGTTTTGTCGCCTACGATCTTCTGAAGAACGCCAATATCGCAGCAGGCGGCGTGCTTCCCATGTGTCAGGATACCGGCACGGCCATCATCATGGGCAAGAAGGGCCGTCGCGTCTGGACCGAAGGCGGTGATGCCGATGCGCTCGGCGCTGGCGTGCTCGACGCCTACAACAAGAAGAACCTGCGTTATTCGCAGCTGGCGCCTCTTTCGATGTTCGAGGAAAAGAACACCAAGAACAATCTGCCTGCCCAGATCGATATCTATGAAGAAGGCGAAGACGCCTACAAGTTCCTTTTCGTTGCCAAGGGCGGCGGTTCGGCGAACAAGACATTCCTCTATCAGGGAACGCCGTCGCTCCTGACGCATGACCGCATGATCGACTTCCTCAAGGACAAGATCCTGAGCCTCGGCACAGCTGCCTGCCCGCCTTACCATCTGGCAATTGTCATCGGCGGCACTTCGGCTGAGATGAACCTCAAGACGGTCAAGCTTGCCTCAACGCGCTATCTGGACAGCTTGCCGACCGAGGGTTCCGAAACCGGACATGCTTTCCGCGATCTCGAAATGGAAGCTGAAATCCATAAGCTGACGCAGTCTCTCGGCGTCGGCGCGCAATTCGGCGGCAAATATTTCTGCCATGACGTCCGCGTCGTTCGCCTGCCGCGCCACGGCGCTTCGTTGCCAATCGGCATCGGTGTTTCCTGCTCCGCCGACCGTCAGGCCAAGGGCAAGATCACCAAGGACGGCATCTTTCTGGAAAAGCTGGAAACCAACCCGGCCAAGTACATGCCGGATATCGACGAGGAAAAACTGTCGTCGCATGTGGTCAAGATTGACCTCAACCAGCCGATGCAGGACATTCTCAAGGAATTGTCGAAACACCCGGTCAAGACGCGCCTGTCGCTCTCCGGTCCGATCATCGTGGCGCGCGATTTGGCCCATGCCAAAATTCGCGAGCGGCTTGAAAACGGCGAAGCCATGCCGGACTATTTCAAGAACCACCCGATCTATTATGCTGGCCCGGCCAAGACGCCTGCCGGTTATGCTTCCGGCTCGTTCGGGCCAACCACGGCAGGCCGTATGGATTCCTATGTGGACCAGTTCCAGTCCTTTGGCGGCTCGATGGTGATGCTCGCCAAGGGCAACCGTTCGCGTCAGGTGCGCGAAGCCTGCGGCCAGCACCGTGGGTTCTATCTGGGCTCCATCGGTGGCCCGGCTGCCCGTCTGGCCCAGGATTGCATCAAGAAGGTCGAGGTTGTCGAATATCCGGAACTCGGCATGGAAGCGATCTGGCGTATCGAAGTGGAAGATTTCCCGGCCTTCATCGTCATCGATGACAAGGGCAACGATTTCTTCAAGGAACTCAATCTGGGCTAAAAAGTAAAAGGGCGGCGCAAGCCGCCCTTTCTGTTTCAGGCATTTGTGCCGCCATCGATCGTGAGCGTAGCTCCAGATACGAAACGCCCTTCGGGGCTGGCAAGCCAGGCCACCAGACTTGCAATATCATCAGGCGAACCGAAACTGCCGGTTGCGATAAGCTCGCGTTGCTGTTCGGCATGTTCCCCAGCCGCCGGATTCATATCCGTATCGGTGGAGCCGGGTTGAACGACATTGACCGTGACGCCCTTTGGGCCGAGGTCACGCGCCAGACCTTTCGTCAAACCGATCAGCGCCGCCTTGCTTGCCGCATAAAGGCTGATGCCCGGCCACGGCACGCTTTCGGCGAGGTTGGAGCCGATGGTTATGACGCGTCCGCCAGCACCAAGGTGTGGTGTGGCCGCTGAAACGGCGGCAAAGACAGCCCGGAAGTTCACAGCCATAACCTCATCGAAGTCGGCAAGTGTGACCTCTTCCAGCGGGGCCGCATGCCAGATGCCAGCACTGTTGACCAGTATATCCAGACGACCAAAATCCTTGACCGCTTTCTCGATTGCCGCCGCAATCTGGCTCGCGTCGCGATTGTCGGCCTTCAGCGCCAGAGCCTTGCCACCATTGGCTACGATTTCGGAAACCACAGCTTCAGCTTTTTCCTTGCCGTTCACATAAGTGACGACAACTCCCGCGCCATCTTTCGCGAGCCGTCGTGCAATCGCTGCACCGATGCCGCGACTTCCGCCGGTGATGAAGGCAACCTTTCCGTTCAAAGCTTCGGCTGACATACCATTCCTTTTTGTATTGATTGATACATAATTGCTGACAGGCTTGCACAGAACCGTCAAGCGATTTATTTAATGATCGATACAGAAAGGTTCGCACGTGGCAGAAAAAGGACGGCCCCGCAGCTTCGACCGCGAAACAGCGCTTCGTGCTGCAATGTTGATATTTTGGGAGAAAGGCTTCGACGGATCGTCGCTGGCCGATCTGACGATGGCTATGGGCATCAATGCGCCAAGCCTCTATGCGGCATTCGGAAGCAAGGAAGAACTCTATCTCGAAGCCCTCGCCCTTTATGCGGGTGAAGTGGGCATTGAAATCTGGTCGGCACTGGATGAAGCGCCGGATGTTCGTGCTGCTTTCGAGCGTTTTCTGCTTGCCACGATAGATGCCTACTGCGAGGAATCCGTGCCGCGGGGCTGCATGATTGCTCTGGATACGCTTCATCGGACGCATTCAAGCGACAAAGTCTGCGACGTGCTGCGCAATCACCGCCAGACCAATATCAAAATCCTGAAAAAGCGGCTCGAACGCGGCATTCGCGACGGCAATATTCCCGCATCCGTCAATTGCGAAGCGGTTGCGACCTTTTACGCGACAGTCCAGAACGGCATGTCCATTCTCGCACGCGATGGCGGAACGCGGCAAGATCTCACCGCAACGGCACTGGGCGCCATGGCAGGTTGGGAGAAACTTGTTCTCACCGAAACATCATCAGGCAACCAGCCTTAATCGCGGACCGTCATCAAGATAATCCGCCACCAGGGACGCCACTTCAGCACTCGCAATGATGCGGCGATGCCCAAGGCCATCCGCCCAGTGCACCCTGACATGAGAGCCTGCCTTGCCGGCCATTTCCGCGCAGATGGCGGGAACTTCCTTATCGTCATGCGCGTGGATGACCAGCGTCGGAATTGTCATGCGGCGCAGATGAACGTCGGTATCGAAATCCGTGATCGGGCGCGCTGCGAGATGACGGACTTGCTCCTTCATTGCGTTGCGCACGTCACGACCAAGCCCAAGCACTTTGCCGAAACCGTCAAAGACGCCTGCCATGGAGTGCGGGGAAGCAATTGTCACCAGCTTTGCTGGGCGATGTGACTGGTAGCACCCGAGAGAACCCGCTGCGGCATTGACGATGACCGCACCACCGAATGAGTGACCGATCATCGCATCGAACGGACCATACTGGCGCCACGCAACATCAACGGCGGCGATTGCCTGTATCATGTTGAGGGTGCGGCCTGCCGATGCGCCATGCCCCGGCAGGTCGATGGAGACAACTCGTTCCCCACGCGCAACAAGCTCGCGAATGATCGCTATCATATCCGCTGTGCGCGATCCCCAGCCATGAACGACAAGCGACGTTCTTCCCACATAAACATCGGGTTCGAACAAATAGGTTGCGATAAGCCCGCGATCGATAATCAGATCGAGCCGCTTTGCCTGACTGAGTTCGTTGCTCGCCTGTTCAAGCCGCGCGGCATAGGCCTTGGTCTTCGGCTTGCGGCTTGGCGTTCGACAGAAAATCCTGAACGCGGCGCGACCTGCCTTGTCGGCATCAATGCGGCCAAGCACACCCAGACCGAATCGCGTAACCTGCAAAGAAATCGATGTCATGACAGGGCCTCAATATGTTCAATCCTGAACAAATAATTGTACAAGAATGAACAAAATGCAAGACAAGACTCAAAAACTGCCGTGGGACAATCCGCGCTTCAAGAACTGGATTGCCGTTGCACGTGCCGGCAAAGCGGTGGAACGCGCCCTCGCCCAGGGGCTGGCGACCTTCGATCTCAAGATCGCCGATCTCGATGTGCTGATGAATGTTTATCGTCATCCCGGCGAATCCCAGCATGATCTTGCGCGCCGCATTCTCGTCGGACGTTCGAACATCACCATGTTGCTGCCGAAGCTAGAAAAGCGCGGCTTGCTGGTGCGCGAGGGCGACCCGGCAGACAAGCGCGTGATGCGGCTGACACTAACCGCCAAGGGCGAAAAGCTTCTGGGACATGCGCTGACGATCTATACCGACCTGATTGACCGCGTCATGGCGCAATCGACAAATGCGCAATGCAACGCGATGGGCGATGTGATGCGGCGCATATCCGAAATGCTGGAGAAAGAATGACCGGCAGGCGGGATCAACGATCCCGCTTCAGGCCTTTTTCGGCGAGCTCATCGAGATAAGTTTGCCATAACGTGTCCTTCTCGGTGCCGAGCTTGTGGAGATAGGTCCACGAAAACAGGCCGGTATCGTGCATGTCGTCAAACGTTATGCGGACGGCGTAATTGCCGACCGGCTCCATCTTCATGATTTCGACAGCCCGCTTGCCACCAACTGTGATGCGCTGTGCCGGCGAATGCCCCTGTACTTCTGCCGAAGGCGACAGCACACGCAGCAACTCGGCGGTCAGCTCGAATTTCTGGCCATCATCGAACGCCACAGTCATCAGTTTGCGGTCGTGTGAGACACGCAATTCAGTCGGCCAGACCTCACTCATCACCATTCTCCAGCTTGGTTCTTCGCCAGCTTTTGATAGGCCCCGCGTTAAAATATCGCAATAGTCGCGGTCATTATTGAAAGAGCTTCGCGTGCGTGAAACTGGACATTGAGGCTCGCAGATCCTATTTCTAGGTAGACGACGCGGATATTCCTCCGCATCCTGTGGAAACAACGGCTTAATGATGTACACAAACCAAGCCCAGCCACTTGTTTCCCCGACTGGACCCATGATTGATCCTTTCGGGCGTGCCATTACCTATCTTCGTGTTTCAGTGACGGATCGTTGTGATTTCCGCTGCACCTACTGCATGGCGGAACACATGACGTTCCTGCCCAAGAAGGATTTGCTGACGCTTGAGGAACTGGACCGGCTTTGCACCGCCTTTATCGACAAGGGTGTCAGGAAACTGCGCCTGACCGGTGGCGAGCCTTTGGTGCGCAAAAACATCATGCACCTGATCCGGCAGCTGTCGCGCCATCTGAAATCAGGTGCGCTGGATGAATTGACGCTGACCACGAACGGATCGCAGCTTTCACGCTTTGCCGACGAGCTGGCGGAATGCGGCATACGCCGTATCAATGTCTCGCTGGATACGCTCGATCCTGAAAAATTCCACCAGATCACCCGCTGGGGCGATCTTCCCCGGGTTCTTGAGGGTATTGAAGCCGCACAACGCGCCGGTATCCGCGTCAAGATCAATGCAGTCGCGTTGAAGGATTTCAACGATCACGAAATTCCCGAACTGATCCGCTGGGCCCATGGCCGCGGTATGGACATGACGCTCATCGAAACAATGCCGATGGGCGAGATCGAGTTCGACCGTACGGACCAGTATCTGCCGCTCTCGCAGCTGCGCGAGGACCTGTCGCAGCAATTCACGCTTTCAGATATTCCTTACCGTACAGGCGGCCCTGCCCGCTATGTTACGATTGAGGAAACCGGCGGGCGGCTCGGATTCATCACGCCGATGACGCATAATTTCTGCGAAAGCTGCAACCGCGTCCGGCTTACTTGCACCGGTATGCTTTATATGTGCCTAGGCCAGAATGATGACGCCGATCTGCGCAAGGCCTTGCGGGAAAGCGAAAGCGACCTGCTGCTCAGCCAGGCCATTGATGAAGCTATTTCGCGCAAGCCGAAAGGCCATGATTTCATCATCGACCGCGATCATAATCGACCGGCGGTTGCTCGCCACATGAGTCTTACCGGCGGCTGAGCGATTTATACTTAAAAAAGCACACAACCCGAAATAATTGTCGCGAGATCGACTTTAAAACGGTATGCAATCTTAAACTGGATTCTGTATCGTGCCGCAGTCAGCAAATTTTCGCGCAAGTATTTTCATGCTTCTCGCCATGGGCACCTTCACCATCGGCGATACGATCACAAAATACCTCCTGACCGAGATGAACAGCGGACAGTACATGCTGATCCGAGGCATATTCGCCACGGTGCTGATCGGTTTGCTCGCCTGGCGCCACGGTGCATTGCGCAATCTGTCGCTTGAAAAGATGACGATCCTGCGCGTCGTAGGCGAAGTTGTCGCCACCATCACCTATATTTACTCGCTCGGCCATCTCTCGCAGGCGTTCTGTTCGGCTGTCTTTCAGGCAACGCCGCTTGTCGTGACGCTTGGAGCAGCACTCTTCCTGAAGGAAAAAGTGGGCTGGCGTCGCTGGTCCTGTATTCTTGTCGGCCTTGTCGGGGTTCTCATCATCATCCGGCCCGGAACGGATGGTGCTGCAAGCCTTACTGCCGTCGCTGTACTTCTTGCCAGCGTAGGCTTTGCCGCCACGCGGGATATCGCCACACGCCGTGTGCCCGCTCACGTGCCGACCCTCTATCTCTCGACATTGACCGCAGGCGCGATAACATTGACCGGCGGCGCGCTGACCGTTCCAATGGGCGGATGGCAGCCCGTTGGAATTACAGCAGTCGGCGCCATGGCCATTGCCGCTGTCCTTCTCCTCGTCGGATATCACTTCATCATTCTCGCCATGCGTGAGGGCGAAGTGTCATTCGTTTCGCCGTTCCGCTATTCCAGCCTGCTTTGGGCAATCGGCCTCAGCACTTTGATTTTTGGCGAAGCACCCGACATATATACGATCATGGGATCGGTTCTGGTGGTCGGAAGTGGCGTCTATATGGTCTATCGTGAAAACGTGTTGAAGAAGCGGGAGCGCAACAAAAGCACATTGGCGACGATCCCGACCGGCGTGGAACCCTCATGATTGCAGGCGCAATCATCGCTGGCGGGCTCTCCAGCCGCATGCAGCAAGGCGGCGTTGCGGGTGACAAATTCCTTCAGCCGCTCGGCAGCACCGGCACTATTATTTCCCATGTCGTCAGAAGAATCAAACCGCAGGTCGAAGCGCTTGTCATCAATGCGAATAGCGATGATCCCCGCCTGACTGATCTCGGCGTGCCGGTGATCAAGGACCTGCCGGCAGAACATGGCGGCCCGCTGATCGGCATTCTGACCGCGCTGACGCAGCAGGCACAAGAGTCCTCATTGCTGCTAACGACAGCAGCCGATACGCCATTCCTGCCTCGCGACCTCGCGGACCGCCTTCTTGCACGTCGGAACCAAACCGGGGCGCGGATCGTTCTCGCCAGTTCCCTTACCCGGGTCCATCCGATTTTCGGACTATGGGAAACCGGACTGGCTGACGAACTCACCGTCTGGCTCACCAATACCAGCAGGGCCAGCGTCTTCGCATTCGCCGAACATATCGGATTTGAAACGGTTGATTTTCCGCTTGTCTTCGTTGGCGATAGACCGGAAACATATGACCCGTTCTTCAATATCAATCGGCCCGACGATCTTGTCGCCGCCCGAAAACTGGTTGAGGCAATGGAATGAACCAGAAGCTTTTCGGCATTACCGGCTGGAAAAACTCCGGCAAGACGACAATGACCGAACGTCTGGTCGCATGCCTTACGGCACGTGGATACCGTATCGCCACCATCAAGCACGCCCATCATAATTTCGATATCGACCATGAAGGCACCGATTCCTGGCGTCATCGAAAGGCCGGAGCAGCGGAAGTGGCTATCGTCTCGTCGCAGCGCTACGCAATCATGCATGAAGGTCTCGGCGAAGAAGAACCTTCTCTATGGGAGATTGCGGCCAAGCTGGCGCCTTGCGATCTGATTCTGGTCGAGGGCTACAAGCGGGAGACGCACAAGAAAATCGAACTGCGTCGCGAAGGCGGCCACGCCGGGCCGGCTCTCTCCGTTGACGATCCCGCCATCGTCGCCGTTGCCAGCGACCAGCAGCAACCCGGCGAAAAAGTGCCGGTGTTCGGCATCGATGAAATAGAGCAAATAGCCGATTTCATCGAAGGCGTTATGGGTCTCTGAGAGACTCTCTATAATTTCCCTCTTTGACAACACAATTCACCGCTTTCCGGTGAAGGCATGCAGAAAACGCCGAGGAATTCCCCCCTTGGACACACAATTTAATTACGCAGACCATCTTGCCAATCGTCTCAAAATGGTGGGAATATCGTTTGCAGATCTGATGGTGGGGACGGAAGCGCGAAAAAATATTGCGCATGATCGGCTCAACCATCTATTGGTAGTGGCCGGGGGGGAATCCGCTACCAAACGTGCAATTTAAAGTTTCACGGTCGTGACTACCCCTTAAGCGGCTGAACCAGAAGAAATAATCAGGGAACCAGCCAGAACAAAACGAGAGGACTGAAAATGCGCGTATTGAAGCGTATCGCCGCCGCGGCATCTGTTGCTGCGCTGGCAATTACGATCGGTAGCATGACTGCCGGTGTTGCAAATGCAGAAGAGCCACTCAAGCTCAAGATCGGCACCGAAGGCGCCTATCCTCCATTCAACTTCATCAAGCCAGACGGCACCCTCTCGGGCTTCGACGTCGATATCGCCAAGGCGCTCTGCGAAGAAATGAAAGCGCAGTGCGAATTCGTCACCCAGGAATGGGACGGCGCTATTCCTGCCCTTCAGGCTGGCAAGTTCGACGCCTTCATCGCCTCCATGTCCATCACGGACGAGCGCAAGAAGCAGGTCGACTTCTCCAACAAATATTACAACACGCCTCCCGGCATCGCAGCTCCCAAGGATACCGACATCAAGGGTGTGACCAAGGAAGACCTCGCTGGCAAGACCATTGGCGTTCAGGTTTCCACCACACACTCCAATTACTCGGAAAAGACTTTTACCGACAGCACGATCAAGGCCTATCCGACTGCTGAGGAATACCGTCTTGATCTCGCCAATGGCCGT
The DNA here is from genome assembly GCF_026014005.1 of Brucella sp. JSBI001. Lineage (NCBI taxonomy): Bacteria > Pseudomonadati > Pseudomonadota > Alphaproteobacteria > Hyphomicrobiales > Brucellaceae > Brucella > Brucella sp. JSBI001. The sequence goes on along the minus strand of NZ_CP110339.1, from coordinate 1,167,570 downwards.
CTCGACGCCGTCAACGACGATAGCGTGACACTGGCCGAATGGCTGAAGTCGCCGGATGGCGCCTGCTGCAAGATGGTCGGCACTTTCCCGCCGGTTATCGAGATCCACGGTCCGGGCGCTGGCGTTGCCTTCAAGAAGGGCCGTCCGGAGCTGGTTGAAAAATTCAACGCAGCCATCAAGGCGATCCGCGCAAACGGCAAATACAAGGAAGTCAACGACAAGTACTTCGACTTCGATGCTTATGGCGCCGAAAATTAATCAAAATTGACACCTATGCGCCGGTTTGCTTTCCGCAAATCGGCGCAAAACATTTGTATGGGCATGCCGTACAAGCCTTGCCGGGCAAAAACCTCGCAGGCGATAAAAACATAGGCAAATGCCTTTAGGAAAAAGAATAGGCGCATGGAACACTACGCCACTTTGTTGAGTTTCGGCCCCGACGGATGGGGTGCCAGTATTGCCTGGGGGCTTCTGGTAACCGTCTCGCTGGCTCTCGCAACACTCCCCGTTGGTCTCGCACTCGGATTTCTAGTTGCTATCGGCAAGCAGTCCACCGAACCATCGATCCGGCTCGCTTCAAACATTTACACGACTATCTTTCGTGGTTTGCCTGAGCTTCTAACCCTCTTTCTCGTTTATTTCGGCGCCTCTCTCGGGTTGCAACGGCTTCTCAGTCTGTTCGGCATCGAAGCGAATGTGGAAATCAATGCGTTCGGCGCCGGTATGGTTGCGCTGGGCTTCGTCTTCTCGTCCTATTCGAGCGAAGTCTTCCTTTCGGCGTTTCGCGCAATTCCGCGCGGGCAGTATGAAGGCGGTTATGCAGTTGGCCTGTCGCACTGGCAGACCATGCGCAAGGTCATCCTGCCGCAGCTGATCCGCATCGCCCTGCCCGGCCTTGCCAATCTTTGGCTGGTGCTGCTCAAGGATACGTCGCTGGTTTCGGTCATCACATTGTCCGATATTCTGCGGCAAACCTCCATCGCGGCACGCGTGACCAAGGAACCATTTCTGTTCTTCGGCATAGCCTGCCTGCTCTATCTGGTTCTCGCAATCATCTCGTCCTACTTCATCAATCGCATTGCCCGCTGGGCTGATGCGGGCGCCAACCGGTCGCGAGGTGCATGATATGAGCCAGACTGTTTCCACTACGACAATTCCCGCGATGGCTCCGCCACCCGTGGTCAAGCAATGGACGCGGATGCGCGTTGCCGGCCATATCATCGTTGCCTTCTGGTTCCTTCTTTTCGCTGGCCTTGCGATCTATCTCTACAATGCATGGCGTATCGATCTGTTTGAAACCTATGGGCCACGCTACTGGTCCGGGCTTCTGATAACGCTGAAACTGGTTGCCGTATCGATTGTCATAGGCGCCCTGCTCTCGCTACCGATCACGGCCGCGCGCATGTCCAACAATCGCTGGCTGCGCGGAATTGCTTTCGGCTATGTCTATTTCTTCCGCGGCACGCCGCTGCTGGCGCAGACATTCCTTATCTATTATGGCTTCGGCACCTTCCGTCCTTTTCTGGAAAGCATCGGGCTCTGGGTGTTTTTCCGCGATGCGTGGAATTGCGCCATTCTGGCGTTTTCGCTCAACACGGCAGCCTACCAGGCTGAAATCCTGCGCGGCGCTATCCAGAGCGTGGCGCTGGGCCAATGGGAAGGCGCTGCGGCGCTTGGCATTTCGAAGCGTGTGACGTTCTGGAAGGTCATTCTTCCGCAGGCGCTCATCGTGGCGTTGCGTCCTTACGGCAACGAAATCATCCTGATGATCAAGGGTTCGGCCATTGTAGCTATCATCACCGTGCTTGACCTGATGGGTGAAACGCGCCGTGCCTATTCGCGGACATTCGATTTCCAGACTTATCTCTGGGCTGCAGTCATTTATCTGCTTATCGTCGAATGCCTGCGGCACGTTTGGGATTTCCTCGAACGAAGGCTGACCCGCCATCTCATTCGTTAGAGATCACTAAACCGGCATAAAACCAAAATATCGCCCCCGGCAGCCTTGCAGCTTCCGGGGGCGTTCTGTTTAGAATACAGCTTCCAACAGTAAGGTAACAGGTTGAGTCATGCTGAAAATCTGGGGTCGTATCAATTCCACGAATGTGAAGAAGGCGCTCTGGACAGCGCGCGAACTCAATCTCGACTATGAACAGATCAATGTCGGTGGCCAGTTCGGTGGATTGAAAGATCCAGCTTACCTCGCACGCAATCCGAATGGGCTGATCCCCTTGCTGGAAGACGGCGACACAGTGCTGTGGGAATCCAATACCATCACGCGGTATCTCGCGGCAGCTTACGGCAAAGGCACGCTGTGGATCGAAGATCCAGCCAAGCGCGCGCAGGCCGAAAAATGGATGGATTGGGCTTCCGCATCCTTCTACACCAATTTCAGCAACGTCATGAAGCATCTGATCCGGCTGCCGGAAGCTGAGCGCGATCCAGCCATTCTGGAACAAGGTCTTCAGGGCCTTGCGCAATCAATGCAAATTGCCAATGAGGGCTTGAAGGAAGCTCCCTGGTTCTCGGGCGAGAACTTCGGTATCGGTGATATTCCCACCGGATGCTACGCCTATGCCTGGTTTGAGTTTCCGATTGAGCGTCCCTCTCTTCCGCACCTTGAAGACTGGTATGGCCGCCTCAAACAGCGTCCGGCCTATCAGGCGGCCGTTATGACGCCTCTCACCTGATTTCTAGAATTATCCAGAGGAATGAACGAATGACGACATCCGCTAAAGTCGCCTTTCTGGGCCTGGGCGTCATGGGTTATCCCATGGCAGCTCACCTCAAGAACAAGGGCGGTCACGACGTCACGGTCTATAACCGCACGACGGCAAAAGCCGAAAAATGGGCCAAGGAATTCGGGGGTAACTTTGCCGCGACACCTGCCGAAGCCGTGCGCGATGCAGATTTTGTTTTTGCCTGTGTCGGTAACGATGATGACCTTCGTTCCGTGACCATCGGCCCGGATGGCGCCTTCTCAACCATGAAGAAGGACGCGATCTTCATCGACAACACAACAGCCTCTGCGGAGGTTGCTCGTGAATTGGATATCGAAGCACAGAAGCGCGGCTTTCATTTCATCGACGCCCCCGTCTCCGGTGGTCAGGCCGGTGCCGAGAACGGCGTTCTCACGGTAATGGTCGCGCGCCGGAAGCCGTTTTCGAGCGTGCCCGGCCAGTTATCGATGCTTATGCGCGTATGGTCGGCCTCATGGGACCGGTCGGCTCGGGCCAGCTTGCCAAGATGGTCAACCAGATCTGCATTGCTGGTCTCGTTCAGGGACTGGCCGAAGGTATCCATTTCGGCAAGAAAGCTGGTCTCGATATCGAAAAACTGTTCTCGGTGATCTCGAAAGGCGCGGCTGGCTCCTGGCAGATGGAAAACCGGTCCGGCACCATGAACCAGGGCAAATATGATTTCGGCTTTGCCGTCGACTGGATGCGCAAAGACCTTGGCATCTGCCTTGAGGAAGCTGACCGCAATGGAGCACTTCTGCCTGTGACCGCCCTCGTGGACCAGTTCTATAAGGAAGTGCAGAAGATCGGTGGCAGCCGCTGGGACACATCTTCATTGCTTGCGCGGCTGGAACAGCCCTGAGACAAACGATCCTCAACAAAAAAGCCCGGCATTGCCGGGCTTTTCGTTTGTCACGCATCAAGCTTAGAACTTGACCTTTGCAGTGAGCGAAAGACCACCGACGAAGTCGTTACCGAACTCGCCCTTGGAACCAGTTAGGTTTGGCTTACCGTTGACAACCGTATCGTCGAGTTCACCCGAAGACAGCCAACCGGCGGCACCCGCCAGACGAACTTCAAACTGTTCATTAGGCTTGTAGTTGGTACCAAGGCCAAACAGCCAGACGTCGGTCTGCGAGGTCAAGCCTGTGCTGGTTCCGCGATCCCAGGTAACAGTACCGGCCACCGACCATTGATCATTAAACTTGTGGCCGACGCCGCCGCTAACCGTCCAGCCGTCCTGATAATACAGGTTCAGACTGGTGATCGTGGTGCCTTTGCGAGTGACATTGTTGTCAGATGCGTTGAAATCCACCTGTGTTATGGATGACCAATCTGTCCACTTGACCGAGCCAAAAGCAAGCCAGTCCGGAGCGATACCGGTCTGGAACTTGAATTCAACCGACTGTGGTGTATCAACATCGCTTTCAACATTGATCGGAATACCACGACCGCCGACAATCGCCAGATTGTCAATCGTGCCTTCAAGATTATACTTGAGCTTGGACTGATAAACCAACGTCGCGCGCATCGCATATTCTGGAATTTCATAGGCAGCACCGAGACGCCAGCCCACTGCCTCATCCTCAACATCCAGGGAACCGATACGGAAGGTGCCACCGAATGCAGAGCCAGGAGGTATCATCTTGGTCTGCTCGCCTTTGAGCTCCTGATAGCTCACACCGCCGAGGATACGGAAATAGCTTTTCTCGCCAGCTGCAAAACGATACGAGCAGTTTACGCCGTAATCGTTCGAAGAAATCTTCTGATCGATGGCAGTGAACATACGAACCGTATCAACGCCAACGTCGGTGTGAATTCCCCAAGGCTGACGATACTGCGCCGCACAGGCAAGGTCGTCGGTCAGGTCGAACTTTGCCGAAGCCTTGGGAACCCAATAACTCTTTGCTTCATCGACGCTGGTTTCATAAGGCTGTCGCGTGATCGGATTGATACCGCCGGTGGCCGCACCTACCCGCGAGCCACGGATATTCTTCAGCTTACGCTGTGGCGCCACATAGGTTCCGCCAGCTTCGACGGCATTGCCCTTTTCGAAGAGAATATCGAAATCCTGCGAGCTACGCTCAAAGCCGCCTGCATTGGCAGCAACCGCGCTTCCGAGGAGAGCTGCGACCATTCCTGCCATTTTCACGCGCTGTACACTCATAATGTCCTCCCAAACAGCAACGGTATTAACGTTGACGGAAACGTAAATCAGGAAGGATTCAGGCCGCAAGTCGCATTAATTTGGATTAGCATCATCGTACTTTCGGAGCATTCGTCAAAAATGGCTAAAACATCAAATATCGTGCCACTTCATTAGCAAAAATCGCCCGACACATGACAAAACAGGCCCAAATCTGCCAATTTTCCGCCTCTTTTTTGCCTTGTTGCGAAAGCGCAACATTGGTCGAAAACAATCGAAACCAGAGTTCGATCTACCGGTCCAACCCTTGAAACGGGTCCAAACTCTGTCCAGCCGCATAAAAAACGCCCGACAGTGAAATGCACTGCCGGGCGTTTGATTCGATAGGGAATCGTTTTCTGACGTCAGGTCAAATCAGCCCGCATCACGGATGCGTGATTCAGCAGTTGCTACACGCTGCGCCGATTCCTTCAGCTCAGCCAACCGCTCACGCTCTGCCTCAACGACTTCCTCACGCGCGTTCGCAACGAATTTTTCGTTGGAGAGCTTCTTCTCGATACGATCCATTTCAGCGGCAATCTTGCCGGCTTCCTTGGCGAGACGTGCTGCTTCAGCCTTGAGGTCAATCAGATTGCCTAGCGGGATGCAGATTGTCGCCTCACCAAGCAGCATCTGGGCTGAGCCCTTGGGGGCCTGTGCCTCGAACGAGACACTCTCCACGCGGGCAAGGCGCTTGATGGCAGCATCGTGACGGGCGAAACGTTCTACGCTTGTCGCGTTGGCATCCAGCACGACAACCGGGGCAATCGCACCGGCGGGCACATTCATTTCCGCACGGACAGAACGAATGCCGGTGACGAGATCAACGAGCCAGTTGATGTCAGCCGCGGCTTCCTCGTCCTCAAACGACAGTTCCGGCCAGGCAGCAAGCGCCAGTACCGTATCGCGTTTCTGTCCCTCACCTGCAGTCAGGGTCCAAAGCTCTTCGGTCATGAAAGGCATGAACGGATGCAGAAGCTTATAAACCTGATCCAGACAATAGGCTGCCGTGGCTTGTGCTTCTGCCTTCGCAGCTTCATCGTCACCCATGAAAATCGGCTTCAGCAGCTCCAGATACCAATCGCAGAACTGGTTCCACACGAAACGATAGGCAGCACCCGCAGCTTCATTGAAGCGGTAGGTGTCGATGCCTTCCGTCACGGCTTGCGTTGCCTTGGTCAGTTCCGTCAGAATCCAGCGATTGACGGCAAGCTTGGCGTTTTCCGGCTTGAAACCGGCATCAAGCTTCACGCCATTCATCTGGGCAAAGCGCGTTGCGTTCCAGAGCTTGGTGCCGAAATTGCGATAGCCGGCAATACGCGCCGGGTCGAGCTTAACGTCACGGCCCTGAGCGGCCATGATGGCAAGAGTGAACCGCAGCGCATCAGCACCGTATTCATCCATCAGCTCGAGCGGATCGATGACATTGCCTTTCGACTTCGACATCTTCGCGCCGTGCTTGTCACGAACGAGAGCATGCAGATAAACCGTATGGAACGGGATTTCGTCCATGAAATGGAGGCCCATCATCATCATGCGGGCAACCCAGAAGAACAGAATGTCGAAACCCGTAACCAGAACACTGGTTGGATAATAGGTTGCGAGTTCCGGCGTCTTGTCCGGCCAGCCGAGCGTCGAAAACGGCCAAAGCGCCGACGAGAACCACGTATCGAGAACGTCAGTATCGCGCTCAAGTGCAACGTCTTCGCCATAGTGAGCGCGTGCGGCGGCTTTCGCTTCCTCTTCGCTCTTTTCGACAAAATACTGACCATCCGGACCGTACCAGGCCGGTATCTGATGTCCCCACCAGAGCTGGCGTGAAACCGCCCATGGCTGAATGTTTTCCATCCAGTCAAAATAGGTCTTTTCCCAATTCGTCGGGACGATCTTTGTCTTGCCCTCGCGCACCGCCGCCATTGCTGGCTTGGCCAGTTCGCCAGCGTTTACATACCACTGGTCAGTCAGATAAGGCTCGATCGGAACGCCGCCGCGATCACCATGTGGGACGGCGTGCGTGTGATCCTCGATCTTTTCCAGATAGCCGCGCTCGTCCATCAGCTCGACGATGCGCTTGCGGGCTGCGAAGCGGTCCTGCCCTTCGAGTTCGTGGATCAGCGCCTTCAATTCCGGTGTCAGCTGCAGCCCTTCGAGGAAATCAACATTGTCCTTGATCGTGATCGACGCATTCGTCGTCAGAATGTTGATAGCGCGCAGCTCATTCCGCTTGCCCACTTCGAAATCGTTGAAATCGTGCGCGGGCGTGATCTTGACAGCGCCGGAACCGGCTTCCGGATCAGCGTAATCGTCTGCAACAATCGGGATATGGCGACCGACAAGCGGCAGCACGACATCGTTGCCAACCAGGGCGTGGTAACGCTCGTCCTTCGGATTAACCGCAACGCCGGTATCGCCCAGCATGGTTTCCGGGCGCGTCGTCGCAACGACGATGTAGGTATGCGGGTTCTCTGGATCGAATGGAACGTTCTCAAGCGGGTAACGGAAATGCCAGAGATTACCTTTCATTTCGCGCGACTCGACTTCGATGTCGGAAATTGCCGTCAGCAACTTCGGGTCCCAGTTGACCAGACGCTTGTCGCGATAGATGAGACCTTGCTTGTAGAGCGAGACAAAAACTTCCAGAACCGCGCGCGACAGTCCTTCATCCATGGTGAAGCGCTCGCGTGACCAGTCGCAGGAGGCACCAAGACGGCGCAGCTGGTTGGAAATCATGCCGCCGGATTCGGCCTTCCACTGCCAGACGCGCTCAATGAACTTCTCGCGGCCCATGGTATGGCGGTTTGGCTCCTGCCGTTCGGCCAGCTGCCGTTCGACAACCATCTGCGTTGCAATGCCCGCATGGTCCATGCCGGGCTGCCACAGCACGTTCTTGCCGCGCATACGCTCGAAGCGAACCATAATGTCCTGGATCGTGTTGTTGAGCGCGTGGCCCATATGCAGCGATCCGGTAACGTTCGGCGGAGGAATGACCACTGCGAACGGATCGGCTCCCGGCTTCGCGCCTGCACCCGCCTTGAATGCACCCGCTTCTTCCCAGCGTTCAGCAATTTTCGGCTCTATCGCCGCGGCGTCATAGGTCTTCTCAAGCATGGAATTATCCGGTCTTTATGCGCGATGAATGGATTGAAGGCTCAATAGCAACTAACAGCAGACAAATCACTTTAAAAGTGACAGCGCCACTTTCGGTCACTTTAAAAGTGAAAACCCGCCTGCTGCACAGGCGGGTAATATTTCAATGGATCGGCTTGATACCGTTTATCGCTCGCCACGCACCACACGTTCGATTTCTTCCCGGACAAGCCGCTCAACAAGCGTCGGCAGATTATTGTCGAGCCAGTCCTGCAGCATCGGACGTAACAGTTCCGTAGCGATATCGTCGAACGAACGGCGTGGCTCGGCCCGAACCACATGGTTCAAATCCTGAAATGCGGCAGCTACCTGACGTTCGGCAATCTGCGACAGCATATGAGCAGCAGGCTGCATCTTTGCAGCGGGCTCAGTAACTGGCGCTACCGCCTCGGGCCGAACCGAGGTTTCCTGCTCGGCAAGAGCTGCAGGTTCCTGCTCCATGTCCGCATCGAGTTCCGGTTCGAGCAAGGCGTCGACTGCTTCGGCAATTTCCGCCTCAACGGAAAGGTCGATTTCTTCCAGAGATATGTCCGCCTCTGCAGGCAGTTCCAAAGACTGCGTGGCCTTGGCGTGAGAATGATCGTCATTCTCGGCATTGAGAACAACTTCATCCTCGTCATCGGCTTCGATTTCAGGCTCTGGCGCTGCCTGCGCCGGTTCGCCAATCGGGCCGCGCAATGTCGGTTCGTCCTGGAATACGTTGCGCATCATTGCAGGCTTTTCCGGCTGTGCAACGGGCTGCTCGGTGACTGGACGACGGAACTCCGCAACCTCTCCACGAGCCGGAGAGGCCGTTGCCACCGGCGCTGGCTGGCGAGTGACATCACTATCTTCAATGATCCTGCGGATGGAAGCGAGAATCTCCTCCATCGACGGTTCACGTGCTGCGCTGGATGTCTGTGCCATGGCTACTATCCGCTTTCCTGTATTGCGACATTGTCTGCAAAAGACAGAGAATCAATGGATTAAAGGTAGCGGACGATCCTCTGTTTGAGAATCCCCGGCCAAGGCAAGCTGGATCAAACTCACAGCTTTATGGATTTGTTAAGAATTGCGGGCGCTGCAAAATCGAATCGCAGCAAACAAAAAGGCACCCGAAGGTGCCTTTTCAATTCTCACTATGCTTGCAAGCAATCACCGACCGTCCGGCGTGCGCAGACCAAACCACTTGTCCTTGACGGCTTCGTAATGCTCTTCCGGCTTGTACTGAGCGACCTGCAAGCCCATCTGGCTGGCAGTCATGCGACCGGTCGCATTGAGAAGAGCATAGCTGGCGACAATAACGTTACGCTCGGATTCGACCAGAGCGATCTGAGCATTGATCAGATCGTTTTGCGAATTCAAGACGTCCAACGTCGTGCGCTGTCCAACCTTGCGCTCTTCAATGACGCCATCAAGAGCAAGCTGTGCGGCGGAAATGCCGTCACGATTTGCCTTGACCGATGCGCGGGCAGCTTCAAGCTGCGACCATGCGGAGCCGATAGCCTGACGAACCTGATCGCGAACGACGTCGACTTCGATACGTGCCTGACCGAGCTGTTCCTTGGACTGGCGAACCTGAGCCGAACTACGGCCACCGGTATAGATTGGGATACTGACGCCGACGCCGATGGACGCCGAGTTGCCATCGGTCTGCGAGCCGCCCTCGCCGGAATAAGTATCAAGGTGGCTGGCGCTTGCCGTAAGGCCGACGGACGGAAGCAGAGCGCCCTCCTTGGCCTTCACGTTATATCCAGCGGCATTAACGGCATATTGGGTCGCAAGAATGCCCGGGTGTCCGGCAGTCGCAATGGAGAAAGCCTGATTTGGCGAGCTCGGCAGGTTCTTGGCTGCGGCTGCGGTCGCAAGCTTGTCCGGCTGAACGCCGATAACCTGCACATAGGTTGCTTCTGCCGACTTGACATCCGCACGTGCGGAATTCAACGCCGCTACGGCAGTCGAACGGCTGGCATCTGCCTGCGCAACGTCGGTACGCGTACCTTCGCCCACATCGAGACGGGCGCGAGCCGCACGAACCTGTTCGTTCAGGGCTGCAAGGTTGCGTTCACGCAGAACAGCGATCTGGCGAGCCTGATAGACATCCATATAGGCTGTTACCGCCTCATAGAGTCTGTTCTGCTCTTCGTTGCGGAGATTTTCGCGCTGGGCGAAGACCTGTGTTTCTGCGGCGGCGACATTGTTCTTGGTTTGAAACCCATCGAACAGCATCTGGTTCAGCTCGATGCCGAACGTGCCTGTCGTGCGATAACCCTGACTTGAAGGTGTCTTGCCACGCCCTACGTTATAAGAACCGGTAATCTGCGGACGATAACCGGACTTGGCAATGGCCACGCCTTCATCCGTGACGCGGACACCTGCGCGGGAGTAGTTCAGGTTAGCATTGTTCTTGTAGGCCTTCACGAGAGCGCCGGTTAACGTCTCCGAGAACGCCGCCTGCCCCGTTAAAATGGTGCCAGACAACAATGCTGCGGCCGCTACCAGTCCTTTGCACGTTTTGAACACCGGGTACCTCATATTAAGAACAAACGAATCCAACTATCGAACCGATCGGTTCGGGCAAATCCTAATAACCTCTAAATTCGGTTATTTCCATTGCCCCCGCCAGAGCTTGCACAAACAAATTCCGCAGCGTTGCAGAATTGTATCATCCACTAAAATTAAAATTCGAACTGCGGAACGCGCTCGAATCCCGGCAGTGGACGAACCGCAGTGTTGAACACACCGCGTCCCGATGCAACACCATTTTCTTTAACGTAAATCCGCGCAACTCCGGCGTTCCCCCGGCCTTCAACGGCAACGAGGCGTCCGCCGTCTTTCAACTGGCTGAGAAGTGCGTCCGGAACGAAATCGACAGCGCCTTCAATGACGATCACATCGTAAGGCGCTTCCGACGGATAGCCTGCCTGCAGTTCGCCTGAAACGATCACAACATTGTCATAGCCGAATTCAGCGAGACGGGCAGTCGCAGCAGCCGACAATACGGAATCACTTTCCAGACCGATCACAGAGCCAGCAAGCTTGGAGAGGATGGCTGCCGAATATCCGGTGCCGCAGCCGACATCGAGAACCACGTCGGTGTTCTTGATACGGGCGAGCTGCACGAGCTTGGCGAATGGCGAAGGTTCCATAAGGTAGCGAGGCTGCTTGCCTTCGCTTTCCAGAAGCTGGTCTTCATCGATATAGGCGAGAACCTGACGGGCTGCGGGAACAAAAGCCTCGCGCGGAACGGTCAGGAAAGCATCGATAACCGCCAGATCGGTTACGTCCGTCGTACGGATCTGGTTGTCAACCATCTTTGTGCGAAGATCCTGGAAATCGGCTGCCATAGCCCTAAACCCTTCCTTGTCGCGGAATGCGATGTTTCATGCCATTGGAGCGCCGTGCATCCTTTTGGACGCACAAAGAGCACCATAAACGAGATTTGCCGTTGATGTGGCAAAAATCGGGGGTCCAGTCAATGAAACACAGCATTTGCGGCATTTATGCTCACTGATACCCACTACAGTTGTCGGCATCTGGATATGAAGATGCCGGAAAGCTTTCCGCGCCCCGGCATCTCGGCGCCCGTTTTGACACACAGCCTGCCCGAAACCGTTTTACGCTTTTCGGGATGGGCTCTACCGTTCGCAGCACTTTGAAACAAGCGCCCCTCAAATCACATTATTGAGCGTTCGATGCCGGATAACCGGCCTCAGCCAGTGCGGAAAGAACGGCATCCTGCGAAACCTTGCCGCCGAATTCGACCTCTTTCTTGTCGAGATCGATTTCAATTGGTGCGATTGCATCGAGCTTGCGCAGTGCGACGGTAACGCTATCGGCGCAACCGCCGCACTTCATCTTGGGAATGGAAAACTTCATCAACTCAGTCACTCCTTTCAGGACTGAACATAAGATGGGGCTTCCCATCGTGGTAAGGTCAAGGGCTATACTGCCATTCTTCTTATGGCGCTTCGCAGGTCTCCGGCACGCTCTTTTCCAGTTCAAGGGGTGACTTGGTCAAAGACCCTGTCATGATCTGCATCGGCTTGAACGGCGGCTCTTCCTGCATGGCCGGATTTGTGAGGTGAATCGTGTAGCAGCCTGTAAAGACTTCCTTCTTGCCATCCGCCGTTTCGGCTTCGATGGCCAGTGGCTGGCTCCAGTAGATCTGTCCGGCGCCTGGATCGGGATCAGTCTTGCGCAGCGCGACTTTCACGCTCTTGGTATTCTCATAGCCTTTTACAAAGGTCTTGAAATCCGGCTCACGCCCTTCCTCGGAATAATAACCGTAGGCTCGGGTATATTCCTTGCGATTGATCGCATTGTAATAGGATTCGATCAGGGCATGTGGCGTCGAGCGATCGTCGCGATAATCCGGAACTGTCACGCCTCCGGCAGCATCCTGCGTCTGCTCGGAAGGCTTGGTTTCCTCCACAGGCTTGGAAGCGTTGTCATGCTTTTCCTGAACGTTTCTCGGCGTTTCTTCGGGCGCAGCCTTCGGCGGATTTTGCGCAAAAGCGCTGTCAGCCGAAATACCTGCAAGCCCCGTGCCCAGAAGGCCGATTACAGCAGCCAGCATCAGAGGTTTCATCCGGTCATTCGACATTCGCTTCTCCTCTTTCTAGCAAAGTTTTTGCGGAACGCGTCGAGGGCGCTCCCGATTTGGTGTATTGCAGTAATGATGTTACAACACTAACTATAGTGAAAACGTGGCAGGCGCAGAGGAAACTCAGCCTGTTGCGACATGATTGGACGATTCTCCGTCCATATGCCAGCACGATACCGGAAGAGAGAAAATGGGCCGTTTCGCAGTCATGACGCTAACTGACAAGGCAGCTGATCGCGTTCGCGAGATCATCGCATCGCGGGACGGCGCTCTTGGTATCCGGGTGGGTGTGAAAAAAGGCGGCTGTGCCGGAATGGAATACACCATCGATCTCGTCACGGAAGCCAAGGCAGGCGACGATGTGATCGAGAAAGATGACGCGAGAGTCTTCATCGCGCCTGAAGCCGTTCTTTTCCTGCTCGGCACCCAGATGGATTTTGAAGTAACGACGCTGCGGACGGGTTTTGTCTTCAACAACCCGAACCAGACATCAGCTTGCGGCTGCGGCGAATCCGTCGAAATCAAAGCGGCCTCCCCGGAAAGCCTCCGCCAGATGCAGGGCGCAGCCTAACTCAAGACAAGGTCCGTCAGCTAATGGATGACGAAGCTCTTCGCGATCTGTTGCAGGACTTCGGCCCCATCAGCATCCGCCGCATGTTTGGCGGCAAGGGCATTTATCATCAGGGCCTGATCTTTGCACTCGTCGTTCGCGACGAGTTGCTCTTCAAGGCTGACGAAGTAACCATCCCGGATTTCATTGACGCAGGCGCCACCCAATGGACCTATGAAGGTCGCAAGGGCGGTGATCCAATCGCCATGCCTTACTGGAGCGTGCCAAGTGAAGCTTTCGACGATCCGGAAGTGATGACGCATTGGGCGCGCCTTGCCTATGATGCAGCGCTACGAAGCGAAAAAACCAGGTCCAAAAAGAAATCGGCTGCGAAGCGCTAGCCTCGCAGCCGATTGATTCATTTCTTTACTGCTTCGGTCAGATTCCGGTCGGAATCAGCATGAAGGCCGGAATGTCGCTGCCGAAACCAACAGGCGTCGGGCCGTCATCGTCACGATCGCGACGGCGTTTCTGTTCGTGCTGCGGCTTGCCGCGGCGTTCGTCATTGGAAGCGCGGATCGCATCACGGCGCTCACTGGCTTCGATGATTGGTTGCGGCTGTTCGGCAAGATCGAGAACTTCGGCAGGCTTCGCCTTTGCCTTGTCTTTCGGCTTGTCCTTGCCCTTGGCATCCTTGCCTTTGCCGCGTGCATTCTTGCTCTTGCGCGGATCGTCTGCCTCATCAGAGGCTGGCAGGGTGGACAGATCACCATCGAGCCATTCGATCTTCTCGCCGATCATGTTTTCGATGGCTGCAAGATATTTTGTATCGGAAGGCGTCACAATGGTGAATGCCTTGCCAGAACGCCCCGCGCGACCGGTGCGGCCGATGCGGTGAACATAGTCTTCCGAGTGAATCGGAACGTCGAAATTGAAAACGTGGCTCACATCGGGAATGTCGAGACCGCGCGCGGCAACATCGGAAGCCACCAGCAGCTGCAGTTTGCCTTCCTTGAAGTTCGCCAACATGGTCATGCGCGCGCGCTGATCCATATCGCCATGCAAGGCACCAGCGTTGAACTCGTGTCGTGTCAGCGAGCGGAACAGTTCGGATACGTCTTTCTTGCGATTACAGAAGATGATCGCGTTCTTGAGCGTATCGCCTTCCGCACGGACGAGATCGCGCAGAACCGCGCGCTTGTCCCAATCCTTCTTGCTGGATTTCACCAGGCGTTGGGTCACGGTTTTGGCCGTAGACGAAGCCTTTGCAACTTCAACGCGCGTTGGCGAATGCAGGAACTGTTCGGTCAGCTTGGTGATTTCCGGCGGCATGGTGGCCGAGAAGAACAGGGTCTGACGCGTAAACGGAATGAGCTTGCAGATGCGTTCGATGTCCGGGATGAAGCCCATATCGAGCATACGGTCTGCTTCGTCGATGACGAGAATTTCAACACCGGTCAGGAGCAGCTTGCCACGCTCGAAATGATCGAGCAGGCGACCGGGTGTCGCGATGAGAACATCGGCACCGCGTTCCAGCTTGCGCTCCTGTTCATCGAACGACACGCCGCCAATCAGAAGGGCCACGTTCAGCCGATGATTGACGCCGTATTTGGTGAAGTTCTCCTCGACCTGCGCTGCGAGTTCGCGGGTCGGCTCCAGAATGAGCGTACGCGGCATGCGCGCCCGCGCCCGACCCTTTTCCAGAAGCGTGAGCATCGGAAGCACGAAAGACGCGGTCTTTCCGGTTCCCGTCTGCGCGATACCGAGAACGTCCTTGCGTTCAAGGGCTGGAGGAATGGCTCCTGCCTGAATGGGTGTGGGCGCAGAATATCCCGCCGCTTCTACAGCAGCGAGCACTTTCGGGGAAAGACCGAGTTCGGCAAATGTCGTCAATGGAGGCGCAGCTCTCTTGGTTTGGAAATGATTTCCACCCATCCTGTCATTGCAGCCGCGTCATCGGGCGCAGGAACGAAGGCAGAATAAGGCGTCTGCAACGCAATATGCGTTTTCTTGCAGCATCGCGTACGTCCACAGCGTGCAAAAGTCAACCAAAATACCATCGAAAGATATCAAATTGCT
This sequence comes from Brucella sp. JSBI001, assembly GCF_026014005.1. Taxonomy (NCBI): domain Bacteria; kingdom Pseudomonadati; phylum Pseudomonadota; class Alphaproteobacteria; order Hyphomicrobiales; family Brucellaceae; genus Brucella; species Brucella sp. JSBI001. The sequence goes on along the minus strand of NZ_CP110339.1, from coordinate 1,152,286 downwards.
TCAATTGTGTTGCGACAATCGAAATCAATGCGGAACTTGAACAAATTTACTCAAATTATCAAAAGCCAAAGAGCATTTGCGAAGCTGAATTACGCGCCACTTATACGCTGAAACTAATGCCTGAACTGTTCTGTCAGGATGCGCTCGTCCCAGGAATGATTTCGATCAAAGAGGATGGCCACCTGGCTGTTCGGTGCTTCCCGCACGGTAACAGCCCTGACCGATTTGACCTCATTATTGTCCGCGACCGCATTGACCGGGCGTTTTTCGGTTTCCAACAAATCCATGCGAACGGTTACGTGCTTCGGCAATAGCGCCCCACCCCAACGGCGCGGACGGAAGGGACTCACCGGGGTGAGCGCCAGAAGCGGCGCTTCAAGCGGAAGAATGGGGCCTTGTGCTGAAAGATTGTAGGCGGTGGAACCTGCAGGCGTCGCGACCATCACACCATCGCAGACGAGTTCGTCCAGACGCACCTTGCCGTCAATCGTTATCCGAACCTTCGCAGCCTGATAGGACTGACGAAAAAGGGAAACTTCGTTGATCGCCAAAGCCTCGAATGATTGGCCGGATTCTGTTTCGGCGACCATGACAAGCGGGCGAATGGTTTCCATCTGCGCGGCCAGAATGCGCTCCGGCAGGTCATCCACGCTGAACTCGTTCATCAGGAAGCCGACAGAGCCGCGATTCATGCCATAGATCGGCGTACCGCTGTTCATGAAATCGCGAAGCGCCTGAAGCATGGTTCCATCGCCGCCAAGTGCAACGATGATATCGGCATCTTCAGCAGCCACATGACCGTAGCGGGCAACGAGTTCTTTTTGGGCGACAAGTGATTCTTCGGTTCCCGACGACAGAAAATGCAGCGCGAGCGATTTATCTTCCATATTTACAGTCCCGAATCTGGCCAACTCTGACAAGTTTGCCACTGTTTCCCCAACCCGCTATTGGCTATCACATGAAAAACCCGGTTGCCATGACCTGCTAGCGATGAATTTTCGTTTTACACGCGCTGCATTTGTGCTAATCGGGCGCAAGTGCCCTTATAGCTCAGTTGGTAGAGCACCTGATTTGTAATCAGGGGGTCGGGAGTTCGAGTCTCTCTGGGGGCACCATAAAAATCTCAATAATATCAATATATTGAGTGTTTCGGCGGTGCCGGTTTCCTTAAAATCCATGTCGCATTGTGTTACAACTAAGTGCAAGCAATTACAATGACTTAAACTGAGTCGCGGCTACTGGACGCGACATGCCATGCAACATGGAACAGGCAAAAACGAGTCGCCCTCGCCTATTCTCAATCGTCTTAAACCGTCTGAATAAGACGCCTTTCAGACGCTGAAACGTTTCGTAGGCGTTACAATAACGTTACGCGTAACGCTTTTGTTACGTCACGTGACGCTGTGACCTGTTACGTGACAGTCACGCGTCGCCGTCGAATTGCCGATATCATGGAGTTAAATCGCCATCGTTCATCCATCCAAACGGAGGGAACAATGGAAGGCATCTTCTCACCTGCCACATTAGCGAAGCGCTGGGAGTGTTCCGAAAAGCATGTCCGGCATCTGATCAAGTCCGGCGAGTTAAAAGCATTCAGGCTGGGCGGGAAGCTTTATCGCATCAAGCAGAGCGAAGTGGAGGCTTTCGAGTCGCGTGACGTTGAAATCGCTTCAGAACCCGGCGAGAAGTTGGTAGAGCGACTTGACCCACTCGCGCGAGTCACCCTGTCGAACTTGCGGCGCGGGCAGCAGCAGAGGTGAATGTTGATGCCAACTTCAAAAGCAACCGGACTACGTCTTGCCGATCTGGATAGAATGGCAAAGGCAGCAAAGCGCCATAACGTGCCGATTGAGATGCAGGACACTACAGGCAGAATTTTTCGGGTCTATCCGTCAACCGATGACTTGAAATCGTCCCCATCCGTTGATCCGGACATCGCGTACGGCGGGACGACTTTGGAAGAGTGGCGAAACAGAAAACGCCGCCGCTAAATCAGAATGGAATGGCGCCCATGCCGTTGCTTACAATAAAGCAAGCCGCGGAGGCTTTGGCCATATCGGTCCGTCATCTGATCAATCTTTCCGAGGATGGGGAAATCCCCTTTGTGAATGTTGGCCGAGGTACACGGAAAATCCGGCGCTACGATCCGGCAGATATCGAAGCGCTCAAGAACCAACGGAAAACGGATAGAGCTACTGAGCAGCAGCCCGCATCTTCAAGGCGTGTGCCTCACAGTTCGCCCCTGACTATCGTGGATTTCCGTGCCCTCTTGGAAGAGAGACGTTCTAAGAAACGAAAATGACCAAGCGAGCCGCAATCAAGCAAGCCGATTTACGCCGCATGGCCATCGTTGCCAAGGAAGAAGGCGTTATGATCGAAACCGAGATCGAGGGAATTATATACCGGATATCCCCCTACGCTCCGGAGCACAGCAACCTTTCACCGCGTCGCGAAAAGCCCGTAATTCGTTTGTGACCTCTTGTGGAAAGTTCCAGATTGACTCTCATTCCTGATGAGAACATTTTAGGAACATCGGTAGGCGGCCCGATAACATCATAGACATGCTTGGTGGCGTGTATGTCTGCTTCACTGGAGCAGAACAATGAATGCGGTTGCGCAGGGAAATGAATACGACGACGAGATTGACTTGGTTCTCGCCTACCACAAAGGCGATACGCGGGCCGCAATAGAGGCACTTCTCAAGGATCGGGACTTTCTCGTCAAAGAGATCGAATATGCCAGTTTGGCTATGTCGATGGGCTTTGCACGTGGCTGGAAGCCTACGGTGTTCGTGAAATGAGCGGGAGATCGCGCGGCGAACCGCCAAAGACGCTCATCAATAAGCATTATCCGTTTCAGGTCGTGCTTTTCTTGACTGATGAGCTGCGCATAAGGCTTTTGGAAGTGATTGCGGACGAACATCGGCTCGGTGCTTATCGCCTGCATGACTGCGTATATCATGAAGGCCGTTACTTCTCGATTGTGAAATTCCCAACCAAGGAAGGCCAGCAAGAGTTCATCCAGCTATATGGCAGCGTTCCCTACGACCCGGCAGACAAGAAATCCAAGCCGTGGGAAACCTATTTCGAGTCGATACCGTGCGAGCATCCCAATTCAAGCTGATCGAAATCGATACTTGCCTCGGCCATCTAGCACCATGGATGAGATTGGGCGCTGTGTGCGTTCAATGTCGCCGAACGGGTGAAGTAGATAGGTGGGCGTTGCAGCGCAAGATTGGCCTGAAGAGAAAGCTCAAAGACGTGGAAATGAACCTCTACTGCGAGGGGTGCGAGCTGAAAGGGCGCGGCTTCTTCATTGTTTCGAAAGAAAGGCGGTGAATTAACACTCACCTTCTAAATTATTGGGCTAATTTATCTCGACTTACGACCGCGACTCATTTTCATCTATCGATATGCATAAGTCTCGCTCAAAAGGGAGGCGGAGAGCAGATAGCGGTGGGGACCGTCGATCAATTGGGAAAAAGTACAGAACAACGCATCCAAGATTGGCTTGCAGACGATTATTACTGGTATCAACGTTTTGGACACCGAGTCAGAGCTTGGTGGAATAACAGTTATCGTATCCGTTTCTGGGGCAGTGCCCACTTAGCGTCCAAAACAGTAATGTCGTCGTCAGCGCCAGCTGCTGCGTATTATTATGGCACAGTTACTTTAGTTCAGGCATCAATCGTAAGCGGCTCCATTCTTTTATTGAGTGCATTGGTAGAATTCTCGAATAAGAGAAGTAAAGATAAACTCTCAAACGCACCTGAAATTCATGCCGACATGATGCTTCGAGTTGGCGATTTTTTCTCACTCATAAAGTTAAGAACAACAAAGAACGATAATGACGACGCAATTCGTTCATGTCTTGGAATACTTGAAAACTATGCTTGCCTTATTACTAATTCGCCCAAGGGACAGATTTCAGTCTCGCTTGTTTTGTATGCGGGTAGCAGCAAAACGCGTATGAAAATAAAGCATCGAAACCCCGGCAACACGAGGCCCACGAACAGAGAATTTGATGCGACTCAGTTGATGGGCTACCGGGCATGCTCAAGCGGCACAAAGCCTCGGGTAGTTCACGATCTAAAGTCGTTTGGAAAGTCTGCTGGCGATAGCCCGACTCAGTCTGGGGTGAACTATCGGTCTTTTCTTCTTATTCCTATTCAGTCGCCCGATGGAAATCGCATACGAGGGTTCGTTTCGGTTGATAGCCCTCGTCCCTTTGCGTTTTACGGGGAACGTAGTTCCGTGTTAATGGTTAGATGTGAGCCGATTTTAAATCACCTTAGTGATCTGATCGAGAGGACGTAAATATGTTGGCAGGCATAAAAGTCCCCACTGTTGACGGCACAAACAAGCCGATGAGCGACTCAGAACGTCTTGACTGGCTAAGGACAGAAGCAGCCAAAATTCGACAGGCTTACGAAAATCACCGGATTTCTGAGGCCGAAGCAGTTCGACAACTAAATCAATTAATTGCTGATGAAAGAAGTTTTCTTCGAAGACTGTTCGGTTTTTAATCGCCATACCTGAAACTCTTAAATCGACTGCCTCCTGACGGTCGTGCGACCTTGTGTGCGGCATATATATTGCTCCTTGGATGTATGTGGTTAGCTCAAGCAGGATACGATTTATTGCCTCGGAGGCGAGCCTGATATGACAAATGGATAATTTTGATCCGAAGTGGAAGTTGCGAAAAGAATTATTGATGGCGATGAGCCTAGCAAATTCGAGTACAAATTCGAGATAAGCATTGGAAGCGGGCAGTTGTGGATGAGCCGGGGTATCCTCATGGATGCCTTTAGCGCACAAGCATGTTTAACGTTGCTTAGGCGTGGGTGGTTTATGCGACCCGTTTCTTTGAGGCGGGTGTATCCGATCAGAGGTGAAGTGGATTAATATATGGCAAGTAAGACGCAGACGAAGGAGTTTGTTCAATTAAAGGCCGCTCTTTTCGAGACCGCGCTTTGTGTAACAAACATAAACGGCGTTTTAATGCCCCTTTTGTATGGTGATAAACTTGATCTGAAGGTTGACCCCATAATTAAGGCTAGGCAAGATTACGGAGTTCTTCAAACGAATATTCAAAAATTGATTAAGAGCTTGCAGGCGTTAGAGCGAGGAACTTCCGACGATGTCGAATAAGGAAGCCACCAACGTTGAGCTAAAAGCACTTATTGATATCAACCAAAAGCAAGCCTCGGAACTCCGCTCCTTGAAATCTGGTGGAGGCGGTGGCACATTTGATGGTATGGAAGCACGTGTTTCAAAACTGGAAAGCCTTGCAGAGGATACTCGCAGTACGCTTGAAAGCATACAGCGCCAGCTCGCACGCATTGATACAAAACTCGATGGAAAGCCTGACCAAGGATGGATCATCACGTTAATAATCGCGGTTTTTGGACTTTCGTTTGCCGTGATAGCCGCTACGGCTGGCATATTCGCATTGATTAAATAAAGCAGACATATGAGCCCAGATCAAAGGCAAAGCCCCGGCGCGAACCGGGGCTTTTTTGCGATGTCATACCACCACGGCGCGCACTGCAACTATCGCACCGAAAGGAACTAGCTCAAATCTGGTCCTAGCTGATTATGAGGGGAGTCCCCCCCCCGACGCGTGACCTGTTAGACGGACTGCGGCATAGTGCACCTACAAAGCAATGAGTCGAGGGCAATAGTTTGTGGCGAAAAGGGGGTAAATATGCCTGATTATGGGAAAATCGTAGTCGGTCGATCCGTATTTGATTATGAGCAAGTTGTGCATGGAATGCTTAGTGGTAGTGCCACAGTAGAAGCAGGTGGACATTTGATTTTGCACGGTGTCCTAACCGGCGATCTAATTATCAAAGAAGGTGGCAAAGCAACCGTGCATGGCATTGTGGAAGGCCATATTGCGAATGCTGGCGAGCTCTTCATTCATGGAATTGCTGAAAAGGGATACATCACTCGTAGTGGCGGGAAAACCACGGTATCTGAAGAAGCCTTAGTTCATGGCGAACGCGTTGGGAAAAGTTAATGTCAAAAGCGCATCAGGACGCCTATCAGCAGGCCGTTGAAAAAGGCCAACAAGCATGGCGAGACGGCAAGAGCGAGCAAGACAACCCTTACCCGCCAGAAGCGCCATATAATGACGGTTGGCGACGAGGTTGGGAAATCGAACGCGATCTGGAAACAAATTGACCAGTTCAGCACGATTGTGAACAAACGCGCAGAGTTTATTTTGCGGATTGTTTTTATGACGTTCGCGGCGATCCTAACCGCCGGAGTCATCGTGAAGGCGTTCGGCCTCGACCGATGAAGCAACATATGCCCCTCCGACTGCCGCGAGCCATGCTTGCGCGATGAGACTTGCTTGCATCGGAGAAAGCTTGAACCGTTGCCCTTCCACCTCAACGAAAATATTGTGGCCCTCACGAATAGGGTGAAGGCCGCGAATGAGCGAAATTGTCGGCGTCACTTATGAAAATAGCCCCAGAGTTTGAGGGTGTTCTCATAAAGGGATGCAATACCCACGATGATGGCCAGAACGGTAATTGCTACCCATTTACCAACACGGCCCAATGTTTGAAGCGTTTCCCAAAGGGTCATTACACCTTCGAGGTTCGATATATCCTTGTCATCCAGCTTCGAAAGGAACTCTTTCGTGTGGTCTGGAAGCTCGATCATCCGGTTGACGGTAGGTGCTTCGCTATCCATTGGGCTCATGCCTTCCACCCGCACATTTTTGCGCCTAGTTCATTATGAGTCAGCATCGCTGAAACCTCCCGATCAGTCATTGCCGCCAAAGCGACTGGAGAAGGCCGCAAAGGACTTGCGACCAGACAGAATGAGCCTTGCGGGCTGGCGCAGGCTGACAGGGCGCAGAATACAGCCAGTGCAATCACCTTGACCATTTCGACAGCCTTTCGCGGTTCTGCTGCGGATCGCGCCCCGCCACCGCTGCGTCAATTTCGTCCGCAACTGATCGAGCGGCAGAGCTTTCATCTTTCTGCCGGGTCTTTTCAGCACCTTTGCCATCTGCCCGGCCCTTCAGGTACAGGCCGAGCGCCCCGGCAATGGCGAGACCGATATAAGCCACCCATCCATTTGACGCGACGATAAGGCCAAGAATTGCTTCAAGCATGGTCTGCCTCTCCAACTTTATACCGCAGAAGGCGGGCCTTCTTGTTGATCCGGTGGCGGTCGTACAGCCACCAAACAAACACGATGCCATTCACGATGACGCCTATAAGGGCATCGGCTGCGCCGTCATCCAGCCAGCCGCGAGCAATCAGGAAACCGCCGACCACCTGAAGGATTTGCCGAATGATCGGGATAAGAAGGGCGATATCCATCATTTCCCCTTTCTGAAGATCGCGAGAATTGCCCGGAACAGATCGGCCCAGAAACCGGTTGAGATTTCCGTGGTCGGAATTCTGACTTCGGGTTTCGCCACTGATACGGGTGTGAGGAATTGCTTCCGCTCCGCCTCGCGACGGGTTGTAAGCCCCTTGAGCACCTGCTTTCTCCCGTTGACGGTGATCTTGTTCCACACAAGGAACTGATCGGCTGCGGCCTGTCGGTCGCCTGCATTCAGCCGCTTCAGCAAGGTCGAGCCTTTGAAAGCTCCCGCGCCGACATTGAATGCGAAGCTAACCAAGGCGTCGAATTCATTCTGGTTGAGCGGAACCTTTACTGCCGACGATACAGCGACTTCGAAGGTCGCCAGATCGCGAGACAGGATTTCAGAAGCCTGCGCCGCCGTGATCTTCATTCCGGCCACAACCTTCGGCGCTCCAGCTGCTGACGTATGGCCCACGCCAATAGTCCATATCCCGGCGCTATCCTTGTAGGCCGTCAGTTCAACGCCTTCGCGCTGTTCGATGAGCTTTCGCCCTGCTGCACTGGTTTTCATTGGATTTCCCTTTCAGGCACAAAAAAACCGCCTCAATGGGCGGTGCGTGTCGTCAGATTGTCAGAACGGTCAAACGGTCGCGAATTGCTCCCAGACGAAATCAACCTGCTCATCAGTCAGGCCGAGGATCGGGATAAGCTTCACAATCAGGTGATTGAGGCGGCGGAATTCGCTCGCATAATCCCATTCAATTTGTGCTTCTGACTTGTCTGGCTCAGGCAATGCGCCTATGGCCACATCCACACCGCTCAGCTTCCCCAAATGCAGCAGCCCGAGCCGGATTTGCCTCGCTGTAAGGTTTGGCATGCGCTCGCGCTTTTCTTCCGGCGTGAGCGCAGGCTCGACATAGGGGGTGATAATGTTTCCTTCAGCTTCCCATTCCGCAAGCATGGCGCGATGACGGTTCGTCATGTCATCAGGCACAGTCAGAACTTCACCGTCAATCTCCGCAACGATAAAACCGTCTTCGTTGAATTTAGCACTCTTGATCATTGTTCAAAGCTCCGCATCAAGTCGGCTATCAATTGTAAATTCACCTGCCCCTTGGGTGTTCGTGCCATTTACTCCAACAATACAAGTTTCAGCAGAGGCCGACGCATTTGCTATGGTGCTACTAAACCCGCTCTGCGTGACAACTGTAGCGGAAACAGTGGGGGCGGCTCGCATAGGTGGGCTAATTCGCATTCGGTTGAAACTGGTAAAACCTGTCGTCACATTCCCGGAATAGGTCTGCCTCACCACCGTGTAATATCGCTGGCATAGCGCAAATTCCTGCTGAATGTGGCGTGGTGAGGATGGATCGGCCTCTGCGATGGCGTCACCCTTGACAACAGACACGCGTGCCAACGAATAATTGCCGGTTGCTCGTGGGGTGAGAGTAAATGCAAGCGCCACGTACCCATCACTGGTCGTTCCAATCGTCTTTCCGGCGATTGAGGGCATATGTGTTTCGGCGTGGAATATTGACCCCACTAGCGGGCGAATACTTATTCAATTTTGACCCCCGCTAGATTTCATCCGAGGATCTGACTTTTAGTCAGCGGATGGAGTAGGGAGTTGAAAAGAGTGGATACGATTGCTCGTGTCCGGCGCGCCTTCCATGTTCAAGGCTGGTCGGTAAAGAAGATCACCAGAGAGCTTCATGTTTCTCGTAATACGGTTCGCAAAATACTGCGATCTGATGCGACGGAGTTTTGTTACAAACGTGAACATCAGCCCTTTCCGAGGATGGAGCCTTGGAAAGGAGACGTTGAACGTTTTCTTGTTTCCAACGAAGGTAAGGCATCTCGTGAGCGGTTGACGCTTATCCGCATTTATGAAGAAGTTCGGTCGCTGGGCTATGAAGGCAGCTATGACACCGTCCGCCGCTATGCCAAATCCTGGTCTAAGAAGCGCGGATTAGTGGCGAGTGACGCCTACGTTCCGCTCTATTACGCGCCAGGCGAAGCTTATCAGTTCGATTGGAGCCATGAGATTATTCGGCTCAATGGTGTGACGACGACAATCAAGGTTGCGCACGTTCGATTGTGTCATAGCCGGATGATGTTTGCGCGGGCTTACATGCGCGAAAGCCAGGAAATGGTGTTCGATGCACATGATAAGGCTTTTGTGTTTTTCCGTGGCGCTTGTACGCGCGGTATATACGACAATATGAAAACGGCTGTTGATGCCATTTTTGTTGGGAAAGAGCGGCAGTATAATCGTCGGTTCCAGCAAATGTGCAGTCATTACCTTATTCAGCCTGTTGCCTGTACTCCGGCATCAGGTTGGGAGAAGGGACAGGTTGAGAACCAGGTTGGCTTGGTTCGAGAGCGCTTTTTTACACCGCGTTTACGGGTCAAAAGTTTGGAGGAACTCAATGTCTGGCTCCTCGATAAATGTATCGCTTATGCAAAAGCACACCGCCATCCTGAACAAACCCAGCGCATGATCTGGCAGGTATTTGAGGAAGAACGCAAAAGTCTTGTACCATATATTGGCCCCTTCGACGGCTTTCACTGTGTTCCAGCGTCGATATCAAAAACCTGCACCGTCCGTTTTGACAACAATAAATACTCGGTTCTTTCAACTGCAGTTGGTCGTCCTGTAGAAGTTCATGCCTATGCAGATCGGATCGTCATACGGCAGGATGGTGTGAAGGTCGCAGAGCATACGCGTAGCTTTCATCGAGGTGAAACGATCTACGACCCATGGCATTATGTGCCTGTTCTTGCTCGAAAACCTGGCGCTCTACGCAATGGCGCACCTTTCCGCGATTGGGTTTTGCCAGCCGCAATGGAGAAAATCCGCAAACGTTTGCAGAGCGCTCACGATGGTGATCGGCAGATGGTCACCATCCTCGCATGCGTACCTTCCGACGGATTGGCTAATGTCGATGCTGCATGTCAGGAAGCGCTTGATCATAACGTGTATTCTGCGGCAGTTATCATCAACATTCTCGCACGCAGTCGAGACCCGGCTCCAACTCCCACACTCCAACTCCCCGACGCACTTCGATTGATGCATGAACCAATCGCCGACTGTTCACGCTATGACAGTCTTAGGAGGGCAAGCTGATGGAACGCACGCAGGTACTTGAACTCATGGGAACGCTGAAGCTCTATGGTATGCGCAGCGCTTATGATGAGGTGATGGGGAATGGAATAAAACGGCAGCACGAACCGCCACGTATTGTGGGTGAGTTGTTGCAGTCGGAAATTGCAGAAAAGCAAGCACGTTCCATTCGATACCAGCTCAGCATAGCCAAATTACCTCTTGCTAAGGACATTGAGGACTTCGACTTTACCGGCACCCCAATCAACGAAGGTTTGGTTCGCGAGTTGGCCACAGGCATTTTTGTTAGCGATCAAAGAAATGTCGTTCTGGTTGGTGGCACGGGAACAGGAAAAAGCCATCTGGCTATTGCCATTGCGCGCGCACTCATTCGCAATGGCACACGTGGCCGTTTCTTCAATGTGGTTGATCTGGTCAATCGACTTGAAACTGAAACACGCAACGGGAAGCAAGGCAGGACCGCAGAATATCTCAACCGTCTCGACTTTGTTATTCTCGACGAGCTGGGGTACTTGCCATTCGCTCAGGCAGGCGGGCAGTTGCTGTTCCATCTTATAAGCAAGCTCTACGAGCGAACCTCGATTATCGTTACGACCAATCTGGCGTTCGGCGAGTGGCCGACCGTCTTTGGCGATGCAAAAATGACAACTGCACTTTTAGATCGCCTGACGCACCATTGCGAAATCGTAGAGACAGGCAACGATTCATGGCGCTTTAAAAACCGCTCTCAAAGCTAAAGCCGAAACAGCTAATCACCCGCACTTGGCCTACCCTTTGCAACCCCGGCCAGCGTCGGGCAGGCCAAGTGCTAATCCGTAATCGGGGGGTCAATATTGGACAAGTAAAGGGGGTGAATATTCCGTTCCGATTGACACCCAGCTTCTCATTGACCTTCTTGGCGTACCGGCGAAGGTGTGTCAGTCCGATCATTACCCGCTTGGACTGGTGAAACTCGCACATGGGCAGCAACTGGCGAACCGCGTTGATACGATCTTCCGGGTTCTGTGCCACGCCACGCTTGATCTGTTTCAGCGGCAAGCCAAGCTGGTTGACCGTCTGTATTCTCGACTTTGCCCCGTTGCCCCACTCACGCGTTCCGATATCGTGCGGGAAGAAATGGCGCTGATACTTGAAAGGCTTGTCTCGCCCCAGTTCCAGCATCGCCTCTACACGGTCCTGAAGGCCTTTCGTGTATTCCGGCATTGCGGAAGGAATGATTTCCTGCGGCCCCAGATCAGAACACTCATAGAAATCGATAATGCGGACACGCGGTACGTCATCGATATAGCGGACTTGAAGAAACCAGATGACCGTATAGTCATCCACGCCCAAATCCCATGATGTGAACACCGGCAAGGCTGGATCGTATGGAAACCAGCCTACTCGACCGATCCGCTCCAGCGCCGCAATGTGCTTCGCGTAGTAAGCGCCTGCCGATATTCGTTCATAGCCGCCGCCCCAGACGTGTTCTGCCATTTCCGGGTCATTGGCGTAATCCGTGTCCTTTTCCTCGATCAGGACCTGCGGCACCCACGGATTATCGTACCAGTTGACCTCGACCACGATAGAGTTCTTTGGCCGTTCACCACCGAAAAAGAACTTGTCTACCGCATCAGTCTCATAGCGCGTATTCCATGAGAACCAGATTTCCGAACCTTCCTTGCGGATGGTCGGGCGAAGTAGGCGCAGCGACTTCTCGGAAAAGGTCTGCGCTTCTTCCACCCATGCAATGTCAAAATCTTCCAACGACTTGATGTTTTCAGCGTTGTAAGACTGCATTCCCTTGAAAACGATAAGGGAACCACGCGGCCCCCGGATTTCCGTTTCCAGTATATCGAAGTGCTTTCCCAGCCCGAGTTTCTGGATTTTCTGTATCAGGAGCTCGCGTACTGAGTCCTTGATGGTCGCTTGCACTTCACGGATACAGGCCACGCGGGTTTTCTGTCGGAAACACCGCGCAATGATCTGCTCAGCATAGAAATGCGATTTTGCCCCGCCTCGCCCACCCCGAGCAGCCTTGTATCGTGACGGCTGCAACAATGGAGCGAGCGCACGTGAAACCTCAACGTTTAGGATCGACAATGGTGAACTGAATGGCTGTTGGCTCGCCATCCTCCCCTTGCGGACCCGTCAATTCCATCTGCGTCCGGTCGCCGTATTTCTTTGGCCGGAGCTTTCCAGCCATCCATTTGCGGGCATCGATGCGAAGCTGCGACCGGCGTAGAGCCTCGCCATTTTCTTGCCAGCCTATGGCCTCGCCGTCTCTGCTGTGCTTTTCCATCCAGTCATTCTGTCCATCGTCCGCAATTTCCAGAATGTCATCAAAGATTGCGTCGGCCTGCGCCTCGCGTGCGTGCGCGTATTGGTCCGCGAAGGCTGAATTCTGTGAAAGCCACTTGAAAACCGTGGAACGCGCCGGAAAGCCTTCCTCACCGCAAATGGTGCGCAGACTATCGCCATCAGCTATGCGCTCACATATCGCGTCGGCCAGTGCCTGGCTAAACATTGTCGGCCTTCCCGTCTTTACCTCTTTATCTGACATTGTGTTTTCCTTTCGCCGGTTTGAGCGGTCGAAATGATTAGTCTTTGGCTTTCAGCACAACGCGGCGAGAGGGCAGATAGGCAACGCCTTCTCGATCAACGAGAATTGGCCTTTCCTTCTTCAGTGGTTCAAACCCAGCAAACGGGAATGGCCATATCTGACCGGGCTTGCGATCAACCCAACCGAGAAACCGCAGAATAGACCGGACCATTAATCGCCTCTCAGTGCTCCAGCAATCCACGCAATCCCTGCAAGGAATGTCCAAAGCAGAATGACTATGCCCGCGAAATGCCAGATTGATTGAAATGTAAATTCCAGAAAGTGCATATCGTTCTCCGATGAGTTGCCGGGCTTGCTTCACTTATCGCCTATAATGCGGGGAGCCACCCCGGAGCGGGAACGATGGTTCTAAGCCGCGAATGAAGCCTTGGCCCTAGCGCCCGGTGATCTAGGTCAGAATTCCCCGCTCCCATTTGTGTGTATTGTTTTACACATTTAACTTGACTGCACCCGGCTGTTTGTGTATTTATATACACATCGAAACAACACGGAGGGCCGATGCTACGAGACAGCAAAAAGATTGTGAAACGCCTTGAAAGCGAAGGGTTCGAACTAATCTCGGTGAAAGGTTCTCACCACAAGTTCAGAAAAGGGGATCGAACCGTGATAGTTCCCCACCCTAAGAAAGACCTTCCGCAAGGAACGGTAAAGGCGATAGCGAAACAGGCGGGCTGGGAATAACCAGCCTGCCATCCCGCAAAGCAATCTCGACAGTCCGAGCCTTGGCTCACGACCGAAAGGAAAACTTGTATGAAGCACTATTTCGCTTTGGTACATAAGGATGCAGACAGCGCTTACGGTATTCAGTTTCCTGATATACCGGGCGTCTTTTCCGCTTCCGATGATGCTGACGATATCGTCAAGAACGCGATTGAATCCCTTCAGCTTTTCGCTGAGGACGAAGCTCTGCCCGATCCATCCAGTCACGCCGATATCGTATCTCGCGATGACGTGCGGGCCGAATTGAACGCTGGGGCTTATCTGGTTTCCGTTCCATTCATAGAGGACGATAGCGCCGTGGTGCGTGTGAACGTCACCTTTGAGCGTGGCGTTCTCAAAGCCATTGACGCTGTTGCCAGGGATCGCGGGTTAACACGCTCATCTTTCTTGGCTCAAGCCGCCAGACACGAAATTGAGGTAGGCGTTTAATCGCCTACCCTTCTGTTTAGGAAACCCGGTTTCAGCAATATCACCTTGAATTGTCGATCATTGATTTCCAACGTGCCAAGGTCTGCGGCTCGTTTGCCCAAGACTTTAGCTCGGCGTCTTTGTCGATGGCTGCTGCAGCAATCATTTGCAAAAGCGCTCCTGTGGCTTCGACGGTAGTTACCTCACCCTCAGTATGCCACTTAAGAATGGCTCCAATGACTGATTTAAGACCCTTGTAATCTTCAGAACTTATTTTTACTGACATAATTTCACCCTTTATTGACAGACGCCGAATTGCTTTCAGGCAGTCAAATGTCAATCTCTAAACAAGGGTATAATCAAAGAAAAATTGCGCACCCCAAAAAGCGGCTCAAGGCCGCTTTAGAGACAGTTCTTCCGTCTATTAGTTGTCTCGCATGCTTCGTTACTAATGTCAAACCGTTTCGTATCCGTAATGAAATTATCGTGATCTCTAACGAAAATATCCGTCTATCATTAGTTGCAACGACTCATTATCGATACTTGCTTCGGGGGCAAAAATTGTCAGAGCCAGACAACGTAGTCGAAGAATGGAATTCCACGTTTCCGAAAGAAACGAACATTGCTCTTGATGGGCCTTTCGAAACGCAAGAGGACGGCCGGAAGTTTGGATGGCGTGTCTACTCCGCGATGCGTATCATTGGCAAATCGATCAATCTCGCCTCGCTAGATGGAATTACAATATCATCTGATTATCTTCAGGCGCTGGCATCCTTGGATCGGGGAAAAGATGGCCTCGCACCACTGTCTGCATCGTCGCTGGAGAACGACGGTGTTTTGGGTGTTGCAATGGCTCCCGCGGTGTTGCGAGGCGATGTGATCAAGACACACCTGATTTTCAACACGAATTACCTTTTGCCACTTGCTGACGACGACAGCCAACTATTTCCTCTTGCTCTCCACACGTTAGCCCACGAGTGCTCGCACGTAATGATCCATGAAGCTTTCGATCAGGCGTTTCCTGGCGTTATCCTTCAGAAAAAAAGCTTCAATTTTCTAGACCGCTTTCGGTTCGACGTTCTTAGCGCATGTTGGAATGAGTACGGAGCTACAAGACTGAGCGCGACGTGGGGAGAAGATCCCCTATCTGGGTATCTGGATACGTTCAACAAAGCGTACGAAAACGTTGAAGAAAACGCCAATGCAGCAATTCGCTTATATCGGCATCATGGCAATATGGATGAGTTATTGAACGCAGTGATGGGAGCCTACGGAACGACGCTCAAATGGTTTTCTTACCTTGCTGGAACAATGCACGGCCAAGGAAAATCCATCAACGATTTGCCTGAACTAAGCGCTACAATCGACCGGCATTGGCTTGGAAAACACCTGCGACAACTCGAGGACGTATTCCAAGATATTTGGTCCAAGTTCGGATTGTGGGAAGAAATGCACGATTTCGAACGAATTTGCGATATTGCCTGCGCTATTCTTGATGAAGGAGGGCTGAAGATCACCAAGGAACGTGAGGATCACATTCATGTAAATGTACCGCACAGCCCATCAACGACGCCCAACTACGAGATCGCAAAACTCCTGGGGCTGATTTGAGGGAAGCACGTTTTTTCCGATGCCAACTAACGCGAGATATTCCGGAGGTGTATCTGACAGATATCCTCGCCCGGATCCAAGATCATCCCAAGGATCGAATTGAAGACCTGCTGCCCTGGAACTGGACGCCAGCAAACGCTCGATGCGAGGCCGCCTGATGGCGCGCTCGAGGTTCATCTACACACTCAGACAAGTCGCCGACATGATCGGCGAGAACCTCGAGCTGATCGAAGAAGTGACCGCAAACTCGGACAACATCTCCGAGGGCGAACTGGTTTACATTAGCGATGGCACTGAAGATGGCACGAAGGGGCTGACCGAGAATGGCATCGAAGAACTTCAAAGCCTGCTTGCCGACATCAGGACGTGGGACGGCGGCATCCGCGAGTTTCTCATCGACACACAGTGCGATCCTGAAATAATCGACCGCATCATCGCCGATGAGATGAAACGCGGCCTATAGTTTCCATCTCTCGACACCCGAAAAAAGCCTTCGCCGGACGCTCACAGCCTTTCTGTTGGACTGTCTAAATGTCTTACTTGAGAAACTTTACCTTGAACCTGTGTCATTCGGCTGTCGCAATCAGTGCAGTGTTACTACTGGTCATGCATTTGCGTTCTTGCACGCTGGAAAAACTGACACCGCCCCCCCCCTAGCCCAAAGGTTCGCACGGATGGCTCGTTTGATGTCTTGAACGACTTCGGGATGTGGTTTATCGGTCGCGTTTAAGCATGTGATTTTCAGGGGGTACAATGAACGAGATGCCAACCAATCAACCTAAAATAGATCCAGATCCCTTCACCATAATTTCAACTATGTTGGCAGGAGTTTCGGTCGCCATTCAATTGATTGAAGTATACAGACGGAACAGTGATGTCACTAAACCCTCTAACGTTAACCGTTCAGTTCTTCTTCATATGGAAGAGAGTATTGAGAATTTTGAACGAAGGTTCGATGCGATAACGAGAACTATCGAGCGAGGTTCGGAATTTCCTGAAAAAGAATTCTTTGATGCGAAATTTGGTATAGCTGAAAGCTCTTTGCTCCTGGATAAAGAGAGTTATGGTCAATTCTCGCGGCAGATGTCCGATTATTTCTTAAGCGTTTCGACGTTTAGCACATGGACCAGCAATTTAATTGAGCGATCCCCTGATGTGGCTGCCTATCTAGGTGAGGTCATCATAAAGCAGTTATCCAACTCAACAAAAAGTCTTAACTCACTCCTCAGGTCAAGTGGTACAAACCGGGAGATTATCGCAGAGTGTCGTTTGGTACTTTCTGTGCTCAGACAATGCGTAACCGCGCTGCTAAACGACCGAAACAATTAAACTTTATAGCGTGGACAAATACTAGAGTGGCCTCGTACCGCTCTACTCTTTGTGCCAGTCAACCGATCCTTGTTGACTAACATGTGCAAACGCAGCCTTTGTGCAGGTCAATGCGGCCAAGTATGGGCTTGAACTCGGTGGCAGAAACGGCCTTGTTTTGACATCAGACTCAGGTTCTACATTCGTTTGAACCATAAGGAGGGCACCAATGCGATTAATTAAGCTGACGAGAACACTTCCATCAGGAGTTGCTGTTTATATAAACCCAATGAACATCGCCGCGATCGATAATCTAGGCAATCTTACCCGCGTGCTGATAAACGCTCCTGATAAGGATGGAGGTCTCATATCCATTGGCGTGATAGAACAAGCTCACATTGTTGCAGAGATGTTTGATCACGCAGTGAAAAATTAATCATCCATCCTGATCTGCGTCTATTTTGCGGAGATCAATTTGAGCGCTCATATACTTTAACTCAGGTGGGATTAAGATGGCTGACGAAGTCAATTACTACGTAAAGAGCATTCCACCAAGCCGCCGAGCCCGAATTCATCTGGGCAGCTGCAAACATTGCCGAAACGGCCAAGGGCAGGAAAACCAAGACAAAGGAACAGGACCAACCAAATGGCATGGTCCTTTCGCCACTTATGCTGAAGCTAAGAGCGCGATGAGTAATCTCGGCCCCAGATATACGGACGTTGGCAATTGCCAATACTGTAAGCCGAGCTAGAACGAAAGCAAAAGAGCGGCACAAGGCCGCTCTCGTGACAATTCTTCCGAAAATCGTGGTGACTCATAGTTCGTGACGAAATTTCAACTCATTACGAACCCGAAACGATGTGCTGCCCCCAAGGTGCCACCAGTTTGTAGAACCGCGCCAACTCTCGCAGATCGTTGTGCAGGACGTGGCCCATTTCGCGCTCTGTGCTGCCAAACCGCTTGGCGATCTCCTTAGTAGTCTTCCCATCAGCGCAGTATGCGATCAAACGCAAGGTCGAGCCAGTGCCCAGATACTTGAGCGCTCGCCGTAGCTCGTCCATCGCCTTGCAGCGCCCGTCGGTTAATCCGGGACGCGCATTGCCTGAGAGAGCTTCGAGGTTTGGCGACCCTACATTTGCAATTCCCGCCTTTTCCCAAACCTGCGCGTACTGGCTTCCCGCATGGTAGAACAGTGCTTTCACGTCTTTGACGTTCCCCTTCGCCCGCGCATATCGCCATTCGAATGTGCCAGGTAGCGCCCTGACAGATCTGTTCTCTGAACGGGTTGGGCTTAGACGAACGGCCACGTTGAAGATCTTTGTCCCGTCAGCGCCCGGATTTGGCAGCTTCTTCGGCTTGCGCTTTCCCTTCGGCTTGATCTGCATGTCCATGATATTCATAGGCGAAATTCCTTCAATCTGTTCATGATCCCACCGCGATTGCCGGCTTTCTTGACGCCCGCATCCGCTCGGCGCCGTTCAGCCTCAGCAATCATGCGTTCGGTCTCGAACTTCTTCACGGTGATGTTCTTTTCGGAAAGCTCACGGATTTTGATCGAGACCTCCCGCCATGTGCCACGCTCGATCACTTTGCGGCGCACACCATCCTCGATCATGTCCAGACACCATCCGCCGCGATGATATTCGCCGTCTGGCGTGTGGTAATATTCGGCGGTGACCACAGGCGCCCGATATCGGAAAGGCCGGTCAGAGTGCGCAAGGCGCTGGGCGTTGGATTTACCCATGAGCTTTTCCGCAATCTTCAGTTCGGTCGCCCCAAGTTTGGGGCCTCCTTTCCCACTCGGTTCCGAACCAAACAGCTTGGCGCGCATGCGGCGTTCAAGTTCTTCGTCGCTGATTTCTGTCATTGTGCCCTCGCTTTGCTGAGGTTGCTTTCCTCAATGGCCCTGACCGCCTCGACGGCATTCAAGCCGAAGCGGCTCTTGAGGTGAGGAATGACAGGCCGTGGCTTCGCAGAGTCTGGTGTCGTGGCAAGCCATACTGCAGCCTGTTTCACTTGGGAGGTTTCACGCGTCGCCATTGCGTTGCATCCTTCTTTGCAAAGAGGTCTTCACCGCACTTGTGCAGGCGGGTGTGATGCGTCCGGCAGAGCCAGCGCACCTTGAGCGGTTTCCGGTAGTCGTCGTGATGGGCATCAATCCGGACGCCATCAGCTTCAGAAGCCCCGCAGACCTCGCATGGCTGTTTGTTCAGCTTTCCCGAAGTAAGTGCCCGCTGTACGGCGATATGGGCCGCGTACTTGCTTGGGTTGGCCCGTCTCCAGTTCGCCTGTCTGGTGTCGCTCTTGAGGCGACCGGCGGCATTTTCCGGGGAGCTATTCTCCGGGGAAATTGCTGCCGGTGACGATGTCCTGACTGGGTCGCGCCGCTTGATGTTTACCGTTTGTTCTTGAGGCAAAATTGACCGATGCGTCATGCAACGCCTCCTGTGTCTCTTTTGGTCAACGAAAGGCGGATCATTTCGGAGTGGACGGCCTGACAGAACGCCTCGAACTCGATGCGTGACTGTTCTTCCGAAAGGCCGATCCGTTCGAAGTGCTTGCGATTGGCTGCTGCGACCTGTTTCCAGTACAGTTCAGCATCTTCCCCATGCTTGGTGATAAGCAGCGATGCGGTGTGCCGTACTTTGCCAAGTCGCTTGTTGAGGGGAAAAAGCAGGACGGTCATTGAGCACCGCCATTCACAGCCTTGCTGCGATTGATGCTGTCAACGAAAGCCTCACTGATTGATAGAGGCTGTGCAGAAGCTGTTCCCCTATATGGTATATTAATAGTGCGTGCTCTCGTCACACCATCGGCAGTGGGTTTTTGGTCGTTATGGTGTGCTCTCGTCACACGTGCGGTGTGCTCTCCGCATACCATTTTGGTATTCGTGGTGTGCTCTCCGCATACCAGTGGTGTGCCGTCGTCACACCGCGTTTTTTTCTTCGGCTGGTTCTCCGGACGCCATTTCATGAATTCCTTGGAGGCCGTGATTGATGGCGTTGGCTGGTCGGCCTTGTATTCGGTCAGAAGCCATGTAGTTGCACGGCCCCGACCGTTTTCACGTACCTTCCAGCTAAACGCGCCTTTCTCGACAGCAACGATAAAGCCTTTGTGCTGAAGCTCATCGAACGCCGCCAATAGGGGACGGTTGGAACAACCAACCGCCTCCATTGCTTCGCGGAACGACATCACTATCGCCCCGTTATTCACGCCATTGTAACGGCGTTTAAGCTCTGAATAGAGCACACGGGAATAGACGCCAAGCGACCGATAGGCGGGGCTTTTCAGCATCCACTCATACATTCGGATATGCGGGAGGTCTCGCCGCGTGTTACCGCGGCTGTCCTGTTTAGCCATGAGAAGAACCGCCTTTCAGCTTCGGCAGCACCCAGATTGACAATTCTGTGATGCCGCGAGCGATGCGCAGAAGAAGGAACGCGAGAGAAATTCGGATTGTTCTCATGTTCAATCCACCCATCCGTCAGCGTCGGCTATGCCCAATTCTGCCGGATCGTTCTCGCGCTCGTCATCTTCAAGGTCTGGGTCGCCGTCGATCTGGTCGAGAAGCTGTATCGCTTCCTCAATCCATTTTTCGAGCATCAGGCGGCGAAGTAGATAAACAGCAGGTGAAGGCCTCATGCTGACCTCCCCCGTTCCCAATCAGCAAAAGCCGTTGAGCCTGTCACGTCATCCGCCAGAAGTGGCGACCCATCATCGAAATGGATTTTCGGCTTCACACCCGAAAGCTTTCGGTCTCTACGGTGTAGCGTTCCCGGTGCATCGTCATCGCAATGAGTGATGATGTTGATCATTCCATTTTCATTCAGATCATAGTTCTGAATGCGGATAGGGCAGTCCGGATAGCGCTCGCGCAAGGCGATGACGATTTCAGCGAGAGCCGCGTCGATGCGTTCGTCTGGCGTTAACGTCGGTTGGGTCTGGGCAATTGCCGCAGCCGGAACCGTGAGAGCCACACCAGCAGCAGGGACGTTGCGGAGGAAGGAACGACGGTTCAACATTATGCGTCCTCCCCATCAAAGGAGTCTTGCAGCGCCCATTCAGCATCTCTGAAGATTTGCTTTGCATCCTTGTACGCCTGAGAACTGGGCTTCAAAGGCTTGAGCACATTCCATGCATCCCGATACGCGTACAATGCCTTCATCTGTTGGGCGTAGGTCTCATGAATACAAAAAATAACCGGGAAACAATGCGCGGCAGATGGGAAGATGGTCGCCATGTGATAGCCATCCACGTCATTGAGCGCTTCTGAAAGCTCAAGAGCCAGCCGCCTTACGCGTTCGCTTGGATGTTCTGGCGTTTTCGGAGCGCCTGTGATATCTACTTGCATGTTCTTTATACCTTTCGACGGGTTGGAACGTTGGCTCGGAGAGGTTGCCGCCTCTACCGGGCCTTTTGCTTTCTTGGTCATGCTGCTTCTCCGGCGAAAAACTCATTCAGGGCCTTTCGAGATGCTGCCCAGCGGTCTCCGACTTTCTTGGCCGGGATATGCCCCTTTTTCAGCATGTATGCCGTGGCCGCAAAGCTCTGACCGATGGCTTCTGAGATAGCTTCAATCCCCCAGATAACGTCCACCTGAGAAGCGCCCTTGCTGCGATCATTCGCACCCATTGTTAATCCTTCCTAAACCATGTTTCTCGAAACGATTTGCCCGTGTGTTATCCGTGTGGCATGTACTGTGTGCCATCGGTGTGGCATTGTTGTCAATAGATAATGTGAGGCATAGGTGTGTCATGGCGAGAGACGATCTTCATTTCCGTTTACGAATTCCGGAAGAGCTCAAAAATCGGATAGAAGCGGCGGCTCAAAAAAACGAGCGCAGTATGACGGCTGAAATGGTCGCAAGGTTGGACGAGAGTTTTGATACAGAACGATTGATGTCAAAGATGAAGGTTGAGCTTGAACATCACAAAATAAATACAGAGACAATTCATAGAGACATTTCTCGCTACAAGAGGGAGGCAGAAGACGCCTATAAACTCTATAAGGAATACGAGTTGCTTTATTCTGCCACTGCTGAACAACTAGAAAAGCGCGAGGCTGAATTCACGAAAACTAAAAATGAACTTGAACGGAGGATAAGTACGCTCAATCGCGTAGCCGATATACAAGGTGAAGGACTAGATAAATTTCATCCTTTGATGGTCTTCCTTGAAGACTTTATCGAAGAGTATCAGCGCCGGATGAAGGATTATTCAGATAAAACAGGGCTAAAAAGCGTGAAGATGCCCAGCCTTGAAGAACTGAGAGAAATGCAGGCCAAGGCCGAAAAGAATGTCGATAAGAAAGCGTGAATGGACGACGCCAAAGGGTGAGCAGAAAACCGCATGGGTTGTCGACTACAAGGACACCCAGGGCAAACGCCGCCTCAAGACTTTTGTGAAAAAGAAGGAAGCTGACACATTTGCCGCCAAAGCCTCGATAGAGGTGCGCGAAGGCGTTCACGTAGCCGACAGCGCAACCGTCACCGTCGAAGAAGCTGCCAAGCTGTGGATAGCTTCAGTAAGAGCCTCCAGCCTGGAACGGTCATCTGTTGAAGATTATGAGCGAACCATACGGCTGCATATCACGCCGTTCATTGGGGCCTTGAAGCTCACAGCGCTCAATACTGTGCGATTGCGAGCGTTTGAGGATGAACTTCGCGAGGCTGGCAGATCGGCGTTCATGACCAAGCGGACGCTGACGACGCTCGGCACGATGCTGGTAGACGCGCAAGAGCGTGGGCTTGTCGTCCGCAACGCTGCGCGGGAAATGCAATCCAAACGGGGAAGCGGGGCAAGCCGATCCGAGAAGCGTCAGAAAGGCCGCTTGAAGGTCGGCGTGGATATCCCTACCCGCGAAGAAATAACGAAGCTGCTTGGCGCTGTGGCTGGCCGCTGGCGCCCGCTTTTCATGACGGCGGTTTTTACTGGCCTGAGGGCTTCAGAGCTTCGCGGCCTGCGTTGGGACGACGTCAATCTGGAAAAGAAGATGCTTCATGTGCATCAGCGTGCAGACCGCTATGATGACATCGGCAAGCCGAAATCTATTTCAGGGGAACGGACTATTCCCGTTCCGCCACTGGTCATAAATACCTTGAAGGAATGGCGGCTCGCCTGCCCTCGCCGTGACACTGGAAAGAAAGATGCTGACGGGAACCCGGTTACTGTTCTCGATCTGGTTTTCCCGAATGGAGCCGGAAACGTCGAAGGGCTTCGCAATATCCTGCGCCGTGGGCTTCACCCGGCATGGGTAAGCGCTGGCGTGTCGATTAATACCGGGGAAGTCGATGAAAAAGGCGAGCCGGTTCTTGATCCCAAGTACACCGGCCTTCACTGCCTGCGGCACTGGTATGCTTCGTGGTGCATAAATCGGAAAGCAGACGGCGGACTGGAATTGCCGCCGAAGCTCGTTCAAGAGCGCATGGGCCATTCGACTATCGCGATGACGATGGACACTTACGGGCACCTTTTCCCACGCGACGACGACGGCAAAGAACTGGCGGCGGCGGCTGATAGCATCTTCAGCGGCAACAATTGATGCGACATGGATGCGACATGGATGATATGTACCCTATAAAACAAGACCTCGGACCTGATTTGTAATCAGGGGGTCGGGAGTTCGAGTCTCTCTGGGGGCACCAAATATCCTCACATTTTGGGGATAATTTATGAGTTATAACAATCGCTTATTGCGTCGTTTCACTTACATAATCCCCTCATCTGTAGGCCCAAATGGGGCATTGATTCCATTTAACAATCCCATTTCTTTTCCCTCACCTTTTCAGCCTGAACTTGCACATCTAGACGTGAGCGATTCAACACCATTTCGAAAGTCTGTTGACTCTCCATTCTCACCGTGAACGTAATAGGAACATCTGAGGGCAACCCGATAAACTCACAGGCATGCTTGGTGGCTTATGTGTCTGCTTCGCTGGAGCCGAGCAATGAATGCAGTTGCGCATGACCTGCAAAACGAAATCGCCCTGGCACTCTCGTACTACCAGGGCGACACGCGAGCTGCGATAAAAGCCATTGCTGGAAGGTCGCAGTTCCTGTCGAATCAAATCGCAATTGCATGCATGGCTGCCGGCCACAGATATACACGAGGCTGGAATAGTAGCCTCTGTTAACTCGGCGATAAGCGTCTCACATGAAGAACAGCAGCAAATTCAAGAATTTATCTACTTGTGGTTGCAGTTATCCGAATGATTGTACAGTCAATTCGTAGAGAAACTTGGAAAAGTTCATATAGACACCCCATATTATGCAGGCGTGGACAACCCAAATCACCTCGGCATTTTTTGGAACACCGACAGTCTGTTTAGGAGAATGTTTGATCAACTAGACTTGACAAACGTGGTCGAGTTGGCTTGCGGACACGGGCGCCATACCGCACAGATAGTGAACAGGGCCGGACGCATTACTGTCATTGATATTAATAAGGAAAACATTGATGTTTGCCGCAAACGGTTTTCCCAGAACTCTAATGTCTTTTACTCTGTAAACAACGGTGTAGACCTTCGCGAAATAAAAACAGAAACCGTCACCGCCCTATTTTGTTACGACGCTATGGTTCACTTTGAAGCCAGCGACGTGATTGGATACTTAAGTGAAATTGCACGCATTATGCGCCCTGGAGGACGGGCTCTTTTGCACTACTCGAATTGTGAAGATTTTCCCGAAGGGACATATGAAGATGAACCGCATTGGCGCAATTTTTTCTCTGAAAAGTTGATGCGACACTTTGCAAACCGTGCAGGATTTAGGCTGATTGATACCCAAATTACCCCTTGGCCCCCGACCGCGGTAACACAACCACGAATTGATGCAGTGACACTTTTAGAGAAATCACAACCATAACTATCACGGGTGAGTATCCACATCATCGTTCTTTGCGGGGTTTTTTTCAAACCTACTTCGCGACTAACAATTAGTAGGCTCGATATTCACCAAATAGATCAGTTCCCACCTGAACCAGACCAGAGTTCGTGATCGGAAGAGGGTTATTGGCGTCCGGGCAGATTTATCGCGTGCGGAAAGACTACTCTGTCATTGCCGCGTTGACCTGATCGTGATCAGCCTCGGCCTCTGCCCCCGGAGAGTAATGGACAGAACCTCCATAACTAACGGTTCTTGCGTTGGAGCAACATTAGCAGCAATCGGGTTATAGACCCGCAATCGTCTTTCATCAAATTTCGAAACCGTGCGCGGTGCCTACCCCCTTGGCTGTGAAAGCCACAGGACTAAAAGCCTCCTAAGCATAACGGGCCAAGGAATCACACAGATTTGGCCCGACAATCTGTTTGTTGGCCAACTGGGATCAGCGCCCGCATCACGATAATGTCTTCCTATAAATACTAGATCGTTTTGACCGTCGGTCGGATCGACATGGGCATAATCACAGGATGTTCAGCGTGTTAGGAGAGTTGACCGCCGGAACGGGAACCGGCATCGATCCAATTCGTTCATTTCGACGGCGGGTGCAAAACTAACAATGGATAGGTGCCATGTACAAATTTTCGGCAATGGCAGCGGCGATGGTGATTATGTCGGCTTTTGTTTCAGCCGTTCCCGCACAGGCCCAAAGTATTGAGATCGGTCCTAATGGTATTCAAGTCAACCCGGACAGCGACCGCCGGGTTATTCCTGATCGTCGTTCAGAACGGGATGAAATCAGTGAACGCCGGGCTGCGAGGATTGCACGTAGCGAGGGAATGGATGAAGTCGAAAGCGTTTCACGACGCAGAGGCGCGTATATTGTCCGAGGAATAGACCGTCGAGACAACGATATGCGTGTAGTTATTGATCGTCGCACCGGAGAAGTGCTTGAAGTGCGCTAGTCCAACGTTACCGTGCTGTCGGGCGCAATTTGATCCGTCTTGATCCACCGGGCTCTCCTCCCGAAGTCGTGTCGCGATTTCGGGAGGAAAACGCACACTACCAGTTGCGTACGCAATAGCCACGCGGTGTCAGATGATATCCGCGAGCGCAGACCTTATGGACAGGGCGGTTTCGCACACAAACGCCATTTCTGTTCAAGTGCCAGCCACGGGCGCAACGTGCTCTGGCCCGATTGGGAACACAGCGTCCATAGCGATTCATGTGCCAGCCAGGCCCACACCGCCACCCGACCTGCTCCGCAAGACTACCGGCATCATGCGTATTCGTGGGTTGTGGCATTGGCAAAGCGAATGACGGCGCCGAAAAAGACATGATACCACCGAAAACAAGAAGAGCAGTTAGGCTGCTTCTGACTGACATCGTTACATCCTCCATAGTCAGCACTCCCGCCTCATTGAAAATAGGCGCTGGCGATTGAATGGAAGATGAATGATAAAATTTTCGTCTAGGTGTCCACGAAATAAAAATGCGGCTCAAGAGCCGCATTTTGTTTGCTTCGATCAGATTTCAGTACCAGCCGACAGCCACCTGGGCCTCTTCGGACATACGGTCCGGCGTCCAAGGTGGATCGAATGTCATCGTGACTTCCACCATGGAAACACCCTCAACGGCGCTGACTGCGTTCTCAACCCAGCCCGGCATCTCGCCTGCCACAGGGCAGCCGGGAGCAGTTAGAGTCATTTCGATTTTCACGGTGCGATCATCTTCGATATCGATCTTGTAGACGAGACCGAGTTCGTAGATGTCGGCTGGAATCTCGGGATCATAAACCGTCTTCAAGGCCGCGATGATGTCGTCCGTCATACGCAGGAGGTCTTCCTGCGGGATGGCAGAAGCGGAAAACACCGAATTGCCTTCGGCTTTTTCTCCACCCTCGACAGGCGCGGTATCGGCTTTGTCCTGAACTTTCTGTTCCATATCGGTCATCCGAAAAACTTCCTTGCCTTTTCCAAGGCTTCCGCCAATGCATCCACTTCAGCACGGGTATTATACAGGGCGAAGGATGCACGGCATGTAGAGGTAACGCCGAAGCGTTTCAAGAGCGGCTGCGCGCAATGTGTTCCGGCACGGACCGCAACCCCTGCCCGATCGATCACCATCGAAACGTCGTGCGCATGAATTCCCTCCAGCGCAAACGAGATGATGGCTCCCTTGTCCGGCGCATTGCCGAAAATGCGCAATGAGTTGATCCGGCCGAGCTGCTCGTGAGCATAATCGCGCAGGTCTTCCTCATGGGCGAGGATCGCATGACGACCGATCTTCTCCATATATTCAAGCGCGGCGCCAAGACCGATGGCCTGAACGATAGGCGGCGTACCCGCTTCAAAACGATGGGGCGGATGGTTATAGGTGACGTTTTCTTCCGTCACTTCCTCAATCATTTCGCCGCCGCCCTGGAAAGGACGCATCTTCTCAAGCATTTCCGAACGGCCATAAAGGACGCCTATGCCAGATGGTCCGTAAACCTTGTGGCCGGTAAAGACATACCAGTCGCAGCCGAGATCCTGCACGTCGACAGGCAGGTGCACAGCGCCCTGGCTGCCATCGACCAGAACCGGAATACCACGCGCATGGGCAAGCTCGACGATCTTCTTGATCGGCGTCACCGTTCCAAGCGCATTCGACATATGCGTGATTGCGACAAGCTTGGTTCGCTCCGTCAGACGCTTTTCGAATTCCTCGATATGGAAGATGCCTTCATCGTCCACCGGCGTGAAGACCAGCTTTGCGCCCTGTCTTTCACGAATGAAATGCCATGGCACAATATTGGAGTGATGCTCCATGATCGACAGAAGGATTTCATCGCCTTCGCCGATATTCGGCATGCCATAACCATAGGCGACCGTGTTGATCGCTTCGGTCGCGTTCTTCGTAAAGACAATTTCGTCCACAGAACCGGCGTTCAGAAAGCGCCGTACCGTCTCACGCGACTTTTCATAGGCATCCGTTGCCGCATTTGACAAAAAATGCAGGCCGCGATGAACATTGGCATATTCGTTGGAATAGGCGTGCGTTACAGCGTCGATGACGCTCTGAGGCTTTTGCGCCGATGCGCCATTGTCGAGATAGATCAGCGGCTTGCCGTGCACTTCTCTCGAAAGGATCGGAAAGTCGCGACGGATCGCCTCGACGTCATAGCGCGCTACAAGCGGATTCTTCTGGTCCATGATCGTTCCTCTTGCCGTTTCGGCAGGAAAAGGCAGAGCGTGCATCTGCACACTCTGCCTCAATCAATCAGGCGTGGGTGGCGAGCCAGTTGGACAGCACTTCTTCCAGTGCCTCAACCAGCGTTTCGTCTTCCAGCTCTTCGATAATCTCGGCGATGAACGCCTTGATCAGCAGGCCACGTGCCTCGTTTTCGGGTATGCCGCGTGCCATCAGATAAAACAGATAGTCCCTCGACAATTCGGCAACCGTCGCACCATGGCCACACGCCACGTCATCGGCAAAGATTTCGAGTTCAGGCTTGGCATCGAACTCGCCTTCATCCGAAAGCAGCAGCGTGTTGCAGGCCATGCGGGCATCGGTCTTCTGGGCGATCTGTGCAACGCGGATCATGCCCTGGAAAACGCCACGCGCACGGTCCTTGACCACGTTGCGAATGATCTGGGTCGAACGCGTGTTTTCCACCAGATGGCCGACCGTCATGGTGACATCGGTGTGCGTGTCGTCAGCCAGAAGATTGAGACCGCGAAGCTCGAAGTCGGAATCCTCACCCGTCACATTGACGTGCACTTCCTGACGAACCAGCTTGCCGCCCGCATTGACGATATAGAGCGTGAGCTTGGAGCCCTTGCCAATCGTCGCATTGAACTGCGAAAGCTGCGTTGCCTGACCGAAATCACGCAGGATGATCCAGAGAATTTCAGCGCCGTCGCCAACGGTCACATGGTTGACAGAGGTGGAGAAGGCATCGCCTTCGCCGCCGTTCTGGCGTTCCACGATGGTGCCCTTGACATTTGCACCGATGCGGACAGGAAAACGAGTGTGTCCCTGTCCGGCCTTCTGGATGTTCTGAAGCTCCAATGGCGCTTCCAGTTCGGTGTCATCGGCGATGGAAACCATCCAGCCATCGCTGACATAGGCAGCGTTGATCTGGCCGATCGTATCGTCGAAGCCGCGCGACCGAAGCTGGGTGACGAGCGAGCCGTCGGCCAACGCCTCGCGAACCGGGGTCAGCGACACACCTTCAGGCGCTTTCGCGGCAAGAGCCACGCCATTGCTTGTGGCAGCGATGGACGAACCGGCGATGAGCGCAGGCAATGCCTGTGTTCCGGCAGCGGCATCGAATGGCGCCACGCCCTTCAGAAGCGTACGGAAATCCGTGTAATGCCAGCTTTCGACGCGGCGGGACGGAATGCCGTTCTCCTTGAGAGTTTCAAGCGCCGCATCACGTGCAACGACAACATCGCCATTGCCCGGCAGGTCGCCCATGCGGTCGGCAAAACTGTCGATCAGCGCGCTTTCAGCGGGCGTTCGCGGTTTGGTAGCCGGGGCGGTCTGGATATTCATGATCCATCCCTCCTCAGGCAGCTTCGCCGATTACGTCGGCATAACCATTTTCTTCAAGGTGCAGCGCAAGGTTCTTGTCACCAGACTTGATGACCTGGCCCTTGTAAAGCACGTGCACGCTATCCGGAATGATATGTTCGAGCAGACGCTGATAGTGCGTGATGACGATCACGGCGCGGTCCGGCGAACGCAGGGCATTCACGCCTTCCGAAACGATCTTCAGCGCGTCGATGTCGAGGCCGGAGTCGGTTTCGTCGAGGACGCAGAGGCTCGGCTCCAGAAGCTGCATCTGAAGAATTTCAGCACGCTTCTTCTCGCCGCCAGAAAAGCCAACATTAAGCGGACGCTTCAGCATGTCCATGTCGATGCTGAGCTTGCCAGCAGCGTCCTTCACGCGCTTGATGAATTCCGGGATCTTCAGTTCCGGTTCGCCACGCGCCTTGCGCTGGCTGTTCATCGCAACCTTCAGGAATTCCATCGTGGCAACGCCCGGAATTTCCATCGGATACTGGAATGCGAGGAAGATGCCCTTGGCGGCGCGTTCAGCGGGATCGAGTTCGAGGATCGACTCGCCGTTGTAGAGAATGTCGCCTTCCGTCACTTCATAGTCTTCGCGACCGGCGAGGATATAGGAAAGCGTGGACTTGCCCGAACCGTTCGGACCCATGATCGCAGCAACTTCACCCTTGTTCACGGTGAGGTTCAGGCCACGGATGATCTCGGTATCCGTGTCGGCGATCTTTGCATGGAGGTTCTTGATCTCAAGCATGAATGTAAACCTTGTTCTAATGCCAGGAAAAGGCTGGCCAGAAAAATCACTGGGAAAGAGGCGATCGGTTAGCCGACACTACCTTCAAGCGAGATGCCGATAAGCTTCTGGGCTTCGACGGCGAATTCCATCGGCAGTTCCTGAATGACTTCCTTCACGAAGCCATTGACGATGAGAGCGATTGCCTCCTCTTCCGGAATGCCGCGCTGCATCACATAGAACAGCTGGTCTTCCGAAATCTTGGAGGTGGTTGCCTCGTGTTCGAACTGCGCCGTGGCGTTTTTCGCCTCGATATACGGCACCGTATGCGCGCCACAATCGTTACCGATCAGGAGCGAGTCGCACTGGGTGAAGTTGCGGGCGTTTTCAGCCTTGCGATGGGCGGAAACCTGTCCGCGATAGGTGTTGTTCGACTTACCGGCCGAAATACCCTTTGAAATGATGCGGCTCGACGTGTTCTTGCCGAGGTGCAGCATCTTGGTGCCCGAGTCGATCTGCTGATGGCCATTCGAAACAGCGATTGAATAGAACTCGCCGCGCGAATTATCGCCACGCAGAATGCAGGACGGGTATTTCCACGTGATCGCAGAGCCGGTTTCAACCTGCGTCCACGAAATCTTGGAATTATCGCCACGGCAATCGCCACGCTTCGTAACGAAGTTGTAGATGCCGCCCTTGCCGTCCTTGTCGCCAGGGAACCAGTTCTGGACCGTCGAATATTTGATTTCGGCGTTTTCCATCGCAATCAGCTCAACGACAGCTGCGTGCAGCTGATTTTCATCGCGCTGCGGTGCGGTGCAACCTTCCAGATAGGAAACATACGCGCCTTCATCAGCGATGATGAGCGTACGTTCGAACTGGCCGGTGTTCTTTTCGTTCATGCGGAAATAGGTCGAAAGTTCCATCGGGCAGCGAACGCCCTTCGGAACGTAAACAAACGAACCATCCGTGAAGACAGCCGAATTCAGCGTCGCGTAATAGTTGTCCGAAACAGGAACCACAGAAGCCAGATACTTCTGCACCAGTTCGGGATGTTCGCGGATCGCTTCCGAAATCGAACAGAAGATTACGCCCGCTTTGGCGAGTTCTTCCTTGAAGGTCGTAACCACCGACACACTGTCGAACACGGCATCAACAGCAACGCGGCCGGACGCATAGACATTGTCGGAAGGATTGCCATCGATTTCGCTCGGCTCGCCCTGCTTGCGAACGCCAGCAAGGATTTCCTGCTCGCGCAGCGGAATGCCAAGCTTTTCGTAGGTCTTCAACAGCTCCGGGTCAACTTCATCGAGCGACTTCGGGCCGGACTGGTTTTTCGGCGCCGCATAATAATATGCGTCCTGGAAATCGATCTTCGGATAATCGACGCGAGCCCATGTCGGCTCTTCCATGGTAAGCCAGCGTTCATAGGCTTTCAGACGCCATTCCAGCATCCATTCCGGCTCGTTCTTCTTGGCGGAAATGAAGCGAATGATATCTTCGTTCAGGCCCTTGGGGGCCTTCTCGGCTTCGATCGTCGTCTCGAAGCCATACTTGTACTGGTCCACGTCAAGGCCGCGGACCTGGTCAATGGTCTCCTGCACTGCAGGCATTGGCGTTCTCCATCCTCGTCGGGGTCAAGGCCCGACAGTTGCAAACGTCAAGGTGATATGTCTTGAACAATACCGCCTCAATATAGTGTGCGTGGCCCTTCTTTAAAACCTCTCTAAACTGAATTTCAAGCACCGGGTTCAAATTTGCCCCTAAAAATGCCGATTAAAACGATCAACTTAATGAAACAGTCCGATGAAACGGCGATCGCAGACGACACATCCCGGCTTTGACGCCTTGATTTTCTTTGAAGAATTGGAATTTCCGGGCAGCCTATCAGAATCATGCCCGCCCTTGCCTTGTGCATGTAGGAACATAGATAGCCAAAGGAAAGGGAGACCATAATGAACACCCAAAATCTGCAGGACTATGTAAAGTTTCTCGAACAACAGGTGAACGACGAAGGCCGCACCATCAATCAGCTGAAGTTTTTTCAGGACGCCCACGACAAGTTCAACATTTCAAATGCCAGCGCTTCCGACGATATCGCCGCTGATATCGCCAAGCGGGAAGAATTTAAAACGCGCTACGAGGGCTATATCGCCGCTGCAAAGCAGAAGCTCGGCCTCGATTTTTGAATCGCAATCACGCCTTCTTGGCGCGACGCTCGATAATTTTGCGGAACACGTCGAGAAACGCATCGACCTGATCGGGTGTGGCCGTTGGTTCGAGTGACACGCGGATCGCCCCGAGGCTGTCTCCATGTCCCATGGCCGACAGCACATGGCTGGGACCTACTTTCCCCGACGAGCAGGCCGAGCCTGCCGAAAGCGCAATCCCGCCGAGATCAAAGGCGATCTGTACGGTTTCCGCCTTTTGCTCCTCAAGGGAAAAGAAGGTCGTGTTCGGCAATCTGCCGACCGATTTGCCATAGATCACCGCATCCGGGGCGATCGCCTCCAACCCGACCTCCAGCCTGTCCCGCATCGCCGGGGACCAGCCCTCGCCGTCCAGTCGTGTCTTAGCGGTATCTGCCGCAGCACCGAAACCTGCGATCAGCGGCAGAGCTTCCGTTCCCGCTCTATGCCCCTTTTCCTGACCGCCGCCGCGAACAAGCGCGCGCGGCATCATGAGGTCGGAAATGGCGATAATTGCACCGACGCCTTTCGGGCCGCCAATCTTGTGCGAAGAAATTATGAGATAATCACCACAATTATCTGAAATATCTAATTTAATGCGTCCTGCCGCCTGGACTGCGTCGACGATATAAATGCCGCCCGCAGCCTTCACGATAGTGGCAATTTCCGCAATCGGCTGGATGATGCCGGTCTCATTGTTGGCGGCCTGTATGGCCACGAGTGGCAGCCCCTGGCTTTTGTCATGACCGGCAAGCGCAGTTTTCAGGGCATCGAGTTGTACAATGCCATTTCCATCAACCGGTAGAACGGTGACGTCCTGCGCTGCAAACTGCCCTCCAGACAGCATGCAAGGGTGTTCCGTATCACTCACGTAAAGATGTGACAGGCGGACCGGCGAACGTCCCATCATATAATTGGGTGTCAGCAGCGTCGACGCGGCTTCCGTTGCTCCCGACGTAAAGAAAACATGGTCTGGCCTGGCATTGACGAGCGCTGCAACGCTGCGGCGCGCTGCTTCGACGAGCGCACGCGCGGCGCGGCCTTCACGATGCACGGAAGATGGATTGCCGGTAATGCCGAGCGCATTGATAACCGCTTCGCGTGCTTCATCAAGCAACGGAGCACTGGCATTATAATCCAGATAGAGCCTCTTGCCGCTCCCGTTCACCGTACCTATCTCCTAAACAAAATTCTGGAAGCGCAATTTTCTTGAATTTTCAATCAAGAAAAGCCTATTAAGCCCCCATAGGAACTGAAACTCGCTTTCAGTCTGTCGAAATTTCCAACCGGTTCTAGAAGCGGCGTCCAACGACGTCAAGTTTCGCCGCCCCAGTCCGGTCTTCCCGTTACGAGCGGAGTACACATGCCAGAAGTCATTTTCAACGGCCCTGCCGGACGCCTCGAAGGTCGCTATCAGCCTTCCAAAGAAAAGAATGCTCCAATCGCGCTTATCCTTCATCCACATCCGCAGTTCGGCGGAACGATGAACAACAAGATCGTCTACGACCTCTTCTACATGTTCCAGCAGCGCGGCTTCACCACGTTGCGCTTCAATTTCCGTGGCATTGGCCGCAGTCAGGGCGAATTCGATCATGGTGCGGGCGAGCTTTCGGACGCTGCAAGCGCACTCGACTGGGTGCAGGCGCTGCATCCGGATTCCAAGACGTGCTGGGTCGCCGGTTACTCGTTCGGTTCATGGATCGGCATGCAGCTCCTGATGCGCCGCCCGGAAATCGAAGGCTTTATTTCGGTTGCGCCGCAGCCGAATACATATGATTTCGCCTTCCTCGCACCCTGCCCTTCGTCCGGTCTCATCATCCATGGCGATCAGGACAAGGTGGCGCCGCCAAAGGATGTGCAGGCTCTGGTCGACAAACTGAAAACCCAGAAGGGTATCACGATCACCCAGACGACGATTCCGGGCGCGAACCACTTCTTCACCGGTCAGGGCGATGAGCTCATCGAGGATTGCGCAGAGTATCTGGATCGCCGCCTTGCAGGCGAACTGGTCGAAGCGCGTCCGAAGCGCCTGCGTTAAGCTTACAAGAAATTCAGCTGTCGTTTTCCAGATTTTCAGCGTCTCATCCGGCGGGTCTCCCGCCGGATTTTTTATGCGATGCTACCATCGCGATCCAATGATTCGTTTTCTCAAATCCATCTCATGAGCGTGACATGCCGGTTTATGCCATTCTTGCTATCGCCATAGTGTCCGAAGTCATCGGAACGCTTAGCCTCAAGGCATCAGAAGGCTTCACACGGCTTGGGCCGTCCTTGATCGTTGTCATCGCTTACGGTCTGGCTTTCTATTTTCTTTCCATGACCTTGAAGAGCATTCCTGTCGGGATCGCCTATGCGGTCTGGTCTGGGATCGGCGTCACGCTCGTGGCCCTGATCGGCTGGCTGGTGTTCGGCCAGAAGCTCGACCTCGCGGCAGTGCTCGGCATGGGATTGATCATTGCCGGTGTTATTGTGCTCAATCTGTTTTCGAACACGGCGCAACACTAGAGCGCGTTTCGGTCTGATTGAATCAGATCTGTGCTCCAACTGTTTTCTGACGCGCATCTTATCCGAAAACCGTTTCACACTTTTCGGGGATGCGCTCAACGAGCAATGAAGCCAAATTACTGGTTCGCAACCCATCAATTCGGGAGTTTCCTTGTTATTGGCGGTTGATTGGTGCTAAAGGCGGACATATCACAGGGGTGCAAGCAGCCGCTTGCGACCAGTTTCAACTTCGCCTTATCAGTCAGGGAAAAGGAATGTCCGGTTTCAAATCCGATTTTCTTCGCACGCTTTCCGAGCGTGGCTTCATTCATCAAATATCCGATGAAAGTGGCCTCGACGAATTGTTGGCCAAGGAAACCGTGACGGCCTATATCGGCTTCGATCCTACGGCTCCAAGCCTTCATGCGGGCGGTCTGATCCAGATCATGATGCTGCACTGGCTCCAGCAGACCGGGCACAAGCCTGTTGCGCTGATGGGCGGCGGCACCGGCATGGTCGGCGATCCGTCCTTCAAGGACGAAGCCCGCAAGCTGATGACCGAAGATACGATTGCCGAGAACATTGCCGGCATCAAGCGCGTCTTCGCCAACTACCTCACCTTTGGTGACAGCGCCACCGATGCCCTGATGGTCAATAATGCCGACTGGCTGCGCAACATCAATTACCTGGAATTCCTGCGCGATGTGGGCCGTCATTTCTCGGTCAATCGCATGCTTTCGTTCGATTCGGTGAAGACGCGCCTCGATCGTGAGCAGTCGCTGTCATTCCTCGAATTCAACTACATGATCCTTCAGGCCTACGATTTTGTGGAACTGAGCAAACGCTACGATCTGCGTCTGCAGATGGGCGGTTCGGATCAGTGGGGCAATATCATCAACGGTATCGATCTCGGTCACCGCATGGGAACCCCGCAGCTTTATGCCCTCACCTCGCCGCTGCTAACGACAGCATCGGGCCAGAAGATGGGCAAGTCGCTTGGCGGCGCAATCTGGCTGAACGCTGAAATGCTGAGCGCCTATGATTTCTGGCAGTACTGGCGCAACACGGAGGACGCCGATGTCGAGCGCTTCCTGAAGCTCTACACGACGCTTCCGCTGGACGAAATTGCCAAGCTGGCGGCGCTCGAAGGCGTCGAAATCAACGAAGCGAAGAAAATCCTCGCGACGGAAGTAACGGCCATGCTCCACGGTCGCGATGCGGCCGAGGAATCCGCAGAAACAGCGCGCAAGACTTTTGAGGATGGCGAACTGTCGGAAAATCTTCCGACAGTCGGCGTTCACAAGGCAACGCTGAACAGCGGCATCGGGGTTTTGGCGCTGATGGTTCTGGCCGAACTCTGCACGACTAATGGCGAAGCGCGCCGTCACGTTGAAGGTGGCGCCGTACGTATCAATGACGAACCAGTCAGCGATCCTCGCATGACCGTAGATGCTGGTGCACTGAACGATCAGGGCGTTATCAAGCTGTCTCTTGGCAAGAAACGCCATGTACTGATCCGCCCGGCATAAAACGGGCGACAACTGAACCAAAAAAAGCCGGGCCTCGCGCCCGGTTTTTTTGTTATCAAAACTCAAAGATTGAGCGGAATATGCCCGGCGCGATGACGGAGATCGGATTGACGACCACCTGCGGCTGCTTGGCGCTGCCAGTAAGCTTGTAAGTGATTCCGATCAAGCC
Source organism: Brucella sp. JSBI001 (assembly GCF_026014005.1). Lineage (NCBI taxonomy): Bacteria > Pseudomonadati > Pseudomonadota > Alphaproteobacteria > Hyphomicrobiales > Brucellaceae > Brucella > Brucella sp. JSBI001. The sequence goes on along the minus strand of NZ_CP110339.1, from coordinate 1,115,649 downwards.
GCGATCGCGACCATTTCCGAGCAGCGCGCCAAAGATGGGTAGTTCGCCGAACAGCCGATTGACACCATAGGCGGGCATGAATGTGCCGGTGATCGACATATTGCCCTGCTTGTCATAGAGCGTTCCCTGGAAGGTCGTGCCGACGGTCGGACCGCGAACGACACCCTTGGACAGGTTCAGATAACCGTTGCCCTTCTCAATCAACGAAAAACCGCGCTCGATATCAACGCGCGAAACATCGATATCCCTTTTTACGGCCTGATTGAGACTTGTGCCGCCGCTTGATGGCGAACTGGAAACGATTTTCGCAAGACGCGGTTCGTTGATGATCGCAAAATTGCGCGCATCGATCTGACCACGCAATGGGCCGTTGCCCTGTGCGGCGAGACCAACCGTGATCTTGCCACCGCGCATTTTGTCGTAGAAATCGAAGAACCGAAGAACCGCTCCTGCATCATTCGATTGCAGCGAAATGGAGCGCGCATCGCCCTGGTCATTGTTCGTTGCCACAAAGGATTCGCCAGACGACGTTACAGCATTGACCGATACGCCCGATACTTTGCTGCCCGCGCTCTCGTAGGAGACAGCGACATTGCTTAAAGCTTCACCGTTAAAGCCGCTGACTGCATCGATCTGAGCGCTCACGACCACGCGCGGATTATTGCTTTTACCGCCGCCGCTGCCCTTCTCGCCAAGGTCGGAAACCTGCTTGATCAGAGCCCGCGCATCGAACTGCGAACCACGCACATTAACCCGATAGCCGCCGCCGCTCTTGGTCGCTTTGACTGCAAGATTATCGTTTCGGTTCAGGCGTATCTCGCTGAAACTCGCCGATTGAAAATCGCCTTTCGCAATGGAAAGATCGCCCTTCGCTCCAAAGGCATCGCCAGAGAAGACAAGATTATTGATGTCCATCTTGCTCTTGTCGTCCGCGCTCTGGACCAGATCGAAGGTTGCCTTCGCCGGTATGCCTGCCCCTTTGCGCCATCCGAGCCATGGCAGATCGATCTGCGTCTTGCCGAGATCGGCTGAAACATGGCGCTTGCCGCCATCATCCATCCCAAGATCAACAGACATGGGGCCGGAGAAGATGGAATTCAAACCGGGAAAGACTGCATCACGGGTCTTGTCGTCGATATCCAGCTTGACCTTCTGCTCGCGCTTGACCGGACCCGAACGATTGACGGGCTCGACCATGCTGATTTTTGCAGGAACACCATCCAGTTTTGCATCGGCAGTAATAATGGCCGCCGACTGATCTACTTTGATACTGCCTGTCGCATCATTGACGGACGATCCGGCTATCGGCTTCGAAATGTCGAGACCGGTGAAGCCAATGTCAGCGTTCCAGCGAAGCGTGCCGGGCGGCGGATCCTTGGAAACGGCAAAGTTTACCTTAACGCGCGACTTCACATCACCGGTCACGTCGCCGGGCAGAAACGGCACATTCTTCAAAACGTCGATAGGCTTGTTCCCGGCAATTTCAGCGATTGCCGATGCCTCACCGGAAACACCGAGATCCAGTTCTGCGATAACCGGCCGTTGTGGCCCCCATGGAATGATGAGCGTGCCGTCAGACACATCAACTTTACGGTTGTTTGGCGTGTAGGCCACGCCTTTCAAAAGTTTGATGGTCGTATAGGCGCCACGAACCGATATCTCACCATCGGCATCGCGCACGGGCGGCAGTTCTCCAACGACATCAAAACGTGTATCGAAAACCTTGAAATCAGCCTTGATTTCGTCACCAGTCAGCGGTGGTGGCAGACCGGGTCCGTTGAAACGACCGCCTGCGAGCGAAATATCGATGCGGCTGTCTTTAAGAGTTCCGCCAAAGAGGTTTTTAAGCACCCATTCGCGTGCGCCATCCGCAACATCGATGGGCCATAGGTGCTTGGCGTCTGCAACCGGCATTTGAGGAATGCGCAGCAGGAAGATCATCTCCGGCGAACCGGCACCGAAGCCCATGCTTCCCTGACCAAAGAGCTGACCGGTTTCCGTCTGCACATCGAGATTGGCAAACTGGATGCGTTGCTGGTCGGCCATATAGCGCCCAGCTATCCGTGTTGCGAAGGATAGCGGCGGATCGGTCGATTCCGATGGCATACTCGTCGCCGAAGTGGTCAGAACCTCGAAGCGATATGTCGGACCGCCCGTATTGTTTTCAGCTTCGGGTTCCGGACCAAATGCTCCGTTGAACTGTGCCTGCATTCCGCCAAGCTGCAGCCGGGACGACTTGATCTCGATCTTGCGGCTTCCTACCGTATGTTCAAGATTAAGGCGAATACCACCACGCACGTCTTCAACCTTGCCGAGCTGCATATCTATGCCGTCGACAGCGAGTTCTGTTGCAAGACGTTCCGGCTGATCGCCATCGGCAGCCGATCCTGTCAAGGACAAGCGTGCCGATGCTTCCAGTTCGAAATGGGCCGGATTGACACGATTGCCATTTATGACGGGAGAAACTTCTGGCGGGGAACCCAATGCAACGGGAATATCGCGGACATTCAGCTCGAAGCCGGCCAGACTGTTGTCACCCGCATGCCGGTCGATCTTGCCATCCAGTGCAATTTTCTTGCCTTTCCAGATGACGCTGCCGGTGATGTCGATCTTCCCACCATTTTCGATGAGGCGGGCCTGTTCGATATCCAGAACCTGCTGTTCATCGCCAACCTTGAATGCAACGGTGCTGTTGAAAATGCCTATGACATGCGTGTCCTGCGCACGCAAAAGCTCCAGACTGCGGCGCATGGCGGCGAAAAGCTCACCCGAAACCGCATCGAAATCGACAATGCCATGTTCGTCGTAAGGCAAGGACTTCCAGAATCCCGGACCTTTTGTTTCTGGCATTTCAAAGGAAACGCCATCCACCTCGAGCTGAGCAACACGTACCTTGCCGGTCAAAAGCGGCAACGGCGCCAGCCCCAGGCGCACAGATTTGATTCCGCTGATTTCGACGCCCTGTTTCGGATCAGCGATCGATACATCACGGGCTTCGAGCGCAACGTGACTATCCTGATCCAGCGATAGCGCCGCACTCCCGATGGAGGCGGACGCACCTTCACCGAGAATATGCGTCAGGCTTTTCTGTGCTTCGTCACGCAGAAGATTGCTATCGACACCGCTGCGAAGGATGACAAAACCGGCACCGACTATGAGAACCAGAAGGATACAGATCGACAAAATCGCATGGGAACAGCGCGATAAAAAAGAACGGCTCGGACGGGCCGGGCCGGGCAAAAAGCCACCCTCGCCGTCAGCGGCGAGACGCTCGATTCTTTTCATGTCCCGCTTGCTGAAGCGGATCTTCTGCGGTTTCTCTGTCAACAACCCAGCCAGAAAAAGAGTGCCATTCCATACAACCCTTCAGAGTTTACTTCATTAAGTGATCGTAATTATCTGTTTTATAATTGCTTCCTGTCCGCATCGCATACATGCATAGGCAGCCTTGCGCCTTTCAACCGACATCGCGGTGACGCCAGCATCAATGGTTGCACAAGCCCTGCCTGAATGCGATAGCTCAGACTGTAACAGGTGGTTTCCATCCTAATCCATAAAAGAAAGGCGCAGATATGGCTCATCCCCAAGTTGGCGATCCGGCACCCGATTTCACTCTGCCTTCGGATAATGGCGAAATCTCCCTGTCGTCTCTCAAAGGCAAGCCGGTTGTCATCTACTTCTATCCGAAAGACGACACGTCCGGCTGCACCAAGGAAGCGATTGCTTTTTCGCTGCTGAAGCCGGAGTTCGACAAGGTCGGCGTTCGCGTCATCGGTCTTTCTCCCGATAGCGCGACGAAACATGCAAAATTTCGCAAGAAGCACGATCTGACCGTCGACCTTGCTGCCGATGAAGATCGTGTAGCGCTCGAAGCCTATGGCGTGTGGGTTGAAAAAAGCATGTATGGCCGCAAATACATGGGCGTGGAACGCACGACATTCCTGATCGATGCAGAAGGACGCATCGCTCAAGTCTGGAACAAGGTCAAAGTCGACGGCCATGCCGGGGCAGTTCTGGACGCCGCACGCGCGCTTTGAGCGATGACACGCAAGCCATCATACGAACAGACACTGCGCGGTAATGCCATCCGCGCCATATCCGCCAGCGATCTCGACGAAAAGGTCAGGCTGACGCGAGATACCGCTGCTCGCTGGTTCGGTCGCACGCTGTCGGTTCGTAGCCCCCTCGATCCGCCTTTGCCTGAGCGTCCCGGACGCCCTGAAAAGCCGGAACTCGTGCCTCCCCGCATGTTGAAAAAGCGGTCGCTCAACACGGAACATGGGCGCATTGCGCTGATGCACGCGCTCGCCCATATCGAACTGAACGCCATCGATCTTGCGCTCGACATCGTTGCCCGTTTTGCGGCCAAACCAATACCGCGCAGTTTCTTCGATGGCTGGATGAAAGTCGCCGACGACGAAGCAAGGCATTTCACGCTGCTGCGTGATCGTCTCAAATCACTTGGCGCAGACTATGGCGATATGCCTGCCCACGATGGGCTTTGGCAGTCTGCTCACCAGACCCGCAACGATCTAGAGGCCCGTCTCGCTGTCGTGCCGCTCATACTCGAGGCGCGCGGGCTCGATGTCACGCCATCTCTGCTTGAGAAGATGATCGAAACCGGCGACCACGAGACTGCAGCAATTCTTGACGTCATCTACAATGACGAGAAAACCCATGTCGCTGTTGGCGCTAAATGGTTTCGTTTCTTCTGCGCCCGAAACAAAATCGATCCGGCAGCGCGATTTCGCGAACTGGTTCGCGCCAATTTCCGTGGCGAACTCAAACCACCGTTCAATGAACTGGCACGTGCCGAAGCTGGGCTGACGCCGTCTTTCTACCGCTCTTTATCACCGGTATCCATCTAGTCGTTTCTTTAAACTCTTCAGTAAAAACAAAACTGCTCGCATGGCCCGCGCAAGCCTCGAATGTAAAGGTCTGTTAACCCTAATAAGTTGTAATCAAACAAGGGAATCGAGAAGGGGCATGCGGCTGGCATGACTGGGAATCAGGCAAAGACATCGACGAAAAAGGTGTTCGGAGAGCGCAAGGAGCCGCCTGTCCTGATTATTGCGCGCGGCGAAAAGATCAGCCATTTCACATTTCGTCCATGGATGGCCGCTCTTGGAGGTGCTGCTTTTCTGGCGCTTTCGACCGGATATTTGGGAGCAACTGCCTATCTGGTGCTTCGCGACGACCTGATGAGCGCCGGTATTGCGCGCCATGCCCGCAACCAGCAGCTCTATGAGGACCGCATTTCAGCCCTCCGCACCGAGGTTGATCGCATCACCAGCCGTCAAATGCTCGATCAGCAGGTGATGGAGAACAAGGTCGCCGAACTGATGCAGCGCCAGCAAACGCTGAATGCGCGCGACGGAAAACTCGCACCTCTGCTGGAACGAGCTTCGCAATTGCAGCCAATGCCGGAAATGCCGGCGGAAGGCGTGCCTGATCAGGAGCAGCATAGCCAGCTTATCCCCGATGACGCGCTGGCAGGACGTGAATATCCAGGTGTAGACCCGATCATTACCGGTCCCGTACCCGGAAAGACACCTGCAGGAAAGCCTGATCGCCGCGCCGATGCCGGCTCCATAGGGCTGCGTCTTTCTGGCGGACTTTCGGGTGAATCGACACTTGAGACTTCCGACAAGATATTGGCCACGATCACCCAGAACCTTCATCGCATCGAAAGCGAGCAGAATGGCAAGGTGCGTGTTCTGGCTGACGCCGCCTATGAAAAGGCCGACAGCATCCTCGATACTTTGAACGCCGCCGGGCTGCGTATCGAAACGCCTGCCAATGCGGCTGTTGCAATGGGCGGGCCGCTTATCCCGGTTTCGTCGCCCGGTATGGTGGTCAATGATTTCGACATGCAATTGCGCAATCTCGACAGCGCGCTTGATCGGCTTGATCAGGTACGCAAACGCGTAAGCGCCCTGCCCCTGGCCAATCCGGCTCCGGGCAAGCCCGTTACCAGCCTGTTCGGCGTGCGCCGCGATCCATTTCTAGGTACGGCTGCGTTCCATTCCGGTATCGACTTTCGCGCAGCATACGGTCAGACGGTGAAGTCCACCGCAGCGGGCAAGGTTGTAAAGGCAGGTCGCTTTGGCGGTTATGGCAACATGGTCGAAATCGATCATGGTAATGGATTCTCGACCCGTTTTGCCCATCTGAGCCGCGTTCTGGTACGCGACGGTCAACAGGTTGCCGCGGGAGTCATTGTCGGCGAGGCAGGAAGTTCCGGACGTTCCACCGGCAGTCATCTGCACTATGAAGTCCGCGAAAACGGCCGGGCGATCAATCCGGTCAATTTCCTCAAGGCAGGCAAACAGATAGAACCATTGCTCTGAGCCTCTGAAACGAGAAAACCCGGCCAAAGGCCGGGTTTCGCTTTCTGTACGCATGTTTGCGAATGATCAGTCGATATCGTCGATCATTTCGCCGCCACCCTGAATTCGGTGGGCAAGTGCGGCTTCCATGAACGGCGTAACAGAGCCATCCAGCACTTCCTGGGGGTTGGTGCTTTCAACGCCGGTACGCAGATCCTTGACGAGCTGATAAGGCTGCAGGACGTAGGAGCGAATCTGGTGTCCCCAACCGATTTCGGTCTTGGTGGCATTCGCCGCATCCGTCGCTGCTTCGCGCTTTTTCAGTTCCTCTTCATAGAGGCGAGCGCGCAGCATCGACCAAGCCTTTTCGCGGTTCTTGTGCTGTGAGCGTTCCGCCTGACACTGCACCACGATTCCGGTCGCAATATGTGTGATACGCACTGCCGAATCGGTGGTGTTGACGTGCTGGCCGCCCGCGCCCGAAGCGCGGTAGGTATCGATGCGAACATCCGCTTCCGTAACCTGCACATCGATATTGTCATCGATGACAGGATAAACCCAGATGCTGGCAAAGGACGTATGACGGCGGGCGTTGGAATCATAGGGCGAAATTCGCACCAGGCGATGGACGCCCGATTCGGTCTTCATCATGCCGTATGAATTGTGCCCCTTGACGAGAATGGTCGCGGACTTGATGCCCGCTTCTTCGCCTTCGTGCACTTCCATCACTTCGACCTTGCGGCCGTTACGCTCGGCCCAGCGCGTATACATGCGCAGGAGCATCGACGCCCAGTCCTGGCTTTCCGTACCACCAGCACCGGCATGCACTTCGACATAGGTGTCGTTCGCGTCGGCTTCGCCCGACAACAGCATATCGATCTGGCGACGGTCGATCTCTTGCTTCAGTTCGCGGATGGTGTTTTCCGCATCCTGAATGATCGACTTGTCGTCCTCTTCTTCGCCCATGGCGATAAGTTCGATGCTGTCGTTCAGCGTCTGCTTCAGATGGTTGATGCCATTGATGCTATCTTCCAGCTGCTGGCGCTCGCGCATCAGCTTTTGGGCTTCCTGAGCATCATTCCAAAGCGTGGGATCTTCGGCTCTCTGATTGAGATAGCCGAGACGTTTTATCGCCTGATCCCAGTCAAAGATGCCTCCTCAGCAGGCTTATGGCCTGCTGGATTTCGTCAACCAGCGTCTCGATTTCCGCGCGCATGGGCAAATCGTTCCTTCATTATCATTCTATTTATTTGAGAAGCTGAACCGGTCGTTACGAGGCCCAGACTTTCGGGCATGGACGAATAGCCCAAGCGCCGCGGACCATAGTCAGCACGCGGCGCGGTGTAAAGGGCAAAGCCCTGCTTTCCCGGTCAGTAAAGTCCGCCAGATCCCGAGTTGATCGCACGTGTTGCCTGCGGCGACTGTGGTGCAACCGGAGAACCTTCGCGGAAGGAATCCATGCCGATAACCGAATAGCTGTCCGATGGACCCGTCCCCGGTTTGAACGCTTCCATGATCACATTCGGATCGCCCTGATTGGCGCGCATGCCAGTTTTGCGGTTGATAGCGATGACCGTCATGCCTTCAGGTACGCGGAAATCGACTTTCGGCGTCCCGACCAGAGCCTGTTCCATGAACGACTTGAACACAGGCGCTGCCAGACCACCACCGGTATTGCCGCGACCGAGCGGCGTCGGCGTATCGTAACCCATGAAGACGCCGACTACGAGATCGGGCGTGAAGCCGACGAACCAGGCATCCTTTTCGTCGTTTGTCGTACCGGTCTTGCCAGCCATCGGACGGTCGAGGCTTTTCAAGATCTGCGCTGTACCGCGCTGAACGACGCCTTCCATCATCGAGGTGATCTGATAGGCGGTCATCGGATCAAGTACCTGATCGCGATTGTCGATCAGCGTCGGCTCATCCTGATTTGCCCAATCCTGTGCATTGCAGCCCTCGCACTGGCGGGCATCGTGCTTGAAGACCGTCTTGCCGTAGCGGTCCTGAATGCGGTCGATCATCGACGGCGTTATGCTCTGGCCGCCATTCGCAATGATGGAATATGCGGTCACCATGCGCAGAACAGTCGTTTCGCCGGCACCAAGCGCCATCGAAAGAACCGGCAGCATCTTGTCGTAGATACCGAAGCGTTCGGCATATTCGGCTACAAGTTTCATGCCCATGTCCTGTGCAAGACGCACAGTCATGACGTTACGCGACTGTTCGATACCGTAGCGCAGCGTAGAAGGACCGGAGAACTTGCCGGAATAATTCTTCGGCGCCCAGACGCCGAGCGTACCACCCTGATTGACTTCCAGCGGACCGTCCAGAACAACGGAAGCAGGCGTATAGCCATTGTCGAGAGCCGCAGCATAAACAAACGGCTTGAACGAAGAACCGGGCTGACGATAGGCCTGTGTTGCGCGGTTAAATTCCGATTCCGCATAGGAGAAACCGCCAACCATGGCCAGAACACGGCCGGTATGCGGGTCCATGGCAACGAGCGCACCTTCAAGCTTCGGCGGCTGCTGGAGACGGAAACGGGAATCACCTTCCTTGGAGACATAGACAATGTCACCCGCCTTCAGAACGCCTTCCGGCGACTTGGTGCTGGTGCGCTTGCCACCGATATTCACGACACGCATGGCCCACTTCATATCATCAGCAGCGATGAATGCGCGCTTGCGCTCCTTGCTGCGCGAGCCTGATGCCTCAAGCGGTGGCTGCAGACCGATGTCTGCGCCAGCGGCAGAAACATTGAGGACGATCGCAAGCTGCCATTCCGGCACGTCCGCGTAGGACTGCATGTCACCGAAGGCCGTACCCCAGTCATTGCCAAGCTCGACATTCTTCATGGGACCGCGCCAGCCACGCGCCTCATCATAACGAAGCAATGCCGCCTGCAGGGACTTGCGAGCCTCGACCTGCAAGGTCGGGTTCAGCGTGGTGCGAACAGAAAGACCGCCTTCGTAAAGCGCATCGACACCGTATTTCTGGATGATCTGACGGCGCACTTCCTCAGTGAAATATTCCGACGCGAACACATAATGGGCGTCTGAACGTTCCTTCACACCGAGCGGCTGCTTTTTGGCTTCCGTCGCTTCTTCGGCGGTGATGTAGCCGTTTTCGCTCATCCGGTCGATCACCCAGTTGCGGCGCTCGATAGCGCGCTCGGGCTGGCGGAAAGGATGGTAATTGTTCGGACCTTTCGGCAGGGCTGCGAGATAAGCGCTCTCTGCGATGGAAAGTTCGCCGACCGATTTGTCGAAATAGGTCAAAGCCGCGCTGGCAATACCGTAGGAACCAAGACCGAAGAAGATTTCGTTGAGATAGAGCTCGAGAATGCGATCCTTCGAGTAGGCCTGCTCGATGCGCATCGCCAGAATGGCTTCTTTGATCTTGCGATCATAGGTCTGCTTGGACGTCAGAAGAAAGTTCTTCGCAACTTGCTGCGTGATCGTGGATGCGCCAACCGGGCGACGACCAGAGCCCATATTCTTGACGTTCGTTATCATGGCACGGGCGAGACCCGCAAAATCGAGACCATGATGTTCGTAGAAGGTCTTGTCTTCAGCCGAAACGAAAGCGGCTTTCACACGGTTCGGCACGGCCTGAATAGGAATATAAAGACGGCGCTCGCGCGCGAATTCCGACATCAGACTACCGTCCGAGGCGTGAACACGCGTCATGACGGGCGGCTCGTATTTTGCGAGCACCTCGTAATCTGGCAAATCCTTCGTGAGACTTCCGACGTAAAGGGCGACGCCACCTGCCACGAGGAGCATCAGCACCGTTCCGATCCCGAAGAAATATCCGATAAGCCTTACCATAAATGCGGAATCCTGCCTTCAGATTATTCACATGATAAGGGTCAAAGCACGAACAGCCAACCCTTTAACCCAATTATGCCGTATGGCAACTACTGGCTTAGTGACCAGCAAATGAGTCAAAGGCAAGATGGTTTACGTGTTTTTACCAATTTAACGCGGTCACTTTCGTCTGCACGACGAAAATCCACAAAACTGTTGCAAGCATGCATCTTATAAGCTGAAGTGCATGTAACTCCAAGTGGGACATCTCCACTTTTCAGGTCCCTACCCTTTGCTCACGCTTGCGGGATGCTTCAAGGCTTCAAAAGCCCTGATCGCAATCGCCAGCCGGTCTGCAAGCTTCTTGCGCCATTCAGGATTGCTGATCAGCTTTTCGTCCTCGGCATTGGACAAATATCCAATTTCGATCAAGACGGACGGCACATCCGGCGCACGCAGCACCTGAAAACCGGCAAAGCGATGCGGATTATTGATGAGATTCACTTGTCCTTGCAGCGAATGAATCACCTTCTCGGCAAAGCTCAGCGAGAATGTATGCGTTTCGCGTCTCGTCAGATCGAGAAGAATGTCGGTGACCTCGGGCTGCTCCTCAGGCGCCGCACCTGCAAGGGTGTCAGACTTGTTCTCACGCTCAGCCATGGCGCGCGCAACGGAATCCGATGCCTTGTCGGAAATTGTGTAGACCGTCGCACCGCGAATATCATGCTGATTGATCGTATCGGCGTGGATGGAAATGAACAAATCCGCTTCGTGCTGGCGCGCAATTCGCACGCGTTCTGAAAGTCTCAGATAAGTGTCGTCATCACGCGTCATGAGAACTTTGATATTCTTGTCCTGCGCCAGACGATCTCTGAGCTCCTGCCCGAAAGCGAGGGTCAGGTCTTTTTCCTTGATGCCGCTCAAGCTTTCTGCACCGCTATCGATACCGCCGTGACCAGGATCGATCATAACGGTAAACGGACGCGTGGCGGGCGTGCTCTGGGATGCGGCCTGAACAGGCTTTTCACTGCGATCCGTGGAACTTGTTATTTCCTCGTGCCCCTTGAGTTGATCTGCAAATTCGCGATCCGAAGTCGCAACGATATCGGCCACAAGGCGATAGCCCGATGCGCTGTCATTTTTCAGAACACGGAGATCCTCGACCTTGAACGGACCGCGTAATGTCAGGATGAGGCGTGAACGACCCTTGCCCACCAGCCCGTAACGAACTCGGGATACCAGTCCTCGGGCTTCGAGACTTTTTTCATCAAAACCAAACCGCGTCTCAGGCAGGTCGACAACCAGACGATGTGGATTATCCAGAAGCAGGGTCGACAGCTTTGGCTCCTGATCGAACATGACAACAATGCGCGTTCGCAGATCGTCGCCGGCCATCCGGAAAGTCAGTGCTGATAATGGAGACGTCACGCGATCGGCAGCGGAAACAGATACAGCCTGCAACAGCAAAATCGACAAGAGAGCAAACAATGCCAGAAGGCATCGCAAACTCGCCAATCGTGTCATAGCGTTTTCAGCGCTTCGAAAATGCATCGGCTGCCACAATCAAGAACATCATTGAATGACTGGTATCAATAATTGCGATACCGGCACGTTTGCCCCTGCACCATCTCGCCCGAATACCCATTAAAACACTCGTACAAAACTACAGTTAAGGAAGGATTTCCAGCCGTATTTCGACCTTGAAAAGGGCCTATACTCAGCTTTCGGCGAAATTGCGATGCGAATGTCAAATGATATTCGCACTTGTCATCGTTCAAACGACGCCATAAAAGCTATGAAAGGTTTTGGGTGAACTATCAGAATCGTTTGCCGGTTCTCAAAATGAACCGCAAGGAATGATAGTGAAAACAGCGGCATATTCATTCGTCGCCCCCGATAACCAGTACAGAATTCAGCGGAGATGTGGCTCCCCCGCCCTCCGTTTCTATCGGCCGACTGCGCATCTTTACGCGCTGTCGCCAATGCTCGAAAAGAGCACAGAGGTCGGCCCGGCTTTTCCGGGTCATATATGAGGTCGTTTCGTTCGGAACAGCTATGGGTCAAGCAAGACTGACCACTGCAAGCCTGAAGACCGTGATCGCCACGAGGCCGTCGCGCGCGGAGGCAGCAGCTTTTTTTCCGACGAACCCAGAACCATCCGGCAGATGCAACGCAGTGAGCACGACAGCCCTCAGGGTTTCGTCCGGCGCACGCGTTTTGCGTCTTGGCGCCGGCAGGAAAGACAATAATGTCCAACAAAATGCTTATAGATGCCTCCCACCCGGAGGAGACCCGGGTTATCGTCACTCGGGGCAACAAGATTGAAGAATTCGACTTTGAGTCGGAACACAAGAAGCAGCTGAAAGGCAATATCTACCTCGCACGCGTTACCCGCGTCGAACCTTCGCTTCAGGCTGCGTTCGTGGAATATGGTGGCAATCGCCATGGCTTCCTCGCATTCTCGGAAATCCACCCTGACTACTACCAGATCCCGGTAGCAGATCGTCTTGCGCTGCTCGAAGCGGAAGCTAAGGCCGCACGCGCCGAAGACGATGAGGACGAACCGCGCGCCAAAAGTGAACGAAGCGAGCGCAGCGACCGGAACGATCGTTCGCGCCGCAACCGTCGTCGCGGTCGTCGTGACGGCCAGAATGGCGACGCGCAAGCCAATGCAGCCGACAAGGGATTGCCTGCAGCCGAGCCCGTCGGCCCGGCTTTTGAGAATTACGTGCCCGGCACACCGGCCATGGCTCTTTCGCAGAAAAGCGATGTGATCTCCGAAGCCCTCGATAACGGCGACGAGGACGACATCGAACATGAAGAGGACATGGTCGAATCTGTTGGTTCGGAAGATGCACTTGAGGAGCTTCCGACGCCTGCCCGTACCAATCGCCGCCAGTACAACATTCAGGAAGTGATCAAGCGTCGCCAGATTCTTCTGGTGCAGGTGGTCAAGGAAGAGCGCGGCAACAAGGGCGCTGCTCTCACGACCTATCTTTCGCTGGCCGGTCGTTATTCGGTGCTGATGCCCAACACCGCGCGTGGCGGTGGCATTTCGCGCAAGATCACCCAACCGCAGGATCGCAAGCGCCTGAAGGAAATCGTCAAGGAACTCGAAGTGCCGCAGGGCATGGGCGTGATCCTGCGTACCGCTGGCGCCAATCGCACCAAGGCGGAAGTCAAGCGCGACTACGAATATCTGATGCGCCTTTGGGAAAATGTCCGCACGCTGACCTTGCAGTCGACGGCACCTTCCCTCGTCTATGAAGAAGGCAGCCTGATCAAGCGCTCGATCCGCGACCTTTATAACAAGGACATCACAGAAATCCTCGTTTCCGGCGAGAACGGCTATCGCGAGGCCAAGGACTTCATGCGCATGCTCATGCCGAGCCATGCCAAGGTGGTCCAGCCTTATCGTGAACAAGTGCCGATTTTCACACGCAACGGCGTCGAAGCCCAGCTCGACCGCATGCTGCTGCCGCAGGTGACGCTGAAATCGGGCGGCTACCTGATCATCAACCAGACCGAAGCGCTGGTTGCCATCGATGTCAACTCCGGTCGCTCGACGCGCGAACATTCCATCGAAGACACCGCGCTCCAGACCAATCTGGAAGCAGCCGAGGAAGTGGCGCGCCAGCTGCGCCTGCGCGACCTGGCCGGGCTGATCGTCGTCGACTTCATCGACATGGAAGAAAAGCGCAACAATCGCGCTGTCGAAAAGAAGATGAAGGATTGCCTGAAGGACGACCGCGCCCGCATTCAGGTTGGCCGCATCTCGCATTTCGGCCTACTGGAAATGTCGCGCCAGCGTATTCGCGCATCGGTGCTGGAAAGCACGATGCAGGTGTGCCAGCATTGCGGCGGCACTGGCCATGTCCGCTCGGATTCGTCGATGGCGCTGCATATCATTCGCGGCATCGAAGATTATCTGCTGCGTCATTCGGGCTTTGACATCAATGTTCGCACGCCAGCGGCTTCGGCGCTTTATGTGCTGAACCACAAGCGTCAGTTGCTGGCGGATCTGGAAGGCCGCTTCGGCGTTGCCATCAGCATCGACGCCGACGAAAGTGTCGGCCATCAGCATTTCGTTATCGACAAGGGCGCGCGTCGACACGGCCTATCACCCAGCCTCCGGTTCAGCCGATGGCCTATATCGAAGACGATATCGAAGACCCGGAAATCCCGGTCGATGAGGACGAAGCCGAAGAAGAAGCGACGGCTGACGTTCAGGCTCGCGAAGATCGTGGTGACGAAGGTGATCGCAAGCGTCGCCGCCGTCGTCGTCGTCGCGGCGGTCGTGATCGCGAGAACCCGGAACAGGCTGCAAAGACCGATTCCGTTTCGGAAGATGCCTCCGACGAAGACGATGACGCCGATGACGCGCAGGAATCATCTTCGAATGCTTCGCTGAGCGAAGAAGATCGCCGCAAGAAGCGTCGCCGTGGTCGCCGGGGCGGACGCAAGAATCGTCGCGACGACGAACCGCGTGTACGCAAGGTTCCAGATCCGGAGTTCGTCGGTTACACGCCGGTTCTGCCGGTTAAAGCCGAGGAAGCTGTTGTCGAAGCAGTTGCATCGGTAGCGGTGGAACAAGCGGCTGAAGTTGCTGTTCCGGCTATTGAAGCAACAGCCGAGGAAAAGCCTGCCAAGACTGCCCGCAAGCCCCGCGCTCGCAAGTCTGCGAAGACTGAAGAAGCGGCTGAGGACGTGGTAGTCGCGGAGGCGGAGGAAAAGCCCTCCAAGCCTGCGCGCAAGACCCGTAGCCGCAAGAAGGTTGCCGAAGAAGCTCCTGCTGAACCGGTAGCGGTCACTGAGGAGCCAGAAGCAGAAGCGGAGAAGCCAAAGCGGCGTACCCGCAGAGCTGCTGCGAAGCCAGCTGTCGAAGTCGAAGAGACGGTAGCGGTCGAGGCAGAAGTAGCAACGATTGCCGAGCCGCAGAAAAGCGCTGAGCCCGTTGTGACTTCAAGCGAGAGCGAAGACCAGAAGCCCAAGCGTGCTGGCTGGTGGCAGAAGAAGGGTTTCTTCTGAGATCTGTTTCATGATTGAAATGAAAAAACCGGCGGAAACGCCGGTTTTTCTTTATCTTTCGATATTGGTAAATGGTTGGAAGAAACCGGAACCGGCTCAGGCTTTCTGTTGTGGCAGCCAGCCTTCAAGGCGACGGACAGCCTCTTCCATTTCCTCGATCTTGCCAGCGTAGGAAAAACGCATTGTGCGATGTCCATCCAGCGGATCGAAATCGCGTCCCGGTGTTGCTGCTATATTGATTTCGGCAATCATGCGGCGAGCAAATTCCATACTGTCATTGGTGAAACGCGAAACGTCGCAATAGGCATAGAATGCGCCATCCATTGGTGCAGCCAGGCTGAGACCCATGCGTGGAAGATGATCCCGCAGGATCAGTCGGTTCTGACGATAGCGATCCTTTACCCGCTCAAGTTCCGCCGTTGCATGGAAGGCTTCGATGGCAGCGCGCTGCGAAAGCTCCGGTGCGGAGATATAAAGGCTCTGGCTCAGTCGCTCGATTGCGCGGATATCGTCTTCGGGCAGAACCATCCAGCCAATACGCCAGCCGGTCATGCAGTAATATTTGGAGAACGAGTTGATGACCGTCACATCATCGGAAATCTCCAACGCCGTGACATCGTCCGTTTCATAGGAAAGCCGATGATAGATTTCGTCTGAAATGACCCGGATACCCAGATCACGGGCAGTTTCAATGATCGCTTTCAGTTCCGGCTTGTCGATGACCGCGCCGGTCGGATTGGCCGGGCTTGCAAACAATACCCCTTTCAAGGGCTTCTCGGCATGTGCCGCAGCAAGCGCTTCAGCAATCAGTGACGCCGATGTTCCATTGCCGGTCGGTATTTCCACGACCTCAAGGCCTAGCGCCGTCAATATATTGCGATAGGCGGGGTAGCCGGGACGGGTAATAGCAACCCTGTCGCCCGGATCGAAATAGACCACAAAGGCCAGATTGAAGGCAGCAGACGAGCCAGTCGTGACGGCAACACGTTCCGGTGAGACCGAAACACCGTAATGATCGGCATAATGCCCAGCAATGGCCTCTCTCAGTTCAATCAGCCCCAGAGCGTCAGTGTAACCAATGCGACCGTCCTTCAAGGCACGTTCAGCGGCTTGTCGAACGACTTCCGGTGCCGGATCAGCAGGCTGGCCTACCGCCATGGAAATAATCGGGTGCCCGGCCGCGCGACGACGGTTTGCCTCAGCCAAAACGTCCATAGCGTGAAAGGGCTCGACCGCACTGCGGCTGGAAAGAGTGACCAACTTTACCTCCAGAAACTTGCGAGTTTCGCATTCTACATCCGCCGTATAATCGCCGGATTGGTAAAGCAACAGCACTTTACGAGAAAATACGACCAAATCCCGAGATGGAGATTATGTCTCGCCTGCCTATCGATGATTGAATGCAAAGGCTATAAGATTCGCGCCGGTTTGAAGAAGGAAGAACAACACGATGGGGACGATGACTACACCTTTCCCAGCCAGGAGATTTTCTTTCCATAGTTTGGTTCGCCGTTCGGTCGCCGTAGTGGCCGCAACGTCCATAGCTGTTACCAGTGCCCTCCCTGCATTCGCGCAGTCGCGTGGTGGTGGTGTGCCTATCGTCCGGGACGCGGAAATCGAGGCACTTGTTGCCGATTATGCTGCGCCAATCCTCAAGGCTGCAGGTTTGGGTGGTCGCGGCGTTCGCGTTATTCTGGTCAATTCGCAAAGCTTCAACGCCTTCGTTGATGGACGGCGTATTTTCATAAATACAGGCGCAATCATGCAGGCGGAAACGCCCAATGAAATCATTGGCGTGATCGCACACGAATCGGGACACCTTGCAGGCGGGCATCAGGAGCGTTTGCGTGAACAGCTCAGCCGCGCCCGCAACATGGCGATCATTGGTATGCTGCTTGGCGTTGGCGCCGGCGTTGCAGGCGCTGCGAGCGGCAGCGGCAACGCCGCGGGTGCTGGCGCAGGTATTGCTATGGGCTCAAGCGAAATAGCCATGCGCAGCGTACTCAACTATCAGCGCACGGAAGAAATGACCGCCGATCGTCTTGCCGTGAACTATCTCAATGCCACCGGTCAGTCGACCAAGGGCATGCTCGATACGTTCGAGCGTTTCGCATCGGCTCTGTCGCTTACGGGCACCCAGATCGACCAATATCGTATCAGCCACCCTCTCCCACGTGAGCGAATTGCCAATCTGGAAGAGCTTGCACGAAAGAGCCCATACTTCAACAAAACCGATTCTCCGGCCTTGCAGATGCGCCATGATATGGCGCGCGCGAAGATTGCTGCTTATTCGGGCAATATGGGCGCGCTGCAGCGCATGTTCCGCAGCAATCCCGGCGGGCTCCCTGCCCGCTATGGCAATGCCATCACAACATTCCTGAACGGCTCTGCCCGCTCTGCGCTACCGAAATTTGATGCCTTGATCAAGGAACAGCCAAAGAACCCGTATTTCCAGGAAATGCGCGGCGAAGTCTTGCTGAAAGCCAATGATGCCGCGGGAGCGGCAAAGGCTTTCCAGAAGGCGGTTTCGCTCGATCCGCGCAAATCGCCGTTACTGCGCATGAGCTATGGGCGTGCGCTCATGCTCACCGGTGCCAAGGCAAACATGCCGACGGCGATCAAGGAGATCAAGGCAGGTATAGCTTCCGATCCGGAGTTTCCGGGCGGATATGGTTATCTGGCACAAGCATATGGCCAGCAAGGCGATATGGCGTTGGCCGACCTCGCCACTGCCGATATGAACTACTATTCTGGCAAGCTTCAGCAGGCCCAGATCTTCGCAATCCGCGCGCAAAAGCAGATGAAGCCCCGTTCGCCCGATTGGCTTCGCGCGCAGGACATCATTAATGCCAAGAAAAGCAAGTAAGGCCGTTTGCGCCTGATAGCGATATTAAAGACAGATTGGAATTTGGAATGAAGAACATAGTTTCCATAACAGTTGCCAGCGGCATTGTGGGCATCGCAGCTCTTGCAGCGGGTTATTATGCAGGCACTGCCCGGCAGGCTCCAGCTGCCGTGGAAAGCCCTGCTGCTTCCGCAGCCCCGGCAGCGATGAACCAGCAGGCCATTGAAAACGTCGTGCGCAACTATCTCATCCAGAATCCCGAACTGATGCTGGAAGTGCAAAGCGCGCTGGAAACCAAGCAGGCACACGCGGCGCAGGAACAGATCAAGCAGGTGCTGACTGCCAATCGCGCCGCCCTTTATGACCCCAAGCATGATGCAGTCTTCGGCAATCCGGACGGCGACGTGACGGTCTACGAGTTCTTTGATTACAATTGCGGTTATTGCAAGCGGGCACTGCCCGACATGGAAGCGATCCTGAAAACCGATAAGAATGTCCGTTTTGTCATGAAGGAATTCCCGATTCTTGGTCCGGATTCGGCCAAGGCGCATATCGTGGCACAGGCATTCAGAGCGCTGATGCCGGAAAAATATGCTGAATTCCACCAAGTACTGCTCGGCGCGCAGGAGCGTGCAACGGAAGATTCGGCCATCGCCGATGCCGTAAAGCTCGGCGCCGATGAAGCACAGCTGCGCGAAAAGATGAAAGATCCGGCCATCACCGGCGCATTCCAGCAGACCTATCAGCTGGCGCAACAGCTCAACATTACCGGCACGCCATCCTACATCATCGGCGATGAACTGGTTCCGGGTGCAATCGGCGTCGATGGTCTGGTTGAGAGAATCGCAGCAGCGCGCGCTGCTGCGAAAAAATAAGCTGATCGGCCATGGCTTGACTGATCACTTTTGTGAAACAGTTTATGCCGTGGCATCCAATGTTTATGTTGCGTGAAGAGAAATTGCCTTATCGGCTGCTTATTTTGCAAAGAATAGCGGGAAAAACCGGTTCGGCAAAACATCTGCAATGATTTAGAGGGTTTCGGCTTGCTTCCAAGCCCTCTATATGAAATGCGAAGTGTACCGAAATTTCGCGGTAACGCGTTATCAGTCGCGGACGGATATGGCAAAAACGGTTTTTGTTTTGAACGGCCCCAATCTCAACCTTCTCGGTAAACGAGAACCGGGGATATACGGTGTTGCAACGCTCGAGAATATCGAGGCGGACTGCAAGCGTGAGGCTGAACAACTCGGACTTGATGTCGATTTCCGTCAGTCCAATTACGAAGGCGATCTGGTGACCTGGATTCAGGAGGCTGGCGATAGAAACGCCTATGTCCTCATCAATCCAGCCGCTTACAGCCACACTTCGGTTGCTATTCATGATGCAATCCGCTCGGCCAAGGTAACGGTCGTGGAAGTGCATCTTTCGAACATTCATGCGCGTGAGGCTTTCCGGCATCACTCCTATGTATCCGCAGTCGCCAAAGGCGTTATTTGCGGCTTTGGCGCGGAAGGATATCTGCTCGGTCTGCGCGCGCTTGCGGCAATTGCCAAAGAAGAAGAAAACAACGGGCAAAGCGTTAAAGGGGCCTGATATGTCCAGCAAAAATTCCGTCATCGACAAGGAAACGATCCGCGACCTGGCGGACATTCTCAATGAAACCGACCTGACCGATATCGAAGTCGAACATGGCGATCTGCGTATCCGCGTTTCGCGCAAGGTCACGGTTCAGGCCGCAGCAACCGTTATGCCAGCCGCAGCCCCTGTTGCTGTTGCTGCCGCGCCAGCTGCTGCAGCCGCCGAACCGACCAAGGCCGATCTGTCGAAGAACGCCGTTCCATCGCCGATGGTTGGCACTGCCTATCTCGCTCCGGCTCCGGGTGCTCGCAACTTCATCGAAGTCGGCGCACAGGTGAAGGAAGGTCAGACGCTTCTCATCATCGAAGCCATGAAGACCATGAACCAGATTCCGGCCCCGCGGGCTGGTACGGTCAAGGCCATCCTCATCGAAGACGCTCAGCCGGTTGAATTCGGTGAGCCGCTCGTCGTAATCGAATAAGACAACAGATTACGGCTTATTCAATGAACGGGCAGCAAAGCGCAATGTTTCAAAAGATACTCATAGCCAATCGTGGCGAAATCGCTCTTCGCGTGCTCAGGGCTTGTAAGGAACTGGGCATCAAGACCGTCGCCGTTCACTCCACGGCAGACGCCGACGCGATGCATGTGCGTCTGGCAGACGAAAGTGTCTGCATCGGGCCGCCGCCATCGCGCGACAGCTATCTGAACATCCATCAGATCGTTGCTGCTTGCGAGATCACGGGCGCTGACGCAATCCATCCGGGTTATGGCTTCCTGTCGGAGAACGCCAAGTTCGCGGAAATTCTTGAAGCGCACGGCATCACCTTCATTGGCCCCACCGCTTCGCATATCCGCATCATGGGCGACAAGATCGAAGCCAAGCGCACTGCAAAGCGCCTCGGCATTCCGGTTGTTCCTGGTTCTGACGGCGGTGTGACGGATGACGTCGAAGCCGCTCGCATCGCGAAGGAAATCGGTTATCCGGTCATCATCAAGGCTTCGGCCGGTGGTGGCGGACGCGGCATGAAGGTTGCCCGCACCGAAGAAGATCTTTCGGTAGCACTTGCAACCGCGCGGACCGAAGCTGGTGCAGCCTTTGGTGACGACGCGGTCTATATCGAGAAATATCTCGAAAAGCCGCGCCACATCGAAGTTCAGGTCATGGGCGACGGTGCCGGCAATGCCATCCATCTGGGCGAACGCGACTGCTCGTTGCAGCGCCGCCACCAGAAGGTTTGGGAAGAAGCCAATTCACCGGCGCTCAATGCAGAAGCACGCGACAAGATCGGCATGGTCTGCGCCAACGCCTGTGCGGAACTGGGCTATCGCGGTGCGGGAACGATCGAGTTCCTTTATGAAGACGGCGAATTCTATTTCATCGAAATGAATACGCGTCTTCAGGTGGAACATCCGATTACGGAAGCCATCACGGGTATCGATCTCGTTCACGAGCAGATTCGCGTTGCAGCTGGCCTCGGCCTGTCGGTAAAGCAGAAGGATATCCGCTTCTCCGGCCATGCCATCGAATGCCGTATCAACGCTGAAGACCCGCTGACTTTTGCGCCTTCGCCGGGCCTGATCACGCATTATCATACGCCGGGTGGCCTCGGCATCCGCGTGGATTCGGGCGTCTACTCCGGCTATCGTATTCCGCCTTACTACGACAGCCTTATCGGCAAGCTGATTGTGCATGGTCGCAATCGCGTCGAATGCATGATGCGTCTGCGCCGTGCGCTGGACGAGTTCGTGGTGGATGGTGTGAAAACCACCCTCCCGCTTTTCCAAGACCTGATTGCCAATCAGGATATCGCTAACGGCGATTACGACATTCATTGGCTTGAAAAGTATCTGGCCAAGAAAACCAAGAGCGAAAGCGCCTGACGACAGTGACCGCAGGAGTATCCCCGGACGACTATTCAATCGAACCGGAGCTACTCCTGCGGGCCTATGCCACGGGAATATTTCCCATGGCCGAAGAAGCCGACGATCCCGAAGTCTTCTGGGTTCGTCCCGAGAGGCGCGGTGTCATACCCCTTGATGGCTTCCACATGCCGAAAAGCCTCCAGAAGACCATCCGCCAGGGTATTTTTGACATAAAGCTCGATAACGATTTTGATGGTGTGATCGAAGGTTGTGCCAGCGGAACAGGTGAACGCGCGCGCACATGGATCAATGGACCTATCCGCGAAGCCTATAAGAATCTGTTCGAGATCGGACATTGCCACACGGTCGAAGCCTGGCATGACGGACAGCTCGTTGGTGGACTTTATGGGGTAACGCTTGGGCGTGCCTTTTTCGGCGAGAGCATGTTCACACGAAAACGGGACGCGTCAAAGGTCTGCCTTGCCTATCTGGTCCAGCATCTGGTGAAGCAAGGCTTCGTGCTGCTCGACACGCAGTTCACCACACCGCATCTCGAAAGATTCGGCGCTGTGGAAGTTCCAAGGAAAAAATACGAGAAACTGCTGGAAAACGCGCTGGATGGAATCGTGCGCTTCTAAATAGCTGCGGTTAATTGCGCTGATCCGGCGGAGGGACTTCCGACTTCTGCTTGCAGTCCTTCAGCCAGACGTCATAGATCGGATGCTCGACAGCATTGAGACCCGGACTATCGGCGAACATCCAGCCGGTAAAAATACGGCGAATCTTTCGGTCAAGCGTGATCTCTTCGACTTCAACGAAACCGTCGGTGCGTGGTGCTTCGTTCTCTGTGCGCGAATAACAAACTTTCGGCGTTACCTGAAGGGCGCCGAACTGAACTGTCTCATTGATATAGACGTCGAACGTCGTGATACGCCCGGTGATTTTATCGAGACCCGAGAACTCAGCAACCGTATTGGTGATGCGTTCGGCCATTGCTGCTTGAAAGCTGCTGGTGGTCGCAATGAGCGAAATCAAGGCAACCTGAACAGCCCTTTTTATCGGGTTTTTTCCGTTGCCAGCCGCGCCGTGAGATTGCTTCGTCAAAACGGAGATCCGCATCCAAAGGGTTTAAATTAAGCCGGAACAATTCCTAAGCATGAAATGTGACGATTCGTTGCCCAGTCGCAAGCTGCAATGCTGCCGCTGGTCTTAAGCGAGCCGTCTATCCTCAAACCTTTTCCGCTATAGCGTCAAAAGGCGGACACATAATAAATCCGGCGCGGATGAACGCGCCGGACAAAATCAAAACCGATTATCAGTTGCCCGGTGTCCAGGCATCGTATTCGCCGGTCACGCGCGGACGTTCCGCAGGTTCCGTGCCCGGACGAGCAATGGCGCCTTTCGGACGATACGCCAGCGGAGAACCGGTCAGGTTCTGCAGATGCGGCTTCTGCCAGTCGCGCGGCTTGTAGTCTTCCTTGGTAGGCGGCGTGTCAACGCGATGATGCATCCAACCATGCCAGCCGGGAGGAATAGCACTTGCTTCCGCATAGCCATTGAAGATTACCCAGCGACGTGTGCGACCTTCGGAGTCCTTGCCGCCCTGATAATAGATATTGCCGAACTCGTCCTCACCGACGCGCTCGCCCTTGCGCCACGTATGAAACCGCGTGCCGAGCGTCTGGCCGTTCCACCAGGTGAAAACTTGCGTAATAAATTTCTTCATGACCTATTCCAGATCCATTATTGCCACAGGTGACCGAAACCACCGGGTTTTCTTGCTTATGGCCCTATCGACTGGCCATGGCAAGGGTCAAGTTGCCGCTGTCACAAGAGTATGATGGGCCCAAAACGCCGCGCGCGTCAGGCTTTTATATTCTCGCATGTCTCCCCAAAGCGATCTCCACTTTGGCGAGACATGCTTTACATATTCCAGCTTTCGAGCGACTTTTCCATAACCAGCACCGGTTCCTTGCAATTGGGATCGCCCCAATCCTCGTTCCGGCCGACTTTGGTATAGCCTTTGCGCTCGTAGAAATTCACCGCCTTGGTGTTTCGCTCGATCACTTCAAGCTTCATCGTTCGAACATCAGGAAAAGCCATCTCGATTTCGGCGAGAAGCATCGTTCCAATACCTTGAACCTGCGTGTCGGGACGAACATAAAGCTGATGCAGCGAAGCCTTGCCTTCTTCGGACTGGCTGGCAAAAGCCATTCCGTCGATCCCACCATTGCCGTTATCGGCGACAATGAATTCCGAATAAGGCTTCTTCAGATTGGCCTTCAGAACAGCGATGCCGTGCCACCGGGCGGTAACGGCATCCACCGTTTCCCGCCCGAGGATGTCGTCAAAGGTCGCGTGCCAGGTCGATACCAGCAGCTCATGCACTGCCTTGAGATCAGCCTCTGTCGCGCTCCTGACCCACATTACTCTTCAATCCCGAGCTTGGCCTTGACCAGTTCATTCACGGATTGCGGGTTGGCCTTCCCGCCCGTTGCCTTCATGACCTGACCAACGAACCAGCCAGCCAGCGTCGGCTTGGCTTTCGCCTGCTCAACCTTTTCCGGGTTGGCAGCAATGACATCGTCCACGGCCTTCTCGATGGCACCGGTGTCCGTAACCTGCTTCATGCCACGTTCTTCAACGAGCTTCTTCGGGTCACCGCCCTCATTCCAGACGATCTCGAAAAGATCCTTGGCGATCTTACCGGAAATCGTACCTTCCTTGATGAGATCGATGACTGCACCGAGCTGTTCCGGGCTGACCGGCGATTCCTCAATGTCCTTGCCAGCCTTGTTCAGCGCGCCGAGGAGATCGTTGATGACCCAGTTCGCTGCGGCCTTGCCGTCACGACCCGCAGCAACGGATTCATAATAATCAGCAATGGCCTTCTCGGTAACGAGAATCGATGCATCATAGATCGAGATACCCTGCTTCTCGACGAGGCGCTGCTTCTTGACGTCCGGCAGTTCCGGCAGATCCACTGCCAGCGCATCCACGAATGCCTGGTCGAACTCGAGTGGCAGAAGGTCCGGATCAGGGAAATAGCGATAGTCATGCGCTTCTTCCTTGGAGCGCATGGACCGGGTTTCACCCTTTACCGGATCGAACAGACGCGTTTCCTGATCGATGGAGCCACCGTCCTCGAGAATAGCAATCTGGCGACGAGCCTCATATTCAATCGCCTGACCGACGAAGCGGATCGAGTTGACGTTCTTGATTTCGCAGCGCGTGCCGAATTCCCCGCCCGGACGGCGCACGGAGACGTTTACGTCAGCGCGCATCGAGCCTTCGTCCATATTGCCGTCGCAAGTGCCGAGATAACGCACAATCGTGCGCAGCTTGGTCAGATAAGCGCGTGCTTCATCGGAGGAACGCAGGTCCGGCTTCGATACGATTTCCATCAACGCCACACCAGAACGGTTCAGGTCCACATAGGACATGGTCGGATGCTGATCGTGCATGGACTTGCCCGCATCCTGTTCCAGATGCAGGCGCTCGATGCCGATTTCCACGTCTTCGAACTGGCCCTTATTGTCCGGGCCGACCGAAATCATGATCTTGCCTTCGCCAACGATAGGCTGCTTGAACTGTGAGATCTGGTAGCCCTGCGGCAGATCGGGATAGAAATAGTTCTTGCGGTCGAAAACCGACTTCAGATTGATCTGAGCATTGAGCCCGATTCCCGTGCGAACCGCCTGTTTGACGCATTCCAGATTGATGACCGGCAGCATGCCCGGCATGGCTGCATCAACCAGAGAAACATTCGAATTCGGCTCCGCGCCAAACGAAGTGGAAGCGCCGGAGAACAGCTTCGATTCTGACGTGACCTGCGCATGGACTTCCATGCCGATGACGACTTCCCAGTCGCCGGTCGCGCCGGAGATAAAGCGTTTGGGTTCAGGTATACGCGTATCGATTAGGGACATTACTGGCTCGACAATACTGTGATTGGGCTGAAACTGATTGTTGTATTGGCTAGAGCAAAGCCCCACCGGATGCAAGCTTTTCAGCCACCATTACCATGATCGCAAAACGAAAAGGCCGCGCTATGCGCGGCCCCTCCGAATTCATGCTGGAAGTGAAGATCAAGCCTCTTCGGACTTGCCTTCGTCGGCCTTCTTCTTAGGAGCGGCCTTCTTCTTGGGAGCAGCCTTCTTGGCAGGCTTTGCTTCCGAAGCTGCATCTTCGTCTTCAGCCGTCAGCTCTTCCTTCGAGACCTTCTTGTCGGTCACGCTGATGTTGGCGAGCAGATGGTCAACGACCTTTTCTTCAAAGATCGGGGCGCGAAGGTTGGCAACGGCATCCGGCGTCTTGCGCAGGAATTCGTAGATTTCCTTTTCCTGGCCCGGATAGCGACGAACCTGATCGTAAACAGCGCGCTGCAGTTCTTCTTCAGAAACTTCAACGCCAGCCTTTTCGCCGATTTCCGACAGAACCAGACCGAGGCGTACGCGACGCTCAGCGAGCTTGCGATATTCTTCGCGAGCAGCTTCTTCGGTGGTTTCTTCGTCTTCGAACGTGCGGCCAGCCTGCTGCAGGTCGAAGTTGATCTGCTGCCAGATATTGTTGAATTCAGCGTCAACAAGCTTCTGCGGCGTTGCGAACTGGTAGTCACCGTCCAGAGCGTCGAGAATCTGACGCTTTACCTTCTGGCGGGTGATCTGGCCGTACTGGCTTTCGATCTGTTCGCGAACAACCTGACGCAGACGCTCAAGCGATTCGATGCCGAGCTTCTTTGCAGTTTCATCATCGAGAACGAGTTCGTTCGGCTTGGCAACTTCCTTGACGGTAATGTCGAAGGTAGCTTCCTTGCCAGCCAGATGGGCAGCGCCGTATTCTGCCGGGAACGTCACAGTGATGACCTTCTCGTCGCCAGCCTTGACACCAACGAGCTGCTCTTCGAAGCCCGGAATGAACTGGCCCGAACCGAGAACGAGCTGCGCATCGTTGTCCGCGCCGCCTTCGAACGGCTCGCCGTCGAGCTTGCCCAGATAGTCGATCGTGACGCGATCTTCGTTTTCGGCCTTGCCCTTCTTGGTTTCGAAGGCGCGGGTCGACGAAGCGATGCGCTTGACCTGATCGTCAACTTCCTCATCGGAAATATCGACGACTTCACGGGTAACGGCGATCTTCGAGAAGTCCTTGACTTCAATTGCCGGCAGAACTTCGTAGTTCAGCGAGAAAACGAAATCGGCCTTGCCGTCGAGAACCTGTTCGGCCTCTTTTTCGTCTTCCGACATGATGACTTCAGGCTGCGTAGCCGACTTTTCGTTACGTTCAGCGAGAAGCGAACGCGACGAGTCGTTGAGGATTTCGTTGACGATTTCCGCCATGAAGGACTTGCCGTACATCTTGCGGAGGTGAGCCGCAGGCACCTTGCCCGGACGGAAGCCGTTGATCTTGGCGCGGTCACGCGCAGTTTCCAGCCGCTCTGCGAGCTTGGCTTCGAGGTCCTTGGCCGGAACCACGACTTTGATCTCGCGCTTCAGCCCTTCATTGAGCGTTTCGGTAACCTGCATGTTCAAACCTTCACTTCTTGTCATTGTCCCGCCGTCACCGGCTTGTTTGCCTTGTCGCGGGAGAGAAATTCTTTTGCCTTATGGCAGTTGGTGCGGATGGAGAGCAGCCGCACCATACCCCCTGCATTGATTTCCTTGTACAAATTCTGCCAAATTGGCAGCTCTGTATCCCAGTTTGTGTCACAGTACGTATCGCAAAATTGCGCCGTAAAATCACACGTTGGCGCACCTACTACAATCAGAGCCTTCAAAAGACAAGATCGGAATGAACGCCAGTTGCCCGCAAAGGCAAAATTTTAGCACCCATCAGTGGCAGGAATGAGGTGTCAGTCTCTATTCGTCGGTCTCTTAAATATGGCGATACTGTGTTGTCTTTTTGTCGTCTTTGTTGCATTCGAGGGTAAGAGTGTATTTCAAAAAGATTCGTCTGGAGATTGAATTGGGGATTCAAGAGAGGAAAGACGTATACGCGGCGATAGAAAAAAAGCTGGAGACCCGCGTAGTTACATATGTGACAGGAGATCGCCCAAGTCTGGAGACGCAAATCAGTCCAGATTGCTTTGATATCTTCGTCGACGTGTTGGACGAGATCGGTCCAACAAAGAAAATATCGCTCATACTTCATACAAATGGAGGAAGTACGTCAGCTGCGTGGCGATTGGTCAATCTCATAAAGACCTTTTGCGATGAATTCGAAGTGATTGTCCCCAATAAAGCAATGAGCGCAGGGACGCTCATTTCGTTGGGCGCAAATTCAATTATCATGACAAAGCAGGCTGCACTCGGACCAATTGACCCGAGTCTAACGCATCCACTCGGTCCGCAATTTCAAGCTGGAAACCAATTAGCCCGAATACCCGTCAGTGTCGAAGCGGTGCGCGGATATTTGGATGCTGCGAGAGAAGACCTAAAGGTTACAGACGCAACAGTTTTGGGCGGGCTTCTAAACAATTTATCGGATAAGGTTCACCCTTTAGTTTTGGGTGAGATTTTTCGTTCGCAGGCTCAGATCCGTTATCTCGGAACAAAGCTGCTTAGCGGGCATATTCAGGATCACGATAAGGTTAATGAAATCGTAAATTTTTTATGCGCAGAGTCCGGTAGCCATGACTACACTATTAATCGTCGAGAAGCCATAGATCTCGGCCTGAACGTAGTAAAACCAGACAGCGAATTGTATGAGCTATTGAAGGCGCTCCATAAAGACTACGTAGCCGAAATGGAGCTGCTAACACCTTTCAACCCGCTTAATACCGTGCCAGCAAATGGTGTTTTTGACTATTTGTTTACACGGGGATTGATTGAGAGCACACTAGACGCTAATTACGCGTTCGTCTCGGAAGGGCAACTTCGGCGAGATGGCAACAACAATATCGGCGATCAACGGAATTTCGAAGGATGGAGGGAACAATGACTTTTGAATTCCGGAATGCGGATGCATCTTACATATACCGTGAGTCTAGCTCGTCATCGAGCTATCGCCTGGACGGAACAGCAAATACAGGTTCATTGTTCGAGTTGATGCGCGATACCGTTGTAGCTTTTGGAATTACAGATCCACGCCACAATAACGAGAGTGGGATCCCCTCTTCAGCTGGCGGTGACGTGAAGGCTGTATTTCGACAACGATAGTCTTCTAGATTGTTCTAGCCCCGCTCCGGCGGGGTTTTTTATTGCACAAACATGAGAGTCCCGGAGGTTCTACGGATTTCATGCCTTTTCAATGGCTTGCAAAAAAGTGGGGCAGAAAAGCATGCGTTCAAAACATTATGTTTTTTCATACGTCTGCCCCACATTTCAGCAGCCAAGCAACCCAGCTTATGCACCGAATTTCCACAACCGGAAAATGCAGATTGACTAACTTTCAAAATGAGAACATTTTAGGAACATATCCACATTGAGCGGAATATGTTCCTGAGCGCATAGGTGCACGGGGCAGGTTACGCTTGCCCTGATTTTGGAGTGTGCCTTGCGCCTTCCTGAGACTATAGAGCGTCTTTATTTGGACTTTGACGGCTTTTTTGCGAGCGTCGAGCAGCAATGCGACCGGCGTTTACGTGGTCGCCCCATCGGAGTCGTGCCCTTCGAAGGCACCGACCGCACTGCCGTCATTGCCTGCTCAAAAGAGGCGAAGAACTTCGGCGTTAAAAACGTCATGCCGATCAAAGAAGCGAAGCGGTTATGCCCCGATCTTATCCTAGTCCCGCAAAAGCCAGATCTTTACCGGCGCGCTCACAATGCCCTGCTCTGCGAGATCGAGACTGTCATCGCAATCGACACAGCCAAAAGCATTGATGAGCTGACATGCGTTCTCGACGACAGCGGCAAGCGAGATCCGGAGCTATTGGCAGCGCGCATTAAATCGGCGATCTCTGACAACATCGGCCCCTTCATCACCTGCTCAATCGGATTCGCCGCAAACCGCCAGCTTGCAAAGATCGCCTGCAAGGCCGGGAAAGAAGAAACAAAGCGTCGAGGATCCTACGGCAATGGACTGGCCATTTGGTGGCCTGCGATCATGCCGGACCCGCTTTTGCGCGTCGAGCTGGAGGATATACCCGGGGTCGGATCGAATATGGCAAAGCGGCTTTATCGCAATGGCGTGTTTACAACCACCCAGCTCTACGCCTTACAACCGAAACACATGCGGAAGATCTGGAACAGCGTCAACGGTGAGCGACTTTGGTATGCCCTTCACGGCTACGATATCCAGGCGCCAGCACAGCAGCGCGGAATGTTTGGCCATGGTCGCGTTTTGCCACCTGAAGCCCGCTCAATAACGGGCGCTTATGAGATATCCCGGCTACTGCTGACCAAAGCCGCCCGCCGTCTTCGTCGTGAAAATTTCTATGCAGCAGGGTTGTGGCTATGGCTTTCAGTGCGTGACGGATCATGGTTCGGCAAACATTACTTGCCGGTAGTGAATGACGATCAAGCTATTCTGTCGGCGCTGCGCCTGCTCTGGCAACGCGTGCGAGACGACCATCCGCGAGGCATAACCATCTTTCGGGTCGGCGTGACGTTGTATGATCTGTCACCAGCAGGCGAGCGTCAGATGGATATGCTGAATAATGACGATGCCGTGCGCCAGAAATGGGAAAAGGCAAACAACGCCGTCGATACGCTCAACACGAAATATTCCGGAACCATCGTAAGCATGGGCGAATGGAAACCGCCTGCAGGCGGGCACGTGGGCGGCAAGATCAGTTACACCCGCATCCCGTCCGCAGAGGATTTCTGGTAATGGGCAATTGGAAATCCACAATCAAGGTCCGAGATCTGGATGATGAACAGCGACTTGAATTGACCTGCAAAAAGTGCGGTCGCGTGACTTACACAACCAGGCAGATGCTTTGCACGGGCGCTGATCGTTCTCAAAAGTATCTTGATGAGATCGAGGCGAAGGCCAGGTGCAAAGGGCGCGGCTGTCGCGGTCATATGCGTATGGCAATGGTACGCCTGCAGGAAATGAGCGGATTTGTAGGGGGACTTGCATGAGCGAAACGACGAAGACCCTTTGGCTGGACAGCGAAAATTAATGCCCTACCTAAATCCAGACCATCGAAGGAGGATCGAATGTTCGGACCAAAACAGCCCGGCGATTATCCCGACCGTGAAATTGATTGTCAGGAAGCGATTTCGCAGGGCCTCGCTGACCTTGTTGAGCAACAGGTAGCGGCTGGCGCGACGGAAGCTGAAGCCACTGCGGCGCTTTCGGGCGCAAACGTCGTGGGTGTCCGAGAGCTTATTCAGGATGCGGTCGATGCTGGCTGGTCAGAAGAAGAAGCGGCAACAGCCATCCGTGTTGTATCCGAAGGATTACACCACGGAGCAACCGGCACAGAACCGAACGAATAAGCGACGACGAAGGCAAGACACCATCCCGACCGGTAGAAAAGAAAAAGCCCGCCGCGTCGGGTGACGGGCGGGCGCTTGGTCATTCATATTATAGCGGATCGCTACCGTTTTACCGCGTTAGGGACGCCGCTGCCCAGCCTCCAGACGCTGCAGGATCTCCATCACAACACGGACATCCCCACGCACTGTCGTTAATGTTTCCTGTATTTCCTTCGAATTATCAGCTGCGCTTTTGATCGCCTGGGAGTTTGAGGCTATCTGATAGCTCATGCTTTCCTGGTTACTGGATAGCTTGCGGATATCGGCCTCTATAGTTTGGAACCGCTGATCGTTTTTTCCCTTATCCTCGCGCACTTCGGCTAAGCGCTCTTTATGATAAGCCTCGTGCGAGAGCTTCCACTTAGTGAGATCCTCAATATCGCGAGATCTGTTGACCCAAATCGTCACGCCGCCGAGGATGAGGACGGCGATCTGCCCGAGCTGCAGCAGCGTGTTGAAGTTCCACTCAAACTTTCCTTTGTTTGGTAACCGCATCGCACCTTCCCTCACCGTAGCCCCCTTGCCCAGCCGTCATAAAATTCCGCGCATCGATCCGTTCGCGCATTCTGCCTGTCCAGCGCCGCTCGCTCCCTTTTAAGGATGGAGCGGACTTCCGCCCCCTCGATCAACGGCGCATGCGGCTCTTTCTTGCGACAGTCATCGGGATATTCAGGCGGGACAATGCGCGCTTGCGCCTTACCCTGCTGTTCAGCAGCCTCCTGCAGCAGTCGATCACTGGCGCAGGAACTGCAAATCATCGCGATCAAGCAGACAGGCACGGCCCGCCGCTGCCAGCTTCTTCTCATAGTCCGCTATCTCCTGTTCAGATTTTTCGATCTGTGCGGCCTCAGCTGCGCGAGCGTTCCGCAACTGCACCTGGTAGGCTTCAATCACAATCGCGTTGGCTCTGCCCTGCCGTAGCAGCTCGTCGCGTTCCGCCCGCAGCGCCGCCGCCTGAAATTCGGGAACAAGGCCTTTCTTTGCCTGCCCCTCGAAAACAACGCCGAGATAGGGAACATCTTTGAGAACCGGCACGCCGTTAAAATAGATCGCAGACAGCACGATCCCGACGGCGCAGCCAGCGCCAATCTTGAGATAGTCCAGCAAGCCGAACATCACAGACCTGCCAGACAGAGTTCCAACTCACCGATGCGCTGAGCGTCACCCAGTTCGCGGCGCTTTTTCAGACCGTCCACGACCTTGCCCCCAGCGCGATTGAAAGCGGTCATCGCGTTGCAGGCTGCACGCCATTGCCGCTCGCTCATGCGGCGGGCGGCGGTCGATTTGCAGGCCGCACCAGTCCCGATGTTATAGGAGAGATCCAACATCGACGCCTGCACGCTGATAGGTGCCTGATCGAAAGTGCGGATGCACTTGCGAAGCGGTTGCCGGAAATCGTTCTCCAGTCGGGTGATGAGCTTTTCGCGGCACTGCCTGTCAGTATAATAGTCGCCTTTCTGCACGCCCTTGGTTTCACCCAGGCACACAGTCCAGACCCTGCCGAGCTTGTCATAATAGGCATGGTTTTCCATACCCTCCCACGGCGCGGTCAGATAAGTCGCCGTCAAAGCGACGAGACCCAGACCGGATGCCAGAGCAGCCTTTGCGCGCTTACTCGCCATTTCGGAATACTTTCTGAGAAACGAGGCGCATCACGAAGGCTGCGACCACCACGAAGAAGGTCAGCAAAGCGAACACGCCGGAGGGGATGGGGAAAGTGTCACCAAGAAGCGGCAACACGGCTTCAATACCGGTCAGAACACCGGCAAGCAGGATCAGGCGGACAGACCACGCCTTTCGCAAGACGCGCCGCCAATCGGGCACAAGCTGCATGACAGCCTCTATTTAACGATGGATATGAGGGAGATTTTCAGCTGCAGGCTGACATTGTCGTAGGCGACGTAGCTCCAGCCGATCCAGCAACCACAGATCCTGCCGAAGATCTTAAAGCGGGCGCGGTACGAGAAAAACAGTCGACCTTTACTGTCTCGATACACGCCCTCATAAAACGTGCCGGGTTTCGACCAGTCAAAGCCGCCGCTATCGATCTGATAAACGGTGGTAACGCCCTCGAACCTGAAACCGAAAACATTGGCCGCAAATCCGTAGGCCGGGTTTCGCATGATCCATCGTGTTCGCTGCCACCACAATTTGAAGCCCTTGGCTTGCGGCCATCCAAGCTGATGTTGCCCGCCGTCCAGATCGTCATCATGCGTATGAAAAAGCGAGAATGGATATGGCAGAACCGAAGCCCCTGCCAACACCGACCAGAGAGCCAAGATTGGCGCGATCAGGATCGCTACCAGCTTAGCAATAAGCAGCAAGATCCCGTAGATCGCCCACTTGATGAAGGCGACCGGATAATTCCGGATAATATATTTCATGATTGCCCCGTTGGAAATTCGAGCGGCGCTAGGCGCGACCTATACCCATGCCCATAGGTGACCCGCCCGTCGTCGAGTTTGCGGGAGCTTGCGGCTTTGGATCTGGCACCGCTGGCGTTTTCGGGCTGTTCTCGTTCGTTTTCGAGGTGCTGGCCGCAGTGGACTTTTTCTTATCCTTGGATGCCTTACTGGCGACCGGCTTTAGCTTCGCCTCGATATCGGTCATATATCCCGACTTGCTGATGCGGTGGGTTGCTGTCTCGATAATGAATTCTATGCCGTCAATTTCAGGCCGCACATTCTGGTAGGAAAACGGCGCGCCTGCCCGAATGGTCGGATCGCCAAACACTGTGACAAAGGTTTTGACAGTTTCCGCCTTGAGGCTTTCAGCCTTGGACTTCGCAGCCTTTTTCGCTTCGGCTTCCGTGCTGAAATTTTCCTTCACCGTGAAATCGGCGGTGCCTTCATCGTCACTATCTTCCTCGACCTCGACCGTCTCAGCCTTGGCGCGGTCGCGAACCTTTGCGCGCACTGTTTTGACTTTCTTGCGATAGGCAAAATTAATGCGGCATGTGCCTTGCACGATCTCGAACGGCCCGACGATAACGGGTGTAAGGTCTTTTCCACTTGCTGACTTTCCACTGCCACGCTTGGCGAAGATCAGCTTGCCATCCTTTACCGAGAACAATGCACCGTGAATGCGAGCCAGACGCTCGCAGACATGCATATCGCTCTCATCTTGCTGTCCGAACCAGTCATACTTGTGCGAAGCGACTTCATCGTCGATGACGGGCTGCAAACCGTTTTCGGAAGCGATCTGCTGGAGGATCTCGGCGACAGTCTTTTCATCCCAGTGGCGGGAGCGGCTTTGCTTGAACTTGTCGCGGATATTCGCCCCTCGCCCGCGAATGTTCATGCCGTAAGGAAGGCAGCGGATCTCTGGGTCATCTACAGTGAACGCACCGAAAGGGAGTATGTCGGTCTCTGCATAGCCAAGCGACACCTCAATCTTGTCACCCTTTTTAGGGATGGCGGCGAACGGGTTGCCATCATTCAGGTCGACATCAATCGAGTCCGAGCCGACACCCTCTTTGTCAGTGACAGTCAGCGAGATAATCCGTTCATTCACAATGGACGCGACGGCTTTGCCGTTGACTTTTATTTCAAAGGCTGGAGTCTTCATAGAATTAGCCTATTGGGGAGCATCCAGCCTGTTGAGCCGGAGGGGATATGAATTTTCTGAGATTTTGTTGCGCCGGAGCCGCCGTACTTTGCACGACATCCGCTCTAGCCGAGGAAAAGTTTACTTGCGCGGATTACATAAGAGACACCGAATCCGCCTACCTGCACGGCGGCGAATTGATGAGTGCGACCAATCACGGGTTGAACCAAGTCACAATGTTGGCGATGGGTGCCTTTCTGGCAAACAAGGGCATGAGATTTTCACGCGCAACAAGTGCAGATCAAACGACCGCTTTCGTTAGCATGTATCGGTTCTGCCAGAGGAACCCGAATGAACTTGCCGTTGATGCAGCAATTATGGCAGCAACCCCAGTTACGGACAACTCACAGGTCACTCAAGATGAGCCAAAGCGAGAAACAAAACCGGAGCCACAATCCCACAGCATTACCGCCGCCGAAATTCTGTCTGGCATCAATAGAAACAAGACAGAACTCGAACAGCAAGCATGGTGGGACAAGAATATGTCAGGCCAGATTTATGAATTAACGGGCGCAGTTACCGAAGTAGAAGAAGGCATGTTATCCGGTTACTGGGTCGACATCGATCTTGGTCGCAATGTGTTGGTGCGCTGTGGCATGTCGAGGAAATGGAGCAATATCGTGATAAAGCTGCATAAAGGCGACAAGTTCACCTGCAAAGGCAAGGTCGACAGGAGTTGGACATCACTCTACAAAACTATGTTTCAGGTTGATGCTGGCTGATTAATCCCATAGCGAAACAACAGCCTGCCTATCATCTGCCTTACTCAATTCTGGCAGGTGAATTTTTGTCCCCAACGGCAATCGATGAGGGAGCGCCGCCAAGCCTGGGTTCGCTTCCAGCACCTGCTCGACATATCCGCTTTCATCGCCATAAATCTTACGGCAGATCGCGTCCACCATTTCACCCTGTATCGTTGTATATACACGCCCCATGGCATCACCCGAACAATGATTGAATGACCGAAATCGGCGAGAAGCTACCGCCAGTGTAGCGCTTGAGCTGGATGCGAAACACATCCATGCGCGGCTGACCGAGCGCAGTATGATACGACTGATCTTCGCTGATACCTTCGATCACGTGCATGCCGTAGACGTTGCCTGCCAATGTGATGAGCGGCAACACAGCACCGGCAGTAGCCGCCCCGCGAAGCCCCTCCAGAACAGCCAAACCACCGAACTCGTGTGGGAACAACACCCCTTCGATCGTAGTGCGATCATCATCGCCGCCAGTCCACTGCAGGCGGTTCAAACCGCCAACGGTGCTGACATCAGCCCAACGAGTTGATAGATCACGCTTCAGCCCTTTGTAGCCAAAACGCAAGGAATGAAACATAAACGGCCCCAGACACATTGGAATTGCCATCACATTCCCCCATCTGAATATGCGCCGCCCGACGCTGCGCGGAATTGAGCAGCGACCGCTTGTGCCGTCTGAGACGCGATTTGTTCCGGCGAAGCACCGGTTTGCACGTTCATATGAACCGTCACCACGGGAGCCGGTTGCGGATTGGTAACTCGTACATCTTGCGTTCCGCTCGGCATTGTCTGGACCGGATTTGAGATCGAAACAGATGGGGTGTCGACAATTGAAACGTCCGTCGGACCTTTGCCAATACCGACAGTCGGCGACGGTGCGGTCAGAGCATCCCAAATAGCCCCAAGGCTAAAGGGCTGTGGCGCGTTTTGCGCAGGCTGATTAGGCAGCGGCGCTGCGGGCACTATTTGTCCGACACCAGATCCAACCTTGGCCTTTTGCTCATTCGATTTCTCTACAAAAAACTCAGGGTCAATGTATCGCGGATCCGACGGTCCCTTTGCTTCCAGTCCCTTATAGAACCCGTAGGCGACAAGCCCCCATAAGCCGCCACGAGCGACCATACCACCCGTGCCGCCGCCAGCTCCCAAAATACGGCTAAGCCACCCCGCACTCGCTCCACCCGCCGCTGCGGTTCCACCGCCAGCGACAGTAGAAGCCGCACCCGCAGCAGCTGTTCCTGCAATCAGGTTCCTCAATTCGAGCAATGGCCCTGCGACAGCCAAAAGGCCTGCGCCAATTGTCACCCAATCCACTAACGAGAGTTTCGTCAGGTTATCTGCAAACTCGCCAATGCTGTTCGCACCTTTCACAGCATCGATCAGCGTGATTGCGGTAGCAGCAGCCAACCCGATTCGCCCGAAAGGAGAAAATGCAAGTCGAGTGATACCGCGCCCCATAGTCAGCATCGCTGCGCCAGCGGCAGCAATTCCAAGCGCACTTATGACGGTGGCCGAGCCTGACATTTTGCTGAGAGCTTCCGAGATATTCCCAGCAGCGCCGAGAATATCGCCCGACCCGATATCCTTGGCGAAGGCTTTCAGGTCGAGACCGATCTTCCGGAAATTGTTCGAAAGCTTGGCCAGATCAATCATACGCTGATCAACCTGTGTGCTGTCACCTTCAAAAGCCTTACCGAACAGGAGATCGCCGAGATCATTGATAAGCTGGCGCGTGCCGCCCTCGCCGCCATACCCGAAACCGCTCATCAGGCCCTTGACGGCCATTTCGATCTTGTCGATGACGCCCACACGCTTATCCAGCGTGTCCAGCACATCGCCGATACCCAGGCTCATATCCTTAATCGTCGGTAGCCAGCTGTCACCGACGCCGATGCCATAGGCTTTGATCTTGTTTCCGAGCAGCTGCAAGGCGTTCGCGGTCGTTTCGGCGCGAACCATATATTCCTGAAACGCAGATCCGCTGTAGTTTGCCTCACTGCCGATCATTGCAAGTTCGCGGCGAAGCTCTTTCGTATCGGCGATGATCGGCATCAGCGCCCGCGCCTCATCACCAAACAAGGCAGAAGCGATGCTGATATGCTGATCTTTCGGTAGCTGCTGGATCCGCTCGATCACGTTCAACGTGGTCTTGAGCGCATCTTTCTGCATGTTCTTCGATACCTTGACGGAATCGAGTCCCAGCTTTGCGAATGCCAAACGCTGCGACTTAGTCGCCTGCTCACCTTTGGTCAGTGCGCGCCCCATATTGCGGAACGAGGTTGCCGCAACTTCCGCCTCGGCACCTGCCGAAATCATAGACGCGCCGAAGGCGAGCGTCTGGGTATCGGAAAAGCCGAACATCTTGCCGGTTGCGGCGACGCGCTTGTCAAACTCGACAAGGTCGCGAGCAGCCGAAGCGGTATTGTTCGCAAGATGATTGATGGCATCTGCATGCAAACCGATCTGGTCGACGTTAAAGCCAAGCTGGGTTTTGATCTTCGCCAGTGCATCGCCGGTTTCTCCCTGCGACGTGTCCCATGCCACACTGACCTTTGCCGCCATTTCCGAGAACTTGGTCAGTTCCTGCAAGGCAACGCCAGACTGACCGGCAGCGGCATAGATTGAGGCAAGGCCATCGGCAGTGACCGGGAGTTCCTTGGATAGGCCAAGGATCTCGGATCGAACCACTGACAATTGCGCAGGTGTGCCGTCGACGACCTTGCGGACATCGGCGAACGCTTCCTCGAATTTCATGGCAGCACCGACGGTGCCGCCGATACCTTCGCGAACGCCGACATACCCGGCACCGATGGCGAGGAGATTGCGAGCCAGCGCCCCGACCGAAAAGCCGCCGCCCGCCCCCATGATTGCGGACGTTGTTCTGCTGGCACGACGGTTAAGACCGTCGAGCGCAGCAGCAACACCGCGAGCGGGACCAGTGATCTGATCGACAAGCGAAACAACAAGCTTGGAACTCAGGACAGCCATTATTTTCTCTTTGCTTTCATCAGATCGACGGCCTCATCCCGCCACAGCAAAACTTCCTGCGGCGTCATTTCCAGAAACGTCGATATCGGGGTGTATAGGTTCTGGCTAAGCCAGATGGTCAGGCGTCGCCATCCGAGGTGCCCTGCCGCAAAAAAGGCGACACCACTTTTGTGCAACGTTCGTAATCGGTTACACTGAATTCGGCTACCTCCGGATAGGTCGACCCGGATAGCTGGGCAATCATCAGTGCCATAACCTGATTGTTGCCTCCGCCTTTTGCTACGTTTTCGACGGCGATGAGGTCTGCCAGCTTTGGCTCGCGAAACTCTATCTGGTTGGTATTCGTGCCCCCAAGCTTATAAGACTTGGAAAGCACGACTGCTAATTTATCAGTCATTTTGTCATATCCTTGAAAGTTAGCTGATTATGCCAGAAGCGCACTGCGGACGGATTGAGTGCGCGAGGTGCCACCGATGGAAACATCAAACGGTGTCATTTCGATCAGGGTGGCCCCTTCGACTTCCAGCTTGTAATAACGAAGCGTGATCGAGAAATCGTTCTCGGCCATGTCACCCGGCTTCCAGGCACCATGATCGTTTTTGATGAGACGACCGCGAATATAGGCGGTTGCATTGACGACGGTGCCGTCCTCATGCACGAGCGCACCCGTCACCATGAACTCGCGTTCGGAACCGACTTCCAGGCCGAACAAAGTAATAACCTGCGGGTCAAAGCCGGAGAGC
This sequence comes from Brucella sp. JSBI001, assembly GCF_026014005.1. NCBI lineage: Bacteria > Pseudomonadati > Pseudomonadota > Alphaproteobacteria > Hyphomicrobiales > Brucellaceae > Brucella > Brucella sp. JSBI001. Next base: position 1,076,680 of record NZ_CP110339.1, on the reverse strand, counting down.
TTGAAACTCGCCTCCATCTTTTCGTAACCCATCGGGACATCAATCGGCAGCACCATACCGGCATTGCGAAGTTCCTCGACCTTTTCCGTCGGAACTGGCAGCGTGATCTCGCTTGCCTGCCCGATCTTCGAAACGCGGTCTGCAAATATGGTGCAGTTCCGCAGGATATAACGCGGCATGTCAGACATGAGCCTAACCCCTTAATGATGTTGAAGTAGGAGAATTTGAGCGGAAAGGGCTGGCAGTTAGCCAGCCGATCCGGAAGTGATTTCCTGCGCAACCTGGTTGAGCAGCAGCGTATAGCTCGCGATGTTGCGGTATGCCGTGATACGGATATCGACCATCGGCGCAGGCGGTTCGAACTTCACACCAAGCTTGATGATGCCTTGCGCCATATCGTTGTCGGTGTTCGTATCCAGCAGCCAGCAATCATGACCAGGCAGAATTGCGCCCTCCGCTTCCATCTGCCGGAGGAATGCGCGTCCGCCCTCGACCATGAATTTCAGATTGGCGCGGGAGAACGGCTTGTCGACAAATTCGAGATATGCCTTTTCCAGTGCTTCATTGATGGCGTCAGCAGTGCGCCGTACGGAAATGAACTGCCAGAGAAGTTCTGCAGCGCAGGTCCAGACACCCCAGAGCCGGAAGCCGGTATTATCGATGTTGACGATAGTGTTGACCCGGTTTTCGTTGAGGTAGTTCGACTGGTCGCCATATTCGATAGGACGATTGACGCCGACAATACCGGAGATACCGACGTTCGAACCGGACCACCAGAAACCCTGCTCCAGATCCATTTTCGCTTGCTTGGCGGCAAAGATCGGCGAGGACGGCGCAGGTACATTGGCATCAAGTTCCGTGTCGAACTTCAATACCTTTGGATCGCAGATCGCTATGCGCCCGGAATTGATGAGCCCGCGATACTGCACCGCCGCTTGATCGGTCGTGTCCGGACCGTCGACATAAGCAACGGCTTTCAGCTTTTCCGCCACACCCATCAGCTCGGCAACAACCGGGTTCATAACAGAACCGATATTGGCGGTTGCGGTCGCATCCTTGGAGCCAGCCTTGCCGGTGATTGTAACCCCCGGCGTTCCTGTATAGCCGTAGCCCGGCTTGCGAATGATGATGGCTGTAACAGCACCTTCGACAACAACAGCCTCAGCGACCGCACCGGATCCGGTGCCCGTAACCGCGACCGTTGTCGTGTCAGCGTCGTAACCGGTGCCGCCTGCGGTCACATTGATCGAGGCAATGCCGTCGGCGGGCGAGGTTTGAGTGAAACCGGGAGCAATAAGCAACTTAGGCTTATAGAGCCCGTCGGACGATGCGCGCCGGAAGGCATGGACGCCGGTAAAGGCAGTCTGGTCGCCGATCAGGTTCGACCACGTCTCCGCAGTAGTTTCACCTTCCTCGACACGCACCACGATAATCGGACAACCGACCTGGTCGAAAATGCTGTCGATTGCCGATTTCAGCGTACCGGAATTGCCGAGCGTTGCTGCGCCCTGCGGGCGCAGGATCTGCACCGGCTTATTCAGCGGGAACAACAGCGGGTCAGCATCCGGCGCGGTGCCGATCAAACCTATGACAGCAGTGCGCGCAATGCGTACCAGAAGCGGGGTGTCGGCACTTTCGAATACACGCGTGCCATGGTGAAAGGACACAGATGCCATAGCGGCACTCCTTGGATTGAGACCTCAGCGGGTCAGGTTTTCAGGGGAAAATCAGAGCGCCGGTTGCGGCCACTCTATCGCATCAACGATGGCACGCGCTGCGGCCTCATCTTCGGCAGCATCAATGTCGCGCTTGGCACCAAGCCGAATGGCCTCGATAGCAGCACCGATCTGCTGCCACTGGGCGTAGGCAGCAAGAACCACGTCCGCCACTTCATCAATTGTCGGCGCGGTAATGCCCACTTCCGACGAGAGCATCGGGAAGGCTTCCGGCTGCGGATCGGTCGCAGCTTTGAACGCCTGCGCTTCCGTGACCTTCTGCTGATAGGTCATAGCCTGCCCATTGCCCGGCGTGATGTATTTCAGGCGCTCGTTTTCCGCGAGAGCATCGATTTCAACCTTGAGGCCAGCTTTTATGGTCGCAAGTGTTACCACTAAAGCCGGATCAGAAATCAACTTCCCATCCGACCAAAGAAGATGCTGTTCAGAAGTCCACAAGGCATACTGTTCAGCTGTTAGTTCAACGGCCTCATCTGGAAGCACCTCACCAACATTAAGGACACCAAAACCGTTGAGACGACCATTGTCTTTCAAATAAGCATAATAGCGCATTCCTAGCGTCCTTTTGCCATCCAGTTAATACGTACCGTTGTGGAAGGGGCATCGATGTAGAAATTGAAGGCATCGACGGCCGGGATCGGGAAAATAGATACTGGCTTACCACCAAATGACGCGTCAGCGGTTCCGTTGCAGGCAACAACCATGAAGTTTGATGTTGGAAACGCCTCAGGCAGATATATTGTGCCGTATCCGGAGGCATTGGTTACCACGACTGACGATCCCCATTGTTCGATAAGTCCACCGTCATGCTTCTTGATGCCATTTACAGCCAAGGTTTGACCGAGCTTCGCATTGATTGCAGCATCGGCTGAGAATATCAGCCAGTTATTCCCGTCGCTTAATAAAACCAACCACGATTTGTAATCGAGAGTGACCGTAGCAAGCAGCGGGTTATTCGAAAACTGGAATGTATCGCTACCCGGAACAGATGTGGCTGCGTTGACTATCACTGGCTGGTTTAGATTGTTCATAAACCCGATATAGCCAACGCCAAAATCACTAGCCTTTGGCAGATTGTAAGTGGTTGTTCTGACATTGCTGCCATAAAACATACCGCCCAAAGCCGCTGCTGTCAGATTGACCGTAGCCGTCGCAGGGTTCTCGATTCTGTTCAATGGAGATGGCAAATTGTTTGCGGCAAGAAATTGGAAGCGTGTTCCGTCATATACAAAGCTTGATAAAGCTCCTGTGCGCCAGTCCTTTGATTTGACAGGCGCTTGATCATAAGCGCGAACGATTGACTTCGCAGGCAAACCATTGACCGAAAGTGTAGATGGCCCCTGACAATCGGAGGACATCAAAACATTGACAACCATCCCCGCTACGTAAGCCAATGGTGCAGGCGTTAGGTTAACGGTGAGCGCGGTTGCTGTACCGCCAACCGCCGCGTAATTCCATTTGCCTGATTGCGCATCGAGTGCCAGCTTTTCGACATATGCGCCGCCGATCTTCTCAAACACGCGCCCATCAGGAAGGCTTACGCCGTGGCCATCAGGTGGCGTTATAATCCCCCAACCCGCCGCAGTGAATTCGGCGATCTTCCCCGACTGTCCTGCCCACGATCCTGTCGAGCCTGTCGGAACGAGAAACGCATCACCTATTGCCGGAGTCGCAGGTGGAGCGGTCACGCTCATCGAAAGAACCGGAATCCATGGCAAACGTGAAAGCCGCTGCAATGGAACGGTGAATGCCGGGTCGACAACGATTGTCACGCTCGCAATGTTTGAGAATGCAACTTCAAGACGGACCGTGCCTTCAACCGTTTGCCCGCTTGCAGGAACCGGCTTATTGATCGGCGGATCATACCGAGCAATAGCGATCAGATCGCCTGCATCATCATAAAGACCCGCCTCACGGATCGTGTAAGGGCCTTCGGCAGCGGCAAGGAAAATATCAAAATACGCAACATTTGATGCACCTGCCACGGTGCCATGACCCGAAATCGCCTTGCGGGAAACCTCATGATAAAGCGCTGTTTCCCCACCAGACGGCACGGTTGTACCATCACCAATCGCAATATGCGTGATGACGATAGCGGTGCCGTTGGCAAGTGCGGCAGCTTCCTTGGCACGGCCAAGGTTTGTCATAAGCGCGAATGAGTTTTGAGCCATAGTTTCTAAACCTTGTAATGAGCTGTGCCGGAAACGAACACGCAGGGCGCGCCACCGACAAAGCTGGAAGCTCGTAAGACAGGAGGATCAAAGGCAAAGGGGTGCGCGATGGCCGCTATATGGCTTTGCGCGATTGCGCCCAGATAGACACTGCCCCGCGCCTGCAACACTGCGCGGGTTGTAAACACGCGGGATTTTGGCTTGGCGGCATCGACAGACGAGATTGCCGCCGCCTGTGTTTCCAGATCAAAGACAGGACTGCCGTTGCGATAGAGGATTTCGACGCGAAATGTGCCGCGCCGTGATCCATCTTCCCACCATTCCACAATGCGGGTCTCAAGATCAAAAGCCGCAAGCGCACGCTCGACAGCGCCTCTTGTCCCCTTCAACCTGTGCACCATGGGCGAGGCAGCAATTACCCGTCGCTGCTGATCTTCCGGCCAGTCTGCAGACCAGACATCGACGGACACACCCATAGCCAGATATGGCAGCAGCACTTTGGGACAGATGGCAGGGTTCCAGATCGTCGCAATAACGGTGGGATCTACTGTCGCTATTCGTGCCAGTTCAGCAGCGAGCAACGCGACAGTCAGCGGCGATGATCGGGCCGGCAGAATGGAACGGGCAAGATCGGCGACAGCATCAATTGCTTGCGCTGCCGTCATTGCCATGATCCTTGCGTCTGGACGGTGTTGACCGTGATGACACCAACCTGCCCGACACCTTTCGACCCCGGCTCGATATCGGCAGCAGGTGAGATTACTTCCACAGTCACATTGTCATCGACCGCAGCACGACCGCCAATAACCTCACGCTGCACAGCAAGGCCAATGCGACGACGCGATTGCGCATAGGCTGTTAATCGTCGCTTGGCCTCAGCAGCCATGGCCGAAACATCGACGCCCGGCGCATAATAAAGCGTGACCTCGATATTATATGGCACCAAGGTTGCCGGTTCGATCCGAACATTGTCACCGATAGGCCGCACATCCTTCGGCGTCACAGCCTCAAATGTACGATCCAGCAGGGATTGATCTGCCGCGCCATAGGTCACAGTCGGCAGCACCACGATCAGCACTTCCGGCGCAAGCACCGGATCGCCATTATCGCGCCCGGTGAAAGGTGTCGGGATCAGGCCCATGGAATAGGCATCTGTATGCGGGCCGTTAGAATAGACCGCCGCATCTTCCTCGGAATAGACCGCCACATCGGCAATATCGCGAGTGCCATCCAGTTCAAGCGCATGGAAGGTATAAGCCCCCTCAGGCCCAGCCGTCGAAAATGCTTCATAGGCCAGCAATATGCGAGAGCGAAAGATATCGTCGAGTTCAACCCACTTGCCGAGAGCGTCATCCCATTGCGAGTTATCCGGCTGATCGTCGGGCGCATTGTCATAGACAAGGCGCGATATACCGGCATAGGTTGCTGCAATGTGATCGAGATCACCGCCGATAGCCGTTGCGAGCGACAAGGCCCGGATCGCCTCATTCACTCGCTGGCGAAACTTCATTTCTTGATAGCCGCCGCCTTCGGAAAAGGCGATCACCATAGGGTCGGTTTCAAGCTTCGCCACATCGAAGGTCACGCCGAAGCGCTCGAGGGCGGCAATCAGATATTCATCGCGGGAGGCTTTGATTTCCTCAAAATCCACCGCGACGACACTTGGAACATCGCCAAGGTCAGCCAGATTCGGCGCAACAAAGCGGCTCATGACATCGTCCTTGCTATTGTGATGTTCGTGGTTGTCTCGCCTTCGGTCACGGAAAAATCGCCTTTGTGACCGTTCGGGTAATAGACACCCCGTATCTGGAGATCGATGACGCCCTGTTCGTTCAGATCGCCAATGTTTATACCGGTTACCGCAAAGCGCGGCTCCCATTTCGCAATGGCCATCGCGCAGGCTGAATAGACGCCGAGAATGACTCGGTCATTCATCGGTCTATCGATCAGGCCCATCAGCTCGGAACCAAAGTCCCGACGCATAACGCGAGATCCAACCGGCGTTGTCAGGATGACCTCAATCGACTGCCGAACATGGTCAAAGCCCGCCAGCAGTGAACCACCCACGTTCGAAAAGCCGAGCGACGACATGGCTTAATCCTTGACCGGGCGAACAGCCTTTTGCCGGTCGGAAGGCTTTTCCAGCTGATGACCGTAAGGAGCCATGAATTGCTTTGCCACCGCATCCGGCATTTCCTGCTCAGCAGTTTTGGCTATGTAGTAGGTGCCGCCGTAAAAGCCGCTTTCCTTCACGATGACTTTCATCGCCTGTTCTCCTTTGGTCAGTCGCACGACCACTTGGTCGCGCCAGAAATGAGACTAGCGCCGCAACCTGTCGTGTCGCCGGTTCGCGCCACGGGATCGCCTTCGCAGATGAATTTTGATGATCCCGACACAATTGGCGTGACGCCGTGACCGGGAATGGGACAGGAATGCAGATCGCCTATTCTGGCGATGAGCTTTCCCTCGCAGCTCCACTTGTCAGCAGAAGAAATTACGGTGCCGCCATGACTGGAGGTATCACCGAGACGAACGATCAGTGGCATCAAGCGAGATTTCCGTTGGAGGCGGTAAAGGTTATATTTGCCGCATCAATCGTGACAGTGTCGTCGCTGATGAAGAAGCGTACCCCACCCTTGACGATAACTGCGTCGGGCCCGTCATGCGGGCGTGGGTTCGCGTTCGAATGCGTCGAGAAATCGATGACGGCGTCAGTCAGGTCACCGCTTTCCGACATGACATCAACCTGCTGTCCTACCGTTGGCGGGATATGGGTCGAGATCTCGCCAGCTGCGATTTCCTTCCACGGGATCCAGCCAGTTCGGAAAGGTTGCTCGCCGCCTTCGATTTTCACGCGGGCGACACCCTTGCCATGGTCAATCTCATCAATCACACCAGTTCGACGATGATTGGCCAGGCGGCGCTCGACCTCGAACAGTCGGCGTTGCAGCTCGACGAGAATATCAGCAAGAGTGTCAGCCATCAGATTTTCTCAAAATCGATCCGCGAAATGTCCGGTTCTGTCGCTTCCGCCGCTAGCGGTGGCACATCGCAAAGCGCCCTCGCCTCATCCAGTGTGAAACCGAACCGTCGGCGCTGCTCTATTGAATTCCGCTGGGTAACGGTAAGCCCCATCAATTCTTGCAAGGTCTGCAAATATGGATGCTCCACGGCTTCCATTTGGTTGAGCAGCTTCTGCCAGACAGAAGTCGGGGCAACCGGCTCGCCGAAAACAGGATCTGGAAGAAGGTCGCAGGTGATGCTTTGCTGATGCGCCGCCATGCGGGTGCCGGTTTCAGCATCTGCCGTTCGCCTGCGCTCGACTTTCACGATATCGCGAACAAGCGTCCGCCAGATCTCTGCCCATGGATTGTCGGGATCCATCAATGCGGCGATTGATTGCCTATCGACAACATCGAGAAACAATTCGAAGGCAGAGTCAGTTGCGGGTATTCCCGGAATGATCGTGCTTTCACCTGTCTCCTGATCGGTTTCGACCATCGACGCTGCGACGCCGGTTTCAATCAAAAGTTCCGTAAGTCCGTTCTGCCAGAGGCGTCGCGCACCGCTCAGATCTTCCGCCTTCGATCCGTCGGTATAGACCGAGATAAAGGGCTTCTCCTGATCCGTGCGAAGGCTTCCGTCCGCCCCTACATCTATCGATCCAATTTCACTGTCGAGAACATTGGAACCGACCGAGGTCGCACCGTTAAGCGCTTCGATTGTCGCGATACGCAGTGCAATTCGACCTATAGACATCAGATCTGCCCCAGTTTCACGACGATGAGATTGCTATATCGATCCGATACTGCGGCGACTTCAAACCAGGGCTTGCCCGCCCGATCATTCGCGCGGACCTTGTCGCCAACTTTCGGAACTGGACCGGTATAGGTTGAACGATCAAGAAACAGTTCCGCCTCACCAAGCGAAAGGCGAGATCGATAAGTCCCAGTAGGGCCAGGTGAACGGGAGTCGTCACCGCCAACGTGCAGGATCGCATCGATCTCAATCATCTGCCGGTCAGGATCCGCGACCTGCCCTTTCATAAAAGACAGGCGAACCGACTCGCCATAGCTACGCGTCATCTTTTGATCGACCATAGCTTCCAGTTTTCGCCAGTTCGCCATGTCGCTTATACCGAAAGACGCACCGCGCCGAAGTCGGATGGGTTCGCTGCCGCTTCGGTAGCGTGACCGATGAAGGTGTTACCAGTCGCTGTGGTCGAGATATTCTTGTCAGCGGCAACGTAATAGACCTTGGCACCCACCGACCAAGCCTGCGCGGAAACCTTCGGCAATCCGAAGACGCCCTTTGTTGCGATTTCAACATCATCGCCAGCTTTTGCGGAGAACTGGGCAACGCCGAACAGATCGCCGACAACGACCAGGTCGCCAGACTTTACGTCAGCCGGAGCCGGAACGGTGACGCTGTCACCGGGTTGAATGTAATTTTTCATGGGAGTTCTTCCTTGTGAAGGATCAGAGCGGAAAGGATGGCGGATCCAAATGACCCGCCCTATTTCAATCAGGCCCCGGCGTTCTTGTAGCCAAAGCGGTAGTCAGTCGCGCCACAGCCGAAGTCGTGTTCAACAGACATGCTGAAACCCTGACGACCGAACGGTTCATCCATGCGCACGCGCGGTGCCTCGTAGCCTTCCAGATAACCCCAGCGGTAGTTCGAGCCTGCTGCCGGATCAGAGAACAGATGCCAGGCATTGCCCTTGATCTGGGTGCTTTCGATCAGCTCAAGCCTGCCAGAGAAAATGTTGACATTCGCAACTGTCGCGGGCGTGATCGAGGTCAGAAGCTTTTCGGCCTCGGTAAGCTTATCCGGCCCGACAAGCATGATGCGCGGCGAGTTGGACAGCAACGGATTTCCATCCTTGCTTTCCTGCTTGCCCATAGCCGTGCGGCCAAGCCCAACGCTGTCGACGGTGATGGCAGCAGCCGTAGCGGCAAGGTTCTTATGATCCGCATCAAATACGGTTTTGCCGTCGGCAAGTTTGCCGTTGAAGGCCCCCGCATAGAATGTGACTTCCTCGAACAGCGCCACTGATGCACCATAGCTTGTCAGAAGCTCCGAGATTGCACCCAGATCGTCATTGATCAGCATCTGGCGGCTGATGTTGAGCGCGATGGCGTAGCTAAACGCCTGCACCTGTTCCTTGCCTTCACCAAACGAGCCATACTTGATCTCGCCGTTTTCCAGCACCTTTTTCAGGAGCGGGAAATCGCCGACCTTGACGGTGGTATCGGGACGGAAATCCCGGAAGTTTCGCTTGCGTGCGAAACGTTTAAACGTCGGCTGGGCAAGCGCATAACGCTGTTCCAGAGTCCGGTTGACCGCACCTTCGAAGATCGCAGGGAAATCCGATGTCGAATGCGAAGCGCGCGTGAACACATCGTCGATATCGCGGGCATTCATCATGCGGCGACCACGATAGTTGACACTCTCTGCCGCGAGGTCGACGAGACCCATACCCATATACTGACGGGCAGCTGCGGAAGGGCCAGCCTGCGGCGTCGGTGCACCAAGGCCATAAGCGAGCGCCTCGATCTGGGCAGAGCGACGAGTGACGGCCTCATCATTGACTACATCGACGCGTACCCGGCTGTCGGTCGGGCTCTGGCGCTCATTCGAGACCATGTGATCGAGAAGCAGGCTGCGGAACTGCTCGACCGGTGTGCCGGAGCGAACATGCTCGCGACCGAGATCCGGAAAACCGGAACGGGTAGCCAAGTCCTCAATAATGCTGGACCGCTCACGCTCGGCGCGCACGCCTTCATCAACAGCAGCTCGGACCGAAGGATCAACGGTCGGTGCGTTGCGCTGTTCATTTTCCATCCGGGTTATATCCGAACGGACCTGATCCGCCTCAGCCAGAATGCCCGCATGTTCCTGCTCGATTGCCCGAACCGCATCTTCATCCAGATCGTCGGTAATGCGAGCTCGCGTAGCTTCCGCACGGTCAGTGATTTCTTTCAGCTTGGAACGCAGACCCAGCAAGGCAACGTTGGCACCGATCAGGTGCATTCCGTCAGGCTGAACGAAAGCACGATAATCGAGGGATGCTGCATGCGATGGATCTGCGGCGAACAACGCCATTGCCAGACCGACGCAGAAAAATGCGGCGACGGTCGCGAAAATGTAAGCACCCTTTTTCATGGTGTGCGTTTCCTTCTATGTACCGGGCAAAACAAGCGCCGTCGCCCTGCAACCCCGGAGAATTGCAGGCGGCAAACTGGAAATGGATGATTGCTGAATTAAGCGAGGCGGCGGACGGCTTCCGCCATTCTCATCCGCGCTGATGCCGCAAACGTCGAGACGGGCTTACGGTCGATCATGAGCGGGAAAGTATCCGCGTGGTTGCGGACCTGCGCTCCGGGATCTGCCGGAACCGTCACGAACGAAATTTCGTTCGGCGTCCATCGCTCGACGAACACCTTTTCGACCTCGCCCTTTCTCTGGGCTTCCTCGATACGGATCTTGTCGATGGAATAACCAACCGACACATTCTTGATAATGCCATCGGAGACAAGGCCGAACATGCGGTCGGCGCGCTCGTCGATACCGGCTTTTGGAAAGCGGACCTTGGCTTTACCCTCGCCGCCGGCAACCCACGCCCGTTCGACGACGGCGACCTGCGAAAAGGTCGACCAGACGGAATGACTATCCAGAACCGGCGCACCTGCATTCATCCGCGACAGATCGATTGCCTTGTCGCTGACAATCAGGATCTCGTCGAAGGGAACGACCGTATCCCACCCGACATATCGGCGACGGCGAACGGTTGCGCCGGTAGTCCATACCAGATCCAGCGTTCGCGTTTCAGTATCAACACCGGAAGGCAACAGCCGGACTTCCTGCATCTGCATAGGCAGACTGTCCGGCACTTTGCGCAGGTTAAGTTTCGTCATCGTTTTCGTCCTTCTCAGGAGGATCGTCGGTATCGACGGGCTGCTGGACTTGACCTGCCTGCGATATGCGGCGCGGATCGCTGTCGAGAATGATGCCGCGCTTGTCGAGCTTAGCATTGTCCGACGCTATTTCATCCAGCACATCATCAGTGTTTTCACCGGTCTCGGCGATTGCGGAAGACAGCGAGCGGAAACCGGCGCGAACTTCCTTGATCCTGGCATTCACATCTTTCAGCGGGTCCGCTGAGTAGAAGCGCGGCGGCGACCAATCAACCGCCACTGTCGGGGTGCTGATCTTCCCGGCGAGATAGGCAGCTTCACAGAACCAGTCCCACATCGGCTGCAACAGCATCGGTATGATGATCTGCCACTGCAGCATTGAGATCATGCGCCGGAAGCCTTCCAGACCGATCTTGCTCGACGAGTAATTGACCTTGTCCAGCCGACCAGTCATGAGCGCGTAGGGAACGCGCCAACCAGCTGAGATCGTATGCAGCATCGAAACTTTATAAGGATCGTAGCTGTCGGTTACGGCAGGCTGTGAGAATTTCATATCTCGACCGCCGACCGCATTGTAGAACATACCCGGCGTGAACTTTTCGACACGCTGCCCGTGCACATTATATATGCCCGGTGTTGTCGCATCGCCGTCCTTGCCGGTCAGCGGCATGCCTATCGTGTCGTCTATGTCACCGCCAGTCATCACCCCGACAATGCAGGACTCAAGACGTTTTCTGACAAGCTCTGACTGCTCATACTCGGCAAGGTCGAATGTATCGTCCATTGCTGGCGTCCCCCATGGAACGCCCCTCACCTGTGTGCGCTGTTTTTCGAAGACATGCGCAATATCAGCTGCCGGAACTGGCTTCGAAACAATGGTCGATTGAGGGTCAAAAAAGCTGTTTCCGGGGTGAGATCCGAACATCCAGTAGGCGCGCTTGCGGCCTATCGCATCAAACTCGATACCCTGAATTGCTTTGCCGCCACCGGACAGCACGCCCTCTTTGGTGCTATCGAGCAGGTCAGATTCAACGACCTGCAATTGCAATGGCACAGGCAGGCCATCTTCCAGCCTACGGCGGCGGCGGCGTACTATGCCGTCGCCGCTTTCAAACATCTCTCGAACTGTCAGGGCAACGATGCCGTTGAAGTCGAGATCGCCATCAGCATCGCAAACCTTGCTCCATTCCTGGAACAGCTTGATTGCTTCCTTGTTTTTCGAGCGCGGAATGATGCCGTCGCCGATGGCATGGCTGACCAGCTCGGAGACTGCTTTCGCCGCATAGGGATTATTGCGGACCAGATCCCGCATACGGTCGCGGAGCTTGCGACCGGCGCGAGCGATCTCGGCATCTGCCGATGTCGATTTCGCGCGACGACCGGATTTCAGGCGATTGGTTTCCGCACCGGAATAGCTGCGCTGGACAATCTCCATTGCAGCGCGGTGACGAACACGGCGCAAGCCTGCCTCCGGCGACACATAGCCGATGGCCTTATCAAGAATGTTCACGATACCCATTAATCTAACGCCGCCAGAATGGTGCGAGGACCACGCGATTTACGGGCCCGAAGATCCGCAAGCGCCTCCCGCATATCTTTCAAGGAATGATATTCCACCTCACGGCGGGTTCCGCCTGAGTGGAAGATGACTTTTTTCGCGCCCGTAAGAATGGCTTCCTCAAGCGCTGCGATCTGATCGTCAATTGAAGCCACGACTATAACCACTCCGAAGGTGCAATTTGTGGGAGGGATGAAACGGGTTTGATTTCCGGTGGTGTCGACAACTCGCCCTCTCGGTGCGCCCAGTTCGCATTCACCATCTGGCGAGCGGCGAAGGCATAGACCGTGCAATCGAGAGCTTCGTGTCGTCGACCCGGCACGGGCACGAATTGCCGAACCGTTTGTCCGCGCGAATATTTGACAACCAGCTGCTCGCCCACGAGTTGTTCAAACCAGACATCGGGCAGAGATTTCGAGAAGCGCATGGAACTGGCACGAGCCAGCCTACCGAAAATGTGGCTCTTGATGCCGTCGACGCCGACGATGAAAAGCTTGCCACCCTTCACGGTCGACTTGGATTTCTCAATCCAGGGTCTGTTACCGCCGACGCCCTTGATCGCAAACACGCGCCTGCGGAACCGTGGGAATGCATAACGATAGACAGTTTCCATCGTTTCGCCGTCCGAGCTGTCGATGCAGGTGGCATCAACCTTGATCTTTCCGCCGAGCGGATGATCCCATTGCGTGCCGAGCGCGATATCCAATTCCGACCAGGTCGTGTGATCGTCGTATCGGCCCCAAATCACCTCATGTCCGAGGGCGTAAGGAATGCCCTCTTTGTCCCAGCCAATGAAGGTGATTTCCAATCGATCATCCTGCACGTCGACGCCTGCGGTGATGATGAGAACATCAATAGGGATGCCGGTCGTGGCCGTCGCATCACCATCCTCTGGAATTTCTGCAACCAGGCTGAAATCTTCGGCGCGGCTTGCAAGCTCGATATCATCCAGCTCATCGGTGTTTTCCTTCCAGCCTTGCGCAAGGATCGTGTTGATGAAGGTTTGAAGCTTCGACGGATCGTTCTTCGCGCCGACAAACTCTTTCGCCAATCGGCCCCAAGATGCATTCGGTAGCAGCGAAATCAGGGCATTCATCCGAAACCCTGCATGGTCTTTTACTTCCGGCCTTAGCGCCCGCCAGCGACCATTTGCAACCATGCCGGGCTTGTGGCGCTCATCGATAACCGAGCCGCATTCCCGGCAAACATAATAAGCTTTTTCCGGTTCACCTTCTGGCCACTGAATGTCTGACCACTGGATCTCATGGAAGTGCCCACACTCGGGACAAGGCACTTCATAAATTCGCTTATCCGACTGTTCATAGGATTGCAGCACATGGCTGGTTTCCTCATAAACCGGCGTTGACCCCATGACGATCTTGCGATCCGCAAACGATAGGGTACGGCGCTCGGCGAGCAGGATCGGCGAACCTTCCTTCGTCGCCGACATGCCATCCGCTTCGTCGATAAACAGGATGCGCACATTATGGCGGCGCAGGTTGCGCGGTGCCTTTGCAGCAATGACTTTCAGAAACCCGCCCGGAAAACGCCGGGAAAGCAGAGTGTTTCTGCCGCCCTCATCGACATCGCCGGTCAACAATCCGTTGAGCGCTGGCGAAGCATCAAAGATCGGCTCGACATCCGAAACCATATAATCGCGGCAGTCAGCCTCGGTCGGCAGAAGCGACAGGATCGGCGATGGATCATTCGAACAGAAACTTGCCATCGCGCTTGTCAGCAGCGTCGTGAAGCCGACGCGAACCGGCTTCACCAGAGTGACACGCTCCAACGCGCTATCGCCAATTGCGTCGGCAATCTCGCGCTGCGGTGGCCAGAGCCTAACCCGACCCGTGAGAGATGAAACACCCTCCGGCAGATAAACTGTCTGCTCAATCCATTCCGAGAGCTTCAGTTTCGGTGGCGGCGTCAGGGCTTCCCATACTGCCCGCCGCAAGATCGCCAGAGCCGTCGTCATCGTCCTTTTCACCAAGCTCTGTAAGTGCCGTGCGAATTTCCTCGTCGATCAGATCGACATCGAAGGTGGTGAGGTGGGGCAGCATCTGGCGGCACCTGGATGGAACCGCCATCATGACGTTTCGGACCCGTCGGGCTATCGAAACCCATTCGTTGCGAACCTCGGCAATCGGGACCAGTTCCTTGCGCATCGCCGCATTTCGGAGTGCAGCCTGGTCGGCCTGCTCGCGCGCCAGTCTGGCGCGTTCGGTTGCGAGCGTATCGACATTGTCACCGCCGCGACCTGCCGCGATCCCGCGCAGGTGCTCGCAATAAAGCTGGACAGACTTGCGCAGGTCGAAGCGATTCCGACCTGTCTTCACGATGATTCCACGCTCGACGTAATCGGATATTGCCCGCTTCGAAACACCGAGGATCTCGGCGAGATCCGCTGCTGTTATCCCGGCTTCGTTTTCAGGCTGTTCGTCATCCTCCACCGGATCTTGCTCCGGCAAAAGTGGCTGTGCGGCCTGATCGACGTGCTTCTTGTGCGATTTGGCAGCAAAGCTGGGGCTGACATTGAACTTTTCCGCCGCCTGCCGGACGGTATGGCCTTCCTCAATGAAGGCTATGACCTGCTGGCGCAGCTCGTCTGAATACCCTTTGGCCATGTGATTCCGATTCCATTCAAAGGGCGGTGGAATCCCCCTGTAAAAATTCGCAGAGACCGAAATCCCGCAGTCGCGCTCACCCGCTCCGGTGATAGGCCCGGAAAAGGACCCAATGGAGGGGGGCTGGGGTCAGGATCGGTCGGTCGGTCGGTCGGTCGGTCGGTCGGTCGGGAGACGATACCCGCCCTGCACTCAATGCAACCTCCAAACAATCGCCCCACCCATCACGACGAGACATGCAATCAAAACCCAAGCAAACAGCAACGCGGCCATTGGATTGCCACATCGTCTGAATGGAAGGTCTTCTGGCGGCGGTGGGATTCTATGCATGATTTACGGCAGTAGCTTTTTGAGCGCAGCATCGACGCGCTGTTGCAGCAATGGTGCCGCTGTTCTCTCAAATGCCGATTTCGTTGCGCCCTTGGTCATTTCCACCGGGATGAAAACGCCCGACCGGGTGTAGGTGATCCTGGTTCCAGACTTGTTCAACCTATGGAAAGCATGGCCGTAAAACTTTGGAACGTTGACGCGACCGGGAAAGCGCCCGCCTTTCAGAAACGATCCGGCGAACAACTTCCGCTGCCCGAAGGGCTTTGCGGAAACGCCTGCACGCAATTCACGAGGCGAAAGATATTTCAGGCGAATATCACCGCCTCTTGTCACCATTTCGTAGGAAAGCTTGCCCGGTCGAGCAACGCCCGGATCCCCGACCGCCTTGACGATTGTCTTGCGCGCCAGTCCCGTCTGCTTGGTCAGGTTTCGTATAACCTGTGTCTTTGCCCGGTTGCCAACCTGATTAACGATACGCGGTAGCACCGTTGGAAAGCGCGAATTGAGAACCGCAAGCCTCGATCCGAATAGCGAAAGGTGCTTGTCAGCCCAGTGTGCTGTGATCGTTGCCATGGTAGCAATTCCACGTCACTTGCAGGCGCTACTGCTGAAATAGTCATCCATGGTGCAGAAACGCTTTGCGCATCCACTCAGCGCGAAGATGACCAGTAACAGTGCGATCAGGACAAACAGCCGATTGTCGATAGTTCTGATCATTGCCCGACCTTTCAACAAATCCGTTTATCCTTAGTACAAACGAAAAGAGCGCCAACAGGCGCTCATCGTTCGGTGAAGTCTGGACATAGCTTACGCACTGGCCCTGAATCGATGTCTGCCGTTTTTGGCAGTCAGGGCGGGGTCCGAGCGCGACCACCTCAGGAACTAGTCCCCACGTTTTACCGTGTATCGAGGTTCACTATTCATACCGGATCATCCCGTGAGCAGATTACGCTCACAAAGGTTCGAGAATTGCAATAGGCACAGTCATAGCCACTGGCCTGCCCATAATCGAAAGCTCAATCACAACCAGACCGTTGCCCTTTGTTCCACCCGAAACCAGTTCTGCACGGCAACCGGCAAAAGGACCGTCGGCAACACGTGCCCATTTCACCCCGATAAACTTCCGGTGAAAATGCTCGTAATCATATTTACCATCTTCGGCTTTCGCTTTGAAAAGATATACCTTTTCAGCACTGACCAGAAATGGCGCTTCATATCCACCAAGGATCGAAACGACGTGATCGAAACTCAGCAGACCGGCAAGGCACTCGTTTAAAACTGCACAGCGTACCAGCACGTAACCATTCATGACGGGCTGCTGTTTTGCCGGAATGACTCGATGCTGTCGACGAACCACAGGCCCCATTTTCATGGGGACAAGCACTTCGATATTTTCTTTTTCTAGCGCTTCCCGCACCGAAAGTTCGCGTCCTGACACCACCTGTAGCACCAGCCAAGGAGAATCATAGCCCACGCGATTCGCAGCCGCCGCCCTCATTCGAGCGACCCTGCGACGCTCTGTAAGCACCTTGTCGATAGCGCAAGCCTGCTCGAATGTCGGCTGTCTGGTGATAGCATCTGCAATCTGCTTTGCGTCAATTGCCATCATTTTCACCCAATCCCCTCAGTGCGATTTCGAAACCGTTCAAACCCTCCGGCCCACCAGCCGGGAAATAAGCCCACTCGGCATTGCCGGGATCAGGGAACCATGGCCAGCCTTGCTGGCTGTGGAAATCGGCCCATGCCTTCCACTCGTCGCCGCCAATGCGAACCTGCACGAGCAAATCCTTGATCGCCTGTAAGCGAGCTGGAACAAGCGCTCCGCGCCCACCGGCTGCACGCTCGAAAAGCTCATTGACTGCCGGGAAACCTTGCTTGGCCTGCTTGTCGTGCAGCAGATATTCCTCGGAATAGCGCCCGCTATCGACCAACCCTTTTTCGATCTGGGTCAAGCCAACAACGCGAGTTGGACCGTTCAGCAAAAGCTCATAGACCCTCGCACCCCACATCTTGCCCAACGGCGCCGCCTGCGCAGATCCGGACTGCTCGACTACGGCTTTAGCCGGTAGTTTTTCCCAGCGTCTTTCGCGAAGATAAACCGCATAGGAGCAAACCAGCTTCCGACCCGTCGCTTTCGCCGCTTCGACATAGCGCGGAGCTTCATCGACTGCTGCCTGTCGTTCCTCTGGCGTCAGAGACAGCCAGACGCGGAATGCCTCAGGCTCGCTATCGGATATCGCTGTGGGCCAACCATGGAAACCACGCTTGAACGAACGCTCGACCGATTTCCGGCTTTCCCTTCCGTCGTCATCGCTCTCGCGCGCTCTCTCAGATGGAGTGGTATTTGGAATGTTTACTGGACTGGTCTTATCTTGGTGGACGTGCTCCACCACCTTCGACCCCTCAATTCCACCACCTTCTGGAACGAAATCCACCACCTTTTCCGCGTCAGAAGGTGGTGGATTTGCTCCACCACCTTGATTCTGATCATCCGGCGCGCACGCGGCGACGAGATCGCGCTCCGGCCATCGCGCAGCGTACTCTTGACGCTTCCATCGCTGCCCGCGATACCCGTGCTGTGACACTGCAATCCAGCCCGCATCACGAGCTGTTCCGAGGTGCTTGAGGACTGTTTTCTTGTCGAGGCCACTGTAGCGGCAGATATCGGCGACGGATGGGTAGCACCCCTCACCTAACTCATTCATGAACATACCAAGCGTGTGCAAAACTGCCTTGGTTGTCGACGGAAGATCAGACGATGCGAAAGCGTGGCGCCATGTCCACGCGCGCGAAGATCCGTTCATTGCACCACCCTCAGCCACGCCTCGAAATCGGCGCGCAAATCGCTCCACCGATCCGCTGCAGCGGCATCGCTATTCAGTTCTTTTCTTGATTTGATGCGCAGCACGGCGCGCAATGCGTCTACTGCTGTTTCAGCCGTCAAAGGCCCCTCGGCGCCGTGCCGTTCTTCCAGATAGATCCGGAAGGAAGCCTGATCGCACTTCATGGCAGCTTCCGCCGCGAAGTCCTTAGAAACACGCTGTTTTTTCTGGACAGGCGCAGCCTTGCGAGACGCTGCGATTGCGCGGTCGACGAGACCAAGCAGAAACCCAACCATATCAGGCGCATTGACCAGAAAATCGATTTCATCCGGCGTTGCACCGGGATGAAAATTCGCAATTTCGAGCAGTTCGCCATTGTGTGTTTTCGCCTCGACAAACGTCCTGTTGTCGACACAGCAAAGCTGCCAGCGAGCACCATCAAGCGCCCGAAACCTATCCTTGATTTTCCGCAGCTGGTCGGCGTCAGAGGTCATATCGCCTCCAGCCATTCGATGATGTCTATGCCGCAGTTGAGCGCCAACTGTCGCTCCGCACTCGCCCCCTTGGACGCCCGCCACCCAGGCAGCAACACTATCGTGTCGGCCTCCAGGCAGATGAAGTTGCAATATGACGCGAACGCTTGCCGGATCGGGAAAAGCTCCGGTGGCCCCTTGTGCGGATACTCGGCGGGATTATAGACGCGATGCCCCGCCAAGCGGAGGGCTGCGGCAGCTCTGCGAAAGGCCGGATAATTGAAATCCGGCAACCCCGTCATTGGCCCGGAAAGATAGATGATGCGCGGGCTTCCCAATGAAGCGATAAAGCAATTTGAGCACATTATGCAGCCTCCGCTTCGTCGGCAGGCGCTTCATATCCCCACACATCCCAGCCGGGACGCTTACGCCGCGCATTCAATTCCAGCTTTGGGAGATCTGGATAGAATTTCTCGATTTGCTCGGCGAAATATTCCGGCTTGGCGGAATGCTCGCCCTTCTTTTCGACATAGACCGTCGGCGGCAGCATTTCCGGCAATGGACACGCGACATCCCCGCGCCTGCCAATGAGTAAGAGTTCGTGTCGATCCCTGCCCCAGTAGCCGGTACCGATATCAACCTTGTCCCAAACCCAGTGATGCACATAGGTGAAGCCGCAAGCCTGCATGACCCGCAGCGAATCCATGAGCATCGGATTGGTTGCCCAAAGAAAAAGAACTGCAGGATGATTGCCGCCGATCAGTTCGACCATCAGGTCGACGATTTCGTCGGTAGTCATCGTCGGATAGTGATTCTCGGCGCTCTTTTCGCGCCCCGTCACTTCCGAATGAACCTTATACTTCCAGGCCGGATCTGCGTAATAGACCGGATAGATCCGATCCAGCTTTGCCGGTGCTGTCGCCTTGCCGCGTTCGGCGGTCAGCGCCATTTCGGTAAGCCTGACAGCATGGCGCACTTTTTGTTGTTGGGCGCGAATGCTCTTGCTCTCGACCTTGATACGCTTTTCTTCTGCCAGCGCGCCCTCGACCCACGCAATTTGTGCCACGTCCGACGGGAGGGCTTTGAGGCGATCCAGCGACACGCCATTATCGAGCCGGGTGCCGCGCAACTTGTCGAGTGCGGCCTTGCAGATCTTTTCCCCACGCTCGGCATCGCGTCGAATGCTTCGCTCTGGCTTTCCGGTCAGCTCAGCCGTGGCGGCAACAAAACTCTTACGCTCTGCCCGGTCCACCAAGTGGCCAACTTGGCCGCTTGATTTGCGGTCGCCACCGTGTCCCGTTTCCGGATATTTCAGCAGGTAGAGTTCCTTGCGCCGGAAAACAAACATGGCGCGATCAGCAGGCGTCAGCTCGGCACGAGCAAGATTCTCGTCAATTTCCCAAAGCTCGGCATCGAGCGCACTTTCCTTGCGCACAAATGCCGGGATTTCATCCCATCCAATAGCTAGTGCAGCCGCCAATCGGTGCGCGCCAGCCGACAGAATGTAAGGCGAAGCGCCTTTACGTTTGCTGTCATTTGCTCGAACCGTGATCGGCGTCCGCAAGCCCAATTCTGTAAAGGACGGCTTCAAAGCCTCGACTTTCGCCGGATCCACGTCGCGCAGGCGCTTGCCCGTATCGATATCGGCTATCCGGATAATTTCAGGTACTAGCGCGTCCATGTCACCGCCCCGCAAGAAACAGAAAGAAGATGAGAAAAGCCGCGACGGGTGACTCAGCAACCAACGCGGCACAAACGATCAGCGCGACTTCGCGCGGTGGGAAACGGGCCATCATGGGCCTATCCGCCGAAGCGGCTCCCTGCCGTGCAGCTTGCGAAAATCGTCGCGCAGCTCGACGAGCTTTTCCCAGCCCACGACCTGCCAGCGCCCATCGACCCGCTTGACGGCAAAGCGATTGCCCTTGCGTCGAACCTCGACGCCAAAACCCTGCAATTCATATTGCGTGGCATCAAAACTGGACCTGACACCGGCTTCGAAACGACGGGGTCCGCCATGATCAGCCAACCATTGCTCGACGAGTGAGGAAACAGCGGTCATTTCCCCGCCTCCAAACGCCGCAAGACATTTTCAAGGGCGCGGATAGCCTCACGCACTTCCTTGGTGATTTCCCGCTTTTCCCCAGCGTCAATGCGTCCATCTTCCAGCGCCGTAACGATGGATTTCGAAACGTCCATCGCCTCGGACATGACGCGATGTGCGTCCATTTCAGTAAGTGGCGCACCGTCCGAGGATTTTCCCGATGCTGATGATGCCGGGACAACCTCATATCCGAGCAACCCGGCTGCAGCCTTTATGATCGTCGGCGTTTGTGCGCGTCGGTCGACCTCGACCACGACATCAATCGGCATGAAGCTGTCGGCATGTTCCTCGCCAAACGATGCGTATTTGGAAAGCGTCGACACGCCGACACGGGTAAAGGGCACGATGCAGGAAATGCCGCCCGACAGCATGTATGCGCCGTCGGTAGCAGACTTGAGGGAACGCTGTTCTTGCTCGGAAATTGTGCGCACGGAAACACCCCTGAAAAGTTCAAGGAAAAAAGTTCGTCAAAGGATTCGATGAAGTTGGTCAGATCTGCCCGTAAGGTCGGGCTTCAAAGGCTACGGAGGCAGCAATGCAGGGATCGAAACAGAGCGGCAAGCGCGCCAGCGCCGGAAGAACCGGCGCGCTTGCCATCCACCATGGCGCATGTCCTCATGCGAGTGTGAAAACACAGGAGAATCAGGGTCATGGGGGAAGCTATTGCGAAAGTATTTCTGGATACGCTCGACTACATCTGGCGCTATCAGTTTTCGAACATAGTTTCGGTGGCTAGTCTTGCCATGGCTGCGACGAGCCTCACGCTGTCCTGGCGTCACCAGAAGTGGATACGGGCAAACACAGAGCCGGAAGTCCAGGTAGAGCTTTCGGAAGCCCCGGTTACGGGCGATTGGTACAAGCTCACCATCAGGATCAGAAACAATCGGGGATACGTTCTCAGAGGCACGGAAATCCGGATCAAGTCCCCACGCGGAGTCAAGATCGTCCCCTATCGAGATCACACCACCTTGAACCCGGAAACCGGTGAAATCATGATAACCGGCGTCGAGATCGATAAGTACAGCAACCGAGCGCCGTTGCACATCTACTGCGACAAGGCGGGAACCGAAAAGAGCGAGCAGAGAGTGCCAATGGCGAAGGGGAATGGAGATACAGATCAAGAGGATTTTCTCCTCTCGTTCCACTCTAATTCGCACTTATACACATTCTCATATTCAGGCCACTTCTCGAAATCCAATTCGCCGCGCCGCGCCCGTTCATACAATTCATCATGCAAGCGCTTGAAATGCTTCATCTCTTTAGCATTCTCAAGAATGGACATGGAGGCATTCCAGACCATCGCAGTGACAGCAACGCAGGCTGACAAATAGCAAATAGAAATACCCCAAAGAGCATTATGGAGATTGAAAACATCAGACATGGCGCACCTCAGAAACAGGAGCCGGGGCGCGTCCGGCGTCATCCTTACGGCGCGCCCCGGCTTTTACGCCCGATGGGAGGATATCAGGCGATTGGAAACTGGTTGCAGGAGCGGGATTCGAACCCGCGACCTGTTGGGTATGAACCAACTGAGCTACCGCTGCTCTATCCTGCGACAAAGAAGCTGGAGCGTCCGAGGGCGGCAGGGACGCTCCAGCATCACCCGCAGAGGAACCAACGGGCGAATTCGTTTCAGGGCATTTGCTTGCAATGCCTGAAATACGGTCAGCGCAAAAAAAGTCTTCACGAACAAGATCGACACCAGTGGCGCGGCAGTATTCGAGAAGTTTCTGCTGATCACGAAGGGGGATAATGCCGTCGCAACCTTCACGCTTTGAAGACGGATACGCCCAACGATAGATACGCGATGGATGCTTGCCAACGATAGCCGCTACCGCCTTCGCTCCACCCAGATAATCAATAATCGTTTTTGCAGGTTCCATATCCATAGCATGGATATTTGCGATCTTCGCAATTTTAAGTCAAGAGGGTTTTGCGATCTTCGCGATAGAAATAATCGCGACTATCGCAAATATTAAAGCATGGATATTCAGAAGCGCATCAAAGAATGGATCATCGGCGAGCTCAAGGCGCGCGGGCACGGATCTAAAAGCAAACTGGCGGCACATCTAGGCGTCAGACCTGATGCCATTACGAGAATGCTTAACTTGGCGCCGAATAAAGAAGTGCGAATTATTCACGCAGAAGAGCTTGTAAAGATAAGCGAATTTTTGGTTCGCCACCTCCTGGCATTGCCGACACAATGTCATTCAACGACGACGAGTTTCTTCAGGCTTACAATGCGGCTGATGATGAGACAAAGGCGGATTTGAAACGCTATTTAAAATTCCTGACTGAATCAAAACAAACATAAGAGCGCGCTTTTCCTCATCAGTGAGAAGCCTCCAGCATTCCAGCCCGTCATCACTCATTTATACCCACCTCACACCCTTTTCCCGGTGAATGATGCTGGAACAAGAAGAACAAAACAAGAATTAATTTACTATCCACACATACACACAGCGAATCGCATAAGCGCAAGTTGCGATGATCGCGATACTCTCATATTTGATATTTTGCGATGATCGCAATTTTTAGATTGACAATTTTTTGCGATTATCGCAATTATTGACTCGCCCCCAACGGAAAGCTGACCGCGCCGGATCGGGTTTGAGTAGAAGGCGCGGTCGGCTCTCCGGATTGAAGCGGAGAGACCAATGCCGAATGTCATATTCAAAGCCACATTGACCGGAGAAGACAGCTTCACTGTCACTCAGCGCGCCGATGCTGCATTACGGGAATGCGGCTTTTCTGTCGGACGCATGCAGGCACATTCCCCGCGCGGCATCCTGTTCGGTGATTTCGATATCCAGAAATGGAGGAACCTCGATCTCGCGGACCGGGAAGCCTTGCACGGTCAGGTAACACACCTCGCCTATTTCGGCACCGAGCAGCAGCTTTACGGTTATGGTGCTGAGATTGTGCTTTTTGACCGAGCACCGGTTGAGGCAGCGCAAGCGCTGGCAACACGCCTCGAATGCACAGAAAGTGTATCAATCGACATCCCAGCACCGAAGTCATGGGATTTGCTTAGCAACACAAACCGCCTGGGGCAGCGCGTGAAGTGGCGCGGAACATCAGGTTCGCGTAGCGAGGGCCTGATTTCCATATCATTTGTCAGCAAGACAGGTGAAGTAAAGCGCCTACTGATCGACCTTGAACAGGCAGCTTTACTGCATGCCTCAATCGAGGACTATCTGCCCGGATCAGTCAGAACGTCAGCCGCCGAGGTGTCAGCATGAGCACCCGAACGACTGCGAAACACACCTCAGCCAAGAACGAGACGATAAAGCCCGAAGCAAAACAGGCCTATGCCGACAAGGCTAAGTGTTGTCCCGATGAGCGTGAACCTGTGCGGGTTGCCCGTGATGGTGCCGACTGGCCTTCCAAAGTCATCGGAGTAGATCGACTGCTGTATCTGACGAT
Source organism: Brucella sp. JSBI001 (assembly GCF_026014005.1). NCBI lineage: Bacteria > Pseudomonadati > Pseudomonadota > Alphaproteobacteria > Hyphomicrobiales > Brucellaceae > Brucella > Brucella sp. JSBI001. The sequence continues at coordinate 1,052,522 of NZ_CP110339.1, read as the reverse complement.
TCCGCATTTGTCCTACGCCATACAGGATCATGCCAAGGGCAATCAAAAAGGCGTTCTTATCGCTTGCGACAATGGATGGAACACCCATCGCAACCCCAGCCACGACAAGCGCTATAGCCCATTGCGCATGATCGCGCAGTTCTTTGGCATCCATAAACAACAGCCCGCCTTTGCAGAAATCCAAGTCCGATTTCATTTGCAGTCAGACGGATCGTTTTTGCAAGAGACGATCCTGCCGCGTGGCTGGGTTGTGGTGGCTGCACCTTCAAGCCAAACCGAGGCGTCGTCATGAACAATTATGCGAAAGATTCCGCAATCCGAAACGATCCCACGCTTTCTGGCCAAGCGGCCTACGAAGCATCGCTCGCAGCTTGCCCACACTATCAGAATGGTGACCCACGCCCAGCATGGGCGCAACTTAGTGATATTGCTCAGTGGTCGTGGTCGCGCCCGCAAGAATCTGTAGCGCCTTGAAAGGGGCAGTGACATGGCAGCGCATTTCAGTATTAGCCCGCACATGACGGCAGCGGATTTCGATTGCCCCATTCGGAATACATATCTTGGTCAGGCGCATATCGCCGGGACAGGACCGGAAGGGACAACCTGCCGCCAGTGTAAGCACTGGGGAAAAACGAAATCAGTCAAGGACGAACACGGCAATTACGTCGAAAAGTTTGCCCCCCCCAAGCGGAATGGCAAAAAGCACAAGCTCTTTCCGGGCGAGCCGAAAGACGCCTACTGCCTCAAACCCATCCTCAACAAAGCAAAGCGAGCCATCCCGCATCGCGCGTTGTCGTGCCGATTTTTCGAGCCGAGCGAGAACCCGATGCCCATTCTCACCGGTAAGGATGCGTAACCATGCAGGATAATCACGAGTTTAAAACCGAGACAGGCGGCTTTCACCTGCCGACGGCATATCAGAGTGATGACAACGATCTGAATTTCATGATCGTGCTATCCACCCTGATTGCATGCGTCGCCTGCGCAGCCATTCTGGCATCGCGAATTTTCGGCTGATCGACCGAATTTTATGGCCCGTTGGTCAGATCAGGGAGAGCGGCAGGCCATAGCGGACGAAACCCGCGATGCCGTTCTCGATACGATCTTTAACCAATGGCGCGAGATCCGCACATCCGGCGCGTCTGCCGAGGACGCCCTGGACGGCTTGACCGAAGGCCTGCTGGCAGCGGTCGCATCACTCATCACCACCGTAACCGTGCCGGAGAGGCGCGAGGCAATGCCGCGATTAGCGGCAAACCGTTTGATTCATCAATTCAAAATCACCCGCGAGAGGGGCTTGGATCCGCATGACTAAGATTGTTGCATACAAAGGCTTTGACGCCGAGCTGCGCTGCCGAGGATACCAGTTTGAGCTGAGTAAGAGCTTCCAGCATCAAGGCGGCGTTGTCGCTTGTGAAAGCGGCTTTCATGCCTGCGAATACCCTCTTGATGTCTTTGGATATTATCCTCCAGCGAGCAGCCGTTATGGAGAGGTCGAGCTTTCCGGCGACACTAGCAAGGAAGGTAAAGACACCAAAATCGCAGCAGCCGAAATCACCATCAAAGCCGAGTTGAAAATCCCGGAATTGATCGCAGCCGCAGTGCGCTACATCGTCGAGCGGGCCAAACGCATTGATGGTCATCACGCATCTGGCGAACGCGAGCTAATAGAAGTTCAAGGCGACCGATCGATTGCAACTGTATCAGGACACTGGAGCGCTGCCACTGCATCGGGAGACTGGAGCGCTGCCACCGCATCGGGAGACCGGAGCGCTGCCACTGCATCGGGAGACCAGAGCGCTGCCACCGCAACGGGATACCGGAGCGCTGCCACCGCAACAGGATGGCGGAGCGCTGCCACCGCAACGGGAGACTGGAGCGCTGCCACCGCAACGGGAGACCGGAGCGCTGCCACCGCAACAGGATGGCGGAGCGCTGCCACCGCATCGGGGAGCTGGAGCGCTGCCACCGCAACGGGAGACTGGAGCGCTGCCACCGCAACGGGGAACCAGAGCGCTGCCACCGCAACGGGAGACCGGAGCGCTGCCACCGCAACAGGACGCTGGAGCGCTGCCACCGCAACAGGTTATCAGTGCAAGGTACGTGGCAAAGAAGGTTGTGCGCTGTTCCTCGTCGAACGTAACGACCAGATGGAGATCGTCGCGGTATGGGCGGGCGTCGCCGGTCAGAACGATATTAAGCCGGATACGTTTTACATCCTCCAGAACGGCCAGCCAGTCGAGACCGAGTAATGGGCCGCTCTCGCAAAAAACCTCCAATGACTGCCGAGCGTGTGGAAAACGCGCTCGACATCCTCGCGCGCATCATGGCCGGGGCACCGAAGGGCGAAGCCGTCCTTATGGTTCCGCTATGGAAGCGCTTGGAATCCGAATTGGAGAAATTGCGAGACGCTGAGGACGTAGTAGCCAAAGCAATCAACCGCTTACAGGCACGAACTCAAGTTTCACCCTAGGAAGTAAAAGACAATGGATTCTGAACATCGACTCGACGGATTGCCCGTCGATTGCCAGCTCCTCACGGTTCATGTTCCAGATGGCCATGACCGGACACAGCCAATCCCCCTGCGCATTCGCGTGGACTATGATAATCCGAATTGTTTCGCCACTGCGAATGGCAAGCGGGTGTTTGTTGAGCGCGAATGGGCTGAAAAGTCTATGCTCATGGACACCGACGCCTACCGCGATGCGATAAGCCGTCGTGCCGAGGCCTCGCGCCTAGTCAAGGCTACCATCGTCGAAAACTGGAATGGCTGGATAACCTGCACGGGCGAGGAGGACGATTATTTTGACAGCGTCGACAGCTTGCTTGAGCGGTACGCAGATCGCGCAGCGCAGTGGAAAACACCGAACGGTGAGGATCCTACCGAGAATGAAATCAAGGAAGCACTGCCAGCGTGGGCATTTTGCACCACCGAGGAAGTGTTCCACTTCGACATTATCGACGCCGTCGAATGCTATCTTTCCGATAACCACCATGATGACGCCCGCGACTTTATCACCGGCTGGGATCAGCTTGAGAAGTTTTGGAAGTCGTGGAGCGCCAAGCAAACCGGCCTGACTTCATATTTCATCGACTACAGCCGCATCATTGTCATCGACCCAGAACGGTTTGCTGCCGAGATGGCGGACGCACAGCAGTATCTGGAAGGCAACCGACCATGAACATGAACACTTTGCGCGCCGCCAACGTCGCCCGCGATCAGGAATGGAACACCGGCAGCGAACGTGTGTCGATGACGTTCCGCGCCACCGAGCTTGCCGGTGAAGTCGGCGAGGCCTGCAACGTCATCAAGAAGCTGGAGCGCGAGCGCATCGGGCTTGTCGGATCCCGCGACACGAAAGAGCATCTGGCCGAAGAACTGGCAGATATTGTTATCTGCACAGATCTTGTCGCGATGGACGCTGGTATTGATCTGGACGCTGCCATTGCCGCCAAGTTCAACGCCACGAGCGAGAAGAACGGATTGGCGACCCGCCTTTCGCTTCCCGCACCTGCGACGACACTTGCTTTCGAAGCAACCCCGGCAATGGTCCAAGCCGCGCTCGATCTCGTATGGGAAGAAAGCGAGACACATAGCGATCTCGTTAGCCGGTTGTGGCGCGCCATGGCGGCAGTCGCTCCGGACAAATCAGCCGCAGCGCTTGGCATGTCGGCCCATTCAGAAGCCCTAGAAATCAAGCTTACGACAGCTCACGAATTGATAGAGCGAGCGCAGGAGTTGGTTTCTGAAAAATATGCCAGGTGGTACCAGGACGCCCGCGCCGTGCTGGGAGGGAAGCCGTCATGAGCTTCGATACCTACAGCACAAGAGGGGCAATCTGCCCCCACTGTGAGCATATGCATAAACCAGAAGACGACAACTATTCCCTCTACAGTGAAGATACTGACGAATGGGTCTGTGAAAGCTGCGGGGAAGAATTTCGTGTGGCGGTGTTCGTTTCCCATTCTTGGACAACCGATCCTTTGGAGAGTGACGAATGACTTCTGACCTCATTACCCGTCTCTCCAAGCTAGACGCGCCTGACAACCGGATTGATGTGCTTGTCGAAGTGGCGCTTTTCAAGCCCGACAAACGATATGCTTCCGCCCGCGCAAACAAGGCAGGGACGAAGGTTATTTTCACCACAACGAAAGGGGAACGCGAAACGTACTGGGCTTACGATTACACGCTCACGCCAGAGCGACGGGCCAAGTCCATCGCCCTTTTGCGCGCAAAGGAGACCACCCGATGACACCTTGGACATGGTTTGCAGGTGAGATTGATGAAGATATCTATGATCTCGCTGAGGAAGATACGCGAGAGAAAGTCATCGAAGCTGCGATGAGACACCTGTCAGTTGGTGACCAGTTTCGCATCATCGAAGCGCGATCCAGTACCGCAAAGAAGTACGAAGGATCAGATTTCGTTCCCTTTCTTCGGACCCGAAACGCTGAAATCATCGAAGTGGTTGAGCCATGAAAGTCAACATGAATGTAAAAATATCCGACGATCCGCGATCCTGCATCCTTGCAATTGAGGCTGTGACCCGTGAGATTTGCCGCAACACTGGGCGCGATCCAGCGGAAGGCGTAATGATGCTGCTGACTGCTGCCGTTCATATGACGAACACCTATTCAGGCGGGTCGTTAAAGGATCAAGTCACAACGCTCGCGTCAGCCCTGGGAAGCGCCACAGTAGCGGCAGATGAGTTCTTCAAGCTTCGAGGCGTGCCTAAAAATGGCGATAACACGAATGAGGCCGGTAAGCCATGAACAAGCCTAGCGATGTTGATATCCGCAATGCCATTGATTACGCGCTGCGCCGCTGCCCGATTGAAGAATCAGCCGAGGGCGATGATGGGGAGTTTGTGATGGAAATCACAGATCCAGCAACAGTAACACCGTTCGTCATGTGCCTATTGGAAGAGCTGGGCGTCTTCTAAACGATAGCCGGACTAAAAGGCAGGGCGATTTTCTTGAGCTCGCTTTGCCGCCAATCCAACGAGCCGCCCATGCCGTACCGGGGGCGCTCGATTGTGTGCCCCATCAACAACCGCCGCAGCTCATCATCCAGATTAGCCTCTTTCATTCGATCCTCAAAAGAATGGCGGAATGAGTAGATCTTGTGCTGGGGCGTCGGGAACAGGCTGTTTTCCTTAAAATACTTGTTTAGCGTGGCGGATAGATCATTCTCGCGGTTACGGTAACGCGGGAATCCCTGCTTGTGCTTGCGAAAAACGGCGAGCGCTACGCCGACCAAAGGTACGAGGCGTTCAGACGAAGTCGTTTTGATCTCACGCGGATCGTCCGGATCATCGCGCGGCTCGATAGCAATATGCGGAACCTTGTGCGAAAGCCGGATCGACGACGCAGTCAAGTTTGCCAACTCACTTGGTCGCGCCCCTGTTTCGATCAGCGCTAACACAATCCCTCGCGCTTCATCATTCAAAGTCGCCAGATTTCCCGGCTTCATTATCGTTCCGGTGAGCCATTCACGAGGGAACGGCGGGCGGGAGCGCTTTTTGCGCGTAGAGAAGTTGAGGCGCGCGAACGGGTTTGCCCTGCCTTCCTCGCCGATATACGTGAAATAGGCGTCGTAAAGCACCCGCATGTTGCCGATGTCGCGATTGCCAGACGAAGCCGAGTGAGTGGATTTCCCCTCTTTGGGCGCGATCCTGGACAACCAGTGACGATACAACTTCATAGCGTCATCACGCGTTATGTCGGTCATCGCCTTATCGCTCTCGACGAGAGCGATAAAATTGTTCACGGCCCGCAGCTTCACCTTTTTCCATTGCGCCTTTTGAACAGCACTCTTGTTCACCAGCTCATCCGGCACGATCTCATCGCAATAGATCTCGAAAGCTTTGCTGACAGTCACATCAGGAACGGGAATACCACCGGCAACACCTTGCGCCAGCTCTTGCGGCAGGCGCTCACTAGCAACGCGTTCAAGTCGGGTAACGATCTCATCAAGGGATGATTGCGCGCTCATCGTCTGGGCTGATCGGTAGGTCAGTCCGAGAGCTTCGACGCGCTTCATCGACGCTTCATATCGAGAGCGCGCCGGATCACGGGGCTCATCGAGCACCATGGACGCCCAAAGGATATTGTCAGCCTCCTCCATCAAATCGCGCTTGGCACGGGCAAGAGCGAGATCATCTGTTTTCAGGCTGACACGAATCGTTGGGGCGCGCTCATCGCGAAGCGCGAGATTGTCCGGCACGCGACGGCGGTAATAGTATTTTCCTGACCTCAGAAACAGGAACCTGTCGGCATCTTTTTTAGATGAATTTCGCCCCATCAACCCACCATATCGCACCGAAAAAACGAGCTAAAAAACCCAGTTTGTAGCACAATATGTATCACAGTTTGGGGCAAAAATGTAAACCGCCAATTTTTACTTTGGCTGTTTTTCGTTTGTTTTCAATTAGTTACTAATTTGAAGGGAAGTAAATTGTGGTGCGGATGGAGGGACTCGAACCCCCACGGTCTCCCGCCAGAACCTAAATCTGGTGCGTCTACCAATTTCGCCACATCCGCTTCTGAACCGAAGCACATTCCTCAGAACGCGCCATTATTCGTCTCAGATATTGAACCGCCCCTCGAAAGCGCGCGTCTCTATATCATCCAATTTTCCCGGTTCAAAGGAAAAAAGCCGCCTTCCTTGCATAGATTTACAAGGTTCGATCAGGCTGAGCTCTTCCTACCCTTTCCGTCTCTATATAGCGATCCTGTCGCATCAGCCAACCCTTTTGAAACAGGGCGTGATGACAGGATCAATAAAGAGGCTCCTGATAAAGCTGCTGGCCGTCTTCCTGCAGGGCTTTGATGACCGGCGTTCCGTTCGGATCGACCGCCACAACGGCAGTAATCCGCCGCTCGCGCTGGCTGTCTTCAATCGCACGTCCCTGCCCCTCGGGTACATAATACCGTTCAATGCCAAAATTGAGACGAATATTCGATTCCGCATCATCGGATATGGAATAAGCAGCCTCGCCCCGAATCTGCTCCTCACCGGAGGTAAGGTCTGAAAGCGGAACGAATGACGCGCGTGAAAACCGCGCTATCCCGTTTGTATCGGGCTTCACGGCCACATAGACGGTTCGCGAACCGGCAGGACGCTCGCCCTGAATATCCTTTCGGGACAGACTGGAAATCTCGTACCCCAGAACGACATAGTCGCCGCGCATCAGATCGCGCGGGTCGAAAGGCTCCGTCTGCAGCGTCACTTCCGCACCCGAACGCAGGACAGAGGCGCGCTTTTCTATGCCTGCATAAAGAATGCCGGTCTGCAGCAATGCAGTGACGGTTGCCCCGACATAGAGCCATTTGAGCCGAATAGTCATAGGCGGGCCTCCACGCTGCTTTTCCTTCCGAACCGGTTCTCCATGCGTCTCACAAAAGCAGCCAGCAGCAGCACGAGAATGCCCGCAGTCAGGAAGAAGCCGGATGTTCCGATCATGGTGCCAACCGTCTCGAAAGCCAGATAGAGAACCTGGATCGAAAATGCGGCATAGGCGATGGAACGCAGGCCGCCATTATTTCGACCGGCAACAGCAATCGCCCCGATCGCGAGCGCCAGTATGAAGATGCTATATAAAATGTCCCTATCCAGATTTGCGGTAACGCTGGAATAGGAGAACATCTGGTTGATCTGAAGCGTAACAAGCGCCAACAGCGCGAGAGCCAGCCCGTATGCCGCGAGCGGATGAGCGAAGCGGGTCAGTCTCTGCACCGTATCATGGGCAAAACCGTCAGCCAGTATCAGACCGATTCCCACGACCAGCATAAGCACCAGCACCGTATTGCTCTCATGCTCCGCATAGACGAGCAAAGCCCAGCCGATGGAGAACATTGCCCACAGATGGGCTGCATGTCGCGAGCGCGTGAACAAGGCCGCTGCAGCACCGAACAGCAAAAGCAGCGGTCCGATCCAGCGATAGGTCACGTCATCATAGGACGAGGTATCAAAAACGTAGGTCGAAAGATAAAAGCAGGCGACACCGGCACCGAAAGCCGCCAGCACCGGCGCGCGTAGAAGAAAAGCCGAAACCAGAACGCCTATGGACCAATAGATTGCGGCGGAATGGATGTCGCCGGACAAATGATACATTTGCCCCACAAGCGCCAGCCCTGCCCCGAACGATGCAGCACCCACAATATAGAGCGTAGCCGGAAACAGCTTGTCACCACGAGACTGCCGCCAGGCTCCACCGAGATAACTCACCCAAATAAGAACGAATATGAGGCCGATGCGCATGAGGCGCGGCATTTCCTGCCAGTTCGCGGCAACCAGCATGATAACGGCTGCGCCGAGAAGCAGCCCGCCAAGCGTGGCCAGAACGGAACCAAGGCTGAAGACCGAAGCGCGCTTTTCAAGGTCGGCATTCAGTTTCGATGCTGTTTCCGCATCGATCAGACCGTCCCGCTGCCATCTCTCGATCAGGCGTTCAACAGAAATGGAAAATGACAAATTAGCTCCTGGTCATTCTGTCAGTTGTTGCTGTCGCAACCGTAAGCGTTTGAGAACATATAGGAAACTGCGCTGCCGGCAAAGAGTGGATCAAATCGCTTTGCGGCAATTTTGTGCCATACCAGTCTAATCGATTTAACGTGTCGTGCAGAACCCGCAGAGCAGCTATGCAAACTCGGGTCTGCAACCTGCGAAAACAATAGCTTATATCATGGGCAACAAACGAGATGAATTGAACAGAACTCCAGTTCCTCAACGATGAAGGAATAGCACGATGAACCTCCTCCGCTCTTACAACAACTGGCGCCGTTACCGCGACACCGTCAATGAACTCAGCCAGCTCTCCACCCGTGAGCTGAACGATCTTGGCATCTCCGCGCGGACATTCCGTTCGTGGCTCGCCAGACCAAGGCCCGTTAATTAACGAGCCTCACAGTTTCTCCCGATAGGGGTTTCTCCAAGTCTGGATCCTCCTCCCACTAGACTTGGTTCATCGCAGAACCATCCTCCTCCCAGGTTTTGCGATAACAAGACCGGTTCTCCTCCTCCCAATGCCGGTCTTACCATAATGGCATCCGTCGCTCCTCCTCCCGCGACGGATGCCATTTCTTTTTGCGGCTCGATTCCCATCCTTAGCGAGCCTTCTCCATTGAAGGCGTTCAGCAAAGGCGATAAGGGAATGGCCCATGTCAAACACATCCGATCTTTCTCCCGTTCACGTCGTCGGCGGCGGTCTTGCCGGTTCTGAAGCTGCATGGCAGCTCGCGCAGGCGGGCGTGCCCGTCATACTGCACGAAATGCGCCCCGTACGCGGCACCGACGCCCACAAGACCGAGCAACTGGCCGAGCTTGTCTGTTCCAACTCTTTCCGCTCGGATGATGCCGAAACCAATGCCGTCGGCGTTCTTCATGCCGAAATGCGCCTTGCCGGATCGCTCATCATGGCGTGCGCCGATGCACATCAAGTTCCCGCAGGTGGTGCGCTGGCTGTCGACCGCGAAGGCTTTTCGCAGGCCGTCACTGCCAAGCTTGAAGCCCATCCGCTGATTACAATCGTTCGGGAAGAAATCACCGGCCTGCCGCCAGAGGAGTGGGGAACGAGCATTGTTGCCACCGGGCCCCTGACCGCGCCTTCACTGGCTGAGGCCATTCAGGCGCAAACAGGAGCGGATGCTTTGGCCTTCTTCGATGCCATTGCTCCAATTATCCATTTTGATTCGATCAATATGGATGTCTGCTGGTTCCAGTCGCGCTATGACAAGGTTGGCCCCGGCGGCACCGGAAAAGACTATATCAACTGCCCCATGGACAAGGAGCAGTATGAGGCCTTCGTGGCCGCATTGGTCGAAGGCGACAAGACCGACTTCAAGGAATGGGAAGGCACGCCCTATTTCGACGGTTGCCTGCCGATCGAGGTGATGGCCGAACGCGGGCCGGAAACCTTGCGTCATGGGCCGATGAAGCCGATGGGCCTTACCAACGCCCATAATCCGACTGTGAAGGCTTATGCCGTCGTGCAACTCCGTCAGGACAATGCGCTCGGCACGCTCTACAACATGGTCGGTTTCCAGACGAAGCTGAAATACGGCTCGCAGACCGGCATCTTCAAGATGATTCCGGGTCTCGAAAATGCGGAATTCGCCCGCCTCGGCGGCCTTCACCGCAACACCTATCTGAATTCTCCCGTGCTGCTCGACGGTACGCTTCGCCTGAAATCACGCGAAACACTGCGCTTTGCCGGTCAGGTGACGGGTTGTGAAGGCTATGTCGAATCGTCAGCCATTGGATTGCTGGCAGGTCGTTTCACTGCAGCAGAAAAGCTGGGGCAGACGTTGACGCCACCTCCCGGAACAACCGCATTCGGCGCGCTGCTCGGTCATATTACGGGCGGACATATCGTTTCCGACGACGAGCCCGGAAAACGCTCGTTCCAGCCCATGAATGTGAATTTCGGGCTTTTCCCGCCCGTCGATGTTCCAAAGCCGGAAGGCAAGCGTCTGCGCGGCAAGGAAAAGACTATCGCCAAGAAACGTGCGCTTTCCGCTCGCGCTCTGGCCGATTGCCGAAAATGGCTGGGCTTGGGGCTGGACTTGGAGCTGGGCTCGGGACTAGGACCGGCTGAGTGATATTGCGATGGGCTTCGGTTCGAAGTGGACTGAAGCCCATCGGTTCCGGCTACTCAGAAGTTGGCTCTGAACATGAGCCATTGCTTCCGGATGGCTGAAATGTCCGCCACCTTTTCCGCAGCCTGTGCGCCCAGGCGTTCGATTGCTCGCAGATAGGCCGGAACAAGCGCCAAAGGCAGAAACGCTGGAACAAGGCTCTTCGGCAGCTGTGACTTGTTCTTCTCGAAAATCGCCAGATGTTCACGCGCGAAAGCCAGCATGATGCTGATCATGCGCTCGACAGCAGCCTTGTCTTCGCCAGCAATGAAAGTCTCGCGGGTCACACCGACTGCCTGCAACATATCGGCAGGCACATAGAGCTGCCCACGCCGCCGGTGAATAGGCATAAGGCGAAGCAAGCCGGTTACGGCCTGTGCCACGCCAGCATGGCCGGTTATTTCCGTCTGTGCCTGCGCGGCATCCCTGTCCAATATAAAGCCGGCTAACTGGATGATTGCCGATGCGGTTTCCCCGCAATAACCTTCCAGATCATTGCGGCTGGGCATCGGATCGTCATAAAGATCGAAGATGCGCGCTTCGCAATAATTGTCGAAAGCAGTTCGAGGCAGCTCATATTTTTCAATGGTGTTGATCAGCGCTGCGGCAACGGGATGTGCTTCCGCACTGCCCCTCGCCTCGCCGTTGATGAGATCGCGCCACCATTGCAGCCGGACTTCGCCCGGCAGCGGTTCGTGAACCAAATCACGGATACGCGCAACTTCCGCATTAAACGCATACAACGCAGCCAGACCGCCGCGACGATCCTCCGGCGCATAAAGCACTGACAGATAGCGGTCCCGGTCAGCTTGGCGAAGCAATGCCAGGCAATGTGCCTCATTCTCGTTCATGATGTCAGTCTACAGCAATCAACGCCGCTGCGACCGCACGATCTTCGGCCAGAAGCACATTATAGGTGCGAACGGCGGCACCTGTACTCATCGGATCGGAAGAAATGCGGTGTTCGCGCAGGATAGCGCGCACATCTTCTGGAATACGGCGCAGATCCATGCCCGTGCCTACCAGCAGAATTTCAATATCGGATGCCTGCTCAAGGATCATCTTGAGATCGACTTTGGCCAGTATCGGCGGCGTCGCAGGTTCCCAGCCATGAATGCCGGAAGGCAGGCAAAGAATGGAACCGCGATGCGACATTTCGGCAAAGCGGAATCCACCGTCGCCATAGGCGTCAATGGGAGCACGGCCCGGAAAATGGGCCTCGCGTATCTCTATCCCTTTGGCCATTTTCAGCTTTCCAAATTCAGCGATTGCGCCAGTTCATCATCCATTTGATCGCTGGATTCATCCGGCCCACGCGGCTTGAGGCCGAACTGAACCAACAATGGAGCGGCGATGAAGATCGATGAATAGCTTGCAACAATGATACCGACGCTCAGTGCCAGTGCAAAGCTGCGAATATCCGCGCCACCGAAGGCATACAGTGGAATATGCGCGAGAAAGGTCACAAAGGACGTCAGCAAGGTACGCGACAGCGTCTGGTTGATCGAGGCATCGATGATGGCAGGCAGTGGTGCGCTTTTATAGACGCGCAGGTTCTCACGCACGCGGTCGTAGATCACCACCGTATCGTTCAGCGAATAGCCGATGATCGTCAGAATTGCTGCAACGCTCCAAAGATTGAACTCCATGCGGAAGACAATGAACATGCCCGCGAGAATGATGACGTCGTGCAAGGTTGAAAGCACCGCACCAAGCGCGAGCTGCCAGCGGAACCGGACCCATACGTAAATGAAGATACCGATCAGCGACAGAATGACCGCCAGAACTCCGGCGCGCGAAAGCTGTTCCGAAACGGTCGGCCCGACGACTTCAACGCGCTGGAATGAGTAGTCCTGCTCGAACTCTCCGCGCAGTTTCACCGCGACGGTTTGTTCGGCATCGTCGCCGACTTCCTGACTGCCGATAATGACAAGGGCAGAGCGCGGAGACTTTGCCGGCAGAACGCGGGCGCTGTCGATATTGAGTTCGGTAAGACGTTCGGTGATGTCTTCAATATTGGCGTCACCGCTGCGGGCCTGCAGTTCAACCATCGAACCGCCACGGAAATCAATGCCGTAGTTGAAGCCGATATTGACGAACAGCGCGACCACGATAGCGCAGGCCAGCACCGAGATGCCGAGCGTCACGAATTGCAGACGCATGAACGGAATGTGCGTTACAGTCGGAACCAGTTTCAGACGACGCTTCGGCACTTCCTTCGGTTTGGCTGTGCGCACCCACTGCGCGATCAGCAAGCGGGTGAAGGTGAGCGTCGTGAAGAGCGTGGTGCCGATGCCGACCGCGACCGTCAGCGCGAAGCCATGAACCGTCCCCGACCCGAGCAGAAACAGAACGAGCGCTGCAATAAGTGTGGTGAGGTTTGCGTCGATGATGGTCGAGAGTGCGCGATAGAAGCCGGATTCCATCGCCTGGACAACGGAATAGCCCTTGCGGCGATCTTCGCGCACACGTTCGTAAATCAGGATGTGGGCGTCAACAGCCAAACCTATGGTCAGTACCAGACCGGCAATGCTGGCGAGACTGATCGAAGCGCCGATCAGCGAGAGTATGGCTGTCAGAATGATGATGTTGACGGCCAGTGCGACCATGGCGATCACACCGAGGATACCGTAGGACAAGACCATGAACAGGCCGACGAGCAGTGCCGCAAGCAATGCTGCCAGTGCGGCCGCGCTGGCATAGTCCTCGCCCAGAGCCGACGCAATCGTGCGTTCTTCCAGAACCGTTACATCTTGCGGCAGCGCGCCGGAACGCAGCACAACGGCCATATTGTTGGCCGCCTGAAGATCGAAAGCGCCTGAAATCTGCAGCTCATTCGTATCGAGCTTCTCATCGACGGCAGGCGCGGAAACGATCTGATTGTCGACGACGATAGCAAAGCTACCACCAACCAGATGCGATGTTGCTTCGGCAAGATTTTTGCGGCCTGCATCGTCCAATGTCAGCGTGATGACAGGCTCACTATCGTCATCCGACAGCGTCGCCTTGGCATCCGTCACATTGGCGCCAGTCAGGATCGGTTGCTTCTTGACGAGATAGCCGACAGGCGGATCGTCATAGGAATAGATGATTTCACTGTCAGCGGGCGGTGTACCGCGAATGGCATCATCCGGTGACATGGTGCTGTCGACGGCGCGGAAAGAGAAATTGCCGCGAACGCTGAGAATGTCTTTCAGAAGCTGCGCGTCATAGACACCGGGAACTTCAACCCGAATCTGATTGCGGTTTTCCTCTTCGACGAGAGGTTTGCCATAACCAAGCTCCTCCAGACGCTGCCGCATGATATTTGCGGTGCGCTCGAGCTCCTCTCGTCCGGGATTCTGCACCTGCAGGACCAGACGTGAGCCGCCGGAGAGATCGAGCCCAAGGGCGATCTGCTGCTTCGGCAGGAAGTTTGGCAGTTTTGCCAGCGTTTCACGCGAGAAAAAGTTAGGGGATGCGATGATGAAACTCACGAGAACCGCGAGCCAGATCAGGGCAGATTTCCAGCGTGAAAAATAGAGCATAGAGCAGCAATTCCGTATCAGCTTGGATAGAGCATGCCGGAGTTCACCTGTTGCGAACCGCTCTCCGGCGTCGTGGCACGCGCATCGTATATTAGCGCGCACCGAATAATGCGCAGGCCCCGGTTATGGAAACCTTACCGGGGCCTGCGTGTCGTAAAAAGAATTACTTGTTCTTGTTGTCGGCGACGGGCTCGCCCTTGACGCGAACATCCATCAGCGTGCTGCGCATAACGCGGATGCGCACGCCTTCAGCGATTTCGACTTCAAGTTCGTTGTCGTCAACAACCTTCTGAACCTTGCCGACAATGCCGCCGCCGGTCACGACGGTATCGCCACGACGAACCTGGGTCAGCATTTCCTGACGCTTCTTCATCTGGGTCCGCTGCGGGCGGATGATAAGGAAGTACATGATCACGAAGATCAGGATGAACGGCAGAATGCTCATGAGCATATCTGGTCCAACAGCGCCGCCGGATGCCTGAGCGAAAGCCGGTGTTACGAACATTAGGAACTCCTCTGAAGTCTCGAAGACAAATTATTATCGGCATTACAATGGTTAGCGCGCCAAATGCAACCGGCGATGATCCCGCCTGCGCCAAGGTCGCACACTTTTCGCCTCCGCTGTGACATGTTAAGCCGTTAGCCCTATCATCAGGGGCATGAAATGACGACCGAAGACATACTCAGCCAGAAACTGGACCGTTTGATCGCCGCTCTGGAACGCATTGCGCCGCCGGAAGCCAAAACACCCGATCTTGATGCCGCAGACTGCTTTGTCTGGGCTCCCGAACGACTGACCCTGGATCCGGTCAAGCGCGTCAACCGAGTGGATATCGCACTGATCCGTGGCGTAGATTTGGTACGTGATCAGCTCGTGGACAATACCCGGCGCTTCGCAAAAGGATTTCCGGCAAACAATGTTCTGCTCTGGGGTGCGCGCGGCATGGGCAAATCCTCGCTCGTCAAGGCTGCACAGGCAAGTGTGAACGCTGAAATGGCGGATCGCGCTCCGCTCAAGCTGATCGAAATTCATCGCGAGGATATCGATAGTCTTCCGACATTGATGAACCTAATCAAGGATACGGACTATCGCTTCATCCTGTTTTGCGACGACCTTTCCTTCGATCATGACGATACGTCCTATAAATCGCTCAAGGCCGCGCTTGAAGGCGGCGTCGAAGGTCGCCCCGGCAATGTGATCTTTTATGCAACCTCGAACCGGCGCCATCTGATGCCGCGCGACATGATCGACAACGAGCGCTCGACGGCGATCAATCCTTCGGAAGCGATTGAGGAAAAGGTATCCCTGTCGGACCGTTTCGGCCTCTGGCTCGGCTTCCACAAATGCAGCCAGGACGATTATCTCGCGATGGTCGATGGCTATGCAGCCTATTTTAAGCTGGCTTACGATCCGGCCAAGATGCATGCCGAAGCGCTGGAATGGTCCACCACGCGCGGAAACCGTTCGGGGCGCGTTGCCTGGCAATATATCCAAGATCTGGCAGGTCGCCTTGGAATAGCAATGTAAAGAAGACGGAACCAACCAAAAAAGAAGGCGGGCTTTTGGCCCGCCTTCTTTCATTATTAGATTTTTGTCACGATTCCAGATACTTGGAAGGATTGACCGGGGCCGAATTTTTGCGCACTTCGAAATGCAGCTTCGGGGATTTCGCGTTGCCGCTCATGCCCGATTTTGCAACTTCTTCGCCACGGCGAACCTTCTGTCCGCGCTGAACCAGTATCTGGCTGTTGTGACCATAAACGGTGACGAGGCCATTGTCGTGGCGGATCAGAACGGTCTGTCCGAACTCCTTGAGACCGTCACCGGCATAGATGACGACGCCGTTCTCAGCAGCTTTCACCGATGTGCCTTCCGGAACCATGATGTCGATACCGTCGCTTACCGATGTACCGTCACGCTGGCCGAAGCTTGCGAGAATACGGCCGCGTACCGGCCAGCGCATCTGTGAAATACCGGTGGAAGAAGGCGCTGCCGCCTGATCCTTTTCGGCATCTTCGATCACCTTGTTGCTCGCCTGCGGCGGCGTGTAAGGCTTCACATCGGCGTTGGCGGCTGGTGCGGCAGCCTTGGCCGGGTTTTCCGGAGGCTGTGAAACCGCTGCGACCTGCGTTGCATTGCCCGCTGCAGCAGAAGGAATGACGAGCGCCTGTCCGACGCGGATAGCGCCGTTCGACAGACCGTTTGCCTTCTTCAACTGCTCGACAGGAACATTGTGCTTCTGCGCGATGGAGAAGAGCGAATCACCACTCTTAACCGTGTAGGTGCCGTTCGGCGCTGGCGGCGTCGTAGCATTTGCGCCTGCCGAAGCCATATCGTTCGCCGACGGCTTCTTGCCGTTGACGGCAGGCGCCTGCGGGACAACCGCGATATTATTATCCGTTGGCCGGGGCATGGCTGGGTTCGCCGGAAGCTGCCCGAGAACCTTTTCCTGCGCACCATTTACGGTGTTGCGCGTAGATGTTGCTGCGCTGGCGACTTTGGTTTCTGCTGCATTGACCGTGTTGTTCACACGGTTTGCGGCCATGTCCTGCGCCTGCCCGACCTGATTCTGAATGTTATTGGATGCCGCTGCGACCGGAGCCTGAACCGACTGCCGTGCCGCCGCGACCGGTGCTGCCATCGGCGCCGAAGAAACCGGAGGCAATGAATTGCGCTGAACGGAACCGCTCGATGCGGGAGCCACGGGAGCCGCAGATGCATAAAGATCGCCAGCCGGCTGCTGTGCGACACGCTGACTGGACGTAGAGCCCGTACTGATACCATCAGTGAAGCGCATCGTATCGGCACTGCACCCGGCACCAAAACCGGCAATCAGAACGATCGCGACATTCCGCAGGAGACGTTCAGACGTGTGCTGCAAAATTTGTAAACGCATGTTCAACTCGCCCATACTCGAAACTCAGTAAGGTGATTAAAACGCGTTAATGTTACTCTCTGGTTAAGAACGGCAAATCTTCGAAAAAAGATTCACCAATTAAATACCATAAGCGCACAAAGCGACCGAAAGCCCTCCCTGGCACTACCAAAGAGAGCCTGATAGCCATCATTTTGACGAATCGATACGCGCTCCGTTCACAGAACGGATGAAACGCCCTCGATGAAAGGCTGATAGCGGACCACCATCAGGTCCTCCTGCTCGAATCGGCTGCCGACCTTGGCGATACGTGTCATGATCTGTCGACCATCTCCCGGACCGATCGGAGCTATCAGCACGCCATGCGTTGCCAGAAGATCAACGAAATGACGCGGCACTTCGTCGAAAGCAAGCCAGATCAGGATGCGGTCAAAGGGGCCACCCGGCATTCCATGGCGACCATCGGCATGTTTGACCATGATGTTTTCGCGCTTAAGCGACACGAATTGCTGCAAGGCGTGGTCGCAGAGCTTGCGATAACGTTCGACCGTTGTGACACGACCGGCGAGCGAAGACATAACAGCAGCCGTGAAACCGGAGCCGGTTCCGATCTCCAGCACACGATGGCCGGGTTCCAGCTTGAGCGCGGCGATGGCGCGAGCCTGATCATCAATGCCCTCCATGTACTCGCCGCAGTCGAGCGGCGCAGTACGGGAGCTGTAGGAAAGATGAGACCATGACGACGCGAGAAAGCTCTGGCGTGGTGTGGACTCGATGGCTGCAAAAAGGCGCGGATCGTCAATCCCGTACCCGCGCATTCGCATAACGAAGGATGCGAATCCTTCTCTGTCCGAAAGCCGTGGGCGCTCAGACGCTGCCTGCCTCATGCTTCAACCCCAAGTGCTGCGCTCAATTCTGCCCGAACCTTATGCGCGGTCAGATCGAGGTGCAACGGGGTTACAGAAATGCAATCGGAACGAATGGCTGCAATGTCGCTGTCATCCGCAACCGGCGCCTTGCCCCGACCAAAATGCAGCCAGAAATACGGGAAGCCACGCCCGTCGCGACGTTCGTCGAGGCGGGCATCATGGCTGAGCTTGCCTTGAGCTGTGACGCGCGTTCCCTTGACTTCATCCGCACCGCAGTTCGGGAAATTAAGATTCAACAGGACGCCTTCCGGCCATCCTGCCTCCATCAGCTTTTTTATAAGATCAGGCGCGTGCGTTTCCGCCGTTTCCCACGGCACGATGCGGCGATCGCCTTCATATTCATATTCCTGCGACAGCGCGATAGACCGCACACCGAGCAACGTGCCCTCCATGGCGCCGGCAACCGTACCCGAATAGGTGACATCGTCGGCAATATTCGCGCCGGAGTTCACGCCCGAAAGAATGAGATCGGGCGCACCCGGCAGAACGTGGCGCACACCCATGATGACGCAATCGGTCGGCGTGCCGCGCAATGCGAAATGACGATCATCGATCTGGCGAAGGCGAAGCGGTTCCGACAGCGTCAGCGAATGCGCGAGGCCGCTCTGGTCGGTTTCCGGAGCGACAACCCAGACATCGTCGGAGAGCTTGCGTGCGATCCGCTCCAGAACTGCGAGGCCTTCAGCGTGGATACCATCATCGTTCGTCAGCAGAATTCGCACGTCGTCACTCCTTCATTTATCAATAAATGTGATTCACGCAGCTTTCTCTATCCGCGTGAGGCCGCCCATGTATGACTGCAATGCTTCAGGAATATGAATGCTGCCGTCTTCTTCCTGATAATTTTCCATGACAGCGATCAGCGCACGACCGACGGCAACACCCGAACCGTTCAGCGTATGCACGAAACGGGTCGACTTCTCGCCTTCCGGACGATAGCGGGCGTTCATGCGACGGCCCTGGAAATCACCGCAGACCGAGCAGCTGGAAATTTCGCGATAGGTGTTCTGGCCGGGCAGCCATACTTCAATGTCGTAGGTCTTCTGTGCGCCGAAGCCCATATCGCCCGTGCAAAGCACGACGGTGCGGAACGGCAGGCCAAGGCGCTTCAGCACTTCTTCTGCACAGGCGGTCATGCGCTCATGCTCTTCAACCGAGCTGTCGGCATCGGTGATCGACACCATTTCCACTTTCAGGAACTGGTGCTGGCGCAGCATGCCACGCGTGTCGCGACCGGCAGAACCCGCTTCCGAACGGAAGCATGGGGTCAGCGCCGTATAGCGCTGGGGAAGCGACTTGGTATCGACGATTTCATCTGCAACCAGATTGGTCAGCGGGACTTCGGCGGTTGGAATCAGCCAGCGACCATCCGTCGTGCGGAACAGATCTTCCGAAAATTTCGGCAGCTGGCCCGTGCCATAGACAGCTTCATCGCGCACCATCAACGGCGGCATCGTTTCGGTATAGCCGTGTTCCATCGTGTGCAGGTCGAGCATGAACTGGCCAAGCGCACGTTCGAGACGCGCAAGCGGCCCCTTCAACACGGTAAAGCGCGAACCTGCGAGCTTTGCAGCGCGTTCAAAATCCATGTAACCGAGCGCCTCACCCAACTCGAAATGTTCTTTCGGCTGAAAGGCAAAGTTTCGCTGGTTGCCGACGCGACGAACTTCGACATTGTCGCTTTCGTCCTTGCCGAGTGGCACGTCTTCGAGCGGAATATTGGGAATGGTCGACAGAGCGTCGTTCAGTTCCTTGGTCAGGCGACGCTCTTCGTCCTCAGCCCGCGCAAGAAAATCCTTCAACTCCGCAACTTCGGCCTTCAGCTTGTCAGCCGTCGCCGCGTCCTTCGCAGCCATGGCCTTGCCGATTTCCTTCGAAGCGGCATTGCGGCGCTCCTGCGCAGCCTGAACCTTGCCGACATATTCGCGGCGTTTTTCGTCCAGCGCCATCAATTCGGACGACAGCGACTGAGCCCCACGCTTGGCGAGCGCTTTGTCGAGGGTTTCAGGGTTTTCGCGAATCCATTTGATGTCGAGCATGGGAAAAGCCGTTTCGTGAAATTGAACAGAAGCGAGGCCGCACAACCTGCGACCTCACAGAATCATAGTGACAAATCAGGACGATGAAGCGTTGTTTTCAGCGTCGGAAGCTTCCTGCGCCTCATCCCGCTTCTTCTCGATCATACGAGCCACGATGATTGAAATCTCGTAGAGAAGGATTGTTGGCAAGGCAAGGCCGATCTGGCTCGCCGGATCGGGCGGGGTCAGGACCGCTGCAACGACAAAAGCAATGACAATTGCATATTTGCGCTTGTCCTTCAGGCCAGCCGACGTCACCAGTCCGACACGGGCCATCAGGCTCGTTACCACCGGCAGCTGGAAGACCAGACCGAACGCAAAGATGAGCGTCATGATAAGGCTCAGATATTCCGATACCTTCGGCAGGAGAGAAATCTGCACTTCACCGGCGCCGCCAGTCTGCTGCATTGCGAGGAAGAACCACATCACCATCGGCGTGAAGAAGAAGTAGACGAGCGCGCCGCCTGTCAAAAACAGGATCGGCGATGCAATCAGGAACGGCAGAAACGCCATGCGCTCATGCTTGTAGAGGCCGGGCGCCACAAACTTGTAAATCTGTGCTGCAATGATCGGAAATGCCAGCACGATGCCGCCGAACATGGCCACCTTCACCTGTGTGAAGAAGAATTCCTGCGGCGCGGTATAGATCAGTTCCGCTTTCGAGCGATCCATGCCCGCCCAGTCGAGCGCCCATTGATAAGGCACGACAAGCAGGTTGAAGAGCTGTTTGGCAAAAGCGAAACAGAAAATAAATGCCACGAAAAATGCCAGAATTGCCCAGATCAGGCGGCGGCGCAGCTCGATCAGGTGCTCAAGCAGAGGCGCTGCGCTCTGTTCGATTTCGTCCTCGTCGCGTGTCACGCTTTGGTTCCTGTCTTCTTCGTGGCCTTCTTGGCAGTTGTGGCGGCAGCAGCCTTGACCGTTCCAGCCTTTGCCGTTTCCGCTTTCGCCGCTGCGGGCTTTCGGGGAGCAGGCTTTGCAACGGAAGCCGCCTTCGGCGCAGCCTTCGTTTTGGCTACAGTGACTTCGGCCGCTTTATTCTCTGCCTTCGGTGCAGTCTTTCGGGTCGCCTTCTTGGGCGCTGCGGCTTTTTCCACAGCAGGCGGAACCGGTGCGCCACCGGCATCAACCGGCGTCGTCACTTCAGCGACTTTTTCGGGTGTCGCCGGAGACATGGAAGACGTGGACTGAAGGCCCGAGCGCAGATCCTCGCCCGCACTTCGAATCGGATCGAATACCTGCGTGATCTTCGAGCGCGGGTCGAGCTTGCGGGTCTCGTCGATGATGTTCTTGACGTCGTCAAGCTCAGCCTCTTTCAAGGCTTCGTCGAACTGCTGCTTGAACTCATTGGCGGTGGCACGCATGCGCGCTGTCGCCTTGCCGAATGCACGCAGCATTTTCGGCAAATCCTTGGGACCGACCACCACGATCATCACGATCGCAATAATCAGAAGTTCAGACCAACCGATGTCGAACATATTCTTGATACCCCGCGCAATTCGCGCGCGCGTCCCGTCTTTCGGCGGAAAACCGCACTTGTAAATGGCAAAATATGCTGCGCGCGCTTGCACGTGCGCAGCATGCTTTATCCGTTAGATCAGGACTTGGTGGTTTTCTTGACGTCGTTGACGGTTTCGTCAGCCTTGGCGTCGATCGTACGACCCGAATCCCGCGCGTCATCCTTGGCGTCTTCGTCGGACATGCCCTGCTTGAAGTTCTTGATGCCCTTGGCAACATCACCCATCAGCTCGGGAATCTTGCCGCGGCCAAACAGAAGAAGGACAACCGCCAGGACGATCAGCCAGTGCCAGATGGAAAAGCTACCCATTTTATTCCTCTCATTGCCGCGAACGCGCGGCATGTTCCTGCAATGCCAGTTACGATTTAAGCGCTTTCAACAAATCTTTCAAACAGAAGTGTGACGGTGAACGGCTTTGCGACAAATAAAATTGGCTCCAAAGGCCATACTGAGACTATTCACCGCGTGGGGCGAGCAAGCCAAGGCTTTCCAGATCGATATCTTCGAGCGGCTCTTCATCTTCTGTCAGCTCATCCGGGTCGATATTCGGCACCGGAACGGCAAAGCTCGATGGCATACGTGCCGAGAGCAGCCCTGCCCCGCGCAGCTCTTCCAGTCCCGGCAAATCGCGGATTTCCGGAAGGCCGAAATGGTCGAGAAACGAGTCGGTCGTGCCATAGGTGACCGGACGACCGGGCGTACGGCGGCGTCCGCGCAATTTGATCCAGCCGGTCTCCATGAGGACATCCAGTGTGCCCTTTGAGGTCTCCACACCACGGATATCTTCCAGCTCGGCGCGCGTGACCGGCTGGTGATAGGCGATGATGGCAAGCACTTCCATCGCGGCGCGGGACAGCTTGCGCTGCTGCACAGCTTCGCGGCTCATAAGAAAGGCGAGATCGGGTGCCGTACGGAACGCCCACGCACTGCCAACCTGAACAAGGTGCACGCCGCGCGTTTCATATATTTTCTGCAAATGTTTCAAAACTGGCGCGACGTCAACATTGGCAGGCAGACGTTCAGCCAATGCGCGTTCGGAAACCGGTTCAGAGGACGCAAAAACAATGGCCTCGACAATGCGCGCAAGATCAGCAAGCCCCTGCGTCAAGACAGAAACTTCCGTTTCGATCTGATCGTCGTCACTATCGATTTCAGCCAGATTTCGACGTTCCGCCTCAGACATCCTCGTCCTCATCCAATTCGCTGATATCTCCTGTCGCCCGGATATAGATCGGCTCGAAAGGAGCGTTTTGCCTGACTTCCAGTTTGCCTTCACGCACAAGCTCAAGACTGGCGGCGAAGGAACTCGCGAGCGCCGAAGCTCTTTCTCGGGGCGAAAGCGCATAATCGATCAGGAAGCGATCGAGAGAAATCCAGTCGCCCACCGATCCCATCAAACGCACGAGTGCCACACGAGCTTCCTTCAATGACCAGACTGCGCGCTTGGCAATCTGCACCTGCGACACGGCCTGTCGCTGGCGCTGCGAAGCATAGGCGGTAAGAAGATCGTACAGCGTTCCAGAAAACTGGCTGGTCCTGTCCACCATGACCATTTCCGGCATACCGCGCGCAAAAACATCCCGCCCCAGCCGGTTGCGGTTGACGAGTTTCGCCGCCGCATCGCGCATGGCTTCAAGTCTCTTCAAACGGTAATGCAACGAAGCAGCCAGTTCTTCGCCGGTCGCTCCATCATCGCCCTGTTGCTTCGGGATCAGCAGCTTCGATTTGAGATAGGCAAGCCATGCCGCCATGACGAGATAGTCGGCCGCAAGTTCGAGGCGCAAGGCGCGTGCCTGTTCCACGAACACCAGATACTGCTCTGCAAGCGCAAGAACGGAAATACGGGCGAGATCGACGCGCTGGCTCCGCGCAAGATGGAGCAGCAAATCAAGCGGGCCTTCAAACCCCTGCACATCGATGAGAAGCGACGGTTCACTTTCGCTACGTTCGGAATCGCCCTGCCACAGCGCATCCATCGGCACGAGCGTGCCGTCTTTGCCGTCTGTGTCTGCTCCCGATGCCGCCAAACCCGTTTCCCTGCTGATAAGGTCCACCGGCGGATCAGCCCGCCGGTGATGTCAGTTTACCAAGTTTTGACGATTACGCTATCAGTTCGAACATGGCGTTGAATTCTGCGCGCAGTTCGTCCTCATCGGAAAGATCGGGATCGCCTGCATAGACTTCCGCCAGATCGGCACGACGCTTCGCCTTGCCTTCAAGAACCGGCACACGCGCTGCAACCTGCTTCAGTTCTTCCATCACACCTGCGCAATAGAGAACCATATCGCAACCGGCACCGATGATGCCGTCCGCAATGTCACCGAGTCCGCCCGAAAGCGCCTTCATGGAAATGTCGTCGCTCATGACAAGACCATCGAACTGGATGACATCGCGAATGATCGTGTTGATGACAGTCGGTGACAATGTCGAAGGGCGTTGCGGATCGATGCAATCGAATACGACATGCGCCGTCATTGCCATTGGCAGGTCATTGAGCGCCTTGAACGGCACGAAATCATGCGCAACCAGCTCATTCAGGGGAACCGTGACACGCGCCAGCTCCTTGTGGGTGTCGGCAAACGCACGGCCGTGCCCCGGCATATGCTTGATCACAGGCAGCAAACCACCGGCAAGCAAGCCTTCAGCAGCAGCTCGCCCCATTTCTGCAACCGCATGCGGGTTCTTGGAATAGGCTCGCGCGCCGATAACATCATGTGCGCCTTCGACGGGTACGTCCAGAACCGGCAGGCAGTCCACATTGACACCAACCTTCAGCAAATCGAATGCATGCAGGCGGGCATGAAGCCACGCAGCTCGCAGACCTGCTTCCCGATCACGCGCATAGATCGCACCGACTTCCGAGGCCGAAGGATAGTTTGGAACGAGCGGCGGGCGAAGGCGCTGCACGCGTCCACCTTCCTGATCGATTAAAACCGGCGTCTGGTGCCGGCCCGTCAGGTCGCGCATGTGCGCCGTCAGCTCGGAAACCTGTTCCAGACTTTCGACATTGCGCGCAAAAGAATAAAGCCCCAAGGTCTTTCATCGCGGAAAAACGCGATTTCGTCCTCAGTCAGTTTCGTTCCCGACACACCGGCAATCCATGCCTTGCACTCTTTCATGCGCTCTTCCCCAAAATTGTCTGGAAATGCTGTACTCAAACAACCCTGCCCCGGTTTAACCGAAAAGAACAAGGCTTGGTAGTGGACCATGAAAAAGGGCGACCGAGGCCGCCCTTTCCATATTCAATGTCCGACAAATCACTGCGTTACGAAGCAGCTGCCGCCAGCGGACTTAAGGCGTCCGCAAAGTGCGGATGCATCTTCCTTGGAACCACCCTGAACACGGACACGATAGTAGGTGCCCTTGCCCGGAATGTCGGCGCGCTTGATGTCGACGCTGCGGCCACCGATTACGCTGCCATACTTTTGGGCCATATTGGCATAGGACTTCTGTGCCAGCTCGGCAGATGGCTGCGAAGCAATCTGGATGAAATAACCGCCTGCACCTGCTGCCGATGCAACCTGCGGCGCTGCCGGAGCAGGATTGGTTGCAGCGGGGGCCTGCGTGCGCTGCGGAACATTGCCGACGATGTTGACCGGTTGTTCGGCAGGCCGTGATGGCACCACCGGAGCACGGACAGGAAGACGCGGCGCTTCCGCAGCCGGCTCAGGCTGTTGTGCCACAGGAGCCGGTGCAGGTGTCTGCGCAGCCGGTTCTGCCGGTGCATTGCCAGCGGCCAGCGCAGCAATTTCATCACCACCGGCGGGAGCCGCCGGCTGAGCAGTGTTTGCTGGTGGCAGCTGCGAGGCTGTTTCCTGCGGAGCCGGAGAAGGCTGGACAATAGAGCCGTCTGGACGAACAATCATGGTTTCCACTTCGCGCGGCTGGACCAACGGCGCATTGTGGTTCGCGTTCTGATTCTCGGCCGAAGCATTATTCGTCACTGGCGGCTCGTCAGGCGTATTGTCCGCCATGTTCTCGCTGTCATCCGTGCCGGAAATGTCCACTGGCTCTTCACCGGAAGTAATCAGAGACTTTTGTTCCGGATTGTTCGGCAGCGTACCGGCAACGCGGTCATAAACTGCCTTGTCCTGGTTCGGTACCGTGGCACCGCCCGGATTTTCCGGCTGCATTTTGATCGGCTGATTGTCGGCACGAATCACGACCGGCTCACCGGACCCGCTACCTCCGAGGAAGTGATAGCCGATCCCGCCAAGAAGCACCGCCGCACCGGCCACGCTGGCCAGAATAAGACCACGACGGCCACGAACCGGGCGATTACGATAAGCTTCGGCAGCGCTGCCAAGATCATCCTCCGCCTGCATCGCAGCGCGTTCGCCAAAGTCGCCTCCTTCAAGGGTCTGTGCACCCTGGGCTGCCCAATGGTTATAGAAGTCGTCTTCATTGCCCAACGGATTGGAGGCTTTTGGCTGTGCTGGCGCCTGGGCTGTTGCCTGTGAGCGGCCATACGCTCCCGCAGCTGCGGCAGCGCCGACGCCCACTGCTGCAGCACCGACGGCAGCACCAAGGCTGGCGCCGGTGTTTGGCAGATAGCTCGAAGCGCTTTCGCGGAATATGTCCTCAAAAGCCCTGTCAGCTTCGCTCTGTGCGTCTGTTTTTGCCGATTCATCCACACCAACCGTGTTGAAGACCTCGGCGAATTCGGCTTCGAGATCAGTCAAACCGGCGTTGGCTTCTTCTTCGCCGTAGTTGATTTCCGGTAAATCGAGGGAATGCGTCTGCTCGACCTTTTCTTCGGCCACGCTCAAGGTTTCGACTTCGGGCGCCGGGGCGCTGACCGCAGCCGTATGAGCACTGCCGAACTGCTGGAACGAAGTCGATGAAGAACGGTAATCGTCGTCCGAACGCACCGCATGTGCGTAGGCGGTGGCTTCTTCTTTAGGTTCCGAGCTCAGATCGAGATCATCTTCCATGAAGAAATCATCTTCGCTGAAAGCGTTCTCATCCTGAATGCTGGAAACATCTCCGGACGTTTCGAAACCGAAATCATCTTCCGAAAGGCTGATTTCATCCAGCTCCGAAAGATCGTCTTCGGTTCCTTCAGCAGCGATTGCAGCCGCTGTTTCCTCAACATCAAACGAAAAATCGTCGTCGAAAGAGAAATCGTCGTCGTCGCCAAGAGAAGGCGCTGTTTCTGTAACCGGCGCATAGTCGGTCTGTGGGGCTGTCGCCACTGCGTCCTGCCCTGCGATGCCCGAGGAGAAATTGCTCCGCGTATAGTACGGATATCCTGCAGGCACGACCTGAGGCTGAGGCGCATAGGTTTCAACGGGTGCAGCCGTCTGTGGTGCGGCATCATAAGCCGGCTCATCGAGCTGCAGATCATCGAAATGCAAATCTGCAAGCTCGGTCTCGTCCTGATATCCAACATTCTGCACCGGCACCACGTCGTGGTGGACGTAGGGCTCCTCTGCCGGCGCGACATGAGAAAACCGGGTCTCGTCGTGAGACACTGGCTGCGGCTCATCGCCGAAAAGGAGATTTTCCAGCTCGTCCTCAAGCGAAACCGGCGCAGCGGCGGCATAGGGCTGTTCGGCAGGCTCAACAGCCTGAACGCTCCAATCATGATCGCGCGCAGGCTGATAAGCCTCTTGATGCGGCTCTATGGCTGGCTGATAGATGGTCGGATCGTAATCGGTCTGATCGACATGAAGCGGCTCGACAGTTTCCCGGCGAGCGTAGACCGACGACGATGCGACATAGGTCTCTTCGTTCGAATCGCGTGCAGCCGAATAATCACTGTAGTCGAATTGCGGCACAGGTTCAGTTCGGTCAGTTTCTTCGAACTCAAGTGCTTCGAATGAGGGCGTTTCCAATTCCGGCGCCTGCTCATCTTCATCCATTTGAAGATCAAGCTCGTCTTCCAGAGCCGAAGCAAGTTCTTCCTCATGAATCAGAGGCTCATCCAACAGATGAGAATCATCTTGTGCTGGGGTCGCTGCGAACTGGGACTGGTCCTTAGGCTGAGAATAATCATTGAAGTCACCGAGCAATTCGCGCTCCAGATCCAGCGATGGATCGAAGCCCGGCTCTGTCCGGTTATCTTCAAAGTAACTAGGTCGGCGCTCATTCCAAGCGACGTTGTCATCAGCAGGCGTGCCGAAGTCCATGATCCGCGACAGTTCCATCAGTGGATCGTCTTCGTGCAACGGACGCTCGCCGTAATTACGGGGATTTGCACTGCTGTCCGTCATAGCGTGTTCCTAACTCAAACCCTGGACGTCGCAAGACGTCTCCATACATTGCTTTGTAGCGAGGCAATGTGGGCAAAAGTTGACGGAAGTTTCCTGCGCCAGAAGGAAGACCAATGACTTGCGTTCATTATGGCCTTCCACCTGTTCGACTTGCCAACTTTTGCCTTCAATCAGTCTTTCGACCTGAAAAGCTTCGTGACAGTCGCCTGACCTCCGAAGTCATCTCGAACCACATAGTGCGGCCCGTGAGCTGCGGAGACCATTCTTCGAGTATAATCCATCTCAAAAGGCTTTCACCTTCGAACTATACTCTAGCGCATTTCCGTTGGAGCATCCGCACCGATTATCGTCAATCCGGAAGTCAGCACATCGGAAACAACCTGTACCAGCCCTAGCCTGGCTAATGACAAGTCTGGATCGTTAACCTTAATAAAACGTAAGTCCGGGTTCTCTGTGCCTCTATTCCACTGCGAATGGAACGCGCTGGCGAGATCATAGAGGTAAAAAGCAAGCCGATGCGGCTCCTGGTGAATGGCCGCAGCCTCGATCAGACGCGGATATTCGGCCAGCTTGCGAACAAGAGCAATTTCGCTCTCATCGGTCAGCTTGTCAAAATGCGCAGCCATACCGACTCGGTCGAGATCGGCGAGGCCAAGCTGATCGGCAGCCTGACGGAAAACCGAATGGCAACGCGCAGAAGCATATTGCACGTAGAAGACCGGATTATCCTTCGACTGCTCCGTCACCTTGGCAAAATCGAAATCCAGCGGCGCATCGTTCTTCCGGTAAAGCATCATGAAACGAACCGGATCGCGGCCGACTTCATCTACGACGTCGCGCAGCGTGATGAATTCGCCTGACCGCTTCGACATGCGCACAGGCTCGCCATCACGGAACAGCTTGACCAGCTGGCAGAGCAACACCGTCAGCTTCGCCTTGCCATCGGAAACAGCCCTTGCGACCGCTTCCAGACGCTTGACGTAGCCGCCATGATCGGCACCCAGCACATAGATCATCTCGTTGAAGCCGCGGTCGTACTTGTCCTTGAAATAGGCCACGTCGCCTGCAAAGTAGGTGAAAGCGCCATCGGACTTCATCAGAGGACGGTC
The DNA here is from genome assembly GCF_026014005.1 of Brucella sp. JSBI001. NCBI lineage: Bacteria > Pseudomonadati > Pseudomonadota > Alphaproteobacteria > Hyphomicrobiales > Brucellaceae > Brucella > Brucella sp. JSBI001. Next base: position 1,023,631 of record NZ_CP110339.1, on the reverse strand, counting down.
GATATCGTCACCCACTTCCGTCGAACGGAACAATGTCTGCTCGCGATCTTCCCAGTCTTCCGGAAGCTGACCCTTCGGGGGCGGCAGCTTGCCCTTGTAGACATGGCCCTTGAGCGTCAGATCGTTGATTGCATTGCGAATCGCCCGTGCGTGATCAACATGCAGCTTGCGCTCGGAGAAGAACACGTCATGGTGCACGTTGAGCGCATCGAGATCGGCACGGATCATCGCCATCATGGCATCGATCGTGCGATCCTTTACGAGAGCAAGGGCTTCGGCTTCCGGCATTTCCAGAAGCTTCGAACCAAATTCCTTGGCAAGCTCCTGCCCGACCGGAACGAGATAGTCGCCGGGATAAAGACCAGACGGAATTTCACCGATATTTTCACCGAGTGCTTCACGGTAGCGCAGCATGACGGACCGCGCCAACACATCGATCTGCGCACCGGCATCGTTGATGTAGTATTCCTTAACCACATCATAGCCTGCAAATTTCAGCAGATTGGCCAGAACATCACCCACGACTGCGCCACGGCAATGGCCCACATGCATCGGGCCCGTCGGGTTTGCCGAAACATATTCGACATTGACCTTCGATCCTGCACCAAGCTTGGAGCGACCGAAATCCTTACCTTCATTCAGCATCGCCGAGAGTTCGCGTTGCCAGTAAGTGGCCTTCAGACGCAGATTGATGAAGCCTGGACCGGCGACATCAACCGTGTCGACGTCGGTATCCGAGGCAAGAGCCTCGGCGATGCGACCGGCAAGTTCACGCGGATTCTGACCGACGGCCTTGGAGAGCACCATCGCAGCATTGGTTGCGATATCACCATGGGAAGCATCTCGCGGCGGCTCGACACCGATGCGCGAAAGGTCTAAATCGCCACCGTCTTTCGGTTTCAGATCAATATCTTGCAACGTCTTTTTGATACGTGCGTCGAAATCTGCAAAGATATTCATGGTCTGTCCTGTCAGGCTTACGCCGGGCTTTGTTTTGTCGCATTGTCCGACGCAAAACCGCTTCGCACTTTTGCTGGAAATGCTCTAATCCTGTACGGAATCCGGTCAAACTGCCGATAGATGCCGCTTCGTTTGGCCCCCGATTAAGCTAAATCGGGTGTGTGGTCAAACAATCGTCGGTGTTCTCGCACGGCATAATTGTCAGTCATCCCGGCAAGATAGTCAGCGACCCGCCGCGCCCGCGCCGCCTCATCCAGCGTCTCGCAGCCCGATTGCCACTCTGACGGCATGATCGACGGATTGGTGAAACAGGTATCAAAAAGGTCCTGCAATATCTTGTCGGCGGCATGTCTGCGCACCACGACGCTGTCGTGGAAATAGAGGTTCTTGAACAGAAACCGCTTCAGCACTTTTTCGTCGGTGCGCATGGTATCGGAAAACGCCACCAGTGCGTGCGACTGGCCATGCACATCTTCAACGCTCTGCGGTTTTGCCACTGCCAGACGGCGCTGGGCCTCCTCGATCACATCTTCCACCATGATGGTGATTTGCCTGCGCACCAGCTCATGTCCGGTTCGCACGGGATCGAGATCGGGATAACGCGCCCGCACGAGATCGAGCAGGCGTTTCGTCAACGGCACTTCGTCAAGCGCATCAAGGCTCAAAAGCCCTGCCCGCAAGCCGTCATCGATGTCATGAGCGTTATAGGCAATATCGTCGGCAATGGCCGCGCATTGCGCTTCGAGACTGGCGAACCGCGTGAGCTCCAGATCATAGCGTTTATTGAAGTCGAGGATCGGCAACGGAACAGCGGCATCCGGATGTGCTGCATGAGCGCCCAACAGCGGCCCGTTGTGCTTGACCAGCCCTTCCAGCGTTTCCCACGAGAGATTAAGCCCGTCGAAATCGGCATATCGATGTTCGAGCTTGGTCACGATCCGGAGCGACTGTGCATTATGGTCGAACCCGCCGAACGCCTTCATGCGATCGTTGAGCGCTTCCTCGCCCGTATGGCCAAAGGGTGTGTGGCCAAAATCGTGGACAAGCGCTACCGCCTCGGCCAGATCTTCATCGAGCCGCAATGCGCGCGCCAACGCACGCGCAATCTGGGCGACCTCTATCGTATGCGTAAGCCGCGTGCGGTAATGATCGCCTTCATGAGCGATAAAAACCTGCGTCTTATGTTTCAGACGACGAAATGCTGTGGAATGGATGATACGGTCGCGATCGCGCTGGAATGGCGTGCGGGTCGGGCTTTCCGGCTCTGGCACCAGACGACCACGGCTCCGTGCAGGACCACAGGCATAGGGCGCGCGTTCTCGATAACCGAAGCCTATTCCTTCCAGCGACATTGCGATGCATCCTTCACTGTAATATGATTACACAAAACCGGTGCGAATATTGACTTCCGCAGTTCGCGTTCATAGCTATCAGCTAATCATGAAGGCAAGTATGCGGCTATCGGAAATCTGGAGAAATCACCCGGTTCGATATTCGCAATTGCAAACGGAACAAGGCAGATGACAGGCATTACCGTTTCAGATTCCGCAGCAAAGCGGATCGCCAAGATTCTCGGATCGGAACCGGGAAAGACTGCCCTTCGCGTTTCTGTCGAGGGCGGCGGGTGTTCCGGCTTCTCCTATAAATACGATCTGGTTGATGAGCAGACCGACGACGACATCGTCATCGAGAAGCTCGGCGCCAAGGTGCTGATCGATTCCATTTCAGTTCCCTATATGGATGGTTCGGAAATCGATTTCGTCGACGATCTGATGGGACAGTCGTTCCAGATCCGCAATCCGAACGCCACTTCGGCCTGCGGCTGTGGAACCAGCTTCGCCATCTGACGGGCGCGCGAATACGCGAATAGAAGATTTAAAACCGGCTGCCATGTGGCGGCCGGTTTTTTCATGGCTGCCGGAACACAACCGGCCTCAAACCTTTACCGAAGCGACCGTCGCTTCGATATGATCCACCAGGGCATCCGGCAGGCCGAGACGACCAGCCAGCATATCCAGATATCCACGTTCAGCCCTGTTATCGGGGTCTATTGCAAGACGCGAAGCCGTATAAAGCTCGACCTTCTGCTCCTCAGTCTGCGCGGCTGAAACCAGAACATTGAGATCAACGGGATCGGCAAGCTCCTTCTCAAGGAAGGCTTCCGCCTCGTCATCAAGACCGGAAATCTTCACCTTCTCCATGATGCGGGCCCGCTCGGCATCATCAATATGACCGTCGGCTTTGGCGGCGGCAATCATCGCCTGCACGAGTGTCAGCGCAAAACTGTTGCTCATAGCGGGAGATTGCGGGTGAAACGGAGAATCGGCCGGGGGCGGAGGAAGAAGCTCGGGCTCCTTCGCGACCGGCTGTTCGGCCGTCTGCGGTGCCTGACCGGACTTGTAATTTTTGTAGGCAAGATATCCCAATCCGGCGATGGCAGCGATGCCGCCGACGGTCGCTACATTGCCCGCGAGCTTGCGCCCGGTCTTCGTGCCAAGAATGGCGGCGGCAATGGCTCCCGTTGCAAGCGGGTTCTTTTTTGCCAGGTCTGTCACCTGCCCGGCCTTGTCGCGGACACTTCCCGACGTACCGGGTACTTGTGATCCCAGAAACTGCTCGAGAAGTTTCTTGGCGTCGAACATTCGAATATCTCCTGTTTGGCTCCTGTCCAGAGCAAATAGGAATGCAAAACCGCCAATACAAATAGTCTTGAGCCGATTTTTCCCCGGATATCGAAATTGTGGCCGATGAAAAGCTGTGACGCGCGATTGCGCCCTGCTTGCCCTCACCTCCCCAAGCGCATAATCATAGCGATATGAAAATCGCGACCTGGAACATCAACGGCGTCAAAGCCCGTATCGAGAACCTCCAGCACTGGCTGAAGGAGTCCTCGCCCGATATTGCCTGCCTGCAGGAAATCAAGTCGGTCGATGACCAGTTTCCGCGCCTGGAGATTGAAGCGCTCGGCTATCATGTGGAAACACACGGCCAAAAGGGCTTCAACGGCGTCGCGCTTCTGTCCAAGAAATCACCGGATGAGGTCAATCGCGGTCTTCCCGGCGACGATGGCGATGAGCAGGCGCGCTTTATCGAAGGTGTCTACTCGACGGACAAGGGCGTTGTCCGCGTCGTTTCACTTTACCTGCCGAACGGCAATCCCGTGGACACGGAGAAATTTCCATACAAGCTTTCGTGGATGCAGCGGCTTGAGCTGTGGGCGAAAGATCGCCTTGCTCTTGAAGAACCTTTGGTGCTTGCCGGTGACTATAACGTCATTCCCGAGCCGGACGATGCCAAGAATCCCGAGCAGTGGGTGGGCGACGCGCTCTTCAAGCCACAATCGCGCCAGGCATTCCGCAGGCTTGAAAATCTGGGCTTTACCGATGCAATCCGTGCGTCAACCGACGATAGCGGGATTTACTCGTTCTGGGATTATCAGGCTGGTGCCTGGCAGAAGAACAACGGCATCCGTATCGACCATCTGATGCTGTCGCCGGAGGCGGCCAATCGTTTCATATCGAGTGATGTGGAAAAGCACGTTCGTGCGTGGGAGAAGCCATCCGACCATGTGCCGGTGACGATAACGCTTTCGGTCTGAGAACTGACGCTAAATCAAGACCATAGCGTTTCCAGCTAAATCAGAAGTCGCCTTTGGTGACGTAGTCACTGGAGAGTGCAATCGCATTACGACGGTCCGCTTCGCCGGCAATCGAGAATGCCTGCTCCTGCATATCGCGTATCCATGGGCAATCTTCGGTCGGGCAGCGTTCGAAAGCTGCGGTCATCATAGCGAGGCCACGAACGGTCTTGCCTGCCTGAAACAGCATGTTGCCGAGCATGGCTTGCGCACCGGCATTACCCTTCTTGGCGGCAAGCTGGAACCAACGTGCGGCCTGAATGGAATTGCGTTCTCCGCCGTCGCCGTCGAGCAGCATTTTGCCAAGCTCGAACTGGGCAGCGGAATCACCGAAATTCGAGGCGGCCTGCACATAGAGATTGCGTGCCATACCCGGATTGGCATTGACCGGCGAGCCCGGAATGCCGCGCTTCACATAGCCTGCAAGCGCCACGAGAGCGTCAGCCACATAAGAGTCGTTTTCCGAACCCGGTTCCGAACCTTCGCGAACGATCTTTTCGAAAATCTTATAGGCTTCATAGTCATTTTCCGGCACGCCGTCGCCATCGGCATACATGCGGGCCAGTTTCCACTTCGCACCCTGATGGCCGCGATCCGCAGCATAACGCAGTGCCTTGATCGCTTCGTCCTTATGACCATTCTTGTATGCGGAAAAGCCGAACTTGAAGAGTTCAAACGGGCTTCTCGACTTTTCGGAATCGTCATTAAGGTCGAAAGCAAAGGCGCTGTTACAGGCAATGGCCAAGCCGAGAGCCATAGCAAGGGCGCTATATGAAAAACTGCGGATACGCATCACAACGCTGGTCTTTCACATTCAGAGGAAACATTCATAGAGGACAGAATGCACGCTGTTTTCGTCAAGACTGAGACCCGATCTTGGCCGAAAAAAGCCTTACCATCATTGGAAAGAATAAGGGGTGCGCGAACAGGGGTGATCCTGTTCCCAATCCGTTTGCTGTGCAACAACGCGCCCTTCGTCATTCCTGCCTATCCTGCTGGAGCCTGACAGCTCTCAATACTTTGGTGGCTTCTGCCTTTCCATGATCGGTGACGCCAGTTTGTGGCGGGAAATGGGCAAAATGTGCCTGAGCTCTTTCTAACCTAAAGCAACGGTAAAGACTGTTGCTAATTGACAACAAACTGACTGTTGTTCCGATCAACAATCTGCTCTTGTTGACGTCAGCGACAGGAGCTCGCAGTCTGCGCAAAATGAAGGATGCCGGGGAGTCGCGAAGCTATCTATGAGCAAATACCGTCGCCCTTACAGACGTCCCTATCGTCTGGCTCGCAAAAGCAACAGCATAAGCTTTCGCAGTATCTTATTGACTATATTACTATTTTCTTTTTTAGCCGTGCTTATCGCCTATCTGCCAATCCAATCGGCGCCTAAAGAGGCATTGAACGGGCCGGTCTATGTGATTGATGGCGATACTGTCGTTCTCAGCAAGAAACATATACGTCTCAAGGGTATCGACGCACCGGAGATGCAACAGCAGTGTGTTCGGGCAGGAACCCCTTACGATTGCGGCAAGGAAGCCCGCAATATCTTGCGGGCCAGAATCGGGAAGTCCTCGATTCGGTGCGAGAAAGAGGGACGAGATCAGTATAATCGCGACCTGGCGCGCTGTTATCTTGGGGAAACCGACCTCAACCGCTGGATGGTTGAACAGGGCTGGGCCGTCTCCTACGGCGATTATCAGCGCGAGGAACGCGATGCCCGCCGCAACCGGCTTGGCATCTGGGCCGGTCAGTTTGAGCAACCGTCCCTATGGCGCAAGGACCATCGCGATCTTGAAATTGAACAGCCGTCCGGCCGCGAACCGTTGCTGGCTGTAATCGGCGATGGCTTTACCTATATTAGGGAACATATTCGAACCTTCATCGAAATGATCCTGCCCCGAAACTGATAGTATTCATGGAAAAACTGGACGAACTCAGTCACTCGATCCGGGCTTGCCGCATCTGTCGCGACACACCGCAGTTTCCGCCGCCCCTACCGCACGAGCCCAATCCCGTCTGCATCGTCTCGGATACAGCGAGAATTGCCATTTGCGGTCAGGCTCCCGGCATTCGCGTGCATAACACCTCCCTGCCGTTCAACGACCCGTCTGGCGATCGCCTGCGGCAATGGCTCGGCGTCTCACGTGAGGAGTTTTATGATCCGTCACGCTTTGCCATCGTCCCGATGGGCTTCTGCTTTCCCGGTTATGACAAGCATGGCGGTGATCTCCCGCCGCGCCGCGAATGCCGCCAGACCTGGCATGACCGTGTTTTCGCGGCAATGCCGCAGCTGGAATTCATTCTGGTCGTCGGACAATACGCCCTAGCCTATCACCTGCCCGACTATCGGGGCCGCAATCTGACTGAAACCGTCAGGAACTGGCGGTATTTCTTGGAGACACCCAATCCGGCGGGTCGAATCGCCCTGCCCTTGCCGCATCCATCCTGGCGCAACAGCGGCTGGCTCAAGCGAAATCCATGGTTCGATGCTGAAGTTGTGCCTGTTCTTCAGGCAAAAGTGCGAGACCTCATCCAAGACGATAAATAATTTTTACTCCATTCGTTTTCATCAGAATATTTTTCCTGTAACTTCGGATCATTGCGAACCATAAGGTATGACGTTTCACCTATTCGCATAGTTCGGGAAACGATTTCTAAAACCGGGAACGGAAACGCATGGACAGGCTCGACAGGAAGATACTGCGCTTATTGCAGGAAGACGCGACACTTGCGGTGGCAGACGTTGCCAAGAAAGTTGGCCTTTCCACGACGCCATGCTGGCGCCGCATCCAGAAACTTGAAGAAGATGGCGTCATCAAGCGCCGTGTCGCCATTCTCGATCCGATCCGCGTCAATGCGCGGGTGACGGTGTTCGTATCGGTGCGCACAAGCTCCCACAGCCATGAATGGCTGAAGCGCTTTTCTGAAGTGGTTCAGGAATTCCCTGAAGTCATCGAATTCTACCGCATGAGCGGTGATGTGGATTATCTGCTTCGTGTAGCCGTGCCGGACATCGGCGCTTATGACGCTTTCTACAAGCGCCTCATCAGCAAGATCGAAATTCGCGACGTGTCTTCGTCCTTCGCCATGGAGCAGATCAAGTACACCACCGAATTGCCGCTCGACTACATGGTACTCGACAAAGACAACAACTGACGCTCTTAAATCTTTGATTTAAATGATAAGCCCGCCAAATGGCGGGCTTTTTTGACGATGCGGTGACCGTTATTTCGAACCGGATATTCCAGCCTGTTCGAACGTGGCCATGCCGCTGTGGCACAGCGCTGCCGCCTTGACGATACTGGCTGCGAGCGCCGCACCAGTTCCTTCACCAAGGCGCATTCCCATATCAAGAAGCGGCTGCTTGCCCATCTTCTCCAGAAGCTTGCGATGGCCCGGCTCGGCAGAAACATGGCCGAACAGGCAATGGTCGATGGCTTCCGGATTGGCGGCATAGAGAATAGCTGCGGCAGCGCTTGCCACAAAACCGTCGACGATGACCGGAATTTTCTCCATGCGCGCCGCCAGAATTGCACCGGCCATGGCTGCGATTTCACGACCGCCGAGACGGCTCAGCACTTCCAGCGGGTCCTGTAGGTGTGCCTGATGGAGCGCTACGGCCTGACGAACGGCGGCGAGCTTGCGCTGCAGCAGTTCACCCGTTGAGCCCGTGCCCGGCCCTACCCAGTCTTCCGCCGTACCACCGAAGAGTGCCAGCGCGATTGCCGCTGCAATCGTAGTGTTACCGATACCCATTTCGCCGATGCACAAGAGATCGGTTCCACCGGCAATCGCTTCCATGCCGAAAGCCATGGTCGCGGCGCAGGTGCGCTCATCCATGGCCGGTTCTTCGGTAATGTCACCAGTTGGATGCTCCAGCGCCAGATCAAAAACCTTCAGGCCAAGATCGTTGGCAATACAGATCTGGTTGATGGCTGCGCCACCGGCGGCGAAATTCTCGACCATCTGTGCCGTGACACTTGGCGGAAATGGCGTGATGTTCTTGGCCGTAACCCCGTGATTGCCAGCAAACACCGCGACCAGCGGGCGATTGATCTGCGGTGTGCGCTTGCCAGTCCATGCGGCAAGCCATGCCACGATGTCTTCCATGCGTCCGAGCGAGCCGGCAGGCTTGGTCAGTGTAGCTTCACGCTCGCGAACGGCCCTTTCCGCCCCGAGATCAGGCCCCGGCAGATTTCGGATCAATTCTCGGAAATCGTCAAAAGGTAGGCCGCTGGCGCTCATAAGTTCAGTCCAATCAATGATGGGAGGTGTAAATTCGTTGGGCTCGTCCTATAAGCACTGACGCGAATTTTCAAATCACCTCTTTGAGTTGAAGCAACATTGAGGCGAATTATCGCGGAAATCCATTTCGGGAAACAAAGTGGAACAGTCACTTGCAGCGAAATAGTCTCATTGGCGACACGATCCGGAGTCTGGGCTTTCTAAGCCGCCTGCCGCTTCCACAGAGCTGGTTCGAGAACGGCGATGATTCGTTGCCGCGCAATGCCCGTGCCTTTCCGCTCGCGGGAGCGGTTCTGGGCCTGCTGGCAGGCGCTGTGCTTTTCATGGCCTATAAAGTGAACCTGCCACCCCTTGCCTGCGCGCTGCTCGCGATTGGTGCCCTTGCGGCTATGACCGGCGCGCTCCATGAAGACGGTCTGGGCGATACTGCTGACGGTTTCTTCGGTGCTTCTTCGCCTGATCGTCGGCTGGATATCATGAAAGATTCCCGCATCGGAACTTTCGCCGCGCTGACGCTGATTGTCTTCGTCGGTTTGAAAGCGGCTCTACTGATGGCGATCATCGACCGCGCAGGCGCGGGATACGCAGCACTTGCGCTGGTCGGATGCGAGGCGGCAAGCCGATCAGGCATGCTGGCATTCTGGCACGCCCTTCCTTCCGCGCGTCCCGGTGGACTGTCCGACAGTGTTGGCCAGCCACAATGGGAGACCGTTGTTTGCGGTTTCGGGATTGGGCTGGTCTTTCTTGTCTTCACGCTCATTCCAGTGGGTGGATTTCTCTCGCTCATCAATGCGCTTGTGCTGGCAACAGGTCTGCTTTTCGGCTTTGCCAGACTTTGTATCGCAAAAATCGGCGGACAGACGGGCGACACGCTAGGCGCGGCGCAGCAGATCGGTTCGGTTGCCGTCCTCGCCGGGCTTGTCATGGCCCTTTGATGCAACCACATTGCATTCATGGACACGACAACCATCGAATCCCCGTGCATATTGGTTTGCACGATAGATACGGAAACCGGCTTCTGCCTCGGCTGTGCCCGGACGCTGGATGAAATCGCACACTGGTCCAGCATGAGTGCAGAAGAGCGAATGGCCGTCTGGGCGCTTCTCGCCGACAGGCATGAGATTATTGTAGAAAAGAGAATTGGCTGATGGGGCGCTTTTTCTGGCTCATTATTGCGGCAGTCGCGATTGTTGTCCTGCTGCTGATGTCCAACAATGACAGTGGCTCAACGCTTGGCATGGACAATGACGTGTTTGCCCGCGCAGCCTATCTGGGCATTTGGGGCGTCGTGCTTGCCGCTGGCTTGCTCGGCTCCGGCATCAAGCTGACCGACTTTGCGCGCAACATGGCCATGTGGGCCGTGATTATCCTCGGTCTCGTCGCAGGCTACCAGTATCGTTATGAGCTGCAGGACGTCGCCAGCCGGGTCACGGCCGGGCTAATCCCCGGCAGTCCTATTTCGGGCCGCAATGCCGATGGTGCCCTGACTGTCACGCTTGCAAAGGCTGCAAACGGTCATTTCGAGGTCAACGGGCGCGTAAACGGCGAACGCGTTCACTTTCTGGTCGATACCGGCGCATCTTCGGTCGTCCTGTCACAGCAAGATGCAGAGCGCGCAGGCATAGACACCGCCTCGCTCAACTATTCCGTTCCGATCATGACGGCCAATGGCACGGCAAGTGCAGCAGTCATCAATATTGCTACATTGCAGATTGGCGATATCGAACGCCAGAATGTGCGCGCCATGGTGACAAAGGAAGGCCTGATGACCGGCAGCCTGCTCGGCATGAACTTCCTGCAAACCCTCGGCGGGTTCACTGTCCGCGGCGACCAGCTTATTCTGATTGATTAGAGTGCATCCCGAAAAGTGTGAAACGGTTTTCGGATAAGATGCGCGTCGAAACAAATACTGAGAGCGCCGATCTGATCCAATCAGATCGAAACGTATTCTAAGCAGCTTCTGCTGCCGCTTCAGTCACGACGGCATAGGCCTGACGCAGCACGTCGCTGTTTGCGCCCGGCCTGGTGGCGTCTGTCGAAAGGATTTGCCGCCAGCGCCGCGCGCCCGGCTGTCCGGTAAAAAGCCCGACCATATGGCGGCTCACATGCGAAAGCCTGCCGCCTGCCGCGATATGGCGATCAGTGTAAGCGCACATGTCATCGATGATATCAGCGATCGAGGTATCTGCCTGATCGCCGCCATAAAGACGCGCATCCACCTCCGCCAGAATCTCGGGGTTATGGTAAGCGGCGCGACCGAGCATCACCGCATCGACCGTCTGCAAGTGCTGCTCTGCTTCGTCCAGTGTATTGATCCCGCCGTTTATGCCGACGAAAACATCACCAAGCCGCGCCTTGAGGCGATAGACGCGATCATAGTCAAGTGGTGGAATCTCGCGGTTCTCCTTGGGCGATAATCCTTTCAGCCAGGCCTTGCGGGCATGGACCCAAAGCGCATCAGCGCCCGCGTCAAGCGTCAGATCGGTCAAAGTGTCGAGCGCAACTTCCACATCCTGATCATCAACGCCAATACGGCATTTGACCGTAACGGGCACGGAAACGGCCTCTTTCATGGCTGAAACGCAACGCGCCACCACATCCGGGGTTTGCATGAGACAAGCGCCAAATGTACCTGACTGCACACGATCCGACGGGCAACCGACATTGAGATTGATTTCATCATAGCCGTAATCGGCGCCGATCTTCGCAGCCTCTTTCAGCTTCACCGGATCGGAACCGCCCAGCTGCAGTGCCACAGGATGTTCGGCGGCATCGAAACCCAACAATCGGTCACGCGGGCCGTGAATGATAGCATCCGCCACGACCATTTCAGTGTAGAGCAATGTGTGCCTGGAAAAGAGCCTGTGAAAGTAGCGGCAATGTCTGTCCGACCAGTCAATCATGGGCGCAACAGCAAAGCGCACGTCCGGATAGTTGCGTTTTTTTGATATCATTTCAGTCATTTATACAACAATCCTGAGAATGCGATTCAGTCGCAGTCGACGCTTTCGGCATTTATTTGAATTCGGAAAGGTGCCAAAAGCCACAATTGATCGAAATGATCAAGTTTCACCAATATTGCAGTCGCTCCTCAATATAGTGAGCCGAAGCGAATTTTCATACCCGATGTGGGGACTCTGGCTGCTCCAAAGACTGTCTTCTCACCCAATAAACATTATGATCAATCACAGAAGCATTCTCCCGATTCTCATCTGCGTAGTTAAAGGACATTCAGCGTGACCTCCTTTTCCCCTTTCGGCAAATCATTCGATGCGTTTCTTTTCGACATGGACGGCACGATATTGAGTTCCATCGAAGCGACCGAACGTGTGTGGAGCGAATGGGCGATACGCCATGGCATCGATCCGGTCACTTTCCTGCCGACGATCCACGGTGTTCGGGCCGTCGAAACCGTCCGTCGCCTCGCTCTGCCGGGCGTGGACCCGATCCGCGAGGCGGAGATATTGTTTCAGGCCGAAATGGCAGATCTGGACGGTATCGCACCTATCGACGGCGCGTATGACTTTCTCAGTTCATTGCCGCAAGACCGTTGGGCAATCGTCACCTCGGCGCCACTTGAACTTGCAACCCGCCGCGTCGCCGCAGCAGGATTGCCGATGCCGAAGACCATCGTTTCCGCCGAAGATGTAGAGCGTGGCAAGCCGAGCCCCGAATGTTTCCAGCTTGGCGCGAAACGACTTGGTTTCGATCCGCACAATTGCCTTGTGTTCGAGGATGCGCCAGCCGGTATCGTTGCCGGAGAAACTGCCGGTGCGAGCGTTGTCGTGGTCACCGCAACACATCCGCACTCCCCAAAGACATCCCATCTGAGCATTGAAAGCTACCGCTCTCTGCAGCTCGATATTCTGGATGATGGCAGACTGGCGCTGGAACCGACCACGCTCATCTCGGTGGGGTAGAGCATAATCCGACCGGAGTGAAACGAGGATCGATAAGATTATGCTTGAAATAGAAATATTTAGAGCGTCGGTCTGATCCAATCAGATCGATGCTCTAAATAACCCGCCGTCCCTCTCGCCAAACGGTGCGGATGATCGGAACGTGATCGGCAATCTGCACACGAACCAGATCAGCCCGCTTGCCGGCAACAATCTCGCCGCGATCATCCAGCCCTACCGCTTTGGCAGGGTTGGCGGAAACCAGACGAATGGCTTGCGGAAGCGAGATATTCTCGACGACATCAGCGAGAAAAAACGCCGACTGCATCATGCTGGCCGGGATATAATCCGACGATATGATATCGAGATGCCCGGCTTCGACCAGCTCGCGCGCAGACACATTTCCCGAATGCGAACCGCCGCGCACGACATTCGGCGCCCCCATAAGCACCGACATTCCGGAATCTTTTGACGCTTTCGCAGCTGTATGTGTCGTGGGAAATTCCGCGACGCGTATTCCCTGTGCCTGTGCTTCCGCGACATGCTCTGTCGTCGCGTCATCGTGGCTCGCCAGAATAACCCCGCGCTGGTGGCACAATTCGGCAATCGCCTTGCGTGTCGGCGCGGAATATTGCTGGGACTGCCCGATACGCCGCTCGCAATAGAGCCGGAACTCTTCTTCCGAGAATTTCAGCTTGCGAATAAAATATGTCTTGTAGGTTTCGATATCCGTGAACTGCCGCTGCCCCGGCGCGTGATCCATCAGCGATACCAGCCTGACCAGCGCCTGATTGCCGAACTGTTCGAAGGCAGGAAGGCAGTCGGGTGCGGAAACCTCGCAACGCAAATGCAGGAAATGGTCGGCGCGCAGACGGCCCGCATCGCGGCCTTCGGCAATCGCCGACGAAAGCTTGCGCATATCGTCGATACCCGTTTCGGCGTCGTCATCGAAACCGATACGCAATGCGTCGAAAACGGTGGTGATCCCGGAGGCGGCAATCTGGGCATCATGCGCCTGTACGGCGGCAATCGGGTTCCAGCGCACCTTGGGGCGCGGAGCATAGTGTCCTTCGAGATGATCTGTGTGCAGTTCCACCAGTCCCGGCGTCAGGAAGTCGCCTTCCATATCTTCGCCAATACTGGAGGTGCCGGTAGAGATATCGGCGATCTTGCCGCCGACGAGCTTCAGAGAACCGAGAACGACATCGTCGGAGAGCACGATACGGGCGTTGCGCAGAACCGTTTCATTTCCCATTGCTTACGGCCTCCCAACCGCTCGTGAGGCCCGAGCAGACGCAACCTGGCCACCGGTCAGAGGATGCAGCGAATGAATCTCGAAAGGAGCCCCTTTCTCAGGTTCCACGAACAGAGCGAGATTCGCAACCTCTACGGCGTCATCCAGCAGCGGCGTGAAAAATTCGTCCAGCGTCCGCTCCACGCGAGCGCGGTCCTTCTCCTCCACCGGGCCGGTCAGGGTCATATGAAAGCGGAACTCGTCAAAAACATAGGGATAGCCCCAGCGTTCGATATTGTGGCGCTGCGTCTCGCTGAGACGCTCCGGCCGCCGCTTTGCAATTTCCGCCTCAGTGAGCGGTGCGCGAAACCGGTCGAAGGCAACGACAACATCATTGGCGAGCTGGTTCAGCTCAGCAACCGGCTCTTCCGGCACGAGCGCGAAGAACGGGCCAATTGCATGCAGCTTCAAACGGGGAATGACGACCGGTGACGCCGACGATGCGAAATGCATCAATGCGGAAAGCAGGTCATTTTCAGTATGTTCTTCATCCAGACGGAACGGCGCTTTCATGGTCGCATGAAAACCATAACGGCGCGGCTCTTCGGTCAGCTGGGCGATTTCAGCGGTCGCGAGCGAGCGAATCGCAGGCATCTTGACCGGTTCCCCGCTGAACGCATTGCGCCCGAGCCAGTTTGCGGCAACCTTCAAAAGCGCATCATTGGATGGCGGCGTGAAATAAATCGCATAACGCATGTCAAATCCTTGGCTGAGGTTCGCTACACGACGTCAGCGGAACTCCAAAATATCAGGTAATGCATCGTGCTTTTGAAAAGCTATCCCGATTTTGAGGGCGATGCAGTCGGGGGATGCTTACACAATGAATGTGGCAAGTCGATAAAGGCTGGATGACTACCGACAAACCAATTTTACATAACGGCAAATTAGTATAGGCGTTAGCCCCATTGGAAGTGAGGAGACTGACATGGGCGGATTTGCGTCTATCGGCGAATGCATGATCGAGCTTTCAGGCAATGAAGGCGATCAATGGCGCATGGGTTTTGCGGGTGATACGCTGAACACCGCCTGGTACATGCGGGCACTGATGGAGAAATCCTACCCTGTCGAATATGTGACCGCTTTCGGCGAAGACAGCTTCTCCCAGAAGCAGCGCGTATTCCTGACATCAAATGGAATCGGAATCGCCCATAGCCCCATTATTGACGGACTTCATCCCGGTCTTTACGCAATCACGCTCAACGGCGCCGAGCGTTCCTTCACCTATTGGCGGAGCGACGCCGCCGCAAGGCGTCTCGCCAGCGACCGCGAAGCCCTTGAAAAAAGCCTGACCGGCCGTGACATCATCTATTTTTCGGGCATTTCAATCGCCATCATCCTGCCCGAGCATCGCGACACGTTTTTCGATGTCTTGCGGAAGTGCCGCGCCGCTGGCTCACGAATCGCATTCGATCCGAATTTCCGCCACCAGCTCTGGCCAGACCGGAAAGTTGCGCAGGAGATCATCAGCGAAGCGATGCGCATTGCGGATATTGCCCTACCCACATTTCCCGATGAACAAGCGCTCTTTGGCGACAAGGATGCCGCTGCTTGTGCAGATCGCCTTGCCGCACTCGGCGTGAAAGAGATCGTCGTCAAGGACGGCACCGAACCGGCTCTGGTCGTCTCCGGCGATGAAAGTGTGTCAGTACCGTCCGTTGTGGCGCAAGCCGTGGACACCACCGGCGCTGGCGACAGCTTCAACGGTGCCTATCTTGCTGCGCGATTGAACGGGCTTGCTCCGGTGGATGCAGCCCGCAAGGCGCATCTGGTTGCAGCGCGTGTCGTTGAGATACGCGGCGCGCTCGCTCCGATGGAAACCGCACGCGCCGCTTTTGCTGATTGATTATTTTTCGCGTGAAAAGCTGAAATGGCTGGTCTGGGCGTAAATCTCACCCGGACGCAATATTGCCTGCGGGAAATACGGATATTCCAGCGATCCCGGCCATATCTGCGGCTCAAGACAGAAACCCGCGTGTTTTCCGTAAGGCTTGCCCATCAGGCCGATGCAATCATTGGCCATGGTGTTGCCTGCATAGAACTGAACGCCCGGTTCTGTCGTTGAGATATCGAGACGAATACCGGAACGAGCGCCCTTGACCGACGCGCATGGGCGCAATGGTCCCCGCGCTGCGGTCAGGCAGAAATTACTGTCATACTGGACCTGACTGCCATTCTCCTCAAAGCGAATCGGACGGAACTCCCGGAAATCGAAAGGCGTTCCTTTGACCGGCAGAACGCGTCCGTCCGGAATGAGAGCATCATCGACCGGCATATAGGCGTCGGCGTCGATCTTGAGCTGATGATCGAGAATATCGCCCTCGCCGCCATCATCGAGATTGAAGTAGCTGTGATGCAGCAGGTTGCAGACGGTCGGCTTGTCGGTCACCGCTTCCAGCCGCACGATTAGCGTCCCATCCCCGGTGAGCATATAGGTGCAGCTGACATTCAGGTTGCCGGGAAACCCCATCTCGCCATCGGTTGCCACTGTCGCAAGCGTCACGAAATCCGGACCGTTTCCGGTTATCTTCCAGACGCGATTGCCGAGCCCCTTGCTGCCGCCGTGCAGATTGTGGCGGCCCTGAAAATTCGGCTCTACCTCGTAAGTCGTTCCGTCCAGATCAAACCGGGCATTGCGGATGCGATTGGCCGAACGACCCGCAATCGCACCCAGATGCGGTGAATGGGCCGGATAATCGGCAAAGTCGCGATAGCCGATCACCAGCGGAGCCGCATGGCCCTCCATGCGCAGATCCTGAATGGCTGCGCCCCAATTGATGATCCTGGCCGTCAGCGGGCCATTGGAGATCGTGAGCCGGTGAACCGCCTGCCCGTCCGGTGCATATCCAAAGATTTCCGAATTCACTTTTGCCCGCCTGTCAATGATGCAGCGATGAGATGCTCATGAAGCCGCATCATCGTGCGGTACGCAAGACACATCGTGATCAAATAATGATTTTGAACCAATCTTGATTGAATGCATGAACAAGTAGTTTTCACACTATTTTCTTCTGAAGAACCAATGATATCCTGAGCTATAAATTACTGTTTTTTTTCGATAAATACTAAATTAGAGGCTTTTTCAATGAAGTCGAATTTCCAGAAAGTCATGCCTTATATTTTTAGTGAAGAAGGCGGATATGCAGACAATCCCGCTGATCCCGGCGGCGCAACCAATATGGGTATCACCATCGCAACCCTGTCCGCGTGGGACGGACATCAGGTATCGCCCGAAGATGTAAAGGAAATGACGCCAGCAACTGCCACGCAAATCTATCAGGCGCAATTCTGGAACAAGATCGACGGAGACAACCTGCCTTCGGGTCTCGACTACGCCCTGTTCGACTTTTCTGTCAATTCAGGTCCCGCACGCGCGGCAAGGATGCTGCAAGGTATTCTGGGCTTGCCCGAAGATGGAATAATTGGAGCCCAGACGGTTGCGGCCGCCAATATGCGATCTACCGACGAGGTCATCAATGCTTTGTGTGATGCACGCGCATCCTGGCTGGAAAGGTTGTCTACAGCCTCGACCTTCGGGAAAGGCTGGCTCGCCCGTGTCGAACGGGTGCGTTCTCGCGCTCTGGCGCTCGCTGCCAACGCGCCCATCATCCATGCCGCAGGACCGACGAATGATATCTCACCCAAGGCCCGTCAGGGCGATATGGCCGTCACATCTGTTTTGAAGCACCCGGAAGCTTTGGGGGCAATGGGGAGCGTGACATCAGGCCTCGTGGCAATTGCATCGGGGAATGGCCCGGTGCAATACGCACTGGCAATTGTGATGATCGCCTGTGCTGTGGTTGGTCTTTGGTATTTTGTGAGACGCGTCAGAAACGAACCCTAGCCCAGTTGTAATAACTCAGTTTTGAGAATATTTCCAAAATTAGAGTTTGTCTTTATGTTGCGCTTCGCATGTTACGCGCCTTATATGCGGTTTTGAAAGCTCGGTGACTATGAAAGTAATATGACTTTCCCTGTCACCGGAAAAACGCTAGACACGCGCAAACAGTCAGATGCGTGCCAACTGTGGCACCGCCATGAATAAAGGAATCGAAACTTGTCCTCTACTTTTGACAAAGTCGCCGACATCATCGCCGAAACCAGTGAAATCGACCGTGACACCATCACGCCAGATAGCCACACCATCGACGATCTGGGCATCGACAGCCTCGACTTCCTCGACATCGTCTTCGCCATCGACAAGGCTTTCGGCATCAAGATTCCGCTTGAGCAGTGGACCCAGGAAGTGAACGAAGGCAAGGTTCCGACCGAAGAATATTTCGTTCTCAAGAACCTCTGCGCAAAAATCGATGAGCTGGTTGCAGCCAAAAAAGGCTGATCCGGCACATAATATGGCGGTATTGAGGGGTGAACAGAAATGTTCGCCCTGATTCCGTTTCTGGTAGCGCGAATTTTTCGCGTGTCAGAGCAGTCTCAGCATCGACGGACAAACGGGACCCATGCAGAACAATAAAGTCGTCATCACAGGTATCGGCATCATCTCCTCGCTCGGCGAAGGGGTCGATGTGCATTGGAACGCTTTCTCGAAGGCTGGCACTGAGCCGCGCCTCGAAAAGGAAGCCTTTGCGCCTTACACTGTTCATCCATTGGGTGAAGTGGACTGGAGCCTGCAGATTCCAAAGCGTGGCGATCAGCGCCAGATGGAAACCTGGCAGCGCCTTGGCACCTATGCCGCAGGGCTTGCTCTGCAGGATGCTGGCATGAAGGACGACGAGGCGCTTTGCGCGACCATGGATATGGTCGTGGGTGCCGGTGGCGGCGAACGCGACATCACCGTCGATATGCAGATTCTGGATGAAGGCCGCACCCGCAACGATCGCGGCGTCATGCTGAACGAGAAACTCTCGACCGAACTGCGCCCGACCCTGTTTCTGGCGCAGCTTTCCAACCTGCTCGCAGGCAATATTTCGATCGTCCACAAGGTGACCGGTTCTTCGCGTACCTTCATGGGCGAGGAAGGTTCCGGCCTTTCGGCTATCGAAACCGCAGCCGCGCGCATTCGCACGGGTCAGAGCACTCATGCGCTGGTTGGCGGTTCCTACAATGCCGAACATTTCGACATGATTCTCGGTCACGAGCTTGGCGGACTGCTCAAGCATGATGGCTGGGCACCGCTCTGGCAGCGTGACGGTTCGGCTGGCGGCGGCATGATTTCCGGTTCCGGCGGCGTGTTCCTTGTTCTGGAAAGCGCTGACCACGCAGCCAAGCGCGGTGCACGCGCTTATGCGGAAGTTGCCGGCATCGAAAGTGCACAAATCCGACGCGACAGCGCAGACCTCACAAACACCATCCGCGAACTCATCCTTGCAGCCAATGGCGGCAAGGATCCCTCCTATGTTGTTTCCGCTGCTTCCGGCGCCCATGAAGCGACCGGCGCGGAGAAAACCGCATTGGACGCTCTGTCAGCCACTTATCGCGGCATTTCCGGCCTGACCGGTCATTTGCGCGAAGCGCAGTTCCCGCTGGCGCTGGCACTTGCGGCCATATCCGTCTGGAAAGGCGAGGCTTTTGCACCGCTGGATGCATCCGAAAAGGATGCCAGTGGTCCAATCAGCGAAGCAATTGTCACCGCAGTCGGAGCGACTCGTGCCGAAGGCGCAGCAAAGCTGGTGAGAGTATAAGATGACGAAATATACAGACCATCTCGGCCGTCCCATTGTCGCCATTACCGGAGCAGGTGTGGTTTCCTCGCTCGGTCAGGGCAAGGAAGACAACTGGGCTGCATTGACCGGCGGAAAATCGGGTATCCATGCCATCACCCGCTTTCCAACCGACAACCTCAATACACGCTTCTCCGGAACGGTTGATTTCCTGGCCGAAAGCGATGTGGGCGCATCGGCGCTCTCCGAAGCGCTGGCCCGGCTCGCAGGTGAGGAAGCTCTTGCCCAGTCCGGTCTTTCGTCTACCGATTTTGGCGGTCCGCTTTTTCTGGCAGCTCCTCCGGTCGAACTGGACTGGAAAAGCCGGTTTGCACTTGATGCGACCGTGAAGAATGAAGGTCCGGCAAGCTATCAGCTCCTGCTGGAAGCATGCCGCCGCGCCCGTCAGAATGACCTCTTCAATACGACCCAGTTCGGCTATATCGCTGAACGCCTGTCGGAAGCTTTTGGCACGCGCGGCCTGCCGATCACGCTTTCGACCGCATGTGCCTCGGGTGCGACTGCGATCCAGCTTGGTGTCGAAGCCATCCGTCGTGGCGAAAGTGATCGGGTTCTTTCCATCGGAACTGACGGCTCCGTCTCTGCCGAAGCCCTGATCCGCTTCTCGCTGCTTTCGGCCCTTTCCACCCAGAACGACAAGCCGGAAAAGGCTTCCAAGCCTTTCTCCAAGGATCGTGATGGTTTTGCCATGTCGGAAGGTTCCGGCGCGCTGGTGATGGAATCACTCGAAAGCGCTGTTGCACGCGGCGCCAAGGTTCTGGGCATTCTGGCCGGTTGCGGCGAAAAGGCCGATGATTTCCACCGCACCCGTTCCAAGCCGGATGCTTCACCTGCCATTGGCACGGTGCGCGCCGCATTGGCCGATGCCGGTCTGACCGAAGAGCAGATTTCCTATATCAACGCCCACGGCACCTCGACGCCGGAAAACGACAAGATGGAATATCTGGCGCTTTCGACCGTATTCGGCGACAAGCTTGCCTCAATCCCGGTTTCCTCCAACAAGTCGATGATCGGCCATACGCTGACCGCTGCGGGTGCAATCGAGGCAGTCTTCTCGCTGCTGACGATCCAGACGGGTACCCTGCCCCCGACCATCAATTATGACAATCCGGACCCGGCTATTCCGCTTGATGTCGTGCCGAATGTAAAGCGTCAGGCGGAAGTTTCTGCCGTGCTTTCCAACTCGTTCGGTTTCGGCGGACAGAATACGAGCCTTGTTTTGGCGGCAAATCCGAATTAATCGGTCCGACAAATACGAATTTTCCCATGATCCCGGACGGTTCGCCGTTTCCGGGATTATGTCTTGAAAAGGATTACTTCATGCGCGCCTTGCAGCTTCTCGACGATCGCCGCCTTGAAATCACCGATATCGCACCGCCGCCTGCCCCCGGCATTGGCGAGGTAACCGTGAAGATCAAGGCCGTTGCGCTCAACCACATCGACGTGTGGGGCTGGCGCGGCATGGCGTTTGCCAAGCGCAAGATGCCGCTGGTTATCGGTGCGGAAGCTTCAGGCGTTGTGGATGCTGTCGGCCCCGGCGTTTCCAATCTCCTGCCCGGTCAGCTCGTCTCGATCTATGGTGCGCGCACCTGTGGTCTTTGCCGCGCCTGCCGCGAAGGCCGTGACAATCTGTGCGAACATGTCGGCGGCGTGCATGGTTTCCATCTCGACGGCTTTGCGTGCGAGGCAGTGAACCTGCCTGCCCGTCTTCTTGTTCCGGCACCTCCCGGTGTGGATGCCATCGGCGCCGCCGTCGCCCCTGTAACCTTCGGTACGGTCGAGCATATGCTGTTCGACAATGCCAAGCTTGAGCCCGGCGAAACCGTACTCGTACAGGCTGGCGGTTCCGGCATCGGTTCAGCCGCCATCCAGCTTGCCAAGAAGATGGGCTGCACGGTCATCACGACAGTCGGTTCCGACGACAAGATCGAGAAGGCCAAGGCACTCGGCGCCGATCACGTCATCAACTACCGGGAAGACCGCTTCGAGGGCGTGGTGCGCAAGCTCACCAAGAAGAAGGGTGTGGACGTGGTGTTCGAGCATGTCGGCGCGGATACTTGGGCCGGTTCGATGCTTTGCATGAAGCGCGGTGCACGTCTCGTCACCTGCGGCTCGACCTCCGGCGTCTCGACCAATATGAACCTGATGCAGCTCTTCCAGCAGCAGCTCAAGATTCTGGGTTCGTTTGGCTGCCGCATGGAAAACATGGCAGACGCCATGCAGAAAATGGCGCGCGGCATCGTGCATCCGGTCATCGACACCGTGGTCGGCTTCAACGATATCGATACGGCGCTGAAGCGCATGGAAGGCCGCGACGTCTTCGGCAAGATCATTCTCGAGATCGACTGAGTCGCCCACGTCCATGATGTTCAAGCTGAAACTTCTGCTCTTCCGCTGGACCCGCAAGCTGAAGCAGTTCAACTACTGGCTCTGGGCGCAGGCCGTCTTTCTGCTGCTTGGCCTGTTGCGCCTTTTTCCGGCGAAGGCTGCAATCAGCTTTTCAGCCAAGGTGGCCCGTCTGATCGGGCCGCTGACGCCGCGCCACAAGGTTGCCACCGATAATCTGCGTCAGGCTTATCCTGAGAAAAGCGACGCGGAAATCGAGGAAATCGCGCGCGAAATGTGGGATTCGATGGCGCGCCTCTTCGCGGAATATATCTTCCTCGATGCTGTTTTCGATTTCGATCCCCATTCGACGAAACCGGGACTGGTCGAAGTGGAAGGCATTCCGATTTTTGAACGCCTGCGCGACGAGAAGAAGCCGCATATCTTCTTTACCGCCCATACCGGCAATTTCGAACTTCTACCAATCTGCGCCGCCACCTTCGGTCTGAACGTTACGGCGCTCTTCCGCCCGCCAAACAATCCCTATATCGCCAACAAGGTTCTGAAAGCCCGTCGCACCAATATGGGCCATCTGGTGCCGTCGAAAGCCGGGGCCGCGTGGTCGCTTGCGCATATCCTCGATGAAGGCGGCAATGTCGGTATGCTGGTGGACCAGAAATTCCGCCGCGGTGTGCCTTCCACCTTCTTCAACCGCCCGGTGAAGACCAATCCACTGTTGGCCAAGCTTGCGCGGCAATATGATTGCGACGTCTATCCGGCACGCTGTATCCGCCTTCCCGGTGGACGCTATCGTCTCGAACTCTATGAGCGCATGGAATTGCCGCGCGACGACAAGGGCGAGATCGATGTTGCCGCAACCGCACAGCTGTTGAACGATACCGTTGAGACGTGGGTGCGCGAATATCCTGGCCAGTGGATGTGGTTCCACAAGCGCTGGGGATAGGATTCTTGCCCCTCATGTGCTAGGGGCTGGCCAAAGTTACGGAGATCACATATGCGCCCCATCGCCATCGCCCCGTCCATTCTTTCCGCCGATTTCGCCCGTCTTGGCGAAGAAGTCGATGCCGTGCTGGAAGCCGGTGCCGACTGGGTGCATATCGACGTCATGGACGGGCATTTTGTGCCGAATATTACTTTCGGCCCGCAGGTGGTGAAGGCGATCCGCCCGCGCACCAAGGCATTGTTCGATGCGCATCTGATGATTGCGCCCTGCGACCCGTATCTGGCACCGTTTGCCGATGCTGGCTGCGATCTCATCACAATTCACGCCGAAGCCGGTCCGCACACGCACCGTTCTCTGCAGTCGATCCGCGCTCTGGGCAAGAAAGCCGGTCTGGCGCTTAACCCGGCAACGCCCGCCGAAGCGCTGACGAACGTCATCGATGATGTCGATCTCGTCCTCGTCATGACCGTCAATCCCGGTTTTGGCGGCCAGAAGTTCATCACGCCGATGCTCGACAAGATCAAGCGCGTCCGCGAAATGGTTGGCGACCGCCCTATCGATATCGAAGTTGACGGCGGTATTACACCGGAAACCGCAGGCTCGGTCGTTGCAGCAGGCGCCAACATTCTCGTGGCCGGTTCTGCCGTTTACAAGGGCAACTCCGTCGAGAGCTACCGCGCCAATATCGACGCCATTCGTGCTGCGGCTGAAGCTGCCCGCAATCGTTAAACTCCCACTTTCTACAGGATGCACCCATGATCCCGCGCTATTCCCGGCCTGAAATGGTCGCCATCTGGTCGCCCGAAACGAAGTTCCGCATCTGGTTCGAGATCGAAGCCTATGCCTGCGAGGCGCTGGCGCAACTCGGCGTCATCCCGAAGGAAGCGGCCAAGACCATCTGGGAAAAGGGTAGCGTGGCGAAGTTCGACGTCGCCCGTATCGACGAAATCGAAGCCGTCACCAAGCATGACGTCATCGCCTTCCTGACCCATCTGGCGGAATTCATCGGCCCGGACAGCCGCTTCGTGCATCAGGGCATGACCTCTTCGGACGTGCTCGACACCACGCTCAACGTCCAGCTCGTACGCGCTGCCGATCTGCTGCTTGCCGACATGGACCGCGTTCTGGAAGCCCTGAAGAAGCGTGCTTTTGAACACAAGGATACGGTCCGCATCGGCCGCAGCCACGGCATCCATGCCGAACCGACGACCATGGGCCTTACCTTTGCGCGTTTCTATGCCGAAATGGCGCGTGGCCGTGCCCGCCTCGTTGCGGCGCGCGAAGAAATCGCAACCGGTGCCATTTCCGGCGCTGTTGGCACGTTCGCCAATATCGACCCACGTGTGGAAGAATATGTCTGCGCCAAGCTCGGCCTCGAAGCAGAGCCGGTTTCGACGCAGGTGATCCCGCGTGACCGCCATGCAATGTTCTTTGCAACGCTCGGCGTCATCGCCTCTTCGATGGAAAACATCGCCATCGAAATCCGCCATATGCAGCGCACGGAAGTTCTGGAAGCGGAAGAATTCTTCTCGCCGGGCCAGAAGGGTTCGTCGGCCATGCCGCACAAGCGCAACCCGGTTCTGACCGAAAACCTGACCGGCCTCGCCCGTCTGGTTCGCATGTCGGTAACGCCTGCGATGGAAAACGTGGCTCTCTGGCACGAACGCGATATTTCGCATTCGAGCGTCGAACGTGCCATTGGCCCGGACACCACCATCACGCTCGACTTCGCGCTCAACCGTCTGGCTGGCGTGATCGAAAAGCTGGTCATCTACCCGGATAACATGCTGAAAAACATGAACAAGTTCCGCGGTCTGGTGCATTCTCAGCGCGTGCTGCTGGCGCTGACACAGGCTGGCGTATCACGCGAAGACGCCTATCGTCTCGTGCAGCGCAACGCCATGAAGGTCTGGGAACAGGGTGCCGACTTCCTCGAAGAACTGCTCTCCGACGCGGAAGTACGCGCGGCCCTTTCCGAAGAACAGATCCGCGAAAAGTTCGATCTCGGCTACCACACCAAGCATGTAGATACGATTTTCAAGCGCGTCTTCGGTTGAGATTTCGGCTCTGACGGCCTGCAAATCGCGTCTTACTGCGCTTCCGGTGCTCACGTAGTTATTCTATTCGCATGGTCTTGTCCGAAAAGTCTGCAACTTTTCGGGACCATGCGTGAAGCACACTGCGCTCCGGTTCTCGCAAGCCACGATTTTCGGC
Source organism: Brucella sp. JSBI001 (assembly GCF_026014005.1). Classification (NCBI taxonomy): domain Bacteria; kingdom Pseudomonadati; phylum Pseudomonadota; class Alphaproteobacteria; order Hyphomicrobiales; family Brucellaceae; genus Brucella; species Brucella sp. JSBI001. The sequence continues at coordinate 998,415 of NZ_CP110339.1, read as the reverse complement.
ACGTCATAACCAAAATCTGCGCCCCCCTTTAGAGCGCGTTTCGATCTGATTGAATCAGATCGGCGCTCTAAGTTATTATATTTCAAGCATAATCTTATCGATCCTCGTTTCACTCCGGTCGGATTATGCTCTAATTGGTTCATAATTTGAATCCGAAAAAAGCCCCATGTTTATGAAAACATGGGGTTTTTTACATTCTGGAGATGGGCTGGTTACGCCTTGGTCTTGATCGTATTGACCACGTTGCCCCATGGATCCACGAAGGTGCTGTTGTTACCGCCACGCGTGTCTTCCAGCTCAACCCAGCCGAGGCCGGTCCGATCTTCGTCACGCTTGCCCGCACCGGCACTCTGCCAGGCATTGGCAGCGATATGGTGATGGTAGCGCCCGGTGGACATGAACACAGCCCGGTCACCATAGGTTTGAACGGTTTCAAGGCCGAGTTCGTTATGCCAGAAGGTTTCGGCTTCATGGGCATTGCCGACGCGCAGATGAACGTGACCAACCACGGTGTTTTGCGGTGCGCCGTCCCATTCTCCGCCCTCGCGCTTGATGACATCGAGCAGATTGCTGACATCGAGCGGATCGGTGCTCATGGCAACACGGTCGCCATTCCATTGCCACTCATTATTCGGACGATCTGAATAGATTTCGATACCGTTGCCCTCGGGATCGGTCAGATAGATGGCTTCGCTTACCTTGTGATCCGATGCACCGCTGACCGGCAATTGCTTGTCGATGGCGCGGCGCGACCAGCGCGCAAGGTCGCCACGTGTCGGCAGCAGGAACGCGGTGTGATACAGACCGGCGCTGCGCGGATCGTCCGGCCTGGCCGCCGAAAACTGTTCAATTTCCATCAGTTCGCGGTCGCCGGCGCCGAGTACAATCGACGCGCCGCGACGCGTCATCTCACGCAAGCCGACGACATCGCGATAATATTCAGCCAGTGTTTCGGCATCGCGCGCCTTCAGGCCAACGCGAGCCACACGCATTGGCGTGGTCATTGCGAATGGAAGCGGAGCAACCGTACGTTCGGTTTCGACTGCGGTTGCTCTCAAATGCTGTGTCATGTCGCCCTCCTTCGACGGCATTTCTGCGCGAACAGGAAGAATGTTGGCCATGACAGCAGTCCCGGCAGCGCCGAGGATATTACGTCTGCTGATTGTCATGCCAGTCTCTCCGTCGTGTTTCAAATCTTGCCTAAACATCACCATTTGGGACATGTTTCACAAGATCACGATCAGCGAACAGGCTGTTCATCATTCGCATGCCTTCTATACCAAGCATACAACAAGCACGGCTTGAAGAAGTTACAAAGCCTCTCTAAATGGGAAGCCATGAAAGTCAAAGACGCAGATATCCTCATCATCCCCGGCTATACCAATTCCGGCCCCGACCACTGGCAGACCCGTTGGGAGAGCAAACTCTCGACGGCGCGGCGCGTCGAGCAGGCCGAGTGGACCAAACCTGTTCGCGAAGACTGGATTGGTGAAGTGGTAAAGGCCGCCAATGCGGCGACCAGGCCGATTGTTCTCGTCGCGCATTCGCTCGGCGTTGCAACTGCAGTTCATGCCTTGCCGCATTTTCAGCACAAGGTGGCTGGAGCCTTTTTCGTGGCGCCTCCGGATGTTTCCAACGACAAGATCCGCCCCAAGCATCTGATGACGTTCGGCCCCTACCCGCGTGAACGTCTGCCATTCCCCACGATCACCGTGGTCAGCCGCAACGATCCCTTCTCCAGCTTTGAAGCTGCCGAAGATGTCGTGAAGGACTGGGGTGCAATGCTGATCGATGCTGGCGAATCCGGGCATATCAACTCGGAATCCGGGCATGGACCGTGGCCGGAAGGCTCGATGGTGTTCGCCGAGTTCATGACGCAACTACAGGCGCCCAAGCATCACTGATGTTTATTCATACAGCATGAAAAAGGCGGGGCATTAGCCCGCCTTTTCTTGTTCAATATCTTGCAATGGAATTAGTCGCGAACCGCTTTGGTCAGCGTTTCTGCTGCGAGCCGGATATAACCGCCATCGTTGCTGAGTGTCAGGAAGCGGAAACCAAGCGGAATGTAGCGACGCGCAAACTCCGGCGAAGGTGAATAAATACCGGCGATCTTTCCTGCCGCAGCGGCCTTGCGGCAATATTGCCGATAGGTTCCACAATCGCATCCGAATTCGGATTGGCCTCACGCCCGTTGCTCCACGCAATGGAGAAATCCGCAGGGCCGACGAAAACGCCGTCGATGCCGCGAACATCCAGAATGGCATCCAGCGCATCGTAGGCATCGCGCGTTTCAATCATCGCGAAGGCAAGCGTATCGTGATTGGCGGTGGTCAGATAATCGTTGGAACCCGGTGCGCCGTAATCCGCATTGGCCCGGAATACGCCCCATGAGCGTTCGCCCACCGGCGGATATTTCATGGCGGCTGCAAACCTGCGGGCATCCTCGACGGAATTGATCATCGGAGCGATGACCGCCTGCGCACCAAAATCCAGCGCACGGCTTGCCATGTCGAAGCGTCCGACAGGAACGCGCACGACCGGCGGCTTGCCAGCGTTCAGGATAAGGCCAAGAGAGCGAAGAACACTCGCCTCGTCGTGGCCGCCATGCTGCATGTCCAGCGTTACGGCATCGAAGGCGCTATGGGCGAGAATTTCGACCGTCAGGGGTTCGGGAAGGGAGGACCATGCAGAAAGCACTGTTTCCCCGGCGCGAAGGCGCGAAGACAACGACATTCGAATTTCCTTCATTTCAAAAGGATCAGGGCGGAAGTGCTATCTATCCTTCCGCCCCGAACCATCCATCAATCCTGCTTTACCTGGCGGATTGCCTCTTCAAGGAAAGTAAACATCTTCTCACGAATAACTTCGTCTGCAACGCTTACACTTGCGGCATCGAAGTCGGCGCGCACCTTGCGGAAAACATCCTCATCGCCAGCTTCTTCAAAGTCGGCGGCAACGACTTCCTTGGCATAGGCTTCGGCATCCGCATCTTTCTTGCCAAGCTGGTCTGCGGCCCAGAGTCCCAGAAGCTTGTTGCGGCGTGCCTCCGCCTTGAAGCGCAGTTCCGCATCAAGCGCGAATTTCTTTTCAAAAGCGTCGCGGCGATCATCCATGCCAGTGGTCATTCATAAAGCTCCCAGACTTACAAGTTAGAAGAGATCGTCATCCGTTCTCTTGCCTAAAGCTGGCAAGGGGAGCAAGATTATACAAGAGCTAAAGACTACTTTCTTGCGACTCATGCATAAACTTGCATCAGAAACAGCGAAAACGGGGGAACGGGCACAAAGCAGGATTGTTAAAAGCCCACAATTGCTATAGGTAGCCCGCGAGAATAGCGGCTTAGAGCCGATCACCATAAATATGGAAATCCGAGAAAAGCCATGAACCGTCGCCGCCGTATTTACGAGGGCAAGGCCAAGATTCTTTATGAAGGCCCTGAACCCGGTACGCTCGTCCAATTTTTCAAAGATGATGCAACCGCTTTCAATGCAAAGAAGCATGAAGTCATCGACGGAAAAGGCGTGCTGAACAACCGCATTTCCGAGCATATTTTCACCCAGCTTAACCGCATTGGCATTCCAACGCACTTCATCCGCCGCCTCAACATGCGTGAGCAGCTGATCAAGGAAGTGGAAATCATTCCGCTTGAAGTGGTTGTGCGCAATGTCGCTGCCGGTTCGCTGGCAAAGCGCCTTGGCCTTGAAGAAGGCACCGTGCTGCCGCGCTCGATCATCGAGTTCTATTACAAGGCCGACGCACTCGACGACCCAATGGTCACCGAAGAGCATATCACGGCTTTCGGCTGGGCAAGCCCGCCGGAAATCGACGACATCATGGCGCTCGCCATTCGCGTCAACGACTTCCTGACCGGCCTGTTCCTCGGCATCGGCATCCAGCTTGTCGATTTCAAGATGGAATGCGGTCGCCTGTGGGAAGGCGACATGATGCGCATCGTCGTCGCCGACGAAATTTCTCCGGACTCTGCGCGTCTTTGGGATATCACCACCAACGACAAGCTCGACAAGGACCGTTTCCGCCGCGACATGGGCGGACTGGTTGAGGCCTATCAGGAAGTGGCTCGCCGTCTCGGCATCATGAACGAGAACGACACGCCGCGCCCGGCTGGCCCTACGCTTGTAAAGTAAAATGATCCGCCCAGCCCGGAAGGGCACGATCCCGGAAAGTCGACACGGTTTTCGGGATCATGCCAAGTTAAGCCTTCCGGGCTGTTTCATTCGTTCTAAAATTGCAGGAACTACAGAGTGATCAAGGCACGCGTCACCGTTACACTGAAAAACGGCGTTCTCGACCCGCAGGGCAAGGCAATCGTCGGCGCGCTCGGCAGCCTCGGTTTTGACGGCGTCAACTCGGCCCGTCAGGGCAAGGTTTTCGACCTCGAACTGAATGGCTCCGACAAGAGCAAGGCCGAAGCCGACCTGAAGGCCATGTGCGAAAAGCTGCTCGCCAACACGGTGATCGAAGACTATTCCATCGCCATCGGCTGATCAGGCAAAGGACAGAGACGCTCATGAAATCCGCAGTCATTCTCCTTCCCGGTCTCAATCGCGATCGCGACATGATCGCAGCACTCACCAAGATCACCGGACAGGCACCGGTGACCGTCTGGCAGACCGATACGAGCATTCCCGACGATGTGGACCTGATCCTGATTCCGGGCGGCTTTTCCTACGGTGACTATCTGCGCTGCGGTGCGATTGCAGCCCGTATGCCGGTGATGCAGGCCGTTCGCGAGAAGGCCGATAAGGGCGTCATGGTCATGGGTGTCTGCAACGGCTTCCAGATCCTCGTCGAAGCCGGGCTTCTGCCGGGCGCATTGATGCGCAATGCTTCGCTGAAGTTCGTCTGCCGCGAAGTAAAGCTCGAAGTAACCAACGCCAACACGTCGTTCACGCGCGGCTACAAGCCGGGCCAGATCATCCGCTGCCCGGTCGCGCATCATGACGGCAATTATTTCGCCGATGCCGAAACGCTGAAGCGTCTCGAAGGCGAAGGCCAGGTTGTGTTCCGCTATGCCGAAGGCACCAATCCGAACGGATCGGTCAACGACATTGCCGGTATCGTCAACGCACACGGCAATGTGCTCGGCATGATGCCGCATCCGGAAAACCTGATCGAATCCGCGCATGGCGGTGATGACGGTCGGGCGCTCTTCGCAGGCGCGCTGGGCCTCGCTGCATAAGCTGGCACACTGATAAACGGAAAAGGCGGCTCGATTGAAGCCGCCTTTTTTATTGCGCCTGCTCTGACGCCTCAGCTGCAAAACTGCACTGGCAAAGCGTCTATTTTCGTGGCAGCTTGACTTCGGGAGGGTCCTGATCAGGAGGAATCGTCGGGATCGCCCCATATTTGTTTCATGCGCTATCCTGGCAAGAGCGTTCACACTTTTGCTGGAAATGCCTCGCACATTTTAGCGATAACGAATCAGGGGAACTTCATTCATGCAGCTTTATTCCAGACCTCTTTCCCCTTACTCGGCCTTTGTCCGCGGGGTTCTTTACCTGAAGGACCTGTCGTTCAAGCCGATGAACATGCCCTACCCGTTCCCAGCCGATTTCGGCAATATCACACCGCTCCGCCGCGTTCCCGTGCTGATTACCAGTTCCGGAGAAACGCTGTACGAAGGGACGGTGATCGCCGAATATCTCGAAGATCATTTCCGGAAATATCCGTGCTGCCCGGAACGCCGCGCGAGCGCGCACTTATTCGCCTCCTTGCCCGCGTGACGGAACTGGACGTGCTTGGACCCGCGATGAAGCTTTTCATCCTTTTGAGCAAGCCCGAGCGCGACAATGCAAGCATCGAACGCCTGTTCGAAAAGATGCATACCGGCCTGAAAGTGGTCGAAAGCCGTCTCTCGGACAAAGCCTATGCCGCCGGAGACGAGCCGACCCTTGCAGATTGCTGGCTGTTGCCGGTGCGTTTCCTGATGGAACCGTTGAAGAAACTCTCGGGCAAAGCGGATTTGCTGGACGAATTCCCGAAATTCGATGCATATGCAGCCAAGGCAAAACAGCATCCGGTTTTTGAGCGCATCTGGAACGAGATGGATGACGGACTGAAAGCTTTCATGCCGCAACTAGCCTGACACTGTTTACCCCCACCTCTCATGCGTGCCTTTTGAAGGCACGCACCATCGGAGCCCCTCCTTGAAGACCAAGACTTTCGCTCTTCTGGCCCTCCCGGCCGTTGCATTGCTTGTAGCCTGCACTTCCAGCAAGCCCACGGGGCCTATCGCCGTCGACGCCAGCAAGGCGGCACTACCAACCATGGAGCGCATCGCGCTGGCAGCAAATAGCTGCTGGTTCAAATCCAAGGACAAGGATTTCCGCGGTTACTCACTCGCGCCGGAACTGAATTCCTTCACCGGACGTCCGCGCATTCTGGTCGTGCCCGCCCGCAATCCGGCATTACGTCCGCTGCTCGTCGTGCAGGCGCAAGGCAATCCTGCACGCGTCGAAGCTTTCGGTCCCATGATGCAGGAAAGCCATGGCGGCAGGATCGCCGCCGACGTCAACCGCTGGGCTTCAGGCCAGAGCGGTTGCCAGTAATCAAGCTGTCGCGGAAAGCTGCTTTCCGCGACATGCTTCAACGCAAGTGAAAACGCACCTTACGCGCTTCGCGCTCTGCTTCGTCGCGCTGTAGTCCGATATCGCGCAACTGATCGTCGGTCAGTTCGCCGAGGGCGATCCGACTGCGCCGCAGCATCATTCGATAAGACATCCAATCCAGAGCCTTTCCAGCAAAAGTGCGAAGCGTCTTCGCAGGGAAATCAGTCCGCTGGACTGATTTCTTTTCCAGCTTCGATGCGTAAGAACAAAAAGAGACAACGCGCCGTACATATCCGATCTGCGGTTGGGATGCCGCCATCAGATTGACCTGCAAAGCTTTTGGCAAATCCGTAATGCTATCAGCCACGGGCACAGGAAGAATTGTATCTATTGTCTCGGTCTGCGGTCTAAAGTAAAACATTGGCTCGGTCCATTTCATTGCCAGTTGGGCCAGTTGGGAGCTGGGAAGCAGTCGAGACAAACCTTATGTTTAGCTCGATGTCTGCATTGTCACCAAGTAGCGACGAATTGACTCTACAATTGACTTGGCAATAGGTACAATTTATAAGTTGTCACCATGACAAATTGGATTCCAGACCTTGCCGGTAAATCCGGTCCATTTTACCTGCAGCTCGCCGATGCCATCGAAGAAGCCATCGGGAATGGTGGATTGCCAGCGGGTATCAAACTTCCGCCACAGCGCAATCTCGCATTCGACTTGAAGGTGACAATCGGCACAATCGGTCGCGCCTATGCGCTGGCCCATGAACGCGGTCTCGTGACGGGCGAAGTCGGTCGAGGAACTTACGTTCTGGGCGAAGAACCGGCAGACAATGCGCTGACCGCCTCTGGCATTGCCGGTACAAAGCCTGCTGATGTCCCTTCTGGGAAAATACGTTTCGACACGACTGCGGCGCCGGATGTCGGCCAGCATGAAGTTCTGGCCAAAATCAATGCCGACATTCATCGGGATTTTCCGCAGGATATTGCGAGCTATTCGCGCTATTTTCCGCAGCACTGGCTGGAAGCCGGGCAGAAATGGCTTTCGCGAGCCGACTGGCGACCAGATCTTGACAGCATTGTCGTTACAAATGGGGCGCAGGCTGCGAGCATCGCCATCATCACGGCCTTCACGAATCCGGGCGATCGCATCCTGTTCGAAAATCTGACCTATGCGCAGATCAGCCGCTCCGTGCGCCTTCTCGGGCGCCGTACCATTCAGGCCGGTCTGGATGAATACGGTCTGATCCCGGAAGAATTCGAACGAGCCTGCCGCCAGCAGCATCCGACCCTCGCCTTTTTGATGCCGACGCTGCACAATCCGACCCTGTCCGTCATGCCGGAAGAACGCCGTCGTGCAATCGCCGACATCGCAAGGCGTTACAATGTCTGGCTTATCGAAGACGATATCTATGGCATCATGTGCGACAGCCAGATTCCACCCTTGGCAAGTTTTGCGCCTGAACGCACATTCGTCGTCTCCGGTCTGTCAAAGGCCGTTGCCGCAGGCATACGCAGCGGATGGGTCGCCTGCCCTGCGCATTGCGCCCAACGCGTGAAGGTAACGCACAAGATGGTCACAGGCGGCGCAGCGTTCCTGCTCGCTGAAACCGGCGCTCAGCTGGTGTTGTCCGGCGAGGCAGACGCCATTCACAGCAAATGCCGCGAAGAAACGGGCATTCGCGAAAAGATGGCGCGAGAAATCTTCGACGGTTTCGATTTCGTATCCCGTCCGACAGTTCCATTCCTGTGGATGGGGCTGCCCGAGCCGTGGCTTTCGGGCACGTTCAAGGCCGCCGCCTATGAAAGCGGAATCCTGATCGACGACGAAGATGAGTTCAAGGCCGGACGTGTCGATCAGATCTATCACCGGGTCCGCGTTGCCTTCTCGTCTCCGGCTGATCGCAGTGTCGTCGAAAACAGTTTTCTGACACTCCGTCGCCTGCTCGAAAACGAACAGGCAGGATATGAAGGGAGTGTCTGACAGGCTCGGTCTCTTTTTATCGTTATTGATATAGGATTGAGGCTGGGAAAGCGGCATTTTCCTGTCGCACTTCATGAAAACTTAGGTTAAAGAGGCGCCTTGAAACCTTAGGTATCCAGCCTTCGGCAGAAGGTTTTCGGGTGCCGCAGCCTGCGACGGGGTTCCCCATTTCCATGACTATTTCCAATACGCGAGACATCACGCCGGAATTGATCGAAGCGCATGGTCTTAAGCCGGACGAGTATCAGCGCATTCTTGATCTGATCGGACGCGAGCCCACCTTCACAGAGCTCGGGATTTTCTCGGCGATGTGGAACGAGCATTGCTCCTACAAGTCCTCCAAGAAATGGCTTCGCACGCTTCCGACAACCGGACCGCGCGTTATTCAGGGCCCTGGCGAAAACGCAGGCGTGGTGGACATCGGCGATGGCGATTGCGTCGTCTTCAAGATGGAAAGCCACAACCATCCGTCCTACATCGAGCCCTATCAGGGTGCAGCGACCGGCGTTGGCGGCATTTTGCGCGACGTGTTCACCATGGGCGCGCGTCCCGTCGCGGCAATGAATGCGCTCCGCTTTGGCGAACCGGATCATCCGAAGACCCGCCATCTGGTATCTGGCGTCGTGTCGGGCGTCGGCGGCTATGGAAATGCCTTCGGCGTGCCGACCGTTGGTGGCGAAGTGAACTTCGACAAGCGCTATAACGGCAATATCCTCGTCAATGCCTTTGCTGCCGGTCTTGCCAAGCATGATGGCATCTTCCTGTCGGAAGCCAAGGGCGTCGGCCTGCCGGTTGTCTATCTGGGTGCCAAGACGGGCCGCGACGGTGTCGGCGGCGCGACCATGGCATCGGCTGAATTCGACGAGTCGATTGAAGAAAAGCGCCCCACCGTTCAGGTCGGCGATCCATTTACCGAAAAGTGCCTGCTCGAAGCCTGCCTTGAGCTGATGGCCTCCGGCGCGGTTATCGCCATTCAGGATATGGGTGCGGCTGGCCTCACCTGTTCGGCTGTCGAAATGGGCGCCAAGGGTGACCTCGGTATCGAACTCATTCTCGATCATGTTCCGGTGCGCGAAGAGAACATGACGGCCTACGAAATGATGCTGTCGGAAAGCCAGGAGCGCATGCTCATGGTTCTGAAGCCGGAAAAGGAAGCCGAAGCGCAGGCGATCTTCCGCAAGTGGGGTCTCGACTTCGCTATCGTTGGCAAGACGACTGACGATCTTCGTTTCCGCGTCATTCATCAGGGTGAGGAAGTCGCCAATCTGCCGATCAAGGATCTGGGCGATGAAGCACCGGAATATGATCGTCCGTGGATGGAGCCAGGCAAGCACGCGCCGCTTCCCGCGAGCAATGTGCCGCAAGTGGAAGATTACTCCACTGCCCTTCTCAAGCTGATTGGCTCGCCGGATCTTTCATCCCGTCGCTGGGTCTATGAACAGTACGATACGCTCATTCAGGGCAACTCGTTGCAGGTTCCGGGCGGCGATGCCGGTGTGATCCGCGTCGAGGGCCATGACACCAAAGCTCTCGCCTTCTCATCCGACGTGACCCCGCGCTATTGCGAAGCCGATCCATTCGAGGGTGGCAAGCAGGCCGTGGCCGAATGCTGGCGCAACATCACTGCGACTGGCGCTGAGCCGCTGGCATCGACCGACAACCTGAACTTCGGCAATCCTGAAAAGCCGGAAATCATGGGTCAGCTCGTCAAGGCCATCGAAGGCATCGGTGAAGCCTGCCGTGCGCTGGATTTCCCGATCGTTTCGGGCAATGTCTCTCTCTATAACGAAACCAACGGTCAGGCCATTCTGCCGACGCCGACCATTGCCGGCGTAGGCCTCATCCCTGACTGGACACAAACCGCCAAGATCGGTGGCATGCAGGATGGTGACACGCTGGTTCTGCTTGGTGGCGATGGCACACATCTCGGCCAGTCCATTTACCTGCGCGATCTGTTTGATCGTGCCGATGGTCCTGCCCCGACCGTCGATCTTGCGCTTGAAAAGCGTAACGGCGAGTTCGTCCGCTCGGCCATCCGCAACGGTCAGGTCACGGCATGTCATGACCTCTCCGATGGCGGCCTGGCGATTGCCGTCGCGGAAATGGCGATCAAGTCCGGTAAGGGTGCAGAGCTCGATGCCGGTGACGGTCTGCCGCACGCAGTTCTTTTCGGTGAAGATCAGGCGCGCTATGTCGTCGCGGCTACGGCGGAAATGGCAAAGCTCATTGCCCTCAATGCTGAAGGCGCAGGCGTTCCGTTCCGCGTGCTCGGCACGGTTGGCGGCGACAGCCTGAAGATTGGCAACGTCGTCGATGTCAATGTTGCCGATCTGACTGACGCCTTTGAAGGCTGGTTCCCGGGCTTCATGAGTGGCGAACCGGTCAGCGATAACTGATCGTATTTCTTACACCTGAACTCTTTGTTTTACGCATTATCCGACGCAAAGCCGCTTCGCATTTTTGCTGGAAATGCTCTAATTGCCGCCCGGATGGAACCCCTGTCCGGGCGGTTTGCTTGTCGGCTGTTTAAGCGTTAGACAGATGTTAGTTGACGTTCCACGATGGTGCGTTACGATTCGATAAAATGAGAAGAAGAAGCCGGAAACGGCGGGAGATTTTGCATGGCTATGGACGCACATGAGATCGAAAAACTGATACGCGAGGGGATTCCCGACGCAAAGGTGACGATCCGCGACCTTGCCGGAGACGGAGACCATTATGCCGCCGAGGTTGTCGCGGAAAGTTTCCGCGGCAAGTCCCGCGTGCAGCAGCACCAGATGGTCTATGATGCGCTGAAGGGTAATATGGGCGGTGTGCTGCACGCACTCGCCTTGCAGACCAGCGTACCGGAATAACGGAAGGCCGTTCTGGGGGAGCCCCATCTCGAGGAGCAAATCCTGCTGCGGCAAGATGCAGCTCCCCTTGATACGGATTTCTTGAGCATTTGACTTGCATTCGCCCCAACGGGGTGGTTACCAGCATTCAAATGACTATATTGGGAAAAACCTCCCTGTTTGCGTCGAAATTTGCCTCGACGTATTTGTTTAGCGCATAATCCTGTCCGAAAAGTCAGGCGACTTTTCGGGGTTATGCTTGGAAAGGACCGCAAATGACCGGCATCAACGATTTCATCGCGAATGAAGTGAAGACCAACGACGTCGTGCTTTTCATGAAGGGCACGCCGGGTTTCCCGCAGTGCGGTTTCTCCGGTCAGGTCGTGCAGATCCTCGACTATCTCGGTGTGGAGTATAAGGGCGTCAACGTTCTGTCTTCGGATGAACTGCGTCAGGGCATCAAGGAATATTCGAGCTGGCCAACCATTCCTCAGCTTTATGTAAAGGGCGAATTCGTCGGCGGCTGCGATATCATACGCGAAATGTTCCAATCGAGCGAGTTGCAGGCACTTTTTACCGATAAGGGTATTGCCACAAAGGCAGCTTGAGGATTAATTGCCGGTTATACGGCTTCAGCCTCACCTTTTCCAAAGGCGCCGTTCTACGGCGCCTTTTGCATTTGCTAGAGCGGTTCCAGTTAAAACGGAGTCGCTGGAATCGCTCTAAGTATTTTTCCGTCGCATTATCCTACGCAAAACCGCTTCGCACTTTTGCTGGAAATGCTCTAGATGCTGCAACGACAGATTTTCATCTGTCTGCTTCTGCTTTCTAAATTTTGTCTTTCGTATCGTGTCTCGCGACGCGATGCGCCACTTTGCCAAGGAATGCCAGTCATGCCGCTCGACATCAAGAACGGTTCGTCGGACCAGAAGACTTCCATGCGTGGACGCGGCGAATTCATCGCGCTCATCGCGGCGATCATGGCCATCAATGCGCTGGCGGTCGACATCATGCTGCCCGGCCTGCCGCAGATCGGTGCAAGCCTCGGCGTTCAGTCGGAAAACCACGTCCAGTTCGTGATCACTGCCTATCTGCTCGGGTTTGGCGTTTCGCAGCTCTTCTACGGCCCCTTGAGCGACCGCTTCGGCCGCAGGCTGCCGCTGTTCGCCGGGCTCGTCATTTATATTCTGGCAGCTCTGGGAGCGGCCATCGTCACCGATTTCACGACGCTTATCATCCTGCGTGTCTTGCAGGGGCTTGGCGCTGCTGCCACGCGCGTGATCGCCGTATCCGTCGTTCGCGACAAGTTCGCCGGGCGTCAGATGGCCGAGGTCATGTCGCTCGTCATGATGGTTTTCATGATCCTGCCCGTTGTTGCGCCCGCAACCGGCCAGCTCATCATGCTTTTCGGCGAATGGCACCTGATCTTTCTGTCAATGGCTTTCATGGCATTTGTCATCGGTATCTGGGCGTTTCTTCGCCTGCCCGAGACCCTGCCTGCTACCAACCGGCGCCCGCTGACGGTCAAGAGCGTGATTGGCGGTTTCGGCATCGTTCTTTCGAACCGCGTCGCCCTGTTTTATATGCTCGGCACCTCGTTCATTCTCGGCGCGCTGTTCGGCTATATCAACTCGGCTCAGCAGATTTTCGTCGACATCTACAAGCTCGGCGCCTTGTTCCCATTGGCTTTCGCTGCCGTCGCCATGACGCTGGCGCTCGCCTCGTTCATGAACTCGCGCCTGGTCGGTCGTTACGGTATGCGGCGAATTTCCCAGACCATGTTGCTGGTCTTCACCAGCTTCAGCCTTTTGTGGATGGTACTTTCGGTCACGATGGAAGGCCCTGTTCCCTTCCCGATCCTGATGGCGATCTACATGACCATCATGTTCTCGTTCAGCCTCGTGACCGCCAATTTCAACGCACTGGCGATGGAGCCTCTCGGCGAAGTAGCCGGAACAGCCTCGTCCGTTCTGGGCTTTGCTCAAACGGTGATCGGTGCAGCATTGGGCGCGATTATCGGTCAGGCCTTTGACGGCACCACAACGCCGGTTGCAACCGGCTATTGCGTGCTCGGATTCGTCGCGCTCGGCTGCGTTTTGATAGCCGAACGCGGACGGTTGTTCAGGGTGCAAAACCCGCCCGCAGAACACGTGATCTGATCGATTTCGCGATGCCAAAACAATGAAGGCCCGCCGATGTAGCGGGCCTTTCGTATTGGATAATACTCTGACGGTTTTATTCTTCCCAGAGCGCGGCGTGAATGGATTGCCAGCTGTCCTTGCTGGGCGCAGCCAGAATGCCGCCGCCGGTATGTGACGGCAGATAATCGCTTCCATCCCAGCGCGCGAGATAGCCACCGGCTTCCTGATGGATCAGCGCACCGGGCAGATGATCCCACGGCATCAGCTTGTTGTAGACCACGAAATGCGCGCCGCCTGTGGCGAGGATGCGATATTCGTGCGCTGCACAGCGATAGCCGATCTGGGACAGAAATTTCGTATGATTACGCGCCAGACGCGACCGTGTCGGCTCAGCCGTATACTGCCAGGAAATCGAACCGGTCATCTGGTTGATAGAAGTCGGTTCGGCAACGCCGACCTTGCTCACATCTCCATTGGCGTGGCGGATGTAGCTTCCGCCTCCCTTTGAAGCCATGATCCAGTCATTACCGACGGGGTCATGAATGATACCCGCAACGGTTTCGCCTTTCAACACCACCGCAAGCATGACACCAAAGAGCGGAACACCAGATGCAAAGTTGAAAGTGCCATCGACCGGATCGATTGTGAAGGCAAGCTCCGCATCATCGAGGCCGGTCAGCAAAGCCGGATTGTCCGAGCAGGCTTCCTCACCGACGATCACCGCATCGGCAAAGCGTTCCTTGAGCTTGGCAGTGATGAACCGTTCAGCATTGACATCCGCTTCCGTCACCAGATCGGCGGGTGACGTCTTCTGCCGGATATCACCGACGTCCAGCCTGCGAAACCGGGGCATGATTTCCTGACGCGCCGCATCTGCCAGCAAATCGGCCAGCCAGTCCATCTGTCCTTCGTCAAACCGCATGGTCACCCTCTCCCTCGCCATTCAGCATCAGTCCTGCAAAATCGAACAGTTTGCGATCCAGCAAATGGCTCGGACGCACATTCGTCATGGCACGGATCATCGTGTCCTTGCGCCCCGGCATACGCTTTTCGATGTCGGTCAGCATGGCTTTCATCGCATTGCGCTGCAGCCCTTCCTGACTGCCGCACAGGTCGCATGGAATGATCGGAAACTGCATGGCCGTCGCAAATTTCTCCAGATCGTCCTCCGCCGCATAAGCCAGCGGACGGAACACCATCAGGTCTCCTTCGTCGTTCAACAGCTTCGGCGGCATCGCAGCCAGACGCCCGCCGTGAAACAGGTTCATGAAGAAGGTTTCGAGAATATCTTCCCGGTGATGGCCAAGAACAATCGCCGAACAGCCCTCTTCACGCGCGATGCGATAGAGATTCCCCCGGCGCAAACGCGAGCAGAGCGAGCAATAGGTGCTGGTTTCAGGCAGCTTATCGGTCACAATCGAATAGGTATCCTGATATTCGATACGGTGTTCGATTTCATAACGATTGAGGAAATCCGGCAGAATGTGCTTGGGAAAGTTCGGCTGCCCCTGATCCAGATTGACCGCCAGCAGCTCAACCGGCAGCAGGCCGCGCCATTTGAGATCGAGCAGCAGCGCAAGCAGGCCATAGGAATCCTTGCCACCCGAAAGGCAGACCATCCAGCGCTCGCCGGGCTTCACCATCGAGAAATCCTCGATAGCCTGCCGCGTCAAACGCAAAAGACGTTTACGCAGCTTGTTGAACTCGACCGTGGTCGGCACATCGCGGAATAGCGGGTGACAGCCATCGCTGCCCGCGTCTTCTGCAATATCTGGATCGAAAGCGTTCATGGTGCTTCCCGGAAAAACGATTGAAGATGTTGAAGGCTTAATAGCGAAAACTGGCTGTCGGGAAAACCGTCAAACAAGATTTCTTTATGATTGCGTGCATCAGCACACGTCGACCACCGTTTGCCAGCAAAAATGTATGAGTGTTTGCAGCTGCCTTTTGCTCTAGAACTCATGCAGGCATTCACGGATGAGATATCTATGGCTCAGTATGTTGGTTCTATAAGTGTTCTTCGGCGAAAGCCGCACATCATCGCGCTCCGAAAACTGTCCTTACTGTTATTCATTGGAGCATTGTTGTCGGCCTGCGCCACATATCATTCCGACCGGCAGATTGACGATACGCTCGGCCCTCCTGGCCCCATAGCCAAAGTGCCGGGATAAAAGCAAAGAAAAAGCCGCGCTGCAGTACAGCGCGGCTTTTCGATTTCGGCACATATCCAGCGCGCCAGAGCGCGCCTGGAATTAACGCGAATAGAATTCGACGACCAGGTTCGGTTCCATCTGGACAGCGTAAGGCACATCCGTCAGGGTCGGAACGCGGGAGTACGTCGCAACCAGCTTGTTGTGGTCGACTTCGATGTAATCCGGAACATCACGTTCTGCGAGCTGAACAGCTTCGAGAACGATAACCAGCTGCTTCGACTTTTCGCGAACTTCAACAACGTCACCGGTCTTCAGGCGGTAGGACTGAACGTTGACGCGGCGACCATTCACATTCACGTGGCCGTGATTGATGAACTGGCGGGCAGCAAAGATCGTCGGAACGAACTTGGCGCGATACACAACTGCGTCAAGACGCGATTCCAGCAGACCGATCAGGTTTTCACCGGTGTCGCCCTTGCGGCGAGCGGCTTCTTCGTAGGTCTTGCGGAACTGCTTTTCGGAGATATCGCCGTAGAAGCCCTTGAGCTTCTGCTTTGCGCGGAGCTGTACACCGAAGTCCGACAGCTTGCCCTTGCGGCGCTGGCCGTGCTGGCCCGGGCCATATTCACGGCGGTTTACAGGGGACTTCGGACGGCCCCAGATGTTTTCGCCAAGACGGCGATCAATTTTGTACTTAGCGGATTCGCGCTTGCTCATCGCATTTCCTTCAAAAGGTTATAGCGCCCGGAGGCGCTGGAGGAAACGCGCCCTCCTCTGCCCTCCGTTTGAGAGGACTGACAGGATGAAGCGCGCGAGCGCAATCTTCATCCACGGGACACGTCAAATGAAACGCCGGTGCGAGAACGCGCCAGCGATGGGCGGCTTTTAGTCATGCAGCTGTTATCTTGTCAAGCTCAAGTAGTCGAAAAAGCCTGAAAAACCGGACCGCTGAGGGTGTTTCCTACCATTTGCTACGACCTGCCATCAAGCGTGAAGGAACGCCATCGCCTGTTTCATCATTAGTCATGACGGATCCGCAATTCATGAGGCATCAATGGCTTTGTCTTTTTTCCTGCCCGGCAAGGGTGCATTCACCGCTCTGATTGCCTTGGGCCTTGTTGCGATGCCGTGTTTTTTAGGCATCGATTCCAATCAAGCACAGGCGCAAACTTTCATCGAACGCATCCTGAAACAGGACGCCCAAAAGGCAAAACAGCATCGCAAACGCCCGGCGGTAAAGCGCAGCCAAAAGAAACCGGCTTCGAAACAGCAAACGGCAACGCAATCTGAAAGCGCTCCGGCAAAAGCCGAAACCAAACCTGCTCCCATGATACCCGTTCCGACGCCTGCCCCTCGCCCGGAAAATACAGCAACCAAGGGGGCAGAACCGGAAACTCCACCCATTCCAACGGAAAAGCCGGAGGCAGAACCCCAAAATCAACCGCTGGCCAAGCCTGCTCCTACAACCCCGACCCAGGCAGACCCGCCAAAACCGGCTGATGATCCGAAGCCGATGGACGAAAAACTGCAAGAAACGAAACCCGCCCCCGATCAACAGCCAAAGCCGGAAAAGGACGAGCGCGTCTATCAGGTATCCTGCCCGGCGCTGATATCCGGCGATGTAGAGGGCAAGCTGCTGCCTCCGATCAAGGATGGCGAACAATGCGGCGCTCACTCTCCGTTGTCACTGACCGCCATTGGCAAGGACGCCCCTTTGAAATTTGCCAATGCCGTCACCACAAATTGCGCAATGGCGGTCACGCTGGCGCAGTGGAGCAGCGAGGTGACCAAGGCAGCCAAAGATGTTTATGGACCGGATTCGAAAATCGCTGAAATCGGCACCGGCTCGGACTACCAGTGCCGGAAGGTCAACGGCGCGTCCACAGGACGCGTTTCCGAACACGCCTTTGCCAACGCGCTCGACATCATGTCGTTCAAGTTTTCGGATGGCAGCAAGACGGAACTGGAAAGCGGCTGGAACGGCACCGACAAGGAGAAGGCTTTCTGGCGCGCCGTGCATAGCGCGAGCTGCAAGCTTTTCATGACGGTAATCGGCCCGGACGGTGATGCCGCACATCGCACCAACATGCATCTCGACCAAGGCTGCCACGGCAAATCCTGTCTTGCGCGCATCTGCCAATAAGATATCGTCGTAACCGTTGGAAATTCATAAAAAAATCAGAATCGCGTCTGTAGTCTCTATTTCATTATCGATTCAATTCCGCCGCCCGCCACCGAGCGACGGGTTTCCAGAAGGACATGGGCATGAAATCGACCAAGTTTATAATTTCTGCAATTTTAGCACTGGGCTTCACCACCGCCGCGAATGCAGATTCCGTCCCGAAAAGATCGAAGGATTTTACGGGCAACTATCAGACACTCGTGAAGGATCAGCAAGCGGCTCCACAGGTCGCGGATTGCGTTGCCAGCGCTTATGATTACGTCAAGAAAAGTAAAAAATATGATCGTCTCGGCTTCACCAAAGATGACATCTCTTCGGCAGAAACCAATGATAAGTCTGCGAAATTCAGCACCAGCGATCCACGCAAGGTTTCGGCTGTCATCTCGGTTCCCGGTGAAGCACGAACCAAAGGCGCATCAACAAAATGGGATAGCGTCACGCTGCGCTGCGGCATTACCGATGGCAAGCTGAAAGCAATCGAGCTGGCTCCGAACAAATCTGGCAAGTAACCATCTGGCCAATGCGGCGAGTGCCCGACGGCGCTCGCCAATTCTATTCAGTGTTTTTTCTTGTCATCTACGTGTTCCGGCAAGCCTTTGCGCTTTGTCTCGGCAAATTCCTCTAGTTCCTTCTCGGTCATCGATTCATACATTTCCTTCGACGCACCGAAGAGTTCGCTTTTCTTGATTTCACCGCGTTTGGCAGCAAGCGCAGCGCCAGCGGCTTTCTGTTGGGCCTGGGATTTCGCGGGCATCAGACTTCTCCTGTTTGAAAGACAAACGCAAACGGACTAAGGCCGGTTCCTTTTTATTCAATGCTTCCATCAAAACGTGAGCGGGCGTCGCGAAGAAAATCGCGGTTCCTGACGGCCCATTGCCCCAGCACGTCGATAGGCACAGCAAGAGAGTGTCCAAGTTCAGTCAGCGAATACTCCACTTCGGGCGGAGAAGTCGGGCGCACACGTCGAGACACGAGGCCATCCCGCTCCAGCGATCGTAGCGTAACGGTCAGCATGCGCTGTGAAATACCCTCAATGGTCCGTCGCAACGCATTGAAACGCATCGAGCCTTCCTGAAGATTGAAAATGACGAGAATGCTCCACGTGTCGCCAACCCGATCCAGCACTTCACGGATCGGGCAAGAACCGTCACCATCGTTTTCGAAGGCAGGTGTCGACGAAAGCAAAGGTGTTTTCCCGTCAGGGCGCGTCGGTATTGTCATCTTTTTCTCCACAAAAACCGGTTGGCAGACCGGCGTTTTCTCCATCGGTCAAGTTAGAGATTTTCACCAGATTACGCATCAGCCACGCGTCATAACATTTGTAAAAACAATTAGTTAGAGCAGCTTCATCGTTCTGTTTCGACCGGAGCATCTCTGAACACTTGCCTTTGAAGCGGTTACTTCGGTGTATCCTGCTCATGTAAAAGTGCGTTCTTCACAAGCATGATGGCATCACATATGTAGTTATCAGAAATAACCTGATTATGAAACATACCTTAATTCGTTTGATACGAGAAGGTCGAAAAAAGGAGAATGCCATGACCAAGATCGCACTGATCGGCGCAACGGGTTTCGTAGGCGCTGCAATCCTCAAGGAAGCTGCTGCACGCGGCGGCAAGGTTACTGCACTCGTTCGTCATCCGGAGAAAGTCGAAAAACTGCCTGATGTGATGGCGGTAAAGGCCGACGTGTTCGATACCGACGCGCTTGCAAAGCAGCTTGCAGGGCATGACATCGTGATTTCCGCCTACAATCCGGGCTGGAGCGACAAGGACATCCGCGAAAAGCACATCAACGGCAGCCGTTCCATCACGGAAGCCACCAAAAAAGCAGGCATCAAGCGTCTTATAGCAGTCGGCGGCGCAGGTAGCCTTTCGATCAATGGTAACCAGTTGGTCGACTCGCCGGAATTCCCTGCCGAATGGAAGGAAGGCGCGCTCGGCGCCCGTCAGGCACTCGACGACCTGCGCGGTGAGAAAGAACTGGAATGGTCATTCGTGTCACCGGCGATCATTCTTCAGCCGGGCGAACGCACCGGGAAATATCGTCTCGGCAACGACGAACCGGTTTTCGACGACAAGGGTGAAAGCAAGATTTCAGTTGCTGATCTGGCCGTCGCCATTCTGGATGAGGCTGAAAAGAGCCAGCACATTCGCAAGCGTTTCACAGCCGCCTACTGATGCCAATCACAAAAACGCCATGTTTTCGACAGGCGTTCGCCGCAAAATCGGTGGTGAAATACGCACATCACCACCGGTTTTTCGCGTAAAAAGACCGCAAAACGGGTTCGCCTCCGTTTTGCCTCAATCAGATCGGCGCTCTCACTCACACCAGTTCCACATCCACGACGCCCTGAATGGCTTTCATGGCGCTGGCGATCTGCGGACTGACGCGATAGCGATGCGGCAGCTCGATCTCGACTTCACGCTGACCGTTATCCTTGATGACGATGAGGCTCACCTGCCCGTCGCCGCGCGTGTTGAAATGCGGTGCGATATGACGAACCGCATCGGCCGAGCGCAGGTAAAGCCGCAACGCCTTCTGCATACGGCAGGCCTCATCTTCAAGCGACTGGACCGTCTGGATACGCAAGCCTATACCTTCAGGACGGTTTTCCGCCTGAACCGTGATCACCACCGACTTGCCGCTCTCCAGAAGGTCGCGATATTGCGCCAGCCCTTCTGAAAACAGCACCGCTTCGAACTGGCCGCTGGCATCGGACAATTGCACGATACCCATCTTGTTGCCGGTGCGTGTCTTGCGCTCCTGCCGAGCAGTCACGGTGCCCGCGAGACGACCGGCATTGGCGCCGCGTTTCACGGCTGCTGAAAAATCTGCCCAGCTTTGAACACGCATGCGGTTCAGCACATCGCGATATTCATCGAGCGGGTGGGCTGACAGATAGAAGCCGACCGCCTGAAACTCCCGATGCAGCATTTCCGATGGCAGCCAGGGAGCCGCCTGCGGCAGGATAAGCGTTTCCTTCGGAGCGCCTGACAAACCAAAAATATCGGACTGACCGCTTGCGGCATTTTCCTGCGTGCGCTGGGCAAAGCCCATGATGCGGTCCATGCCCGCACTCATGGCCGGGCGCTCACGACCGAAACAATCCATCGCACCGGCATTGATGAGACTTTCCAGCACGCGCCGGTTGACGATGCGCGGATCGACCCGCTCGCAGAAATCCTCAAGGCTTTCAAAAGGTTTCTCGGCGCGCACATCGACAATATGATCGACGGCGGCCTCGCCGACGCCCTTGATGGCGGCAAGCGAATAAAAAATCTGCTTTTCGCCGACTTCAAACGGACGGAAGGACGTCATCACCGAAGGCGGCACGACCTCAATGCCCAAACGGTTCGCCTCGCGGCGGAAATCGTTGAGCTTGTCGGTGTTCGACATATCGTAGGTCATCGACGCGGCGATGAACTCGACTGGATAATGGGCCTTCATATAGGCCGTCTGGTAGGACACGATGGCATAGGCGGCGGCGTGCGACTTGTTGAAGCCGTAGTCAGCGAACTTGGCCAGCAGATCGAAGATCATGTTGGCCTGCGCCTTGTCGACACCGCCCTCAATCGCGCCATCCACGAAGCGGACGCGCTGCTTGTCCATTTCCTCGCGGATCTTCTTGCCCATGGCGCGACGCAAAAGGTCAGCTTCCCCGAGCGAATAGCCGGAAAGCACCTGTGCGATCTGCATCACCTGTTCCTGATAGACGATAACGCCCTGCGTTTCCTTGATCAGGTGATCGATCTTCGGGTGAATGGAGGCAATCTCCTCCTCACCGTTCTTGCGCGCATTATAGGTCGGGATGTTCTCCATCGGACCAGGACGATAAAGCGCCACAAGCGCGATGATATCTTCGATCCGGTCCGGGCGCATACCGAGCAGCGCCTTGCGCATACCCGCACTTTCCACCTGGAACACGCCGACGGTTTCGCCGCGCGACAACATCTCATAGGTCAGTTCGTCGTCGAGCGGCACATGGGATAGGTCAATCTCAACGCCCTTGCGCGCTACCAGTTTGACCGCCGTTTCAAGAACGGTCAGCGTCTTGAGACCAAGAAAATCGAACTTGACCAGTCCCGCCTGCTCGACCCATTTCATGTTGAACTGGGTGACAGGCATGTCGGAACGCGGATCGCGATACATCGGGACCAGTTCCGACAGCGGACGGTCACCGATCACGATACCGGCGGCATGGGTCGAGGCGTGGCGGTAAAGCCCTTCAAGCTTGAGAGCCATATCCAGCAGCCGTCCGACCACCGGCTCTTTCTCACGTTCCTCATTGATCTTCGGTTCTGTGTCGATGGCTTGTGCCAGTGACACTGGATTGGCCGGGTTTTGCGGCACCAGCTTGCAGAGACGATCGACCTGACCGTAAGGCATTTCCAGAACGCGACCGACATCGCGCAGCACAGCGCGTGCCTGCAGGGTTCCGAATGTGATGATCTGGGCTACCTGATCCCGCCCGTACTTTCCCTGCACATAGCGGATCACCTCTTCACGGCGGTCCTGACAGAAGTCGATATCGAAGTCGGGCATCGAAACGCGATCCGGGTTGAGGAAGCGTTCGAAAAGCAGCGAGAACCGCAAAGGATCGACGTCGGTAATCGTCAGCGCATAGGCGACGAGCGAACCGGCACCCGAGCCACGGCCCGGCCCGACCGGAATGCCATGGGCTTTCGCCCATTTGATAAAGTCCGCAACGATCAGGAAGTAGCCCGGGAACTTCATGCGGGTGATGATGCCGATCTCGTATTCGAGACGCTCGGCATATTGCTCTGTCGTATAGCCTTCTGCGAGACCGACGGTCTCCAGGCGCATCTTCAGGCCTTCGCGGGCCTGCCGCGCCAGCTCGTCGGCTTCCTCCTGAACGGCGGCCTCCGCGTCATCGGATTCGCCGGTAAACCGTGGCAGGATCGGTGCACGGGTCTGCGTGTACCAACTGCAACGCTCTGCAATTTCGACGGTGTTGTCGAGCGCTTCCGGCAGATCGGCAAAAAGCGCAGCCATTTCCGCACGGCTTTTCATGTGATGGTCCGGCGTCAGGCGGCGGCGATCATCGTTTGAGAGAATCTGGCCTTCCGCGATGGCAAGAAGCGCATCGTGAGCTTCGAAATCTTCCGCCTTGAGAAAGAAAGCCTCGTTGGTGGCCACCAGAGGCAGATCCATCTCATAGGCAAGCGCGACGGTCTTTGCTTCCAGCGCACGGTCGTAACCTGCCTGACGCTGCAATTCGACATAAAGCCGGTCACCAAAGGCTTCACGCAGGAAAGCAAGTCGCGCCTCTGCCCTGTCGGGACGGTCGGCGGCAAAAGCGCGACCGATTGGTCCCAATGCGCCGCCGGAAAGAACAATGACGTCTTTCGACAATGGTGGCAGCCAGCTTGCTTCGACATGCACCGGATCACCTGCCGGTGTTTCCAGAAACGCGCGACTGACGAGCCGCACGATATTCGCATAGCCCTCTTCCGTTGCAGCCAGCAGCACAACTGGAGCGAGGTCCAGCGCGACACGGCGATTGACGCTGCGGCCATTATCATTGTGATCGCCGAAGGCGATATCGACCTGACAACCGATGATGGGTTGCAGCCCGTCTTTCGATGCCTTCTGCGCAAATTCAAGCGCACCGAACAGATTATTGGTGTCGGTGACTGCGATAGCCGGCGCCTCGTCGGCAATCGCCTGTTTGATGATCTTGCCGAGCGGCAATGCGCCTTCCAGCAAGGAATAGGCCGAGTGTACCCGCAGGTGCACAAAACGTGGCGTCAAAGCACCGTCTTTTGCTGCATTACCTGCTGCTACGTCACTCATTCCATCGACCCCGATCATCTGCTGAGCCGCCCGGATGGACATACATCCGGCGCTCTAAATCCAAGCATCACGCTTTCCGAAAACCGATTCCGATTTTCGGGCCGATGCAGTAGCCGCCTGATAGCACATTGCTTGCAAGATGGGCCACACGCATGGCCCATCGCGGCTGGCGACTCTGTCGCCTGATAGCATCAGTTTCGGGGAATGATATGGCGATGTCCAGTAAGACTATCGCCACCTTGCAGCGGGTTCACAAGAACCAGCCAGAGCATCTCCAATTTTTCCGGGGTCATCGGAAATGACCTATTGTTTTCACGCATGTCTATATCCCAAGATCGGTTCCCACTTTTGGGAGACATGCTCTATTTCCTTCAGATCGCACTCACCCAGATGGCGAAAGTTGCAATAAACAGGCTTACCGAAATGAAAGACAGAACGTCGTGGACGAGATCGGTCATGTTGGAAACTCCTCTGTGTTCACGTATGTTTATTTTTTGTTCTATTTTTGTTCCAAAGTCAACACCCGTTCTAGCCCGCCATTCATTTTAGGGTTTACGAATAGTGAATATACAACCGCAGACGCTGGCTGCGTGAGCGGGGAACGAACGCGCCATATTCAGGCGGAGACGCACCTCGCCCTTCGAGACGCCACCTGTGGCGGCTCCTCAGGATGAGGTGCTGGGAGCGCTTCCAAGACCACCCCGAACGCCAAGACACTTGTACGGGAATATGGTCCTGCAAGCCTATACCGCCCGATCAAACGCACGTCAGAACAAATGGGTGGAGCAGAGGTCCTGTTCGAGCAAACCGGAACGCGCAGGCAGCGGAACCGCACCTCGCCCTTCGAGACGCCACCTGTGGCGGCTCCTCGGGATGAGGTGCTGCTGTGACCTGAAAGGCTTACAGATCGACGACCTTGCCGTCCTTCAGCGTGACGCGCCGGTCCATGCGGCGGGCGAGTTCGTGATTATGGGTCGCGATCAGAGCCGCAAGCCCCGACTGACGCACGAGAGCCTCAAGAGCTCCGAAGACGTAAGACGATGTCGTTGGATCGAGGTTGCCGGTCGGTTCATCCGCCAGAAGAACGAGCGGCGCGTTGGCAACGGCGCGGGCAATGGCGACGCGCTGTTGTTCACCGCCGGACAGTTCCGACGGGCGATGCGAAGCGCGCTTGCCGATCTTCATATATTCAAGAAGCTGCTGCGCACGCTCTGCTGCTGCCTTCCTGGACAGGCCGCGGATCATCTGCGGCATCATCACATTCTCCAGCGCGGAAAATTCCGGCAGAAGATGGTGGAACTGATAAACAAAACCGACGTCGTTGCGGCGCACGGCCGTGCGCTCATCATCGGACAATTTGCTGCAGGAACGCCCATCCAAGAAAACGTCTCCGTTGTCGGGACGCTCCAGCAGGCCTGCCGTGTGCAGCAATGTCGACTTGCCCGCGCCCGATGGCGCGACAAGCGCAACCATTTCGCCACGACGAAGTGTGAAATCGGCATCCTTCAGAATGACCAGTTCGCGGTCGGCTTCCTTATAGGCGCGGCCGACACGCTCCAGCCGCATGATGATTTCAGCCGCCATTTATTCGTACCTCAATGCTTCGACCGGATCGAGCTTGGCAGCGCGCCAGGCCGGGAAAATGGTGGCAATGAACGAAAGCACCAGAGCCATGACGATAACGGAAATCGTTTCGCCGGGGTCCATCTTCGCAGGCAACTGGCTCAGGAAGTAAAGTTCCGGATTGAAGAGCGTGGTTCCCGAGAGCCACGAGAAGAACTCCCGCAGGCGCTCGACATTGAGGCAGACGACAACGCCCAGAACAACACCGGCTATGGTGCCGGTGACGCCGATGGCAGCACCCGTCATCAGGAATATGCGCATTACGGCGCCACGGGTTGCGCCCATGGTTCGCAGGATTGCGATATCGTGCCCCTTGTCCTTCACCAGCATGATAAGGCCGGAAATGATGTTCAGCGCCGCCACGAGCACGATCAGCGTCAGGATCATGAACATGACATTGCGCTCGACTTCCAGCGCCGAGAAGAAAGTCTGATTGCGCTGGCGCCAGTCGACAAGCGAGAGCTGACGTCCCGCTGCCTCTTCCACCGGCGCGCGCATCGCATCCACCTTGTCGGGATTATCGACAAAGATTTCAAGCGATTGCACCTTGCCTTCCTGATTGAAGAAAAGCTGCGCCTCGGACAGCGGCATCATGACAATCGACGAGTCGTATTCCGACATGCCGATCTCGAAGATCGCGACAATCGGATAGGCCTTCACGCGCGGATTGACGCCGAACGGGGTCACATCGCCATCCGGCGAAATCACCCGTAGCGTATCGCCGATTGAAAGGCCGAGATTTTCGGCCATGCGGGTTCCGATGGCGACGCCGCCGCCCTGATCGAAGCCCTGAAGCGTGCCCTGGCGAATATTGCCTGAAACGAGCTTGAGCTTGTCGAGATCCTCTTCACGAAGACCGCGCACCAGTGCACCCGTTCCTGCGCCGATATTCCCCTGGACGAGCGCCTGCCCTTCCACCACGGGAATGGCGAACCTGATGCCGGAAATACCGTCGATCCGCTTGATGAGATCGGCATAATCATCCAGCGGACGATCAATCGGCTGCATGATGAGATGGCCATTGATGCCGAGAATTCGCGAAAGAAGCTCGGCACGGAAACCGTTCATCACCGCCATGACGATGATGAGGGTCGCCACGCCCAGCATGATGCCGGTAAACGAAAAACCGGCAATGACCGAGATAAAAGTCTCGCGGCGGCGCGCGCGCAGATATCGCCAAGCGATCATCCGTTCGAAAGCCGAGAATGGACCTGACTTCGGAGCCTTTTGAGCTGCCTTTGTCTGATCCCCGGATTTTGCTGCCGCCGCGCTGCTCATGCTTCTGCCGTCAACAGATTGATCGCAGCTTCAACGCTCAGGCTCTGGCGTTCACCGGTCTTGCGATCCTTGATTTCGACTTCACCGGCGGCAACGCCACGCGGGCCAACGATCACCTGCGTCGGCAGGCCGATCAGGTCCATCGTGGCGAACTTTGCACCCGGACGGTCATCCGTGTCGTCCAGCAGAGGATCGACGCCTGCATTGGTCAGCGCTTCGTAGATCTTCTCGCTTACAGCGTCGCAGCCTTCGTCGCCCGGCTTCATATTGACGATACCGGCACCGAACGGCGCGATGGCTTTCGGCCAGATGATGCCCGCATCGTCGTGGAAGGCTTCGATGGCAGCCGCGACGAGGCGCGACGGACCGATGCCGTAGGAACCCATGGAAACCAGATGTTCCTTGCCATCCGGGCCCTGCACTTTCGCGCCCATCGGTTCGGAATATTTCGTGCCGAAATGGAAGATGTGCCCCACTTCGATGCCACGGGCCGAGACCTGATCTTCCGGCTTCACCTTGGACCAGTCGGCTTCGTCGTGCATTTCGTCGGTTGCCGCATAAGGCGTCGTCCAGCGATTGACGATATCGGTCAGCTGCGCATCGTTGCGGAAATCGGTGTCCGCGCCCGGCACGGTCAGATCGAGATAGGCCTTGTCGCAGAAAACCTGGCTTTCGCCGGTTTCGGCCAGAATAATGAATTCGTGGCTGAGGTCGCCGCCAATCGGTCCCGTATCGGCGCGCATCGGGATGGCCTGCAGGCCAACACGTGCAAAAGTGCGCAGATAAGACACGAACATGCGGTAGTAAGCCATTTTCGCGCCCTCATAATCGAGGTCG
Organism: Brucella sp. JSBI001; assembly: GCF_026014005.1. NCBI lineage: Bacteria > Pseudomonadati > Pseudomonadota > Alphaproteobacteria > Hyphomicrobiales > Brucellaceae > Brucella > Brucella sp. JSBI001. The sequence continues at coordinate 970,994 of NZ_CP110339.1, read as the reverse complement.
AACGAATAGGCATCCTTCATCAGAAATTCGCGCGAACGCATGACGCCGAAACGCGGGCGCACTTCGTCGCGGAACTTCCACTGGATGTGGTAGAGATTGAGCGGCAGATCCTTGTAGGAGCGCACATAGGAGCGGAAAATGTCGGTGACCATTTCCTCATTGGTCGGACCAAAGAGCATATCGCGCTCCTGACGGTCCTGAATGCGCAGCATTTCCTTGCCATAGGCATCGTAGCGACCGCTTTCGCGCCACAGGTCTGCGGACTGGATGGTCGGCATCAGGATTTCATTGGCGCCCGCGCGGTTCTGCTCTTCACGAATGATATCGCAGACCTTGTTGAGAACCTTCAGACCGATCGGCAGCCAGGAATAGATGCCGGCCGACTGTTGACGGATCATGCCCGAGCGCAGCATCAGCCTGTGGGAGACGATTTCCGCCTCCTTGGGGTTTTCCTTCAGAATAGGCAAAAAATACCGCGACAGACGCATCGTAACCACCAATCAAGAGGGACTGCCTGAGTGCTTCAAGAATCAGGCAAAAATTAAGCATATTTGTCGGTTTCTTACCGGGTTATACACCGGTTGGAAACCCGCCTGAAAAAGCTTTCGCGATAGCGGATTTCCCCATCCACAACCATGATCGCCTGTCGAAAGAACCAGAGACGCGAAATGCGGCCTCCGGATTCACATTCAAATTCAATATATTACAGATATATCACTCTCATTCGGGAAAATTTGCGAAAGAAATATGACGCCATAGAAGATTTTTCGTGACAAAAGCTGTGCAGTTCGCTATTTTTTTCAGCATAAGAGCAACAACGGAATAAAACCGTTGGTTTCACGCGGTCAAAGTCTTGGGAGGATGGATCCAGGCGCGACTTTCGCAGCCGCCAGTCAAATGGAAACGGATCGAACGCGTATTTGATTAGCAAGGCGAAAGCCTTGCTTTTTTTTGAACTTGCAGAACCTCCATGCTTTCCGCAGTTTCCCTATTTTATAGCTTGCAATAACACATTGATTTTGTGGGATTTATCGCAACGCCCTCTGCGCATTCAAGTATTAAATTTCACTTAAGTATAAATCGATTTATATGAAGAACATTGCTCAGGGAGCGCTATCGCTGTCACAAATGACGCCGGGTTGTGCTGTGTCGTAAATTCAATACGTTACGCCAACAAGCTCGATATCTGACGCAACCCATGGTAGGCGCGTCCACTTTTCTTTATACAAAGAAAGGCTGCCTATAATTTAGGCAGCCTCAAAAATTCATGTCGGAACGTGAACGAATGCTCAGGTCAGATCCGGGAAGAAATGCGGGATATCATCGAGGCCGAAACCGCTGATCTGCGTCACATAATAATAGAGCAGGAAGATGAGTGTTGCGACGATGGTCGTCCGCAGAAAGGCACGACCGATGCGTGGTTTTGCCGGAGCGCTGGCCACCGTGCCCAAAGTCACTTCGTTTTCTTCAGCCTGGGTGCGCAAGCCAACCGGCAGCAGCGCGAACAGCGTCGTCCACCAGATGATGAAGTAAATCGCGATTCCTGAAACCAGAGACATGATTACACCTCTTCCAGTTCGATCAGTGTGCCGTTGAAATCCTTGGGATGCAGGAAAAGAACCGGCTTGCCATGGGCGCCGGTCTTCGGTTCGCCATCTCCAAGGATACGCGCACCCTCCGCCTTGAGGCGGTCGCGAGCGGCAATTATGTCCGCAACCTCATAGCACAGATGGTGCATCCCGCCGGAAGGATTCTTTTCCAGAAACGCCGCAATCGGCGACCCCTCACCCAACGGTTCCAGCAATTCGATCTTGGTGTTGCCGACATCGATGAAAACCACGGTTACGCCATGTTCAGGCAGTGCCTGCGGCTCGGTGACTTTCGCACCGAGTTTGCCGCGATAAAGCGCTGCCGCGGCATCGATATCCGGAACGGCAATCGCCACGTGGTTCAAGCGTTCGAGCATCAGCACCTCCCATGCCGGTCATTTTGCAATCCGTATGACTACCGTATCCTATTCACGAATACGGTCACTACCGGCTTTTTGCCCCATGCTTCATTTGCCGCAGCGCGAACGGCACGGCGCACGGACTCCCGGACAAGCTCGATATCCTTGCGGCGAACGCGCGGAATGCTGTCGATGGCCTCGATGGCTGCATCCAGCAGGATGTCTTCCAACAGATCGCCCTGTGCGTTTTCCTCCGGCACCCCGAAAGTCACAAGGTCGGGCTCATCGATGATCTTGTGTTCACGGTCCAGCAGCACCGAAACGGCGACATGACCGACATAAGCGAGCTTGCGACGCTCGACCATGCCGATTTCTTCCTCGTCACCGATCAGCTTGCCGTCCTTGTAAATCCGGCCAACCGGCGCTTCATCGATAATTTCGGCCTTGCCGGGTGCCAGACGCAGCATGTCGCCGTCACGCACCTGCGCGACCTGCTCGATGCCCTCCATCGCGCCAAGAGAACCTTGCGCGACCAGATGAGCGGCTTCGCCATGCACCGGCACCAGAATTTGCGGACGAACCCAGGAATACATGCGACGTAATTCGCTGCGCCGTGGATGGCCCGACACATGGACCAATGCATCCTCATCACCGATGATCTTGATACCACGATCAATCAGGCGGTTCTTGATGTCGAGAATGGATTTTTCATTGCCCGGGATGGCACGCGATGAATAAATGACCGTATCGCCCGCCGTCAGCGCGAGGCTGCGCATTTCGTCACGCGCCAGTTTGGCGAGTGCCGCGCGCGGTTCGCCCTGACTGCCGGTAAGGATCATCACCACGTTTTCGCGTGGAATATAGCCGTAATCCTCTTCGCTGAGATATTCCGGCAAGCCTTCCATATAGCCAAGTTCTGTGGCGACGGAGATGGCGCGCTTCATCGAACGCCCAACCACCAGCACCTGACGGCCAGCATCGCGTGCTGCTTCGGTAATCGACCGGATACGACCGACATTGGAAGAGAAAGTGGTGATGGCCACACGACCGCGCGCATTTTCAATCAACTCGCGCAGGCTCTCGCCCACCTGACGTTCCGAAGGAGACTCGCCCTCGCGCAAAGCATTGGTGGAATCGCAGATCAGCGCCAGAACGCCTGCATCACCGATAGCGCGGAAACGCGCCTCATCGATAACCGGTCCGAGCGATGGTTCCGGGTCCATCTTCCAGTCACCCGTATGCACGACCGTGCCGAGCGGTGTCGTAATAGCCAGCGAAACCGGCTCGGGAATGGAGTGGGTTACTGCGACAGCTTCGAGCTTGAAAGGCCCGACTTCGAATTTCTCGCCTGCCTTGTAGATCGTGATTGGAATTTCGGGCGCGCCATGTTCCGACTGTCGCTTGGCTTCAAGCAGACCGGCGGTGAATGGCGTCGCATAAACCGGAACCTTCAGGCGCGGCCACAGATCGAGCAAAGCACCGAAATGGTCTTCATGCGCATGGGTGATAACGATGCCGCGCAGATTGTGCTTTTCAGCCTCGAGATAGCGGATATCCGGCAGGATGAGATCCGCACCCGGCTGTTCAGGCCCCGCAAAGCTCACCCCCATATCCACGACAAGCCATTCACGGTTATCCGCAGGACCGAAGCCATACATGGCCAAATTCATGCCGATTTCGCCTACGCCGCCAAGCGGCAGAAAGACGAGTTCAGTAGTATTGGATCGGGCCATGAAATTTCCTCTGTGATTAATCCCGCCTTGCGGCATCAACTGGACCTAAAGTTGTCCTGTTGCAACCCTAGCAAGACAAAACAAAACAATTATTTGCGAATTGTAGCAGCAGTTCCGAAATAGACATCGCCAGCCGTTACCGCAACTCGCGAACCTTCGTCCTCGCGAATAACAAAACGGCATGCCTCATCGATTGTCTCAAAACGACCTTCGATGATACGGCCTTCAACCTGCATGGTTACATTCTGGCCAAGGCCATGCGCGCGCTGCAGCCAGCGCTTGCGAATATCGTCGAGACCGCGCCCTTCATTCCAGACGCGATAGTTGACCGACCAGGCATCCGACAAGGCTGCAAACAAAGTCTCGGCATCGCATTTGCTGCCGAGAGCCTGCAACGACGTTGCTGCATAAGGCAGATCATCGGGAAAGGCGACCACATTGGTCCCGATACCGATGGCAACGGCGAACAAATTCTTCGCCAGAATGGACGATTCAAGCAGGATGCCGCTGAGTTTCGCGCCATTGACCAGCACGTCATTCGGCCATTTCAGGCCGATTGTCGGCGGCACGGCAGGCCCTGTTGCAGCGAATACCGCATCAAGTGCATCGGCAAGCGACAAGCCGGCAACAAAACCAAGCGTCGCAGCCGTCTTCATTTCATAGGATTCAACAAGAAGCAGCGTGGAGGCAAGATTGCCTTCCGGCGTAGACCAGGCACGGCCCCGTCTTCCGCGACCGCTTTCCTGTTTCTTCGTAACAAGCCAGAGCTTGCCCGGATCACCGCTGGCTGCCCGTTCCAGAGCAACCGCATTGGTGGAACCTACCGTCTCGAAAGTTTCGAGACGGTAGCCCTCATTTGCCGCAACAGGCGAAAGCGCAAAACTCATTTATGCTTCCGCCTTTTGCTCTCTCATTATATTCCTACGCATGTCTTCATCCCAAAACCGGTTCCCACTTTTGGGAGACATGCTTTAGAAAAACGTCTTGGCTGCGGCTTCGGCAAATCCGCCGATCGGACCAGCAAGGAAGACGTAGAAGAGCACGAAGGCACCCGTTACGCCGAGAACGAGACGAAGCTCGCCTGCGACCGGAACGAAACCACCCGTCGGCTCATCGAACCACATGATCTTGATCATGCGCAGGTAATAGAACGCGCCCACGACCGAAGCCACGATACCGATGATGGCAAGCGGATAGAGGCCTGCTTCAACGGCGGCAAGGAAGGTGTACCACTTGCCGAAGAAACCGGCGAGCGGCGGGATGCCGGCGAGCGAGAACAGGAAGATGGTCATGATCGTTGCCAGCACCGGATTGGTGCGGGACAGACCGGCCAGATCCTCAATGCTCTCCACATTGCCATCCTTGGTGCGCATTGCGAGAATGAACGCGAAGGTGCCGAGCGTCATGGCAAGGTAGATTGCCATGTAGATCATCACGCCCTTCACGCCGATCACCGTTCCGGCGGCCAGACCAACGAGCGCATAGCCCATATGGCTGATCGAGGAATAAGCCATCAGGCGCTTGATGTTACGCTGGCCGATGGCGGCAAACGCACCGAGGACCATCGAGGCAAGCGCGATGAAAATCACGACCTGCTGCCAGTCATGGGTGACCGGAGCAAAGGCTTCGGAGACGACGCGGATGATGAGCGCCATGGCAGCCATCTTCGGGGCGGCGGCAAAAAATGCCGTTACCGGGGTCGGCGCGCCTTCATAGACGTCCGGCGTCCACATGTGGAACGGAACGGCAGAAATCTTGAATGCCAGACCGGCCAGAATGAAGACGAGACCGAACACCAGACCGAGTTCACGCTGACCGCCGGAGACGGCCTGGGCGATTTCGGTAAAGCCGATGTGGCCGGTGTAACCGTAGACGAGCGAAATGCCGTAAAGCAGCATGCCCGAGGAAAGCGAACCGAGAACGAAGTATTTCAGACCAGCTTCCGTCGAACGGACGCTATCGCGGTTGAATGCTGCCAGAACGTAGAGCGCCAGCGATTGCAGTTCGAGACCGAGATAGAGCGACAGCATGTTGGATGCTGAAACCATCAGCAACATGCCGAGCGTGGAAATCACGATCAGGACCGGGAACTCGAACTTGTCGAACTTCTCCGCCTTGGCGAAGCCGACCGACATGATCAGCGTCACGATGGAGCCGATCAGCGTCAGCACCTTCATGAAGCGGCTGAAGCTGTCATTGACGATGGCACCGCCGAATGCGGCGCCGTTCGTTGGGAAAAGGACCACCAGAGCCAGCGCTGCAATAAGCACCGCGACGGATAATCCGTTGACGAGCGTGGTCGCCCGTTCGCCGGAGAACACGCCAATCATGAGCAGTGCCAAGGCGCCTACAGCAAGGAGAACCTCCGGTGCTGCAAGGGTCAGATGAGCTATCAGATCAGTCTGCATGACCTACGCCTTTATTTCTTACTGTGCCAGCACGGCGCTCGCGGTGCCCGCGAGTGCTGCGTCGTAATGTTGGACCAGGGCGTTCACGGCACCGGCGGTCACGTCGAAGACCGGGGTCGGATACACACCGAAGAAGATGGTGAGCGCCACAAGCGGGTAGAGAATGATCTTCTCACGCGGGCTCAAGTCGAGGAGCGCCTTCAGGCTTTCCTTCGTCAATGCGCCGAAGACTACCTGACGGTAGAGCCAGAGCGCATAAGCCGCCGAGAGGATGACACCCGTGGTTGCGAACAGTGCCACCCAGGTATTGACCCGGAACACACCGAACAGCGTCAGGAATTCACCGATGAAGCCCGAAGTACCCGGCAGGCCCACATTCGCCATCGTGAAGATGAGGAAGGCCACCGCATATTTCGGCATGTTGTTCACCAGACCGCCGAACGCCGCAATTTCACGGGTATGCATGCGATCATAGATCACGCCGACGCAGAGGAAGAGCGCGCCCGACACGATACCGTGCGACAGCATCTGGAAGATGGCGCCCTGAATGCCCTGCTCGTTCGCGGCAAAGATACCCATGGTCACATAGGCCATGTGGGCAACCGACGAATAGGCGATCAGCTTCTTGATGTCTTCCTGAACCAGAGCGACCAGGGACGTGTAGATGATGGCTATGACCGACAGCGTGAAGATCAGCGGAGCGAAATCGGCGGACGCCAGCGGGAACATCGGCAGCGAGAAGCGCAGGAAGCCGTAACCGCCGAGCTTCAGCAGGATACCCGCCAGAATGACCGAGCCTGCCGTCGGCGCTTCAACGTGCGCATCCGGCAACCAGGTATGGACCGGCCACATCGGCATCTTCACGGCAAAGGACGCGAAGAAGGCGAGCCATAACCATGTCTGCATCCCGGCAGGGAAGCTGTACTTCTGCAGTTCCACGATGTTCATCGTGCCAGCCTGCCAGTACATGGCCATGATGGCGATAAGCATCAGAACCGAGCCCAGAAGCGTGTAGAGGAAGAACTTCAAGCTCGCATAGACGCGACGCTTGCCGCCCCACACGCCAATGATGATGAACATCGGGATAAGGCTTGCTTCGAAGAACACGTAGAACAGGAACAGGTCGAGCGCGCAGAACACGCCGATCATCAGCGTTTCCAGAATGAGGAACGCGATCATGTATTCCTTGACGCGCTTTTCCACCGATATCCAGCTTGCGAGAATGCAGAAGGGCATGAGGAAAGCCGACAGCACCACGAACAGGACGGAGATACCGTCCACGCCCATGTGGTAGCTGATGCCGCCACCCATCCAGTCGATCTGTTCGACCATCTGGAAGCCGGGGTTCGAATTATCGAACCCTGCCCAGATGACGAGCGACAGGATGAAGACGAATATCGTCGTCAGCAGCGCGACATTGCGGATATTGCGACGCGAAGCCTCGCTGTCGTCCTTGATCAGAAGGATCAGTAACGCGCCGACAAGCGGCAGAAACGTGACCGTTGAGAGAATTGGCCAGTCGGTCATCAGAAAGAGCTCCCGAGCATCATCCAAGTGACGAGCGCGGCGACGCCGATCAGCATCGCGAATGCGTAGTGATAAAGGTATCCGGACTGCATCTTGACGACGCGGTTGGTGACATCGAGCACGCGAGCCGAGATGCCATCCGGGCCGAAGCCGTCAATAAGCCAGCCGTCGCCACCCTTCCAGAACAAGCGGCCAAGCCAGCGAGCCGGACGTACGAAGAGGAAATCGTACAGTTCGTCGAAGTACCACTTGTTGAGAAGGAACTGGTAGAGGCCACGATGACGGGCAGCCAGCGCCTTCGGCGTTTCCGGCGAGCGGATGTAGAAGATCCAGGCGACGATGAAGCCGAGAACCATCGAGATGAACGGCGACAGCTTAACCCACAGAGGAACATGGTGGTATTCCTCAAGGATCTGGTTGGCAGCCGAAGTGAACAGCGCGCCCTTCCAGAATTCGGCATATTCGTGACCGAAGAAGAGTTCCTTGAACACGACACCGGCAAAGAGTGCACCGACGCCGAGGATCAGCAGCGGAACGAACATGACGGCTGGCGATTCATGGACATGATGCATGACTTCCGCCGAAGCGCGCGGTTTGCCGTGGAAGGTCATGAAAATCAGACGCCATGAATAGAAGCTTGTGAAGAGCGCTGCAACGATGAGAAGCGTCGAAGCGTAGCCGCTGGCAGCACTGTGCGAAGCGAAGACGGATTCGATGATCGCATCCTTGGAGAAGAAACCGGCGGTACCGATGATCGTGCCCGGAATACCGAGGCCCGTAATGGCAACCGTACCGATGACCATCATCCAGTAGGTGATGGGGATCAGCTTGCGCAGGCCGCCCATGCGACGCATGTCCTGCTCTTCCGAAACGGCATGGATAACCGAACCGGCGCAAAGGAACAAAAGCGCCTTGAAGAAAGCGTGCGTGAACAGGTGGAACACGGCGGCGCCATAGGCACCTACACCGAGCGCTGCGAACATATAGCCGAGCTGCGAACAGGTCGAATAGGCGATCACGCGCTTGATGTCGTTCTGCACGAGAGCGACCGTTGCCGCAAAGAAGGCAGTGGTGGCGCCAATGATGGTCACGACCAGAAGTGCGGTCTGCGACAGTTCAAAGATCGGCGACATGCGGGCGACCATGAACACGCCCGCGGTAACCATGGTAGCGGCGTGAATGAGAGCCGAAACCGGGGTCGGGCCTTCCATGGCGTCCGGAAGCCAGGTGTGCAGCAGGAACTGCGCCGACTTGCCCATCGCGCCCATGAAGAGCAGCAGACAGGTGATCGTGATCGCGCCCTGCTTGTCGAGCTGATAGCCGAGGAAGTTCAGAACGACCTGATTGGCATCGGCAGCACCTTCAGCCGGCAGATAATTGGCTGCGGCAGCGAAGATCGTGTTGTAGTCGACCGACTGGAACAGCGCGAACACGCCGAAGATGCCGAGCAGGAAGCCGAAGTCGCCGACGCGGTTGACGACGAACGCCTTCATGGCGGCGGCATTGGCCGAAGGCTTCTGGAACCAGAAACCGATCAGGAGGTACGAAGCCAGACCCACGCCTTCCCAGCCGAAGAACATCTGGACCAGATTGTCCGACGTGACCAGCATGAGCATGGCGAAAGTGAAGAGCGACAGATAGGCGAAGAAGCGCGGACGATGCGGATCGTGGTGCATATATCCAATGGAATAGATATGCACGAGAGCCGACACCGAGTTCACCACGACCAGCATGACGCCGGTGAGCGTATCGACGCGCAGCGACCAGTCAAAGGAAAGCGCGCCCGACGTCACCCAGTGAAGAACCGGGATGCGGACGGTTTCTGCATCGTGGCCGAGCGGAATCTGGAAGAAGACGACCCACGACAGGATCGCGACAATGACCATGAAACCGGAAGTGATGTATTCGCTCGCCTTGGCTCCGATCTGATTGCCGAAAAGACCGGCAATCAGGAAGCCGAGAAGCGGAAGGAAGACGATCGCGTAATAGAGCATTTGCCCGTCAACCTTTCATAACATTGACGTCTTCCACCGCGATGGAGCCGCGATTACGGAAGAAAACAACGAGAATTGCCAGACCGATGGCTGCTTCGGCAGCAGCAACAGTCAGAACGAAAAGGGCGAAGACCTGCCCGACCATGTCGCCGAGCTGGCTGGAGAACGCCACGAAATTGAGATTGACCGACAAAAGGATCAATTCGATCGACATCAGGATGACGATGACGTTCTTGCGGTTCAGGAAGATGCCGAAGACGCCAAGCGTAAACAGGATGGCCGAAACGGTGAGATAGTGGGCGATACCGATTTCCATATGCTTATCCTCAGATGCCTTTGCCCGTTTCGACCTTCTTGATCTCGATCGCCGTTTCGGGCGTGCGAGCTACCTGGGTCGGGATGGACTGGCGCTTGACATTCGGCTTGTGCCGCAGCGTCAGAACGATGGCGCCGATCATCGCGACCAGAAGGACGAGACCAGCAACCTGGAAGTAGAAGACGAAGTCGGTGTAGAGAATGTCACCCAGAGCAGCGGTATTGCTCCGCTCGGCGATATTCGGGATCGGCACGGAACCCTGCCCCAGCTTCGGCGCAAACATGTTGCTTGCGAACACGAAGATCAGTTCGCCGAGCAAGATCAGACCGACCAGAGCGCCGACCGGTGCATATTGCAATGCGCCGCGCTTCAGTTCGGAGAAGTCCACATCCAGCATCATGACGACGAAGAGGAAGAGAACCGCCACTGCACCGACGTAAACGACGAGCAGGATCATGGCGAGGAACTCGGCCCCGGTCAGCAGGAACAGAGCTGCCGCATTGAAGAACGTGAGGATCAGAAATAGCACCGAATGCACGGGGTTGCGTGCCGCAATCACCATGAACGCACTGGCGATCATGATGAAAGCGAACAGATAGAAAAACGCTGCCGCAATACCTGTCAGCATGGGGATCCCCCAACACCTTTCCGTGAGCAAAGCCTTATTGCCTCGCTCGCTTTAGTCTTTGTTTGCCGCGAATATTCGCGAAACTTAAATTCCAGCAACAAGATGGGCCGCCCCTTCCTGTTGCCGCTTTTCAAACCGGATGCCGAAACGAGGTTTCAGCAAAACCAATCAGCGATATGGCGCATCCATCGCGATATTGCGCGCGATTTCGCGTTCCCAACGGTCGCCATTGGCAAGGAGCTTGTCCTTGTCATAGTAAAGTTCTTCGCGGGTTTCGGTCGCGAATTCGAAATTCGGACCTTCCACGATGGCATCCACCGGGCATGCTTCCTGGCAGAAACCGCAATAAATGCACTTCACCATATCGATGTCGTAACGCACCGTGCGGCGGGTGCCGTCGTTGCGGCGCGGACCGGCCTCGATGGTGATGGCCTGCGCCGGGCAGATCGCTTCGCAAAGCTTGCAGGCGATGCAGCGTTCTTCACCGTTCGGGTAACGGCGCAGCGCGTGCTCTCCACGGAATCGCGGAGAGACCGGGCCCTTTTCATGCGGGTAGTTCAACGTCGCCTTGGGCGCGAAGAACTGGCGCATGGAAAGAAAGAACGCGCCGACGAATTCCTTGAGAAGGAGCGATTTGGCTGCTTGAGCGAATGAAGCCATAGTTATTACTCCTTACGCCAGACCGAAGACTTTGAGGAAGGTCGCGGTTGCGACAACCATGAAGAGCGAGATCGGCAGGAACACTTTCCAGCCAAGGCGCATCAGCTGGTCGTAGCGGTAACGCGGAACGAAAGCCTTCACCATTGCGAAGAGGAAGAAGCAGAAGCAGAGCTTCAGCATGAACCAGATGATGCCCGGAACCCAGTTGAGGAACCAAACGTCAACCGGAGGCAGCCAGCCGCCAAGGAAGAGCGTCGTCATCAGGGCGCACATCAGCGTGATCGCCACATACTCGCCAAGGAAGAACAGAAGGAACGGCGTGGACGAATATTCGATCATGTGACCGGCCACAAGTTCGGATTCAGCTTCGACAAGGTCGAATGGCGGACGGTTCGTTTCGGCAAGTGCCGAAATGAAGAAGATCACGAACATCGGGAACAGAGCCAGCCAGTTCCAGTCGAGGAACGAAGCCGGAAGGCCAAGCATGGTGCCAAGGCCCGTATTCTGCGAAAGCACGATATCGGTGAGGTTGAGCGAGCCAACCGTCAGCAGAACCGTGACAATCACGAAGCCGATGGAAACTTCGTAGGAAACCATCTGCGCGGCAGAACGAAGCGCACCGAGGAACGGATACTTCGAGTTCGATGCCCAGCCACCCATGATCACGCCGTAAACTTCGAGCGAAGAAATGGCGAAGATATAGAGAATGCCGACATTGATATTGGCGATGGCCCAGCCTTCATTGACCGGAATGACCGCCCAGGTTGCCATTGCAAGCACGGCAGAAACGAAAGGCGCAAGGAGGAAGACACCCTTGTTTGCGCCAGACGGAATGATTGGTTCCTTGAAGACGAACTTCAACAAGTCGGCGAAAGCCTGGAACAGACCCCAGGGACCGACAACGTTCGGACCGCGGCGAAGCTGTACCGCTGCCCAGATCTTGCGATCTGCATAAAGCAGGTAAGCAACGACGATCAGCAATACGACGAGCAGAACGACCGACTTCAGCGCTATGATAAGCGCGGGCAAGACGTAAGCTGCAAAAATACCTTCCATTGTTCCGTCTCTCTCTCGCTTACTCGGCAGCCTGCTGGAAGCCGCCAGCCGCGAGCGCCGAGCATTCGGCCATGACGGCGGAAGCGCGCGCAATTGGGTTCGTCAGGTAGAAGTCCTTGACCGGGGAAACGAACGCAGCGCCGCCGCCCGGATTGGATGCTTTCGCTGCCAGCGCCACGAGATCGTCGGCGGAAGCAGGCGTGATGGTGTCGATGGCCAGCATATGCGGATAGTCCGCATAGAGCTTGGCGCGAAGCTGCTGCATCGAATCGAACGGCAGGCGCTTGCCAAGGCTGTCGGAAAGAGCGCGCAGGATTGCCCAGTCTTCCTTTGCCTCGCCCGGTGCGAAACCGGCGCGGCTGCCAAGCTGCACGCGACCTTCGGTGTTGAGCCAGGTGCCCGACTTTTCCGTGTAGGCTGCGCCCGGCAGGATAACGTCGGCAGCGTGTGCGCCGGCATCGCCGTGCGTGCCGATGTAAACGACGAAGCTCGAACCCTTTTTGGTCATGTCGAGTTCGTCTGCACCGAGTAGGAACACGACATCAAGATTACCCAGCATGTCGCCAGCCACCTTGCCGCCCTCACCCGGCACGAAGCCGAGATCCAGAGCACCAACGCGCGAAGCGGCAGTGTGCAGAACGGAGAAGCCGTTCCACTCGTCCTTGATGGCGCCGACGTCCTGAGCAAGCTTGGCTGCGGTCGACAAAACTGCAGAACCGTTTTCGCCGGTGAGCGCGCCCTGACCGATGATGATCAGCGGACGCTCGGCCTTGGCCAGCACGTCGCGGAATGCGTTCTTACCGGAAGCGACTGCTGCGAGCGTTTCAGCGCCAGCACCCAGATATTCATATTCGTAGCGCAGTTCAGCCTGTTCGCCGATCAGAGCGACCGGGAAATGGCCCATGCGCTGACGCTTGCGGATGCGAGCGTTCAGAACAGCAGCTTCAACGCGCGGATTGGAACCGATGATGAGCAAAGCATCAGCGTTTTCCATGCCTTCGATCGTTGCGTTAAAGAGATAGCTTGCGCGACCCAGAGCCGGGTCGAGTGCAGCGCCATCCTGGCGGCTATCGATATTGGCAGTGCCGAGTGAAGCCATCAGGCCCTTCAGCGCATAGATTTCTTCAACCGAAGCCAGATCGCCAGCGACTGCGCCAATCTTGTCGGCGGAGGTTGCGGAGACCTTGGCAGCAATAGCGGCAAAAGCTTCCGGCCAGCTTGCGGCGGCCAGACGGCCATCCCTGCGAACATAAGGACGGTCGAGGCGCTGGGTGCGCAGACCATCCCAGATGAAGCGGGTCTTGTCGGAGATCCACTCTTCGTTCACCGCTTCATTGACACGCGGCATGACGCGCATCACTTCGCGGCCACGAGTGTCGACGCGGATATTGGAACCGACCGCATCCATCACGTCGATGGTTTCTGTCTTGTTCAGTTCCCACGGACGGGCCTGGAACGCGTAAGGACGCGAGGTCAGAGCGCCAACCGGGCAAAGATCGATAACGTTGCCCTGCAGTTCCGACGTCATGGCGCGTTCGAGATAGGTGGTGATCTCGGCATCTTCGCCACGACCGATGAGGCCCAGTTCAGAAATGCCAGCCACTTCCGTCGTGAAGCGGACGCAGCGCGTGCAGTGAATGCAGCGCGTCATCACCGTCTTGACGAGCGGGCCGATATATTTGTTTTCAACGGCACGCTTGTTCTCGCGATAGCGCGAACCGTCGGTGCCGAAAGCCATTGCCTGATCCTGCAGATCGCACTCACCGCCCTGATCACAGATCGGGCAATCCAGCGGGTGGTTGATGAGCAGGAATTCCATCACGCCTTCGCGGGCCTTCTTGACCATCGGCGTGTTGGTGAAGATTTCAGGCGCTTCGCCATTCGGGCCGGGACGCAGATCGCGCACGCCCATGGCGCAGGATGCCGCCGGCTTCGGCGGTCCGCCCTTTACTTCAACAAGGCACATGCGGCAGTTTCCGGCGATGGAAAGCCGTTCGTGGAAACAAAAACGCGGGACTTCAGCCCCCGCGGCTTCGGCAGCCTGAAGGAGCGTATAGTGATCGGGTACTTCGATCTCTGTGCCGTCTACCTTAATATTTGCCATCGCTTATCCAAACCTGCGGCTTATGCCGCATCTTCCAGATCTCAAACTTTCGAGCGGTCTTCTTCAAACCGCATGCAACTCGTTAAGCCTTATTCCGCTGCTTCCAGACGGATATTGCGGCTCTGAACGGCGTTGCGGGTATAATCGTCAATGCGCTTTTCAATTTCCGGACGGAAATTGCGGATCAGGCCCTGAATAGGCCATGCAGCAGCATCACCGAGAGCGCAGATCGTGTGACCTTCAATCTGCTTGGTCACATCGAACAGCATGTCGATTTCACGCTTCTGCGCGTTACCCTTGACCATGCGTTCCATCACGCGCCACATCCAGCCGGTGCCTTCGCGGCAAGGCGTGCACTGGCCACAGCTCTCGTGCTTGAAGAACGCTGCCAGACGGGCAATCGCCTTGATGATGTCGGTGGACTTGTCCATGACGATCAGGCCGCCGGTGCCGAACGACGATTTCTTGTCGCGCATGCCGTCAAAGTCCATGATGGCATCCATCATGTCTTCGCCCTTGATGACCGGGCACGATGCACCGCCAGGAATAACCGCCAGCAGATTGTCCCAGCCGCCACGAATGCCGCCGCCGTGCTTTTCAATCAGATCACGAAACGGAATGCCGAGGCCTTCTTCGATGACGCAAGGCGTGTTCACATGACCCGAAATCTGGAACAGCTTGGTGCCGACATTGTTCGGGCGTCCGATGGACGAGAACCAGGCCGCGCCACGACGCAGGATCGTCGGCGCAACGGCAATCGATTCCACGTTGTTCACGGTCGTCGGGCAGCCATAAAGGCCCATATTTGCCGGGAATGGAGGCTTCAGACGCGGCTGGCCCTTCTTGCCTTCAAGGCTTTCGAGCAGAGCCGTTTCTTCGCCACAGATGTAAGCACCGGCGCCGTGGGATACGAGAACATCCATATCCCAGCCGCACTTGTTGCCCTTTCCGAGCAGACCGGCTTCGTAGCACTCGTCGATAGCGGCCTGCAGCGCTTCACGCTCACGCATGAACTCGCCGCGAATATAAATATAGGCGGTGTGTGCGCCCATGGCGCAACCGGCGATTACGCAGCCTTCGATCAGCGTATGCGGATCGTGGCGCAGAATTTCGCGGTCCTTGCAGGTGCCCGGTTCGGATTCGTCGGCATTGACGACCAGATAATGCGGGCGACCGTCGCTCTGCTTCGGCATGAACGACCACTTGAGACCTGTCGGGAAGCCAGCGCCGCCACGGCCACGCAGGCCCGACGCTTTCATCTCGTCGATGATCCAGTCACGGCCCTTTTCGATCAGGCCCTTGGTGTTGTCCCAATGGCCGCGCGCCATGGCACCCTTCAGGAACTGATCCTTGAAGCCGTAAATATTGGTGAAGATGCGATCTTTATCAGCCAGCATGTCTCACCTGTTTCCGTTCGTGTTTGCCAATATCGAAGTCATCATACCGGCTTCTTTCCGAATACCTTGATGTATTCCTCGACGCCGCCCTTGGCCAAAGCCTTGGCCTGCTTTACCCAGTCTTCACGCTCGATGCGACCGTGGAAGCTGAGATAGCCGTCGACCCACTCGCGCTCGGCCTTCTTCCAGGAAGCGACCTGCTTGAAGGTGAAGATACCCAGCTCATGCAAGGTTTCCTCAATCTTCGGGCCAACGCCGGAAATCAGCTTCAGATCGTCAACAGCTTCCGG
This sequence comes from Brucella sp. JSBI001, assembly GCF_026014005.1. Lineage (NCBI taxonomy): Bacteria > Pseudomonadati > Pseudomonadota > Alphaproteobacteria > Hyphomicrobiales > Brucellaceae > Brucella > Brucella sp. JSBI001. The sequence continues at coordinate 954,933 of NZ_CP110339.1, read as the reverse complement.
ACGCTCCATGGCAACCGGACGGTTCTTGTCATCAAGCTTGAATGCCTGCTTGCTGTCGACCGACGCGGCCTTTTCGGCAGCCTTCGACACCTTGACATCCGAAGGCGTCTTGAGCGCCGGATCGGTTTCAGGTGCATTGGTTACCGGCTTTGCAGCATTCGACGGAGCGACGTTCTTCGCTTCGTCGGCAGCTTTTGCAGCGGCTTCCGCCTTGGCCTTCTCTTCAGCTTCGGCCTTCGCCTTGGCTGCGGCGGCATCAGATGCCTTGCGGGTCTCAAGACCGACCTTCTTGTAGTCGAGATCTTCGGTCAGAGCGGTCAGGCCATTGATCGGCTCGGACGTCACACGTCCATCCTGCGGACCCGGCTTCACGGTGTCGCCCTTGCCAGCTTCAAAAGCATCGATGATTTCGGCAAGACGCTCCGGCGTCAGATCTTCATAGGCGTCCTTGAAGATCATGACCATCGGTGCATTGGCGCAAGCGCCCTGGCATTCCACTTCTTCCCACGACAGCGTTCCGTCGGCATTGAGCTCAAACGGGTCGTGGTTGATCTTGTGGCGGCAGACATCCATCAGCGCTTCCGAACCACGCAGCATGCATGGCGTGGTGCCGCAAACCTGAATGTGAGCGCGTGTGCCAACCGGCTTTAGCTGGAACTGCGTATAGAAAGTCGCGACTTCCAGAACGCGGATCAGCGGCATTTCGAGCATGCCTGCGACATGTTCAATAGCAGCTTTCGTGACCCAGCCGTCCTGCTCCTGCGCACGCATGAGCAACGGAATAACAGCCGACTGCTGACGGCCTTCGGGGAATTTTGCGATCGTCTTGTGCGCCCATGCCTGATTTTCCGCGTTGAACGCGAAAGCGGCTGGCTGGACGGCATCATCTGCGAGACGGCGAACGGACATCAGCGGTCAACCTCACCAAACACGATATCGAGCGAGCCAAGAATTGCCGACACGTCAGCCAGCATATGGCCGCGGCACAGGAAATCCATGGCTTGAAGATGGGCAAAGCCCGGAGCGCGCAGCTTGCAGCGATAAGGCTTGTTGGAGCCGTCCGACACGAGGAAGACGCCAAATTCACCCTTCGGTGCTTCAACTGCTGCGTAAACTTCACCGGCAGGCACGTGATAGCCTTCCGTGTAAAGCTTGAAGTGATGGATAAGCGCTTCCATCGAGCGCTTCATCTCGCCGCGCTTAGGCGGCACGATCTTGTTGTCGGCATTGGAAACCGGACCGACGCGCTCCTTGCCGAGCAGAAGATCAACGCACTGGCGCATGATGCGTGCCGACTGGCGCATTTCTTCCATACGGATCAGGTAGCGATCATAGCAGTCGCCGTTCTTGCCGATCGGAATGTCGAATTCCATCTCGTTGTAGCACTCGTAAGGCTGCGACTTGCGCAGATCCCATGCCGCGCCCGAACCACGCACCATGACGCCCGAGAAGCCCCATGCCCATGCATCTTCCAGCTTCACGACGCCGATATCGACGTTACGCTGCTTGAAAATACGGTTCGGCGTGATGAGATCATCAAGATTGTTGAGCGTATTGAAGAACGGATCGATCCATTTGCCGATGTCTTCAACGAGCTGATCCGGCAGGTCCTGATGGACGCCGCCCGGACGAAAATAGGCTGCGTGCATACGTGCGCCACAAGCGCGCTCGTAGAACACCATCAGCTTTTCGCGCTCTTCGAAGCCCCAGAGCGGCGGCGTCAAGGCACCGACGTCCATGGCCTGGGTGGTCACGTTCAGAAGATGGTTCAGGATACGGCCGATTTCCGAATAGAGAACGCGGATCAGTTGGCCACGCTTCGGCACATCGATACCCAGCAGGCGTTCGACGGCGAGTGCATAGGCGTGCTCCTGGTTCATCGGCGCCACGTAATCGAGGCGGTCGAGATAAGGCAGAGCCTGAAGATAGGTCTTGGCTTCCATTAGCTTTTCGGTACCGCGATGCAGCAGACCGATATGCGGATCGACGCGCTCGACGACTTCACCGTCGAGTTCAAGCACCAGACGCAGCACGCCGTGCGCGGCAGGGTGCTGCGGACCGAAGTTGATATTGAAATTGCGGACCTGAGTCTCAGCCATGTTCAGCTTCCTGTTTGGCTGCAAGAGCCGCCAAGAACTCCTCGCCGGTCATCCGGTGGGTGTCATTGGCAAAATCGTAATTCGCAGGCTTGTTATCGATGAAGATTTCTTCGGCGAAATGAAAACGTTCCGGCTCGGCAAAGGCCTGCATCGAAACAACCGTCATTCCATCATGGACACCGCGCCAGAACAGCGACGAACCGCACTTCGAGCAGAAGCGGCGTTCGCCCCATTCCGAAGAAGAATAAGTCGCCAGGGCAGCTTCGTTTTCGATTTCAACCGAAGTGCCGCAATTGACGGCCATGAAAGCACCCCCCGACCAACGCCGGCACATGCTGCAATGGCAGACATCCATTTCCATCTTCACCGGAGAAGCAGTGAATTTCACCTCTCCGCAAAGACATTGACCGTTCAATCTTTCGCCTGCGCCCATGAGTATGCCCTCAGTTCGCCTTGGCTTTCTCGTCGCCCGGCAGAACGTAATCCGTTCCTTCCCAAGGCGAGAGGAAGTCGAAGTTGCGGAATTCCTGACGCAGCTGGACAGGCTCGTACACGACACGCTTCAGCTCGTCGTTATAACGAACTTCAACGAAGCCGGTGAGCGGGAAGTCCTTGCGCAGCGGATGGCCTTCAAAACCATAGTCGGTCAGGATGCGGCGCAAATCCGGATGGCCGGAGAAGAGAACGCCGTACATGTCGTAGGTTTCGCGCTCGAACCATTCGGCACCAACGAAGACCGGCACTGCGGAAGGCACCAGCGTATCTTCGTCAGCCTGAACCTTGACGCGGATGCGCTGGTTCTGGCGCGGAGACATCAGCTGATAAACGACATCGAAGCGCTTGGCGCGCTGCGGATAGTCGACGCCTGAAATATCCGTCAGGTTGACGAACTGGCACTGCACGTCGTCACGCAGGAAGGTCAGAACGCTGATGATGCTCGCGGCCGGAACCGAAAGCGTCAACTCGCCATAGGCAAGTTTCGCCTCTTCGATCGCGTCGCCGAGGCGTTCCTTGATATAGCCGGAAAGTTCACCGAGAGCTTCTTCGCTCATTTTCCTAACTTCCTTCTTTAGAACTCACACCGCACTTGCCTTTTGGGAGGCCCTTTTCAGGGGATGGCAGGCAGTCGAACCCTAACAAAACTTGTCTTGCGCAAACCGGTCGATAACCGGCTCAGCGCTCAATCGTACCCGTGCGACGGATCTTTTTCTGAAGCATCAGAATGCCGTAGAGCAGTGCTTCAGCGGTCGGAGGGCAACCCGGAACATAAATATCGACCGGAACCACGCGATCGCAGCCACGCACCACCGAATAGGAATAGTGGTAGTAGCCGCCGCCATTGGCGCAGGAACCCATCGAGATAACGTAACGCGGCTCCGGCATCTGGTCGTAGACCTTGCGGAGAGCGGGTGCCATCTTGTTGGTCAGCGTGCCGGCAACGATCATCACGTCGGACTGACGCGGTGATGCGCGCGGAGCGATACCGAAGCGTTCGGCGTCGTAGCGCGGCATGGAAATGTGCATCATTTCCACGGCGCAGCATGCCAGACCGAAGGTCATCCACATCAGCGAACCGGTACGCGCCCAGGTAATCAGAGCGTCAGCGGATGTGACAATGAACCCCTTGTCGGACAGTTCGCTGTTCAGATCGTTGAAGAATGCATCGTCGGAACCGACAGGCTTGCCCGTGCGCGGGTCAAGAATGCCCTTCGGCTGCGGAGCCACGAGCGTTGTGTTGGCTGTGGTCAATCCCATTCCAGCGCTCCCTTCTTCCATTCATAAATGAAACCAATGGTCAGAACGCCAAGGAACACCATCATCGATGCAAAGCCGAACCAGCCAATTTCGCCAAAGGACACAGCCCATGGGAAAAGGAAGGCGACTTCCAGATCGAAGATGATGAAAAGAATCGACACCAGATAGAAACGGATGTCGAACTTCATACGGGCGTCATCGAAGGCATTGAAGCCGCACTCGTAAGCAGAAAGCTTTTCGGGGTCGGGCTGTCTATAGGCGACAAGAAACGGCGCAACCAGGAGGGCTACACCAATTACCATCGCAATGCCGAGAAAGATGACGATCGGCAGGTAGGAACTTAAAAGCTCGTTCATGGTCCTTTATCCGGCTTGAATACGAGGCTGCGCCGCCTGTCATAAGCTTTTTGGAGCTGACGACCATGCGACACATTGCATCTGTTGCAACCTCGTCGCCCAAGCAGCTTCAAAAGGCATGCCGTGCGAACTAAGCGCTTTTCGCCGGGACGGTTATCGCAGCGCGTTCACAAGCGCAACCCCTCCGGCATGATCTATTGGGCAAAGACGAGCCAAGATGCTTAACAAGCCATGGCATCAAGCCCGCATATCCCACTGAAAACCCGTATAACATGAAAAGATCATAATTTCGTGAGGAAAAGTCGCACGGACTGGTCGGCTTAGCAATCGCCAGGAGAATCAATTGCCTGCAACTTGGGAATGAAAGTTGGGGGTTTCAGCTCTCGCTTTAAAATGAACTCATGGAGCAGCAGAAGCCGTCACCCCGACCAGCCTACCGGGCAGATAAAGCACAAGCGATGCAGCTCCCTTGATTGCAGAGGCACCGTCTGCCAGCACCGCCTGCCCCGTTGTCTGCTTCTCCCGCCCGTTCAGAGCGTCCAGCGAAAGGCTGCCATCACTGACCAGAGCCATGAGCGATGGCGACGATGCAAAGACATTATGTTCGCCTCCATCCAAATCGGTAGCGTCGATCACCGCGATTCCATATTTCTGGAGCGTCGGAATACTGGTGCCGTCCCCTACTCGCGCATGGCCGCCCGTAATAAAGGATGAGACCCCGAGCGCACGATCGCTGCGCGACGTCATCACCGCCGTTGGGCGCGGCATGGGATCGATATCCTTGATCTGCTTTTCGAAGACGTCGAGATCGATGTCCGGTGCGGCGAGCAACAGCGCATTGATGCGACGCAACACATTCTTTTCGCCACGCAGAGACAGGGTTCTCAGAGCCTCCATAGTCACGAAGCTGCCCATGGAGTGCCCGACGAGAACAATACGCTCCGCCTTGCTGCGGGCGACGAGTTCCAGCAATCGTGCCAGACCGTCACGCGCGAAGTCCGCGCTGTCACGATCATAGACATAAAGCCCAAGATCGCCGCCCGACGGCCAGGCATATTCGACCGCCACCGACTTCATTTTGTAATCATGGACAAATTGCGCAGTGCGGAATGTGCTGTCGGCAAAATTATTGTTGTAGCCATGCACAAAGATCAGGATTTCCTTGTCCTTCGGTCCCTGCTTCGCCAGGGCGGCATTCAATTGCGCGAGAAACTGCTCGGCATTGTCGTAAGGCTGGTATGCCGTGGCGGCGAAATTTTTGGCGGGATCAGGCTTGTAGCCGGTAGACTCAACCTGTCCTTTGACGTGAGCTGCCGGAATCCCGACATCAACCTGCGCAAAATTCAGCGTTTCCGAGCGCTTTGAATTGTAAGGCTGCGAGAAATTATCCGAGCGCTGGCGGCTCGTCGCAACATAAATAGGAACTACCGCCGCCGCTTTTGCAGGCTTGACGATAGCGGCTTCGGCTGCGGCCACCGATTGCGGGCTTGAATTCGGTCCATGCCACAGCACAGCGCGGGGTGTGCCACACCCGGCAAGAATCAAAAACGTTGCAAGCACACCAAGATAAGCGCGTCGGGTCATCGTCGCAGCGATCCGTTCCTGTCATCCGATTTCACGCGATTGAAAACAGGAAATTCGTTCCATGGCAATGCATGGACCAAATGGGCCGCTTCTCGCCAACTCAAATTGTCGCGAAGTGCCTGCGGCGCGGACATTGAGAAATTCCGTTCGCGTTTATCGAGAAAGTTGGAATGGAAGCGTTCCAAATGCTGCAAGCTTTGCGAAGCCATGCCTTCAGATCGCGTTCGCCCCGGCTATCATGAAGCACATTGTCGGCCAAAGTATCGCAAGGAGGTCACGTATGAGCCATTATCTGCTCGCCAGCGGCGATCTTCTCGCCATTGCCGCGATCATCCTGTCAGTCGCCTATCTATCCTGGAAGCAGTTTTCCAAATAGCAGGCGTACGGTTCGGCGAAACAGCTACGCTCCGGCAATTCCATCAAGATTCTTTGAAGATGCGGCGACCCGAGAGACAAGGCGGTGGGCGCCACTTTCGTGTCAACGTTCAATCTATCGATTTGTTGAGAGGAAAGTGGCGCGAGTGACGGGGCTCGAACCCGCGACCTCCGGCGTGACAGGCCGGCACTCTAACCAACTGAGCTACACCCGCGCATTTCTCGGCAACCTTTCGGTTGCGTCGCACCGGCGTTTCCGTCCGGTGTGAGCGGTCGTTTAAGGGGTTCTCGAACAAGTGTCAAGCAAGGGTCACGAAGAAAGAATAAGAATTTTCGATTTTGCTGCAGAACACCCGATTTCCGGGCTTTTTCAATGACATCAAACTTATCCACAAACCCGGCCCTGTACTCGAATCCAAACCAACTTTCAGAATCATCCGCATCGCAATCACCGACAGCCCTCCCCGCAGCAAATAGTGATACGTCAGTTGGCCACTTGATTTCATACCAACCAGTTGGTATTGTATCTTAAGGAGCACGATTATGGCACGCAAACAAAATCCAATGACCCGGTCCAACCTGCTTGATGCAGCATTAAGCGTTATTCGCACCAAGGGTTATGCCGCAACGACGGTCGATGACATCTGCAACAAAGCGTCCTTATCCAAAGGTGCTTTCTTTCATCATTTTTCCAGCAAGGAAGATCTGGCCGTTGCTGCCGCGAATTACTGGTCGGAAATGACCGGCACGTTCTTTGCGGAGGCCACCTATCATGCTCCCGAAGACCCGCTTGAGCGCGTGCTGGCCTATGTCGAGTTGCGTAAGCAGCTGATTCAAGGCGAGTTGCCTGATTTCACCTGTCTCGTCGGCACCATGACACAGGAGGTCTACGAGACCAATTCCGTGATCCGCGATGCCTGCTGGGACAGCATTTCAAGCCATGCAGACACGCTTGTTCCGGATATCGCAGCCGCGATGGAACGCTATCCGGCTGCAGATGAGTTCACCGCTGAAAGCCTGGCTCTGCATACGCAGGCGGTCATTCAAGGCGCTTTCATCATCGCCAAGGCAAGCGGTGATCCGCTGCGTGCGGTGGAAAGTGTCGACCATCTCAAGCGGTATATAAGCCTGCTCTTCAAACACCCCGCCAATACCCATTGAACAGAAAACCGACAAAGGGAGGAAACCATGCCCAGCACTATTCGCCTGCACCGTGTATTTGCCACCAAGCCGGAGAAGGTTTATCGCGCATTCGTCGAGCCGGATGCGGTGGCCAGCTGGTTGCCGCCATATGGCTTCACTTGCACCGTCTATGAACTGGACGCAAAGGTCGGCGGCAAACACAGAATGTCGTTCCGGAATTTCACAACCGGTCACAGCCATTCCTTTGGCGGCACATATGTGGAACTCGTTCCGGGAGAACGGCTGGTCTATACGGACAGTTTCGACGATCCGAACCTGCCCGGCGAAATGAAGGTCACGATAACCTTGAAAGCCGTTTCGGTCGGAACGGAAATCAACATCGAACAGCAGGGCGTCCCCGATATAATTCCGGCTGAAGCCTGTTATCTCGGCTGGCAAGAATGTCTGGACAAGCTGAAGAAGCTCGTCGAGCCTGAAATCAACCAGTAACGCTGTTTCGGCGATGACGCATGGCTTGTTGCCGACCGTGCGTCATCGATCCGATAATCCCTACACAGCCTGTGGCTGCCTCACCGAAGAGAGATGGCGAACCACAACCGGCACCAGCAGCAGCAGCCCCACGATCGACGAGTAAATCTCCGGCGCGACCAGAAGAATGGCTGCAAAAATCATCAGGACATTTTCCCAGGCCTTGGTCCGCACCAGGAAGAAACCTGACAATGCGGCACCGAGAGCGGTGATGCCTATGGCGCAACCAAGGAACGCCACCAGGAAATCCGGCCAGTTGAAGTCCGATGTAACCAGCAGGAGTGACGGAGAGAAGACGAAGACAAACGGCACGAGCACCTTGCCGAGACCGAGCCGGAAGGCCGTATTGCCTGTCTTGAACGGATCGGCGCCCGCCATACCTGCCGCCGCATAGGCGGCAAGCGCAACAGGCGGCGTGATATCCGCCAGCACCCCGTAATAAAAGACGAAGAAGTGAGCCACAATGGGCTCAACACCCAGCAGCCCCAGCGCGGGCGCGGCAATTGTCGCCATGATGATGTAATTGGCTGTCGTCGGAATTCCACAGCCCATCAGAATGCAGACAATCCCCGTCATGACGAGCGTGAAAAGCAGCGTCAGTGTCTGCGGACCGAACCAGGCGGCAGGCAGAATGGTGCCGAAATAGGTGGCAAGCTGGCCTGCAGTCGACGTCACGATATAGGAAATCTTGAAGCCAACGCCGGTAAGCGTCACCACGCCGACAATAATGCCGACGGTCGCCGCCGCAGCGCCAACGGCGAGCGCATATTTGGCGCCGTCGCGCAGTCCGTCAAAAATCTCGCCTATCGACATGCGCTTGCGCGGATTAAGCAATCCCACCGCAATACAGAGCGTAATGCCCCAGAACGCAGCCAGATAAGGCGTATAACCCGACAGCAGAACACCGATCAGCACGATCAGCGGAATAACGGTCGGCCAGTCGCGCTTGAATGCTTCCTTCAGGTCAGGCAGTTCTTCCTTCGTCATGCCGCGCAAGCCGTTGCGCTTGGCTTCGAAATGAACCTGCATCAGAACGCCGAAGAAATGCATGAAGGCTGGCACGATGGCTGCCAGAATGATCGTCGTGTAAGGCAGGTTCAGAAATTCGATCATCAGGAACGCCGCAGCGCCCATGATCGGCGGCGTGATCTGCCCGCCTGTCGATGATGCTGATTCCACGGCAGCGGCAAAGTGGCGTTTATAACCGAGCCGGATCATCGCCGGGATCGTCAGCGAACCGACTGTCACCGTATTGGCGACCGACGAGCCCGAAATCATGCCGAACAAGGCGGAGCCAAAAATGGAGACCTTTGCCGGACCGCCTGCGAAACGGCCTGCTACCCAGGCCGCGCAGTCCAGAAACAGCTGACCGAGACCGATGCGGGTTGCAAAAACCCCAAACAGCACGAAATGGAAAACATAGGTCGCGACCACACCGAGCGCGATACCGTAGATACCTTGTGTCGTCAGATAAAGATGATCGACAAGCTGGCTGACCGTTGCACCCGGATGCACGAGAATGCCCGGCATATGCTGCCCATAGAGCGCATAGAGCATGAACAGGACCGATATGATCGGCAGTGGCCAGCCGACGGAGCGCCGCGTCGCTTCCAGAAGGACCAGAATGAGAAGGCCGCCGAGAACGACATCCGTGGTCGTCGGATTGCCGACGCGGAAAGCCAGATCGTCGAGCGGTATCATTGGAACGTGGGCGACGGACACGACCGCGATGATTGCCAGCGCCCAATCGATAATGGAAATGCCAAGCGGTCTCAGCCACGACGATGTGGTGGGCTTGTCGTATCCCTTGCGGGAAAACGGGAAAACAAGAAAGACGAGACCGAGTACGAAGGAAAGGTGAATACCGCGATGCACCATTTCCGACAGAAGGCCGAAACCCGCAGTGTAATAGTGGAAGATGGAAAGTGCGATCAGCAGCGCGCCAACGATGCGGGCTGCGAGCGGCCCCAGCGGGCGAAAACGAATCTCGGAGTCGAATTTCTCTTCTAGCTCGCGCGCCTTGGCTTCATCCAGTTCCATGGGCGACAGTTTCGCCTCTTGCTCGCTCACCATACTGGCCTCTCCATCCAGAGCGCAGCTGATCCACTTGAATCAAAAAACACTCTAATCGCTTGTTTTGAAATGCTTATATACCTGAAAGATGCTTTGTACCGGACTGGAAGCAAATGCACGGAGTTCCGGTGAAACTCCGTGCAACTTGTTCATCCGAACCGGAATGGTCGGCTTATTTCAGAACGCCTGCTTCCTTGTAGAAGCGTTCTGCGCCGGGATGTAGCGGAATGCCAAGGCTGGTCGTTGCCGTATCAAGCTTGATGAGCTTGCCCTTTGCGTGCCCGGCATCGAGTGCTTTCCGGCTGTCGTCGTTAAACAGGGTTTTGGTGATGTTGTAGACGAGTTCATCCGGTTGCTTGGCGCTCGTCACCCATTGCGCCGCGACAGCCAGAGTTTCGGTCTGACCGACATCCTTGTAGGTATCGGCAGGAACAGCATCCTTCGAGAAGAACGAGTATTTCTCAAGAATCTTCTGCGCTTCCGGACCGGAAATCGGAACCAGCGATATGCCGTTCGATGTGGCAAGCTCCGAGATTGCGCCGGTCGGATAGCCGCCAACGAAGAAATAGGCATCAAGCGCGCCGTCCTTCAGACGCTCTCCTGCAGGTCCCGGCTTCAGATGTTCAGCCTTGATGTCGCTTTCGCTCAATCCATACGCTTCCAACACGATGCGGGCATCAACGATCGTACCCGATCCCGGTTCATCGATGGAAACGCGTTTTCCCTTGAGATCGGCAACGGATTTGATTCCTGCATCCTTGCGGGCGACCAGATGAATGGTTTCGGGGTAGAGCGTAGCAATCAGGCGCAGATCTTCGACATTGCCCTTGCCGTCATAAAGACCGGTGCCGGTATGCGCCCAGTAAGCCACGTCCGACTGGGTGAAGCCGGATTCCAGCGATCCGGACTGAATAGCGTTGATATTGGCGACCGAACCGTTCGATGAAACCGCCGTCGCCACCAGACCGGGAACGCCTTTATCCCCTGCCCCGGAAATCGCGTTGGCGATCAAGCCACCGATCGGATAATAGGTGCCCGCTGTTCCTCCGGTGCCTATACGAAAGAAGGCGGGAGCCTGTGCAAGAGCGATGCTGGCTCCGACAGCCACAATTCCTGCAAATGCAGCAACCACACCGCGCCGGGTGAACTTTCCCATTGTCATATCTGCTCTCCGTTCCCAGAATAATTTTGTTCAAATTGTGTCGCCGAGCATGGAAAGCTGGGCGCGGCTTGTCAAGCGTCCAGTCCGCCATTGGCCAGACCTGCTGAATTTTGATATAATCTCAAAGCTCGAAGCGGTATTCTATCAAAATTAAAACCTCGATAAACAAGAAATAACAAGATTTATAAAACTACAATATGATAAATCATCGAGTAATTTAAATAAAAAATCAAAAACTATACATATTTACTTGTAAACCACATAAATAACCGTCAGAAATCGAATTCCAACTCCATAAACGACTTGAAAGCGCAGAATTTGTCGCTATCTTGGCTTCATGGCGTGTGCTGCGTGCGCCCAGGGATTACCCTGAATACGGAGACTGTTTTTAACCGTTTCTGTCAGGGAGCTGCCATGGCTGGTCGCATTCAAAATACTATACGCAATTTTCTTGATAGTGAGTCGTCAGGCGGCCTGCTGCTTATAGCTTCTGCGGCAGCGGCATTGCTGGTGGCAAACTCGCAGTTTTCAGAAGCTTATTTTGGCGCCCTTCATGCCTATCTCGGACCGCTTTCTGTCCAGCACTGGGTGAATGACGCGCTGATGGCAGTGTTCTTCCTCATGGTCGGGCTGGAGATCAAGCGCGAGATGGTTGACGGCCACCTTTCGTCATGGCCACGCCGCATTCTGCCCGGTGCAGCAGCAGCGGCAGGCATGGCAGTGCCGGCGCTCGTCTACCTTGCCTTCAATCTCAATAACGGTGCTGCCCATGGTTGGGCGATCCCGGCTGCGACCGATATCGCGTTCGCGCTCGGTGTTATTTCCTTGCTGGGGCCAAGAGTTCCGACATCGCTGAAGGTGTTTCTTGCAGCTCTTGCCATCATTGACGACCTCGGCGCAGTGATTGTCATCGGATTGTTTTATACAACCGGCGTTTCACTGATGGACCTTGGTTTGGCTGCAGCAGTCGTCGCTGCCCTGGTAGCCTTGAACCTGAGCGGCGTGAAGCGTCTGACACCTTATCTTCTGCTGGGCCTCGTGCTGTGGTTCTTCACCTATCGCTCGGGCGTTCACGCGACCATTGCAGGCGTTTTGCTTGCGCTGACCATTCCGATCAAGCGCACCCCCGCGAAGCCTGAAGCGACCGTCTCCGAAAGCCCGTTGCATCTGCTCGAGCATAGCCTCATCAAGCCGGTTTCGTTCATCATCGTGCCCATATTCGGTTTCGCCAATGCAGGCGTCAGCTTCTCCGGTCTCGGCATGGAAGCCTTCTTCGCACCGGTGACGATGGGTGTTGCCGCCGGTCTGGCCATCGGCAAGCTTGTCGGCATATTTGGCGCGGTGTTGCTGCTGGTGAAAACCGGAATCGTCGGCCTGCCCGCCGGGGCAAGCTGGCCGCAAATGCTGGGAACGACGCTTCTGTGCGGTATCGGCTTCACGATGAGCCTCTTCATCTCGCTTCTCGCTTTCGATGACGTGTTGCTGCAGAACGAAGCGAAAATCGGGATATTGATTGGCTCGCTCGTTGCCGGTCTCGCCGGGTTCATCGTGTTGCGTTTTTCAAAACGTGCCGATGGGCGGAATTTCAGCCAGTAAGTCGGATACAAACAATGCCCGGATGCTGAGCATCCGGGCATTGTTTCATCACTCCACCTGAACTTATCGAGGGTCTGCTATCCTCGTTGCGCATTGAGCGTTTCGTCGGATGGTTTCCAGATTCTATAGCGGATTTCAAAGCCATCTTTCGCATAGATGACGATCGGAAGCCGGCTGTTGTAGCGGAGCATGAAGTTCTCACCCCGAACCGGCACGAAATCGGTTCGCTTGCTGTCCTCCGGACAAGCCATGAGCGTGCCCGACATGCGGTCGCTTGCCGCCAGAGTGAAATAGTCAAAGCCCCAGCCCTCGACGGTGCTCGGCGTTAAACTTCCACCAAACCAGCTGATATTGCAGTCCACGGTTGCGTTGCGGCCCGCGATAATTTCAACCTTGGCATCCTGTTCTTTCTCCAGTGGCGGAAGATGGATGACATAACGGTAAGAGCCCGACGGTGCTGCCGGGAAAGCTTCGAGATTCCGTTCAGATTCGGTCTTGTCCTGAGCGCTCGCGCCATTTGGAACGCCGAAGCTGACGGCGACCAGCGCTGTCAGTAAGAAATGTCTGACCTTCATGTTCATGCTCTCATCTGTTGCAGGTTTTATTGCGCTTATTCAGCCAAACCACCGGTTCCGGTGGCGGTTGCGCTATCAAATAAGAGGAAGACGATCGGCGTGCCCGGCTCGCATGAGGCATCGGTACGCCTGGCACCGACTTTGCCCGCCACGGGCGCGGAATATTCAGCCACGACTTCCCCAAATGAATTTCTCTGACTAGCCACTTTTTGTCCCGCTTGCACCTGCTCATTGAGTTCAACGTGATGTTCGATAAACCCGCCATGTGTCGTCAGAACCGGCGCCATTCCATCCGCAGCGAAGAGACCGGAATCCTTGCTGGTTTTGCCTATATTGCCTTCAATGACCTTATGGTGTTTGAGAACATTCATGGTGCCTTCGACAAAAAGGGCAATCATCGCATGATCGAAGATACGCGGTCGGCCTATTTCTGGCGTGAAGGCTGGAATACCCTCATCGATCAGTGCATTTGCGAGAAGGCCGTGGGCGCCGAAATTGTCGAAAATCTGCTCTATCGGATAAAGCTCAGCCATCGCCCGAACTTCCGGCAGGTCCATTCGCGCCAGATGAAATGAGGCCATATCCATACCGGTGGCTGCGGTATGAAAATCGATCCCGTAGTCGAGATTGGGTCGCAGCAGGTGATTGAACACCAGCCAGGCGTGGCGTGCCGCCGCTTCCGGTGCGTTCTCGTTACCCGGAAACAGCCGGTTGATATCGATAAGGTCAATCCCGCGTCCTGAACTCGGCCATCGCCTTGCCATTGCTTCAAGCGCCGGGCGAGACAGATCGAAGACAGCGACAACAGAGCCGGACATTTTTTGCGGGTCGAGCTGATTCACGATGGTGTGCAATGTGTGCACCGGGCTCATTTCGTCGCCGTGCACGCCACTGATCAATCCGATCCGCTTGCCGGGCAACTTGCCCTTCATCACCGTGACCGAAACATGCCAATGCTGGCCCGTCGGCATCTGCACGCCCTGGAAATAGAAATTGTGCCGCTTGCCCGCTTCCAGATCGGAAATATCGAGAAAGGAAATCACGCGCTTACCATCTATGACATCACCGGTATAGACCGTGCCTGAACCCTTGCCGTCGGTATCCGGTTTTGCATCACCCGTCTGGGCCTGTGCCTGCCCGGATGCGAGCGCAACGGACCCTGCTGCCGCAATGGATGCGAGCATGAAATCGCGCCGGTCGATGCTCTGTGATTTTGTCTCGGTCATTCAGTTCCCCAGTATCGGACAATAGGTCGAAGGCTCCGTGAGGCTTCACTCATGTACTGTTTCAGAGGCGGTATCCTTTTTCTCATCCGTTTGCCGTCCGAGACGCTCGCTCAGGCGCTGGATGACGAAGTAGAGACCGGGGGTGAGAATCAACCCAATCGTGGTCGCGGCAAGCATTCCGCCGAAGATCGTCACACCGACAGCCTGACGTGCACCGGCGCCCGCGCCCGAAGACAGGATAAGGGGAAGAATACCAAGGATGAACGATACGGCCGTCATCATGACGGCGCGGAAACGCTGCTCGGCTCCTGTACGGGCCGCTTCTGCGGCTGTCAGACCGGCCTCGCGTTTTTCCTTGGCGAACTCCACGATCAGGATCGCATTCTTTGCCGCCAGCCCGATCAGCAACACCATCGCGATCTGGACATAGAGGCTGTTCTGCAGCCCGAAGAATGTAAGAGCGGCAACAGCCCCCAGCAGCGCAGCACCCAGCGAAAGGATAACCACCGCTGGCAATGCCCAGCTTTCATATTGGGCAACAAGGAAGAGATAGGCGAAGAGGAAGGCAAGCGCGAAGACGATTACCTCCTGACCGCTGCTTCTGCTTTCCTGGAAAGACAGTCCCGACCACTCGTAACCATAGCCATCCGGGAGAGCTTCCGAAGCGACCTGTTCCATGGCCGCCATGGCCTGTCCGCTACTGGAGCCGGGAGCCGGGACAGCATTCACCTGCGCCGAAACCGAGAGGTTGTAGCGGGTGATGACGAAAGGCGCCAATACCGTGGTCAACGACACCACGCTCCGCAATGGCACCATGGTTCCGTTCCGGCTCCTGACGTGGAGTTTCAGAATATCCTCGCTATGCGCGCGGAAATCGGAATCGGCCTGAAGATTGACCTGAAACACACGGCCATTCAGCGTGAAATCATTGACATAGCGCGAGCCGAAATTCGCACCGATAGAGGCGTAAATATCCGACACACTAAGGCCAAGGGCTTCCGCGCGGGCACGATCCACATCGACATAGATCTGCGGCACATTCGCGTTGAACGTGGTTGCCGCACCACCGATTTCCGGCCGCCGATTGAAGTAACCGAGCAAAGCGCTGGTCACCTGCGCTATTTCCTGCGGAGGCTGGCCCTGCAAGGCCTGCAGACGGAAATCAAGACCGCCAACAGCACCGATGCCCGCAATTGCAGGCGGTGCAAATACCGAGATATTTGCGCCCGGCACCTGCGAGAACTGCGCGCGCAAGGTGTTGATGATGTTGTTGAGCTGCAGCGCCTCCGTCTCACGATCTTCCCATGGGGTAAGGGCGGCAACCGCCATGGCGCCGTTGGGCGTGCTGGTCGACTGCAGGATGCTGAACCCGGCAACCGTTATGACATCCTGAACGCCTTCGGTCTCGCTCAGAACCTTACGCACATTTTCGACAATCAGGTTTGTGCGGTCGAGCGAGGCCGCACTTGGCAGCTGGATGTCGACAAAGAGCGCGCCCTGATCCTCGTCGGGCAAAAACGTCGCGGGAAGATTGACGAAAACGAAATAGGCCAACGCGAAACAGGCGACGATGCCGGCAACCGGCACTATCCAGTATTTCACCAGAAAGCCGACGATCTTGCCGTAGCCGTTGCGGGTTTTCTCCATGAAGCTTGAAAACCAGGCCAAAGGACCGCGCTTGTAGCCTCCCTGACCGCGCTTGAGCAAAAGTGCCGCAAGCGCCGGACTGAGCGTCAGGGCCACGAATGACGAAAGGATCAGCGCCGACGAGATCGTGACTGCGAATTGCCGGTAGAGTTGCCCGCCAATGCCTTCCAGAAACGCCGTGGGCGTGACCACAGCCAGCAGAACCAGCGTTGTGGAAATAATCGGCCCGGTGATCTGGTGCATCGCCTTGCGCGTGGCCTCGATGACCGAGATATCGGGCGTATCATCCAGCACGTGCTTGACGTTTTCCACGACCAGAATTGCGTCGTCCACCACAAGCCCGATGGCGAGGACAAGCGCCAGCAGGGAAATCATGTTCAGCGAATAGCCAACGGCGAGCAGCACCGCGACCGCACCCAGCATCGAGGCCGGAATGGCAAGCGCTGAAATGAGCGTCGCCCGCCAGTCCTGCAGAAAGATGAATGTAACCACGAGCACGATCACGAAAGCTTCGAACAATGTTCGCGCAGTCAGTTGCAGGCTGGCCTCGACAAACCGGGTCGCATCGTAGACGACATGATATTGCAGTCCCGAAGGAAATCTGGACGACAGACGTTCAAGCTCTGCCTGCACGGCAGTCGCGGTCTGGATCGCATTGGCATCGGGCGACTGGTTGATCTGCAGCATAGCCGACTCATGACCGGCAAAACTTGCGCGCGACGCATAGTTACGTGCGCCAAGTTCAAGACGTGCAATGTCGCGCAGAAACACTTTTGCTCCGTCCGCCCCGGTGCGGATGACAATGCCTCCAAATTCATCCGTATCGCGAAGCCGCCCTTGTGCCACCAGCGTATATTGTAGTTCGGTGCCCACCCGCATCGGCGGCGCGCCCGCCTGCCCCAGCGTTGCCTGAATATTCTGACGCTGGATCGCCGCCGACACTTCATCGACGGTTATGCCCAGCGCATCCATTCTTTGCGGGTTGAGCCAGACGCGCATCGAATATTCGGATGCGCCCACAACACTCGCTTCGCCGACGCCGGGCACGCGCGAGATTGCATCGACAATTGTAGTCGTGGTGAAATTGGTAATCTCAAGCGCGTTGAGGCTATCGTCCGGCGAATAGAATGCAATGCCCAGCACGAAATCGGGCGAACGGGAACGGACCGACACGCCTTGCTGTGCCACTGCCGCGGGCAGTCGGGAAATCGCCAGTTGCGCCCGGTTTTGAACATTGATCTGCGCCAGTTCGGGATCAGTCCCGACTTCAAAAGTGACCGACAGCGAATACTGCCCGGCGTTGGAGCTGGTCGATGACATATACATCATGCCATCCACGCCATTGATTGCCGTTTCCAGCGGGCCACCGACAACGTCGGCAATCACCTCCGCACTCGCACCGGGATAGACTGCCGATACGTTCACTGTCGGCGGCGTAATCTGCGGATATTGCTGGATGGGCAATGAAAAGATCGCAATCGCACCGGCGATGGAATGATGATCGAGATGACGATTGCGAGGCGGGTTCGTCGTATGAAGACTTCAGAAATCATTGCCCCACCCCTGCAGTACCGGAGATCGGGTCACGCGGGGATACGGCCTGCCCATCGGCGATGCGTTGCAAGCCCTCGACGACAATCGTTTCACCAGCCTTGAGGCCATCTGTAACCGACCAGCCATTGTCGATACGCGTGCCGGTCACGATCGCACGCCGGGAAACCGTATTACCCTCGTTGAGAACATAGACATATTTGCCCTGCCGGTCCTGTAACACGGAAGACATGGGAACTATCGGCAATTCACCAACCGTTTCATCCAGCAGATTGACGGCAACCACCTGCCCCGGAACCAGAATATGGTTGGGATTGGCGAACAGGGCGCGCACCGCCACTGTGCCGGTCTGCGCGCTCACTTCATTGTCGATGAACTGGATGTTTCCCCGCTCGCCATATTGCGTACCGTTGGCCAGCATCAAAGTCAGCTTGAAGCTTTCGGGATTGACCGTCCCGCCTCCTGCTTCCTTCTGGCGAATAGCGATCAGAGCGCGGTCCGTGATCGAAAACACGACACGCACGGGATCAAGCTGCACAATGCGCGCGAGCGGTCCCATGCCCGGGCCAACGAGGTTGCCGACGGTAAAGAGCGAGCGCCCTATTGTCCCGTTGATTGGTGATCTGACCTGCGTATAGGAGAGATTGAGCCGCGCATTGTTGAGCGCGGCTTCTGCGTTCCGCACATCCGCAGTCGCGATATCAAACGCTGCCTGTGCATCGTCGAGGGAAGCTTGCGAAGCGGTGTTGCGGTTGGCAAGCGTCCGCGTTCGCGACAATGATTGCCGCGCGGCATTCTGGGCAGCTTCGGCACGTGCAACCTGTGCCTCAGCAGACATAACTGCCGCCTGCATCTGGTCTGGCTCAATTTCAAAGAGGAGATCGCCTGCCTTGACCGCAGCCCCCTGTTCGAACGCCTTTTCCTTCAGGAAACCGGTGATCCGCGCCTGAATATCAACAGCTTCAATCGCCTCGACCTGCCCGTTGAAACGAAGCGGTGCGGTCGCAGGTGCCAGTTCCACCTGGCGCACGATCACGGGAGGCGCCGCGCCAGTTGGAGCTTGCTGAGCCAGACTTGGCTGCAGAAGCAAAGGCGACAACACGGCTACAAAGGCAGCGTTCACAGAACGACGAACGAGAGTCTTCTTCAATTGCGTGTCCTCCCTCCGGTCGGAAATCGACCGATCACTCACGCATTTCGGGTACTCAAGGCTATTCCGATATAGGCGACACCAGCGATCAGCAGTGCAATTCCCGCAATCGATCCTGATGGCAGGTCACGCGTCCAGGGCCATTTTACCACCAGTGCCGCGCTGGCAGTCCAGGCGATCAGGCCGGAAAGCGTAAACCACCACCAGCCGCTTGCCGGTTTGATTTTCCAGGATAGCGCCAGCTGAAGGAAACCATGCACAAACACCACGATGGCAATCAACAGAGTGATGGCAAGTGCACCCTTGAGCGGGTTCAGATAGATCATGATCCCGCCGACAAGCTCCACTGCTCCGGACAGTTCCTGCCAGACAAAACCCGCCCAGCTTTTGACCCAGAGCGACTGGATTATCTTGACGACGCCGATAGCCACAAGGACGAGGCCAAACATTGTGCTGGCTGCGAATTCAGAGAACACAGGCAAGAACAGGCAAAGTATTCCGCCCGCCATAAGCAAAGCGCCTATCCCGAGAAAACCTTTCCATTTTCTCTGTTCGACAGTTTTGCGTTCCAATACCTGCAGTTGCTGAACGTCCATTATAGACCCCTCTATGTTAAAAGGGATGCGTTACTGCGAATGCGAAAGTATGTGCATGTTTCGATATAATAGTACAGCCCGAAGGCAACAAATTTAGTGGGCTACCGACCAATCGCCATCTTCCAGTTTCAACCAGCTTGTAGACGTGATGCTGGAACGCAAGCAGAGTTGCGCTACCAGCCCTTCGACCAGACGATCGTCTTCCTTGCCGGCGAATAGCGTCGCCTCGACCTCGACTTCATCGCTGCCTTCTATGTGGTGGCTTCGGATCGCGTGGAACCGGAGCTTCTTCAGATCTAGTGTCTGGATTAGCAACGCCCTCACAGAAATCTCGCTTTCCGCAGGGCATCGGAACTTCACAAGATAGAATTGTTCGATTTCCGGCTCGACAAAGGAATAACGGTTCACGAGCACTGCAATTTTTGGCAGCGAAACATTGAGGCAGACAATGAAAAATGCCGTCTCCACGGCAAGAAGCCACAGTCCATAACCGGTAAGAACGCCAACTGCCCCCGTGCTCCAGATCGTAGCTGCAGTACTCAGTCCCTTGATGCTTGCGCCATCCTTGATAATCAGCCCGGCACCGAGAAAGCCAATCCCCGTAACAACTTGCGAGCCCATTCTGAGATCGCCTTCAAGTCCAAGAGCGTAGGGTAGAGAAGCATAGGCCGCCGCACCCAATGCCACGAGGCCATGTGTGGCGAGACCGGAATGACGTTGTTTGATCTGACGTTCCAGCCCGATTGCAGAACCGAGCAGGAGCGCCAGACCGAGATTGACCATGATGGATGGGATTGCGACGACTTCCGGCATGCAGTCCTCTTTATGCCTTGGACGACCAGGCGAAAAATCGCACGGAAGCCACAAAGCTGAAAGCGATCACGATATTTTAATTGGCGTTACAATTGAGTGACGCAACCAAAGCCGTTGTAGTAAACAGATGGCAGTATAGACATTATTTGTGGAGATTAGGAAGTCTTCTCACATCAGCCTCATCATATTTTATTATAGTACTTGAATTATTTCATCTAAAGTAGTTTCATCAGTAAATTCCGTACGCATTCTTTCCTACATCGACTGAGGGGTCAGATAGCATGGGTTTGCTTGGAATACTGCTCGGACTAGCTCTACTCATGTGGTTTGCCTATCGCGGCTGGAGTGTGCTTCTGCTTTCTCCTGTAGCAGCACTGCTCGCCGCGCTTATTTCCGGTGAACCTCTTCTGGCGAACTGGACATCGACCTTCATGGGCGGGACGGCCAGCTTCGTCGGCCGATGGTTTCCACTCTTTCTGCTCGGTGGCATTTTTGGAAAGTTGATGGACGATAGCGGCTCCATCACGTCCATCGCGAAGTATCTGACCGAGAAACTGGGCGTAAAACGCACCATGCTTTCCGTCGTGCTTGCATCTGCCGTCGTCACCTATGGTGGTGTCAGCGTGTTTGTCGCCTTTTTCGTGCTGGTTCCCATGGCACGTGAAATGTTCAAGGCGGCCAATATTCCTGCGCGGCTGATGCCAGCCGCCATCGGGCTTGGCGCTTTCACTTTCACCATGTCGGCAATGCCGGGCACGCCCTCCACGAACAACGCTATTCCGATGCCCTATTTCGAAACCACAACCTTTGCGGCACCGGGGCTTGGGATCATCGCATCCATCATCACACTGGCCTTCGGCATGTGGTGGCTGCAGCGCGCCGAAGCCAAGGCGCGGGCCGCAGGCGAAAACTATGTCGACGACACTGGCGATCTCGAAATCACAGAGAAAGTCAGAGAGCAGTCAACATTGTCGGGCGATTTCGATCCGGCCGAATTCGAACACGGCGCACGTCCCGACAATCAGCCGCCGTTTTTCTTTGCGGTTCTGCCCCTGCTTGTGGTCATCGTCGTCAATTTCCTGATGGCGCTCATCATCCTGCCCCGTATCGATTTCTCGTTTCTGGAACAGGAACCATGGGGGATCGATGTTGGCTCCTCAATCGGCCTGTGGGCAGTTCTGATCGCACTGGCAGCGGCTATCCTGACCCTGATAGCGGTCAATTTCGGGCGGCTTCGGGCAATCCGGGAAAGCCTCGACGCAGGCGCCAACTCCTCAGTTCTGCCGATCCTCACCATTGCAAGCCTCGTCGGCTTTGGCGCAGTCGTGGCGGCAATGCCTGCTTTTGCCGTGGTTCGCGATGCCGTGCTTGAAGTGCCGGGCGGCCCGCTTGTTTCACTGGTCGTCGCCATGAACGCGCTCGCAGCCCTCACCGGAACGGCATCCGGCGGCATGGCCATCGCGCTCAATGCGCTGGGTGAGGAATATATGCGGCTCGCGATCCAGTACGGGATCAATCCCGAACTCATGCACCGCCTGACCGTCATCAGCGCCGGTACGCTGGATGCGCTGCCGCATAACGGCACGGTGCTTCTTCTCCTGCAGATCAGCAAGCAAACCCACGCATCGAGCTATTTCGACATGGTCATGACCGTGATTGTCGGCGTGATCATATCGCTCGTCGCGGTTTTTTTACTGGGATCAATGTTTGGCTCCTTCTGAGCATGGCCATTGTTGTTGAAAGGAAGTTGAAATGAAAAGGACTTCTCTCCTGATTGCCGTCCTGCTCTCCTTGATGGCGAGCCCTGCATTCGCGCATCTCAATCCCGCAGAGCACGGTTCGTTCGCCGCAGGGTTTACACATCCCCTCTCCGGTGCCGATCACATACTTGCAATGGTTGCCGTTGGCCTTTGGGCTTCAATGCTTGGTGGACGCGCACTCGTCGTCGTTCCCTTGAGCTTTGTCGGTGTCATGCTTCTGGGATTCGTGGCAGCGCTTGGCGGAGTATCACTCCCCTATGTCGAACCGGTCATCCTTGCGTCAGTGATAGTGCTTGGCCTCCTTGTCGCCATGGCATTCCGCGCATCGACCCTGACGGCGGCACTTATCGTCGGCTTCTTTGCATTCTTCCATGGCTATGCTCATGGCGGAGAAATCGGCAGCGCTGCGTTTCTTTCCTACGGCGCCGGGTTTGCTCTTGCGACGGCATTGCTCCACGCGGCAGGCATCGGTGTCGGTCTTGCAGCAGGTCGCCTGCTGCAGGGGCGCACGGGACAGATAGTGATGCGAATAGCTGGCGGCTTTGCTGCCCTGAGCGGACTCTACCTTATGGCCGGGTGATGTGAGCATCATCTTGCTGGATCATTCGAAGAGACACGCTGAAGCTGATATTGAACATGATGGGTCAGTGCCGGAAATGCCTATGCATTCTCCGGCGCTGCCTATGCTGCATCTCATGCGGCTTGTCAGTCCCAGCCAGCCAGTTGGCGCGTTTTCCTATTCGCGCGGCCTCGAATGGGCCGTGCATGCGGGAACAGTCACGAACGAGGAAAGTTGTGCCGGATGGGTGTTCGGCCTTCTGGAACACAGTTACGCTGCGCTTGATGGCGCGATTTTCTGGCGCATGATTTCAGCATTGATGCGAAACGATGACGCCGAATTCTGCCGCCTGAATGACTGGATTGGAGCAAGTCGCGAAAGCAGCGAACTTGAGCTTGAAGATCGCCGCATGGGCGAATCCCTGCTCACTCTACTGTCGGAACTTGGTGTCGAACGGGCCCGTAGTTTCGCTTCGGAACAGCGAGCCACCTATCCCGCAGCTTTCTCCATTGCAGCATGTCACTGGAATATCGACCCCGTCGATGCGCTGCGCGGTCTCATGTGGAGCGTGGTTGAAAGCCAGATCATGGCTGCAAT
This sequence comes from Brucella sp. JSBI001, assembly GCF_026014005.1. Lineage (NCBI taxonomy): Bacteria > Pseudomonadati > Pseudomonadota > Alphaproteobacteria > Hyphomicrobiales > Brucellaceae > Brucella > Brucella sp. JSBI001. The sequence continues at coordinate 931,788 of NZ_CP110339.1, read as the reverse complement.
CCGTCTCGTCCCGCTTGGCCATACGGCGGGCCAGAGGATACTTATCGCTGGAGCAGCGAAGATTGAACGGGCCGTCGAAAAGGCCCGGACGCTGAATGACGACGAAATCGGTAACACAACTCCCGCACTGGCCATGGCCAGTGCCTGGCACGAGACACAATATAGCCGCCTATTCCGGTCGTGAGTGAAGCGTTTCACGGTATCGCCTGAGATTGTCCTCAGCCGAAGTCGCATCAGCCGGTGCGATGGGCACCAGCGCCTTGAAAGCATACTGACCGATCAGCATGACCCAGGTGACGAGCACGAATGTCGAGGTCAGCACCGGCATTCCGATCGGCTTCAGGAATATGGCGACCGAAGCCCAAAGCCATGTCGCCACGATGGCGCCGAAGATTGCGTAAAGAAAACTGCTCCAGCTGAAAACAAGGAAGAAACCGCCGAGCGCAATTGCCGTCAACGCCGCGTTATAACCGAAGAGCCCATCGCGAATGGCGCCTTCCGGACCGCCGAAGGCGGCGGCAACCACAGCTCCGGTTACGGCTCCCAGAAGCCCCATCAATGCGCTTATTCGCGAATGGATCGCGATACCGGCAAGGATGATGTAACCGGTGATCCAGTTATCCTGAAAGAATATCTGCCCGATGGCAGTGCCGATGCCCATGTACCAGGTCGGAAGCACATAAGGGACGGCGTAGGAAAACTGTTCCGGCGATACCGGCTTTGCCATCGGACCGGCATCTATGGCATCGAATTTGAGTATCGCGAACAGAAAGAGCCAGCCGACGAGTACGAATGGCATTGTCAGGGGTGCCACCTTGTGCGGCCCCAGAAGCGTAGCGATACTGGCGAAAGCCATGGTGGAGAAAGCGGCGCCACAGATGAGATAGATCGTCATGGCAGACGACGGCAGGGCACCGCTGCGGAAATCCGCACTGGTAAACGCTATCAGTGCAAGGGCGACCAGAGCGCCGTTGAACCCGAACAGGCCATCCCGGATCAGCCCTTTGTCAGCCTTGAGGATGATTGCCGTCAACGTGCTGGCAACAACGCCAAGCACGCAGATGAAAGCATAAATCCAGGAATTGACCAGAATGGCGAACAAAATGACCAGCCCCGACAGAGGATTGTTCTGGAACACCACCTGCCCGATACCGCGCAGCGTCCAATCAACAAACCCCAGAGAAGGATGATCCTGCAAGGCATTGAGCTGCATGGATTTATTCCCCGTCTTTCGTGATCTATTTTCCGCTGACTAGAGCATTTTCTGTTTTGATTGAATCACCGGAAAAACTCTATCTCTTTGTTTTTAAGTATGTCTCCCGAAACCGGGTCCCACTTTCGGGAGACATGCTCTAAAACAGAAAATAACGCTGCGCCATCGGCAGAACGTCAGCCGGTTCGCACGTGATCAGTTCACCGTCCACCCGCACCTGATAGCTCTGCGGATCGACCTCCAGTTTGGGTGTAAGCCCGTTATGGATCATGTCCTTCTTGCGGATCGTCCGGATGCCCTTCACCGCAACCAGTTGCTTGCTGAGTTTCAGCTTCTCGCCGATGCCGTCATCCAGCGCCGCTTTCGAGACGAAGGTGACGCCGGTGGAACCAAGCGCCCGGCCCAATACCCCATACATTGGCCGATAATGAACCGGCTGGGGCGTCGAGATCGATGCGTTCGGGTCGCCCATCGGTGCAATCGCAATCATGCCACCGATCATCACCAGGCTCGGTTTCACGCCGAAGAATTCCGGCTTCCACAACACCAGATCGGCCCGTTTTCCGACTTCGATTGAGCCGATCTCATGGGCAAACCCGTGTGTGATTGCGGGATTGATCGTATATTTGGCGACATAACGTTTGGCGCGGAAATTGTCATTCCGGCTGCTGTCCTGGCTCAGCGGGCCTCGCTGCACCTTCATCTTGTGGGCAGTTTGCCAGCAACGCAGCGTCGTTTCACCGATACGGCCCATGGCTTGAGAATCCGACGACATCATCGAAAACACGCCCAGATCATGGAGAATGTCTTCGGCGGCGATGGTTTCGCGCCGGATGCGGGATTCCGCGAATGCCACATCCTCGGGGATTTTCGGACTGAGATGGTGACAGACCATCAGCATATCGAGATGTTCATCGACTGTGTTGATGGTGTAGGGGCGGGTCGGATTGGTTGAGGACGGCAGGATATTTTCTTCGCCCGCCGCTGTGATGATATCCGGCGCATGGCCGCCACCTGCACCTTCCGTATGGAAACTGTGGATGGTTCGGCCTTTCATGGCAGCAAAGGTATCCTTGACGAACCCGCTCTCGTTCAGCGTATCCGTATGGATAGCGACCTGAATGTCTTCCTCATCGGCAACGTTCAGGCAATTATCGATGGCGGCTGGCGTGGTTCCCCAGTCCTCATGCAGCTTCAGGCCGACAGCACCGGCTCTGATCTGCTCGCGAAGCGGTTCCGGCTTGCTTGCATTGCCCTTGCCGAGCAGTCCCACATTGATCGGAAGCGCTTCGACAGCCTCAAGCATGCGATGGATAGCCCATGGCCCCGGTGTAACTGTGGTTGCAAGCGTGCCGACCGTCGGCCCCGTTCCGCCGCCAACCAAAGTCGTTGTACCGCTAGCCAGAGCTTCTTCGGCCTGTTGCGGCGCAATGAAGTGAATATGGGTGTCGATACCGCCAGCGGTGAGAATCTTGCCTTCGCCTGCAATGACGTCGGTCGCAGGTCCGACGATAATGTCGACGCCGGGCTGAATATCGGGATTACCGGCCTTGCCGATCCCTGAGATACGACCTTCCTTGATGCCGACATCGGCTTTGATGATGCCCCAATAGTCGAGAATGATGACATTGGTGATGACCAGATCGGCGGTTTCGGACGAGGGTCGTTGCCCCTGCCCCATACCGTCGCGAATGACCTTGCCGCCGCCGAAGGTTACTTCTTCGCCGTAGATGCAGCGATCTTCCTCGACCTCGATGATGAGCTCTGTATCGGCCAGACGCAAACGGTCACCCTTGGTCGGGCCATACAGTTCGGCATAGGCCTGTCTTGAGATCCTTCCCATCTGTCCCTCCTAGAGTTTTCCGTCGATTTTTGCGTTGAAGCCATAGACTTCCCGATTGCCATCCAGCGCCACCAGTTCGACTTCTCGGTCCTGTCCCGGCTCGAACCGCACCGCAGTTCCGGCCGGAATATTGAGCCGGAAACCTCTCGTCCGCTCCCGGTCGAAGGCTAGCGCCTCGTTCGTTTCATAGAAATGATAATGCGATCCAACCTGTATCGGCCTGTCGCCCGTGTTCTCCACGGCGATGGTGCGCGTTTCGCGACCATTGTTGAGGTCGATCGACCCGTCTTCGATGAAATATTCACCCGGTATCATGATCGTCTCCTGAGACGCATCCCGAAAGACGTGAAACGTTTCGGACAAGATGCGCGTAAAAACAAAAACTCAGAGCGTTCCGCAGATTTAGGGAATGCTCTACGGAATTGGGTTGTGAACGGTCACAAGCTTGGTGCCGTCAGGAAAGGTGGCTTCCACCTGAATGTCGTGGATCATTTCAGGCACACCCTCCATCACCTCATCACGGGTGAGAAGCGTGGCACCGTAGGACATGAGTTCCGCAACTGTCTTGCCGTCACGGGCCCCCTCCAGAATTTCGGCGGAGATGTAAGCCACGACTTCCGGGTAGTTAAGTTTTACCCCTCGGGCTCTCCGTCGCTCCGCAACCAATGCTGCGGTGAAGATCAGAAGTTTGTCCTTTTCACGTGGCAATAGTTCCATTTGTAGGCCCTCTCCAAAGTGAGTTATGTTGCCCAGATGCGTGGCGCAGCTGCCGGTTTCCCCAGTCCGGTTTCGCGCAGAACTTCCCAGGCTTTTCGAAACAGTGTCTTGGCTTCCGACATGCGCCCGCCGAGATAGCGACAGACGATCACCCGCTCGAGCCGCGACACCGAGAACAGATTTCTGGCTGCATCGCCGACCGCTTCGCGAATAGCGTGAAGCGCGCTTTCATCTGCCGGACCGGCATAAACCATCGTCGCGACAATCGGTTTTGCGCAGAAGGCAAAAGCGGCATTCAGCGCCGGGTCGGCACCATGAAGGCGAAACTGCTCGAACCAGATCGGCTTGCCATCCCTGAATATTTCGACCCTTTGACGGACTTCGCCAGTGTCGAAACTTTCCTGACAGGCCGGCCGTCCGAGACTGATAATGTCCCACCCCAGATAGACCGCATCTCCACTCAGGAATACTTTCGTGCCTATGGAAGCCTTTGCGCCATCAAAAACGATTGTTTCCTGCGGGAGATATTCGCATATGCCGCCCTCACCCACATCGATCCTGGTCGTCTGGGTACTCTGGCCCGTCTCGCTACGATAGAATTTGGTAGCGCCGGGCGTCGTTAGAACGGTTCTGGCGCCACGTCCTAAAAAACAAGAAATATCAAGGACATCGTCACCAGCCACGCCACCGGGTGGATGAAGAAGATAGACGTGCGCACTGCCATCCTTTTCAGGATAGAACGGTTGTTGCACCGCAAGTGGCCCCACATGGCGTCGCCGCATGAGCCGCGTCACTTCGCGATTATGCTCGAACCGCAGTTCAAGCTCGGCATGCCAACCCGTGCTCATCGACGATTGCCACCTCTATGTTCTCAGGGAACTACGATGCGTTATCGATACCGAACAATAAAACCAAGGCAGGATGAAATATTCAGGCAGATTAACTCGCTAGATCACTATAGACAAGTTCAATTATAGACTTGAGTGATGCACCATCAACTTGTTCAGTCGTGAGCCGCACAAGAAGCTTAACCTAGTTTATCATTGAGGGTCCACTGTCACGGTGTGGTGCCCCTACCGTGAACCCAGGCGATCGATCACACGTGCAGGCAGATGAAGGGCCAGCGAGGCCTGTTCGAATGTACCCTGCCCGGCGGCGATGAAAGTATCATCCATGCCTGCATACTCATCTGTAATAAGTCGGCGCAGCAGATAGCCCGAACCCAGAAACTTGATCAGCGTGTTCGAGCTGGCAAACAGACTATGACCACCGCTATCAACCTGAGAAATATCAAGAACCTGAATATTCTTGTTCTGCAGGAAAGCTATATCAAAGCCGCTACCGACCCGCGGCGCCCCACCTGCCAGTCTGCGCGAGATATCGAGAGCCCGATCACGCCGGGATACGACAATCGTGAAAGGCTGAGGCAAATAGTCGATATCATCAATCTGGCTGCGGAAAAGATCGGGATCGAGATCGGGAGCCGCAAGCAGCACACCCTTGATGCGCTTCAACACGTTAAGGCGTTTATCTGCAGACAATGTCCGCAAGGCTTCCATAACGACGACAGCGCCCATCGAATGGCCGACAATGACGATGCCGTTGGCTTTTGTCTGTGCTGCAATTTCGAGTGTTTCAGCCAGTCCCCTACGCGCGATGATCGCACTGTCGCGATCGTAGAGATATCGCGTAAATGCCGCAGCGGACGCCCATGAAAAATGAACAGGCACCGAGGAGACATCATAGTCGTGGACAATCTGCGCATTGCGGAAAAGTCCCTCGGCAAAGTTGTTGTTATAGCCGTGGACGAAAACGAATATCTCACGCTGTGCCGCCGGTCGGCTTGCAAGACGCCGGTTCAACTCCCGGATCATGGCTTGTCGATCAGGCAACGGTGCATAGTTTGAGGCTATGAAATTCCTTCGGGGATCAGGTTTGCCCGACGCAGTTTCTACATTTCCTGGACGGTGCGTTTCCGGGATGTGCACGTCAATCGTCGAGAAGTTCAGTACTTCAGACCTGTCGCGCGAATAGGCGATACTGGGATCGTCTATTCGCTCGCGTACGGTCGCAACCGTAAACGGAACCACCACTTTGGAAAGGGTCTGGCCAGACACATCCATTCCCAGACCAGTGACAGCCCTGCTTCCGGCGCATCCCACTGCGACAAGCAGAACAAATGCGAGGATGAAAATCTGCTTCAAATCATGCCCTCGCTCGATAATCGAGGCAAAACGGCCACGTTGTCGCGATGGTGTCGCACCGCCGGTTTCTGGACAACACCGCATTTATGAGGTTGTCGGCAACGCTCCCTCGAGTGCTTCCTTGAGGCGCTTTTCCTGTTCTAGAGACAAGGACGTTTTCAGGACCCTGCCGCGCAGGTCAGGGAAATCGGCCATGACCCTATCCCACTGGATTTTGCGCAGGAGAACGAACAAGGCGGACGAATTCTCCGGGATGGTTTCGCCAAGAGACACGATGAACTTGTCATCGATGCCGTAATCGGCGAGCGAGCCCGACAAGGCTCCGGCGCCCGCCCCTACAGCGCCACCAAGCGCCATGCCGGCAAGCGGATTGAGGAAAATAAGCCCTACCAGTCCGCCCCAGATCGCTCCGGAAAGCAGCCCCGATCCAGCGCCCATGGCGGGCAGATTATATTTCTGCTTGAGATGAACCTTGCCCTGTTCATCCCTGACGACAATCACGGCGTCCTCAAGATCGACGAGATATTCCTTCTGAAGCTGATTGAGCTTCAAAAGAACAGCATCCGCCTCTCCTACCGTATCAAATCCAATAACAACCAGTTCTGACACAACCGTGCTCCTTTTCCTCGACAAGCCTGAAATGAAGACATCACATGGATCAGCGACGCCATCTCACCGTGCGGACATTGGTAATTCTGCCGTCTCTGGCCCGAACCGTTACATCGTAAGTTCTACGAGACCGATCAGCCCGATACACAAAATGACTCCCGCGGCAATCGAGTGCGCGAACATTGCGGAAACCGCGCATTCTCAACAATCGGACACCTTCGGAACACCGTATCCTGTGTCCGTTGTTGATCCGCACGCCCACGGTAACCGAATAGCTCTGGCTGAAAGCCGGAACCGTCTCGGCAACGGTTCCAATCGTAAAAATGGCAGTGAATGCAAGAATAGCCCCGATCGAATGCAGCTTCATGTCCCCTCCAAAGTAACAAAGAACCACAACTCACCAGCCGAACCCGTTCGCCGGTTTCATGATTGGCGACAGGCATAAAAAGTCCCGAAGCGGATGAACAGGTTCGGGAAAATGTCATGAAAACAAACCTTTGGAGCGCCTATCTGATACAACCAGATCGAGAGACGCTCCAGATATCCAATGCATAGATGCGGCACAGCCGTATCAGGACCGCAAGTCTCTATCCCGAAACCGGTTCCTGTTTGCGGGAGACATGCTCTAGCGGCAACGTGCTTCGTAAATACGGCCGTGCTGATCACGATAGCGGCAGTACTGAACGCCATTACGGGTCTGTGCGACGCCTACGAGCGTACCTGCGGCTGCACCGATGGCTGCGCCGGTGAGAGCGCCACGCGTGTCACCTCCAATGGCAGCTCCGGCAAGCCCGCCAATCGCGGCACCGCCAACACCATAGCCGGCTGTTCTTCTTTCGTCGGTTGTGCACCCGCTCGCAGTGGCGCCAATTACGGCCATCGTCAAGACGCTGTACAGGATCATTCTCATAGAAATATCCTTCCCATTTTGATTATGCCCATTCCCAGATATTACATAGGCTGCATCTTGAAAGGTCAAGGCACCCGCTTGAGACCCGATTACTGGTTCTTCCATCGTAAAGCTTTGAACGTTATTCGCGGGAAAAGCCGAATATTTCGGCAAACCAGCTGGTAGCGGAATATTGCGCGCAGAAAGTCAGGGCGACGATTGTGATCGGGACGCCTATAAAGGCTCCGAAGATACCCCAGAGCGAGCCCCAGGCGAACACGGAAAAGAGCGTTGCAAACGGCGACAGGGAAATTGTCTTTCCCGTCAATCGAGGCTCTATCACGCTTCCGATGACAGATTGTATGATGTTCAAACCGACAAAGACCGCGAGCACCCATTGCCAGCTGCAAAGTGTGTGTAGGCAAACGCTGTAATAAAAAGCGTGGCGACCAGCGGTCCGAGAAAAGGGATGAAGTTCAGAATGAACGCGACAAATCCCCAGGTTTCGGCAAACGGCAATCCGATCAAACGGGTCAAAAGCCAGACAAACGAACCAGTCGCAAGGCTCATCAAAGCCCTAAGCAGCATATAGAACCGGACTTTTGTAGCGGCTGACTGGCTGGCACGCAGGAATGAATTTGCAGCCTCCTGATTTTTCAGCTGCTTGATCCGCGCGCGAAACTCATCGGTTTCGGCAAGTCCCAACAGGACATAGACCAGAGCCACGAGCCAGAAACTGAATGTATTGTTGAGGCGGCTTCCTATCGATTGAAGCATCCGCAAAGTCCAGCTTACGCTGAAATTCTCCGACCATAGAACTGAAGCCGCGATACCATGCCCCTCAAGCCAGATTTTGAGCTGCTCATAGAGGAGCTGATACCGAACTGCATCGATCAATATGCGGCGACCGACCTGCCCGACTGTCCACGCGAGCAGCCAGCCAAAACCGAGCAGAAGGAAAACCACCAGAAGAAAAGTGATCACCAGTGCAAGATAGCGCGACATGAGCGATGAAAGCCTGCGCTGGACCGGCCAGACGAGCATAATGATAAACAATGCAAAAACGACCGGCGCAAATACCGCGCCGCCGTAATGGAGCAATGCAATCAGGACGCATCCTGCAATCAGGATCAGGGTTGCATTGCCAGCCTTCAGCATAAAACCTCCCCATACCCAGCCAAGAAATCAACTCATGATTTCAGGGTATTCTTGTGAATTTGACCGTCTTTCATGACGACCGCCAGCGTCTGTTCCGGCTTTTCAAGCACATGAATATCATCGAGCGGATTTTCGTTCAGAACCAGAAGATCAGCGAAAGCGCCCGGTTCTACGAGGCCGAGCTTGCCGGGATAAGGATTGCGCAGATTGGAAAGGGCGAGCAATTCCGCATTGACCGATGTAGCCGCACGAAGCACTTCCGCATTGGAATACCACTGGCTCAAATGGGTCAGCATGAAATTCTGGCGCGGGGTCAATGCGGGTGAGAACAGAACATCTGAACCCCAGGCGGTCTTTATCCCGTATTTGCGCGCGAACTCGTAAATCCTTGGCGTGCCTGCGAAAAGCTGCTGAATCCGTTCGGCGCCTGGCCCTGTCTGTGACGCCGCATCCTCCATCGTCAGGAAAGGCTGCATGCTCAACCAGACATTCTTTTCCGCAAACATGCGCGCGGTTTCCTCATCCATCAGGTGCGCATGTTCGACACATGCAACACCAGCTCTGATGGACCGCTGGACCGTATTCGACGCATAGGCATGGACCGTGACATAGGTGTTCCAGTCCTTTGCCACATCGACCGCCGCGCGAATTTCGTCCTCACTGAATGTCGACATGTCGAGCGGACTGCGCGGCGAGGACACACCGCCGCCAGCAACGATCTTGATCTGCGAGGCGCCCTGCAACAGCTGCTCGCGCACACGAAGCTTCAAGCTGCCTGCATCATCGACGATTGCTGAAGCCCCCATCAATTCACCAGTACTGAGTTTGCCTCCGTCGCGCGGAATTTCCGTTGGCAGCCTCAGATCACCATGACCGCCGGTCGTCGTTATCATCGCACCTGCGGGAAAGATGCGCGGGCCGGAGATGATCCCCGTATCGATCGCGCGCTTGAACGAGAAAGTCGGCCCGCCCATATCGCGCACCGTCGTAAAGCCGCGCAGAAGTGTGCGTTCTGCTTCTGCCGTAGACGCTGCGAAAATTATACCCAGATCTCCCTCCAGAAGCACCGGCAGCGGCACCGCCGCATAAACGGCGTGCCAGTGCGCGTCGATCAGACCCGGCATCAGCACGCGGTCGCCGCAGTCGATGACCGTCGCGCCTTCGGGCGGAGCACTGTTTGTCGTATCGACAGCAGCGATGCGATTGCCCTCGACCAGAACCTGCACACCGGATTTCAGAGTGTCCGCCTTGCCGTCGAAAAGCCGCGCCCGCGTCAGGAGAATTTTAGGAGACTGTGCGAAAGAGCGATCCGCGATCATCGTTGCCGCTGCTGTCGCCGCAGCTCCTGCAAGAAAATGTCTTCGCGACAAGCGATCCAGACGCCGGGAAACCTGTTGCAACATGGGGTTGGAACAACCGCAGCTGTCACCGTGAATGAAATGCTGATATTTTCCACCCAGTCTAAACATGGCAACTCCCGATTGAATCAGTTATTCAAACCAACTATTCGACTATCTTGAAGTAATATACGTCGATGAACCTTCCCCTGACGTCGTTTTCGACACGACCCCGAATTTCAATTTTGTTCTTGGTGTTTATTTCTCTTCCGCGCCAGACTTCTCTTTCGATCCGAACTCTCGTTCGTCCAGTGCGATCCTGAAAAACATACTGAGCCCTCCTGACATTGCTTTTGATCGAACCGGTGAGCACCACACGGGTTCCGACCGGCATCCGGGTAATGGCATCAGCCGTTATTGTATTTCGGGCTTTGAAAGCATCGAGAAATTGTGCACGGGAAACATCAATAGAGCCCAGAGAGAAAAGGCCCAGCATCAACGCAAACTGAATCATATACTGCTTTATCGAGGTCATGGATTTTCACCTCCTCATAGCAATGATTGAATTTCTTCTTCCGTATCAAATAAACTGCTGTCGATGATTAGCTGTATTAGGGGAAGACACAAGACATATTCCCCATGAAATTTCAAAATCGCAAGTACCGGACAGGTAACACCCCAATTTTGGGCACTTGTCACATCAGGCTCAGAGCAACCCGTTGCGCAACTTAAAGCGCCGGAAACCGCCGACATTGACGCTACGGCCCCGATTGAGCAACTCGCGCATGATGGGCTCGCGCTGCTGAGCAGGCATATAGTCCAGAATGCGTGCGCAATCATGTTCGAAAAGAAGACCGCGAAGAAGCAGATCACGCTTGATCAGCGGACTATCCATCGTTCTGTGAAACAGCCCAAAACCATAGTGAACCTGACTGCCATTCATGACGATCCCCATCATGTGATTGACCAGGACCTCTCGCCTCACCTGTTCGCCGACAAGCCTGCCCCGGTCGTCAGCGGGCGATGTGTCAACACGTCCCTTCATCGCCTTTGAATATTGGCTGATGGTTGGCGTCAGGTTCATCTCATCGATAGCCGCAGGCTTTGCGTTCCGCTTACCGGAGCGTTTGGAAAGCATTTTACCGGTATAGATCGCGCCAGCCAGAAGCGGCTCAAGTTCATAGCTGCGAAAAGCGCCATTTGGCAGATAGCGAAGATTGGATACGATATCCGGCATCGCCATTTTGTCGAGTTTGAGAGCCAGCTTGTCAGTGGAGTACAGCACATCGATGTTGTAACCGCAGCGCACGAAGCATTCTGACAGAGCCACCTCACCCTTTCTGATGGCATGAGGTCTGATATCGTATGGGCGATATCGCGACCAGAAACGCCGCACCGCAGCATCGTTGAATACTTTGCCGGAAACGCTGAAGGCATAGCTGCCAACATGGTGGATGAATTCGTGATTCTCGTTCGTGCCGACGACATCATACGCACTATCGGCAAGCGATGCGATCATGTTTCGAAGGCCAGCACCGGGAACATACATGATGCTGTCGTTGAAATAGAGCAGTCGCCGGAGTTGCAGCCCTTCAGCAGCAAGAAGCAATGTAGCTGCGCGATAGGCGCCAAAATCGCGGCCGATATTCTGGCGGACGAGAACGCGTTGGGCCACGGCTTTGATTGCGTCATGCTCCGGTTGCGACAGTCTGCCATTGCAAACAACAATGGGATTGATGTTCTGATGACGCAGTTCATTCAGGAGATGCAGAAAATCGGGCGTAACACCAAACTTGTTATACTTGACGACGATTGCATAGAGATCGCCGTTCGGCTGGCGTGTTGTTTCATCCGATAGAAATCGCGGCGTTTTTTCCATGAAAATATGCGGCGCCTGAACAAGCTTGGCGCTACGTATATAAGCGCACACAGCCAACCAGTTCATTGCTTTTCCAATGCGCATTCCTGCCCCCCCGGCTCAATTTCTTTGTGAATAACACCGGGCCTCGCTAAAATAAATTGACGTGCTCCCGTTAAAATAGGCCATTCAGAACTGGAATTTTCCACTTGTGATCCCTTATTGGGGAGAAGGAGATTTTCGTGAAAGCATCGAAGTTTTCGGAAGCGCAGACCAAATCCGCTTTTCAGAAGTCCACACATTGGACTTTCTGGGCAACCACTGCCGAATAGCAGCGCAGAATCTGGATCTCACGGATATCGTTTTTAAATTGGATGATGGCGTTCTGGTTGCAGCGCTACCAGATGCGGTGCAGATCACAGTTCATGATCGATGGTCCCGCTGAGGCAACGCCTGATCCCATGTGGGGCAATATCTGTGTGATTTGTGCATATAAGTATTCGCCCATAATCGGCTGGGGCAAGGCTCAACTGTATGAAAATGATAGGGATGGTATCTGGAGACTGGTAGCCGGCGGTCCACCATACTCCGCCGATTGCCCTCTATAGCTCGCTATTGCCGCCGATCACGGCAAGGCCTATTCTGATCTTACATTTCATAAGCGATATGTCCGCTTCTGGCTAGACCTGCCCAATAGCGGACGGTCTGGCACCGGCCCCATTCCGGTCAATACGAATGCCGCTTTGGCACGAGACATATGGCAAAATTCCCCTTTTTCCATATGTTGATAGCATGGACTACCGGATATCAGCTTTGCGCCTTCCTGCGGTCGTTCGACTGGCACCTGCAACGTCGCGAAAGCTGGTATTGTCTATGGAGTAGTAGAGCGCCAGTCGATTGTTTCGGTGTAAAGGTTTGAACTCCACCTGATCCGACAAAATTTCTAATTCTGCTCTATTTAATAGCGCCAACGCCGCCGTCTTTTGCGATGATTAAATTTAGAAGATACGCATGCACTCTAAATCGCAGCAGAAACCACAATCTCGATACGCATATCGGGGTCGGCCATGAATACTTGCCCGCAGCATCGCGTCGGCGGGTTGGCTGTATCTATCCAACTGTCCCAAACCTGATTCATCGCCGCGAAATCCGACATGTCTTTCAGCCAAATCTGTGCGGTAAGTAGGCGAGATTTGTCGGTGCCGGCACGTGCCAAAAGATCGTCAATCTTGGCGAGTGTTTCTATCGTTTGCTGAGTAATGTTCCCTGCAGAATCGGAAAATTGGCCCGATAAGAAACACATGCCATTGTATTTTACGAGACGACTGCGGCGGTGATTTACGTCAAGTCTTTCAATCTGCATTTGGTTTCCTTCAGGGTTCAAGATGTTGAAATATTTCACTTCATGGCTTTATGAGGCAGGCGAAAACTATATTGCGTGGCCAAGGCAATCGCGCAGTTCATCGATGATCTTGGGAAGCCAATCTTCCGTCATCATCTCGAGCGGTGCGGTGAACGAAATCGCGGCATTCAGTTCATAAGGATTTGTAGCGCGCACCGGTAAGCCGAGCCCGCCTTCTCCCGGCAGGTAGTACGCCATATTGACAGCAAAACCCCGCCGTCTAGCATCTTCAATCTGGGAAATTACGACACTCTTATCGACGTACTGAACTGATGGGTGACTAAGATAACGCGGTGCATTTGTTTCAAGCAGTGCGAGACAGTCGGCTTCAGGCATTATGGACATGAGTGCGATGCTTCCGGCTGCGACACCCATAGGCACGCGTCCGCCAACCCCCATGGTAAACTGGCGGTCCGGAAATCGCGAAACCATCTCGGCGCAGACAGCATCAATGCCCGCCTGCACCATCATATAAACGGTATGCCCGCTTCGCCGCGCAAACTCGGTCATCCCTGGCCGAAACTTCGAAATCAGGGGTTCAAGACGGGCCTGCCCTCTCGCGAGCATTGGGATAGCAGGTCCAAGCCGGTAAAAGCCATGCTTGCCAGCCGGTTCGGCGAAGCCCTTTTGAAGAAGCGAAACGAGGCTACGATGCACGGCTGGTTTAGCTTCGCCAATGCGTTCAGCAATCTCTGCTAGAGCCAAGCCATCTGCGCCTGCTTCCCCCAGAACTATTAGAATATCAAGTGCGCGTACTGCATTGCTTGATGCGTTCGTAGTCACGTCTAACTCCAAAATTCTAATTATTAGAATATTTCATAAAATTCATTCCAATAAAAGGAATAGGTTGACTTCTGTCACATTTTTCGCTGTCATTCAACCACGGCGTTAAGTCTTTGAACCGAGGGAGGAGCGTTCAAAGATTGCTGTCTTTACACCTGATTTCAGGTTGCTGACGCACGTCCCTGTCATGCTCCCCCATCATCTGTTTGAGGCGAGGACAACAGTATGGTGTCGTTCCTGATCAAACGAATGGGCTTCGCGCTCTTCACGCTGTTCAGCGTGTTGACGTTGGTCTTCGTAATCGTTCGTGTTCTGCCGGGCGATCCGGCTCTTGTGATCCTTGGCGATCAAGCCAGCCCCGCAAGTATCGCTGCACTGCATCACAAGCTTGGCCTGGATCAGCCGATCATTGTCCAGTACGGGAGCTTCATGCTGGGTGTACTCCAGGGCAATCTTGGGACATCCATGATAACCGGTCGCTCGATTACGGCCGAGATCATGAACGTCCTGCCCTATACGATGGAGTTGACAATCGCATCGCTCATACTGGGGGTGCTGTTGGGTGTTCCCGCAGGTGTTTGGGCAGCAGTGAAACGAAATAAGCCGGCTGATCTGTTGCTGCGCCTTGTTTCCCTGTTGGGTCTTTCGCTTCCAGCGTTTGTTGCAGCGATCATTTTGCTCATGATTTTTGCAATCCAGTTGCGCTGGTTTCCTGTGATTAGTTCAGGTGGCGGCGATGGATTGCTGGACCGCTTGAGGCAAATGGCACTGCCAACCATTTCGCTGGCACTGATCATGATGGCGTATATTACACGTGTCACCCGCTCGGCCATGCTCGAAGTTTTGAACCAGGACTTCGTGCGCACGGCGAAGGCCAAAGGCGCTTCACATCACGCAGTTGTTTGGCGTCATGCGCTTGGTAACTGCACGATTCCAATTACGACGGTTGTGGGGCTCTATCTCGGTATTCTGATCGGTAATTCCGTTCTGACCGAAATCGTCTTCTCTCGCCCAGGTCTTGGTAAGCTAATTCTCAACGCCTTGACCCAGCGTGACTATACCCTGCTGCAGGGGATGATCGTCATTTATACGCTTATGGTTGTTGCGGTGAACATGCTGACCGACCTGACCTATGGTTTCCTCGATCCGAGGGTTCAGTACAAATGACATCCATCACCACCAATTCATCTGCCGCGCCGCGCGTGCAGTCTCGATGGGAATTTCTACGTCGATTGAATTTCTCTACCTGGCTGGGTGTAGCGATTGTTCTGACGCTCATCCTGTGCGCAGCCTTTGCTCCGATCTTGGCGCCATATGATCCGAATGAACAGAACATCATCGTTTACCTGTCGCCGCCAAGTGCAGAAAATCTGCTGGGCACGGACCAGTTCGGTCGTGATGTTCTTTCGCGATTACTCTACGGAGCCCGTTATTCGCTAACCATCGGATTTCTGGCCATTCTGGTCGCGCTGATAATTGGCTCGTTTCTGGGCATGATTGCTGGTTATGTGGGGCGCAAGACCGACATCATTGTGATGCAGATCATGGATGTCGTACTGGCATTTCCATCATTGATTCTTGGTTTGGCACTCGTCGCCCTTATGGGGGCCACGCTGACGAATATTGTCATCGCCATCGCATTCACCGCTATACCGGCCTTTGCGCGAATTGCCCGCGCAGGTGTTCTGACACAGCGCGACCGCGAATATGTTCAGGCCTGTCACGCGATGGGCTTTTCCCACACGCGCATTCTGTTCGGCCATATTCTGCCTGCCATTCTGCCTGAGATCCTGGTCATGGCATCACTTTGGATGGCCACTGCAGTTCGCACCGAGGCGTCGCTCGCATTCATTGGGTTAGGGCTGGCCCCGCCGACGCCGACTTGGGGTGGCATGGTTCGCGAAGGCTTCGACAATATTCTGAGCTCCTTCCATCTGGCTCTTTATCCGAGCCTTGCAATTCTGGTGCTCGTTCTCGCTCTCAACCTGATCGGCGACGGTTTGCGTGACGCAATCGATCCACGACTGAAGGATGCCAGCTAATGACTGTCCAGCCTGCGATCATTGTTCGTGATCTCAAGATTTCATTCGCCAGAAAGCCGGTTGTCCATGGGATCAGTTTCCAGATCGAGCCTGGCAAGACACTAGCTTTGGTGGGAGAGTCCGGCTCTGGCAAGAGCGTTACTTCTCTGGCGATCATGCGTCTTCTGCCTGATCGCATCGCCAAGGCCGAGGGCGCTGTAATGCTTGGCCAACAAGACTTGCTAAAACTGCCTGAAGCGGACATGCGAGGCGTGCGCGGCGGCAAGGTCAGCATGATCTTTCAGGAACCGATGACCTCTCTTAACCCGGTACAGACTGTTGGAGCACAGCTTGCCGAAGTTCTGAGAATTCACAAGAAGCTCAAGGGGAAAAAACTGCAGGAAGCGGTTCTGGAGCTTTTGCGCAAGGTGCGCATTCCCGATCCGGAGCAGCGCGTCAATCAGTATCCACATACGTTTTCAGGTGGTATGCGACAGCGTGTGATGATTGCGATGGCACTGGCATGCGATCCTGATCTCATCATTGCTGATGAGCCTACAACCGCGCTTGATGTGACTGTGCAGGCTCAGACGCTTCAACTGCTGAAGGAGTTGCAGCAGGAAACTGGAACGGCGGTTCTGTTTATAACGCATGACATGGGCGTTGTTGCCGAAGTTGCTGATGACGTTCTGGTCATGCGCCATGGGCGCGTCATTGAGCACGGCTCGGTGATGGAAATTTTCAGCAATCCTAAAGATGCCTATACACGCAGCCTTATCGAAGCGGCCCCGAGTTTGGTCGGCAAGTTGCAGGCCAATACGATTCCGGCCAGACCTGTCGACAGTCCCTTGATGGCGAATGCCGCAACGTCGGTTCTCGAAGTGAGCGACCTTTCGGTAAGATTTCCGGTCCACGGTGGCCTATTTGGCCGTGCCAGAGGCGCAGTGCATGCGGTCGAAGATGTGTCGTTCAGCATTGGCAAAGGTGAGACACTTGGACTGGTTGGCGAGTCCGGTTCAGGAAAATCCACCATTGGTAAGGCGATTATCAATCTCGCACCCGTGCACAACGGCAAGATCACAGTTGGTGGGGAGACGATCGACTATCTGGATCGCAAAAGCCTGTCGTCATTGAAACGGCAAGTACAGATGATCTTCCAAGATCCCTTTGGTTCTCTTGATGCACGTCAGACCATTGGCTCGGCAATCATGGAACCAATGAAGGTTCATGGTTTGGAGACTGGCGTAGCCGCACAACAGAAGATGGAATGGTTGATGGAGCGTGTTGGGTTGGATCCCAATCGCGCATCCAGTCTACCGCATGAATTTTCTGGCGGACAGCGCCAGCGTATTTGTATTGCGCGTGCTCTCGCAATGGCTCCACGGCTGATCATCGCAGATGAAGCGGTGTCGGCGCTTGATGTCGCCATCAAGGGTCAAATTATTGATCTGATGATTGATCTTCAGAAGGAATTTGACATTTCGTATCTGTTCATCAGCCACGATATGTCCGCAATCGAGCGCATCTGCAACCGTGTTGCGGTGATGTATTTCGGTGAAATCGTGGAAATCGGACCACGTGATGACGTGATCGGACGACCGGGGCACGAATATACGCAACGGTTACTTTCGGCGATCCCGATAACACATCCCGACCAGCGGGGAACAAGGCGGCGAGCCGCCGATGCCGGTCCACCCAGAAGTCCGCTCAAACCCCTCGGTTATAGCGCACCAGCGGCACGCTGGAGCATGGCTGCGGACGGTCATTTCATTCGTATGGCGAGCTAGATTGGAGTCCTTCGGAAATGCATGCCCTAACTCAACTTGCTGAATTTGTGTCTGGCCACCCCAAAGGCGCGTTGCCATCGGAAACGCGCGAAGCCATCTCGCTGCTGCTGCTCGACTTGATGGGCGCAACCGCAGCAGGCCTTCATTCACGCCTGGCTGCTTCGGCGAGGCAAGCAGCATCTGATGTCTACGGTTCAGGCGTAGCTCAGGTCTGGCTCACGGATTTGAAGCTGAGCGTTGTGGGCGCTGCCATGGCCAATAGTGCGGCGGCCAGTGCGCTCGATATTGATGATGGCCATCGTGGAGCGGCAGGCCATGCGGGGGCTGGCGTCATTCCTGCGGCACTTGCTGTCGGCCAATCCATCAATGCCTCGGATGCGGAGATGCTGGATGCCATTGCACTGGGCTATGACGTCGCTCTGCGTGTTGCCACATCACGCCCGACCAACACCATCGAGACTTATGCCAGTGGCAGGTGGGTCAGCTATGGTGCAGCTGCAGCTGCCGGACGCTTGCTCAGGCTTGACGCTGAAGAAATGGCACATGCGCTGGCGATTGCAGGCTCTGAAGGCCCTATCGTTTTCCCGACGGGCTCCTCCAAGTTTCAGGGCAGCACGGTAAAAGAAGGGATCCCACCTGCTGTCGTTGCCGGTATCACCGGGGCTTATCGCGCAAGGGCGGGAGCAACCGGACCGGTAGACCTGCTCAACAATGAAGATCGCTATGATCCCAAAATCTTGCTGGGGCAGCTTGGTGAGGTGTGGGAGTTGCAGAAGTGTTATCTCAAGCCTTATGCATGCTGTCGTTATATGCATGCTGCCATCGATGCTATCCTGAAAATGCGTCAGGATGGGCGTCACATTCACAGGCTCCGCATCGAAACCTTCCCGCAGGGGCTTCGTCTCGCCAATGAGCGCACCCCAAGCACGTTGGAGGGCGGCCAGTATAGTTTCTATTTCAGCTGCGCGCTTGCGGCGCTGCGTGGGCAGGAGGCGCTTCAGCCCGTCGATCCCGACAGTCTAAAAGACATAGAGGTACTCGGCCTTGCGAACCGGATCGAACTTGAAACGTCGATCGATTTCGCCACGGCGTTTCCAGTTCGCACGCCGGCGCGTGTTCTGATCGATCAAGGCGACGGTGAAAAAGAGCTGGTTATCGACCACCCGCTTGGCGATGTGGCGAACCCGATGAGCTGGGATCAGGTCGCTCACAAGTTCAAGAATATCGGGCGTGTCAGTCTGAGTACCCAAAGTCAGGACAGCATTATTTCCGCGATCAGCCAACTGAACGAAGCGGGCTTCACCCCACTGCTCAGTGCGCTCAGCAAATCTCAAGACAATAATCTGCAATAAGAAGGGAACAGGCATGAAACTGAAAAGCATCATGGGACCACCGGCACTTGCCGCTCTTATGGCCTTTACGGCACTTGGTACGCTCTCAGCTTCCGCGACACAGACCGAATTACGGCTTGGTGCGGCAGCTGCTGATATTGGCAATCTCGATCCACATTTTGCCGCCAGTACCTCTGACCGTACCCTTGTCGCATGGATATTCGGAGGGCTGGTCAGATTTGCGCCGGGCTCTACTGATCCGGCAACGATTGAAGGAGATCTTGCGGAGAGTTGGGAAGCAACAGACAATAATCTGGTCTGGACCTTCAAGCTGCGGCCCGGCGTGCAATGGCAACATGGCTATGGTGAAGTGACGGCCGACGACGTCGTTTTCAGTCTGCAAAAGGCGGCCGATCCGAAGCGCTCTGCATTCGCAACGGACTATAAGGCCGTCAAGAGCGTCGAGGCTGTAGACCCGCACACTGTGCGCATAACGCTTGCAAATCAAGTCCCGAGCTTGCTCGGTCTGGTGACCAATTATTCGGGTGGCTTTATCATCAGCAAGAAGGCGTACGAAGAGCGTGGAGAGGGTTTTACCCGCAATCCTGTCGGCTTTGGGCCTTTCCAGTTTGAATCAATCGAACCCGGCGTTGCGGTCCATTTTACCGCTCATGAAAAATACTTCCGTGGCAAGCCGAAGATCGAAAAGGTGACATATCGTTTCCTTAATGCAGCGGCAGGCCGTGATCTTGCCTTTACCGCTGGTGAAATCGATGTATCCGCCGGCAATGCCGATCGGCGCTGGTTGCAGCGGATGAAGGAAACGCCCGGCGCCAAGGTCGACATCTTCGATCCCGCCGAACTGACAGTGGTGCATATCAACCGCAATCAGAAACCTTTTGACGATATCAAGGTGCGGCAGGCCGTTGCTTACGCGATCAATCCTGAACAGATCGCACAGTTTCGTGGGCCTGAATTCACGCGTGTTGCAAAGTCAGTCATTCCTTCAAACAATCTCGGGCTCAATCCCGATCCGGGCCTCATCCAGCCAGATGTGGAGAAGGCCAAGGCACTGCTAGCAGAAGCGGGGTATCCCAACGGTCTCACCGTCAAGATGATTTCAAGCCAGATGCCTAGTTATGCGACGACGGACCAGCTTTTGCAGGCGCAGCTTGCCAAGGCTGGCATCAAGCTTGAGCTTGAACCGGTTGAGCACGCGACCTGGCATCAGATGATCCGCAAGGATTTAAGCCCGCTTGTTGATTACGGCGCAGCACGCTTCCCCGTTGCGGATACGTTTCTGACGCAGTTCTATCATTCCAGCAGCGCGATTGGGGCTCCGGGGCAAGTAACGAACTTCAGCCATTGCTCAGTCGCCGATAAGCAGATCGAGGCCGCTCGCACCGAGATTGATCCCAAAAAGCAGATGGAACTCTGGCAGGAAGCACAAAAGCTGATCGTCGCTGATGTTTGTGCTGTGCCGGTGACAGAAACGGCACAGGTCTGGATCAGGAACGAGAAGCTTGACTGGGGCTTCGAACTCAAGGGTTCGATGTCGCTGGGCCCGCTACTCACTGAACAAGCTCACTTCAAGGAATGATAAGAGCAATCGGGATGGTGCGATGCACTATCCCGAAATCTTTCAGGCACCAATATGACAAAGCTAACCTATCCTCGCTATTCCAATCTGTGCGGTTGGAATGCCATGCTCCCGCCGCGCCAGCAGCGCGCTGCACTGAATCAAGACATTGCGGTCGATTACGCAATCGTCGGAGCCGGGTTCACCGGTTTCGCTATCGCACGTCGATTGCGTGAACTGGACCCTGACGCCAGTATCGCAGTGATTGAAGCGACGACGGTGGGGGAAGGTTCTTCCGCCCGAAACTCGGGTTTCACGGGGTCCGACGTGCTGCCGCGCAATGCCTCGATAGAAATGGCTGAAAAGGCACGTCTTCAGTCGGGCTTCTTCACCGAAGCTTTTGAATGGCTGATGCGGATCATCCGTGAAAATAATATTGATTGTGACATGCGGCAGGTGGGATCGATCCGCGGTGCAGCAACAGAACTCGGCGAAGCCTCTTTACGCAAAGTCGCTGAAGTAGCTCGCGTCAATAATATTGCTCATACTCTCCTGTCGCGCGAGGACATTCATCGTCGTATCGGGAGCGCGTATTATCGCTTTGGCATCCACATGCAGGATACTTGGTTGCTACAACCCGCAGCCCTGATCCGTGGTCTTGCCGATGCACTACCAAACGACATTGCGCTCTATGAAAACACACCGGTTACAACATTGACCAAGCGCGACGGCTGGGTTTTGGAGACGCCAGGTGGCGTTGTAAAATGTAAGAATCTGGCGCTGGCGACCAACGCATTCATCCGAAAGTTCGGCTATCTGAAATCACGTATGGCGACCATTTATACTTATGCTGCGGTGACTGAAGAAATTGCCGATAGCCGGGTTGATGAACTAGGCGAGTCCGAGGCATGGGGATTGTTGCCCTCGCATCGGCTTGGCACGACGTTGCGTCGCATTGGTCGTAACCGGATTATGGTGCGCAGTCTTTATGCGCATGAGGCCGAACTCGGTGAGCGCGAAGCTGTAAGCAAGCTCAGAGATCGTTTTGAACGTCGATGGCCTAATCTCAAAGATGTGCAGTTCGAATATTTGTGGGCTGGTACGACTGCGTTCACGATGAATGGGGCGCCGTGGTGGGGTCGCGTTGAGGACGGCCTCTATGCATCGGGTGGCTGCAATGGCAGTGGTATCGCGAAAGGTACAATGCTTGGGCGACACCTTGCCGAACTTATGCTGGGCAAGGGCGAGCATACAGCAATGTCTGGTGTAATGGGTATGGCAAGTTGGATTGCACCTGAGCCCTTCCGGTCAATTGGCTTCAATCTTATCTCAACGCTGGAAAGCCGTAAGGCAGGCCTGGAGATGTGAAGCCAGAACAGGTTGACGGCATTAACGACCGCCCTTGAACGTGTCCAATTGAATCCAACCGCACGTTCACGGTTCCGTTCGGGTCGTAAGAGCCTGGGACGGGTAGCCACGAAGAATCTTGACTGGCAATCAGGTGGTTGTGCCGACAGCTAATGATGCCCACTTCACTACATTCTTGGCTGGACCGGAGTCTGCTTCCGGTCCCTGTGCGGTCGTTTCAAATGGCACATATGATAATAATCACATTTTTCCATATGTCTGTTTTCAATGTTTGGACGTGTATCAAACTAGCGCCAATATGCTGGCGGCGTCCAATTGGCGGCCGAATTGTTGACGAGTGTACAGATCGACGTCGACATTTGGTCTGTGAAAAACAAAAGCTGTCTATTCATTATCCCTTCTCCGCCCCTCTGCTTCGCTTCCCGTAAAAATCACGAACTCTTCACTGTGCTGTTCATCAATCGACGGGTCTCAGGCCCTTCAGCGCTCGAAAACCAGCTTGGCGTTTCTCATCCAGATACTGACCCGAACGTAGAGTCTGTTCTCCAAGACGCTTCATCCATTGAATCGTGGCAGCTAAGGGCGAACCGGGATGTTCCAGGACGTCATGTATCAAAATTCGAGCGCATATCCGATATCATTCCAAATTTAATTGAATGATGCCGCAGGAACTTTAGGGAGTTTTGAGGAATAAAGCTCGCGCCATCGCGCAATAGGCTTGCCCTAGCAACAGCAACACAGTTGCTAGGCTGTTGCTAGGTGAAAAATGCAAACAACCGCGCAATCTATTCAGTCAAAATTTACAAGCAATTTCAGGGAGATAAGTGGTGGGCGATGAGAGACTCGAACTCCCGACATCTTCGGTGTAAACGAAGCGCTCTACCAACTGAGCTAATCGCCCGACTGTTTCGCCAAGTGTCTGGCCAGTCGCTGTGAGAGCCGTTTAGGCAATTCGCGCGACAAGCGCAAGTGCAAAAATCAGCCTTCGACGTCTTTCTTGTGTTTTTCTATCGTCCCTTCCATGCTTCCCTCGATAGAGAAGCCAAAGTGAAGCTCGGCCACCCGAAAGGCGCTACAATATCGGCAAAGCGTACACGTCTGACGCCGACATTTGCCGGAGAAGCAAGTTGTGGGAGCGGCGAACATTCAGCCGCCGCCTTGGATATTATCCAGCCAGTCGTTCGGGCGAACGCAAGATGGATGCACCGCCGGCTGCCTGCACGGCAAGGCTTCCATATTCGATACCGGCAGCAAGTGCTCGGTGAGAATCATGACCTTCGAGCCACGCATCGATGAAGCCGGCATTAAAAGCATCGCCTGCCCCGGTCGTATCGATAACCGGCACGTCCTTTGCCGCCATATGAAGGTCCGCATCGGCAGTGCGCAGCCACGCCCCTTCTCCACCGCCCTTGAGAGCCACGATTGGAAAGTGCTTCGCAAGCGCATTGAGCGCCTTTGCCGGATCGTCGTGGCCAGTGATGGCCTGCGCTTCCTCGCGGTTGGGAAGGAATATATCGACGCCCTCACAGGCCGCGAGCAAACCCGGATCGTAGATCAGCGTTTCATCCCAGCTTGGGTCGAGCGAGACTGAAAGGCCTGCCGCCTTTGCCTGCTGTACGAGCTTGGGGATTTCGTGCAGCGTTGCGAATTCAGCAATGTGCAGATGCCCCGCATCCTTCCATTGCAACGCGGCTTCGAGCGTCGAAGGCAGCGCCGAACCGGCACGGCGCGAGAGGAATGCGCGGTCGTTGCCGATCACGCTTGCCACCGTCACCTGCGGTCCGGCATCGTCGGCACGTTCCAGAAAGCGCAGATCGACACCGTCGATCTTCAGGTCCGGTTCAAGCCCGCGTGACAGGCCGTCAAAGCCGAGACGTGCGACCAGCGCCACCGCCCTGCCCGCATGGGCAAGATGGGCAGCCGAAATGAAGGCGCCTCCACCTGCCGCCATCTTCATGTTTTCGGCAAAAACCTCTCGTCCGGGCTGCGGCAGTGATTGTAGCCCGGTGAAGATAAGGTCGCAGTAAATCCGCCCGATACTGAGGACAGCCGGAGACTTGAAATGCCGTTTGAATTGTTGCGGCATCATAGGCGGCCCAGTCTTTTCTCGGTCTTGGCATCGAAGAGATACAGGCTTCCGGCAGGCGCGGACACGGAAAGCGTGCCGCCCGTTGCGGGAATGATCTTCCCCGGAGCAGTTGCAATCACCGAGACGCCGTTAACGTCCAAATGAACCAGCGTTTCGGCGCCGAGAGGCTCAACGGCCGTCACAGTGCCCGTGAGCGAAAGGGCATCGGGTGTGCCTTCCTCAACTTTCAAATCATGCGGGCGGACGCCGACCAGAATGTCGCCATCAGGTGCAAGTTCCACGCCTGATCCATTGCGGCGACCCGCAATCAGGTTCATCGACGGGCTGCCGATGAAGCGCGCCGTAAAAACATCGGTCGGATTTTCATAAAGCTCGGTCGGCGTTCCGGTCTGGAGAATGCGACCGTCACGCATGACAACGATACGGTCGGCCATGGTCATGGCTTCAACCTGGTCATGTGTCACGTAAACGGTCGTCGTCTTGAGACGCTGATGCAAGCGTTTGATTTCGATGCGCATCTGCGCGCGAAGCTGAGCGTCGAGGTTTGACAGCGGCTCATCGAAAAGAAAAGCAGACGGATTGCGCACCATGGCGCGACCGATAGCGACGCGCTGGCGCTGACCACCGGACAATGCTGCCGGTCGACGGTCGAGATAGGGTTCCAGCCCAAGCGCCTTGCCGGTTTCCTCGATGCGCTTGTCCTTCTCGGCCTTGGACAGTTTCGACGTGTAAAGCCCAAAACCGATGTTCTGACGCACGGTCATATGCGGATAAATCGCATAATTCTGGAACACCATGGCGATGTTGCGTTGCTTTGGATCGCGTTCATTAACGACCTCGCCACCGATCTTCAGGTGGCCGCCGGAAATATCCTCAAGCCCTGCGATCATGCGCAAAGTCGTGGACTTGCCACAGCCGGAGGGGCCGACAAAAACGACGAACTCGCCGTCCTTGATCTGGAGATCGATTGCCCGGACCGCCTCGACCTTGCCATAACGCTTGACCAGCTTTTCAAGTTCGATGGTTGCCATCAACGTGCCTCCACAAGTGCACTGAATTTTTCATTGAGTTCGCGGGCAGCCTTTGCTTCAGCGGCTGCATGGTCAAAAGCGACTGCCTTGAAGCGACCAGCTTCCGCCTTATGCCGCGCAAGTGCTGCATTCATCGCTGTCGGTGCCGGACCGCCGAGACGATCACGCACAGCCACGAAATGTTGCGGGGAGACTAGTTCCTCAAACTTTTCGCGCCCGAAGGATGGCTCGCGCCCGGCGGACTCGCGGAAAGCGTCAAGGAAAGGTTCAAACCCATCCTTCTCCGGACCGCCGCCCATGGCGACGACAGCGCGCGCAACCCTGGCTGCGATTTCATGCGCCTGCCGGAACGAAAGACCTTCGATGCGCACCAGCGAATCCGCCAGTTCGGTGATCGTGATGCAGGAGCGACGGATATTTTCTGCCACACGGGCCGGATCGATACGGATCGCGCCGATGAATGCGGCCAGAAGATCAAGCACGCGACCAGCGGAGGCGAATGCCTCGTAGCCCATCTGCTGCGTCTCGCCCTCACTGTCATTCATGTCGGTGAACGGCGTATTGTGCATGACGTCCAGAACGGTGCGGGCACGGCCCATGGTCTGGCTCGCCAGATGGCGCATATGTTCGATCGGAACCGGATTGCGCTTCTGCGGCATGATTGATGAAATCTGCACGAAGGCATTCGGCACGTAAATCTGGCCGACCTCGAAACTGGTCCAGAACTGGAAGTCCTGGATGAGGCGTCCCAGATGCACGAACATCAGCTCCAACGCCGAATAGGTCGAGGTGATGTAATCCACCGCTGCAATGCAGCTGTAGGAATTCGGCAAGGGGGCAGCAAAGCCCAACAGGCTCGCCACTCGTGCGCGATCGATCGGGAAGCCTGAGGTGGTGATGGCCGCCGCCCCCATGGGTGACAGGTTGACGATGGCGCGCGCGGCTTCCATCCGTTCCATATCCCGGATGAGAACCTCGACTGCCGCCGAAAGATAGTGACCGAAGGTCGATGGCTGTGCAGGCTGACCATGCGTATAGGCGACGATCAGTGTCTCCTTTTCACGCTCGGCAGCAGCAATCATCGCATCAAGCACATTGCGCGCCTGCGTCATCAGCGTATCGATACGATCCTTCAGACCAAGCTTGAACAGCGTGTGGTCAATATCATTGCGTGAGCGCGCCGTGTGAAGACGACCGGCGGTGTCGGCACCAATGCGCGCCTTCAGCTCCTTCTCGATGAGGAAGAAAAAGTCTTCCACCTCACCCGTATAAGTGAGCTTCGAAGGATCGATTTCCTTGTCGATAGCTTCCAGCGCACCCGCAATGGCCGCTGCCTGCGCACGGTCGAGAATGCCGGTTTCGGTCAGCATAACGAGATGGGCGCGGTCGATGCGGCGGAAGCCGTCGACATGATGGGTCTTGGCGCCGTCAAAAAGCGGGCGAAGCACGGTTTCCTTGTAAACCGGATCGGGGAAGACGCTTTTATCGGACAGCCGTGGATCGAGATCGGACATGGTTCAACCCTTGAGGCCAGCAAGCATGACACCGCGCACGATGTAACGCTGGAGAAGAAGAAAGACGACGAGCGTGGGAAGCGTGGCGATTGCCGCGCCGGTCATGATCATTTCCCACTGGATGGATTGCTCGACGGCGAAGCTCGAAAGCCCGACCGGCAGCGTGTAAAGCTCCGGGCTGGTCGCAACAATCAGCGGCCAGAAGAATGCGGTCCAGTTGCCGAGGAAGGTGAAGATCGCGAGCGCCGAGAGTGCTGGCGTCACCAGCGGCATGGCAACTTTCCACCAGATTTGGAATTCGTTGAGGCCGTCGACGCGGGCAGCTTCCAGAAAGTCGTTGGGAACTCCTTCGAAGAATTGCTTCATGAGGAACGTGCCAAAGGCAGTCATCATGCCGGGGAACATGATACCCCAGTAGCTGTCCAGCCAGCCGAGCTTGCTCGACATCAGATACCATGGGATCACCAGCATTTCGGTGGGGATCATCAGCGTGGACAGGATGGCGAGGAAGATGAAATAGCGACCGCGGAACTGGAATTTCGCCAGCGTATAGCCGACAAGACTGTCGAAGAAGACATTCGACAAGGTGACCACGACCGCAACGATCATGGAATTCAGGAACCAGCGCAGGAAGCGCCCATCGGCAAGGATAGTGACATAGTTCTGCAATGTCGGCTCTGCCGGGATCAGGCGCAGGTCGTAGACCTGACCTGCCGTCTTGAGCGAGGTGGAGAACATGAAGGCCAGTGGTGTGACCATGATGAGGCCGCCGATGAGCAGCAACGTCCATGTCAGGATGCGGCCGGGCCGCAGATTCTGGAACGGGAGCGGTTTGTTTTGAGCGGACGCTGTCATTTCTTTTCCCTCAGGATCCAGAGCTGCAACAGCGAGACGCAAAGCAGGATGGTGAACAGAACGACGGTTTGCGCGGCCGCATAACCCATCGCATAGGAGGAGAAGGCCGTCTGATAGATCATCAGCACCAGCGGCTTGGTGGAGCCGAGCGGTCCGCCGGGATCGTTCGTAGTCATGTTGTAGACCTGATCGAAGATGCGCAGGAAACCGATGGACGAGAAGACGACGAGGAACACCGTGGTGGGCTTCAGAAGCGGGATCGTGATCTTGCGCAGGATCGCCCATTCGCCGAGGCCATCAATGCGTGCGGCTTCATAAAAAGTGTTGGGAACAGCGCGCAGGCCAGCCATGAAGATAATGATCTGGAAGCCAAGACCGGCCCAGATGGACGTCGCCATGATGGCATAGAGACCCTGATCGACCGAGCGCAGGAACCCCTGCTGCGGGAGCCCCACTGCACTCAGAATATTGTTGATGAAGCCGATGGGTGCGGGCTGATAGAACCAGCGCCAGACCCATGCCATGGCCGCTGCCGTGGTGAGATAAGGCAGGAAATAGAGTGCACGGATAAAGCCGTGCATGATGCGCACGCGATCCAGAAAATAGGCGATTGTAAACGCCACCACGAGGCTTATCGGCGTGCCGACTAGCAGATAGGTGAAAGTGTTCTTGAACACTTTCCAGAATTCCGGATCAGCGAAGAGCTTCTGGTAATTGGCGAAGCCGATGAACTTCGGTGGGTTCATCAGGTCCCAGTCTGTGAGAGAGAGCCAGAAAGCCTCTATCGTCGGGTAAAAGCGGATGACCGAATAGAACAGTATCGGGAGAGCCAGAAAGCTCCACACCCAGATCAACCGTCTTGTGCGCATGGAAAGACGGTCCGTCAGGCGGTTGCCCGAAGGCCCCTTCCCCGCGCCGCCTGTTTCAGCCGTCCCGGCTTCTACAGTGATTGTCATGTTTTAGTATCCTTCGGCTACGGATTAGCCGTGCCGTCAACAGGCAGGAGAAGATGAAGCAGCGGGAGCCGCTTCATCTTTCGCGTTTGCCTTACTTGGCTGCGTCGAGCACATCCTGCTCGGCCTTGGCTGCCTGATCGAGGGATTCCTTGACCGGCTGCTTTTCGAGAATAACGCGATTGGCCATATCGACAGCGATCTGGCGCTGCTTCAGCTCGTCCACGAACATGGTCGTGTGCGCATATTCCAGACCCTTCAGGAACGGGCCGTAGATCGGATCGGCAAGGTTCGTTTCCGTCAAGGCTGCCGAACGGCGCGCAGGCAGTTCGCCAACATCCTTCAACCAGATTTCCATGGCTTCCGGCGAGGAGATGTAGTTCAGGAACTTCTTGGCAGCTTCCAGTTTCTCGCCGCTTGCCTTGGCGCTAATGCCGTTGGCGAAGTAGCTCGCATAGTTGGAACGCACGCCTTCGGCATTGGCCGGAAGCTCGGTCACACCCCATTCGAAGTCCTTGATGGTGCGGAACGAACCGAGACGGAAGGTGCCGTCGATGGTCATGGCCGCCATGCCAGCGCGGAAAGCAGCCTGCCCTTCATCCATGAACTTGACTTCGCCGACCTTATGTTCGGTCTGGAGGCCAGTATAGAAGGCAAGCGCCTTTTCACCGGCGGCGTCGTTATAAGCAACCTTGCGGTCATTGTCGGTATATGGCTGGCCGCCGAACTGGCGCACCAGAACTTCACGCCACCAATGCTGGTCCTGTCCCGGCATGTCGAGCGTGATGCCTTCGGCCAGAAGATTGCCGGAAGCGTCGCGCTTCGTCGTCTTCTTGGCAGCTTCGACCATTTCATCTAGCGTCTTGGGCGGATTGTTCGGGTCGAGGCCAGCGTCGGTGAAGAGCTTCTTGTTGTAGAACAGGGCCAGCGAGCGCACAGCAGTCGGCAGACCGTAATACTCATCGCCGCGCTTCATCGCCGAAACAATCGGGAAGAATTCGCTCTCAATCTTGTCATGCGGGAACGTGTCCTGCGGCAGCGGCTGCAGAATGCCGCCAGCCACGAATTTGTCCAGCCAGCCGTAGAAAAGCTGCATCACGTCCGGGCTCTTGCCCGCCATCTTCGCTGCGATTACGCGCGTCTGATAGTCGTCGTACGGGAACGTGACCTGCTTGACCTTGATGTCCGGATTGGCCTTCTCGAAATTCTCGATCAGCTTGTCCATCGCCTTGACGCGTGTCTCGAAGACATACTGCCAATATTCGATTTCGACAGCCTGAGCGGCATTGATCGCAAAGGTGCTGAGCCCCGCAACCAAACCTGCCAATAACAGCTTACGCATTTAAACCTCCCTAATGCCCCGCCCACCGGTTCGAATGCGGTCGCCAGGCACGGCTGCGGCAGTGCTTCGCACAATCCGCATATTCCACCACATGCCGCGCAGATGATGCGCAGCGCCCATTTTTTCCCATGCAGGAACCCACTTCCCCGACATGAGCCAAGGCGGTTCTTCACCACCCTGCCCTTACGGTTCAATGTTGCGAGCGTTTTGTCAATAAGATAATTTAGTTGAATTAATATATTGCTGTTAAAAGCGGCTCGCGTTATCTCTTTTGACGGGAGACAGGAGGGACCATGACATCGAAATCAGATGGGCAATCCGAAGACGGGCGGGCCAATACGCCTGCCGCCGTACAAGGTGGGTCGCTTGCGGTCACTCTGGGCAAGAATCCCGAGCGAATTCGTGACCATAACCGACGTGTAGTGCTTGATGTCGTGCGCCGCCACGGTCCTCTCGGCCGGATGCATATCGCCCGCCTGACGCATCTGACCGCACAGGCCATCGCCAATATCGTCGATGAGCTGGTTTCAGAGAATCTGCTCATGCAGCTGGGGCGACTGAAAACGGGGCGCGGCCAGCCGCCGATCCAGTTTGCCGTCAATCCCGAAGGCGCGATGACCATCGGTGTGGAAATGGGTTCGACGCATATGGTGACGACGGTGCTTGATCTTTCCGGCAAGCCGCGCACGCAGCACGTGCGCCCCATTCAGGATGTCAGCCCCGACAGGCTCTCCACACAATTGCGAAAAGAAGTCGATGCGGTGAAGACTTCGTTTCCCGCGCGCCTGCTCGGCATAGGCGTCGTGATGCCGGGTCCGTTTGACATTGAAGGCATGAGTTCTGTCGGTCCGACGACCCTGCCCGGCTGGTCCGGGATCGATGCAGCGGCGGTTCTGAGCGAAGCCTGCGGCGAATCCGTTCTGGTCGAAAACGACGCGAATGCCGCCGCTGTCGGCGAACGCCTGTTCGGCGCGGGACACGCGATTTCCAATTTCGCCATGATCTATTTCGGTGCCGGTATCGGGCTTGGCATGATTCAGGACGGCGCACCGTTTCGAGGCGCTTTCGGCAATGCCGGTGAAATCGGTCATATCGTCATCACGCCTAATGGGCGCAGCTGCGCCTGCGGCCAGAAGGGTTGCCTCGAAACCTATGCCTCCCTTCATACCTTGCGCGAGAAGCTTCACGCGGCAGGGATTGAGGACACCAATTTCGACGCGCTGGAAAAGCTGCATGAAGGCCGCAACCCAGTTCTGATGGGCTGGGTACAGGAGGCCGCCGACCATCTGGCTCCGATGATTGCCATGATCGAAAACATTCTCGATCCCGAGACGATCATTCTGGGCGGCATGTTGCCCGATGCGATCATCGATGACCTGATCTGGCATATGGGTGGTCTGCCGATTTCGGTTGCTAGCCGCCGCGCCCGTGCGTTGCCACGGGTCATTCGAGGGCAGACGGGACAGTTCACCGCCGCCCTGGGCGCTGCATCACTGCCGATGTTCGAGGCCATGACGCCGAAGCTTGATACCAATTCGGAAATCTGACCATGCTCACCGCCCTTCAGCGCATCGAGCGCCAGAAGTCGTCTCCTGCCCTCGTCCGTCTGCATCGCGCTCTAAGCAGGCTGCGCTCGACCGTCACGCTGATGCATACGGGTGCGCACCCTGACGATGAGCAGAGCGGCCTGATGGCCTATTTGCGGTTCGGACTTGGTATACGGGTGGTGATCGCCTGTTCGACACGCGGCGAAGGCGGGCAAAATGCGCTTGGCCCGGAACGCGGTGGTGCGCTCGGCGTGATCCGCAGCCGTGAGATGGAAGAAGCAGCGCGCATTCTCGATTGCGACGTGCATTGGCTCGGCCATGGTCCAGACGATTCCGTCCACGACTTCGGTTTCTCCAAGGATGGTGACGGTACCTTTGCCCACTGGGGTGAGAAGAAAACCGTCGAGCGGCTCGTACGCGCCTATCGCACCGAGCGTCCGGATATCGTGCTGCCGACCTTTCTCGATGTTCCCGGCCAGCATGGCCACCACCGCGCGATGACACGGGCTGCGGAAACGGCCATACGGCTCGCCGCCGATCCCGATGCCTTTCCCGAACATTTTGCCGAGGGATTGATGCCGTGGCAGGTGGCAAAATTCTATCTCCCTGCCTGGTCAGGCGGCGGCGACACCTATGATGACGAGCTTCCTCCGCCCGACACCACATTGACCGTTCACGCGGCGGGTCGCGACGCTGCGACCGGTGCCGATTACGACCGTATCGGTGAATGGTCGCGTGCCTGTCACGCCACGCAGGGCATGGGGCGCTGGCCGGAAACGCCCAAGAGCGAATGGCCGCTGCATCTGAAACTGCCGGAAAGCTGTGCTGAAACAACAATTCTTGAAGGTATTCCGGAATCTCTCGCAACACTGGCTGAGGTCGATGGGCTGACACTTGAAACCCGGAAGCAGCTTCTTGACGCTCATTTGTCTGTCGAGCGGACTATTGCGGCTTTTCCTGAGCGCGAAACCATTGTCAATAATCTTCTCGGTGCTGCAAAAAGCCTGAAAACTGTACTGACCGGCGCACCGCAAGGTTTCCTCGTGCAGCACGGGCACAGGCTGGAACGCAAGCAGTGGGAAATCGACGCCGCCTTGATCGAAGCAGCGTCTTTGTTCGAGCGGGCTTATCTGGAAGAAGCCATATTGCCTACAGGTGGAGAAACCCGCCTTGTTGTCGAATACGGCCCCGGAGCGATGGCCGTCGCAATAACAGCCGACCCCATATTGCCAGAAAGCTGTTCGACCGCTTGCGAGTACGTGACGCCCGAGAGGGAAATTCTGGCTGTGTCACTGGCAAAGGAGGCAGCACTTTCCCCGCTTTTTGAACCGGCTTGGCGGTCACTCGGCGGCAACGGACAGGCCTATATCCGATTAAAGGCGCAGTTTGACGATCACCTGGCTGCGTGCAGCTTCGATCTCGAAGAGCCGCTTGCCATTGTTCCATCTGCCTCGTTAAGGATTGATCCGCCAGCAGTCATCATATCGGGCAAGCAGTATCCCTCGCCGATCCGGCTTGTGGTCGATGGCGAGACCGGCCAAGTCACATTCACAGCGGAAAACGGTTGGAGCGTCGGCGTAATCGGGCAGGATGCTGTTCTACACGGGCCTTTCGATCCAGAGCCCGGCTTGACTGCGCTACAGGCCACGATCAACGGACGTCTTGCATGGCAGACGCAGGTAGCCAGCTACCCGCATATCGGTAAAACCGTCTGGCGTGAGCCTGCCGTGCTGCCTGTATTGGCACTCGACGTGAAATTGCCTGATGCGCGTATCGGCTATATCGGCGCTGGGGCAGACAATGTTGGTCTTTGGCTGAAACGCATGGGATTTGATGTCACCGATGTCGAAGCACGCCATCTTTCCGGTGATCTTTCGCAATTCACCACCATCGTGGTCGGTATATTCGCCTTCGGCCTGCACGCTGATCTCGCCGCAGCAACGGACAATCTGCATCGATTCGTCGAGAATGGCGGACATCTGGTGACGCTCTATCATCGTCCATCCGATGGTTGGCATCCGGATCGGACACCACCGCGAAAATTAGCCATCGGTTCCCCGTCATTGCGCTGGCGCGTTACGAATCCCCATGCCGCAGTTACAGTTCTCGATCCAGAGCATCCCTTGCTCGTCGGCCCCAATATTATCAGCGAACGTGATTGGAATGGATGGCACAAGGAACGTGGGCTTTATTTCGCTTCCGCATGGGATGACGACTATCAGCCGCTGCTTTCCATGCATGATGAGGGAGAACAGCCGCTCTTCGGCGCGCTTGTTTCAGCCAGTATCGGTAAAGGCCGCCATACGCATACGAGCCTCGTCCTGCATCATCAGCTCGACAAGCTTGTGCCCGGTGCATTCCGGCTCATCGCCAATCTGGTACAACCTGTGAGATAATTTCGTGCATATCGTTATGTTGAAATATTTATGACGCTTATGTCGCTCCGGACAGAAACTATTTTCGTTATATTTCATTTCACTAATTAATTTTTCTTGAGTTCCCTTCGCCGGAAAATTCGCTCTATCTCAGCGTGTATTTGACTCATGGAGATGAATTATCATGCGCAATCTGGTACGTGTTTCTTTGACCGGTCTTTTCCTCGGTGCAAATCTTACGATGGCTTTTGCACAGGCAACGCCTGAACAGATGGAGATGGCCTATAACGCAGCTCGCAACCAGCTTGGCGTACTCCAGTACTGCCAGGAAAAGGGTTATACCGATGGCGGCGCCATCGAAATCCAGACAAAAATGATTGCGCTGATCCCCGCCCCATCCGACACCACCAAGGCCGACGCTGCCGAAGCAACCGGTAAGCAGGGTAAGGTCTCTGCGATGGGCATGGAACAGGATATTGCCACCAGCGCAAAAGCACAGAATGTCTCCGAGGAGAAGCTCTGCCAGACCATGGCTGATGCCGTTAAGCAGGCTGGCGCCCAGCTGCCGCAGTAAGGCAGATCGCAGCTTCCAAGAAAAAGAGAGCCTCGCGTAAGCGGGGCTTTTCCTTGCCTGAAGATTTATATTCGATATCGCTTAAATACAACGTACGACGCTATTGCAGTTTTCGTTTTTAATTCAGCACTTTATTAATCATATGCGATACTCACCTTCCGTTTACCATGCAACTTAAGAGGGTGCACATATTTGCCGGGTAGTTTGCTCTCAGGTCACAGAGACCACTAAACAAGCAAGAATGATCTCAGGAGCAACACATGACCAAGCTTATTGCACGCTTTCGTAAAAGCGAATCCGGCGCTACCGCCATCGAATACGGCCTCATCGCGGCTTTGATTGCTGTCGTCATCATCGGCGCAACGACGTCTCTCGGCACCACCATCCGCACCCAGTTCAATGCCATTGCGACCGCTATTGGTGGTGCTGGCGGCAGCTAATAGGCTCTGCAAACGCGACAATAATGCCACCGCCCTTCGGGGCGGTTTTGCTTTTTGCGGAGACGTTCTGCCTTCTCAACAGCAACTTTTGAAATCCCCACGCGTTTACTAAGTATGTGTGGAACATATTTCACGGCCTTATGTGGAGGTTTGATCGCAGCTAACCAAGCTAACGCTCTGCAATCTTTATTGATTATGGGCTTCAGATAGAAACGCGCATAATCCCTCTAAATAGTGGTTCGCCGCGTGGTTATTGCGTATTCCAGCGCTGGCCCCGGCTTTTTCGGGAGTAGCGAACATGTCATTGAAATCCATTTTACTGGCGCTCGGCATCGGCGCTGCCAGTCTGACGCTCAGCGGTTGTGTCTCCGAGGGCTATTACGGCTCTGGCTATTCTGATCCCTATTATGTTCGCGGCGGTTATGTCGGCACGGGGGTCGTTTATAATAGTGGCGGCTATTATCGGAACTACCCACGTTATCCACGCTACTATAGAGATTCACGCTACTATCGTGACCGTGATTACTATCGTTATCGCGACCGGGACCGTCCACGTCGTCCTGACACCAACAGACCGGATCGTCCGCGTCCACCGCGACCGGACCGTCCGCCATCAGGCAACGATGGTGCAGGTCGTCCTAACCCGGGCAATCTGCCAGTTATCCAGCCGATCAGGCGTGGTCCGCATAACTGAAACAAAAACACCCGCCGAAATTCGGCGGGTGTTTTGCATAGAAGGAACCAATGTCAGAGCTTGATGACATATTCCTTGCGGGTGGTCTCTATGACTTCCCAGCTTCCCTTGAACCCCGGTCGGATGACAAAACTGTCGCCTGCAACGACTTCGCGGCTTTCGCCGCCCTCTTCGCTGATGACCGACCGGCCGGACAGGATGTGACAGAACTCCCATTCATCATATTCGATGCGCCATTTACCCGGCGTGCTCTCCCATATGCCAGCAAAGAGCGTGCCCTCGGTATTCTCCTCCAAATTCCACGTGCGGAATTTCGGGGCACCGGAAATAATGCGCTCCGGTAGCGGCGCGCCTTCCTCCGGTTCGATGCCGGTCAGGTCGAAATCGAGAAACCGGCTCATGGATCAGACCTTTGCCAGCGCCTGCTCAATATCGGCAATGATATCGTCCGCATCCTCGATACCGATAGACAGGCGCACCACGTCCGGGCCAGCGCCAGCCGCCACCTTCTGCTCATCACTCAGCTGACGGTGGGTGGTGGATGCCGGGTGGATGACCAGCGAGCGCGTGTCGCCAATATTGGCCAGCAGCGAGAACAGGTCGAGGCTGTCTACGAACTTTACGCCCGCGTCGTAACCGCCCTTGAGACCGAAGGTAAACACCGAACCGGCACCCTTCGGCGCATATTTCTGCTGGAGCGCATGAAATTTATCATGCGGCAGCCCGGCATAATTTACCCACGACACTTTCTCGTGGCCATGCAGCCAGGATGCGACCTTCAGAGCATTGTCGCTGTGACGCTGCATGCGCAGCGGCAGGGTTTCCGCGCCGGTGAGAATCTGGAAGGCGTTGAACGGCGAAATCGCCGGGCCGAAATCACGCAGACCCAGCACTCGGGCAGCGATTGCAAAGGAAATATTGCCAAAGGTCTTGTGCAGTTCCAGACCCGCGTAATCCGGACGCGGTTCGGTCAGAAGCGGATAATTGCCGGACTTCGCCCAGTCGAATGTACCGCCATCGACCAGAATGCCGCCCATGGAATTGCCATGACCACCGATAAACTTGGTCAGCGAGTGAACGACGATATCCGCACCATGTTCGATCGGGCGCACCAGATAAGGCGATGCAAGCGTGTTGTCCACGATCAGTGGCAGGCCGTTTCTGTGCGCAATTTCGGCGATAGCCTCGATGTCCACCACGATGCCGCCCGGATTGGCGAAGCTTTCGATAAAGATAGCACGTGTCTTGCTGTCGATCTGCTTTGCGAAATCGGTCGGGTTGGTGGCATCGGCCCAGCGGACCTGCCAGCCGAAGGACTTGAACGACTGACCGAACTGATTGATCGATCCGCCGTAAAGCTGGCGCGCGGCGACGAAATTGTCACCCGGTTGAAGCAGCGTATGGAAAACAAGCAACTGCGCTGAGTGACCGGATGCAGTCGCTACAGCCGCCGTACCGCCTTCGAGTGCGGCAATGCGCTCTTCCAGAACTGCGGTCGTCGGGTTTGTGATGCGCGTATAGATATTGCCGAACGCCTGCAGGCCGAACAATGAAGCTGCGTGGTCCGCATCTTCAAACACGAACGAGGTCGTCTGATAGATCGGCGTTGCACGGGCACCTGTCGTCGGATCGGGCTTTGCCCCTGCGTGAACGGCAAGTGTTTCAATTCCGGGAGAGCGTTTCGACATCATTTCCTCCTGTGTCCCAAACCCCAAACAGGTCTGGAACCTAGGCTCTACAGCGAGGAAAGCAAAGGAGGATTTTCCGCCAAATACTGGATTCGCAGAAATTAAATCCGAAAGCTCTTATCAACCGATCAGGCGGGGATATTCGATTGCCGGACAGCGGTCCATGATGACGGTCAAACCTGCTTCGCTGGCACGATTTCCAGCCTCTTGGTGCACGACACCCAGCTGCGTCCAAAAGATCTTCGGGCGGTGCTTCATTGCAAGAACTTCGTCCACGATACCCGGCAGCGAATAAGGCTCACGGAAGACATCCACCATATCGACTGGCTCTTCGATATCAGCCAGACGCGCCACGACACGCTGGCCATGAATGTGTTTTCCCACCTGCCCCGGATTGACCGGAATCACGCGGTATCCCTTGGAAAGCAGGAATTCCATCACGCCATTGCTCGGGCGTTCCGGCTTCGGTGATGCGCCAAGAAGCGCAATCGTTTTGACGGAACGGAGGATCTCGCGAATCTGATCGTCGGAAGGGTTTTGCATTTTATCCTCTTCGGTCGCTGGAGCGAGCGCTTGCATGAAGGGTGGCGCTCCCTTTATTGATAAATAAATTTGGGAGGAGCGCATGAATATCAATACCGCGCAGGAGCGGAATGCCGCCATGGTGGCAAGCCGGTCGTTGAGCCCTGTCATGAACATTGAAGAGCTGCGCGCATTCATGAAGCGCGAGTTTCCGCAACTTGGCAACGCTTTCGAGATCACGGCAATTGGTGACGGTTCGGCAACCATGCAGCTTAATGCCGATGCACAACATCTGCGCCCCGGCGGTACTGTGTCCGGCCCTTCGCTTTTTGCACTCGCCGATGTGACGGCCTATGCAGCCATACTGGCCCATATTGGCCCGGTGGCACTGGCCGTGACAACGAACCTGAACATCAACTTTCTGCGTAAACCCTCTCCCGGCACGGTCGAGGCCGTCGCACACCTCCTGAAACTCGGCAAACGGCTTGCTGTACTCGATATCAGTCTGACCGATGGTACAAGTGGCGAGCTGGTGGCCCATGCAACGACAACTTACTCGATCCCGCCGCGATAAAGCATCCAATAAAGATACGGTATTATAATACCAAACATTTAACATATTGATTTTACTGTGTTTTTAAAACAAAGCTCTGAATATAGGACTTGACGCCCACTCGGACATTGTGTATCGACCCGCCAGTGAGTTGAGCAGAAGTTATCTTTTGCCCGCTCGTTCGGGTTGGACACGATCCAACACAAGCAACAAAAAAAGCCCTGATTTTCAAGATCGGGGATTAAGTCAAGGAAGACTTCAATGGCAACTTTCTCTCAGAAGCC
Source organism: Brucella sp. JSBI001 (assembly GCF_026014005.1). Classification (NCBI taxonomy): domain Bacteria; kingdom Pseudomonadati; phylum Pseudomonadota; class Alphaproteobacteria; order Hyphomicrobiales; family Brucellaceae; genus Brucella; species Brucella sp. JSBI001. The sequence goes on along the minus strand of NZ_CP110339.1, from coordinate 893,228 downwards.
GGCTGAAGTGGTGAAGAAGTGGGTGCTGATCGACGCCGAAGGCCTCGTGCTCGGCCGTCTCGCCACCATCGTCGCCAATCGCCTGCGCGGCAAGCACAAAGCAACCTTCACCCCGCACGTTGACGATGGCGACAATGTCGTAATCATCAATGCCGACAAGGTTGTTCTGACCGGCAAGAAGTACACCGACAAGGTCTATTACTGGCACACCGGTCATCCGGGCGGCATCAAGGAGCGCACTGCTCGCCAGATTCTCGAAGGCCGTTTCCCGGAACGCGTCGTCGAAAAGGCCATTGAGCGTATGATCCCGCGCGGTCCGCTCGGCCGTCGCCAGATGAAGAACCTGCGCGTCTATGCAGGCCCGAACCATCAGCAGGAAGCTCAGCAGCCGGAAGTCCTCGACGTCGCCGCGCTGAACCGCAAGAACAAAGGGAATGCATAATCATGGCTGAGCAGCTCAACTCGCTCGAAGAACTCGGCACTGTTGCCAAGACCGAAGCTGCCGCTCCGGTTCATGTCCAGAAGCTGGACGCACAGGGCCGCGCTTATGCCACCGGCAAGCGTAAGGACGCCGTTGCACGCGTATGGGTCAAGCCGGGCACCGGCAAGATCACCGTCAACGACAAGGAATTCGAAAAGTATTTCGCACGTCCGGTCCTGCAGATGATCCTGCAGCAGCCGATCGTTGCTTCGAATCGCGCTGGTCAGTTCGACATCGTTGCCACCGTTGCCGGTGGCGGTCTCTCCGGTCAGGCCGGTGCTGTTCGTCACGGCATCTCCAAGGCCCTCACCTACTACGAGCCGGGCCTGCGCACGGTTCTCAAGAAGGGTGGCTTCCTGACCCGCGATAGCCGCGTTGTTGAACGTAAGAAGTACGGTAAGGCCAAGGCTCGCCGTTCGTTCCAGTTCTCCAAGCGCTAACGCGCTTAGGGCCAGTTCTCCAAGCGCTAGTATCTATCGCTTCAGAGCTTACGGAAAAGCGGACCTTCGGGTCCGCTTTTTTGTTTCATTCAATGCCGGATTTCAGCCGCCCCAACTGCGGATGGACTTGCGGTTGATCTCAAGCTGTTTTTCAGGCGATTGTTTGTAATAATCGGGTGCCAGCCCGGAAACCCAGTCGCCATAGCTCGGATTGGGTAGCATGAAGAACTTCGTCCCGAAGGCTTCGCGATTGGCTTCTACGAATGTGCGTCGCTGCTGATTGTTCTTGTGATAGGTCGCAGCTCCAAAGTCGTTGAGATTGTCACCGACGTAAACGACAACATCAAAGCCATCTGCTTTGACAGCATCGAAACGGCTCTGCTTGTTGGACTGACCGCCATTCAACAAAAGTGTTTTCGCAGATACGCCGGGGAACCCCAGTTTTCTTATGTTTGCTGCCGTTGACTCAAATGACTTCGCATCGCGGTTCGTGACATAGAACATCGTGCCGCCATTCGCGTTGACATGTCTGGCAAACTCCACGGCACCTGCAATTGGACCTGCCTGTTCGGCAGCCATCCAGCGCGCCCATGTCTTCTCCGTGTAGGGCACGCTTTGTTTGACACGCCATCCGGCATAGGCGGTATTATCGATCATGGTCTCATCGAGATCGACGATCACAGCCTTCCGCCTTCCCTTTGTCGGTTTTACTGCATCGAAAGCCTGACGCGCACCGTTGAACGTCTGATAGGCCAGCGCATCATACTCGCCTGACTGCTGCATCCAGTTGATTGCGCTTACATTCTGCTGCTCGAGCTGAAATCTGGCCGTACGCTGATCCGTTGCACAACCCGCAAGGGAAGCAGAACAAGCAACAATGACCGAAATAGTAAGTAAAGTTCTTCGCATAATGTCCCTCTTTGAAAGAGGGACATTAGCGCCGATGAATTCCCGCGCCTCAATCGCCGATATGTGCCCTCAACATTGTGGGCGGCAGTGCGGCTTCATCACAGTTGCAAGCCGGTTCGATAGTCGTCATGAGTATAAAAAAGCTGAAGCCTCTCCGACCACTTTCACGAACGGATAAGCCCATGTCCTCGTCTGCAGCACCAAGCCGCTTTGCGGTCACACCGGAGCCTCCTTATCTGATCGTCACCTTCGCTTCGCAGCGTATCATCGGCGAGGATGATGGCTATGGCGAGATGGCGGTTCAGATGGGAGAACTTGCAGCGAAGCAGCCGGGCTATCTCGGCATTGAAAGCGCGCGCGACGCGGAAGGCTTCGGCATCACCAGTTCTTTTTGGGCAGACGAAGCCAGCATCCATGCATGGAAGCGCGAAGTGGACCATCTGGTGGCGCAGAAGCTCGGACGCCAGAAGTGGTATGAAACCTATCGCGTACGTATCGGTCGCGTAGAGCGTGCTTATGGATTTGATGCCAAAAGCGAATGAAACCGCTATAGAAATCTAACCTTATCCGGGTAACAGCCATGCCTTCAAAGACTATCGACCACGCGATTACTGCCCGCAGCCTGACAAGCGCAGCAACGGACCCGACCCACGCCGGTGTATTGTCGTTCATGCGGCGTATGTACACGAAGTCGTTGAAGGGCGCAGACGCCGTTGTCTGGGGTATTCCGTTCGATGCAGCCGTATCCAATAGGCCCGGCGCACGTTTCGGTCCGCAGGCGATCCGGCGGGCGTCGGCGATCTTCGACAATGATCCGCAATACCCTTTCGAGCGCGACCTTTTCGAGAATCTCTCCGTCATCGACTACGGCGACTGCCTGCTCGACTATGGCAATCACACCAAGACCCCTGCCACTATTGAACGCGAAGCTACAAAAATCCTGAAATCGGATGCGTTTCTGCTAACGCTTGGCGGCGATCATTTCATCACATGGCCGCTGCTCAAGGCCCATGCCACGAAATATGGTCCGCTGGCACTCGTTCAGTTCGACGCGCATCAGGATACGTGGTTCGACGATGGCAAGCGCATCGATCACGGCTCTTTCGTGGCCCGCGCGGTGCGCGATGGCATTATCGATCCCGCTCACTCGATCCAGATCGGTATCCGCACGCACGCGCCAGAAGATTGCGGCATCAAGATCATTTATGGCCATGAGGTCGAGGACATGTCGGCGGCGGCGATTGCCGATGAAATCCTGAAACGCTCCGATGGCAGGAAGACATATTTGACATTCGACATCGACTGCCTTGATCCGGCCTTTGCGCCGGGAACCGGCACACCGGTCGCAGGTGGACCGTCGTCTGCAAAGATGCTGTCCATCCTGCGCAAGCTGACGGCTCTTGACTTTGTGGGCGCGGATGTGGTCGAGGTTGCACCGGCTTACGATCATGCCGATATAACAGCAATCGCGGGAGCGACGATCGCAATGTATTATCTGGGCCTTCTGGCTGAGAAGAAAGAACGACGATGAGCCGCTTGTTCATAAATTGATTCAAGCAGCTCGAAAACTGATTCCGAATATTGTCGTAACTTTCTGAATTCAAAGGCAAAATGCATGAAACCTAAAATCTTCATCGATGGCGAACACGGCACCACCGGCTTGCAGATCCGCACCCGTCTGGCCGAACGCGACGATCTTGAAGTGATCTCCATTCCGGAAGCCGAGCGGCGCAACAAGGACTTGCGCGCCGACTATCTGCGCGCAGCCGATATTGCGATCCTGTGCCTGCCGGATGATGCTTCCAAGGAAGCGGTTTCCCTGCTCGAAGGCCATAACTCAACCCGTATCATTGATACTTCGACTGCTCATCGCGTGCACCCGGACTGGGCCTATGGTTTCGCCGAACTGGCCAAGGGCCAGCGTGAACGTATCGCCGGCGCCCGCCTGGTCGCCAATCCGGGTTGCTATCCGACGGGTGCAATTGCGCTTGTCCGCCCGCTGCGCGATGCGGGCCTGCTGCCTGCCGACTATACGGTCAGCGTCAACGCCGTTTCGGGCTATACGGGCGGCGGCAAACAGATGATCGCGCAGATGGAAGACAAGAACCATCCGGAGCATCTTGCTGCAAACAATTTCCTCTACGGCCTGCCGCTCAAGCACAAGCACGTGCCGGAACTGCAATTGCATGGCCGTCTGGATCGCCGCCCGATCTTCAGCCCCAGCGTCGGACGCTTCCCGCAGGGCATGATCGTACAGGTCCCTCTGTTCCTGACCGGACTAGAGGGAACGCCGTCGCTTGCAAAGGTTCATGCCGCACTGACAGAGCATTATGCCGGTCAGGACATCGTTGAAGTCGTGCCACTTGAAGAAAGCACCAGTCTGGCGCGTGTCGATGCGGAAGAGCTTGCCGGCAAGGACGGTATGAAGCTTTTCGTCTTCGGCACTGAAGGCGATGGAGAGGTCAATCTGGTGGCGCTGCTCGACAATCTCGGCAAGGGCGCATCGGGCGCAGCCGTTCAGAACATGAATCTCATGCTCGGCAAAGTCTGATGATGAAGAAGCCGGTATTTCCTATCGAATGGAGTATCGGCTCATTCGAGCCTCTGGCGGATACGCATTCAAGCCTCGTCTGGAAGGTCGAACGCACTGATCATCCAGGCGAGGTTTTTGTCATCAAGCAGTTGAAACCAGCCGGAATGGAAGAGCTGCGCGGCGCGCATTATCTCGACTGGCAGAACGGCCATGGTGCGGCGCGATTATACGACCTCAATGGTACATCAATGTTGCTCGAACATGCGGGCGACTATCACCTTGATGAGCACCTGAAACGCGGCAAGGATGCCGAATGTCTGCTGATATTCGGCGAGGTTCTGAACGCGCTGCATACGCCCTCTCCCGCCCCGATACCGGCTGATTTGCAACCACTGGACAAGCATTTTTCCGGTCTCTTCGCCGTAACGAATGAAAGTCCGATCTATGCGGAAGGCACGGCGGTCGCGAAACACCTGCTGGCAACGCCGCACGAGGCCATTCCGCTACATGGCGATATTCACCATGAGAACATCATCAAGGGACCGCGCGGCTGGCTCGCCATCGACCCGCACGGACTTGTCGGCGACGCAGCGTTCGACGCGGCCAATATCTTCTACAATCCGCTCGACCGGGACGATCTCTGCCTCGACCTTGAACGCGCCCGGCATATGGCCGAGCATTTCGCGCCGATCATCGGGCGCGAACCCGCCTACATTCTGGATTATGCCTTCGCCTATGGCTGTCTCTCAGCCGCGTGGCACCGCGAAGACGGCAATGACGCAGACGAAGCGCGGGAACTGAAGATCGCTTCCGCGCTCAGGCACCTGCGCCAGACGGTTTATCCTTCATAGGCACCTTTGGTTGCACGCCAGTGCGCAACCGCGAAAGCCAGCACGATTAGCGCAAAGAACTGGTGCGTCAGGCCCAGATGCAGTGGAACGCTCATCAGAAGCGTGGCAATGCCGATGACAGCCTGTATGAGAACCAGTCCGACGAGAACGATAGTGCGGCGCGCATGGGTCGTGCCCGGGGCCTGCTTCCAAACCTGCAAGGAATGCAGGACCGTCAGAACCAGAACCGTATAGGCGAACATGCGGTGCACGAACTGCACCGTCTTCGGGTTTTCGAACAGGTTGCGCCACCATGGCGACTGGATGAACAGGTCGGACGGGATGACGGCGCCATCCATCAGCGGCCAGGTATTATAGGTCAGACCGGCATGAAGCCCGGCCACCAGACCACCCAGATAAATCTGCACTAGCACGGCAAACACGATCCATCCGGCAAAGCGCTGGATCGACCTTTCTGCCGGTCGCTCACTGTAGGTGACAAGCCCGCGCGCAATATAGAACACCGCTGTGATGATGATACAGGCTGTCGTCAGATGGATCGCCAGACGATACTGGCTGACACTTGTCAGCTCACTGAGACCGGAAGCGACCATCCACCAGCCGATAGCGCCTTGCAGGCCGCCGAGTGCAAGCAGGCCCAGCATGCGGTATTTGAGGCCACCCTTGAGACGCCCTGTCACCCAGAAGAAGGCCAGCGGAACCGCAACCAGAAAGCCGACAAAGCGCGCCAGCATACGGTGCGCCCACTCCCACCAGAAGATCGACTGAAAGGCTTCAAGGGACATGCCCTTGTTGATCTGCTGGTATTGCGGAATCTGGCGGTACTTGTCGAACTCCTCCAGCCATTCGGCGTGGTTAAGCGGCGGAATGACACCATGAATGGGCTTCCATTCGGTGATCGACAGACCAGATCCCGTCATGCGGGTAGCCCCGCCGACCATCACGATGGCAATCAGCACGACGAACACCGCATAAAGCCAATAACGCACAAGGCGACGGTCGTGGTCCTCTTTCGATGACCTGGAACCCTGTCCTACACGCTGCGCCGTTGCTGCCGTCATGCCATTCACCCTTCAATATTGAGCAGAAGGATACATGCCGCATAGGCGAACCCGTTACAAGTTGCCACCACGCGACATGCCGCCGCGTTTTTGCCCTTTCGCTACCCCTTCTCACGCGCTAGTGATGTGCCGGGAAAAGGAGAACTGCGCCATGCCCGTTCGGCTGAAGAAACTGATCGGTACTTTTTTGCTGGTTTCACTGGTCATCATCTATGCGGTGTTCGCGACCATTATCGCCGTGGCGCATCTCGCTGAATCGAGCGCATGGGTGCACCTCCTTTATTTCTTCGTGACCGGCATTCTCTGGGTTCTGCCAGCCATGGGCATCATCTGGTGGATGGCGCAACCGCCACGCAAGAAGCAACATTAATCCCATTTGAGGATGCTGCAGACGATGGCGGGTGAAGTTGCAGCGTACATTCTTACAGATTTCAGCGATATTAGCCGGCTCTGGAGCGATCCCGCGGCTATTCACGGTGCGCCACAATCGTTCGCATGGATCGATAGTTGGCGCGCAATCGTCAATGCCGACAGTTTCGTCATCGGGCTCTTTGACGGCGATGGTCCAATCCTGCTCGTGCCGCTGGAAGTCGTAAGCCAGAGCGGCGCGAAAATTGCGCGCTATCCCGGCGGGAGCCACGCCAATTGCAATTTCCCGTGGCTGCGAAAGGAATATGACGGCCTCCTCGGACCCGAGATGGTCCGGCAACTGATCGAGAAAATCCGCAAAGCACGGCCCGACATCGACGCACTGTCACTGACACGCCAGCTATCGGAACTGCAAGGCGTGACCAACCCGCTGCTCACTCTTAGAAAAGCGCCCAACCCAAATCCGGTTCTCGCCGCCTCGCTTGGTGGTGGCTTCGATGCCGTGCTTGATCGCGCCAATCGCAAGCGAAAGCTGAAAAAGCATCGCCAGCACAGTCGTCGCTACGAAGAAAGCGGTGGCTGGAGAATTGCTGAGCCTCAGAACCAAGCGGAAGCAAACACGGTTCTCGATCTTTATTTTGCGATGAAGGCCCAGCGCTTCCGGAAGATGGGAATCCGTGATCCTTTCGCCGATGAGAATGTGCGCAATTTCTTCAAAGCTTTCTTCGGCGAAGGATTGGTGAAGGGGCGGAATCTGCATGAGCTGCGCTTTCTTGAAGTTGGCGGAACCCTGCGTTCGATCATCGGAAAGCTGTTTGGCGATGCAGGCCCTACCGTCGAGTTCGCCGCGATCGCAGAAGACGAACTGACTTCCGCCAGTCCGGGTGAATTTCTCTTCTTCGAGGATATCAGCCGCAGTTGCGACGAAGGCCGTTCGATCTACAGTTTCGGTATCGGTGATGAGCCGTACAAGCGCGAATGGTGCGACATCGAGCTCACGATCTATGACACGCTGGTACCGCTTTCCGCCAAAGGAAAGCTTTTCACGGCGCTGCAATCAGTCCGCAATGCCATTGCCGGAAGTCTCAAGCGCAATCCGCGTCTTTGGGGCCTTGCCAAGACACTGCGCAGCAGGTTCGCAAGAAGGTAGAGGTGCTTAGCAATCTGATTCAGAAACAAGGTCTAAGACGCTGTTCCAGAATCGTATTTGGCAATCAGACGGTTTCGTCCATCAGAATGACGACGTCTTCATAACCACCCTGATCGAGATCGAGAGCAGCCAGCGCAACGCCCTTGTCATCCGGATCGACGATACTCATCACGACGGACGCAGGTCCATCGGCAATGCGTCGAATCTGCTCCGAAGATGACGGACCGCATTCCACCACAACGAAATCATAGACCGTTTCCAGCGCATCCAGAATGAGCGGCAGGCGATCAGCAGAACGCATGGCGGTTTCAGGATCGGCCTCGCCCAGCGGAACGACATGAGCCTGCGAGAACCGGTCACTGTGGATGACCTCATTGAAGCGGCGCTCGCCGGACAGAAGCTCGGTAATGCCGGGCAGATGCGTACCGTCCAGCATGGCAAGCCCAACAGTCCCTTGCGCGGTCATATCCACGAGAATTGCACGTTTGCCACGGTCGGCAAATTCACGCAGCAGACGCACCGCTCCCGCTGATGCTTTATCGCCTTCTGGAGACACGACCACGATACGTTTCAGCTTTCCGCCGGACAGCAGATCGGCAACAGCCTCCACACCATTGGGATTGCGTGGTCTCATCTCGCGTTGCTTGGTCTCACCTTGCTTTATCATGGGAAACTCCTCCACGGATTTCCTCGTTTCGGAAACCGGCGGCTTCGCCGCAAACGGCATAGTCCATGAACGGCGTCGCGCCAGAATTGTTTCCTCGGAAACGCCATCACGGCGTTCAGCTCTGGACGGCGGCACGGCAGCCGCTTCAGCGGCAGCAGCAATAACCGGCATTTCGATTTCCTCGACGGCCGCAACCCTTTGACCATCCGTCGTCATGAACGCACGTCCGCTGAACAATTCACGCAAGAGAACGAAAATCGACAGCAAAAGCAGGCCAGCCGCAAAGGTTGAACCGACAATCGGCAATATCATTGGATAATAGGGAACTGCTGGTGCTTCGGCGGAAGAGAAAACCCGAGCATCAACCGGCACATAATTGCGGTCGGTACGCGACGCAGCTTCGCGATAGCGCGTCAGATAGGTTTCCAGAAGCTGGCGCTGTGCCGTCGCCTCGCGCTCCAATGCGCGCAACTCAACTTCCTGATCGCCCGCTTGCGCCGCCTGTGCCTTCACGCGGTTGAGTTCACGATTGAGTTCTTCTTCGCGCAGCTTTGCCGTTGAGACTTCATTATCAAGACTCGCAACGAGCTTGCGGCCTTCAATCCTGATCTGCTGGTCGAGATCGGCAAGCTGCGAGCGTAGTGCCTTGATGCGGGGATGCCCTTCCAGAAGTGTCGTCGAAAGGTCGGCGATCTGGGCGTTGAGCTGAATGCGTCTTTCCGCAAGGCGCTGCATCATGCCGGAAGCAACTACATCCGGCAGCGTATCGATGGGAGCACCGGAGGCCAGCGATTTACGAATGCTTTCCGCCTTTGCTTCTGCGGAAGCGCGGCTGGTGCGGACCCGTGTCAGTTCGGTCGAGACTTCCGAGAGCTGTTGTGTCGCAATCGTACTGTTGCTCTGCCCGGTCAAAAGCCCGCGCGAAGCACGATAATCCGCAACCTTCTTTTCCGCATCGCGAACGCGGTTGCGCAGATCGTCAATCTCGGGTGCGAGCCAGCCGGTGGCATCGTCATTCGACTCCAGCTTCGCGGCCTGCTGAAACAGGATGTATTGATTGGCAAGCGCATTGGCGATGGTCTTCGCCGTCTCAGGACTTGCCGAATTATATTGCACCACGATGACGCGCGAAGCGGTGACGGCAAAAACCTGCATATTCTTGCGAAGCTTCTGTAGAACGCGCTCTTCCGGGGTCAACCGTGCGGGATCGGTCCGCATGCCGAGCATGATGAGAACGCGGGTCCACGGCTTCACTTCCGTTGTCGTGAAGGCTTCGTTGCTGGTCAGCTTGAGTTCGTCGGAAACTTTTTTTAGGAGATCGCCGGAAGAGAACACTTCAACCTGGCTCTTCACGCCTTCGGCGTCGAAGACAGGTCGCTCGGCTGCTGTTTCGCCATTGGGGCGGGTATAGATGGATTCGCGGGCCTCGATCATGATGCGCGCTTCAGCGCGATAATCCGGCGTCAGGAGAAGGCAGATGGCCCACGCTGCTGCCGCCATGAGAAGCGCACCAACGACAATGAACAGCCAGTGACGGCGCAAGCTGGAGAACAGCGCGCCGATATCAATATCTGCGTCCCTTGATAACGGATCGACTTCTGCCATTCCCCATTCTCCATGGACTTCGCGAGTGCGCTTGCGCGCGTGATCGCTCTCGCCCGCGTGGGGTAATGCACCCCCGAATCTGGCCGGAAGGTAAAGGAACAAGGTAACCAGAGGGTTAAGCAGGATAAGTTCCCAACAGTTGGCGAGCTACAAAGATTTTGCGCCGAACCCCGTCTTCTTTACCAGCCATTAACCCTAATCAATCGATAACGCTTGCAACCGATATTCGTAATCGCGCTGTCAGTACCGCGTCGATTGCGTTCGTAAGAAATATTGCTTTTCGGAAGAACCGAGGCGGAAGATGACGGCGAAGACAATTCATAACAAGCGCAAAGGCCACGCTCTGCTCGTGGCGCTAGGCCTTGCCGCCATGACGCTTTCCGCATGCTCCAGCTATCGCCCTGCCCCGCCTGCGTTCCACGAGGCGCTGAACCAGCCTTACATGCTGGATGCTGGTGATCGCATACGTATTACGGTGTTCGAGCAGCCGAGCCTCACAAATACCTATAGCGTCGATCAGGCTGGCTATATCGCCTTCCCGCTCGTCGGCAGTATTCCGGCACGCGGCAAGACGTCCAAGCAGCTTGAAGGCATCATCGCATCAAAGTTACGTGGCGGTTATCTGCGTGACCCCGACGTCAGCGCGGAAATCGACCGCTATCGCCCGATATTTGTGATGGGTGAAGTCGGCGCCGCTGGCCAGTATTCCTATGTTCCGGGCATGACCGCGCAAAAGGCAATCGCCGCTGCTGGTGGTTTCAGCCCACGCGCCAATCAGGAGAATGTCGACATCACGCGCCAGTTCAACGGCAAGGTTCTGACTGGTCGCGTGCTGATTTCCGATCCAATCCTGCCGGGCGACACGATCTATGTGCGCGAACGTCTGTTTTGATGGCGATTGATGGCTGATGACACCAATGCCTCCCCACTGCGTATCATCCACTGTTTCCGCGAACCGACCGGCGGGCTCTTCCGTCATGTTCGCGATCTCGTGGGCCTGCAGGCGGAAAAAGGCCACGCGGTCGGCATCGTCTGCGATGCCACGACAGGCGGCCCGCGCGAAGACGCGCTTCTGGAAGAATTACGGCCAAAGCTCATGCTCGGCCTTCATCGCATTGCCATGCAGCGCCATGTCGGACTGGGCGACGCAGCGGCAGCGTACAAAGCATATCGCATCATCAAGAAATTGCAGCCAGACATATTGCACGGACATGGCGCCAAAGGTGGCGTCTATGCACGTTTGTTCGGCTCAGTCTTACGGGTTTTTAGGTCTCGCGTAGCCCGTATCTATTCACCGCATGGCGGTAGTCTGCATTTCGACCGGAAGACGCGCCGCGGCGGCGCTGTCTTTCTGGTTGAGAGAATGCTGGCTCCTATGACCGATGCAGTGATGTTCGTTTCCAACTTCGAAAAGCGTATCTACGAAGAAAAGGTAGGGCGGCCCTATGGCCTCCACGCCGTCGTTTATAACGGCCTGGCCGAGGACGAGTTCATCCCGGTTGCCGATGCGCCCGATGCCAGCGATTTTCTCTTTGTCGGCACGATGCGTGAACTGAAGGGACCAGACCTTCTGATCCGTGCCCTTGCACGCCTGCGCGACCAGCACCAGCGCATTTTCACTGCAACGATGGTGGGAGATGGTGCGGAAAAGCCCGATTTCATCAACCTGACCGACGAACTGGGAATTTCCGGACAAATTCGCTTTCTGCCCGGAATGGCTGCGCGAGAAGCTTTTGCTTTGGGGCGAATAATGGTGGTTCCATCGCGTGCCGAAGCATTTCCCTATATCGTGCTGGAAGCGCTCGCCGCCGGAAAGCCTGTCATCGCCAGCAATGTCGGCGGCATTCCCGAGGTGTTCGGACCTCGTTCCTCGGCGCTGGTGGAGCCCAAGGAGGAGGCACTTGCGAACAGGATGCTGGACGCTGCAGATGATCTCACAACGTTTCGAGCCGCGATGCCGGAGGTGACCCGGCTGCACGAGCGCTTCAGCCAGCAATCCATGGCGCACTCGATCGAGACAATCTATTACGAGGCGCATCCGGATCGAGCCATCCCGGAAGACTGACGGATACTTCCCTCAGCCCACCATCGCAGCGAAGGGTTCGGACGCAGATACCGACCGCTCGAACTGTGACCGAAACCCGCCACGCGCCGCAAAATAGATATAGTGGAATGCGTCGGCACGCCCGCCGATGAGCGAAATATCCTCGCGTTGCCATTCCCAGGGTAGCATGTCGAGCTTGTCTTCGAATGGGTCTGATATGGTTGCCGACCAGAAAGCAGCAATGCCATTAGGCTTCAGTGCCCTTTTCACCAGCCTCAGACCGTCATCTTCATAGATTGCGCCATTGGCATCGCGGACGGTAAAATCCGGTCCATTATCCGTGTCCATCAATATGGCATCATATCGACCAGGCTCTGCGCGAAGAACATCCATCACGTCGGCGACCCGAACATCGACACGCGGATCGTTCAATGGATGGTTGGCCAGATGACCGATATGGGTCCGGTTCCACTCCACGATCTCGGGGACGAGCTCGCATACCGTGGCTCTGGCATCGGGTCCAAGCAGATCGAGTGCTGCCCGAAGTGTGAAGCCCATGCCAAGTCCGCCAATAAGCATATGCGACACTTTCCGTCCGTGCAGGCGAAGCGACCTTTCAGCCAGCACGGTCTCGGACTGGAAATTGACGTTGGACATCAATTCCAGGCCGTTATAGCGAATTTCATAGATGTGATCGCGTTTTCGCAACAAAATTTCATCGCCGGCATGATTGCCCGCTCTAGCCAGTTCGGCCCAGATAGTCATGATCAACCCTAGAGCGCCCTCCAAAACACTAGAACGGTTTAGATAAAGCGCTTTAAAACAAACAGTTAATGCGACCTTGAAAGATCGCAGCGTGAATTGCTGTCATCAGGATTTTTTGGGTCGCTGAGCGGTCAGGCGCGCAGCAACCCCATGACATCGTCTGATCTGGTGCCGATCAGGAGCGGAAACAAAGCTGGTCTGTTGGCGGCAACATGTGCCGAACAGTTTGACGGCAAAATGCCGCCCGCAGCTTTATCTTCCAACGGTTTCATATCACCGTCCTAGGCAATATAATGAGACAAGGCAAGCCTTGCACTGGCTTGGCTTGCGACAACTGGCGCGTATCGGTTCCTGCAGCCAATGCTGTATCAATACGGACGGAGATCATGCTATTTTAGCCGTTACTAACAGTAACAGCTTTCAACCGAGTATTTAATTGAGTGTTTACCTAAGTCAAAAGCTTGTCACGCGACATTTATATTCTGCTTAGGATTCTCGGTCTAATTACTACGCTGTCATTTTACGATCAGGGGCAATGTTGTGCGAGATAATGATGCGCTTTCTCCTTTTGGCCGCAAAGCCATAGAAGCCAGCAGCAAGCAGGAGACCGGACAAGATTCCAAGCCGAAAGGCCCGGTGAAGCTTAGCCCACTGGCGCGCCAGATGGCTGAACAATATCAGCACGATACGTTTTCGCCGCTGATGCTGAGCGGCGTCATGCGCATGGTGGAGTTCGGGCTTGTCTTTTGCTCCGGCATTCTGAGCTTTCTGCTTTATGTCGGCATCCGCACACATCTGGTTTTCTACTATCCCCTTATCATGATTGTGGGCGGCGCGCTTTTTGTCCTGCTGATGGAAATCAACGACGGTTACCAGATCAATATATTGCGTAGTCCCGGTCGCTATCTGCGGCGGCTTTTCATTAGTTGGGCAGCCGTGCTTGGTACCCTTGCCATTGCCGGTTTTCTGCTCAAAGCATCGTCCGATTTCTCGCGCGGCTGGTTCCTTTATTGGGCGCTCAGCGCCTGTGTCCTGCTTTTAATTGCCCGTATCTTCGTCGCCTGGAAAATCAAGCGCTGGGCACGCAATGGCACAATGGAGCGCCGCGCTGTCATCGTCGGCGGCGGCCCCAATGCAGAAGCGCTTATCCGCTCGCTCGAACAGCAGCCCGACAACGATATCCGTATCTGCGGCATCTTCGATGACCGCGACGACAAGCGCTCTCCCCCCATCGTTGCTGGCTATCCCAAGCTCGGCAATATCAACGAACTGATCGAATTTGCCCGTATCGCCCACATCGACATGCTGATCGTATCGCTACCGATCAGCGCCGAAGCCCGCGTGCTGGCACTACTCAAGAAGCTATGGGTTCTCCCGGTCGATATCCGGCTGTCAGCGCTCAACAACCACCTGCGCTTCCGCCCGCGCTCCTATTCCTATGTCGGCGCGGTGCCGATGCTGGATATTTTCGACAAGCCTATCAACGATTGGGATTCTGTTGCCAAGCGCATCTTCGACGTTGCCTTCAGCATTGTTGGCATCGTTCTTCTGTCGCCGATCATGATCGGCACGGCGATTGCCATTAAGCTGGACAGCAAGGGCCCTGTGATCTTCAAACAGAAGCGGCATGGCTTCAATAATGAAGTTATCAATGTCTGGAAGTTCCGGTCCATGTACACCGAGATGTGCGACCCCACCGCCAAGCAGGCCGTTACCAAGAACGATCCTCGCGTCACCCGCGTCGGACGCTTCATTCGCAAAGCCTCGATCGATGAGCTGCCGCAGTTCTTCAATGTTCTCGCCGGTTCCCTGTCGCTCGTCGGCCCGCGCCCGCATGCAGTCGCCGCCCATTCGCACAATGTGCTCTATAATGAGGTGGTCGATGGCTATTTCGCGCGTCACCGCGTGAAGCCGGGTGTCACCGGCTGGGCGCAGATCAATGGCTGGCGCGGCGAAATCGACAATGAGAACAAGATCCGCATGCGCACAGAGTTCGACCTTTACTATATCGAAAACTGGTCGCTCTGGCTCGATCTGAAAATCCTGTTCCTGACACCGATGCGACTTCTCAATACGGAAAACGCCTATTGACCAGCATGGCGCAACGGTTTGACGGCAGTTCGCGTCCAGCCCTGATGCTGTCGGCAGATTTGGCGCGCAAACGCGCGCTCAACCGCCTCATCGCCAATATCGCAATCGGCTTCGGCGTTTTTCTGCTCGGCTTCGTGATGAGCGAGCCTGCGCCTTATGAACTCTATATGGTCGGCCTGATTGCGCTGGCACTATTGTTCGGATTGCGGCTGACCCGCACAAGTCTTGTGCTGTTCGCCCTGCTTGCTGTCTTCAATTTCGGCGGCATGATTTCGGTCATGCAGATGGCTGACGTCAAGAAAGCACCGCTTTATATCGCCGTCTCGCTGTTTCTGGCTTTCACATCGGTATTCTTCGCCGCTGTCATCGAAGGTGACCACCGGCGTCTGAAGACCATCTTCAACGCCTATCTTCTTGTCGGCGTGCTTTCTGCCGTCCTTGGCATTGCCGGTTATCTCAGCCTCTTTCCGGGCGCAGAAATCTTCACGCGCTACGGACGTGCGCAGGGCGCATTTCAGGACCCCAATGTCTACGGACCTTTCCTTATATTGCCGCTGACCTGGACGCTTTACCGCATCATGCGCGGGGGCTTTCGCGATATGGCCGTCTATCTGCCTTTCTGCTGCCTGCTGACGCTCGGCGTTCTGGTATCCTTCTCGCGCGCGGCTTGGGCGATGGTTCCCCTCTCCTTTGCCGTTCTGTTTGGCGTGCTCTTCCTGCAAAGCAACAGCAATCGTTTTCGGTTACGCCTGATAGTGATTGGTCTGCTTGCAGTTGTAACAATTACTCTCGCGATCCTGATTATTCTGCAAATCCCCGGCGTCGGCGATTTCTTCCGTGAGCGCGCGCGTCTCGAACAGAGCTATGACAGTGCAAGGCTTGGGCGCTTTGCGCGGCACTGGCTTGGAATGATCCTTGCAACACAGCATCCGCTTGGCATCGGGCCGCTCGAGTTCGGGCCGATGTTCGGTGAGGATACACACAATGTCTGGCTCAAAGCCGTCCTCGACTATGGCTGGATCGGCTTCATCGCCTTTCTGACGCTGACATTCCTGACACTCGGGATCGGTTTCAAGCTTCTGTTTCGCAATCGCCCCTGGCAGCCTTATCTTCTGGTTGCCTACGCAACCTATCTCGGGCATGTCCTGATCGGCAATGTCATCGACACCGATCACTGGCGCCACTTTTATCTGCTATTCGGGATCATCTGGGGTTGTGCAGGGCTGGAATACAAGTATCAGTTTTCGCTCAAACTTGGAGAACGCTCAGGAGAGCAGAAACTTGCAATTCGCGATATACGCCGCAGCAGCCCTCTTTGAAATTGCCGGATGCTTCGCCTTCTGGGCATGGCTGAAGCTCGACAAGTCGCCGCTTTGGCTGGCACCCGGCATGGTGTGCCTCGCATTGTTCGCCTATCTGCTCACCCTGATTGAAAGCAACGTGGCCGGTCGCGCTTACGCAGCCTATGGTGGCATCTATATCATCGCGTCGATTTTGTGGATCTGGTTTGCCGAAGGAGCGCGCCCCGATCGCTGGGATGTGGTCGGCGCATGCACGGCTTTCGCAGGCACATGCATCATTCTTTTCGCACCGCGATCCTGATGCTCAGAACCATGCATGAATGTTATGTGCAATTTGCCAGTTTCGAGAAATTATCCCTTGCGTGCCAAGTCGTTATAATCTACGGCTTTCCCAGGCTCGGAGCGTAGCGCAGCCCGGTAGCGCACTTGACTGGGGGTCAAGGGGTCGTGGGTTCGAATCCCGCCGCTCCGACCATTTTTCTTCCCCAAACCTTTATTTTCATACGATCTTTCCTTTGCACACAACGTGCAAATCGGATTAGCTCTGCCATGAATTGCATGGAGGAGAGTATGAAGAACGCCCTGATCACTGGTGGCAGTCGCGGCATTGGTCGCGCTACCGTTCTGCGCAGCGCAGCGCAAGGCTGGTCTGTGGCTCTGAACTATGCGGGGAACGAACAGGCTGCGCAGCAAACGGTGGCCGAAGCAGCGAAGCTTGGTGCGAAGGCGCTTGCGATCCAAGGCGACATATCCAGAGAACAAGACGTGATCGCCATGTTCGACAAGGCGGAGGCCGATCTTGGTCCGCTGAAAGGCGTTGTCCTGAATGCCGGTATCGTTGCTCAGACCATGCCGCTTGCGGATATGAGTGCTGATCGTCTGAAAATGATGTTCGACGTGAATGTTTACGGCACCTATCTAAGCGCCCGCGAAGCAGCCCGGCGCTTGCAGCCTGACAGTGCCATCGTCATCGTGTCATCGATGGCATCGCGACTTGGATCGCCGTTTGAATATGTAGATTATGCCGGAGCGAAAGGCGCACTTGATACGCTGACCACTGGCCTGTCGAAAGAGCTGGCGCCGAAAGGCATTCGCGTCAATGCCGTGCGTCCAGGCCTGATCGATACCGACATCCATGCCAGTGGCGGCAATCCGGATCGCGCGGCGAGGTTGGGCGCCGGTACACCTATTGGACGCGCCGGCAAGGCAGAGGAAGTCGCGGAAGCCATTTTCTGGCTGCTCAACGACGCCCCCGCCTATGTAACCGGAACATTCATCGACGTTGCCGGTGGGCGTTAGTACTAAACCGCCTCAATCTATTTCTCACGCAGCTGATAGGTTTCCGCAACGTAGCGATAGCCCTCGCCTTCCCGCTTGAGATAGGCCAGTGCCGGAAACGGCATATGATAACCGATGAAAGGAAGCCTGTCGGTGGCGATCATGTCAAACATGCGCTTGCGGGTCTGGACGGCAGCATCCTTGTCGATATCGAAGGAAACGTGCCATTCGGGCCGCTGCAACGTAATGACGAAATGGTTCGCCGTATCCGAGACCAACATCAACGACTTGCCGCCCGTTTCGACCCTGAAAGCCAGATGACCCGGCGTGTGGCCATAAGCTGCCACCGAATGAATACCGGAAATGACTTCGCTATCATCGCCCAGGAACGTCATCTTCTCCGCGAGAGGCTTGACGTTTTTGGCCACCATTTCAGCAACGGTCTTGGCGGGGCTGTCGAGCCGCGCGGGATCGGTCCAGAAGTCGAATTCTTTCTGTCCGGTGACGTAGCGCGCATTGGCGAAGGCTGGCTTGCCGTCTTCCATCAGTCCACCAATATGATCAGGGTGGAAATGGCTCAATACGACCAGAGACACATCGTCCGTCTTGTAGCCCGAAGCTTCAAGAGCACTGGCCAGTTTGCCCAATCCCGCTCCGCGAGCACCTGCTCCCATGCCGGTGTCAAACAGGACAAGCTCCTTACCTGTATTGATGAGCACTGGCGTGAAGCTGTTGACGAAGCGGTCGGCGGGCAGAAGATTTTCCTCAAGAAGTGCGGCAACCACTTTCGGGTCCTGATCGACCGCATATGTCTTTTCGGGCGCTTCGCCTGCTCGGCGCCCATCGGAAAGCGTGGTGATCTCGAAATCACCAAACTGAAAGCGATGGAAGCCCGGATTTTCTACCTGTGAAGGGGTTAGCACTTTAGGACTGCCTGTTTCGGCTGCCGCCTTGTTGAGCTCCAAAGGCGATAAAGCCAATCCGGCCCCGGCAGCAGATGCTGTAACAATGAAATTACGTCTTGAGATGGTCATCAATCGATCTCCCGGCATAATCTATGGATAAGAACGACAGGATACCCGAAAAAGCTCCCTGATCCATGGGATACGCGATCAAGTTTCTGTTGGCGCGATATGGACGACGCCCTCTTGCCTCTCCGTTCAAGAATCACTATTTTCAGGGCCGCGCGGGACGACCCGCGCCAGTGTTCGCATCGGGGACGGCCCCATAGGAGGGTGTCCTATGGCAGGGCCGATCGAACAATTCGCAATCAAGCCCATCGTTGAACTTGGCGAAATCGGCGGTCAGCCGGTTGCTTTCACCAATTCGGCACTCTTCATGGTGCTGACGGTGCTGGGCGCGGCTGCGTTCATGTTCCTATCGTCCCGCAGGGGCACCGTTGTGCCGGGGCGCTGGCAGTCCTCAGCCGAGATCCTCTACGAATTCGTGTCGAAGACATTGCGCGAGAACGCCGGGGAAAAGGGTATGGCTTTCTTCCCCCTCGTCTTCTCGTTGTTTCTGTTCATCCTGTTTGCCAATCTGATCGGCATGTTCCCCTATGCCTTCACCGTGACAAGCCACATCATCGTAACGTTCGCGCTTGCGATGCTGGTCTTCCTGACGGTCACGATCTACGGTCTCGTTCGACACGGGTTCAAGTTCTTCCGACTGTTCATGCCTGCGGGCGTACCGGTTGTGCTGGCGCCGATCATCGTGCCGATCGAGATCATGTCCTATATCTCGCGTCCGGTCAGTCATTCGGTTCGTCTGTTCGCCGTCATGCTTGCAGGACACATTACGCTGAAAGTCTTTGCGGGGTTTGTCATCGGGCTGGGCAGTCTCGGAACGCTCGGCATGCTAACCGCTGTACTGCCGCTTGCAATGACCGTCGCGCTAACCGCACTCGAATTGCTGATGGCAGTTATTCAGGCTTACGTATTTACTATGCTGACCTGCATGTATCTCAATGATGCACTGCATCCATCACACTGATTAGAGCGCCGTGCGCAGTGACTTCGCGGGAAGGACGGCCTTCCCGCTTCTTCAACGAACGGGACGGCCCGTTCAGAACCCTTGTGAGGGAGCATTAGAATGGCATGGATTTATCTGGGACTGGCTGGAATTCTTGAGGTCATCTGGGCCTATTTCATGAAAAAGTCGGAAGGCTTTTCCCTTCTGACACCGAGCGCCATCACCATCGTGACGATGATCGGCAGTTTCATTCTGCTTTCCATCGCCATGCGCAGCCTGCCGCTTGGAACAGCCTATGCGATCTGGACCGGCATCGGGGCAGTGGGTGCGTTTCTGGTGGGCATATTCATTCTCGGCGAAGCTGCAACCTTCTTCCGCGTTGCAAGCGTGACACTGATCCTCGCCGGCATCATCGGATTGAAACTCTCGTCCAGCTGATTCAATCCGCGTACAAAAGCAAAGGGAGGCGAAAGCCTCCCTTTTTCATGCGGTCCGAAATCGATCAGCGCACCTGATCGAGAAGACGCTTGCATTCGAGAAGATCGAACAACGCCTCCTGCAGAAGCGAGCGGTTGTCCTTTGAAGGCCGCTTTCCATCAGCTCCGATGGGGCCATCCTCCTCGCCCTTCAAGAGACCGAAGAGCTTGCGCGCCGGTTGCGGCGCCTTGATGCCGCTCGGCAGAGCCATTTCATTGTCAGCCGCCTCTTCGGCAGCCCGCTTATCAGCGGCAGCCTGCTTCTGGCGCGTAATCGCCTCAATCGCCTGAACGTCGCCATTGCCAAGCGCGATGATAAACTGTGCATTGTTTTCGCGAAGAAGACGCTGCACACCCTTGATCGTATAGCCCTGATCATAGAGCAGATGGCGAATGCCCTTGAGCAATTCGACATCGAGCGGCCGGTAATATCGGCGACCGCCGCCCCGCTTCATAGGCTTGATCTGGGTAAAGCGCGTTTCCCAGAAACGCAGCACATGCTGCGGAAGATCAAGATCATCCGCTACTTCACTGATCGTCCTGAATGCATCAGGGCTCTTGTCCATCCACTTGCCCTTTCCAGTGGTTCAGGTTTCGCCGTTGCGGCGCAACCTCGCCGATCCAGATAGTTCAACTCGCTGCCAACGCGAACGCGTCTGTAACACGAAAGGCGCTTGTTACCATCGGATTTTAGAAGACGGGAGTTAACAAACTCCAGCGTGCGGAAAGACACGGCGCAAACGTCATTCAAAACCGGACGGTGTGCAACACGAACTCTCTCTGAAAAGCCAGCCGCTTTCCAGATTTCAATATCAGCGAAGCGATTCGCTCCACTGAATCCATTATATAATATCAGAGCTTTATAAGCATCCCTTCATGCGAAGCCGAAAGCAGCATGGCCAGTTCGTGGCAAAAGACTATTATGACGGTTGCAACCAACACAAAAAACAGCCGTCCTGCACGCGACCATAAGTCGGGGGCAAAAGCGATGTCAGTTTTACAAGGATGGTGCCAAAACAAAATGCTGCCCGATGGGCAGCATGCTAGTGGTCTGATTCCGACATTTGCATCCCTCGGATATGAGCGCTGAGCAAATGTCGGGATCAAAAAGACCACTGGTAACGTTATGAATCTAGTAGATTTTTCGAGCTTGACGTTTTGAAACGTGATTTATATCGGACGGGTATCAAACGTCAAATTCAATCCACTAGCAATTACTTCTGGCTTTTGGTTTCACGCTTCTGATGTTCCTGCAGAATACGCTGCTTGAGAACGTTGGAAGCTTTGAAAGTCATCACACGACGGGGAAGAATTGGAACCTCCTCGCCTGTTTTCGGATTACGGCCAATGCGCTCGTTCTTGTCGCGAACCTGAAATGTCGCGAAAGACGACAACTTCACGGTTTCACCGTTGACGATAGCGTCACAGACTTCATCGAGAATCATCTCGACAAGAGCCGCCGACTCCGTTCTGGAAAGGCCTACCTTCCGGTAAACAGCCTCTGCCAGATCAGCTCGCGTGACCGTCTTACCTCCCATGACCGAACCTGCCTGGTTAGCGTTTGAACAGATAATATCCTTACGTGACAGGACGTTACACAAATAAAAGCGCAACGGTCAAGCCGCGAGTTTCCTCACGGCAGATCAAATTTGTCGCTTACCAGCGCAACAGAACCGCGCCCCACGTGAATCCGCCACCCATTGCCTCCAGAAGAACGAGGTCGCCCTTCTTGATGCGGCCGTCCGCAACGGCGGTCGCGAGCGCCAGTGGAACCGACGCCGCAGACGTGTTGCCGTGGCGATCCACTGTGATGACAACCTTGCCTTCAGCGATATTCAGCTTCTTGGCGGAAGCATCGATAATGCGCTTGTTGGCCTGATGCGGGACGAACCAGTCGATATCCTCGGCTGTAAGGCCGGTTTCCTCGAAAGATGCCTCGATAACGTCCGTAATCATGCCGACTGCATGTTTGAAGACTTCGCGGCCTTCCATGCGCAGGTGACCAACAGTCTGGGTCGTTGACGGGCCGCCATCCACAAAAAGTTTTTCCTTGTGGTTGCCGTCCGAGCGCAGATTGGCGGCGAGAACGCCACGATCCGAGGTCAGCCCGTTACCTTCGGCAGCTTCGAGAACCAATGCGCCGGCACCATCGCCAAACAGAACGCAGGTCGTGCGGTCATTCCAGTCGAGGATGCGCGAGAAGGTTTCCGCGCCGATGACCAGAACGCGCTTCGCCATGCCGCCGCGAATATAGAGATCAGCCGTCGTGATGGCATAGATGAAGCCGCTGCACACAGCCTGCATATCGAAGGCAAAACCCTTGGTGATTCCCAGTTCGCGCTGGATTTCCACGGCACTTGCCGGAAAGGTATGGTTAGGCGTCGAGGTTGCCAGCAGAACAAGATCGATATCAGTCGGCTGCAAGCCGGCATTCTCGATTGCTGCGCGGGCCGCAGCCGTGCCAAGCGAAACCGTGGTTTCGTCATCGCCTGCAATGTGGCGCTCACGGATACCCGTGCGCTGCACGATCCACTCGTCGGAGGTTTCGATAATACCTTCGAAATCGGTATTCTTCATGACCCGCTTCGGCAAAGCCGAACCGATACCCCGCACGACAGATCTTATCATCTCTTATTTCCTGTCCTTACATGCGACCGGCGCGGCGAACATTCACGCGCGCAGTCGAAAATTCTGGCCCTACACATACTCGGTAAAAGTTACTTCACCGCTTCGGCGCCGAAAAATAATCGGCAACCGCAAATCTTGTCGAATTCCGTCTTCCGGATGGCTTTGCCGGAATTATGCCTTTGCAGCCTCGCCACCATCATTCGATACATGCGGATGACTGTGGTGGAAATGCGCCAGATCAGCCTCGATCTTTTCCAGAAGACGATTTCTCACCATGTCATAGCCGACTTCCACTGCCGAGCAGAAGCCTTCTGCATTGGCGCTGCCATGGCTTTTGATGACGATTCCACTGAGACCGAGGAAGACGCCACCATTGACCTTGTTCGGATCCATCTTTTCGCGCAGGCGATCAAACGCACCCTTGGCGAAAACATAACCGATTTTGGCAAGCAGCGTCCGGCGCATGGCCTGACGCAGCAGTTCACCCATCTGGCGGGCCGTACCTTCCGCAGCCTTAAGCGCGATATTGCCGGTAAAGCCTTCGGTCACCACCACGTCCACCGTACCCTTGCCGATATCATTGCCTTCAACAAAACCGGAATAGGCAAGTCCGTCGAGCGGTGTGTCGCGCAGAATCTGACCTGCTTCCTTGATCTCGTCGAGACCCTTTACCTCTTCCGTGCCGACATTCAGGAGCCCGACGGTCGGTTTGCGCACCTCGAACAGGGCCCGCGCCATACCAGCCCCCATAACTGCGTAATCGACGAGCTGGCGCGCATCGGCGCCAATGGTGGCTCCAACGTCAAGCACGATGCTTTCACCGCGCAGCGTCGGCCAGATGCCAGCAATCGCCGGGCGCTCGACGTCCGACATCATACGCAGACAAAATTTGGACATGGCCATCAATGCACCGGTATTACCGGCGGAAATACACGCCTGGGCGTCGCCGGTCTTCACTGCCTCGATGGCCTGCCACATGGAAGATTTACCGCGACCGGCCCGCAGCGCTTGGCTCGGCTTGTCATCCATGCTGATGGCAACCTGGCTCGCGCGGAACTCGGATGCGGCTTTCAGCTTCGGATAACGTGCCAGCACGGGCTCCACCTGTGCGGGGAGACCGAAGAATATGAAACGGATGTCAGGATGGCGCTCAAGCGCCTTCGCTGCGCCGGGGATGACCACTTCAGGGCCAAAATCACCGCCCATCGCGTCAATCGAAATTTTGATCACTCTTGATTGTTCCTGTGCGATCCCTGCCCCTGCTCTGCTTTTTGCAGCAGACAGGTTTTTGGCGAAAATAGTGTTTTTGCGTTTCCGCACAACCAAATTCTGTCAAACCACTCTGAATTACGGCTTCTTTTGCCATTCTGAAAGCTTCGCAAACGGCGAAACGGGCTTCTCTTCACCGTCGTCGTCCCCGAAAACCTTAGGCTCACTCTCGTCCGGCAAACCCGGCTTGCGAGGATAAGGATCGATGGCGAGATCGAAGAATTCCTCGGCAATTGCGCCGACATCGATCCTGTCGCCGACAAAAACTTCCGGAATGTCCGCGCCTTCGGCATCGAGCAGCATTTCGCCGCTTTCATCAAGCTCAATCCGTGCAAGCCTCGAATTTTCCGGCACGAAGATCGTGTCGACGTCTTCGGCAATGCTGTTGGTCAGCGGCTCCAGCGTCACGATGCAGGACTGGACGATTTCCGCATCGATACGACCCCGCACCCGGATGCCGTCCTTTTTCCAGGGTGTAATCAGAAATTCCGCAGCAAAGGCATTTACAGCCTCTAGCCCATGGGCTGCCGCGAGTGCTGCGCGCTCTTTCTCATCCGTGCCTATTTTCACCGTCACGCCCTTTTGCGGCAGGTGAAGAACCGGAACAGGATAGGTGAGCGCCGGTTTGTCAGTCATTCTCATTGGCCTTTTCAGCATTGTTTTTTGGCGCAAAGTCCATTTGATCCGCATCCATATAGGAAATGTCGCCTGCCGCCAAAGCATCGTCCGCAATTTTTTGCAGCCGGTCACGGCATCCCAGAACATATTCACTTAAATGGTGGGCATGCGGCCAGAATTCGAGGTCCGGGCGGATATTTCGCGTGAGTGCGGCAGCCAGCGCGTCTGCATCATTTGCATCCAACGCCTCCCCATAAGCTGCGACCCGACCATAGAACATGCGTGCAAGCTTCTTCATGCGCTTCGGGACGCCCTGGTCACCGATACCGAGTTCGCGCAGCGAATGATCGACATCCTTGAAAAACTCGTCGGCGATTTCCTGTGCCAGATCGGCAAGCGCCTTGTTTTCTCCCCTCATCCGATGCAGGGCGAGGAAAATATGCAGCGAAAGCATTTCATAGCGGCCAAGCGGCGTATCAGGCACCTGAAATTGTGCATAAAACCGTTTTTGCCGCGCCGCCGCCACGATCACCTCGTAAACGCGAAGCATAATTGCCTCGTTTGCTTTCGATTTGCGGCGGAATAGTTGGAGAATCATGTCCGTACGACCGTTCCAGTTGCATAAATAAGCAAGGTGGTTTACCGAAGTTCTCCCGACGGCGAAAGTGCCGCGCTGATTTAGAATGTATGGAGAGGTCTTTGTTGCAGCGAATTTTTCCAAGTGCATCCTCTGGCGTACGCAAGCAGGGTGCCCTTCTCGCAGGCACGGCAATTCTCGTCGCAGTAGCTCTTGCCGGATGTAACACTGCATCCACGCTCAATCCGTCCGAAACGCTGACAGAGGGTTACGTACTCGATCAGGGTGCGCTTGATTCGGTTCCTGTCGGCTCCAGCCGCGAGCAGGTGCTTCTGGCGCTCGGTACGCCGTCCACCACCGCGACCTTCGACAATGAAGTGTTCTACTACATTTCGCAGAAGCGTTATCGCGCCGCGCAGTTCATGAAGCCGAAGATCATCGAGCGGCAGATCCTCGCCATCTATTTCAACAAGGACGGCAAGGTCGAGCATATCGCCAATTACGGCCTGAAGGACGGTA
The DNA here is from genome assembly GCF_026014005.1 of Brucella sp. JSBI001. NCBI lineage: Bacteria > Pseudomonadati > Pseudomonadota > Alphaproteobacteria > Hyphomicrobiales > Brucellaceae > Brucella > Brucella sp. JSBI001. The sequence goes on along the minus strand of NZ_CP110339.1, from coordinate 867,625 downwards.
AGCTGTTCGACTTCGTGTCGCGCACCACGCCGACAGGCGGCAAGGACCAGACCTTCCTCGGTCAGATCATTCAGGGCGTTTCCAAGGCCCCGACATCGTTGCCGGGAGCTGCAGGTGGCGCCAGCAACTGATCCGGTCATATCCTGACAAAAAGAAAACCCGCCTTTACGGCGGGTTTTCTTTTTTCACAATGCATGTCCGTCAGGACATATGCGCCAACACAGCCAACAGAAGAAGGGCCACGATGTTGGTGATCTTGATCGCCGGATTGACAGCCGGACCGGCCGTATCCTTATAGGGATCACCAACCGTATCGCCGGTCACTGATGCTTTATGCGCTTCCGACCCTTTCAGGTGCTTCACGCCGTCGGCATCGGTAAACCCGTCCTCGAAGCTCTTCTTGGCATTGTCCCATGCGCCACCTCCGGACGTCATGGAAATCGCGACGAAGAGGCCGTTGACAATAACGCCCAGAAGCGATGCGCCGAGCGCTGCAAAGGCTGCAGCCTTCGAGCCTGAGATAAGCAGCACGCCGAAATAGACCACAATCGGCGCCAGCACAGGCAGGAGCGACGGGATGATCATCTCGCGAATGGCCGCCCTGGTCAGAAGATCGACCGCACGGGCATAGTCCGGGCGCTCCTTGCCGGTCATGATGCCTGGCTTTTCACGGAACTGGCGGCGCACTTCCTGCACGACCGCGCCTCCGGCCCGGCCCACGGCGGTCATCGCCATGCCACCGAACAGATAAGGGATCAGGCCGCCAAAGATCAGCCCCGCAACCACATAAGGGTTGGAGAGATCGAAGGAAACCGGCCCCATATCGGCGAAATAAGGATAGGTCTGTCCGTTGGCGGCAAAGTAGGCCAGATCGTTGGAATAGGCCGCGAACAGCACCAGTGCGCCAAGCCCTGCCGAACCGATAGCATAGCCCTTCGTGACGGCCTTGGTAGTGTTGCCAACGGCATCGAGCGCATCGGTGGCCTTGCGGACTTCCGGGTCGAGACCGGCCATTTCCGCAATGCCACCCGCATTATCCGTGACCGGACCGAAGGCATCGAGCGCAACGATCATCCCGGCAATACCAAGCATGGCAGTGACGGCGATTGCCGTACCGAACAGACCAGCCAGCTGGTAGGTCGAAATAATACCGCCGACAATCACGATCGCTGGCAGAGCCGTGGATTCAAGCGAAACCGCCAGCCCCTGAATGACATTCGTACCGTGCCCTGTTACCGAGGCCTGCGCGATGGAATTGACCGGACGTTTGTTGGTGCCGGTATAGTATTCTGTGATCACAACGATCAGACCGGTAACGATCAGACCGATCAGTCCGCAAATGAAGAGATTGGTGCCGGTAATGCTTTTACCAGCCACAGTACCGATTTCACCCCAGCCAACGGTCAGCGTATTGGCAATAGCAAGACCAACGATGGAAAGCAGGCCCGTCGCTATCAGCCCCTTATAGAGGGCACCCATGATGGAGCCATTGACGCCGAGCTTGACGAAAAATGTGCCCACGATTGACGTGATGACACAGGCGCCGCAGATCATCAGCGGATAGAGCATGACGCTCGAAAGAATGTCCGATCCGTTGAAGAAGATTGCGCCGAGAACCATGGTTGCGACGACTGTCACCGCGTAGGTTTCGAAAAGGTCGGCAGCCATGCCTGCGCAATCGCCGACATTGTCGCCGACATTATCCGCAATGGTCGCTGGGTTGCGCGGATCATCCTCTGGAATACCGGCCTCGACCTTGCCGACAAGATCGCCGCCGACGTCAGCGCCCTTGGTGAAGATACCACCGCCAAGACGCGCGAAGATCGAGATCAGCGAAGCACCGAAGCCGAGCGACACCAGCGCATCGATAACCGTGCGGTCGGACGGCGAATAACCAAGCCAGACAGTGAGAATGAAATAGTAAACGGATACGCCGAGCAGCGCGAGCCCTGCCACCAGAAGGCCGGTAATGGCCCCTGACTTGAAGGCCAGCTCAAGCCCTCCGGCGAGGCTGAGTGAAGCTGCCTGGGCGGTGCGCACATTGGCGCGAACCGAAACGTGCATTCCGATAAAGCCGGTAACGCCCGACAGAACCGCGCCAATCAGGAAACCGATTGCGGCACTGATCGACAACAAATACCAGGCTGCCAGAAAGACCACGACGCCGACAATGGCAATCGTCGAATATTGTCTTGTGAGATAGGCTGAGGCACCCTCGCGGATGGCTTCAGCAATTTCCTGCATGCGCTGCGTCCCCTGATCGGCTGCAAGAACCGAACGGATCGCCCATATGGCGAAAAGAACGGAAACCACGCCGCAGGCAATGACGAGAACTAAGACTGCCACTCCCATTTGCATAAAGGCCAACTCCCATTGAGCTCGCGCTGGCTACCGTCAGACCGCGAGCCGCGATTGTCGGCAGGCACATGCGCAGGTTAGGCCCGAAAACCCCTCCCCGGACCCGATTGAGCGGCATGGAAGTGCCTGAAGCCAATGCAAGATACCGGGCTTCTTCGGTATATTCACGTCTGGAACTTACGCCTAAAGCGGATCGCGATCTTTCAGATTCGCTCTCAGCGCTTTATGTCTCTGATTTCAGGCCTGTCGTTCTCGCAAAACTGCTACGCACTTTTGCGCGACATGCCTGAGAAATCAATCAATTGGCGCGATTCCTTGCATTTCAGCATTCTCAATGCCGCGTACCCAACATGCGAAACGGTTTAACAAACGTCAAGTCGTTCTTTGCCAGCGTACAATGAAAGAAGGGCTGCGATTTCTCACAGCCCTTTTTTCATGATTATTGTCAGGGAAGCCGGATCAGCGCGGTTTCACACCGCGGCTCTCGCCACGAATGACGAATGCCAGGCGATCAAGTACGGCATTGACCAGCTTCGGCTCGTCTTCTGTGTAGAAAGCCTTGGCGATATCAACATATTCCGACACGATAACAGCCGTCGGCACGTCTTTGCGTGTCTGCAATTCCCAGGCGCCAGCACGGAGAATGGCGCGCAGGGTCGAATCGAGACGCGACAGCGGCCAGTCTTCCGTCAGCGCCTGATGGATCATCGGATCGAGCTTCAGCTGTTCATCGACGACACCAGCCACGATTGCGCGGAACCATTGCGGATCGGCATCAAGATACTGCGTGCCATCCACTTCCTTGCCGAGACGGAAAGCTTCGTACTCAGCCACCACTTCCAGAACACCTGTTCCGGCAACATCCATCTGATAAAGCGCCTGGACTGCAGCAAGACGGGCAACACCGCGCTTGTTCGCCGTGCGTGGGAGATTGGGGGTTGGGCGGCCTTCGGTAGATGAATTCATAATGATCAGACTCCGAACTTCTTGCGCAGGTCGATCATGGTCAGCGCAGCGCGGGCGGCAAAACCGCCCTTGTCCTTGTCTTCACGGCGGGCGCGTACCCATGCCTGCTCTTCGTTTTCGACCGTCAGAATGCCGTTGCCGATGGCGATGCTTTCCTCGACCGAAAGATCGGTGAGTGCGCGGCAGGATTCATTGGACACGATATCAAAATGATAGGTTTCGCCACGGATAACCGTACCAAGCGCAACAAAGCCATCATATTCCTTGCCGCCATTGTCTTCACCATCGAGTGCGAAAGAAATGACCGCCGGAACTTCCAGCGCGCCAGGCACCGTCACCACGTCGTAGGTGGCCCCTGCCTCATCCAAGGCTGCCTTTGCGCCATCCAGAAGCGCGTCGGCGAGATCATCGTAGAAACGCGCTTCAACAATAAGCAAATGCGGCGCATGCGCCTCGTGCTTGGACATGAGAGACTCCATGACAAATTTTGCGGACCGCAACGATTGCGGTCAACGCTTAAAATCGGGATATGCTTTTACAGCCTGGGAATTTAGGCTGTAAGCCTATTTCTGATATTGCGCAAGCCTTGCTGCGTAACGTGCCAGCTGGTCGATCTCGATATTCACCTTGTCGCCTGCTTTCCGCTCGCCCCAGGTCGTGACTTCAAGCGAGTGGCGGATCAGAAGCACATCGAACTCGTTGCCATTGACGCCATTAACCGTCAGCGAGGTTCCATCGAGAGCGACCGAACCCTTCTGGGCGATAAACGGGGCCAGTTCTTCCGGCGCACGCAGGGTGAAGCGCACTGCATCGCCTTCTTCCTTGCGCTCGACGATTTCAGCCTGCCCATCGACATGGCCGGAAACGAGGTGGCCGCCCATTTCGTCGCCAAGTTTCAGAGAACGTTCCAGATTGATGTTCCGTCCGCTCTGCCATTTGGAGATTGTGGTCAGGCGCAGCGCTTCTTCCCATGCCTCGACCTCGAACCAGCGGGCATTCGTGCCTTTTTCTGGCAGCGCCACCACTGTGAGGCAGACGCCTGAACAGGCAATCGATGCACCAAGCTCAATCGTTTCGGGATCATAGGCAGTTTCAATGCGCAGAAGAACGCCTTCATTCAGCGGCTTGATCCGGTCAACCTTGCCGATATCGGTAATAATGCCTGTAAACATCAAGTCTCCTTCGTGCCTGATCCAAAATTCGCCATGTCTTGGCTCGCAAATAGCGGTTTCCTGCGCTTCCGGCGCTCATGTACTTAAGTACACTGCGCTCCGGTTCTCGAAAACCACCATTTTTGCTGCGACCTGACGCTTTTACATTCTGGCACTTACATATTCCGCATAGGCATCGTCGCCGTAGCGAGCCTGCCTTAAGATTTTGAACTTGTCTGCGATATGGGTTTCAAGCCCGTCCACGGCAACCCCAAGTTCTGAGCCGATTTCAACCGGCGAACGGAAGATGGCAAGCCGGTCCACCAGCCCCTCGCCCAGAAAGCTCTTCGCAACACCTGCTCCGCCTTCAACGAGAACCGAGGAAATGCCTTGCGCAGCGAGATCGTCCATCAGTTCGGGCAGAGCGATGCGGCAATCATAAGCTTCGGTCGCGAGAATCCGGCAACCGGCCGCCTGCAACTCGTAGCGCCGCTCCGGCAACGCTTCTTCACCACAGGCGATCCATAAGGGCTGGGCATCAGCGGTCTGTACAAGTTTCGAGGAAAGCGGCAAACGCAATCCGCTATCGAGCACCACCCGAACAGGCGAACGCTGTTCCAGCCCCGGCAGGCGGCAGTTCAACACCGGATCGTCGGCCAGGGCGGTTTCGATGCCAATCAGGATAATATCGGTCTGGGCCCGCAGGATATGCGACTGGGCGCGCGCAACCGACCCCGTTATTGCAAGCTGTCCCTCGCCCCGACGGCCGATCATGCCATCGGCAGAAAGTGCAAGTTTCAGAATCACTTCCGGGCGCTTCTTCGCAGATCGATTCAGATAGCCCGCAAGATCATCGGCAGCCTGTTCGGCAAGAATGCCTGGCACAACCTCAATCCCTGCCTCGCGCAGAATGGCAAAGCCTCTTCCGCTGACCCGTTCGTCCGGATCGGTCGCGGCAACCACGACACGCGCCACACCCGCCCGCACCAGCGCTTCCGCGCAAGGCGGTGTGCGTCCGTGATGCGCACAAGGTTCCAGCGTCACATAAGCCGTCGCGCCACGCGCCGCTTCTCCCGCGTCTGCAAGCGCCTGCGGCTCGGCATGAGGCCTGCCGCCAATTGCAGTCACGCCACGTCCGACGATGACGCCATCCTTGACGATGATCGTGCCGACGGCCGGATTGGTTCCCGTCAGCCCCTTGTGACGCCGTGCATAACGGATCGTCGCTTCCATGAAGCGGACGTCATCCGCAGTTGCATTCGAAGGCGGAAATTTGCTGCCACTCATGCCTAAACGTCCAGATCGTCCTCGGTTTCAGCAACTGTCAGTTCATCAATGACATTGTGGAAATCGACGGCCTTGCTGAAATTGCGATAGACCGAAGCAAAGCGGATATAGGCGATATCATCGATGCCTTTCAGCGCATCCATGGCCAGCCGCCCGATTTCGTCGGACGTCACCTCCGCCTCACCCGAACTTTCAAGCTGGCGGACAATGCCGGAAATGGCGCGTTCCACCCGGTCATTATCGACGTCGCGCTTGCGTAGCGCCACTTCGATAGACCGCGTAAGCTTGTCGCGATCGAAAGGAACTCGGCGCCCGCTTTTCTTCACAACCATCAGGTCACGCAACTGTACGCGCTCAAAGGTCGTGAAACGGCCTCCACACACCGAACAGACACGACGCCGGCGAATGACCGCACCGTCTTCCGCCGGACGGGAATCCTTCACTTGCGTATCTTCAGACTGGCAATAGGGACAACGCATGGAACACTTTCGATTTCAATATCGGCAATTTCAATATCGGCAGCTTTAGCACTGGCGACGAACAGCTCATATGTGGGGACACCCCCGCCAAAAACTCAAGAGCTTTGCCATCGTCAACCGATTCCCGGCGATCATAGCCCATAAGCGGTAAGCTACCTACCAGATGCGACAATGAAAAAGCCCCGCTCAACAGAGTTGAACGGGGCTTCATCTCAATCATGGAAGCAGGCTTAACCCTGATAGCCATACATCGGGAAACGGTCGGTCAAGGCCATGACCTTTTCCTTCACGGCCTGTTCGACAGCGGCATTGCCTTCATCGGAATTGGCAGCCTTCAGACCATCCAGCACTTCGGCGATCAGCGAACCAATTTCCTTGAACTCGGTTACGCCGAAACCGCGCGTGGTGCCAGCAGGCGTGCCGAGGCGGACGCCGGACGTGACAAACGGCTTTTCAGGATCGAACGGAATACCGTTCTTGTTGCAGGTGATGTTGGCGCGGCCAAGAGCAGCCTCTGCACGCTTGCCGGTTGCGTTCTTCGGACGCAGATCGACCAGCATCAGATGGTTATCGGTGCCACCCGAGACGATGTCGAGGCCATTGGACTTCAGTTCTTCGGCGAGCGCGCGCGCATTGTCGACGACGTTCTTGGCATAAAGCTTGAACTCCGGCTTCAGCGCTTCGGCAAAAGCAACAGCCTTACCGGCGATGACGTGCATCAGCGGACCACCCTGAAGACCCGGGAACACAGCCGAATTGATCTTCTTGGCGATGTCGGCGTCGTTGGTGAGGATCATGCCACCGCGTGGTCCGCGAAGCGACTTGTGCGTCGTCGTGGTGCAGACATGCGCATGCGGAACCGGCGAAGGATGGACGCCACCGGCAACGAGACCGGCAATATGCGCCATATCGACCATGAGATAGGCACCGACTTCATCGGCGATCTCGCGGAAACGCTTCCAGTCCCAGACGCGCGAGTAAGCAGTACCGCCTGCGAGGATGAGCTTCGGCTTGTTCTCGCGTGCGAGGCGGGTAACTTCATCCATGTCGAGCAGATGGTCGTCCTTGCGAACGCCATAGGACACGACATTGAACCACTTGCCGGACATGTTGACCGGCGAGCCGTGGGTCAGGTGACCACCCGAATTGAGGTCGAGGCCCATGAACGTGTCGCCCGGCTGAAGAAGCGCAAGGAACACGGCCTGGTTCATCTGGCTGCCCGAGTTCGGCTGAACGTTGGCAAATTCGGCGCCGAAGAGCTTCTTGGCGCGTTCGATGGCCAGTTCTTCCACGACGTCGACATACTGGCAGCCGCCATAATAGCGCTTGCCCGGATAGCCTTCGGCATATTTGTTGGTGAGGATGGAACCCTGCGCTTCGAGAACAGCGCGCGAAACGATGTTTTCCGAGGCAATCAGCTCGATTTCATGGCGCTGACGACCGAGTTCGTTGCGGATTGCTCCGAAAATCTCGGAATCGATATCCTCGAGGCTTGCATTGAAGAAAACGTCGGACGACGCGTTCTTGGCGGCGGCGTTGGCTTGAGACATGTTTCACACCCTCCGGGTTAGCCGGTAAAAGCTATATGGATGAGGCGCATTATCACACTTGAATGCACAAGGCCAATGGTCGCAAAGCGAAAAGCTTATTCCAAAATGCGGCAAACCGATTTGATAAATGCCTTGCAACTAAAAAGCCGCCCGGAACGGGTCCGGACGGCTTTGGAAAATCAAACTCAAGATGAGAATCAGGTGTCGGTGCCAAGAGCGAGTTCGGTTGCGCCATCCATCTTGTAGATGTCGTCGCGGAACTGCACCACGCCGTCGCCGGTAGACCATGCAGTAATGTAAACAAAGTGCAGCGGAACCGGATCGGCGAGCTGGATCGGCGTGTTCGTGCCCGACTTGATCGTGCTTTCGATGTTCTGACGATCCCAGCCTGCGGTGTTCTTCAGCAGCCACACATCGAGGTCGCGCACGTTCTGGACGCGAACGCAGCCCGACGAGTCGAAACGCATGAGCTTGTTGAAATAGCTCTTCTGCGGCGTGTCGTGCATGTAAACGGCGTACTGGTTGTGGAAGTTGATCTTGGTAGAGGACATGGCGTTGATCTTGCCCGGATCCTGACGGAACATCAGCTTCACTGCATCGTCCGTATTCCAGTCGATGCTTTCCGGCGCCACTTCCTGACCGGACTGGTCGTAGAGGCGGATCTTGTTCTTCGCCAGATATTGCGGGTCTTTCCGCATCAGCGGAATGATATCCTTCTGGATGATCGACTTCGGCGCAGTCCAGTAAGGATTGAGAATGACTTCGTGAATCTTCGAATTGAGGATCGGCGTCTGACGGTCGATCTTACCGACAACTGCCGTATGGCGCTGCATGACGCTGCCACCTTCAACGGCCTCGATACGCGCAGCCGGGATGTTGACCATCACGAAACGCTGTTCCTGCAGGCCCTGATTGGCGAGAGGCGAGAGACGCTGCAGATTGGTCTGGAGCTGGCCGAGGCGCGTATTCGCGTCCACATTCATGACCGCATAGGTGAACTGTCCCATGACGCCGTCGGCCGGCAGACCATGACGGGACTGGAAGCGCTTCACGGCAGCATCGACATAGGTGTCGAAAGAACTGGAAAGCCCGGCTTCCTGTGGCAGATCGCCAGAAATCATGAGGCGCTTGCGCAGTGCCTGGACAGACGGATCGGTGACGCCGATCTGGAGTTTTGTATTACCCGGAACGCTCGGCCAGCCACCGCGACCGGCAATGTCGGTATATTGAGCGATAGCGGTCTGGAGATTGCCAACCGTCTGCGGGCTCAAAACCGGCTGGTTGGTTGCGACCCGCTGGCCACCCGTCGCGCGGGCATCGAACTGGTCAGCCCAGTTGCCGCGACGCGACGATGAGATAACATCGGTCAGAGCTTGTTGAGCGTAAGCCGAGGAAACCATGGCGGAGGCTGCCGCGGAAAGGCCGGCGGTTGCCGCGCCGCGCAGGAAACTGCGGCGGTCTACTCTTAAAGTATCGGCTGGTCTGTCGGTCTTGGTCATTTTGCTTAGTCCCAAAAGGCTAACCGCTCACGCGGGATCTTCCCAGAGAATATCAGCAATAGGTCAACAAGGCGATATCCGGACTGCAGGCGATGCAAAGCTGCTCGCTCATCCGAAATTCGATTTCGAGCCCATTCCTGACTGAAGGTGGCACAATATTGCCCGTGCCGCTCTAAAACGCTTATGTCGTTTTTTATGGCTTAATCATGTCGCATGGCCGGAATTTCAAGCCATGCGCCTTACGATTGGGAGCTTCACAGCGCCTTATTCTTCTCAATGGCAGCCTGTTGTGACAGTTCTGCAACAAAGCAGTCAGTCAGTTAACACCGACCCGCTTTCTTTAGAGCCGGTAAGCGATGCTGTCGTTCCAGAAACGGTCGAGACGCTGTAGCGACTTGTTCATCGCCGTGAATTCTTCGACCTGAATACCGCCAACCTGTTCGATCGAGGAGATATGGCGTTCGTAGAGCGAAGCCACCTGATCGGCAATAGCATTGCCCTTGTCCGTCAAGCTGACGCGCACCGAACGACGGTCAACGCGCGAGCGCTGATGATGAATGAAGCCCATTTCGACCAGCTTCTTCAGGTTGTACGAAACGTTTGAGCCGAGATAGTAACCGCGCGAGCGCAGTTCACCGGCGGTCAGTTCCGAATTGCCGATGTTGAACAGCAGAAGCGCCTGCGTCGCATTGATGTCGCTCTGGCCATTGCGGTCGAACTCGTCCTTGACGACATCGAGCAGGCGGCGATGCAGGCGCTCGACCAGCTGGAGCGCTTCCAGATAAAGCGAACGAAGTGCGGTTTCCGGTGTCGTGAGCGGAGCGGATATGTCCGTCTTGCGCTGTGCGTTGATCATTTCTTTTGCCTCTCTGTCGGAGCCGCATTCCATGAAACCATGATGCAGCTCTCTGTCCTGTTTTATGCGGTGTATTGTTTCTCACCGTGTCTTGAGAGGAATTTAGGGGAGATGCATAAAATTCGACTTAAAAGTCAGCCTTAACAGTAACTTACCGGACAGATTGACCATTCAGGCTTAATGTTTGCTTACTCCGCGCCATTTGCGGGACCGCGCCCGGATACATTGTTACAGCGCAAGAATGCCGGTTTTCCGGGCGTTGGAAAGGCCTGCTACATTAAACTTTCGTCATTTGAGAAGTGTCTGGATAGTGGCTAAATACGAGCCATCAACAATCCATTGGAGGGACCATGGCGCTTCGTCTTGCACATTATTTCGTGGTCGGCGGGCTGTTAAGCTTTACCGGCTTTGTGAGTTTCGCTCATGCTGAACCGGTTACCGCGGCTCCGCAAATGATCATGTATAAAGATCCCTATTGCGGCTGCTGCGAGGGCTGGGCTGAACATATGAAAGCTGCTGGCTTCAATGTGACGGTTAAAGTCGAGGAAGCGATGGACACCGTAAAGGCAAAGTATGGCGTTGGTGCCAATCTCGCCTCATGCCACACGGCAGTCGTCGATGGATATGTCATCGAGGGACATGTTCCTGCCGGTGCGGTCAAGCGGCTGCTGGCAGAACGTCCACAGGCAACGGGGCTGACTGCACCCGGCATGCCGATGGGATCGCCGGGCATGGAAATGCCGGGCAGCAAAGCCGATACCTATGATGTTCTGCTTTTCAAAGGCCAGATGACGAAGCCCTTTGCCCGCTATGAGGGTACGCAAGCGCTCTAGAAGCTAGATCGGCAGGCTCGCACGGGCCTGCCGTCTCTTTTCGAAGAAGAGCAGAATACGAAAAGCGATAAAAATGACGATGCAGGCCGCGTTGAAACCAACTGTCAGCGGCTTGTATTCGAAATGCCGGGAAAAAACGGAATAGATGGCGATTTCGCCGAGTGCTGCTACGAACCAGAGCACAGGGCCCCACGGTGCGCGCATCCACAGACCTGTCGCAGCAACGGGCATCAGAACGGCCAGAGCCACAACCGCAGTCTGCCAGGGCCATGGCATCAGATCGAAACGCCATAGAAGTCCCGGTTGAATACCGATCAGCCTGATCCAGTAGAAAACACCACTTGCCAGCGCCACAAGGGCGAGTATCCGAACGAACCATGTGAAGGCCCATTCGGTTCCGCTCGGCTGGGTATGCTGGCGCAGCTCGTTCATATGCATCAGCCGATCCTCACCACAAGGTCAGTTCCTTGTCACCCAGATTTGCAAAATAGACATTGACCTGTTCGGGCTTCACTTCGTCGAGCGTTGCGGGTTTCCAGTTCGGCGCACCGTCCTTGTCTATGAGCAATGCGCGAACGCCTTCATAGAAGTCGTGCGCTTCCAGCATCCGGTTGGCAATGCGGTATTCCATGCGCATGCAATCATCGAGATCGAGCGGACGACCATCGGCAATCTGGCGGAAAGTAACCGCGACACTGGTTGGTGAACGCGTGGCGATCACCTTCACGATGTCCATTGCGGCCTTGCTGCCCGCTTCGGCTTCCTTTTCCAGCGAAGCCATGCAATCGGCAAGCGTTGCGCCGGAAAAGCATTCCGCAATGATCTGGCGCGTTTCAACAGCGGTTTCAAAATCGGGATACTGGCTGCGCGTCAGAGCCGCATCAATGTCGGCGGTTGCGATGATGTCGTCCCGCACATCCTGCAGATCACTTGCGGCGATGGCATGTGTCGCAATCCCGCTCTGCAGGCAATCGCCCCAGCGGATTCGGTTGCCGGTCAGCGCAAGATAATATCCGAAATTGTCGTGCAGATGCGGCAGGAAAGCGCTGCCGCCCACATCCGGGAAGAAGCCGATGCCGGTTTCCGGCATGGCAAACATGGTGTTTTCCGTCACGATGCGGTGCGAACCGTGAACGGAAATGCCCGCACCACCGCCCATGACGATCCCGTTGATCAGCGAGATATAAGGTTTTGGAAACCGGCCAATGCGCGCATTGAGCCGATATTCGTCGCGGAAGAATTCGTAAGCAGGTGTTCCGGCCTGACCGGCCTTGTAGGCGGCAACCACATCACCGCCTGCGCAGAATGCGCGCCCTTCGCCTTCGAGAATCACACAGGCCACTTCAGGATCGTCTTCCCAGGCCTGCAATGCGCGATCCAGCGCCAGAATCATTTTATGCGTGAGCGCATTGAGGGCCTCGGTCCGCGTGAGCTTCACAAGCCCCGCTTTTCCCTTGCGTTCAAAGCTGATTTCGCTGCCGCCGCCGAAGTCAATCTGCATATCGTGTCTCCCGTTCCATCAAATGGGTAGAAAGTGAGACGCCCCGCGTCAATCCTGCACAGGTCAATGTTCTTGGTTTCATCACTTTTCCCATGATAAACGGTGCGCATCCGATATCAGCCTCCAAAATTTGGGAATTAAGGCTTCACTTCTCGGGATTATTCAAATGACCGACCGCCAATCCAAATATCTGCCCACCAATATCAGCCAGCATGTCGATGACGTTACCGGCAGCAGACGTCTGCGCCGTATGCGCAAGGCCGACTGGTCGCGCAGGCTGGTGCAGGAAACCCGGCTGACAGTTGATGATCTCATCCTGCCGTTCTTCCTGACCTATGGAACCGGTGTAGCAGAACCTGTGGAAGCAATGCCTGGTGTCGAACGCTATTCGGTCGATATGGCTGTTCGCATGGCGGAAAAAGCCGCCAGGCTCGGCATTCCCGCCATTGCCCCCTTCCCGCGCGAAAAGCTGGAAGTGAAGACTGAGGACGGCGCTTTCGTCGCAAGCCCGGACAATCTGATCAATCGCGCCGTGCGCGCAATCAAGAAGGAAGTGCCTGAAATCGGCATCATCACCGACGCGGCGCTCGATCCCTTCACCACGCACGGCCATGACGGCATTTTGCGGAACGGCGAGATCGTCAACGACGAATCGGTCGCCATGGTGGTTCGTGGTGCGCTTTCGCAAGCTGAAGCCGGTGCGGATATCATTGCCCCGTCCGATATGATGGACGGTCGCGTCGGCGCCGTGCGTCAGGCGCTGGACGAACATGGGTTCTGCCATCTGCCGATCATGTCTTATGCCACCAAATTCGCTTCCGCCTTTTATGGTCCTTATCGCGATGCCATCGGCACGCAGGGGCTGCTGAAGGGCGACAAGAAGACCTATTATCTCGATCCGGCCAATCCGGAAGAAGCCGTGCGCGAAGCCGAGCAGGATATTGCCGAAGGCGCAGATATGCTGATGGTCAAGCCGGGCTTGCCCTATCTCGACATCATCCATCGCCTGAAAAGCGAATTCCGCCTTCCCACCTATGCCTATCAGGTGTCGGGCGAATACGCGATGATCAAGGCCGCCGGGATCAATGGCTGGATCGACGAAGAAAAGGTGATGATGGAGAGCCTTATGGCGTTCAAGCGCGCCGGTTGCGACGGAATTCTTACTTACTTCGCAATCGAAGTGGCTGAAAAGCTTAAGCAACAGGGTTAAACGGCAAGTCCTTTCGGCAGGAAATCTTCAAATTTCCTTGAAACCGCCGGTTTTGGTTACCATGTTGATGACTGTTCCGCTGAGGTAGCGGGACAGCGCCGGTTGTCACACTCCCCCGGACGCTTCCTTGGAAACGACTGGAAGGAAAAATGTCCGACCATATTCTGCACGGCGAAGTCATGGGCCCGCGTTATGAAAGCCGCGCATTCTTTGAAGGCGTGCGCACGCGCCGTATTATGGCTTTTCTTATCGATTACCTGATTGTCTTTCTGCTCTGCATCCCGGCAGCAATCGTCATTGCAATCCTCGGCATCATTACGCTCAGCCTTGGCTGGATGCTCTATGGCATCATGTTTCCAATGGTGGCGTTGTTTTACATTGCACGCACTCTGGGTGGACCGCAGCAGGCCACCAAAGGCATGCAGATGATGAACATCAAGCTCGTCCGGCTCGAAGGCGGCACGGTCGATCCGATGCTCGCAATCGTGCACACGGTTCTGTTCTGGGGTCTCAACGTGGTGCTGACACCGCTGATCCTGCTCGCTTCGCTGGTTCTCGACCGCAAGCGCACGGTGCATGATCTTCTGCTCGGCACGGCTGTGATCCGTTCAGATCGATAAACGCATAGAGTTGAATCAACGCATCGACCCCAAAGTCTATTCGGATTTTCGGGTCGATGCTTCAGATCAAAAAAATTCAGAGCCGGCTGCGCAAAATGCCTATTGACGTTTTGTGCCGTCGGCTCAATCTTTAGAGATAGTATCGTGATGGTTTTGCCAGAGCATTTCCAGCAAAAGTGCGAAGCGGTTTTGTGTAGGAAAACGCGTCAAAGCGAATAAGTTAAGCCATTTCGTGGATATTGAATGACCCATCAACCGCAACAGTCTCCGCAGTTCTTTCTGACAGCTCCGTCGCCTTGTCCCTATCTTGAGGGTCAGATGGAGCGAAAAGTCTTTACGCATCTGGTCGGCGACAAAGCGAACGAGATCAACGATCTTCTGACCCAAGGCGGCTTCCGCCGTTCCCAGAACATTGCCTATCGTCCGGCTTGCGAACTGTGCAGGGCCTGCATATCCGTTCGCATCCTTGCCGGAGAGTTCAAGATGACGCGCAACATGCGCCGCGTCTGGACGCAGAATAATGACCTGATCGGGCGCGTGCACAAGGCACAGCCCAGCACCGAACAATATGCACTTTTTCGCGATTATCTCGACGCGCGCCATCGTTCCGGCGGCATGTCGGACATGACTGTCCTCGACTATGCGATGATGATCGAGGATACGCATGTGAACACGCAGATCATCGAATATCGCAAGCGCGGTCCGGAAAGCTTCATCAGCGCCAAAGGCGACGGCGAGCTGATCGCCGTAGCTCTCACCGACGTGATGGCCGATGGCCTGTCGATGGTTTACTCGTTCTTCTCACCGCATATGCATGACCGGTCGCTTGGAACCTACATGATCCTCGATCATATCCAGCGCGCACACGCCGCCGGTCTGCCGCATGTCTATCTCGGCTATTGGGTCGAGGGATCACGCAAGATGCAATACAAGATCCGCTTTACCCCGCAGGAGCATCTGGGCCCCCGCGGCTGGCAACGGTTTGAGGGTTAGACATAAAAAGCGGCGAAAGCCGCTTTTTTATTGATCCGTTTGCGCAGTGTCTGAATCAAAAAGCGGCAGGCCGTGGTGAAAATGGTGATTTCGAGAACCGCAGCGCAGCGTACATAAAGGTACGTGAGCACCGGAAGCACAGAAATTGCCATTTTAGACCGGCATGGCGACTTTTAGATCAGACACTTAGAACTTGCCTGAACGCGGAAAGCCCTTCGGCACCAGACGGCCCGCAGAGGCGCGTGCGCCGATCCACTCGACAAGCTCTTCCTTGTTGCGATTGAAGGTGCGCTCTGCCGAATCCTGCCAGGAAAGCCCCTCGGCAAGTGCAAAGGTGCGGACATCGGAAACACCGCCATCCTTGTATTTTTGCAGGCGCACGCCCTTGCCGCGTGTCATTTCCGGAATGTCGGAAAGCGGGAAGACCACCATCTTGCGATTCTCGCCGACGACAGCGATATGATCGCCGGAAACGCGCTGGCAAAGCTTTGCCTCGTCCGGCGCCTTGACGTTCATCACCTGCTTGCCCTTGCGGGTGTTGGCGACCGCTTCGTTTTCCGGAACGATGAAACCGTTACCTTCATGGCTGACAAGCAGCAGTTTCGCTGATGGATCATGCACGAAGGCCGTCAAGATATCCTGATCGTTTTCCATGTCGACAAGGATGCGGATCGGCTCGCCATGGCCACGACCACCGGGAAGCGTGTTTGCGCCGATGGTGAAGAACTTGCCGCCCGTCGTGAAGAACAGAAGCTTGTCCGTCGTCTCCGCATGGAAAGCGAGCTTGAGCTTGTCGCCTTCCTTGAAGGCGAGCGTCGAGAAATCGGCCAGATGCCCCTTCATCGCGCGCAGCCAGCCCTTTTCCGAAACCACGATCGTGACCGGCTCACGCTCGATCATCGCCTGATGAATATCTTCCAGATCATGGGTCGGCGCATCAGCAAAGGTCGTGCGACGCGCGCCGAGCTTGGTCTTCGGACCGAACTTTTCGCGCACCGACTTGATTTCGGCGCTGATCTTCTTCCACTGGCGTGTGCCCGAAGCGAGCAACCCTTCGAGATCGGTCTTCTCGACGGTGAGATCGTCGAACTCCTTGCGGATTTCGAATTCCTCGAGCTTGCGCAACGAACGCAGGCGCATATTGAGGATCGACTCGGCCTGAACGTCGGTCAGCTCGAAGGTCCGCATCAGGTCCTGCTTCGGCTCATCCTCCTCGCGGATGATGCGGATCACTTCATCCAGATTAAGATAGGCGATCAGGAAGCCGCCAAGGATTTCCAGGCGTCTTTCGATTTCCGCCAGACGGAATTGCGAACGGCGGACAAGCACTTCCTTGCGGTGGTCGAGCCACTCGCGCAGAACGCTGCCCAACGACAGAACATTCGGCACCTTGCCATGTGACAGCACGTTCATGTTCAGCGAAACGCGGCTTTCCAGCTCGGTCAGCTTGAAAAGCGATTCCATCAGCAGTTCAGGATCGACCGTCCTGTTCTTCGGCTCCAGAACGATACGGATGTCTTCCGCCGACTCGTCACGAATGTCGTCGAGCAATGGCAGCTTCTTTGCCAGCAGCAGCTCGGCAATCTTTTCGATCAGGCGCGATTTCTGAACCTGATAGGGAATTTCGGTGACGACGATCACCCAGGTGCCGCGATTGCCCTCTTCCTTCTCCCAGCGGGCGCGCACACGAAATGCGCCGCGGCCCGTGCGATAGGCTTCCAGGATATTGCCATGCTCTTCGACAAGGATGCCGCCGGTCGGGAAATCCGGGCCACGCACCTTGCACTTCAACAGAGCAGCCGGGTCGGTCTCGGCTTCGCGCTTCAGTTCTTCCCATTGCTCCGGCGAGGTAACGAGTTCCTCAACCGGCGCGTCAGGATGATTGATGATATAGAGCGCCGACGAGCAAAGCTCCGCCACGTTATGCGGCGGAATATTGGTCGCCATGCCGACCGCAATACCCGCCGAACCGTTTGCAAGCAGGTTCGGGAAAGCGCCCGGCAGAACGATCGGCTCTTCGTCCTCTTCATTATAGGTCGGGCGGAAATCGATGGCGTTTTCGTTGATGCCTTCCAGCAGCAACGTCGCCACTTCCGTCATGCGCGCTTCGGTGTAACGCATGGCAGCCGCGTTATCGCCGTCGATATTGCCGAAGTTGCCCTGCCCGTCCACGAGCGGATAACGCACCGCGAAATCCTGCGCCAGACGCACCAGCGCATCGTAGATCGACGCATCGCCATGCGGATGGAACTTACCCATCACATCACCGACGATACGGGCGCATTTTGCATAGGCCTGATCAGGATTGAGACGCAGCAGACGCATGGCGTGCATGATGCGACGATGCACCGGCTTCAAGCCGTCGCGCACGTCCGGCAGCGCACGATGCATGATCGTCGACAGCGCATAAGCGAGGTAACGTTCCTCGAGAGCCGATTTGAGATCGACCCGTTCGATGTGTTCTTCGCCGTCATCCGGCGGAATCAGACTTTTTCCCATGTCTCTCAGTACCAACTGCGCGATTCGCCAGCAAGACTTCAGGAGAACCAATCCAGTACATTAGTGTGTAATAGTCGCAATCCTGCCGCCATTTGTGTCCTATAGAGCTATTGGGGGCAAGTTTCCCCGGCTGCAATCGCAGGCTGAGGAAATCATGTTGTTATTGCGAGTGATTTCCGCCTATGAATGCCGCGCTATATTAGAGATTAGGCAGGAGCTTCGAATGCAGGTTTTCGTCAATATCAAGCCAGCGGCACGTGTTTTGGCTGCAGGTACAGCGCTTTCGCTGATTTTCGGCAGCGCGGCCATGGCAGCTGACGCCAATGCAGTCGCCGAGCGTATCAAGGCACTTTATGCGAAACAGGGCGGCGAACTGAGCTTCGCCAATGTTCAGGCGAACGGCTCCGACATCGTGCTCCAGGGCACCAAGATCAAGCTGCCGACGGTGGGCGAAAAAGAAACCGCCCTCGGCGACGTGACGCTCCAGAACGTTCAGGATGCGCCGGACGGCGGCTACAGCATCGAACAGGTCACCGTGCCCGATCTTGCCTTTGCTGGCGAGGAAGACAAGAACGACAAGGCCGAGATCAAGGGCCTTGCCATGCAGAACGTGCATATTCCGTCGGAAACCGCCAAGGGTCCGCTCGACAGCATGGTCATGTATGACAAGCTGAAGATTGACGAAATCCAGTTCGGCACCCCCGGCACGGATGGCGCCACTGTAAAGGGTTTCGACCTGTCGCTCGACACCTCCAACAAGGCCGAGAAGATCGGCTATGTCTGGACCATCGCCAATATCGACGCGACCTTTGAGAAGGGCGGCAAGAACCCGCTTGCACCGCTCGACATGAACACCTTCAACGGCTCGCTGAACTCCAAGGGCAGCTGGTCGCCGACTTCGGGCGACACATCGCTGGACCAGCTGGAACTTCAGGCCGAGGAACTTGGCAAGATCAACATCACCGGCAGCCTCGGTGGCTATGATCTGGCCTTCCTCGAAGCCGTCCAGAAGACACAGGAAAACATGAGCAAGGCCGACGCAGACAAGGATGCTGCCGGACTTGCAATTCTGGGTCTGGCGGAACAGCTGAACCTGAAGAACCTGTCGATCCGCTTCGACAACGAAACCCTGACCCAGAAGCTTCTCGACTATTACGGCAAGCAGCAGGGCGCGGATGGCAAGCAGCTTGGCGAGCAGATGAAGATGATGGTTCCGCTGATGGCGACACAGCTGAAGAACCCGGATTTTGCCCAGCAGCTCAAGGCCGCATCCGACAAGTTCTTCGACGATCCGAAGTCGCTGACCATCAGCGCATCGCCGGACCAGCCGGTGACCTTCGCTTCCATCGTTGCCACCGCATCGCTGGACCCGACGAAGATCATCCAGCTTCTCAAAGTCAGCGTCGACGCTAACAACTAAAATGAAAAGCCCGGTGAGAAGACTCACCGGGCTTTTTTCACCTAATAAAAAACCCCGCTCAAGGCCGGGTTTTTACTTTTTATAGAGGTCGTTTAGCTCTTCTGTACGGGAGCCAGACGAATATGCAGGTCGCGCAGCTGCGCGGGCGACACATCCGAAGGCGCGTTCATCAGAAGATCAAGTGCCTGCTGGTTCATCGGGAACAGCGAGATTTCGCGCAGATTCTTTGCACCGACCAGAAGCATGATGACGCGGTCGATACCGGCAGCCATGCCGCCATGCGGAGGTGCACCGTACTGGAACGCACGATAAAGACCGCCGAAACGCTCTTCCACATCCTGCTGGCTCAAGCCAACCTTTTCAAATGCCTTGACCATCACGTCAGGCAGCTGGTTACGGATCGAACCCGAGGCGATTTCAAAGCCGTTGCAGACGAGATCGTACTGGTAAGCCTTGATCGCAAGCGGGTCCTGGTTTTCCAGAGCGTCCATACCGCCCTGCGGCATGGAGAACGGATTGTGTGCGAAGTCGAGCTTCTTGTTGTCTTCGTCCCATTCGTAGAACGGGAAGTCGATGATCCATGCCAGTTCGAAACGATCACGATCGACGAGGTTCAGTTCTTCACCAGCGCGCGTGCGGGCATCGCCAGCGAACTTGTAGAACTTGGACGGCAGACCGGCAACGAAGAAGCAGGCATCGCCGTCTTCGAGACCCATCTGCGTGCGGATCGCTTCCGTACGCTCTTCACCGATGTTCTTGGCAATCGGACCAGCGCCTTCAAGCTTGTCGCCTTCCTTGCGCCAGAAGATATAGCCGAGACCCGGCTGGCCTTCGCCCTGCGCCCAGGAATTCATGCGGTCACAGAATGCGCGCGAACCGCCGGTCTTGGCCGGAATTGCCCAGACTTCGACCTTCCGATCGTTGGAGATCATGTTTGCGAAGACCTTGAAGCCCGAACCGGCGAAATGCTCGGTCACAGCCTGCATTTCAATAGGGTTGCGCAAATCCGGCTTGTCCGAACCATAGGTGCGGATCGCATCGTCATAGGCAATGCGACGGAACTGCTGCGTCACCGGCTTGCCTTCGGCAAACTCTTCGAAGATGCCGCGCATGACTGGTTCCATCGTTTCCCATACTTCTTCCTGGGTCACGAAGCTCATTTCGAGGTCGAGCTGGTAGAACTCGCCCGGCAGACGGTCTGCCCGCGGGTCTTCGTCGCGGAAGCACGGCGCGATCTGGAAGTAGCGGTCGAAACCGGCAACCATCAGAAGCTGTTTGTACTGCTGCGGCGCCTGCGGCAGCGCGTAGAACTTGCCTTCATGAATACGGCTCGGCACGAGGAAATCGCGCGCGCCTTCCGGCGAGGAAGCTGTCAGGATCGGCGTGGTGAACTCATTGAAGCCGATTTCGGTCATGCGGCGACGCATCGCGGCAATGATCTTGGTGCGGCTCATGATGTTCTTGTGCAGCGTTTCACGGCGAAGGTCGAGGAAACGGTACTTCAGGCGGATATCTTCCGGGTAGTCCGGCTCGCCGAATACAGGCAGCGGCAGTTCCTTGGCAGCGGCCAGCACTTCGATTTCGGTTGCGAAGATTTCGACTTCGCCGGTCGGCAGATTGGTATTGACCGCATCGCCTGCGCGGGCCTTCACTTCACCATCGACACGGATAACCCATTCGCCGCGAACGGTTTCGGCAACCTTGAAGGCGGGCGAATCGGGATCGGCCACGATCTGGGTAATGCCATAATGATCGCGAAGATCGATGAAGAGAATGCCGCCATGGTCACGGACGCGGTGAACCCATCCGGAAAGGCGAACGTTCGAACCAACGTCCGTCTTGCGAAGGGCTGCGCAGGTATGGCTGCGGTAACGGTGCATGATTTCTGCCTTTGGAATAATAAGTCAGTCCTTGCTGACGGAAACGCTTTAAATTCTCGCGGAAAAGCGCATTTTGACCGGGTTTTGTCAAGTCTGCATTCCCTGCGGGTTTTGGTGTTAAACCACCTTGACGTAACGTGTCGACAAAAAACACTATGTGCGTATTAAGTGGAGCGCCAGTTCCTGATTATTTCGCGACAAGCGGCAAAGCTCTGTCTCTTTGTTTTGTCGCATTATCCGACGCAAAACCGCTTCGCACTTTTGCTGGAAATGCTCTAAAAGGTAGACATGCATCTGATTACGACAACACAGGCTCTCGAAGAGGCCGTATCCGCCCTCGCCAAATCCGATTTCGTTACAGTCGACACGGAGTTCATCCGTGAAACGACGTTCTGGCCGGAATTGTGCCTTATCCAGATGGCCTCGCCTGACCATACGGCGCTTGTGGATGCGCTTGCGCCGGGGCTCGACCTCGCGCCGTTCTTCCGCTTGATGGCCGACGAGACGATCGTCAAGGTTTTCCACGCAGCACGGCAGGACATCGAAATCGTCTTCCACCTCGGCGATCTCATCCCGTCGCCTGTCTTCGACAGTCAGGTAGCGGCAATGGTTTGCGGGTTTGGCGATGCCATTTCCTATGACCAGCTTGTGCAGAAGGTCACCGGCAAGCAGATCGACAAGTCGTCCCGGTTTACCGACTGGCGCCGTCGCCCGCTTTCAGACAAGCAGCTCGACTATGCACTGGCCGACGTTACCTATCTGCGCGATATCTATCTCTATCTGAAGGAAGAACTTGAGAAAGAAGGTCGCAGCGAGTGGGTGAACGAGGAAATGGCGGTGCTGACTTCCCGCGAAACCTATGACATGCACCCTGACGATGCGTGGCGCCGGGTCAAGGCACGCGTCCGCAAACCGCTGGAACTTGCGATTGTGCAGGCTGTCGCCGCCTGGCGCGAACGCGAAGCGCGCGAGCGCAATGTGCCGCGTGGACGTATCATCAAGGACGACACCATAGCCGAAATCGCACAGCAGCAGCCGCGTGACGCGGAAGCACTGGGCCGTCTCCGCTCGATCCCGAAGGGTTGGGAGCGTTCGGCACAGGCTGCAGGGCTTGTCGCAGCGATCCAGTCCGCGCTTGAAATCCCGAAGGAAGATTTGCCAAAATTGCCGAAGCCGTCGCATTCGCCGGAAGGCAGCGCCGCCGCTGCAGATATCCTCAAGGTTCTGCTCAAGCTTGTGACGGAAGAGCACGGCGTCGCGGCAAAGATCGTGGCGAATTCCGACGACATCGACAAGATCGCCTCGGAAGGCGACAAGGCCAATGTGCCTGCCCTGCATGGCTGGCGTCGCGAGGTTTTCGGTCAGAAAGCCCTCGATCTGATCGACGGCAAGATCGTCATCAAGTTCGAGAACCGGCGGATCAGGGCGGTTGAGTTAGGGGAGTAAGGCAATAGGGCAGTAAGGCAGTGTGTTTAACGCGAGCATTAACATATTGCCTTACTGCCCTACTCACTTACTGCCTTATTCCCGCGTCCCCTCGATGGCTGCATCACCAACCGCGAAATAGATGTTCTTTCCGGTCAGCTTGGAGAGCTGCTGCAAGCGGCCTTCGGGACGATCCGAAATCAGATCGGCCAGGTCTCCCGGTACGACAAGCGCAATGCCGCTTTCTTCCTCACGCCAGATAAGGCGTGGGATGACGCCCGGCATCGAAGCCGACAGAAGGTAGACCACCCGCAGCAAGGCTCCAAGCAGCTTTGCCCGTTCACGCAGGCGCGGCGTGGCGAGCTGCATGATCTCCGGCGCAATCTCGTCTTCGATCAGCCCTTCATGGCGATAATAATTGGCAAGCGCCATGAAGGAACGTCCGGCGTGGTCGATACCGCCGAACGAGCCGTGAGCGATGATGTTCAGCGCCTGCGATCCGCGATAATCGGGATGCGCACGCCAGCTTATGTCGGCCACGAGGCAGGCAGCCTGTCGGTAGCGCGCTTCATCCTCGGTTTCGTCAAACCCGAGGACCGGCAAGGACAATGTTGTCCAGGTTGCCAGTTCGCGGGCATGACGCGGAGAGCGCGAGCGCAGAATGGACAGTTCGTCTGCCGAGGCCAGCAGCGGATCGAGCCGCTGCTCGTTCTTCGGCAGAAGCGAATAAAGATAGCCTTCACGCACGCCGAGCGCCGAGAAAACGATCTTGGAGGGTTTCATCAGACGGATCGTCTCAAGCAGCACCGTGGCGCCATAAGACAAAAGTTGACGGCGGTTTTTCGAAACAGCTTCAATGCCGCGCATCGTGTCGAGATTGCCCTTGGCAACGCGCTTGAGGAAGCTCTGCGCGTCCACCGGATTCATCTCGTAGCCGTGCATGACGTGCAGGGGATAGTTCTTCGCCGTCATATGCAACTTGGCAAGGTTACGCCAGGTGCCGCCGACCGCATAGAAAACCTGGCCCTGATGGGCTTGCAGAAGCGTCGCCTTTGCGAGTTCCGTGCGCGCAATCTTGGTTGCCTCTGGCAGCCGTCCATCGGACATATCCTGCAAGCGCAGGCCACCGAGCGGCAAGGTGATCCCCTCGCCTACCTCGTGGTCGTCCACCGCGATCAGCTCAAGGCTGCCGCCGCCGAGATCGCCCGTGACACCCTTCGGCTGGAAGAAACCGGAAATAATGCCGAGCGCTGAGTAATAGGCTTCTTCCTTGCCGGACAGCACCTCGATGTGCCGGCCGAGAATGGCTTCCGCCTGTGCGATGAAATCCGGACCGTTTTTCGCTTCGCGTGCAGCCGCAGTCGCCAGCGCGTGAATGGAAACCGCGCCGGCCTGTTCGGCCAGAGCGCGAAAACGCTTCAGCGCACGAAGGGCCGCTTCAACGGATTTCTCGTTGAGCTTGCCGGTTTTCGCGAGGCCCTTTCCGAGGCCGCAAAGTATCTTTTCATTGAAAAGCACCGTCGGCGAACGGACGATGCCTTCATAGATGACGACACGGATCGAGTTCGAGCCAATGTCGATGACCGCGACGGGCTTGAGTCCCTTGAGGCGGCCTTGTGCTACAGCTGGACTCATGCAGTCGTTTTTCTTTCCGCCTGCGCGCGCTTGCGATGCGCGATAAGGCGGGGGGCCGAAGACTTCAGCGACTTTCCGCGACCCGACAGGCTAGGATTGGTCATGAAATATTCCTGCGCGTTGAAAGCTTCCTCTCCTGCTTCTTTTTCTATCCGGCGAGAGGTGCCGTCCGCAAGTAGCTGATAGCTCTGTTGGTTATCAATTATGTTGGCAAACATGATTTGCGACAGGATTTGTTGATGCACTGTTGCATTTGTGATCGGAACAAGCGTCTCCACGCGGCGATCAAGATTGCGCGGCATCATGTCGGCGGAACCGATATAGACGATTGCCTTGTCGGAAGGCAGGTCATTGCCATTTCCGAAGCAGAAAATGCGGCTGTGCTCGAGAAAACGTCCGACAATCGACTTGGCGCGAATATTGTCGGAAAGCCCCGGAACGCCCGGACGCAGGCAGCAGATGCCACGCACGACCAGATCAATCTGCACGCCCGCCTGGCTCGCCACGTAGAGCGCGTCAATAATCTGTGGATCAACCAGCGAGTTCATCTTCATCCAGATCGCAGCCGGACGCCCCGCCTTCACATGCGCAACCTCGTCCTCGATGTGCTTGAGGATTCGCGCGCGAAGTGTGAAAGGTGAAATCGCTATCTTCATCTCTTCGGCAGGCTGGGCATAGCCCGTGATGAAATTGAAGATATGCGCCACGTCGCGAGCAATATCCGCGTCCGACGTAAAGAACGACAGGTCGGTATAGATACGCGCCGTGATCGGGTGATAGTTGCCCGTGCCCAGATGCACATAGGAGCGCAGCTTCTGATCTTCACGGCGTACCACGAGCGACATTTTCGCGTGGGTTTCAATTCGATGAAGCCGAACACCACCTGAACGCCCGCGCGCTCCAGATCGCGTGCCCAACGAATATTCGCTTCCTCATCGAAGCGTGCCTTCAGCTCGACCAGCGCCGTTACCGACTTGCCCGCTTCTGCAGCATCGACCAATGCGCGCACGATCGGGCTGTCATTGGAGGTACGATACAGCGTCTGCTTGATCGCCAGCACATCCGGGTCGGCTGCAGCCTGCCGCAGGAACTGCACCACCACGTCAAACGATTCATAGGGGTGATGGACCACAATGTCCTTTTCACGAATCGCTGCAAAGCAATCGCCGCCATGCTCGCGAATACGCTCCGGGAAACGCGGATTGTAGGATACGAATTTGAGGTCATCCCGCGGGATCGAAACGATCTCCGAAATCATGTTGAGCGCCAGAAGACCTTCATGCACGCTGATGCGGTTTTCCGAAACGCCAAGTTCCGTCGCCACGAAGACGCGCAGGGCTTCTGGCATTTCGCCATCAAACTCGATGCGGATCACCTGACCGCGACGGCGACGTTTCAGTGCTGTCTCGAAGAGACGAACGAGATCTTCCGCCTCTTCTTCCACTTCGATATCGCTGTCGCGGATGATGCGGAACGTACCGGCGCCGCGCACTTCGTAACCGGGGAACAGTCGCCCGATGAACAGGCTCACCGCGTCCTCGATGGTGATGAAGCGGTAGGTGTTTTGCTGGTCTGTCGGCAACTGAATGAAGCGCTTGAGCGCGACCGGAATACGCAGAAGGGCCGTCATCGGATGATTATCGGCGCGGCGCGCAAGCTGCAGGGCGATGGAAAAGCCGAGGTTCGGAATGAACGGGAACGGATGCGCCGGATCAATGGAGAGTGGCGTCAGGACAGGGAAAATCGTTTCGAGGAAGTGGTTTTCAAGCCATTCCTTTTCGGGCTTTGAAAGCGCCGACGGGCGAACAATCTCGATGCTGTCCTGTTCCAGTTCCTCGCGCAGCATACGCAGGCGTTCCTGCTGTTCTTCCTGCAAGCGCCCTACTTCGTCCAGAACGAAGTCGAGCTGTTCCTGCGGCGTGCGTCCATCGGCGCTGCGCATCGCCACACCGGCGCGCACCTGAGCGGCGAGACCGGCAATGCGGACCATGAAAAATTCATCGAGATTGGCGGCGGAGATAGACAGGAAGCGCAGGCGTTCAAGCAGAGGCTGCCGCATATTCGCGGCTTCTTCGAGAACACGCCGGTTGAATTGCAGCCAGGAAAACTCGCGATTCACAAAGCGATCGGAACTTTGCATCAATTCGCCGTTCAAAGCTTTGTGAACGTCAGGGGCTACGTCCGCATCGGGAACGACGGTTGGGTTGGGGGCTAGTCCGGCTGTCATTTCGTGTGTCCCGCCTTCAATCGCGTTGGGGGTTTCGCTCGCCATAACGCTGTTTTCGCTCATTTTTCCTGTCCCGACTTCCGCCGGAACATTCCGGCTCTGCCTTAAGCCTATGGCTGTCATATGACAGTTTGATAGCAATTAGCTTGAAATGTCCTCAGAATTGATGAAAACGCTTCCGGAAACAAGACTTTCGCGGTACACGCATGCCAATGTCTATGCATGATCCTGTCCGGGACCCGGTTCAGGATCATGCTCATACCGCCCATCGACCAGAACCGGAGCATATTATGTCCGATCACATTATTCCTCACTTTCAGAACGACGCCGGCCATGCGGCCATCGAAATCGGCGTGAAGGAATTCATGTGCGTCGGTGCAAACCCGCCTTTCGATCATCCGCACGTGTTTCTCGACATGGGTGATGAAAGTGAAGTCGTTTGCCCGTATTGCTCGACCCTCTATCGCTACAACGCCAAGCTCCATGCCGACGAAACCGTTCCGGCTGGCTGCGTTTACGAAGCACCCGCCGACAAAGCTGCCTGATCTGGGCAGCCTCACGGGGCTGAATGCCGGATGATCTCATCGACATGAGCAAAGGGCGCATATTGATTGCCGGGGCCGGAGTTGCCGGTCTGTCGGCAGCATTGGAGCTGGCAGCTCGCGGCTGGAATGTCCGCCTTGTCGAAAAGGCCGAGACCCTTTCGGAAGTCGGTGCTGGCCTGCAACTTGCACCCAATGCGATGCGTCATCTGGAACGGCTCGGCGTTGCCGACCGTCTTTCTGCACAAGCCGTAACGCCGGAAGCGCTCTACCTCATGGATGGGCGCAAAGCGCGTCCGCTGATGGAGATGAAGCTTGGCGACAAGGCTTCTCAGCGCTGGCACCATCCCTATGTCGTTTGCCATCGCGCCGATCTGCAATCCGCTTTGCTCGATGCCTGCCGTGAAGAGCCCGGCATCGACATCAGCCTCGGCGCTGAAATCACAAATCATCGCGTCGAAAACGGCGCTGTTGCAGCCACTATCCGCCGTGGCAATTCCGAAGAATCTGTCGACGCTGCATATCTGATCGCCTGCGATGGCGTCTGGTCGGCGGAGCGCTCGAAGGCAGGCTTCAGCAAGGCAAGGTTCAGCGGCCATATTGCCTGGCGCACTACGCTCGCGGCGGATGCCCTCCCCGCATCGTTTTCGTCCGCTGTTGTAACAAGCAACGCAGTTTCAGCATGGCTCGGCAGGCAAGCGCACTTCATCACCTATCCGGTCAAGGGCGGCAGTTTCTTCAATTTCGTCGCCATCACGACGGGCGAAAACCCCGGCGAAGTCTGGTCCAGAACCGGCGATCCGGCGCGCTTGCGCTCCATCTACGCGGAGTGGAGCGCTCCCGTTCGCGATGTGCTGGAGGCTGCCAATGAGTGGACCTATTGGCCGCTTTTCGAAATGGCAGATGCTCAATTCGTCGGGCCTGACCGGACGATTTTTCTCGGCGACGCTTCGCACGCGGTCACACCTTTTGCTGCGCAAGGTGCCGCCATGGCGATCGAGGATGCAGCGGCCCTTGCCGAGGCGCTGGACAGTGGCGAACATGAAGCAGGACTAAAGCGCTTCGATACCGTCCGCAAGGAGCGGATCGCTGCGGTTGCCAAGCGCGGCCAGTTGAACAGGTTCGCCTATCACGCCACCGGCATTTTCGCGCTTGGCCGCAACACGCTCTTCGCCATGCGCAGTCCGGATAGTTTCCTGAAGGATCTGGACTGGCTCTATGGCTATGATGCCATTGCGGCCGTGCGGAATTAAGCTGCGTCGCGCGCAGCTTCGAGCGTCGCAACGTCGAGCTTGACCATCTTCATCACGGCATCGGCCACGCGCTGGCGCTGTTCGGCTGTGCCGTTCTGCAGGACATCCAGCAACATCTGCGGCACGACCTGCCACGAGAAGCCATACTTGTCCGTCAGCCAGCCGCATTCCATCGGCGCGCCGCCCTCCATCAGTTTCTCCCAAAACATATCCAGTTCCACCTGATCCTTGCATTGGACGAAAAGCGAAACTGCCGGGGAAAACTTGAAGGTCGGCCCGCCGTTGAGGCCGGATATCGCCTGCCCGTCGAGCGTGAAGTTCGCCACAACCACATCCGTGCCTTCGGGCTGGTGTGCATGCTCAAATCGAATGAAGCCATCGACGGAAGCCGATCTTCCGCAAGCGCGGAAGATCGAGACATAGTGGTTCGCCGCTTCTTCGGCCTGCTTGTCGAACCAGAGACAGATTGTCAGACCTGACATTGTTTCCTCCTCAGCCCATAACCTTCTTGGCTTCTTCCATATCCATCCACATTATCTCCCAGATATGGCCGTCAAGATCTTCAAAGCTGCGTCCATACATGAACCCATAGTCCTGTTTCGGACCCGGATCCGCCTTACCGCCAGCGTTTACCGCTTTCTCAACGGTGGTATCGACTTCAGCCTTGTTTTCCGCGGACAAACAGACCAGCACTTCGCTGACCGTGTTGGCATCTGCGATCTTTTTCGGTGTAAACTGGCTGAACTTTTCGTGGTCAAGGATCATCACGTGGATCGTATCCGAAAAGACCATGCCGGAAGCCGTTTCGTCCGAGAACATTGGGTTTTTGGTAGCCCCGATGGCTTCGTAGAAGCTGGTCGACTGCGCAACATTCTTCACTGGCAGGTTCACGAATATCATTTTCGGCATAAGATTTCCTCCGTTGGAAGGCCAGGTGGCCTGATTTTATTTTACGATTATCTATCGCCTGCCCGGCTCCCCCGGCGATAAGATCGAGCCATGAGTCTGAGGCCCGACATGCAATCGATGCCTGAGCCTTCCGGGCGTAAAGCAATTCACGCAATTGGCATCGGAAGAACTCAAAGTTCGCTTGTACATAATGGCATATAAGTTATAATTAGCAACCATGAAGTTAGAAAAAATAACCAAACCGGGAAAACCAGCCGCCAAACGCAGTTATGACGATGCTTGCGCTGCTGCCCATGCCCTTGATTTGATTGGGGAACGCTGGTCGCTTCTGGTTATGCGCGAATTGATGTTCGGTCCCAAACGCTTCAGCGATCTGCGGGCTGATCTGCCGGGTGTGAGTGCAAATGTCCTCACCCAGAGGCTTGAAGGGCTGGAAGAAGCAGGCATTCTTCGCAAGACAAAACTTCCACCTCCCGCATCGGTGCAGGTCTACGAACTGACTGAATGGGG
Organism: Brucella sp. JSBI001; assembly: GCF_026014005.1. Classification (NCBI taxonomy): domain Bacteria; kingdom Pseudomonadati; phylum Pseudomonadota; class Alphaproteobacteria; order Hyphomicrobiales; family Brucellaceae; genus Brucella; species Brucella sp. JSBI001. Next base: position 838,022 of record NZ_CP110339.1, on the reverse strand, counting down.
CTATGAGAGCGAACCCATCCTTCAGACGTTGGGTCGTTGGGCCGCGCGTTCACCAAAGCATGATCCCAACCTGCCGATTTCGACAGCTTCATTCCTGCTGTCGCTCAGAACCATGATGGATCATGACAGGGCTCTCGGTATGCGCGCCGTGATCGGTCTCCGTCTGGACGGAGAAGATTTTACCGCACAGCTGAACGATGAAGGGATTCGGATAGAGCGCGGCACAGCGCAGAAATACGATCTCCATTTCGAAAGTTCACCGCGTATGCTGGCTGCCGCCATCTATGGCGGACAGCCCCTTTCAGTGCTGGAAAGCGCCAATATTCTCAAGGTGATAGGCGACCGCACCCTTGCAGAAAAATTCGTGACGTTGTTCCCGCTTCTCGACAAGGCGACCGCACCCGAATAAAATATGCAACTTTTTAGTTGCGTATTTCGTCAAGTACCCTATATTGGCAACCATTAAGTTGCCAATTACGGAGGATGCATATCATGACCATTGCAAGCAATACTGACCGCATCGCGAAAACCGTCGATATTCATGCAGGGATCGACCGCGTATGGCGCGCCCTCACCGATCATGAAGAGTTTGGGAGCTGGTTTCAGGTCAAGATCGACGGGCCGTTCATCGTCGGCACCCGTTCGACCGGCCACATCACCTATCCCGGTTTCGAGCACGAGCCTTGGGAATCACTCATCAAGGAAATGAAGGCACCGAGCTACTTTGCCTTCACCTGGCATCCCTATGCGGTGGACCGCAGTATCGACTATTCCAAGGAGCCGCCGACGCTGGTGGAATTCAAACTGGAACCGATCGAGACCGGAACGCGGCTGACGGTGGTCGAAAGTGGTTTCGATGCCTTGCCTGCCGAACGCCGGCCGCTGGCGTTGCGGATGAACGAGGGCGGCTGGGAGGAACAGGTCGGCAACATCAAAAGACACGTCGAAAATGTATGATAGGCCAGAGATGACCGGTATGGACATGTCCATGGTTTTCGCAGCGCTCGCCGATCCGACCCGGCTGGCGCTCATCGAAACCCTGAGTGATGGCGAAAGCCGTTCGATTGTGGTGCTGTCGCAAAACGGCAGCATCACCCGGCAGGCCGTCACCAAGCATCTGTCCGTGCTGGAACAGGCAAATCTGGTCGAGCGGGAAAAGGTCGGACGGGAGAGCAGGTTTCGCCTGCATCCTGCGCCATTGATTGACGCCCGCGCCTATCTCGCAACCGTTTCCAACCAGTGGGACGACGCACTCCAGCGCCTGCGCCGGTTTGTCGAGGATTAGAGCATTTCCAGCAAAAGTGCGCAGCGGTTTTGCGTGAGGCAAATGCGACGAAACAAATACTCAGAACACCGACCTGATTCAGTCAGATCGGTGTTCTAACGCTGGTTGAAAAGTAACGAGGATGTGCCCTTCACGAAGCCAAGCTTCTCGTAGAAGGGCACAAGCCGTTCCGGGCAGTAGAGCTCAAAACTTTTCACACGCTTCAACTTTTCATGGTTGAGAACGCGTTCAACAAGGGCTTGTCCGAGCCCTTGTCCACGATGCTTCTCCGACACGATCACATCGAAGACCATCGCCTTGAAGGTGAAGTCCGTGAGAACGCGGGCGAAACCTGCGATCCTACTTTCTGCGTCGAGGCAGAACAGAAGCAAATCACAATGGGCCAGCATGTTAGTGACGTCATCAAGCGTCCGCTCGCTCGTCCACCATTCTTTACTGTAAAACTCATGAAATTCGCTGTATTGCTCAGGCACGAGTTTCTCCACCCATTGAAAATCAGTCACTGCTTCCCTCTCCCGTGTCACGGAATAATCAGTCGCAAAGGCGTTTCAGAATGGCAATCCAGTTTGAGCAAACCTGTCCGATCTTTCGCATTTTCGACATAGAGAAAGCCCGTGAATTTTATCTCGGCTTTCTCGGCTTCAATCTGGATTGGGAGCATCGATTTGCCGAGGGAATGCCGCTTTATATGCAGGTTTCCCGCGGTGCGCTTGTCCTGCATCTCAGCGAGCATCACGGCGACGGAAGTCCGGGCGCCAATATTTTCGTGCGCATGCAAGGTGTTGAGGAACTGCACAAAGAAGTCAACGCACGCGGTTACCGCTTCATGCGACCAGGAATTGAGAATGAGCCGTGGGGCCGCGTAATGGCGGTCATCGACCCCTTCGGCAATCGCATCCAGTTCTGCGAAGGCCCGCACGACGAATAAACAAAAACACCCGCCGGCGAACCGGCGGGTGTTTCGATTTCAGGCCACTAATCTGATTAGTGCAGAATCTGGCTCAGGAACAGCTTGGTGCGTTCGTGTTGCGGATTGTCGAAGAACTGGTCCGGCGAGTTCTGCTCGACGATCTGGCCCTGATCCATGAAGATCACGCGGTTGGCAACCTGACGGGCAAAGCCCATTTCGTGCGTCACGCAGATCATGGTCATGCCTTCGGCAGCGAGGCTTACCATCGTGTCCAGAACTTCCTTCACCATTTCCGGATCGAGAGCCGATGTCGGTTCATCGAACAGCATGACTTTCGGGTTCATGCACAGTGCACGAGCAATCGCCACACGCTGCTGCTGACCACCGGAAAGCTGGCCCGGATATTTGTTGGCCTGTTCCGGAATCTTCACGCGGGCCAAATAGTGCATGGCGATTTCTTCCGCCTGCTTCTTCGGCATCTTGCGCACCCAGATCGGCGCGAGCGTGCAGTTTTCCAGAATGGTCAGATGCGGGAAGAGATTGAAGTGCTGGAACACCATGCCGACTTCGCGGCGCACTTCATCGATCTTCTTGAGATCGTTGGTCAGCTCGATATTGTCGACGACGATCTTGCCCTTCTGGTGTTCTTCCAGACGGTTGATACAGCGGATCATGGTCGATTTGCCCGAGCCCGACGGTCCGGCAACAACGATGCGCTCCCCGCGCATGACCTTCAGATTGATGTCGCGCAGGACGTGAAACTCACCATACCACTTATGCATATTGGTGATTTCGATGGCGACATCGGTTGTGGAAACCTGCATCTTCGAACGGTCAACATCCATTCCCAGCTCGGATTGCGGGAGGGCGTTTTGTGCACTCATTTCCATTATTCCCTTTATTCTTATCGTTTATGACCCGTGTCGAGCCGTCGTTCCATGAATATAGAGTATCGCGACATTGCGAAACAGAAAATCCAGAAAACGAAGCCCGCAAAGATGAGACCGGTGGCAGGCGTCTGTGGAGAAGCCCAATTGGCATCGGAAAAGTTCTGACGGACGATGCCCAACAGATCGAACATGCCGATGATGTAGACAAGGCTCGTATCCTTGAACAGACCGATGAAGGTGTTGACGATACCCGGAATGACAAGCTTCAGCGCCTGCGGCAGAACAATCAGTCCCGTTTTCTGCCAGTAGCTGAGACCCAGCGCATCCGCACCTTCATACTGCCCACGCGGGATAGCCTGAAGACCACCGCGCACCACTTCCGCCATATAGGCCGAAGCGAACAGCGCCACGCCGATGAGCGCACGCAGGAGCTTGTCGAAAGTCACGCCCGGCGGCAGGAACAAAGGCAGCATGACGCTGGCCATGAACAGCACCGTCACCAGCGGAACGCCGCGCACCATTTCGATGAAGATGATCGAGAAGGTCTTGATGACCGGCAGCTTTGAACGGCGTCCGAGCGCCAGCACGATACCAAGCGGCAGCGACACGGCGATACCGACAAAGGACAGCACAAGCGTGACGAGAAGCCCACCCCAGAGCGGCGTTTCCACATAAGGAAGGCCGAACCAGCCGCCGACCAGCAGGAAGAAGGCGACGATCGGGAACACGAAGAAGAACAGGATCGCATTGAGAGCCTTCTTCGGGGCCTTCGGAATCAGCAGCGGCACCAGCAGGACGACGAAGATCAGCGCCGTCAAATTGACGCGCCAGCGTTCCGAAATCGGATAACGGCCATAGATGAACTGCTCGTATTTCGCGTTCACGAATGCCCAGCAGGCGCCCGACCAGCCTTCCGGTTGCGTGCCGCCCTGCGCGACAGTCAGGCAGGCCGTGCGATCCAAACCCGTCCAAACGGCCTTGAAGAACAGCCACTCGATGATTGGCGGGAGGAACCACGCCACGGCCAGCAGGCCGAGAATGGTCAACGCCGCATCGACAGGCGTTGCGAACAGATTGACGCGCAACCAGTGCGAAATGCCCTGCACGGAGCGTGGCGGCGCTTCGCCATCCACCATCTGCGAGCGGACATATTGGAGATCTGCGTTTTCCATTGTCACCTCTCCACCAGCGCCATCTTGGCATTGAACCAGTTCATCAGGCCGGACACAATCAGGCTGATGCCCAGGTAGATCACCATCCAGATCGCCACGACTTCGACCGATTGACCGGTCTGGTTGAGGATCGTGCCACCTACGGCGACAAGATCGGGATAGCCGATGGCAATGGCGAGCGACGAGTTCTTGATAAGATTGAGATACTGGCTCGAGAGCGGTGGAATGATGATGCGCAGCGCCTGCGGCACGATGATGAGACGCATCGTCTGGCCGGGACGGAGCCCGACTGCATAAGCCGCTTCGGTCTGCCCCTTGTTGACGCCCAGAACGCCGGCGCGAACCGTTTCAGCGATAAAGGACGCCGTATAGAAGGAAAGCGCCAGAAACAGAGCCAGAAACTCCGGCTTGATCTGTGCGCCGCCGGTCAGATTGAACGTTCCGAGCTTCGGCGAGTCGAACGAAACCGGAAAACCGGTCGCGATCAGCGCCAGTATCGGCAGGCCGATAATCAGGGCGGCGGACACGCGTATCGTGTGAAAGGACTGGCCGGTTGCCATCTGGCGGCGTTTTGCCCAACGTGCAACGATGACCGAAGCGACGATGCCGATGAGAAGCGCTACCGGCAGAAGCCACGCCCCCTCACCCCATATAGGAGATGGCATGAAGAAGCCGCGATTGTTCAGGTAAGTGCCCAACGGGAGCGCGAAGCTGTCGCGGGCCTGCGGCAGGACCGACAGAACGCCGAAATACCAGAAGAAGATGACGAGCAGCGGCGGAATATTGCGGAATATCTCCACATAGACCGTGCAGATCTTGCGGATCAGCCAGTTGCGCGAAAGACGGCCGATACCAACCAGAAACCCGATGATCGATGCCGTAATGACACCCAGCGCGGCAACGTAAAGCGTATTCACGAGGCCAACCAGAAAGGCCCGGCCATAGTTCGAATCGCTGTTGTACTGAATAAGCGTCTGGCTGATATCAAACCCGGCACGCCCATTGAGGAAGGCGAAGCCGGATGCAATGTTTGCGCGCTGCAGATTGGTGACCGTGTTGCCGACAATCCAGTAGATCGCGCCAATGACCGCACCAAAGACAATGACCTGATAGAAGATACCGCGAATCCGCGGATCGTACAGGAGCGAAGTTCCGCCGCTGTCCTGGCGACGTTCAGTTGCAGAATAGGAAGCCATATGTTTCCTGTGCCTCTCGGCTGGCTGCATCGACCTCAAACAGGAAAGGCTGACCGCATCTGCGGAGCAATTCCTGAAATCGAGACATCGATTGCCGAACCGTTCGGTCTTGCCATCCCCAATTCAGGCTCATCTCGAGCTTGCGGGCCTGCAAGACGCGGTTGAATTCCAAAATGCAGCTTGTCAGCGTTCAGATGCCCTCACGATGCGAGGCCAGTAGCAAACGGACAAACTGCAGAGCCGACAAATCCGGCGGGCGCTGCTGCACCCGCCGATGATCAGTCTGGAAAGAAGAGCCCGTTAGCGCACAGGGACGCCGTATTGCAGGCCGCCCTTGTTCCACTGGGCGTTGATGCCACGTGCAATCTTGAGCGGGCTGCTGGCGCCGATATTGCGCTCGAAGATTTCACCGTAATTGCCGACGCCCTTGACGATCTTCACCACCCAGTCATTGTCGAGACCGAGATCGGTACCGATCTTCGTGTCTGCTTCCACACCGAGAAGACGCTTGATGTCCGGATTGTCGGACTTCTTCATCTCTTCGACATTGGCCTGCGTAATGCCGTATTCCTCGGCGTTGAGCAGCGCATTATGGGTCCAGCGAACGACGTCCGCCCACTTGGAATCGCCCTGACGAACGGTCAGACCGAATGGCTCCTTGGAGATGATTTCTGGCAAGATGACGTGATCATCCGGATTGGCAAGCGCCAGACGAACCCCGTAGAGGCTGGACTGATCGGTCGTATAGGCGTCGCAACGACCGGAATCGTAAGCGGCGTTGGCTTCTTCGATCTTCTCGAAGACAACCGGGTTATATTCCATCTTGTTGGCGCGGAAATAGTCGGCCATGTTCAGCTCGGTCGTCGTACCGGCTTGAACGCAGATGGAAGCGCCGGAAAGCTGCAATGCGGAATTGATGCCCGACAGCTTCTTTGAATTGATCATGAAGCCCTGGCCGTCAAAGTAGTTGATGCCAGCAAAATCAAGGCCAAGCGCAGTGTCGCGGCTGATCGTCCAGGTCGTGTTACGGATCAGGACGTCCACTTCACCCGACTGCAGGGCCGTGAAACGCTCCTTGGCGTTCAGCGGCGTGAACTTCACCTTGGTTGGATCGCCGAAAATCGCAGAAGCCACAGCGCGGCAATAGTCTACGTCAAAGCCGGACCACTCGCCCTTGTCGTTGGGCGAAGCAAAGCCGAGAAGACCCGTATTAACGCCGCACTGCAGAAAACCTTTCGCCTTCACATCGGAAAGCGTATCCGCGGATGCTCCCGAAGCTACGCTAAACAGCGCCGCCGCACCCAATACACCCGTCATAAGAGTTTTTTTCATCTGGCCTGCAACCTTTTGTTCCCTGGAGAGCGCTGAACCCTTGGCTCAAGCGTCTCTTGTTGCTTTATTTTTGCATAAACCCGTCGGAAAAGCCGTGTGACCTCCCAAGCCCATGCCCATACAGCAGGCTGCCCCTCGCCCGAGACCGCTTTCCGGTCTTCGATTCTTGTTTTTGAGCGCAGTGACAAACCTGCCGCCTTCACGGGTCTTATCGAAGGCGAAAAATTGCCTTTGGTCAAGGCAATAACGCAGCCCGGCGAGCTGGCCTCCAAAAAAGATGAGGGGGAAATATTTGAAAATTTACACGATTTCCCGATTTCTGGGTAGAAACCCTCTCCAGAGAAGATCATGTCGCAACCAGTTGGAGTACGGCATTATAACTCAATTAATTCAATTGGTTAAATTTGACTACCACCCTAGATGGGCAATGCCGAGAGCAACTCCTGATAGAAATCAGACGCGCGGCATCGCGCTTTCACCATCCAAAGAAAAAATAATATTTCGCGTCGCCATATAACGGGCAACCCACCATGTCGCCACGAATCCGATCGTCAGACCGGCTACGATGTCAGTCGGATAGTGTGCGCCCGCGGCAAGCCTGCTGATCCCGAAGAGAAAACATGCCGGGGCTGTAAGGACGCGCCAGCGCGGCAGGAATATCCAAAGCGAGACCATCATGATGCCAGCCATCATAGAGTGACCTGACGGGAAGCTTTCATAAAGAAACTGGCCTTTGAACGGTGAGAAATAGGCTGCGCCCACGTCATCGAGCAGGAACGGGCGCGCCCGACCGATGGCGAGTTTACCGATTTCAGTCGGGATGCTCCCCACAACAATCGACGTCAGCACCAACGTTGCCCAGCTATGGAGTTTCACGAACCACGGTCTGGCACTATCACGCAGTTTTGGCGAAAGCAGTATCGCTGTGACGAGCCAGACGACAATGCCGATTGCCAGCCAGACGATGGTGCGAATCGCATCCGTAACCGCACGCAGGAATTCCATGATAAAATTGGTGCTCTGCGCCGTGACGCGAACGATGTCAGCATCCCACAGATGCAGCACGAGAATAATGAACGGCAGAAGCACCACAATTGCGGTCATTTCAAGCGTCCATGGGGATGGCGCCCCCTTGTAAGCCGGGCGCAGAAGAGCTCGAAGGAGTTCCAGCGCCGCGCGAAAGGGATATAGAAAAATGCTTCCCGTGCCTGACGCCATCATAATAGAAATACCCTTTCAAAAGCTTCTTACGCAATAAATTGCACGCGAGGTTGCATCCGGAACGCGCGCATCCTATCCAAGTATTCAAAGTTTCCGCCGCAAACGGAATCGCAGATCTTTTTGCCGCAGCCGACCTTGATGCGACCCGGCAGAATCCTCTTGTTCGAGAATCGGTGGGCGAGAATCAGTGGGATAGCATGCAACATGGTCTGGAGGCATTTTCGTGACTAAGCAGCAGGGCAAGACAGAGAAGCTGGGTATAAACACACGGCTGGCTCACGATGGTTATCAGCCGCGCGATTATCATGGCTTCGTCAATCCGCCCGTTGTCCGCGCCTCCACCGTGCTTTTCCCGGATGCAGAGACGATGGCAACCGGTGGCCAGAAATACACTTATGGCACGCGTGGCACACCGACCAGCGATGCGCTTTGCGCTGCCATTGATGCGCTGGAAGGTTCGGCAGGTACGGTCTGCGTCCCGTCCGGTCTTGCCGCTGTTACCGTTCCGCTTCTCGCCTTCCTCTCGCCCGGCGATCACGTGCTGTTTGTCGATTCGATCTACAATCCGACCCGTCATTTTGCCGATACGATCCTGAAGCGCATAGGCGTGGAAGTCGAATATTACGATCCGGAGATCGGCTCTGGCATTGCAAAGCTGATGCGCCCGAACACCAAGGTCGTGTTCACGGAATCACCGGCGTCGAACACGTTTGAAATGCAGGATATTCCGGCCATCGTTGAAGAAGCGCACAAGGGCGGCGCCATCGTCATGATGGACAATACGTGGGCCACCCCGCTTTACTTCAAGGCGCTCGATTTCGGCGTGGACATTACCATCCATGCCTCGACCAAATATCCGTCCGGCCACTCCGATATTCTGTTTGGCACGATTTCGGCCAATGAAAAATGCTGGCCGCAGCTTCTGGAAACGCACGGAACGCTTGGACTGTGCACATCGGCTGACGATACCTACCAGATCCTGCGCGGCATGCGCACGATGGGCGTGCGGCTGGAACATCACCGCAAGAGCGCACTGGACGTCGCCCGTTGGCTTGAAAGCCACCCGGCTGTCGACCGGGTTCTGCATCCGGCACTGGAAAGCCATCCGGGTCATGAAATCTGGAAGCGGGACTTCTCCGGTTCTGCCGGCATTTTCTCCATCGTGCTCGCCAGCGGCGGGCAGAAGGAAGCCCATGCTTTCCTCGATGCGCTGGAGATTTTCGGCCTCGGTTATTCCTGGGGCGGCTATGAAAGCCTCGCGGTTCATGTCCGCCTCGATGATCGCACCGTGGCCAAGGGCGACTATCCGGGCCCGGTGATCCGCCTGCAGATTGGTCTGGAAGACGTGCCGGACCTCATTGCAGACCTCGAAAAAGGCTTTGCCGCGATCTAAGCGGGTTTTGCAGCCGTCATCTTGCGTGACCGCGCGCGGACCGTTTTCTTTGCCGCCTTTAAGGGCTTCGGTTCGATTTCAGAGAGGCCTTCCACGACGGCCTCTATCATGGTGCAGGCGACGAAATCCGCCTGCATTTCTTCCCGCAACGCCTCCCGGTCAACGGATCGTGCTTCGCTCGGATCGTGCCACAGCACCACGCCAATGCGCAGAGAGGGCCGCAGCCGTCGCAGGCGACGTACGGCAAAGCGGGCGTGACGTGCCGCCTGCTGATCTAGAAAGCAGATTATCAGCGTATCCCTGTCGGAAAGATCCAGCGCCCTGAGATTGGCGGGCTTGAGCGCATCATGCACGACGGCTTCTGCCGACGCGCCCTGCACGGCAAGCACCTGCGCCAGCATGATCGCAGCCGTGTCGTCGAGCCCCTTTCGTCCCCCGAATGTCAGCAGCGACCGGCCTTCGCCGGAGGGAAGTTCCAGATCGGATGCGCTAACATCGCCATCGGGATTCTCAATCGCGATCTCTTCGTCGTCCCCCTCCTCCTCGCTCGCAATCTGTTCCAGATTGGCCACCAGCGTCTTCGTGCTTTCGTCAACGATCTGCAATTGCGGCTCGGTCAGAACACCGCGCAGACGGTCCCGCTCCGCCATCAGGAGCGCCGGGATCGCGACCGAACCGTAAAACTCGACCAGATATTTCCGTTCCAGCATTTCCTCGGCATTATCCGTGGCCTCATCCGGGTCTCCGGCCAGGAGGCGCTGATAGAGACGTTCCTTCGGATCGAGCACAGGCTCGTTGCCGAACAGGATTTCCAGAAACTCGAATTGCGGCACATGACGCCCCAGCACCACGAGACAGACCGTCAGAGGCGTCGACAAGACCAGCCCGACCGGGCCCCAGAGCCAAGTCCAGAAAATGGCCGAAACGATGATTGCAAGCGGCGAAAGGCCGGTGCGCGAGCCATAGAGCCAAGGTTCGATCACATTGTTTATAAGAAGCTCGATGATGACGAAGAGCCCGATTGTCCAGAGGAGCAGGCTCCAGCCGGGTGCAACGGCAAAGGCAAGGAACAGCGGCAGGATCGCCGCCATAACCGGGCCAATATAGGGAACGAACCGCAAAACGATTGCCAGCATTCCCCATAGAGCTGCATTCGGAATACCCAAAATCCAAAGTCCGAAAGCGAGTGGCACTCCATAGGTAATATTCACCACAAGCTGCGTCAGCAGATATTGTCCAACCCGCTTTCCCGCATCCTGCAACGCTTCAGTCGTGCGGTGAAGATCGCCATAGCCGACCAGCCTTATGAAGCGATCCCTCAGCTCCTCCCGTTCGAGCAGCATGAAAATCACCACAACCACGACGAGACCTGTCGTCGCCAGCGGACCGACGAGCGGTTCGATTATGCTCCGGAGCGTTTCAACCGGATGGCGCGGCGCGAATATCTGGACGAGCAGCGGCTTTTCCTCCGGCTGATCCGAAGGCAGCGCCTGTGTTTTCTGTTCCGGCCTGTTGATTTCCGTGCCTATGCGCTCGGCAAAGCGGTTGAGCCTGTCAATGAAACTGTTGTCTGAGCTCGCTTCCTTGAGTGTCCTGATCTTCTCGATAATGTTGTACTGATAGATTGAAATATTCTGCCCAACCTCGGAGACCTGAAAGGCAACGACGGCGCTGAAGACTGCGACGATCAGAAAACCGCTGGCCACACTGGTAATCACCGCGAACAGCCGTGGAAGACCGGCCCTGCGCAGAAAGGCGACAATCGGCGCAAGCGCAAATGTCAGCAGTACCGCTATGGCAAGAGGCAGAAAGACGTCTTTTGCAAAGTAGAGAATGGCAACGGCAACAGCCATTGCCGCCAGAGTCGGCAGGCGTGGCGGCGCCGACGTGATCGGACGCACCGTGGAATCCAGACGGTCGATACTCTCCATGAACCCCTCTTTAGCCGTGTTGTGACCTTCGGCTTGTTAGCCGCAATAACTGAATAGGAGGGCGTTCGGTTCCATATTCCGTCGGAACAGAGAACAAATTAAATTAGCAGCAACTAACGAACATATTTCTCGAAATATCATGATAACTGTTGAGGTAAATATTAATACAATTAAAATATCGAAACTATCTAAAATACAGCAAGTACTGGAATTTTTTGGGGACGTGCTTTGTCGTTAATGCCAATGAATAGCTTCATAAACCACCATTTATACAAACATATTCTAATTCTACTTTTGGTGGTATTTCCATCAGCATCGTATGCGCAGCAGGCACCCAAGCCCGTGCAGGTCGGTGTTTATGTCAGTGAGCCATTCGTCAACAAACAGGGCAATGCGTTCTCCGGCATGGCTATCGATATCTGGCAGGACATTGCCACACGCATGAACCTTGCTTCGCAATATGTGGAGTATCCGAATTACACCGAACTGGTGAAAGCGGTTTCAGAAGGCAAAGTCGAAGCCGCCGTTACCAATCTGACAATCACGGAACAGCGTGCCGAGATCGTGGATTTCACCCATCCATGGTTCGATGCTGGCTTGCGCATCATGGTGCATACCCAGGCAGGAAGTGGCTGGGACGATCTCATCAGCCGCCTTGATGATGCGGGACATCTGGCGACTTATGCCTGGATCCTCGGCATTCTCGTTGCGGCCACGGTATTGCTGACGATCTTCGACAGGCGTTTTGATGAAGGCTTTCCGAAACGCTGGCGCGAGGGACTGGCAGAAAGTTTCTATCACGTGGTTTCCATTGCGACGTCTGGCAAAACTTCACGCAAAAACCTGTTCGGTTGGGTGGGACGCATCTGGCAGACATTCTGGATGGTGTTTGGCATAGCGATCATCGCCTACATGACTTCATCGATTACTAGCGTCATGACCGTCGCTCATATCGACAACAATATTTCCAGCCTTTCTGATCTGCAGGGGAAATCCGTTGGCGTTCGTGCAGGCGGTGTCGCAGAACGGTTTCTGAAGTCGCGCTCTATCGCGACTGTTCCTTTCGATCACATGCCCGAAGCGGTAAACGCACTGGTCAGCGATGAAATTGCGGCAATCGTCGGCGACGGGCCGGTTCTGGAATATTACGCCCACCAGCACGCCGACCAACCTGTCGATCTTGTCGGGAATGTATTCAGCCCGGACAAATATGGCTTTGCCTTCCCGCGCCATAGCGAACTCGTCAAGCCCGCCAGCGTAGCAATCATCAGTGCTCACGAGAGTGAAGAGGTCGCCAAGCTGAAAGCCAAATATTTTGGCCCCGAGAACTGATATTGCAGACATGGAAAAGGCGGCCAATGGCCGCCTTTCTTGTGCAGATTATTTACCGGCCCGCCACGATGGACGAAATGATTCCGGTTGCGATGCTGATCAACATATAATCGTTGTTGACCTTGACCCAGTGATAGCCGCGTGGCGGCTTGCGCAGCTTGTAGCCAGAATAGTTGTTCACGACGTGGCCGCGGTAGTTTGGCGGCAGGCGGTTGCCCTTCTTCCAGCTCTGGTGACGGCGATTGTCATATTTACGCGCATCATATTTCGGACCACCCTTGTGCATCTGGCTGTGAGACGGCTTGCCATGTTGCGACGGATACGGTTGGGCCATCGCAGCAGGAGCTGCAAGAAAGGAAAAGGCAGTAAGAGCAATAACGATCGGCTTCATATCGGCTTCCTTTGTTTATTCGATGTAAGGAAAATGCGCTCGCCAACGTGAACGCCAAGTGAATACTCCCATTAAATAAATTTAATGATTTCATACGATTAGTTTTCATCAAAGCGCACCATGTCCAATCAAAACAGGATCGGAGATCAGTCCAGCGAACTTATTTCCTTGTGTAGGCGCGTCGCACTTTTCGGGATGCACTCCAGCTCAAAGCCATTATGTTGCGTTTCCCATCCGACTAAAATGCGCTAGGTAGAACTCAAATTCGTACGCACCTCTCAATGAGGTAAGTGTCAAAGGACTACATCATGATGAACTGGGTTTTCATTCTGCAAGGCGTTATCGCGTTCGGACTGGCTGGGTTGGCGATTGCGGTCATCCTTCGCCATCGTCGCCACTAACGCGGTTTCGATCTGCGATATTTTTCGTCCGGGCCTGCAGGTTCGAACGCAACCGATCATGAAATCAATCGTTTAAGCTTAGTCTGGTATTTCTCAGGAGGAGACAGGGATGCGGAAAGTGGCGCTTGGTTTGGTGGCCTTGCTCGCAATAACGGGCTGCACGACCACCGAAAAGGATATTTCCATCGGCACCGGCGCAGGTGCCATCATTGGCGGCATTGCTGGCGGCGGACGTGGCGCACTGATCGGCGCAGGTGCGGGCGCATTGGGCGGCCTTCTGGTGCGTGAACTGCGCAATGGCAATTGCCAATATCGCGACCGTCATGGCCGCATGTATGTGGCTCGCTGCAGACGATAGTTCCAGCAATCCGCAAAGATCCTCGAAAGCGCCGGTTTTCCGGCGCTTTTGTTATTCGGCACGCACGCCTGTCTGCCCTGATTGGAACCTTCGCTCATCGATGTCGTTTTATAGACAATAGAGACAGTTCAGGGAGAACTCCGATGAAGCTTGCTCTCAAAGCCGCTCTTGTTGCCTTGGGCGTATTTGCGGCGGGCGCAGCGCAGGCCGCGAACGCCATATCCACCACCAACCTCAATATTCGAACAGGCCCCGGCACGCGCTATGCGACACTGGGTTCCATCCCAAGCGGAGCGCCTGTCACTGTGCGTGGCTGCACATCCGGTTATGGCTGGTGTCAGGTCAGCTACGGCCCGACTTATGGCTGGGCATCGTCGCGCTATCTGGCATTTCGCGAGGGAACATCAGGTGGTTACTCCGATGATTTCGGTCGAACAGCTGCACTCATCGGCATTCCGCTTATCGCTGGCGTTGCCATAGGCTCTGCTCTCAATGACCGGGATGACTATTGGTATCGTGATCGTCGCTACTATCGCGACAGGCATTGGGGTCGCCGTGGATGGCGTGATCGTCCAGGCTGGCACGGGAATGACCGGCCGCGTGTCTATATGAGGCACCGTGTTCCCGACGGTCCACACGGACAATAACGGACAACCGAACAGACATAAAACGCCGCGAAGTGCTCGCGGCGTTCTGTCTTCGTTGGAAGGCTCGTACCGTGCCCTATTGTGTTTTCAGGTAAACTTCGTGCCAGAGGGTGACACGGTCAGCTTCATCGAATTTCAAAAGCAGCATCGCTTCGAATTGATCCGTCGTCTCATCGAGACGCACGACCGTGGCAGTCATTGCCAGTACGGCTGAATTTCCTTCCACCACAACGTCTTGCACATCGTAGTCGATGGTGTGAATCGTGCTGCGGAAACCATTCAGAAAGGCCAAATAATTGGCATGATTGGCAGGATGGATGCGTCCATTGGCCTTGACTATGAACTGGTCCGCGAATTTCTCCGCTATGATTGCCTCTGTAAGCGCTCCGCCTTGAACCAGATGCTTTCGGTTCCAATCCAGAAGCCCCAAGGCCAATTGTGCCGTGGTTTGCTTGTGCAAGATGGCCTCCATGTCGGTTGCAATAAGGCGCTCCTCTGTCAGGCCTTTGCACTATGCTCAAGATCGAGCCTGTGCTTTTGGCCTTCTTGCAGTTTAAATTGGCCCAATATCGATATTCATTGCCTTTGTCGCTTCGTGAAGATCGTCAGTGCCAGACCGATCAAAACAAGTGTGACACCCGCAGCGAAATACCACCCCATCGAATCGCCAAACATGACCGACGAAGCCATGACCCCGAACACAGGCTGCAAATACTGAACACTGGCAGCCGTTCTGGCAGGAACCGTCCGCAGGAGATGAAGCCAGAGGAAAAAGCCAGCAACGCTAACAATGAAACCAAGATAGATCGCTGAAACGATTGCAACATAATTGAGCTGAAAATCGACGGTCGAGATTTCCCATCCGGCAAACGGCAAGAGTGCCAGCAAGCCGAACCAAGTGCTCCATGCGACAACTGTGGCTGTCCCGTACTGAACCGTGAGCTGAACGCTCCACACATAATAGAAGGCGATAGCGACTGCCGACAGCAGCAGGAAGCTTGCACCGACGAGACTGTTTTGCGTTCCAACCACAGACGGATCGCCCTTTTCCAGAGCGACCAGACCGATTCCCACAAAGGCGGTAACCAGTCCGAGCACCTGCACGCCTGAAACGGCCTGCTTCAGGCGAAGGGCTGCAAAAACGACGACAAACAGGGGAATGGTAGCGGAAATAATCGTTCCGGCTGATGCCGATGTGCCGGCAACACCCAATGTCTGTGAAACCTGACCAATGCCGATGCCCAGAACACCCAACCCTGCCAGTCTGGGAAAAGCCTTGAGTGGAAGTCTTTGTTTGCCCAGAACGAAGAGCAACAGAAGCGGAACAGCTATGCCAAACCGCAATGCGGTCAGCGTCAGCGGCGGCATTGTCTGGAGTCCGAGCTTGGTCACCGGAATGGACAACCTCCTCTTCGGCTGCCGTCGCGACCTCTGACGTAAGCTTGCACCACGCGAACAGCTGGCTGGGCGCAATGCCATGACGACGGGCGACCAGACTGACCGTTGCGTCCGCCTCGTAGGTTTCGTGGACAATCGCAAGTTTCTCCGCTGTACTCCAGCGTCGACGCCGCTCAGGGCCGGAAAGAATTTCCATCTTAATGCTATTACCAGTCATAATGTGAACAGTAGTCCTATTACTTATTTAAGTGGCAGAAACTGTCCGGGCAATTAAGGGGCTATTCCAGGATAGAATGAGGGGGCCGAATAAAGACGGGCTAAAATGACGGAACAAAATTTCGCCAACGTAGTTTCACGCAATGCATCGATACCACTCCCCGCCAGTACGGCTCATTCACCACTAGAACCGTCGCTGACGCAGCCCTGCCTAGCTCGTCCCTAGGGCAGGGCGCCTTTTTCTAGTTATTCGCTGGGTCCGTACGAAGCTCAGCGGATAGAGCGGACGGCAAGGACATGCACCTCATTTGCCGAGCGCGGCCCGACGACTCCGGGAAGAGCGTGTCGGGGCTTTTAAAATGAAGCCCTTGCCCGCGATCGCAAACACGTTAGTTTTTGTATTACCATGCCTCGATAACAACACTCAGGAATGGTAGGAAGCCCCGACGTTTGGAGAGGCGTCGGGGCTTTACTATTAAAGATCCTATCGTGTGCAATCCGTTTAGCGCTTTCAAATTAACCGGCTCAGAATTACGCCAGTACTTGCGCTGCAAACCACAACCAATGCCAGAAACTTCGTGAGTGACAATTGTTCGATCCATCGAACTACCCACAAACGCGGCGCTTCGACCGTCCTTTTGCTGTACATTCTCCCCTCCCTTTTTTGGAGAGACCTTTTATCGTACGGTCAAAAAACTGTCAGCACTTTCTTTCGTTTATATTGATGTCCCACAAATCAATCCTTAGGACTTTACAAACGCGAAGTTCTGAATAAAATTTTGGGTGCCGATGAGACATGACTTCAACCCGCGCGATCACGCCGCGGGGTTATTTTTTATGTGGAGCTGGATTTCCGAACATAAGATCGTTCGGGCTGCGTCAGAATAGTGAGTATCTTGCCCCTAAGTGACCTTAATTGTTCGCTTGCTATCAAATCACAAACAGTCCACCCTAAAGTGTCAGTGAATTGATTTAATACAGGCTCTGCTGACGTGGGTTGAATTACCCTTGCCCGCAATTTGAAAGGAGGACGCCATGTCTTCCAATATCCATAATGGCGATTTTCACTCAAACCATCGCATTCTGAAGCAGATGATTATTAAGGCTGGCTATCTCACGTCCAGGATGAAACCCCTACCAGGCCCCCATTATAATGAGTCAGCGTTAGTTCTGAAGAGTTTTATGGCTGGAGTAATGGGCGACATTCAAACGGACCCAGATTCACAGACGGAAGTGTCTTCTGCTTATGGCACGGCTCAATAATTATCCTTTGAGGGCGCCCAAACAGGGCCTCTCAAACAATAAGTTTGAAATCGTTATTTCATTGTAACAACAACGGAAATATTAAGATATTTAAGTATTTTTATCTGTTAAATTAGCCGAATCATATTAAAAATTTGACACAAATAATTAAAATTGCTACAATATAACATCGAGATTTTCTTGTTGAGATTAGCTTTCTGCACGATTAGCGCCGTGCGTTGACGAAAACTCCCTTTAAAAAATCGTTTCATCTCTGCGTTTGTTTCGAACGCGGCTATCAATATTTCTATGAAAGGGGTTCCTATGAACACCGGCACAGTTAAATGGTTTAATACAGCAAAAGGCTTTGGGTTTATTCAGCCTGAGAATGGCGGCGGCGATGCGTTTGTTCATATCTCTGCGGTTGAACGCGCAGGTATGTACTCGCTTACCGAAGGCCAGAAGCTCACTTATGATCTGGAACAGGATCGCAAGTCGGGCAAGATGTCTGCTTGTAATCTGCAAGCAGCCTAAATGAGGCTTTTTCTTTCTTGTGACCACGGATGTACTGGCACTGTTGAAAGAAATTAGCTTTGGGGCCAAGCATTGCTTGGCCTTTTTTTATTTTAATTGCTCGGCAAGGGAAACAACACGAAAGAGAGATTAAAATGAATAACCATGAAGAGAATATCGGCCTTACCGTACCCGCCACCAATCTTAGCATATTGAAACATGCTGTTGCTACGCCGCGCGAAATTGAAGACGCGCACAAACAGATGTCATCCCCCTCAGAAGATTGGACAAAGCTTTCCAATATACTTAGGCGGTGATGCGGTGGCTCATCGCGAAAGCGTTCTTTTCGTAGATAAGCGCTCAAAGGGTGCGCACGACTGGCTACGTTTACCTCCGCGTTTCCACAGCCTTAGGCCCCCACACGAAGTATAAGATCTTATTCAGATCATACATTCGGTTGGCCGCATCTTTTTCCCCAAACCGATAGCAGGCCTTGAAAATGTTGCCGGGTGCGAAGGACATGCCTTTATGCTCGATTAGGTCGTTCAGCTCGGTCGCGCCAGCTGGCAACTCATAATAGCTCGTGCTGCCGCCATCGGAGGTGCCTGCAGGGGGAAAGCCAGGGGCGTCTTCCATAGATGCGGCTTGCCCGGCAACGTCGGCGACGGACCCAACAGCCCCAGTTCCGCCGCCCGCTTGATGCTTTCGTGGAATGCCACTTTTTAATGCCGAGCGCAGTGGCAGCCTTAACCAGCGTGCCGTGCTCGCGGTAGGCCTCGGCGCGCCGCAGGAGTTCTTCGTGTGAAAGGCGCGCACCCGCGCCCTGTCTGTCATGGGACATACAGTCTCCTCGTGTTTGGTTGGTAGCCGTGGTGAGCGGCGCAAAAGGAAAATGAAATGTCTCGATAAAGGTGGTGTTAATGGGCAAATAAAAATCGCGGCGGCTTTTGATGGCGGCGCGCCATAACACAGGTTCGGACCAGTTAAGTGATCCCTCCCCGTTATCCACATATGCCCCCAGCGGGCGCACCCAAAGAATGTTAACACTAGATTTAGTATTTGCGGAGATCGGCGCGCAATGAGATAAACAAAGGGCAAGAAGCGAAATGATTCACTTCTTGCCCCTGTGTCGATAAAAACGGAGTACCAATCGGCACTCGGCGTTTTCTCGCCTTAGCAATCGAGTGATACGCCTCTAGGGACTTTCAATCAAGATGCTCTCGAAAGAGTCTACAACAAATGGCGAAGCCACCTCTAAAGCCAGGTAATATCACTCCCCGCTCCGGCCGGTATGCAACTATTGGACCGCGCGGCGGTGTTGGACCAGAAATAACTGGAGTGCAAGGAAAGCCCTTACCTCCAACCCCTAAGCCTGGCTCAAGCTATCGCTTGGTTGATCCCAACCAGCACAAATAAAAAATTGGCGCCCTTCGGGGCGCCTTTCTTATATGACATCGTCACCACGAGATATTGCCGCCGCACTATCCACCGGTTACAAGCGCACATGATTTCATTTCCTTGGTGGGTTGCCGCCCTCGTCTATATGTCAATCTACTGGCCGATTACCGTGATGATAGCGGCGGCTATAGTCATGACGGCATTCCTAGGCACAAAGAATGTCGGGTGGCGGGTTGCGTGGTGCGCGCTTGCAATCCCGATCGTGGCGCCCGTTATTTGGTTCTGTTCGCTGGCATAAATAAGAACTCCGGCGCAGCGGGGCGATTGATCTCATTAAGCCGTTGCATTCACATGACCCGGAGAGCACTTGAACCTGAAAATCAGTAGTGAGTTACTCGCGTCTCCAGCTGCCCAAAAATGAAACGAGCGGCCCGAAAGCCGCTCTCTCAAAAACTGGTTACTTAGCCCATCGGCCCTCGTACTTAAACTCGGCGGCCTTTTCGAGTTCTTCCTTGGTAGCGTTCATTTTCGCCGACCATTTCTTATCATTCTCAGAATAGACAATCTCGATGGCATCAGGGTCAACGACCACATACTTTTCGCCGACGCCCAAGAAGCCGCCGACCGATACGATATAGCCTTCGACGTCACCGTCGCCCATCACTACATCCTGAATCTTGCCGATGCTCTCATCGTTAGCATTCGTAACGTCAAGATTCAGGATACTACTAGTAATAACGTCGGTCGGCTTTGCGGTAACAAATGCCTCTTCTTGCATTGCGGTAGCGTTCTGCGCATTTGCAAAAGAAACGATTGCAGCAGTTGCAACAGCAGCTAGAAAAATACGACGCATATTATATTCTCCATTCATATTTGGTATTTCCGAACATATAATGCATGCGCAGTATCTTTGGTTCCAACCTTTCAGGAATTAAATTCTACTTCTAGCTGACTTAGGCTGCATCAGATTGTCAATCCGCTCGGTGAGCCCATCGATGCGATGCGCCACGCTTTCAATGGCCCGCATGATCTGCGACGCCTGTTCCTGCATGCCTGCCTTCGTGGCGAACGTCTCGGCTGCGCGCAGCTTGTAATCGGAAAGCTCCTGCCGCGTCAGGCTAGCAAGAGCGGTCGCAGCTTCGGCTTTCGCCGCGTTGCGCGTCTCAGCTTTCGCGATTTGGCTTTCGACGTACTTCCATAGACCTAACGGAAAGCCCATAATCATTACGATAAAGCCGACAGCGGCCATGATTTCAGCGCCGGTCATCCGGCGTCTTCCTAAGATTAGACATATGATTTACCGTTTCATAAATTTAACGCTTAGCGCAAACGTTCACGCAGCGTGACCGTGACGCTGTCTCCCGCAGACTTAGCAATCCGCTTGAGAAGGTCAGCTTTGATAGGAAGTTTGTGAGTCCGTCTCCGAGCGCCATGAAGGAACTTTCAAAGTCCACGCCGTCGACGCTTGCCTTCACTTTGACAAGGCCCCTTGTTCCAAAGAAAGCCGCTGCATCGGGCCAGACAATGTACGTCCAACCTCCTTTTTTCTGGCTTTTCTGAATTACCGCATCAAACGTCTTGTCCAGCGTGCTTGGCATTCAACCACTCCCTGAAAGTTGAAAAGTCACGCAGTTTATCAGCAATTGGGCGCGGGCGAACCTCCTTGCAAGACACGCCTTCACGGTTTCACTCCGCAAAGCTTTTCCAGTTTTGTGTTCTCTGCGAGGATCTGACGTTTCGTGCCATCAGTCAGGCTGTCCTCGACGCTCGGTCGGACAGGCCGGGCCACGTCGCAGTAGCTACCGGCTGTCGCGCAGCCACCGAGAAAGAGCAGCGTCAACATCGCCGCCGCCAAGCTTGCTCGTTTCATCTTCGATCTTCCTTGCTTTGTTGGCCTTGTCGCTGCCGTTGACGATTGCGCGGGCATCCTGCGGCGCAGCCCAGCCACTACCGAAGTGATCAGTCAGCCGCTTGCCCGTGAACTTGCCGTTGATCATCCCGTTGAACAGGATGCGCACAGCCACGCCGTCCTCAAGCGCTTTGTCCGGCGCGACGCCAAGGCCATACTTTTCATAATTGTCGCGCTCGGTGATCATCGCCAAACCGCGACCGCGGTATAGCCAGCCATCGTTGGCGCCGGTATTTCCTATGCGCCCGCCGTAGACCTTGTTAGCCAAGGCCTGCGGATTGCGCACATAAGGTTGGGCGCTCTGCACGGAGGAGAACCGCGACGGCCAGACCTGCCGGATGCGAGCCGCACTGGTGTAGTTCAAGTTTTTCTCGATCGGCTGCATCTTGCCGCCGGTCTCATGGAACGCCGTCGCGAGCACGTAAGCCGTCTGCTCGTCTGGCAGGCCTCGGCGCTCGGCCATAGCCAGAATTGCCGACGTACCGTCGACCTGCGCTTGGCTCAAGCGCCCGCCAAAAGGCGCGCGCCTCGCATACGCGAAGAACGCTGTTTTGTTCATGGGGATTTCCTGAAATTTAACATAAGAGGCTCTTGAAACCGTCGATGCGATCACTAAATCGAAGCCGTCATTCCAACACACTTCGTTCGATCAAATGGAGGTTTCGATGAGCGACCGTTTGTTTGACAGTCCAATTTTTGTGAAGGACGGCGAATACTTAATCCAAGAGATTGCAAGCATCGAAGATGCTATTGATTTTCTTTATGACTGGCCCGACGAACAACGCGACGTCATATTTGAGGTTACGTGGAAAACCTGCTGCGATGCACAGAATGGGCTTAAGCCGGTTCACGTAGCGCGTAACGCATTCGAAGGCTTCGCGAGAAAGCGCAATCTGCTTGAACAGCCGGAAGCGGCAATCCCATGGATGATGAGCAAAGCTTCGAGCGGCGGTAGAATTCCGATGTGAGGTGGTGTCATGCACTGGTATTTTCTAATTGAGGGCACAATCTTCGTTGCGCTGCTCTGGGTCATATCAATGCTTTTCTGGGACACCAGACGAAAACAATGAACATAGACCCCCGGCTCATTCCGGGGTTTTTCTTGAGGATTTTGTCGTCGGAGGGTTGTCCGACGAGCGAGCAAGGGCCATTACCGCCTGACCTCTCCCCAAGACAAAGGTAGTTCACCAAATGCTAGTAAGATGGTCCGGCTTCGGAATGGTATCGGTTTTTGTGCTGATTGCAGGAATGCTTGGAGCAACTTTCCTACTGCGGCCATATTTCATGCAGAGCATGGCACTTCATCCCGCCGCTTACGTCGCCAACGGTATCGGTCTAATCCTCGGTGCCGCTGCCAACCTTTTTGTGGCCGCAGCTTTCAACAAGATCTCTTCCGAAACGTATCACAGCTTCATGGGTATCAGCATGATTGGATGGTCGGTTATTGGTGCCGTCGGAGGTGTAGCCCTCGCTGTGTATGGATGGACGCTATAGTCGCTGCGTCTATGATATACTTCATCAGCGTGCCCATCGTGTTCGCCGCACGTGGAGGCGCGTAGCCCCGGCGTATTGGGAGACGTGCCGGGGTTTTCTTGTTCATCCCGAAACAGACTGTTTACAATATGCGAGATAAACGTCGACTGGGCACCTATTATTGCTTTCAGCGTGATTTCCCAAGGTGCTCGGCCCCAGTTCAGTGAAACCTTACTGGGGCCTTAAACCTGCCACTGCAAGGACTTGCCTGCCACGCCCAAATCAGTAAGCTGTGCTGGAGAACATGGGGAGCGTTATGCGTGGCGAATTTCTAGATAAGAACAGGCAAGAAGTAGTCATCAACTTTGAGCATGTTTTGTCTGTTGAGACCTTCCACCGCCGCTTCAGCCCGCGCAACTGCGTCTTCGGCAGCAGCAAGGATAGCTTCCGCATCGCCGTAGGACAGCAATCGCAACTCGGTGCCGGTATCGATGCAAAGCAGAGCCATACCTGGCATGAGATACTTAGCAGGAACCGGTTGATTGATGTTGGTAACCAGTGCGCGATTAATTGCGCCGGATAGCCGAGCCGCTGTAGGGCAGCGTGGCGGTCTTTCTGGGCTGGTGACAGTCCTCCCTGCCCGACCTTATTCTCGATCATCAGCAGACGCCCGAATTCACCATAGATGCGGAGGTCAGGTTCACCGCTGGTAATTCCCGTTGCGATTGCCTGAGCCTGAGCCATCGGGCCTCTCTTGCTCGCGTTCATGTCTCCCGCCAACAGGAACTGGCGCTGGTACTGTGGCAGTCGGCGCAATGCGGAAACCTGTGCCGCCTGTAATTCCCATTCGAGCGGCAGGGCTGGCTTTGTCGTCACATTGCCAGACTTGGTGCTGATCTTGACGCGGGCGCCGTTGATGCGGACGGTTTGGGTTTTGGTGACGGTTGTCGTCGTAGACAAAGGCGCGCGTGTGCGGCTGCGTGCCATGTGAGCTCCTCGTGTTGATTGCGGTATGCCGTTGGTAGCGGCAAGAGGAGTGTGGAATGTCTCAATAAATGTGGTGTTAATGGACAGGCAGAAAACGAGACGTTACCCTGCCATGGGGCAAGGCGCTTTGCGGTCCTCCAGTTACACCATTCACCGGGGGCGTCTTGTTGCCTTCCTCACATCAGGTTGTATTTTGGAAAATCCTAAAATCAGGAAAGTGCGCACTTCTCAAATTACGAGAACTGCGCCGCGCGCTTTGTGCGTAAGTTTCTATATAAGAACTTTTACGCACCAAAAGCAGCGTGCATTTGCGAACTTCTTTTAGGGTTTTCGAGAAGTGCGCAAAAAAGAGAGGGAGGACGTACCGCCTCCCTCCCGTGTGCGGCCAGAAAACTATGCCTTATTGATTTGGCTTATGGCCAAGTTCGTTAGTTTGTTATTTGTAGCTTTCTCTTGATCCAAAATTTGGGTCAGTAAGGTGTGCGCTTCCGTGTGTCCGAGCTCCTTTGCCCATTCGCGCAGCGAACCGTATCTGGAAATTTCATAATGCTCGACTGCCTGGCAAGCTGCGAGCAAGCCTGCGTCAAGAGCTGTTCCGCTTGCCTCTTCAATCAAGCCGTCGGCTTCCTTGATCAGCCCTTCGATAGCATCGCATTTCTCGGCAGTAGGCTTTAGCTTGAGAGACTTAAATACCTCATTCAGGATCGTGATCTGCCCCTTGGTTTCTTCGAGATGTTCCTCAGCGGCTTGCTTAAGTTTGGCACTTTTGGCCGCCTTGGCGACTTTCGGGAGAGCCTTCGTAATGGCATTCTCTGCGTAATAAATGTCCTGCAATGTATGCTCGAAAATATCAGACAAAGTTTTCATGATCGTCCTCCTGGTTGGAAAAGCGAAACGAACCATTTGCTGATATGTTCCTTATTATAAGTCCACAACTTGAGCGAGAACCTGCTGTATTAGTTAAGCTGGCCTATTGAACGCGGCGATAGCAGGCTGTATTTTTTGCGGGTTTCCGCCTTTTTCCCACTAAGGACCGTTTATGATTGCTGCCTATGTTTCATCGGCTGCCGTTGCTTCAGGCGTCTATCTCTTATTGAGACGGAGCCCTAGGAGAACGCGTATCACCGTCTCAGCATCCGTATTCTTGTTCCTTTGCGCAATTTTCAGCGTTTGGTTCATTAATACAGGGGGAACATACGGCATCATGGGTAAGAACGGCATCACACCGGATTGGTCGCAGCAATAAAAAAGCGGAGCCGAAGCCCCGCATTTCAAACCTTCGCACTAACTTACTAGCCTTCCGAAACTAGAACTTCGCACCAACCCGCAGTGCAATCGCGTGGTCTCGCGCACCGGATCCACCAAAGCCGGTTCGATACTCGACGCCTGTGGTCCAGGCATTATCAAAGCTGAAATCAAGCGACAGGCCAACATTGGCGCTATCGCTGCTTTCGCCTTCAACATCGAGTGCATAGGGAAGCCCGCCAAGCGCGCTATATCCCATAGCGGCCCGGCTGGAGCCCTGAAAATCATGAGCATATTCGGCGCGGACACCGGGGGTCAGAAGCCCCCATGTGTAGTCGATGGAATAATTGGCGCGCAAACCAACCACACCCGTGACAGTGTCCACGGTCTGATCGCCATAGGTCAGCCGGTAGATACTGTCACCACCTTCCGAATAACCATCAAGCCAGGAGCGCGACATTTCCATCCGGCCGTAAGGCGAAACAAGCCATGCTTCTTGACGAAATTCATAAGCAGCCGTCAGTGATCCGAACACTTGATGGCCATCACGTTTGCCGTCGGTCAAACTACCGTCTGCCGTGATAAAGCGGGTGGAGTCAAAATCCAGGATGCTGCCGCCGACAAGCGCATCGATAAAGAAATTGTCGATCGGCTTGAAGCTACCATAGACCGCAGCGCTGTAGGCATTGGCACGGCTGTCCGTGCTGTTGTCGCCAATATCTGTGCGATCCCGCCCGTATCCGACACCGAAGCCCGCCACGAAGCGTTCCGAGAACCGGTAGTCGATACCTCCACTCACGCCGACAAGCGTATGGTCCAGATCGAGCTTGCCGCTATCGCGCTGACCGAAGTTCACAAAGCCGCTGCTCCAGAATGCGAATGGTCCAAGGTCTGGGTCTATGGACGACGCAGCCTGCACCGGGTCTTTCAAGCCAATAGCCTTGCCCGGAAAGCTATCGCGCTGCTCGCGGGCATAGCCGAGATGTGTAATCCCTGCCGAAGGTGCTGACGAAGAGGGATTGGTCGGGTCTTCCGGTTGCTGTACGGTCGATGGACTGCCAAGTCGCACGCCGAGGCTAGACTTTCGCCGGTCGCCTTCATCATGCAACTGCTCAAGCCGGTTTTGGAAATTCCGGGTTTGAACCTGCGCAAAGCGTCGTGCGGCACTTGTCTGCGCGTTCAACAAGCCGATCACTTCGGGATCAAGCGTCGGGTCGGGGAAAACCATGGCCGCACGGTTGACCACAACCGTGTAGCTGCGATTGGCCCCACTTGGCGCAGTCACAACAATCGAAACCGTGTTCGCACCAATAGTCAGCCCTATAGGAGCACTAGAACTTCCAGAAGCAATGCTGCTCCCTGCAACGGTTACGCGAGCGGAAGGCTCGGAAACCGTCGGGGCGAAGGTTATGCTCTCGACCGTGTTTTCAACATTGAGAGAATAGCTGAGCGTCTCCTTGTCAAATGCCGGGTCCAGCGAGCCAACACTGGGAACGAGGCCAGCAAGCGTTGCATCCGCTGACGCAGCTCTGGTGACATTTACCGTATAGTTGCGCGTTGTTCCATTTTGCGCCGTGACGACCACCGTCAAGGTTGTCGTGCCGATGCCGAGCGGAAGCGCACTGCTCGCACTACCGGGTGGGACAATTGCTCCGTTGATCGTGATGGTTGCCGTCGGATCGGCAGAAGTGGGCGTCAGCTGTAACGACGATGTTTCGGTTGGAACCGCCAGCGCGTAAGTCGTCGCGCTCGGCGAAAATGCCGGGTCAAGAGATCCAGCGCTCGGAACAAGGCCCACCAGTTCGGCATTGCCGGACTGCGCGCGAATGACATTGACCGTATAGCTCTTCGTGGTCGTTCCATCCTGCGCGGTTACAGTCGTGGTAACCGTGTTGCTCCCCACCACCAATGGGATTGCAGCACTGGACGTTCCATTGGGCGTTAAAGCCCCGTTGACGACAGCCGTTGCGTTGATATCTGCAAGCGATGGGTTGAACGAAATGCTCTCCACATCGTTTGCGACATTCAACGTGTATGAGGTCGTGTTGGGAGCAAAGGCGGGCGTTAAAGTACCTGTGCTGGGTATGAGGTTCTGCAAGTCCGCGTTTGGTAAGGGATCAAGTATTAGGTTCAGTGCATTGGAACTGAAGTTGCCATTTCCTGCCACGTTGACGACAGATCCAGCTCGTACCCTCAATGTCGTAACGCCAGACCCAGACATTGTAACGACAAAGGTATATGTTATGTTGTCGCTAGTCGCCAATGAGTGCATGGTGCCATTGATCGCTCCGGCAGAAGAAATATCGAAATCGCCGAAAGTGAATCCCGTTACCGGCTCAGAGAATGTAACTGTAACATTTTTGATGGCGTCAAACTGTGTTGACGAAGTTGAAAGCGTAACTGTAGGGCTCGCAGTGTTGACCAATATCCCAGACGTGACCCCGACATTGTTGAGAGTTAATGCCGCTGAATCATTTGCGCTATTTCCGATGGATCCTCCGTTGGTCGAAAGCGCGCCAATCGCAATCCCATTCATGTCCATGTCGCCAGGGTGGACAGTATAAGAAAACGTGAGGGTGTTTGTACCGCTACCGCCCGCATATGCTGCTGGCTTTGTGTCGGAGCCGATAATAACTGACAATGAAGGCGTGCCAGAGACAAATACAGCTTGATCAAAATTAACCGAAAAATTCAGCATTGAGCCGACGTTGTAATAGCCGCTAGCCGGCACTGCAACTGACGTTACTCTCGGTTCGGCTGAAATCGTGAAATGGGCTGAGTTTTCGGAGAACTCGTTGTTTTCATCCGTGACCCGGAAAAGAAAGGAATCGTCGCCGACAAATTCAGCATTAGGCGTATAAGTAAAAGTGCCGTTGGCGTTTAACACAACACTGCCAGAGGCTGGGGCCGCCACTAGGCTGAATGTAACCCTATTCCCCGTAGCCGTGAGACTACCAGTTATCCATTCATTCTTCGAACCACTAAAGTATTGAGGCGAAGTCACTGGAGCGGAATAGGCGCTTTCCTGAGATAAGAGCAGCCCCAATACTCCTAAAAAAGCAATTAAATAGTGGCGCCATCTACAAACGCCAAACGCGCCCCTTATCCCCATTGCCCGCACATGCCCCCTGCTATAGCGATTAAATATAGTTTTATTGTCACTAAAAGAGATGAGCGACAAGAGGTTTACTGGATAAATAAAAGCAAAAAAGAAATACGGCATTTGCCGTATTTCTCAAACCGCCCTCACAAACGATGTCGTCTTCCGCTGTATCGGATCGCGCTCCTCGACCTTCGCCCAGAAGCCTTCCTTGAATAACGCCTTGGTTATGAGGCCCGCCCGCTTCTTCTGCACTTCGTCGTCAATATCCAACCCAAGCGCATAGGCCACGGCGTGACCAACCCAGTCTTTAACCTGCGGCGCCTGCTTATACATGCCGCCGTTTATAGCACCACGGATTGCATCTTTCTGCTCATCAGTAAGCCCTTCAGCCACTTCCTCGCTGGACGGCCAATGCCATTCCGTCACTACCGGCGCATGGTCCTGCGGCTGGGTTAGCCCTCGCCCATTACCCAAAGCGACGCTTTCGATGTGGCGTCAGTCTAGGCGGTGCGACAGCGGCGTAATATTCGACTTGCCGTAAGTGATCGGGAAGTAGCCAAACCTATCCATACCGGGAATGCAGGCCTCATTGGCCTGTCCTTCGGACATACGGTTATCTCTGATGAAAAATATGGCGCCTCACCGATACCAATACGTTCAGAAACAAACGACCAGAACACGGGCGTGTTGTCTGGTACTTCCGTATTGGCGATGGACCGCGCACGCGAATAAAGGTGAATATGGTTCTCCAGAATTCATTGTTCACTGGCGTTCACTCATGGGGGGACAAGATATGGCAATTGCCAGCCCGCCATCGAAATTTACACTTCAGTGGCTTGTGAAAAAATATGAAGCTTCTGCAGCGTTTAAGGCGCTAGCGCCAAGCACTCAGCGCACGCGGTCCAATATCCTGAAAGCAGTTTGCGAAACAGGCGGCAAAATGCTGGTTTCTCAGGTCACGCGCAATACCATCGCTGCCGGGCGCGACAGGCGCGCCGACACCCCACTCGCCGCAATAAATTTCATGAAGGTAATGGGTTACCTTTTCGAATGGGCGGTGGATGCAGGAATTGCCCGCGCCAATCCGGTTAGGGACGTGAAGCGACCGAAAGCGAAGGCTATAGGTCATACACCTTGGACATATGAAGACGTTTCCAAGTTCTACGACAAGCACATGCCGGGAACGTTGGCGGGCCTCGCGATGGATTTGCTTCTGTTTACAGGCCTGCGTCGATCAGACGTTTATCGCCTTGGCCCGCAACACATCCGTAATGCTGTGGTCGAGCTTAGGGCGCAGAAAAACGATGAGCCGCTTTTCATCCCGGTACACCCTAGCCTTCAGAAGTCGATAGATGCTTGCTCGATAAGCCACATGGCGTTCCTGACTACGCCAGTACAAGGACGACCATTCAAGAGGGAATCATCTTTCGGCAACTGGTTTGCTGAAGTGTGCGACGAGGCGGGAGTATCAGGGCGCGCCCACGGCTTACGCAAACTACTGGCCCAGATCGTGGCGGAAAGCGGAGGCAGCAATGCCGAACTGAAGGCGCTTTTCGGCTGGACGACCGATGCCATGGCGGTGCATTACATAAAGAATGCGAACGCAAAAAAGCTGGCTCAATTCGGCGCGAAGAAACTAAAGAAGAACATGCCATCCCCTCTCCTAGAAACCAAAGCCCCACACCTTAAAAAAGTTGAGCTTTTTCAGTCGGTTATAAGAGGAGAACTGTCATGTGACACGATATTTGGCCTTTGGGTTCAGTATAACCCATTGAGAATCCTAAGGTCAAATTCTGCCAGTTCCAGTTTGATTGCCTTTTTTGCCACGATATTTTACCCGTCATATTCTTAAGTGTCGCAAGTCTTGGGATTTTCGCGACGGCTTGACGAATCGGCACTTGACCTACAATGTTCTCTCGGCGTGGCCTGCGCCCAACCTCCTAGACCTTCCCCAGCATGGTCTTGAACGGAGGCAAAGGGACTTCCGTCTCGGGCCGCTTGTCTTGGTCCGATCGTGCCGGATGGGTTGCTGGGGAACTGTGTCCGGGACGTGAAAGGCCAGATCATGCCCCAAAACGGAAATCTTAAGCGCCGTGTGCGTGCCCGTGCTGCCAAAACCGGCGAATCTTACACGGCAGCTCTCCAACATATCCGCCAACCTCCGGACGAGCCTGCGATCCGTTCAATACGGATGGCGGTAGCCCAAACATCCCTTTTCAATGATCCGCGTGACGTTGCGGCGCTTCATGCCAGTGGAGCGGAGATGCGCCGCCTTATGCGTGACGCCCATAAAGCCGGGGCTCGCCTCTTACATTTCCCGGAAGGGACAACCTGCTGGCCACATAAACGGATCATGTCCGAAATCGGACCGAGCGAAATCGGCCCGTCCGATTGGACGCGCTTCGAATGGGGTGTTTTGCGTGAGGAACTGGAAGCGACCAGAGGACTTGCGAGCGAGCTTAAACTTTGGACGATATTCGGCTCTGTTCATGAGCTGTCCTCGCCGCATCGGCCGCACAACAGCCTGTATGTCGTTTCCGATCGTGGGGAACTGGTGACGCGCTACGATGAGCGCCTGCTATCCAACACGAAAATCTCGTTTATGTACTCGCCGGGGAAGACACCCGTGACTTTTGAGGTGGACGGTTTCCGTTTCGGCTGTGCGGTCGGCATGGAAGCGCACTATCCCGAAATATTCATCGAATACGAGCAGCTTAATGTCGATTGCGTACTGTTCTCGACAGCAGGAGAAACCGCTTCTGGTGCTCCGGCATTTGCTGCTGAGGTATTGGGGCATGCTGCAAGCAATACCTTTTGGGTCAGCTTTTCAACTCTCGCACCCCAGAGCACGGCTGCTCCTTCGGGCAATGCTTCGGTGGATGGTCAGTGGGCAGCGCAGTGCCCTATGAACGGGTTACCCGCTATCGCTGTCGCGGATATCAAAACCAACCCGGAGGGTCTTGCGCGGCCGTGGCGGAGAAAAGCTCGCAGCGATCTCTACACTCCTCACCACATAGAAGGTGATCCAAGAAGTGATGGCAGAAACCTATTTTAGCTGATCATCAATGATCGGGGCCGGCCTTCGGCCCCGACAACATGTTCATGTCGCGGAAATCCAAAGTTTCGCGACAAAATCGGCGGCACCGAATTTTTCAGGGAAAATTCTGTCGCAAAAGACGTGTGCAAAAGTCAGGCTTGCGGGACTTACTTTTGCACACGTCGCGGCCCGGAATCCGGGCCGCTGCGAACGTGATGCAGGTTTCAGGAATTGCCCGACAAAGTCATTAGCTCGAAAATTCTATTGGTTTCATCCTCGTTCCGAATCGATCCCACCGACCCCTGACAAAGCACGAGATCGCTTTTTGGTCCGCATCGTGATCGTGAAAGCCAGTGAGCGTTATACCTAGCGGGAGGAAGACGATGAAGCCGGCCACCTCAAATGTATCGGCCCTGCCGCTGTGTGCCCATAGCATTTCAAGTACGTCTTTCTCGGAGGACAGAAACAGATCTTCTGATCCGTATTTTACTGGCTCGCTGGCGTCTGGTGAAAAGCTGATTTCAACCAATGAATTTTGCTCGAAGATGACTACAGGCCTATCGGGTCCAAATAGGTAGCGGGCCGCATTCGGGGGGCTGCGCTTGATCACAGGATGCGTTCCCATGATGCCCTCAACCTCTGGCGGGGACATTCCAAACCGCAAAGGACCTGCTCCACCATACCCATCAATTTGCCAAACCATCAACGAACCTTAACTGGCCAGAAGCGGCCATTCCGAATCCTTTTCCTGTCGCAAAATTTCCACAACCTGCGACACGCTCTGCCATCGTAACATGTTCGATTTGTAATGCTTCGATCAACCCGGTGAGCGAAGGGAACGGGATCGGAAGTCGACCGTGGACGAAATCTATACGCTGAGTTTGCGTTGCAGTTTCGGACCGACGCAGAGGGAATGATCGTTGAGAAAGGTCAGAGATGCTGACCCAAGGGCAACATAGTGGCCAAAAAAGGCCAAATATCGTGTCATTCGACAAGAACGAAAGAGTGGTGATCCCGACAGGATTCGAACCTGTGACATTCAGCTTAGAAGGCTGACGCTCTATCCAACTGAGCTACGGGACCTCTCCTTTCGAAAAAGATCGAAGATATTTCAATTTGCACAGGGCTTTGCCAGCAAAGCCCTGCCGAATTATCGCATTGCCCGGCCTGAAACAAGTGTCAGGCTAAACAGGCAATCAATGCACCTCAATGCGTCCAGGGCATCGTCCGGTCGAAGCGGAAATTGTCCGAGTAGGAAACCTTGCGGCGCTTCGGCTCATTCGGTTCCGTAATGCGATAGGCGATGCCATTGCGCTTTGCATAATCGACTGCTTCTTCCTGCGTGGCGAAGAACAGACGAATCTGGCTCTTCATATCACCTGAAGAAGTGTAGCCCATCAAAGGCTCGACCATACGCGGGCTTTCCGGTTCATATTCCAGAAGCCATTGGTCTGTCTTAGCCTGACCGGACTGCATTGCCGTCTTAGCTGGACGGTAAATACGTGCAACCATTTGAAGAACCCTGAACTACTCTCTTGCCCCGCTGGGGGAGCTGAAAATCCACCAAGCCAATAGTTTACACGGGAATGCATGTCAACGCGATAAAGACGCACGCCACAGCCTGTGCCGGGGCGTTCAAATAT
Source organism: Brucella sp. JSBI001 (assembly GCF_026014005.1). Classification (NCBI taxonomy): domain Bacteria; kingdom Pseudomonadati; phylum Pseudomonadota; class Alphaproteobacteria; order Hyphomicrobiales; family Brucellaceae; genus Brucella; species Brucella sp. JSBI001. The sequence goes on along the minus strand of NZ_CP110339.1, from coordinate 805,399 downwards.
CGACCATTTCAAATCTTGGGGAAGATGGTCGGAGCGGCAGGATTCGAACCTGCGACCCCCTGATCCCAAATCAGGTGCGCTACCAGACTGCGCTACGCTCCGTCGCTTTCAAGCGGTGCGGCTTCACTAGATAATCCAAAGAGATAAAGCAAGAGCAAATTTGCCAGTTTGTGTTTTTTCCATTCAATAAAAAAAGGATGACGCATTTTTGTGGTCATCATGTTCTGCGGAACCAAATCACGCGCGCGAACGTTCCCACTTCACCATCAACCAGCTGGAGACTGAATGTGAATAGAAACGGGCTTTATCTGATTATTGGCGCGCTGATTGTCGTGACTGCGGGTCTTGCGGTTTATGTCTATCGTGAAGAGACTAAACCCGCCGGGATTGAGATGAAAATCGGAGAAGGTGGTGTTTCCATTCAGGAAAACTGAAATCAGCAAGACGTTATAAACATATAAACCGATTAAGATTTCAAACGCTTACGCTTTGTGATGCAACGTTTCGGACTTCGCCATGTTATTTGGGGCACCAGATAAAACGGAGGACCGAAATGGGTATCCAGACTGTTTCCGACGAGCTTTATCGTCGTCATGAACGCGAATGGGCAGAGTTGCGCAACGCAGTTGAAGCAAGCGAAGCCAACCAACGGCAGCAGGAGAAGGCTTCAGGCCAAACCTCTTGCGATGACAAGACGTCTGGGCACCAGTAAGTCTTCACCAATCCACCTTGAAACGCCGCGAAAGCGGCGTTTTTTGTTTCCGCTTCGTCGTTCCAGCCGTTCGCGCCCGATGCTGCGGTAACCAAATGCGAAGGAACAATTGGTAGCGTCTCCCCATCGCGATTCGAAGAGGAGACAGACGATGGCTGCACGGAAACGCACCACCCGCTCGCCCAAGCGCTCCACAAAGCGCTCGGCCAGGTCGTCGGGCAAGTCATCCGGCTCGTCCACTCCCATGCTCGCGCTTGCCGCAATCCTCGGCCTTGGTGCTTTCAGCCTGTGGGCAACCTCGCAGCACAAGAGCCCGCAAGCCGCGATCACAGCCCTGTTCCAGCGCCCCGCTTCCAAGCCGAACACACAGTCATCTGCGAGAGCCGAGCCAAAGGCGACCGTCACCAGCAAAGCACCCGAGAACAAGGCCCCCGAGAACAAGGCGTGGTCGAAGGATTATGGCGCTGCCGTCGGCCCTGTGCCGCGTCCATCGGCGCCCGTTATGGCACCCGCACCGCAAAAGCCGGTACAGCAGGCAGCAATCCAGACCGCCACCCCGCCCCGCCCCACAAATCAGGTTGTCGTGTCCCCACCAGCCGCTGCACTGCGCTCCATGCCGCCGCGTGGCGTCAACACTCCCGCAAGCTCGCCTTCGGTGATTTATGCCAAGGCGCGACTCACCATCCATAAGAATGCGTGGGACAAGTCGCCATCCATCGGCGTCGTGGAAAAAGGCCGTGAGATGCGCTCCTATGGAAAGACCGGACGCTGGCATCGCGTGATCGTCCCGAAGACGAACATGATCGGCTGGGTGCATGAAGATCAGCTTATCGGTGGACGCAACAAGCCTGACAGTGCAAGCCTTATCACCGGCTCGATTGCCAGGAAGACGCAAACTGCAACGGCAGCCGCACCAAAACAGGCTCCAAATCCAGCGCATTCACGCATGGAGCCGCCCAAAGCTGTCGGCCAGAAAAACTAGAGCTGCTCCGGTTAAAACGGAACCGCTCTATCTCTTTGTTTTTACGCTTGTCTTTATCCCAAAAACCGGTTCCCACTTTTGGGAGACATGCTCTAATCCAGACCACGCGCCATTGCTTCGAGCTGCCGATCGCCCGGCAGATAATCGAATCCTGCTTCAATCAGTGATGAACTGTCTGCGACCAGATCACCATAAAGCTGGTCGTAGAGACCGCTTTTGCCCGCTGCCGATAGCAGGAGCCGCATGAAGACCGGTGGAACGGGTACAAGACGCAAAGGCTTTCCCAAGGCAGCACGCAGCTTCGTCACGAGTTCTTTTGTGGAGCGCGGTTGCGGCTCAGCAAGATGAAACACCCGCCCGGCAACCTTTTCGGCAGGCGCCACGCTTAAAAATGTCAGCGCATGGGCGACGTTTTCAAGCGACACGAAACTGCGCCTGTTGTCTGCCAGACCGAACGGCAACGGCAATCCGCTGTTGCAGAGCTTCATCAAGGCTTTCAGGTTCGCCCGCGCTCCGGGACCGTAAACGAGAACCGGGCGCGCGATGACGATCTCGATCCCGTTGATTTCGCGCAGATCGGCTTCCGCCTTCGCCTTGGCACGGCCGTAATCATCACGCGGCTTCAGTGGCATGTCCGGCCTCAGCGGCGACGGGTTTCCCACAATCGTATAGATCGTGGATACAAACACGAAGCGCTTTACGCCGGCGGCTTTTGCCTTGGTGGCGAGTTCCACGGCCAGTCGATGATTGACCGCATTGAATGTATCGGCATCCGGTCGTTCTGCGCCAGTGCGGTGAGCAAGTGCTGCACAATGAACAACCGTTTCAACACCTGAGAAATCTGGATCAGACAGTTCATTCCGGGACAGAGGCAGGACTTCATGCCCTTCCCCGATTAGCACTTGAGTGAGTGCGCTTCCGATAAAACCACCCGCTCCGGTGACCGCTATCTTCATCCTCAGCGTTCCGGCTGTTCGCTGCCCGCCAGAACCTGAGCGGCAAGCGTGCGCGTGATGCGGCTTTTCTGCTCAAGTGCCGCCCGGTCAAGCTTGTCGACGATCTGGATCGCAGACAGAAGCGAGCGCTCGATCCGGCTCACCAGATAGGCGACGACATGCGGCTCGACGCTTACCTGCCGGTCCGCGAAGAGTTTGTGAATAACGCCGGAAAGCAGCAGATCGTCCGGTTCCGAAATTTCCACGACGGTTGCAGCCTTGAGGCGCGAGGCAAGATCGGGAAGCTTTACGTTCCAGTTGGCTGGCCACAGACGGGAGGTCATGAGCAGGGAAGGCCCAACCCCCTGAGCCGCATTCTGCCGAACGCTGTTGATGAGATGGAAAAGTCCGGTTTCATCGAAAGGCGCAGCACCTATATCGTCGATCAGCACCGGATATTCGGCAGCGCCGTTTACAGCTTCCTCGGTAATGTTCGTGGGGTCTACCAGAAGTGCACCTGTTCCGGCGCGCCAGATTTCCGCCAGATGCGTCTTGCCTGATCCCGTCGGCCCGGCAAGGATCGTGACAGGCGACAGCCAGTTCGGCCAGCGATCGATAAGATCGACAGCGGCACGGTTAGAACCCGTGACGATCATGTCTTCCCGATGATAACCGGGCTGATGCTCAAGATTCAACGGAATCTGGCGCGGTGCCTCACGCATCGCGGCCTCCTGCAAATCCCGTTTCAAACCTTGTCCGGTTACGACCCAATCTCATTTCTCTTTGCCTGCATTCTCGCCTGCCTCGATCAGCGGCCCGGCGTCGGGGTTTGGCTGATGGTAGGCAGGATCATACATCGGTGAATGGAGATAGCTATTCAATGCGAACCGCACAAGCACCCCGACTGCAGCCGCTGCGGGCACTGCCACCAGCATTCCTGTAAAGCCGAACAGCGAGCCGAAGGCAAAAAGAGCGAACATAAGCCAGACCGGATGAAGCCCCACGGACGAGCCGACGAGCTTCGGCTGGAGGATGTTTCCTTCCACAAACTGACCAAGGAAAAACACACCCGCGACGGCACAGATCATGATCCAGTCAGGCCAGAACTGGACCAGCGCCACACCGATGGCGAGCGCCAGACCAACAAAGGAACCGATATAGGGAATAAAGCTGATGAGACCGGCAAAAAAGCCGATCAACAGGCCGAAATTAAGTCCGGTCAGCGTGAGACCGATGGCGTAATAGGTTCCCAGAATGAGACAGAGCGTTCCCTGCCCGCGAATGAAACCGGCGACGGCGGCATTCATCTCGCGGGCGATGCGGCGCACGGTATGAAGCTGGCGGCGCGGCACCCATGAATCGATGCTGCTGACCATGCGGTCCCAATCCAGAAGCATGTAGAATGCAACCACCGGAGTGACGACGAAAAGCCCCGCAATATCGATCAGCGATTTCCCCGAATTCCACAGGGATTGAAGCAAGGTCGACATGAACCCGGCGCCCTGCTGGAGCAGAGAACTCAGATTCTGCTGAATGACCGAACTGTCAATACCGATATATTTCTTCAGCCATTGCGAATCTTCGTTTGCCAGAAGCGACTGAAGTTGTGTGATGTAGTCTGGAATTTTAGAAATGAAGTCAGCTAGCTGGGTTGCCAAGATCGGCACAATAATCATCAGGCCGACTACCAGCGCCATCAGGAAGATGAGCAGGATGACGATTGTGGCCGTAAGCCGGGACAAGCCGAAACGTTCCAGCCTGTCTGCGACAGGGTCGAGGAAATAGGCCAGCGCCATGCCCGCAACAAAAGGCAACAGCACTGAACTGAATACGATCAGGAACAGAACGAAGACCGCGACGGTCCCCACCCAGAACATCGCCTGACGGCGCACCGAAGAGCCGGTCAGCGCGCCGACTTCCACATTGACGTGGATATCACCATCCCGAACTGTCGCTTCCGACTGACGGATCGTTCGGCTGGCGCTCGTGCGCGTGGGTGTCGGTTTCTTGACCATGTGCATCTATTTCCAGGAAACGAATTGGATAGAGCCAGTCCTGATAGCAGAATGGCGTTACGGATATCTTAGTGCGAACGGGAACAAGTTAGAACGGTTACTGAGGATTGCAATGTCTGTGCGAAAAGCCTGACGAAACACAACCTTCTATCGAGTTATGGACGGTGCTTTACGATTTCAGGCAGAATCCTGCACTGTTTCGCTCTTTTCGAGCTTTGTGGCCTTGCAGGCAGCGCCGTCTCGTGCCATTGCGCGCACATTCTCTGTTTATCGCATTTTTCTTGAGCAAAACCGTTACACGCTTTTGCCGAAAATGCATTAAACAGCTGCGTGGATAAGCACCCAATTTCAGGAGCAGGCCATGACCATGGAAAATAAGCCCGCCGATAAGCCTGTTGGCCAGAACGGCCTGACCTATGCGCAGGCTGGTGTCGACATCGATGCCGGGAACCTGATGGTCGAGAAGATCAAGCCGCTCGTGCGCTCCACGCGCCGCCCCGGTGCGGATGGCGAGATCGGCGGTTTTGGCGGGCTGTTCGACCTCAAGGCTGCTGGCTTCAAGGATCCGGTACTCGTTGCCGCCAATGATGGTGTCGGCACCAAGCTGAAGATCGCCATCGATGCCGACAAGCACGACACGGTGGGCATTGATCTTGTTGCCATGTGCGTCAACGATCTCGTCGTTCAGGGTGCTGAACCGCTTTTCTTCCTCGACTATTTTGCGACCGGCAAGCTTTCGCCGGATCAGGGTGTCGATATCGTTGCGGGTATCGCAGAAGGATGCCGACAAGCCGGTAGTGCACTGATAGGCGGTGAAACCGCTGAAATGCCCGGCATGTATCGCGACGGCGATTATGATCTTGCCGGTTTCGCGGTTGGTGCGGCTGAACGCGACCGTCTGCTGCCGCGTGGCGATATCGCCGAAGGTGATGTCATACTTGGCCTTGCTTCGTCCGGTGTTCATTCCAACGGATTTTCACTGGTACGCCGCATCGTTGAACTCTCCGGCCTCGGCTGGAAGTCCGATGCCCCGTTCCAGCCGGGCGCAACACTCGGTGAAGCGCTGCTCACCCCAACACGCATTTATGTGAAGCCTCTTCTTGCCGCAATCCGCGCTTCAGACGGTATCAAGGCGCTGGCCCACATCACCGGCGGCGGTTTTCCCGACAATATTCCGCGCGTCCTGCCGGAAGGTCTCGCTGCCGAAATCGATCTTACGTCGATTTCCGTTCCGGCGGTCTTCTCCTGGCTTGCCAAGACGGGCGGCGTCGAGCCGAACGAAATGCTGCGCACATTCAATTGCGGCATCGGCATGATTGCCGTCGTGAAGCCTGAAAAGGTCGAGGAAGTCGTGGCTGCCCTTGCCGCTGAAGGCGAAAAGGTTGTCACGCTCGGCCAGATGGTGAAGCGTGAAAAGGACGGCGTCGTCTACAAAGGCACGCTTTCGCTATGAGCCGCAAGCGGGTCGTCATCTTCATTTCGGGCGGCGGCTCCAATATGGAGGCGCTGATCCGCGCTGCGCAAGCCGCCGATTTTCCGGCGGAAGTGGTGGCGGTCTTTTCCGACAAGGAAGAAGCTGGTGGCCTTGCCAAAGCAAAGGCTGCCGGTATTGCGACACAGGTTTTCAAGCGCAAGGACTTTGCCTCGAAGGATGAGCATGAAGATGCCATTCTGGACGCGCTCGCCGCGTTGAAACCGGATATGATCTGCCTTGCTGGCTATATGCGCCTCTTGTCGGGCCGCTTCATTGCTCCCTATGAAGGCCGCATCCTCAACATTCATCCTTCCCTGCTCCCGCTTTTCCCTGGACTGCATACCCATCAGCGCGCGCTGGATGCGGGCATGAAAGTCGCAGGCTGTACCGTTCATCTGGTCACGGAAGAGATGGATGAAGGTCCGATTCTGGCCCAGGCGGCGGTGCCGGTACATGTTGGCGACGATGCCGAAGCGCTCGCAGCCCGCGTTCTCAAAGCCGAGCATCAACTTTATGCATTGGCTCTTCGCAAATTTGCCGATGAGCAAAACGGCCAGCCGGATATGGCCGATGCGATGGTTTTGAGCGCCTGATGGCGCTCTTTCCATGTTCAACCGCGGCAAATTAATCACAGACGAAGTTTTTTGTTAATAAAACTTTAATTTCCCGCAAAAAGCTCTAATTCCCCTTCGTAACGGAACTTGCTTCGGCAAATCTCGTTAAGGGACGTGTAAGCGTCTCTTTCAATGTGTGTTTTAGAAGAGGACAAGGACATGTCTCTCCGTTTTTCGACTTCCTTCCTTTCGGCAATGGCCGTCATTTCAGGCATTGCGGTCACGGCTCCAGCCATTGCTGCCGACTACGTAGCTCCTCCCGCTTCGGGTCGCACCCAGCCGCGCTCGGAAGTCGGCACGCTGTCCTGCGATATCTCCCCTGCCATCGGCGTCATCATCGGCAGCCAGCAGGATGTGGACTGCGTATTCAGCCCAGCCCGTGGACGTGGTCCGGCTGAGCGTTATACAGGGACGATTACCAAGCTCGGTATCGATGTCGGCTTCATCAATGGCGGTCGTGTCGCCTGGGCTGTGTGGGCTCCGACCGTTCGTCCCGAAGGCGCTCTTCAGGGCCGTTATGTCGGCGCATCTGCCAATGCCGCGATCGGCGTCGGCTTCGGCACCAACATCCTGACCGGCGGTTCGTGGAAGACGATTTCGCTTCAGCCGATCTCGCTTCAGGGCCAGCGTGGCCTGAATGCAGCTGTGGGCGTTTCCAAGCTGAAGCTGCGTTACGCTGGCTAACGAGCAGCGCGAATAAACAACAACGCCGGGGCGTATATAGTTTATATATGCGCCCGGCGTTGTTGGATAAATATTTATGAGTTTATTTTTCGAATCCAGATCTTGGTATCGTGCACCGCCAGCCCGCCATAGGGTGCGGCAGGTTCAGCGCCGATCAATATATTGATCCCCTCGCCGCGCTCGAATGTCGAATTCGGGAAAATGCCCTCCGACACCGCGACACCACGCTTTTGCCCGGCACGCAGCGCGGCATGAAGCACCAGCTCGCCACGATGATTGCCTATCTCGATCCGCTCGCCATTCTCGATGCCAAGCTCAGCCGCGTCATCAGGATGAATAAGCAATTCTGGCCGGATTTCCTTGGCGAGCGATGTCGGCGTCTCGGCAAAGGTCGAATTCAGGAAGTTATGCGCCGGTGAGGTCGTCATGCGGAAGGGATGCTCGGCATCCGCCGTTTCGATCACTTCCCAATGGTCTGGAAACTCCGGTATCGACTGGAAGGGCCCCTGCAGCCCCATGATTTCCGGCGGCTTGTTCGGCGACGGGCTTCCAGTCCAGTCGGGTCGGAAGCGGAATTTGCCATCCGGCCATTTGAAACCATTGATATAATGCGCTTCTTCGAAGGGCGGCTGCAGATCGACAAAGCGCTTTTCCTTCAATTCGTCGAATTGCGGCAGGTCGCTATTGGCATTCATGTTGTCGATCAGCGTGCGCTCGTCGAGATCAAAACCCGGCAGATGCGCAACGCCGAGACGTTTCGCCAATTCGTTGATAACGAAAATATTCGGGCGCGCATCGGCAAGAGGCTCGATCAGCTTCGGTCCCAGAACCACATGCTGCTGTCCACCGCCGCGATAGATATCATCATGCTCAAGGAATGTCGTCGCAGGCAGGACGACATCGGCCATCTTCGCCGTATCGGTCATGAACTGTTCGTGCACTGCAACGAAAAGATCCTCGCGCGCGAAACCTTTGCGAACCAGCCTCTGTTCCGGCGTCACATTCATCGGGTTGGTGTTCTGGATCAGCATCGCCATGACGGGTGGGCCGCCATAAAGAGCCTCACTGTCACCGGTGAGAATACGACCGATCTTCGACTGATCGAGAAAACGAAGACCTACATCCTGCATGGCGCGACCTTCGATCTCGCGCTTGTCCATCTTGAAGATGCCTGAGTTCGAGTGGAATGCACCACCGCCTTCATAAAGGAAAGCGCCTGTCACACAGGCAATCGAAGAAGCTGCGTGCATGTTCACCGCGCCGTTGCGCTGGCGGGTGAAACCATAGCCGAGACGGAAATAGGTGCGCTTGGTCTTGCCGACGAGATGGGCAAATGCCTCGATCTCTTCGACGGACAGGCCGGTGATGGCGGCTGCCCATTCCGGTGTCCGGGTTTGAAGATGCGCTTCCAGTCCTTTCGGATCATCGGTGTAGCGCTCCAGATAATCCCAGTCTGCAAGGCCATCACGGAACAGCACATGCATGACCGCGCAGGCAAAGGCGCCATCCGTACCCGGTTTCAGCACAATGCCCATATCCGCCTGCCGGACGGTCGCATTGGCGTAAACATCGATGACGACGATCTTTGCGCCGCGTTCCTTTCGCGCCCGAACCGCGTGGGTCATCACATTGACCTGCGTGGCGGCGGCATTGGTGCCCCAGATCACCACCACATCTGCCTTTGCCATTTCACGCGGATCGGGACCGGTCAGGCTTCCTGTTCCCGCAAAATAGCCAGTCCAGGCCATATTGGTACAGAAACTGTCGAACTGGTTGGAATAGCGCTTGGCGAAACGCAGACGATTGATCGAGTCGCGCTGCACCAGCCCCATCGTGCCAGCATAGTAATAGGGCCAGACGCTTTCGCTGCCAAACTCATGCTCGGCTTTCAGGAAGCGCTCGGCAATGAGATCAAGTGCTGCTTCCCATGAAGCTTCCTTCCATTGCCCCGCGCCTTTCGCACCGGCACGAACCAGCGGATGCTTGAGGCGGTCGGGATGATGGACACGCTCGGCATAGCGCGCGACCTTGGCGCAGATGACGCCAGCCGTGTAGCTGTTGTCCTTTGCCCCCCGCACACGCCCTATGGTGCGCTCATCGAGGATTTCGACATCGAGTGCGCAAGTTGACGGACAGTCGTGCGGGCAAGCCGAATGACCTGTTTTGATGTTCGAGATGGGAACGTGCTGGTTCATGTTACTTTATTATCTCAAGCCACTTCGCACAGAAACGAATTTCTGCCGGAAGATTGTCACTGTGACGAAATAAATTTTCACGACAGGCGGAGCGAAATCGCACCAAGAACGATAAGACCGGCAGCGATGAAACGCGGCAAGCCAACCTTTTCCTTCAATACCACAGCCGAGATGAGTACGCCGAAGAGGATAGCCGTTTCGCGAAGCGCCGCCACGACGGCAATCGGAGCCATGGTCATCGCCCAAAGTGCCAATCTGTAAGAACCGAGGGTTCCGACACCGCCAATCATGGCCGGTCGCCAGTGATTGCGCAGATATTGGATAAACCTGTTCGGTTCACGATAAAGAGCCCAGCCTGCCAGCGGCATGGCGTTCATCAGGAATAGCCACAGCGTATAGGAAATCGGTGCGCCCGAGACACGAACACCGAGGCCATCAATGATCGTATAGCTTGCGATGAAGCCCGCATTCGCGAGCGCAAGCAGCGCCGTGCGACTTGAGGCGCCACGATTTCTGCGGCGGGCATCCAGCGCCATCGCAAGAACACCGGAACAGATCAGCACGATCCCAAGCCAGCTTTGCCAGCCCATAACCTCGCCGACCAAGGGGGCACTCACCAACGCCACCAGCAAGGGCGGCGTGCCGCGCATAATCGGATAGGCTTCGCTCATGTCGCCCGATTTATAAGCCGCGGCCACGAGCGACATGTAGAATACCTGCGTGACGGTTGAAGCAACTATGTAGCCCCAGCTTGCCGGGTTCGGCAGTGGCAAGAATGGCAGGATAAAAAGAGCAATCAAACCGGCTGCACCGGTTACACTGGCTGCGCCGAAGAACTTGTCTCCGCTTCCCTTTACAATTGCGTTCCAGCTCGCGTGGAGAAACGCGCCAAAGAGGACGATCAGAAGGACGCCACCAGACATTTCGGGACTCGACTCAAAGCTACAGAGCGGATGATGAAAGTTGTATGTCACATTTGTGACAGGAGAGATATTGCAGGAACGACGCAGACCTGGGTCTTTTTGGATATCACTGCCTCTTGCCGAAAACTGGCCGACATGAAACAAGCGCAACCATGAATTATCGTCACGCCTATCACGCCGGAAATTTTGCGGATGTCGTCAAGCACGTCATCCTGACGCGCCTCGTCGAGTATCTGAAACGCAAGGATCAAGCCTTTCGCGTCATCGACACCCATGCAGGCATTGGCCTCTACGACCTGAAGGGTATCGAAGCAGGCAAAACCGGCGAGTGGACGGGCGGTATCGACCGCATCATGGACGCGGTGAAGAAAGGGCAGATCGAGCAGCCCGCGCTTGAACTTCTGGAGCCCTATCTCGCTGCTGTCCGTGCGGTCAACAACGGTGAAAAGCTTCGCCATTATCCGGGTTCGCCGCTTGTCGTCCGGCATTTGCTGCGCAAGCAGGATCGCCTGTCCGCACTGGAACTGCATCCGCAGGACTCCACCAAGCTGGCGAAACTTTTCGACGGTGATTATCAGGTCCGCGTGACGGAGCTCGACGGCTGGCTTGCGCTGGGCGCCCACCTTCCGCCCAAAGAAAAACGCGGCATGGTTCTGGTTGACCCGCCTTTTGAAAAGGATGGCGAATTCGATCGTCTGGTCGACGGTCTGGCCAAGGCCTACAAGCGCTTCGGCGGCGGCATCTATGCACTGTGGTATCCGGTGAAAGATCGCAAGGAAACAGAACGGTTCACCCGGCAGCTGCGGGAAACCGGCATTCCAAAGATCATGCAGATTGAGCTTGCGATTCGTGCACCGTCCGCTGAACCACGCCTCGATGGCACCGGCATGATTGTCGTTAATCCGCCCTATACACTCGAAAGTGAGATGCAAACCCTGCTTCCCTGCCTTACCAAGCTTCTGGCCGAGGAAAAAGGGAGCAATTTCAGCATCAAGTGGGTGCGCAGCGAGACGGATCGCACTTGACCCGCGCGAATTGCTGACAGAAACTGCGCCTCAACGCTTCGGCTATCACAGATTAGAGCGGGTGCGAGCTCGCAATTTGGGACAGGACAGAGATATGCAACGAACCCTGGAACGTATCGGACAGTATTCACGCGCAGCCCTGTTTGCTGCGTCTGTCCTTCCCCTGACGCTTGTGTCTCTGCCGGCCAGTGCCGCAGACTATCTCACTCCTGCTCCAGCAGGCGTTGCCGATGCAGGCGCTTGCAGCCAGCAGAGCGTTTTGCGCTCGGTGGTTTCCGATTTTGGCTATCAGGTACGTCATGTCCCGAACCTGCCGCAGGTCGGTATTTCGGCGATGAGCGATGTTCAGCTGACACGCTATGAGCCGAAGACCAATCCGGCCCAGATCGAACGTACCTATTGCAAGGCAACCGCCGTTCTGACCGACGGTCAGTACCGTTCGGTCTGGTATATGGTCGAAGAAGGTCAGGGCTTTGCCTCGATGGGCCGCAACGTCGAATTCTGCGTCGATGGTTTCGACCGCTGGTATGTTTACGACGCGAGCTGCCGCGTTCTTCGCTAGTGTCTGCTCCAAAAGTCGCCATGCCGGTCTGCAAATGGCAATTTGTCTGCGTTCCGGTGCTCACGTACCTTTAAGTACGCTCCGCTCCGGTACTCGAAAATCACCATTTTCGCCTCGGCCTGTCGCTTTTTGATTCAGACACTGAAGCCTTGAGCAACGATTGAGTGGAGGGCATATGCTGCGGAATTTTGGTGCAGCTGCGTTTACGTTGCTCGCAGCGGCAGTTGCGAGTGTTTTGGCAGTCGCACCAAGCCATGCTGATGACGTTGCGGGCGAGTTCGACTTCTACGTCCTCGCCCTCTCCTGGTCGCCGAGCTATTGTGCCTCCGAAGGCCCCCGCGCCAACAAGCAGCAATGTGGAACCAACCGTCCTTTCGGTTTCGTGGTGCATGGTCTCTGGCCACAGAACGAATGGGGCTATCCGGCGAACTGCCAGTTCGACAATGCCCGCAGTCGGGGCAGCTATGTGCCTCGTCCAATCATTTCCCGCCTGTCGGATATCATGCCTTCTGCCGGTCTTGTCGCTTATCAATGGCGCAAACACGGCAGTTGTTCGGGCCTGTCGCAGGACGAATATTTCTCAACGCTGCGTAACGCTTTCGATCAGGTCAACATTCCGCCCAGCCTGCGCAATCTGGCGAGTGGTCGGCGTGTTGATCCCCTTCTCGTCGAAAAAGCCTTTATCGCAGCCAATCCCGGCATGAAGCCGGACGGAATTTCGATAAGCTGCAAGCGGAACTATCTTCAGGAAGTTCGCATCTGCATGACAAAAGACCTGCAATACCGCGCTTGCGGTCAGGTCGATGCCAATGCTTGCCGAAGCCGCTCCGTCATGATGCCCGCCACGCAATAAACTTTACATATCCGGTTTAGGAACGAACGATGACACAGATTCTCTATTCGCCTGCTTCGCCCTACAGCGCGAAGGTGCGCATGGCCGCTCACTATGCTGGCATTCCGTTTGAAAGCGTCGTCGTCAACACCTCGGCGGAACCGGAGAACCTCATCCATGCCAATCCGCTCGGAAAAATTCCGACGCTGGTGACGGATGATGGCAAATCGGTTTTCGACAGCCGTGCAATCATCCAATATCTGAACCGGGTTTCGGGTAACAAGCTCTTCCCGCGTAATGCCGAAAAGCGCACCGATGCAGAGCGCTATGAAGCCATTGCCGACGGTCTCTGCGACGTGCTTCTGGCACATGTCTATGAACGCCGTATGCGTCCCGAAGAAAAGATTCATCAGCCCTGGCTCGACCTGCAATGGCGCAAGGCTGAACGTGCGCTCGATCTTCTGAACGAAGCACCGCCACGTCTGGCGGGCAAGCTGCATGGCGGTCATATCGCTGTCGCCGCCACGCTGGGCTATCTGGCGCTGCGCTTCGAGGGCAAATGGGAACGTAACCGTCCCAAGCTCAAGCGCTGGATGAAGCGCTTTCAGGAAGTGCATCCGGAATTGACTGAACTGCTGCCGCGCGGCTGATCGGTCTGGAAAGAAAAAACCCCGGATTTTCCGGGGTTCTTTTTTGCGGCCTATTGCTTGTTGTCGAGCGCCTGCAATATCCGATAGGCAGCCTTTACGCGCTCATCGATCGGATAATTCCGGTTGGCAAGCAGAACAATTCCGATCTTCTTCGCAGGAATAAAGGCCGCATAAGCGCCAAAGCCGTTGGTTGAGCCTGTCTTATTGATCAGCACATCAGCTGACGGTTGGCGAGGTGTATCGAATTTCTCGATTTTGTGCGACTTCAGCGCCATGTCCGACGAATTGCCGGCAAGAAGTGTCTTGAGCGCAGTCGGATAGTTGTAGAACTCCCAGCCAAGTCCCTGATTGTTCGCTCCGACATGGTAGTAACCGGTATGCGTTGCGGCGACGGCTTTCTGGAAATCAGGCTCCAGAGATGAGCTGTCGATGTTCAGTTCGACGAAGCGGGCAAGATCAAGCGCGGTGGTCTTGATGCCATAGGCTTGTGCATCCAGCGCCCCGCCCGATACCCGGATCGGCTTGTTGGCTTTGGAATAGCCGTAGGCGTAGTTCTTCATCTGGCTTTCCGGCACATTGATGAAGGTGTTCTTCAGGCCGAATGCAGGCAGAAGCTTTTGCTCCATCAAAACGTCGAACGGCTTGTCCATGCTTCGTGCCGCCAGATAGCCGAACAGGCCGATGCTGGGATTCGAATAGCGACGCTGCGTCCCTGCCGGGTAATCGGGTTTCCAGTTCTTGAAATATGCCAGCATCGAACTGTCATCGGTGACAGCATCGGGAAACTGGAGGGGCAATCCGCCCGGCGTGTAGGTCCCAAGATCAAGCATGGTGATCTTGTCGAAGCTGCTGCCTGCCAGTTCAGGAGCCCATTTGGTCGCGGGATCGGACTGGGAGAACGCGCCCGTCGCCAGCCCGTAGCCGCCAAGCATTGCAGTGAAGGTCTTGCTGACCGAGCCGATTTCGAAAAGCGTGTTTTTGTCTACTTTCTGTCCGCTTTCCTTCGATGCCACACCATAACCGAAGAAGTGGCTCTTGCCGTCGATGGTTATGGCAACCGCCATGCCGGGGATTTTCTGCTCGGCCATGAGCGGGCGCACCGTTTCATCGACAATACGGCGCAAGTCGCCATCATTCACCTTGCTCGCAGCCAGCGCGCTGTTATTCGGGATAATAGCGGCAGTGGTGAGGAAACCGATCAAAAGTGTCGTAGATTTTCTCATGACAGATAAATAAACCTCATGATTATGCGTTCCGCTGCATCTTTCTCAAGACATAGCCGGTATTGCGCGGTCCATTATATTGAAGCCCGCTTTGCGGGATATAAGCCTTTCAGTCCCAGCTTATATACGATGCTTGCGCTGGCGCGACAAACGACGTTATCTAGCACTTGGCATTAGAAAAATTTGAGGCAACATGGTTCGACCGCATCTCCCGCTCAATTCCCTGCGCGCCTTCGAGGCATCGGCGCGCCACCTGAGCTTTACGAAGGCCGCGATTGAACTTTGCGTCACGCAGGCAGCTGTCAGCCATCAGGTCAAGAGCCTCGAAACCCGTCTGAACGTGACATTGTTCGAGCGCCTGCCCCGCGGGCTGATGCTGACGAGCGAAGGAGAAACGCTGCTTCCCACATTAAAGGACGCATTCGACAGGATTGCCGGAACGCTAGAGCGTTTCGAAGCGGGGCATTATCGGGAAATCTTGCGTGTGGGTGCTGTCGGCACCTTGGCCGTCGGCTGGCTACTGCCACGTTTGCGCGATTTTCAGAATCGCTACCCGTTCATCGATTTGCGGCTTTCGACCAACAACAACCGGGTGGACATTGCGGCGGAGGGACTGGATTACGCGATCCGTTTCGGGAGCGGCGCGTGGCACGGCATCGACGCAACCCGATTACTGGAAGCGCCCCTGTCGCCACTTTGCATCCCGGAACTGGCGTGCGAATTGCGAACACCTGCCGATCTCGCACGACATACTTTGCTGCGCTCCTATCGTGCCGATGAATGGACGCAGTGGTTTGTGGCAGCAGGCGTCACGGGCGACATGCCCCTGCCGCGAAGCATCATGTTCGATTCGTCGCTCGCGATGATGGAAGCCGCCATGCAGGGAGCGGGCATTGCGCTTGCCCCGCCACTGATGTTCTCCCGGCAATTGCTGTCGGAAACCATTGTCCAACCGTTCGAGACGACGGTGACGATGGGCAGCTACTGGCTGACAAGGCTACAATCGCGGACGGAAACGCAAGCGATGGCCGCATTTCGCGACTGGCTGACAGATGCCGCGAACAACTGAGCTAAACAGCGCAACAAAAAACCGGGCAGTTGCCTGCCCGGTTTTCCGTGTTCAATTATCAGATAATTAGAACTTGTAGCCAACGCCGACGCGGATGTCGTGGGTGTCGAGCTTGTTACGAACCGATTCGTTGCCGAGGTCGTAGGTCTTGTTACCGAACTGGGTGTAGCGGTATTCAACGCGGCCCAGGATGTTGTCCGTGAGCTTAGCTTCCAGACCGGCACCAGCAGTCCAACCAACGCGGAACTTGCTTTCGTCGTCAAAGCCGTTGTCGAGCTTGACCTGCGAACCGGCAACACCAGCCGTGATGTACGGCATAACCGGGTTCAGGTCGTAGCCGAGACGTGCACGCAGCGAGCCTTCGAAGCCCTGCTTAACTTCCAGACCATCCTTGGTCTTCTTGGCCCAGGAGTAGCCGGCGTCGCCTTCAACACCGTATACGAACTGGTCCTGCTGGAAGTTCCAGCCAGCGTAAGCGCCAGCCTTCATATCGTCAGGCTTAACGGTGCCTACGGTGTCGGTCTTGGCCTTGTTCCAGCCGTAGCCGAGGTACAGACCGGTGTAGCCACCAGCCCAGCTGTACTGCGGAGCCATTTCGACCGGAGCCGGAACAGGAGGCTGTTCCTGAATGGCATCAGCAGCGAAAGCAGTCGCAGAGAACGGCAGCAGCGCAGCCGAGGCGATTACGAGAGACTTAAGAGTGCGCATAGCATTCTCCTTACACAAATTACCTTTAGCGCGGTCCCTTATCGGGCGGGCGATGTTGGGAGCAAATCGTCCATGCCGCGCTGACAGGATCGACATATCGGCGGTAATTGCGGCACGAAATGCCCGCTTCTGTGGAGAGAACCTGACGAGAACATGGCAAAAATACGATGTTGCATTATCGCAACGCCGAATTCAGCCACCTATATAGTGGGATAACGTCGATTGCAGTGACGGCAACGCGCGGCGAAGTGACACGAAGCCGCTGAAATCTCTACAAATTTGTCAGTTGTGAACATTGCAGGCGCTGTTTTTAGCTGCAATCTTCCGACCGAAATGGCATGAAATCGATTGAAGAATCTCGATAAGAAAGTGTTTACCGTGTTGAACGATCAAGAGCCTCGCCTGCTTGCTAAATGCCCGGTTCTGGTCACCGGCGGCGCACGGCGCATTGGGAAGGCAATTGTCGAAGACCTTGCCGCCCATGGCTTCCCGGTCGCCATACATTATAATCACTCCATCGATGAAGGCGCCGCCCTTGCAGCGTCCATAAATGAACAAGGCGGCAAAGCCTGTGTCGTGCGCGCGGACCTTTCGTCCGAATCTGATATTCGCAATCTTGTGCAAGATGCGTCGCGCCAGATCGGGCCGATCCAGCTCCTCGTCAATAATGCATCGCTCTTTGAAGATGACCGTATCGGCCAACTGGACATGACGCTGTGGGACAAGCACTTTGCCATCCACCTCAAGGCGCCTGTCCTGTTGGCTGAAGAAATGGCAAAAGCCCTGCCCGATGGTGAAGAAGCGCTTGTCGTCAATGTCATCGACCAGCGCGTCTGGAAGCTCAATCCGAACTTCTTTTCCTACACGCTTTCAAAGACGGCCCTCTGGAATGCCACCCGAACGATGGCACAAGCGCTTGCTCCGCAGATTCGGGTCAATGCAATAGCACCTGGTCCAACATTGCCGAGCGAACGGCAGAAGCCAGGCGATTTCGAACAGCAGGTCGAGAAACTTCTTTTGCAACGTGCGCCGGAATTGTCGGAATTTGGGCGTACTGTTCGCTATTTCTGGGAAAGCCGCTCCGTCACCGGCCAGATGATCGCACTTGATGGCGGACAGCATCTGGCGTGGGAAACCCCGGATATTGCAGGAATCACCGAATGACCGGAAACCGCAAGAACAATGAGGATGCCGTTGCAAACCTGCCGTCAGATGACGAGCAGGATGTGGCCGGTATTATCATTGGTGATGCGGAAACCGACGATGATGACGAGACGGACGATATAGTCGACGCTCCTGCCTCGCCGTCCGCTGCCGATTCCATTCAATGGGATTCTTCGGATGGCCTGCCGGACATTGAAGGCCTGAGCGGTCAGGACATCATCAATGCTTTCGTGAAGCGCCTGCCGAACAATCCGGGCGTCTATCGCATGTTCAACAGCGATGGTGACGTGCTCTATGTCGGCAAGGCACGCAATCTCAAGAAGCGCGTCTCCAATTATGCGCGCGGGATCGGCCATTCGAATCGCATCACCCGGATGATCCGCGAAACGGTGACGATGGAATTCGTCGTCACCCGGACGGAAACCGAGGCCTTGTTGCTGGAAGCAAATCTCATCAAGAGATTGCGTCCGCGCTTCAACGTGCTGATGCGCGACGATAAGTCGTTTCCCTATATTCTCCTGACTGGCGACCATCGGGCACCCGGCATTTTCAAGCATCGCGGTGCACGGTCCCGCAAGGGAGACTACTTCGGCCCATTCGCCTCTGCCGGTGCTGTCGGTCGCACGATCAACGCGCTTCAGCGCGCCTTTCTGTTGCGGACATGCACGGATTCGGTTTTTGAGACACGCACCCGTCCCTGCCTTCTCTTTCAGATCAAGCGTTGTTCCGGCCCCTGCACGCACGAGATCAGCGATGAGGACTATGCCGAACTCGTCAACGAGGCCAAGGCGTTTCTGTCCGGCAAGAGCCAGTCGGTAAAAGACCACCTTGCAACGGCAATGCAAGCCGCATCGGCTGATCTCGATTTCGAACATGCAGCTGTTTACCGGGATCGCCTGGCTGCGCTTTCACACGTCCAGTCACATCAGGGTATCAATCCACAGACGGTCGAAGAGGCTGACGTTTTCGCCATCCATCAGGAAGGCGGCATGACCTGCATTCAGGTTTTCTTCTTCCGTACCGGCCAGAACTGGGGCAATCGCGCCTATTTCCCCAAAGCGGACAGTTCGCTCGGCCCGGCAGAGGTTCTGGGGGCATTCCTGTCCCAGTTCTATGACGACAAGCCGTGTCCACGGCTGGTTCTCTTGTCCGAAACGGTTGAGGAGCAATCGCTTATTGCCGAAGCGCTCTCGACGCGCGCGGGCCATAAGGTGCAGGTCAACGTTCCACAGCGCGGCGAGAAGAAAGACCTTGTCGATCACGCCCTGACCAATGCGCGAGAAGCGCTTGGACGGCGGCTTGCAGAAACATCGTCACAGGCGCGCCTGTTGCAAGGCATGGCTGAGACCTTCGGCCTGTCCCAATCCCCGCGCCGCATCGAGGTCTACGATAACTCGCATATCATGGGCACGAATGCCGTCGGAGGCATGATCGTCGCCGGGCCGGAAGGCTTTGTCAAAAACCAGTACCGGAAGTTTAATATCCGCTCGACCGACATTACGCCGGGCGACGACTTCGGCATGATGCGCGAGGTTATCGAGCGGCGCTTCTCACGGCTGGTCAAGGAGCATGGCACGCCGGAAGAGCCCGCTGACGCAGAAGTAACCGATACATTTCCCGCATGGCCCGATGTCATTTTGATCGACGGCGGTCAAGGCCAGGTCGGTGCGGTCAGGCAAATTCTCGGGGAGCTTGGAATCAGCCATCTCGTCAATGCAATCGGTATTGCCAAGGGCGTCGACCGTGAAGCGGGGCGCGAGCGTTTCTTCGTGGAAGGCAAACAGGCCTTCACGCTGCCGCCGCGCGATCCTGTACTTTATTTCATCCAGCGCCTGCGCGACGAAGCGCACCGGTTTGCCATCGGCACACACCGCGCCCGTCGCAAGAAGGAAATGGTCAAGAATCCGCTCGATGAAATTGCGGGAATCGGCCCATCGCGCAAGCGTGCCCTGCTGCACCATTTCGGGACTGCAAAAGCGGTTTCCAGAGCCGCGGTTGCCGATCTGATGCAGATCGAAGGTATCTCGGAAGCCATGGCCAAGACGATTCACGATCATTTTCGTGACAGATGACGCAATTTTGTCCGGGATTTATGCACAAGCGTCATTAGGTCCCGGCAGAACATATTCGCAGGTGTTGATTTTATCGGTCATCCCTGTTGATGTGCGCTAACAACGACGTGGCGGAACAATGCAGAAAAATCATACCCTCTCCTTGCCCAATATCCTCACTTACGGCCGGATCATCGCCGTTCCCCTTGTGGTATTGTGCTTCTTTGTCGAGGGGCGGCTGGAATCAAGCGATTTCGCCCGATGGACAGCTCTGGGATTGTTTATCGTCGCCAGCATTACAGACTTTTTCGACGGGTACCTCGCCCGCATCTGGAAGCAGACATCGACCATCGGTCGCATGTTGGACCCGATTGCCGACAAGCTGCTCGTATCCGCCATCCTGCTGCTTCTGGCAGCTGATGGCACGATCGCCGGCTGGACGCTGTGGGCCGCAATCATCATCCTTTGCCGCGAAATCCTTGTTTCGGGGTTGCGTGAGTATCTTGCCGAACTGAAGGTCAGCGTTCCCGTCTCCCGTCTCGCCAAATGGAAGACGACAGCACAAATGGTTGCTCTCGCTTTTCTGCTCGCAGGCCCTGCTGGTGACAAAGTCGTGCCCTATGTAACCGAAATGGGTATTGTCCTGCTTTGGATATCGGCTCTTCTGACGCTTTATACGGGCTGGGACTATTTCAAGGCGGGCCTCAAACACGTAATGGATTGATCCAGTGACGGTAAAACTCGTCTATTTTGCATGGGTGCGCGAGAAAATCGGCAAGGGTGAAGAGTTAATCGAACTTCCCTCACCCAAAACGACAGTGGCTGACCTGATCAGCCACCTGAAATCGCGCGGTGATGAATATGAAGCCGCCTTCGAGCACGAACATGTCATCCGTGCCGCGATCAATCAGGAACATGCCGAGCACGTTGAACTCGTGAATGACGGCGATGAAGTTGCGCTCTTTCCGCCCATGACGGGAGGATGAAGTGAGCGGGCAAGAGCATTTCCAGCAAAAGTGCGGAGCGGTTTTGCGTAGGATAATGCGTAAAAGAAAACATAGGCCATTTTCAATGATTCAAGCAAAACTGGAAATGCCCTAATGACATGCCCACTTTTCGTCGGCATAAGAAGTGAAGACTTCGACACGGCAGCGGAACTGCGCAAGCTTGAGCATGGGCGCACGGATATCGGCGCTATCGTCACCTTTACCGGGTTGTGTCGCGATGAAAGCGGCTCGCTTTCCGCTCTGGAACTGGAGCATTATCCGGGTATGGCCGAAGCTGAAATCACCCGCATCGCCCGACAGGCCATCGAGCGCTGGCCGATAACAGCCCTCACGATCATTCACCGTTATGGACTCATCAAACCGGGCGAAAACATCGTTCTGGTTGCAGCAGCGTCGTCGCATCGACATGCGGCTTTCGAGGCCGCCTCATTCCTGATGGACTACATGAAAACCGACGCCCCCTTCTGGAAGCGGGAACATCTCGCAGATGGTTCGGTTGGTGGCTGGGTGTCGTCCAAAGAGGAAGACGAAAAGATCCGCGAACGCTGGAAACAGTCGTAATCTTTCGATTGCCAGCTATTCTGTTGATCTCTATTTCTCATTTTAATCGTGAATTAACTATTTAACCCCCTAGAATAATGACTAATTTAGGTGGTGTGTTCTTGCGCTGCCACAATTTTCACATGAAGATTTCGCTAATGTCGGCATGATGAATCAGACGCTGACAAGCGATAATGAAAGACAGATTGGAAACCGCATCAGCGCCATCTGTCTTGCAACAGATGACGCGTGCGGGAACGGAAGTTTCGGGCTTTGACGATGCGAAATGGACTGGCAAAAACCCTTTCAATTACTGCGGCACTCGTGGTCGGCATTGGCGCGCTTGGTGGCGCTGCCTTATTCCTGACCACGTCGATGCCGACGAGCAGCATTGCCGCGGAAAAAACCGTCAGCGGCAAGGTGATGTATCGTGAGCGTATCGCGCTGCCACCGGAGGCAAACCTGACGGTTCAGCTTTCCGATGTCTCGCTGGCCGACGCTCCTTCCAAAGTCATTGGCGAAACGCGGATTGAATCCGTTCAGGGATCGCCGATCCCGTTTGCCATCAATTTTGATACGGACCAGATTCAGCCCGGTCATACCTATGCCCTGCAGGCGCGCATTTCGGCAGGCGATACGCTATGGTTCGTCAATGACGAGCGCTATACCATCGATCCGGAGAACCCCGGAGAACCGGCAGAAATCAAGGTTGTGATGGTTCGCAAGAGCGGTGATGAAGGCGTTGCCATCGGCATCGAGGGCAAGGACTGGCTCGCGGAAGACATTCAGGGCGGCGGCGTGATCGACAATGCCCAGACGACGCTGACGGTTTCGAGCGACGGTGCCGTCAGTGGCTCAGGCGGCTGCAACCGTTATTTCAGCAAGGCGGTCGTGACCGGGGAAAACATTTCCTTTGCCGATATCGGATCGACCTATGTCCAGTGCCCGCCTGCCCTCATGAACCAGGAACGCAAGTTCCTCGATGTGCTCGGCAAAACCAAGTCCTACAAGATCGACATGGGCAAGCTTGTTCTCTTCGATGACGAAGGGAAAGAGATGGCAAGGCTCGCACAGAGCCTCTGAGATTTGCTTCTGCGCGTCATCTCACCCAACAAAAAAAGCCCGGCAATGCCGGGCTTTTTCTTTGAATTCTCGTTGAGATTAGCCGACGATTTCGGTGCCCGAGAACCAGTAAGCGATTTCTTCTGCAGCGGTTTCCGGAGCGTCGGAACCGTGAACCGAGTTTTCGCCGATCGACAGGGCGAATTCCTTGCGGATGGTGCCTTCGTCAGCGTTGGCCGGGTTGGTTGCACCCATGACTTCGCGGTTCTTGGCGATGGCGTTTTCGCCTTCCAGAACCTGAACGATCGTCGGGCCGGAAGACATGAATTCGGTCAGTTCGCCGAAGAACGGGCGATCCTTGTGAACAGCATAGAAGCCTTCAGCTTCACGCAGGCTCATCCAGACGCGCTTCGAAGCGACGACGCGCAGGCCAGCTGCTTCGAGCTTGGCGGTGATTGCGCCGGTCAGGTTGCGGCGGGTCGCATCGGGCTTGATCATGGAGAAGGTACGTTCGATTGCCATTATGACACCTTGTTCGCTAGGAAATTTCAGAAAAGTGAGGCTCTATACCGTCGATAGCCCTAATTGCCAAGAGGCCACACCATTTTGAACACATCGCATACCGCCTAGCAGCTTGAGACGACGGAAATTTGAAGGCATAGATAATGCCACTCTGATTCAGGCTATCGGGTAGCGGGGAACTTGTATGGAACAGCATTTTCAAATGTTTGCGTGGTACAATCGCTGGGCCAACGAACTGCTCTATGCCGCTGCCGCCGATCTGAGCGACGAGGAATACCGGCTCGATCTTGGGCTGTTCTTCGGTTCGATCCATCGCACGCTCAACCATCTTCTGGTCACCGACCGCATCTGGATGAAGCGGTTTACCGGCGAAGGCGACCATCCAAAGCAACTCGACGCCATCATCACCGACAATTTCATCACGCTGCGCGATCTGCGTCATGCCGAAGATGAACGCATCTGCCGGTATACCGACTCCTTGAACGCCGACAAGCTTGCTGGACGTTTTACCTATACGACCGTTTCGGACATGCGCACGATGAGCCAGCGGCTTGCGCCTTCGCTGGCGCATCTGTTCAATCACCAAACCCATCATCGCGGCCAGATCCACGCGGCATTGACGCGGCTCGGTACCGACGCTCCGTCGCTCGACCTCTCACAATTCCAGCGAACCGAAGGCGGACGCCGCTTCGCCTGACTGATGTTGATACTTGCGGAAACGCTTCAAGCCGTGCAAAAGCGCTTTCACCATGCTTATCCTTGACGACATCTCCGTACGAATTGCCGGACGCCTCCTGATCGACCACGCCAGCGTAACGCTGCCTGCGGGATCGAAGACGGGTTTCGTCGGCCGCAACGGCACCGGCAAATCCACGCTGTTTCGTGTGATCACGGGCGATCTTGCGCCGGAAACAGGCAGCATCTCGCTTCCGAAAAATACCCGTATCGGTCAGGTGGCGCAGGAAGCGCCCGGCACCGAGGACGCACTGATTGAAATCGTCATGAAGGCGGACAAGGAGCGCACAGCACTTCTTGAAGAGGCCGACACGGCAACCGATCCGCACCGCATTGCGGAAATTCATACACGCCTTGCCGATATCAATGCGCATTCGGCGGAAGCTCGCGCAGGCGCCATTCTGTCCGGTCTCGGTTTCAACGCCGAAGCACAACGCCAGCCTGCGTCCGCCTTTTCCGGCGGCTGGCGCATGCGCGTCGCTCTGGCCGCAGTTCTTTTCGCCGAACCGGACCTGCTGCTCCTCGACGAACCGACCAACTATCTCGACCTTGAAGGCGTGCTGTGGCTGGTCGACTATGTGAAGCGCTATCCGCACACCGTCATCATCATCAGCCACGACCGTGATCTCCTGAACTCGGCGACCAGTTCGATCATGCATCTCGACCAGAAGAAGATCAGCTTCTGGCGCGGCAATTACGATCAGTTCGAGCGCCAGCGTCACGAAATGCTGGAATTGCAGCAGAAGGCCCACGCCAAGCAGGAAGCCCACCGCAAGCACATGGAATCCTTCGTGGAACGGTTCCGTGCCAAGGCCACCAAGGCCCGTCAGGCACAATCGCGCATGAAGGCTTTGGAAAAGCTCAAACCAATCGAGCTTTATGTTGAAAGCACTGTGCAGCCGTTTCGTTTTCCAGACGCTGACAAAAAGACGGCATCGCCTGTCATCGCGCTTGATAATGCCGATGTCGGTTATGTGCCCGGCAAGCCGGTCCTTCGCAATGTGACCTTGCGCATCGACAATGATGACCGCATCGCCCTCCTCGGCTCGAACGGTAACGGTAAGTCAACGCTTGCAAAGCTGATTGCCGGTCGTCTGACGCCGGAAAAAGGCACGCTCACGCTTTCGCCGAGCCTGAAAGTCGCATTCTTCGCACAGCATCAGATGGACGATCTGATTCCTGAAGACAATGCCATCGAGCATGTGCGCAAGCTGATGCCGATGGAACCGGAAGCGAAGGTGCGCGCGCGCGTTGCGCAGATGGGCCTGTCGACCGAGAAGATGCTGACGCCGGCCAAAGACCTGTCCGGTGGCGAGAAAGCGCGTCTCCTGATGGGACTTGCGACCTTTCATGGTCCCAATCTGTTGATCCTCGACGAACCGACCAACCATCTCGACATCGACAGCCGCGAGGAGCTAGTGCATGCGCTCAACGCTTTCAACGGCGCGGTTATCCTGATTGCCCACGACCGCCATCTTATCGAAGCCACGATGGAACGACTCTGGCTGGTCCGCGAAGGCGGTGTGAAGGCGTTTGAAGGCGATCTCGATGAATACCGGCAGATCGTTCTTGCTGATGCCAAGGGAGAACCGGCTGCCGACCGCGACGATAACGCCAAGGTCAACAAGGCTGAACAGCGAAAGCTCGCCGCCCAGAAGCGCGAAGCCATGGCGCCGCTGCAGAAAAAGATCAAGGAAACCGAAGCCTTGATTCAAAAACTGCAGAAACAGATTCAAGGCTTCTCGTCGCAACTGGAAGACCCGGCGCTTTACGAGAAGGAACCCCAGAAGGCGGTCCGGATCAACAAGGACATGAGCGATACCCGTTCTGCACTTGCGGATGCAGAGGACAAGTGGCTGGAGCTTTCCACCGAATATGAAGAAGCTATGGCCGATTGAAAATCGGCCTTCTGTCTGTCGGCAGAGTCCTACGTGAACATAAGCAAGATCACGACCCCCAACAGGATCCAGCCGATGACACGCATGGTAACCGGCAGAGGACGGGGCATGAACCGCACCGCGAGAAGCGCGAAAATGACGGTCAGAACGGGAAACCCGAAATAAAGGGCGGCGTAACCGCTCTGCCCTTCAAAGGAAGAGCCGAAGACGCCAAGCTTTTCGAGCGGTATCAGCGCAACCAGCGCTGCAAGAGCCGAAAGCAGCAACAGCAGCAACCTGTCGGAAATTTTGCAGAGCATCGTCATTGGTCAGTTCTGGGGACGCAAACGCGTGCGCATCAAAGCATAAAGACCGAATGCACCGAGGATCAGACCTATGGTCGTATAGACCTCGTCCGGCGTTTCCGCTCCACGACGCAATACGAGATCGGCTTTTGAAAGCTGAAGCCCATCCGTGTTTCCCTGCACCAGACGAAATGCATAGAGCCCCGGAATGACCGGATCGATGTCCCCGGCGCTCTGGCGCAGAACGCTGCCATCCTGCGGGCGGTCCGTATTGATGGAACCGCTGGTGGAGGCAAAATCGAGTCCCTGGGAGAGAACCGGCTGACCGTCGCGGCTGACCGCAAGGGTCACCGCCGAGCGCCTTTCCGCAGGTACGTAACCCGGCAAAGGCGTTGCATCAATGAACACACGCACCGGCCCATCGTCCGCCGACAGCCTGACTTCCTGTATCTTGAAGCCGCTTTGGCGGTTTTCAAGCATGGTCCAGCGCCCGATTTCGCTGCCAGTGAAATGGCGCATATACCAAGGATAACCGATGGCGAGCCCGAAACCGGCGACGATCATCAAAATGAATAGCACTCGCGTCACGCTTTGCGCTCCCAACGGCGATCGGGCGTCTGCTGCCAGTAAGTCAAGTCGTGGCTCCCCGCCTTGAAATTTTTCCACTGCCCTCGGGCAATATCGAGCTGATCCTGATCGTGGCCGTCGAACATGACAACAAGACGTTCATAGGCATCCGCCCGTTCCAGTCCTGCGCCTTCAACGAGAAAGCGCACCGTCGCTCCATTCGGATTGGCTTCACTGGTCGTCAGCAGAACCGGCTGGTGTTCGGGATGAGGCTCTTTATCGGTGCCATGCGCCACGAAGGACGTATCGGAGAAGGTCCAGAGCAAACCATCCAGCGCATCGCGTCTTTCCTCGCTGACAGTCTGGATCGTGACGCGCCAGCCGCGCCCGAGCGAGCGCTCGACCAGACCGGGCAAGGCCTCATCGAGTGTCGATTCCGTCAGATGGTAGAAGAGAATTTCCGCCATGCGCTATCCGTTTCGGGAATGGGTGAAGAAATTGATTCCGCTTCTCCACCCATCCTTTTGTTTGGAAAAGATTTTAGCTTTCAAAATGATCCCGGACAAGGCGGTCCAGCAGGCGGACGCCATAGCCGGAAGCCCATGTCTGGCTATACTCGTTTGCTGGCGACCCCATAGCCGTTCCGGCAACGTCGAGATGCGCCCAAGGGGTTTCGCCGACAAAGCGCTTCAGGAACTGTGCCGCCGTGATCGATCCGCCGTAACGGCCAGCGCTGTTCTTCATATCGGCAAACTTCGAATCGATCATCTTGTCGTATTCGGTGCCAAGCGGCAGGCGCCACAGCTTTTCACCGGTCAACTGGCCTGCATCATAAAGCTGATCCGCAAGCTCGTCGTCATTGGAGAAGAGGCCGGCGTGATACTGGCCGAGAGCAACCATGACAGCGCCCGTAAGGGTGGCCAGATTGATGATGAAGCGCGGCTTGAAACGGTCATTCGTGTAGTGCAGCGCATCGGCGAGAACGAGACGGCCTTCGGCATCGGTGTTGATGACTTCAATCGTCTGTCCCGACATGGATGTAACGATGTCACCCGGGCGCTGGGCATTGCCATCCGGCATGTTTTCAACAAGGCCGATAATGCCGATGGCATTGACCTTTGCCTTGCGTCCAGCCAGAGCGCGCATCAGGCCAGTAACGGCTGCCGCGCCACCCATGTCGCCCTTCATGTCTTCCATGCCAGCGGCAGGCTTGATGGAAATACCCCCCGTATCGAACACCACGCCCTTGCCGACAAAGGCAACCGGCTTTTCCTTGCTCTTCGCGCCCTGCCATTCCATGACAACCAGTCGCGGCGGGCGAACGGAACCCTGTGCCACGCCGAGAAGCGCGCCCATGCCGAGCTTCTTCATTTCCTTCTCGCCGAGAACCTCGATCTTCACGCCAAGCTTTTCGAGCTTTTCAGCTTCCTGTGCAAATTCGACCGGGCCGAGAATGTTCGCAGGCTCATTGACGAGATTGCGTGCCTGGATAACGCCGTCCGCAACCGCCTCAGCAACTTCAAAAGCCCGCTTCGCCGTGTGCGGATCAGCGACGCAGATGCTGATCTTGGCAGCGTGTTTCGGATCGCCATTTTCCTCATTGTTCTTGCGCGTCTTATAACGCTCGAACTTGTAGGAGCGCAGAATCATACCAAGCGCGAGATCAGCTGCTTCGTCACCGGCAATGGTGGTTTCGGGCAATGCAAGCGTCACCGTTGCGCGCTCGGCTTTACCGATTCGTGAAAATGCAGCGCCGCCGATCTTCAACCAATCGTCATTGCCAAGCTTGCCCGGTTCACCGACGCCGACCAGAACAATCTTGTCGACACCACTGGACGTGGTTTCGATCGCCTCAGCGGTCTTGCCGAGAGCACCGGTGAATCCGGAAATTTCGGCAATGCGCTTGATCTTTTCCGCACCGCCAGCAGCCTGAGCCGCCTCATCCGCAAAGCCGCCGCCCTTGGCGACGAGGACGATGGACACGCCTTTTTCCGGTGCTGCAAAATCGCTGAAAGAGATCGAAGGACGTTTAGACATGACAACTCCAAACTTGGTGTCGATTTGAGAATGACACGATTGTGTCGCGACTTTTCCCCACTCATGTGAGACGAATATGGCGAAACAGCAAGAGTTGATGCCAGATTGTCCAGTTTTAGCCCGAGGAAAACCGTGCAGGACACAATTGCAAACCCGTCTTACCTGCTCCGCACAAAAACTGGTTGCCATGAGCCGACTCATCGCTCATTAACAGGGCCCATTAATGGGAGTAGCAGAGCTGGCATCTTCCTAATGCTTTTAGTAGTCTGTTAACCGCGTTTATTGGGCCAATCTTAGCCAAGCGTCATTAAGTTTAATGATTATCACGAGTGCTGCTGCCCTTTCGGGTGCGCACTCCTTCAACGGAACCGGGATGTAGACTCCACCTATGCGATTGATTGAGTTGTACATCTTGCGCCGGGTGGCGATCATGTTCCTAGCAGTGCTTGGGGCGGCGGTCGGTATTACCTGGACTGTTCAGGTGCTCCAGCGCATCGACTTTCTGACCACAAGCGGACAGACATTCCAGACAATCATTCAGTTCAGCTCGCTGTTGATCCCGTCGGCCATCCCCCTCGTGATGCCGTTTGCGCTGATTATTGCAATCACTCAGACGCTTTCGACCATGAACCAGGATTCCGAGCTTGTCGTCATCAATGCGTCGGGCGCACCGCGCAGCGCGGTCATGCGTCCAATCCTGATTCTTGCAGCCGTCATTTCCGTCGTCTCGTTTCTCGTCGCCAATTATGTCGATCCCTATGCGCGCATGAACATGCGCGCGATGATTGCCAATGCCAGCGCCGACCTGATGAATGTCATCGTTCAGGAAGGCAACTTCCGGAAACTGGCGGATAATCTCTATATTCAGGTGGCGGAACGACGCGCCGACGGCAGCATTGGCGGGCTTTTCATTGCCGATTCACGCGATCCGTCGCTCGACCTCATCTATTACGCCGCAGATGGCGCGATTGCGTCGACGCCGACTGGCGACATGCTTTTGATGCAGAACGGTGAAGTGCAGCGGCGTGATGTGTCGGATGGCACCGTTTCGATCATCAAGTTCAATTCCTACGCATTCGATCTCAGCCAGTTCGCCTCGGCTGGCGACGATTTCGTTATCTACGCGAAGGATCGTCCGCTTTCCTACCTGTTGAATCCGGACCCGAACGATCCGATCCTTCAGACCCGTCCATTGCGCTACAAGGCCGAATTGCATCGCCGTCTGACGCAATGGCTCTATCCGGTTGTCTTTGCAATGATCGCACTGGCTTTTGCTGGCGATTCCCGCTCGCATCGCGAAGCCCGCGTATCGGCGTCCTTCTCGGCGATCAGCATCGCCCTTCTCGTCTATTGGGCAGGCTATTTCGCGTCCGATCGGGCCGACAAGGATGCAGGCTATATCGTCGTTATGTATCTCGTTCCTGCCGCCGTCATTCTTGTGACGGGCTTTGCGCTTGCTACCGGGCGACGGATCGGCCTGCCGGACAAATGGAACGACCGTATTCTCGACAATTTCGACAATCTGAGAAACCGTGTTTCGGAGCGCTATGCCCGTCTCACCGGACGTTCGCGCAATAAAGCCGGAGGTCAGGCATGATCGGCTGGACGCTTGGACGCTATTTCTTCATCCGCTATGTGCAGATCACACTCTATTTTCTGCTCGGTATCTTTGCATTGTCCCTGCTTCTCGATTTTACCGAGAATGCGAGCAAGCTTTCAAACCTGCCGGACTATTCGGTCTGGGCGGCGCTTGGCCTTTCCGCCATGCGCGTCCCGTTCATCATGCAGCAGATGATCCCGTTCGTTGCCTTGTTTTCCGCAATGGCGACGCTCATCTCGCTCAACAGAAAATACGAACTCGTTGTCGCCCGCTCCGTCGGCGTTTCCGCCTGGCAGTTCCTTCTTCCTGCCTGTTTCGGCGCTTTCCTGTTTGGCCTTGCCACGATCTTCATCCTCAATCCGTTTGCTGCCTACGGCTTTGCCAAGGCCGACGAGATTGCATCGACATGGAAGACCGGGAAGGTTACCGACGTTTCCGCCTTGCGCGACCCATGGCTTCGCCAGAAAACGGATGAAGGCGAAACCATCATCGGCGCAAAAAGCATTCTGGATCAGGGCGCTACGCTTGCTGACGCGACATTCATTCAGTTCGATGAAAAGAAGAACATCAACGTCCGCTACGATGCGCGGACTGCGCAGCTGAAGGACGGTCATTGGGAGCTTACCGACGTGACGCGATTCGCGCGCGGCGAAGAACCCCAGAAAATGGCGAGTTTCCAGATAGAGACGCAGCTGCGCCCGGAATATGTGGAAGAGAAGCTCGCGACGCCCGACACGATCCCCTTCACGCAGTTGCGTCACAAGATCGAAGTCGCGCGTTCGTTCGGTTATTCGGCAAACGCATTTGACATGCAATACCAGTCACTTCTGGCATTGCCGGCATTGCTGATGGCGATGACTCTCATTGCTGCAACAGTGTCGTTGAAATTTGTGCGATTTGGTCAGTCAGGAGCGATGATTCTGGGTGGCGTTATCGCAGGCTTCATGCTTTATGTCGTTTCGGTGCTGGTGAAGGCATTCGGGAATGCGGGATTCGTTCCGCCGTTCGTGGCTGCCTGGGTTCCGGTTGTTATCGCGACATTCTTTGGTGTCTCCTTTCTGTTGCATAAGGAGGATGGTTAGTGGGTTTGAGTAACGCCCGCATGGTATTGCCCCATTCGCTCTCGCGTCTTGCGCGCGGGACTGCCTTGGCGTGCGTCCTTGCTTTACCTTTCATTTCTGTCGCAGCCCTGCCCTCTCCTGCATCGGCACAGGACGCTCTCGCATCCAATTATGAGAGCGATCCGAATGCGCGCATGCTTCTGCAAGCAGACGAGCTCGTCTATGATCGCGACATCAATACCGTCACGGCTCAGGGCAAAGTGCGTATCGAGTATGACGGCAACCATCTCGTCGCCGACAAGGTAACCTATAACCAGCAGACGCGGCGTATGACCGCGACGGGTAATGTTGAAATCGTCGAACGCGACGGCAACAAGATCTACTCCGAACATATGGATGTCACCGACAGTTTCCGCGACGGCTTCGTGAACGGCCTTCGTGTCGAGACGACGGACAACACCCGCTTTGCCGCCGAAAGCGCTGAACGCAGCAACGGCGAAATCACGACGTTCAACAATGGCGTCTATACGGCCTGCGAGCCCTGCGCGAAAAATCCGGACAAGCCTGTTCTCTGGCAGATCAAGGCGCGCAAGATCATCTGGAACAGCACGACGAAGACGGTTCGTTTTGAACATGGCCGCTTCGAGTTCTTCGGCATGCCGCTTGCCTATTTTCCGGCATTCGAGATGGCAGACCCGACGGTGAAGCGCAAAAGCGGCTTCCTGTTTCCGGGTTTCTCCTACAAGGATGATCTGGGCGTCGGCATCAAGAACTCATATTTCTGGGCACTCGCACCGAATTATGACGTCACGCTTTCCACGACTGCCTACACCAAGCAGGGCTTCCTGACCGAGGCTGAATGGCGTCATCGCCTGGAAAATGGCACCTACAATCTTCGCATCGCGGGCATTCACCAGAACAAGCCGGGCGAATTCGATGTAAACACCGTTGACCGCGAAGAAGACAATCGCGGCATGGTCGCATCGAAAGGCGATTTCAATCTTAATTCGCGCTGGCGTTTTGGTTGGGATGTGATGGCACAGACCGACCGGAATTTCAGCCGCACTTATTCTCTTGACGGCTACGGCGCCGAAACTCAGGTTTCGAAGATATACCTCACGGGTATTAATAACCGGAATTATTTCGACCTGAACTTCTACCGTTTCAATGTGCAGGAATCTCTCTTGTCGGATAATCCGAACGAGATGCATTCGAAGCAGCCTTGGGTTTTCCCAAGTCTGGATTATTCCTACACGATGCCTGAGCCGGTCTATGGCGGTGAGCTGAACTTCAATACCAATCTGCAGGTTCTTTATCGTCAGAATGCAAATTATACGCCTCTCGGCACGAGGTTCCCTCGCGTTCCTGGCTTCGAAGGAACCAATGCACGTCTGACCACCGAAGCGGAATGGAAGCGGACGTTCATCACGCCTGCCGGTCTGGTCATCACGCCGTTGCTGGCACTGCGCGGCGACGCCATTGGCGCCAATACGAACTTCAATCTGGCAGATGCTGGCTATACGGATGCACTCGTGCGTTCAGAAGCGCTTCGCGCCATGGCAACCGCAGGGCTTGAACTGCGCTGGCCGATCCTGTTCTCGACCACCAGCTCAACCCATATCATCGAGCCGATTGCCCAGCTTTATGTTCGCAACAACGAACGCTATGCAGGCGAGTTGCCGAATGAAGATGCCCAGAGCTTTGTCTTCGACGCGACGAACCTGTTCTCGCGTGACAAGTTCTCCGGTTATGATCGTGTTGAAGGTGGCACCCGTGCCAATCTCGGCGTCCGCTATTCGGGCAACTTCAACAATAGCGATTGGGCGCTTTATGCTCTCGGCGGTCAGTCATTCCAGCTGGGTGGCGTGAACTCCTACGGCACCAGCGATTTCGTGAATGTCGGCGCAGATTCCGGCCTGCAAGATGCCCGCTCCGACTATGTTGCCATGATCGGCACGTCCAACTCGACAGGTCTTGCTCTGGCTGCTCGCGGACGTTTCGACAAGGACAGTTTCGCAGTTCAGCGCGGCGAGCTTGAAGCCCAGCAGAGCTGGCAAAAGCTGACAGTTTCTGCACAATACGCCTATATCGCGCCCCAGCCGGCCTATGGATATAGTGATCTTCGTCAGGAAATTACCGGTTCGGCAACAGCGCGTATCAATACGAACTGGCGCGTCTTCGGCTCAGGCACCTACGATATGGTATCTGAAACCTTGGTCCGCGCATCGTCAGGCCTCGCCTATGATGATGAGTGCTTCACGTATTCCATGGCTTATGTCCAAACCCGCAATCCGGGTGATGATAAAGCGTCCCATAGCGTTGGCTTCAACATTTCGCTGCGCACCCTCGGCGACATAGGCAGCGGTAATCAGACTTTCTAATCTTGATGGACCGGAAGCGTTGGAAATGCTTCCGGTCTTTCCATTTAATGCGACAAAGAAATTTGCTCATCAAAGCCTGATTTGGCATCCATTCTTCAGTATTCAGACGATACAAGCTTCCTAAAATAGCTTTTGGGTCATTGTTTCGCCGCACTAGCTCATCTATACAGGCAGCTTATGATCAGCCGCTGATATGATTGCTTGTTGGGCTGAATAGCGGCAATGACTATAATGGGATATGTCCGGTAAGGATTGTCGTTCGTCGACCGGAAGGAATCGGGAAAGAAAGATGATGATTGCAAGACCTCTCTTCGCCTCCATGCTGAGCGCCGCAGTTTGCCTGACGACGCTTGGAACCGTTGCGGTTCCGGCATTTGCTGCAGGTGCAGGGTCCGAGGTCAAAGTCATCGTTTCCGGCAATGCCATTACAAACAGCGACATTCAGCACCGCGTCGCGTTCCTGAAGCTGCAACGCAAGGGTGGCAATCTCAGTCAGGTCGCGAAAGAAGAACTGACCGATGAAATGTTGAAGCGCATCGAAATGAAATCGCGCAGCATCAACATTACCGACCAGCAGGTCGATGAGGCTTATGCCGGGTTTGCCAGCCGCAACAAGATGAGCCTGTCTCAGCTCAATCAGTTGATGAACCAGTCAGGTGTTACGCCCGACCATTTCAAGAAATACATCATGGTCCAGATGGGCTGGGGCCGCCTCGTCAGTGCCCGTTTCCGTGCGACCGGCATGGTCAGTGAACAGGAAGCCGTTCAACGCATGTTGAAGGATGGCGGTAAGAAGCCTGTGGCAACCGAATATCGCCTTCAGCAGGTCATTTTCGTGATCCCCGCTTCCAAACGCTCTCCTGCCCTGCTTTCCAAGCGCAAGCAGGAAGCCAATGCGCTTCGCTCGCGCTTCCAGAGCTGTGACGCGACCCGTCAGCAGGCCAAAGGCATTCTTGACGTGACCGTCCGTGATCTCGGCCGCATCATCGAACAGCAGTTGCCGAACGAGTGGGCGAAAGCGGTCAAGGCAACATCCGTCGGTGGCACGACCCCGCCACAGGAAACCGAAAAGGGCGTGGAATTCCTGGCAGTCTGCTCGACCCGCCAAATATCGGATGACCGCGTTGCTCAGCTCGTCTTCTCCATGGAAGGTGCGGATTCCCCTGCCGGCCAGGAAAAGAAAGCCGAACAGCTCAGCGAGAAATATCTGAAGGAACTGCGCGAAAAGGCGACGATCGTTAATCGCTAAACCGACCGGACGGTTCATCCGTCCTCTATGGAATATGACGTGATGTCCGCCGCACCTGTTCCTCCCCTCGCCATCAGCATTGGCGACCCTTCTGGCATCGGCCCCGATGTTGTGCTTGCAGCCTGGCTTCAGCGCAGCGAGCTTTCGCTGCCGCCTTTCGCCTTGCTGGCAGATCCGCTGCAACTGGCTGCCCGTGCGCGACACCTCGGTCTTGATGTTGAGATAGAGGTTATTTCCGCTATTCCTGCCGCAAGCGGTGTCTTTTCTCGTGCGTTGCCGGTGCTTCCGCTCGGGAACAAGCTGACGGATAATGTCGGCAAGCCGTTGCCAGAAAACGCTGCAGGCATCATCGAAGCCATCGAGCGCGCGGTCGCGCTCACACTGAAAGGTGAGGCTTCGGCAGTCGTTACCTGCCCAATCTCGAAGAAGCCGCTTTATGAAGCCGGGTTTCAGCATCCCGGCCATACGGAATTTCTGGCGGAACTGGCAAGCAAACATCTTGGAAAGCTTGTTACGCCGGTCATGATGCTGGCCGGGCCACAGCTTCGCGCCGTTCCGGTCACCATACACATTCCGCTTTCCGAAGTACCCGTACGCTTGCGTACTGCCGATATCATCGAAGTATCGCGAATCACCGCCACCGAACTGCGCGAACGGTTCGGCATCGCATCACCCCGTCTGGCCATATCCGGACTCAACCCGCATGCGGGCGAAGGCGGAGCCATGGGCAAAGAGGATGATGCCGTCATCCTTCCCGCAATCGAGGCGTTGCGCCGTGAGGGGATCAATGCGCGCGGCCCCCTGCCCGCTGATACGATGTTTCACGCGCCAGCCCGCGCAACCTATGATGCTGCGGTCTGCATGTATCACGATCAGGCTCTTATCCCTGCCAAAGCGCTGGCTTTCGACGAAACCGTGAATGTGACGCTCGGGCTTCCCTTCATTCGCACATCGCCGGATCATGGCACGGCCTTCGACATTGCGGGCAAAGGCATCGCTCGCCCGGACAGCCTTGTCGCGGCTATTCGCCTTGCGCAAGAACTGGCTGAGAATGCAGCCAACGGACATTAACGAGTACAAATGGCATGAGTATTGATGGCCTTCCCCCGCTTCGCGAGGTAATCGAACGGCACGATCTGATGCCGAAGAAATCGCTCGGCCAGAATTTCCTTTTCGATCTCAATCTGACATCGAAGATCGCCCGGCAGGCGGGCAATCTGCAGGACCAGCCCATCATCGAAGTTGGTCCGGGTCCCGGCGGACTGACCCGCGCACTTCTTGCCCAAGGCGCTTGTGTCACGGCGATCGAGCGCGATGAACGATGCCTTGATGCTCTTGCCGAAATTGAGGCCCATTATCCGGGTCGTCTGCGCATCATCTCAGGCGACGCTCTTGAGCAGGATTTTTCGACATTATTTCCAGATGGGCCAAAGCCGCGCATCGTTGCCAATCTGCCTTACAATGTTGGCACGCAGCTTCTGCTCAACTGGCTGCTGGTCGAGCCATGGCCACCTTTCTATTCGTCGATGACGTTGATGTTCCAACGGGAGGTCGCCGAGCGTATCGTCGCGACGCCTGACAGTGATCATTATGGACGCCTTGGTGTGCTTGCCGGGTGGAGAACTGTTTCGAAGATCAGCTTCGATGTGCCGCCGCAAGCATTTACACCACCGCCGAAAGTGATGTCGTCGGTCGTCCATATCATTCCGCGTGAAGACCCGCTGCCTTGCAATGCGAATGCGCTCGGGCAAATTACGCAGGCCGCCTTTGGACAGCGCCGCAAGATGTTACGCCAGAGCCTGAAACCGGTTGGCGGGGCCGAGCTTCTTGAGAAGACAGGCATCGACGGAACACGCCGTGCCGAAACGCTCAGTGTGGAAGAATTCGTCGCGCTGGCAAACGCCTATCGCCCGATCAAATAGTTAGAGCGGTTTACTCCTTTAATGACGGTCACTTTTCCCGGTGGCTGCCTTCGCCGCTTCAGGCGCAGCAGGCATGACTGGCAGCTTCATTTCATTGACGATCTGCCCCACGTGGTCGATCTCTTCACGGAAGCTGTTCAGGGACGAGCCAGTCAGTTTTTCACCAGCGTTGAGACGTGCCGTCAACGGATTGACATACTGATCGCCGACCTTGAGCTCATAATAGAGGTGCGGGCCGGTTGAATACCCCGTCGACCCGACATAGGCGATTACTTCACCCTGTTTGACGTGTTCGCCAACCTTCAGGTCTTTTCTGGCCGCTGAAAGATGCGCATAGGTCGTGCTGTAGCCACCCTGATGACGGATACGGACATATTTTCCATATCCCTTCTGATACGAGATAAGCTCCACCACACCGTCACCCGCCGCAACGATGGGCGAGCCGATCGGCGCATCGTAATCCACGCCATTATGGTGTTTGCGAACATGCAGAACGGGATGTATGCGCCAGCCAAAACCATCATTGAGACGGCCATTCGGAAGAGGTTTCTGCATGAGATATTTCGTCATGGAGGAGCCGTCCTCATTAAAGTAATCCGCACCGCCATTGCCTTCATGACGATACAGGCGGCGGCTTTTCCCATCCGTTGTGAACTCGACAAAAACCAGTTCCGGTTCCGTCTCCGCACTTTTGCGGAAGAGCAGGTCGATCAAGTCCGGCCTTTTACCACCATTCAGCGAAATACCATTCTGTGAAGCCAGCCTCTCGACTTCACCGACGATTGCTTTCGGTGCGCCCGCCTGTGCCAGCCGGGACGGAATGGAGCCGCTACTGCTGACCTCATTTTGTGGGTGGTAGGCTGTCAGCATCGCATCGCGCGACAGTCGTGCAAAAAGGCGTTCATTGCCGGTAGCGCGAAAAACGCCATCGTCGGCACGTCCATAGACAGCTTTATCGATATCGCCATGCTCGAAGCGCGCAAGCGCGATGTGCTGTTCGCCATCAGCGCCAGCGTCTTGCCCCGATTTATCGACCAGTAGTTCCAGACTGTCACCGGGTACCAGTTCGGTTCGAGCCAGAGCCTCCTCAAGCCGCTTGCTGTCCTCGATTGCTATGCCTGCTGCCTGCAACAACGCGCCCAAACGTTCGCGTGACTGCGGCGCGACAATAATTTCATGAACCTTGGCTTCTGTTCCTACGGCTGGTCTGGCGAGACTGACATTGACCGGAATACCCCGCTCCAGTGCTTCTTCGGCTGGTTCCGAACGAGATTTCAGCGAGGAAATTCCTCCGCGAAACGCATCATCAATCGCGGCATGTTTCGAGCCTTTGACGTCAAGAACCACGTGCTGGTAGGTGTAAAGGCGCGCGTCGCCGTCCTCGACGCCTTCAGCTATGTCGATGCGTCTTGATACCCGACTTCCGGGGGTAATACTCCCTTCCGGCACCAGTCGCGCTTCTTTCGGTGCGGCGCGGTTCCTTCTCAGTGTAGTTGTATTGAACATGACCGGTTGTGCAGGCCGCCCATGCCGCACCAGCCGCCCTGTCGTAAACAAAAATCCGCCCCCGGCAATGACGGTAGCGGCTGCCAGTGCCAGACAGAACCGCAGATGTGTATGCAGGGAAAACCGGACCTGCCGGAATGGTCTCAGACTGTGGGAAGAAAGTGGCTCGCCCTTGAGGGCAGCTCCGAAGGACGCAAGATCTGGCTCCGCCGTCGCAGCAACTAGTCTTTCGTTTGCTGGCGCTGACCAGAAGACCATTTTAAATAATTCTCCGCCAAGGATTATCGGCGGAAGAGTGGCAAAGACAGCGGCCAAAATAAGGCTTCTGGCGGGATATCCACCAGAAGAGAATCACATTCAGCGAATTGTGAAGATCAGGCCTTCACCCGCCCCCGGCGATGTTCGACCAGCATCGACCATGTATAGAGCGCAAGACCGGCCCAGATCAGCGCGAAAGCACCGAGCTGAGCTGTCGAGAACGGCTCGTGGAAGATGAAAATCGCAAAGAAAAACAACATCGTCGGCGTCATGTACTGCATGAGGCCGAGCGTCGTATAGCGCAGCAATTTGGCACCACCTGCATAAAGGATCAGCGGGATGGCTGTAAAAGGCCCCGCCAGAAGCAGCATCGTCACGTTAAACGCTGGGCCGGTCGAGAAATGGTCCTGACCGTTTGCGGCCAGCCACAGCACATAGCCCAGCGCCGGAATGCACAGGATGAGCACTTCAAGTGTGAAGCCCTGCAACGGCGGCATTGGCAGTGACTTGCGGAAAAAACCATAGAGGCCGAAAGTCAGTGGCAGTGCCAGCGATACCCACGGCAAACCGCCTGCATTAACGGTCAGCAGTATCACAGCAGCGAAAGCCAGTCCCACGGCAACATATTGAACCCTGGTCAGCCTTTCGCCGAGGAAGAGACCGCCAAGGACGACATTGAACAGTGGATTGATGTAATAGCCGAGCGCTGCACCCATCACCTGATCATGAGCCACAGCCCACACATAGATCGACCAGTTGATGGTGATAAGCCCGGCTGTCAGAGCAGCCATGGCCAGCATACGCGGCTGGCGCACGGCGCTGAGAATGCCTTTGAACTGGCCCAGAGCCAGCAAAAGCAGCAGCGCGACCGGAACCGACCAGATCACGCGGTGCGATACGACTTCCATTGCCGGGATGTGGCCAAGCGCCTTGAGATAGAACGGTAGAGCGCCCCAGAGGCCGTAGGCTGCCAGAGCCATCAGAAAACCGCGCGACCCGTCAGAAAGGCGCGTATCGGTGATGGTCTGGTCGGACATGTCTCTCTCCTCGGCGAAACTGAAGATGTCGCAAACCGATTGCGGCAGGCGAAGCATCAAACTTCACCTGCTATGCGCCCAACAACCCATAAAATCCATTCAATTAAACTGATCGAAGCATCAATCGCCGTGAA
The DNA here is from genome assembly GCF_026014005.1 of Brucella sp. JSBI001. Lineage (NCBI taxonomy): Bacteria > Pseudomonadati > Pseudomonadota > Alphaproteobacteria > Hyphomicrobiales > Brucellaceae > Brucella > Brucella sp. JSBI001. The sequence goes on along the minus strand of NZ_CP110339.1, from coordinate 765,781 downwards.
CAGATGGGTTTACTCAGCAGCAGCCAGTCCGGCCATCGCGCGGTTCTTCATCAGCTTGTAATTGACCGAGTCCATCAGTGCCTGGAAGGATGCGTCGATGATATTGTCCGACACGCCAACCGTGCGCCAGCGGGCACCGGTCGCATCTCCGGATTCTATCAGAACGCGCGTGATAGCCGCCGTACCGCCATTGAGGATACGCACCTTGAAGTCCACCAGTTCAAGATCCTCGATTTCGGCCTGAAAACGCCCGAGGTCCTTGCGCAATGCAATATCGAGCGCGTTGACCGGGCCATGTCCTTCGGCGACCGACATGCGAACCTCGCCATCGACCTCAACCTTGACCACGGCTTCGGAAACGGTCTTCAACATGCCGTTGGCATCGAAACGACGCTCGACGAGGCAGCGGAAGGATTCGACCTTGAAGAATTCCGGCTGTGGCGTCAGCATATTGCGCGCGAGCAGCTCGAAACTCGCATCCGCGCCTTCATAGGCATAGCCTTCGGCTTCGCGCTCCTTGACCACGGCAATCAACGTATCGAGACGCACATCGTCCTTCGCAACGCGAATGCCCCGGCGTTCCAGTTCGGCGATGAAATTGGACTTTCCACCCTGATCCGACACCATGACACGCCGGCTGTTGCCAACGGATTCCGGTGGCACATGCTCATAGGTCTGCGGTTCCTTGAGCAGCGCGGAAGCATGAATTCCGGCCTTGGTCGCAAATGCGGAAGTGCCGGTATAGGGTGCCTGCTCCGTCGGCGGACGATTCAGGATATCATCGAAGGCGCGCGAAATCCGCGTGATCCCCTTCAGCGCAGCTGGCTTGATCCCCAGCTCAAAACGCTCGGCCCAATAGGGTTTCAGCGCCAGTGTAGGGATCAGCGAAACGAGATTGGCATTGCCGCAACGCTCGCCTATCCCGTTGAGGGTCCCCTGCACATGGCGAACACCCGCATCGATAGCTGCAAGCGAGACGGCGACCGCCTGCTCGGTGTCGTTATGGGCGTGGATGCCAAGGCTTTCACCCGGAACTACAGCCGTCACGGCGGCAACAATTTCGGCGATTTCCGACGGTTGCGTGCCGCCATTCGTATCGCAAAGCACAACCCAGCGCGCACCTGCCGAATAGGCAGCCTTGGCACAGGCAAGCGCATATTCGGGATTGGCCTTGTATCCGTCGAAGAAATGCTCGCAATCGACCAGCGCTTCCCGTCCTGCCATACGCGCAGCCGTGACGGAAGCGGTGATCGACTCCAGATTTTCCTCATTGGTACAGCCCAGCGCCAGGCGGACATGATAGTCCCAGCTCTTGGCAACGAAGCAAACAGCATCGGCAGAGGCCTGAAGCAGACTGGAAAGGCCGGGATCATTGGATGCCGAAACGCCTGCACGCTTCGTCATGCCAAAGGCCACGAACTTGGCGCGAGCGGTCTGGCGACGCTTGAAGAAAGCCGTATCAGTCGGGTTGGCTCCCGGATAACCGCCTTCCACATAATCGACGCCGAGCTCTTCCAGCAGCGCGACAATCGACTTCTTGTCCTCCACGGAAAAATCAATGCCGGGTGTCTGCTGCCCATCCCGCAAAGTGGTGTCGTAGATATAGATGCGTTCGCGTGCCATTGTGCCTGCCTGTCGGTGGGTCTGCGGTCCGGTCAACCTTGCTGTTGCGGCCAGCTTTCAGTGTCGTAATCGGGATGCTGGTAGGAAATCATCGTTCGTACAAATTCGATGCTCTCCGGATCGCGTTCCGTTGTGTAGCCGGGAAGATTTGCAAGTTCCGGCACATAGGGCAGCTGCTTTTCGATGCCCCACTGAACCGTCGGCTCGATTTCCTCCGGCGCATCGAAAGCGCCTATGGCAAGCGCGATCCCGTCGGGCGCTTCGTAGGTAAGCGGCGTGCCGCATTCGGGACAAAAGCCCCGCTGCACATGATTGGACGAACGAAAGCGCTTCGGCTCGTTGCGCGTCCATTCCAGCTTCGCATCGCTCACCGAAACCAGCGGCGCATAGAAATTACCGAACGCTTTCTGGCACATGCGGCAATGGCAGATCGATGCGGAGCCCATCGCGCCGTCGACGCGAAAGCGAACCGCACCGCACTGGCATCCGCCGGTATAGATCGGTTTGTTATCAAGCGTCATGTCATCCTCCCTGCTCCATAAGCTTGTTAGCCTACCACATCCCAGCTGGTTGTGCGTTCGCCCGTTACCGGGTCCTTGCCATCCTTGAGCTGAACACCTTCCTGAAGCAGTTCGTCGCGAATGCGATCAGCCTCGGCCCAGTTCTTCTCATTGATGAAGCGCAGACGCTCCGCGATACGTGCTTCGATGGCTTGATGATCCACTTCCGCCTTTGCAAAGACAGGAATATCTTCAGCCATAACGAAATGCGGATCCAACAAGCCCAGCAGCGCCATGCCCTCGCCTAATCCGGTGATATCGCGTGCTTTGAAAGCCTTGCGCAATGCGGTGATCGCCGTCCAGCTGTTCAAATCGTCAGACAAGGCCTCAACGACTTCACCAACTGCGGTCAGCGTTTCCGGTACAGTGAACTTCCTGTCGCGCAGCAAGCCATACCAGCGATGCAGTTCGTCGGCGGATTCTGCCAGACGCTGCGCCGTCCAGTTGATCGGCTCACGATAATGCGTCTGTAGCATCGACAAGCGTGCCGCCAGACCGATCCAGCGATCACGCGCATCCACGTCATCCCATACGCCCAGTTGCGGCAGGCCTTCGTTCAGCACATCGCGAATGGTGATGAAATTGCCGAGCGATTTCGACATCTTCTGCCCTTCGACCTGCAAGAAGCCGTTATGCATCCAGATGTTTGCCATCCGCTCAGTGCCGAATGCGCAGCATGACTGCGCAATTTCGTTCTCGTGATGCGGGAAGACGAGATCGATGCCGCCGCCATGAATGTCGAACTGGTTCTTCAGCGGATCATCGCACTTCAATCCGCCACCAAACGGCTCAAGCAGCTTGGCCATCGACATGGCCGAGCACTCGATGTGCCAGCCCGGCCGGCCCAGCACCGCAATCCCCGCAGGAGACGACCAGCCCGGCTCGCCCTCTTTCGACGGTTTCCACAAGACGAAATCCATTTCGTCCCGTTTGTAAGACGCGACGTCAACGCGGGCGCCAGCCAGCATCTCATCCAGCGAACGGCGGGCGAGCGCACCATAGCGCGGCCCCTTCCGTTCATTCATGGCGGACGGCGAGAAGAGGACATGGTCCTCAGCCACATAGGCCACACCAAGCTTCACGAGACGATCGATCATCGCGCGCATCTCGTCCATATGCTCGGTTGCACGCGGCTGAACACTGGGCTGCAGATTGCCGAGTGCCGTCACGTCAGCCTGAAACTGCGCATTGGTGCTTTCCGTCACCCGACGAATGGCTTCATTGAAGGCAAGATCAGGGTAATCCCGCGCGGCACGGGCGTTAATCTTGTCATCAACGTCGGTAATGTTGCGCGCATAGGTGACATGTTCTGCGCCATAGACATGACGCAGCAGACGAAACAACACGTCGAAAACGATCACCGGACGGGCATTGCCTATATGCGCGAAGTCATAAACCGTTGGTCCGCAGACATACATGCGCACATTGTCAGCATCGAGAGGAGAAAACTCCTCCTTCGTGCGGGTCAGCGTGTTGTACAGACGCAGTTGTGGCGCATAAGCCATTGTAAATATTCCCCAAATAGACCTGTGAAATCAGTGCGCAACTGACCGCAGCCGACTGGCCGGGGCGTTATCATCCAATTTTTATGAAAGGGAGACGAAAACGGCCGGGCCAGCAAACTGCTAGCCAATAATAATCGCACAAATACAAATGATCGTGGTCGGCGTTTTCATGGCTGCACTTATCCTCAGCAGGAGTGCTTCCGTCAAGAACTTTCGCTAAGCGGCTGATAGTTTAGTGAGATCACCAAGCATGTTGTATTTTTGCAACCTGCATATCCCCCTTTCCCGCGTTAACCGGAAAACCGCAAAACCGGCTCCAAACAGCCTTCATTCGGTCTCAATCAATCACAAAATGGTGAGCAGGCATTATCGAAAGGAAGGACCAATGTCTAAGAGTGAACTGCAACCCCGCCAAGACCGACTGGTTGATAAATACCGCGAAATCGGGCCTGCCGTGCTTGTTGCAGCATTGCTGAACGCAACGCGGCGCAGCAGCGACGGTCGTAACGACAATCGCCGGCGTTCCATTCTCGCCGTCAAGAAGACAGGCTGAAGAAGCTGATGTCGTTCAGCGCCGAGCCGCGCAGGCTCGGCAATCAGAGTCGGTGGATGCGTAACAAATAGCGCCAGTTCAGCAAGACTGGCGGTCACGGTCAGAACATCGAAAGCTGCCCGCCATTTCCGTCATCGGATTCGGGCTTGTTCTTTCGCTTTGGCTTTGCATGCTCCGAAGGAACCTGTTCCTCTACACGCTCCTGCAAATCGGGCGTTGTGTTGGCCACCTTGTTGACCTTGTCCGACACCGGAATTGCTTCAAAGAAATCATCCTGAGCCGGACGCATGATATCCGCTACTTCGCGCGGCAGAAAACGTTTGCAGTCCAGCCAGCGGGCAAAATCTTCCGGCTGCACAACAACAGGCATCCGTTCATGGATCGGCCGCAACAGGCCGTTGGCACTCGTCGTCAATATGCCTCCGGTATCGATCTGCGATCCGTCCGCACTGCTCCATGTCTCGATCAAGCCGCCAAAAGCGACAATTCCGCCCTTTCGCGGGCGCACCCAGTAGGCTTGAGCCTTGTTCTTCCCCTCACGGCGCCATTCATAGAAACCCGATGCCGGGATCAGGGCTCGCCGATGGTTCAGCGCCGCACGGAACGAATTCTTCTCTGCAGCCGTCTCGGAGCGGATGTTGAACATGAGCGGCCAGTCGTTCGGGTCTTTGACCCATGACGGGACAAAGCCCCATCGCACCAGCAAGCCGACGCGATCCGGCCTGTTGCTGCCCGGCGGTGGCGTTTCCCCGCCCAGAATAGTCAATATGGGTTGCGTTGGCGCGATGTTGTATCGTGGAGGAAAATCCTCTGCGATCAATGCGGCCGCGAAGGCTTCCAGCTCCTCCCGGCTTGCAGTCAATGAAAAACGTCCACACATGGTAGCCATGTTTAGCGTTTTTCTGCGCCGGTCAAGGGGTGCTTTTCCATTACCAACGGTGTAGCTCTAGCGTGATGAAAACAGTTCCCGTAGTTCCGATACCTCTGAAGATTCATGGTGTTTCGCTGATCTGCAGACGCGAAGGGCGCTTCCTTCTGGTCGAGCGCGGGAAGGAGCCGTGGAAAGGCTGGCTTGCCTTTCCGGGAGGAAGTATCGAACCGGGCGAAACACCCGAACAAGCCGCGATCCGCGAACTCAAGGAAGAAACGGCGCTTGATGCAAGGTCGCTATCTCACGTCATTACTGTAGATCTGGCGCTTGAGGGAAAGGCATATGACAAGAGCTATTATCTGTCTGTGTTCCGGGCCATCGAAGTTTCGGGGCAGGAAATTGCCGGAGACGACGCCGCATCCATTCACTGGCTGACAATAGAAGAAATGGCGTCCGCAAAGGTGACGGACAGTACCCTCGATGTCGCCCGCACGGTGGCGGAAAATGAAGACGAGCGCTTGGATATTAATCCTGTTTAGCGATCTGCCTTGAAGAGGCCCCGATTTATAGCAATAGCTCATTTTCAGGTGAGAGGTTTTCGATTGAAAAGCATTCCGTTTTTTCGACCGGCTATCTGCTTCTCGATCGCTTTATGGGTCGGGGCGGCATGTCCGGCTTCCGCTCAGGACGCGCCCTATGAAGGGAAGATGTTGCGGCTCGCCGAAATTCTCGGCTCGCTTCACTATCTGCGCAATCTGTGTGGCGAAGCTGGCAGCGAATGGCGAGATCGGATGGATGCGATTGTGACGGCGGAAAAGCCTTCCGAAGCCGAACGGGTGCGGCTCATTTCGAGCTTCAACCACGGGTATCGCGTGTTCAGCGACAATTATACCCGTTGCACCCCTTCGGCGCTTGCGGCGATTGATCGCTACATGAAGGAAGGCGAGGACTTGTCGAACGAGATCATCTCGCGCTATGGAAATTAACCAATCATTCACTCTTGTGCGGATTGACAGGATTAGTTCGTTCAAATCCGTGATAATCTGTTAACACTGTCTTAAGCAGGCAGTCACGTTGCCAGATGGTTGAGCTCCCGCGAAACGGTGAGACACCGACAGTGCAACAGAAAGGCGAAAGCCAGGATGAAGTCTATGGAACATGCACCGGCCGATCTGGACGAAATGATTGCGCGCGAGAAGAAACTCGTCGCAATCGAATATCACAACGAGGCCTGGGCAGACGGTATCTCTGAAGGTATCGAACCGGAAATCCTTGCCGAAGCAGCCTTTACGACCGCGCTCACTGAACTGATCCGTGAAGCGGGCGACGATTGTGCGCTGGAGCTGATTGAGAAAATGCGCGAACAGATTGTAGCGGGAACCTTCCTGCCGCAGCGCATTCTTCAATAGCATCGATAAAGCGCCGGTCGCGGGACCAGACCGGCGTAGCAGTTCCCTCCCGGCGTCCCTCTCCTTGCGCCAAATGTCATTCCCGATCAGGAACTTCGCCTCGCTCCGAGCTTTATTGGCCGGGTTATTCCTTGCCTGTGGCATTGCCTTGCCCGCAGCTGCGGCAAGCTCTTTTGACCTCGCGCTGGCGGACCAGTCGGACTTCCTGCAACGCCCCGGCGGCCGTGCAGTGACGGACGAAAGCGACAGCTCTTCCCCTATTCCCCTGCCTGGCGCGCTTCCTCGCGCGGTGCCAAGAGTGTCGCCGGACAACGCACCTGCCCCGGCTGCATCCTCCAAGCCCATGCCGGAAATCCACCGCGATTTCGACAAGCTGCCCGAGCCTGTGAGGCTGACGCGTGAGCGCATGCTGGAAGCTGCCCGCTCCGGCGACATTGAGCAATTGCGACCGCTCCTCGGCGTCGAGGACAAGGCCACCCAGCTCTCGCTTGAGGATCATGAGGAAGACGTTATCGATTTCCTCAAATCGCTGTCGGGCGACGAAGCAGGCCGTGAAGTTCTGGCAATCATCGTCGATCTACTGGATACCGGCTATGTGCATCTGAATGCAGGCAAGGACGACGAGGTTTATGTCTGGCCCTATTTCTACGCCATGCCCCTCGACAGACTGACGCCGCCGCAGATCGTGGAGCTTTTCGAAATCGTCACCGCCGGTGATTTCGAGGATATGAAGAAAGCAGGCGGCTATATCTTCTACAGTATCGGTATCGGGCCGGACGGTAGCTGGCGCTTTTTCACTGCGGGTGAATAGTCAGACCCCGAAACGTACCCGGCTCGGCGGCTCGTTGTAGATGCGTTGCCAGACCCGGCGAAACTGCCGTGCGGAAGCAAAACCCGCTTGCGCCGCTACATTCTCGATATCGAGCTCGGAATTCAAAAGCATCTCGCGCGCAAGGCTGATCTTGAGACGATTGACATAGTCGGTCACCGTCATTCCGGCATATTCATTGAACAGACGCGAGAAGTTGCGCGGACTCGCACCGCCAATATCCGCCAGTCGTTCCACCGACCATTCCGCCGCCGGATCGTGCGCGATGGCATCCTGTGCGCGATGCACAACCGGATTCATATGGTTTCGCCCATCAAGCCAGGGCGATAGTTGCGGATCACTGCCACTGCGCCGCAGATAAACGACCAGATAACGCGCAACCGCCAGCGCCGTGGCGTGATCGGTCAGCCCTGCAACGATGTGCAGCATCAGATCGATGCCTGCGGTGATGCCCGCGCTCGTCAGCCGCTCGCCGTCTTCAACGAACAGCCTGTTCTCATGCACGCGTGCAGCAGGCGCCAGCCGTTCGAGTTCACCAAGCGTTAGATGGTGCGTGGTGCAGGAATAGCCGTCGAGTAATCCCGCGCGCGCTGCGAGCAGCGCACCGGAACAGATCGTCACCAGCCGCACACCGGGGCGAACTGCCCGGCGAAGCCATAGAACGATTTCATTTTCCAGTGCCGCATCAGCGGATCGGTGGATCTCCGCGTTTCCAAGCGGAATATCGGCAGCACCCGAAACAATGACCAGTGCGTCATCTGGCAAGGCTTCTGGCAAAGGCTCCACCCCCGCCACTGGCAGACCGATGGAACTAAGCACGGTCGATGCTGGCCCGATATAACAAACGTCGAACCGTAACTTATGCTGTTCAAGATTTGCCTTGCGCAAAACCTCCAGCGGTCCCGCCACGTCGAGCAGAAGCACACGCGGCGGGATTACGACATAAACCGGAACTACCCGGACAATGTCCGCTTGGTCACTCATGCTGCCTTCCGTTCTCCGGACGTGGCGAGCGCCTGTTCCACAGTTACGATACGAGCAAAGCGATTGACAAGAACAAGCTCGGTGCGAGCCTTGATGTCCGCAGCGCTCCACTCATGGCCGCTTGCGTCAGTCATGGGAAAGGTCAATGTCGCTTCACTGACGAAATCGACGTGATATCCAAAATCCGATGCCTGCCGTGTTGTCGTCTCGCAGCATTGCTCTGTGCGGATACCGGAAATCAGCACGCGACGGATACCATTGGCAACCAGCCACACATCAAGCCCACTTCCCACCAGCGCGCTGTGGCGACGCTTGCGGAAAACCGCGTCGGGTTCAATCGACAGGGGCGAAATCGCCTTCACCAGACCCGATGCTTCCGAGAATGGGCCTTCATTCTCGACATGGAAAATCTGCACCACCGGAATACCGGCACGCCTGGCGCCATCGATCAGCGCCTGCTGGCGTTCAATATAGGCGCCAACCTCTTCGTCCCGGTAGTAAGGCCGGTGGCGGAATGACTCCTGAGCGTCGATAACCAGCAAAGCAGTATCTTGAGCGGACATTTTTGTTCTCCTTATAAAAAGACTATAGGGAGAGAATACGCCTTGCAACTTGGATCAAAAGCCACCTGACGGACAAAGAGCGGACAGATTACGCCAATACGTTGCCAGCTCCTTACCTTAAAGAAGATCACCAAGAGGAGGCGCATACTTTGCTGGCGTAAACTCGACGACGTCATAAGTTGCCAGTCCGTGTTGCCTGAAAGGATCAAGCCTCAGTATCGCGTCCAGCTCGCTCTTGCTGACTTTACCGCTTGCGAGGATCACGCCGCCGTCTCGTGGGTTTTTCGGCCCGGAAGCCAGGAAAACGCCATCCGCATATTGCCGGTCCAGAAATTCCCGATGCGCTTCGAGATGCCTCCCGATCTCCTCAAGAGGCTTGATGTAGGTCAGGTTGACAACGAACATGAGACGACCTTCAGCGATGCGGCAATGCCTCGAGGAATTCCACCGGCTCGCCCTTGTTGGCGTTGACGATCTCCGCTTCCCACATCACCTTTATGCCGCGCACGAAAGTGCCAATCGGCCATCCGGTAACAGTCTTGCCATGATAGGGTGTCCAGCCGGCTTTCGAACCGGCCTGCTCATGCGTGATCGTTTCGCGGCGCTTCATGTCCACGATGGTCAGGTCGGCATCGTAGCCGACTGCAATACGACCCTTGCGCGCCATACCGAAAATACGGTTCGGGCCATGGCTGGAAAGATCGACGAAGCGCTCCAGCGTGAGCCTGCCCGCATTGATGTGATCAAGCATGATCGGCACCAGTGTCTGCACGCCTGTCATGCCGGACGGGGAAGCCGGATAAGGCTTCTGCTTTTCTTCGAGTGTATGCGGAGCGTGGTCAGAACCGAGCACATCGACAATACCCTGATCGATGCCCTTCCATACGCCATCGCGGTGACGCTTGTCACGGACAGGCGGGTTCATCTGGATGAGATTGCCGAGCGTCTTGTAATCGTCTGCCGACAAGGTGAGATGATGCGGCGTTGCTTCGCACGTCGCGACATCCTTGTGATCTTTCAGGAAGTCGATTTCTTCGGCTGTGGAGATATGCAGTACGTGAATGCGGGCGCCGGTATCGCGTGCGATGCGCACAAGCCGTTCCGTGCATTGAAGTGCTGCAACTTCATCGCGCCAGACCGGATGGCTCGACGGGTCACCCTGCACGCGCAGGCCTTCGCGTTCTTTCAACCGGAACTCGTCTTCAGAGTGGAAGGCCGCGCGACGGCGCGTATTCTTCAGGATCGAACGAACGCCATCATCGTCTTCAACAAGCAGATCGCCGGTGGACGATCCCATGAAAACCTTGATCCCGGCAGCGCCCGGCAAGCGCTCCAGTTCAGCAACGTCGTTTGCATTGTCGCGCGTACCACCGACCCAGAAAGCGAAATCGCAATGCATGCGATGGCGGCCACGACGAATCTTGTCTTCCAGCGTCTCGGCGGAAGTGGTGAGCGGCTTGGTGTTCGGCATCTCGAACACGGAGGTCACCCCACCCAGCACGGCTGCGAGTGAACCGGTTTCGAGATCTTCCTTGTGTTCAAGGCCAGGTTCGCGGAAATGGACCTGGCTATCCACCACGCCGGGCAGAATATGCAGGCCGGTGCAGTCGATCACCTCACCTGCCGTATGTGTGGAAAGAGAGCCTATGGCAGCGATGCGACCATTGCGAATACCGACGTCGCGTTGGCCTATACCGTCGTGATTGACGATGGTTGCACTCTTCAAAATCGTATCGAATGTTTCGGCCATAGTTGTCTCCTGCCAGATTGATAGGACTTGCGAGCCTTTCCATTGGGGCTTACGTAACGAAGGCGCGAAAGGCAAGGACGAAGCGATGACGACGGCAGTTGAAGTGGTAAATCTTTCAAACAGGGCTTTGGTTCATATCACTGGCGAAGAGGCGGAAAAATTTCTGCAGGCTGTGATTACCACCGACCTCGACAAGCTTGGACCGGACAACCTGAAACCGGGAGCATTGCTCGCTCCGCAAGGGAAAATCCTGTTCGATTTTCTCGTTTCACGCATTGATGGCGGCTTGCGTTTCGATCTCCCGGTAAGCATTGCCGCCGATTTCATCAAACGTATCACCCTCTATAGGCTGCGTGCGAAAGCCGAAATAACGCAACTACCAGAATCGCTTGTCAGTGTTTCCTGGCAAACTCAATCACATCCTTCACAGAATGATTCAATCAAGCGGGACAGCCGCTTTCCGACCGAGCTGAACGTACACCGGATTTACGGTCCGGCCGATGGCACGACCGATGAAAGCGCATGGACAAAGCTGCGCGCAGAGTATGGCATAGCGGAAGGCGAAACGGATTTCGCTTATAATGACGTATTCCCGCATGACGTCAATTTCGACCAGACCGGCGGCGTTTCCTTCCCGAAAGGCTGTTTCATCGGGCAGGAAGTCGTGTCGCGCATGCAGCATCGCGGTACGGCTCGGCGGCGCGTTCTGGTGGCACACTCCGATGGAAATCTGCCTCCGATGGGTACGCCTATTACCGTTGATGGGCGCGAGATCGGCACGACAGGAAGCTCCGCTGACACTATCGGCATCGCGCTTGTGCGCATCGATCGCGCCAAGGATGCGATAGATGCGGGTAGTCCGATTCTGGCTGGCGAAACGCCCATAACACTCACCTTGCCGCCTCACGTGCGGTTCGGGTTTCCGGAAGCTGAAGCGGGTAACGCCTGATGGCAAGCGCCGACCGATCTTCCGGCAAGACACGTGCCTGGCAACGCATGTTGTCGGGACGCCGTCTCGACCTGCTTGACCCCTCGCCGCTCGATATTGAAATCGAAGATATTGCTCACGGCCTTGCCCGTGTTGCGCGCTGGAACGGTCAGACTGTTGGTGAACATGCTTTTTCGGTCGCACAGCATTCGCTGCTCGTGGATCAGATATTCAACCGGCTGGTGCCCGATGCCAGCGTTGAATGGCAGCTATTGTCACTCCTGCACGACGCACCGGAATATGTGATCGGTGACATGATCTCGCCCTTCAAGGCGGTGATGGGTGGCAATTACAAGATAATCGAAACGCGGCTGGAAAACGCAATTCACCTGCGCTTCTCGCTGCCGGTAACTGTGCCTGCGCAGCTCAAGACGCTGATCAAGCGCGCGGATCAGGTTGCCGCTTTCTTTGAAGCCACGCGACTTGCCGGTTTCACCGAGACCGAGGCCGTTAAATATTTCGGGCGCCCGCGTGGCTTCGACCCCGCAGGGCTGGATATCGCACCGCGCCCCACACAAGACGTGCAGATGGATTTCCTGGCGCGATTTGCGGCATTGGACAAGGCACGACACCCCCGATGAGCCGGATCGTCGTGACGCCCTTGTCGCAACTGGCAACACAACTCGCATCGCACCAGCCCAGCCATGTCGTGACGCTTGGAAGCGAGGCCCCGGCGGCTCTGCCTGATGGCTACGATGCCGTCCGTCTGTCGCTGACATTCAACGATATTATCGAATTGCGCGAGGGGTTGGTCGCCCCCGATGAAACCCATGTGCGGGGACTTCTGAACTTCGCGAAGAGCTGGTCCATGGATGCGCCTTTGCTCATCCATTGTTATGCTGGCATTTCTCGTTCTACGGCCGCGGCTTATATCATCGCTTCGGCTTTAAACCCGGCGCTGGATGAAAGCGAGCTTGCCGCGCTTGTTCGCAGCCTGTCACCATCTGCGACGCCGAATATCCGGCTCATATCGCTCGCAGACGAAGTTCTGGGGCGAAACGGACGAATGACTGCGGCCGTACGCGCAATCGGACGCGGAGCGGATGCCTTCGAAGGTGAGGTTTTCAGCTTGCCTGCGAGACATTGATCGCTCGCCCGAGAGCATTCAAAAACCCGCCGCGCGCATCAGGCGGTGTTACAGCACGCGGCTCCCAGACATGCCGCATCAGAAAATAGCCGGTCATCGTGAAGGCATGATCGATGTCGTCATAGGACGACGCGCGAACAGCAGTATTGTTGACGAAGCCGGGCAGCAGCAGCAGCTTGTCGGCCCAAGGCGCCCCGGCATCACGGCAGACCGCGCGCCCGGATTTCGGCGACACATAGATCAGGTCTTCCTTGACGCCTGTTGCCGCGCATTTCTTGAGATCAAGGCCGAAGCCCAGCTCTTCAAGCATCATCACTTCGAAACGCAGCACCAGTTCGCCAGAGGCCAACGGATCGTCAAAATGTTCGATGATGAGCCGCAATGTCTCATAGAGGCCGCGATGCGGATCGCGTTCCGGCAGGAGACGCAAATGGGAAGCCGCCAGTTGGATACCGTATAACGCCACTGGCGTTTCGATGAGGCGGGCGGCGGCAAATTCCAGCGGTTCGATGGTAAAACTGCCCATATGCTCGTCCAGCCGCGCCCACCATGTCACGTCCACATGATTGCCCGGCTGTAGCAAAGGCTGCATGCGGCGGGAACGCCCGCCGCGCACCATACCCATATGGCGGCCATGCTCACGGGTCATCACTTCCACGATGGCGCTTGTCTCGCCATGGCGTCGTGTCCCGAGAATTATGCCTTCATCGCGCCATTCCATGGCCGCCAGTCTTATAATTTAGGTTGGAAAATCAAGGCCCATTTCACGATAGCGTTCCGGGTCGTTGCCCCAGTTCTCACGCACTTTCACGAAAAGGAAGAGATGAACCGTCTGTTCCAATATCTCGGAGATTTCCTTGCGCGCGGATTGCCCGATTGCCTTGATCGTCTCGCCCTTGTGGCCAAGCACGATCTTCTTCTGGCTTTCGCGCTCGACATAGATCACCTGCTCGATGCGGACTGATCCATCCTTGCGCTCTTCCCAGCGTTCGGTTTCCACCGTCGACGAGTAAGGCAGTTCTTCATGCAGGCGCAGATAGAGCTTTTCGCGCGTGATTTCGGCTGCAAGCTGCCGCATCGGCATGTCGGAAATCTGATCTTCCGGATAATACCAAGGACCGTTCGGCACGTTCTCTGCGAGATATTTCGCAAGATCCTTGCAGCCCGATCCGTTCAGCGCCGAGATCATGAAGGTCTGGTCGAATGCGACCAGCTCGTTGGCCTTGCGGGCAAGGTCCAGCAAAACCGGCGGATCGACACGATCAACCTTGTTGAGCACCAGAACTTTCTTCTGGCGCACGTCCTTCATGCTTGAAAGCAGCGCTTCGGCGTTCTCGTTCAAACCGCCTTGCGAATCGAGAAGAACGAGAATGATGTCGGCATCTTTCGCACCGCCCCAGGCCGTGGTGACCATGGCACGGTCGAGCCTGCGCTTCGGCCGGAAAATACCAGGTGTGTCCACCAGGACGATCTGCGCCTGATCTTCAATGAATATGCCGCGCACAAGAGCGCGTGTCGTCTGCACCTTGTGCGTGACGATAGAAACCTTCGTTCCCACAAGGTGGTTGACCAGCGTGGATTTCCCCGCATTCGGCGCCCCGATCAACGCCACGAACCCGGACCGGGTCTGGCCTGCCTCGTTTTCGCCGTCAGCCGGCGTCGTCCGATTGTTCATTTTTTATCCTTCCAGACGATATTTCCTTGCAGAACGCCGCCGTCCCCTGCGTACGGCATTCCGGATACGACAAAACCGCCGACGAAAGCGACACATCGTAATTGATTGATTATAACCGATCTCGACTTAAAAAACGCCAACTCTTGCATCAAGCGGAATCGTCACGCTTCCAGACGCCTTCGCGATAAAGCATCGCTTCCGCCGCATTCTGTTCGGCTATTCTTTTGGAACGCCCCTCACCCGTTTCCGTGGCAAAGCCCTTGACCGTAACCTCCACCGCAAACAGCGGATCATGTCCGGACCGGTGCGGCTTATGATGGCGTATGAAGGATGGACGTTGCCCTGCTGGTGTGCCCATTCCTGCAATTCCGTCTTGGCGTCACGGCGGGCAGCGCCCGTTTGCAGAGACCGCTTCTCCCAGTAGCGCTTGACGAAAGGCCGCACGGCCTCCAGTCCGCCATCGAGATAGATCGTGGCGATCAGTGCTTCGACAACATCGGCGCGGACATTCAAAAGACGCTTGTCATTCAGCGACTTGATATCGGAACCGGTATGGATGAGGTTAGCGAGACCGATCTCATCGGCAATCGCCGCACAGGTTTCTGCGTTCACCAGCGCATTGAGGCGAACCGACAGTTCACCTTCGGATGCGTCCGGAAACTCATCGAACAGCATTTCCGCGACGGTCAGTCCCAGAACGCGGTCACCGAGAAATTCGAGACGTTCATAATTTGCGCGCGATGGCGCCTGCACACTTGAGTGGGTGAGCGCACGATCCAGCCGTTTCAAATTGAGAAAACGGTGTCCGGTGCGCTCCTCCAGGATTGCTGCTGCCTGATTTGCCGAAGCCATTTCAGTTTCCGGTTACAGCTGTATGCGGCGCGGCATTGACTGAACTGAACAGTCGGCCAAAGCGCACATCAGTCGGCCATTTCCAGATTTCCAGCGGGCTCGCCTTGTCGGCAATGGAGAAGAAGATGATGTTTGCGCGCCCGACAAGATTCTCAAACGGAACATAGCCAACGCCGAAACGGCTATCGAGCGAGTTGTCACGATTGTCGCCCATCATGAAGTAATGACCGGCCGGAACCTCGAAAACACGCGTATCGTCACCGATGGAGTTTGGCGACAGATCAAGCGTGTCGTAGGTCACGCCGTCCGGCAAGGTTTCACGATAGACTTCGACGGGGCGGTTCTGTTCGGTGACATCGGGATTGTTGATCGTGCCGATGCGATCGCGCTTGACCGCCTGATCATTGATATAGAGCACACCACCGCGCATCTGCACACGATCACCCGGCAGGCCGATCACGCGCTTGATGTAGTCGACGGAAGGATCGCTCGGCAGCTTGAACACCACCACGTCACCACGCTTCGGTTCGGCACTCCAGATGCGACCTGAAAACAAATCCAGTCCGAACGGCAGTGAATAGCGCGAATAGCCATAGGCATATTTCGAAACAAACAGATAATCGCCTTCGAGAAGCGTGGGGCGCATGGAGCCCGACGGTATGCTGAAAGGCTGGAAAAGAAGGGTGCGGATGACCAGTGCCAGCAGCAGCGCCTGCACGATAACGCTGATGGTTTCGCCAAGGCCGCCGGATTTTTTTGTCTCACTCTTGCTGGACACGCTCATTGTATCTCCGCTTCCGATAACGCGATCTAATAACGACTATGAATGCATGACGCAATCAGGCCACCGGCAGAACGCCGGTTTATCGCACGATTATGAGCAGGAGTTTACCTGTCACAACCACAACTATTTCGTCTCTGTGCCTGATCCAAAAGTCGCTATGCCTTGCTGCAAATGGCATTTTTCTGCGCTTCCGGTGCTCATGTACCTTTATGTACACTGCGCTCCGGTTCTCGAAAATCACCATTCTCGCTGCGGCCTGACGCATTTTGATTCAGACACTCAGGCAGGGCTTCGATGATCACGAACGCCTGCGCGAGAGGAAAATCATCGGTAATTGTCAGATGTATGGCGGCGCGTGTTCCGGCGGGCAAGAGTTTCTGCAGCTGCTTTGCGGCACCACCGGTCAAATGCATGGTGGGCTTTCCGGAAGGGGCATTGACCACGCCCATGTCCCGCCAGAAAACGCCCTGAGCTATGCCAGTTCCAAGCGCCTTCGCACAGGCTTCCTTCGCCGCAAAGCGCTTTGCATAAGATGCAGCACGCTGCTTGCGCCCGTCCGATTTTTTCTGCTCGACCTCGGTAAAAACCCTGTTGCGAAAGCGATCGCCGTGTCGTTCCAGCGCGCTTTCGACACGACGAATATCGATGAGATCGCTGCCTATACCGACGATCATACTTTCTGAAGCTCCTGTTCGCGGTGCAGGCGATGTTTTTCGGCAAGGCGTTCGATACGGCGACGGCGGAAGGCCGAAACGGCAAACCGGGTAACGAAATAGACCACGACAGCGAATGCTGCGCCCAGAATCGTTGAGCCGAATAGCATCGGCTTCAAAAGCGGCGTCCAGATTTCATCGAAATGCATGGTTTCCAGTGCCCGCCCGAGATGAACTGGCGGAGCATCGTCGATGCTTCCATTCATGATGAAGCGGCCCAGCTCGAATGTGCTGCCCCAGATGAATGGCAAGGTCAGCGGATTGGCAAGCGTCGTGCCAAGTGCCGCGGCGGCAATATTTCCGGCAAGGAAATAGGCCAGCACGATTGCGATGATGAGATGGAAGCCAAAGAAAGGCGTGAACGCCGAAAACACGCCCACGGCCAGACCGGCTGCGACAGCATGAGGCGAGGCAGTGATGCGCAGAATCCGCTTTCCACCGTACCGGAAGGAACGGGAGAAGGAGCGGCGCGGCCAGACCAGAAGCCTTAAGCGCTCTTTTCTGGTCGGAGGATTACGGCGTTGAAACAGCATGCGCTTCTATTAATGCTCTCCCATCGCGGAGACAATTGTTATTATTCGGCCAAAACTGCGGCGTTGTCGCTGCGCTCAAACGGAACAGTGTCCAGTCGAGGCAAATAAAACCGCGGCGAAACACCGAGCATCCTGCGGAACATCGTCGTGAAAGCGGAAACGCTGTCATAACCCAGATCCAGTGCCACGCTCGTCACCGCCTCCCCTTCTGCCAGGCGGGGAACTGCCGCAAAAAGACAGGCCTGCTGGCGCCAGACTGAAAGGCTTACGCCAGTCTCCCGTTGGAAATGCCGGGTGAACGAGCGCCGGCTCATCGCCATCCTGTCCGCCCAGTCATCAATTGTGGCGCGCGAAGAAGGCTTTTTCACGAATTCACGACACAGTTTCTGCAAGCGCGGATCCGATGGAAAAGGCAGGCCCAGCGAGCGTTGCGGCAATGTGTGAAGGTCCCGCAGGATCAGTTCGATTACCAGAGCATCGCGACTATCCGGTTCCGGCGTGCTGTCCTGCGTCGTTGCATCCGTTATGAGGCACCGCATGAGATCGGTAAGCCCGACCACGTGGAGATAATCCGGTACGCCCGAGACGGCATCGACGCAGATGTAAATCGATCGCATAAAGACTTCGCCGAGGATTTCAACCGAGTGCTCCACACCTGCCGGTATCCACATGGCGTGGTCACTGGGAATCATCCAGCGTCCAGCATCCGTCGTCACCAGCACCACTCCTTGTGAGGCGCAGAGAAGTTGTGCCCGGCTATGGCGGTGGCGCGGCACAAAATAGCCGTCGGGATAGCGTGTCGGCAAGGCAATCACTGGCCCGCTCATGCCCTCCAGCATGGCAATACGCTGCTCGTGGAACTTCTGCAGCTCCTCGCTTCCCGGCAGTAAAAGCCCCGGCGGAGACTTTGGTTTCATTGCAGTTCTGCCCTGCGTTTGGCCCACTCTCGAAACTACTGGACCAAATCACGAAAGCGGGCGAGAGGCAATAGTCCTATTAATGGCTTGCTGAGAATGGGTCGCGACATTCGCTGGCGGAATGAATTTGACGTTTGAATCGGACAAGTACCGGTTCAGACGTCAAATTCGTGAATTTTCGTTGGTTCCTCATCAACACCCCGTAATTTTCTTGAGGGTCTTGTTTCCTGTTTTCGGATGGTATCTGCAGGAAATATGCCTGAGAGCCTGGATCAAAAAGCGTCATGTGTGTGCGAAAATGGTGATTTTCGAGTACCGGAGCGCAATGTACTTCTAAGCATGGTCCCGAAAAGTTGCAGACTTTTCGGGTAAGACTACGCACCAGAGAAAGCTACATGAGCACCGGAACGCAGACAAATTGCCATTTGCAGCCACACAGGGCGACTTTCGGAACAGGCTCTGAAGACCGGCTTTCATCTTCGGAGAAGTAGTATGAGCATGAGTGCTGCACAGCAGCCATCAAACAGCGGCGCGGATAATACTGTCCTCGCTATTATTCTGGCCACAAGCATGGGCCATTTCCTGAACGACATGATGCAGTCGCTCCTTCCTGCCATCTATCCGATGCTGAAGGATAACTACAGCCTGTCATTCTGGCAGATCGGCCTCCTGACATTCACTTTCCAGATGACGGCATCGATCCTGCAGCCGCTCGTGGGTATCTATACCGACCGCAAGCCGATGCCTTATTCCCTGCCTTTCGGAATGGGCTGTACGCTTGTCGGGCTGATCTTTCTGGCAACGGCACATCACTATTCGATCTTGCTTCTGGGGGCGGCTTTTGTTGGTTTCGGCTCGTCCGTCTTCCATCCGGAAGCAGCTCGCGTGGCGCGTCTGGCCTCGGGCGGGCGTCATGGCTTTGCGCAATCCCTGTTTCAGGTGGGCGGCAATTTCGGCTCGTCGATTGGCCCGCTTCTGGCAGCGTTCATCGTTCTGCCTTTCGGCCAGATCAGCGTGTCGTGGTTCTCCGTCGCCGCACTGATCGGCATGATGCTGCTCTGGTATGTCAGCAACTGGTATAATCGCTACCGGATTGCCAATGCCAGCAAGGCGAAGCCCGACAAGACCCTTCCGCTTCCACGCAACAAGGTTCTGGTGTCCGTTGGCGTTCTGGCAATGCTGGTCTTCACCAAGTACATCTACATGGCCAGCCTGACGAGCTACTACACCTTCTACACCATTAGCCATTTCGGCGTGACGGTGCAGGCATCGCAGCTGCTCTTGTTCCTGTTCCTCGGTGCGGTAGCTGCGGGAACGATCATAGGTGGCCCGATCGGCGACAAGATCGGTGCGCGCAAGGTGATCTGGGCATCGATCCTCGGCGTCCTGCCGTTCACGCTGGCCCTGCCCTATGCGAACCTGGAAATGACGGCGATCCTGACGGTTATCATCGGCCTGATCCTCGCCTCGGCCTTCCCGGCAATCGTGGTGTTCGCACAGGAATTGCTGCCAGGACGCGTCGGCATGGTGTCGGGCCTGTTCTTCGGCTTTGCTTTCGGCATGGCCGGTATCGCAGCCGCCGTCCTCGGTATCGTGGCCGATCACAAGGGCATCGAGTATGTTTACACCATCTGCTCGTATCTGCCGCTGCTCGGCTTGCTGACGATTTTCCTGCCCAAGCTGGAAAAGAACCGCAAGGCCTGACCCATATGAAAACGCACAGCCCGAGAAGCAATTCACGCTCCTCGGGCTGTGCTCAAAATAGTGGAGCACCGCACGTCCCCCAACGGCGGTGCTCCCATGCTACTGACCTTTTGACGGCCCGGTGCAGCAGCATTCTCTTGATAGAGCATCTTCCGCTCTATCTCTTTGTTCCAACGCAAGTTCAGACGGCGAAACTGAAGCCGTGCATCGTCTCCCTGCGAAATTCATCGAAAGCAGCCGCAACCAGACGGATCAGCGGCTTGCCGTCGCTTGTTGCGCTGATGACACCACTGCGGACTTCCACCAGACCATCAGCCACCAGAGGCCGCAACAAGGCCAGCTCGTCGGAAAACTCCACGCCCGGCGCCGTGGTATTCAGATCGACCCGGAAATTGCACATCAGGGCTGTGATGATTCCGGCACGGATACGGTCACTTTCGCGCATGGCATAACCGCGAACCGTTGCAAGGTCGCCCGCTTCAACCCGCTTGGAATATTGCTTCACGTCCGAGATATTCTGGGCATAACCACCGGGGAATTGCGAAATCGATGACGGTCCGAGACCGATCAATGTCTGGCAGCGATCATCCGTATAGCCCTGGAAATTCCGGTGCAGCGTTCCATTGCGCGCAGCGACGGCCAGATTGTCATCCGGCAATGCGTAGTGATCGATCCCCACCGGCTCGTAGCCGAAACCGATGAAGCTGTCCGCCACCACACGTGCCTGAGCGAAGCGCTCGTCAGCATCGGGCAGAAGGCTTGCATCGATCAGGCGCTGATTGGCGCGCCGCTGCGGAAGATGCGCATAGCCATAGCAGGCAACACGGTCAGGCTTGAGCACCGCAACCTTTTCACAAGTCTCACGCAATGTCTCGACGGTCTGCAACGGCAGGCCGTAGATAAGATCGAAGTTGAGGCGATCAATGCCGACTTCCCGCAGCAGAGTTGCAGCCTTAGCAACCGTTTCTATCGGCTGAATGCGACCGATGGCTTTCTGAACCTCGGCATCGACATCCTGTACGCCGAGGCTGGCGCGGTTGACTCCCATGAGCGCAAGCGTTTGCACCAGCTGTGGGGTAACCGTGCGCGGGTCAAGCTCGATGGCGTGTTCCATCTCAGGCGCAAAATCGAACGCAACGCGCAGAGCGGCCAGAATGCTCGTAAACTGACGCGGGTTCAAAATTGAGGGCGTACCACCGCCCCAATGAAGATGGACGACACTGGGCCGTGCTGTCAGGCTCTTGCTGACAGTTTCGATTTCGCTGAGCAAAGAAGTGCAGAAGTTTTCGACCACGTCGTTGCGGACCGCCATCTTGGCATGACAACCGCAATAATGGCAGAGCTGCCGGCAATAAGGCACATGGATGTAAAGGGAGACGCTTTCTTCCGGCCCGATCTGGCGCAACCAACGATGAGTCGTATCGACCCCCACAGGCATGAAATCAGCAGCTGTCGGAAAGGACGTGTATCTGGGAACCGCCAACGCGGCGTAGCGTCTTATCGCTTCTTCATGCATAGCGCGTCCACCTTAAGCGTCGGGCGCTCCGGCGAGGCCCTGCCGGATATGCGCGCACCAGAACCGGGGCGACATTCCGCGGGGCAAGACGGCATGATGCGGCAAGGAAGCCCGCATGCATGACAGCCGATATTGCAATTCCCAGCCACAACAGCACCTGTTTTCCCCATTTTGAACGTGCAATCCTGCAACGGATCGCATCAATCTCTATGATCAGGAATAGGCTGTTCTGCCGGGTGCTGCATTGATTTGAATCAACGGAAATACACCCGGCTTTTAGGGATGGCAGCTTGAATTCAGAGGTTTTCCGGGTCCATTCCGGCAACGGCCGCCAAAGACCGGCGGGACAGGATCTCAACCGTATTGGCGTCAAGCAACTGGATCAGCCCCTGAGTCTTCAGCTTTGTGAAGCTCCGGCTGACAGTTTCAATGGTCAGGCCGAGATAATCGGCAATATCGGTACGGTTCATCGAGAGATGCACCGGGTTCGGCTTCTCGCCGCGCTTTTCAGCCCGCGCGGACAGCACCAGAAGAAAGCTCGCAAGCTTTTCCACCGGTGCAAGGCGCCCGAGAACCAGCTGATTGTCGCGCGCCGTGCGAAGAGCTGCCCGCGTCATCTGGTGCAGACGCTCCTTCAATTTCGGGAAACGCTCCATCAGATCATCCATCTCTCTGGTGGAGAAGGCGCACAAAACCGACGGTACGACCGCTTCAGCAGACTGGGAGTACGTCTCGTCGTCAGCCAGACCGAGATAGTCGCCAGGGAACAGGAAACCTGCAATCTGCCGACGTCCATCCGGAAGCGACGTGTAGATTCGCAGCATGCCGGAGGTCAGGCTGAAGACACGGCGCTTCGGCTCCCCCTCTTCCACCAACTGCTCATTGGCATCGAGACGCTTAGACGTCATGATTGCTTCGAGAGCACCGAGATCGCCGTCGTCAAGTGCCGCACAAACCGCCGTTCGTCGGACATCGCAATCCACGCATACCCCACATGGCGCACGGTAAGGCGATCTGGGGTCGAATCTGATAGGCGCTACACTCACGATGGAACCCTGTTTGTGGAAGCTGGAAGAACGTTTTTGCAGTTACCCCTTAAATAGGTAACTAGAACGCGTCCCGCAAAGCGGAATTTCGCCGCAGGGGTGTATCGTCCCCCGCAGCGTTTCAAAAGCGGTCGGTGTACTTGTTTAAATGTTGCGGCTACCGGGCTTCACAGCCGGAATTGCAGCAAGCTCCGGCGGCAATTTATCCGCAGGATAGGCCGGAACTTCATATTCGGCGAGAGCAATCAGCCTCGTGCCAACATCCGCCTTGCCCGCCGAGCGGTCGACGATGCAGGCCGCAGCCACAACTTCAATGCCGAGGTCCTTCATGCAGTCGATCGTTTCGCGGATGGAAAGTCCGGTCGTGACGATATCTTCCACGATAACGACTCGCGCGCCCTTCGGCACATCGAAACGACGCAGGCGGAACACACCGTTCTCGCGCTCTACCCAGACCGACGGAACACGCAGATGGCGTGAAGTTTCGTAGGAGGGAATCAAGCCACCAATTGCCGGACCAACCACATAATCGATAGGTCCAAGATCTGCCGCCTGGATTTTCTCTGCAAGCGCTTTGCATAGCTTTTCCGTCTTGTCGGCATGCATGAAAACACGCGCCTTCTGAAGGAAAACAGGACTGCGCAGGCCTGACGTAAGAATAAAGTGGCCTTCAAGGATCGCTCCCGCTTCGCGGAAGACGGCAAGCACATCTTCGGTGTTCATCTTAGTCCTATCCGTTCACGCGTTTCGCGCCGCTGACGCTCGCGCTTTCTTTCAATTGGGAAATGATACGGTTGAGATGCTTGAGGTCCCAAACCTCGACATCGATAATCATCTCGGTGAAATCCGGTGCGGTGCGTACCATGGAGAGATTGTGAATATTCGCGTCGTTAGCAGCCACGATCTGCGCGATCTCCGCCAGAGAGCCGGGCGAATTGATGGCCGATACGCTGACGCGAGCCGGGAAACGCTCACTCATCTGATCATCGATGTCCCAGCGCACGTCGATCCAACGTTCCGGCTGATCGTCATAGGCTGTCAACGCAGGCGACTGGATCGGATAGATCGTTATACCGGCGCCGGGCTGCAGGATACCGACGATGCGATCTCCTGGCACGGCCCCCTCCGGGGCAAAGCGCACCGGCAAATCCGAGTTGGTGCCGCGTATCGGCAGCGCCTTTTTCCCGGGCTTCGCCACGGCATCCGCATCGGTCTTCGCTGCATCCTCACTGCCCTCAGGCACCTTGAAGATCATGCCGGCAGCGTTCTGGATGTTGAACCAGCCCTTTTCGCCAGTCTTCGCCGGACTATTCTGCGATGTGACGCGTGTGTCCTGATAGTCCGGATAGACCGCCTTGACCACATCGGTGGACGGCAGCTCTCCGCGTCCGACTGCGGCCAACACATCCTCTACATCCTTGCGTGCCAAACGCGGAAGTCCTGGCTTCAGAATATCCTTGCTGAACGGCTTACCGGCACGTTCGAATGCGCGTTCCAGAATGCGCATGCCAAGCCCCGAATACTGTTTGCGGACAGCCGAGCGGGTCGCGCGGCGAATGGCTGCGCGCGCCTTACCGGTTGCAACAAGCGACTCCCATGCCGCAGGGGGAACCTGCGCCTTGGAACGGATGATATCGACCTCATCGCCGTTCTTCAGTTCGGTCATCAACGGCATGATGCGACCATTGACCTTCGCACCGACGCAGCTGTCACCGATATCGGTGTGAACGGCATAGGCGAAATCGATCGGCGTCGCACCACGCGGCAGAGCAATGAGGCGGCCCTTGGGCGTGAAGCAGAAGACCTGATCCTGAAAGAGCTCTAGCTTAGTGTGTTCAAGGAACTCTTCCGGATTATCGCCTTCTGAAAGCTGCTCGATTGTCTGGCGCAGCCATGCATAAGCATTGGTCTCGGTCGACATTTTGTGCGGATTATTGGCGCTGCCACGATCCTTGTAGATCGAGTGGGCTGCGACACCAAACTCCGCAATCTCATCCATTTCGCGTGTGCGAATCTGCAGCTCGATACGCTGGCGCGACGGACCGATGATGGTGGTGTGGATCGACCGGTAATCGTTCTGTTTAGGCGTTGAGATATAATCCTTGAACCGGCCCGGAACCATCGACCACGTCGTATGAATGAGACCGAGCGCCCGATAGCAATCCTGCGTGGTGTCGACCATCACGCGGAAACCAAAAATGTCGGAAAGCTGCTCGAATGAGAGACCCTTGGTTTCCATCTTGCGGAAAACCGACCACGCTTTCTTTTGGCGGCTCTTCACACTGGCCTTGATGCCATGCTTCTCGAAAATCTCGGACAGGTCCTTTTCGATCTTCTGCAGCAGGCCGCGGTTCTTTTCCAGAAGCTCGGCCAGGCGATCCGTCACGCGCGCCATGCATCCGGATTAATATAGCGGAAGGCCAACTCTTCGAGCTCTTCCCGCATATCCTGCATACCCATGCGGCCAGCGAGTGGCGCATAGATATCCATCGTTTCCTCGGCAATACGCAGGCGCTTGTCTTCCCGCATCACGCCCAGCGTGCGCATATTGTGCAGACGATCCGCAAGCTTCACCAGAAGCACGCGGACATCTTCTGAAATCGCCAAAAGCAGCTTGCGAAGGTTTTCCGCCTGCACTGCTTTTTTCGAAACGAGGTCGAGCTTTTTGAGCTTGGTCAGTCCCTCGACGAGCTTGCCAATTTCAGGGCCGAAGAGCTGATCGATTTCCTGCCGAGTGGCCGTCGTATCTTCGATCGTGTCGTGCAGGAGCGCGATTGCAATCGTCGCTTCATCCAGATGCATATCGGTGAGGATCGCAGCGACTTCGAGCGGATGGGAGAAATAGGGATCGCCGGAAGCACGTTTCTGACTGCCATGCTTTTGCATGGCATAGACATATGCCTTGTTGAGAAGCGCCTCGTTCACGTCAGGCTTGTATCGCTGAACACGCTCCACAAGCTCATATTGGCGCATCATCTACGAGAACTCCCTTTCGAAACCGGTACTTGTACCTGCACACATACCGGGCATTGTGACCCAAAATCGCCGAAAATCGAATAGTTCTCGACGTTTAGGCTTAATTTTCTGCCGACAATATTAATTTCCGGCAGAAATCGCTCGTCATCTGGTCATTCTAACCGGCAACAAGCATTCAGAAACTTCTCGACCAGTCAGTGTGTAGACCGTCGGCGCATAAAAACATGCGCCGCGACTGGAAAGTCGCGACGCATGCACTAAAGAGAAATAATTCGAACGACGATTAGAAGTCGTCGTTCTTCTCTGGTGCGACGAGGCCTTCGATACCGGCGAGCAGCTCTTCTTCCGACATACGGTCGAAAGCAACCACATCTTCCTCGGCAGCGTCTGCAATGCCTTCTGCAACTTCTTCCGAAGAAGAAGCAATCTGTGCAGGCGCAGCGGCTTCTGGCTCGTCGACTTCCACATGCTTCTGCAAAGAGTGGATGAGATCTTCCTTCAGATCATCTGGCGACAGGGTTTCATCAGCGATTTCGCGCAGCGCAACAACAGGATTCTTGTCGTTGTCGCGGTCGATGGTGATCTGTGCACCCTGGGAAATTTGGCGAGCACGGTGACCAGCCAGCAGAACCAGTTCAAAACGGTTCTCGACCTTATCTACGCAGTCCTCAACAGTGACGCGGGCCATGCGCGGTCCCTTTCATTTCTCGAACTTTATTGGATTTTTCCCCACATAACGCTTGTGGAGCCAAATTACAAGCAAAAGCGGAATTGCTCGTGCCTCACCTCATGAAATCTGCCAAAAGAACGTCAATTTCATGGATTCACCCGATAAAACACGGCGGCGCGTCAAAACGGCACAATATTTTGTAAGCCAGAACGGGATTACTGAGACAAGACTCCCTTATAGGTAATTTTGTGCAGGTAAATAACAACCCATGGTTGCTTGTTTTTCTGTGATATATCCTTAGAAGGCAATAAACGCATTGGTAAAATTTGATACCACCCGCCGTTTAGAAAACAAACTGATAAGCGGTCGTCGGTCCACTCCCGTCCGGCCGTAGAGTGGATATATTGCACGATGTTCGATTCTCGTGAAAAAATTGCCCTTTTTATTGATGGCGCCAATTTATACGCCGCCTCGAAAACTCTGGGGTTCGATATTGATTATCGGAAGCTTTTGAAGGCATTTCAGAAGCGTGGCTATCTGCTTCGTGCATATTACTATACGGCATTGGTTGAAGATCAGGAATATTCCTCGATCCGCCCGCTGATCGACTGGCTGGATTATAACGGCTACAAGGTCGTCACTAAGGCTGCCAAGGAATTCACGGATTCCACCGGGCGTCGCAAGGTGAAGGGTAATATGGACATCGAACTGACAGTCGATGCCATGCAGCTCACCGATACAGTCGACCATTTTGTGATTTTCTCAGGCGACGGCGATTTCCGCTCACTTGCCGAAGCACTTCAGCGCAAGGGCCGCAAGGTTTCGGTTGTCTCGACCCTCACCACCCAGCCGGCCATGATTTCCGATGAGCTACGCCGCCAGGCCGATCATTTCATCGATCTGGTCTCGCTCAAGGCTGAGATTGGCCGCGATCCGTCGGAACGCGCACCGCGCCGCCAGGATGACGATCTCGACGACAGCTATTGACGCCGTCGTCGAGCCGGTTCATGCAGGGGCATGATTTCCGAACCATCTCCCAACTGTGATATCTGCCCCAGGCTGCACGCATTCCTGCAGGAATGGCGCCGCAAGGAGCCTTCGTGGCATAATTCACCGGTTCCACCGTTTCTGCCAGCGCATGATGACGATGTTCGGCTCCTGATTGTGGGGCTGGCGCCAGGTTTGCGCGGCGCCAATAGAACCGGACGCCCCTTCACCGGCGACTATGCCGGTGATCTGCTCTACAGCACACTGTGTGAATTCGGTTTTGCCACTGGCAAGTTCGAGGCTCGTCCTGACGACAGTTTGCGCCTGCTGGATGCCAGCATCGTCAATGCGGTGCGCTGCGTGCCGCCGGAAAACAAGCCCATCGGCGCCGAGATCAACAATTGCCGACAATTCCTGTTGCCGATGCTGACCCGATTTCGGAATCTGCAGGCAATCGTCACACTGGGAACGATTGCGCATCAATCGACGGTTCGTGCACTTGGTGCGCCGGTTGCGCGACATCCCTTCGGTCACGACCGGGCAAGCGACATTGGCAGCCTGCGCATTTTTTCCAGCTATCACTGCTCGCGCTATAACACCAATACCGGGCGGTTGACGGATACCATGTTCCGAACCGTATTCCGGAATGTACGCGACTATCTGAATCAAAAGAGCGCCTGAGGCGCTCTCATACTTTGCTGATCTTTATCCCTTATCCCGCATCAAGCGAGCCTTTTCACGATTCCAGTCGCGCTTCTTTTCCGTCTCGCGCTTGTCGTGAGTCTTCTTGCCTCGCGCCAGCGCCAGTTCCAGCTTCGCGCGACCCCGATCATTGAAGTAAAGCTTCAATGGCACCACGGTCATCCCGTCGCGTGATACCGAGTTGAACAGGCGGGACATTTCGCGTTTGCTGATGAGCAGTTTGCGCAAGCGCCGCGGCTCGTGGTTGAAACGATTGCCCTGCGTATATTCCGGAATATAGGATTGATAAGCCAGAACTCGCCATTCTCAAAGCTCGCATAGCTCTCCGCTATGTTGGACTGATTGGCGCGCAGCGACTTGACCTCGGTGCCGGTCAGGACGAGACCGGCTTCGAGCGTATCTAGAATTTCAAAATTGAAGCGCGCCTTGCGGTTTTCCGCGATGATTTTGCGCACAGGAGAATTCTTGGGCTTGTTCATGATGGCACCATATAATGTGCAATGCCTGAAATGAAAACGCTCCCGAAGCTACGGGAGCGTAAAAATCAGCGAAAGCGGTAAACTTGACGGGTCAGTTGACCAGACCCGCATGCTTCATGGCCTGATCGATCTTCTCTGCCGTCGCGGCTTCCACAGTCACCATCGGCGAGCGCAAGGCATTTTCCACGCGGCCGAGGCGCGACAGCGCATATTTCGGGCCTGACGGGTTTGGCTCGATGAAGAGTGCCTTGTGCAGCGGCATGAGGCGATCCTGCAATTCGAGTGCCTTGGAGAAATCGCCGGCCTGACATGCATCCTGGAATTCGGCGCAAAGACGCGGCGCAATGTTGGACGTCACCGAAATGCACCCTACCCCGCCATGGGCGTTGAAACCAAGAGCCGTTGCGTCTTCACCGGAAAGCTGGATGAAATCCTTGCCGCAGGTTGCGCGTTGTTCGGATACGCGCTCGATCTTGCCAGTCGCATCCTTGACGCCCACGATGTTCTTGTGATCGCGAACGAGTGCGCCCATCGTTTCCGGTGTCATGTCGACGATCGAACGACCGGGAATATTGTAGATGATGAGCGGGATCGAAATGGAGCGGGCCACACGCGAAAAATGTTCGTAAAGACCACGCTGGTTCGGCTTGTTGTAGTAAGGCGTGACGACGAGAACGGCATCAGCGCCAGCCTTTTCGGCATGTTGCGCCAGTTCGATCGCTTCCACAGTATTGTTGGAACCTGCACCGGCGATCACGGGAACGCGACCAGCTGCAACCTCAATGCAAACCTCAATGACGCGCTTGTGCTCGTCATGCGACAGGGTCGGTGTTTCACCAGTCGTGCCGACTGGGACGAGCCCTTTGGTGCCTTCTTCGATCTGCCAGTTTACAAATGCGCGAAAGGCTTTCTCGTCGAACGCTCCTTCGGAATCGAATGGCGTGACAAGCGCGGTAATTGAGCCCTTCAGCATTAGTGAACTCCTGAAAAAAGAAAGACTGGACCTCATTCCACCGATCAGCTTGGGATCACCCTGGGGCTTCTGACCGGGTTGAGGCGTTGCACAATAGTCTTGCCACACGAGTGGAGCAAGCGGGGTATACAGGCAAAACAAGGGCAATACGGCAGTTTTGCGACAAAATTTAAAGCGATCCCCAAGCTCCACCGGCTATTCGCTCGATTGCCTTTAGAAACATCGGCGGCCCGAAACAACCAAGATGCGGCAACACCGAAGCGATAACGCTTTATTAAGGATAGATTCATTCCTTGAGCCTATCCTCATCATTGAAATAGCCAGTCAAAAACCGGGCTAAGAAAAGCCGGATTTCAACAACATATTGCACATCAACCAAGTCTTTGTTCTAGTTAGCCAATGTCAAAACAAGTCGCAGCGATATCCCTGAAAAGAAAAGCTCTCCTCGCGAGTTGCTTTGTTGCGGTTGCTCTGCAGCCGGTGATTTCGCTCGCCCAATCCTCGCTGCCGTCCGGCGTTCCCACCCCGCTTGCGCGTCCCTTTGCACCGACGACGACACACCAGTCGCCGATGAATCTGGTGACACCGAAACCGCGTCCGGCCACGCCTGATCCGGTCGTGACGTCAGCAGTCAGCCGCATGGAAAACCCGGCAGCGATTGGTGGAACGCTGAAAAGCGGGCTTGATGCCCTTTCCTCCCGTGACACGGCAAGTGCTATCGCATTCCGCAACGGGATGCCTCGTGGTTCGCTTGACCGCCAGATTCTGACGTGGGCTATCGCGACATCCGGTCTTGATGGTGTGCCGAGCGCTGAAATTGCAGCGGCGGCAACAGATTTGCGCGGCTGGCCGGGGACATCGGTTCTGCGCCGTAACTCTGAACGGGCCTTGTTCAAGGAAAATCCAGCTCCTGCGACCGTAATCGCAACATTCGGCAATACGCGCCCGCAGACTACAGAAGGCATGATTCTTCTTGCCCGCTCCTATGTCAGCACTGGAAATGCGGGCAAAGCGCGCGAACTGCTTTCACCATGGTGGGCTACACAGCGCTTATCAGCCGATGACGAGCAAAAGATCCTGAAAGAGTTCTCTGACGTTCTGACGCGCGAAGATCATCAGCGCCGTATTCTGCGTTCTCTTTATAATGACCGTATGCAGTCCGCAAAACTGCTTGCAGGTCCGGCACAGGCCCAATCGCTTTACAACGCTTTTGCGGCAGTAGCACAGAAGTCTCCGAATGCCGCCAAGGCGATAGCGGACGTCGACCGCACGTGGCAGGGAAACGCCGCCTATCAGTTCCTGAAGATTCGCTATATGCGTCGCGCCGAACGCTATAACGAGGCGACAGACCTCATGCTCAAGGCACCACGTCAGGCGTCGGCGCTTGTCGATCCGGATGCCTGGTGGGTCGAACGCCGCATCCTGTCACGGGAACTGCTCGACCTTGGCAAACCGCAGCTCGCCTACAAGCTGGTTTCGGCCCACGCCGCCGAATCGCCCACAATGGCCGCAGAAGCGGAATTCCATGCCGGATGGTATGCACTGCGCGCCCTGAACCAGCCGAAGACGGCTGCGCCACATTTTGCCAAGATCGCAGAAATCTCCTCGCGTCCGATTTCGGCGTCTCGTGCTTTCTATTGGCTCGGACGGTCGGCCGAAGCAGGTAGCGGTGGCGATGCGCGCGACTATTATCGCCGCTCCGCACATTTCGGCACAACATTTTACGGACAGCTTTCGGCAGCCAAACTGAGCGAAAAAGCACCTGAGCTTATCTATCCAAGACCAACGGAAGCGGATCGCGCGCGGTTTGCGGGCCGTCCCGCCGTGCAGGCAATCAAGCGGCTGGAACAGGTCGGCTATAGCAGTCGCGCAACGACGCTCTACAATCAGCTTTCGCAGGAACTCGACAGTGTCGGCGAACTGGCTCTGCTGGCGGTCATGGCCGAGCGCAACGAGAACCACTATCTGGCGCTGCGCGTCGGCAAAAATGCTGCATTGCGAGGTCTTGATGTTGGTGCTCTCTCGCATCCGCTTGGCGCAATTCCCGCCAATGCCAATATAAGCGGATCAGGTAAGGCTCTAGCCTATGCTATTGCCCGGCAGGAAAGTGAATTCAACGTCGGCGCGGTTTCAAAAGCTGGCGCACGCGGTCTGCTGCAACTTATGCCAGCAACGGCCAAAAGCGTGGCGACCCGCAACGGCATGAGCTTCTCCGCGCCACGCCTCACGACGGATGCAGGGTATAATGCGACGCTTGGCGCCCATTTCCTCGGCGAGCAGCTTGACCGTTTCAATGGGTCTTACGTTCTTACCTTCGCCGGTTACAATGCAGGCCCTCGCCGCGCATCCGAATGGGTCGAGAAATACGGCGATCCACGTGGCAAGCCTATCGATCAGGTCGTCGACTGGATCGAACGTATCCCCTACTCCGAGACACGCAACTATGTTCAGCGCGTGATGGAAAACTACGAAGTCTATAAGGCCCGCCTGACCGGAAGTGCGGATATACAGACCGATCTGATTTACGGTCGCCGCTAGAGCGGTTCCGGTTAAAACGAAGTCGCTAGAACCGCTCTATCTCTTTGTTTTCACGCATGTCTTTATCCCAAAACCGGCTCCCACTTTTGGGAGAGATGCTCTAAAACATCTCGCGCCTATATTGAGATGGTAGAAATGCTCTGAAATGAAAAAGCAGGCTATTCGCCTGCTTTTTTTGTCCGTCGCGATTTTGGTTTAGCGGCTGTTTTGCCGGGCTTTTCCGATTTCCTTGCGCTGGCTTTATTTGCTGCATTCGCCAGTTTCGTGGCTTGTGCGATCCAATCCTCGCGCTCCACGCGGCGTGGAAAACCTATACTCCGTTCGATCCAGCGTGATTCGTCATCGTTCCAGCTGGCAATCTGGTCGTAGTGAAACACGCCGATCCCGTTGAGCAGCCCCTGAACTGCCCCACCAATACCCTTAACGACTGTCAGATCATCAGGCTTTCCAAGGCGTGCAGCATCCAGAAGCTCTGGACGCCCCGGATCCTGATCCGGTTCCGTATTCACATCCGGCTTTTCCGTTTGCGAAGGCCAATTTCCGACGACTTCTGCGTCCGGCACGGCTTTCATTTGAGGCTTCTCTGGTTCGCTCGGCTGGGGCGAAGCCTTGGGTTCTGCAACCTTCTCCGGTATTTTGGTCTGCGTCACCGCTTCCGGCTTTTGATCGACAGGCAATGTAGCATGCGCCGCTGCAATGATCGTGCGCTCACGGTCTGGTATCGACGCACCTCTGCGCCGCACGAACCGGCCCAAAAGACAGCCTATAACGAAAGCGATGGCGACAAGAACAGCCAGTTGAACAATCAGCAACGGCATATGGTTTCCTCGTACTCCAAATTACTCAAATCCGACGAACATATTCGCCGTCAATTTTCCCCGCCCCAATTTGCCGCCACTACTTCGGACCGGTCAACCAGCCCACGCCCGCACCGATAAGAACCGCCGCAACGAGAACCGGCCAAAACGATACGGCTAGATAAAGCATTGTCAGGCCCGCCTTCTGTTCCGGAAACGGAAGATATGATCCGCTATGCCTATTCATAAAGAGAAAGGAAAGGCCCGAACAGGCGGACTGTCAATTCCGAACAGAAAACTAACGGGGGACGAGGATCCAAATCTGCTCAGCCCTCCCTGCGATTTGATCAAGGTTCGCGAATTTCGGCTCGTTCCAATTTCAGGCCAAAGGGCAGCGGCTGGTCCAATTGGGCTTGTATCTTTCGATAGCCGGCATTGTCTGCAGTCTCGCCCTTGATCGAGATATTGAGATCGGACATCTCGATCTCCCCTTTCGTCAGGTCAGAAACGAGTTGCAAAGCAA
Source organism: Brucella sp. JSBI001 (assembly GCF_026014005.1). NCBI lineage: Bacteria > Pseudomonadati > Pseudomonadota > Alphaproteobacteria > Hyphomicrobiales > Brucellaceae > Brucella > Brucella sp. JSBI001. The sequence continues at coordinate 732,674 of NZ_CP110339.1, read as the reverse complement.
ACTCCACCGAATCAACAAAGTTTGCGGGACTGCCTCGCCCTACAGCCATCTCGTCATCGAGCGGAATGCCAGGAGCCGCGCTTTCGGCGATCGTCATGATACGGTCTCTAACATCGTTGTCGGGTACTGAACCAGACAGGACTATGCCGTCGGCACTCTTCTTTATCTGTAGCTGGTAAGGTGAAACGAGCGGCAGAACACTCGTCAAGTCGGTGATCTCCCGAATCCCTCTTACCTTTTCAAGCGCATCCCGCGCAGCGGATTGCGTATCTGGATCGGGCGCTATGCCTTTCAGCGTGACGTCGCGACCATCGACGTCGAAACCGGTCCATATAAAAGGAGTGAGTGCTTCGCCAGTACGTGTTGCGATGTCCGTCTCGACCCGGTCTGCACCAAACCAGAGCGCCAGCGCTGTTAGCGCTGCGGTCCACGTTACACCGGGCCAAAACCATTTGAACATATCGTGGCGTCTCCACGCTGGAAATCATCGGATGCAAAGCGGCGAACACGTCCCGCTTTCTATTCGTACAAAGACCGAGTTTTCCGCAAAGGCAAGATCACAAACGTAAAAATCGGCAAACAAAAAACCCGGCAGCGATGCTGCCGGGTTCTTTTTGAACAATCCCAGAGGGATTAGAACGAGCGCTGGAAGCGGATCATGCCCTGGAAAGCATCTTCGCCGTCGAGGCTGATGTTTTCGTCATCCCACTTGGTGTAGGAAACTTCCGGGGTGATCGTGAAGCCAGGAACCAGTTCGTAAGCAACGTTTGCGGTTGCTGCGAAGGTCTTGGTGTCGTCGTAAGCGAGCTGCAGGTTGAAGGTAGCCTTTTCGGTTGCCTTGAATGCAGCGCCACCCCAGACAGCCCAGTCGCCGCCCCACGTGCCGTAGAACGAGTCGATTACGCGGTAGGAATAACCAGCGCCGTCAACTGCATAGGTGTCGTCGTTGGACTTGTAGCCGCCCTGTACCCAAACCGAGAAACGGTCCGTGATGTTAACGTCGCCGCGAACCTTACCAGCCCACTCTTCGTTACGAGCGTCGTAAGCTGCAACAGCTGCGATAGAGCCCCAGCCACCAGCGTACTTCAGACCGCCAACGATGTGCGGCGTGTAGTCGTTCAGCGTTACGTCAACGTCGGAGTCGCCGTTGCCGCCTTCTTCGAGCGACAGGATAGCCGAGAAGCCGTTGCCGCCGGTGAAGGTGTAGCTGATGAGGTTGGTGCGGTAGCCGCCAGCGAGGATCACGTCGTCGTTGATGACGTTGCCGAGGTAACCAGGGAAGGTTACGAAGGCCGATTCATCGAGACCAACGCGCAGGCCGCCGAGCTGGATGTAAGCATAACGCAGCGAGCTGTTTTCGCTCGAGCCGTATGCGTCTTCTTCGCCGTCGCCGCCGCCGTTCCAGTTGTAACGCAGTTCGGTGAAGGTCTTCAGAGTGCCGAGCTCGGTTTCCGAAGCGGTCGAGAAGCGGAGCGTTGCACGGGCGTTCTTGCCCCAGGTGTCACGGTCCAGATCGCCAGGCGTACGAGCGTAAACGCGATCACCGCCCGAAGCGTCGTAACGAACATAACCATGGATACGCAGGCAGGTTTCGGTGCCTGGGATGTAGAAGTAGCCAGCGCCGTAAGCATCGCAGACGCGGACATATTCAACGGCTTCTGGCTCTGGCGCGACGATTGCGTCGGCAGCCTGAGCGCCGGAAGCTGCAACCAGAGCTGCAGCGGAGCCAAGGAGAAGGCTCTTGATGTTCATTTCTGACCTCCAGTCAAGAATCGGAGGCTTTCGAAATAAATAAGTATTTTCAATGTGTTATAGAGTTTGCAGATTCGGAACTCAAAAAGTCAGCAAATCGGAAGTGATCCGACATGCGTCGAATACGGGGCGTAAAAGCATCGGAATCGCACATCGCGTGGCAATCTGGATCTGATTTTTATGAAGAGATTTGCTTGAGGCAGCTGGCGGAGAGGATGGGATTCGAACCCACGAGACCCTTATGAGGTCTACTCCCTTAGCAGGGGAGCGCCTTCGACCACTCGGCCACCTCTCCGGTAAGGGCGAGATAGCTGGTACGCTTTGTCATTTCAAGCGAATTGCGCGCCAACTGGTAAAATTTCCTGCGAATTATCGCACTTTATATATACGCAATCAGGAATATGCGTGGAATCGGCCGCTTTCACCAGGCGTCGGCAGCCTCATTTCGAGCTGTATAACAAGAAAGATTCGCACCCAAATCAGCTAATGTGGCAATACGCGACGGTGCTTTGACATATTCTCCACTCGGAGCACGGGAAGTCATGGATCTCGCGGGCTGAAAACCGCCACGATGCCAAATATCGCGTGTTTTCAAGCGTTAAGACCCGTTAATTCGCGTTCACTCATGTTAATAAACTCTAAATAGCCCACCCTGAAACGGGCAATTTCGTGTCTTTTCTGCAACAACCCTCCCTCATAGAAGCACCAGAAAGGTTGGGAGAGTGTATTCGATGTTGAAACGAAGGAACGGGCGAGTATCTTCACATCCAGAAGAAGGAGCGCTTCAGGGCGACTTTTTCAAAGGGGATGGGGACAGGTTGTCCTTCAGCCAAATCAGAATGCCCAGACCCATTTTTAACTTTGACTGGAGGTCAGAAATGAACATCAAGAGCCTTCTCCTTGGCTCCGCTGCAGCTCTGGTTGCAGCTTCCGGCGCTCAGGCTGCCGACGCAATCGTCGCGCCAGAGCCAGAAGCCGTTGAATATGTCCGCGTCTGCGATGCTTACGGCGCTGGCTACTTCTACATCCCAGGCACCGAAACCTGCCTGCGTATTTCCGGTTACGTTCGTTACGACGTAAAGGGTGGCGATGATGCCTACTCCGGCGTTGAACTGGGTGGCTGGGTGAAGCGTGCACGTTTCGCACTGCGCACGCATACTGCGACTGAAACGGAACTGGGTACTCTTCGTACGTTTACCGAAAACCGCTTTCAGTGGGATGCCGTTCCAGGCAATCTCGGTGACACCGGTTTTGAAGGCTATGGTGCTGATCGTCAGTCGACCACGCTGCAATTCGCTTACATCGAACTGGGCGGCCTTCGCGTAGGTCTCGACGAATCGTCGTTCCATACGTTCACTGGCTATCTTGGCGATGTCATCAACGACGATGTTGTAGCTGCAGGTGCTTATCGTACTGGCAAGATTTCTTACACCTTCACTGGCGGCAACGGCTTCTCGGCAACTGTTGCTCTGGAAGAAGGCGGCGAAGGCTACGTTGTCAACGATTATGTTCCGCACGTTGTTGGTGGCGTGAAGTATGCCGGTGGCTGGGGTGCGATCGCAGCTGTAGTTGCTTATGACTCCGTTATTGAAGAATGGGCGGCTAAAGTTCGCGGTGACGTAAACCTCACCGACCAGTTCTCTGTCTGGGTACAGGCTGGTTATTCCTCGGAAGAGTCTGACGATCAGATGTATGGTCAGTGGGGCGGTGACTGGGCCGTCTGGGGTGGCTTGAAGTACAAGGCCTCTGAAAAGGCTGTCATCAACGTGCAGGCTGCATACGAAGACTGGGGCAAGACCGCAGTTACCGCAAACGTTGCCTATCAGCTGGTTCCGGGCTTCACCATTACGCCTGAAGTCTCTTACACCCGCTGGGACGATGACCATCCTCTGCGTGTTACCAAGGATGCATTCCAGGGCATGCTTCGCTTCCAGCGCTCGTTCTAATAAGAACGACGTTGAAAAAATGCGCCAACGGGAAACCGTTGGCGCTCATCCATTTGAAACACCGCTTACGATTAAGTGACACGATCCTTTCGAACAGGGAATTTCGAAAAGGATCGATAAACGAGGGGAATTCGGGGACGACAGAAAGCTGGGGGCAAACATGGTCTTTTAGAAAGGTCCAATCATGTCTCCGCATAAAGTTAGCTCACTTATCTTGTGCTCCGGGAATTATTTCATTAGTTGTACGTCCTACAAAAAGAAGGGGGGCGTGCAATGATCGTCGTTGGGGAAACGAAGATCGACACGGGCGACAAGTTTGCGCCGATAGTCGACTACAACTTAAAGTACACATCCAGCAAAAGTCCGAACCACCGGCTTGTCGAGCAATTTTCGGTGGCGGAACTGACGGGGAAATATGTCAACATCCTGTGGGATGATGGATCACACAAGTATAATGTGAAGTCGTTTCTCGGCGAGATTGATGAGATTTTGAAGGGCGAACGCTTTTCAGGTTTCGATCAGCAAATGCTTGATTCCGTCATCGGTTCGCTTCGTGAGCGTGGCAACAGCAATGCAACCATCAATCGAAAGATGGCTGCGCTGAGCAAGCTGCTGCGAAAGGCGCACAAGATGGGAGATATCTTTAATCTACCGGAATTCGTCCGGCAGAAGGAGCGTGTGGGACGTATTCGATTCCTCGAATATGAGGAAGAAAAGCGCCTGTTCGCCGCGATCAAGTCGCGCTGTGAAGACAGTTATCGGCTTTCCCTTTTTCTTGTCGACACGGGCTGCCGCCTTGGAGAAGCAATCGGTGTCACCTGGAACGATGTTCAAGATCAGCGGGTTACGTTCTGGCTCACCAAATCAAATCGCAGCCGCACTGTCCCACTCACCCGCCGTGCCCGCAAGGCTGCACATATCCCGCATGAGAAGCTCAAAGGCCCCTTCTCCATGCTCAATCAGGTCCGGTTCCGCCAGATCTGGAATGAAGCGAAGATGGAAGTCGGTCTTGGTACGGACGATCAGGTCGTTCCGCATATTTTACGTCATACCTGCGCATCCCGTCTCGTCCGGGGCGGGATCGATATCCGTCGTGTTCAGATGTGGCTGGGGCACCAGACACTCCAGATGACCATGCGTTACGCCCATTTGGCGACACATGATCTCGATTCATGCGTGAAAGTGCTCGAGGTCCACTAAAACGCATCTCGGAATGGGTAAACCGGTTTCGGACAAGGTGCGATATGGTTGAATGCTTGGAACGTCGATCTGATTCAATCAGATCGACAGGCGTTTTTGATGGCTCCGGCACTGCGCGTTGTGCTTGTGGTTGTGAGACACCGACGGTGCGCACGCGCGCCTGAGGCGTGCAGATGTTCGGGTTCCGACCCGTTTCACTCTGCAGATCCTTATCGTTTAACTCGATCGGCGGGCAGCAAGCCTGATCGTTCGCTTGGATTATTCAATCGACTAGAATCATTGTGATGGCACCAGTCACTACAAGTTGCTATGCCTTCCGAGCTGGACAGGCGTAGGTGGATAAGATTTTCTCCAGCTCTTCGACTGCCCTCCTCACACGTTGATGGACTGAGAATCGACTGGAAATCGCCATGGGATCGCCTCGCCTTACACCACTCGTCGCAAGCTTGCCTTCTACTGTTCCTTTTACCGGCCCCGAAACGCTGGAGCTACAGCGCGGAAAGCCTTTCAAGGCACGGCTCGGCGCGAATGAAAGCAGTTTTGGTCCAGCGCCGTCTGTCCTTGATGCAATTCGGACCGAAACGAGCGAAATCTGGAAGTATGGCGATCCTGAAAACTATGAACTGCGCCATGCCATTGCCGCACATCACGGCGTAAAGCCGCAACACATAATGCCGGGAGCAGGTGTCGACGCCTTGCTCGGGCTGGTAGTCAGACAATATGTTCAGGAAGGTGACAGGGTCATCAACTCGCTGGGCGGCTACCCAACCTTCAACTACCACGTTGCGGGTTATGGCGGAAACCTGGTTACTGTTCCTTATATCAACGACAAATCGGACCTCGACGGCCTGCTCGATGCGGCCCGCAAGCAAGATGCTGCAATTCTGTACCTCGCCAATCCGGACAATCCGATGGGAACCTGGCATATGGGTTCGGACATTCAATCCTTCATCGAGCGCGTTCCTGAAACCACCCTCCTCATTCTGGATGAAGCTTATTGCGAAACAGGGCCAGCGTCCGCCTTCCCGCCTTTTGAAACCGACCGACCCAACATTCTTCGGATGCGCACCTTCTCCAAGGCTTATGGTCTAGCGGGAATCCGATGTGGATATGTTGTCGGCAGCGCCGAAACCATCAAGTCTTTCGACAAGATTCGCGATCATTTCGCAGTGAATCGCCTTGCGCAGGCAGCAGCTATCGCCGCCCTCAAGGATCAAGCTTATCTGCGTGACGTAGTCGCGAAAATACAGGCAGGGCGCGATCGCATCGCTGCAATCGCTGAGGCAAACGGCCTTTCGGCCATCCCATCCGCTACAAATTTTGTCGCTATCGATTGCGGCAGGGGCGGAGCATTTGCCACTGCGGTTCTGAATGGACTGATAGCGCGTGATATTTTCGTACGCAAACCGGGCGCCCAGGTTCTGGATCGTTGCATTCGCGTAAGTGTTGGCATCGAGCAGCAACTCGATCTCTTCGAAGCAGCCCTTCCTGCCGCCTTGGAGGAAGCCCGGAAACACGCGGATTCTCGCGAAACTGCCTGAACGGTGGAGACCCATATGAAGATTCGATCCGACAGTCGGTCTCAGAACATTCTTTTCAGCACGCTTGCCGGGCTGTGCGGTGCCCTTGCAATTGCCGCTTATGCGGGAGCCGCCCATGGTGGAGAGAACCATCTGGGCAACATCGCTCCCCTGCTCCTCGGCCATGCGCCCGCATTTCTGGTGCTATCTCTCATTGTACCGTTCAGCCGTACCGCTTATCTGGGCGGCGCATTACTTGTGATCGGTCTCGCCCTGTTCTGCGGCGACCTCTTCATGCGTGACATGACAAGCGACCGGCTATTTCCAATGGCCGCGCCGATAGGTGGATCGTTGATGATACTTGGCTGGCTCGCAGTCGCGGTCGCGGGCTGGTTCTCACGAACCAAATAAGAAGGGGAAAATAGGCCCCTTCTTATTCGAATAATCCTGATCAAATCAGGAATTGCCTTTCAGGCGTGCATTGCAGAGGCTGTAGTAACCGCCACCTTTTTGAATCCACTTCAAACCACCCAATGCATTGGCATCTTTCAGCCTATAATACTGCTCAAGGCAGGTGTGCATACGAGCCTTGCCAGCTGATTCGTTCGAAAACTTTGCAGAAACTGCCGTTGGAAATTTGACGCCTCTGGGCGCCGCAATCGTTGGGGCAGTTGGTTCACTGGTACCGTCGGTGCTGAAGGCAACTGGATCTGCACCAGGTCCGCATTCAGCCTTGCGGAAATCGTTCCATTTTGCAACATTGTCAACACCAGCGTCTTTTGCCGCCTGATACTTGGCGCTGCACTGCTTCATCGTTAAGCCCTTGGCGCTGTCATCAGCAGCAGTGCTTTTTGCCGTTTTCTTAGCTGGAGAAGCAGGTGCAGGAGCTGCGGCGGCATTTGCACCGCATTGCGCCTTGCGGAAATCGTTCCATTTCATGCCGCCAAGCGTGCCAGCATCTTTGGCAGCTTGATATTTCGCGCTACATTCCTTCATTGTCAGGCCCTTGGCACTGTCGTCTGCGGCAGGGGCGGCTGCACTCTTGGTTGCCTTTTTGGCTGGAGCTGACGGTGCTGCGGCAGCATCTGCGTCGTCTCCACATTGCGCCTTGCGGAAATCGTTCCATTTCATGTCGCCAAGCGTGCCAGCATCTTTGGCAGACTGATATTTTGCGCTACATTCTTTCATCGTCAGGGCGTTGGCGGGCGATGAAAAGGCAAATGCAGCAGCACTCATGATGATGGCGGTGCCGGCCATGGCGGTGATGGTTCGAATTGACATCTTGTCACTCCCTATCGAATGCAGCTCTTTCGATCACTCGGTACCTTTTACGCCTTGCGATCTTACTAATATAGAGGAACGGTAGATGTCATTGTTGCTCTGACCCGTTCCGTTTATACGCCAACATTGCGCTCCACAAAGTTGACTGTCAATCATTCGGTGAATATTACCTTCAGCTCAATACAAATTTTCTAACGGGCTTTCTTTGCTCGTTATGGTCATGCAGGTGCCATGAAGTAAAATTATAGTACTTCCTACCTCATGTCCGATTTTTATTCGAACAGAGTTAAAATCCGGAGACGATGCAGGTGATAGAGCGGATCATGATCATAGGCGGCGCCGGTTCGGGAAAATCAAGCCTTGCGCGTAGGCTAGGCGAGATTACCGGCTTACCGGTCATTCATATCGATACCCTCTACTGGCAACCGGGCTGGATAATGCGCCCGCGTGACGAGATCGGCCGTCTTACCAACGAAGCAGCAGATCAGGACACATGGATATTCGAGGGCAATCATAGCGAAACTATGATTTATCGTGCATCGCGAGCCGATACTCGTTTTTCTCGATATATCGACCGTGCGTCGCCTGTGGCGTGTATTCAAAAGAACCATAATCCATTACGGACGCTCACGCCCGGATATGGCGGAAGGTTGTGTGGAGCGTTTCGACTGGGGCTTCCTGAAATGGGTGGCAGGCTATCGCAAGAACGGTCGCATTCGCGCACTGGCCTTTCTGGAAGGTGCGCCTCAGCATCTCGCCAAGCGTCATTTGCGCAGCCCGCTTGACGTCAAACGCTTCCTCGCGCAGATGACGCACGAATAAATCAAAACAAACAGCCGTCGCAATTGCGATAAATCTACAAACACGACCGTGAAATAACAATATTTCAAGCCGTGCGAAGCGTCGAAACGGCTGTTATATTTAACCGTCTCCCAAGACTTGACGCCGCGTGCTTTGACCCAACCCTCTGCACAGCGCGAATGCATGACAAGCCGGAATTCATTCCGGCACCGTAATCTATTTGCCGGATTACCGGCTTCTCGCTGTTCTGGAGTTTCCACGTGGCCGATATCGCTGATAACGCCGCCCCGCTCATCGATGCGTCGAAAGCCGCCGCATCAGACCGTCACCGCCTCTATGAAGATGCGATGGCTATGCTGATCGGCACGTCCTTCATTGCGCTCGGCATTACGCTTTATAGTCAGGCTATGCTGATGACCGGCAGCACGGCTGGTATCGCCCTTCTCATCCAGTATGCAACAGGCACGGAATTCGGATTGCTCTATTTCCTGATCAATCTGCCATTCTATTATTTCGCCGTGCGTCGAATGGGTTGGGCGTTCACCATCAGAACCTTTGTCGCAGTGGCCATGATGTCGGGCTTTGCTCGACTGATGCCCATGAGTGTCGATTTCTCAAGCGTCAATCCGCTCTTCGCAGCACTCATGGGCGGCACCCTGATGGGTATGGGGGTGCTGGCACTTTTCCGGCACCGCTCCGGCGTCGGCGGCGTCAATATATTGGCGCTCTATCTACAGGACGCTTATGGGATAAGAGCCGGCTGGTTTCAGCTCGGCCTCGATGTCCTTATCATGCTGATCTCGCTGTTCTTTATCCCGTGGGAAAACATGGTGCTTTCCCTGATCGGAGCGATTGCCATGAACCTCATCATCGCAATCAACCACAAACCGGGCCGGTATCTCGGTATAAGCTGAGTCAACAAAAAAGCCGCCTTGAAGGCGGCTTTTTTCATAACGACTATCTTGCCAGTCAGTGGGCGGTCATCCACTCACGCGCACCGCGCAGCGCTGCTGCCAGTTCGCCCTTGCTCATCGTCGCTGCCACCTGATTGCGCATACGGGCGGCCTTCTCGCTGCCGCGGATGGCGGCAATGTTCAGCCACTTATGGGCTTCCACCACGTCGATCTCGCAATCACGGCCGATGGCAAATTTCATGCCCATTTCGAGAAGAATGCGATCCTGTGCGACTGCGTTGTGCGTATTCGAGAAGCTCTGAAACTGTGCCATTTTTCTCTGTCCCTGTTAAATCCCGAGAACCGTCCAGTCTTTATTTTCAAAGCCTGATTTCATTGCTTTGAAACTGCCGTCTCTGTCGTTCCGTTCATGCTCTCAAATCTACGGGAAAGGGTTGAAATGCGCGTTAAACCAGATGCTTAACGAGCAACCAACAAAATCCGAACAAGGGGTAAACTTGGGATTTTGTTAAACATGCAAGTGTCGCCGATTGCTGGATGTTTGCAAAATTCGATTCAAATCCGCACGGTCGAACGAAACCAGTTGCTAACTATAGACAACATTCGAATGCGGCTGTGTGTGGAAAAAGGGCAGTATTTCAGGTGCCAAGCGAGACACAAATATCCCTCTTCCGCTTCGCCAAAAACTGGTTTACGTTTACGTTTTCGTAAGCTTGACGGATGTTCGAGGAGGGCTTCTGTCTCAAACTTCAAAACGCATCACAGCGGTTTCATCGTTGCGACCGGCAAAGCCGGGACTGGCGGCGATTTGGGAGGAAAGAATGATCCGCACACTTATTCTTGGAATGACGCTTGCAGCCACTTTTGCCGCCCCTGCCCTTGCCGACGAAGGGATCGTCGGCACGTGGAAGCGCCCGAACGGCACGATCATCAGCTATGCGTCCTGCGGCGCCAACAAGTTCTGCGGTACGGTGCAGACCGGCGAGTACAAGGGCAAGTCCATCGGCACGATGTCAGGCACGGGCGGCAGCTACAAGGGGGAGGTCAACAAGCTCGACGAGGGCAAAACCTATACCGGCAAAGCCAGCGTCAAGGGCAACACGCTTTCACTTTCCGGCTGCGTGATGGGCGGCCTGATCTGCAAGAGCGAGAGCCTCACGCGCCAGTAATATTCAGTGGCATCCAGAATAAGAAAGGGCAGCCTCGAAGCTGCCCTTTCTTTTGATCGCTTATTCAGCGTGCCTTTTGGCCAAAGAGAATTTCCTGGGCTTCCTTGTCCGTCGCCAGATTGGATTTTTCTCGCTCTTCTTTCCCGACAAGCAGACCACGCTGAACCGCAGGGCGCGCATTCATTGTCTCATGCCAGCGCTTCAGATTCGGGAAATCATCCAGGTTCTGGTCGTAGTTCTTATGGGCATTGATCCAGCCGATCGAAGCCATGTCGGCAATTGAATATTCGCCTGCAATGTATTCCTTGCCTTCAAGCTGCGTGTTCAACACACCATAGAGACGGTTAACCTCGTTGGTATAGCGGTCGATGCCGTACTGAACCTTTTCCGGCGCATAGACACGGAAATGCCCGGCCTGCCCGGACATCGGGCCGAGGCCACCCATCTGCCACATCAGCCATTCGTCAACTGCGACGCGCTTGCGTTCGTCGGTCGGATAGAACTTACCGAACTTCCGCCCGAGATACTGCAGTATAGCTCCAGACTCGAACACCGAGATCGGCTGGCCGCCCGGCCCTTCCGGATCGATGATGGCGGGCATACGGTTGTTAGGAGCAATCTTCAAAAAGTCCGGCTGAAACTGATCGCCCTTGCCGATATTGACATACTTGACCTCGTAGGGAACGCCCAGCTCTTCCAGCATAATGCTGATCTTGAAGCCGTTCGGCGTCGGCCAATAATACAACTCGATGGGCTTGGTCTGTTCGGCCATGGGCTCTCTCCCGCTGATCCTGACGTTGAGCGGGACTTATGTTCCCGCATTCCAATGATGGAAAACATAAGTCCCTTTCCAGCAGGCACAAGAGCCACACACCGCAATAAACGGAACATCAATATTTTTGAACGCCGCATGAACGACCCTCTCAGGGAGGGTTCAGGCGCAATGGCTAAATTGATGAGGGAGAACAGAAATCATTACGGCTTTGGGGGCCAACCGGTATGCTTCGACGTTTAACAATTGTCTGCCTGATGATCGCTGGCTTTGCCGCTGTTGCCAGCATTTTCGCTGACCAGAGGTACAACCTCTACCGGGATCAACCGGTAATCGGACCTGTCGCCGCGTTCACCCAGAAGCCTGTCGGAGAGCGGCCATGAAAAAAACCCGGACCATCGCCGCAATCGCCCTTCGGGTTTTCTTTTTCACCGCCATTTTCACCGGTCCGGCAGCCACCTTCGCCTACACGCAGATTGGCCAGCATTCCCAGATGAGCGGCATCGGCCTCGTGCTTTATGTAAGCCTGCAACGCGTCGCATAAACTGGGTCATATACCAGTCATGGACTCTGCTATACTAGGCCATGACACAGCGAATCGAACATCCTTTTTTGACCGAGATCAAAACGCCTTCGACCGTTGATCCGGAGGTTTTCACCGATGCCGGTGCGGCGGTTGCCGCCCTGCAAAAGCTCTATGATCGCAACACGGCTTTCCTGCGCGATGCGTTCGAGAAGGTTGCCCGTGGCGAAATTCCACCGCAGCGTTACCGCGCTTATTATCCCGAGATCTGTCTATCCACATCCAGCTTCGCTCATGTGGATTCACGGCTGGCCTATGGCCATGTCTCGACGCCAGGTGATTATTCCGCAAACATCACGCGGCCCGACTTGTTCGATCATTATCTGAACGAGCAGATTCGCCTCCTGATGCGCAATCACGGTGTGACCGTGACCGTGAAGGAATCGTCGACGCCGATCCCGATCCATTTTGCCTTCAAGGAAGGCACCTATGTCGAGGCTTCCGTCGCCAACGCCTTCACGCATCCGCTGCGTGATCTGTTCGATGTACCCGATCTGGCGGCGACCGACGACAAGATCGTCAATGCCGATTTCGAGCCCGCCCCCGGCGAACCGATGCCGCTTGCACCATTCACTGCCCAGCGCGTCGATTATTCACTGCATCGGCTGGCGCACTACACGGCGACAAGCCCGGCGCATTTCCAGAACTTCGTGCTGTTCACAAACTACCAGTTTTATATGGACGAGTTCTGCGCCTATGCCCGCGAATTGATGGCAGAAGGCGGCGGCGGTTATGAACAGTTCGTTGAACCGGGCAATCTGATTACGCGCGCGGGCGAGACCGAACCAAGCAGTGGCAGCCCTCTGCCCCGCCTGCCGCAGATGCCAGCTTATCACCTGCAACGGGGCGACCATTCGGGCATCACGATGGTCAATATTGGCGTGGGACCGTCCAATGCCAAGACCATAACCGACCATATTGCAGTGCTTCGCCCTCACGCATGGCTTATGCTCGGTCATTGCGCTGGCCTTCGCAACAGCCAACAGCTTGGCGATTACGTTTTGGCACACGCCTATATGCGTGAGGACCATGTTCTCGATGACGATCTGCCCGTCTGGGTGCCATTGCCGGCACTTGCGGAAATTCAGGTTGCGCTGGAAGAAGCCGTCGAGGAAATCACCGGTCTGGAAGGTTATGATTTGAAACAGATCATGCGTACCGGTACGGTCGCGACCATTGATAATCGCAACTGGGAACTGCGCGACCAGCGCGGCCCGGTGCAGCGCCTTTCACAGGCGCGTGCTGTCGCACTTGATATGGAATCAGCCACAATTGCGGCCAATGGTTTCCGTTTCCGTGTGCCTTACGGCACCCTGCTCTGTGTTTCCGACAAGCCGCTGCACGGCGAACTGAAACTGCCGGGCATGGCGACCGAATTTTACAAGCGGCAGGTGGCACAGCATCTGCGCATCGGCATCCGCGCGATGGAAAAAATTGCGGCCATGCCGGATGAGCGGCTGCATTCCCGCAAGCTTCGCAGCTTCTACGAGACGGCTTTCCAGTGACGCTAGGGGAATAGGGTGGTAAGGCAGTAGAGCAATATGTTGGTTAGCAACAGATGATGCTCTTAACATACTGCCTTACTCCCCTAACGCCCTATTGCCTTCACCTCCATCATCGCGCCGTATTCGATAGCTAGAGGCATTTCATGTCGAAAAGCCGTGAAAACCTTTCATTCCTGTTGCTGCTGGCTGCTGTCGCGCTGTCGGTTCCGCTCGTGCTGGGATTTCTTGGAGCGGTGCACCCGGCTCTCGATTCCTTTTCGCATTTTCGAGCTCACCTGTCCGTCCTGCTGGCAGTGCTGACCATTCCCTTGCTTTTCACCAAGATGCGGCGTGAGGCGGCGATGCTGCTACTCTTTGCCGTCATGGCTCTAGGCACGACTGTTGGTGCTGCACGCGATTTCCTGAGCGGCTCCACGGGCGCCCATGCGCAGGAACAAGGCGGCGCACGCTACCGTCTCGTCCAGATCAATTTGCGCGAAGACAATCCCGAACCGAAACGCATTCTCCAGATGATCGCGCGGGAGAAGCCGGACGTCATCACCTATGAGGAGGCGAGCGACCAATGGACCAAGTGGCTCACCATTCTCCAGGGCTCCTATCCCTACCATCTCAATTGTGCTGACGATCCCAACACATGGGGCGTGGGCATCCTGTCGAAGCGGCCTTTCAGCGAAGATGCACAGACGGCCTGTGTCGGCGATGGTTTGCTCGCAATTGCGCCGATCAATTTCGGCGGAACGACCGTGCATGTCGCAGCACTGCACTTTTCATGGCCATGGCCGCGTTGGCAGCCTTATCAACTCCGCTACATCGAACCGGAACTGCAGAAGCTGAAAGGCCCTCTGGTTGTCGCCGGTGACTTCAATGCAGCGCCGTGGAGCAATGCCGTTCGCCGCGTCGAACGTGCCTCCGGCACCCGCCATATGACCGGTATTGGCGGCACGTGGATGACGCACCTACTGCCTGTTAAGCTCGCTCCTTACATCGGCCTGCCGATTGATCAGATACTCGTAAGCCCTGAAATCGGAGGGGCGAAGGTTTCGGCTCGCGAAGATGCTGGCTCCGATCATCTGCCGGTGCGGCTCGATTTTTCCGTTCCACCACCCGTTCGGCCAGATGAAGAAGAACCGGAAACCCAGTCCGTCATGCTGCAATAAAAAAGGCGGTCCCAGACCGCCTTTTTCTTTTACATGTTTACGTAAACAGGTCCCTCGCCGCCTTGTGGCGGCACCCAGTTGATATTCTGGTTCGGGTCCTTGATGTCGCAAGTCTTGCAGTGCACGCAGTTCTGCGCGTTGATGACAAACCGCACATCCTTTGCCTGCGGATCAGCTGCGGAGTTGCCGTCGGCATCCACCCATTCATAAACACCCGCAGGGCAGTAACGCGTCGACGGACCAGCGAAGACGTCGTGTTCGGAAGTCTGCTGCAATTTCATGTCGCGAACCTGAAGATGCACAGGCTCGTTCTCGTCATGGTTCGTGTTCGACAGGAACACCGACGACAGACGATCAAAGGTCAGAACGCCATCCGGCTTCGGATAATCGATCTTCGCGTGTTTTGCAGCCGGCTCAAGCGACTGCGCATCGGTCTTGCCATGCTTCAGCGTTCCAAAGATGGAGAAACCGAAAAGCTGGTTGGTCCACATATCGAGACCACCGAGCGCCACGCCGGCAATCGTGCCGAACTTCGACCACAGCGGCTTGACGTTGCGCACCCGCTTCAAATCCGTGCCGATCAGGCTTGAACGCCAATTGCTCTCGATCTCGACCGGCTCGTCATTGGCGCGGCCTGCGGCAATTGCCTCGGCGATCTTGTCGGCAGCGAGAATGCCAGAAAGAACCGCATTGTGGCTGCCCTTGATGCGCGGCACGTTGACCAGACCAGCCGAGCAGCCGATGAGCGCTCCACCGGGGAACGACAGCTTTGGCACCGACTGGAAGCCACCTTCGGTAATCGCACGTGCGCCATAGGAAAGACGCTTGCCACCCTCGAAGACGTCCTTGATGGCCGGATGCGTCTTGAAACGCTGGAACTCTTCAAACGGCGACAGGTACGGGTTCTTGTAGTTGAGATGCAACACGAAGCCGACCGCAACCATATTGTCTTCCAGATGATAAAGGAACGAGCCGCCGCCCGTCTTCATGTCGAGCGGCCAGCCGAAGGAGTGCTGGACCAAACCCGGCTTGTGCCTGGAAGGATCAACCTGCCATAGTTCCTTGAGGCCAATACCGTATTTCGCCGGTTCACGGCCTTCGTCGAGCTTGAACTTGGTGATCAGCTGCTTGGCAAGCGAACCGCGCGCGCCTTCGCCGACCAGCGTATATTTGCCGAGCAGCGCCATGCCGCGCGTGTAGTTCGGACCATGCGTTCCGTCGCGCTCGACGCCCATATCGCCAGTGGCGACACCGATGACCGCGCCCTCGTCATTGTAGAGCACTTCGGTTGCTGCAAAGCCCGGATAGATTTCTACGCCAAGTTCTTCGGCTTTGGTGCCGAGCCAGCGGCAGACATTGCCCAGAGACACAATGTAATTGCCATGATTGCTCATCAGAGGCGGCATCGCGAAATTCGGCAGGCGCACTGAACCTGCGGGCCCCAGCACGAGGAAATGATCGGCGGTAACCGGCGTCTTGAAAGGGTGCCCCTCTTCTTCGCGCCAGCCCGGCAGGAGCTGGTCGATACCCACCGGATCAACGACAGCGCCGGAAAGAATATGCGCGCCGACTTCCCCGCCCTTTTCGAGGACGACGACGGACAGCTCGGGATTCGCCTGCTTCAAACGGATTGCCGCAGCAAGGCCCGCAGGGCCTGCGCCGACGATCACAACGTCGAATTCCATGCTCTCGCGTTCGGGAAGCTCCTGGTTCGCATATTCTGGGGCTTCAGACATTCATCCCTCCGTCCGGTGTAACATCGTCTTCTCACTAAGGTAGCCCAGACGACGCATCCAATTGTTTTTGTGCATGATCTAATCGCGAATACCCATGAACCGACTGCCCGTCAGCACTGGCGGTACGAAAAGATCGCCGTTTCCCCGTATTCTGCCTTACCCTGTCGCAGAGTTGGAGACTGTCGCAAATGCGTCCAATTGTCCAAAACAGGCATCCTACGTCCTCAAATTGATTTACCTTAACGTAAACGTCAAATTCATTCCATTCAAGAAGCCGCGATGAAGATTTGTTTGTGATGGTAGAAGAAGCATGTCCTCATGTCATGTCAGGACCATGTTCGCACCTTGCCTGGCTATATGCGCATCAAACAGGGTATGAACTGTCACTAACAGGCCAAACGAACCCTAAATCCAAACCGGGCTCTTGCATTCACCTGCAAAATTCGCCACCTCAGAGGTGAGGTAGATAATGGCTGATAATCGCGAAACGCTGGATATTGAAGGTTTGCTCCGCTTCTATGCGGAGGCAGGCATTGACATGCCGCTTTCCGAAACGCCGATAGACCGGTTTGCAGAGCCTCAACGCCCTGCCTCTTCGCAGCCAACCGCGCAGATGCCGAATTCACCTGAGCGCGCCCGGCAGCAACAACCGCGCCCAGCGCCGGCACCCGCCCCCACCAGCAAGCCTGTGCAAGCCGCAGCCGACCTTCCCGATACGGCGCAGATTGCGCTCGCACGCGAAGCGGCGGCACAGGCTTCAACGCTGGAAGAATTGCGGGAGAAGCTTGCGGCATTCGACGGCTGCAACCTGAAATTCACGGCGAAGAACCTTTGTTTCGCCGATGGTGATCCGTCATCCGACATCATGTTCATCGGTGAAGCGCCCGGACGAGATGAGGATATGGAAGGATTGCCGTTTGTCGGAAAATCCGGACAGCTTCTCAATCGCATGATCGAATCCATCGGCCTGAAGCGAGAAAGCGTCTACATCGCCAACACTATCCCGTGGCGTCCGCCCGGCAACCGTACGCCGACACCGCTTGAGACGGAACTTTGTCGGCCATTCATCGAACGACAGATCGAGCTTGCCTCACCAAAAGTTCTGGTTGCACTGGGCGGTCCTGCGGGCAAGGCCCTCACCGGCGCGACGGAAGGCATCCTGCGCCTGCGCGGCAACTGGAAAATTCATCGTACGCCCAACGGCCTCGAAATTCCCGTCATGCCGACCCTGCATCCCGCATATCTTCTCAGGACACCGGCACAAAAGCGTTTTGCATGGCGCGATTTTCTGGCTGTGAAGCTGAAATTGGCCGAATTGATGAGTTGAAATCTTTTTAGTTCAGTGGCATCGGCAGGCGACGCAGGCGGCACTGTCACCAACATGCCGCAAACTTGTTCTATTTCGCCGCTTGCCAAACCGCCTTTCGGCGACAAGTAGCCCTAAATTCAGTTTCCCCATGGGATTTCACTGTGGAGTTTTTCATGGCTGGCCAGCTCCTGCCCATAGCCGCTTTGCTTGCAAGCACCTTTCTGATGCTGCTCGCCGGTGGCCTTGCGGGTATTCTTCTGCCCCTGCGGGGCGGCATGGAAGGCTGGTCGACCACGACCATCGGCTGGATGGGTACGAGCTATTCCCTCGCCTTCACGATCGGCTGCATTGTGGTGCCGCATCTGGTGCGGCGCGTTGGGCATGTGCGCGTCTTCTCTTCGCTTGCGACGTTGCTTTCGATGGCGCTGCTTTTCCACGCACTGGTCGTCAATCCTGTCGCATGGATGATCTTCCGTGGCGTTGCGGGCTTTTCGCTCGCAGGCAGCTACATGATTATTGAAAGCTGGCTGAACGAGCGCGTAACCAATGAATCGCGCGGTCGCATCTTTTCGATCTATATGATCATCACCATGCTCGGCCTGCTCTGCGGGCAGTACATCCTGCCGTTCGGCGATGCGGGAACGCAGACGCTCTTCATCATTTGTGCCATCATCTATGCAAGCGCACTGCTTCCAACCGCCCTTTCAAGCGCGCAGTCACCCAATCCGCTGACGCAGGTTTCGCTCGATTTGAAGGGACTTTATCGACGGTCACCTGCTGCGGCTGTTGGCTCGCTAATTGCAGGTATTGTTGCAGGTACCTGGAACTTCCTCGCCGCGATTTACGGTGAGATGAATGGCCTCTCCACCTTCGGCATCGCCACAATGCTTGCCTGCGCCATGATCGGTGGCGCTATCTTCCAGTACCCGCTCGGACGAGGATCGGACTTTGTCGATCGTCGCTATGTCATGGTGATCGCCGGTATCATCGGCTTTGCTTTGTCGATGGTGATGGTGCTGTTCCATCCTACCTCGCCCTATGCGCTTTACGCGATGATGTTTCTGTTCGGTTCGGTGATTTATCCGATCTACAGCCTCAACGTCGCTCACGCCAATGACTACGCAGATGCCAGCGAATTCGTGAAGGTCTCCGGCGGGTTGCTGATTATTTACGGCGTGGGCAGTGTCATCGGGCCTGCCCTTTCCGGCCCGTTGATGGATCTGATTGGCGCATCGGGCTTCTTCGTAACCATGGCCATCGCCTACGGCTTATACGGCCTGCATGCCTTTTGGCGCATCCGTCGCTTCGAGCGCCCGGCGATCAGCGACCAGAAGACCGAGTACAAATTCCATACGCCGGACGGCCAGTCCACGCCGGAGACCATGCAGCTCGATCCCCGTGCAGAAGGCACACCCGGTCAAAGCTGAATTCATTGCGTCTGCGGTGCGTTAACCTTGTGGGGCGCAATCGAAAGCTTGTGCTCGCGGTAAATGATGAAACCGCCTGCCGCCATGACGATGGCGCTACCGGCCAGCATTTCGAAGGTCGGAATATCGCCGAACAGCAGAAAGCCGATGGCTAGTCCCAGCAGCATCGACGTGTATTCGAATGGAGCAATCGTCGACATCGGCGCATGGCGATAGCACTCGGTCAGAAGAATCTGGCCGACGCCCCCGGCAAAACCAGCACCGACCAGCATGGCAAGCTGCGACCAGTTCGGCACGATCCAGCCAAAAGGAAAGCTCACCAAGGAGATGACGCTCGCGGATATGGAAAAGTAGATCACGATGGTCGAGGTGCGTTCCGTCTGCACGAGGCGACGTACAAGCATCATCGCCACCGCAGACAAGATAGCCGCACCAAGAGCGGCGAACGCACCCATGGCCTCGTCATGCCCCATGCTACCGCCGGAAAAAACCGTCAGCCGCGGCCAGATGATGACCATCACCCCACCAAGCCCGATGAGCACTGCGCTCCAGCGATAAAGCCGCACGACTTCATGCAGGATGACCGCGCCAAGAATGACGGTAATCAGTGGTGAAGCGTAGTTGATCGCGATTGCTTCGGGCAGCGGCAGCTTGGTGAGAGCGAAAAAGCTCATCGACATGGAACAGACACCCACCAGTCCGCGCCAGAAATGGCTGAAACCGTTCTGGGTGCGGAACACGCCAGAAAGCTGCCCGCGCCACCCCAGATAGAGCAATATAGCGAAGATTGCGAAGAACGACCGGAAGAAGATCAACTGTCCGACAGGCACGCCTTCAGCTGCTTTCAGCAAGGTGGACATGGCGACAAAAACAGCAACGGAAGCGATTTTGAGACCGATGCCGAGCATCGGGTTCGTTTCAATATGGGCAGCCTCGACAGGCGCGCTCGCATGAGCGTTCACAACGCAATTCCTTAAAACATGAAACGCAGGTTCGCCCAAAGTATTCGAGCGCCTGTTTTCTTATTCCTGTTTGTGACACAGCACCAGTAGCACAAGGTTCAAGCTGAAAATTATTTGGCAAAGCGCGTGTTGTTTGTTTTGTCGCATTATCCGAAGCATCGAAGCGGGAATGGAAATCAATCCAGTAAACTGATTTCCCCGCGCAGACGCTTCGCAGTTTTGCTGGAAATGCTCCGGCCACAAAAGGCCAGTTGGTTGTACTGGAATTGAGTTTCCCTTGGCGGCAATTTTAGGTACGAATCTAGCATCGTGAGTTCAATGAGAGTTCAGGGAGAGAGTTTCGCTATGCGTACTGAAACCGGCCAGACATTTCGTCTCGAAGATTACCGTCCGACCCCTTACGCCATACCCGAGACGAAACTGGACTTCTCCCTGGAACCGGAAAAAACCATCGTCCGTGCGACCCTCACGATTGAGCGTCGCGATGGCACTGCAGCTGGTACGCCATTGATTCTCGATGGTGACGAACTGAAACTCGTCAGCATCGCCATCGACGGCAAGCAACTCGCCGACAACAGCTATATCGCAACGCCCGATCAGCTCGAAATCAGCGACCTGCCGGAAGGCAAGCGCTTCACGCTTGAAGTCGTGACGGAAATCAATCCAACCACCAACCGCCAGCTATCCGGCCTCTATCGTTCAAGCGGAGTCTATTGCACGCAGTGCGAGGCAGAAGGCTTCCGCCGCATTACCTATTATTATGATCGCCCGGATGTTCTGTCAGTCTATACCGTGCGGGTTGACGCCAACGAACAAGCCGCTCCTATTCTTCTGTCCAACGGCAATCCGGTCGAGAGCGGGTCGGTCGAAGGCAAGCCGGACCGGCATTTCGCCATCTGGCATGATCCGCACCCAAAACCATCCTATCTCTTCGCGCTCGTTGCCGGATCGCTCGGCGTCGTGAAGGATCACTTCACCACGAAGTCAGGACAACCGGTCGATCTGGCGATCTATGTCGAGCATGGCAAGGAAGGCCGCGCACTCTACGCGATGGATGCATTGAAACGCTCCATGCGCTGGGATGAGGAGAAGTTTGGTCGCGAATATGATCTCGACGTCTTCAACATCGTTGCCGTTTCCGATTTCAACATGGGCGCCATGGAGAACAAGGGGCTTAACGTCTTCAACGACAAATATGTGCTGGCCGACCCTGAAACCGCTACCGACGTTGACTATGCGGGCATCGAGGCGGTGATTGCACATGAATACTTCCACAACTGGACCGGCAACCGCATCACCTGCCGCGACTGGTTCCAGCTCTGCCTCAAGGAAGGCCTGACAGTCTATCGCGATCACGAATTCTCCGCCGATGAGCGCTCGCGCCCGGTTAAGCGCATCGCCGAAGTGAAAATTCTCAAGGCGCAGCAATTCCCGGAAGATGCCGGACCACTCGCTCATCCCGTGCGCCCGCGCGAATATCGCGAGATCAACAATTTCTATACGGCGACCGTCTATGAAAAAGGTTCGGAAGTCGTGCGCATGATCCGCACGATCATTGGGCCTGAGCTGTTCCGCAAGGGTATGGACCTCTATTTCGAGCGCCATGACGGGGAAGCCGCAACTATCGAGGATTTCATCAAGGTCTTCGCCGATGTTTCCGGTCAGGACTTTTCACAGTTTGCGCTCTGGTACGATCAGGCCGGAACGCCGAAGGTGGAAGCTGCTTTCTCCTACGATGCTGCGAAGGAAACCTTCTCGATTGAACTGGCACAGTCGCTGGGGGCAACGCCCGGACAAACAGTCAAGAAGCCGATGCATATCCCGATAGCTTTCGGCCTTATCGGAACTGACGGCGAGGATATGGTTCCAACATCCGTCGAAGGTGGGGACGTGCGCGGCGACGTTATTCATCTGCATCGTCCGTCCGAAACGATCGTCTTTCATGGCATCAAGGAACGCCCTGTTCCGTCGCTGTTGCGCGGGTTCTCGGCTCCCGTAAACCTGTCGGCGCCCCTATCGGACGATGATCGTGCATTCCTGGCCCTGAACGACAGCGATCCGGTCGCCCGCTGGCAGGCATTGACCGGAATTTTCAACCAGGCTCTGCTTGAAGGCGCCAAGCGTATCCGCGGCGGTCATGCACCGGCAGTTGACGATAAAATCATCGAACTTGCCGGAAACGTTGCTTCCGACGAAACGCTTGATCCAGCCTTCCGCGCGCTCTGCCTCACGCTGCCGAGCGAAAGCGACATCGCGCGCGAAATGGGCAGCAATGTCGATCCCGATGCGATTCTCGCCAGCCGAAACCACTTCGTGGACGCCATTGCCGCCCGTTATGCTGGCGATTTCACCAAGCTCTACGATGCCCTGAAACAGGACGGCGCCTTCTCGCCAGATGCAGGCGCGGCAGGCAAACGTGCCTTGCGGAACGTGCTGCTCGATTATCTGAGCCGTCACGAGAAAAGCCAGAAACGGGCCACCAGCCAGTTCGCCAATGCGGATAATATGACCGACCGCTTCGCGGCCCTGGCCGTGCTGGTACACCGCTTTGGTGATACGAACGAGGCAAAGGACGCACTGGCAAGTTTCGAACGCCAGTTCGGCAAGGATGGTCTTGTGATGGACAAGTGGTTCAGCGTGCAGGCGAGCCGTCCCGGCGACGAAGCCTTGCAGGCCGTGCGCGATCTTACGAAACACGCCCTCTTCTCGCTCGACAATCCAAACCGCGTCCGCTCGGTGATTGGTTCGTTCTCGGCATCCAATCCAACCGGCTTCAACCGCAAGGATGGTGCGGCCTACGAGTTCTTTGCAGATACGATCCTGTCCATCGATCCGGAAAATCCACAGCTTGCCGCACGGCTTCTGACGGCGCTTCGCTCCTGGCGTTCGCTTGAAGATACCCGCCGCGAACATGCAAGGGCAGCGCTGGCGCGTATTTCGGGCGCGGGCAAACTGTCTACCGACCTGCGCGATATCGTGGACCGCACTCTCGCCTGATTCGCGACCTATCCTGATCGTTGTGATGATTTGCTCGTTCTGGATGCTTTACCGGCAATCGGAACGAGCCTTTTCATGCTGATGAACGCAGAGGCAGTGGACGGTCAGCTTTCATGAGTCTTTTCATGCCTTTAGGCGAATCAGATGCAATATCGATTCCACTTAAGAGCTTGAGATTCATGAATAAATCGGCTGATAAAACCCCGATTTTTACGCCTCGTTAACGAATTCGCTGGACAGCGCGAATCACTTTTGATTCATTGATGACATTCGGAGGTGGCGTATTCCGAATCACTTCACTCGCAGGGAATTCACGAGGGACCATTATATGGCGAGCACCGACGCGTATGGCGCGCCGGCGGGGACGCATTGCGAATCCGGTCGGAAAAGAAGGAAAGGCAAGCTCTCGGGCCATGTCAGTCTTCTTGCTGGTCCGGCCTATGGCAAGTTCATCTCAATCGAGCCTATCCTGCGACGCCTCGTTCCGGCGCTCATCATTATCTTTCTGATTATTCTCGGCGTAGCGCGCGTCTTTTCGATGCTGGCGTGGCGGGAAGATATCGAGCAGCAGCATAAGGCATTTCTGTCGGCTGCAACCGCCAATCTTGCACAGATGATCGAACGTGTTGCCAACGGCACCGACGCGGGCGCACAGATCGCCGCGAAGGATATTCAGGACACAATGGCGGAGTTTCGCTCGCGTGGGCTGTCCTCGTCCGGCATGACGCTTGCCGTCATCGACCCGCAATCCTCCGTGGTCGCAATATCCGGCCCGATATCCGATCTGTCCGGCAAGCCGGTCGATACGATCCTTACCGAAGCGCAGCCGTTATTCCTGTTTGCAGAACGTGCAGGCGTGCTGAAAGTCATGCTGCAAGGTGAACCGGCTTTCGGCGCCTTGTCCAAGCCGATGACCCTGCCCTATTCCGTTATCGCCGTCGAACCGGAAAGCACGATCTTTGCGGAATGGCGCCGGGCAGTGTCGCTCAATGTGACACTCTTCGCAGGCACGACCGGCGTGATGTTCGCCATCCTTTACGCCTATTTCAGCCAAGCGGCGCGAGCTCGCGAGGCCGACGATCTTTCCGGCCAGATCCAGCGCCGTATCGATCTGGCACTGGGGCGCGGTCGCTGCGGCCTGTGGGATTGGGACATGGCACGCGGTCGCATTTACTGGTCGCGCTCCATGTATGAGATGCTGGGCTACGAAGCGCAGGATGCAGTGCTGCCTTTCGGCGATGTGGCTGCAATCATCAACACGGAAGATGGCGACCTCTATTCCATCGCCGAACAGGCCGCCGCGGGCGATATCTCGCACGTTGACCGCGTCTTCCGCATGCGCCATGCCGATGGTTCATGGGTGTGGATGCGCGTTCGCGCCGAAATCGCCAGCGAAGGCGATCTTCATCTGGTCGGCATTGCTTTCGATGTCAGCGAACAGCACCGCTTTGCGCAGCAGACGGCCGAAGCCGACATGCGCATCCGCGAAGCCATCGAGAACATTTCTGAGGCCTTCATCCTGTGGGATTCCAACAATCGCCTCGTCATGGCGAATTCCAAGTTCAGTGAATATGCTGGCCTTCCCGTCTGGACGCTGAAACCCGGCGTGCCGCGCAACGAGGTCGATGCCCATACGCGCCCGTTCACCTTCGAGCGCCGCATGGCCAATGAACACAATCGCGCCGGTGGCCAGACCTTCGAACGTCAGCTCAGCGACGGACGCTGGCTTCAGGTCAATGAACGCCGCACGCAAGATGGCGGGCTTGTTTCCATCGGCACCGACATTACCCAGCTCAAGCTGCATCAGGAACGTCTGGTCGACAGCGAACGCCGCCTGATGGCGACTATTCACGACCTGTCGATTGCGCGCAAAGGCGAACGGGACCGCGTGCGTGAGCTGTCCGAACTTGCCCGCAAATACGGTCAGGAAAAGGAACGCGCCGAGGCTGCGAACCGTGCCAAGTCAGAATTCCTCGCCAATATGTCCCATGAGCTGCGTACGCCGCTCAACGCGATCATCGGTTTCTCGGAAATGATTCAGGCAGGCACATTCGGTCCGCTCGGTTCCGACCGCTATGAGGAGTATATCAACGACATCCATACGAGCGGCAACTTCCTGCTCAACGTCATCAATGATATTCTCGACATGTCGAAGATCGAGGCCGGCCATTTCTCGCTGGACCGTGAGCAGATCGATCTCTGCCCGCTCATCAATGAAACAGTACGTATGATTTCGCTGCAGGCGGATGAGAAGAATATTGCGGTCAATACGCGCATTGAAGAAGCAATGCAGCTCTATGCCGACCGGCGCGCGATCAAGCAGGTGCTGATCAACCTTCTCTCCAATGCGGTGAAGTTCACATCCTATGGCGGACAGATCACGGTGCGGGCACGCAAGACCGGCTCGGCTCTTTTCATGACGATTCAGGATACCGGCGTCGGCATCCCGAAATCGGCAATCAAGAAGATCGGCCAGCCCTTCGAGCAGGTGGAAAACCAGTTCACCAAGACCCATACCGGTTCCGGTCTCGGACTTGCCATCACCCGTTCACTGGCTGAGCTTCACGGCGGCTGGCTTCGCATTCGCTCGACCGAAGGCGTTGGCACCGTGGTTTCGGTCTGCATCCCTGATCGCAAGCGCGGTCACGTTGGACATGGTGCGGAAATCCACGCGGCCTGATTAGAGCGGTTCCAGTTAAAACGGAGTAGCCGGAACTGCTCTAAGTTTTTGCTTCGTCGCATTATCCCACGCACTGAAGCGGGAACAGAAATCAGTCCAGTGAACTGATTTTCTCGCGCAGACGCTTCGCACTTTTGCTGGAACTGCTCTAAATATTCAAAAGCTTCTCGAAACTTGTCCGCACTTCAACGGCGACTTCCGCCAGGTGATGCTCGACACGTTTTATATCGGGCATGTCAGCCGCACGGCATAGCAGGTCGATCATGCCAGGTATGAATTCTTCACGCTTGGCATCGCCTCCAAGACACAGACGGATCGTCTGGCTCAGATTGGTATAAAGGCGATGGGCGCCGACAAGATTATCGGCAAGCGCCGGATCAGCAAAGGACGGGTCGAGGGCTGACAGGATTTCCTCAGTACCCAAGGGACGTGGCTTCCGGTCGAGCTTGTTGGCCAGCACGGCAAACTGAGCGATGAATTCCAGATCGACAATGCCGCCGGGCTTCAACTTGAAATCCCAATCATCGGCAGGTGGCTTTTCCTGATAGATGAGGTCGCGCATCTCGCGCACATCCTTGGCAATCTTCTTCACATCGCGAGGGGCGACAAGAACCTCGTCAATCTCGCTTCTGATGTGATCCATAAAGGCCTCGTCGCCATGGATCGGGCGCGCGCGTGTCAGGGCCATATGTTCCCATGTCCATGCTTCGCTGCGCTGATATTTGCCAAAGGATTCGATATGGGTCGCAACCGGCCCCTTGTTGCCGGAAGGGCGCAGCCGCATATCGACTTCGTAGAGCACGCCTTCCGCCGTTGGCGCGGAAAGTGCCGCAATGAGCCGCTGGGTCAGGCGGATATAATATTGCGAGGGAGCCAGTGGCTTCTCGCCATCGGATTCGTCCGTCTCCTTGTCGTGATCGTAAAGCAGGATCAGATCCACATCGGAGCCAGCTGTGAGTTCACGACTGCCGAGCTTGCCCATAGCCAGGAGAGCCACCTTGGCGCCCTTCACCTTGCCGTGGCGTCGCTCCAGTTCGGCTTCGACAACCTCGAATGCCCTACCGATCATCAGTTCAGCCAGATCGGAAAATGCGCGACCAGCGCGCACGCCATCAATGGCGCTCGTCAGCAAGCGGATACCGATCAGGAAGCGATGCTCGGCAGCGAAGATGCGCAGCCGGTCCAGCACTTCCTCATAATCGGTCGCAGGTCCCAGAAACACGCGAAGGCGTTCTTCCAGATAGGCGCGTGTCGGCATTTCCGAGAAAATCGCCGGATCAAGCAAACCGTCAAAAACATGCGGGTTACGGGTGATGATTTCGGCAAGCCGAGGTGCAGCGCTCATGATCATCACGAGGAGGTTCAGGAGACGGGGATTGGATTGCAACAGGCTGAACAGCTGGATGCCCGCGGGCAAGCCCTTTAGAAAACCATCGAAACGCAAGAGTGCTTCATCCGCACGCTTGGTTTCGGCAAAGGCTTTGAGTAGAGCGGGCGTAAGCTCGGTCAGACGCTCGCGCGCTTCTGCCGATTGTGTGGCACGATAACGCCCGAAGTGCCACGTGCGGATCACGCGACATATATCGCTCGGGCGTTCATAGCCCATGGATGCGAGCGTCTCCAGCGTGCCCGGATCATCCACATCGCCGGTAAAGACCAGATTGCCGGATGAGCTTCCAAGTTCGGGAGCCTGCTCGAACAGGGCCGCATAGTGCTTTTCAACGACCTTGAGCGCATCGAGAAAAACATCGGAAAAGGCCGCCGGATCAGCATAACCCATCATATGGGCGACACGCGCAAAGCCTTCATCGTCTTCCGGCAGAATATGCGTCTGCTCATCGGCAATCATCTGGATGCGATGCTCGACGTCACGAAGAAAATAATATTCCTTTGCCAAGGCATCGCGCGCCTTCTCGGTGATCCAGCCCCGCTCCGCCAGTCGTGCGAGCATCGGCACCGTCTGGTTGCCGCGCAATTCGGGAAATCGTCCGCCAGCGATGAGCTGCTGCGTCTGAACGAAGAATTCGATTTCGCGGATGCCGCCGCGTCCGAGCTTCACATTATGCCCGCGCACGGCAATATCGCCGTGGCCCTTGTGGGCGTGAATCTGGCGCTTGATCGAGTGCACGTCTGCAATGGCTGCATAGTCGAGATACTTGCGCCAGACATAGGGGGAGAGCTCCGCCAGCACCTGCTTTCCGGATTCGCGGTCCCCCGCAACGGGCCGGGCCTTGATCATGGCTGCGCGTTCCCAGTTCTGGCCGCGCCCTTCGTAATAATGAAGTGCTGCACCGACAGGAATGGCCAGCGGCGTGGAACCGGGGTCGGGACGCAGGCGAAGATCGACCCGGAAGACATAGCCATCGCCGGTACGGTCCTGCAGGATGCGGACAAGGCGGCGCGTCAGCCGTGAAAAAGTTTCGACGCATTCATACGGATCACCGATAGCCGGTCTGGTTTCATCGATGAAGACGATCAGATCAATATCGGACGAGTAATTGAGTTCCCGCGCGCCGAACTTGCCCATGCCGAGAACAATCCAGCCACTGTCCTTGTCGGGCTGGTTTCGGTCAGGAAGTTTGATCTTGCCCGCACTATCAGCGTCAAGCAGCAGAAACCGGATGGCAGCGCCAGTGCAGGCCTCGGCCAGATCGGTGAGCCAGCCTGTCGTTGCTTCCGTATTGAAAATGTCAGCGAGATCACAAAGTGCGATCAGGACATGCGCCTCGCGTTTCAAAACGCGCAGGCTGGTCATGAGGGAGGCTTCCATCACGTCCGCGCTTGCAGCACTGGCGGAGATTTCCGCCAGAATATCTTGTAGTGCAGCCTCCGGCGCTTTGGCGACGATGCGATCAAGAATACGCGGATGACGGGTCAGCGCTTCGCGAATGAATGGAGAAAGATCGAGAACGGCGGAGAAAAAACTTTCAGCTTCTGCCTTTTTTAACAAGGCTACGACACCTGTAAGTCCCTCTTCTCCGGCGCGCACCGCAAGGTCGGCCAGAAAGGTTTCCGCCCTTGGGGGATCAAGCGGCGTCAAAGCACGAATCTCTCTCTCGAAGAATAGTGCCGTTGCGTTTTCTGCCGCCATGATCCCCTCTTAAGTCACGCCATTATTCGACCTTGTCCGATGGCAACGGGAACTCCAGCACGGCGCGCAGGCCCGGATCATTGCCTTCAAGACGAAGTGCGCCACCGTGCAATTTCATCACAGCCTTGGCAAGACTTAAACCGAGTCCCGAGCCGGGCTGTGTGCGGCTTTCCTCAAGACGGACAAAACGTTCCGTTGCCTGTTCGCGTTTTTCTTCAGGAATACCGGGACCGTTATCGGCAACGATGATGCGGACCCAGTTCGGATCACGTTCCATCGAAAGATTCACGGTCGCGGTCCGCTCATCGCCACCGGCATATTTAATTGCATTGTCCACGAGATTGGAAATCGTCTGCCCGACCAGTTCGCGATTGATATGAAGCGCAACTTCATCGAGATCGCCAAGTGTCAGGTTCACGCCCACGTCCTCGGCAACGGGCTCATACATTTCGGCCACGTCGCGAAGGATCGGCGCTACCGGCATATTCTCCAGACTTTCGGACGAATAACCTGCTTCAAGACGCGAAATCATCAGGATCGCGTTGAAGGTCCGGATCAGTTGATCCGACTCGCCAATGATATCTTCAAGCGCTTCACGATATTCAGGCCCCGCCTTCTTGCCGGAAAGAGCTTCTTCCGCGCGGTTACGCAGACGCGTCAGCGGCGTTTTAAGATCATGTGCGATATTATCGGAGACCTGTTTCAGCCCCTCGTTCAGTTCCAGAATTTTGCCGAGCATGACATTGAGATTGCTTGACAGACGATCGAACTCGTCACCAGAACCATTGACCGGAAGCCTCCCTGTCAAATCGCCATCCATAATGCGCTGCGACGCCCGCGAAACCTCATCAATGCGCTTCAATGCACGGCGCCCGACTACCAGCCAGATCAAGAGCGCGCCAACACCCATGATGCCCAGCGCCAGCATCAGCGACTGGCGAATAACATCGCGGAACCGTTCTGGTTCACCCAGATCGCGACCGACCAGAAGCCGCATGCCGTTCGGCAAGGCAATCACGACTGCAATGGCGCGATGTTCCGTTTCCGTGCCCTGCTCGCCATAGCGCCGATATTTGAACCCGCGCTCGATAACGCCATCGGTGTCCAGAACACCGGGTTCTACGCTTTCAACATTGCCTGCAAGGATGCGGCCTGTCGGGTCGGCCACCAGATAGAGGTAAGCACCTGGCTGGCGTGAACGATAGTCGATTGTGCGCACGAGCTGCGGGATGCCGCCTCGCGCATAGCTTTTGCCGATGCTGCCGACTTCTTCGCCCAGCGACTGCTGGGTCTGCGCTGCCAGCATGGAGGCCGATAAATTGGTCATGTAGAAAACCAACGCTATCGCACCCACGATGAAGAGCAGCAGATAGAGCGTTGATAGTCGAACAGCGGTTGTGCGCATGAGCGCTGAGAAGCGGCTCATCAATCCACCTTGGCAGCTGCAGATTGTTTCGCTCGCCCTGCCTTCAACATGTAACCGGCGCCACGCACAGTATGAAGCAGCGGACCGTCAAAGCCCTTCTCGATTTTCGAACGCAGCCGCGAGATATGCACGTCGATCACATTGGTCTGCGGATCGAAGTGATAATCCCAGACGTTTTCAAGCAACATCGTGCGCGTGACGACCTGTCCGGCATGGCGCATCAGATATTCGAGAAGACGAAACTCGCGGGGCTGAAGCGTGATATCTACATCCTGACGGCGCGCAGTATGCGCAAGCCGGTCAAGCTCCAGATCACCGACGCGGTAGATCGTGTCCGCCTCACGCGGGCTGGAACGACGCTGCAGGACCTCGACGCGAGCCAACAGTTCGGAAAATGCATAGGGTTTGGTCAGGTAGTCGTCACCACCGGCGCGCAAGCCCGTGACGCGGTCATCCACTTCGCCGAGCGCGGAAAGGATCAGGACCGGGGTTTCCATACCCCTGGCGCGCAGACCAGCCACGACGGACAAGCCATCGCGCTTTGGCAGCATACGGTCGACTACGAGGACATCGTAGCTTCCATTCTCGGCCAGCGTATAGCCGGTTTCGCCGTCTCCGGCGATATCGGCGGAATGTCCGGCCTCGGTGAAGGCCTTCTCCAGATAGCGGGCCGCTTCGCGGTCATCTTCAATAACGAGAATCTTCATGGCGCTACTTATAATACCGTTTGATGATAAGGCGATGCCAGGCGGAGAACCGCCTGGCATCGAATTGCTCAGAGCCTTAAGGGGCTGCCGGTCATCATCCCTGATCGATCGGCAGGGCCACAAAGCGGCTCTGATCGTTGCTCTGCAATTGCAGCAGCACTGCCTTGCGACCCGACTTGGCGGCTTCGCTGATGGCGTTGTTGATATCCTTGGCGCTCTTCACCGTCTGGTTATTGACGCTCATGATGATATCGCCGGAACGGATACCGCGATCGGAGGCATCGCTGTCGGGATCGACATCGGTTACCACTACGCCGTTACCGTCTTCGGACGGGGTCACGGTCAGGCCATAGGAGTCGAGGGTCTCGTTCTGACCACCGCCATTGTCGCCCAAGGCGCTGGCCGCCTTGCCGAGATCGCCCGGCATCGCTTCAATGGTGATATCGACTTCCTCGGCCTTGTTCTTGCGCCAGACGGTGAGTGCCGCCTTTTCGCCAGGAACAATGCCAGCAACCTTGCGCGCCAGATCGCGCGGATCCTGCACGGTTTCGCCGTTGACAGCCGTGATCACATCACCGGACTGGATGCCCGCCTTGGCAGCAGGACCGTCCTTCTGCGGCGACGCAACGATTGCACCCTTCTCTTCGGCAAGGCCGAGCGAAGCAGCAATATCCTTCGTCACCGGCTGAATCTGAACACCGATCCAGCCACGTTCCACCGAGCCCTTCTTGATGAGCTGGTCAACAACCTGCTTCGCGGTCGAGGCCGGGATTGCGAAGGCAATGCCCACGCTGCCGCCCGAAGGCGAGAAGATGG
This sequence comes from Brucella sp. JSBI001, assembly GCF_026014005.1. Taxonomy (NCBI): domain Bacteria; kingdom Pseudomonadati; phylum Pseudomonadota; class Alphaproteobacteria; order Hyphomicrobiales; family Brucellaceae; genus Brucella; species Brucella sp. JSBI001. Next base: position 700,923 of record NZ_CP110339.1, on the reverse strand, counting down.
CGGTGTTGATGCCGATCACTTGACCAGACAGGTTGAAGGCCGGACCACCGGAATTACCCTTGTTCACAGCCGCGTCGATCTGGATGAAGTCATCGTAAGGACCGGCGCCGATATCACGGCCACGAGCCGATACAATACCCGACGTCACCGTGCCGCCAAGGCCGAACGGGTTGCCGACAGCCACGACCCAGTCACCGACGCGAATCTTGTTGTCATCGCCAAATGCAACATAGGTGAACTTCTGCTTCGGATCGTTGACCTTCAGCACGGCCAGATCTGTGCGCGGATCGGTGCCGATCAGCTTCGCGTCAAGTTCCGTGCCGTCATCCATGACAACGCTATATGCATCGCCATCGGAAACGACGTGATTGTTGGTTACGACATAGCCGTCTTCGGAAATGAAGAAGCCGGAACCCTGAGCGACCGGACGTTCATGACCGGGGCGCGGGCCACGCTTGCCGGGGCCGCGGCGATCCGGGCGAGCGTCGGGACGTGCATCGCCACGCGGGTCCATGCCGAAATCACGGAAGAAGCGCTTAAGCGGATGATCGTCCGGAAGCTGATCAAATCCTGGAGGGCCCGAGAACTGGCCACTGCCACCGCGATCAGCAGTTTGCTGCACGTCCTTCTTTACACGAACGCTGACGACAGCCGGACGAACCTTCTCAACAAGATCGGCAAAACCCGCAGCCTGCGGTGGTGGCGTTACCTGCACGGCTTCCGCGCGGGCGTCATTGAGCGCACCGAGCGGGCCGGTCGCGACAAAACCACCGGCGAGAACAGCCGATAGTGCAATCGCGGCAACGCCTTTGCGATAGTTGGAAATCCTGGCTCTGGACATTTATTTCTCCTTACGAGCAGCAATCCGGCCGTCCCTGATCCTTCAGGAAACGTGGACCTGTGAAACCTTTATAGAGCGTAAGATAGTCAGGGCTACCTTACCGCTCCGTTTCCACAACATGAAAGTTTCGTAAGGTTACGAATAACAACCGCAGGCGACCAGCGCTTATTTTCCGTCCAGCAGACGCGCGAGTTCCGCCTTTTCGCTTTCGGTGAGCGGTTTAGGCGCTTCGTCTGCCTGTTTGCGTCCGCGAAAGGCAACAACCAGCGCGACCGCACCGATCAGAAGCACGGCGACAGGAAAGCCCCACAGAAGCACTGTGCGCGCATTGAGACGCGGCTTCAGGAGCACGAATTCGCCGTAACGGTCGACGATGAAATCCATGACCTGTTCGTCGCTATCGCCTTCTTTCAGCCGGTCACGGACGAGAACGCGAAGATCGCGGGCAAGCTCGGCATTGGAATCGTCGATGGATTCGTTCTGGCAGACCATGCAGCGCAGTTCGCCGGAAATGGTTCGGGCGCGCTTTTCAAGCGCCGGATCGGACAGGACTTCATCCGGATTAACTGCGAACGCCGCCGTCCCTTGAATAGCCAGAGCAGCACCGAGCAGGAGCGCCGCAAATGCCGAGCGCTTTCTCATGCTGTGGCCTCCGCTTCTTTCGACGCGGACTTGCGACTGCGCGAAGGTGCGCCAACCCGCAGGCGACGATCTGCAAGGGAAAACAGCGCACCCACCATCATCACGAGAGCGCCATACCAGATGAGTGTCACGTCAGGCTTCCACCAGATGCGAACGACGGCTGATCCATCGCCCGGTTCATCGCCAAGCGCGACATAGACCTGACTGAACCACAGGGTTTTGATGCCCGATTCAGTTGTTGGCATCTGGCGTGCTGGGAAAAAGCGCTTGGACGGCTCAATCTGCCCGAGACTGCGCGAGCTGGAATCGAGCAGCGTGAAAGTGCCCCGGTTTTCGGTGAAATTCGAACCGGTCAGCGGGCGCAGGCCGTCGAAGCGAAGTGTGTAATTCTGCACCTTGGCCGTGTCGCCCGGACGCATGATCAACACATTCTCAGTGCCAAACGTGGTCACGCTCACAATGCCGAGCAGCGTTACGCCAAGCCCGATATGGGCGAGCGCCGTGCCAAAGACCGAACGTGGCAAACCCTTGAAGCGCGCAACTGCCTTGCCAGCGGATACCTTGCCGATGCCAGACTTGAGAACAAGATCCGTCAGGCTGCCGAAAATCAGCCATACGGCAAGCCCGATACCGCAGGCAGCGAGAACCGATTTCGCCGATGTGCTCCACAGAACGATCGCCGCAGCCAGAAGCGAGAGCGCGAAAGCTGTCATCAGCCGCTGCGACACGCCGTAAAGATCACCGCGTTTCCAGGCGAGCAGCGGGCCGAAGGGAACCGCAAAAAGAAGCGGGATCATCAGCGGACCGAACGTCATGTTGAAGAACGGTGCGCCGACGGAAATCTTGTCGCCGGTCATCACTTCCAGCAGCAGCGGGTAGAGCGTACCGATCAGCACAGTTGCGGCAGCGGTCGTCAGAAACAGATTGTTGAAGACGAGCGCGCCTTCGCGCGAAATCGGGTGGAAAATGCCGCCTGCCGTCAGGCTCTGCACGCGAAATGCGAAAAGCGACAGCGATCCGCCAATGAAAATTGCAAGGATCGCCAGAATGAAAAGACCGCGCCCCGGATCGGTGGCGAAGCTGTGAACCGAGGTCAGAACACCGGAGCGGACAAGGAATGTACCAAGCAGCGACAGCGAGAAAGTGAGGATCGCAAGCAGCACGGTCCAGATTTTCAGCGCCGAGCGTTTTTCCATCACGAGAGCCGAATGAAGCAATGCGGTGCCGACCAGCCACGGCATGAACGAAGCGTTTTCGACCGGGTCCCAGAACCACCAGCCGCCCCAGCCAAGCTCGTAATAGGCCCAGTAAGAACCCATGGCGATGCCACCAGTCAGGAACATCCAGGCCACGAGGGCCCACGGACGTACCCAGCGCGCCCATGCAGCATCGAGACGCCCCTCGAGCAGTGCCGCTACGGCAAAGGAAAAGCATACCGAAAAACCGACATAGCCGAGATAGAGCAGCGGCGGATGGATCGCGAGACCGATATCCTGAAGGATCGGATTGAGATCGCCGCCCTCCATCGGAGCCGGAAAAATGCGGGTGAACGGGTTCGAGGTGAACACAATGAATGCCAGAAATGCGACACCGATCCAGCCCTGCACGGCAAGGACATTGGCGCGCAATGTTTCAGGCAGATTGCCAGAAAATGCAGCGACCAGCGCACTGAAAAAGGTGAGAATGAACACCCACAGCAGCATTGAGCCTTCGTGATTGCCCCAGACGCCCGTGATTTTGTAGAGGAGCGGCTTTTGCGAATGCGAGTTCTCAACCACGTTCAGGACCGAGAAATCCGACACGACATAGGCATGGACAAGCACCGCCGATGCAAGGCAGATCAACGCGAAGACTGCAATTGCCGTCGGCGCCGCGACTGACATGAGCTGCGTATCCCGGCGATGCGCACCAACCACCGGCACGATCGATTGGACAATCGACAGGGCCAGTGCCAGAACCAGAGCGAAATGGCCGATCTCGACACTCATCTGCAGTCTCCATCAAGCATTTCGTATCGGACCACCGGTCCGATACGAAATGCCCTAGTTTTTATTTGCCTTCCCAGACGCCCTTTTCCTTCAGGCTGTCGGCAAGGTCCTTGGGAACGTAATTCTCATCGTGCTTCGCCAGCACATTATCGGCGCGGAACACGCCATCGTCTCCGAAGCGCCCTTCGGCGACAACGCCCTGCCCTTCGCGGAAGAGATCAGGCGGAATACCCTCGAACACGACCTTCACGGTCTTGATCGTATCGGTCACTGTAAAGCGCAGCTCGCTGCCCTCGCGGCTGACGGACCCTTCCTCGACGAGGCCACCGAGACGGAACCGCGAGCCGGAGGCCATATCCTGTTCCGTCAGGTCGGCAGGTGTACGGAAGAAGCGAATGTCCTGACTAAAGGCCATCAGCATCAATCCAACCGCTACGGCCAGAACCGCCAGTGCGCCGCCGATCAGGAACAGGCGCTTGCGCTTTCTTTGGCTGACGGTTCGGGCAAAATTACCCGCCGGTTTGGCACCACGTGCGTTGTCTTCTGCGGTCGCGCTCATTTTTGTGCGTTCCCTGTCTCCAGTCCAAGACCGGCTGCGAAACTCTGCAAGTTCGTCCGGCTTTCGCCCTGAAGGGCTGTCATGCCGCGATTGAGAGCGTCCAGCGCTGCATCGCGACGGTTGAGGATCATATAGGAGCGCACGAGACGCTTCCAGCCTTCGACATCCCCACTATTCTGGCGAAGACTTTCATCAAGACGTTGAACCATGCCTTCGATCATCGCCTGCCGGTCCTCCGGGCTGAGCGACGAAGCGGCATCGACATCATCCGCTGTCGGCCCTTTCGGCTGCTGTTCACCGTTGGAAGCAGGGTTACGAAGCCGGGCGATAGCCTGTTCGATCTGACCGCGCCACGGCGCATCGGCCGGCGCCTTGTCGAGGAACGCCTGCAGGCGATTGGCGGCTATATCCATACGACCGTCCTGCATCTCGCCCTGTGCGAGGTAGAACTGCGGGCGAACATCATTCGGTTCGAGATCGGCAGCTTTCTTGAAAAAGCCTTCAGCCTCGGCGGTCACGGTGCCGCCCGAAGCGGTTGCCAGTGCTTCACCCAATCCCAAAACGCGTGGGAAATTCTCACCGGCGATGCGAATGGAGCTGCGATAGGCATTGACGGCATCAGCGGCGCGACCAAGCCGCAGATAGATCGGCGCCAGCACGTCCCATCCACGCACATCGCCCGGATTTTGCGCCAGATGCGCTTCGGCACGCGCTACCAGTTCATCGACAGAGCCGCGATCCGCACTGGCCGAAAGCCGTTCGGCGAGCGGCATGGAAGGCATGTCAGGTTTGCCGAAAAGCGGATAGATGCCCCAGGCGATCAGCGGCACTGCAAGCACGGCGATGAAAGCCAGCATCCGGCCCGGCACTGCCTTGCCCGCGGCTTCCGCAGCTTCCTTGCCGGACTTTTCAGCATTCAAAATGCGACGCGAGATTTCGATGCGTGCCTGTTCGGCGCTCTGCGGGTCGATCATGCCGCGTGCAGCGTCGGCTTCGACCTCGCGCAACTGATCCCGATAGACCTCAAGATCGTTCTTTTCAGCGGGCAAGAATGCCTGCTTGCGCCGCGTGAGAGGCAACAAAACAGCCAGAGTGGCTGCCAATGTCAGTAATGCTGCAATAAGCCAGAATCCCATGGCTACGACTTAAGCGCAGCCAAGGGAAAAACCAACTATTACCTGCAGTAAGTTGCTACCTAGGGCAATTCGCCGCAAAGGTAGGACGCGAGAGTTAGGTCAGAGGAGTCCAGCTGCCGTCTGGATTGCGACATGCTGTTCCACGGGAAGTCTGCTGCGACCCGCCGATGTTGAAGCTGTGCGAATACTGGCGGCAATTCTGAGAGCCGACCTGATAAGGCTGCGCCGCCGTCACGTCGCCGGAATTCGACCCGCTCCCGCTCCAGGATACGGCCTTGCCTGCCGGTGAATATTCAAGCGCACGATATTCAGCCTCAAGGGCCTTCTTGCGGTCGGCTGCGTTCAGCTGATTTGCGGCGCTGCCAAGGAGACCGTTTCCAAGAGACGTCAACAGGCTGGTTTCGGGCTTCTGTTCCGTAGAACCACCGCCCAGCGAAGCAAGACCAGTGCCCTTGCCGGTCGTGCCACAGGCTGACAATGCGAGCGCCACGGCAAGCATCATCGAAGCGACTGAAACTGGGTGAGAAAACCTGGATACCATCATCATAACAACCGGCCTTCATGAACAATTAGCATGCACACTATATCGGCATGTGACTTTTTCAGTTTATCTTCTAGTTGGCTTTCGACCAAAAACAACCTTCAATCTTCCGTCAGCGGCAACACGACCCGAACACCCAATCCACCAAACGCACTCTTGCCCAGATGCAGGCTGCCGCCATATTCGCGAACGGTATCCTGCACGATTGCCAGCCCAAGCCCCGTTCCCGGTTTTGTTTCATCGACGCGGCTGCCGCGCTTCAGCGCTGCCTCGATATTGTCTGATGCCAGACCTGGACCGTCATCTTCTATCAGGACTTCAAACTGCCGTTGCTCCCCAGAAATAGGGGCAAGCCCGATATTGATACGTTTGCGGCCCCATTTGCCCGCATTCTCCAGCAGATTCCCGACGATCTCTTCCAGATCTTCCCTTTCGCCAGCAAAGACCGCATTGGGCAGTTCATTCCTGAAGTTAACGCTGAAAGCCGGATTGAGTTTCGCCGTGACGCGCTGCATGCGTTCGAGAACCGGCGTCACAGGTGTACGGAACACCACACTGTCACGCTGCGCGGCAATGCGCGCGCGCTGCAGATAGTGCTGTATCTGCACCTGCATCGCCTCGCTCTGTTCCTGAACAATGCGTCCATGTTCACCACCCATGCTCCGTGCTTCATTGACCAGCACGGAAAGCGGAGTTTTGAGAGAATGGGCGAGATTGCCGACCTGCGTTCGCGACCGTTCGACAATACGGCGATTGTTTTCGATCAGCGCATTCATTTCACTGGCGAGCGGCGCAATTTCGACAGGCAGCGACGCATCGAGCTTGGACGAACGTCCCTCGCGAATATCGGCCAGCGTTTGACGCACCTTGTCGAGCGGACGCAGGCCGAACAGGATCACAGCGGCATTGATGAGGATACTGCCGATGCCGAAAATCGCCAGATAGGTCGCGAGGCTGGTTCTGAAATCGGATATCTCCTTCAGAACCTCGCTGAGATTGCCCATGACACGAAAACGCGCAACGCGATTGGCAGAATCCAGAACCACTTCGGTTTCAACGATGAAGAGCTCCTCGCCGTTGAGGCCGGGCAAGGTGTAGCTACGCATGAAGGAACTGTCGAAGGGTGCCTGCGAGACCGGCATTTCCGGTACGATGCGCCCTATCAGCGATGGCGATTGCAATTTTCCGGTCAGGTTCGGCGTGACGGGATCGACGGACCAGTACCAACCGGAGAGCGGGCTGGAATAGCGTAATTCGCCCAGTTCCGGGCGCCCCTGCAAGGAGCCCTCGCCCGACGTGCTGACGGCACCGACCAGACTGAACAGGTGGGCGGTCAACAGGCGTTCAAAATTGCTGCGCGCAGCTTCGCCATAAAGTGAGCCGATGAAAGTCGCCACCACCACAAGTGCCACGATGACCCAGATCGTCGAAAGAGTAACGACGCGGACTGCGAGCGAACGTAGCGGAGGAAAGACGCTAAGAAGCTTCAGCTGTCATCGCCTTTCGTTTCGTCCCCGCCCTCTTCAGAGCGGATGCGATAGCCCATGCCGCGCACGGTCTCGATCAGGTCGACACCCATTTTCTTGCGCAAGCGACCGACAAAGACTTCAATCGTATTGGAATCGCGGTCAAAATCCTGATCGTAGAGATGTTCGACCAGTTCAGTACGCGAGACCACCTCATCCATATGGTGCATCAGATAGGACAGAAGCCGATATTCGTGCGAGGTAAGCTTGAGCGCAACGCCGTTGACACTTGCCTTCGACGTTTTCGTATCAAGATAGAGCGGCCCGCAGACGAGTTCCGACGAAGCATGTCCCGCAGCGCGGCGGATCAGCGCGCGCAACCGCGCAAGCACTTCCTCGATATGAAAGGGCTTGGCCACATAATCGTCGGCTCCGGCGTCAATACCGGCAACCTTGTCGCTCCAGCGATCGCGGGCCGTAAGCATGAGAACAGGCATTGTACGCCCGCTGCGCCGCCAACGCTCCACGACGCTGATGCCATCCATACGTGGCAGGCCGATGTCGAGCACCACAGCATCATAGGGCTCCGTATCGCCGAGATAATGCCCTTCCTCGCCGTCATAGGCACGGTCGACCACATAACCGGCAGCAGCCATTGCTTCGGAAAGCTGCCGGTTCAGGTCCTTGTCGTCTTCAACGATCAGGATACGCAAGCGGACATTCTCCCTCAATCTACGAAAAACAGCGGCAAAAGCTGTAGTTATTGAGCGGGAACAGCCACTTCAACGCGGCGTGGACGCTCGCCATCGCGGCCTGGCACAAGCACCACGACCACGCACATGGGACGCCCGTTCTGAGTCGTGGCGGTGGCCTTGGCAAGCTGACCGCCCTGCTGGGCAGCCACCTGTTCGCCGACCGCCGCACAATCTCCGGCGGCAGCGACAATGAGATTGGATTTCTGCGGCGCAGTCATCGGCAAGGCACCGGCATCGACCGGCAGCAAGCCAATACTAACCGCTAGAAGCGCGAAAACTTTGAGTGCAGAATTTTGTTTCATCATGCCGCCTTATATAGCGCCCCACAGCTGAACGATGCATGAACAACCATTCCTCTTCCGGGCCCAAAGGAAAATTCAGCCCCTGACTATCACGCTTTGTGAAATTATGAAATGCGTGAAGTGCCTTCTATACGACCGAATACCGTAACAATTCCGACAATTGCGGTCACCTGTTGTAGCAGAATTTCCGTTAAAGCATCCTGATCGATCAAGACGGTTGCGGTTCCGGAAGCACTAGAGAATGATTAAAAAACGAAACGAAACGAAACGAAACCAGTTGAACCAGGATCGACCAAGGCCATCCTCTATTTCAACCAATGAGCCTTTCTTTCTGGGGAATTATTGTCGACATGCGGAGGACGACTGAACCTACATGTCCGTTCCTTGCCCAGACCCATACAACACTAAACAGGAATGCCATGGACGAGATCGGTCTGTCTTCTGACATATCGACAAGTGTCTAGGTCTGACTGCTTTTTGCTTCCTCTATAGCAAAACAGCTAGGGGGACACTTGATTCCCGAAAGGTGGCTGCCAAACTCCCCTTGAACGCCGAGAACAGTATTTTACGATTTCATCCATCGTCAGGATTCGTCATCCTTTCTTTTTCTTCAGGAAGTAGCCCGGGTATAGGCGCATGTTTCAGTCGTTCGGACAAATGCTGAAAAACCCCGAGAACCGACCACGCCGCCAAGCTTGTAACCGCGGATCCTATCAACATCAGTTCCTCCCGGCCAAGCAATCCTCCAAGAGCCAATACTTCTGAAATCTTGACGCCCGCTGCGCCACCGAAAACAATGCCACAGATCACGCCGACCGCGAAACGGATCGCAGCTTCTCGCTTTCCTCGCGGAGCCATATAGGCGAGCGACATAAAAGAGCCTGCCATTGCACCCGCCATCTTGGCGAACCAGATCCACGTAACCTCAGAGGTAAATATTGCATCCTTAAGGTCAATCATGATGGTTTCCTTTCATGTTGCAGAACCAGATGCCAACCGCATCGCATTTTTTCTGTCTATGAAAACTACTCCGCAAGTGTACTGCCCCACTGAACTCCGCCTCATGAGTTTAATCGGGAGTTTTGTTGCACTTGCGGCGCGGCGCGAGATCATCTTTTCGTTGTCCGAAGAGAAGAAGACCCAAATTGGCCAATGTCTCATTACGATTTTTGCGGCAAAAACTTTATCCTCGACCAGTGGCCTCAAAGACATCACCCTGAAAAGCCTCCACAGCTTTTCAGGGTGATGTTTGCATGCGTCGAAGGGAGATAAACCTGATTAGTCAGAACTCTTTGATTGTATATGAAACCTAGCGAAGCAGCGTTACGCAGTCAAGGATTATTTTCCTATAATTGATTTTATTCCTGACGCCAAAAAGCTGCGAGCGCCTTAACCATTTCACATGAGGTGTGGCTTATTTATCTGCTATGATGGAACGGTAATTTCGCCTTTCTCCGAAACCAACCATGCCGAAGTCAGTGTTCATGCGTAAAACGGCAGATAAAGACCCCGAAAGCGAGAAGCGCAAACCCTTCAGGGCATCGCGCCTGATCGGGCTTGACGCATGGATCGATTCCACTCTCTACAGCCTGCGCTACAATCTCGGCGAGTGGTGGGAAAATATCACCATTTTCTCACGGCGTTTTCGCGTGCGCGGCTTCCGGCGTTTCGTGGTCGAAGTTCTCGATGAAGGGTTTACGCTCGGCGTTGGCGGTGCGGTGTTGATGCTCGTCCTCGCCCTGCCAGCCTTCGAGGAAACCAAGAAGGACTGGCGCGCGCAGGACGATTATGCCGTTACCTTCCTCGATCGCTACGGCAATGAAATCGGCCGGCGCGGCATTCTACATCGTCAGGCCGTGCCCATCGACGAATTGCCGGATCACGTCATCAAGGCTGTGCTCGGCACTGAGGACCGGCGCTTCTTCGACCACTACGGCATTGATTTCTGGGGCCTGACCCGCGCACTCAGCCAGAACATGCGCGCCAATGGTGTCGTGCAAGGCGGCTCGACCATCACGCAGCAGCTTGCCAAGAACCTTTTTCTCTCCAACGAGCGCACCATCGAACGCAAGATCAAGGAAGCCTTCCTCGCGCTCTGGCTGGAAAGCAATCTCAGCAAGAAGGAGATCCTGCAGCTATACCTCGACCGCGCCTATATGGGCGGCGGAACCTTCGGTATCGCTGCCGCTTCGGAATTCTATTTCGGCAAAAGCGTGAAGGATGTCTCGCTGGCAGAAGCCGCAATGCTGGCCGGCCTTTTCAAGGCGCCCGCCAAGTTTGCGCCGCATGTCAATCTGCCCGCAGCGCGTGCGCGTGCCAATGTCGTGCTTTCCAACATGGTTGAAAGCGGCTTCCTGAGCGACGGACAAGTGGCCGTTGCACGCCGTCATCCGGCAAGCGTCATCGACCGCGCCAAGAATGAGAGCCCGGATTACTTCCTCGACTGGGCTTTCGAGGAGGTGAAAAAGGTCGCTGCCAAAATTCCACAGCACACATTGATCGTGCGCACGACGCTCGACCGCAACCTGCAGAAGGCGGCAGAGGAATCACTGGAGTATCATCTGCGCCAGTTCGGCAAGGATTATAATGCTGCAGAAGCTGCGACCGTGGTCATTGCCAATGACGGGTCCGTCCGTGCGCTTGTTGGCGGGCGGGACTACGGCGAAAGCCAGTTCAACCGCGCCACCAAGGCATTGCGGCAGGCCGGTTCGTCCTTCAAGCCCTATGTCTACGCGGCAGCGATGGAAAAGGGCCTGACGCCCAGCACCATCGTTTCGGATGGTCCGATCAGCTGGGGTAACTGGTCGCCTCGTAATTACGGCCGCAGTTTTGCCGGTCGTGTGGACCTGACGACCGCACTTGTCCGTTCATTGAACAGCGTACCGGTGCGGCTGGCGCGCGATTATCTGACCACAGCCCCCATCGTAGCCCTCACCAAGGCGATGGGCGTGGAATCGCCGATCTCGTCACACAAGACCATGGTGCTCGGCACATCGGAAATGACGGTGATGGATCAGGCCACCGGCTTCAACGTGTTTCCGAATGCGGGCATGGCCGGTAACCGTCATGCATTTACGCAGATCGTTTCGTCGGAAGGCAAGGTTTTGTGGGACTTTGGTCGCGATGCACCGAAGCCGCACAGGGCGCTGTCGGAAAAGGCCGCACTCGAAATGAATTCCATGCTGGTGCAGGTGCCCGAACGCGGCACCGGACGCCGGGCGGCATTGCCGATGACGCGGGTCGGTGGCAAGACCGGCACGACACAGAACTATCGCGATGCATGGTTCGTCGGCTTCACCGGCAATTTCACGGCGGCTGTCTGGTTCGGCAATGATAATTTCACGCCGATGAAAGACCTGACCGGCGGCATCCTGCCAGCCATGGCCTGGCAGCGCATGATGGCCTACGCGCACCAGAATATCGAGTTGAAGCCAATACCCGGCGTTACTCCGCCTTTCCCGGCGCCGCCCAAGAAGAGCGAGCCGCAAGTGGCAAATGCCAAGCCGGAAGAAACCATGGCAGCACCGCCGCGCATACTCTCGCCCATGTCGACAAAAGTTATCAAAGAACTGCATGACCGCTTCCTTGCGGCTCCGCCTCTGCCTAAGATCGCCGAACGCACGAAAATATCGGTACTCTGAGGGGCGATGTTCAAAAGGATATTCAACACGGCGATTGTGCTTGTGCTGGCGCTTGGCGGCGGCATCTGGAGCGTCGACAAGGTTCTCGACCGGTTTGAGGGTTTCGGAGAACTTCGTGTCGGGGTCTGGAGCGCCTATCCGGCGGCAGGCACACCCGATGCCGACCCCTATTCCAAGGCTCGGGCTGCTCGCAAAGCCTATCTGGCGCTTGGAACGGCTGAAGGCCTGCCCTTCTATGCGCGCAGCGACAATAGCGGGCGCACCCTCCGGCGCGGCTGCACCTATCGCCAGAGTGGCTTGACGCCACCGGCCCGATTCTGGACCGTCTTTCCCGCCTCACCTGATCTCGAACCGATCCCGCCGCGCGAAGGACTGCAGGCAGCGCTGCATTCCCGCGAAGTGCTTTATGACGATGACGGCAGCGTCACGATCACCATCGGCCCCGATGCAGCTTCCGGCAACTGGTTGCCAGTGGAAGGAAGCGGCGATTTCGTTCTTGTCATGACGCTCTATGATACGCCTGCGGCATCATCCTCCGGCCTCTCCGATCTGGTGATGCCAGGTCTCACCCGTGTTCCGGGTGCAAACAAGGGGGCGTGCCGTGGCTAGAATTCTCCACCTCGTTCTCCTCGGCATCGTCGGTGCCGCGATTGTGCATATCGCAGTTCTTTTCCTCGTTCCCTTCTATTCCGACAAGAACGCCTGGTCGCGGATCGAAACCGGAAGCGAGCCATACCGTTTCCACAGGCTGGACGAAAAGACCGGCCCGGTCAGCGACAGCGACCCGCTGGTACAGGAAGCCACCTGTCGCTTCGATCTTGCCGATGGTCCCGTGCACATCACGACCGGGGCAAATGTGCCCTATTGGTCGCTCTCGATCTATGCGCCCAACGGAGACAATCTCTATAGCCTCAACGACAGCGTTTCCAACGAACGCAAGCTCGATCTGATCCTTGCCGATCCCATCGGCATGGCAAGTCTGCGCTCGGATGGTTCGCAAGCCGATGCACGTTCCATCCTGATTGAGCAGAATATCGGCGAAGGTGCCGCCGTGCTGCGCGTTTTCGTGCCTGACGCGACGTGGAACACGGAAGTGCGGCGCTTCTTTGCGGAGGCGGAATGCGCTCCGTTTGAAGGGCTCTAATTGCCTGCCCCAAAAGTCGTCAGGCATTACCCCAGCCAAATGCTGTTTCTTTATGGCACGGTTAATGAGTTGCTAAGGCTTCAACGCTACTATCCGGAATACCGACCCATGCGGGGAGCACTTCCGCATTGACCGGCTGCTGCCGGATGCGCGATCTGCAATTTGGGACGGGTGAGTTGTGTGCCTACCGGAGTATTCTGCGTGACAAATGATCAGTTCCGCGCCCTGGAGGATATTTCAGGCCACCGGAGCCCGTCGAATTCAAAAGCGGGGAGCAGCAAGGCGGACGACCTTCTGGCGGCCGCGATTTCGGCGTTCGCGGGTATCACGCGCCCCGGACGGCAGGACATGCAACAGCTTGAAGATCTCGCCATGCCGCTACTGCAATGCGCGTCCACCCGCGGCAAGCGTCATGCAGCCAATGCGCTGGCACAATTGGAAGACGCACCGCGCCGCCTCATTCTGACGCTGGCCGACGACCCCGTCGAAATCTCCGCACCGATCCTGTTGCGCTCTCCCCTTCTGCGCCCTTCCGACCTCATCGAGATCATCGGCAAGAACGGTCTTGCCCATGCGCGCGCCATTGCGCGACGCCAGTCCGGTGACGTTCTTTTGCAAGGCGTGCTGCGCAGTTTCGCCGATCCGGTCATCGATCGCACGCTGACCCTTCAGGAAAATCTCGCCAATATCGAGGCCGAACCGCTCGAAAGGCCGGATGTACCCGACCTTTCTGCGGCCAGAGCGCCGCTGATGAAGGAAGACAGTTCCGAACGACTGGCACGCGCGTTGCAACAGCCTTTCTTCGAGGCTGGCGCAACTACCGGCTCACAGCATCTCATCGATACCGCACTGCTGATCGACAGCCAGTTTTTCCGCAATGCGCTGGCCGATACGCTAGACCTGTCCTTTGAACGGTCCGACGCGATCATCGGACAGTGGCCGGATTCGCATCTGCCGATTGCACTCAAGGCGCTCGGATTGTCGCCTGCAGAATGCTATCTCGTCATGACTGCCATTCTGGGGCCTATCGACACCAACCGCGACAGCCTGCGTGAGTTTGTGCATATTTATCGCTCCATCGACCGCGAAAAAGCGATGGCGCTCGTGCGGCGCTGGAAGGCGGAAGACATGTCTGCCATGCTGCGTGGGAAATTGCGTGAAATGGCCGAGGACGACACGCCACTCGCCGACGCCGCCAATTCCGATCACCCGTCGCTTCAGCGATTGGTGAAATAGAGTTCATCAGGAAGAAGTTTTAGAAAGCTTCTCCGTCCTGCGAAATCGAGAACAGTGCCGACGCATCGGCTATATCTTCCAGTTCGACCAGCCACAGGTCGGGGTCGAAGCGGGTTTCCCGCGCCATACGGTCACTTGCCGCCATGTCATCGGCATCGTGCAGAATGCGCAGGAACATGCGCTCGCCGTCATTATCCTCTTCATAAGAAGTTTGCGGCGCAGGCGAATATAGATCGCAGGTGCCGAAGCGTGAGCTTACCTTGATGAAGATTGCGCCCGCCTCCGGCGATCCGCGACGGGCAAGATAGGCAAAGCCGCCCTCGCCCTGAACATTGCGGATCAAAGCCGAAACCCAGAAGTCGGATGTCAGGCGCATCGGAAACCCATCAGCTTATCAGGCCGATCTCGCGCATCTTGGTGATGAGCGTCGCATCGATTTCGCCGGTTACCGGCATACTGAACAGTTTCTGGAATTCGCGCACCGCTTCTTGTGTCGTCTTGCCCGGCTGTCCGTTCACCGGCACGGTGTCATTGCCGAATGCTTTCAACCCGGCCTGTACGCGGATGATATCCTGCGAACTCACTTTCACCGATTGCACGGTGGGCGTTGCCGCCACCTGCTTTTTCGGCGCGGGCTTTTCATAGGAAGCGAGAGCGGGTTTCGGTTTTGAAACTGTTTCCGTCTTCAAAACGGCGGGCTGCGGGCGCGGCGTCGGAACTGCTACCTCGATGACTTTGGCAACATCGTCCTGAGCCGGGGCACTGTTTTGGGCATCGGCCTGCAACTGCGCCGGAATATTTGCTTCCTGCACGCCGAGCTTCTGCTGCAAAGCGCGCCAGCGTTCCACCGCTTCGCGGGTCTGCGGCCCGGTGAAACCATCCACCGGTCCCTTGTAAATTCCAAGCGTCGAGAGACGTTGCTGCAGCCGTGCGATTTCGAGATCGGCATTGGGCGCAAGTGCCGGCAGCATGTCATCAACCGATGCGCTCATGTTCAGCCGGTCCGCCGACAGGCTCGCGGCTTCCAGCGGCTGGGCAGTCTCATTGTTTGCAGGTTCGGCAGAGGCGGTCTCGGTGGACTTCGGGGCATTGTCACTTGCCGCCGCCGTGCCAGGCAGGACTGCACGTGGAGTCGGCTTGAACACAAAGTCCGGTCTTGTGCTGAAGAATACCGCCTTGTGCGCCTCCGGCTGATACCAGAGCGCATTAGCCGAGACGAAACTCATCACCACCAGAAACGCAGTTGCCCCGCCAGTCAGGACGGGGTTGCGCACGATGAAATCTCCGGCAGCAATTGCAAGTGCCGAAGCCGATGTGAAGAAGTAGTGGACGAGCCGCAAGCCGAGACTACGCCGTTTTGCGGGTTTGCGCATCTTTCTGCTCCCGGATTTGGCTGTTGTCTTCGTCGTTCTGCCAGTCATTACGCCTTTCCCCCTGGTGACGGTGCATGTCGATCACCGTGCCAAGTTCCTGATATTCGTCTTCTCCCATGACAACCTGCGGGCCTGCCACCGGAAGGCGGATCGTGACGATCGTGCCTTCGCCGGGGCAACTCTTGAGTTGCATGCTTCCCTGATGCAGTTCCACCAGCCCCTTGACCACAGAAAGTCCGAGGCCACTTCCCTCCTGCGCGCGCGTATAGTTATTGTCGGCGCGCACGAATGGCGTGCCGATGCGCTGCATATCTTCCGGCTCGATGCCGATGCCCGTATCCGACACGCTGATTTCCAGCATCGCGCGTCCGCTCGCCATCACGCGGCTTGCATCGATGGTGACGCAGCCGCCGCTTTGTGTGAACTTCACCGCATTACCGGCCAGATTGAGCAGAATCTGCTGAATGGCGCGGCGATCCGCTACCAGCTCACCAATGCCTGCGCCGACGCGGTGGCAGAAGGCAACGCCTTTCTTTTCAGCCTGCGGCAGCATGACAGAAGTGCACATTTCAGCCGCGTCACGGAAAGCGAAGTTCTGCGGGTCGATGCTGTAATTGCCGGTTTCCAGACGCGAATTGTCGAGAACAGCATTCACGAGCTCCAGCAGGTAATGGCCGGACTGGTGAATGAGGCCCGCATATTCGCGCTGCTTCTCATTGGCCAGCTTGCCGCCCATTTCATGCGATAGCATGTCGGAAAAGCCGATGATCGAATTGAGCGGCGTGCGCAGCTCATGGCTGACGGCTGCAAGCAGGCGGCCCTTGCCGATGCGCTCCGATTCAAGCTCTGCTTTCAGTGTTGCAATCTCGTCCAGAAGCTTCTGCTCGCCTTCGAGCGAGCGGCCAACGAGCGTGATAGCGCGAGCGCTTGCGGCACCTTCGAGACGATAAGTGCGGAAGACCGTATCGCCATTTTCGATGAAACGCAGGCGCACATCGATCTTGCTGGAAGCGGAACCGGCGCGAAGATCGGCCAGAAGCGAAAGATATTCTACACGGTCGGCGACATGAACACGGTCGATGAGCGCCGTGCCTTCCAGCATTTTGGACTGTACGCCCAGAAGCTTTGCCGAATTCATATCGACCGAGGCAACCACGCCATCCGAATCGAGGCTGAACTGCAGGTCACCCGCAGCAACTGCGACTTGCGGCGCGGTGACCTTGATCTGCGCGGGCTTGGCGGCGCTCGCGTAACCACGTGCAACAAGACTTGCTGCATAAAGTACCAGAACAGCGACGGACACATAGCTGCCGCCGGAAATGGCGCCACCGCTTGCCGTCGCAAAATAGCCGAGAATCATGGCCGCGAATGCAGCGCCTGCTACTGCGGCGGCAGGCTTGCGGGTCGCAAACCAGACTTCAAGCGGCAGACCAGCCGCCATCAACCACAAAACCGCATTGCCATGAGAAAAAGCGCCAATGGCAGCAAGACCCACGCCATAGGCAGCGAAGTTCAGGCCAGCCAGAACAGGTGCGGCGACGCCCATCAGCGACAGCGCGCAAAGGATCATGGCGACGCCTGCAAAGCTTGCTGCAAGAATCGCAAATTCCGTAAAGCCCGGTGTCACACCCGAAGCGAGCACGGCCGCACAAAGCAGGACCGGCGCGGTGATGACCGAACCGATAACACGTATGGAGGCCGCATCGGGACTGGATACCCAATGGCGGCAGAAACGTTCGTAAAAACGGCTGATCGCCTGCACATTCATGCGGACGGTCTCGGCTGTTTTCAAAAGAATGGCGTTCAACGTGCCGTACTCACTCGATACTCTTGCATTGTCAAAACCGGAAAACCGTTCGCCGTGACGACGCTCTCCCAGCCAGCAACAGATTGCAGCCGAGGCTTTAAAGAAACGATAAAACGAAACCGCCCAAAGCGGATAAGTGACGCGCCGGGTCTGCTTTTCTGCCTATGGTAAACAGAGAGTAGCGATCAGGTGGCGAAACCATAGCCGCGGCACAATTTTGACGTTCAAAAGCTTTACCATGACGCACATCTTGTCCGAAAACCGTTTCACACTTTTCGCGATGCGCTCCAATAAACCGAACAGTTACGGAATCTTTTCCAATTCATCCGACATTGACGCAAACCGAAGGCACGCAACCGCAAGATGGCAATGATCCGTTTTCTCATCAAATCCGTTTTCTGGTTGTCGTTGGCATTCATCGTGATGCCGCGCTTCTTCCCTGCGGATGAGCAAAACAAGCCGCAGGAGAAGCCAGCCATTGCCGAGACGAAGCGGGAGCCGGATTCAATCGATCAGCTTCTCGCTAATGGCAAAACCGCCGTGGAACTGGGCAAGCTGTGCATCGACAACCCATCCTTCTGCCAGAACGGTACCTCGCTTGTTTCCGGCGCCGGGAGCGGCCTTCTGGAAGGAAGCCGCGTGGCCCTCGAATATCTGAGTGATCGTTTCGGCACCAAGCCGCAACCGCCTGCAAAAGTGGAACCGGCAGCCGCCACCCCTGTGCAGGCCGCAATCGGCATTCCCATCCCGACCTCGCGGGACGAAGCCCTGCGCGCACTGGACCGTCGCCCGACTGGTTCAATTCAACGCTAAAGCTTTTTTAGACACGCAGCTGGGTGCGCTCGAGTTTTCCGTGACCTTGCAGCGTTTCATGACTATATAAGCGGCAAGAAACTTCTTTCAGGCGAGTATTATGACCACGACCATCGATAGCATCATGTCCGATTTCGAATTTCTCGACGATTGGGAAGACCGCTATCGCTATGTCATCGACCTCGGCAAGGAATTGCCGCCCTATCCTGACGATGCGCGCGACGCTGCACACAAGGTTCAGGGCTGCGTCAGCCAGGTCTGGCTGAAGACGCTTCCGCAAGACGGCAACGATCCGGTCATCGAGTTTCTCGGCGATTCCGATGCGCATATCGTGCGCGGTCTGGTGGCCATCGTGCTGGCGCTTTATTCCGGCCACAAGGCTTCAGAAATTCTCGCCGTGGACCCGGAAGCCATTCTGAAAAAGCTCGGCCTCGATGAACATCTGACGCCGCAGCGCTCCAACGGCCTGCGCGCCATGGTGGCACGCATCCGTCGTGAAGCAGAGCTGGCGAAAGAAACAGCCTAAGAACCCGTTCCAAAAGTCGCTCTGTGCGGCTGCAAATGGCAATTTACCTGCGTTCCGGTGCTCATGTACCAAAAGTACATTGCGCTCCGGTACTCGAAAATCACCATTTTCGCACTCACATGCCGCTTTTTGATTCAGGCTCTAAGAGTTTCTCAACCGACAAGGCTGCGGCAAGCAGCCTTTTATCCGTGCCGCCGCGCGCGCTGAGCATGAAGCCGGTCGGCAGTGTCATGCCCGGCATGGGCACGGTGATGCTGCACAGGTCGAACTGGTTTCCGACCTGCGTATCACGCAGCAGCAGCCCTTCCACACGGTCATATTCAGCCTCGTCATTGCTGACCGAAGCAATCGTCGGCGCAACAATCGGCGTAGCGGGCGTTACGAACATATCGAAGCCGCTCAGGCGCTCGTCCATTTGCCGAACAAGCGTTGCGCGTGTTTCCATGATCCCGCGATAGGTTTCCATCGGAACCTTGACGCGGACGGACAGCGGGTGCTTCACACGAATATCGACATTGGCGTCAAGATCGCCAAGCCAGGTCGATGCGTGGATATGACTTGCCTCGATCCCGGCGATGGAGCCAACGCGGGTTGCCTCACGCAGGCGCTGGATCAGATCGTCGACTTCCAGATCGGCGATGATCGCTCCTGCCTTTTCAAGAAGCGCAACCGTTGCTTCGAATTGCTTTGCGACGTCCGGCTCCATATCGGCCAGAAGATAGCCTTTCGGCAGTGCAATGCGCAGACCCTTCAGCGGCAAGGCGTTCGGCAACACCGGCGTTTCGCCTGCCATAATCGCATCGCTTATAATGGCGTCGGCTACTGTCCTGGTCAGCGGACCAACGGAATCGAGCGACGGCGCCAGCGGAAACGCACCGTCGAGCGGAATGCGCCGGGCGGTCGGCTTGAAGCCGACAATGCCGTTCAGCGCTGCCGGAATGCGCACCGATCCCCCGGTATCCGAACCGATGGCGATCTCGCTTGTTCCTTCAGCTGCCGAAACTGCCGCACCCGACGACGATCCGCCCGGAACGCGCGTCGGATCAATCGCATTGCCCGGCTCGCCGTAATGCGGATTGAGGCCGACCGGCGTGAAGGCGAACTCCGTCATCTGGGTCTTGCCGACAATGACCGCACCCGCATCACGCAGACGGCTGACAATCTTGGCATCCTGTGTCGCCGGGGCAGCATCGCGGCGAATAACCGAACCGGCAAGCGTCGGCTCTCCGGCAACATCGAAGAGATCCTTGATCGAAACAATGCGCCCGTCGAGCGGCCCAAGGGCGCGCCCATCACGAAGACGCGCATCGGCGGCATCAGCCTCAGCGCGCGCCTGCTGTGCATAGACCTTGCTGAAAACGTGTTCGCTTGCTGTCCGCGCTTCCAGACGCGACAGGATGCTTTCCAGCCGATCCCGTACCGAATTCATGTGATTTCTCCCCACTTCCCCAACGGACACAAAGTCCCTTTGAGAAAGAGGCGATAGCCCCGCTCCGGAAAGGTGTCAATGAGTGCGCCACCTCACATATTCTGCGGACGCATTTGCGGCCGGTAGTCGTCTGTTCCCCAATGCAGGACAGCGCCTCTGCCCCGCTCCTTTTCGAGTTGAGGATTGTAGTGCCGGTGCAGCGCGGCCAGACCGAACTTGAGCAGCATCTTGGCAGAACGAACGGGCCATTGCCGCTCACGTTCCACGGTTTCAAGCCCTTTCAGGAAGCAGCAGACATCAACCAGAACGCCGTTCAGTTCCGGCCCGACTGCTTCCAGCGCCCGCTCGACGCGGATGCGGCTGGCCAGCGCGATATCGGTCAGCTCTGCCATGCCGCCCGGCCCGCTGCGCCCGCCGCCAACACTGGTGTCCCAGCGCATGGTGACGGACGGCATCAGCGATCCGCGTGTGAAGTCGGCCCGCAGCCTTTCACCGGCAAGGAACTCGCTCTCCGAGATAAAGGAAGAACCATTCGCATTCTTGCGCCTGTAGAGCATCGCAAGAGGCGATTCCTCTGGATTGATCTCAATCTTTTCGCCCTGCTCATAGTAAATCGTCTGCAAGGTTCTTGCCGGGTTGCGCAACGGCTTGCCGCCTTCCTTTGCGCGGTTGATAGTGGGCTGCGATGAAACAAGCCGTTCCTCATTCCAATACAGCAATCCCTTTTTCTGCATGGCCTCCAGTTCGGCGCGGGAAGCAGCGATGGTCACCTGATCCGTTGCAAGCAAGACATGCGAAGCGCGAATGGAATCCTGAACCTCGCAGCCGCCATTTTTCAGAAAGCGCATAATTCTCGCTTCGGACGCTAACAATTGGGTGGTCATGCCGCAAACCTCCAGGCCGTGAAAGCACTTTGCGCAATGCGTTCGAATGTCGAGACAATCGCATCGAACTCCGTATCGTCGCGCATGTCCTCCACCAGATGGCAGGCATGCATTACGGTTGTCCGGTCTCGCGCAAATCCGGCAGCCACTTCACGCATGGCCAGCCCGAAAGCCGTGTGCGCGACATACATGCCGATCTGCCGCAAACGCGCCACCTCTCGCCTGCACCGCAGCGGTGACCGCAATTCAGCGCCGGAAACACCGAACACAGTCACCAGCAAATCAATAAGGGCATCGCATAGCGCTATGTTCTGCCGCTCCCGTGACCGGTCGGCGACACCCTCCACCCTTCCAAGGTTAAGGCTTCGCCCATGCCGCACCGCAAGCAACTTCAATGCTTCGAAAGCTTCCGCCCGTGTATGAATGACATCCGATAGTTCCAAAGACATTCATCTTTCCTCGCCAGAATAGGAATATCTTCTTATACCTAGAAAATTGCAAGTGTGGATAAGTTTCGTAGAAGGAATTGCTGTCTGCGGTTAGTTTCGACAGCCCAAACATAGGCTAAAGCCTTGCCAACACGGGCATTAACGCGTTTGAATCCATCGCGTTTGATGGCCATTTTACAGAAAAATCAGAAAGAATCTAGGAATATTATCCAACGACATTTTGCGTGGCTCATGCTCATTCGCATCAAGAAATGAGGAATGATCGCCATGGACGCGGATATGAAGCAAGCCCGCACACTATTTTTCGCCCGGCAAAAACAGAATCAACGGACCGCAATGCAACGCATTGCCTTGCAGATCATCGCCGGCATCGATCTCGATGAAGTTCTCAAGGCCCCGCTGGAAGAGAAGGAACGGACCAAACGGCGTTTGACGCGTCTCATGGAAAGGGAGCGCCTGAAAGGAATGTGCGGTCACTGGAGTTATGACCTGAACAGGCACATTGCACTAAAACAAGCATTCGACCGGATTGGTTGAAAAGACCATGCGCTTCCGGACGTGCTCAAATCCAAAACAAAATGGCCAGCATCTAGGAGCGTAAGCTCAACGATACTGGCCATTTCTATAAAGCTCTCAGAACAGACACTGCAAAGCGCGGTCCGCTCGACAGTCGGAGCGATTAAGCGTCCTTAGGCTTGCGGCCCAGGCCCATCTTCTTAGCCAGGCGCGAGCGAGCAGCAGCGTAGTTCGGAGCGACCATCGGATAGTTCGGGTCGAGATCCCACTTTTCGCGGTACTGTTCCGGCGTCATGTTGTAATGGGTCATCAGGTGACGCTTCAGCGACTTGAACTTCTTGCCGTCTTCGAGGCAGATGATGTAGTCGTCGTGAACCGACTTCTTCGGATTGACGGCAGGCTTCGGCTTCTCGACAACGACAGGCGCTTCTTCGCGTTCGACGTGACGCTTGAAAGCAGCGTGTACTTCAGCGATCAGCAGCGGCAGTTCACCAGCGCGAATCGAATTATTGCCGACATATGCGGCGACAACGTCTGCAGTAAGGCTCAGAAGCAGTTCCGCGCTTTCGTCGTGCGTGTCCAGATTTTCCATTGTATTTCCTTTTTACTTCTTATTGTTGCGTAATCGACGACTGGAGATCCCCGCCTGCCATCGTCGTTACGTATTCCTAAGCCCTGCCCCATCCGTTCCCGGCTGCGAATACCAGTTGATAATGTCATTTGCAATAGAATTGTCAAACCACATTACATTAACAACAAGTCTTTCTTCTTGAATCATCAAATAGAAAAACTCGAACTCAACCTTACTAAGATGGGGAAACTTTGAATCGCGATGTGTTCGCGTTGCCGCCCCTGCCGTTTATTGAAGGATATGGATGAAGCTGCAGTTCACAGCCGTGCTTCCTTTAATTTGCTCGAACTGCGTTAGCAATAGTTTTCTCCCTCAAGTTTTCTTGTACGAAGTCCAAGACTAACATGTTTCCGCTAGGTAGCTTTTGGCGACAGAATCGGGCCTCAAAAAGGCATTGCTCAAATATATTTCAACGAAATCAACTCGCTTTCGCCACTTCGGCCAACTATATAAATATCACTATCACCCGCCAGAAGGCACGGCTTACCGGCCTTGCAGCAAATTGAAACAGTTTTCATCGGAATTGTGGATGTCTCAAAGCTCCTCCCAACTTCAACCACCGCATGCAGCCAAGCATCTGGTCAATGACACTCGTCACGGGATCACACGCACCGACGATTATGCTTGGTTGCGCGCAGATAACTGGCAGGAAGTATTCAGGGATCCATCGGTGCTGGCCCCCGAAATCCGCACGCATCTGGAAGCAGAGAATGCCTATCAGGCAGCGTTGATGAAGGACACGGAAGCGCTGCAGAAAGGCCTGTTTGCCGAAATGCGCGGGCGCATCAAGGAAGACGACTCCTCCGTTCCTTCCAAGGATGGCCCTTTCGCCTATGGCGTGTCTTATCGTACCGGTGGCGAGCAGCCCTATTTCATTCGCACACCGCGCGATGGTGGCGCGGAAACCATCCTTCTCGACGGCGATGTCGAAGGCAAGGACAAGGCCTATTTCCGCCTTGCATCGGCCGATCATGCACCGGATCACAAGCTTTTGATCTGGGGATATGACGACAAGGGGTCGGAATTCTACAAGCTGAAAGTCCGTGATCTGTCTTCTATGAAAGACCTTGAAGACATCGTCACCGATACGAATGGCGGCGGCGCGTGGGATGCGGAGAGCAAGGGCTTCTTCTATACGCGTCTCGACGAGAACCACCGTCCATCCAAAGTATTCTATCACAAGGTCGGCACGGACCAATCGGATGATCCGTTGATCTATGAAGAGAAAGATCCAGGCTTTTTC
This sequence comes from Brucella sp. JSBI001, assembly GCF_026014005.1. Lineage (NCBI taxonomy): Bacteria > Pseudomonadati > Pseudomonadota > Alphaproteobacteria > Hyphomicrobiales > Brucellaceae > Brucella > Brucella sp. JSBI001. The sequence goes on along the minus strand of NZ_CP110339.1, from coordinate 677,001 downwards.
CTCGGCGTCGGCGGCTCGGCGCTGGACGACTATATCTTTATCGACATTCACGACCATGAAACATCGGAATGCTGGCTCCTTCCCGCCAACGATCCGGCGGCAAAGCCGCAGCTCGTCATGGAGCGCAAGACCGGCACGGAATATGACATCGCGCCGGGCGGTGATGTCTTCTACATCCTGACCAATGCAGGCGGCGCCAAGGATTTCAAGATTTGTCAGGCGCCTGCCGCCTCGCCGCAGCCGGAAAACTGGGTAGAGGTTGTGGCGGAAAAACCGGGACGGCTGATCCTGTCGCACTCCGCCTACAAGCATCATCTAGTTTGGATGGAACGCGATAACGGCCTGCCGCGCATCGTGATCCGCGATCGCGAAACCGGCGAGGAACATGCCATCGCATTCGATGAGGAGGCCTATTCGCTCGGCCTTCATGGCAGCGCCGAATATGATACGGATGTGATCCGCTTCTCCTATTCGTCCATGACAACGCCGGAACAGCTCTTCGACTACAATATGCGGACACGGGAGCGGAAGCTCTTGAAGACGCAGGAAGTTCCTTCCGGCCACAACGCCCAGGACTATGTTACGCGTCGGGTCTTTGCCACGGCGTCGGACGGCGAACTGGTGCCGGTGTCCCTGCTATACCACAAGGATACGAGGCTCGACGGCTCGGCACCCTGCCTGCTCTATGGCTATGGTTCCTATGGCATCACCATTCCCGCAAGCTTCAGCACGTCACGGCTGTCGCTCGTGGATCGCGGCTTCGTCTATGCCATCGCCCATATCCGCGGCGGCAAGGACAAGGGTTTTGCCTGGTACGAAAACGGCAAGCGAGACAAGAAGGTGAACACGTTCACCGACTTCATCGCTGCTGCAAACCACCTCGTCGCCGAAGGCTTCACCAGTCATGACCGCATCGTTGCCCAAGGCGGTTCCGCAGGCGGTATGCTGATGGGCGCGATTGCCAATATGGCGCCCGAAGCATTCGGCGGCATCATCGCCGAAGTCCCGTTCGTAGACGTGCTGAACACGATGCTGGACGACACCTTGCCGCTGACTCCGCCGGAATGGCCCGAATGGGGAAATCCGATCACATCGGAAGCGGATTACCGGACGATTGCCGGTTATTCGCCCTACGACAACGTCAGCCGCCAGGCTTATCCGGCCATTCTGGCCGTGGCAGGTCTTACCGATCCGCGTGTCACTTACTGGGAGCCTGCCAAATGGGTCGCCAGACTGCGTGAACTGAAGACCGATAGCCATCCGGTTCTGTTCCGTATCAATATGGATGCGGGCCATGCCGGCGCGTCGGGTCGCTTCTCGCGACTGGAAGAAGTCGCCTATACCTATGCCTTCGCACTCAAGGTGGCAGGCAAGGCGGGCAGTGTACTCTGATCCTTTACAACAAGCATCGCATCCAGGTTTTAAGGGTGCGATGCTTCCTTCATTTTACACATGTCTTTATCCCGAAACGAATTCCCACTTTCGGGAGACATGCTCTGGAAGACCGCGCTATTTCACTTATAATATTGTTTTACATCTATTCTTCTTAAGGAGAGACCGATGTTGCGTCAGGTCATTGCTGTTTGCCTCACTTCCGCATCGCTTGCCGTTTTTGTTGCACTGCCGATGTCGGCTGAAGCGCAGGTACGCAAGGATGTCAGCGAATATGCAGGCCAGCGCTGTAACGTGCCGAGACGAGGCAGCGGCATCATCGTCGGTCAGTTCAGCGGCGTGGACGACTCGCCCTTCATCACTGGCGGTGACGGTCTGGTTGCGATCGACCGCGTCCGGTGCTTCAGCAGCATGTCTGAATGCAAGGGATGGCTCTATACGATGCAGAGCAAATACACCAATGCCGGTGCCGCCACTCTGGTGCGCTGCACCAAGCGCTGAACGTCAACTTAAAAACTGCGGTTTTCACGAAGCCTCACGAATGGCATCCTCCCATCACTTGATGCATCGCCTTCGGGCGTCATCTTCGGTTTAGGAGGATCGGAAATGCAGCAGGCCAGTTATGTACATGGTGCGAGCGACAAGCTTCTCATTGGCAATACGATCGGTCGGCATCTTGACCAGATCGCGGAAAAATATCCCGAACGTCCTGCCGTCATTGTCCGGCACCAGAATATCCGGCTGACCTATTCCGAACTCAGACAACTGACCGACCAGCTTGCCGAAGGCTTCCTCGCCATCGGGCTACGCCCTGGCGAACGTCTCGGCATCTGGTCGCCGAACAATCTCGAATGGATTCTCACCCAGTTTGCCAGCGCAAAAGCGGGGTTGATCCTTGTCAACATCAACCCGGCCTATCGGGCGCATGAACTGGAATATGTACTGGGGAAAGTCGAATGCGCGGCGCTGATCCTCGCGCCGTCACTGAAAACCAGCAACTATATCGATATTCTGCGCAGCATCGTGCCTGAACTTGATGAAGCCCGGCCCGGCCATGTGATGTCCGAGCGGCTTCCCAATCTGCGATGCGTGATCCGGCTCGGTGCGGAACAGACGCCGGGCATGTTGAATTTCGACGAGGTCACCCAATCCGGCGACGAAGTCACCGGGCAAGAACTTGCGCAGCTTTCCGAAGAACTGCAATTTGACGATCCCATCAATATCCAGTTCACCAGTGGCACGACCGGCAGCCCGAAGGGTGCGACGCTCTCCCACCACAATATCCTCAATAACGGGTTTTTCGTCGGCGAAGCGATGCAACTTTCCGAACAGGATCGGCTCTGCATCCCGGTGCCATTCTATCATTGCTTCGGCATGGTGCTCGGCAATCTTGCCTGTGTGACCCATGGTTCCTGCATGGTGATCCCGAATGACAGTTTCGATCCACTCCTGACGCTCCAGACCGTTGAAGAGGAGCAATGCACCGGCCTCCATGGCGTGCCGACAATGTTCATTGCCATGCTGGATCACCCGGAATTCAGCCGTTTCAACCTCACCAGCCTGCGCACCGGCATCATGGCCGGATCGCCCTGCCCCATCGAAGTGATGCGGCGGGTAGTGAGCGAGATGCACCAGAGCGAAATCACCATCGCCTATGGCATGACGGAAACCAGCCCGGTCAGTTTCCAGAGCTCGACGACTGACCCTCTGGAGCGGCGCGTTTCCACCGTCGGGCGCATCCATCCTCATCTGGAGGTGAAGATCGTCGATGCAGATGGCAAGGTGGTATCGCGTGGCGAAAAGGGCGAATTGCTGACGCGCGGCTATAGCGTCATGCGCGGCTACTGGAACGATGCGGAAAGTTCAGCTGGCGCCATCGACGATGCGGGCTGGATGCACACGGGAGACCTCGCCACGATAGACGAGGAAGGCTATTGCAACATTGTCGGGCGCATTAAGGATCTCATCATTCGCGGTGGCGAGAACATCTATCCCCGCGAGATAGAAGAGTTCCTCTTCATCCATCCCGCGATCAGCGATGTCCAGATATTCGGTATTCCCGACCGCAAGTTCGGCGAAATCATCTGCGCCTGGGTCAAGCTGCACAAGGATGGCGAGCTTTCCGAAGAAGAACTGATTGAATATTGCCGACAGCGCATCGCGCATTACAAGGTTCCGGCCCATATCCGCTTCGTGGATCAGTTTCCGATGACCGTGACCGGCAAAATCCAGAAATTCGTCATGCGGCAGGTCATGATCGAGGAACTCGAATTGCAGGAAATTCGAACAGCGTAATTATCCCGTCACATCACGAGACATATTCTCCAAGAGCGGGATGTTTGTAAGTTTTGTCGTCGTCTCGCTCCAAGTTTTTGTTTGAACATGATTTTATCCGAAAACCGGTTCCCACTTTTCGGAAACATACTCTAATATTTTCGCTCATGGCGGCTTGCAAAGCGAAGGTGAGAATGCATATTACGTAAACGTAAGATTTTTGGGAGAGTTTCCATGGAAGAACTGATCGCACGCATCACCTCCAAAGTTGGCATTGATGCGGCAACGGCAGAAAAGGCAGTCGGCATGATCCTCGCCTTCCTGCAGAAGGAAGGCCCGGCAGCCGAAGTCCAGAAGCTTCTGACAGCATTCCCCGGCGCTGAAGAAGCAATCGCACAGGTCAAGGGCGGCGGCTTCCTGTCCGGCCTGATGGGCGGCGTGATGGGTCTCGGCTCCCAGCTCATGGGTGCTGGTCTGGGCATGGGTGAAATTTCCGGCGTTGCCAAGGAAACCATCCGCTTTGCCAAGGAAAAGGCTGGTGACGAACCAGTTGATGCTGTCATCGGCGCAATTCCGGGCCTCGGCCAGTTCGTCTGATCAAACTTTACATGCTCGAAAAGGTCCCGGTTTCCGGGGCCTTTTTGTTTTGGGCTGCCCAACCGAGTATACCGGCACAAATAATTACACGGCTCAGTATAAAACAATATTATTTAAGTCATGTTTTTCACGATAACGTGAAGCCGATGTAATAATCCCTATAAATTCAGGATGATACTTTCTGCACTGGGGATTTAACCGACGCAATGATTGCAATGCTCCGGATTGTATCGGATATTTGAACCAAGGGACGAAGTCTGTTCAATTTTTAAATGCGGAGGATCGCATGCGTTTGTTTTTCCTGACTATCAGCTCTGCAGCTGTATTGATCGCCGGCGCAGCACAGGCTGACGTCACCGCAGATCGTCAGGCAATCATGAAGGACCTTGGACGCTCGGTCGGGTCAATTGCTCCGATGATCAAGGGGGAGAAGCCATTCGACGCCACCACAGCACTTGCTGCGCTGGAAAAGATTGATGCCGATGCCAAGAAGCTGGATGTGGATGCGTTGTTCCCAGCCGGTTCGGATCAAGGCGATACTGAAGCTTCGCCGAAAATCTGGGAAACCAAAGACGACTTCGTCAAGCACGTCGAAAAATTCCGGGCCGACGCCGCTACGGCACTGGCTGCCAAACCGCAGGATCTTGATGCGCTGAAGCCAGCCTTCCAGCAGGTCGCCGCCAATTGTGGTTCCTGCCATCAAGCCTATCGCGTCAAGAAGAACTGATCTTCGCTGTTGACACAGAGCACACCGAACGGAAACACTCGGTGTGAAAAAGCATTTTCGGCAAAAGTGCGGTGCAATTCCAGTGCATCCGTACTTTGGAACTGTCACGGTGAATAACGGTCAAAAGAGCGGTCTGGCTCGTCCTGGAACCGCCTCACGGGAACAGATGGAATGGTCCGAAAACTGGCATATGCCGCAGGCGCCGTGGTCGTCCTTGGAGCCGCTGCCTTCTGGATTCTGACCGCGCCGCAGAAGGTGGACGCGACCGTGATGGACGCGATGAAGCCGGGTGATCCCGTCAAGGGCGAACAGGTTTTCTGGGCAGGCGGCTGTGCCTCCTGCCATGCCGCGCCAGGTGCCTCCGGCGATGCACGCAAGGTTCTGGCAGGCGGACATGAACTGGTTTCAGATTTCGGGACATTCATCGCGCCCAATATTTCCCCGTCAGAGCAAGGTATCGGCACATGGACCATACAGGACTTTGCCAATGCGATGCTGAAGGGGGTCGGCAAGCAGGACGAACATCTTTATCCATCGTTCCCCTACACTTCTTATACCAAAATGCAGCCGCAGGATGTGGCCGATCTCTTTGCGTTTATGAAAACATTGCCGCCCTCCGATAATGTCGCAGCGCCGCACAAGCTTTCCTTCCCCTTCACGATCCGACGGGGGCTCGGCCTCTGGAAACAGCTTTACCTGTCCGACCAGCCTGCGGTGGAAATCGCAAATGCTTCCGACCAGGTGAAGCGCGGCCAGTATCTGACTGAAGCCCTTGGCCATTGCGGCGAATGTCACACACCACGCAATGCTATTGGGGGAATAGACACAAGCAAGTGGCTCGCCGGAGCATTGTCGCCCGAAACCGGCAGTGACGGGAAAAAAGGCATAGTGCCGAACATTACACCGGATGAAGCGGGTATCGGCAGCTGGAGCGAGAAAGACATTTCCTATGCCCTGCAAAGCGGCTTTACCCCGGATTTCGATTCGCTCGGCGGATCGATGACCGACGTGGTTGCGAACATAGCCCATCTTGCCGAAGCAGACCGCAATGCCATTGCCGCCTATCTGGAAGCTATTCCGGCGCATCCAAACGGCTATCCTGCGCGTTGAGGGCCGCTATCCGACACAATCTTACCGATCCTTGATTCACTCCGGCCGGATTTTGCTCTATATCATAAGTTAAAGTTGAACAGAGGGAGCAAGCTGCCTGATGACTGCCGAAGACGCTATTTTTCTTGGCGCGAGCCGCAAGCCTGACGACTCCTACCAGCAGCCGGAATATCTAGCGCTGAAATACGGCAACCGGCACGGTCTCGTCACCGGCGCGACCGGCACGGGTAAAACGGTCACGCTGCAGGTTCTGGCCGAAAGCTTTTCAGCGGCTGGCGTTCCGGTTTTCTGCGCCGACATCAAGGGCGATCTTTCCGGCATTGGCGCGATCGGCGTTCAAAATGACGGCCTTCTGAAGCGTGCAGCGGAAGTGAAGCTCGATCCGTACGAAATGCGCGCCGCGCCTGTGATCTTCTGGGATATTTTCGGCGAACAGGGACACCCTGTCCGCGCCACCATTTCCGAAATGGGGCCGCTCCTCCTGTCGCGCCTGATGAGCCTGACCGAGGCGCAGGAAGGTGTGCTGAACATCGCCTTCCGCCTGGCGGACGAAGAAGGCTTGCTGCTTCTGGACCTGAAGGACTTGCAGGCCATCCTCGCCGAAATGGCGGAGCGCTCGGCAGAACTTTCGGGCAAGTACGGCAATGTGAACAAGGCTTCGGTGGGTGCGATCCAGCGTTCGCTTCTGGTCCTCGACCAGCAGGGCGGCTCGAAATTCTTCGGGGAACCGGCGCTCAAGATTTCAGACCTGATGCGCACCACGACCGACGGGCGCGGTGTAGTGAGCGTGCTTGCTGCCGACAAGCTGATGATGAGCCCGCGGCTCTATTCCACTTTCCTGCTTTGGCTGATGTCGGAACTCTTCGAGGAACTGCCGGAAGTCGGCGATCCCGATAAGCCGCGGCTCGTCTTCTTCTTCGATGAAGCCCATCTTCTCTTCGATGAAGCGCCGAAGGCTCTGGTCGACCGTGTCGAACAGGTGGTGCGCCTGATCCGCTCCAAGGGTGTCGGCGTTTATTTCGTGACGCAGAATCCGCTCGATGTGCCGGAAACCGTTCTGGCGCAGCTCGGCAATCGCGTGCAGCACGCGCTTCGCGCCTATACGCCGCGCGAAACCAATGCCGTGAAGACGGCAGCCGATACATTCCGTCCGAACCCGGATTTCAACACGTTTCAGGCGATCACCAATCTCGCCACTGGCGAAGCACTGGTGTCGACGCTGCAAGCCAAGGGGGTGCCTTCAATCGTGCAGCGCACGCTTATGCGCCCGCCTTCATCGCGTATCGGCCCGCTGACGCCGGAAGAACGCGCGAAGATCATCGCCGCAAGCCCGGTTGCCGGGCAGTACGATCAGGTACTGGATCGCGATTCCGCTTTCGAAATGCTGGCCCGCAAGGCGCAGAATGCTGCAGCAGCCCAGCAAAAGACCAAGGAAGAAGAAGAAGGCGGCGGTAGTATCCTTGGCGATCTCGTTGGCACCGCACTTGGTACTGGTCGCCGCTCCGGTCGCCAGACGGTCGCGGAAACGGCCATGAAGTCCGTTGTCCGCTCGATCGGTAATTCGCTTGGCCGCGCACTTGTGCGCGGCATTCTCGGCGGCTTCAAACGGTAGAAAGTGTCAGTGTCACGCCTTCGCCGGTTTGGCGAGGGCGTAGGCGACAAGGGCATTGGCATGGCCATGCCCCATCTCGAATTCCGACTTCAGCCAGTTGACGATTTCCATATGCTTGTCGCCCTTTCGCTGCTTGATCAGCGAAAGCCAATGCTGGACAGGCTGCCCGTATTTTTTCTCGATGGACGGGAAATAGGATACAGGGCCCTTCACGACTTCCTTGGTGGCTTTTTCCTCGGACATGACTTCCCTCCCCTTGTTCCGACGATTTGTCCGCGCGGAAAGTGACTTATTTTCAAGGCGGCGGCAAGTTGGCGCGCGGCACAATGGAAAAAGCCCCGGACAGCTGGCTGTCCGGGGCTTTTGCAATCTGTCGTTCAGACAATCGCTATTACATCACGAGAATCGGCGACTTCGCCGGAACGCGATCATAGAGATCGATGATGTCCTGGTTCAGGAAGCGCACGCAGCCCGACGAGACCGCCTTGCCGATGGACCACCATTCCGGATTGCCGTGCAGGCGGTACAGCGTGTCCTTGCCATCCTGGAAAATATAGAGGGCGCGGGCGCCGAGCGGGTTCTTGAGGCCCGGAGCCATGCCGCCGTTCCTGGCGCTGTACTGCACCAGTTCCGGCTGGCGGGCGACCATTTCATCCGGTGGGGTCCAGCGCGGCCACTGGCGCTTGTACTGGATCACAGCGCGACCCGACCAAGCGAAACCTTCGCGGCCGATGCCCACGCCGTAGCGCATTGCCTGTCCGTTTTCGAGGACCAGATAGCAGAAGCGGTTGGCCGTATCGATGACCAATGTACCAGGCAGTTCGCCTGTTGGATCCTGCACAACCTGACGCAGGAAGCGCTTGTCCATCTTCTGGATCGGAATTGCCGGAAGCTGGAAGCCGCCATCCTCGACGGCGGCATACATCTGCGCCCATCCGCCATAGGAAGAGTCGACATTAGCCTGCGGGGTGCGGTTGATCGGGTTGCCCGACTGATCCACATCAATGATTGGAACATTCTGCCCCAACTGAGCGCAACCGGCCAGACCGGCGGCCGCTGTTGCTGTCATTGCCGTCAGAAAGGAACGGCGGGTAAGGGTCGTTTGCATATGAAAACCAGTTTAGTGACGGGAGGAGTTACAGATACACATTCAGGGTTAACGAATTGCGACCCGGCCAATTGTGGCAGATACGCAGTGAGCCATCGAAAAGGCCGTAAACGGCTGCTTCCGGTGTTTGGTTGCACGGAAAACGCCCGAAAAATGTGGCGTACGCCCGTTCGTAATGCGGCCTAAACGTGGCGAAAGCCGACCAGCATGGCTCGTGTTGCAGCCGCGACACAATTTTGGGTGCAGGAGCCAGCTTTCCATAAACCCGGCAAGTTCAAATTTTAGTGAGAACTCAATCAAGCAACTGGAGGCTTGGCAGAATCAGTGCCGGAGCAAACTGTTTATATTCGTCGGGCTGGTTGGTCCGATTGATCCAGACCCCGCGCATGCCGAACCGCACCGCCCCTGCCACGTCCCAGCGGTTCGAGGACTGGAACGAGATTGCGGAAGGATAAAGCCGCCATTGCAGAGTGATGAGCTCATAGACCGCCGGGGCAGTCTTGTATTTCCTGACTTCATCAACCGAAATCACGTCGTCCAGCAGGACGTCGAGCGCTGCCGAACGCACTGCGGATTCGAGCATGGCGGGCGAACCATTGGAAAGGATCGCAAGCCGTGCGCCCTTCTCCTTCAGGCTTTTGAGAGCAGCGGGCACTTCCGGATAGCAATCGAGCTTCCAATAGGCATCGAGCAAATCATTGCGCAGTGCCGGATCAACGGACGGGTAGCGCGCGAATGCGAAATCGAGTGATTCCTCGGTGAGTTTCCAGAAATCGCTATAGGCACCCATCAGGCTGAGCACCCAGGAATATTCGAGCTGCTTGGCCCGCCACAGTTCGGAAAATGCCCGACCGTCCGGCCCGGCTTTGTCTGCATGTCGCCGCACCGCCGAATGGACATCGAATAATGTGCCATAAGCGTCGAAGACATAAGAACTGTGGGACACCGTTTCCTCCTGTGAGGGTCCGCCACGCATCGCGAAGCATAAAATCTAGAATTGCGCCATCCTACTGTGATTTCAATAATAATTCATTGTCTTGAAACTAAATTGCTCATTCACGCCATTGCCGCCCGCACCGATGCGGCCTATGTAGATTCCGCACGCAAGTTTTGAGGCAGCATCTGCTCGGCCCGCCCGCAAGCTGCCCATGTAAGCTCAAAGAAAAGAGGAGAGTTTCCAATGGCTTTCGAACTGCCCGCCCTGCCGTATGACTATGACGCCCTTGCGCCTTTCATGTCGCGCGAGACGCTTGAACTTCATCACGACAAGCACCATCAGGCCTATGTCACCAACGGCAACAAGCTGCTCGAAGGCTCCGGCCTCGAAGGCAAGAGCCTGGAAGAGATCGTCAAGGAAAGCTACGGCAAGAACCAGGGCCTCTTCAACAATGCCGGCCAGCACTACAACCACATCCTGTTCTGGAAGTGGATGAAGAAGAACGGTGGCGGCAAGAAGCTGCCGGGCAAGCTTGAAAAGGCAATCGAGTCCGATCTTGGCGGCTACGACAAGTTCCGTGCGGATTTCATCGCTGCTGGCGTCGGCCAGTTCGGTTCAGGCTGGGCCTGGCTGTCGGTCAAGGACGGCAAGCTTGAAATCTCCAAGACCCCGAACGGCGAAAACCCGCTGGTTCACGGTGCAACGCCGATCCTTGGCGTCGACGTGTGGGAACACTCCTACTATGTCGATTATCGCAATCTGCGTCCGAAGTACCTCGAGGCCTTCGTCGATAGCCTCATCAATTGGGAATTCGTCGAAGAACTGTACGAAAAGGCCTGAGCCTTCATACAACAATAAAGAAAAACCCCGGTTTTGCCGGGGTTTTTTGTTGCTGCTATTCCTTGATTACCTGCACACCTACATGTTGCGCGCGCCCGGCTCCCCATCCGGCGATGGCAGCCCCCAGCCCCAACACAGCGAAGAAAAGACCACAGGCGGTAAAGCTGCCCGTTGCGCTGTGGATCAGCCCGACGATGAGCGGGCCGATTGCGGCAAGCGTATAGCCGACGCACTGCGCCATGCCGGACAGATGCGCCGCCGTGTGTGAGTCCGGCGCCCGCAGCACGATCACCATCATGGCGGCGGCGATGAGACCGCCCTGCCCGATGCCCTGAATGACCGCCAGCCCCCAATAGGTCCATAGCGGCAGATAGAGAAAGCCGATCAGCGGCAAGGCCGCACAAGCGCAGAGAATGACATTGAGCAGGCTCTGGTTCTTCTGGCGGGTAGCAATCGACGGTACCGCGAGACAGGTGATGACCTGAGCCAGGATCGAAAAAGAGACCAGACCGCCGGCCGCTGCCGGGCTCAGGCCCTGTTCGCGCAGGATCGGCGCCAGCCATCCGAAAACGATGTAGGCGGTGGAGGATTGCAGACCCATGAACAGGGTTACCTGCCAGGCCAGCTTATCCTTCCACAAGCCGATCACCTTGAAACCCGAATGGGCGACATTGTGTTTCGCACGCATGGCCTGCGGCAGCCACAACAGCAGAACGACTGCCGCCGGAACAGCCCAGAATGCCAGAGCAAGATTCCAGGAACCGCCGAGCATCCCCTTGATGGGAATGGTGAATCCGGCTGCGGAGGCAGCGCCGCCGCATAGCGCCATCGTATAAAGACCGGTCATGATGGCCGCAGTTTTCGGGAAATCACGCTTGACGACGCCCGGAAGCAGCACGTTGCCAGTAGCAATTGCGGCACCGGCCAATGCTGCGCCAATATAAAGCGAATAGAACGAACCGAAGCCGCGAATGGCGGTGCCGACAGTCAGCACGACCAGCACGAAAAGCAGAACGCGTTCGGCGCCGAAACGCTGCGCCAGCCGTGGTGCGAATGGCGCAAAGACGCCAAGGCAGACAACCGGTAACGTGGTCAGGATACCGGCTGCAACGGATGACATGCCGGTGGCATCGATGATTTCCGGCAAAAGCACGGAAACGCTGGAAAATACCGGTCGCAGATTGGCGGCGATCAGCACGAGGCTCAGACCCAGCAAAATGCGCATCGCCTTGCTTGGCGGTCGCTGGACTGGCGGCGGCGGAACGCTGTCCGCCTCAGCGTCGACCAGCGCCTCTGGCTGAAGCATCGCCTCGTTTTCCGCCGCTTCCGACAGGGCTGTGTTCGTGTGGCTCATGATGCCAGCAACCTTTCAAGTTCTTCAATCAGGGGCGCCATGAAGCGGCGAACCGTTGCACCGGCCTGGTCAGGATCTCCCGAAGCGATGGCTTCGACGATCTGGCGGTGCGCCTCATGGTTTGGCTCGGGCAGTTCGCCGTCGAGCGTAGCTTCTATGGATTCGCGGATGGAGGCGGAGAAAAAAGCATAGACCTCGATCAGTGCGCTATTGCCCGAGGCCGCGACGATGGCCTCATGAAAGGCAAAGTCTCGGGACACGAAAGTTGCCCGGTCGAGTTCATCGCGATTGCCGCGCTGTGCCAGCATCTTCTCCAGATGCACAATCCCCTTCGGCTTGATGCGTAAGGCGGCCAGACGTGCGGCTTCCGTTTCGAGAACTGCCCGCGTCTCAAAGCGGTCGCGCAGGCTGGTATGGCGGATGCGGTCGAGGCTGCGTGCCGTGTCGGCAGTGGAACGGACATAGGTTCCCGACCCCTGCCGGGTTTCCAGCATTCCTTGTGCCACCAGCGCACGCACGGCTTCCCGTACCGTACCGCGGCTGACATCAAGCGTTGCAGAAAGTGCTGCTTCATTTGGCAGCTGATCGCCTATCGTCCAGCGTCCCGACGTGATTTCGCCGCGCAATGCCTGCGTGGTCGAATCCGTCAAAGTCTTGCGGGATATCGCCTTCATATCTTCACCAAAGTCATCTGATGACTTGATGAATTAGACCTATGTAATGGAGCTGTCAACCGTCATGAAGAAAGCTAATTGCGGGCTGGAAACCACTGCCGCATTCCGTTAACAGTTTTCGCGCACAGTGCCCCATAATCCAGCCGCTCGAGATTTCGGGCTAGACGTCAGGTGCCAGTATGATCACACTTTACAGCCTTTCCGGAGACCACCTCGAACAAGTGGAAGTCGAGCCCGGCACTCCGCTGCCCGAAAATGTTATCTGGATCGACCTGTTTGCTCCTGGCGTCAATGAAGACAGTATTGTCGAAGCATGGATGGGCATTTCGATCCCCACCCGCGAAGACATGACGGAAATCGAGGAATCGAGCCGCTTCTACATGGAAACCGGCGCCCAATATCTCACAGTGCCGATCCTGCACGCGGTCGATCTCGACCATCGCGAGCTGGCGCCCGTCACCTTCATCCTGCACGGTTCGCGGCTGATCACTGTTCGTTATGCCAATCCGAAATCGTTTAGCACCTATATCCTGCGCTCAACCAAACCGGGCAACGGGTTGATATCACCCAAATGCTCGGGCCTGTCGATCATGCTTGGTATTACCGAAGCCACGACGAACCGCCTCGCCGACATTCTGGAAGGTGTCGCCGGCAAGATCGATGCTGCCTCGCATTCCATCTATCGCCGTCAGCCGAAAGCACGACCGATGACGACGGAGGATTTCCGTCACATACTGACCCAGATCGGTGGACAGGGAACATTTCTCTCGCGAATGCGCGAAAGTCTGGCGGGGATCAGCCGCATGCTGGTCTATCTGTCGGCCATCAACAATCCCGCAGCCGGCAAGAAGGAAACGCGCAGCTGGATCAAGTCGCTGGAACGCGACACGCAATCCCTGACCGCCTATGTGGATTTTCTATCCAACAAGGTCACATTCCTTCTCGATACGATCGTTGGTCTGATTTCGGTAGAACAGAACGCCATCATCAAGATTTTCTCTGTGGCGGCGGTCGGTTTTATGCCGCCGACGCTAGTGGCTTCCATCTACGGCATGAACTTCTCCTTCATGCCGGAGCTGCAATCGCCATGGGGTTATCCGATGGCGCTTGGTCTGATGATCGCCTCCGCCCTGCTGCCGCTTTACTATTTCCGCCGAAAGGGTTGGCTGTAGCTTGTGGTGACAACGCAGGCGCACCATGTTATATCATGCGTTATAACATAGGAGAGCAGCTATGAACGTAACCCTGCGCAAGATCGGCAATTCCGACGGTGTGATCATCCCAAAGGAAATGCTGGAGCAGTTGAACGTGCAAACTGGCGACACTCTGGTTCTGACCGCAGAAAAGGATGGACTGAGACTGACCAGGAGCACGGAAGATCCGGAGGTCTTCGAGAAGAAAATGAAGATTGCCCGCGAGCGGATGAAAAAATATGAGACCGCTTATCGCGTGCTCGCTCAATGATCGACTTTCATTCGCGGGCTTTCATAGAAGCGCTGCATCAGGAGCAGTTGCGTCTGCATGGTGGTGCAGCGGGTATTCGCGATTCCGGTTTGCTTGATTCAGCGCTTGCGCGTCCGTTGCAAAAGGAAGCCTATGGCGATCCTGATATCTTCGATCTGGCGGCGGCCTATCTGTTCGGTGTGCTGAAAAACCATCCTTTCGTGGACGGCAACAAGAGAACTGGACTGGCTGCCGCTGACTTGTTTCTTTATTTCAACGGCTTCAGTCTTGAAGCCGTACAAGAAGACATTATCCAGCTCGTCCTGATGGTTTCGAAAAGTGAAATCGATGAAGCCGGCGCAGCAGCGTTTTTCCGTGACCATACCGTCGCTATAGACGAAGACTAAACAATCTTCAGCGACACGATTTCCCACTCGACATTATTGATTTTCACGACATCGCCGACCGGCTTGCCGAACAGCAGAATGGCAACGGGCGCGACATGGGAAATCTTGCCGTTTGACGGGTCAGCCTCATCCTCGCCCACGATGGTCCAGCGGCGAACCTTGCCGTCGTCCAGATTTTCCAGATCTACCGTCATGCCGAAACGCACGACATCGCTGTCGGGAGCGGGAACGGAAAGCTCGGCATTTTCACGCCGCGCCACCCAGTAACGCAGATCGCGTGAGATACGCGCAATCGCCGAACGCTCGCCCGCGACATTGGCGTCCGCCAGCTCGCGCTGCAGCCGGGCGATTTCATCCTCGATCATCGTCAAGCCCGTCGGCGTGACGAGATTGCGATGCGGACTAACCGGGCGCTCGCCGAGGTCGGTCGGTGCATCATCCTGTTCTTTGGTGAAAGCTCTGCTCATTAGTTGAATGTAAGCGGTCGGCACCTCCCCGACAAGCCTCCCCGTCATGCAGACCGCCCGCTGTTGCGCCGGCAAATGCATGATTTGCATATCCGGTTTTTATTGATTGATGAGTCAATCAACGTTAAACTGACCGCTCAGTTAGACTGAGAACGGACGAGGATTATGCCCAAGATCGGGATGGAGCCCTTGCGGCGGCGCGAGTTGATCGATGCCGCCATTCGTACCATCGGCCAGCGTGGTTCGCTGGACGTGACCGTCGCGCAGATCGCGCATGAGGCGGGTGTTTCGCCAGCGCTTGCGCATCATTATTTCGGCGGTAAGGACAAGCTCATCCTGGCCACGATGCGCCATCTGCTGCGCGAACTGAGGCAGGATCTCAACGCTGCCATCCGAAAGACCGAGGCGCCGCAGGAACGTATCGCGGCCATCATTGCGGTCAATTTTTCCGCATCGCAGTTCGCGCAGGAAACCATTGCCGCCTGGCTTACCTTCTATGTGCATGCGCAACAGTCGGAGGATACCCGTCGGCTCTTGCGCATTTATGCACGCCGCCTGCATTCAAACCTTGTTTTCGCGCTTAAACAACTGACCTCGCGCGAGCGGGCCGGCCGCATTGCCGAGGGTGCAGGTGCCATGATCGACGGACTTTACATTCGTCACGCACTTGGCGCCGATGCGCCCAATGCTGCCTCAGCCATTGCGTTGGTGGAAGACTACATCGCGGTTCAGCTTAAGGGGGAGAAATGAGTATGGAAGCGGATTTCGTCATCATTGGCTCCGGATCCGCCGGATCGGCAATGGCCTATCGCCTGTCGGAAGATGGTCGCTATTCGGTGATCGTGATCGAGTATGGCGTGCCTGATGTCGGCCCGTTGATCCAGATGCCGGCCGCCCTCTCCTTCCCCATGAATATGGAAACCTATGACTGGGGCTTTTCAACCGAACCAGAACCGCATATTGGCGGGCGCAGTCTTGTGACGCCGCGCGGCAAGGTGCTGGGCGGCTCATCTTCAATCAATGGCATGGTCTATGTGCGTGGCCATGCCCGCGACTACGATCACTGGTCAGAAAGCGGTGCGCGGGGCTGGGCCTATGCCGATGTTCTTCCCTATTTTAAGCGCATGGAAAATTCGAGTGGCGGCCAGGAGGGCTGGCGCGGCACCAATGGCCCGCTTTATATCCAGCGCGGCAAACGCGACAATCCGCTGTTCCATGCCTTTGTAGAGGCTGGCCACGAAGCGGGCTTTGAAATCACCGAAGACTATAATGGCGAGAAACAGGAAGGCTTCGGCCCGATGGAGCAGACGATCCACAACGGTCGTCGCTGGTCTGCCGCCAACGCCTATCTGAAACCCGCCCTCAAGCGCCCGAATGTCAAGCTGGTCAAGGGCCTTGCACGCAAGATCGTGCTGGAAGGCAAGCGCGCGGTTGGCGTTGAGATCGAGGCGGGCCGCAGCTTCTCGACCATCCGTGCGCGGCGTGAAGTCATCATTGCCGCCTCGTCGATCAATTCGCCGAAGCTCCTGATGCTCTCTGGCATTGGCCCTGCCGCACAACTGAAAGAACACGGAATTGAAGTGGTCGCCGATCGCCCCGGCGTCGGCCAGAACCTGCAGGACCATCTGGAAGTCTATATCCAGCAGGAATGCACGCAGCCAATCACGCTCTACTCCAAACTGAACCTGTTCTCGAAAGCGAAGATCGGCGCGGAATGGCTGTTCTTCAAGACCGGCGACGGTGCCACCAACCATTTCGAATCCGCAGCATTCCTGCGCTCGAAAGCTGGTGTGGAATATCCAGATATCCAGTATCACTTCCTTCCTGTAGCTATCCGCTATGACGGCAAGGCGGCAGCGCAGTCGCACGGCTTTCAGGCCCATGTCGGCCCGATGCGGTCGAAATCACGTGGCAGCGTGACGCTTCGCTCAGCCAATCCACGTGAAAAGCCTGTCATCAAGTTCAATTATATGTCGCATGAAGACGACTGGGCCGACTTCCGCCATTGTGTGCGGCTGACCCGTGAAATCTTCGGACAGGCCGCATTTGATGCTTATCGTGGCGCGGAAATCCAGCCCGGTGCGCATGTTCAGAGCGACGATGAAATCGATAATTTCATCCGCGAGCATGTCGAGAGCGCCTTCCATCCGTGCGGAACTTGCAAGATGGGTGCGGTTGACGATCCAATGGCAGTCGTTGATGCTGAATGCCGGGTGATCGGTGTCGAAGGCCTGCGCGTTGCGGATTCATCCATCTTCCCGCGCATCACCAACGGCAATCTCAACGGCCCGTCGATCATGGTCGGCGAAAAGGCTTCCGATCATATTCTCGGCCGTACGCCGCTGGCGTGCTCCAATCAGGAGCCTTGGATCAATCCGCGCTGGCAAGTTTCCGACCGCTGATAAAATTTAAGGGATAACAATGAAAGCACAACCCAAAGCCTCGCATTTCATCGGCGGCGCATTCATGGAAGACAAGGCGGGCAAGCCGTTGCCGGTCATCTATCCAGCAACCGGCGAGGAAATTGCCAAGCTATATTCGGCGACACCCGATGTGATCGAGGCGGCTTATGCAGCAGCGCTGAAAGCGCAAGGCGAATGGGCTGCGCTTAAGCCCGTCGAACGCGGACGCATCCTGCGCCGCACTGCAGAAATCCTGCGCGAAAAGAACAAGAAGCTGTCGAAGCTCGAAACGCTTGATACCGGCAAGGCGCTTCAGGAAACGCTGGTGGCGGATGCAGCTTCGGCCGCGGATGCACTGGAATTTTTCGGCGGCATCATTTCGGGCTTCAACGGCGAGTTCGTGGAGCTTGGCGGTTCGTTCGCCTATACGCGCCGCGAAGCGCTCGGCATCTGCGTCGGTATCGGCGCATGGAATTATCCGATCCAGATCGCCGCGTGGAAATCCGCGCCTGCACTCGCGATGGGGAATGCCTTCATCTTCAAGCCGTCCGAAAACACGCCGCTTTCAGTGCTTGCATTGGCGGAAGCATACAAGGAAGCGGGCCTTCCCGATGGCTTATTCAATGTCGTGCAGGGCTTCGGCGATGTCGGCGCCGCACTCGTCAATCATCGCTTGACGGCCAAAGTTTCACTGACTGGCTCTGTGCCGACAGGCCAGCGCATCATGGCGCAGGCAGGCGAACACCTGAAGCACGTCACCATGGAGCTTGGTGGCAAGTCGCCGATCATCGTGTTCGATGACGCCGACCTTGAAAGCGCTATCGGCGGCGCGATGCTCGGTAACTTCTATTCGACCGGGCAGGTCTGTTCGAACGGCACCCGCGTCTTCGTTCACAAGAAGGTGCGCGAACGTTTTGTCGAACGGCTGGTCGAACGTACACGCAAGATTCGCATTGGCGATCCGCTGGATGAAGCAACTCAGATGGGGCCACTAGTCAACAGTGCACAGCGCGACAAGGTGCTGTCCTATATCGAAAAGGGTAAGGCAGAAGGGGCGAAGCTTGCCTGCGGCGGTGGCGTGCCGAAACTGCAAGGCTTCGACAAAGGCTTTTTCATCGAGCCTACCGTCTTCACGGATGTGACCGACGGCATGACCATCGCTCGCGAGGAAATCTTCGGTCCGGTGATGAGCGTTCTGGAATTCTCCGACGAGGACGAGGTAATCGCACGCGCCAACGATACCGAGTTCGGTCTGGCGGCGGGTGTGTTCACCTCCGACATAGCACGGGGCCATCGCGTAATCAGCCAGATCAAGGCCGGGACCTGCTGGATCAATGCTTATAACCTGACGCCAGTGGAAGTACCGTTCGGCGGCTATAAGCAATCTGGCATCGGACGCGAGAACGGTATTGCCGCGCTGGCCCATTACAGCCAGATCAAGACTGTCTATGTTGAGATGGGCAAGGTCGACAGCCCTTATTGACCGCTGTAATCGGCCCGCGGAATTGAAGTTGGTTCTGCGGGCGTCGGCGTACAGTCATAGCGGTAAAGCTGTGGCGACGGCACTGCCTGCGGATAGACGATGGCACGTTGCGACCGTTGGCTGGCTGGAACCGATGGTGAATTCCATAACGGCATGGCCCAAGACGGCCTTGTCACCGTATCGGAAGCACCTGTCCCTTGAACGGGAATACGTCGACACTCGGTCCCGAGAGTACCGTTTAATCCGGCTGAGGCCGCAACACTGGTGAAGCTGATCAGAGCAAGCGCCAAAGCGGCAAAAAACAGTCTCATATCGAAACACTTTCAAAACAACACTCCCAAATGCCCCAAAGTCGATCAGGCTCACGACTATAAAGCGCCTCCTCAACCCGGCTCCATTTGTACCGACAAGGCCATTCGGGACATCTTCAAACCTGAAACCAAAGATAGAAGATTTATCCAGGCGTTCAACAGCGCCCCCTGTACGAGACGTTCAAACTTCTGCGAAAAAGCAGAAGTCTATTCTGGCATTCTATCGAGAATAGTTCCTGTTCGGCATCAGACAACATATGGTGATAGTTCCAACAGGGTTTAGTTTATCAGTCAAAATCGGGAGGCTTCAGTTATATTAGAGGTTAATAATATACGCTTTGGGCAGCTAGCTAAAATCAAAGCCCCATGCAGAAGAATTTATTTGTTCAAGTACAAAAATGCATAAAATATGCACCTAAACAAAAAATATTGATAATAATACATGCTATCAATATTTCACACATTGTGCGATTTCATATCAACAACCTGTCGTGGACTGAATGACTTGTGATGGCTAATGAGATTTCAATCTCGACCGACATGGTCGACGACAAGCTTCGCAATGATTTTTGGCGATCTGCAATCAAACCCATATACGAAATCGTGGCAGAGAACGGGAAGTACCAGTTTTCTGGAACAATTGCTGCTCGCGCTCTCGGCACTTTCCATGTCGGAACGACTTCCTTCAACACCCAGAACTACTCACGCACACGCAAACTCATCGCACAGGGTGGGCTTGATCACTACGTTCTGCAGCTTATTACAGCAGGCAGTTTACGCGGCGATTTCAACGGGGTCGATGTCGTGGCAAAGCCCGGAGATATCGTTATTATCGATCTGACACAGACCGTGGAGAGCCAGGCATCCGCCGGCTCGCGCATCACAGTAACAATACCCCGCAATGAACTGGAGAGATGGTAGGCTGGCGTAATTTGCACGGCCTTATCTTGTCAGCGAATGCTCCCCTCACGCGACTGCTTTTTGATTATCTCCATAGTCTGCAATCGTTGACCGGCAAACTGGGCAAGGCCGAAGCAAAATCAGCGCAGGAAGCAATGTTGACACTGCTTGGTGCAGGCATCAACGGCGTTGACAGAGAAGATATACAGAGCCTTCCGGTCAATATTCCCATGCGCAAGAGCATCCTCGCCTATATCGACGATAACCTGTTCAATCCTCTGTTGGGGCCAAATCTCATCGTCCAGAATCTTCGCGTCTCCCGCTCACGCCTTTACCGGACATTTGATACAGAGGGTGGTATTGCCACAATCATTCGTGAGAAGCGGCTCGATCATGCCTATCGCATTCTGGTCGGCGAGTGTAGCAGACACGTGTCATTCAAGGAAATCGCTTATCGCTGCGGATTTCATGACGGCGCACAGTTTACCAGGGCATTCAAGGCTCGTTTTGGCGTGTCGCCGAAGGAGGCTCGTGAGATAAAAGCCCCGCTGTTATCGTCAGATATGGGCAACTTCGATTATACGGTACATCTTGCGGAAGAAGCCGCCAAACTCGGCGATGTCAAACCGTAACCCGTCAACCAGGGGAAAGACGGTCCAGAAAGTCATCGCACCAGTGATTGACGTCGTGGGTAATCAGAAAAGCCATCATGCCTTCAAACCGCTCCTTACGTTCCTCAAGCGGCATAGCAAGTGCGCGCGCCATGGCATAAGCCATCGCCTCGGTATCATAGGGGTTGACCAGAAGCGCGCCGTCCAGTTCCTGTGCGGCACCGGCAAAGCGGGACAGAACCAGCACACCCGGATTTTCGGGATCTTGTGCGGCGACATATTCCTTGGCGACAAGATTCATGCCGTCGCGCAACGGCGTAACCAGTCCAACAGCGGCAAGCCGATATAGCCCTGCCAGCACTTCCCGGTTCAAAGAGCGATTGATGTAACGGATTGGTGTCCAGTCGACGGTAGCGTTCGCACCATTCACTCGCCCGGCAAGTTCCGCCACCGCGCGTTGCATGTCCTTGTACTCTGGCACTTCGGAGCGGGATTTCGGCGTGACTTGTAGGAAAGTGACCTTGCCACGATTGCCGGCATCGACCTTAAGAAAATGCTCGAAAGCTTCCATTCGGTTGGTGATGCCCTTGGAATAATCCAGCCGATCGACACCGATGATAAGATCGCGGTCCAGCATGCTGTCGCGCATGCGCTTTACCGTCGGATGGCGTTGGGCCTTGTTCGCTATCTCGGCGAATGCGGCTGTCTCGATACCGATGCCAAAGCGCTCGGCACGGAACTGATGTCCGAAAGCCTCGAACAGACCGTTGTCATCGAGACGCTTGCCGATTTTCTCCCGCCGCAGACAGCCGATGAAATTATCGACGTCGTTCTCGGTCTGGAAGCCCACCACATCATATGAAGCAAGGCCACGCATGATCGTTTCATGCACGGGCAGCGTGAATAGAATATCAGCGGGAGGCCAGGGAATATGCAGGAAGAAGCCGATGCGATTGGTGACACCGAGATTGCGTAGTTCGGCGGCCAGTGGAATGAGATGGTAATCGTGAATCCATATCACATCCTCCGGCTCGATCATCGGTAGAAGATGCTTCGCAAACAAGCGATTGACCCGGAAATATCCCGCCATGTCCTTGCGCGTGTAATCGATCAGGTCGAGACGATAATGACAGAGCGGCCAGAGCATGCGGTTGGCGAAGCCGGCATAATATTCATCGATATCCTTCTTGTGGAGATCGAGCAGCGCGTAGCGAATGGAGCCCACATCGCGGATCGCCAGTTCCTGTGTTTGGCGATTGGGAAGTGTCTTTCCGGACCAACCGAGCCAAATACCGCCGCGTTCGCTGAGCGCAGCCTGTAACGCAACTGCCAAGCCGCCCGCAGGCGCCTTGCCCTGCTCATCAGGCAACGGAACACGATTGGAGACCACGATCAGTCGGCCCATACGTCAAGTCCTTTCAGTATTATTCTCATTCACGATCCCAGAAAGCCAAAGCCACAGCTCACCCGGGCTTGCCAGTCTGGCTGCGCCCGGATGGTCGATCGCACGGCCGATCACGACGGCTGTACCGCCAAGTTTGCGCGCCGCGCCAAGCATCGGTAAATCTGTCAGG
Source organism: Brucella sp. JSBI001 (assembly GCF_026014005.1). Classification (NCBI taxonomy): domain Bacteria; kingdom Pseudomonadati; phylum Pseudomonadota; class Alphaproteobacteria; order Hyphomicrobiales; family Brucellaceae; genus Brucella; species Brucella sp. JSBI001. Next base: position 654,778 of record NZ_CP110339.1, on the reverse strand, counting down.
TCGTCGCCGAATGCGATCGGCGCCCTCCCCGCAAATGGCTCTTCTTCCATGAATCGGCGCAAGGCAGCCCCCTTGTCGCTGATTGCCGGGCGCAGCTCGAAAACCATCTTGCCCGACTGCACGATCCAGTCCGGCCCGGCGAGCTTCACTGCCTTCCCGACGATATCGTGCGCCAGATCGGCTTTTTCTGGCGCGGAGCGATAATGAAGGGCAACCGCACTGCCCTTGTCTTCGGCGAGAAAGCCGCTGACGCGAAGTGCAGCCTGTCGTAGAAAATCCTTCGCAATCAAAAAATGTTCGCCGGGCTCGATCAACTCAACCAACCCGGATGCGTGCCGGAACTCGGCACCATGCAACGCGGCTATGGGGCCGCGATAATCGGGAAAGCGTTCTTCGATGAACGCAATTGCCCGGCCGGTGACCAGCGCCATTGCACCGGACAGCCGCTCGGAAATGATCGAAAGCGATTTTTGCAGACCAACTGGAACGATAACGCCATCGGGATTGGCAGCGATATCGAGCAGTGTTCCGTCCACATCGAAAAAAAGGGCGTGTTTTTGAAAGTCGATGACCGGCATACCGATCAGATCGGTAGCCGGGTCCTGTTCCTTGCTGGGCATGTTAAGGCAAACATCCGCGACGGCGAATGGTTCCCGAATTAGTTCAGCCCGCTCCTATTTCCTACCGGTCAGACGGCCCTATGTGCGCCCGTAGACATCATCGAAACGCACGATATCGTCTTCACCCAGATATTCGCCGCTTTGCACCTCGATGAGAACGAGCGGTAGAATGCCCGGATTCTCCAGCCGGTGGCGGAAGCCGCAAGGGATATAGGTCGACTGATTGGTCGTGAGCAGAATCTCGCGATCGCCATTGGTGACCTTCGCCGTTCCGGAAACGACGATCCAGTGTTCGGAACGATGATGATGTGCCTGAAGGCTCAAGCGACGTCCGGGCTTCACCTCGATCCGCTTGATCTTGAAGCCATCACCTTCTTCGAGAACCGTATAGGTGCCCCATGGGCGATGGGCCGTGCGGTGGAGCTTGGCTGCTTCATGGCCGTTTGCCCGTAGCTTGTTGAAGACCTTGCGCACTTCCTGCGCCTTGTCGCGATGAGCTACAAGCAACGCATCAGGCGTGTCCACGACAAGCAGATCATGAACACCGACAAGGCTGACCAGCCGGGTTTCGGACAAGACAAAGCTGTCGGTTGTGTCCTCTATAACCGTTTCGCCACGCAGACGATTACCCTCATCGTCCGGCGCGATGAGATCGGCCATCGCTGCCCAGGAACCGATATCAGACCAGCCGCAGGACACCGGAATGCAGGCAATATTTTCGGCCTTTTCCATGATCGCGTAATCGATGGAAATCGCAGGAGCCGCCGCAAAATCGTCCTTTGCAATCTCGACGGTCTTGGTCTCACCGTTGACGCCGCGCCGGGCATGTTCGAGCGAAGCCTGCACGGCATTGAAGATTTCCGGCGCAAAATGCTGCATCGCTGCCAGCATGGTTCCAGCCGTGAAGCAGAACATGCCAGAATTCCAGAAGTAACGGCCGCTTTCGACATAGGCCTGCGCGGTCTCGACATCAGGTTTTTCGACAAAGCGCAGCACGTCCGTGCCTTCAGCTTCAATATAGCCGAAGCCGGTTTCCGGATGATCGGGCAAAATACCGAACGTGACGATACGACCGGTTTCGGCAAGCTGCCGTGCCTTTGACACAGCCTCGGCAAAAGCAGCCTCATCCTCGATCAGATGATCGGCGGGCATGACAAGCAATGTCGCGTCCGGGCCGTAAGTCGCTGCGGCATGAAGCGCGGCGACGGCAACAGCAGGTGCTGTATCACGCCCGAGCGGCTCCAGCAGAAACACGTTGTCAACCTTGGGTGCCTTCGCGTCTGCATAGGCATCAAGCGTCAGGAACAGGAAGTCGCGATTGGTCACGGTGAGGATATGGTCCACACCGTCGAGCTGAGCCGCGCGCTTGTAGGTCTTGCCGATCAGGGTGCTACCATCGGGCAGCTCGATGAATGGCTTCGGATGTGCATCGCGCGAAAGCGGCCACAATCTGGAACCGGAACCGCCGCTGATAATGACAGGAATAAAGCTCATTGCTCAGTTGTCCTTCGTTGCGTTGCGGGCGATGGCAAGTCCCGTTTCCAGAAGCTTCGCTGCCTGGTTCTCATCTGAAGCTTCGACATAGCATCGCAGTTCAGGCGCGTTACCGGAAGCGCGATAATGGATTGCGTTGCCTGAATGAAAGAAGAGTTTCACGCCGTCAATCGTCTCGGAACGAACAATCGGATCATCCATCTCAAACAGTTCGTTTCGTCCCATGTCATTTTTGAGCCGGGACAAGAATGCGAGACTCTTTTCCTGCGGGATATTCTGAAGCCTGTCGCTAAGAGCAAAACGGAAATGAAAGCGGGCTGCGATTTCAGATAATGGTTTCCCAAGCTCTTTGATGGAGCCAAGGCAGCCGAGAATTGGCAGCAACGCATCGCGGGTCGGAAGCGCAGTCAATGTGCGATTGTCCCGTCTGGTATCAGTACCCAGCAACACGCCACCATTGGCTTCGAAACCGAGAACCGCCTGTATGCCCTCGTCGATGGCCTGCGTCATGCCTTCAATAACATAGGGCGACCCCACCCGTGTTCTGATGACCCGCTCGAAATTGTCTTCAAGAGCGGAATTGGACGTCACTGGCGTCACAATCGTTTTTACGCCGAGCCAGCTCGCCGTAATTGCATCCACAAGATCACCCCGAACGAAACGCCCTTTCTCATCCGCGATTAACGGGCGGTCGGCATCCCCATCGGTGGAAACGATAGCGTCGAAACGACTTTCCTTTGCCCACTGGTCAAGAAGCTCGATATCCTCGGAACGAAGGGCTTCCGTATCGACTGGCACGAACACATCGGATCGACCGAGCGGTATCGCTTCGACTCCGAGCTTGCTCAGGATACGGACAATCAGGTCACGCGCCACAGACGAGTGCTGATAGACACCAACCCGCAACCCCTGAAGGTTTTGAGGTCCCACGAAACCAACATAGCGCTTCACATAGCTGTCGATCGCATCATCACTATGGTGCGCATTATTCAGATGGCGAAAGGCAAGGTTTTCAGGCAGAGCGGCATAGACGGCACTGATTGCGCTCTCGTCGTTCTTGTCGATTTCTCCGTCGCCGCGATAGAATTTGAGCCCGTTGCGATCGTCCGGGATATGGCTGCCAGTAACCATGATGCTTGGCGCTTGCTGCGCGATCGCATAATAGCTCAGTGCCGGGGTCGGCAGAACGCCACAGTCCACTGGCTGGAATCCGGCATCTTCGATTGCTGCCATGCAGAGTGCTGCGATTGCCGGACTGGACGGGCGAAGATCGCGACCGACGAAGACCCTGGCACCCTTCTGCAGCTTTCCGGCTTCCGACAGCATTCCGACGAAAGCAAGGGAATAGGCATAAGCGGGCAAACCATTCAGTTCGTCCGCCAGTCCCCTAAGACCGCTTGTGCCAAATTTAAGCGATGTGCCGCTCATGCTTTCCGCCAGATCTTTTCCAATGTCGAAGAGACCGCCCCTGCGAGCGCCCCCAGCTCAAAAGTTTTGTCATCTTATAATGTGAACATGAAAACCATCATCCCCACAATGGTGCAATCATATGCACCTTATTGCTGGTGATAATCCGTATATGCAGGCAATTTCAAATCCTTAACGTCGTCTACGTTAACAATTGCTGTTGAGTTTGGCATGATGCTCCAATGGCAATAAAATTGTCACGTTCGTGAGTGTTACCGAGCAGCGTGTTTTTTGCCCGCCGAGACGCCTGGATTCCCAGCCAGACCAAATTCCTCAATGATTTCAATAAATCATTTATTCACATTCGCCAAATGTGTCATAGGTTTGTGCTACAGTTGGCGCACGGCGTCAAGGTTGATTGCCAAGCTGAAATTGTTTCCATGATAAGAGAAAAAGCGGCACCGTTCGTTGAATGATGCCGCGCTCAGAATTTCTGATGTCAAAACGTTAAATCAGTCTGGCCACTACATCGCGTAATGATGACTGCCAATGCGGTGCGGACCAGTTGAACACCCATTGGAATTTGGCGGTTGACAGGCGGGAGTTAACAGGACGTACCGCTTTGGTCGGATAATCGGCTGTCGTAATATCCGTAACTGTCGCGGTCGATCCGCCGAGCGTGACGCTTTCACTAAATATTGCGCGCGCAAAGCCACTCCAGTTTGTATCACCCGTACCAACCAGATGGTAAACACCGTAAGCTGAAAAGTCTGGCGTAGCCGCCAAATGATCCGCCACCCGGATAATCGCGTCGGCGATATCGAGTGCACTGGTTGGGTTGCCCCACTGGTCGGAAACGACTGAGAGAGCATCGCGCGTCTCCGCGAGCTTCAACATTGTCTTGACGAAATTCTTGCCGAATGGGCTATAAACCCAAGCCGTTCTTAGAATGATATGTTTTGGATTGGCTTGCGTAACCAGACGCTCACCTTCAAGCTTGGAGCTTCCGTAGATGCTGCGAGGTCCGGTGACATCCGTTTCAGCATAGGGTTCGTCAGCGTCGCCCGCAAAAACATAATCCGTCGAAAGATGGATGATAGGAACGCCACAGGTCTTCGCCGCGTCAGCAACGGCTTCAGCGCCAATAGCATTCACTGCAAAGGCAAGTTCCTGCTCATCCTCGGCCAGATCCACCGCCGTATAGGCGGCGGCGGAGACAACGAGGTCGGGCTTGATCGTCTCAATGGCACTGCGCACAGTGTCCGGCTTTGCCAGATCCAGTTCCGGGCGACCCAACGCAATCACCTCCAGATCAGGACGTTGAACTGCCTTCTCAAGGAGGCTCTGGACAACCTGCCCTTCCCGTCCGGTGACGAGGATTTTCATGCCTTGGCCCCTTTTGCTGACGTGCTGCCCAGACGCTCACCAGCATATGTACCGCTGCGGATCGGCTCCCACCACCATGCATTATCGAGATACCATTGAATGGTTTTTTCCAATCCCGTCTCGAAGCTTTCCTGCGGCTTCCAGCCCAATTCGCGCTCGATCTTTGACGCATCAATCGCATAGCGGCGGTCATGGCCGGGTCGATCTGTCACGAAGGTTATCAGATCAGCGTAACTCTTGCCGTTTGCGCGAGGCCGCTTCCTGTCGAGAATAGAACAGATCGTTTCAACAACATTTAGATTGGTACGCTCCGCACGCCCTCCAATATTGTAGCTTTCGCCCACCTTACCAGTGGTCGCGACCAATGTCAGAGCACGCGCATGATCCTCAACATAGAGCCAGTCGCGCACATTCGCCCCCTGCCCCATAAACCGGCAGTGGCTTTTCATCGAGCGCGTTAAGAATGACGAGTGGGATCAGCTTTCGGAAATGGAACGGCCCATAATTATTTGAGCAATTGGTGAGCACCACCGGCAGGCCATAGGTTTCATGCCAGGCCCGCACCAGATGATCGGATGCGGCTTTCGAAGCCGAATAAGGTGAGGACGGCTGATAGGGGGTTTCTTCGGTGAAGATACCACTATCGAAAGGCAGATCGCCAAACACTTCATCCGTCGAGATATGGTGGAAGCGGAAGGTTGACTTGCGCGGCTCCGGCAATTCTCGCCAATAAGCAAGTGCCGCATTGAGCAGACGGAACGTTCCGACGATATTCGTCTCGATGAATGCACCCGGACCATCGATTGAACGGTCGACGTGGCTTTCCGCCGCCAAATGCATGATCACATCGATTTCGTGGGTGCGCAATGCTTCCAGAACACTCGTGTCGTCACAAATATCGGCTTCGAGAAAGCTGTAATTCGGGCGGTTTTCGATCTGGCGGAGTGACGCCAGATTACCCGCATAGGTCAGCTTATCAAGGTTGACGACATTGACCTTTGGATCTGAAGCCAGATGCCGACAGACCGCCGAACCAATAAACCCTGCTCCACCGGTAACAAGAATATTCATATCATTTCCTCAAGCAAAAACTTCTGCGTCAGCAAAAAGCGGGGCTTTCTGATCCTTGTCAGAAAGCTGGACGCCTGAAGAAGGAAGTGGCCATTCAATACCGATAGCCGGATCGTCAAAACGGATCGAGCGATCATGCATCGGCGAATAATAATCCGTGACCTTGTAGATAACCTCGGTGTTTTCAACAAGTGTTATGAAGCCGTGTGCAAAGCCCTTCGGCACCAGAATCTGGTTCCATTTTTCAGCCGAGACTTCAAGCGCAACCCACTTCCCGAATGTTGGAGAGCTTTTGCGAATGTCCACTGCAACATCCAGAATTGCACCGTGCGTAACACGCACCAGCTTGTCCTGTGCAAATGGTGGCAACTGATAGTGAAGCCCGCGCACAACGCCCTTTGCCGCTGAATAAGAATGATTATCCTGAACGAAAGTCAGCTCAATACCGGCTTCCGCGAATGATTTCGCATTATAGGTCTCGGAAAAAAAGCCACGATCATCACCGAATTTACGCGGGCTGATCTCAAAAACGCCATCTATACCTAAGGGACGAACTTGCATTAATCTTTTCCTAATTCTGCAACACGGCGACGAAGATATGCAGCATACTCAGTTTTACCAAGCTTGGCAGCACGTTCGAGCACAGCTTCACCGCTCAGCCACCCTTTATCCAGACCGATTTCCTCTGGGCAAGCGATTTTAATGCCCTGACGCTTTTCGATAGTTTGAACAAACGAGGATGCTTCATGAAGGCTGTCATGCGTTCCTGTGTCGAGCCACGCGTATCCCCGTCCGAAACGTTGAACATTCAGTTCTCCGCGTTCGAGATACAAGTTGTTCACCGTAGTGATTTCAAGTTCGCCACGGGCGGAAGGCTTGATCGAACGTGCAATGTCGACCACTTTGTTGTCGTAGAAATAGAGACCTGTTACAGCCCAATGGGACCGTGGGTTTTCAGGCTTTTCTTCAATCGAAACAGCTTTACCTGTGTTGCTATCGAATTCCACCACGCCATAGCGTTGCGGATCATCCACACGGTACGCAAAAACAGTTCCGCCCTTCATCGGACGAGCGGAGAGCTGCGACAACTCTGAAAGCCCATCACCAAAGTAGATATTATCGCCAAGGATCATTGCAACGCTATCGTCGCCAATGAATTCTCTACCGATGATGAAAGCTTCGGCCAGACCGTTCGGATGAGCCTGTTCAGCATAGGAAAAATTCACTCCGAATTCGTGGCCGTCCCCAAGCAATTTCTGGAAAAGAGGCAAATCATGCGGCGTCGAAATGATTAGTACGTCCCGAATCCCCGCGAGCATCAGCACGCTCAGCGGATAATAGATCATGGGCTTGTCATAAATCGGGAGGATTTGTTTAGAAACGGCTATTGTGAGAGGATAAAGCCGAGTTCCGCTACCCCCGGCCAGGATGATGCCCTTCATGTGCTTCCCTTCAACAAAATTGAATGTATGGCCAATGCCCTATCATTATGTTCACTGTTTGGCGACTGAATATGAAGAGCAAAGCTTGCCTAACAATTCTTTTGGGAATACCGATCCACAATAATGCCTTATACGACAAACGACAAACGACAATGAAAAGACTTCATGGTTAACCACAAGAGTCAGCCTGCCAGCACAAAAAATTGCGTAATCGGGATTGTTATAACATTCAATCCCGATTTCCAGCAATTACGAAGTTTGATTAGCGCAATCCTGCCCCAACTGCATCAGCTACTTATTGTGGACAATGGCTCGAACGAAAATCTTGCCCCACTATTGGAGATAGGTAAGAGTATAGAACTGATAGCGCTAAACGAAAACTTCGGAATTGCGAAGGCTCAAAATATTGGCATCGAACGAGCCAAGGCCATCGGCTCAGACTATGTACTCCTTCTCGATCAGGACAGCGTACCAGAACGCGATATGGTAGGAGAATTATTAAAAGTCGCAGAAACACTAAAGGCAAAAGGGATCTCTGTTGCAGGCGTTGGTCCGTCCTACATAGATGCTCGGCAAGGTGAAGCTGCAGCGTTCGTCTACCTTGATGGTTGCCGATTGAAGCGTAGAGAAAAACCTTATCACAACCAATTTGTAGAGACCGACTTCCTCATAGCCTCGGGTTGTCTTATCCCGGTGCGGAGTTTCGATGCTATTGGCTTAATGAATGAAAGTATGTTTATCGATTACGTTGACATTGAGTGGGGACTGCGCGCGCGCCAACAAGGTTATTATTGTTTCGGTGCCTTCAACGCCAAAATGGAACACACCCTCGGAGACGAATGGACAGAGTATCGCGGTCGACGTATCCCTGTGCATAGCCCTTTGAGACATTATTATCATTTTCGCAATGCCGTATGGTTATGTCGGCGCCCATGGCTTTCATTTTCATGGAAAATCGTACTGTGGTGGCGACTGCTTCGCCAGTATCTCTTTTTTACCTTCTTTGCTTCGCAAGGTATTAGTCATGCGAAAATGATGACCCTCGGCGTTTGGCACGGCATTATCAATCGAATGGGCCGGAAGTAACGAATTCATGGAAACTACTACTAATGCGACTTCGTTAACAGAATCGATGGTTACGATTTCCATCGTAACATACAATCCAGATTTGGATGAGTTTAGTGCAACGCTCTCCACACTCGCCGATGCTCTCTCTCATTTTGACCCATCATCCGTTACCATAACCATCGTTGACAATTCAAACGACGACATGATTACGCCAATCATTGAAGCGCAGCTGGCTAGCTGGAAGACAAATCTTATCAACGGACACAATAATATCGGTTTTGGTCGCGGTCATAATTTGGTTCTGGGCCAAACAGGTGAATTCCATCTCATACTAAATCCGGACACTCAATTGGACCGTCATGCCTTGCAAAAGGCGATTTCATTCATGAAAGAAAACCCGATATGTGGGCTCCTATCTCCTCACGCTATCTGGCCTGATGGACAACGCCAATACTTGTGTAAACAGTATCCAGCAATTTTTGACCTTTTTCTACGTGGCTTCGCTCCTAATTTTCTTAAAGTATTATTTCGAAAGCGCCTAGAACGATATGAAATGCGCACAGAAACACAAGAGAAAAGTTTACTGGAATCCACCTATTATAAGTGGTTGTTTTTATGTTTTTCCGCGGTGAAATATTTAATGCGATTAATGGATTTGATCAACGATACTTTCTTTATTTCGAGGATTTTGATATATCAATAAGAACAAACAAAATTACCATGACTGCATACGTACCTGACGTCAAGATCACACACATTGGAGGAAACACTGCAAGAAAAGGACCTTGGCATATTTGGCAGTTCCTAAAATCGGCGTTGAAATTCTATAACGATCACGGAATTCGTTTAAAATGACTTCTTTTAATATTATACCTCGTGGAAAAGCTGGGTAATCCCCCACCAAATAACGGGCTTCAAAAGTAGAATTTTCTCGGGCTATATGATCGAGGAGATTTTAATGAAGACGAGCAGATTCAGCGAACCACAAATCCTTGCCATCCTTCGCCAGGCGGAAGGCGGCGTTCCTGTACCCGAGTTATACCGGGAACATGGAATGAGCACTGCGTCATTCTACAAATGGCGATCCAAATACGGTGGCATGGATGCCTCGATGATCAGTCAGATGAAGGCTCTGGAAGACGAAAACCGTCGCCTGAAGAAGATGTATGCGGAGATGAGCATGCAGGCGGAACTGCTTAAAGAGGCTCTTGGAAAAAAGTGACACGGCCATCTCAACGCCGGGAGATGGCCGGGAAAGCAGTGGCGTTGCGAGGGGTGAGCGTTGCGCTTGCCTGCCGCACCTTCGAGGTCAGCGAGACATGCTATCGTTACAGCGCCAGGCTGAACGACGAGAACGGGCAGATTGCCGATCTCCTGATCGGACTGACGCGGGCAAAGAAGACCTGGGGCTTCGGTCTGTGTTTCCTTTATCTGCGCAATGTCCGGGGGCATCACTGGAACCATAAACGCGTTTACCGCATCTATCGTGAGCTTGAATTGAACCTCAGGATCAAGCCGCGCAAGCGGTTGAAGCGGGACAAGCCCGATGCTCTGACCGTGCCAGATGCGCCGAACATGGTCTGGTCCATGGATTTCATGGCCGACCGGCTGGAGGATGGAAGGCAATTCCGGCTGCTGAACGTCCTGGACGACTTCAACCGCGAAGGTCTGGGCATTGAGGTAGACTTCTCGCTGCCTGCCGAACGCGTCATCCGCAGCCTCAACCAGATCATCGAATGGCGCGGCAAACCATTCGCAATTCGTGTTGATAATGGGCCGGAATACGTCAGTGGCAAACTGATGAAATGGGCTGCCAACCAAGGCATCGCCTTGAGCCATATCCAACCCGGCAAGCCACAACAGAATGCGTATGTTGAGCGCTACAATCGCACCGTTCGGAATGAATGGCTCGACCAATATATCATCGAAAGCATTGAGGAGGCGCAGGAATTTGCCACGCAGTGGCTATGGACCTACAACAACGAACGTCCCAATATGGGCATCGGCGGCGTAACGCCCGCACAGAAACTGAAAATGGCCGCGTGAATTCTACTGACGAGCCCCGTTAAAAACGGGGGGATTACCGCTGAATCTGCTCGTCTTCATTAAAATCTCCTCGATCATATAGCCCGAGAAAATTCTACTTTTGAAGCCCGTTATTTGGTGGGGGGATTACCAGAGGCTTTGCGCTCGGCAGAAAGTCGTGGCTCTTCGCCGGATCAGACCGCGGTGCAGATCGTGCAGCCTTCATGGCCACGCTAATCATGACGGCAAAGCTCAACGACATCGATCCCCAGGCGTGGCTTGCCGATGTCCTTGCCCGTATCGCGGACACGCCGATGACCAAGCTGGAGCAACTGCTTCCTTGGAATTGGACGCCTCCGACAGTCAACGCTCAAGCGGCCTGACCGGTGGCCTTGACCGGAGGCTTACCCATTATCGATAGCCAGTCGGTGAAGACGACAGAAGCGGGTGGTCCGCGCGGCTATGATGCGGGCAAAAAGATCAAAGGGCGCAAGCGCCATATCGTAACCGATATGGTCGGCAACATGTTGGAAGGCATCGTGCATGGTGCCGACGTTCAGGACCGCGACGGTGCGCCAGATCTAATCGAGCGCGCCTGCCAAAGCCACCCCACGGTGAGGAAACTCTTTGCCGATGGCGGGTATGCTGGCGAAAAGCTGACAACTGCTGTGGCACATATCGAAGCACTGGCGATAGAAATCGTCAAGCGCTCCGATCAGGCTAAAGGCTTTGTAGTTCTGCCTAAACGCTGGATCGTCGAGCGAACCTTCGCCTGGCTTGATCGTTGCCGTCGGCTGGCTAAAGATTGGGAAGCCTCTATCGCATCTTCAGAGGCATGGATGTTCATCTCGTCAATCAGGCGTATGACACGCCGCATCGCTACGCTCCAATTTTGAGTCGGGCACTCAGGTCAATTGGCATATTTGCTGAATGTGGCGCTTCACATTCAGCTCAAATTGCTCTATCCACTGACCAGACCTAATATAGCGATACTTCCATCTAACGATATAGCTTCGAGCTGGATTAATATGATCAAACCGATTGCATTTTATCTCCCTCAGTTTCATCCCGTAAAGGAGAACTCGGAGTGGTGGGGGCCGGGCTTTACCGAATGGAGAAATGTCACCAAAGCTCGCCCAAACTTTCATGGTCATTATCAACCGCACTTTCCACGGGATTTGGGTTTTATGACCTACGAATACCCGACACCTTCGAAGAACAAGTAAAACTCGCGAAAGAAAATTCTATATTTGGCTTTTGTTTCTATTATTATTGGTTTTCCGGGCGACGGATACTCGAGAAGCCGATAGATTTATTTTTGGAGTCGAAAATAGATTTCCCATTCTGTTTTTGCTGGGCCAACGAAAACTGGACAAAGCGCTGGGATGGCGGAAATAACGAAGTAGTGCTAGAGAACGAGCATTCTGTTGAAAACGATAACCGCTTTATAGAGGATGTATTCCCTTATATGCGGGATCAGAGATATATTACTTATGAAGGCGTTCCGGTTCTGCTAGTTTACAGACCCGATATTCTAACCGACGCAAAGCAAACATTTTCGCATTGGCGACAACGCGCTATTCAAGAGGGGTTTCCTGGCCTTTTCATTGTAGCGGTAGCCTATCATATCTTCCATCCAGATGAGTGTGGCGCGGATGCTCTGGCCGAATTCCCTCCTCACCAGTATGTAAAATCGAGCACCTTTGCGCGACACCCGCCTCATATAACAAATCCGCAATTCAACGGACTGATTATGGATTATCGGACTGTGATGGCGGAATCTATAACTCGCAAGCATGACGATTTTGTTTTTTTCACGGGGCGATGCCTTCTTGGGATAATACCGCTCGACGCCAAGATGACCCTGCAATTTTTCTTAATTCTTCCCCAACGCTGTTTGAGTATTGGTTGCGTAGGCAGAGCGTTAAGACAATAAATGACCCCTTAAATAAGGAAAAATTTATTTTTATTAATGCGTGGAATGAATGGGCGGAGGGAGCCCACTTGGAGCCGTGCATGAAGTATGAACACGAGCACTTACGCGCAGTGAAGCGAGCCGTGCAAGTTGATAGATATTTAACCCCAGCCCTTCCGTCAGAAACCGTCATTGGAGCATTAAGTTCGCTACAGTCTTATGATACAGATGATATAAAATACTTCACAGAACTGGAGTATGTATATAGTGAAACGCTCAACGAATTGGCTGCCGCTAAAGGAAATACCGCTGTTTTGCTTTCCGACAGTTTTGTCAGTAAGGTTGCAAATCGCCTGCGGTCCTTTCCTCGTATCTACAAAGCCGCTCGTGCATGCTATCGTTTTTGAGGAAATAGCGCCATAATGGAACACAATTGTTTTGCCATTATTGCTCATTTTGATCCAAAAGGAAAAAATCTAAAAATTGGAATGAGCTTCTGAAATGCATCGCAGCTGTATGCGAAAGCGGTGTTGTAGTTTCAACTGGTATTACACACGCGGATGTCGTTATTGCGCGATCAATGGGCTTTAGCGTAATTACGCGTGAAAATGTTGGTTATGATTTCTTAAGTTATGCTATTGGAATGGCTGCATCGAAGTGCGCCTCACCATCGACCAAAAGACTGGTTTGTAATGACAGTTTATATGTTTTTAATCCGGGAAATTCATCGGCGCTCTGCGAACGCTAATCAATGATCCGCATGATGTTATGTTTTTGAGCAAGTCAAAGAAGTTTTTTTGCATGGGCAAAGCTTTGCGTTCTCAGTGTCTTCGGCTATTTTCAATCGTGCGGCATTTCAGGAATTCTTCAAAGGTATTAGACCTCAACCGACAAAATGGAGTGTAATTGTCGCTTACGAACTAGGCTTTACTCGTCTTCTAGAAAAATTGAATGTAAGTTGGTCTGCTTTGATTGGTCCGGACAATTTAAACCATTTAAAAGATATTAGTATAACGGAAGAAGTAAATCCAACGCATTACTTTGCAGACGAGATATTAAAATGTTTTGGGTTTGCCAAAATCGAAAGACTAGTCAGCAATCCGAAGGGTTACACCAATTCGTTATTAGTTCAAGAATGCTCCAATACATATAGGTCGGAACTAAAAGAAAGCAATTTATCTATTAATAATGCAAATCCAATAGCAATCGTAATATGCCACTGCCATTACATGGAAGTTGTTGACGAAATTATAGAAAACTTGGATAGATTGCCGGATGGTTGTATTGTTTATGTAACATCTTCAAATCCGGATATACTGATAAATTTCAAATTAAAATGGCGGCGCAGACATATCGCTCTACATGTTACCTGTTTGGAAAACTGGGGCGAGATGTGCGGCCGTTCGCGCATATTATACAAAGTCTGGAAGTGGCAAACAATGTACCGATATTAAAAATTCACGGTAAGCGTAGTTTATATTCCCCTGATGGTGAAGCATGGCGACGCGATCTTTTAAATGCCTATTGCCAGATGAGGACGGGATATTAGAAATATTGGATAAGTTTCAAAGAATACCTGAATTGGCGATGATAGGAGCACCTGGTTCTTACGTAAGTAATGCAGAGTATTGGGGTAGCAATAAGGATACAGTTAACAGTTTATTGCGTGCCAATAATATTGAATGTGAAGATTCCGATCTAGGTTTTTTGCCGGAACGATGTATTGGATACGTTCACAATGTGCAGTTAGGTCTTTTGCTGACATTGATATATCAACCTTTGAGGCGGAAGCTGGTCAAAGAGATGGTACGCTGGGGCATGCTTTGGAGAGATCAATTCCAATGATGCTCCGCGCAGAAGGCTGGCAGCTTATGGAACTTGATAAAAATGAACCGCTTACTCCATCTGCAACGCAAAACCGTCGTGTAATCTATTATTAGCACATTACCGGTGGAGACCTTTAAAGCTTTTCAGTGCAGTCGCAATACGCCGCGCTAGCTCCGCTCCATACCGGAGGGGCTTTGTTAGACGCCAACTCCGCGAATTGTACAAATTGGATAATTGCATATCATTTAATTGAATGGTTTCGAGAAGCGAGATTTTCTCTAATTTGTAAGCGGTTATATTTTTTCCCGCTCTTTTAGAGTAACATTGAGGCTTTCTATACAGTCATTGTATTTGCTACATGAAGCTTTAAGAACATTTATTTTATCATCCCGCATTGCCAGTTGGGATTGTAATTCGGCAATTTGTTCATTCTTAGAGTTCATCTCTTGAACGGTCAGGATGTCAACGTTGGCCCATTGATTCTGTGTCTGATCTTGGGCTACGCTAAGGGTGCCATCAAATTCTTCGTGACCTAAGACAAAGCTAGGCTCCCCGGCTAGGATACGCCTGCCAAGGATATTCTCCGCAGCTGGAGCTTTTCTGACAATACAAATGGAATTCACAAACTCAATTGCATGAATATCTTGGAGCGTTTCTTCGTCAAAAACTATGCCGTAACTTTCCGCAAAATTTTGCAATAGCCAGCCTCTTTGTGTGGAACTCCCCAATGCTCATGATTAATGATATCGGCTAATAATTTAAAAATGAAATTGACGACCGTGGATCGAACAATCCTCCTCCAAACTGTTCCCAATAGCTACAATGCAGATCTTCTGCTATATATAATCCACCATCATTAATATGACGAAAATATCTATTGAATGATGAAACTATATCCGACGATGTATGCGATCCATCATCAATAACGATGTCTAAATTTCTGTCTATATATAGTATCTTCTCCTCAATAGATTCAGTATTTGCATCGCCTATCAAGATTGATATACGATCATCATCATAATCTAATTCTCCACACCTCTCATCGATATCACAACCAATAAAATGTCGGCCATTTTTGAAATATTTTGACCAAATTTCTAGAGACCCACCATTTTGAACGCCTATTTCCAAGAGACAGACTGGAAGTGTTCTATATTGAGTGAATATTCTCTCATAAGTTGTTAGATAAATTGACCACTTATCGGATACTTTTTGTGTGTGATCATGATAGAAATCAGTTAGTGACTTAAGCATTTGTCCACCTAATAGGTCTTTTGTGGAGGTAATCGGTAATCCCCCAAGTTTAATGGGGCTTGTCAGTAGAATTTACGCGGCCATTTTCCGTTTCTGAGCGGGTGTAATACCTCCAATGCCGATGTTGGGCTATTTCTGGTGATATGTCTAAAGCCACTCCGCATCGATCTCCTATAGCTCTGTTAGGCTATCAAATTTATACAGATCAAGCCATTCATGCCGAACAGTTCGGTTGTAGCGCTCGACATAAGCATTCTGCTGAGGCTTACCAGGCTGGATGTAGTTTAACGCAATTCCTTGCGTCTCTGCCCATTCGACCGGTTTCGAGTTGACATATTCCAGGCCATTTTCCATCCTAATCGGCAGCGGCTTGTCCCGCCATTCAATGATCTGGTTAGGGCTACGTACAACCCGCTCGGCTGGGAGTGAGAAGTCGACCTCGATGCCCAGTCCCTGACGGTTGAAGGTGTCCAGAACGTATAAAAGCCTGAAACTGCGACCGTCAGCCGGGCGAACCGCCATGAAGTCCAACGACCAGACCACATTCGGTGCATCGCACACCACCAGTTCCTCTGGCTGGCTTGTCACGCTTCAGCCGCCGCCTGGGCTTGATCCTAAGGTTCAGTTCAAGCTCCCGGTAGATGCGGTAAACGCGTTTGGGGTTCCAACGATGTCCCTAGACATTGCGTTGCGGGCTATACCGGTAACACGTTTCGCTGACACCAAACGTCCGGTACGCCGGCGCGATACTCACTCCACGTTGCGCCACAGCTTTCCTGGCCATCTCCCGGCATTGCGATGGCCGCGTCATTTTTTCTAAGAGCCTCCCCAATTAACAATTAGCCTCTCAAGCTGAGCATTCAATAGAGCGTCACCTTTCATAGAAGAGGCTCATTCCGTTATTCGCCAAAATAAGTCGCCAACACCTCATGAGGGGAACCGTCCATTTTGACTCGCCCATGTTCAAGCCAAATCACACGATTGCAGTTTTTCAGCAATAGCTCTTTAGAATGACTAGCAAGCACAAGTATTTTAGTTTCGTCCACCAAATTTCGCATTCGCCCGTTAGCGCGTTCCTTAAAATCTTCATCACCGGTTGATAACCATTCATCCATGATGAGAATTTCAGGATTGATGGATGTTGACGCGGCAAAAGCCAAACGAAGTTGCATACCGCTAGAGTACGTTCTAAACGGCATATCAAGAAACTCGCCAAGACCAGAGAAGTCTGAGATTGCGTTAAATTTTGCCGCTATTTCTTTGGGATACATGCCCATCATTGCGCAGCGAAGACGAATATTTTCTCGTCCCGTCGCATCTGGATCTATGCCAAGGTTGATATTAATTAGTGAAACTGCATGTCCATCAATAACGGCGCTACCTTTGGTGGGCGTATAAATTCCTGACAGGATACGCAAAAGGGTCGTCTTACCTGACCCATTATGTCCTATAAGGCCAACACGGTCTCCATCGTTGAGCGAAATCGAAACGTCGTCAAGCCCGCGAACAATTACCGTGCGGTCACTCCGACGCTCGATCTTTCCCCAGTTGCAACGCTCAATACGCGATTTTTAAATGACCGGCTGGACGAATTATAGATGGGAAATTCCACACTAACGTTTTTCAGTCGAATGAAGCTCATGAACTACAACCAATATGCTATACGGCAACGGTACCTACCGAAGAAGCCAAGTGAAATGATCCACCCTGAAATTGCGAGACCAATGGCAACAATCCAAGTAAGTGGTTCCGGCGGTTCGCCGAAAAGGGGAGCTCTGACAAGCTGAATAAAATGAAAAAGGGATTCAAATCAATGAATGCATGCGATACGTGACTGGGTAAAGCTTTAGCAGACCACATGATCGGGGTCGCATAGAAAGCCACTTGAAGGACGTTAATTACCACTTGGGTCATGTCACGAAATCTGGCGCACACGATAGCTAAGACCAGCATCATCCAAGCCAAATTAAGACAAATTAGTAAGAATCCTGGAATTGCTAAGAAAACATACAGATTGAAGCCGCGCCCCAAAATTAAAGCAATAATTGGGAAAATTACAATATTATGCGCAAAGATAATCATATTGCGCCATAACGCCCGCATAATATGTGTATACAGTGGTAGACGTATCTGAAGTATCACCTCGTCGGAACCACTAAATGTGGTACACCCTTCAGAGAGAGAAGTTGATATAAACCCCAAACAATCACCCCAGCACATAAGTGGGGAAGAAATTCACGCATTTCAGATCGAAATAGCGTTCCAAATATCAAACCAAGCGCGCCTATGAATACTGCCATATTCAGCGTCAGCCAAAAAGCACCGACACGGGAACGGCGATATCGCTGCGCTACGTCCTGCCATCCAAATATCAACGCTAGCCGATATTTCGATAACGCATCTCCGACATCACGCAAAGCGACCCTGAAGCCTGTTACAGACGGCTCGAAGGCCGTTTCAGCTTGCTTATTTAGCTCGAACATTTGGATGTTCATGATCGTTCTATTTCTACCATTAGCATCGTTACTATCCACTTTTAGGCACGTTCATCTGGCGGCGTCTAGAGCAATTGCGCCATATGAACCAACTATCAACGGCATAAATGTCGGAAAAATGCGGTTTCATTAAGATGTTCGCGCTTGCTAGTCCGGCAGGAGTATAAGCGGTTATTCTATGGCTATCACCCAGTCCCACCGAAATCCGTTTCTGCCGTGCTCCCATCGGTAACCGTAAGGATTGCAGACGATGCGGCTTTGGCCGACCTGAACGTCAAAGGCATGATGCGTATGGCCACAGATCCACAAATCCGGGGCCTGTTCGGAATGCAGGATGTCATTAAAGGCTTCGGCACCACAGGCGAACAGAAAATTGGCGTCTTGGCCTGCATAGGCGGGCGGCGTGCAATCAGGATGCGGCATATGGTGGGTCAGCACCACAGTGCGGCCATCAAACGGTTCTGCCAGCTTTTTTCGAATGTAAGCTGCATCTGAACGATGCAGCTCCAGCATATCCTCCGGCGTGAACCGTTTGCCATTCTGCATGGAGATGGCATGAAAATCATTGAGCATCTGACGCGCCATCAGCATTCGCTGTCGAAGTTCAGACTTCGCGGCGAGTTTCATCAGGAAATCGACCCATAGGCTTGCGCCAATGAAGCGCGTATTGCCGATAATCACCTCATTCGCATCAAGACAAGAAAACGGTTGTGGCCATTGCAGAGAAAGCGCCTCGATTGCCCTGATCGTCTGCCTGTCGCTTTCAAGCGAACGGTCCCGGTCGTTCATAATCCACTTGTTCTGATAAAATTCGTGATTTCCGGGGACATAGATAATAGGCTTCTCGTAGCGTCTGATCAGGAATTCCAGCGTTATGTGTAGATCTGGTGCCGCATTGAGATCGCCGGCAATCATGATCACATCGCAGTCCGGTGCTTCTTTACGGGATGGATAGGCAACATCCTGCAGTTCATTATGCACGTCAGACCAGATCCAGAGTTTCATGCCGCTCCCCCTCTATTCCTTTTGGTAATCTCGAAGCCGTTTTCGTGTCCGGTTTTTCATGACAGGCCCCCGCGTCTCTGGCAGGCGTGCAGAGACGTCGATACCGGCTGCATGTCGGTTGTTATTGTGCTGTCTGATCAGCTTCATTCTGTCTCATTGGCCTATGTCTTTTTGGCCAAGCCGATAAAAGCGACTGAAGGTGCGGGCATAATTTCTGTCGAGATCGAGTAACCAGAGCTCGGACGTGATGCCATTGGGCACGATGTAACCAAGATGAGGATGTTCGAATAATACGCCCTCCAGGCACGTTGCCCGCCGCGCGCTCAGCTTCCAGTTGGTGATCGCTGGCGAAATTGTCAGTATCCGCTCATCCGGATAATCACCCTGGAATATCCGCTCGAGATCATCGACCAGAGCTTTCAGCATCCTGATTTCGAGTTCGAGCTGTTCGCGATTGTATTTTCCGTTTTCGATTATGACTGTCATGACGTGTTCCTGATGTATGAAAAAATGAGGGATCGTTCGGGCGCGCAACAACGCGCCCGGGGATTGGCGTTTCCTGAAGTTCAACGCCTCTGATCCGTGTCGAACGACAAAGCTGGCCGTTCAGCGGGAATTAGATGCCGGCTGACTATTCGCCGTGCAGCAGATACTCTGTTGTCGACACCCGACTATTTTCGCGATGGTACCCGCTCTCACCGGTTTGCCGTTAACCGATAATTGAAAAGGCTGATGTCCCTCTTCGACGGTGCCGTAGCAATTAACCGGCGCTAGGCCAACGGATAACGGAGAAGTCCGTGATAGCTGCTTCCGTCAGCACACGCGGCCAGTGCCCCGCTTGCCCCAGCGCGACACGGCACCAGGCGTCAGGATTTGATCTTGCGGTAAAGACATCCGGTCGAGTGCTTCGACGGCAATCGTCGCAATCTCTTCATCGATCAGACGCGCTTGTTCAGCTTCAGTTTTCGCGAATGTGTCGCCGAGCCAAATGATGAGCTCTTCACGAAGCGCTTCTTGCACGCCCAGCACTTTTTCCGCAATTCCGTCTTTGCCGATCAAGCTATCGAGATCCGACAATGCCCAGATGCCCTTTTCGCATTGGCTTTCGCTCAGGAGCGGATCGATCAGCGCGAAATCGTAGTGATCAATATCAACGCCATAATATTGTTGCGCAAGCCGCCCCCACAATGCTGATGTGTTCGATGCTTCAATGCGCCACTGATCCAGAGCCCTTTTATGCGTGCTAATGCCGTAGACCATGCTCAACATAAGTAGTCGTGCGTTCTCAGCATCATAGTGCACGAGATCAAAAGCATATGGTCCTGTCGGGAGTGCTGATGTAGTAGTCTCGATATCAGTTTTAGCCGGAGCAGATTTGGACGCGACGGCCTCGACCACATGATTAAATGTATCACGCGTGATTGGCATCGAGCGTCTCGGTTCCTTATCGTCAGAAACCTTCACGCGCGCCAATGCTTCTTCAATCAGACCTACAATCTTTTCTCCTTTGTTCCAAAGTGCCCAGCGGCAGATCTGCGCTGATAAAGCGCGCTTCTGGCTAGCTCTGTCAGGGGCTTGGTCAATCTGGTGAAAAAGCCATGACAGATGCAACGCCGCGTTTAATTCACGTGTGTAGCTGCGCTGCGGGATTTTGTTTTCGATCAAGTCGATGTAGCCAACGACGGTTTCTGCAAACATAAGTCCTCCTTCCCCAGAGCGATGCAATCGCCCGAGCTGAATGGTGTGAAGTGTTGGTCGCGCTTGCCATTGCAAGCGGCGTCAGTTTTTGAAGACAGCAAAGCCGTGACGTTGCGCAAAAACGCAGACGACCAGAGTGTCAAAATGGAAAATTGGGAGTTCGGGTTTTAAAGAGCGCCGAACGCGTCAGAAGCGGAAATTATTTCCGTTGAGGAGCCACAAAGCCGATAAGATTATCAGGCCCGAGATCTTTTAATCTGGGATAAATGTCGATAATAACCAGCATAGCTTGGCTCCTGTTGTTGGCAGGCTAAGTTAGTCTCCATTCTGGTGTTACCAGCACCCGGATGGAGGCGCCTGATCAATCAGGCAAGGTGACTATTGCAGGATCTGAATTTGGCTGCAAGGATCCGGAACAAAAAAAGATCCCAATCGAGAATTTTTATCTAAGTCCCGGATATCACCGGCTTCTTTCGATTGGGAGTGTCATAAAGTTTGTGTATCAGGAACGGCCCATGCTGTTGATACTCAAGCGACGAAGCGCTCGTTGAACATTATGGCGAACTGATTTCTGGCTGCAAACCATTCCCGTACATTTCTCCCATCTTTTTCAAAGCCCCTGATCGCCAGGTAAATCAGCTTGGTTGCCGCTTCGTCGGTTGGAAACGATCCGCGTGTCTTGATCGATTTGCGGATGACGCGGTTCAGGCTTTCTATGGCATTCGTGGTGTAGATGATCTTGCGGATAGCCGGATCAAACGCAAAGAAGGGGATGACCTCCTGCCAGGCTCTCCGCCACGCGGGAGCGATGGATGCATATTTGTCGGCCCATTTTGCCTCGAAACAATCAAGCTCGATAGCTGCCATTTCGGCATTCGTCGCCTCGTAAATCCGCCGCAGATCAGCTGCTACGAGCTTGCGATCCTTCCATGAGCAGAAGTTCAGGCTATGGCGCACCAGATGCACAATGCATGTCTGAACCATCGTTTCGGGAAAGGCGGCCGTGATCGCGTCAGGAAAGCCCTTCAGACCATCTACGACCGCGATCAGAATATCCTGAACACCCCGGTTTTTCAGCTCGTTCATCACCGAAAGCCAGAACTTGGCTCCTTCGTTTTCGGCAATCCAGAGCCCAAGAACCTCGCGTAACCCATCACGGGTGACACCCAGGGCCACGTAAACTGCCTTGTTTTTCACCATCCGACTGTCGGCATCGCGGATTTTTACGCGCAGAGCATCAAAGATGACAATCGGGTACATTCGATCCAGCGCACGGCTTTGCCATTCGCGTACTTCATCCAGAACCGCATCCGTGACCCGGCTGATCAGATCAGGGGAAACTTTCAGCCCATACAGATCAAGAAGATGAGCTTGAATGTCGCGAACCGTCAGACCGGCGGCATAGAGCCCGATGATCTTCTCATCCATCCCGTCGATCCGCGTCTGGCCCTTCTTCACCAATGCAGGCTCGAAACTGCTGTCCCGGTCGCGCGGAACCGAAACAGGCAATTCACCGTCCTCGCTTTTCAGCACCTTCTTCGTCGAGCCATTGCGTCGGTTCGTCTGGCCATCCGGTGCTTCCTTGCCTTCTTCGTAACCCAAATGCTCCGTCAGCTCCGCGCCCAGCATCCGTTCCATCAGGCGGATCTTCAGCTCTTTCATCAGACCGGCATCACCAAGCAGATCCTCAGGGCGCGTAACACCCTTCAGCAGTTCATCAAGAAGTTCTTTCGAGATTGTCATCTATGCTTCCTTTCAATGAAGCATAGGCCGATTGCCTATTACACAGAAGATCGGACACTCTCTTTCGATTTCGCGCTTGCGGCTTCAAAAGCGAGTAGCCGTAAGGCTTCTGTATCGGTCAACGACAGATCTGGACGATTAGAAACAAGGTAAAAGTTATCTACAGGCGGGACCTCAGCCCCCATTTTAACAGCAGGCCAGAGCGCTCATTGAGCGAAGCGTCCCTGCCCGATATCTCGCCGGGAACAAAGCATAGATAAAAAAACTTCGATGCTGAATACGTTTCGGCCTTACTTTCAAACGACGTTTGCCGCTGAATCGGGCAAATTGCCTCGGGTAACTCTCTTCTCGAATTCTGAATCGGATTACTGCAAATTATTTCGATTTGAAACGCGTTGCCGATAAATCGAAATGACGTGCCCGCACATTGCGCACCCCAACCGGACTGCCATTTCATACTCGAGATTTCCGATTCATCTGCAAACGGCGTTTTACGAAGTAATGGGGGGAGAACAGACAAAAGGGGACAAACGCCGTTTGCGAAACGATCCAGTTGAAATCAGGCAGCCACAGTTTTGGAAGCCATATTCATTGTTCCGGGTCGTCGGCATGTCCATGAGGCATCAGATGCACTTTGCGTCGGAAATCCCAACCCCTTTTAGTGTATCTGTCAATCAGATCATCAATGACATCCAATGAAGCGTCTTTATCGAAGCCCTGATCTGCCAGCCCATCAAGCAGCAGATCAATCAGCTTCTCCATCCCGTCTTGGTTGCCAGACTTCATCGCTTTGGCAATCATGAAATGCAGGAACACCCGAGCAACATCATCTCGTGTCGGTTTACGCTCTGCTCTCATGCGATCCCGATATTCTTTCTGCCGCTCGCGCTGTTTGCGCAAGCGTTCTGCCTGCTGCTTGCTCGATGCCATTTCACCCCCAGTTGCCCGCTAACAATTAAATTATGAGCCCGAAACCTGTCGGCGCAAAGCGTTTTTCATCATCCCTGTCTACCCGCAAACAGCGTTTTCCCTTGAATCGGAAATCTCGGGATCAGCAACGTTTGCCCGGAACTTAGCAACGCTTTACCCAAGTTTTGAATCGGATTACTGCAAATTATTGCAATTTGAAATGCGTTGCTGGCAGATCAAAACAACTTGCCGACACGTTGCGGTACCCTACCCGCAACTTCGAATGAAGTACCGGGAAGTTATTGCAATTCATATCACGTACTGGGGCCGCCGATGCAAACGCCGTTTACACCATATAATATATTTTCCCCGGCCTATTTCCGAAACACGGATCTGCTACGCTTTCCGTTCTGTTCGATGGATGCCTCCCACGTTGATAATAGATATAGCGCGACACCTAACGACGTCGCGCTGTTTTCTTAATTACGAATTGCGACGCCGGGACGGCTGCTCTTTTTCTTTTCCAAACCAGGGCGCTGGTTCTTTTGCCTCGACATACGACAGCAAGCGTAAGGGCTGTGGTTGCAGATGCCCCGTAATACCGGATACACGGAGATTGCTTTTTTCATCACCGTCAAGCTGGCAATGTTCGTATAACGTGTCTCTCCCTCCGTTCGGCCCAGATGCCCGGTAATGTCTTCCATGATCGACATTTCTATCCCCTTCTGTTTCAGCGTGTTGCTGAAACCGTGGCGCAGGGCATGGATTGCGCGACTCCAAAGCTGATCACCAAGCCCCGTTTCCGCTTTCAGCAAAGGGACAAAGCTCTTATAGAAACGATCACCGGTATCGTTCTTGCGTCTTGGAGCGACCAATTCCGGAAATAAACATCTGTGTCCGAGTTCCTTCAAACGCTTTGCGTAGTTGATAAAACCCAGGCGGATAAGCTCATCTGGTACGGGGAGATCGCGTTCTGATTGGAGGTTCTTCAATCCTCGGAGCTCATTTTTCCGAATTTTGATAGACCACATACCCTCATCCTTTGCGTAAACCACATCATCAACCATGAGGCCCGTAAATTCGGCGCGTCTTGCGCCCAGATATGCGTAGAGCATTGGCACGTAATAAAGGGACGAATGATATACGGCCTGCCCGAGCTCCCGCATTTCCTGCGGCATCGGCCCGGCACAACCGGCGAACACTGGAAGCTGGAAGATCGGTTCAACCTGCTCAGGGCCGGGTTTAGCAGTCAGCGCCCGAACGGATGCGAGGCTGCGTTTCTTCGGCTTGATCCCTTTGAACGTGAATGCCCGCAACGTGAAACCTGACGCGACAAGATGGTTCAGGAACTGTTCGAGATTACCAAGGTGACGCCTGATTGTTCCAGTCGACAAGCCGACCTTGGGTGCTGGCAAATTAAGCTTTTGTGCGCGGATTACTTCCCGTTCTGTCGCCTCACGTAATTGCACGGTCGTCATTGCCACGTAACGCGAACTACTTCCCCATCTGGCAAGGATGTTATTGAAATGCTGGCGCAATGCCGCCAAGTGGGTCTGATTAATGGTGCTACTCGTGAGAACATTGTGCTCGTCCAGAATACCGCAGAAAATGCGAACGACTGTCTTGACGTCGCTTGCCGTGTCTTCGTTCCAGTTCTCACGGTTGTTGGCAATCAAAAGGTCGCACTGCTTCATGAATTGCTTCACTGGCAAGTCCTGCCCAGTAAGCCCCAGCATGTCAGCTGCTGATACAGGAATAGGACATTCCACGACCGGCTGTGGCTGTGGCTGTGGCTGTGGCTGTGGCTGTGGCTGTGGCTGTGGCTGTGGCTGTGGCTGTGGCTGTGGAATGATATCCGACACAGGTTCCACGTTTACAACCGAAACAATTGGTGCTGGCTGGATGGGGGCTGGTTCAGCCTGCTCGTCTGGATAATCGATGAGATAGCGATCATCGATGCTCAGCAGTACATCAGCACGCGCTTTAAAATACTCGGCCTTCGCTTTTTCGAAATTCAGGATCGAATACGCGAGACCATGCTCCTGCATGAGCGCTCTCAGTTCACCAGCAAAGCGTGATGATTCTGCGTATTCTCGCTCTCCACAATATGTTGTAACGATGCCTTGATGCAGGCTCTGCGGGACGTTTGCTTTTTCGAGAACACGCCAGCCCAGACAGGATGCATCTTCAAACAGGATCCGACGGGTGCCAAATTTTTCCAGAAGCCTATAGGCCCAACCTGCTTCCAGATCGGAACGAATATTATCAATGTGATGGAAGCCTACCGTCGTGCTCCTGCTGGCAGCCTGCAGGTTGTCCATATGATCATTCATCCGCGCGATTTCGGATTGGAACAATCCTTCAAGAGCTTCTTTCGACATCAATACACTTCGCGGGTTCTCTGCAATTTCATAAAGCATAAGATTGAGCTTGCGGGCCATGTAGCCTGCTTGTCGATGATCAGATTGTTTGAGGCTGAAAGCAAGGTGACGCGAGCCAATATTGCGTCCCAGATGTGCCGGAAGGCGCGCACGCCAGTAAAAAATATTTCCGCGCCTTTGAAGATTCTGAACCTGATGTCTGATTGCCATAATGAACTTGCCGTTTGGAGCCACGAGACAAACCGACCAAGGCGAATCGATATGTGTCATAGCTCTGTGTCACAGTTTTGTGCACAGTCGGCGAAATGGAAAAAATCTTGAGGATTCCCAGCTGGGAAAACATTAAGTAAAATCAACAAGATATTGATTTTACACGTGATTCATGGCTGGGGCGCCTGGATTCGAACCAGGGAATGGCGGTACCAAAAACCGCTGCCTTACCGCTTGGCTACGCCCCAACAAATCAAACCAAAGCAATCTGTTGCGCGGCCTTATAGCCGCTTCGAAACCCGAGCGCAATCGCCTAATCACGAAATACCGCATAAGCTTACAGGCCCTGTGAACAACGTTTTCAACCGCCTATCGTCGCTACTTGTTCTCTAAAACAAAACCGTCGATTTGCGTCTGACTTCAAAGCTGCTACTCCCTACGGACGGGTGTATTTTCGGTGTTCGCTATGCTGTTTTTGTTGATTTCGTCTCTCGTCAGCGCTGCCTTGTGCGGCATCGGTCTCTATCTACTCAACCGGCTCTTGCCCGAGCGCTTTCTCGCGGCTCGTATGAGTTCTCGTTCCAATCATACGACGGTAGCGCGGCAGATCGGCGGGCTGGCGCTTGTTCCCGCTATCATCACGACACTGCTCGTCTTTGCACCGGACCTAGAAATCAATGCCCATCTGGCGCTTTGTCTATCCGGGGCGTCGCTGTTGCTTTGGATCGTCGGTGGACTGGATGACCGTTATGAGCTTTCAGAAATCATCAGACTGGGATCACAGTTCATCGCTGCCGGACTGGTTGTCTACGGTTTGGGATCGGATTTCCGGGTATTGCCGGACCTCCTGCCCCACTGGCTTGAGGTGATTCTTGTCGTCTTTGCACTGGTGGTGTCAATCAATGTGACCAACTTCATGGACGGTCTCGATCTCATGACCGCAGCTGGTATAGGGATTCCGCTGGCTGGCACCGGGATTCTGGCCGCTCTCGGTCTGGCCGGACTGGAAAGTGGCGGCATCGGCATCATCGCGGCGGGCGGAGTTCTGGGGTTCGCCCTCTTCAACCGTCCGCCCGCAACTATTTTTCTGGGTGATTCAGGAAGTTTGCCGCTCGGCTTAATCACCGGCACAGCGCTGATCCTGCTCGCGCGCGAAACGCATATCGCCGTCGCACTGATCCTGCCGCTTTATTATATTCTGGATGCAGGCACGACCATCGTGATGCGGTTAAGTCAGGGTGAGAATATTCTGAAAGCACATTCCAAACATGCCTATCAGGCAGCGAAACGCTCCGGCTGGAGCGTGCTCAAAGTGATTGGCCATGTAGCGCTTTTGAATGTGATTCTTGTTGCCTGCGCCGTTGCGCTGCTTGCTCTGGACCACACAATCACCCAGGTCGCTTTCCTGCTCGTGGCAATTGTCGCAACACTGGTTATGCTGCTGGATTTTCGCGGGCGCTTCAGGAAGTTATAACGTCGAACAGAACCTTGCGAACCGCATCAAGATCACCACTTTCCATCGCAATACGAAGTGCAGTGAGGCTGGCCGGAACATCAACCTCAGCCTTCTTGCCCCGAGGAGCGCGCATTATCTTGGGGTGGCGCGTCGGCTTTGCCTGCGCAGGGTCGTAGAAGAGTTCTTCATACATCTTCTCGCCTTCGCGAATCCCCGTCGTCTCAATGGCAATATCGCCGTGCGGGTTTTCGTCGTTTCGAACGGTCAGCCCTGCCAGTAGGATCATGTTCTCTGCCAGGTCGCGGATCTTCACCGGCTCGCCCATCTCCAGAAGAACCGTATCGCCGGACGCGGCAATGCCGCCAGACTGTACAATAAGCTCGGCGGCTTCCTTGATCGACATGAAGTAGCGGGTCATGTCCTCATGCGTCAGCGTAATCGGACCACCATTGGCGATCTGTTCGCGGAAGAGCGGAACGACCGAACCGTTCGATCCCAGCACATTGCCGAAACGGACAGAATAGAATGCCTTCTTCTTTCCGGATTGTTCAGCCAGCATACCGCAATAATAGACGACCAACTCGGCCCAGCGCTTGGTTGCACCCATCACATTCGTTGGTCGCACCGCCTTGTCGGACGAGATGAGCACCATGCGCTCGACATCGGTGTTGAGAGCGGCCTGAGCCACTTCCAGCGTGCCGAACACATTGTTGAAAATACCGACCAACGGGTTTTTCTCGACCAGCGGCACATGTTTGTAAGCCGCACAATGATAGACCGTATCGACATTGTGGTCGCGAATGGCATTCTCGACGCAGTCCCGGTTGCTGACTGTCCCCAGGATCGGCACGATCTCGCAACTGGCTATCTGCCTCAACTGCCGGTCGATGTTGTAAAGCGCGAATTCACTCGACTCGAACAGGACAATACAGGCCGGGTTCCATTGCGCAATGGTGCGGCAGAGCTGGCTGCCGATGGAGCCGCCAGCTCCCGTCACCATAATACGTCGGCCCTCGACTACTTCTCGCAACAAAGCTGCATCCGGCGGCACGGGCGAACGCCCGAGCAGATCGTCGATCTCCACATTGCGCAGCGAACTGACCAGATATTTCCCGGCCGTCAAATCAGCGATCGGCGGAAGAATACGTGTACTGACAGGAAGGCGCCCGAGGAGCCGCGCGAAATCCTGACGCTGTTTCTGTTCCAGCGCGGGTTCAGATACAACTACCTGCTTGATACCGTAATTTTCAATCAAGGCAGGAATGTCTTCCACCCCGTAGACACGCAGTCCGATAATATCCATGCCGCTGAGCTGGCCATCCGGATCGACAAAGCCGACCACCAATGTGTCGCTGTGGCTGCGGAGCGCCGTTGCGAGCTGTCGAGCTGGTTCGCCCACGCCGATGATCAGTGCTGAACTCGTATAACGTTTATCCGACTCGTAACTGCGCAAAAGCCATTTCGCACCGAAACGGCTGGCCGATATGAACACCGTGCTCAAAAGCCAGTAGAGCAATGGAACCGAACGCGGCAGACCGGTACTACCGTAAAGTTCCATTAGGAAGACGAGCGCAACCCAGAAAAGCGCGGCAATGGCGGTAGCCTGGAAAATCGGCCAGATCGCCCGTTCAGCCAGATAACGGATAATAGCGCGGTAAAGTCCAAACCGAACGAAAACCGGAATTGCCAGAACGGGCGCGATGAAAATCAGGAATGTCTGCCCTTCGTTCGGTACAAAAACGAAGCCAAGACGAATGACAAACGCCAGATAGGCACTCAGCAACAGCAGAACACAGTCGCTCAGCATCAGAATGATCTGTTTGCTGGCGCGGGGCAAAAGCGCCAGTCTCTGCCATGGATATTTCAAACTCATACGCGTGTTATCCCGCTCTCCCACGGAGAGAAATACCGGAACGATTCCAGCGCCATAAGGCTAGTCTTACTACTAATGGGGACTAAAGCTTAGTCAATCCCTTCGCCGCTTGCTGCACGCCGCAGCGGCGAAGCATTTTAATTTCTCGGCACCGTTAACATGAGTCTTCCGGCAGAACTATATCAATTGCCGTTTCAGAGGCTTAACAAGCATCTTTTGGCTAAATTACGGCCCGTAAACTGTATCCTGGTAACAGTGTGGGCCAATCCGCCGCACTCTATCTCTCTGTTTTACGCATATCTTTATCCCAAAATCGGTTCCCACGTTCGGAAGACATGCTTTAAGCAATGACAGTGCCGCTGCGAATACTGCGCCAGGTCGCGCCGTCAGAATAGGCCATTTCAGCACCGGATGGAGCGTTGGTCACGAATATCATTGCGCCCGCACCGTGACTTCCGGCAGAGCGTAACTCCGCGACGGCATAAGATGCCGGGCGGATGGGGCCATCGACATGAAGCCGGGTCTGTGGCCAGATTGAGCCTACTGCAACATTGCCGGTCGCGTGATCGATCTTTATCGCCTCACGCCATTGCCCGGTATCGCTGCTTACCTTCACGCTGAAATCATTGCTGCCATTCAACCCCATCTCGGCAAAGCCGGTCCAGTTGGTCTGATACAGAAGGCTTGCGGTATCACTAACCGCCTGCTTGTTCACCTTCCCCTGCTGGCCTGCACCGGCATTGTTGAACAGGCTGGCATCCGCCATCAATGAAAGATGCTATTGCGCCGCCTTTTCCTGCCCATGCCCCGGCAGCAGCCGCAGCCACGAGATAGCGATCTCCACTGACAGGTGTTTCCGGCGCTTCGGCTCGATTCCGCGACTTGACGCTCAGATGCACGACGGCATCTAGCAGCCGCAATGCCTCATTATGAGTGACATGTTTCTGCGCCTGACTGGGCAGAATATAGGGCATTTGCAGATTTGGGGTTTGGTCCATGAACAACTCCTCGCATTGGGTAATGCGAGGAGTCTAGTTCGTCTGCCCGAAAAGGGGATAAGTCCGGATCAGCTTCCACGATACGTTGAATAGGACCACGGGCTGACAAGCAAAGGCACGTGGTAGTTTCCGTCGACATCGGCGATTGCGAAGCGGATCGGAATAAGATCGAGAAACGGCGGATTGGCTTGTTCCGCACCGCGCCCCTCAAAATATTCGGCAACATGGAACTGTAACTCGTAAATGCCAGTGCGCAATTCATCGCCGGAAAGCAATGGAGCATCCGTACGTCCGTCAAGATTGGTCACCGTGCGCTTGATCAGTTCGGGAGCGCCGTTTACGCCAATACGATAAAGTTCGACACGCATCGCCGCCGCAGGGCTGCCATGGGCAGTGTCGAGAACATGCGTGGAAAGTTTACCCATAATATCCCTCGATAAAGCTCAGGCAGGTTTTGTTGTTTCAATGCGGTATGTGGTGTCGGAGAAGAAAAACTCCTCCAGATTGTCTTCCTTGCCTGCCCGGTCGACAATCAGAAAATCAGACTTCTGCTCAAGCGCCAAGAGCGGGTGGTGCCACACATTGCGCAGATAATTGACGCCCTGATCACCGCGCGCAAGGAAAACACGCAGACCTGCAGGTTTGCCACCGTCATCCTCGGCGACCACCACGAGGAAGGGCCTGCCGTTCAACGGAACAAATGCCTGTGAACCGAATGGATGACGTTCCATCATGACAATGTCGATTGGCGCTTCGAACGACTGCCCCCGGAAAATATTGATGAGAACCCTTGCTTCGGTGCCAGCGGCTTCGACGCGCGCTAGATCGTGGTATCGCTCGGTCGTGCCATTGTTGATCAGGCGAAGCTCGGCCCCTTTAGTCTCGATGACATCGCCAAACGGCGCAAAAGCTTCTTTTGTCAGCGGTTCAATCACCAGAGTTTCGACGTGCAAATCATCCTCCCCGTAAAAGCAGATTTCTTATAGTGACAAAGCTTGGTGATGTGACTTCTGTCAATTGCGAAGCAGTTTCAACCGAAACAAGAAAAAGCCGGGCCAAAGACCCGGCTTTCAACATGTAAAACTGATAAAAATTCAACGCTTCAGGAGCGACATCACTGCAGGCACGCCACATGCAGCGAGTGCGAGCTTCACGAGATCGCCGACGATAAAGGCGCCGAAGCCGAAGGCAATGGCTTTTTCCAGACCGAAGAGGTAAGCCATCCAGCCTGCCCCCATTAGCAAAATAACAGCTTCTGCAAGCAACATTGCACCGCCGAGAGCGAGTGGGTTGCGTGCCAGTCCCTTGTCGGCAGCGCGCCCGACGATCCAGGCCGCAGCAAGATAGGAGAGCAGATATCCGCCCGTCGGGCCAACCATATAGGCAAGGCCGATGCCCTTCTCCGGCGTCCCGGTGAAGACTGGCATACCAAGCGTGCCTTCAAGCAGATAAAGAGCAACTGTCGCCACGGCGAGCCGCGAACCGTACAGAGCTGAAATTGCAAAGAGAGCGAAAGTCTGCATGGTCACGTTGACATAGACCAGATCGACTTTGATCTTGGCGGAAATGGTAAGAACAGCCGTTCCGATCAGCGCAAGCCCGACAAACCAGAAAGCACGAGCCAGTTGTCTGGTGGGCAGATATTCTGCGGCGAGAGAGGCCGTGGCGACGCGAGACTTTGCTCTATGAGGCATATCCAACTCCACTTTTAACGCGCTGACAGACACCGGAATGCGAAATTCTCCGGAATCTGCCCGCTGACGCGATTGTCAGCGCGCGTGACTGTTCACGTTTGCAACCCGACTATATAAGGCCTATGCCGTTTCATCAATCAAACCAAAGAAGAATGGAAGCCGCTTCAATGGCGCTTGTTTTCGACAGCAGTTTCACGCCCCAATATGGGAAACCGGTTGAACTGAGTAAAGGCATTTTGCGCCTCACCGTCAACAATCCGAGCGCTTTCACCTTTTACGGCACCAACAGCTATATTATCGGCAGGGATACGCTGGCGATCATCGATCCCGGCCCGGAAGATGAAGCGCATTATAATGCCTTGATCGCAGCCGTAGCCGGTCGCCCGGTCAGCCATATCTTCGTCAGCCATACCCACCGCGACCATTCACCTTTGGCGCAGCGCCTGAAGGTAAAACTTAGCGCCCGCACCGTTGCCGAGGGACCGCATCGCCCTGCCCGCCCGTATTATGCGGGCGAAACAAACCTGCTCGAGGCAAGCGCCGATACGGAGTTCGTTCCGGATATAGCGCTGGCCGATGGAAGCATGATCGAAGGCGATGGCTGGGCTTTGGAAGGGATTCACACACCCGGACATGCCGCCAACCACATGGCGTTCGGCTTGAAGGGAACGGGCGTTCTTTTTTCCGCAGACCATGTCATGGCATGGGCGACATCCATCGTCGCACCGCCTGACGGCTCGATGAATGACTATATGGTCTCGCTGGAAAAGCTGCTGGCACGCGATGACAAGGTCTATCTGCCGGGGCATGGCGGCGCTGTGACCAAGCCTGCCACCTTCGTTCGCGGCCTGCGTGCCCATCGCAAGATGCGCGAACGTGCCATTCTAGAGCGTGTTCTTCAGGGGGACCGGACAATCGGCGACATGGTGAAAGTGATCTATCGCGACACCGATCCGCGATTGCATGGTGCGGCTGCGCTGTCCGTGCTGGCGCATCTAGAAGATCTGGTTGGACGTGGCGAGGTCACGACCGATGGCCATCCATCGCTCGACAGTATCTATCTTCCTGGCTGATTATTCCACGTCAGCGGGAGCCTTGTTGACCTCGCCTTCCAGCGCTCCCAGAAAATCGGTTATGAAACCGGCATTCTGCCCCATATCGCGTTTGCCATAGCGTGACAGTGAACGCACATCGACATAGGTGGTTTCGCCTTCGTCAAGCAGCCGGATAACGATATCGCTTTTCAGGCCCAGAATGAAACTGTGCGCCGTCACTGCAAATCGCGTGGTGTTCTGTTCCGGCGAAGAAGCATTACGCGCCATCTCCTGCCATCCGAAAGTCCTGAGAACCGTCTCGACCCCTTGCGCAACGCGGTCGGGTGCGGCTTCATAGCGGCGTCCAACCACATCAGGATAGGCGGTCAACTGGGTCAGCGCATCGCCACTCACGGCCACTGTCAGCGGGTTCATCCATTGAAGGCGTGGCGGCATGTTGGACGGGAATTGCGGCGGCGTCTCGAAATCGGTGGAGATGTCGTAAAGCGGCGGAGAGAGATACCACAGTGACGTTACCAGCCCGACTGGAAGCAACACCGCAAAAGCGAATATACCGCCCCAGAAGGAGCGCGCGCCGCCCTTGTCGCCATTGATCCAGAGATTGCGAAAACCTTTGGCCGAGCAGAGAAGGGCCAGAGCGGCGAGACCGGTGCTCAATCCGGCGAGTAGCATCAAGTCAGGTGTCTCCAGTGTCCAGAAGCGATGCAGAAGAAACGCCATCGCAAGCAGCACAAGCGCAAAAACACCAAACCGAAGCGCCCAAACCGCAGAGCGCGACTGACGCCGCTGGTAGCGAAGTTTTCTCATGCAGTCTCCGAGAGCATTTCCAGCTTATACTGAATCATTGGAGCCGCTCTGTCTCTCTGTTTTCACGCAGTATGAATAGCAGAGAGATTTTCGCTCGGCAAAACTTCGACGTAGCAATTCAAATGCCCCGCCTGGCTTGAACATGGTGGGGCACTTTTCTTGGCATTATCATTTAGAGCGGTTTCGGTCAAAACGGGGTTGCTGGAACCGCTCCCAATATTTGTTTCGTCGCACGGTCCTACGCAAAACCGCTTCGCACTTTTGCTGGAAATGCTCTAATAACGCGCATCTTTCGGCTTTTTCATGTTCGGCCAGTCCTTCACCTTGCCTGCGAAATCGGGGCGCGGCATGTGAGTGAAATATTCCGACACATCAATGGCTTCCTGATCGGTCAGAACACCGCCCTGCCCGATGGGCAGATTGTAGTTCTGTGCGGGCGGCATCGCATATTTGACGAATTGTGCCGCCTTGTAGGTCCGTGCCATCCCGGCGCCGATATTGAAGCTTTCATCGCCCCAAAGCGGCGGGAAGATATAGTCACCGGCCTGATCCTTCATGCCCTCACCGCCCGCACCATGACAGGTCGAACATTGTGCGGCGTAGATTCTGGCGCCATTTTCCGGATCGGGAGCAAGGCTTTCGTCGATGGGACCGGCATTGCGGATCGCCACTTTCGTACCCTTCTTCACGTCCTGTCCTAGCCAGTCCAAATAGGCGATCATGGCCCTCATGTCGGCTCCATCAGGCGGCAGCGGCTTGCCGTTCATCGATCGCTGGAAGCAGCCATTGATGCGCATCACCAGATCGACTTCCTTGCCTGCGCGGGGCATGACGGCGGGATAGAAATTGCTGGTATTGATATAGGAGGCAACGTTATCCATCTTGCCCTGCCCCATGTGGCAGGAATTGCAGTTCAGGCCGTTGCCGACATTGTCGGGCAAAAGCCGCGCCGTTTCGTTGAGCAGCCGCTTGCCGTGCATGATCTCGGGTGCGTTCGGCTGCTTGAGAATGTCCCGGTCCGGCGGGATGACATAGGTTCCGACCTGATTTTTTTCCTTATCCAGAACCGCATAGGC
Source organism: Brucella sp. JSBI001 (assembly GCF_026014005.1). Lineage (NCBI taxonomy): Bacteria > Pseudomonadati > Pseudomonadota > Alphaproteobacteria > Hyphomicrobiales > Brucellaceae > Brucella > Brucella sp. JSBI001. The sequence continues at coordinate 619,869 of NZ_CP110339.1, read as the reverse complement.
CATCGGAGCTGGAGCATCCAGCGAGGGCCGCAGGTGATTGAAGAGGAACGCGCCGCCCGTTACTGCCACGGCAAAACCGGCACCAAGAACGACAATCGTACTGGTTTTCATTGCTTGTTCTCCGGAACGTAATGGACGGGCTTGTGAGCGATTTCACGGCGCATGCGCGAGATATCCTGCTCCGTTATTGCAGCGCCGTGGTTGCCCCAACCATTGCGAATGAAGTTGAGGATTTCGGCGACCTGCCAGTTCGGAAGATTGGCGAAACCCGGCATGGTGAAAGCCATCCTGTCCGCAGGCGTGTCAGGCGTCCTGCCCCCGGTCAGAGTGACCTGAATGAGCGAGCTTGGATCATCGGCAAAGACAATTGAATTCCCGGCGAGTGTCGGATAGATGCGCGGTGCACCCTTGCCGTCCATACGGTGGCAGACCGAACATTGCTCGACATAGGACAGTGCGCCCGGTGCACTGAAATCTCCCGCCTTAAGCGCCGCCGTCGTCACATCTTCCATCGGCTGCCATTCACGCTCACGACCTTCGCTCGGCGGCAGCGACTTGAGATAACGGGCAATTGCACGCAAATCATCTTCCGCAAGATATTGGGTTGAATGCTGCACGACATCGGCCATCGAACCGAACGCCGCTGTGCGATCAGTGCGCCCGGTCTTGAGGAAGGTGACGATCTCATCTTCGGCCCAGGTCGAAAGCCCTGTATCCTGATCGCGCAGGTTCTTCGCATACCAGCCTTCCAGAACCGAACCGGACAGGAACTTGCCCTTCGGATCGTTCTTCACCGCTTTTTCTTCATAGGCGAGACCACGAGGCGTATGACACGCGCCGCAATGACCGAGCCCCTCGACCAGATAAGCGCCGCGGGCGATCACCGGATCGGTATCGGCTGCAATTTCGAACGGACGCGAGTTTCCAAAGAAAAGCTGCCAGTAGGCGAGCGGCCACCGCATGTTGGTTGGCCACGGCAAGGTGCTGGGCTGGTTTTCCTGCTCTACCGGCTCCACCTTCGACATGAAGAACGCATAGAGCGCTTTCATGTCCTCGTCATTCACGACCGTATAGGAGACAAACGGCATTGCCGGATAAAGATGAACGTCATCCCGGCGTACACCCTGCCGCACCGCGCGCTCGAACTCGGTATAGCTGTAGCCACCGATGCCGGTTTTTCCGTCTGGCGTGATGTTCGTGGAATAAATCGTGCCAAGCGGCGTCTGCATGCCAAGCCCGCCCGCAAACGCCTTGCCTCCCGGAGCCGTATGGCACGCAGCGCAGTCGCCCGCATGGGCGACATACTCGCCTTTCTCGATCAAAGCCGTGTTGGTGACATCGACGGTGGCTTCGTGTTTCGCCGTCAGCCAATGGGGTGTTGAAAGCGCAAAGAGCCAGGCTGCAGCTAGCGCACCCGCGCCGCCGACCGCCGCTTTCCAGATCAGTTTCATGTGCCCTCCGACACCAATTCCCTTGTGATGAGGAGAACGTCGAAGATTCGTGAGGAAATGGCATTGACCGCGATCAAAACCAGCTGGGAGGAATGTTTAGCGATCTACAAAAGCAATAGCTAATGCACGCTTAGCGTGCTTGATAGATCAGGCAAATCGCATTAGGGGCAGCACCCTCCGGAGCGCAATACGGTCTGATTACGTCAGATCAGCGCTCCAATTGTTTGTTCAACACGCATCTGATCCGAAAATCGCTTCCCACTTTTCGAGATGCGTTCTTAGCCTGCAAAAATCACCAGCTTTAAGAATAAGTGAGAAAAAGCTAGGTAAATCAAATAAAAAGGCATTGCAGCAACCGCTAACAGAAGGCATGATTGCGTATGTGGGGGCTTATATTGCAATCGTCGGAGAGGACGGAATGGATCGCGCCCTTCAAAATGGCAACCAGTCATCGAACGGCACAACCGCAGAGGATGCGATGACGCTCGAAGCCGTCGAATTGGAGTTTGCGCTTGGAGCCATCGACGTCCTTATCGAAGGTTTTGATTCCGCGCTCGCCAAGGCCGCGGAACGCGTTGGCGGTGAAGTTCTGTTCAATATGCCTGCTGTTGACACCAGCGAAGCACAACGCATCGGTGCAATTGCTATTGCCGGGCAACCGGAAGATCAGGTTATCTTCGTCACATTGCGCAACGACGGCACGACGCTGTCCGTTGAACCGCCAACGGGCGAAAATGCAGTCTTTGAAAGCCTTGGCCGCAACTATGCCGCGGTCATGAAAAGTCTTTCCCCGAAGGAAAAAGTCAACGGCGCCTGAACGGGATTATTTCGGCGCTGCAGGCTTCGGAACCCCCGCATGAAGATTGTGTGGAGCGACCGGGTTGAGCGTCATCGTCGTCTCGATATCCTTAAGACGTACGAATTTCATTCCCTTTGCTTTCAAGGCCAGAACGCCTTTGGCCACCCCCTCGCCCGCTGAGCGCGTTGGCTGGTTGATATGCGAGATGATGACATCGCCATCACGCGCGGCGGCGATGCGGCGCTCAACCGTCGGCGCCAGCAACGAGGCCCCTTGATCACCATTCAGCGAATAACCGCCGATCTTGTAGCCCATGCTTATCGCAAGCTTGATCGCATCGGTCGAATAACGGGCCGTCGCATCACGATACCAAACGGGCTTCGACACTCCGGCATCAGTGATCGCCGTCGCGCCGCCATCGATTTCCAGATGGACCGCCTCAAGTGACCCTGCCGTCTTGATACCATACATTTTCGGCTCGTTCGTGATGGCCGGAATATGCATTGCGCCATGGTTCTCGATATCGAACAGATCGGCATTGGCTTTTAGAACCGCCATGGCTGCAGGATTCTGCTTTATCCATCGTCCGGTCACGAAGATCGTCGCTGGAATACGGTTTTGCACCAGCATATCGAGTATCCGGTGATCGGTCTTGCCCATGCAGGCATCAAGCGTCAGCGCCACCTGGGGCGATGCGGCGCCACCACGTGCAATATGCAATTGTGGCTCAACGATTTTGATCGTGTCGTGGCTGGGGTTGTTCTCCGCACGCTCCTGCGGCGAGATATCATAGGCACTGGCAATGCTGGTCGTGACGAGAATGACGGCTCCTGCCGCAGCAATACAACGAAGCATAACAATATCTTCTAAAAATGGCTTAACTACCAGAGACTACTCCGGTAGCTAAGCCAAATTGTGGTATGCTGTCAAACCTTGCGTATAGCCGACTGTGCCGCGGCAAGACGGGCAATCGGCACGCGGAACGGCGAACAGGAAACATAGTCGAGACCTGTCTTTTCGCAGAATGCGATCGACGCCGGATCACCACCATGCTCGCCGCAAATGCCGAGCTTCAGTTTCTCGCGGGTCTTTCGTCCGCGTTCGGCGGCGATTTTCACTAATTCGCCAACGCCTTCGAGATCAAGCGACACGAACGGGTCCTGTTCGATCACGCCACGCTGCTGATAGGAGGTCAGGAACGACGACGCATCGTCGCGTGAAATGCCGAATGTCGTTTGCGTCAAATCATTGGTGCCAAACGAGAAGAACTCAGCCGTTTCGGCGATTTCTGCTGCGCGCAAGGCCGCGCGCGGCAGTTCGATCATCGTGCCGACCATATAGTCGATCTTGACGCCTGCCTCGGCCATGACTTCCTTGGCAACGGCATCGATGCGTGCCTTGACGAAATCCAGTTCGGCTTTCAGTCCGACCAGCGGCACCATCACTTCCGGCACCACATGTTCACCGGTTTTCCTGCCTGCCTCGACAGCAGCTTCAAAAATCGCCCGCGCCTGCATTTCCGCAATTTCCGGATAGGATACAGCCAGACGGCAGCCGCGATGGCCCAGCATCGGGTTGAATTCATGCAGGGCATCAGCGCGCTCGCGCAGCTTTGCCGCATCGACACCCATCGATCGGGCAACCTCTGCGACTTCCTCGTCCGTATGTGGCAGGAACTCGTGCAATGGTGGGTCGAGCAGGCGGATCGTGACGGGAAGTCCCTTCATGATCTCGAAAAGTTCGACGAAATCCGAACGCTGCATCGGCAAAAGCTTTGCGAGAGCCGTGCGGCGGCCTTCTTCATTGTCCGAAAGGATCATTTCGCGCATGGCGACGATCCGGCTTCCGTCGAAGAACATGTGTTCAGTACGGCAGAGGCCTATGCCTTCTGCACCAAACGAACGCGCCGTGCGGGCATCCGCCGGGGTTTCTGCATTGGCGCGAACCTTCATCCGGCGGGTCCGGTCAGCCCATTCCATCAGCCTGCCGAAATCGCCGGAAAGCTCGGGCTGCAGCATGGCCACAGCGCCTTTCAGGACCTGCCCGGTGCCACCATCAACGGTAACGACATCGCCCTTCTTGAAGGTCTGGCCTGCTGCAAGCATGACGCCATTGCGATAGTCGACGCGAAGCGACCCCGCTCCGGAAACGCATGGCTTGCCCATGCCGCGTGCGACAACAGCTGCGTGACTGGTCATGCCGCCTCGCGTCGTCAGAATGCCTTCTGCCGCGTGCATGCCGTGAATATCTTCCGGGCTGGTCTCGATGCGAACAAGAATGACCTTACGGCCCTCCGACTTTGCCTGTTCGGCTTCTTCCGAAGAGAAGACGATTTCGCCTGTTGCAGCGCCCGGCGATGCCGGGAGGCCCTGACCAATGATCTGGCGCTCCGCACGCGGGTCAATGGTCGGGTGCAGAAGCTGGTCAAGCGCTGCCGGATCGACACGCAGAACCGCTTCTTCCTCAGAAATGAGGCCTTCGCCTGCCATTTCGACGGCCATCTTCAACGCCGCCTTTGCGGTGCGCTTGCCCGAACGGGTCTGGAGCATCCACAATTTGCCACGTTCGATGGTGAATTCGAGGTCCTGCATGTCACGATAATGCTGCTCCAGCCGGTCAGCAACCTTGAGGAATTCAGCGAAGGCTTCCGGCATTACCTTTTCAAGCGATGGCTTGTCGGAACCGGCCGCAATGCGCGCTTCTTCGGTGATGTTCTGCGGCGTGCGAATACCGGCAACGACATCTTCACCCTGCGCATTGACGAGGAACTCGCCGTAAAGCTTCTTCTCGCCTGTCGAAGGATTGCGTGTGAAAGCAACGCCAGTCGCAGAGGTTTCACCCATGTTGCCGAACACCATGGCTTGCACGTTAACCGCCGTGCCCCAGGCCGCGGGGATATTGTGCAAGCGCCGATAGGTAATGGCGCGCGCATTCATCCAGCTTGAGAAGACGGCGCCGATAGCGCCCCATAGCTGTTCGCGCGGGTCTTGCGGGAAAGGCTGGCCTAGCTCTTCCTCGACCTTGGCCTTGTAGAATCCGATGACATCCTTCCAGTTCTCGGCCGTCAGCGCCGTATCGACCTCGACGCCGAGATCGGCCTTCTTGTCTTCCAGAATTTCTTCGAAGAAGCCATGATCGACGCCCAGCACGACATCCGAATACATCTGGATGAAGCGACGGTAACTGTCATAGGCAAAACGCTCGTCACCCGCCTCAAGGGCGATGGCCTGCACGGTCTCGTCGTTGAGGCCCAGATTGAGCACTGTATCCATCATGCCCGGCATGGAAGCACGGGCACCGGAGCGCACCGACACCAGAAGCGGCTTTTCGGTATCGCCGAAATTGCGCCCCGTCACTTTCGCGATATGGGCTAGCGCTGCCTGAACCTGATCAATCAATTCGGCCGGATAGGTGCGATCATGATCGTAATAATAGGTGCAGACTTCGGTCGTAATCGTAAAGCCTGGAGGCACCGGGAGACCAAGGCTGCTCATTTCAGCCAGGTTCGCCCCCTTGCCGCCGAGAAGATTACGGTCGCTTGCCGCACCTTCTGCCTTGCCGTCGCCGAACGTGTACACCCACTTCGCCATCATGGCCTCCTTGATGCAGGACCGGCTCATAGAAAGCTTGCAACAATTGCAAGCACTCCCAGAACCTGCTCCTCGTTGCTTATGCGATCCGTAAGCCCGCTGCCAACCAAAAAAGACGAGCCGCGACAATAGAATCGATTAGAGGCGTGCTCAGGCAGCAGAGGCGCCACAACGGATTGGCATTACTGATCACGTGCACCGCGCCCAAGACAATGCAAGCGAAAGATAAAACTCTCGACAGGAATGGCGCGAGACCGGTGCCGGTCGAAAGCAACCAGAGATTTTTTCCGGCCTTCAGATTGTCATAGAGCGGCGTGCAATGAAGATTGAAAGGAGAATTTAAGCCCGTTCACCGGGTGATCCAGAAGACTTACAGGCAGCAGGAAACGGCACCTGCGAGAGCCATCCATCGTGAATCCAACTTATTTTCCAGGCGGCAAAGGTTCTCAACTGACTAGTCCTGAAGAAAATTAATTTTTTAATGGAGTTTAAAATGAGCGCCTATTCACATCAGTAGCTAGAAACAGACGAGCGTTGACCAGATAGTTTATGAAGGGATCTTTGTCAAAACTTTGCAATCGTTTAGTTGATCCCCCTCATTGAATTTTGCATCCTGTACCGACACGCAAAATCGTTCGTCTGAATTTCAAACTGACAGGTGCACCCCCGTGCTGATGAAAGACCGTATCGATCACCTGCCCCACGTCAAGCAGCACGAGTTGCGGCGTATTGTAGAGATTCTTTTTGAGGAGTTCGACGACGCACTCAAAGAAGGTTCAGCTGAGTTTAAAAAACGCGGCCGAATTCTGAAAATTATTCTGTTCGGATCATATGCACGCGGCACACAGGTTGACGAACCGCACACTGGCAAAGGCTACCGTTCAGATTTCGATCTGTTGATTATCGTCAACAACCGAAAATTGGCCGATTTCGAAACATACTGGCATAAAGCGGAGGACCGGCTGATGCGGCTTCGCGATGTGCAAACACCTGTGAATTTCATTGTGCACTCGCTCCGGGAGGTAAACACACGAATTAAGGAAGGGCGATATTTCTTTACGGACATTCGTCGGGAAGGCATCGTGCTTTACGAACTCGAGCCCGAACCGCTCGCCCAACCCGGCACTCTTAATCCCAAAGATGCCTATCGCATCGCGAAAGAGTATTTCGACCGACGGTTGCCGCATGCAAAAGCTTTTGTCAGATGGGGTGAGCTTGGCATCGACCATGGCGAGTTGAACGAGGCTGCGTTCATCCTGCATCAAGCAGTCGAGCAGGCCTATTCAACTTTTCTACTGGTTACCACGAATTACTCACCAGCTTCGCATAATCTCAAATTTCTACGCCGTCTTGCCGAAGGACAAAAAAAAGAGCTCGCCAAAGCCTGGCCTCAGGACCAACAGCGTTACAAAGCCTGGTTCAATATCGTCAACGAAGCTTATGTGAAGGCGCGCTATTCGCCGCATTTTGACATCACTGAGGAAGCGCTGCGCTGGCTCTTGAAGCGGACAAACCTGCTCATCGCCCAAATAGAGCAACTGTGTTCTCAACATCTGGATAAAATGAGACCAACTTAGGTTTTATATAAAATGGAGAACGACTGACAAAGCTGGTCTCTCGCTTTCTGGAATTTATAATGCCTCGTCCAGAGATCTTGCAACTGTCGACAAACTTAGAAGACTTCTCAACCGTTTCAACAGAAAATCTTCGAATGTCGGGTCTCGCTTTCGACTTAACGCGAGAAGCTCTGCTCCGGATTGATGTTGCGTTGCCTGCGTACTGTCATGACACATTGGCTTTCTTGGTGGCGAACTAGTTGCTGAACGATCTTCAACTTGTTCTGAAGCGCCTCGAAGACGGAACGTTGTGCGGGAGGCACGCGACTGACGTTGTCACTGTCGCCACGCAGGATTGCGTTGCGCCCGAACCTGAGATCAAGGGCGCGGCTGACGCTTGTAAACTCCCGACGAACATGCGGTTCGAGCGAACCGGCGAGGATATCAGGCCGTGCGTCCTTTTCTTGCATCGCGGCTGTGATGCGACGCAGTTCCCGGCTGGCTTCTTCTGACAATCCGGGAATGGCGGTCGCCATCTGCTGACGCTCTGCGGCGATTGCGGTTGTTGCAGCCTTCAGGGCTGACGCCCAGCCCGATCCCAGCGAGCGGACACTTGCCTGCACATCCGGCACGACTTCCAGTGCTGTCTTTCGCTCGCGGCCAACGGCCAGAAGCCTGTCCCTCAGCCGACTGGAGCCGCGCAGGGCACCATAGGCCGCAGGATCATTGGCAATGGCTGCCGCAATCCGATCACCGGCAATGCCTTTCCGGATCAGTGCCTCGATCGTATCGACGGCACTGGTGGGTTCCCGCCAGAGATGAGAGGCCGTTTTGGCAAGTGCTGTTCGGTTATGGCGGTAGTGGGCTGCCGCGGATGCCCTCGCGCGCGCCTCAACCTCCACGGGGATCGTGAAGTCTGTCACAGCAGCAAGCAGCGGCGGTATGGAGCGGGCTTCCGGGCGGCGCCCTTCATTGTTCGGCAACCGGCTTCGGAATGAACCGACAAGGGTTCTGCCCACAGGTGCCGGGGAGACCGGATTTTGTACGGCGAGGTTTTCGCAATGGTTGTCACCGCAGGAAACATGCCGCTCCCTGTCCATGGCAAAGCCTGGCGCCGCACCTGCCCGCTCCCACAGCATTGCCACCTGCTGGCGCTTTTGTGCCAGCCACGCCAGCTGGCGTCGTGCTCCTGCCCCTGTGCCAGCGACAATCCCGGCAAGTGTGTCGATACCACGCCTGCGGGCAAAGTCCCGCACATGTGCCTGGTAGCCAGCCTCGCCAGCAAAATCCAGCGTCGTGGTTTTGGCGCCCGAACGCCCGAGGCGTTTGGCCAGTTGCCGGAACAATTCCGGTGTGTGGCTTTCCCCTTCAATGCTTTTGCGGCGGACATCGGTGACTTCATGCAGCCTGGCCGTCCAGACATTGCGCTCGACCGTGCGTTCCTCAAAGTGCCTTTCACCGCCTTGCGCATCAGGAACTGCAATTTTTACCTTCACGGTCTCGACGCCATCCTTGCGAAGCGTGACCGTATCTCCTTTTGAAGCTCCCGCAGCCGACAGGGCCGCCGGCAGACTGACACCGCGGAGGCGATGGACCTTCCCGCCTTCAACCTGCAGATCAGCATAGGGCGTATCATTCGTATCCTCATCCCCCGACCGGAATTTTGTCACCCCGGTTTCGACTAGTTCACCGGTGATCCCCTTCGCGTAATCAATACGGGATCTGTCCTCGCGTTCAGGCCTGAAGTCCTCGCGTGCAGCATAAAGATCAGCCCTGTGACGATGACGGGTCATGGACACATAGGTCAGGTGCCTGTCCATCATGCCGCTGGCAAGCACAAGGGTCCGGTCGACAGTCGCGCCCTGCGACTTGTGGATTGTCACCGCATAGCCGTGATCGATATGGCGGTAGCTGTCCTCGCTGAGAACAATCTCGTTGCCGCTGTCGAGCCGGACAGAAAGCAGCGGCGCGCGGAACGCGTTGCCGGTAGAGACCACCGTGCCGAACATGCCGTTCCTGACATATTGCGGATTGTTTCCCCTTGCACGCGCTTCAAGGAAACGGGCGTTCTCAAGAAAGATGATCCGATCGCCAGCAGCAAACTCCCGCATGCCCCGCTCTGTCCGGAAGCTGCGCGCGGCACCGAGCGCTCCCTCCTCCCGCATCACCTTGCGCAAGGCCTCATTCAGCCTGTGGACATCCCTGTTGGTGTGCGCCAGCACCAGCAACGCATCACTCCGCAGCTGGCCGCCACCGTTTAGCGCTGCGATCCCCGTCCCTGGCCGCACGCCCCGTCCCGGCTGTGATGGCATGATCATTTTCCGCCGCGCATCGGCCCAGTCCCTGACCAGACGGCTGACCAGTTCATCCCGGGTTTCCGCCTCGACCAGATGCCCGCGTCTGGCGTAGATCTCCAGTCCGCCCGCGGTGTCACCGCGGGCGAGGAGCCTTGAGGCATCGCGGGCCCATTGGTCCTGTTGCCGGCGCACACCGGCAAGTTCGGCGGAACCGATCCGTTCTGCTATTGCCCGGAAAGCCGCACCGGCCCCGATCGGCTGAAGCTGCATGGCATCGCCGACCAGAACAACCTTTGCGCCAGCCTTTTCTGCGGCATCCAGCACACGTGCCATTTGCAACGAGGAGACCATGCCTGCCTCGTCAATGACGAGGACGTCACCGCGCATCAGCCGGTCGCGTCCGTTATTCCAGGCGTGCTCCCACGCGGCAAGCGTTCGCGACCTGATACCGGAACTCTCCTCCAGCCCCTCGGCAGCCTTGCCGGAAAGGGCCGCGCCCAGGACACGGTGATGCCCGCTCTCCCAGGCAAGGCGCGCAGCTGCAAGCAATGTCGACTTGCCCGTACCGGCAAGACCGACGACAGCAGCGATACCGCTGTCGCCCGTCACATGCCGAATGGCTTCAATCTGCTCAACATCCAGCCTGAACGGCTTCAGCGGATTGTCCCCTTCGACGAAACGCACTGCGCCTGCGCGTCTTGCATCGGAAATCCCGAACCCCCTCCTCCCCGACAGGGTATCGGCTGAACGCATCATGTCATGTTCGGTGCGCAGGATCTGGCGGGTGGTGAAGATTGCCGGTTCCCTTGCCTCGCCAGCCACCCGGCCATTCACACGACCAGTCATCGGATCAGTCAGTGGGCCTGCCTGCTGCGGTTTCAGCAGCACCAGATCGGGAGAGGCCATCAGTCGTGCACGGATATTGGCAAAGTCTACCGGATCATCGACATAGCGGTGGATGACCCTTGCGATATCCTTCTCGTCAAAGGTGGAGCGTTCATTGCCAAGCTGCCTGAGGAGAGGCCCCGGATCGGCAAGCAGCCGGGCGGTCATTTTCTGCCGGCGTGCCAGATCGGCGGGTGCAAAATACATCTCGACGCCCTTGCGCATCATCGCCGACTTTCCGGGTCCCAGATGCCTCTGGGCAATCCCCTCAAGTCCCTGTTCGGCACGAGAACGACCGTCAAGGCGGATGTCACGGCCAGCCAGTGCCAGATACCGGTTGGCTGTCTGCGCCCAGGCGATCTTCCACGCCTTCATCGTCTCCCTGTTACCCGCCCAACACGTATAAACAATATCCCCGTTATGGCGATTTGATTTTACCTCACGCAGTGGTTTCCCGTCGGGTCGGCGAACGGGCATATATTTGGGACCAAACCCTTCTTCAGTCAGCGGCCTCAATGCGGTCATCAGGTGGATATGTGGATTGCCGTCCTTATCGTGATAGACCCAGTCAGCAATCATACCCCTTGAGGTCAGGTTGTCTCTCACGAACTCACGGACCAGGGCGATGTTTTCCTTAAGCGTCAGTTCCTCTGGCAGTGCTATAATCAGTTCACGGGCAAACTGCGCGTTCACACGCGTCTCGAATGCGTCAACCGCATTCCACAGTGTCTCGCTTGCCGCAGCCACTGTTTTCCCCTCGATAGCAGTCTGCAGCCACGCTGGAACCGCCTCCGGTAGAGCCAGTTCCTCGTGCCTCAGTTCGTCGTCGCCATCCTTGAAGCTGAAAGACACACCCCTTTGTTCGTCCATCATCCGGGTGCGGTGCCGATAGGCGGCAGCCGAGATGATGTTGCGCCCCGCGCCCCTGCTGATCATCTGCGCTCGCACGAACATGATCGCCACGTCTTTCCTCCTGACCATCTGACAACGCCAGCGAGTGCCCCCCAGACAACCGCCCGTCGAAGGTCTCATAAGAGAAACGTCACCCAACGTTGACCGTTAAATTGATTAAACTATAAATATTTTATATAGTCAAATTTGAGTTGAGGTAGCTTTCTGCGGAAACAAAAAATCCTCAATACCTGACGAAAATGCACGAACTTAAAAATCAGCCAAATACGCAAACATGGAGATATTCATACAGTTAAGCTCAGCCATAGAGTTTCTCTATGTATGAACAGGCAGGTAGAGATCTCATCTCGCAGATCTAATCGTGCGGAATCCAGATAAGCGGCTTCAAGTGAATGCAAACTTATCCCTGTTCAATACCGCTCGCGGAAAACTCAATTTCGCACAGCAATTGTGGCTCGCCCCCAGCCATCGACCGTTAATCAAAAGTTTCTTAAAGCTGATAAAACTGGCGAGACCACAGGCAACATCGACGAGCATTAATGCTTGCGCGACAGCGGCAAAACGATGTTAGAAGCACTGGATTAACGGTACGAGAAAATTAGTCTTGTTCCTTTGCCTTGACAAAACCTGTAACCTTCAGCCAAATTTGAACAAATAGTGAACGTGAAGGGTAAATGCAATGCGTATCACAGGAAAGCTCGACTATCTGGAAATGCCCGCGGCAAACGGATCGCTTGATGCGACGAAGAGTTTCTATGCACGAGCCTTTGGCTGGTCTTTCACTGATTATGGCCCGACTTATTCAGCCTTTTCGGAAGGACTGGACGGCGGTTTTGACGCCGATGGACAAGCGACAGCAATGCCTCTGCCCGTGCTCTATGCGGCCCGGCTGGAAGATGCTCTGGAAGCCGTTACCGATGCGGGCGGCACTATCGTAAAGCCCATATTCTCTTTCCCCGGCGGGCGGCGTTTTCATTTCACCGATCCGGCCGGAAATGAACTGGCTGTCTGGAGCGACCGGTAATTCCGTTTGCGGCGGCAGTATATCGAGCTTCAGTGAATATGCTCGACGGAAGCGCGATCTACCGTTTCCATCTGCAAGGTGGTGTGGTGGAGATCAAACTTTTCCTGCAATACCTGCTCAACCGCGCGACGCACGATCTCGCTGTCTGCCCCACCGACCAGCACGATATGCGCGGTCAGGGATTTCTGGTTCTTGGTCAGCGACCAGACGTGCAAGTCGTGGAGTGTCGCCACACCGGGCACAGCCAGAACGGCCTTCTGCAGATCATCAAGGTCCAGTCCAGCGGGAACGCCTTCCAGCAGAATATTGATGCATTCCTTGAGCAGAACCCATGTGCGCGGAAAGACCATGAAGCCGATACCGATGGCGATCAGTGAATCCACCCACTCCCATCCGGTCAGATAAATGATCACTGCGCCGACAATCACGCCGACAGAACCCAGCATATCCGCCCAGACTTCAAGATAAGCGCCCTTGACGTTCAAGCTTTCGTCCTTGTGCCCCATCAAGACCCGCATGGATATCAGATTGACGATCAGGCCAAGCACGGCAACGACCATCATGCCGACGGACTGCACATCGGCAGGACGCGAAAGACGTTCATAGGCTTCATAAAGGATATAGAAAGCTACACCCAGCAACAGAAGCGCATTGACTGTCGCCGCGAGAATTTCAAAGCGGGCATAACCGTAGGTGCGAAGAATATCGGCTGGCCGTCGACCCAAATAGATGGCGATCAGGGCAAGGAGAAGCGCAAAACTGTCCGTTGCCATGTGCATGGCATCGGATAAAAGCGCGAGACTGCCGGTGACGAAACTGCCGACGATCTCGGCAATCATGAAAAGGCTGGTCAGCGCAAAGGCGATCCATAATCTTGGAAGTGGCGTGTCGCTGACGTCTCCGTGGTCGTGATCGCCGCTCATGCCGTCCTCCGTACAGATTATGTTTTAGAGCATTTCCTGTTTCTCACGAACCATTGGAAATGCTCTATCTTTTGTTTTTATGCATGTCTTTACCCCAAAACCGGTTCTACTTTTGGGAGACATGCTCTAGCTTGCTTCGCGCAACTGTTCCGCAGTCTGCAAGTCCACCGAAACGAGCTGGCTCACACCCTGCTCGCCCATCGTCACGCCGAAGAGACGGTTCATGCGAGCCATGGTGATCGGGTTATGCGTGATCACCACGAAGCGCGTTTCGGTCGAAGCCGCCATTTCATCCATCAGATTGCAATAGCGCTCAACATTATGGTCATCGAGCGGTGCATCCACTTCATCGAGCACACAGATTGGTGCCGGATTGGTGAGAAACACTGCAAAAATGAGCGCCATAGCTGTCAGTGCCTGCTCACCGCCGGAAAGCAGCGTCATGGTCTGCGGCTTCTTACCGGGCGGACGGGCGAGAATTTCCAGACCGGCTTCCAGTGGATCATCGCTTTCGATCAACTGCAATTCAGCCGTGCCGCCGCCAAAGAGATGCGTGAACAGACGCTGGAACTGCACATTCACCACGTCGAATGCAGCCAGCAGGCGCTCGCGTCCCTCGCGATTGAGGCTCTGGATTGCCTGGCGCAGCTTCTTGATTGCCTCAATCACATCTTCACGCTCGGATACAATAGTATCGAGACGTCCTGACAGTTCTTCCTGTTCCTCATCGGCGCGCAAATTGACGGCACCGAGCCGCTCGCGCTCAATCTTCAACCGCTCCAGCTGGCGTTCCAGCTGATCGGGATCAGGCAAAGCTTCGTCCGGCCTTAAACCTGTCTGGCGAATAGCCTCATGCGGTGGGCAGTTCAAAGCTTCGGCAATACGGGCTTCGGTATCCTTGCGCCGCTCTTCTGCCGCCGCGAGACGTTCTTCGGCACGCGCCCTCTGTTCGCGGCTTGCCGCCAATTGCTGGATGGCAAGAGTTGCCATCTTGTCGAGTTCCGCCTGCGTGGCCTCGGCCTCAGCCAGAACATCGCCAGCCTGTTTTCGAAGGGTATCCGCCTGCGAAAGTTCGTTCAAAAGCGCCCGGCGGCGGTTCTCGATCTCGTCGGGCGCTTCCGCAAGAGCCTCGGCCTCATCTGCCGTTTCCGCACGACGATCATTCAGCGCAGCAATATGACGGTCAGCATTTTCAGCGCGGGATTTCCAGTTACGGCGTTCCAGCGCAATCATTTCCAGTCGCCGTTTGCGGGCGTCGGCTTCGCGCCGCAGCCCCTCATAGGCGGCGCGCGCTTCTGCCAGAGCGGTGCGATCCGACATGACTTCGCTGCTTAATGTGGCAAGGCGTTCGCCAATCGCATCTATATCCGGCATTTCGCCGAGCCGGTCTTCAGCTTCCGTGACCCGGATCTGCGCTTCTTCGAGATTTTCTTCCAGATGCGCCTTGCTGTCTTCAAGACCCGCACGGCGTGTCGCCAACTGACCTGCTGCACGCTCCGCAGCCGCCAGAGCCTCCCGCGCTTCGTCAAGCTTGCGCTGGTTTGCGCGCCATTGATCGCGTGCGACGCGCTCCTGCTCGACGGCCTCGCGGACGCCTGCCTCGGTGCGTTGCACATCCTGCTCAGCCTGCTCGGCGCGCTTGCGCGCGGCAATCGCTTCCTGTTCGAGCTCCGCCAGCCGGTTTTTTTGTGCCAGTCGCTGGGCTGCTGGGGTCGGCGCATCGGCGCTTGCCGTATAGCCATCCCAGCGCCAGAGCGCACCGGCTTGGCTCACCAGCCGCTGACCGGGCCGCAACATGGCCTGCAAGCGCTTGCCTTCACTATCCGAAACAACGCCGACCTGTGCCAGCCTCCGGCGCAATTGCTGTGGTCCCTCCACCAGCCGATCCAGCGGCGTCACGCCTTCCGGCAAGGCGGGATCGGCGTTGGCAGCAGGATTGTAAGCCCAATAGACCGGCGCATGTTCATCGCTGGCGGCATCAAGATCTTCGCCGAGTGCCGCACCAAGTGCAACTTCAAAGCCCTTCTCGACACGCAACTCTTCCACCACTGGCGGGAATTGCCCTGTTTCACCAGCATTCAGAATGCGGGCCAACGTCTGCGCTTCCGTTTCGATGCGGTTCAGTTCGGTACGCGCCTCGCTCAAAGGTTGGCGGCTGGCAGCTTCGGCTTCGCGCGCGCTTGCAACGAGCTCTTCCGCGCTTGCGACCATTTCCTCGGCCGAAGCCAGTGCGTCCGCACAGCGATCGACTACGATGCGCTTTTCCGCCGGATCGAACAATCCGCCGATCTGCTCCGCGACAGCAGCGATGTCGCGCGTTATCGTTTCCATCTGGGCAGAAAGCCGGTCACGACGGTCACGTGTTTCCTTCAGTGCCCGTTCAATCTGCACACGCTCTGCGGCGGCTTCAGCACGCTCAGCCGTCACACGGGACAATGCGTTTTCGCTATCCTGCAAGCGAATTTCCGCTTCCTCAAACAGCGCGTGCAGTTCCTGATCACGCTCGCCGGATTCTTCGGCAGAAGCGATCAACTCCTGCTCCTCGTCGTCGAGCCGCGCCAGAATGTCAGCATTCTCGCGCATCAATTCTTCTTCGCGCGCAATGTCGGCAGAAAGCTGCTCAAGACGCTTTATCAGCTCTGCCCGGCGGGCACGAAGACGTTCGCCTTCCTCATCAAGCTGGGTTCTCGCAATGGAAAGACGCTGCAATGCGGCGGCGGCTTTCGCTTCGGCCTCGCGCAGTTCGGGTAGTTTGTGCGCGCCGACCGCCTGTGCCTTTGCCGCGTTCATCTGCGCTTGCGCCATGTCACCGACAGCTGAGGTTGCCTGCGCCAAGGCGCTTTGCGCTTCGCCTTCCTGTACCTTCGCCTGTGACCAGCGCAAATGCAGAAGTGCAGCTTCCGCCCGGCGAATATCTGCAGAAAGTGCTTTGAAGCGGTTTGCCTGGCGTGCCTGACGTTTCAGACTTTCGATCTGGCTTCCTAACTCGCCAACCACATCGTCGAGACGCTCAAGATTGGTTTCGGCAGCGCGAAGGCGCAACTCGGCCTCATGGCGGCGGGTGTGCAGGCCGGAAATACCAGCCGCTTCTTCCAGGAGCGCGCGACGTGCTTGCGGCTTTGCCTGAATAAGCTCACCAATACGCCCCTGCCCGACCATCGACGGTGAACGTGCGCCGGTGGACTGGTCCGCAAAGAGAAGCTGCACGTCCTTGGCGCGCGCTTCCTTGCCATTGATGCGATAGACCGATCCTGACTCCCGTTCGATGCGGCGAGAGACCTGCAATTCGTCTGCATCATTATAAGCGGCAGGCGCTGTGCGATCGGAATTATCGAGAAAAAGCGTGACTTCGGCAGTATTGCGCGCGGGCCGCGTGGCCGAGCCTGAAAAGATCACATCGTCCATGCCGGAGGCGCGCATGTTTTTGTATGAGTTTTCACCCATCACCCAGCGCAGCGCTTCAACCAGATTGGACTTGCCGCAGCCATTCGGGCCGACGACGCCGGTCAGTCCGCCTTCGATGACGAACTCCATGGGCTCGACGAAGGATTTGAAACCGACAAGGCGCAGCTTGGAGAAGCGCATCAGAATGCCCCTCCCATTGTGACTTCAGAAACGCAAAAAGCAGGCGCAGAGGAGCGCCCGCTTTTCGATCTGAAAAACGGATTAGAGAAGCTTGTCGATGATTGCCGACATTTCGTCAACCGAAAGCGCTCCAGCGTATTTTTGTCCGTTAATGAAGAAAGTCGGCGTTGCACTCACACCGAAATCCTTCGATCCACGCTCCATCGTTGCTCTCACATCATCGAGAACTTGCTGGTTCGTCAAGCAAGCCTTGAAGGACTCCTGTGTAAAACCGGCAAGTTTTGCAATTTGCAGGAGAGCTGCTTCACCATCTTCAGCGGTCGCCCACTGCTGCTGCTGCTTGAAGAAAACGTCGACCATAGGGAAATAACGGTCTTCCGGTGCGCAGCGTGCGAGCATGAAAGCGGCGGTCGCGCGCGGATCGAACGGGAACTCACGGAAGATGAGCCGTGCTTTGCCCGTATCGATATATTTTTCCTTGATTTTCGGGAATGTATTGATCGTGAAATCCGCGCAATGCGGGCAGGTCAGCGATGCATATTCAACGATGGTGACCGGCGCATCAGCCTTGCCGTAGACCATGTCCTTGAGCTTGCCGGGTTCGGCAATCTTGGCCGCATCGACAGTGCCTTCAGGATCGCGCTGCTGCGCATTCGCGCCACCGGCAAAAGCCAGCCCGGCAGCGGCCGCTCCAGCAAGAGAAATAACGTGTCTGCGATTAAACGCTGCAGGCATCCGAATCATCCAGTCCTGTTTCAATAGTTGACTTCGACATACAATCTAAAGCGGCAGGCCGCACTTCGCTAGACCCACAGCGTTCACATGAAAGTCAGCACCTTGGATTATTTGTCTTCAAATTTGCGACAATAAACCAGGATGCCAAACACAAACTGCTGAAAGCTTGCATCAAATTTATGGCAGCGAGCCAAATTCAACTATCCTTGTCTTTTCGACCCGCTGTCCGCTTCTCTGCGAGAATGTTCTTGCCAAGGCGCGCAAGAGCTGCACGAAGCGCATCGTCTTCGATACCGTCCGTAGCCTTTTCGATGCGACGCTCTTCGGCAGGCCCAAGCGGTGCCAGCCGCTTTACGCGGCGCTTGGCCGGGATGATCGGCGGCTTCTGCTCGATGCGAATGCGGCCAACTGCCGAGAAGCCGAGAAAGCCATTGATGCGGCTGATGATCTCGCCTGTTTCATGCTGAACCTGCAGGGCTGCGAACCCTTCGCAGGCTATAATCAGCGTTGCAGGTGAAAACGGATCATCCTCGCGCAGACGACGCGGCCAGATAATACGCAAAGGGCGCGAGGTTGCGCCGATGGCGGGACCGACAATATCTTCCCATGACTGAAGCAAGGCGAGATTGATACCGGCACGCTTTTGCAGCATCGGATCCACCAGACCCGAAGCCATATCTGCCAGCGGTCTGAAACCGCGTCTGGATGTTGGTTCGCTCATCGCGCTCCATTATAGCCGCGAAACCATTCCACAAACAAAGGAATACCCTGATCGAGCGTGGTTTTCGGGCTAAAGCCAAGGTCACGTGCAGCAAGTGCTATGTCGGCATAGGTGCGAGGCACATCAGCAGCAGGCATCGGCTCCAGCTTGCGTATCGCTTCCTTGCCGGTCGCTTTTTCAATCGCGGCAATAAAATCGTTGAGCATGACCGGCCGATTGTTGCCGAGATTATAAACGGGCGCTGTATCTTCAGGCTTGTCGAGAATACGTCTCACCGCGCCAATCACACCACTGACGATATCCTCCACGAAAGTGAAGTCCCGCTGCATCTCACCATTATTGAACACGCGGATCGGCTCGCCTTTAAGGATCGCGGATGTGAACAGCCACGGCGCCATGTCAGGCCGCCCATAGGGACCATAGACCGTAAAGAAACGCAAACCGGTGGAGTAGAGTTTGTGCACGTGACGGTATGAGTAGGCCAATAATTCGCCGGAGCGCTTTGTTGCAGCATAGATCGAAACAGGGTGATCGACAGGATCGCTTTCGGAGAAAGGTACCTTTTCATTTGCACCATAGACCGATGATGAGCTGGCATAAACGACAGGCGGACGCTTCTCCATTCTCAATGCGGTTTCGAAAACGGTTATCTGTCCCTGCACATTGGCCGAAATATAGGCCGTTGGGTTCTCGATGGAATATCGCACACCTGCCTGTGCTGCGAGGTGCACAATAACATCCGCATCTCGATCAGAGCCGATTGCCGTGTTGAACGCTTCTGCATCGGAGATATCTGCCTTCGCAAACCGGAAGCTGTCACGCATATGAAGCTTGGAAAGGCGGGTTTCTTTCAATGCGACCGGATAGTAGTCGTTCACATTGTCGATGCCGATGACCTGCCAGCCTTCATCCAGCAGACGCTGTGCCGTATGAAACCCAATAAATCCGGCTACACCCGTTACAATCGCTTTCATGCCGGTGATTTCTTTCCAAAAATATACGAAGTGAGTCCTGTACGCCTTGCCGCCATGACCCGCCGAGATGCAGCAGCGTTCAACGCTGCGAGGAAGAACATGGTCGAGGATATGGTGACCTCGTGTAAAAGCGGATTGTGCAACATGCCGTAGCTGCCGCACACCACAGCGAAGTAGAGCAAGGCTCGCCGCATCGCCCAGCTATCGGCAGTCCGCCACAAATAAACAAAGATCGAGATAAAAGCGCCAGCCATGAAGATGAGACCGACAATGCCATCGTTCAGCAATTCATCGAGGACCGTATTGTGCACATGGCGGAAACCGTCCAGCATCGCAGCCTTGTCTCCCGCCCCAGCCCGCACATATTCCATTTTTGAATAGGAACCAACGCCTGTTAACGGGTGCGCCACGATAACACTGGACGCGCTTTTCCACATTGCCTCGCGGATATCAGCAGAAACCTTATCCTCCCAATTGGAACTGTTGCCGGTGTCGTAATATTCAACCATTCCAGAAAACCGTTTGGAGATTATATCGCCGACGGGACCGACAACGACAAGAGCCGCGATTGCTGCAAACAATACAGCGTAAGCCGCTCCCTGTTGCCTGATGCTGAACCGCCTCAGGAAAATAAGGATTTCTACGGCTGCAAATATCGGCAACACCACGATGACCGCTCGTGTTTCAGAGGTCAAAACTGCGGTGAACCCCAGAACCAGCCAATGTGGACCGTTCGGCAAATAGCGCGGGGCCTTGCGCAACGGAATTGCAGCTGAGATCGCGGCCACTGCTGCAACAAATGCAAAAACTGCCTGATTGCCACCAACGCCAATACGCCCGCCATTGGTAACGGCAAGATAAAGCGCGACGATAACAGCAAGCAAAGTACCCACACGTGAGCCAAGAACATAGGCTCGCAATGGATCGCGAACGAGCACCATTCCTGACCCGGCAAAAGCGAAAATTGTGATCAGCAGAGTATAGCCGATCTGTCGATTGTCCTGGAAAGGCTCACCGCGAAACAGGATCAAACCTAACGACCAGACGGCATATAAAATTATAAAGAGATAGAATTTCTTGGCGAACATACGCGTCGTTGCGTGACGTCCGCAGGCAAGATAAATACCGATGCATGAAAAGATGAAAAGTATCAGTGGTCCAAGCCCAATGCGAACGGGCATGGCTGCCGACGCAGCCCCGATGACCCAGGAGTCCACTCGGCGACGCATCAGAAAAGACTTCTTAAAATAACTCAACCCTGGCCCTCTCTTAAGCTCTTCTTATGAAGAGCGTAGGCGATTCGTCTGGCATAGTCAGTTGCTCGAAACAAAAGGGTGCTTATCCTTTTGTATGCCGGTAGTCGCTTCTTGGCGTAGGTAGCGCGCCCCTGAGCAATCGTAGAAATCGCGATATCGGAAAACTCGACGACCGGCTTGTCGGTCGTAAAAATTTGATACGCGCCAGCCCACCCTCTTTCCAATGCGACATCATAAGGCAGCCGCATGGGACGGAGTGCCTTTAGCATTTTCGACGCTCCTTCACGGGTTACGACATATGCCGCTGAACTACCCAGCGGACCATGCAGGCAGCGACCTATGGAAAACTGATCGTCAACGCTTTGAAAGGAGCGAAACGCAGCTACCCTGTGATTAACAAGCTTCACCGCATCCCAACCCGCCACCTTCGTCAAATGCGTCAGGAACGGTTGAAATGCAGAGGTAAAAACGACGTCGTCTTCCACGATGACAGCGAACTGTTCTGGCGCCGCGATTATGGCTTCCAATGATCGGATATGGCTAAGGTAACAGCCGATTTCTGCCGGAAGCGCCACTTTACCGTGCCACCGGCGGAAGCCTGCATCATCGAAATCCGTCAGCTCTTCTGGAGACAGCAGCTTGCCCTCGACGGCTTCCACGCGCCGGAGTTCGATCGAAAGCGCATCTGCATTGGATTTCAACCTGTCCCAGCGATCCCGTGACCGCGCAAGATTGATGACATAGACAGGTACAGAATGGTCCACTTATTCTCTTTCCAATGGGGCACATCAGGAGACTCATGCGAGACTTCTAAGCTCTAGGCTCCGATATGCACAGCATTGTTTCTATCAATTGTAAAAATAAGGCATTAATCAGAATGCAGCCCAACTGTTAACCGATGCCTTTTTCATGCTAAATTCTGTCCCTTCCGATCAAAGCACAAAGCTCCTGCGCTGGTATGACCGGCACCATCGTGTTTTGCCATGGCGCGTGAGCCCGGCCGAACAGGTTTCCGGCGTCAAGCCCGATCCCTATCGCGTCTGGCTTTCCGAAATCATGCTTCAGCAGACGACGGTGGAGGCGGTCAAGTCTTACTTCATGAAGTTCGTTGAACGCTGGCCTTCCGTTCAGGCCATGGCACAGGCAAGCGAAGACGATATTCTGCGGTCATGGGCCGGGCTCGGTTATTATTCGCGTGCGCGCAATCTGAAGAAATGTGCCGACGCCGTAGCCTTGCAGCACAACGGCAGATTTCCGGACAACGCCATTGCATTGAAGGATCTGCCCGGCATCGGGGATTACACTTCCGCCGCGATTGCAGCAATTGCCTTTGGCGAAGCGGTTGCCGTCGTCGACGGCAATGTGGAGCGCGTCATTTCACGACTTTACACAATCGACACGCCCCTGCCCGCAGCGAAGGCGGAAATCCGCGCACTCATGGGGCAATTGACCCCGAACGACCGGCCGGGAGATTTCGCTCAGGCTATGATGGATCTGGGTGCAACCATTTGCACGCCGCGACGCCCCGCCTGTGCGATCTGCCCCCTCAATGATGACTGCATGGCTCTCAAATCGCGCGATCCGGAAGAATTTCCGGTTAAAGCTCCCAAAGCGGTAAAGCCAATTCGCACCGGTGCGGCATTCATCGCCATTGCCGGAGATGGTTCAATCCTCCTGCGCAAGCGAAAGGGTGAAGGACTGCTTGCCGGGATGACCGAGGTTCCGGGCAGTCACTGGACCGCGCGTATAGACGGAGATGCAACAATCGATGCAGCACCGTTCCCGGCACAATGGACCGCTGCCGGTTCAATCACGCATGTTTTTACGCATTTTGAACTGCGATTGTCGGTCTATCGCTCTGAGAATGTAAGTAAGGCTTTGTCCACCGAGGGGTGGTGGTCCCAACCAGATGAGCTTTCGGACGAAGCACTGCCAACCGTCATGAGAAAGGCGATCACCGCTGCCATACCAGAAGCTTTCAAACAAGGGAGGAGAAACCATTGAGTAGTCCCGTCAAGCACGTTGTCTTCGATATCGGTAAGGTCCTGATCCACTATGATCCTGAGCTGGCCTATCTGGATGTCATTCCCGATGCTTCGGAACGGCGTTGGTTTCTGGAAAACATCTGCACCAGTGCATGGAATATCGAGCAGGATCGCGGCAGAACCTGGCAGGAAGCGGAAAAATTCCTGATCAATACATATCCGGAGAAAAGCGATCATATCCGTGCCTTCAGGCAAAACTGGAACCAGATGGTTCCCCATGCGTACGAGGACAGTGTCGAAATTCTGCACGGCCTGATCGACAATGGTAATGACGTCACCATGCTGACGAATTTTGCTTCAGACACTTTCCGCGAAGCGCAAACACGCTTTCCATTTCTGACCGAAAGCCGAGGCGTTACCGTATCGGGCGACGTTCTCATGCTGAAGCCTGACCGGGAAATCTACGATTATCACGTTGCATCGTTCGACCTCGATCCTGCGGCAACGCTTTTCATCGATGACACGATGCACAATGTGGATGGCGCCAGACAGGCCGGATGGCAGGCTGTGCATTTTACGGATGCGGACAAGCTGAGCGCCGATTTGAAAGCATTGGGCCTCACTTTCTAAACCTAAAATAGCGAAGGCGCCCGAAGCCGATGCTTCGAGCGCCTCACTATCAGACTATGCTGGAGGCCGTCCGATAACTTGTCGTTTGCGCATCTTACCCGAAAACCGCTTCGCACCTTTCGGGATGTGCTTTAAGCGCCTGCAACTGCCATCTGGTCGCGAATGACCTTGCGCAGGGCATCAATTGGCTTCAGCGCGCCGTTTTCCTCGTAGTGCCAGAAAGTCCATCCATTGCAGGCATCAAAGCCCTGAACCTTTGCACCGATACGATGGATCGAACCCGCTTCACCGTTGGCAGCCAGCGTACCATCGGCGCGAACAATGGCAGCAAAACGGCGACGTTCATCACAAAGCACCGTGCCGGGGCGAAGAAGGCCAGCTTCGAGAACGCTGGTGAACGCCACGCGCGGTTCGGCCCGCTTGCCGGTCATCACCGTCAGTTCGGCCTTGCCGAGTGGTTCTACAGCATCAATGCGCACCGTTGCTGCATCGATATAGCTCTGTTCGCGCTCGATACCGACGAAGTGGCGTCCGAGGCGCTTGGCAACCGCACCCGTCGTTCCAGAACCGAAGAACGGATCAAGAATGACGTCGCCCGGCTTGCTGGATGCCATCATGATGCGAGCAAGTAATGCTTCCGGCTTCTGGGTTGGATGAACCTTGTCGCCATTTTCGTCTTTCAGGCGTTCAGAACCGGTGCAGATCGGGAACAGCCAGTCCGAGCGCATCTGTACGTCGTCATTGGCGGCCTTCATCGCTTCATAATTGAAGGTATAGCCTTTGCCCTTCTGATCGCGCGAAGCCCAGATCAGCGTTTCATGAGCATTCTGGAAACGACGGCCGCGGAAATTCGGCATCGGGTTCGTCTTGCGCCAGATGACATCATTCAGCAGCCAGAAGCCGAGATCCTGCAATTGCGAGCCGACCCGGAAAATATTGTGGTAGGAGCCGATGACCCAGATGGTGCCATTCGGTTTCAGGACACGACGGCAGGCCATAAGCCACGCACGCGTGAAGGCATCATAGGCCTGAAAGCTCTCGAACTGATCCCAGTGATCGTCAACTGCGCTGACCATCGACTGATCGGGGCGATGCAAATCACCGCCAAGCTGGAGATTATAGGGAGGATCGGCAAAAATGACGTCCACGGAATGATCCGGCAGGCGTTCCAGAGCCGCTACGCAATCACCTTTGATGATGGAGTCAAGCCACGCGGTACGCGGAGCCTCGATGGGCAACTCATGTGCAAGACGTACAAGAGACATGGGATACTCGATTACCTGTGGACGCAAAAAACTTGTCCTTATGGTTACCGGGTAGGGTAAATATGCAGTTAACGCCAAGTGATTGAAATCGTAAATCTTTTCTTAATCGAGGAGGAAAGTCCGCAGTTCCGGGCTTTTCAAGGTTAATTGACATTCGACATTTTGCCGCCCGTCATCTTAACGCCGTGATCGCTATGCAATTGTAACTTTAACTTCTGGCCCTTGATAAGGCTTGGTTATTCCTTTTTGCCTATAATCGGCAGTCAACTTCTGAATTTGCGTGGCGGGCATGCGGGCCGCCCGCGTGCCCGGTGTATTTTATGATGAATATCGCTGAACTGCGACATAACCGGTATTTGCGGGTTCTCTTTGTACCCTTTCGCATGCGTGCACTGGTTCGCGGCAGCGAAATAGGTCTCGTTATAGCTGGTACCGTCATCGGCATTATTTCAGGGCTGATGGTTGCAGCGATTGGCAGCATTTCCCAATGGATGCATCAGGCAATCTTCGCGCTTGAACCCGGCGAGAAACTGAGCTCGGCGGCATCACTGCAACCCAGCGCCTATATCGCGCCACTCGCAGGCGGCATTTTGATGGGGATCGTGATCTGGGTTCTCGCACGCTGGCGCAAACGCCCCATCGTCGATCCTATCGAGGCGAATGCGCTCCATGGCGGACGTCTCTCGCTGACAGACAGCTTCATTCTCGTCGGACAAAACCTGATTTCCAATGGATTTGGCGCATCGGTCGGGCTTGAAGCTGCCTATACGCAGCTTGCGAGCGGTTTCGCATCCCGTATCGGCCGGGCGCTCAAGCTTCGTCGCGCAGATTTGCGAACACTCGTCGGCTGTGGTGCTGCCGCTGCCATTGCAAGCGCCTTCAACGCCCCGCTGACTGGTGCATTCTACGCATTCGAACTCATCATCGGCGTCTATTCGATTGCCACGCTGGCGCCCGTCGTCGTGGCAGCCATAGTTGGTGCACTGGTGACCCAGGCAATCGGTGGGGCGCCGTTCATCATCGATATCGGTCAGATAAACGACATCACGCCGCGCGACTACGTGCCAGCACTCGTTCTGGGTTTCTTTTCGGCAGGTATTGCAATTCTCATCATGCGTGGAGTCACTTTTGTTGAAACGGCCGCGCGACGCAGCGTAGTGCCCAATGTTTTGGCGCCAGCAATCGGTGGTGCCGTTGTCGGTATGATCGCATTCTTTTCTCCGCAGGTTCTGGCATCGGGCCACGGAGCGTTGCACCTCGATCTGAATGCAAACATTACAATACCGGCATTGTTGCTGCTGATCTTCACCAAGTCTCTCGCTTCCGCCGTCTCCATCGGTGCTGGCTTTCGTGGGGGCTTGTTCTTCGCATCGCTATTTCTGGGGGCACTGACGGGCAAGCTGTTTGCAGCCGTGGCCGGAGCAGTTTTACCTGCCGGTTTGGCACTTGCGCCTGAAGTATATGCAGTTATCGGCATGAGCTCACTTGCCGTCGCCGTCGTTGGCGGTCCGATGACCATGACCTTCCTTGCATTGGAACTTACCGGCGATTTTCCAATCGCAATGCTAGTCCTCGGAGCTGTCGTCTCGTCCTCGCTGATGGTGCGGAAGACCTTCGGTTACTCCTTCGCAACATGGCGCTTCCACCTCCGTGGCGAGGCCATCCGGTCCGCCCACGATATCGGCTGGATACGCAATCTAACCGTAAACCGGATGATGCGTCACGATGTCCGGACCGTCCTGATAGATACCGACATCGAAACATTCCGGCATGATTTCCCGCTAGGATCGACCCAACGCGTGATCGCGGTCGATGCTGAAGGACGCTATGTCGGCATGATCCCTGTTCCGGAAGTCTATTCCGACAGCTTCGACACATCCGACGGAGAGCACAATATCAGCGAGCTTCTCAAATATCAGGATGAGTTCCTGTTGCCGCAGATGAATGCCAAGGAGGCCGTCGCGCGTTTCGACCGGGCAGAAAGCGAAGCGCTGGCTGTTGTAAACAATGCGCAGGAGCGCAAAGTGCTCGGTCTTCTCAGTGAAGCGCACACGCTGCGTCGCTACAGCGAAGAACTGGACCGGCGACGCCGTGAAGTTTCCGGTGAGGTCTGAATTCGAACCAGCCGCGATTTGACGGCTTCGCCATAAAGGTGTAGCTCAATCGCGGTGTTACCGGCTGCTGCCGGTGCCCACTCCTCCCAATAAAAAGGCTATGATCATGGCGGCACCGTCCCTCATCATTTTCGATTGCGATGGCGTTTTGGTGGATTCCGAAATCATCGCGGCAGAAGTCGAATCCGCCCTCCTCACCGAAGCTGGTTATCAGATCGCAGCTGATGAAATGGCCGAGCGTTTTGCCGGTCTGACGTGGCAGGATATTCTTCTGACGGTAGAGCGCGAAGCCGGAATTCCACTTTCAGCATCGCTTCTCGACAAGTCTGAAAAGATTCTGGACGAGAAACTCGAGAACGAAGTTCAGGCGGTTGAGGATATCGTGGAAGTGGTCTCGGCGCTAAAGCTGCCGAAGTGCATCTGCTCTAACTCGACCAGCCATCGGCTGGAAAGCATGCTGAAACGTGTCGGCCTTTACGAACTATTTGTGCCGAACATCTTTTCGGCCAAGGAAGTCGGCACTAAAAAGACCAAGCCTGCGCCAGACGTGTTCCTTTATGCGGCCAAGCAATTCGGAGTCGATCCGAAAGATGTCATCGTGATTGAAGATTCTGCACATGGCATTCAGGGCGCTCGCGCCGCTGGCATGCGTGTGATCGGCTTTACGGGTGGTGCTCACACCTATCCGGGGCATGCCGACAAGCTGACCGATGCCGGTGCGGAAACCGTCATCCATCGCCACAAGGACCTGCCGAGCGTTATCGAGGCCCTGTCCGTCTGGACCGATGCCTGAGTGAATTAATCCGACGCCTGGCTTTTGTCAGGCGGCGGATTGCTTGTTGCGCCCCTTGGGCGGAGCATTGAGAATTGCTAGAAGCTCTTCGGCTTCGCTCTCCGAGAGGCCGATCAGCATACGGGTTCCCATGATGACGGGTTCGCCAGTGGACGTATCGAAGATCGCCCAGGTGTCCGTCGGCTCGAGAATGCGTTCATATTTGTGTTTCATGAGAACACACTAGCGTAAACCTGTTGCCATTCATTTCACGCAGGCAGTCGCATTTAATTAGAATTTTATCGATCCGCATTTTTCTACAGACCATTTCATTCAAACAGATCTCGATACAGCTTTCCTACGCTTTTGCCTGGCTTTGGGCGAACCGGTGGTTACCAGCGTCACGGCGTCATCGGCACGCATAGGTTTGCCATAAAACCAGCCTTGCGCAGTCATCGGCGTTTTCATCTTGCGGAAATAATCAGCCTGGGCTTCTGTCTCGATCCCTTCAATGACAAGGTCAAGATTATGCTGCCGCGCCATCGATATGATCTGCGGAACGATAGACACCGTCTGACTATCAGTACAGACGGTGCGCGTGAATGCCTTGTCAATTTTGATCGCATCAATCTGTAACTCGCCAAGATAGGCAAGGCTTGAATAACCCGTTCCGAAATCGTCGATATAGACCCTGTGGCCCTGTTCACGAAGCCGTCTGATTCCTTCCGACGCTTTCGAGAAATCCACCGCTGTACGTTCTGTAAGCTCAAGACCGATCTGGCTGGGATCGATACCTGCATCGCGCAGTTTCGGCTGGATACTGTTCTGGAAGAACGACGCCTGGACGTCACTCGCAGTAATATTGATATTGATCTGAATGTTCCGGTTGCGGCGGAGCAAATCCCCCATCTCCTCGATAACACGTTCGACGACATAGGCTGTTACCCGGCCGGCCATGCCTCTCTCTTCTGCTTCCGCGATAAATACGTCAGGCGGAATCAGATCACCGGTTTGCAGCTGCCAACGCACCAAGGCCTCAAAGCCTGTCACTTTAGCATCTGCCACATTGACCACCGGCTGGTAGACCAGCTCAAGCTGCCGGGCATTCAGCGCTTTGTTGAGCATGGAAGCCAGAGGACGCTCGCGATTACGATAAGCAAACCAGCTCAAGCCAAGAGAAGCACTGATAATCAGACCAAAACTGATTGCTATGAAGGATTTCCATTGGGCTGACGCACTGGAATTGTCCAGCCGCACTTCGAGAGCAATGCAGACGCCGGTGTTGTCATCGCAACGATATTCCGTGATGATTTTGCTCAAAACATCGTATTTTCGCCCGAGGTCAGTGAAATTCGGGGCTGGCAGATTGCCTGAGGGATAGCCGTAAAGGCGTGCGAAATG
Organism: Brucella sp. JSBI001; assembly: GCF_026014005.1. Classification (NCBI taxonomy): domain Bacteria; kingdom Pseudomonadati; phylum Pseudomonadota; class Alphaproteobacteria; order Hyphomicrobiales; family Brucellaceae; genus Brucella; species Brucella sp. JSBI001. The sequence goes on along the minus strand of NZ_CP110339.1, from coordinate 590,994 downwards.
TTTCAGATCCGCGTCGCGCATATAAACAGCGAAGCCGTATTGCGGCGTGTGGAGTAGATCGAATGCAACAGAACTTAATACAACATTGGCCCCGCCATTACCGATCACCGAACCAAGGCTGCCCGGTGTAATCAGAGATCTCTCGCCATAAACATAGGTGCCATCGCTCAAATGAATGTCGGCAGGCGATCGGCTTGGCTGCTCTGGAATATCGCTAAGAAGCGTCGAACAGATCAGGCGATCTCCACGGAACCTGCCAATATCTTTGATATGATATCCCGAAAAAACCAGCTTGCGCAGATAGGTCATTTCTTCCGCGGAGCACATTTTATAGGGGGAACGATTGGCTGCGTCGATTGTTTCGTGGGCCGAAATGGCCAGACGATTAGCATGAGCAACCAACGCGGCCATGTAAATATTCATGTGCCGCTCTTCATCGACTATTCGAAATCTGTTACCTACCCACTGCCCGAAAGCTGCACCTAGAAACAGCATAAAAAGCAAAATAAGCGGAACAGGCTGTAGAAGTTTACTGCGATCAAATCGCATATGATCCGTGCCCCTAAAATATATCACAGTATGCCCGGGTATTAACGTCTCCAGCTATCGCTGCCGCCTAATGATGCCACTAAAAACCCGACATTAAAAATCATAACACGGAACAGATCGATCGCATGATTACCATTCAAACTGTCATTAATGCAGGATTAAAATAAGTGAACTCAGCAGACCCATCGACAGTTCACCCAAAAATAAAATATCAATAATTAATGCGCGGGATAAAATCTCCGCGCATTACTCAAAAGAATTATACTGTCAGTAAATACCTATCGGAAATTCCTTACTTGGTATTGTACGGACCTTCGTCAAAACCAACAAAAATCTGGATATTGTTTTTGTCCGCCGTCGGCACGGTGATTGCCTTGTCATTGAAGACAAACTGCGTTGCGGTATCTCCATTGGCTATCGTAACCGCCTGCTTGTGCAGCTTGGAATAGATGACCTGATCGCCCTGGCGGACGGCAACACGGATTGGCATAGTGATGGTGCCGCTCTTGTATTTTGGTCCGGGTACAACCTTACCGGCAGCAGCGACATCAATCGTCATGGTCCCTGCGCCATGTTGGCAGGCGCGGGTCGTATCGGTCAGGGCGGCTTGATAGATCACACGCGCGGGATCCTTGTCACCGCCCTTCTCATATGTATTGAAGAAGGCCGTGCCGTCACGCAGCGAAACCGAAGGACAGAAGGCGCGCAACTCGGATTCCTTGATGCGCTGGTCGCCAGTGGCGGCGGGAGTGGTCAAGGAAGAACCTGGACCTCCGTCGGCGGCCTTATCAGTGCCACTGGTTGTGCAGCCTGCAAGGGCTGCGAGCAAAACCGTTGCAAAGACTGAAAAAAACGATGAACGATTCTGTGGTGCTGTTTGCATAAACCCGGCTTCCCTGCACTGATCGACCTGTCTTTTACATCACGCATGTGTGTAGCGCGATGACGTTTTCCCGTTTTTTGCTCCAGAGAGCAACCCCCATCCGCGTCAACATGCTTTAAAACCTTGCGGCTTTTTTAGGGACGCTCTATTGCATTACCCGGCTCAAAACCGCTCCGATCCGAAATGAAGGCCCAAGAAATGAAATATGTAAGCACGCGTGGGGAAGCGCCGGTCCTGGGGTTCAGCGACGCATTACTCGCCGGTCTAGCCCGGGACGGCGGTCTCTATCTGCCACAGGATTATCCTCAGTTTTCGCCAGAACAGATCCGCGACCTGCGCGGAAAATCCTATGTGGATATCGCACTGGCCGTGCTCACTCCATTTGTCGACGGCGAAATTCCGCATTCAGATTTCCGCCAAATGGTGCACGAAGCCTACGGGACTTTCCGCCACGATGCGGTCTGCCCACTGGTTCAAACGGGCGCGAATGAATTCGTACTTGAGCTTTTCCACGGCCCGACGCTTGCCTTCAAGGATGTCGCCATGCAGCTTCTCGCTCGCATGATGGACTATGTTCTGGCGCAACGCGGCGAACGTGCAACCATTGTCGGCGCCACATCGGGCGACACGGGCGGTGCGGCAATCGAAGCCTTCGGCGGTCGTGATAATACCGACATCTTCATCCTGTTCCCGAACGGGCGCGTTTCGCCGGTGCAGCAGCGCCAGATGACATCGTCCGGCTTCTCCAATGTTCATGCCCTTTCCATTGAAGGCAATTTTGACGATTGCCAGAATCTTGTGAAAGGCATGTTCAATGACCTTCAGTTTCGCGATGCGCTGTCGCTTTCGGGTGTAAACTCGATCAACTGGGCGCGCATCATGCCGCAGGTCGTCTATTACTTTACGGCGGCGCTGAGCCTCGGCGCGCCGGATCGCGCTGTATCTTTCACCGTACCAACGGGCAATTTCGGCGATATTTTCGCGGGCTACGTCGCCAAGCGCATGGGTCTCCCCATCGACCAGCTGATTATCGCCACCAACGATAACGACATTCTCTCACGCACGCTGGAAACCGGCGCGTATGAAATGCGCGGCGTTGCACAGACGACATCGCCTTCGATGGACATCCAGATTTCCTCGAACTTCGAGCGTCTCCTGTTCGAAGCACATGGACGCGATGCAGCAGCACTGCGCGGCCTGATGGACAGCCTGAAACAGTCGGGCGGCTTCTCGATCTCCGAAAAGCCGCTCTCGGCGATCCGCAGCGAATTTTCTGCGGGCCGCTCGACCGTCGATGAGACCGCGGAAACGATCAAATCCGTGCTTGAGGCGGACGGCTATCTGCTTGATCCGCATTCGGCAATTGGCCTGAAGGTCGCTCGCGAAAATGTGTCCAATGCAGCGCCGATGGTTGTCCTAGCAACCGCACATCCGGCCAAATTCCCTGATGCTGTAAAGGCTGCAAGCGGTGTCGAACCGCAGCTTCCGGCATGGCTTTCGGACTTGATGGAACGAAAAGAAAGCTTCACAGTTCTTCACAACGACCTGAAAATCGTGGAAGAATACGTTCGCCGCCATTCGAGAGCTTAAAAATACCGGCTCCGAGACGAGAACCAGAGCGGGAATGCAGGGAGCAGTTTGCTTATGGGTGTTGAAGTAACGCGTCTTTCCAATGGATTGACGATAGCCACCGATACGATGTCCCACGTGGAAAGCGTGGCGCTTGGAATTTGGGTCAAGGCCGGTGCGCGAAACGAAGCTGCCGACAGGCATGGCATTGCTCATCTTCTTGAGCATATGGCATTCAAGGGAACTGAAAACCGTACTGCCTGGCAAATAGCATCGGATATCGAAAATGTCGGCGGCGAAATCAATGCGGCCACCAGCGTCGAGACCACGTCCTATTATGCGCGCGTTCTACGCAATGACGTGCCGTTGGCCATCGATATCCTCTCCGATATCCTGACCGCCTCCAAATTCGACGAAGCTGAACTGGAGCGCGAGAAGCAGGTCATCATGCAGGAAATCGGCGCGGCACACGACACGCCCGACGATATTGTTTTCGACCGTTTCACCGAAACAGCTTACCGCCATCAGCCGATCGGGCGCGCCATTCTCGGCGAACCTGAGACGGTGATGTCTTTCACCTCCGCCGATCTGCGCCAATATATGGACGAGCAATACAGCGCCGACCGCATGGTCGTGACGGCTGCAGGCGGCGTCGATCACGACGCCTTCGTGAAGGAAGTCGAAAAACGCCTCGGAGGCTTCCGCGCCCACAATACAGCCCCCACGCTCGACCTTGCTCACTATGTCGGTGGCGATTTTCGAGAAAATCGCGAACTCATGGATGCGCAAGTTCTGATCGGCTTCGAAGGACGCGCTTATCACGTACGCGATTTCTACGCCTCGCAGCTTCTCTCCATGGTCCTTGGCGGCGGCATGTCCTCACGCCTCTTTCAGGAAGTACGCGAAAAGCGCGGCCTCTGCTATTCGGTCTATGCCTTCCATTGGGGCTTCTCGGATACCGGCTTGTTCGGCATCCACGCTGCAACGGGTCGCGACGAACTGGTCGAACTCGTACCCGTTCTGATCGATGAACTGCACAAGGCAGCCGACTCCATCAGTCTGGAAGAAGTGGACCGGGCACGCGCGCAGTATCGTGCAAGCCTTCTTATGTCGCAGGAGAGCGCCGCAAGCCGCGCGGGACAGGTTGCGCGCCAGTTCCTGCTCTATGGGCGTCCTGTCGAGAATAGCGAGCTGATGGACCGTCTTTCGCTCATTACGCCTGAACGTTTGACGGATCTGGCCGGACGACTGTTCCTTGACAGCAAGCCCACCATCGCCGGTGTCGGCCCGATTGGACGACTGATGAGCTTCGACGGGCTGTCGGATGCTCTTTCCACCAGCGCACATGCGAGAAAGATCGCTGTTTAAGGGAATATGTAATTAGGGGAATAGGGGAGTATGTGACGTTGAACATTTTGTCTTTGCTACTCCCTTCTCCCTCCACTCCCTTTCTCCCCTGAATGTCATGATCGGCCTGCCTTTCCGTAGAAGCAATCCGACCGTCCTGCGTGGGCAGCGCATCTATCTGCGCGAGCCGATGATGAGTGATTTTGCGAGCTGGGCCAGCTTGCGGGAACAGAGCCGCGCGTTTCTGGCACCATGGGAGCCGACATGGCCCGCTGACGACCTTACCAAAAGCGCCTTCCGCCATCGGATGCGGCGTTTTCAAGATGAAATATCGGCTGGAACCGGCTACCCGTTTTTTGTGTTCCGCAACAGTGACAACAAACTTGTCGGCGGCATTACTCTCGGGAATATCCGGCGTGGTGTCGGCCAGAATGGCATGATCGGCTACTGGAGCGGCGAGCCTTACGCTGGCAAGGGCTATATGACCGAAGCCCTATCGCTGGTTATCCCCTTCGCATTCGATCAACTCCGGTTGCACCGGATTGAAGCAGCCTGTATCCCTCATAATGAGCGTTCGATACGGCTTCTCGAAAAAGCCGGATTTGAGAGAGAAGGACTGCTGCGTTCCTATCTCAAGATAAACGGCTTCTGGCAGGACCACCTGCTTTTCGCCCTTATAGAAAGCGACAAACGTATGACGGATAACCGCATGATCAATGGCAAGGTTGGACGCTCGTGACGGGTTTTGCGGATAAGTGGTTTGTTGCTGGTGTGCGATTTCTCGCGCTCATGGTTTTTCTGACCGTTTCGGTCGTCCAGGCATCGGCCATTGAACCGATCAAGATTTCCAAGGAAGATACTGCCCTCGACCTGTCTCGCGCTGTCGAACTTCTGCGCAACAAGGGCGAAAGCGTGCAGGTATCGACCGCACCGGGTCCTGACGGCATTGTCCGCCGCATCGAAGTGCAGGCCGATCAGAACAGTAAGGCATCCGGCGACTGGGCCGCTTTCTCGATTGCAAATCCCACCGACGAGCAGATCGACCGCCTGATTGTGGCTCCGCATTTCCGTCTTGTCGGCTCCGGCGTCATTTGGCCCGATCTTGGCTCCCCGCGTATTGCATCGATCACACCAAGCGAGGGCTTTGCCCTCGACCGCCAGCCAAGCGCCGATGCAGACGTTTTCCGCATTACGCTCAATCCGGGCAGCGTTGTCACCTTCGTGGCCGAACTGTCTTCGCACAACTTGCCCCAGCTCTATCTCTGGGAGCCGGAAGCCTACAAGGACGCGGTTAACTCCTACACGCTTTATCGCGGTATTCTGCTTGGCATTTCCGGACTGCTGGCGCTGTTTCTGACCATCCTTTTCGTCGTCAAGGGCACTTCGCTGTTCCCTGCAACCGCCGCACTTGCGTGGGCGGTTCTGGCCTATATCTGCGTCGATTTCGGCTTCTGGAACAAGTTGATGGAGATAACGCCGGGCAATGAGCAAATCTGGCGCGCGGGCACCGAAGTGGCACTTGCCGCCTCACTTGTGATTTTCCTGTTCACCTATCTCAATCTCAACCGCTGGCACGATCATTTCAGCTACGGCGCGGTAACATGGGTTCTGGGTCTGCTGGCACTTGCAGGGGTTGCCGTCTTCGATCCGCCCGTGGCTTCCGGTATTGCGCGTATTTCGCTGGCACTTACCGTTGTGTCCGGTGTCGCTATTATCGGCTATCTGGCGGTCAAAGGGTATGATCGCGCCGTCATGTTGATACCAGCCTGGCTTCTTACCCTCATATGGCTTTTGGGTGCCTGGATGACGGTTTCGGGCAGGCTCGATAATGATATCGTGCAACCTGCCCTTGGCGGTGGTCTTGTCCTCATCGTTCTTCTGATCGGCTTTACCGTCATGCAGCACGCCTTCGCTGGCGGGGCGCTGCAACAGGGCCTTCTGTCCGACATGGAGCGACAGGCTCTCGCCGTCATCGGTGCGGGGGATATCGTATGGGATTGGGACGTACCGCGCGACCGCGTGGTGACCACGCCCGACATAGCCAATTATCTTGGCAATACGGCCAACAGCCTGCAAGGTCCGGTGCGCAACTGGCTTCCCGCCATGCACGCCGACGACCGCGACCGCTTCCGCTCGACGCTTGATGCCATTTTGGAAAACCGGCGTGGACGTATCGGTCAGATTTTCCGGCTCCGTGCCAATGATGGCCACTATCACTGGTATGCGCTTCGTGCACGCCCCGTCATTGGCTCAGATGGCGAAGTGGTGCGTTGTGTCGGCACGCTGGTCAATGTAACGGAACAGAAAAAGGCCGAAGAACGCCTGTTGCACGATGCGGTGCACGACAATCTGACCGGGCTTCCAAACCGCGAACTGTTCCTCGATCGTCTCAGCAATGTCATGAACATGGCGCGTGGTGAAAGCAATCTGCATCCAACGGTATTCATCATCGACATAGACCGCTTCAAGCAGGTCAACGACAGCCTTGGTATGTCAGCGGGCGATACGATCCTCCTGACGATTTCGCGCCGTCTGGCGCGCCTCATGAAGCCGCAGGATACACTCTCGCGCCTGTCTTCCGACCAGTTCGGCCTGCTGCTCGCCTCTGAAAGCGATCCGGGGCGCATCGCCTCCTTTGCCGAGGCTCTGCGTCAAGCCGTACGTGCACCGATTGCCTATGCAAAGCGCGAAATTGTTCTGACAGCGTCCGTCGGCCTGATTACCTGGACGAAGACAGCAACAACCGCCGAAGACTTCGTGAAAGACGCCGAACTTGCCATGTATCAGGCGAAGCGCTTCAGCGGTGACCGCATCGAGCCATTCCGTCCAGCCTTCAGGGCCATCGGCAGCGACAAACTCCAGCTTGAATCCGATCTGCGACGCGCGCTGGAACGCGACGAGATCAGCCTCGTCTATCAGCCCATCGTCAAGCTCGACGAGGGCACGATTGCCGGTTTCGAAGCGCTCATGCGCTGGGAGCACCCACGGCGCGGCGCCATTTCGCCCTCGGAATTCATTCCGATTGCCGAGAATTCCGGCCTTATCATCCAGCTTGGCCTGTTTGCGATGCAACGGGCTGCAGAAGATCTGTTCGCATGGCAGGAACAATTCCCGAAGCTCGACCTTTTCGTTTCGGTCAATCTGTCATCCACACAACTCATCCGTCAGGACCTCATCAACGATGTCCGCTCGGTGCTTTCGCGCATTCATCTCAATCCGGGCAGCCTCAAGCTTGAACTGACTGAATCCGTCCTCATGGAGAACCCGGAGCAATCCACACACGTGCTCGCACGGCTTAAAACGATGGGTATTGGCTTATCGCTTGACGATTTCGGAACCGGATATTCTTCACTGGCTTATCTCACGCGCTTCCCGTTCGACATCATCAAGATCGACCGATCCTTCGTGAAGGGCGACCAGCCGCAGAAAGCCACCCTGCTGCGTTCAATTGTGAGCATGGCGCATGATCTTGGTCTTGCTGTCGTGACCGAAGGTGTGGAGAGCGAAAGCGATGCGCTTCAGCTTCGTCAGATGGGTTGCGAATATGTGCAGAGCTTCATGTTCGGCCAGCCGACGAGCCGCGACGAAGCAACCCGCATGATCCGTGAACAGCTCGACGCTGCGGCGGCCTGATTTGGGCAGTAGGAAAATATGGTCGTTTCGGCCGTACGCAATTCAAACATATTGCCTTACTGCCCTATTGCCTTAATCCTGCTCTCAAGCATGCCCTGCATCGGAAACAAGCCGGGACATATCGATGCCCATATGGAGCATCAGGCGCGAATATTTGCCCTCGATGTCGCTGTCGAACAGCATGTCGAGCGGCGCGTCGCAGGTTAGCCAGCCATTCTCGGCAAGTTCCACCTCGATCTGGCCCGGCGCCCAGCCGGAATAGCCTAGCGCCATCAGCGCGCGTGACGGCCCCCTGCCCCCGTAAATGGCGCGCAGAATATCGACCGTTGCTGTGAGGCAGACTTCCTCCGAAACCGGCATGGTGGAATCAACCATGTAATCATCGGAATGCAACACGAAGCCGCGCGTGCGGTCCACAGGCCCGCCATTGCGTACCATCATATGCTGCGCGCGATCCGGCAGAATAATCAGCTCATCCTCATCGATGACCCCGATCTGACGCAGAAGGTCTGGAAATTCGACCGGCTGAAGCTGATTGATGATGAAGCCCATCGCGCCTTCATCGGAATGCGCACAAATATAGACCACCGACCGGGCAAAACGCTCGTCGCTCATTCCGGGCATGGCAAGCAGGAACTGCCCGTTCAGAAAACCCTGCTCCTTGTTTGGCGCCTTGAGAATGGTCATGAATATGAAGGTAGCAAGACTACGCAAAATAACAATGGTCATTTATTTCCCGCCTCGGATTCGACGTGAAAACTCGTTCGGATAACCAACTAGGCTTCCTCAGCACAAGCAACCGATGGACGTCGCAGCTCGACATTATTGGACTTGAAGCGACCATCTTTTCATTCCATCTTTTGCCCATGAACATCCGAACTCTTGCACTCGCACCGTTTCTGTTGGCCTCGCTGGTACTTCCGGCATTGGCCTCGACCTCTGACTGGACCGAGACGCCCGGTGGGCGTGTTCGCGTCATCATTGAAGACAACAGCCCGAACAACGCGACCAGCAACGAACGGCGCGGTGCCTTGCAAGTTGAGTTGCAGCCAGGCTGGAAAACCTATTGGCGTAATCCCGGCGATGCAGGAGTTCCGCCGCAGATCAACATCGAAGGTGAGGCGAAAGCACAGATCGATTTTCCTGCACCTGTCCGGTTTGGCGGAGAAGATGAAGGCGGGATTGGATATAAACAGCCCGTTTCACTGCCGATAGTCTTTCACCTCACAGCCGCCGACACGCGGCTGAAAGGCCATGTTTTCCTTGGTGTCTGTGAAAAAATATGCATTCCGGTGCAGGCTACGTTCGAATTCCCACTCAATGAAGATGGACAACAGGATTCGCCACAAGCGATAGCGGCCCGCACGATCATTGAGACTGCGTTCGACCGGCTACCGACGGCGGCAACCTCAACGTTCGGCATAAGCGATGTGAAGCGGGAAGGAGACCAAGCCGTCTTCGATCTTGCTGTTCCCGACCCCGCCGCCCCTGTGGAGCTGTTTGTCGCCAGCGACAAGATCAGGATTTCCGATGCCGTCGCAATTGAAAGTAGTCAGCCCGGCCACCGTTTCACTGCAAAGGTGCACGGGGAGGCAGATAATGCCGTCGTTGACTATACCATCGTGCAGAACGGGAAAGCCGTCTCCGGTCAGGTGACGCTGGATTAGTTTTTCCTGCTTCTATACTTGTTTTAAAATTGTCCAGCGACCTGTTATCGGTTTAACTGTGCCGCCCGCGCTTCGCGGTGCGATTAGAGTTTGACAGTAGGCAGCGGAGCAGACGGCCCCCTGCCCCGAGGAGAAATTAGATGACGATCAAAGTTGGCGACAAGTTGCCTGCAGCGACTTTCAAGGTGAAGACCGCAGACGGCGTCAAGGAAATGACGACCGACGAAGTCTTCAAGGGCAAGAAAGTCGTTCTCTTTGCCGTTCCAGGCGCCTTTACGCCGACCTGCAGCCTCAATCACCTGCCGGGCTATCTCGATAATCGCGACGCGATCCTTGCCAAGGGTGTCGACCAGATCGCGGTTGTTGCGGTGAACGATGCTTTTGTCATGGGCGCTTGGGCACAGAGCACGGGCGGCGAAGGCAAGATCCTCTATCTGGCCGATGGTTCGGCAGTGTTCACAAAAGCGGCAGGCCTTGAGCTCGACGCAACGGCTGGCGGCCTTGGCATTCGTTCTAAGCGTTATTCGGCAATCGTGGAAGACGGTGTGGTCACAACGCTCAACATCGAAGAGCAGGCCGGACAGGCGGTTACATCGGCTGCGTCGGGCATTCTCGAACAGCTTTGATCTAGAGCATTTCCAACGATTTCATTAGAGCGCGTTTCGATCTGACTGGATCAGATCGGCGCTCTAACAAAAAAGGGCGGCAATGCCGCCCTTTTTCATACAAATTTATTGCACTTTCAGTGACTTACGCCCACCATACTTGAATGGCTCCATGCCCTCCCGGGCAAGTTCGTCGGCGCGTTCATTTTCCGGATGTCCGGCATGACCCTTGACCCAATGCCAGTTGACCTTGTGCGGCTTGCGCGCTTCATCAAGCGCCTGCCAAAGCTCAGCATTCTTGACCGGCTTTTTGGCTGCAGTCTTCCAGCCATTGCGTTTCCAGCCTTCGATCCAACCGGAAATGCCGTCACGCACATAGACCGAGTCCGTATAAAGATCGACTTCGCACGGTTCTTTGAGTGCCGAAAGCGCCGAAATAGCCGCCATCAACTCCATGCGGTTGTTAGTCGTGTCGGCTTCACCGCCCTTCAGTTCCTTGACATTATCATTCCAGCGCAGGATCGCGCCCCAGCCGCCGGGGCCGGGATTGCCCGAGCAGGCACCGTCCGTATAAGCCTCAATCCGCTTCACGCAGCTGCTCCCTGCTGCTCAAGACCATATTCGGCAGCAGTTTCGATCTGGCGATGGAAGCGGATCTTGCGCACATACTCCATTGGGTCTTTCTTGACCACGAAACTGCCTTCGGGAACATTCAGCCAGTCATAAAGCCGGGTGAGCATGAAGCGGATGGCGGCCCCACGCGCCAGAACCGGCAGTGCATCGGCTTCCGCCGCAGAGAGCGGACGAACCGAAGTATAGCCGCGCAGCAGTGCTGCACCTTTGGTGCGATTGTAGGAGAAGTCTTTCTCAAAGCACCATGCGTTCAGGCAGACGGCAACGTCGTAGGCCAGAGTGTCCGTGCAAGCGAAATAGAAATCGATGAAGCCCGAAAGCCTGTCACCAAGGAAGAAGACATTATCCGGAAAAAGATCAGCATGGATCACGCCCTGCGGCAGGTCGGCAGGCCAGTTCTTTTCCAGAAAAGCAAGATCAGCTTCCGCCTCGCGGACGAGGCCCGGTTCCACCGTATCCGCGCGCTCACGCGACAGGTTCCACAACGGGCGCCAGTCGGCAAGCGTCAGGCCATTGCGGCGGCGCAGCGAAAAATCAGCTCCTGCCAGATGCATATGTGCCAGCCCTTCGCCGACCGCTTCGCAATGCTCCACCGTCGGGCGGCGCATCCACATGCCTTCAAGAAAAGTGACGATTGCAGCAGGCCGTCCGGCAAGCTCGCCAATTGTCGTGCCATCACGGCGAACCACAGGCTGCGGGCATTCCAGCCCACGGCTAGCCAGATGCTGCATCAGGCCGAGAAAGAACGGCAGATCTTCGCGATTGGTGCGCTTTTCGTAAAGCGTCAGGATAAACGAACCAGAGGTCGTATGCAGAAGATAGTTGGAGTTCTCCACTCCCTCCGCGATACCTTTGTAAGATGTCAGTGTTCCGATATCGTACTGCTGCAGGAAAGCGCCAAGTTCGATTTCATTGATATCCGTATAGACGGCCATGCCGCTTATTTCCCTTGTATGATCTTGGGCATCAATTTCGGAATACCGACCACCCGGTGTTCCCCGTTGACGAATGCCATATCCTGCACCGTCAGTTCCACATCGCGAATCTCGCGATTCACAAGGAAATTCTCGGTTTCGACCGTAGTTTCGGCCAGTTCAATCTTGACGTTGAAGCGTGCTTTGAAGGCATCGATGATTTCATCGACGATGATTTCAGGCGCGGAAGCACCTGCCGATAACCCCACAACCGATATATCACCGATGCGGTCCCACTCGATATCAGCCGCGCGTTGAACCAGCATCGACATCCGTGCGCCCGCCTTCTCCGCTACTTCAACCAGTCGCTTGGAGTTGGAGGAGTTGGGCGCACCGACGATCAGAAAAAGATCGCATCCGGGAGCGGCGGAACGCACTGCATCCTGCCGGTTGGTCGTGGCATAGCAGATCGATTCCGCAGCAGGCGCGGAAAGGTTTGGAAAGCGTGCTTCTAATTCTTCGATAATGCCGGCTGTGTCGTCCACCGAAAGCGTCGTCTGCGTCACGAAGCCGAGATTGTTCTCATCATCGAAATGGCAGCTGCGCGCATCCTCAACCGTTTCGATCAGTGTCACCGCACCGTCCGGCAATTGCCCCATCGTGCCAATCACTTCCGGATGACCGGAATGGCCTATCAGAATGACATGGCGACCGAGGCGCTGATGACGCATGGCCTGCTTATGAACCTTGGAAACCAGCGGACAGGTTGCATCGAGATAGAACAGGTTCTTGGCTTCCGCATCGGCAGGCACCGATTTCGGCACACCGTGGGCGGAGAATACTACCGGCTGATCGCGGTGCTCCGCGGGTATTTCGTGCAGTTCCTCGACAAAGATCGCGCCACGCGACTGCAGACCCTCAACTACATATCGGTTGTGCACGATCTCATGACGAACATAAACCGGCGCGCCATATTTCTTCAGCGCCAGCACAACAATCTGGATCGCCCGGTCCACTCCGGCACAAAAGCCGCGCGGCCCGCAAAGACGAATTTCCAGTGATGGTCGCTGATCGGTCATGAAGCGTGCTCGCAAGGTTCGGCGTGGCTTGAAACTTTAAGCGCGTAACGCGTTTAAGTTTTTGTTTCACACATGTCTTTGTCCCCAAAACTGGTGCGCTCTTTTGGGAAACATGCACTCGTCTGGGAGTTGGGCTGCAACTAGGCCGTTGTCAACCCCTCACCGCTCTTCGTCTTTATCTTCGCTGTCTCGGACGGAAAACCGGTCTCCACTTTTCCTAAGACAGCGATAGCGCCACAACCACGTCCCGACAACCCCTATCAGGGCCAGAGCGAGGCCGTACCATGTCATTGCATACTGCAAATGGTTGTTGGGAAAATCGATAATCGTCACGCCACCGATAGGCAGACCACCTGGATTAGATTTGTTATCTGCATCGACGAAGAACGGCACGACCTCATCCAGATTTGGCAGATCGGCGCTTTCGGCCATCGCCGTCCAGTCTTTCCAGTAGAAAATATTCTTGGCGATATCGTTGTCTGGAAGGAAAAACCCGGGCTTTGCCGACAAGGGGTCGCGTGCCAGACCGGTCACACTCACCGGGCCATCAACCTGTCCTTCAACACGTGTTGAAGGATCTTTTTTTTCGTAGGGAACGAAGCCGCGATTAACCAGCACGAAACGCCCATCTTCAAGCATCAATGGCGTATAGACATTATATCCGGCGGCTCCTTCATAGGTGGCCAGAAAATGCCGCTCTGCCTGATGCATGAAAGTGCCCGTGACCGTCACCGGGCGATATTCGACCGATCCCTCCTGCTTGTAGATTTTTTCCATTTCGGAAAGCGGCAAAGGCGCTTCATGAACGCGCTGTTCGGTCGATGCGATCAGCGCTTCCTTCCATTGCAGACGTTCCACCTGCCAGGTGCCAAGCGCCAGCAAAATGACGAGCGCTATGGCGGATGCGATCACCACACCCCACGGAAAACGATGCGACTGCTGTGCTGTCGTCATTTACTGTCATCCTGTCGGCTGTCTATCCGCCCCGGCGCTGCCTTGTTGCGATATTGCATATTGATAAGGATGCCTTTGGCCCATCGCATGGCGACGAGGCTGAGGATAATGGCGAGCGGCACCCATAGGATGAAATGTACCCAGAGCGGCGGCCCCACGTTCACTTCCATCCAGAGCGCTAGACCAACGACGATGAAGCCGATAATCAAAATGACAAACGCCGCCGGACCATCGCCGGAATCAGCAAACGCGTAATCCAGTCCGCAAGCCGAGCAGCGTGGAGCGACTTTCAGGAAGCCGTCGAACAGCTTCCCCTCGCCGCAACGCGGGCAGTGTCCGGCAATGCCACTTTTTATGGGATCGACCGGCGGATAAATGTTCTGATCCGGCATTACGCTTCCCTTCTCAATATCTTTTCACAAACAAAAGGCGGCCATGTTGCCAGGGCCGCCTCGGAATTTTTAACCGCTAATGATCAGCCGGCGTGCATCGGCGCGCCCCATCCACCCCATACATAGATGGCGAAGAAAAGGAACAGCCAGACCACGTCAACGAAGTGCCAATACCAGGCAGCGGCTTCGAAACCGAAATGCTGCTTTGGCGTGAAATCACCGCCGATTGCGCGGAAGAGGCAGACCAGAAGGAAGATCGTGCCGACGATAACGTGGAAACCGTGGAAACCGGTCGCCATGAAGAAAGTCGCGCCGTAGATCGAATCCTTGAACGCAAACGGTGCGTGGATGTATTCGTATGCTTGCACAAAGGAGAACAGAACACCCAGCGCCACGGTGATTGCGAGACCAGTGATCATGCCCTTGCGGTCATTGTGCAGCAGCGCATGGTGCGCCCAGGTCAGCGTCGTGCCCGACAGAAGCAGGATCACGGTGTTGTAGAGCGGCAGGTGCAGCGGATCGAGAACCTCAATGCCCTTCGGAGGCCAGACGCCGCCTGTGAACGTGGCGCGCGCTACCTGATGCACTTCATTCGGGAAGAGGCTTGCATCGAAGAACGCCCAGAACCACGCCACGAAGAACATAACTTCCGAGGCGATGAACATGATCATGCCGTAGCGCAGATGCAGCGACACGACGCGGGTATGGTGGCCCTCATGCCCTTCCTTGATCGTATCAGCCCACCAGCCATACATGCAGTAAAGCACGATCGCGAGGCCGATGAAGAATATCCACGGCGTCACAATGTTGAGGCCGAAGAACGGCAGCTCACCGGCATTGATGTAACGCATCCAGGCAATACCGCCGACGGCAAGCACGAATGCCCCCACCGAGCTCAGGAACGGCCAAGGACTGGGCGCGATAATATGATAGTCGTGATTTTTCTGATGAACGTCGGCCATGTCTCTCCCCGTAAATCCCCTTAGGGGCTCCTCTCTCGTACCTTCCTGCTTAACCCCCTAACGCGGTGCCAAGCAAGTCTGTCTGTAACAAGCGGTATTTCTTATCAGAATAAAACCGCTTCATTGTTTTGTCTTTGCGGCATTATGCGCCGCTAGAACATTTCGTGATTCCCGGGATCATTGGAAATGCTCGATCTTTTGTTTTTACGCATGTCTCCTGAAACCGGTTCCCACTTTTGGGAGACATGCGCTAGGCATCAGCTTCCGTTGGTTGGCGTCTCGGCCTTGGCATTTGCG
This sequence comes from Brucella sp. JSBI001, assembly GCF_026014005.1. Lineage (NCBI taxonomy): Bacteria > Pseudomonadati > Pseudomonadota > Alphaproteobacteria > Hyphomicrobiales > Brucellaceae > Brucella > Brucella sp. JSBI001. The sequence continues at coordinate 575,510 of NZ_CP110339.1, read as the reverse complement.
ACCGGCTTCGGCTTTTCAATCGGAAAGAATGTATAGGACAGTGTGATCGTCTTGACGTCTTTCAGATCGGGATCGTTGACGATCTCCGGATCAACAAAGAACACCACCGGCATTTCCATGTCTTCGCCCGGCTGCAGGGTCGTATCCGTAAAACAGAAGCATTCAACCTTGTTGAAGTAAGCTCCTGCCCGACCTGGCGCGACGTTGAAGCTTGCGCGACCATAGGTCGGCTGATCGAACAGGTTACGCGCTTCATACTTGATCATCGTCGTTTCGCCGATGCGAACCGTGACCTCGCGCTGTACGGGCTTGAAATCCCATGCCAGCCCATTGGCCGTATTCGCGTCGAAACGCACCTTGATCGTCTTGTCGAGGATAGTATCCGAATATTGCTCCACCCGCTGCGTCGTGCCGCCATAGCCCGTCACCTGACAGAAAATACGGTAGAGCGGAACGGAAGCGTAGGCTGCACCGATCATGCAGACAAAGAAAGACAGGCACGCAAAAGCAATCGTCGCATTGGAGCGCTGTTGCTTCTTCAGCTTTTGATCCTTTTCCTGCTGATCCGCCATTTTCTCCTCCCAGATTAAGTTTAAAGCGTATCGCGTATTATCTACTTCATACGACAAGCTTTAAACCGTTGTATGTATGCAGTCTTTATCCCAAGATCGGCTCCCGTGTTTGGGAGACAAGCTAGATCGGCCGCACCAAAACATTCACACCCAGTTTCGCAATTGTGCCGATGTAAACAAGCAGCACGAACAGCGCCAGAGCGATTGCCAATCCCCAAGAGCGATTGCGCTGGGCTCGCTTCTGCTGTTCCGTCGGAACAATCAGCTCCAGCTCGTTGTCCGTCGGCTTCTGTACGGTTTTATCCATTAGAACCCTCCAAAGGCGACCAACGCCTTCATTACCAGTGCCTCGACAAGCAGCACCGCAAACAATCCCGACAGGTATAGCAGCGAGAAGCGGAACAACTTGCGGGCGGCGGCCAGCATTTCAGGCTGTGAACCGGCAACCCACATGCGCCATGCATAGTAAACGAAGGCCAGTCCAAGCAGCGTGGAAATAGCGCCATAGACCGGACCCGCAAAGCCTAGCACCCACGGCAGAACGCCAACTGGCGCCATGATGATCGAGTAGAAGAGTGCCTGACGCCGGGTCGAAAGCTCGCCCTTGACGTTCGGCATCATCGGAATACGCGCCGCTTCATAATCATTGGCTGAAAAGAGCGACAACGCCCAGAAATGCGGAGGAGTCCACAGGAAGATAATCATGAACAGAACGACACTGTCCCAGGTGATTTCGCCTGTCGCAGCCGCCCAGCCAATCATCGGAGGGAATGCGCCCGCCGCACCGCCGATGACGATGTTCTGTGGCGTCGAGCGCTTCAGCCACATCGTATAAACGACGGCATAGAAGAAAATCGTAAAGGCAAGCAGTGCGGCCGACAGCCAATTGACCATCAGGCCAAGCGTGACGACTGAAAAGGCTGAAAGCGTCAGGCCGAAGGCCAGAACCTGATTGGGCGCAATGATGCCAGCTGGAATAGGCCGGTTGCGCGTGCGCTTCATCACTGCATCAATATCAGCATCATACCACATGTTCAGCGCACCAGACGCGCCAGCGCCGACCGCTACGCACAAGATGCTGATGGCAGCGAGCACAGGATTCATATGTCCCGGTGCGACCACGAGACCGACCAGCCCGGTGAAGACCACAAGGGACATCACCCGGGGCTTCAAAAGAACAAGGTAATCCCGCGCAGTCGCTTCGGAGAGAGCGAGCGCGTCGTCGGTACCTGCGTTTTTTTCCACCAGAGACATTTTGACTTTAAAAACCTCAAATTCACCGGTCCGAACACCGCGCCCCTACAGCACGGATCGGCACAATCACAACAATGTCCTCCCGGAAACCTTTCTGTTCCCGCCGGAAATGCCGTGCTTGATGGCCGACTTTTTCGTCTACCGGCGACGGGCGGAACAGAATGCCGCCCGCCCATAGCACATTTTGTAAAGAAGGGCGAAGTCTTTTCCGGACTCCGCCCATCGCACGATTACTTGATGCGCGGCAGCTGTTCCCACTGGTGGAACGGCGGTGGCGACGAGAGCTGCCATTCCAGCGTGGTTGCGCCTTCACCCCATGGGTTTGCACCGGCTTCACGCTTCTTCGCAAATGCCTCGAAGACATTGTAGAGGAAGATCAGGACTGCGAAGCCCGAAATATAGGAGCCGTAGGACGACACCATGTTCCAGCCTGCATAGGCATCCGGATAGTCGATGTAACGGCGCGGCATGCCAGCAAGACCGAGGAAGTGCTGCGGGAAGAAGACCAGGTTCACGCCAACGAAGGTGACCCAGAAATGCAGCTTGGCCGTAAACTCATTGTACATGTAGCCGCTCATCTTCGGGAACCAGTAGTACCAGCCCGCGAAGATCGCAAACACCGCACCCAGCGACAGAACGTAGTGGAAGTGCGCCACAACGTAGTAGGTGTCGTGCAGTGCGCGGTCGAGACCGGCATTGGCGAGCTGAACGCCCGTCACACCACCTACCGTGAACAGGAAGATAAAGCCGATTGCCCACAGCATCGGTGCGCGGAACGTGATCGAACCGCCCCACATCGTCGCGATCCACGAGAAGATCTTGATACCCGTCGGAACAGCGATGACCATCGTGGCGAACACGAAGTAACGCTGCGTGTCGAGTGACAGGCCAACCGTATACATGTGGTGAGCCCAGACGACGAAGCCCACGACACCGATTGCCACCATGGCGTAAGCCATGCCGAGGTAACCGAAGATCGGCTTGCGCGAGAAGGTCGACACGATGTGGCTGACAATGCCGAAGCCCGGCAGGATCAGAATGTACACTTCCGGATGCCCGAAGAACCAGAACAGATGCTGGTAAAGGATCGGATCACCACCACCGTCCGGCGTGAAGAAGGTCGTTCCGAAATTGCGATCGGTCAGCAGCATGGTGATGCCGCCTGCCAGAACCGGCAGCGAAAGCAGCAGCAGGAATGCCGTCACCAGAACAGCCCAGGCGAAGAGCGGCATCTTGTGCAGCGTCATGCCCGGAGCGCGCATATTCAGGATCGTGGTGATGAAATTGATCGCGCCGAGAATCGACGAAGCACCGGAAATGTGCAGCGCCAGAATGGCGAAATCGATTGCCGGACCAGGCTGGCCGGTCGTCGATAGCGGCGGATACAGTGTCCAGCCGCCACCAGGGCCCCAACCACCGGGTGCCGAAGGCATGAACAGCGAAATCATCAGCAGCAACAGCGCAGGCGGCAGAAGCCAGAACGAGATGTTGTTCATGCGCGGGAAAGCCATGTCCGGCGCGCCGATCATCAGCGGCACCATCCAGTTGGCAAAACCACCGATCAGCGCGGGCATGACCATGAAGAAGATCATGACCAGAGCATGCGCGGAGGTGAACACATTGAACATCTGCTTGCCGGCATCAAGCGCGGCATCGCCCTCAACACCGTAAACCATGGACGCCAAGCCATGGAAAATCTGGATGCCCGGTTCCTGGAGTTCGGCGCGCATCGCGATCGACAAAGCGCCGCCGATGATACCGGCGATGATTGCAAAAATCAGGTACAGGGTACCGATGTCTTTATGATTGGTCGAGTATACCCAACGAACCCAGCCGTGCGGCTTGTGGTCGTCGTGAGCACCATGCTCGTGAGCTGCTGTGCCAGCCATGGAATTCGCTCCCGTTTTTCAACAGTCTTGGCGTTCGGGATCAGAGACCCGCCGCAGCCACTTTATCGTTTGCGCCACCTTCAACAGCGGCCTGAAGCGCCTTGTTCGCGCCGTTCAGATCCGATCCCGCAGCGGCGATCCAGGTCTGATACTGCTCTTTCGAGACAACGCGCACGGCGATCGGCATGAAGCCATGATCCTTGCCGCAAAGCTCAGAGCACTGACCGTAGTAGAGGCCTTCCTTGTCTGCTTTGAACCAGGCTTCGTTGATACGACCCGGAACAGCGTCCATCTTCACGCCGAAAGCCGGAATGGTCCACGAATGGATCACATCGGCAGCAGTGACGAGAAGACGAACCGTTTCGCCGACCGGAACCACGACTTCATTGTCGACGGCCAGAAGACGCGGATAACGCGCGCGGTCTTCCTTGCCGGCAGCGGCGCGATCGCCATCCTTCAGAAGAAGGGCATCAAAGCTGACCGGATTATCGACTTGATATTCGTAACCCCAATACCACTGATAACCCGTCGCCTTGACCGTCAGCGTCGGATCTTCCGGCGAATACTGCGCCGTCAGAAGCTGGAAAGACGGAACCGCCAGAAACAGAAGAATGATCACAGGCCCGATGGTCCAGACCACTTCAATAGCGGTATTGTGGCTGGTTTTGGACGGCTCCGGGTTCGCGCTCGCACGAAAACGAAACACCACCCAAAGCAACAAAAACAGAACCAGCAAGGTAATTGGAATGATAAACCAGAGCGTATAGCGCTCAAACCAATGAATCTGTTCGGCAATTCCAGTCGCTGCGTCCTGAAATCTCCATTCCCAGGGACGGGGCTGGTCCGCAAAAGCGGCACCAGTCGTCCACAGCACTGCAAGAGCGCCGCCGAAGGCGCCCTTCGTTGTGGCAACAATCTTATCCACCAGAACTCTCTCCCTTTTCGCCCTTTCGAGCTGGACGCCGGACGCTAAAGACGGCCGCATCCCCCGTCGGCGTTCAAACCACACCTTAGCGCACACCGCAAGGAAGGCGAATATGTTCCTGTGCGGCATTTTTGCGCGCAGTCCATGTGGGAAAGAGCCGATGTCCGAGTTTAATCAATGCGCCGGAGCTGCTCGTTTTCACCGTGAAAACTTGGGAAAACCGTACGAAACCCATAATGAAGCCATGATTTGACAAGACGTTTCCTTTAACGTGCCGCGTGACAATCGACGCAACAGACGGTATCACCGTTGCTATGATGGCCAGGACTGATAATCGCCAATCACGGCGCTTTTCATGGCCAATGCAGCGCGTTAACGTCCCGGTGATTCGATCTGGAGATTTCATGACTTTTCGCATGCTTGCCCGCCGCACGATCAGCCAGCGCCTCGCAACACTTGCAACAGGCGTCAGCTTGGCGCTTGCCGTTGCAGCGCTTCCTTCGGTTGCTCAGGAAACACCGGCGCAGTTACAAACCCCACAAGAGGCCCCCGCTGCCCAGTCGCAGGCGGCTCCGAGCAGCCCGCAGCAGAGCGGCAAGCTCAAGTCGCAGCATGGCGCATGGTCCGTTCTGTGTGATACGCCCGCGGGCGCCAAGACTGAGCAATGCGCGCTGATCCAGAATGTGGTCGCCGCAAAGCGCCCCGAACTGGGGCTTTCGGTCGTCGTTCTCAAGACCGCAGACAACAAGGCGCGCATTCTTCGTGTTCTGGCGCCACTAGGCGTTCTGTTGCCCAACGGTCTCGGCCTCAATGTCGACGGCAAGGATATCGGTCGCGCCTATTTCGTCCGCTGCTTCGAAGACGGCTGCTACGCCGAAGTGATCCTTGAGGATGAACTTCTCAAGACATTGCGTTCCGGTAAGGCTGCGACCTTCATCGTCTTCCAGACGCCGGAAGAAGGCGTGGGCATTCCTGTCGATCTCAAGGGGTTCGGTGAAGGCTTCGACGCTTTGCCTTGATAACAACTGAGATGACCGGTTGTTCTCAACCGATTTAAGGCTTACATCCTGCAGCAAACACATGCTGCAGGATTTATTTTATGAAAAGCCTGATCGACAGTTTCGACGCCAGCCGCGACGATATCGAGCGTCTTGTCGCCCAAAGCCTGAAGGGCAGCGACGACGGAGAGCTCTTCGTGGAATATCGCGAGGCGGAGGCGCTTGTTTTCGACAATGGTCGTCTCAAGACCGGCTCCTTCAATCAGGATCAGGGATTCGGCCTGCGCTCGGTCGCAGGCGAAGCCATCGGCTATGCCCATGCGGGCGATCTTTCGCTTGCCGCCTTGAAGCGCGCTTCCGATGCGGTTTCTGCAACCCTTAAGGGCTATGGCGGAAGCTATTCGGCGGCACCTGCCGGCACGAACCGTCACCTTTACCCGGATGAAAACCCCATCGGTTCGCCGACATTCGATTCCAAGGTGCAGCTTTTGCAGCAAATAGACGCCTATCTGCGTGCCAAGGACCCGAAAGTACGTCAGGTTTCCGTTTCGCTCGCAGGCTCGTGGCAGCAGGTCGAAATTCTGCGCGCCGACGGTCATTTCGTACGCGATATACGGCCTATGGTGCGCCTGAGCGTTGCGGTAGTTGCAGGCGATGGCGACCGTCAGGAATCAGGTTCGCATACGGTTGGCGGACGCAAGGGGTTTGGCGAGTTCATCACCACTGAAAGCTGGCAGCATGCCGCCGATGAGGCATTGCGGCAGGCACTCGTCAATCTGGAAGCTATCCCCGCCCCGGCAGGCACATTCGACATCGTTCTTGCCAATGGTTGGCCAGGCGTCATGCTGCATGAAGCCGTCGGGCACGGGTTGGAAGGTGACTTCAATCGAAAGAAGACCTCTGCCTTTGCCGGTCTGCTTGGACAGCAGGTTGCCTCCAAGGGTGTCACGGTCGTCGATGACGGCACGATTGCCGAGCGCCGGGGTTCGCTGACCATCGATGACGAAGGCACCCCGACCAATCGCACCGTGCTGATCGAAGACGGTAAACTCGTCAATTATATGCAGGATCGCCAGAACGCCCGCCTGATGGGCATGGAAGCTACTGGCAATGGACGCCGCGAATCCTATGCTCACGCACCTATGCCGCGCATGACGAACACCTACATGCTTTCCGGCGACAAGACGCCGGAAGAGATCATCGCCTCCATGAAAAAGGGCATCTATGCCGTTTCCTTTGGCGGTGGTCAGGTCGATATCACCTCCGGCAAGTTCGTATTCGGCTGTACGGAAGCCTACATGATCGAGGACGGCAAGGTCGGCGCGCGATCAAGGGAGCGATGCTGATTGGCAATGGTCCGGATGCGATGCAGCGGATTTCGATGATCGGCAACGATATGAAGCTTGATACGGGTAGCGGCAATTGCGGCAAGGGTGGTCAGTGGGTACCTGTCGGCGTCGGCCAGCCGCATCTGCGCATGGATCAGGTAACGGTGGGAGGCACGGCTGTATAATAGCCCTGCCGTCTTCCGCGCTTTCGCTCAGATGCCTGCTTTTTGTGTCATCTAACTTGCAGATATCACCGGTAAAGTGCAGGCTGTCAGGGTAACAGCCTGCATAGCGATATTCGATGTCAGGCCGATCTGGAGAGAGGAATGCCTGAATCGCCTTACGACTGGACGGGCAAGCGAACGGAAAAACGTGACCGGCAAAAGCGTATGCTGGTCGTGACAGCCATCACGATGGGCACACTCATTCTTGTCCTCGGCATGGTGGACGGCCTGCTGATCCTGCTGGACTGATATGCTGCCGATTTACGAAATCGATTGTGCCGGGATAGAAAACCCTGACGATCTTTGGCGGCGGTATCTTTCCGCTGTTCCAGCCCAAGACCCGGAATCATTCGGTTACACACTCGACTCATTCTGGGACGCTGTGCAATGGCAAGGTCCAGGCTGGCCCGGTGAATGCGAACTCGTTTTCAGGAACTCCGAAGCTCTGGGCAAATTGAAAACACGCGGCGGCAAGCCGTTTCTCGAAGCGTTCAAGCGCCTCGTGAGCGAAACAGATCGGATAGTCGTCAGATTCGCGTAAAAACCGGGTCTCGATTTATATGCCCGGATTTTCTTCCAGCAAACCGGTCACGAAATCGAACAGACCCGGGCGGCGGTCACGACGAAGACGTTCAGCTTCAATGATCGACTTGATGGCCGCAAAGGAGCGATCAAGATCTTCATTGATGACAATATAATCGTACTTCACCCATTTCTGGATTTCAAAACGCGCATTCTGCAAACGGGTCTCGATGACATCCGCCGTATCTTCCGCGCGACGGTTCAGGCGCTGCTGCAATTCGCGCATGGTGGGCGGAAGAATAAAGATCGACACCACATCGGCTGGCATCTTTGCTTGCAACTGGTCTGCACCCTGCCAGTCAATGTCAAACAGCATATCCTGACCGTCGGCCAGCGCGATCTCAGCCGTTTCGCGCAGCGTGCCATAGAAATTGCCATGGACCTCGGCCCATTCAATCAGCTCATCATTGTCACGAAGGCGTTCAAACTCGCGGATCGTCTTGAAATGGTAGTGAACCCCTTCGATCTCGCTCGGGCGGCGCTGGCGCGTCGTCACGCTGATCGACAGCGAGAGGTTCATCTTCTTGTCTTCCAGCAACAACCGGGCAATGGTGGACTTACCGGCTCCGGATGGCGACGAGATCACCACCATCAAGCCTCTACGTGCGACGCCATTTTCAACCGAAGAGATGGCCATGATACCTGTTACTCCAGATTTTGTACTTGTTCGCGAAACTGGTCCACGACTGCCTTCAGTTCCAGACCGATGGCTGTGATCGACGCTGCATTCGATTTGGAACACAGTGTATTAGCTTCACGATTAAATTCCTGTGAAAGAAAATCGAGCTTGCGCCCGACGGGGCCACCATCCGCCAGAAGCTTGCGGGCAGATGCCACATGGGTCTCCAACCGGTCAAGCTCTTCCTGAATATCGGCCTTGGTCGCCAGAAACGCCGCTTCCTGATAGAGCCGCGTCTCATCAAGCTCGCGTGCGGAATCCATCAGCAGCGCCACCTGTCCAGCGAGACGGGCCTTGATCGCGTCTGTGCTCCGCGACGGGTCGCAGCGGGCATTCACGGTCAGGCGCTCGATACTATCGACATGCGCGGACAGAATAGTGAAAAGAGCCTTGCCCTCCTGCTTGCGGGCATCGGCGATTGCTTTCAGCGTTTCCTCAAAACCTGAGACGACAGCGGCTTCCAGTCCGCCGCGCTCGTCTTCGTCATCAGCCATCTGTGCCTGATCGATGATACCGCGCAACGAAAGAATGCCGTCTACGCTGGCGGGGGCCAGTCCGTGCGTTGCCTGCAAATCCGCACCGAGTTTCAGGATCTCGGCGAGCATGGCCTGATTGATACTGAAACCGGCCTGTGCCTCGCTGCGTTCCACGCTGAGGCTTGCCTGAAAATTGCCACGCGAAAAATGACGCGCCAGCATGGAGCGTACAGGATGTTCGGCGGCTTCAAGGCCTTGCGGCAAACGCAGCCGAAGGTCGAGCCCCTTACCATTGACGGAACGCACTTCCCAGACGATGCGCGCTTCTCCGCCTTCCATGGCATGTTGCACGGCATGGCGTGCAAAACCGGTCATGCTTTGGAGCGCCATGCGTTCCATCCCCCTCAACTCACGCCCGCGACAGTGCGGACTTACTCTAAAAACCAATCCGAAGCCGGTGGCGAACACCGGCTTCGGTTACACATTCTCAAACCCACCAAAGCCGTAGCGAAAAGCTACTGCCCCGCGCTTTGGTTTGTATTGCTGCCGCTATTGTTCTGTTGCTCGATATTCTTTTGCTGTTCCACGGAGCGCCATTTACGGACGTTGGCGTTGTGTTCCTGCAGCGTCTTCGAGAACACATGGCCACCCGTGCCATCGGCAACGAAATAGAGGTCTTCCGTATCCAGCGGATTAGCGACAGCTTCCAGCGCAGCCTTGCCCGGATTGGCAATCGGCGTCGGCGGAAGACCGTTGATCACATAGGTATTGTAAGGTGTCGGCTTTTCGATGTCCGACTTGAAGATCGGCCGATCAGAAGGTTTGCCAGCTCCGCCGAACAGGCCATAAATAATGGTCGGATCGGACTGGATGCGCATGCCCTTCTTCAAGCGATTGACGAAGACCGACGCCACATGCGGGCGTTCCGACGCGATACCGGTTTCCTTTTCAACGATGGAAGCCAGCGTCACAAATTCGTTCTTGTCCTTGATCGGCAGGTCGGAACCACGCTTTGCCCAGGCGTCGTCCACGAGCTTCTTCTGGGAGGCGACCATACGATCGATGATTTCCGAACGCGTCGTGCCACGCGTGAAATTCAGCGTATCGGTGAAGAGCGAACCTTCCGGCGGCATGTCCTTCGGCATGTCACCAACCAGTGTCGGATCAGCCGAGATACGATCGAAAATCTGCTTGACCGTCAGACCTTCCGGAATGGTCAGCGGATACATGATGGATTTGCCGCTGATGAGGATATTCATCACATCGCGCATCGAAGCGCCCGCCGGAATGGCGTATTCGCCCGCCTTCAGATCATTTTCATGACCGAGCGTCCGCATCCCATAGCGGAAAATACGCGCATCACTGACGATTTCACGATTTTCCAGGCTGTTGGAAACTTCGGCGATACCAGCGCCGCGCTTGACGAGAAACGTCGTTTCGGCAGTAAGCGGACCTTGTCCGTCAAACTGCATCTTGCCGAAATAGAACAAGGCCGACGCGCCGAGCAGAACAAGCACGACCAGCGACAGCATGAAATTCATGAAAACGACGATCTGGCTGCGCGCATGGCGCGAACGCTTGCGCGGCGGCGGCGTTCCCGGCTCGGGCCGCAGAGCTTCAGACGCGGATTTCGGCACGAACGGCTTTGAAGTCGCGTTCGTTTCCTGCGTCGCGCCCTTGGGCTGCTCGTCTGCAGGGGGTGTTCCGGATGGCGCCTCTGAATTCACTCAATCACCTCGGTCCAGAGTATTTCGTTGGTTCAAACCAAACCACGAGAACGGCTCTGTCTATCTATTTTGGCGAACCTCCCGACACATTGTGCCGAATGCCCGCCCAGAACGGCTTTTTGCACTTATTTCGTCAGAGTGGCTGAAACTCTTCGGAGTCGTGACCACACTAACCGCTGTTCGCGATTTTAAACATCGCATCCGGTTTTATTTTGGCAAAAACGCGGAGAAATCCCCGCGTTTTTTTAAATTCGATATTCTATTTTCAGCGATACTGATCAGGAGTATCGGCGCAGGACCAGCGAAGCGTTGGTTCCGCCAAATCCGAAGGAGTTCGACAGAGCCACATCGATCTTGCGTTCACGCGCCTTGTGCGGAACCAGATCGATCTTCGTCGAGACAGCCGGATTATCGAGATTGAGCGTCGCCGGCGCGATATTGTCGCGGATGGCAAGCGTCGAGAAAATCGCTTCGGCTGCACCGGCAGCACCAAGCAGATGGCCGATAGCCGACTTGGTCGAGGACATCGAAATCTTCGACGCAGCATCGCCGACCACCCGCTCGACAGCGCCGAGCTCGATAGTGTCAGCCATGGTCGACGTGCCATGGGCGTTGATGTAATCGATCTGGTCCGGCGTGATTTCAGCGCGCTTCAGGGCAGCGACCATGCAACGTTCGGCACCCTCGCCGCTCTCGGTCGGAGCAGTGATGTGGTAAGCATCGCCCGAAAGACCGTAGCCGATAACTTCCGCATAGATTTTCGCGCCGCGCGCCAGTGCGTGTTCCAGCTCTTCGAGAACCACAACGCCCGCACCTTCGCCCATCACGAAACCGTCACGGTCTTCGTCATAGGGACGGGAAGCTGCGGTCGGATCGTCGTTACGCTTGGTGGACAGCGCCTTGCAAGCGGCAAAGCCTGCCAGCGAAATGCGACTGACCGGCGATTCCGTTCCACCGGCAACCATGACATCCGCATCGCCGAAAGCGATCAGACGGGCAGCGTCGCCGATAGCATGTGTGCCGGTTGCACAAGCCGTTACAACCGAATGGTTTGGACCGCGCAGCCCGTGCTTAATGGAAACATGGCCGGAAGCCAGATTGATCAGGCGGCCAGGAATAAAGAACGGAGAAATGCGGCGCGGGCCCTTGTCGCGCAGCGTGTAGCCGGCCTCGACAATACCTTCGATGCCGCCAATGCCGGAACCGATAAGAACACCGGTACGGACCTGATCTTCGTCGCTTTCAGGATGCCAGTCGGCATCGTCCAGCGCCTGATCGGCAGCGCCGACAGCATAAACGATGAAAGGATCAACTTTGCGCTGTTCCTTGGGCTCCATATGGAGGTCGGCGTTGAAGGTGCCATTGGTGCCATCGCCAACCGGAATGCGGCAGGCTATCTGGCAGGCCAGATCGTCAACTTCAAATTCCGTGATGCGGCGAGCACCGCTTTCACCGGCAATAAGACGCTTCCAGGTCTCTTCGACACCGCTGGCAAGCGGCGACACCAGACCAAGACCGGTGATGACGACACGCCTCATATCCACCCCTTAAAACTTTGTTATGTCACGAACACCGCCCCGCAGGCTTTAACCGGCAGAACATATGTCCGGGCCTGATTGGAAGGGATGGTGCTCCAATTGTTGAAACCGGAGCCTGCCATTGCGAACACGATCTTCGATCAGCGTTCCAGCAGATTCACAAACAGGCCGCTGAACGGCCATTTTGCATGTGCGTCCCGATCGTGAAGACGAAAGAAACGACTTAAAATAAGCAGGGCTGGGATTCGCGAGAACCCCAGCCCAATGCCCAAGTTCAGATTAGGCGGAAGCCTTGTCGATGAACTTCACAGCGTCGCCGACCGTAAGGATCGTTTCGGCAGCGTCGTCAGGAATTTCAACGCCGAATTCTTCTTCGAAAGCCATGACCAGCTCGACCGTGTCGAGGCTGTCTGCGCCGAGGTCATCGATGAAGCTTGCGCCTTCCGTGACCTTGTCGGCATCTACGCCCAGATGTTCAACAACGATTTTCTTGACGCGCTCTGCGGTATCGCTCATGTCGGAACCTCGACCTGTGTGTTTGTTGCTCTGCCTTGGTTAGCGGCATGCAGGATTGTAATCAAGTTATAAGATGTCTGCCAAGTTTCGAGCGAAGCCGCCCGGACAGTCATCCTGTGGATATTCCTTTCGGAACAGGATCGCGGCACTTCTACTCAGAATGCCGCAATTCTCGATGGGCGCATTACCATGCTTCTTGAGCAAGGCAAAGCGCCTTTTCCTTCTTCAGCCCCCGTATTAAGGCATTTTATACCATAATAGGGAGAAGAAGGAGGGTTAGATCATGGCCATGCCGCCATTGATGTGCAGGGTCTGGCCCGTCACATAGGCAGCCTGGTCGCTTGCCAGATAGACAACTGCCGCTGCAATATCACCACCAACGCCCATGCGCTTCATGGGGATATTGCTCATGATCGCTTCCTTCTGCTTTTCGTTCAGCTTATCGGTCATGGCCGATTCGATGAAGCCCGGAGCGATGCAGTTAACCGTTACATTGCGGCTGGCGATTTCCTGCGCCAGCGACTTGGAGAAGCCAATGAGGCCTGCCTTCGACGCGCAATAGTTTGCCTGACCCGGATTGCCGGTCACGCCAACAATCGACGTGATGTTAATGATACGACCATTGCGGCGGCGCATCATCGGATGGGTCAGCTCACGCGTCAGATTGAATACCGACGTCAGGTTGACGTTGAGAACCGCATCCCAGTCTTCGTCGCTCATGCGCACAAATAGGCCGTCGCGGGTAATGCCGGCATTGTTGACGAGAATGTCGACGCCGCCCATTTCCTCTTCCGCCTTCTGGCCGAGAGCCTTGACGGCTTCACGGTCAGAAAGATTGGCCGGAAAGATGAAGGTGCGGTCACCAAGTTCAGCGGCAAGCTCTTTCAGCTTTTCTTCGCGTGTGCCGTGCAGGCCGACGATTGCGCCCTGCGCATGAAGAGCGCGGGCAATCGCTTCGCCAAGACCACCGGTTGCGCCGGTTACCAGAGCCTTGCGGCCAGTCAGATCAAACATGCGAAATCCCTTTTAGCTTCTCAATTTCCATCGCATGATCTTATCCGAAAAGTCTGCAACTTTTCGGGATCAAGCGCCGAGAACAGCAAGCGCTGCTTCGATTTCTTCAGCCGAACCAACGGCGGCGCCAGTCACATCCTTCGAGATGCGGCGCGCCAGACCAGTCAGAACCTTGCCTGAACCTACTTCATAAAGCGTGGTGACGCCATTGGCCGCAAACCATTCGACCGTTTCGCGCCAGCGCACCTGACCTGTAACCTGCTCAACCAGCAGATCGGCAATCTCGTTGGCGTCGGTAACCGGCGCTGCGCGCACATTGGCGATGAGCGGCACGATCGGATTGTGCTTTTCAACCGAAGCAAGCGCTTCACGCATTGCGTCAGCAGCGGGGCTCATCAAAGTTGAATGGAAGGGAGCGGATACGGGCAGCATGATGGCCCGCTTGGCGCCCTTTTCGGATGCAAGCTTTGCAGCCAGCTCGACCGCAGCCTTGGAACCGGAAATAACGAGCTGCCCACCACCATTATCATTGGCGATCTGGACCGAGCCGGATGCCTTGGCTTCAGCGCAAACAGCTTCCACGTCGCCATGCTCCAGGCCGATGATCGCGGCCATCGCGCCTTCGCCAACGGGAACAGCCTTCTGCATCGCATTGCCGCGAATGCGCAGGAGGCGCGCCGTATCGGCAAGCGAGAATGTTCCGGCTGCGCAAAGTGCTGAATATTCACCAAGCGAATGTCCGGCAACGTAGGAAACCTTGTTTTTCAACGAAAAGCCGCGCGCTTCCATGACGCGCAGCACGGCCATTGAAACAGCCATCAGCGCAGGCTGGGCATTGGCGGTCAGCGTCAGGACATCTTCCGGCCCTTCGAACATGGTAGCGGAAAGCTTTTCGCCCAGTGCCGCGTCCACTTCATCGAAAACGGCGCGCGCTTCAGCGAACTGTTCGGCCAGAGCCTTGCCCATACCCACAGCCTGACTGCCTTGTCCGGGGAAAGTAAATGCTACCGCCATTGATGCCTCGTTCTGGTTTTGAGCATATGATAATGTCGAAACCGATATCCGTTTCGCCGACATGCCCTGCAATTAAATGCACAATTTGGCGGGATGTGCCTCAGTGAGGGCAGCAAAGTCAAGTATTTCCCGGTTTTTGTGCGGTTTGCGCCTTGCAAAGCCGGGGAAAAACACGTAATAGCCGCCCGTTCATTGCTCGGCACCAGCTGGGGGCTGAACGGAGGGCCGGTTGTTTGTGCAGTTAAATTCACGAACATCCGTAGAGTCACAAGCGCTTCTGCCTCCCGTGTCTCCGCTCTCGATCGTCTCAGTGAGCGTCCTTTCTTCACCGGTTTTCCGGCAAAAGAGAAGTCGCAGAGGCTTAGCCGTTGGTGTCGGCATGTTGTAACAGAAGAAAGGCAAAGCCAATGGCTCTTTATGAACATGTGCTTCTTGCCCGCCAGGACATTTCCCAGCAGCAGGTCGACGCTCTCGTCGAACAGTACAAGGGTGTCCTCGAAGCTAATGGCGGCAAGGTCGGTAAGGTCGAAAGCTGGGGTCTGCGTCCCCTCACCTACCGTATCAAGAAGAATCGCAAGGCGTATTACACGCTCGTAAACATTGACGCTCCGGCTGCAGCCGTTGCCGAAATGGAACGCCAGATGCGCATCAACGAAGACGTTCTTCGTTTCCTCACCGTTCGCGTTGAAGAACACGAAGAAGGCCAGTCGGCCATGCTCACCCGCCGTGACGACCGTCGCGAACGCGATGGTGATGATCGTCCGCGTCGTCGTGAAGGCGGTTTCGACCGTGGTGATCGCGGTGACCGTGGTGATCGCGGCCCACGTCGCCCACGCGACAACGAAGCTGGTGAAGGAGCATAATCATGGTTGATATCAATCAGATCCCGACCCGTCGTCCTTTCCATCGCCGTCGCAAGACGTGCCCGTTCTCCGGCGCAAACGCACCGAAGATCGACTACAAGGACATCAAGCTTCTGCAGCGTTACATTTCCGAACGCGGCAAGATCGTTCCTTCCCGTATTACGGCTGTCAGCCAGAAGAAGCAGCGTGAACTCGCCAAGGCGATCAAGCGCGCTCGTTTCCTCGGCCTGCTGCCTTACGTTGTGAAGTAAGAACAAGATTCTGGGAGGCGTTCTCGCAGAGATTGCCTCCCACTCCCCTTTCCTTCATTGCGATGGGCGCAACGAAGCGTAATAAAAACCCAAGTTGGGGCAGCGGCCTCTAACTGCACGAACCGGCAAGACCGGAGCAGGACAGCGAAACTGATGAAATTCAATGGAACCATTATCGGTATCGGCATATTGGCGGGGCTTGCCTCGGCCTTGATGTCGTCCGGCGTCATCGCCCAGGGTGGTGCGATGGCTGCTATGGCCATGGTTCTCTACTTCCTGACACCACTTCCCATCTTCGTTGTTGCCCTTGGCTGGGGTTCGAGCGCCGGTATCGTTGCCGCCGCCACAGCTACGGTTGCCGTCGGCGTTGTCGCCGTCCCGCTTGCAGCACTTCTGATGGCATTGACCAGCTTCATTCCCGCAGCAACCGGCGCCTATCTGTCCGGCCTCGCGCGGCCAGCCGAAGAACTCGGCGGACCGCAGGATGTTCTGGTCTGGTATCCGCTTTCAGACATTGTGTTCCGGCTTGCCATGATGGTGGCGCTCAGCTTCATCGTCATCGGTGCGATCCTGGGCTTTGGCCCGGACATGGCGCGCGAACTCGCAAATACGCTTATCGACCGGGTTGCCGAAGCCGATCCGCAGTTCACGGCCAGCGATGACATTCGCAGCAATGTAACGTCGCTTCTGATGGTCGCCTTGCCTGCAATCCAGCCGGCAACCTGCCTCGCGATTCTCGTTGGCAATCTTTATCTGGCACAGCGCCTGATCTCCATGTCGGGTCGCCTGCGCCGTCCGCGTGATGACTGGCCCGCAACACTGCGTATGCCGCGCCCGGCCTTGCTCGTCTTCGCGGTCGCTCTTGCGGTTGCATTTGTTCCCGGCGGCGCCGGATTGATCGCAACCGTCGTTGCAGGCGCGCTTAGCGCTGGTTTCATGATGTCAGGTCTTGCCATTATGCATTTCCGCACACGCGGCAAGGTGTGGCGCCCGGTAGCGCTGTGGCTCGCTTACTTTGCGATCATACTCTTCGCATTCCTGCTTTTCATCTTCATGGTTCTCGGACTTTTCGACACTTCGCGCGGCGCGCCGGTCTCGAAAATGCCGGGCGCTGACAGTCAGTAACCGAATCAGAAACTCGAAAGGAAACTCCAATGGAAGTCATTCTTCTGGAACGCATTGGCCGCCTCGGCCAGATGGGCGAAACCGTCAAGGTCAAGGACGGCTATGCTCGTAACTTCCTGCTCCCGCAGGGCAAGGCTCTTCGTGCCAACGAAGCCAACAAGAAGAAGTTCGAAGGCCAGCGCGCTCAGCTCGAAGCCCAGAACTTGGAGCGCAAGAACGAAGCTCAGGCCGTCGCTGAAAAGCTCAATGGCGAAAGCTTCATCGTTGTACGTTCGGCTGGTGAAACCGGCCAGCTCTACGGCTCCGTTTCGACCCGTGACATCGCCGACATCATCTCAGCCAATGGCTTCACCCTGCACCGCAACCAGGTTGAACTGAACCATCCGATCAAGGCGATCGGCCTGCACGAAGTCTCGATTTCGCTGCATCCGGAAGTTCAGGTTCAGGTTACGGTCAACATCGCACGTTCGACCGAAGAAGCCGAACGTCAGGCAAAGGGTGAAGACCTGACCTCGATCGAAGCCATCTACGGCATCGAAGAGCAGCCTCTGTCGGAAGAAGTTTTCGACGAAGAGGACGAAGCTGAAGATCAGGCTTAATTTAGCCACCTATTATCTATGGGAATGCAAAGCCAGACAGTCCGCATTCCCATCGTGGTAAACTTTATATGATCGTGCCCGGCGGCCTCCGCCGGGCATTTTCTCTTTTCAGATCGGCAAAACTCCTTATTCTACATATTAGTATTGGATTGGAGAGGTGCTGACGGAAACGTCCGCGTTGCTTGGGCATTACTCCCGAGGCCGATTGACCGAGGGGATATTGCCTGAAAATCTGATGACAGAGCGGCTCTGATACTTATGCACCGCCGCCTGCCATGCAAACGCATGGACGTACGCCTGCTTCGATCCCCAAGAGGAGATGGGGCCGATGTATGGAATGATGCGTACTGTTCTTTCGCATATGATTAAAACCGGCGACCTAACGGTCACCGATTCTAGTGGTGCGCTTACCCGGTACGGCGACAGGACTGGCGAACCAGTTCATATACACTTCAAGACAAAGCACGCCGAGCGGGCCGTAGCCCTCGATCCGGAGTTGAAACTCGCCGAGTGTTTCATGGATGGCGAGATCGATTTTCTGAACGGCAACATCTACACGCTGCTTCAGGTTGTGTTCGAGAATACCGGACCGACTGCGGCGACCGAACCGTGGATGAAAGCTCTGGCGAAGCTGCGTATTTTTTTCCGCCGCTTCCAGCAGATGAACACGATTTCGCGGTCTTCAAACAATATCAAAAGTCATTATGATCTTTCCGGTGAACTCTACGACCTGTTTCTCGATCCGGACAAGCAGTATTCCTGCGCCTATTTCGATCCACCAAACGCTACACTCGCCGAGGCGCAGCTTGCCAAAAAGCGCCATATCGCGGCGAAATTATTGGTGAAGGAGGGCGACAAGGTGCTCGACATTGGCTGCGGCTGGGGTGGTATGGGGCTCTATTTGGCTCGTTATCTCAAGGCCAATGTCACCGGCGTAACCTTATCCGAAGAGCAGCATGCCATTGCTAATCAGCGAGCGCAGGATGAAGGACTGGCTGACCGTGCGAAGTTCGAATTGACCGACTATCGCAACATCGACGACAAGTTTGACCGGCTGGTATCGGTTGGCATGTTCGAGCATGTTGGTGTCGGGCATTTCGCCGAGTATTTCCAGCACGTCGCTCGCCTAATGAAGCAGGATGGCGTTTTCCTTCTGCATGCCATCGGACGTGCCGATGGGCCGGGAGCGACCAATCCGTTCATCCGCAAATATATCTTTCCGGGCGGGTATATTCCGGCACTTTCTGAGGTTCTACCGCATATCGAAAAAGCCGGCCTCTATGTCACCGACATAGAAATCCTGCGGCTTCATTATGCGGAAACGCTCAAGGCTTGGCGGGAAGCGTTCATGGCCAATCGTGACAAGGCCAAGGCGCTTTATGACGAGCGTTTCTGCCGCATGTGGGAGTTTTATCTGGCTGCGTCTGAAAGCGCTTTCCGCTGGCAGAACATGATGGTGTTCCACATTCAGATCGCCCACAAACAGGAATCCGTTCCGCTAACCCGCAACTATATTGAGGCCGAGGAAAAGCGTCTCAAGCGCCTCGACAGCGCGCCCAAAGGCGCCAACAGCGAGGGGCGGGCCGTCAAGAAAAGCATGAACGCCTGAGGTGAAGCCGATCTGCTATAAATAAGGCGGGCCGTTCCGTTGGAGCAGCCCGCTTTCTCTGATCTTATTCCGGCTTTGGCACGCCTGCTTCCCATTTGTCCCAGTGGGTGACGATGTCGCTCACGACCGGAGCGCCGACGAGGTAGATGTTTTCGACCGTTTCCGCAAACCCCCCTGCCGTTTCGCCCGGCGCTGGATCCAGATGCTGCAGCGTGGTTTCTTTCGGATTTCCCTGATCGAAGTTTACCGAACCACGCAGGCTGAGGATGCGGTCTGTACCGTGCTGCCGCTTGATAACGAGCGCAAGCGCTGCGGCTTCCATCTCGGTGGCGAGATAGTCGTCGGCACCATAGAGCTTGGCTATATACTGAGCCTCTTTCGACAATCCGGGACCATGGAAAAATGTATCTCCGGTCATATGCGTGCCCGTCTTCAATGCCGGTTTCGCCTGCGCAGCCTTGTCGGGATAACGCATGCGATACGCCTGGGCCTCCGGCGAATCGCGAAGCTCCGCATTGGAGCCCAAACGCATTGCCGCTGCGACCAAATCAGGATCAAGCTTGAAAACACGATACTCTTCATATCCCTTTCGTGGGATGAATACCGGTTCGCCCGGCTTGCCTTCTTCCGGTGCCCAGCGATGGCCCAAATCGTAATCGACGAGCCACGTCGCCCAGCTGACATCACCTATCGTTCCGCGTGAAGGTGGTGTGCCGGCCACACCGGACAGGATGTAATAAGTTTTAGAGAAGTCGAAGGCTGGGTCGAGCATGATTGCCTGCATGCTGGCCGAGGAGTTCACCTTACCCATGCCGAGAACTGAGCCGCATACACCGTCAACGTTGCAATAAACGGGTTTCAGCGCCCCTTTGACTTCGATGGGCTTCGCATCCTTCCAGTAATGCTCGTACCACCGTTGAAACTCACCGGCCCGATCGCCACTGTTCTGACCGATCTCGAACATGGCGGCGATAAACACTTTGACCTTGATCGGTTCCGAGGCTGCCGACGAAGCCGTTGATGAAAAAAAGAGAGCCAATGCTGTCAGAAGCCAGGCTGCAATGGTGCGGTGTCGCATGAATATTCCTCGTGAATGTAAGGCGGGCTTTGCTTTGAATGCCCGCACAGATCAGGGAGCTTTGGGGTGGGAGAAGATTAATATCGCCGATTGCTCCCCGCAATCTCCGTCAATAGGAAGTGCATAAAGGCAACGCCTGAACTGTGGATCAGTGTGAATCATGGTATAGGTTTTCTCTTCCATCAGGAATCATCCGAAGCTGCGTTGCGTTTGGCATCGCTTGATGGCTAGCTGGGTGCATCAGGGACAGGATTTAGAATCATGGCGGAAGCGGCGGTACGCAAACTCGACGATGCGCGGGATCAGAAAGACGCGCTCTATCGGGAAGCACCCCATAATATTGAAGCGGAACAGGCGCTGCTGGGCGCGATCCTGATCAATAACGATGCCTTTTACCGGGTATCGGACTTCCTCAAGCCAACCCATTTTTTCGAACCCTTGCACCGCCGCATCTATGAAATCACGACCGATCTCATTCGCGTCGGCAAGATGGCCAATCCCGTAACGATGAAGACCTTCCTGCCTACCGAAGGCAAGGTGGGTGATCTCACGATCTTCCAATATGTGACTCGCCTCGCAACCGAAGCCGTCACCATTATCAATGCCGAAGATTACGGCCGCGCGATTTACGATTTGGCGACGCGTCGCGCGCTGATTGGCATTGGCGAGGACATGGTGAACGTTGCCTATGATGCGCCTGTCGACATGGCACCGCAGGAGCAGATTGAAGACGCCGAACGCCGCTTGTTCGAGCTTGCCGAAACAGGGCGTTATGATGGCGGTTTCCTGCCCTTCAAGGATGCAGTGACCACAGCAGTTGACATGGCCAACGCCGCCTTTATGCGTGATGGCCATCTTTCGGGTGTTTCCACCGGCATCCATACGCTCGATGGCAAGATGGGCGGTCTACAGCCTTCCGACTTGATCATCCTTGCAGGCCGTCCGGGTATGGGCAAGACCTCGCTTGCCACCAACATCGCATTCAACATCGCCAACGCCTACGAAGGCGAACAGCAGGCCGATGGTAGCGTAAAAGCCATAAATGGCGGCGTCGTCGGCTTCTTCTCGCTCGAAATGTCGGCGGAACAGCTTGCAACCCGTATCATTTCCGAGCAGACGGAAGTCTCCTCTTCAAAAATCCGTCGTGGTGACATCACCGAAACCGATTTCGAGAAGCTTGTTGCATGCTCACAGGTGATGCAGAAAATCCCGCTCTATATCGACCAGACGGGCGGTATCTCCATTGCGCAGCTTGCAGCGCGAGCACGCCGCCTGAAGCGCCAGCGTGGCCTCGACGTTCTGGTGATCGACTACGTGCAGTTGATGACCGGCTCGTCGAAGGCCTCAGCGCAGAACCGCGTGCAGGAAATCACCGAAATCACTACCGGCCTTAAGGCGCTCGGCAAGGAACTCAATGTTCCGATCATTGCGCTTTCACAGCTCTCCCGTCAGGTGGAGAGCCGCGACGACAAGCGCCCGCAACTCTCCGACCTTCGTGAATCGGGCTCCATCGAGCAGGACGCCGACGTGGTGCTTTTCGTGTTTCGCGAGGAATATTACGTCAAGAACCTCGAACCGCGTGACGAATTCGACCCGAAATATGAAGAATGGAAGCAGCACTTTGAAAAAGTGCGCGGCACAGCTGACGTCATCATCGCCAAGCAGCGTCACGGACCGACCGGCACCGTCAAGCTCGCCTTCCAGTCTGAGTTTACGCGATTTGCAGATC
The DNA here is from genome assembly GCF_026014005.1 of Brucella sp. JSBI001. Classification (NCBI taxonomy): domain Bacteria; kingdom Pseudomonadati; phylum Pseudomonadota; class Alphaproteobacteria; order Hyphomicrobiales; family Brucellaceae; genus Brucella; species Brucella sp. JSBI001. The sequence goes on along the minus strand of NZ_CP110339.1, from coordinate 553,520 downwards.
TGGCCGAGGGTTCCTATCTGCCGGATCAGTATGAATAGTAAGATCACGATCAAGATGGAGCGCGTCTGATGGCCAAAGCGCGCGTTCAATTCATCTGCCAGAATTGCGGCGCGGTTCATTCGCGCTGGGCGGGCAAGTGCGATTCCTGCGGTGAGTGGAACACGCTTGTCGAGGAAGGCACCAATAGCGGCATTGGGTCTGGTCCCGGCGCCATGTTGTCCAAGCGCAAAGGTCGCGCCGTCGCCCTTACCTCCCTGTCTGGCGACATTGAAGATGCGCCACGCATCATTTCCGGTATCAGCGAGCTTGACCGGGTTACCGGCGGCGGTTTCGTGCGCGGTTCAGCCCTTCTGATCGGTGGCGATCCCGGGATCGGCAAATCCACGCTGTTGACGCAGGCTGCAGCCGCCCTTTCCAATCGTGGCCATCGCATTGTTTATGTTTCGGGCGAAGAAGCCGTCGCGCAGATACGTCTGCGTGCGCAGCGTCTCGGTGTGGCATCGTCAGCGGTGGAACTAGCTGCCGAAACCAACGTCGAAGACATCATCGCTACTATTTCTGATACCAAGCGACCCGATCTCGTCATCATCGATTCGATCCAGACGCTCTGGACCGATATGGCTGATTCTGCTCCCGGTACGGTCACGCAGGTGCGTTCGTCGGCACAAGCCATGATCCGCTATGCCAAGCAGACTGGTTCAGCAGTCGTGTTGGTGGGACATGTTACCAAAGACGGCCAGATTGCAGGCCCTCGCGTGGTCGAACATATGGTCGATGGCGTCCTCTATTTCGAAGGTGAAGGCGGACATCACTATCGCATCCTGCGCACGGTGAAGAACCGTTTCGGCCCCACCGACGAGATCGGTGTATTCGAGATGTCCGATGGTGGGCTGCGTGAGGTTTCCAACCCGTCCGAGCTTTTCCTCGGAGAGCGTAACGCCAAGGCTCCAGGTGCGGCAGTCTTTGCCGGCATGGAAGGCACGCGCCCGGTGTTGGTGGAGATACAGGCGCTTGTCGCCCCTTCCTCGCTCGGCACCCCGCGTCGTGCGGTCGTCGGCTGGGACGGCGGACGACTTGCCATGATCCTCGCCGTGCTCGAATCGCATTGCGGCGTTCGTTTCGGCCAGCATGATGTCTACCTGAATGTCGCGGGCGGTTATCGTATCAGCGAGCCTGCCGCCGATATAGCTGTGGCTGCTGCACTAGTTTCATCCATGGCCGGTATTGCCCTTCCGCCAGATTGTGTTTATTTCGGCGAAATCAGCCTTTCCGGTGCTGTTCGCGCGGTAACGCATGCAGTACAGAGGCTCAAGGAAGCCGAGAAACTTGGTTTTCGGCAGGCAGAAGTGCCCGGCGGCAGTGGCGAACTTTGGAAAGATCGCAACTTCCGGCTTATGGAAACTTCGGCTCTGCCCGACCTTGTTGCGCGCATCGCGGCTTCAGGCTCCGGAAAGAAGCAATAAATCTGGAGTTTTATGACTGGAAGAATCTGTCAACCTTCCGGTGATAAGCTCCAGCATCTTTGACTGCCCTGCGTATTAAAGTGATTGCGCACAATAACTGAGGACAGGCAGAATGCCGATAACCATGCTTGATGGAATTCTACTCGGGATAACGCTGGTTTCAGCCGTTTTGGCGATGGTGCGCGGTTTTTCCCGCGAGGTGCTGTCGCTGGTATCGTGGGCGGCTGCGGCCGCTGCGGCCTACCTTTTCTACCAGCCGGTTCTGCCTTTCGTGCAGCCCTATATCAACAACGAAACCATAGCGAAGATTGCCGCCGCTGGCGCCGTCTTCCTCGTCGTTCTGATCATCGTTTCGCTGATCACCATGAAGATCGCCGATTTCATCATCGACAGCCGTATCGGCGCGCTTGACCGCACGCTCGGCTTCCTGTTCGGCGGCGTGCGCGGTGTGCTTCTCGTTGTCGTTGCCATGCTGTTCTTCAACTGGCTCGTCCCAACGAACCAGCCAGCCTGGGTGACAAACGCGAAATCGAAGCCAATGCTCGATTCGTTCGGCCAGCAGCTGATCGACCTTCTGCCGGCTAATCCCGACCAAATGATCGACAAGTTCAAGCCACAGCAAAATGCTCCGGCCTCTGGCGAGCAAGAAGAAGCGCCTGTTCCGGACGATACGCCTGCACAGCAATAAGCTGTTCCAAGATATCGAGAAGCCGTCGGCACTGCTGGCGGCTTTTTCAATTCTGGATGCAAAAGCCGACAGATGTGAAATAGCCAAAATGACGCGTACACATTGTCATTTCGGTTCCGCGAACATATTTCAGGCGGTAATTTGCGAGATTATTCTTGGACATCGTGCGATACTAATGTTCATGAGACTATATCGACGCAGCGGTGAACTCTTCGCTTTTAACAAAAAGCCATCTTGTGATAGAGAGGCGCTTTAGTTGCCTCTGCAATCGAAAGGCCTTGCGGCAATGACCAGCCATTCTTCTGAAAATGCCTCCTTTATGCTGGACGAAGACACCCTGCATGAAGAGTGCGGCGTATTTGGCATACTTGGCCATGAAGACGCAGCCGCGCTGACCGCATTGGGCCTGCATGCCCTCCAGCATCGTGGGCAGGAAGCCGCCGGTATCGTTTCTTATCACAATCGCCGTTTTCATTCCGAACGCCATATGGGTCTCGTCGGCGATCATTTCACCGATGCAGCAACGCTGAACCGCCTACCCGGTGACCGCGCCATCGGCCATGTGCGTTACTCCACCACCGGCGAGACGATCCTGCGCAACGTGCAGCCATTGTTCGCGGAACTGGAAGTCGGCGGCATTGCCATTGCCCATAACGGCAACTTCACCAACGGCATTACGCTGCGCAAGCAGCTGATTGCTTCCGGCGCGATCTTTCAGGCAACTTCCGATACGGAAGTCGTGCTGCATATGATTGCCCGTTCGCGCCATTCATCTTCTTCCGACCGTTTCGTCGATGCGATCCGGCAGGTCGAAGGCGGCTATGCCATGCTGGCGCTGACCCGAACCAAACTGATCGCGGCGCGTGACCCTATCGGCATCCGCCCGCTCGTCATGGGCGAGCTCGACGGCAAGCCAATCTTCTGCTCGGAGACCTGTGCCCTCGACATTATCGGTGCGAAATATGTTCGCGACGTCGAAAATGGCGAAGTGGTCATCTGCGAGATTCAGAAGGACGGCTCCATCACCATCGAATCCATCAAGGCTGAAAATCCGCAGCCCGAACGGCTCTGCCTGTTCGAATATGTCTATTTCGCCCGTCCCGACTCCGTCGTCGGCGGTCGCAGCGTCTATGTCGCGCGCAAGAATATGGGCATGGAGCTTGCCAAGGAAGCCGGCATCGAAGCGGATGTTGTCGTGCCGGTGCCTGACGGCGGCACACCTGCCGCACTCGGCTTCGCGCAGGCAAGCGGCATTCCGTTCGAATATGGCATCATCCGCAACCATTATGTGGGCCGTACCTTCATCGAACCGACGCAGCAAATTCGCGCGCTTGGCGTCAAGCTGAAGCATTCCGCCAATCGCGCCATGATCGAAGGCAAGCGGGTCGTGCTGGTGGATGATTCCATCGTACGGGGCACCACGTCCGTTAAGATCGTCCAGATGATCCGCGACGCGGGCGCAAAGGAAGTGCATATCCGGGTGGCAAGTCCAATGATCTACCACCCGGATTTCTATGGTATCGACACCCCCCATGCCGATAAGCTGCTGGCCAACCAGCACAAAGACCTGGAATCCATGTGTCGCTACATCGGCGCGGATTCCCTGGCGTTCCTTTCCATCGACGGGCTTTACAAGGCTGTTGGTGGGAAGCCGCGTGATCCGAAGGCGCCAGCTTTCACCGATCACTACTTCACGGGCGAATATCCGACCCGCCTTCTCGATCAGGAAGTAGAGAGCAACGTGCATACGCTGTCGCTGCTCGCAAGCAACGGCTGATCGCCCAATTCTTCACGCAGGCGGCCCAAAAGGCCGCCTGTTTCATGTTCTTGCATCATATGGGGACTAGATGAGCATCGACCTTACGGGCCGCATCGCACTGGTAACAGGCGCATCGCGCGGTATTGGCTACTTTCTTTCGCTTGAACTGGCAAAACGCGGCGCGCATGTGATTGCGGTTGCCCGCACCGTCGGCGGACTTGAAGAATTGGACGACGATATCCGCAAACTGGGAGGCAATGCGACGCTAGTGCCTCTCGATATCACCGACATGGAAGCGATCGATCGTCTCGGCGGCTCCATTCATGAGCGCTGGGGCAAGCTCGATATCATGGTTGCGAATGCGGGTGTCCTTGGCACGATTTCACCGATTGGCCATGTCGAGGCCAAGACGTTCGAGAAGCTCATGAACGTCAATGTTACTAGCGTCTGGCGCCTCATTCGGTCCACTGATCCGCTGCTGCGCGCTTCCGACGCGGGACGTGCCATTCTGCTTTCCTCCGGCGTGGCGCATACCTGCCGCGCTTTTTGGGGTCCCTATGCTGCCTCGAAAGCTGCTGTCGAAGTCATGGCACGCAGCTGGGCTGAAGAAACGAAGCAGATGAAGCTCAAGATCAACTCTGTCAATCCGGGCGCCACCCGCACCGCCATGCGCGCGCAGGCCATGCCGGGCGAAGATCCTGAAACGCTGCCAACACCGCAGTCAGTCGCTGAAAAGATCGTCAAGCTCGCCGATCCGAACCTTGAAGTTAGCGGCAAGCTTTTCGACGTGCGTCAGGAACGCTTCCTCGACTATCATCTGCCGAGCTGATTTCGGTCCTCCGGCCTTGCCTATATGCAAGGCCGGTTCTATGTATTTACTTATTAAGTTTTCCCGCCTGGCCATCTGTTGGCTCTTTTTTCAGCGGGCATTTCTCCCCCTCTCAGACCCCTTTGTCACGTGCTGCCAAATTTGGCGCGCGTTCCCTTTGCTATTGGAGGACTTATGACCAAAGATCACCAGCGTTTCATTATCATCAGCGGCGGACCCGGATCAGGCAAAAGCACACTGATCGATGCACTCGAGAGGCAGGGCTTTTCCCGCACCGTGGAAGCCGGACGCGCCATTATTCAAGATCAGGTCGCTATCGGCGGCAAGGCCCTGCCCTGGAGTGATCGCGCGATTTTTGCAGAGCTAATGCTTTCATGGGAAATGCGCTCGCACACGATGGCGAAACAACAACGCGGGACGGTCTTCTTCGACCGCGGCGTGCCCGATGTAATCGGCTATCTGATGCTGTGCAACCTGCCCGTTCCCCAACACATGGAAAAGGCCGCACGGCAATTTCCATACTACAGAACAGTTTTCCTGGCTCCGCCTTGGAGAGAAATCTTCGGTCAGGATGCTGAGCGAAAGCAAGATTTCGAGGAAGCCGCACGCACTTTCGACGCGATGGATAAAACCTACAGACGGCTTGGATATGAAATCGCACTCCTGCCGAAATCATCGGTCGAGGAGCGCGTCAGTTTCATCAAGCAGACATTGCCGTCAGTTTTCCTCTGACGGCCTATCTTCTTCAGTGACGGCCTCTTCCTCGGCCTTTCGATCAGCAGCTTCGCGCTTGTTCCAGGCAGCCAGGCTGAACGGAAGAAATGCGAGATAGGCAAGCGCCGTGAGGCTTAAAGTCTGCCAGGTGAAGCTCATCAGGAAGGCGACGTAAACCACCACGAACAGGATGAGCGGCATGACGATATCGCGCCGGACGAGGCTTCCGGCGGACTTGCCATTATAGACTGGCAGACGACTTACCAACAGGAACGCGATTGCCACGGTATAGATCGCCACGCCAAAAGCGAGCCCCCGCGTTGGCGTCAAACCCAGAAAGCCAAGATAGACCGGCAACAGAACGAGCATGGCACCGGCCGGTGCGGGCACGCCAATGAAATAGTTACTTTGCCATGCCGGACGGTTCGGGTCTTCGAGCATGACATTGAAACGCGCAAGCCGCAGGCAGCAGGCAATGGCATAAAGAAGTGCTGCGATCCAGCCGAACGAGCGCGCCTGATCGAGCATGAAGGCGTAAAGCACCAAGGCGGGCGCTACACCGAAATTGACGATATCGGCTAGCGAATCCATCTGGGCGCCGAACTTGGACGATCCCTTCATCATGCGGGCTACGCGCCCATCAATGCCATCCAGAAAGGCAGCCACGAGCACCATCACGACGGCAAGCTCGAAGCGGTTCTCGAAAGCTAGACGGATACCAGTCAGACCGGCACAGATGGCCAGAACCGTTATGACGTTGGGAACGACAATACGCAGCGGTATCTGCGACAGCTTTGGGCCGCGCGATAAATCCACGCGGCCATTGGGCTCAAAAGGCGGAAAAGGCGTCTCCATCGGCTCAGCCGATCCGCACCACAGGTTCGCCGCGCATGCTGCCGTAATCGGCCAGCACGGTTTCACCGGCGACTGCCGTCTGGCCAACTGCAACACGAATGGTCGCATCAGCCGGAAGATAAACATCGACGCGCGATCCGAAACGGATCAGGCCGAACCGTTCGCCCACGGACAAATCATCATCCTCGTTCGACCAGCAAACGATGCGCCGCGCGACCAGACCGGCAATCTGGACAACACCGATCTTGCCATGCGGGCTTTCGATAAGGACGCTGTTGCGTTCATTTTCCGTGCTCGCCTTGTCCAGTTCCGCGTTGAGGAACTTGCCCGGACGATGCACGACCTTGTCGATCTTGCCACGCACCGGAGACCGGTTGATGTGAACCGAGAACACATTCATGAAAACCGACACGCGCATGCGTGGTTCAGCGCCAAGATCCAGCTCGGCAGGTGGCACAGCCGGTCCGACGAAGGAGACCTTGCCGTCAGCGGGGCTGATGACCAGATCGTCGTCCATCGGCGTCACGCGCTCCGGGTCACGATAGAAGTAGATGCACCAGACGGTCAGCACCATGCCGATCCAGAACAACGGGTCCCAAAGCCAGCCCAGAATTAGCGAAACCACGAAAAAGCCCGCGATAAACGGATAGCCTTCCCGATGGATCGGCACGAAAGTATTGCGGATGGTGTCAGTAAGGCTCATCGCTCTTCCTTTGAGTTTGGCCGTTATTTACCTCATCCTGTTCAGAATCGAAATCCATTTCGCAAATTATTCACGGCTGTTAGGGCACGTGATCGCGCCCTAATATAACTAGCTGCCGATAAACTGCCTATTCCGCCGCCGGAACACCACGTGTGACGATACCCAATTCGTCACTTTCGCGAACCTGACGCAGACGCTCTTCCGCCTCATCCGCCTCGCGCTGACGAGCCCACATGGACGCGTAAAGCCCCTTATGCTTGAGAAGCATGCGGTGAGTGCCGCGCTCGGCAATCAGACCGTCCTTCAGAACGATGATCTCATCCGCACTGATGACGGTCGACAGACGGTGCGCGATGACTAGCGTGGTACGCCCACGGCTAACGATGTCAAGTGCAGACTGGATTTCCTGCTCGGTCGCGGTATCGAGCGCGGAGGTCGCCTCATCGAGTATCAGGATTGGAGGCGCTTTCAGGATCGTGCGCGCAATGGCTACACGCTGTTTCTCACCGCCCGAAAGCTTGAGGCCGCGTTCGCCAACCATGGCCTGATAGCCTTCCGGCAGATGCTTGATGAAGCCGGAAATCTGCGCGAGCTCAGCCGCCTTTTCCACTTCTTCGGTCGTGGCATCAGGACGGCCATAACGAATGTTGTAAGCGATGGTATCGTTGAACAGAACCGTGTCCTGCGGCACCATGCCGATGACCTTGCGCAGGCTTTCCTGCGTGACGTCGCGGACGTCATGCCCGTCGATGGAAACCGATCCCGACTGGACATCATAGAAGCGGAACAGCAATCGCGAAATCGTGGATTTACCCGCACCTGACGGTCCGACTATCGCCACCGTCTTTCCTGCCGGAACTTCAAAACTGATGCCCTTGAGGATCGGGCGGTTCGCATCATAGGCAAAATGCACATCATCGAAACGGATTGCGCCGTGATCGATTTTCAATGCTGGTGCATTGGGCTTGTCGACGACTTCCTGCTTCACATCGAGAAGATCGAACATCTGCTCGATGTCGGTCAAACCCTGACGGATTTCGCGATAGATGAAACCGATGAAATTGAGCGGGATGGATAGCTGCATCAGCATGGCATTAATGAAAACGAAATCGCCGATGGATTGCGTTCCGGCCCGGACTTCCAACGCCGACATGACCATGACCACCGCCATGCCGACACCAAAGATAACGGCCTGACCGAAGTTCAGCCAGCCAAGCGACGTCCAGGTCTGGGTTGCAGCCTTTTCATAGCGAGCCATCGAAGCATCGAAGCGCTTTGCTTCCATGTTCTCGTTGCCGAAATATTTGACCGTTTCGAAGTTGAGCAGCGAGTCGATTGCCTTGGTATTGGCATCCGTATCGGAGTCGTTCATTTCGCGGCGAATATTGATGCGCCAGTCGCTCGCCTTGATCGTAAACCAGGTATAGAGCCAGACCGTCGCCGCGACCACAAGCAGATAGGAAATGCCGTAAGCGAAAGCGAAAATCACCGCTGTCAGCGCAAACTCAAGAATGGTGGGCAGGGTGTTGAGGATCGTGAAACGAACAATCGTTTCGATGCCCTTGGTGCCGCGCTCAATGACCCGCGAAAGCCCGCCCGTGCGTCGTTCAAGATGGAACCTGAGCGATAGCTGGTGCATGTGCACGAAGGTTCGGTAGGCCAGCTGGCGCACCGCATATTGCCCGACGCTTGCAAACAATGCATCGCGAAGCTGGTTGAGGCCAGCCTGTACGATCTTGGCGCCGTTATAAGCCAGCACAAGCATCACTGCGCCGACCAGAAACAGCGGGATATAATCCGGCGGGTTCAATTGACCAGTCAAGGCATTCGTCACCCATTTGAAGAAATAGGGCACGAGGATGAGCACGATCTTGGAAATCACCAGGTAGAACGTGGCCCAGACGACTCGCATACGCAGATCGGGCCTGTCGGACGGCCACATATAGGGCCAGAGATTTCGCAGTGTCTTGAACGTTTCGCCAGAGTCGGCGGAAACCGTTTTGGGGGAACTCATGGTGCGTTCTTTCAAGTCGGTGGGCTCAAGCGATTTCGTACGAGATGAAACTCCGTTATCGCTCTATCTCTTTGTTTTCACGCATGTCTTTATCCCGAAACCGGTTCACACTTTCGGGAGACATGCTCTAGCCGCAGCATCTGCTCTTGAAGGAAGCAAAATGCGTGCGGACAGCGTTTAGTTGCCGCCAGTTGACGCTGTAACGCGAGGACTGGCGCTCCGGCCGATAGTCGATAAGACCAGCCTGCACGAGGACCTTGAGGTGTTGGGAAACCGTTGATTGTGCAAGGTCGAGCTTGCCGACAATATCCTTGCAGCAGCAGGCGTCCTCCATCATCAACTGGCGAATAATGCGAATGCGGACAGGATGGCCCAGCGCGGCGCAAATGCGCGCTGCCGCTTCATCATCAATGCCGAGCTGCGCCAGATCGGCGACAGTTTCGGTCGAGCTTTTGTCCAGAACCATCTTCATCGTATATCGACGATATACGATTATGCTCTGAAGTTCAAGATTTGGAGACGTTCATTCCAGAAAAGACAGCCAAAACGGAAACACACTATCGTGACAGGCGCTTATTGCCGAAGCGCACCTCCCTGCGTTAGGAGCCGCGCATCAGTTCCATGAACTCTCCGTCAGTTAGCTCTATCTTCCAACTGGCGTTTGGCCTCGCCATCGCCCAAGGGTTCCTTCGGCATGTTGAATACCTGACCCGGCCAGATGAGATCTGGGTTGCGGATTTGGTCGCGGTTGGCGAGATAGATCGTCGTATATCGCGTACCCTTGCCATAGGCGCGCTTGGAAATCGTCCAGAGATTATCCCCACGCCGAATGATGACGGAGCCATCGACTTTCTGCAGTGGAGTTGCCGACGAAGCAGCCTTATCACCGATCGCTTCCGATGCAGCCGCCGTCTGACCGTCCGTGTCGGAAGCAACAGCCGAGATATTCTCACCAGCTTCGCGACGGAACGGGACGCGGGCTGTGGCCAGAACCTGATTGGCATTGTCGAGCAGGTCAGCGCGAACGATGTAATCACCAACGCTGAGCGGTTGTTTGCTCTGCACGAGGAAACGGCCATCAGGCGAAATGAGGCTTGCGCCAAGCAATGTATCATTGGCGTGGACGATCACGCGATTGCCGCCTTTGGCTTTACCCGCCACGAAAACAGCCTGACCTTCAATCTCCACAGCCTCAATTGCAATCGGCAAATCCTGTGCAGGTTTGGCTTCCGGCTTGTCGGCCTTAGTCGCAGCTGCAGGGTTAGCTCCCGCATCGTCCTGTGGCTTCTCTGCCGTTTCAGGCTTGGTAATCAGGCGGCTCGCCTGCCCCGGCTCCTCAACCAGCGCCAGCACCTGCCCCGACTTGGTTTCAGGCACCGACACGATGGCGGTCTGGGCGGAAGTGGCAACATTGTTGTCAGCACCAGTTGAACGCAAGACCAGCTGATGATCACCTGCCTTCAAAGGATTATCCAGAACAATGGCAAAATCCCCATTGGCTCCGGCCTTGGCTTTGCCCACAACGGTGGCACCTGCGACAACCTCGACATCAGCGCTGGGAAGGGACTTGCCTGCGATCACGACCGAACCGTCAGGCTCGACACGAAGGAGATCGAAAACCGGCGTTTTGCTGGCCTGCTCTGCGGGAGCGGCATCAGCCTGCTTGGCTGGCTCTTCTGATTGCACGCCTTGCGGCTTCGCATCATTTGCCGCAGCATCGCCCGCAGGCTTGGCAGCGTCTGGCGTCTTCATCTCGGATGGTGTTGCTTCTGGCTGCGCTGGCGCATTGCTCGAAGCTGGTGCAGTGGCATTAGGTTGCGGGGCTTCAACGCGAGATCGTGTTGCATTCCAATAGAGACCGAGCCCGGCGACGATTGCGACGAGCCCGATACCGAGCAATCCTAAACTGTTCTTTTGCATTTCGTTTCGAAATCCACGCCAGAGACTATAATAGCGGGTTTATAGCTTTTGGCTTCCCCCTACAAGGAATCTGCACCGAAACAGCAAAAGGTACGAGGCTTTTTATTAGCTAGGTTACTGTTCTACACAGTTTGTCGGCTTTGATTGGTCCGGATCGTCCATAAGGTTATAGAGATCGGCCGTTTCGCCCTTGGTCCACCAGATATAGACGCCACCGGCATATTTGGCTCCAGACCCTGAAATGACGTTGGAAGCGACAATAGTCTCGTCTTCAAGCTCCAGTTCAGCAAGCGAAATATCACCAGCATTGTAGTAGGTTACCGAGACATTCTTCTCGCCACATTTATACAGAACGGAGTTGGTCGTTACTTCGGTATCGTCCGGCAGTTTGATGTTGATCTCGCCAGCCGATGCGGATGATGCGGCAAAGGTGAGCCCGAGAAACACAACCCAGTTCTTCATATCCAATCCACTTCTCAATCTGGAGTACATACGGATTGAGATATAACAATCACTGTGAATGTCCACCCGGAACCTGACGTAAACGTCTCACTGACGGCAATCTTCACTGCAAAATGAAATCGCAGACGCTTGACGCTGAAAGGTCAAAAGCGCACAAGAAAATCATGTCTGAGATTCGATCCATCTGTGTTTATTGCGGCTCGTCTACGGGCCTGAATCCCATCTATCGCGAAGCGGGCGTCACACTCGGCCGGTCCATCGCCGAACACGGTCTGCGCCTTGTTTATGGCGGTGGCACGCGCGGCATCATGGGCGCGGTTGCGCAAGGCGTGATGGAGGCCGGCGGCGAAGTCACCGGCATCATTCCGACCTTCCTGCTCGACAAGGAAGCGAGCCTTGAAAAGGCCGAACAGCTCACCGAACTTATCGTCGTGGGTGACATGCATGAGCGCAAACACCTCATGTTCCAGAAGTCGGATGCGTTCGTCACCCTTCCCGGTGGCATCGGCACGGTTGAGGAAATCGTGGAAATGATGACCTGGGCGCAGCTCGGCAAGCATCGCAAGCCGATGGTGTTCGCTAACATCAACAACTTCTGGCAGCCTATGCTTTCGCTTCTTGAGCACATGACGACCGAAGGCTTCCTGCACACCGCACATCAGGTGAAGCCGTTGGTCATCGACAAGGCGGAGGACATCGTTCCCGCCATTATCGCTGCCAACGGCAAGGCGCATGAAGGCGACCAGAAGATCATCGAAAAGATGTGATTGCGGCTTTCGCCCAAAACACAAAACCGAGTAACAAGGGCGGAGTGATCCGCCCTTAATTTTATCCGGGAGGGGTTGATGAAGACGATCGGGCTTATAGGCGGGATGAGCTGGGAAAGCTCGCAGGAATATTATCGCATCATCAATCAGGAAATCCGCACACGGCTCGGCGGCACGCACTCCGCCAAGAGCCTGATGTGGTCGATGGATTTTGGTGAAATCGAGCAGCTTCAGCATCAAGGCAAATGGGACGAGCTGACCAGGCTCATGATCGAGGCCGCGCAGAACCTTGAAAAGGGCGGCGCGGATTTCATCCTGATCTGCACAAACACCATGCATAAAATGGCTGCTGACGTCGAAAACGCCACATCGATCCCGCTTGCGCATATTGCTGACCCGACAGCGGAGAAGATCAAGGCTGCAGGCTTGTCAAAAGTTGGGTTACTTGGCACCGCCTTCACGATGGAGCAGGAATTCTACAAAGGCCGCCTCGCGGCCAAACATGGGCTTGAGGTTCTGACGCCCGACGATGCCGACCGCAAAACCGTTCATGACATCATCTATCACGAGCTGGTTGTCGGCGAAGTACGCGATGCGTCACGCGAAAAATACCGTGCTGTCATCAGTCGGCTGGTTGAGCGCGGGGCCGAAGCCATCATTCTCGGCTGCACCGAAATCATGCTGCTCATCGGCCAGCAGGATAGCCCCGTGCCAGTATTCGATACGACGCGCCTACATGCCGAAGCGGCGGTGGATTGGGCGTTGATTTAAACGCTCACTTCTTCACCAGCGTCGCCACAGCTTCAACATGTGGCGACCAGAGGAACTGGTCAATCGGCGTGACACGCGTGACGCGATAGCCGCCCTTCGTCAGAATGGCGAGGTCGCGGGCGAGCGTCACCGGATTGCACGAAACCGCGACAACCTTCTCCACCTTGGACTTCGCCAGTTCAAGCGCCTGTTCTTCCGCACCTGCTCGCGGCGGATCGAAAACCACGGCGTTGTAAGGCAGCAATTCCTTCGGCATCAGCGGACGGCGGAACAGGTCGCGACGTTCGACTGAAACGGGCTTCAATCCCTGCACATGGCGCACGCCACGGTCGAGAGCCGCAAGGGCCAGCGCGTCGTTTTCAACGGCATGAACTGCACTCTTTTCAGCAATACGCAATGCAAATGTGCCGACACCGCAGAACAGGTCCGCCACACGCTTGGCCTTACCGACATGGTCCAGAACAAGCTGCACCATCGCCTCTTCAGCATCGGCTGTTGCCTGCAAGAAACAGCCGGGCGGAACAGGAACCGGCACCTTGCCGAAATGGATGAGCGGCTTCTTCGGCTCGACAATGATCTCGCCTTCATGCGAAAGGCGCGCAAAGCCCTTTTTCATGACAAGCGCAGTTAGCGCGCGCCGTTGCTCATCGCTCAGCTTGCCGCAACCGCTTGCCGCAAGATCGAGGCCGGATTCCGTCTGCGTCGCTGCCAGCTTGAACGGTTTGGAGCCAGGTGCAATCAAGGCCCCGACTTCACGCAGGTCGTCGAGCCGCGCAATGATTTCCGGCACCGTGACCGCACATTCGACGATATCGATGATTTCATGGCTGAGGTGACGGTTGAAGCCGAGTAACACGCCCTTCTCCGTCTTTCGCGCCGCAAAAACAGCGCGGCGGCGCGTGCGCGGCTGGCAAGCCACCAGAGGCGCAACCTCCGTGTCGATCCCCCTGCCCTTCAGCGAGGAGACAACCAGTTCTCGCTTCCACAGGCGATAGGGTTCATCCTGCCAATGCTGCAGTGCGCAGCCACCGCAATCCTCGAAATGCTGGCAGGCAGGCGCCTGCCGCTCGGGCGATGTTTCGAGAAGCGCCATAACCGTTGCGCGGTTTTTGTCGCGCGCAACATTGGCCACTTCGCCCGGCAGTGTGAAGGGCACATAAATCTGGCCATCAGGAAGGTTGGCGACGCCATCGCCGCCCGCACCAATCGAGCGGATTGTTATTTGCCCCATTGCCTGCGTTGTCATAGGTCCTTCTTTCCTGCCAGGAGATATTCACGATTGCCATCGCCGCCTTCGATTGGCGACGGGCAGAGGCCGAGCGCGCGCCAGCCGGGCAGCGTCTCAAGCCATGATTTCAGTTCTTCTGCTATGCGTTCGCCATCTTTCGGATCGCGCAAAATGCCGCCCTTGCCGATAGCCTCGCGGCCCGCTTCAAATTGCGGCTTTACGAGAAGCGCGCAGATAGCACCTTTTTGCGCAAAGGCCAATGCCGGAGGCAAGGCAAGTTTCAGCGAAATAAAACTCACGTCCGAAACCACGCAATCGATTTCGCGTCCATCGAGATGGGAAAGTTCCAGAGCACGAGCGTTGAGCCCTTCCTTGTTGGTGACGCGAGGATCGGCGCGCAAGCTTTCGTGCAACTGGTCGTGGCCGACATCGATGGCAAGAACATGGCTTGCGCCGCGCTTCAGCAAAACTTGCGTGAAACCGCCTGTCGATGCGCCTATGTCGAGCGCGGTGCGCCCCTTCACATCAAGCTCGAAATGGTCAAGCGCCGCGATAAGCTTCAAGGCAGCGCGAGAAACATAAGCACTCGCCGGATCATCCACGGCGATCTTTGCAGTGCGCAAAACCGTCTGGCCCGGCTTGGTGACGGGCTTGCCGTCCACCTTGACCGTGCCGCGCTGGATTGCATCACGCGCCCGCGAACGCGTCGCAAACAGTCTAAGCTCCACCAGCAACTGATCGAGCCGCAGGTTCTTGTCGCTCGTTTCTCCGCTCATCGGTCAGGCGCTAAACGGCGCTGCAACCGCCTCGCGGCCAAGAGCTGCAAACACCGCATGCACGATGCCTGCCCGGTCAAGACCGGCCTCCGCATACATGGCATCCGGCTTACCGTGGTCCTGATAAGTATCCGGCAAGGTCAAAGCCCGCACCTTGAGGCCACGATCCAGAAGGCCGTCAGTCGCAAGGAATTGCAGCACGTGGGAAGCAAAGCCACCGACAGCACCCTCTTCCACCATAACCAGCACTTCATGTTCGCGTGCCAGACGACGGATCAGATCGTGGTCGAGTGGCTTGGCAAAGCGTGCATCGGCAACCGTGGTGGAAAGACCGGCGGCCCCCAGCTCATCGGCGGCGGCAAGACATTCCTGCAAGCGCGTTCCGAAGGATAGCAGAGCAACCTTCGTGCCTTCGCGCACGATACGTCCCTTGCCGATTTCGAGCAGTTGTCCACGCTCTGGCAGGTCAACACCGACACCATCACCACGCGGATACCGGAAAGAGATCGGGCCTTCATCATATTCGGCAGCCGTGCACACCATATGGCGCAGTTCGGCTTCATCCGATGCAGCCATCACTACAAAACCGGGAAGAGCTGCGAGAAAGCCCGTGTCGAAGGAGCCTGCATGGGTCGGGCCATCGGCACCAACCAGTCCGGCGCGATCAATGGGGAAGCGCACCGGCAGATTCTGGATCGACACGTCATGCACGACCTGGTCGTAACCACGCTGCAGGAAGGTGGAATAGATCGCGCAGAAGGGCTTATAGCCCTCGCTAGCCAAACCGGCGGCGAAGGTTACCGCATGTTGCTCGGCAATACCGACATCGAATGTGCGCTGCGGAAACACTTCGCCAAAAAGATCAAGCCCGGTGCCCGATGGCATGGCGGCGGTGATCGCCACTATTCTGTCGTCGTGACGGGCTTCCTCGATCAGGCTCGTGCCGAAAATCTTGGTGTAGCTCGGTGCATTTGCAGGCGGCTTCGACTGCTTGCCGGTGATGACGTCGAACTTGTTGACGCCGTGATATTTGTCGGCGGCAGCTTCTGCGGGCGCATAGCCCTTGCCCTTCTGTGTCACCACATGAATGAGCACCGGGCCTTCCTGCGTATCGCGTACGTTTTTCAGGATCGGCAGCAGATGATCCAGATTATGGCCGTCGATAGGACCGACATAGTAGAAGCCAAGTTCCTCGAACAGGGTGCCGCCTGTAAAGAAGGCACGCGCATATTCTTCCGATTTGCGAGCCTTGTCCTGCAAAAACTTCGGCAGTTTCTTGGCGACCTGCTTGGCGGCCTCGCGAACGCTGCGATAGGTCTTGCCGGAGACAAGACGCGCCAGATAGGCGCTCATCGCACCGGTCGGCGGCGCAATCGACATATCATTATCGTTGAGGATGACAATGAGGCGCGCGTCGAGCGCACCAGCATTATTCATAGCCTCATAGGCCATGCCTGCCGACATGGAGCCATCGCCAATGACGGCAATAACATTGCGCTTTTCGCCCGAAAGATCGGATGCGACCGCCATGCCGAGGCCAGCGGAAATCGATGTCGATGAATGTGCAGCACCGAAAGGATCATATTCACTTTCAGTACGCTTGGTGAAACCCGAAAGGCCGCCGGTCTGGCGCAACGTGCGGATACGGTCGCGGCGCCCGGTCAAAATCTTGTGCGGATAAGCCTGATGACCAACGTCCCAGATGATACGGTCGTGCGGCGTGTCGAAAACATGGTGCAATGCCACTGTCAGCTCCACCACTCCCAGTCCCGCTCCCAGATGCCCGCCGGTGGTTGAAACCACGTCGATCAGCTCTGCACGCAATTCCTGCGCGAGCTGCGGCAGATCAGATTCCGGCAATGCGCGCAGGGCTTCCGGGATCGGTGCCTTGTCAAGCAATGGGGTCGTGGGTCGGGACATTAAAACAACCTGTTTCTGGTTCGGTTTTGTTGTCGGTATAGTAGCAACGCGACAGGATCAAGCAGGGCGGGACATCGTGTCCTACAGCGGGAGGCAATCCACATTATTCAGGCAGAGGTATGAAATCCTTCTCGTCACCGGGCACGATGTCGAAACGCCCGCTGCGCCATTCTTCCTTGGCCTGCTCTATCCTCTCTCGCGATGAGGATACGAAGTTCCACCATACATAGCGCTTCGAGCCGAGGGTTGCACCGCCAAAAAGCATAATATGAGCACCTTCCGGCCCGGCCTGCACGACAATATCGTCGCCAGGGCGGAATGCCAGCAAGCGGTCCGGTGGGAAGACCTCACCGCCAATGCCGACATTGCCCTGCAGCGTATAGATGGCGCGTTCTTCGGCCACGGGCGGGATCGGAAAGCGCCCGTTCGGTTCTATACGAATATCCGCATAAAGCGTATCGGCGTGCTGGATCACCGGAGACTCCAGCCCCAGCATGGAGCCCATGATCAGCCGACCAGAGAAATCGCGATCCTCCATCACCGGCAGTTCTGGCGCATTAGTGTGAAAGAATTCCGGGCTGATTTCTTCCAGCGCATCGGGCAGCGCGAGCCAGGTCTGAATGCCGGAAATGGACAGTGGCCCGTTGCGCTCCTCTTCTGGCGATCGTTCGGAATGCACGATGCCACGACCGGCGGTCATGAGGTTCACGTCACCGGGACGAATAACCATTTCGGTGCCGAGACTGTCTCTGTGGCGGATATGTCCGTCAAACAGATAGGTCACGGTCGAAAGTCCGATATGCGGGTGCGGGCGCACATCCAGCGCATCACCATCCCTCAGAACGGCGGGTCCCATGCGATCAAAGAAAATGAACGGCCCGACCAGACGGCGGCGCACGGTCGGCAAGGCTCGCCGCACTTCCAGTCCACCGATGTCGCTTGTGCGTGGAATGACCAGCGTTTCAATGCTGTCTACCGACGTCTTGTCGCCAAGAACCGGATCAGGACACGGAAAGAAACTCATGCAACGCAACTCCAGCTATTGCTCTACAACGCATATATAAGCGGCGCCGTCATTTTATCGAATGTAGCCCCAAAACAAAACCGCACCGACAAGCGGTGCGGTTCGATCAGGATGCAAATTCTGTCAGCGTCCCTGCAACAGCTTGGAAAGCGAGCTGGCGTCAGGTACCTGTCCGTTGGTCGTCAGCTTGTCCACCAATCCCGGCAGAACCTGCGACAGCTGATCCAGAAGTTCCTGCTGGTCGATACCGGCGTGCTGAGCAATTTCGCTCAGTGTTTTCTGGCCGATTGCGTCGCCAAGCTGGCCCGGCTCGATTGAATGATTGGTTCCCTGGCCGACCCAGGAATCCACCTTTTCACCGAGGCCAGCCTGTTTCAACTGATCAAGGAGGCCGCCAAGACCGCCGCCCAGTGAACCCGGAGCCGAGGGAGCTGCTGAGGCATTTCCGGCAGCCGCACCGCCAAGCAGGCCGCCAAGCCCGCCAAGGATACCGCCGAGCAGGCCGCCGCCCGCTTGCGACTGATCCGGTACTGGTATGGGCTGCGCCTGAGTGGCCTCCGTCTCTTCGCTATTACCCTTCAGCATCTTGCCGATCAGCAGGGCGCCGAGCGCAATCAGAACCGGTTTCGCGAGGCTTCCGCCGGGAATGGGCGAATTGCCTGAGTTGTCGTCATAACTTCCCATCACACGATACTCCCTGTTATCCGATGCCAACTGTGCATTCGGTAAGTTAAAGTTAAATGGGTTTCCCGATTTGACAAGCATTATACCTTGCAAATTTTATAGCAGTGTGAAAATTTCCTAAGTGCGTGATGCAAAAGTGTATTTACGCATCGGGAGATATTAGATGTCTGTTATAAGCTGGATAATACTAGGCTTGATTGCCGGCTTCATCGGCAGCAAGATCGTTAATAAAAGTGGCCAGGGCCTGTTCCTGGATATTGCTCTCGGCATTGTCGGCGCCATTGTCGGCGGTGTGATCTCGTCTCAGCTTTTTGGACGTGGCGTCACTGGCGCATTCGATCCGATCAGCCTTGTTATCGCGATCATCGGCTCAATAATCGTGTTGTGGGTATACCACGCAATTACCGGCAAGCGTTCCATCGGCTGATGTGATAGTTACAGATTTCAGGCTCCGGCTCGTCCGGAGCCTTTTTAGTTCTGTCGGCCGAAAGACCTGCCAATCCATGAGCTTTCTGGAACCATATATTGCAGCCTATGGCGCGCTCGCGCTTTTCGTAATCGTATATTTTGAATCTTTCGGCGCACCCTTGCCCGGTGAAAGCGCCCTTATAGCAAGCTCGCTGCTTGCCTTGCATGGAACGCTCAATATCGAAGCCGTACTGATTGCCGTATTCATCGGCGCCGTACTTGGCGATTGCACCGGATACCTGATCGGTCGTTTCGGTGGCCGCCGCCTGATCCTGCGATACGGGCACCTCGTCAAGCTGACGCCTGAACGGCTGGAACAGTTCGAGAAACTGTTCGACAGCAAGGGAATTTACGTGGTCGCGACGGCTCGTTTCGTCGTGCTCCTGCGACAGCTCAACGGCATCGTTGCGGGTTCGATGAAAATGAACCCGCTGCATTTTCTGGCGGCCAATATCGTCGGAGCTGCAGGATGGACACTGGTCTGGGGCCTAGGTCCCTACATGCTGAGCGGGATTCTCGCGCCTTATGTCACCCAGCTCAAAACGCTGTTCTGAGCAGAATTATTGGACCAGTTTATTCCGGATCGAGCGGTTCGGTTCCGACCGGCTGGCCGTCGCGGCCAATGCGAATCTTCTCCACCTTGTCCTCGGCAGACTTCAGAAGCGTATCGCAATGCTTTTTCAGAGCCTCGCCACGCTCATAGATGCGAATGGACTCTTCCAGCGGCACGTCGCCCCGCTCCAGATCGTCGACGATCTTCTCAAGCTGCTTCAACGCATCCTCGAAGCTCATTACTGCAATGTCGGCGTTGGACGGTTCGGTTACCATGATTCATCCTTTCAACAGCCGCGTAATATGCGTAGACGCGGACTGCGACAAGCCCTCTAGATCATATCCACCTTCAAGCACACTCACTAGCCGGTGATCGCAGAACCTTTCTGCCCGCTCCATGAGTTTGCCCGTCGCCCAGTCAAAATCCGCTTCGTCAAGATTAAGCTCGGCCAGCGGATCGCGAAAATGAGCATCGAAGCCCGCCGAAATAAGGATCAAATCTGGCCGGAAATTGTCCAAAGCGGGCAATACACGACTATTAAATGCCTCGCGGAATTCGCGGCTTCCCGTATCGGGGGAAAGTGGTGCATTGAAGATGTTGCCGACGCCGGTTTCGTCCTTCGACCCCGTTCCGGGATACAAGGGAAACTGATGCGTCGAACAGAACAGGACGCTTGGATCGTCCTTGAAAATATCCTGCGTTCCGTTGCCGTGATGGACATCCCAATCGACGATAGCGACACGTTCCGCGCCGTGACGCTGCTGTGCATGACGGGCGGCAATCGCAATATTGTTGAAAAGGCAAAAGCCCATCGCAGTGGAACGCTCGGCATGATGTCCCGGCGGGCGGGCTGCAACGAACACGTTGTTTGCAGCACCGGAAAAGACATCATCGACCGCCGCTGTCGCCGCACCAATCGCCGTCAGCGCTGCATCCAGACTTTTCGGGCTGACATAGGTGTCGCCGTCAAGCTTCACCACGGGCGCTGGCGCTGCCTCGTCCGAAGCAGGCTCCGGTATTCCGGCGCGTATGGCTTCCAGATGCTTTTCCGGATGGGCAAGCAACACTGACGCCTCGTCGCCGCGCGCGCTTCCACCCGGTCGAGCCGATAGAAATCCGGCCCCTCCAATTCGCTCATCAAGGCCCGGATACGATCCGGGCGCTCGGGATGGCCGGGCGGGGTCAGATGTTCGAGATAGATCGGATGCCAGTAAAGCCGTGTCGTCATCGATTCACTATAGCATCTCACCGGCACATGACCATGACGGCCATGCGCCAGCTTTGTCTGAAGGAGACTAGATGATTTCCGTACGGGCGATGTGGATGCCGAAACCTTCAAGGCCAACATAGTGACGCTCACGCGATGCCAAAAGCACAATCGACGTGATTCCGAGATCCTTCAATATCTGCGCACCAAGGCCGATCTGACGCCATTCCTCCTCGCGGGCAACCGCTTCGGCATGGCTTTCATGCTCGCTCTGGATCGCGTCACGGGCGCGGGTGTCGTGGTGATCGGAACGCACGCCAACAGAACCTTCGCGCAGATAGACCAGTACGCCGCGACCTTCCTTGCCCATCTTTTCCATGATGGCATCGAGATTGCTGCCGCCTTTGCCAAAAACATCGTTCAGCACATCTTCGCGATGCAGGCGGACCGGCACTTCCTCGCCGTCACGAATATCGCCGAACACGACGGCTACGTGCTGCATGGGTTCCCATGGCAGTTCGTAGGTGTAGGCATGGGCCGCACCTGCACAGGTCTTGACCGGTGCATCACCAACGCGCTTGACCAGCGTTTCCTTGCGCTGGCGATAGGCGATGAGGTCGGCGACCGTAACCCGATGCAGCGTGTGCTTTTCAGCAAAGGCCTTCACGTCCGGACCACGCATGACGGAACCGTCATCGTTGACCAGTTCGCAGATAACGCCGATGGGCGGCAGGTTTGCGAGCTTGCAGAGGTCGACAGCGGCTTCCGTATGGCCGGAGCGCATCAAGACGCCGCCTTCGCGGGCAACCAGCGGGAAAATATGTCCGGGACGCACAAAATCCGAAGCACCGGCATTCGGGTTCGCCAGATTGCGCACGGTCAGCGTGCGGTCTTCTGCCGAAATGCCGGTCGTCGTGCCATGGCGGTAATCGACCGTCACAGTGAACGCTGTTGTGTGAGCGGATTCGTTTTCGGCAACCATCGGCGCGAGGTTGAGACGCTTGGCTTCGTCGCGAGTCATCGGCGTACAGACGATGCCGGACGTATGGCGGACGATGAAGGCCATCTTTTCCGGCGTGCAATGCACGGCGGCAACAATCAGGTCGCCTTCGTTCTCGCGCCCGTCATCATCCATGACCACAACGATTTCGCCGCGTTCGAAAGCGCGAAGCGCATCCACGACCTGTTTCTGGTTATAGCTCATTTCGACCTCTATGTGTCAGGCAACCAACGGGCCCTATCGTCGGTCAGATATGGCCAATATGGCCGAATTCAATCAGATGCGGCCAGTCTGGCCCCAAATTGTTTAGACGCGGCCAGTGTGGCCCCAAGTTAGTCAGACGCGGCCAGTCTGGCCGCGGTGACGCAGATAATGATCTGCAATCGCACAGGCCACCATCGCCTCGCCGATCGGTACGGCACGAATACCCACACACGGATCGTGACGACCCTTGGTCTTCACATCCACTTCCTTGCCGTCCTTGTCGATGGAGCGGCGCGGGGTCAGGATCGACGAGGTCGGCTTGACGGCGAAACGCGCCACAACCGGCGCACCAGTCGCAATGCCACCGAGAATCCCGCCAGCATGATTGGACAGGAACAGCGGCTTGCCGTCATTGCCCATGCGCATTTCGTCGGCGTTCTCTTCGCCGGTAAGACGGGCAGCCTCGAAACCGTTGCCGATTTCCACACCCTTGACCGCATTGATCGACATCAGCAGGCTGGCAATATCCTGATCGAGCTTGCCGTAGATCGGCGCCCCGATACCAGCAGGCACACCTTCAGCGATAATCTCGATGACTGCGCCGACCGACGATCCGCTCTTGCGAATGCCATCAAGATAGTCTGCGAACAACTCGACCGAACCGGCATCCGGCGAGAAGAAAGGGTTGTTGTCCACTTCCGACCAGTTCCAGCGACGGCGGTCGATACCGTGCACGCCCATGGCCACCAGCGCGCCCTTGACCTCAAGCCCCGGCACGACCTTGCGCGCTATGGCGCCTGCTGCCACACGAGCTGCCGTTTCGCGCGCCGACGAACGTCCGCCGCCGCGATAGTCGCGAATGCCGTATTTGACGTCATAGGTATAATCGGCATGACCGGGACGATACTGACGGGCAATCTCGCCATAATCCTTCGAGCGCTGATCGGTGTTCTCGATCATCATCGAGATCGGTGTGCCAGTCGTCGTCATGGTCACGCCGTCGTCGCCCAGAAGAACACCGGAAAGCACGCGAACCTGATCCGGTTCGCGGCGCTGCGTCGTATATTTGGACTGGCCGGGCTTGCGCTTGTCGAGATAGGCCTGAATTTCGGCTTCCGTGAACGTAATGCCGGGCGGGCAGCCGTCAACAACGCAACCGAGCGCCAGACCGTGGCTTTCGCCCCAGGTGGTTACGCGGAACAGATGACCGAAACTATTGTGAGACATGCGCGACGCCTGAATAAATTGTCCTTGTCCGGAGCGGGTCAAGGAGAGAGCAGCTACTTTACGGCCCGGTTTTATTGAGCTTTTTGACGCCGGTCAAATCAAGCTCCTTGAGGACGTAAAATTTCCTTCTGAAGTTCGATATCCGGCATTTTTTTTGACACATTCCGCACGCTACACTGTGGGATATCCGGCGCAACGCGCTGAAAATCGCAATCACGACAATCGTGTCGAATCGGTCAGGCGACAACCCAACCCGAGGCACAACCAAAGGAACGGAAAGTCATGCATTATCTGGTCGGATTAATTCTCATCGTGGCGTCGCTTTTCTCGACGGTAGCGATGGCAGACGATGCCGAAGGCAAGATCACCGGTATCAACAAGGACAGCGAAACCATAACACTCGATGACGGCCAGACATACAAGCTGCCCGGTGAGTTCGATTACAGCGCGATCAACAAGGGCATGAAGGTCCTTATCATTTATGACATGGTCGACAGCACGCGCTTCATCACCGACATTCAGGAAGCGCCGTAAGCACGCCCCCAGAAAGAGAATGAGCGGCTCATAAGCCGCTCTTTTCATGTGGGCTGAAACCAGCCACTTCTGACAACACGCGCCCAATCGGCGCGACCGTTGTTCTCCGCCATCCGGACCATCCGCGCCGTATCGTAGGGAATATTGCGCAGGGTTATCTGCCAGCCAGACCCGGTCTGTTCGATGACAGCGTAGGATGCATTGGGATTGCCGGTCTGGACGACGTGCGGAACCGGATGATCGTCGTCGTAACCGGGGCAACCCACGCTTCCCGGATTGACCAGCATTCGCCCATCTCCCAGGCGAACGATCCTCGGCGTGTGCGTATGCCCGCAAAAGATCAGCGATGCAGCTATATCTTCAGCTTCGGCCTCGATCTCATCTCGGGTTCGCAGAACGACTTCGCCGTTCGCGGTCACTTTCTCCATCCAGTAGGTGGTATCGCTTGACGGTGTCCCGTGGCAGATGAATATCCGTCCATCGACCAGAGACTGCGATGCGGGCATTGCAAGCAGCCATTCGATGTGTCGGTCATCAAGCTGCTCGCGCGCGACCCGATCCGACGGCCCCATATCTGCGAGCGGCTTTTTGACAAGCCAGCGATCATGATTGCCACGAATGCAGATCATTTCTCGCGCCATCAGCATATCTGCTGTCTCACGCGCGGCCAAAGGACCACTTAGATGATCGCCGAGATTGATAATCGTCTGGATTTGCAAAGCATCGATATCGGCCAGCACTGCAGCCAAGGCGTCACTGTTACCGTGAATATCCGATATGACCGCGAAACGTTCGAAAGGCATAAAACGCCTCCACCGCTGGCAAAATTATGTTTACGGTCACTATAGACTGATTTGCGGGATCAAACCCACTCCAGCTTGCCGTTTGCAAACTTCAGAATCTTGTCCTGCGGGATGGAGAGATTGGCAGCGGCGTGGCCGTCCATGTCCCCGTAGAGGTAAAACAGCGTGCGGATGCAGCCACCATGCGTCACGCAGATAGTCGGCCATTCCACGGCTTCCACCCAGCGCCCGATGCGGCGCGACAGGCCCATGTAGCTCTCGGCGGTTGTGCCCGGCGGCACGAAATTCCACTTGTCGCGGGCGCGCGCTTCCAGAAGGTCTTCACGCTCCCTGGCAATGTCTTCCATCATGAAGCCCTGCCAGTCGCCGAAATTGACTTCCATCAGTTGTGGATCGGTGCGGTATTCATACGGATCAAGACCCATGCGCAAACGGATACGTTCCATCGTCTCGCGCGTGCGTCGCAGCGGGCTTGCAACGAAGTCGAAGCCTGCACCCTCGCCAATCAGCGATTTCAGCATATCGCCGTTGCGGTCGGCCTGGCTGCGCCCATTATCGTTGATATCGATATCAAGCTGCCCCTGAATACGCTGCGAAACATTCCAGTCTGTCTCGCCGTGACGCGAAAAGTAGATGATCTCCCGAGCCACAGCCCTACCCCTATCTGCCGCCAATGAATAATCTGGATAACTTCCCCGCAGCGGGAAAGACAAAGAAAAATCCCGAAAAGCCGGTCAGCCTTTCGGGATTTTGTATTCGCTGCTTCAGTCTTTCACGACCGAAATATCCGGAGCGTCAACCGCTTTCATGCCGATGACATGATAGCCGCTATCCGCGTGGTGAACTTCGCCAGTCACCGAACGGGACAGGTCGGAAAGGAAATAGAGGCCGACATCGCCCACTTCCTCGATGGTGACGGTACGGCGCAGCGGCGCATTGTATTCGTTCCACTTGAGGATATAGCGGAAGTCACCGATGCCCGAAGCGGCAAGCGTCTTGATCGGGCCAGCCGAGATTGCATTGACGCGGATGTTCTGGGGGCCGAGATCGACGGCCAGATACTTCACGCTTGCTTCGAGAGCAGCCTTGGCAACACCCATGACGTTATAGTTCGGCATGACCTTTTCGGCGCCGTAATAGGTCAGCGTCAGGATAGATCCGCCGTCCGCCATCAGCTTTTCCGCGCGACGCGAAATAGCCGTCAGCGAATAGACCGAGATCAGCATCGTGTTGGTGAAGTTGGCTTCCGACGTATCGACATAACGACCCGTCAGCTCATCCTTGTCGGAAAAGCCGATGGCATGCACCACGAAATCGAGCTTGCCCCACTTCTTTTCAAGCGTCTCGAAAACAGCATCCATGCTGGCAGCATCAGCCACATCGCAATGTCCTGCCACGAATGCGCCGAGCTCTTCAGCCAGCGGTTCGACACGCTTCTTCAATGCATCGCCCTGATAGGTGAATGCGAGCTCTGCGCCTGCATCACGAGCGGCCTTGGCAATACCCCATGCGATGGAGCGGTTGTTGGCGACGCCCAGAATCAATCCACGCTTGCCCTGCAACAAACCTGACTGTGCGGTCATTAGGGGTCCTCATTGAAAACAATTAACTTGTTGCCCTATCGCACAGGCTCGGCTCTCCTTCAAGCAATTGCAGTGAAAAAGCCGGGCATTGTCACTTTACTGCCGCAAAGAGACAACACCCGGCTTTAAACGATTGAAGTCGAGTTTTGGTTAAGCCTGTGCAACGATTGAGCATTTTCAGGGCGTGATGCGCTAGCGTCTCAGCGCCCTGGTATCAGGCGACTCTGCGCTTTTGCAGGAACTCTTCCAGTTCCTTGTCGCCGCCTTCCGGCAGCATGATCCGCACATGAACGTAGAGATCGCCGCGCCCATCAGCTTTCAACGGGAGGCCTTTTTCTTTCAGGCGCAGCACGCGATCGGAACTCGACCAGGCCGGAATTTTGACTGCGATACGCCCATCCAGCGTTTCGACTTCCTGCTTGCCGCCCAGAACCGCATCGGCAAGCTCGACCGGCATATCTACATGGACATCACGTCCTTCGAGGCGAAACCGCGGATGTGCCTTGAAGTGTATCGTGACCAGCGCATCGCCTGCCGTTCCGCCCATCAACGGCTCGCCCTGCCCTTTCAGGCGAATGGTCTGACCGTCTTCAACGAATCTCGGCAACTTGATCTTCAGGTGCTTGCCATTCGGGAAGATCGCCTCGACCTTCTCCGCACCGGCCGCCTGCTCCAGCGTAATATTAATAGACGCGGAAAGGTCAGCTCCCTTGGCCGGGCCGCGCTGACGCGCACCACCACCAGCACGGGCGCCTCCACCGAAAGCGCCGCCGAAAAGGTCGTTCAGAATATCATCCGCGCCGCCGAAACCGCCGCCTTGCTGAAAGCCGCCGGGACCAGAACGGAATTCAAAGTGACTGTTGCCGTCGCCACCTTGCCGGAAACCGGCAAACGGGTCGCCATGAGCGCCGCCGAAGCCCTGTCCGCCGGTGAAACCCTGAAAGGCAGGCTTGCCTTCGGCATCTATCTCGCCCCGGTCAAACTGACCACGCTTGTCCTTGTCGCCCACAATTTCATAGGCCTGGTTCAGTTCTGCAAAGCGCTCCTGCGCTTTCGGATCATCCTTGTTCTGATCCGGATGGTGCTTTTTGGCCAGTTTGCGAAAAGCCGATTTTATTTCCTCGGGCTTCGCCGTTTTGGCGACGCCCAGCACGCTATAGGGATCGCGCATATAGTTCCTCTTTCAGGAAAATAACTATGAGATGAGTAAGACTCGTTGCCCATAATATGCGCATATGGCCGGAAAAGTTCCAGTCAGGCCGGGCTTTTCTTTTCAAATGGGCGCGAACGAAGTCACCGTCCATTGACCCCCACGCTGCATGCAGGTTTCGCCGCGATAGATGGAAACACCGTCAAAAGCTTCACGCGAGGTTTCGAATTCGCGGCAAAGCTGGTTGTTCTTGCTGTTCTCGGCAATGGTGGTGATCGTGCCCTGGCTGCCCGTATCGGGATTGGCCCACGGTACGGGCTTCTTGCCCCATTCCGTGAAATTGAGCGCTGAAACAACGTTCCTGATCGCGGATTGGTCGGAAAGCTTGCCAGTATCGGTCTCAACCGGCTGCGGCTGTTTCACCGATCCGGTGATCGTGGAAGAATCGGGAACGGCCTTTTCAATGCTCACGCCACCCATGGCGCAACCGGCAAGCGAGAGGATGCATATGCCAATCACGGCCTTGCGCAGCGCATTTGCGCGGCAGCTCAAGCTCCAGAGATTGTCCTTGTGGCGAAGCGTCTCGACAGCCAACGCTATTCCCTTATTTTTACACGCTAAAGATGCAGGGATTATGAGTGAACTTGAGTTAACAAGCAGTGTGCCGGAAAGGTAAACAAATCGGAATCAGAGCACAACGCCCAACTCCGCACTTTATTCAGCCATCAAACGATTTGCCCGGTTTTCTGCATCCGGTTCGAGAAAGACCAATCAACCGGCAGCTCGTTGCCAGTCCGAAAATGAAGAGTGCGGCGCGTTCACCGTTGCCGTGCGTGTTGCGTAGCCGTTCCGGCCAGCCTGCTTTACCTTGTAAAGCGCGAGATCGGCCCGGGCAAAAACGTCAAGGTCACTCGTTTCGTTGTCGCGTTCCTCACTGGCAATGCCGATACTGACAGTCATGGCGAGTTTCTGTCCATTGAAGGCAAGCGGGGCATCGTTGATCGCCCTGACGATGTCGCGTGCGATTTCCGTCGCTTCCTGCTCGTCCATCTTTGTCAGCAGAATGGAAAACTCATCACCGCCGAGACGTGCCAGCACACCGCGCCGATTAAGGACGTCGACCGCCACATCGGCAAAATGCACGAGCGCCTGATCGCCCAGCGCATGACCATAGGTGTCGTTCCATTGTTTGAAATTGTCGATATCGATCAGCATGACGCTATAGGCTGTACCGTCCTCGCTGAACGCCAACTCCGCCCTTGCGAGTCTTTTCATGAAATGACGGCGGTTCGGAAGCCCGGTCAGCTCGTCGGTTTCTGCTACCTTTGCCATATCGCCATGCAAGCGGTTCATCGCCATGACGATAAAGCCGAAATTCCAGATCATGCCGCTATAGATCACACAGACAAGCGCATAGCTTTCGATGGTAAAATAGAGCGACTGATCGAACTCACCCACCCATGCGGCGATGTTCAGCGAGGTCTCAATGGCGTGCCCAATGATACCGAGCAAAAAGGCCATGATAGCAATCTGACCGCCGAGACCAATGCCCTTCTGCCGGGCCAGATAGAAAACCGTCATCCCCATGGGTACTGACTGCCCCACGGCATAAGCAATGTTGCGCCCCTGCCAGCTCGAATGAAATGCCGCCATGACGGCGAAACTTGCGAGCGATATTCCCATTGCCAGCCGCCAGCCGCCTTTGTGGCCATAGAAATAACGCGCACCAACCCAGGCAAGGCAGAAACCGTAAATGATGATGGTATTACCGGTGACCGCAGGCCAGAACGCGCCCTCATTACCCTGCAGCGAAAGCACGAAGCCTCCGACCAACAGAAGCGTCGTCGAAAGAAGCCAGATTCTGGCAGGCCGGAATTTGCGATAAGAGAAGGCGATAGCGGTCCAGATGATGCAGACCGTCAGCGAATTTAAGAGAATTACAATATAAAGCGTCAAAAAGTCGAGTTTTGGCATAGCCCCCACCTTGACCGGCGCCCTACAAAAAGTTGCCCGCTAAGTAAAGCCATGTCGAACCCTGCGACGACACATCCCGGCAAGACCATGGACAAAATGCCGGTTATGGAAGAAGCTCCCTCCCGACCCGCCCCATTGGGGTTTCTTTGGCGGGGATTCCCTTGCAGGATGATCCGCAAATTCCGACAGGCTTTTGAAATATCCAAAATGACAAACGCAAGCGACGACTTCACCGAATCCTCCCAGCCGTTCAAACTTTTTGCAGACTGGCTGACCGACGCCAAAGCGAGCGAACCGAACGATCCGAATGCGGTCGCGCTGGCAACAGTCGATCCCGACGGCCTGCCCAATGTGCGCATGGTGCTGTTGAAGGATTTCGACGAACAGGGGTTCGTCTTTTACACCAATTATGAAAGTACCAAGGGCAAGGAAATCCTGTCAGCGGAAAAGGCCGCGATGTGCTTCCATTGGAAGACGCTGCGCCGTCAGGTGCGCGTGCGCGGCGCGGTGGAGAAAGTCAGCGATGCCGAGGCCGATGCCTATTACGCTTCACGCCCGCGCGGCAGCCGCATCGGCGCCTGGGCATCCAAGCAGTCACGCCCGCTGGAAAGCCGTTTCGCGCTGGAAAAGGCCGTTGCGGAATATACCGCAAAATATGCCATCGGCGACATTCCACGCCCGTCCTACTGGTCGGGTTTCCGTATTCGTCCGGTCTCGATTGAATTCTGGCATGACAGGGCCTTCCGCCTGCATGACCGCGTTCTGTTCACACGTCCCGCACCTGAGGGCGACTGGAACAAGGAACGGCTTTATCCATGATCCCATAATAAGAAGGCCACCGGACACGGTGGCCTTCTTATTTATACCAGCGGCTTGACCGCCACCCAGAGACTTCCGAGAACAAGCCCGAGGAAAATCAGCCAGCCAACAATATTGTTGGATTTGAACAGTTTCAGGCACTGGTCGGGATTGTCGATATCGAGCACGATGATCTGACGATAAAGATGTACGCCCGCTGCGAGCAACCCAGCCAGTGCTGGCATCGGCACCTGTGCCACGGCAAAAGCGGCGGCAAAGAAGCCGATAGCACCACCATACAGGATCATCAGCGCCGTCTTGGTGTGCTTGCCGAACAGACGCGCCGTGGAGCGCACGCCCACCAGCGCGTCGTCTTCCTTGTCCTGATGCGCGTAGATCGTGTCATAGCCGATCGTCCACAGGATCGCGCCGATATAGAGAAGCACCGGCGCAAGGCTGAGTGAACCCTCCACCGCAGCCCAGCCCATGAGTGCGCCCCATGAGAACGCAAGACCAAGCACGAATTGCGGCCAGTTGGTAATGCGCTTCATGAAAGGATAAGCAGCGACGATCAGAAGCGAGAAAATGCCAAGCCCGATGGAGAACCAGTTGAACTGCAGCACCACCACAAGACCAACCAGCGCCTGCAGAACCAGAAAAATCTTGGCCTGACCACGTGTCACCTGCCCCGACGGCAGTGGCCTTGAACGCGTGCGATCCACCTTGTCGTCAATATCCTGATCGACAAGATCGTTATAGGTGCAGCCGGAGCCACGCATGGCAATGGCGCCGATCAGGAACAGAACGAGATGCCAGATCGAAGGCATGACGGCCCAGGCGCCATCGCCCGGCTTGGCGCCCGCACCTGCCACCAACGCTGCCGACCACCAGCATGGCCAGAGCAGGAGCTGCCATCCGATGGGACGATCCCAGCGGGCGAGCTGCGCATAGGGCCAGAGCCAGTGCGGCAGCAGCTTATAGACCCAATGGCCCGATGGAGCATCCTTTACACGCCCTTGCGCATTGCGTGACTGAATCGATCCGTGTAGTTCGGGCTGTGACATGGCGAAATCCTTGATATATGCAGCCATCACTATAACCCCGACGAAGACGGAGCAAGCAATGAGAGTTCTTTTAATCGGTTCTGGCGGTCGTGAACATGCTCTGGCCTGGAAACTGTCCGCTTCTCCGTCACTGACAAAACTCTATTGCGCTCCCGGCAATCCCGGCATTGCGACGATCGCAGAACTCGTCGACATCGGTGTCGATGACCATCAGGCTCTGATTGCCTTCGCCAAGGACAAGAAGATCGATCTCGTGGTGGTCGGGCCTGAAGCGCCACTGGTGGCTGGCCTTTCCGATGAAATGCGTGCCGAGGGTATCCGTGTGTTCGGCCCGTCCAAGGCTGCGGCACAGCTTGAAGGCTCGAAGGGTTTCACCAAGGATCTCTGCGCGCGCTTCGATATTCCGACAGGCGCTTATGGCCGCTTCAACAATGCGCCCAAGGCCAAGGCCTATATCCGCCAGCAGGGTGCGCCCATCGTCGTCAAGGCCGACGGGCTCGCCGCAGGCAAGGGCGTGATCGTTGCGATGACGCTCGATGAAGCGCTCGACGCCGTGGATGCCTGTTTCGAGGGCGCATTCGGTTCCGCCGGTGCCGAAGTGGTGGTTGAGGAATTTCTGGACGGCGAAGAAGCAAGCTTCTTCTGCATATGCGATGGCAAGACCGCCTTGCCGCTCGGCTCGGCGCAAGATCACAAGCGTGTCGGCGACGGCGACACCGGCCCGAATACAGGCGGCATGGGTGCCTATGCTCCAGCTCCGGTCATGACGCCGGAAATCGTCGAACGCACCATGCGCGAACTGATCGAACCGACCATGCGCGGCATGGCGGAAATCGGCGCGCCCTTCTCCGGCATTTTGTTCCTCGGCCTGATGATCGGCAAGGACGGCCCGAAGCTCATCGAATACAACACCCGTTTCGGTGACCCGGAATGCCAGGTGCTTATGATGCGCCTCAACAGCGACCTGCTCGCGCTCATCAATGCTGCCGTGGACGGCAAACTTGATGAAGTCTCGCTCGACTGGAAAAACCAGCCTGCGCTGACGGTTGTGATGGCTGCGGAGGGCTATCCGTCCAATGTGAAGAAGGGCAGCGTCATCCGCGATCTCGACAAGCTCGAAGGCATTGATGGCGTCAAACTCTTCCACGCGGGAACGGCGGAGAAGGACGGCAGCATCGTTGCCAGCGGAGGCCGCGTGCTCAACATCACTGCCATTGCCGACACGGTCGCCGAAGCACAGGCGCGCGCCTATGAAGCCGTAAAGCTCATCGACTGGCCGGAAGGCTTCTATCGCTCCGATATCGGCTGGCGCGCTGTCGAGCGGGAAACCCAAGCCGACAAGAAATAGCCTCGACAGCATTATCTGTAACCGCCGAGTTTCGGCCTCACAGGCGGACAATGCCTAGTGGATTGCATTTGACGTTTGATATCCGTCCGATATTAATCCCGTTTCAAACGTCAAATTCGAAAAATCCACGAGATTGTTCACCTCCGTACAAATGGCTGTGAAGCCGCAGCACAATATTGACGTTTACGTAATAAGCCGATAGCTCTTGTATTGAACAGCCAAAATGGCTCCTGCCGGATTGCATGAAGCACCGGCGCAGGGCGGGCTTCCGAGGAGAAGTCCGCGAAACATACTCGGAGGAAAGATGTATCGCGCGCCGGTTTCTGAAATTTCCCATACGCTGATGAAGGTTGCAGGGCTGGAGAAAGCCCTCGACGACAACCGCTTCCCCGAATTCTCCGCCGATCTTGCCGCTGCCATTCTGGAAGAAGCCGGCAAGTTTGCCTCAGAGCGCGTCGAGCCGCTGCGCATCACCGGCGACAAGCATGGCGCGACCGTCAAGGACGGCGTTGTCACCACCGCGCCGGGCTGGAAAGAGCTATATCGCGACTGGATCGAAGGCGGCTGGAACTCGCTGACCGGCACGCCGGAATATGGCGGTCAGGGCCTGCCCACGATGATGTCGGTGGCAGTGAGCGAAATGTGGAACTCCGGGACGCTTGCCTTCGCCATCGCGCCGACACTGACCATGGGCGCAGTCGAAGCGGTCGAAAAGCACGCCTCCAAGGAGTTGAAGGACATCTATCTCGAAAAGCTCATCAGCG
Source organism: Brucella sp. JSBI001 (assembly GCF_026014005.1). Lineage (NCBI taxonomy): Bacteria > Pseudomonadati > Pseudomonadota > Alphaproteobacteria > Hyphomicrobiales > Brucellaceae > Brucella > Brucella sp. JSBI001. Next base: position 520,266 of record NZ_CP110339.1, on the reverse strand, counting down.
GCGAGTGGATGGGCACGATGAATCTGACTGAACCGCACGCCGGTTCCGATCTTGGTGTACTGCGTACCCGTGCGGAACGTGCCGGTGACGGCAGCTACCGCATCTTCGGCCAGAAGATTTTCATCACCTATGGCGAGCATGACCTGACCGACAATATCGTGCATCTGGTGCTGGCGCGCCTGCCCGATGCACCGGCCGGGACGAAGGGCATTTCGCTTTTCCTCGTACCCAAATTCCTCGTCAACGATGATGGCTCGCTTGGCCGCAGGAACGATCTGTTCTGCTCCGGCCTTGAGCACAAGATGGGCATCCATGCCTCGCCAACCTGCACCATGATCTATGGTGATGGTTTCGTGAAGGGTGAAGAACAGGGCGCGGTTGGCTACCTGATCGGCGAGGAAAATCGTGGGCTGGCCTGCATGTTCACCATGATGAACAATGCGCGTCTTCTGGTCGGCATTCAGGGTGTCGGCGTTGCCGAGGCCGCTTATCAACAGGCCCTTGCCTATGCCAAGGAGCGCAAGCAGGGCCGCGCCATCGGCGCTGATCCTAAGCAAGGCATGAGCCCGATTATCGAGCATCCCGATGTACAGCGCATGTTGCTGACCATGAAGGCGCTAACGCAGGTTGCCCGTTCGATCACCTATTCCTGCGCACATGCCATCGACATGAGCCATGCAACGGAGGGCGCAGACCAGCAGTTCTGGTCGGATCGCGCCGGTCTGCTGACGCCGCTCGCCAAGAGCTTTGCGACCGATGCAGGCGTGGATGTTGCTTCGCTGGGCATCCAGATTCACGGCGGCATGGGCTTCATCGAAGAGACAGGTGCTGCGCAATTGCTGCGTGATGCCCGGATTACCCCGATCTACGAAGGCACCAACGGCATTCAGGCCATCGACCTCGTGGCGCGCAAGCTGCCGCTTGGGCATGGCGAGCATATCAAGGGCTTCCTTGCAGAATTGCAGGACGACGCCGACAAGGCCGCCGCATCCAATCGTCCGGAACTCGGCGAAACCGGCGCTCGCCTTTCCAAGGCCATCAATGAGGCCCGCGAAGCCACGGACTGGCTGCAAAAGGCAGTTGCCGAAGGGCAGCTTGAGGCAGCACTTGCCGGAGCCACGCCTTATCAGCGGCTTTTGTCGCTCGTTTCCGGCGGCGCCTATCTCGCGCGTGCGGCGCTCGCGGATGACGATAGCGGCCGCGCAGTGCTGAGCCGCTTCTTTGCGGAAAATATGCTTGCCGAAGTATCGTCCCTGAAAGACACCGTCATCACCGGCGCTGCCAGCCTAGCCGCCGCCAAATCCGCGCTGGAGGCATAGGCATGAGCGAACACATCCTGATTGAGCGCAAAGGCGCGATCCAGATCATCCGTCTTAACCGGGCCGACAAGAAAAACGCCATTACCCGCGCCATGTATGCCACCATGGCAAAGGCGCTCAAGGACGGCGATGCCGATGACGCGGTGCGTGTGCACGTGTTTCTCGGGGTTCCGGGTGCATTCTCATCCGGCAACGACATGCAGGATTTCATGGTCGCGGCATCGGGCGGCGATCTCGGCAACGACATTCTGGATTTTCTGGGTGCTCTTTCCAGCGCAAAGAAGCCGATCGTTTCCGGTGTCGATGGCCTTGCCATCGGCATCGGCACGACCATCCACCTGCATTGCGACCTGACATTTGCAACGTCGCGCGCCTTGTTCCGCACGCCTTTCGTCGATCTCGGCCTTGTGCCGGAAGCAGCTTCCAGCCTGCTGGCACCACCGCTGATGGGACATCAGAAGGCATTTGCCCTGCTGGCGCTCGGTCATGGATTTACCGCGGAAGCCGCACAGGAAGCCGGGATCGTCTATCAGATCGTTGCCGAAGATGCGCTGGAAACGGAAGTAATGAAGGCCGCAGAAGAAATCGCTGCCAAGCCTCCGCAGGCCATACAGATCGCCCGTGCGCTGATGCGCATGCCAGTTGAAAAAGTTTCCGAACGTATTGCACGTGAGGCCAAACATTTTGCTGAACGGCTTACCTCAGATGAAGCCCGCGAGGCCGTCATGGCATTTCTCAGCCGAAAAAAATAAACCCGAACGTTGTGAACGTTCGGGGGCTTTTTGGAGGTCAGCCAAGATTTTTTGAAGGGGTCGCCTTATCTCAGGCGACCCTTTACCCTTTCTAGAGCGCATCTCGTCCGAAAACCGTTTCACACTTTTCGGGGATGCGCTCCAATTCAATTTCGAGCAATGATTTCCTTGCCGGAGATCACCAGACGGACGCCAAGCGTACCTGTCTTGCGGCGAGCAAGAAAACGCGGACGGCGACGGCGCGGCTCTTGTCCCTGACGGCGAGCCTGCGGCTGGCTGGTGCGGACCGCACCGGTGCTTTCGTAAAGCGGGCGGGCAACGCCGTCCTCCTCGACCAGCATCATCGGCAGATTGAAGCTTGCCGCCCAGGCGCGCCAGTCGGCGGCAACGTCAGTCAGATCATGTGCGACAAGCAAGGGAACGGAGAGCTGCGGGTCTTCATGCATCAGCTCCAGCGTCACCGTGATTTCGCCGAACTCGTCTTCCACCGCACGGGCGGCAACGCCGACAAATGCGTTGGCCGGGAGAGCGATCGACATCGGCAGACCGCTTGAAGGCAGAACCTGCCGGATCACTGCGCCGCGCTCGTTGATGGTGAAGGTAACGTCGCTGCTCCCGTCATGGGTCGCATAGCTCACAACCTGCGGAAAGTGAAACGGATCAAGCCGCAATTCCCGTCCTGCCCAGTCGGGCTTCAGTCCCTTGCTCATCATTTTCGACGCCTCTGTCTCTCTGCTTTTTATTTTTGAGAGCCGGTTATTCCGACTTCCCTTTGTCGAGCTGTTTGCTCTTCGTTGAGATGGAGAATAGGCGCGGTTTATTACCGACGGGCTTAATGAGTTAAGTTAACTTTTTCCTGCCTTTTCCTTTGGTTAGCAGATTGCAACCAGGTGTAAGAATTCGGAAATTCTTCTGAAGAAGTGTTTACTAAAACAAACGGGCGGTTAATACCGCCCGCCTTACTCGATTAAATAGTGATACTTTATAGAACCTTGCCGGGGTTCATGATGCCCGCCGGATCGAAAGCCGACTTGATGCGGCGCATCAGGTCAAGCGCGACATCCTGCTTGAAGAAAGCCAGTTCTTCACGCTTGAGCTGACCAATGCCGTGTTCTGCCGAAATCGAACCCGTATAGCTCGCAACGATCGTATGAATACGGTGGTTCAGCTCGTGCCAACGCGCAAGAAAGGCTTCCTTGTCAGCGCCTACCGGCTGCGAAACGTTGTAATGCAGGTTGCCGTCGCCGATATGGCCGAAGCAAACGATGCGCGCACCGGGAATCATTTCCAGCGTCGCAGCATTGGCTTCGTGGATGAAGGCGGGGATGGATGCGACGGGCACAGATATATCGTGCTTGATCGAGCCACCTTCCGGCTTCTGTGCCCAGGACATTTCCTCGCGCATTTTCCAGAAGGACTGCGCCTGCGCAACGCTTTCGCCGATGGCCGCATCCTGAATAATGTCGCTCTCGAAGGCTTCGGTCAGGATCGTTTCCAGCGTCGTGCGCGCATCTTCTTCTGAGCGAGTAGAAGAAATATCGATCAGCACATACCAGTCATGCGGGCTTTCGAGCGGATCGCGCACGCCATCGACATGGCGCACCGTAAACTCAACCCCCACGCGCGGCATCAATTCGAAGCCGGTCAGCGACGGACCTGCATGTTCCGTTGCAAGCTGGAACAGGCGCAGCACGTCTTCCGGATTGCGCAGGCCTGCATAAGCCACGCCCTTGCCCTTCGGCTGCGGGAAGATTTTCAGCACCGCAGCCGTGATGACACCAAGCGTGCCTTCCGAACCGATGAAAAGGTCTTTCAGGTCGTAACCGGTATTGTCCTTTTTCACATAGCGAAGATCGTTGAGAATCTCGCCGGTCGGCAGCACAACCTCAAGGCCGAGGCAAAGCTCGCGCATGTTGCCATAGGCAAGCACTGCCGTGCCGCCAGCGTTGGAGCCAAGATTGCCACCGATCTGGCATGAACCTTCGGCACCCAGCGACAGCGGAAACAGACGACCGGCTTTTTCAGCAGCTTCCTGAAGGTTCTTCAGGATGACACCGGCTTCAAGCGTTACCAGATTGCCGACCGTATCGAGGTTACGGATACGGTTCATACGGCCGAGCGACAGAATGATGGCTGCGCCGCTTTCATCGGGCTGCTGGCCGCCGACGAGGCCCGTATTGCCACCCTGCGGCACCACCGGTGTTTTCGTCTCGCTGGCAAGCTTCATGATGGCCGCGACTTCTTCCGTCGAACCCGGACGCAGGACCAGCGGCGTGCGACCGTGATAGAGATCGCGTTGCTCGACGAGATAAGCGGCGAGATCTTCCGGCGCGGTGAGCGCATTCTTTTCGCCCACGATGGCGGAAAAACGTTCGATCAGAGCGGTGTCCAGCATAGTCTGTCTCTTACATAGGAGGATGTTAACGCGGGGCCGCCGCGCGTTTCAAACGGTCGTTGATGGCCTCGCCGAGACCTTCAAAGGGGATAGGCTCGACGGCGATGGTGGTGGCACCTGTCGCATCCAGCCTGCGCATGAAATCGAACAGATTGGCCGCGGCTTCGCGCAAATTGCCATCAGCGCTCAAGTTCATGATTGCCTTTGCCGTATCGGCCCCGGCTACGCGCTGCGGGCCAAAGGCAAGCAGGGTTTCGCCCGGCTGCACCGAGCCGACACCGAGCCGCATCGCAGCATCAGGCGCATAATGCGAGGCCATCATGCCCGGCGCCTGAATTGCCGATGTGTGGTCGGCGCGCACGAGCTTCTCACCAATCACGGCTTCGATTTCTTCCGCAGCCAGTCCGCCCGGCCGGAGCAGATGCACTTTATTACCGCCAACCTTGACGATAGTGGATTCAACCCCAACGCCGCAGGGACCGGCATCGAGGATCAGATCAAGCTTGTTGCCGAGATCGTCGGCAACAGCACGAGCGCTTGTTGGGCTGATGCGGCCTGACGTGTTGGCGCTTGGCGCTGCAACCGGACTATCAAGCTCCTCGATGATATCGCGCACACGGCCAAGCGGCATGCGGATGGCAAGGGTCGAAAGCCCGGCGGTTACAAGCGGATGGATCGGGCGATCCGTATCCTGCCTGTCCTTCAGCGGCAGCACGATGGTCAGCGGGCCGGGCCAGAACATCTCGGCAAGCTTGCGCGAAAGAGCGTCGAAAGTGACATAGCGCTCGGCCATCGCAATGCCGCTCACATGCGCGATCAGCGGATTGAACTGAGGCCGCCCCTTGGCCGCGAAAATACCCGCCACACCCTCGCCGTTCGCAGCGTCGGCGGCAAGGCCATAAACGGTTTCGGTCGGAATGGCGACGAGACCGCCGCGCCGCAGCACTTCTACCGCGCGCTGGACTGCCTCATCATCGAATTTGACTATATCGGACACTGGTTTTCCGCCTCTCGAGCGTCCCAAGTTGGAGCGCATCCCGAAAAGTGTGAAACGGTTTTCGGATAAGATGCGCGTCAAAACAGACAGTTAGAGCGCCGATCTGACTCTATCAGATCGAAATGCGCTCTAAGCCCGTTCTGCCTACACAAGCACAGGCTCCTGTGCAAGTGATGTACAAGCGATGTACAAGCAAGCTCGGACTCTATCCGGGCACAATCACGGGAAGACGATCATGATTGCGCATGAAAAATTGCGTTTTGTTAGGTTTTTCAGGGTATGATGATATTATTCATGCGTGAGGTGAATAATGTTATCGCGATTTATCGCTATTTCGCTGACGGCCATCGGACTGCCCGCGATTGCTTCCGCAAACGGAGGTGAGCGCGCGGCATTGACCTATCAGGTCGGCTCCATCGATTATATCGGCTATGACAAGATCGGTGCCAACGGCCTGCCGGTTTGCGGCACCTGTGCGCAAAAGCAGGCAGCCGAACTGGACGCACAGAAGGAAATCGAGGCCCGCCGCAAGCGCGCCCGTGCCTATATGGCGCGCATGCAGGGCCAGCCCGTTCCGGACGATCTGCTTGAGCCAGCCGCCGCACCAGCAGAAGACTTTGACCCCGCCAAGCCGGTGCGCGTCGTTGGCGATCCCTGGGCCGGGGCATCCGACGAAATCGATCTCAGTTCGCTCGAACTCAGACCCAGCCTGAAATAAACAAAAATGGCGCCCGAAAGCGCCATATTTTTTATCGTACTGCCAATAGTCAGCCCGCGATTTTCGAGAAATCCGCCACTTTTCCGGTAGCTGCACGAATCTGGTCGAGCAAGGCCAGACGATTGGCGCGGACATTCTCGTCCTCGTCGTTCACCAGCACCTTTTCGAAGAACGTATCGACCGGACCACGCAGCTTGGCGAGCGCCAGCATCGCACCGTTGAAATCTTCACGGGCAATGGCAGCCTCGGCATCTTGCGAAGCCAGAGCGACGGCTTCGAACAGCGCCTTTTCTTCCGCTTCGTGGAGAAGAGACGCGCTTACGCTGTCTGCAACCTTCGTACCCTTCTTCTCTTCGGCAGCGAGAATGTTGGCGGCGCGCTTGGTGCCAGCCAGAAGGTTCTTGCCGTCTTCTTCGTTGATGAAGACGATCAGCGCTTCCAGTCGACGCGCGACCAGCAGCAGATTGTCGGCTTCCGGCGACAACACGGCATCAATGGCGTCGTAGCGTGCACCTTCTTCTTTCAGATGCACCTTGAAACGGTCATGGAGGAAGGACAAGAGATCAGCCAGCACCGGCTCGGACGATGCTTCCGCCTCGGCGCGAACCTGCTTTTCATAGCTGGCCAATGCGTTGTCAGCGTCCTGTTCGCCGTCGATATCACCGGAGTTTTCCCCAGCAAGCTTGGTTTCAAACTCGCGCAACTTGCGCTGGACCTGACCTTCTTTCAGCGCGGCAAAGGCCGAGCGGAAGAGCGGCAGCAGCGGGAACTTCCATTCCTGCGACAGCAGGAGACGGATCACACCCAATGCCGCACGACGCAGAGCAAACGGGTCCTTCGAGCCGGTCGGCTTTTCATCGATCGCCCAGAATCCGACCAACGTGTCGAGCTTGTCGGCAAGCGCGACGGCAACCGAAACCGGGTTCTTCGGCACAACATCGGACGGGCCTTGCGGCTTGTAGTGTTCTTCAATCGCAGCAGCGACGGCTTCATCTTCGCCCTGAAGCAACGCATATTTGCGACCCATTGCGCCCTGAAGTTCAGGGAATTCGCCGACAACTTCCGTGGTGAGGTCAGCCTTTGCCAGAACTGCCGCGCGCGCAGCAAGCTTCGGATCGGCACCCACCAGCGGCGCAATCTGCGCAGCCAGTTCGCGAATGCGTTCAACGCGTGCGCCTTGCGTGCCAAGCTTGGCATGGAAGGTCACATTCAATGCATCCAGACGCGCCATGCGCTGATCGAGTGGCTTCTTCAGATCAAGACCGAACTTTTCCGCCGAAGCGACGAGCTTGTCGAGGTCGGGCAGATCATGCTGATCTGTGTGCCAGAAATAGAGTGCATCCGACAGGCGTGCGCGCACGACCTTGCCGTTACCGTAAGCGATTTCCGTGCCGCCGTCCCGGGCTGCAATGTTCGACACCAGAATGAACCGGTTGGAAAGCGCTTCGGCTTCGCCCTGCTTGCGGGTGACAAAGCACTTCTGGTTGGCGCGGATGGTGAGGCGAATGACTTCCGGCGGGATGGCCAGAAACTCTTCCTCGAATTCGCCCATCAGCACGACCGGCCATTCGACCAGACCGGACACTTCTTCCAGAAGCCCATCGTCTTCCACCAGTTCGAGGCCGGAAGCGAAGGCGAGATTATGCGCGTCCTGCGAAATGATTTCCTTGCGGCGCTCGGCGTCGAGAACCACGAAAGCCTTTTCGAGTTTTTCGACATAATCCTCGAAGCGACGTACCTTGATTGCCTGACCGTCGCTCAGGAAACGATGGCCATAGGTGACATTACCCGACTTGATGCCATCAACATCGAAATCGATGACCACGGTTTCCTCGGTTTCGGGACCGAAGGTGCAGAGGATCGACTGCAGCGGACGCACCCAACGAAGCGAACCCGGCCTGGCCGAAGCCGCACCCCAGCGCATGGATTTCGGCCATGGGAAATTGCGGATCGTCTGCGGCACCAGTTCGGCGACGATTTCTTCCGCTGCGCGGCCCGGCTTCGTCAGATGGGCGACATAGAAATCACCCTTCTTCGGATCGGAGTGGACATGGGCTTGGGCGACATCCGTCAGACCGGCCTTGCGCAGAAAACCCTGAATGGCCTGTTCCGGTGCTGTAACCGACGGGCCCTTAATGTCTTCGTGCACGTCCTTGGAACGCACGGTGAGGCCGCGAATATCGAGCGTCAGACGACGTGGCGTCCAATAAGGGGTCGCAGCTTCATAGGTAAGACCGGCTTCCACCAGACCATCGGTAATCATCTTTTTCAGATCACCGGCAGCCTTGCGCTGCATGCGAGCGGGGATTTCTTCGGAAAAGAGTTCGAGCAACAAATCAGGCATGTTCTTTACTCGCCCTCACGCTTGAAATTGAAACCACCGGCATCCGTCAAAAGGAATGCCTCGCCGCACTGACGCGCAAGATTGCGCACGCGCAGAATATAGCTCTGACGCTCGGTAACCGAGATCACGCCGCGCGCATCCATCAGATTGAACACGTGGGATGCCTTGATGCACTGGTCATAGGCCGGGAAGACACTCTTATGCATTTGATGATTGGCGTTCGGACCAGGCGCACCAGCCTTCAGAATGGCCTCGCACTCGCGCTCGGCATCGATGAAATGCTGATGCAAAGCCTCGGTATTGGCCATTTCAAAGTTGTAGCGGGAATATTCCTGCTCAGCCTGCAGGAACACCTCGCCATAGGTGACCTTTTCATCGCCTTCGAGACCGTTGAAGTTGAGGTCGTAAACATTGTCCACACCCTGCACATACATGGCGAGGCGTTCGAGACCATAGGTCAGCTCACCGGAAACCGGTGAGCATTCGATGCCACAGACCTGCTGGAAATAGGTGAACTGCGACACTTCCATGCCGTCGCACCAGCATTCCCAGCCGAGACCCCATGCGCCGAGCGTCGGGCTTTCCCAGTCATCTTCCACGAAGCGCACGTCATGCAGCGTCGGATCGAGACCGATGGCGCGCAGCGACCCGAGATAGAGATCCTGAAGGTTCGGCGGCGATGGCTTGATGATCACCTGATACTGGTAATAGTGCTGGAGACGGTTCGGGTTTTCACCGTAACGGCCATCCTTCGGACGACGCGATGGCTGCACATAGGCAGCCTTCCACGGCTTCGGCCCCAGCGAACGCAGCGTCGTTGCCGGGTGGAACGTACCCGCACCCACTTCCATGTCATAGGGCTGCAAGATAGCGCAACCGTGCTCCGCCCAATAGTTATGGAGCGTCAGGATCAGACCCTGAAAGGAACGGGTGGGATGCATATGTGCTGGCAACGTACTGGACACGGGGTCGGGCCTTGTAATTGAAATGATGGCCCGGTCTAATTTGTCCGTAACGCAGGGTCAAGCACAGGCTGCCAGTTTCGGTGTCACACCATCTTGAAACCGGCAGCCTGAAGCTCTTAGTCAGTTGCCGGTTTTTCTGGAGCCTTGCCGGACGGTGCGGCAGGCGCAGGCGATTGCGCAGGAACTTCCGGCTTCTGCTCGACAGGCTTTTTCTCATCGGGCTTTGCAGCATCGGCAGAAGATTGCCCCGGAATATCCGGCAAACCCTTCTTCAGCTTCGCCTCGATCTTCACCAGATCTTCCGGCTCGGGCTTGCCTGCAATGGCATGGTTCCACTGAAATGTCGCTTCCAGAAGACGCCCGACACGCCAGTAGGCATCGCCCATATGATCGTTGATCGTCGGGTCTTCCGGACGAAGCTTGACCGCCTTTTCCAGTTCGACCACCGCCTCGTCATACCGGCCCAGCATGTAATAAGCCCAGCCCAGCGAGTCGACGATATAACCGTCCTGCGGACGCAGCTCGACCGCCTTCTTGATCATGCCCAGCGCTTCATCGAGATTTTCACCCCGGTCAACCCAGGAATAGCCAAGATAGTTCAGCACCTGCGGCTGGTCGGGATAAAGCTCCAGCGCCTTGCGGAAATTGGGCTCCGCCTTGTCCCATTGCTTCAGGCGTTCATAGGCAATGCCGCGCTGGTAGAAGACCGGCCAGTCCTTGCGTTCCGGCGTCTTGATCTGTTCCACCGCAGCATCATAAATCTTCGCCGCATCGGCGAAATTCTTGTCCTGTGCATAGACACCACCGAGCGCCAGATAAGTGCGCATGTCGGTCTTGTCACGGTCGAGCAGAACTCTCAGCTGCTTGACAGCGTCGGCAGACTGGTCGTTTTCCGCCAGATTGAGTGCTCGCTGCATTTCCGCATCACGACGATAAGGCGACTTCTCCGGCACGCGACCATAGTAGTCGATGGCCTTTTCCGGCTGGCGCAACTTGGCGGAAATATCGCCCAGCTGATAAAGCGTTGCGTCATTGTCCGGACGCAGCGGCAACGACATCTGCAGATAAAGCTTTGCAAAGGCCTCCGCGCCGCTGCGATTGATCGCAGTGCCAAGCGTATAGAGCGCTTCGGCAGTCCCTTCCTGAGCGGTTTTGATAAGGCGGCCATATTTCTCGCCAGCCTCGATCTTTTCACGCATTTCGGTGATTGTCATGCGACCGTTCAAAAGCTCGGCTGCATCATTCAACGTCTTAATGGCACCTTCCTTGTCGCCCTGACGAAGCTTGAAGGAGGCATAGGCCATCACGATGCGTTCGTAAGTGTCAGGGGCAGCGCTCCCGCCCGGCCGGTCGTCGATGGCCTGCTGGTAGAAATCACGCGCTTCCTGCTTCTGGCCGGCGAGATCGGCTATCAGTGCGGAATTATAGGTGCGGAACAGACCATACCATTCCGGTCCCTGCATTTTCTGAATGTCGGCGAGCGCCTGTTTGGGGTTGCCCTGCCCGACCTTCACCCACGCGCTCATGAAGCCTGTCGCAAGGCGATCCATATCGGATTGCAGCGACAGCATCAGAAGCGGCCCGACCTTGCGATATTGCTTGCGGTCAATGGCGTCGATGGCCAGCGCCACGCGCGAAAAACGCTCAATATCAGGGATGTTCTTCAGTTCTTCCGCCAGAGGCAGCGCATCCTTGAAGCGGCCTTCGGTCAGCAGAACCAGCAGCAAATCCTGCTTGATCTGCGCATTGCCCGGATCGAACGCCATGGCCTGACGATAGAAATCGACGGCGGTAGCGAGATTATTGTCGGATTCGGCAGTGCGTCCGGCAAGATAGGCTCCGGCAAACGAACCGGCACGGACGGGAGGCGATGTGGGATCGGCTGTCGTCTTGGCCAAAGCGCCGCTTGTCGGGATCGCTATCCCCGCCAGAAGCGAGAGCAGCAAACCATAAAGCGGGCGGTATTTCGATCCTTGCCGCATAAAGCCCTATCCTCTTCTCAAATCCCTGTGACAGATACCGGCAAGCAAACCCCAACTGGCTCAAAAGCCGGGCACGCTGTCTCTTTGCCGGAAAAGGCACCCCAAGCATGGCCTTTTTGGGATGGCGGGGCAAGAAAAGCATCCGTGATGGGATGCTTTTCCCGTGTATCGCTGGCCCGCAAGAAATGCTGGCCGGAGTTTGTGGCTATTGCCGGTCAGTTCACGCGGCTGATGCAGAAATCGATGACTTCGATCAGCGCGTCCTTCTGAGGCGTCGCTTTCAAAGGTGCCAAAGCATCGCGGGCAATTTCGCCGAAATGCCGCGCGCGCTGCACCGTGTCGGCAATCGCGCCGTGCTTCGTCATCAGGCCGATGGCCTTTTCAAGCGAGGCGTCATCGCTCGCACCGTCCTCAATCGCGTGCTTCCAGAAAGCGCGTTCATCATCAGTGCCGCGACGATAGCTCAGAATCACCGGAAGCGTGATCTTGCCTTCGCGGAAATCGTCACCGGTATTCTTGCCGAGATCGGCTGCCGAGCCGCCATAATCAAGCGCATCATCGACAAGCTGGAAGGCAAGGCCGAGATTGAGGCCGTAATCGCGCAGCGCCGCACGATCCGAACGCTGTGCACCGGCAATGATCGGGCCGACTTCACCGGCAGCCGAGAACAGCGCCGCAGTCTTGGCCTTGATGACCGCCAGATATTCGTCTTCGGTGGTTTCCATGTTCTTGGCAGCGGCAAGCTGCATCACTTCGCCTTCGGCGATCACCGACGCCGAGGTCGCGAGAACGTCGAGCGCGTCGAGCGAACCGACATCGACCATCATCTTGAAGGCCTGCCCCAGAAGGAAGTCGCCGACGAGAACGCTGGCCTGATTGCCCCAGATCATGCGCGCCGTGCTTTTTCCGCGCCGCAGATCGCTTTCATCAACCACATCGTCATGCAGAAGCGTTGCAGTGTGCATGAACTCGACGGCCGTCGCCAGACGCACATGACCGTCGCCTTCGTAACCGAACATACGGGCTGCTGCGAGCGTCATCATGGGACGCAGGCGCTTGCCGCCTGAGGAAATCAGATGATTGGCGACTTCCGGTATCATTTCAACATCGGACCCGGCCCGGGAAAGGATCATCTCGTTCACCCGCGCCATATCGGCCTTTGTCAGATCGACAAGCGGTTGAACCGATCCTTCCTGTTTCTTTTTACCGTCCAGATTTAGAACCACACCCAATGCCATTTCTCCTAGCTGCCCGGCCACATTATTGAAACGGACCGGATTGCTCAAGACGCAACTGCCCCCAAAGCGCCCTCAAAGCGATACTATTCCAACGCCTGTTCACCATTGAAGGAAGCTGTTGTCAATGCGGTGCATTCGCTACAAACTGTTCAAATGATCGAACTTATCCGTACGAATGATTCCGTTCTGCTGTCCTTTGCCGAGGCCTTGATGAAAGAGGCCGGGATCGCCTATTTCATTGCCGACACGAATATGAGCATCATCGAAGGCTCTTTAGGTGTATTGCCGCGCCGCCTTCTGGTCAGCGAAGAGCAGCTTGAAGAAGCACGGCAGATTCTGATCGATGCCGAGATTGAACACGAACTGCGCGATCGATGACTTCGGAAGCAAGTTTTGAAACTGAAGATGAGGCTGGAGAAACGCTCGATGTGTTTCATCGTGGGGCGTTTCACCTCATCCAGCCCGCATTGAAAGGCCATCGTTCCGGTGTGGATGCGATGATTCTGGCAAGCTCCGTTCCAAACGGCTTTGCCGGGCGCGTTGCCGATCTTGGCAGCGGTGCGGGCGCGGCAGGGCTTGCTGTTGCGTCGCGCTGTCCTGACGCCAATATCACCCTCGTCGAACGTTCCGCTTTCATGGCGGGCTTTGCCCGCAGAAGTGTTGCACATCCGCTGAACGCCGCTCTGGCAGGCCGTATCAGTGTGATCGAAGCCGACGTCGGCCTGAGAGGCAAGGCGCGCATCGCCGCAGGACTTGTCGACAACAGTTTCAACTTCGTCATCATGAATCCGCCCTTCAACGAAGCGCGCGATCGCAGCACACCCGATCCGCTGAAGGCGGAAGCGCATGTCATGCCCGAAGGCATGTTCGAGCAATGGGTGCGCACTGCGGCAGCCATTGTGAAGCCTGGTGGAGGTATTGCCATTATTGCCCGACCCGGTTCGATTTCTTCCATCCTCGAAGCACTGTCGGGACGATTTGGCGGGCTGAAGATCATTCCCGTTCAGCCCCGCCCCGAAGCGGCGGCGATCCGTATTGTCGTGACAGGCACACGCGGGAGCCGCGCCGGTCTTTCGCTGATGCCAGCGCTTGTTCTCCACGGCAGCGACGGCCACGGCTTCACCCCACGCGCCAACGGCATCAACAATGGGCTCGACGCTCTCATTTAGAATCTAACTTCGGGGTTGTGCCAGCACGACCAGATTGCGGTCCGGGTCGTGCAATCTCAGAATCGTCGTATAGTCAGCTATCTCGACATTTCCGGGGCGAATCCCGTCGAATGAAAGACGCGCATGTTCGGCTCGTACGTCGCGGACGATGAGTGTCAGCGTGCCGTGCCCTGCTTCCGCCGGGTTCTGGTAAAGCTGGAAGCCCGCGCTCAAACCGTGATGCCATTCAGCCAGTCCCTGCATCGGTCGCGCATCGGGATTGCGATCGAAGATCGTGGCAAACCATTCCGTGCTGCGTTCGAGGTCGGAGCAATTGAGCTGGGCAAAAATAGCAGTGAGCACCATCGTGGTGTCCTCCCGGATCGGATAACACGGTAGCATTCCGGAAGTTCCGGTAGTCCAGACCTGTCGATTTCGGTCCGAGCGGGTGATTTTGGTTGAAACCCTATATTCGAGCCAATATTCCTAAAACCGCAATTTTCGTTCTGCGGCTCCCCGCCGCCCTTTTCCGAAAAAGCGCAAACAGCAAAACGACAAGAACAGGCAACGGGAACCAATGAACCATAGCCCAAATCAAAGCCGCCCCGTATCCATCATGCGGCGCTTTCTGGATAGCGAATCTGCAGGGGGTGTAAGCCTGATGGCGGCGGCAGCGCTCGCGCTGATCGTGGCGAATTCTCCGTTCTCGCAGGCCTATTTCGATATACTGCACACTCATATCGGTCCGCTGAGTCTGACGGACTGGATCAACGATGCCTTGATGGCGGTGTTCTTCCTGCTTGTGGGGCTGGAGATCAAACGCGAATTTCTCGACGGTCAACTGGCAAGCTGGCCAAACCGAATGCTGCCCGGTATCGCCGCTGCAGGCGGCGTCATCCTGCCAGCCATCATCTTCACCGCGTTGAACTGGCACGACCCTGCCAAGGTGCGCGGCTGGGCTGTGCCATCTGCCACCGACATCGCCTTCGCGCTCGGCGTTCTGTCGCTTCTGGGTTCACGGGTTCCTTCCAGCCTCAAGGTGTTTCTGGCGACACTTGCTATCCTGGACGATCTCGCAGCCGTCGTCATCATCGCCATTTTCTATACAGCTGAAATCTCCATGCCTTATCTCGGCGGGGCCGTCGCTGCCGCTATCGTTCTGTTCGTCATGAACCGGATGGGCGTGATGAAGCTCCTGCCCTACCTGATTGGCGGAGCCGCCCTCTGGTTCTTCGTCCTGAATTCCGGCGTTCATGCAACGGTTGCAGGCGTGGTGACAGCACTTATGATTCCGCTGAAGGCCGCGCCCGGCAGGCCTGACGACATGACCTCGCCGCTGCATGCGCTGGAACATGCGCTGGCCAAGCCTGTTGCCTTCATCATCGTGCCGATTTTCGGCTTCGCCAATGCGGGCATATCGTTTGCCGGTCTCGATGCCTCGGTGATGCGGGATACACTCACGCTTGGCATTATGCTTGGCCTCTTCATCGGCAAACAGCTCGGCGTTTTCGGAGCCGCCTGGCTCGCGATCAAGACAGGCCTCGCACAAAAGCCGCTCGGGGCCACGTGGATACAGCTCTACGGCGTGGCGGTCCTGTGCGGGATCGGCTTTACGATGAGCATCTTCATCGGCCTTCTCTCCTTCCCGTCCGATCTCATGCAGGCGGAAACGAAGATCGGCGTGCTGGCCGGTTCGGGCCTGTCGGCCATTTGCGGCTATATCCTGCTGCGGCTGGTCACAAAGCCGAAAAACACCTGACAGAAACGACATCACCGCCCGGAAAACAAAATTTCCGGGCGGTTTTCTTTGTGTTTCCCAAATGGCTTCCTACATTCCGGCTGAGAGCCTGAATGATTTCAGTTAGCAGGAGTTTGCCTTGCCCGGTTTATTGACGCGCCTTGTTCCACGCCGCTTCCGCCCGGTTTCCATCGAGATACCTGTCGTGCGGCTGCATGGTGCCATCATGTCCGGTGGATCTGCATTCCGTCCGATGCTTTCACTGGCGTCAACAGCAGCAGTCCTTGAAAAGGCGTTCACCGACAAGGAGACGCCCGCCGTCGCCATTTCGCTCAACTCGCCCGGCGGATCACCGGTTCAGTCCCGACTGATCTACCGGCGTATCCGCGACCTTGCCGCCGAACACCAGAAGAAGGTTTTTATCTTCGTCGAAGATGTTGCCGCCTCGGGTGGCTACATGATCGCGCTGGCTGGTGACGAAATCATCGCCGATCCGTCATCCATCGTGGGTTCTATCGGCGTGGTGTCGGCCTCGTTCGGCTTCCCCGAACTTCTGAAAAAGATCGGTGTGGAGCGCCGCGTCTATACGGCAGGCTCCAACAAGGTGACGCTCGACCCGTTCCAGCCGGAAAAGAAAGCCGACATCGAGCGGTTGAAATCACTGCAGCTCGAAATCCATGAGACCTTCATCGACATGGTGAAGGAACGGCGCGGTACGAAACTTGCAGAAGACAAGGACCTGTTTACCGGGCTGTTCTGGACCGGCATCAAGGGGCATGAGCTTGGCCTGATTGACGGGCTTGGCGATATGCGCAGCTTCCTGCGCAAAACCTACGGCGACAAGGTTAAGCTCAAGCTCGTGGAACAGAAACGCGGCCTTCTGGGGCGCAAGATGCCCGGCGTTGATATGGCCGTTGATATGGCACTCGGCAATCTTGAACCGGCTTCCATTGCCGCGCATCTCGGCGACGGGCTGCTTTCAGTAGCCGAAGAAAAAGCACTTTGGGGCCGTTATGGCCTGTA
Organism: Brucella sp. JSBI001; assembly: GCF_026014005.1. NCBI lineage: Bacteria > Pseudomonadati > Pseudomonadota > Alphaproteobacteria > Hyphomicrobiales > Brucellaceae > Brucella > Brucella sp. JSBI001. The sequence goes on along the minus strand of NZ_CP110339.1, from coordinate 503,647 downwards.
AAAACAAAGCGAAGTCGAAAATCGGCGTCGATTTTCGAACCAAAGCTTTGAATTCCCTCGTTTCACCATGATATGGTGTCAGAAAGCGGGGTGGGCCGCTTCCCGCCCCTTCATGAACATCCGGCATTTCGGCGTTGCGATCCAGCAATCCGAAATGCGACCCTTAAGGACTTGAGGCCATGCCCCAGCTCATCTTTCTGCTGCTGATCATCGCCGCCGCCTGGTACGGCTATCGCTCGTTCAAGCGTGAAGCCTCGCGCGTGTCCCAGCGTGTGCGTCAGGCAGAAAAGGAAGCGCAGAACCGGGCTCAAGGCACGTTGGTGCAGGACCCTAAAACCGGCGAATATTACGTCAAGAAGGACTGACCTGTCTTGTAAGAGAGGTTGCCAACGAAGTGGTGCGGTTGCCGCCGCAACCGGATGCCATGTTTTCTCAAGAGCGGTTCCAATTTTAACAATATCGTCGGAGCCGCTCCAACTATTTGTTTCATAGCATTTGCCTCACGCAAAACCGTTTCACACTTTTGCTGGAAATGCGCTATTCTCGGTCCGTAGCCAGAAATGACCCTTTTTCCGACAACCGAAACGCCCGCGAATGCCGGGTCCGCACATGCGGTGACGCGTCTGGCCCCGGCCAAGATCAATCTCGCACTGCATGTTACAGGGCGTCGTGACGATGGCTATCATCTACTCGATATGCTGGTGGTCTTTGCGCGCTATGGCGACATCATCCGCATCGAGCACGCCGAAAAGGATAGCTTCACGGTCAGCGGTCCTTTCGCAAAAGGCATACCGCTCGATGGTGGCAATCTGGTTCTCAAGGCACGCGAGGCCTTGCGTGATCATACGCAAAGGGCATTGCCGCCCGTCGCCGTTCATTTGGAAAAGAACCTTCCGATTGCGTCGGGTATAGGCGGCGGATCGAGCGATGCCGCGGCAACGCTGCTCGCACTTGATGAATTGTGGGGGCTTGATCTCGGTTTAGAGCAACTCACCGCGATGGGGCTTACCCTTGGCGCAGATCTGCCCATGTGCCTGCATGGCGCATCCAAGGGCACACCGCTTGCCGCGCGCGGCATCGGTGAAGACCTGAGCCCGGTTGTCGGATTTCCAGCCCTGCCGATGCTCCTCGTCAATGATGGAACCGCTGTTGCAACGCCGGATGTCTTTCGCGCACTCGACAAACGCGACCATCCAGCGCTGAACCTTGGCTCCCATGCAGATATCGCCCCCCTTTGCGCCTATCTGCAGACAACCCGCAATGATCTTCTGCCTCCGGCCCTAAAACTTGCCCCCCAGATCGGTGACAAACTTGACCTGCTTCGCGCAAGCGGATCGCTTTACGCACAGATGTCAGGCTCAGGTGCAACCTGTTACGCGATCTACGAAGATATGGCCGCCACAGAGCGGGCAGCAGCACTTCTCTTGGCCGAACGACCCGACTGGTTCGTCATCGCAACCCAAACGGCTCCCTCCCAAAAGTAGTTTCTGAGCGGCCTCCCAACCGAAAGTCTGAAAAATCGCCCTATTGTTCACTCTCATTGGACAATATATTGGGACAGACTGTTCGCTCTTTTGAACAAAATGCCTTTTACAACAGTTTCGTGAATACTGATATATAATATAACTTATTGATTATATTTAGTTATTTCTTATAAATTATCTACATTCCATAAAATTGGCTGCACGAATGCGTGATTAAGAAAACATTTTCGTGACTGGAACTTTTACCCACTGTCACCCATTTCAGCTGCATCGGAACGACGAACAAAACGCCGCTCCACTTTCCAAGGAGATAGGAAAATGAAAAAGATTGTTCTTGCTGCCGCTGCCCTCGCTCTTAGCGCCGGTGCTGCCTTTGCTGAAAACCCACGCGTTGGCGAACCTGCCGATCTTTATGCAAACGACCGCACCCCGGTTGCTTCCCAGAAGGTCGACTACACTGCTCCCGCTTCGATCAGCCAGTCCTCATTCCAGGACGGTTCGGCTCATCGCTTCGGTGACGCATCGCCTTCGAGCTACCAGAACTAAGTTTCTGAAAACTTAGGCGCAGGGCGTCGTCAAAAGCCTCCCAGCGGATGACGCCCCGATGAATTCCCAAGCTGGATATTCCTCCCAGTCATTCAGCTTCCCCAGTTATCTCCCCGATGGATGGCATAGTGCCACCCGGGAGCCCCGGAAAGGCTTCTATGCCATCCGAAGGGGCGATTTTAAGGATTACGAAAATGAAAAAGTTTGCTCTTGCTGCTGTTGCCGTTGCCCTTAGCGCCGGTGCTGCTTTCGCTGAAAACCCGCATGTCGGCGAGCCTGCCGATCTCTATGCAAACGACCGTACGCCGGTTGCAACGCAGAGCCAGAAGCTCGACTACACGGCTCCTGCTTCGATCAAGGCTCCGGTCTATCAGGACGGTTCGGCTCATCGCTTTGGCGATGCTTCACCTTCCTCTTACCAGAACTAATCCGGTCAGCATGTCTGACGAAAAAGGCGAAGCTTCCAGCTTCGCCTTTTTGTTTTGTTCAGTCTTCGTCGGGCGGCAGAATGGGGTGTTTGAGACGGACCGGCCGCAAGCGCTGTGGAAGCAGATCAAACGCCACGCCGTCGAGCAACAGCGGCTTCAAAATATCCAACCGAACCAGAAGCCCGGCATCGAGCGTCGCCTTGTGGCCGAAGATTCTACGGACCGTGCCGAAGCCGCTATCTTCCGGCAGTGAAAAGCGCGCGGTACCCCCCCCATCATTATCCATGTGGCGGCGGAGGACTTCCTCCCACCCTTCCTGCGGAATAGCACCCGGTTTCAGCAACAGTACCCACGGCGTGCGGATTTCTGCGAGCGCCGCCTCAATATCCATTTCGGCATAAAAGCTACAGCCGGCACCGAGCGCGACGAGAGCGGTTTCGTCCGATGACCCCCGGTCGACGACCGTAACACGGCGCAGCAACCCCTCCACAACAGCCGGCACCAAAGCCGAAAGCGTGTGGGCCAGCGCTCTTTCTGAATTCAGGGTTTCGATGACGACGGACAACATGCGCGCTTCATATATCAAGAACGCGTGAACGGAAAGCTGCTGCACATATGTTCTTGCTTTGTTCTAAATCTTGCGATAGGAATAGATTCATCAGAACAGAGTCGCATGGCAGCAAGGCACGCGCAACAGAACAGTTCTCAGCCCTGAAGGGGTGTCCTGTTCCCGGTTTGCTTTCGCCGTGGCTGCACAACGCCAGATGTTTCCATTCAGGGAGACGAAAATGGAAGTGATCCAGCAGGCAGATATCATCAAGCAGGCCGACATGGCTGCCTTCGGTAGTGGACGCGCGGATCACGCCAATGCGATGATCGGTGAGGCAGGCCTGCGCATCGATCATGCTCGCAGGCGCGGACGCGGCGCGGGCATCAACCCGACCGGACGCTTCGAGCCGACGACGCGGCATGATTTCGATGACGGCTGGACCACGCTTGAGGAACTGCCGCCGTTCAAGACCGACGTGCAGATCGAAAAGCCGCGCACGATCATCACCCGCAATGATTCACCCGACATCAATTTCGACCGCTCGATCAATCCCTATCGCGGTTGCGAGCACGGTTGCATCTATTGCTTTGCCCGTCCGACCCATAGTTACATGGGGCTTTCTGCCGGTCTCGATTTCGAATCCCGCCTGTTCGCGAAGCCGGATGCAGCGCGCCTTCTGGAGCGCGAGCTCGCCAAGCCCAATTATCAGCCGAGGACCATCGCCATCGGCACCAATACAGATCCCTATCAGCCAGTCGAGAAGAAATGGCGCATCATGCGCGAAATTCTCGAAGTGCTGGAGGCTGCCAATCATCCGGTCGGCATCGTGACGAAATCCGCCCTGGTGGTGCGTGACATCGATATTCTAAGCCGCATGGCCGAGAAGGGGCTGGCCAAGGTCGCCTTGTCAGTCACGACGCTCGATGCTCATCTGTCTCGCACGATGGAGCCGCGCGCCTCGACGCCGACACTGCGGCTTCAGGCCATCCGTAAGCTGGCCGATGCGGGTATTCCAGCGTCCGTCATGATGGGGCCGGTCATTCCGGGTATCAACGATCACGAGATCGAGCGCATTCTGGATGCAGCCTATGCGCAGGGCGCGCGCGAGGCGGGTTATGTTCTGCTGCGCCTGCCGCTCGAAGTAGCCCCTTTGTTCAAGGACTGGCTGTTGCGCAATTACCCGGATCGCTATCGTCATGTCATGTCGCTGGTGCGCTCCATGCGCGACGGCAAGGATTACGATGCCGAATGGGGCAAGCGCATGCGCGGCACAGGTCCCTATGCATGGCAGATCGGACGCCGTTTCGAGATCACCGCACGCAAGCTCGGTTTCAATGCGCGTCGCCTTCAGTTGCGCACTGATCTGTTCGAACCGGTCGAAAAGGGAGGCAAACAGCTTTCGCTGTTTTAGACGAGGCACACAAAGGGGCTCCAAAAGGCGAACTTCACCTTGGGCTGGCGCCGCTTTTCAAACTGCATATCCTATCAGTCGTCAGTTCAATTCCCGTCTGATCTCTTTTCGGACGGAGGGGCTACCTGCTTTCACGCCACCATCCTCGAGCAGGGCCCTTGCGGAGAATCGGAAGCAATGCGAGCATCGCCGCCAAATGAAACGCTCGGCTTCTGATTCTCCGCTTCTCTTTGATATCCCACTCGCGCCTGACTTTTCTGAAGAGAAAAGATTGCTTGCGCGCGGACTGAAACACATCGTCGGCATAGATGAAGCAGGACGTGGACCTTTGGCCGGTCCTGTCGTGGCTGCTGCCGTGGTGCTCGATATCGACAACCTCCCAAACGGTCTGGACGATTCCAAGCGTCTCACGGCTGTAAAGCGCGAAGCGCTCTACGAAACCATTCTGGAAAAAGCCATCACCGTTTCGGTGGCAAGCCTCAGCGCGCGCAGCATCGATGCAAGCGATATCAGGAAAGCCGCGCTTGAAGCCATGCGTCGCGCTTCTGCCGGCCTGACCTTGCAGCCATGCCATGCGCTGATTGACGGACGCGATGTTCCGCCCGGACTACCCTGCCCCGGATCTGCTCTGGTCAAAGGCGATCAGCGTTCCGTCTCCATCGCCGCGGCCTCCATCGTCGCCAAGGTAACGCGCGACCGTATGATGATCCGTGCCGGAGCGGCGCATCCACCTTACGGACTGGAAATCCATGCGGGCTACGCGACTGTGAAACATCGTGCCGCCATCGAAACGACTGGCCCCGTTCCCGGTATCCACCGCTATACTTTCGCGCCCATCAAAGGCCGTTACAGCGTTTAAACAGTTGCAAGCTTGGCCGCGAAGCCGAAAAGCAGCGCTGCAAAGCCCCAGCGCTGTACCGACTGTATGGCAGGATAACGTTTAAACAGGCTTCCGAGCGACGAACCTGTAAAGGCGTAGATTGTGTCGAACGACAATCCCACGATCGTCATCACGGTCCCCAGCAACGCGAACTGGAGCGTAATGCTGCCATTTTCGGGATGAACGAAGTGCGGCAGCAGGACCGAACAGAAAAGCAACGCTTTCGGGTTGAGCAGATTGGTGAGGAGACCCTTGCGCGCCGAAGCCAGATAGGACCGGCGTTCGCGCACGCCGCCAGATGCATCCACTGTCGGCAAGGGGTTGCGCAGAATGCCGATGGCAATCCAGACCAGATAGCAGGCACCGATGATCCGGACGAACTGAAACGCGACAGGAAAAGCATGAAGAAGTGCAGCCAGACCAAGTGCGGCAAGGGCGACGTGACAAGCGCGCGCGATTGCAAGCCCTGCTGCCGCTGCAAGCGCATGTGTCCTGCCCTGTGCTGCACCAGTCTGGAGGAGCAGAAGCATATCCGGTCCCGGAATAAGAAATGCAGCAGCCAGTGCACCTGCATATAACCACATCTCGCTCATCGATATCGTCCACCAGAGCATTTCCAGCAAAAGCGCGAAGCAGTTTTGCGTAGGCTAATGCGAAAAAAGAGAGTGCCAGCCGGTCCGCTATGCGAAGCAGCTGCATGGTCGAAACTATGCGGAGATAGATGCGCATGTCCTTGCGATTTGTGGCGAAATGTTACGGCTTTGTGGTACATTCTGCCAACATAACAACTATGATTGTCGGATTATGCCAACACTGAAACTGGACGCTATCGACCGCAAAATACTGACCGCACTCCAGGACGATGCGCGGCTCTCCAATGTGCAATTGGCGGAGAAAATTGGTCTGTCGCCCTCTCCGTGCCTGCGGCGCGTCAAGATGCTCGAAAAGGCAGGCGTCATTCAAGGCTATCATGCAGCGCTGGATCGAAACGCAGTCGGGCTTGGATTGACTGTTTTCGTGGGCATCCGGGTGGAGCGCCATCACGAGGAAACCGCGACGGCGTTTCGCACCTCCGTGCAGAATCTGCCGGAGGTCTTTTCATGCCATCTCGTGTCGGGAGCATCCGACTTTCTGCTGCAGGTGGTGGTGCCTGATCTCGCAGCCTATGAGCGCTTTCTAACCGGCACGCTGCTGCGGCTTCCCGGCGTGATCGACATTCGGAGCAACTTCGCCATCCAGACGGTCAAGTCACAGGGAGAGCTGCCGCTCGCCCATCTCACGGGCCTCAAGGACTGACCTCACCTCGCACCATCGAAGGACCATCATGCCGGATATTGTCAGTGCAGTTCTTGTCGGCTCTCAGGGCGTTCTTCTGGGCCGTCGCAGTCCGGATCGCCGCGCCTATCCAAACCGTTGGAGCTTTCCGGGCGGTCACGTTGAAGCAGGAGAGAGTTTTGAACGCGCACTCCAACGGGAAATCCAAGAGGAGATCGGACTAACGCTTCACTCGTTTTCGTTCCTCACCACTATAGAGACCGCAAGTCCGGCAGCGTCATTCCACCTCTTTACCGTCACCGCCTGGGGCGGCCGCCCTGCCATTCGCGACCAGGAACATACGGAACTGCGGTGGTTCATGCCAGAGGAAGCCTGCGCACTGGATGACCTTGCTTTGGAGGAATATCGACCGTTGTTTCACAAATTGGGTGGCATGGCAGCCAGCCGCTGATCAGACTGAGTCGAAATTGATTTCTCAATCCGGAAAACAAAAACGCCGCCCTTTCGAGGCGGCGTTTTCTAGAAAACTGTATAAGCCGGGATTAGTTCAGGTTCGACTTGACCTGCGACAGAGCATCCTTGAACAGGTTGCCTGCGACCTTCGTGTCGACCTTGTCGGCAACGATCTTGCCAGCTGCAGCAACCGCCAGATCGACCGCCGAAGCGCGAACTGCGTTGATGGCATCGACTTCAGCCGTTGCGATCTTCTGCTCGGCAAGCTTGTTGCGGCGTGCAACATATTCTTCCGTCGCGCGCTTGGCGTCTTCGAGAAGTGCCTTGGCTTCACGCTCGGCGGAAGCAACGATGTCGCCTGCTTCCTTTTCGGCTTCCTTGCGCTTGCGATGATATTCGGCCAGCAGCTGCTGGGCCTCTTCACGAAGCGTGCGGGCCTCTTCCAGTTCGTTCTTGATGCGGTCAGCGCGCTCATCGAGCGAACGACCGACCATGCCCGGAACCTTCAGGTAAGCCAGGATTGCCAGAAAGATAATGAGGCCAATCAGTGCCCAAAATGTAGCGTCCATTGTCCTCTCCTCAGGCGTTCGAAGCCTTGACGGCTGCTGTTACCGAAGCCTTGTCGGCCTTGGTGCCCAGAAGCTGTTCGACGATCTCTGCCGTGGTTTCCTCGGCAATGTTGCCGACGTCGTTCATGGCCTTGGCCTTGATCGCGGCGATACGTTCTTCAGCTTCCTTGAGCTTGCCTTCAAGTGCTGCTTCGGCCGTAGCGCGTTCTGCGTCGGCTTCGCCCTTGCCCTTTTCACGAGCAGCTTCGGCGATCGAAGCAGCCTTGGTGCGGGCCTGGGTCAGTTCCTGCTCGTAAGCAGCAATAGCATTGTCGGCATCCTGCTTGAGGCGGGCTGCCTGCTCGAGATCCTGAGCGATACGGTCGCGACGGGTTTCGATCACGCCGCCGATGCGCGGCAGAACCACGCGCGACATGAACAGATAGAAAAGCCCGAAGGTGATCGCGAGCCAAAGGATCTGCGATGCGTAATGGGTGGAATCAAACGGCGGGAATACGCCGCTGCCGTGTCCGGCATCGTTGGCGACCCCGGTTTCGGTGTGCACAGCATCGGCTGCGCCGTGCTCGCCAGCAGCAGGTGCCGGTTGCGATTCGGTGGCGGTTTGGGCAAACGCCGTGGACACGAACATCCAGATTTCCCCTTTAATCCAGCACGATCTGATCCAGATGGAGAGGGATCATGCCTTACTCAGACGTCATATGCAAAGGCCAGCCGCGCTGCATTTCAAGATACAGATCGCGGCCAGCCAGTTCCTTGCAACCGTTGATTAGACGGCGAAGAGGAGCAGAAGCGCGATGAGCAGCGAGAAGATGCCCAGAGCTTCCGTAACGGCGAAACCGAACACCAGACGGCCGAACTGGCTGTCAGCAGCGGACGGGTTGCGCAGAGCGCCGGAGAGGTATTGGCCAAAGATATTGCCGAGGCCGAGAGCCGTACCGGCCATACCGAAACAGGCGAGACCGGCGCCGATGTACTTTGCTGCTTCCGCTTCCATGTTAAGCTCCTTCTGGATTGAATATAAGCGCGGATTTCAGTTCTGGCGGTCGCCCGCCGGCTTGAACTCAGTGTCCCGGATGTACTGCGTCGTTGATGTACATGCAGGTGAGAACGGTAAACACGTAGGCCTGCAGGAAGGCTACGAGGAATTCGAGTGCGGTGATCGCCACCGTCATGATCAGCGGCAGGACAGCGCCGCCGATGCCGATGGGCCCAAGTGCGGCCAGCGAGACGACAAAGCCCGCAAAAACCTTGAGCGTGATATGGCCAGCAAGCATGTTCGCAAAGAGACGAACCGAGAGGCTGATCGGACGCGACAGGAACGAGATGATTTCGATGGCGACAACCAGCGGCACGATGATGCCGGGAACACCGCTCGGCACGAACAGCTTGAGGAAGCCGAGACCGTGCTTAAAGAAACCGTAGACAATGACCGTACCGATGACCAGAACCGCAAGCGCGAAGGTCACGATGATCTGGCTCGTAACCGTATAGAAATACGGGAAGAGACCGAGGAAATTTGCGACCAGAACGAACATGAAGAGCGAGAAGACGAAGGGGAAGAACTTCATGCCCTTCGACCCTGCTGAATCCCGCAGGCTGGTGGCCACAAATTCGTAAGCCATTTCCGACACCGACTGAAGACGGGTCGGGATCAGGCCGCGGCCCGAAGACGTCAGATAAAGGAAGCCCGAAGCGACCACGACGGTTGCGACCATGAAGGCCGAAACGTTCGTGAACGAAAGGTCCACACCGCCTACATCGATGGGAATCCACCGGGAAACCTGAAACTGATGGATCGGATCGTTCGCCACCTTAACCTCGTCTGTCTTCCCTGCCCGAAGGCAATTTGGCCTGCCCGAAGGCGATTTGGTCTGCCCGAAGGCGTTTCAGTCTCGGACCAGAAGGCCCACTTGTTCACTTACACTTGAACGAACTTTACCGTGAAGCCCGTCAAGTCCTATTTCTTGTCGTTCTTTTCCGCGCTAGATTTAATGTTAGCCTGTTCGGCAACATATCCAGCGGAACGAAGCACGTTGAGGACGCCCGCACCGAAGCCCAGAAGGAGAAATACGATCAATCCCCAGGGCGACGTGCCAGCGACACGATCGATGAACCAGCCAATCAGCGCACCGACCAGAACCCCTGCGATAAACTCGCTGGAAATCTTCATGGCCTGCGCGACCGAGCTTGCAGTCGCCGATCGCTCATCCTCGGAAGCCGGCTGCTTGAGCACACCCTTCTTGGCCAGTTCGGCCTCCAGGCGGTTCAAACGCTGATCCAGCCCCCCGGAACCGGGTTCGTTCTTCGCATTCTTGATCGCACCGGATGGCTTTCCGGGTTCAGTCCCGCGCGCCATTGGCAGCTCCTTTTTTCAAGAAATACGAGAATTTCAATCCCATTTCCAAGTTGCGCGCAACATATTGACACGCCGCCCGCTAGTCAAGGCGGTGCAGGCATTGCTCCAAAAGGTTTTTTATCAAGCAATCTCAATTACTTAGATATTAGTGCGACTCATTTTCCGACCAAAGGATCAGATTGGCCACATTATTGGCTAAAAAAACGGAATCGATTTCGGATGATCATGCCGCATTCAAGGCAGGAGGAAAGTCGGCCTTATGCGCCTGTTCGACCTTTTAGTCCGCTAACAAAAACGTGACTTGAAATCGGCCGATCCCTTTATTGCCGCGAGAAGGAGCAATCAGCTCCATCCGCCGCCATAGGTGCGATAGAAGATGTGGAGACCGATCTTGGCGACCTTCTTCATGGTCGGGGCCCAGAACGGACGAACATAGGTCGCATGATAATGGGTGGCGGAGCCAACTTCCGGCAGCCATATCTGACCGGCAGAGACGGTCTTTGCCACCTGCTGCGCCATGCGCCATTGCGGCATTTCGGTCACGCGGTGCTTCTGGCCGTCGCAGGCGAAGGAAAACTGGCAGGCATTGAGCCAGTCGCGATTCTGGTAGACCACACCGCAGATCGATCCCGGATAGGCGGGATTGCGCACGCGGTTGAGGACGACCTGGGCGACGGCAACCTGCCCCTTCACCGTTTCGCCGCGCGCTTCATAATAGACAGCCTCGGCAAGGCACTTCTGTTCGCCCTTGCTGAAAGCGGAAGGCGGCAGTGGCGTAGCCGCCCATTCGTGGTCCTTCTCACCGATCGGTGGCACGAAGCGGCCTTCGTCCGGCTGGGGCTTCAAAATGCTTTCAAAGGGCGATGTCTTGCCATAGTCCGGCGTCGCAGGCGCATAACCAAGGGCCAGCGCATCCGGCTGGTCATTGGTAATGAGCTTGGCGAGCTGGGTCGGCATTTCGGAGCGCGGCTTCGGCGGTTTGACCGCATGGAACGCCATGGTGATGGCGACTTCCTTGCCCTCCAATTTGTTAGAGAAGGCCATTTTCGCGTCCGTCTTTTCCGGCGGACGCGTGATCATGCTGATCTTGTCGAACATGCTGCCGGCAGTGAAGGCCTTGGCGGGCGCCTTGGGCTTCACCGAGACGAGGCGGCCCGTCTTGTCGGAGCGATTGATGCGGTTTTCGTCCGGGTTCGGATCGTCCGGGCCGAGCTTGGCTGTCTTTTTACCCCCGGACAGCGCAACACGACCGATGCCCGGCACTTCGATGCCGTTGGTTGCGATGCTGCCCGTTACCGTCGTTGCATCCACGAACGGCATTTCGGCCTGATGTACGGAGCCGACCGGTGCCTTGGCAACAAAGGCAGTCCAGCGATGCGATCCCAGATCGGCCGACGGCACCAGGCTCGCCATATCCTGAAAGGCAATCGCATTGGAATTAAAAAGATAAGTCATGGCCGCCAGAACCAGCGGCACCAGACGGTGCGGTTTATGAACTGTCTGGCGTGGCTTTGCCCTTACGGCGTAATAGCGTCCCTCTTCCGGGCAATAGCCCGTGACAGGGTAATGCCACACCGGCTCGGCAACGGCCTTCCTTCGACCAAACAGCGCTCGTAAAGATACAAGACGCACCGCACACTCCACTCACACTGACTAAACTGATGCGGTGATAACGAAGTATTAACCTTGCCCACTGGGTGCAGGACACGCTTGCAGCTCTGGCGAATACAGTCATTATCAGCAGCGCGTTAACCATGAACGAATATGGTTAATGCGGGGTTTAAGCAGTTTCAGCTTTGCGAAAACCGAATTGCTGTAGTGAGGAGGTGCATCATGGACAAGGTTACGGGTGGATGCCTGTGCGGCACTGTCCGCTTTGAAGCAACGGGACAACCATATCGGGTCGGTATCTGTCACTGCCTCGACTGTCGCAAGCACCATGGAGCCCTGTTTCACGCTTCAGCGATATTTCCCGAAGCTGCGGTTACGGTCGAGGGAGAGACCCGTGACTATGCGGGACGATTTTTCTGTCCGCGTTGCGGGTCGCCTGTTTTCGGGCGCAGCGCGGATGAAGTCGAAATCAATCTCGGTTCACTCGACGCACCGGACCAGTTCAAGCCGACCTATGAACTCTGGACCATTCGCCGCGAATCCTGGCTGCCGCCATTCCCGGACATGAAGGGTTATGAGCGCGACCGCGATGGGTCGAGCCGCTTCGAGGATTAGAGTGCATCCCGAAAAATGTGAAACGCTTGGCTGCACAGGGAAATCAGTCCAGTGGATTGATTTCTGATCCTGCTTCGACCAGACCAAGATGCGTGAAAAAACAAATACAATATAGCACTCCCGACACTTCCATTTTATTTAAAGTGGAAATGCTCCTGGCGTCATCTTTTCTTTAATGACAAACGTTCTATTTGTGATGAAGATAGTATCGTCAAAGTTTCGGGGAGGAATTTATGCAGGTTTTGAAAATCGGGGTTATCGGGGTGGCGTTCAGTGCTTTTGCAATCATTGCCACAGCGCAAGCCGACGACTGCCAGAACGCCAGTTCGCAGTCCGCACTCAATGAATGCTATGGCAAAGCCTACAAGAAATCGGATGCCGAGCTGAACAAGATCTTCAAGACCTTGCAGCGCCGCGCCGACGATGCGGACCTGAAGAAAAAGCTGGTTCAGTCGCAACGGACATGGATCGCCTTTCGCGACGCCGAATGCGACATGCAGACAGTTGGTGGCGGCAGTATTTCCGGCATGGCCTATTCGATCTGCCTGTCCGACCTGACGGCGGAGCGCGTCAGCGACCTCAAGAAATATCTCAAATGCGAGGAAGGCGACAGCAACTGCCCCTTCCCCACCGCCAGCAACTGATCAGTTCCGGCTCTCATAGGCGGCATCGAAGAATGCCTTTTCCAGTTCGACTGCTCGCCGGAAGAACTGCTGGCATTGTTCTGCCGCTGCCGGGCCGACCCTATCGAGTTCCGAGCGCAGGAAACCGACAAATTCCACGAAGTATGGATTGTCATGCAGCACGATCCATTCGGCGAAAATAAAATCGTCAGGCAGAGGCTTTGGCGCTTTTTCAGCCCAGTCGAGATAAAGCCATTCGGCAACGGTCAGCACCGACAGGCAGACCGCATAGGAGCCTGAACGCGCAGCTTCCAGCATCAGTTCCTTGAATGCAGCGGTTGGCGTCGCATCAGGTGTATCGAAACGCTCGGCGTCAGCGACTGCGAGTTTCGCAAAGGAGCGTTCGAAATAGGAGTTCTCATCGCTGCTGATCATGCCGATGAAACGGCCCAATGTCAGCTTGGCTTCCATCCTGTCGCAATTGACCAGCGTTCCACCCAGCAGTGACAGAAAGCAGTCGATAAAGCGATGATCCTGTACCAGATAGCGCGTCATGACATCAGGTGCGACCGTGCCCGTATAGATTTCACCGACGAGGCGATGGCCGACGGCTTGCGACCAGAATGGTTCGGCGTCCTGACGAAGATTGTCGGTAAAACGACCGGCTTTGACATCACTTGGCATGGAAAGACCGACTCCTTGCTATTTTCACGGCCGGACCTTATCGGCGCCATCCGGCATCGGCAATGAGCATGTCAAAATCCCCTATGCATCGCCCGCAGATTGGTTATGCTGCTGAAATGAAGTGGACATTTTTCTGAGGGGAACGATGAACACGTACTTTTCGCCTGCCCGTGCGGCACTTCTGCTTGCTGTTGCGATAGCTCTTCCGGCAGGAAGCGCATTCGCCAAATCCGCTTGCGATGGTGTGACGACAACGCTCACCAAACAGCAGAAAACAGACTACAGGTCTTTCATCGCGCAAAGTCTCGGCAAGAAAGTCAAACCGGCTTCCGTCAGCATCGAGAGCTTCATGCAATATGGCAACTGGTCCGTCGTCTATGCGGATGTTCCGGTGGCCGATCCCGGCTATTTCTTTTTCGACCTTTCCAGTAAACCGCCGAAACTGAAAGACATCTGGGGCGGGATGGCTGAAAGAAACGAGATACCCGATCTTGTCAAATGGGCGGAAAAGCTGGGCGCCAACAAGGAAATTGCCGCCTGCTTTGCCGATACGGCAACCGCTTCGTAAGTTCGAGAAACCTACACTCAACTTTCACTGACCCAATTGACGCCAGTGCCCGTAAGATGATTGACGGAGCAACGCAAACTTGCCACCTACTCATCACGCAATTTTTGAATCCAAGGTATAATTATAATACAGTTTACCAAGGCATTTATAGCTGGCTTTGCCGGTGTCATCAGCAGCCTCCTTACATGCAATACCGCCACAGCAGAACTCATGAATCTGCGCGTGAGTAGCACATCCATGATGCCCGTCTTTGGGCCAGGCGATGTCGTCGCTGCAACCAGCTATAGACCACAGGAAAAGATCGAGCGCGGCGATCTCGTCGTCTATACTGTTGACTACGTTTCGAAGGAATTGTCGGGCGATGTACCGATCAAAGCTGAATTCCTCGGGCGAGTGATCGGGCTGCCCGGTGAAACGGTCAAAATCGAGAACGGCATACCGCTTATCAACGGAAAAGCACTCGCAACAACGAAGATCACATCAACAATTGATGATGGATGCCCTGAAGAAACCGTGTCGAACTCTTATTATCAGTGCCGTTTCGTGCGTGAGACAATACCGGAAGGTAAGAGCTATGTTCTTCTGAATACGGTCGATCATGGCTTTATTGACAACGTCAAGGAGAAGGCACTCGCTCGCGGCCAATATTATATCATGGGAGACAATCGCGATAACGCCAACGATAGCCGAGGAAAGTATGTTGGCCTCGTATCGAAAGACCGGATCAAGGGCAAGATTCGTATGGTGTCTGCATCAGTCCGCAAGCCAGACCGGGAGTGGCGATTGGAAGGTTTTCCAGGCCTGAAGTGAACCATCCTCCAACCACACTTAATCGTGCTTCACTGACCAGCGTTCGATATCCGCGCTCTGCCCGATCAATGCGAGGCCGTTGGCGATGGAATCGAACTGGTTCGAGCTCGTCACCACGGCGTCGGGAAAGCGGTTTTCAAACACCGTGCGGATGACCGGCACGAAAGATGTGCCGCCGGTCAGGAAAACACGGTCGATAGACGAGGTTTCCAGCTCCGCTTTATCCACCGCCTGCTGCACCGACTGTTCAATCTGGCGCACATCGTCAGCGATCCAGTTTTCGAAATCGTTGCGCGTGATGTCGGAGCGGATTTCGAAATCGTCGGCTTTAAAGTGCAGTTCCGACATGCGCTGCGATGAAAGCCTTACCTTCAGGTCTGAAACGGCGCGGTATATCTCGTAACCGTAATCGTTCTCGATCAGGTTGATGAAATGTTCGAGCGGTTTCGGATCAACCGCTTGCCGGGCCAGTTCGTCCAGATCGCGAATGGTCGCTGGAGAGTTCATCAGGAACAGCGTGTTCCAGCGCGCAAAATTTGCATAATAATGGTTCGGTATGGTCAGCCTTTTGCCGAAGGACTGGTATTCCGTACCCTTTCCAAGCAGCGGCGAAACGGCATTGTCGATGATGCGATAGTCGAATGTATCGCCTGCAATGCCCAGACCTGTCTGGCTGAGCGGCGTAAAGCTGAGGCCATTCTTGCCCACTTCGAAGCGCACGATGGAAAAGTCGCTCGTACCGCCGCCGAAGTCGGCCACCAGAACGGTGGATGCTGCATTCAGTTCCTGCGCATAGAAATAAGCCGCGGCAACCGGCTCATAGACGTAGTGAATATCGGTAAAGCCGAACGCCCGGAACGCCTTCTCATAGCGCTGCATGGCCAGCGCTTCATCCGGCGAAGCGCCCGCAAAGATCACCGGCCTGCCGATAACCACGCGATTGCCCTTTGGTGGCAGGCGGTCGCCCAGCCGCGCGGCGACCGTTTCGAGGAAGGTCGCCAGAATATCCTCGAACTTGAACCGCTTGCCGAAAACCGGCGTATCGGTGAAGGATTTCGATGCCGCGAATGTCTTGAACGATTGCAGCATACGCGTGGAATGCGGCGCGTTGACGAACGCGTCCATCGCCCAAGGTCCGCTTTCAACGGTGCGCTCGCCGGTTTCGCGATCTTGCCAGAAGCAAAGGATCGAGCGGTAGCCGGTAATATCCACGCCATCCTTCGGCACGCTCAGGACGACCGTGGTTCCATCGGGTGCAGCCACGGACAGAACGGTGTTCGTCGTGCCGAAGTCGATGCCCAATGTCACGCCGTCAAAACGGCTCTGGTCAGCCTTCGTCATCACTACACCTTCTTTGGAGAAAACCGGAGAGCGGGCGAATTAGCAGCCGCGCAAGCCAAGCTCAACCTGAAATTACCAAATTAAATGCCGGTTATGATCACGATCGCGATCATCGCGGTCCAGATGAGAAAAATTTCCGGTCGCGCAAATGTTAATGCGTGTTTCCAAAGTTTACATGACCTCCTTCTTCTGCCTGTTAGGTTTCACCGCCGCATCTGGAGTGGTTCGTCTTTCACTCATATCCCCTGAACTGCTCCGCTTATTTGTTTTCACCGCCTTCGCAATGTCCGGATGTTTTCGATCCGGCTTCGCTATGCTCAAGGTTACCCAACAAATGAAAGCGATACTCATGGCGTTTCTCTCACGTACGGTTCTTGCCACTGTCCTCCTTTCGGCCAGTGCGCTTTCCCACGCTGCAAATGCTCAGGAGACAGCCAATCAGCCGATAGCAAGTGGCTATCACAGCAGCGGTCAGGCCACCGCAGAGGTGAGCGGCGTCGTGGCAGATGGCGACAAGCTGACCGTCAAGGTCCGTTTCATCAATGCCAAGGAAGGCGGAAGCGTTTCGACAACGCTTTATACCGCGCTGTCGGACAAGGATTACGAGAATGACTATTATCTTCTCGCAGGCGACAAGAAATATCTTCTGCTGAAAGATTCCGAAGGCAAACCGCTGGCTCCGGCATCGGTTTCCCTTTTCGGTAATGGCCATGTTGTGGGCGTCTGGCATGGCGTCTTTCCCGCGCCACCGAAGGGCCAGAAGGTGACGCTCTATATCAAGGGGGTCGAGCCGCTCGGGCCTTTCGCTGTTCCCGCCGAATAGGGGCTGGCCATGACCAATCAGATCAAAGGTTGCATCGCTCTTGGCCTCGCCCTGCTTTGCCTGCCATCCGTCGCGACCGCGCAGAATACAAGCGCAGACAACAGCGCTTATATTCGCGACCTCGTGCCCGAAATCCGTGATCTGGTTTCGGCATCGGGCAGTACCGATGGCAAGGCGCGTGGCCTGTCCGGTGCGGCACAGGAGATTGTCGAGAAGAGCGGCAATATCACCATGCGCGAAACCGATGACAGCATCGTCCTTTCCGTGACGAGCGATATTCTGTTCGATTTCGATAGCGCCAAACTGACCGGCAAAGCCAAGGCAACGCTGACCGATATTGCCAGAATATTGGAAAGCATGCCGGATTCCGCCGTCCGTGTGGTGGGCCATACGGATTCCAAGGGGTCTGACAGCTATAACGACAAGCTGTCGAAAAACCGCGCCGATGCGGTTACCAAATTTCTCGTCGGCAATGGTGTCCCATCTGCACGGTTGAAGCCGGAAGGACATGGCGAAAGCGAACCTGTCGCGCCCAACGAGATCAAGGGCAAGGACAATCCCGATGGTCGGGCGCAGAACCGGCGTGTCGAATTTGTGCTGCCCAAGGCGTGAAGTCGCTCCCCCTTTCAAACAAAAAAGCCCGGAGCAATCCGGGCTTCTCTCTCTACGGCGTTTATTTCTTTTTCTTCGCGCGGCCTGCGAACGGATTATCCGAAGTGCGCAATGACAGCCTTATCGGCACACCCGGCATATCGAAAGTTTCACGCAGACCGTTGATGAGATAGCGCACATAGGATTGCGGCATCGCATCGGGGCGCGAGCAGGACACAACGAAGCCCGGCGGACGGGTTTTCACCTGCGTCATATATTTTACCTTCAGGCGGCGGCCAGAAACTGCCGGTGGCGGCTGATGCGCGATGACGCCAGCCAGCCAGCGGTTGAGACGTCCGGTCGAAACGCGGCGGTTCCAGATTTCGTGGGTCTTGACGACATTCTCCATGAGCTTGTCGATACCCTGTCCGCGCTCGCCGGAAATCGGCACGGCGCGAAGCCCGCGCACCTGCGGCAGCAGGCGGGCCGTCTTTTCGTAAAGATCGGCCAGAACCATCTGGCGGTCCTCGATCAGATCCCATTTGTTGAATGCGATGATCGGTGCCCGGCCTTCACGGATGATGAGATCGGCAATCTGCAGATCCTGCTTTTCAAACGGGATCGTCGCATCGAGCACGATGATGACGACTTCCGCAAAACGGATCGCACGCAGGCCGTCAGCAACCGAAAGCTTTTCGAGCTTTTCCTGCACGCGCGACTTGCGGCGCAAACCGGCCGTGTCAAACAGCTTGATCTTGCGGCCACGCCATTCCCAATCTACCGAGATCGAGTCACGGGTGATGCCTGCTTCCGGTCCGGTCAGCAGGCGGTCTTCACCGAGCATCGTGTTAATGAGCGTCGACTTGCCAGCGTTGGGTCGGCCGACAATGGCGATCCGCAGCGGCTTGGTCGCATCATAGGCCGGGATTTCTTCTTCATCCGGGTCTTCGATGTCATCGCCGATCAGTTCACCGACAGCCTTCGGCGTGAAAACCTCGTCGGCAACTTCCTCTTCCTTCTCGTCGGCGAAGACGCGCTCTTCGCCCAGAAGCTCGACAATGGCGTCACGCAGGTCTGGCATGCCTTGACCGTGTTCGGCAGAGATCGGGCACGGTTCGCCAAGGCCAAGCTGGAAAGCGTCATACATGCCGGATTGCGCGCCGCGCGCTTCCGCCTTGTTGGCGACCAGCACGACCGGCTTGCCGGAACGGCGCACCACTTCGGCAAAGGTGCTGTCGGTCGGCGTCAGGCCGTTCTTGGCGTCAACGACGAACAGGATCACGTCGGCTTCCTGGATGGCAGCCTCGGTCTGGGCGCGCATGCGCGCTTCCAGGCTGTCATTGGCAGCTTCTTCAAGACCTGCCGTATCGATGACCTGAAACTTCAGATCGTAGAGCTTGGCATCGTGGATGCGCCGGTCGCGCGTGACGCCCGGCAGGTCATCGACCAGCGCCAGCTTGCGGCCGACGAGGCGATTGAACAGCGTGGACTTGCCGACATTGGGACGCCCGACGATGGCGACTGTGAAACCCATGGGAGAAGATAACTCCAGAAACCAGAGCGGTTCCGCTTTCAACCGAAACGTGGAACCGCTCTATTTATTTATCTTGACGCGCATCTTGTCCGAAAACCGCTTCGCACTTTTCGGGATGCGCTTGTTTTATTATGTGCTTTGCGCGTCAGGCACGTTGACACCAGCGCTGCGCATCAGATCGAGCATCGTATTGGAACGCTGGCGGATATTGGCCGGAGCAAGGCTGTCATTGGCAATTTGCTGGAACAGTTTGACCGCATCATCGAAACGTTCAGCCTTCCAGGCAGCCAGACCCAACGCTTCCCGTGCGCTCGAACGCATAGGATTGCCGTCTGCGGAAAGCGTCTCGACGTGCTTGGCGACGTCGTCGTAGGAACCGCTGTCGACCAGCAGATAACCGGCACGCAGGCGCGCGACATCGCGAAGCGGTGCAGGCACGGCGTTATCGGCAGCAACCTCATCGAACGCCTTCACGGCACCGGCTGCATCGCCCTTGTCAGCGATAACCGACGCGGCGCGAAGACGCGCCAGCACCGGATAGGAGCCGTAGCCGGTCTTTTCCAGATCGTCGAGCGCAGTCAGCGCTTCGTCGTTTTTGCCTTCCGAGGCGAGGTCCAGTGCGGCGAGGAACTTGTCACCGGAAGCGGAAGCCTTGCTGTCGACCCAGTGCTGATAGCCGACCCAGCCAGCTGTTCCCAGAACAATGGCCACAGCGCCGCCGATCAACAGCGGACCGAAATTCCGCCAGATCTGCTTTGCCCGTTCCGAACGGATTTCCTCGTTTACCTCGCGAATGAAACTGTCGTCTGCCATGGACCTGCCACTAAAGCCAAATTGATGTTCGTATTTGTTCGTTCTGGCGCTTTTAGTCGCATTTCGCGCCATATGTAAGACCCGTCAGCGAAATAAGCCGAAACACGTGTCACAAAGTGCATTTCGGTCCGACAATAGCCTTATTCAAGAACTAGCAACGGAATTTCTGGAACTATTCCTCTTCCCCCTCGTTTCGTGGTCCATGCGCATCCTGTCCCCCCGCCCTGTTCTTTTGTCCGCCCTGGTTCTGGCTACCTGTGCCGCACAGGCGGAACCGGTATCCACAAAGCCGCAATATGTGCTGATTTCCTTCGATGGCGCACATGACAATGCACTATGGACCCGCTCGCGCGAGCTGGCGAAGAAAAACAACGCCCATTTCACCTATTTCCTTTCCTGCGTCTTCCTGATGACCAAACAGGACCGGCGCGATTACAAGCCGCCCCATAAGCGGGCCGGTTCGTCCAATGTCGGCTTTGCGCTCGGCCGCGACGAAGTTGTCGCCCGCCTTGGCAATATCTGGCAGGCCCATCTGGAAGGCAACGAGATCGCCAGCCATGGCTGCGGTCATTTTGACGGCACTGACTGGTCGGCCGCCGACTGGGACAAGGAAATCAAAGAGTTCCGCCGCATTACCGCTGACGCCTACAAGAATAATGGCATCAGTGGCGAGCCGGAAGGCTGGCGTGATCTTGCGCTGAAGGGCATCGACGGGTTTCGCGCGCCCTATCTCGCCGCATCGAAGCCGGTGCAGGATGCGCTCAAGGCAAACGGTTTTCGCTATCAGGCATCGTCCATCACGCGTGGCCCAGAAGAGCCAACCCTTGCCGGTCAGTTTGCTTCATTTGGATTGCCGCTTGTTCCGGAAGGCCCGTCGCAACGCCCTATCGTGGCAATGGACTATAATCTTTATGTCCGTCACTCGAAGGGCAAGGAAGCGCCACAGCAATCGGCAGCTTTCGAAGAACGGGCATACAAGGCTTTCCGCACGGCATTCGACAAGCAATATACCGGCGAGCGCATTCCGCTCCAGCTCGGCTTCCATTTCGTGCTGATGAATGATGGCGCCTATTGGCGCGCCATGGAGCGGCTCGTAACGGAAGTCTGCACCAAGCCCGACGTCAAATGCACAACCTACAGCGATTATCTGGACAGTCTCGACAAGGATGCCGTCCATGCAAGCCAGAACAGGTCGTAATCGTCCCCTTAAGCTGAAGGCGTTGCATCAAGATTTGCCTGATCGAGCGACGGCAGCGGCTCGTCGCGGATAACCGCCTCGAAAGCTCTCAGACGCTTGTAGATCGACAGCAATTCGATGATCGTCGTCCATGAGTTGACGAGATACTGGAACGATCCCTGCACCTGCGAAAAGACATTCGTGATCTGGTTCATGAGGCCAAGCGTCAGCTTGCCAGCCACAATCGACGGAACAAGGATCAGCGTCGGGAAAATATTATCGGCCTGAATATAGAAAATACGGGCGACGTTGAAATAGACATAGTGGAAATAGAGCCGGAAATAATTGTGCCGGACATTGCGGAACAGCTCGCCCAGCGTGACCGGTTGGGCACGATCCGCATGGTCTTCACCATAGACCAGTTCCTTGCGGTAGGCCGCTTCGACGCGCTGATTGTTGAACTCCAGCCCCGGCAGCTTGATACCAACCAGCGCCAGAAAACCGGTGCCGAAAGCAGCCCAGAAAATCGCTGCCACGACCAGCGCATGCGGCACCATGCCAACCACCGGCAGCTCACTGACCTTTTCCGAAAAACTGAACAGGACCGGCAGAAAGGCGATCAGCGTCATCACCGATTTAACGAGGCTGACACCAAGCTGTTCCAGCGTCGTGGAAAAGCGCATCGTGTCTTCCTGCACGCGCTGTGCCGCACCTTCGATGGAACGCAGTTTCGGCCAATGACTGACGTAGTATTCATTCATCGCCGAACGCCAGCGGAAGATATAGTGGCTGACGAAAAACAGGCTCAGAACACCGACAGTCACACCGATAAAGGCTATTTCGGCAAATGTGACCATGCCCCAGTAAAAGTCGGAGGCGCTGACGGCTCCGGGCGATGTGAGTGCCTTTTGAACCAGATCGTAGAACGGCCCATACCAGGCATTGACCGCAACGCTGACCTGCACGCCGAAATAGGTAGTGAACAGGATCAGTGCCGATCCAAGTATGGACCAGCGCTGCCACGGGTGCGGTGAAAACCAAGCCCAGAAAAGATAGAAGGCGAATGTCGCCACCGCGAAATATATATAGAACCAGAGAAACGGCGCCGACCAGAACAGGCTCGCACCGATAATCGGCGCTGCGTCTTGCGCCAGGGGTGGCAGGCCGAATATGGCACCCAGCCTTTCCCCTCCTTCATACCAGCCAAGCACCGCAAGCAGGCTCCAGACGAGCGCGGACCAGAAGAACAATTTCGGGCGGGGAAAGAACGACACAAACACTGAATTTCAGTCCAACTTCGTGAGGAATTTTCCGCATATGAAGCCGGTTCTCGCGCCTTTACCAGTTAAATTCCTGTAAGGTTTCAGCCCGATGTTCTGGCGGCGCGTCCCGCCATGATGCCAAGCACCGCGACGACCACCAGCGAGAACGCTGCGGCCAGACTTGCCGAAGTAAACGAACCGGAACGCTGCGCCATGAAGCCAGCCACCAGCGGGCCGATGATCTGGCCAATGCTGAAGCAGACCGTCATCCGCGCCAAAGCGCGTTTTGGCGAAGCCGGTGCGAGTGTACGGGCGATCTGCAATCCGAACGCCGTCAATGCCATGAAAGTGATGCCCAGAAGTGCGCCGCCCACCAGAGGCCCGAGCGGCGGAGCCAGAACCACGCTCGCGGCAACGCCGACAGCTTCCAGAATGGCTGTCAGGGCAAATGCATTGAAAAGGCCGAATTTCCTGGCAGCCGGCGCCCACAGCCAGATCGAGGGCGCAGCCGTCAGGCCGGTCACAACCCACACAGCCGCTTCCATCAGCGGGCCGCCATCGGTCGCGCGCACGATTGCAATCAGGAACGTTGCCGTGATCACGTAGCCAAAGCCGAAAATGCCATAGGCCAGCGCCAGTGCGTTGAAGGCGAAGCTCTTGGGGAGCGGCGGTTCACGCGTGCCACTGTTTCCGCCAACCGGCCCTTCCCTGACGAAAGCGCCAACCAGAACAACCATGACGATGGTCAGAACCGCAGCGCCGATCCAGTCGGCACGCCAGTCAAGCCCCGCAAAACGGATCAGCGCCACAAGAACGGCAGAGAGTGCAATACCACTGCCGACACCGCCGAAATGCAGGGCTCCAAGCCCCGCTCTTTCCGCCGCCGTGACATGGCTCAGCACGATTGCCGTGCAGAGAATCATCGTCACCGCACTGATGAAACCAGCGGCAAAGCGGATGATGGAGAACAGCCAGACACCGTCAAAAAGCGCCATGGCAGCACATAGCAATCCGCTGATGATCAGGCCAGCGATCACGCTTTTCCGTTCGATGCCCGCAGACCATCCATAACCGGCAACGACTGCCCCCAGCAGATAGCCGATATAGTTTGCGGATGCGATGAAACCCGCATCGGCAGCCGTGAAACCGATATCGGCCATCATTCCCGGCAGGATCGGCGTATAGATGAAACGCCCGATCCCCATGGCTGCGGCCATAGCCAGAAAGCCGCCGAAAGCATAGCGGACGGCAGTGCAATGTTGTGGGAATGCGGGCTTGGTCATCTCTAGGGAGGTCTCGGTCATTGGCGGGAAAATAAACCTCAATCATCCAAGGACAATTGAATTTTTCTGATCGCATCGATCACGGGGATTGAGGCTGCAACCACAGAGTTGGATTTGAACTCTATCGAAGCAGACCTACAATAGACTGAATACACTCTTGATGGAGGATCAGGATGAAAAGATCGGGACTATCCGTTTGCCTGTTGGCCGCCGTTACAATCACCGCCACGGGTACCGTTCAGGCGCAGGAACTGAAGACGATGGACGATGTCGGCGGCGCTCTGAACGCCTGCTGGTCGCCGCCTTCAGACAGCAAAAACTCCGCCGTTACCCTCAGCTTCAGCTTCAAGCGTGACGGAAGCCTGATAGGACCTCCCCGCGCCAGCGCGATCAACGTTCAAGGTGATGACAAGGCGAAAAAGGCATTCGTGGACGCTGCGATTGAGGCGGTTGAAAAATGCACGCCGCTGGAACTTGCGCCATCACTCGCGCAAGGTATCGGCGGAAATGTCTTCACCATGCAGTTTCATTCGTCTGATTAATCAAGACGTCCGTTTTCAAATAAGGTCTTGCGAATCACATAAGTGTGCGCTTATGTGATTGCATGACTGAGAACGATACATTCAACGACATATTCAGGGCGCTTGCCGACCCGACCCGCCGGATGATTTTCGAAAAGCTGGCATCGGGCAGCATGAATGCCAGTGCGCTGCGGGAGGGCATGGAGATCAGCCAGCCCGCCATATCGCAGCATCTGGCCGTGTTGCGCGGTGCTGGACTGGTGCGGGAGGAACGCGAGGGGCGCTTCGTCAATTACCAAGTCGATCCGAATGGACTGACGCTCATCGCAAACTGGCTTGCAAAGTATCGCGCCTACTGGCCGAAACGTATCGACGCTCTCAAAACCTTGCTGAAGGATATGGACCAATGACCGACCGGCAGGAAGAACCACGCGAGAAAGGCATCGAGCTTGAATATGAGCTGGATGCTGCGCCGCAGAAAGTGTGGCGTGCGATCAGCATTCCGGAGTTTCGCGAAAACTGGCTTCCATCCGAGGCGTTGGCCGATTCGGAGCCAGCATCCTGCAAGCCCGGCAAGGAGATCAGCTACCGGATGCGGGAAAGCGAACCGCCTTTTCTGGAAAGCATCGTCACGTTCCGCATTGTGCCGGGCGTTTCCGGTGGCACCTATCTGCGCGTCATCCATGAACTAAACGACGCACGGCTGAAACGCACCGTGGCAGTTGCCGCCAACAGCAACTGGGCCACCATGATGCGCGCCGCCTAAACCATCTATCCCGGAATTTATGGCAGAGAGGAGTTCGCCGATGCGCGAAACGATGCAACTCGTCCCTATGGTCGTGGAACAGTCGAGCCGTGGCGAACGGTCATTCGATATCTATTCGCGCCTGCTGCGCGAACGGATCATCTTTCTTAACGGCGAAGTGAATGACACCGTATCCGCACTCATCTGCGCGCAATTGCTGTTTCTGGAAGCGGAAAACTCCAAACAGCCAATCAATCTCTATATCAACTCGCCGGGCGGCGTTGTGACCAGTGGCCTCGCGATCTACGATACGATGCGTTATGTCCGTGCGCCTGTGCACACGCTTTGCATGGGGACGGCCCGCTCGATGGGCTCCTTCCTGCTGATGGCAGGGGAACCCGGTCATAGGGCAGCACTTCCCAACGCAAACCTGCTTGTCCACCAGCCCTCCGGTGGCTTTCAGGGACAGGCATCGGACATCTTCATCCATGCCGAGGAAGCGCAACGAACCAAGAGGCTGATGACGCGTCTTTATGCCGAGCATTGCGGGCGCACCTATGAAGAGGTGGAGCGCGCCCTCGACCGCGATAATTTCATGACTGCGGAAGAGGGTCTCGAATGGGGATTGATCGATCGCATTCTGGAACGGCGAGAAGTTTCAACGGTGTGAGAACGACAGGACATTCTACCTTCAGCCATTGTTGTGAATGTCCACCAAGGACAGTATCAACGAATGATGAACGGGAATCACGTAACAATACCGGACGAGGCGACAAAGGCTCTGACCATTTTGCGGGATTGTCTGGGGCAATCGTTGCAGGCCGTGTATCTGCATGGCTCTGCCGTAAATGGCGGACTTCGCCCCAATAGCGATGTCGATCTGCTGGTGGTCAGCAACCAGCCTGTCACGCTGGAAGCCAGCGCGCGTCTCGTCGACAAGCTCATGCAGATATCGGGTCGGTATCCGGTCAGACCCGGAACACCCAGATGTCTGGAAGTGATGGTTTTTCTGCAGCAGGATCTCGCCGCACTCAGCTATCCTGCGCGTTGCGCATTCATCTATGGAGAATGGTTGCGCGACGAATTCGAGGCGGGAACAGTGCGGCAGCCGCATCCAGATCCCGAATACACATTGGTGCTCGCGCAAGCCGGTCAGGAAGCGGCGAGTCTCATCGGCCCCACACGGGAACATTTTCTACCAGCAATACCGCGTGAAGATGTGCGCAAGGCGATTACCGATGCGTTGCCCGATCTGACCGACAATCTTCAGGGTGACGAGCGCAATGTGCTGCTGACGCTTGCGCGCATGTGGTACACACTCGAAACTGGAAAATTTACCCCGAAAGATGCGGCTGCCGAATGGGCACTGCCGCTGGTTTCGTCCGAAACCGCCTCTGCCCTTGCGCTTGGGCAGGCAGCCTATCGCGGGGTTGCCTTCGACGACTGGCGGAACCGCCCCAAGCTCGCACGACAAGCGGCGGATGAGCTGGCGCAACATGTGCGGTCGCTTCTCTGAAAAATCTTCAAGCTGTGACTTCGTCCTGCTTTGGCTACCGTTTGGGCAAGGGAATACTGTCTGGAATATCGGAATGCAGGAAATGCAGAAGCGTGTCTTGAACCGATGACAGCCGGTGTGCGCTATCGCGCCAGCCGAAAGGAATGTCCTTTGGCATGGGCGGAATCCGGCGCGGCTCCCGCCCTTCCTCCAGTTCACAATTGGCGATGACAATCTGCAAGGCTTCGGCAAGCCAAGGCGGTGGCGGCGCCTCCTTCTTTCGCAGCGCATTGCCAAGCGCTTCACCGAACAGTAGCGCCGAGGCATAAAGACGAATGCCGCGCCTGTCGTAGCGGCCCGCCATTTCCGTAACCTCGCGCGCCACCAGCCGTCCGCGCAGCGACCAGCGTGCATTGCTGCGCGCAAGTGCAATGCCGTCGCCGAGGGCGATCACCGCCCGATGCGCCGATGTAAACTGGTTGATCGCACTCTGGGCGCGCACGAGATCCTGTTTTTCGAGCGCGACAGCCGATTGCTTGAGCCCGTTCGCCAGTCGATCGAGCAAGCCACGAACGGCCTTGTCGATCAGCAGCACCGGGCTTGGCGTCATCAATATCTGGCTGAACAGCAAGCCCACACCGGCGCCGACCAGAACATCGATCAACCGTGTGACACCTGCAACCTGCGGACCCATGGCGAGAACCAAGATAGCCGACACGCCCGACTGGATGGCAATTGCCGGTGCCATGCCGAAAGAGGTCGCAAGAACCATGGCAACAAAGGTCACTATGCTTGTGTGGAAGACCGGAACCGTTTCCGGCAGGAGCAGAGAAAGCTCGCCCACCAGCACGCCAGTCGTGACGCCGACCATCACCCCTATCGCCTGCTTGCCGTGGTTGGGCAGGTTGGGCGCCAGACAGATCACGGCCGTGACCATGGCAAAGACGGGTTTCGGCTGCCCCAGCGCCAACTGGCAGATCAGCCAGGCGACACCACCCGCAAAGGACGCGATCAGGGAATCACGCCAACTTACCGACCATTGCTGAACGACCTTATTCGCGCGCTGCCGCATCGATTTCTCCACCTGCTTATCGGCAGCTATTTATGGCAACGCTCCTCCACCTCAAGACTTGAAGAAGTTTTCGTACTGGTCCGGCTTGAAACCGACCGTCAGCTTTCCGCCCTTGTCGAGAACCGGACGCTTGACCATGGATGGCTGTGCCAGCATCAGCGCCCGCGCCTTGGCGGCATCGACGTTCTGGCGTTCTTCCTCGGGCAGTTTGCGAAACGTCGTTCCGGCCCGGTTGAGCAATTGTTCCCACGGAACGCTTTTCAGAAAGCGGTCGAGCGTTTCGCCGTCGAGCCCTTCCTTCTTGTAGTCGTGAAATCCGTAGTCGATGCCATGGTCCTCAAGCCAGGTGCGCGCCTTCTTCATGGTGTCGCAGTTCTTGATACCGTAGATGGTCACGCTCATATCCGACTCCTTTGATCGACTAGAGCGGGATGTTTTCAAGTTGAACCATTATCCCGCTCTAAACTTTCGTTTGAGCATGATTTTATCCGAAAACCGGTTCCCACTTTTCGGAATTATGCTCTGGCCGCGATCAAAGGCGATCGAAACCTCGGTTTCAACCTCTAAAGCGTGTCGCATTTTATCATACTCACACAACACGCTTTAAGCTTTTGTTTTCGTGCATGTATTTATCCCATCTTAGCGGAACCAGAAATCAGTCCAGTGGACTGATTTCCCCGCGAAGGCGGTTCCCACTTTTGGGAGACATGCTTTATCTGGAATCGTGAAAGATTATGCCCAACGTATGCCGCTGGCCGGACCGGATGCGGCTGACACCGTGACGCATCTTGATGCGATAATCGCCGCGTGTGCCCTGCATCGGACGGTCATTGACCGCAAAAACCACACCATCCCCCTGACGGAGCGGCACGACCTCCGCACGGCTCTGCATCCGGGGGCGCTGTTCGGTCAGCACGAATTCCCCGCCCGTAAAATCCTTCTCCGGTTCGGAAAGCAAAATCGCAACCTGCAACGGAAATGCGATATCGCCGTAAATATCCTGATGCAGGCAATTATAGTCACCCTCTACATACTGCAGGATCAGCGGTGTCGGACGGGTTTGCCCTGCCGCGTGGCACCGGTTCAGAAATTCGTCATGGGTCGGAGGAAAACGGACATCCGATCCCAGTCTCTCACTCCATCGATTAGCGATGGGCGCAAGCTGCGGATAGAGCGTCTGGCGCAGATTCCAAATTAAGGCAGGAATGGGATTTGCGTAGTATTTGTATTCTCCGCGCCCAAAACCGTGTTTTCGCATCGAAATAACGGTTCGAAATGCGGCCAGATTGTAGTAGCCGACGGCTAAATCGCGGCAATCCTGTGGCGAAATTATGTTTTTAAGGATAGCGGCGCCGAACTCGTCCAGTTCGGCGCCGATTTTTTGCCAGTCATAGGCAGGGATATTATCCGCCTGAATGGGTTCATTTCTGTTCATGCCTGGCTCTCCCGCTTCAGGAGATCGCGCTTGCGCTCGACGCCCCAGCGATAGCCGGAGAGACCGCCATCGTTACGCACGACCCGATGACATGGAACCGCAACAGCAATCTTGTTGGCCGCGCAGGCCTGTGCCACGGCCCGCACCGATTTCGGCGCGCCGATGCGCTCGGCAATCTCAGTGTAACTCACTGTTTTTCCTACAGGAATTTCGCGCAAGGCCTGCCAGACGCGCTGCTGGAACGCGGTTCCCTGCAGATCGAGCGGAAGGTCGAGGCCGATACGTGGCGCTTCGACAAAACCGACCACTCGCGCCACCATATCCTCGAACTCACGGTCCGCACCAATGAGATTGGCCTGCGGAAAGCGCTTCTCCAGATCGCGGATCAGTTCCTCGGGATCATCGCCCATCAGAATAGCGCAGACACCCTTGCCGCTTGCGGCCACCAGAACGGCCCCGAGTGCCGACTGACCGATGGCGAAACGAATATCCGCATTCTTGCCACCTTGCTTGTAAGCCTTTGGAGTCATTCCCAAAATCCCGTCCGAAGCCTCATAAAATCGGCTGCTGGAATTGTAACCGGCATCATAGATGGCGTCGGTTACACGGATTTCCGGTGCATCGAGCGCCGCCCGCATCTTCTTTGCACGATGCGCATCCGCATAGGCTTTCGGGGTGAGTCCCGTGAACTCTTTGAAAACACGATGGAAATGGGCAGGGCTAGCCTTCACGGAAGCCGCTATTTCTTCAAGGGAGGGCACTTCTTCCGCCGTCTCGATGAAGCGGCAGGCGGCAGCTACCATATCGGCGTAACGGGTGCTGTTCTGCGTCGCCAACGTCTCGGAGAGATTCGGCTTGCAACGCATGCATGGCCGGAAGCCAGCGCGTTCTGCATCCTCGCAATCGTCGAAGAACTGCACATTTTCGCGTTTTCCACGCCGCGACGGGCATGATGGACGACAATAGACGCCCGTAGTGCGCACGGCATAGACAAATGCACCGTCCGACGCCTTGTCGCGGTCGAGCACTTTCTGCCAGCGGTTTTCATCAGGGTCGAGGGTCTTCATGGTCATAAGGTTCATGTTGGTGTTCCTTCAATATGAGCATGAAGGAAGGCTAATGCCACCGCGTCGAAGCTACACTCCGCTGCTTGCTTTCAAATTCGAAACAGTGCCGTTGCACAGTCTGTTCACAAATAAGGATCATGCAAGCTCCCGGCTTTTATACCATGATATGAAAGGTAAACAGGGAGAAGACCATGACGACAATCGGCTTCATCATCGATGGTAAGGAAACTGTATCCGCATCGGGCAAGACATTCGACCGCAACGACCCGGTCACCGGAAAAATCGCCACGACCGCACCGGCGGCCAACCTAGCCGATGTCGATGCGGTTGCAAAATCTGCCGCGAAAGCCTTTGAAAGCTGGTCTGAAACCGGCCCGAACGAGCGTCGTTCGTTTCTGAACAAGGCGGCAGACCTGATGGAAAGCCGGGCCCATGAGTTCACCCGTCTCATGCTTGAAGAAACCGGGGCAACTGCCACTTGGTCGGGTTTTAATGTCCATCTTGGAGCCAGTGTGCTGCGCGAGGCTGCCGCGCTCACAACACAGATTACCGGCGAAATCATCCCTTCTGACAAACCCGGCATCGTTTCCATGGCCGTGCGCCAGCCTGTTGGCGTGGTGCTTGGCATGGCGCCGTGGAATGCACCGATCATTCTGGGCGTGCGCGCAATAGCAGCGGCACTTGCCTGCGGCAACACGGTTATTCTGCGTTCGTCCGAATCCTGCCCCGGCGTTCATCACCTGATCGTCAAGACACTCAACGATGCGGGCTTCCCTGCCGGTGTGGTCAATGTCATTTCCAATGCACCCGAGGATGCACCGGAAATCGTCGCAGCCCTTGTTGCCCATCCTTCCATCCGCCGTATCAATTTCACCGGCTCCACCCATGTCGGCAAGATCATCGCCAGACAGGCCGCAGAACATCTGAAGCCGGTGCTGCTGGAACTGGGTGGCAAGGCCCCCTTCATCGTGCTGGAGGATGCCGATCTTGACCAGGCAGTCGATGCCGCGGCTTTTGGCGCTTTCATGAATCAGGGTCAAATCTGCATGTCCACGGAACGTTTCATCGTGCATGAGAAGGTGGCTGATGCCTTCGCGGAGAAGCTTGCCACCAAGGCAAAATCCCTGCCGGCCGGTGATCCGCGCGGCAACGTTGTTCTCGGTTCGCTGGTCGACCTCGAATCGGCTGAGCGCATGGATGCGCTCATCAAGGATGCGGTGGCGAAAGGTGGCAAGGTTCTGGCAGGCGGCAAGCGCGAAGGTTCAATCGTCGAGGCGACGATCATCGATCACGTGACGCCGGATATGAACATCTATGTGCAGGAATCCTTCGGGCCGGTAAAACCCATTATTCGCGTCAAGGACGCCGAAGAGGCGATCCGCGTGGCAAACGACACCGAATATGGTCTGTCATCGGCCATCTTCAGTCAGAATGTGAAGCGCGCAATGGCGCTATCGAAAAAGCTTGAAACCGGTATCTGTCACATCAACGGCCCAACGGTTGCCGACGAAGCGCAAATGCCTTTCGGCGGTGTAAAGTCTTCCGGTTATGGCCGTTTCGGCGGAAAGGCCGTCATCAACGAGTTTACCGATCTGCGCTGGATCACCATCGAAGGTCCGCAGCATTATCCGTTTTGAAGCAAGAAAGGGCGGCATTTTAACTCCGCCCTTTGACAAATGGTATTGAATTAGGCCTTCCGCGCTTCCTTGATCGCTTCGATCAGTTCCGGCTCTTTCATGACCCCGCCATAAAGCTTGGTGCCGATAACGAAGGAAGGCGTACCGCCGAAATTGAAGGCTTCGCCCTGATCCATGTTGCGCTCAAGAATGGCGTTGATGCGCTTGGAATCGGCTTTATAGGCTGCATTGAGCTTTGCCGGATCAAGCCCACCCTTCTTCAGTGCAGCATTCACCTGTTCCGGCGTAAGACGACCGGGCGTTGCCATCAAGGCTTCCATGGCCTTTACATAGTTGCCTGACTTTTCCGCAGCCAGAACGAGACGTGCGGCATAAGCCGACGTGTCGCCGAAGATGATCCAGTCCTTCATGACAAGGCGTACATTGCCGTCATTCTTGATCACGCGCATCAGCTCGCCATGCCCCTTCTTGCAATAGGGGCATTGGTAGTCGAAATATTCCACGATGGTCACGTTGCCGTTCGGATTGCCCAGAACCGGAATTTCCTTGTCATAGAGCACTTCCGCAACCGTCGGCACGCGCTGCGCAAGGCTTTCGCCGCCTGAAATCGCAATCGTTGCGGCACCGGCTGCCGTTGCGGCCAATATCTGACGACGGTTCATCATGAGCTTGCTCCTTTGCCCGATTGGGATTTATCCAACACGACGACACGCGCACCGGCGGTGGCGCGCTTGTAGAGATCGAGAATGTCCTGATTGTAGAGACGGATGCAGCCGGATGACGCAGCCTTGCCGACGGACCAGGGCTCGTTGGTGCCGTGGATGCGGTACAGCGTGTCCTTGCCATCACGATAAAGATAAAGCGCACGGGCACCGAGCGGGTTGCGGATGCCACCCTCAAGGCCATTCGCATATTTTGCGTAATGCTCCGGATTGCGCTTGATCATGTTGGCTGTCGGCGTCCAGCGCGGCCACTGCGACTTGTATGCAAGCTTGGCATCGCCCTTGAAAGTCAGACCAGCGCGACCGACACCCACAGAATAACGGATCGCCTTGCCGCCCGGCTGCACGAGATAGAGATAGCGCGCATAGGGATCGACCACGATAGTGCCAACCGGCTCCGTCGTGGCATAATCGACTTCCCGGCGCAGATTGCGATCCGCAATCTTGCTGAGATCAAGTGCCGGAATGAGATTGCCGCGGTCGTTCACCGCGCCATACATGGTCTCATATTCGCTCTTGGCCGTTTGTACTTCCGGTGCCGGTTCGCTGACCAGTTCAACGGCAACAGGCTCCGGCGTGAAAGCAACAGTCTGCGGCATGGTAACGGCAATCGGTCGATCTGCGGATGCGGTCGTACATGCTGCGGCAGCAAAAGGCAGACAGGCAACCACAGCCATCCGTAGCAGCGATCTCCGTGCATCCGGCTTTTCATTCAGTACCATCAATTTCCTTGCCCCCGGGCCATCTCGAAATCCTTTATTCTAGAGCATTTCCTGTTTTTCCTGAGCCATCGGAAATGCTCTATCTCTTTGTTTTTTCGCATTATCCGACGCAAAACCGCTTCGCAGTTTTGCTGGAAATGCTCTAGTCAGCGCTCACAAGGCCTACCGAACGTTCGATAGAGGCGGTCGTGACATCGCCCACCAATCTGGTCCCCTCCGGTTCCTTGCTGATGCGATCGAAGAAGATCATCGTCGGCGGGCCGGCGACACCAAGCTTTGCCATAAGATCGGCATTGCCGCTGGTAAGCTGCGAAATATCCGCCTTGATGAGCTGATAGTCGCCCAGCGCCTTCTTCACGCTCGCGTCGGGCAAAACCCGGCGCTCCACGGTGGAGCAGCTTACGCACCAGTCCGCCGTGAAATAGACAAGCGTCGGCTTGTCGCCGCGCGCTTCAACAAGTTTCTCCTGAAGGGAAGAAACAGTCTCGACCGGCGCAAATTGCAGCGCGGCCAGATTCTGGTTGCCGCCACGGTTACCGAATGCGGCCAGCGGTTGCAACGGGTCTTTTCCGCCCGAAGCCACGCCGAGCATCAAAATGACGCCGTAAACGAAGGCTGCGGTGCCTATTGTGCGCGCCACAACGCTGCGCCCCGGAATCCTCAGAAACGCGAAACTTGCAGCCCCGAAAAGCAGGAGCGCCCACAGCACCATGTCCACGCCGGGCGGTAGAAGCGGGGCGGCCATGAAGATTGCGGTTGCCAGAAAACCGAAGCCGAAAATCTGCTTCACCGTTTCCATCCATGCGCCTGCGCGCGGAAGCGTGCCAGCGCCAAGCGTGGCGAAAGCAATGAGCGGCAGTCCCTTGCCAATACCGAGCGCAAAGAGCGCGGAAGCGCCCAGAGCCACATTGGCCGTCTGCGCAATATAGAGCAGCGCGCCTGCAAGCGGTGCCGTCACGCAGGGGCCGACAATCAGCACGGACGAGAAACCGAGAATGGCAGCGGAACGTTTGGAACCTGTCCGTCGGCCCCCACTCTGTCCAGTACGCGACGAAATTGCGCTGACCCATGAATTTGGAAGCTGTATCTGGAACAGGCCGAACATGGAAAGCGCCAGAAGCGTGAATAGTCCGGCCAGTGCAAGCGCAGTCCATTTCGACTGTAGCACCATCTGCAGATTCTGCCCCGACCAGCCTGCAATTGCACCCACCACGGCAAAGCCCAGTGCGAGACTGACGACGTAGACGGCGGAAAGCACGAAACCACGCTTTGCCGTCAACTTTTCACCTTCGCGGGCCAGCGTTCCGGCAAGGATCGGATAGATGGGAAACACGCAGGGCGTGAAAGCAAGCAGAACACCAAAAGCCAGGAACGCCGCGATCACCAGCCCGGTGCCGCCCTGATCGAGCAGCCCTTCGACCATGCCTTTTTCGGGTGCAAGGGCAAACGCCGTATTCTGCTCAACGGTTGGCATAGCAGCTGGAGCAAATACCGATGCCTGCGTCAGCGCTTTGGCCTTCTGTCCCATTTCGCTGGATATGGCGAGCGTGCCCGGATCGACTGTTCTGGTTTCCGGACGGTAGCAGATGCCGTCTTCCTGACAGCCCTGATAGGTCAGTTCCACCGGCTGTGCATCTGCTTTCACACTTGCTGTGGCATGGGTGTAATAGACTTCAAGCCGTCCGAAATTCGGATCGTCCTTGGGCTGGCCGGGCTGCGTATCGACGGCAAGCGCGTTTCCCTGCCCGTCCTTCGCCTCGATGTGATCGCGATAAAGATAGTAACCGTCCGCGATCTGCCAGTTCAGCACGAGACGGCCATCCGTATCCTTCAGCACACTCAGGCGGAAAGCCTGATCGACCGGCAGCGGGTTCGCTGCCGATGCCGGGCCGAGCGCAAGAAACAAACTGATGAATAAGCCAGCGAGGCCCGTAAAGAAACGCATTACGATTTTCCGCATAAATTCGATTCGGACAAATTGATCATGTTGCAAAAGGCGAATGCTCCGGCCACCTTAAGACAGCCTTAAGCTGGCGCGGTGAAAAGCCCGTGTGCTTCTAATTGTCAATGAAGGCGGAAACAGGAACTCATGCGCATACTCGTGGTAGAAGACGACGCGATCCTCCTCGACGGACTGACCGTAGGGTTGGGGCTTGCCGGTTTCACCGTGGATGCCGTTTCCAATTGCGGCGATGCGGAAGCAGCCCTTGCCGCCCAGAACTATCATGCCGTGGTGCTCGACCTGATGCTGCCCGATGGCTCGGGCCTCGACATCCTCAGAACGATGCGGCGCGGCCGCGACGAGACACCGGTGCTGCTGCTGACTGCCCGCGATCAAGTGCCCGAGCGCATTGCCGGCCTTGATGCAGGTGCCGACGATTATGTCGGCAAGCCCTTCGACCTGCATGAGCTTGCAGCCCGCGTGCGCGCAGTCGCCCGACGTGGTGCCGGACGCGCCAATGCCCTGCTTGAATGGCGCGGCGTGGAACTGGACCCGGCGGAGATGTCGGTGCTTCTCCATGGTGAACCCGTCAGGCTGACCCGACGCGAATTCTCGATCCTGCGCGCCTTGATGGAACGGCCGACCGCAACCTTCTCCAAATCCTCACTGGAAGAAGCGCTTTATGGCTGGCAGGAAGAAGTGGAGAGCAACGCAGTGGAAGTGCATATCCATCATCTGCGCTCGAAACTCGGTTCGGATTATATCGAAACGGTGCGTGGGGTCGGCTACCGTCTGGCAGGGGCAAGCGCATGAATTCCATCCGCAGCCGCCTGACCGGCATCCTGATCGGCGTTACCTGCCTCGTCTGGCTTTTCGCGGTGGTATGGATCCATATCAGCACCCAGTCACAGCTTGAAAAAGTACTCGATGCGCGCCTGATGGAGGCCGCACGCATGGTCAATTCGCTTTTGACCGAGCACCGTGTGGAGGTTGGCCCGGAAGGCGACGGCGGGCAATTGTCGCTGAAGCCAATGCCGGATTTTCCGCTTTATGACCGGCAGCTGTTCTGTCAGATATGGGCGCTTGACGGCAAGCTGGTGGGACGTTCCGAAAGTGCACCCGGCGTGCGGCTCACCAATGTCGCAAACGGCTTTTCCGATACGGAAGTTGCGGGCGATCGCTGGCGTGTATTCGCTGTCGAAAATACCCAGCTCGGCCTGCGTGTCATGGTCGGCGACAGCCTGAGCGTTCGTGA
Organism: Brucella sp. JSBI001; assembly: GCF_026014005.1. Classification (NCBI taxonomy): domain Bacteria; kingdom Pseudomonadati; phylum Pseudomonadota; class Alphaproteobacteria; order Hyphomicrobiales; family Brucellaceae; genus Brucella; species Brucella sp. JSBI001. The sequence continues at coordinate 467,347 of NZ_CP110339.1, read as the reverse complement.
AAGGCTGGTGCAGAACGTCGTGGCGGGCCTCGTGCTGCCAGCCCTGCTGATGCTACCTGTTCTGGCGCTCATGATCTGGCTGTGCGTGCGACGCGGTCTCGACCCGCTGAGCCGCCTTGCATCCGTGCTTTCCAAGCGACAGGCGCAGGATCTGCGCCCACTGCCCGAACAGAACCTGCCCAAGGAGATCGCACCCGCCGTCACCGCGCTGAACGGGCTTTTCCATCGCGTTGAAGAGGCGCGCGAGCGCGAGCGCAACTTTGCGATCTTTGCCGCGCATGAGCTGAAGACGCCGCTCGCCGGACTGAAGACGCAGGCACAGATTGCCGAAGGTGCGAAGGATGAAAAAATGCGCGCCAATGCAGTGCGCCAGATCGCGGCGGGCGTCGACCGCACCAGCCGCCTCACCAACCAGCTTCTGGATCTGGCAGCGCTTGAAACCAGTGATGAGACTGAAGCACCAGCATGCGAACCTGTGTGCCAGCTTCTGGTTGCGGTTTCCACCGACATGCGGATGCTGGCAGTCCAGCGCGGCATTTCCATCGAATTGCCAGACAACATGCCGCTGGTGCAGTTGCCCTCCCCGCATCTCTTCACGCTTGCTGCCCGCAACCTGATCGAAAATGCCGTCAATCACTCGCCCAGGGATGGCGCCGTGCGCTGCCGGATCGAAGCTGAAGCGGGCAAAGTCAGGCTCACTGTCGAGGATAATGGACCTGGCATTCCCGACAGCGAAATGCCACACGTGACCGAGCGTTTCTTCCGCGGCGCGCATCGCAACGAAACCGGCAGCGGCCTTGGCCTCGCAATTGTGAAAATGGCGGCAGAACGGATGGGTGGCGAATTGCAGCTGCAAAACCGCTCACAAGGCGGGTTAAGCGCATCAATCATCGTGCCGGGCACGATTGTCGAATGACATAATACTGCGTCCCGCATCATGATCCGGCTGAAGCGGAATATTGACGAATCCTGAGCAAGGCTCTCTTCCCTATTTTTCGGGCCTTCTGGCAGCTGTCTTTGATTTAGATCAATGACAGCTGCTCTCTAAGCGCTGATAGGAAACCTATCGCTATTGCTGTCTCATCCGAGATGGCTCTTGTCATGCGCTGCGAGGGGATTTCATGAACTACGCCGCTGGAACAGTCCTTTCCGGTCTGGGAGCACTTTTTGCCGTGCTTCTGGCCGGATTTTCCCATGATGAGCTGTTCAGAACCCATATGTGGATTCTGTTCGCTACACTGGCCATCTTCACCATTCTTCTGATGCGAAATGCCGATTACGGCCTGACGCCGAAAAAGGTCGACCAGTCCACCTATATGGACGGCCCGATCCGATACGGTGTCATCGCGACGGTTTTCTGGGGAGTGACCGGTTTTCTGGTCGGTGTGGTTATCGCCGCGCAGCTCGCCTTTCCAGATCTCAATCTGGAACCTTACCTGAACTTTGGCCGCCTGCGTCCGCTGCATACCTCTGCGGTTGTTTTTGCGTTTGGCGGAAACATCCTGATCGCGTCATCGTTCTATGTCGTGCAGCGCACTTGCCGCGCCCGCCTCATCGGCGGTGATCTCGCATGGTTCGTATTCTGGGGCTATCAGCTCTTCATCGTCATGGCTGCGACCGGCTATCTGCTCGGCATCACGCAGAGCCGTGAATATGCAGAACCGGAATGGTATGTCGACATCTGGCTCACCATCGTCTGGGTCGCCTATCTGGTCGTGTTCCTCGGCACGATCCTGAAGCGCAAGGAGCCGCATATCTATGTGGCGAACTGGTTCTACCTGTCCTTCATCATCACCATCGCCATGCTGCACATCATCAACAATCTGGCGATCCCGGTCTCCTTCCTCGGCGTGAAAAGCTATTCGGCTTTCTCCGGCGTTCAGGATGCTGTGACGCAGTGGTGGTATGGCCATAACGCCGTTGCCTTCTTCCTGACCGTGCCATTCCTGGCCATGATGTACTATTTCGTGCCCAAGCAGGCAGAGCGTCCGATCTACTCCTACCGCCTGTCGATCGTGCACTTCTGGTCGATCATCTTCCTCTATATCTGGGCTGGTCCGCACCATCTGCATTACACCGCCGTTCCCGATTGGGCGCAGACGCTGGGCATGGTGTTCTCCATCATGCTGTGGATGCCGTCCTGGGGTGGCATGATCAACGGTCTGATGACGCTTTCCGGCGCATGGGACAAGGTCCGTACCGATCCGATCATCCGCCTGATGGTTGCAGCTATCGCCTTCTACGGCATGGCGACCTTTGAAGGCCCGATGCTTTCGATCAAGGCCGTCAATTCGTTGTCGCACTATACGGACTGGACCATCGGTCACGTTCATGCGGGTGCGCTCGGCTGGAACGGCATGATCACCTTTGCCGCCGTCTATTATCTCGCACCAAAGCTGTGGAACCGCCAGCGGCTCTATTCGATCCGCATGGTCAACTGGCACTTCTGGCTGGCGACGCTCGGCATCGTTCTCTATGCGGCGGCCATGTGGGTTGCCGGTATCCAGCAGGGCTTGATGTGGCGCGAATACGACGATCAGGGCTTCCTCGTCTATTCCTTCGCGGAAACCGTGCTCGCCATGTTCCCATATTACGTCATCCGTACGCTTGGCGGCGTGCTCTACCTCGCCGGTGGCTTCGTGATGGCCTGGAACGTCTATCAGACCATTCGCGGCAATCTGCGCAACGAAGCCCCAATGGGCGGTGCGAAGCCTGCAACTGGCACCACCATGCAGCCTGCCGAATAAGGAGCGTGTGATTTATGTCGATACTAAAGAACCACTCCAAGCTGGAGAAAAACGCAACGCTGCTGCTGATCGCATCGCTCGCCGTGGTCACGGTCGGTGGCATCGTTGAAATCGCGCCGCTCTTCTATCTCGAGAACACAATCGAGAAGGTGGAGGGCATGCGCCCCTACTCGCCGCTGGAACTCGCGGGCCGTGACGTCTATGTGCGTGAAGGCTGCTACCTTTGCCACAGCCAGATGATCCGTCCGTTCCGCGACGAGGTGGAACGCTACGGTCATTACAGCCTTGCTGCGGAATCCATGTACGATCATTCGTTCCAGTGGGGTTCCAAGCGCACGGGGCCTGACCTTGCGCGCGTCGGTGGCCGCTATTCGAACGAATGGCACGTGCAGCACCTTGTCCGTCCGCGTGACGTGGTGCCGGAATCGGTCATGCCAAGCTACGCCTTCCTGAAGAACCGTCCGCTGGACGCCTCCAACATTGCTGGCAATCTGAAGGCTAATGTGGCGGTCGGCGTGCCCTACAGCCAGGAAATGATCGACAGCGCGCTGGACGATCTTAAGGCACAGGCTACGCCCGATGCCGATACTTCCGGTGTAGAGGCCCGCTATCCCAAGGCCAAGCTCGGTGATTTCGACGGCAATCCGCAGATGATCTCGGAGATGGACGCACTCATCGCCTATCTCCAGATGCTCGGCACGCTGGTCGACTTCTCGACCTACGACCAGTCCCCCAAAGCGAGATAAAGCGGAGATTTAGCGATGGATTACAATACCATGCGCACGTTCGCCGATAGCTGGGGTTTGCTCGGCATGGCGCTCTTTTTCCTCTTCGTCGTCTTCTACGCCTTCCGGCCAGGCAGCAAGCAGATAGCCGACCACGCGAAGGACATTCCTTTCAAGGATGACGCAAATGACTGACAAGCAAATTGACGATGTCACCGGCGTAGCGACGACCGGCCACGAATGGGACGGCATCAAGGAACTCGACAATCCAATGCCCCGCTGGTGGCTGTGGACATTCTACGCCACCATTTTCTGGGCGATCGCCTATGTCATCGCCTATCCCGCCTGGCCGCTGATTTCCAGCTCCACCGGCGGCGTGCTCGGCTGGTCGAGTCGTGGCGCCTTCTGGGAAGAAACCGCCAAGATCGACAGCGAGCGCCAAGGCATTATCGACCAGATCAAGGCCAAGGACGTGCACGAGATTCTGGCTGATGAAAACCTGCGCCAATATGCGATTGCCGGTGGCGCTGCTGCCTTCCGCGTCAACTGCGTGCAGTGCCACGGTTCTGGCGCACAGGGCGCACCCGGCTATCCGAACCTCAACGATGACGACTGGCTGTGGGGCGGTTCCATCGACGACGTTCTGACGACCATTCGTCATGGTGTGCGCTCGAAGGACGATGCCGACACCCGCGTTTCCGAAATGCCGGCTTTTGTCGACGTGCTGGAACCACAGCAGATCCGCGATGTCGCTGCCTATGTGGTGAGCCTCTCCGGCACGCCGCACAATCCGGAAATGGTGCCGGAAGGCAAGAAGGTGTTTGCCGAAAACTGTGCTGTCTGCCATGGCGCGGATGCCAAGGGCCTGCGTGAGTTCGGTGCGCCGAACCTGACAGACGCCATCTGGTTCTATGGTTCCGGCGAGGACGCCATCGTGCGTCAGGTATCGCATCCCAAGCATGGCGTCATGCCTGCATGGGAAACACGCCTCGGCGATGCGACCGTCAAGCAGCTTGCCATCTTCGTCCATTCGCTGGGCGGTGGTGAGTAACAATAACTGCCCCCCGCATCGGAACCGATGCGGGGGCCAGATGCTCCCGGCTTAAACGGCAGGTCGGGATACACTTCAAACCACTGCATTGGAACGGACGGCGAATAACCACCCCGCTCTCAATTGTTGCAAGTGCGATCATTCCGGGAAACCAGCTTCTGTCTTTCCGGGATCACGCTTCAGGAGCAAGGCAAATGTCAGACGATGTCGAACGCATTGACGTTCAGGCAGTCAATTCCCCCAAGACCCGGCAGTCGCTTTATGCGGCGCGGGTGAAGATTTTTCCGAAGCGTGTGCAGGGCGAGTTCCGGCGCTTCAAATGGATTGTCATGCTCATTACACTGGGCATCTACTATCTGACGCCCTGGCTGCGCTGGGATCGCGGTCCCTATGCGCCCGATCAGGCGGTGCTGATCGATCTTGCCAATCGCCGCTTCTATTTCTTCTTTGTCGAAATCTGGCCGCAGGAATTCTACTACGTCGCAGGACTGCTTATCATGGCGGGTCTCGGCCTGTTTCTTGTAACCTCCGTCGCGGGCCGCGCCTGGTGTGGATATACATGTCCGCAGACCGTCTGGGTCGATCTCTATCTGGTCGTCGAGCGCGCCATCGAAGGCGACCGCAATGCGCGCATGAAACTCGACAAGGCACCTTGGACCTTCGACAAGGTCTGGAAGCGGGTTGCCAAACACTCCGTCTGGATCGTCATCGGTGTTCTGACCGGCGGCGCATGGATTTTCTATTTCGCCGATGCGCCGAAGCTGCTCATGGATTTCGTGACAGGTCAGGCCGCACCCGTCGCCTATTTCACCGTCGCCATCCTCACCGCCACCACCTATATTTTCGGCGGGCTGATGCGCGAGCAGGTCTGCACCTATATGTGCCCGTGGCCACGCATTCAGGCTGCGATGCTGGACGAAAATTCGCTCACCGTCACCTATAATGACTGGCGCGGCGAGCCACGCTCACGCCATTCCAAGAAGGCGATTGCCGCAGGCGAAACCGTGGGCGACTGCGTGGATTGCAATGCTTGTGTCGCTGCCTGCCCGATGGGTATCGACATTCGCGACGGCCAGCAGCTGGAATGCATCACCTGTGCGCTGTGCATCGATGCCTGCAATTCGGTGATGGACAAGATCGACAAGCCGCGCGGTCTCATCTCCTATGCAACGCTTGCCGATTACGACTTCAACATGGCGCTGGCGACCAATAATGGCAGGGCTCCTATCGATCCGGCACGCGTCTACAAGGCGCCGAACAGCTTCTCGGACAAGGTGCAGAACCTGTCGTGGAAGAAGGTGTTGCGTCCGCGCAGCATGTTCTACTTCGCCGTATGGGCGCTGATCGGCCTTACACTCGTCATCTCGCTTTCGACGCGCCAGCGCATCGGCATCAACGTGTTGCATGATCGCACGCCGCAATATGTGCTTTTGTCGGACGGATCGATCCGCAATGGCTACACGGTCAAGCTGCTCAACATGATCCCGACGCCGCGCACCTTCCGCCTTTCCATTGAGGGCCTGCCGGGGGCAACACTGACGGTGCAAGACGAAACAGCGGATACAAACGGTAATTACGATGTTCCGGTGGAGCCGGACCGTCTGAAGACATTGCGTGTCTTCGTCACCATGCCGCATGATGCGATTACCGATCATCGCAAGGACTATGAAATCGAAGTGCGTGACGCAAACGGTGCGGAACATGCACGTTACAAGGCAACTTTCATGGCACCGGAGGGCAGATAATGTCGATCAAGTCGAAAACTCCAGGCACGTTTACCGGCTGGCATATGCTGGGCATCATGCTCGCTTTCTTCGGTGTCATTATCGCCGTCAATCTGACCATGGCCTATAATGCCATCCATAGCTGGAGCGGGCTGGTGGTAAAGAACACCTATGTCGCCAGTCAGGAGTTCAACGACAAGGCACAGACCGGCAAGGAGCAGGCCGCGCTGCAATGGCAGTCGAAGCCTGCTTTTGAAAGCGGCGTCTTCACCTGGCAGCTGGCCGATCGTGACGGCAAGGCCGTCGCCATGACCGGTGGCACGGTTGAGTTCAAGCGCCCGGTTGGCGATGTGAACGACACCAAGGTCACGCTGACAGTCCGCGAGCCCGGCGTGCTGACCGCTCCGCTGGAACTGGGCGAAGGCGCGTGGATCATGGAAGTCAATGCCGATGCCGGTCTTGAAGACCCCTATCGCCACATCATCCGCGTTCTTGTGAAGGACGGGAGGATACTATGAGCTGCTGCGTCGAGAATGCACAGATAGCCACCGTCGTTCAGGCCGTCTCTGTAGATGAAATGCAGGTCGCAAGCCGTGCGCTTGGAGACGGCTTTCGCCAGCTCGACCTGTCGGTTCCCGGTGTTCATTGCGGCCTGTGCATCAAGAATATCGAGGAGACGCTCGGCAAGATCGCGGGCGTTGCCTATGTCCGCGTCAACCTGACGGCGCGCCGCGTGACCGTGCGCTGGAAAGATGGCGAGACGCCGCCAGATGTGGTCGATCCGCTGCGCAGGCTCGGTTATGAAGCCCATATCTTCGATATGGCGCAGGACAAGGATCCGACCTTCACGCGGCTCCTGATCGCGCTTGGCGTCGCGGCCTTTGCTTCGAGCAATGTGATGCTTTTATCGGTCGCGGTCTGGTCGGGCGCGGACGCTGCGACACGCGACATGTTTCACTGGATTTCCGGCCTCATCGCCCTGCCGACGCTGATCTATTCGGGTCGCATTTTCTATGTTTCCGCCTGGAATGCGCTGCGCGCACGGCGCGTGAACATGGATGTGCCGATTGCGCTCGCAATCACGCTTGCCTTCGGCATGAGCGTTTATGAGACGATGAACCATGGCCAGCACGCTTATTTCGATGCATCGGTGACACTGCTGTTCTTCCTGCTGATCGGCCGCACACTCGATTACATGATGCGTGCCCGTGCACGCTCTGCCGTGCGCGGTCTGGCGCAGCTCGGCAGCCGCGGCGCTGTGGTGATTGGCGAGAATGACGAGCGCAATTACCTGCCGGTCAACGAAATCCGCCCCAGAATGCGCATCATCCTTGCGGCAGGTGAACGTGTACCTGTCGATGCCAAGGTGGAAGAAGGCCGCTCGGAACTCGATTGCGCCATTGCATCGGGTGAAAGCGATGCGGTCCCGGTTGGCCCCGGCTCGGATATCCGCGCAGGCACGCTTAATCTTTCCACACCGCTTATCATCCGTGCGACGGCGGAAGCCAAGGATTCCTTCCTCGCCGAAATGGTACGGCTGATGGATGTCGCCGAAGGCGGGCGTGCCTATTACCGTCGTCTTGCCGACCGTGCTTCCGAACTCTACGTGCCGATGGTGCATACGATTGCCTTTGCGGCCTTTGTCGGTTGGATGATCTACACCGGTGGCGACTGGTATCGCTCGATCTATATCGCGATCTGTACCCTCATCATCACCTGCCCTTGCGCGCTCGCCCTTGCAGTGCCGATTGTGCAGGTGGTTGCGGCCAGACGCCTGTTTGAAAATGGCATCATGATCAAGGACGGCTCCGCCATGGAGCGGATGGCCGAGATCGACACTGCCATTTTCGACAAGACCGGCACATTGACGCTCGGTCAGCCGAGGCTGATCAATGCCGATGCAATTGATCCCCACAATCTGGAGATCGCTGCCGAGTTGTCGCTTTATTCGCGTCATCCGCTGTCGCGCGCGCTTGCGCTGTTCTCGGGCGCAAAACCGATGACTGCCTTTACCCGTATCGAGGAAGTGCCGGGCGCAGGCATCGAAGCAGAGCTCAACGGCTCCATCTATCGGCTTGGCAAGCGGGACTGGGCGGATGGTACCGCTGTCATGCCTCATGCAGATGGCCCCGAAACCTGTCTTTCCATTGATGGCAAGCTGGTTGAAACCTTCCGCTTTGAAGATCAGCCGCGCGAAGACGCTGCCGGAGCCATCGCCACACTGAAGCGCAACGGCCTGAAGCTCGGCATCATTTCCGGCGACAGGCTGCCTGCCGTCGAAAGGCTAGCAGGCTATCTCGGCGTCGACAATTTTCAGGCTCAGGTACTGCCTGCCGATAAGTCGGAGCTGGTGCAGAAGCTGTCGAGCGAAGGCAGCAAGGTTTTGATGGTCGGAGACGGATTGAACGATGCTCCGGCCCTTGTCGCCGCCCATGTTTCCATGGCCCCGGCGACGGCAGCCGACATTGGCCGCAATGCAGCGGATTTCGTCTTTCTGCGCGAAAGCCTGTCGGCAGTACCGCTTGCCTTTGCCGTCTCGAAGGAAGCGGGCCGGTTGATCAGTCAGAATTTTGCGCTTTCCATCGGCTATAATATCATAGCCGTGCCGATTGCGATTTTCGGCTATGTCACCCCGCTGGTGGCTGCACTTTCGATGTCGCTGTCGTCCATCGTGGTCGTCAGCAACGCATTGCGGTTGCGGGCCGGAAAACAAAAGCAACAGACGCAGAAGACTATCGCGCCTGTTGCTATCATCAAGGAAGCGCACAAATGAGCGGACTTCTCTTTCTCATTCCCATCGCGCTGTTTCTGGGCCTGCTTGGCCTTGTCGCCTTTCTCTGGTCGTTGAAGAACGGCCAGTACGACGATCTGGATGGAGCAGCCAGTCGCATCCTGTTGGACGACGAGTCTAAGCCACTATCAAAATAGCTCTGAGATCATTGACATTCGTGCCGGTTGGCCCCGGTACGAACAGATCGCCGATGGCGTCGAATGCCGTCCATGCATCATTGGCGTTGAGCCGCGCCGCGCCATCCTCGCCCGCTTTTTGCAGACGCAAAACAGTGGAACCATCAGCAAAGGCTCCTGCATTGTCCTCCGATCCGTCGATACCATCCGTGTCGGCGGCCAGCGCATGGATATTGTCATAACCATCAATATCGAGGGCAAAAGACAGCAGGAACTCGCTGTTGCGTCCACCCTTGCCGCCCTTGCCGCGAATGGTGACGGTCGTCTCACCGCCTGACAGAATGACCACTGGCTTCCTGAACGGGCGGTCACGGTCGGCCACCTCGCGGGCAATCGCCGCATGAACATGCGCCACTTCCCGCGCCTCGCCTTCCATCGCATCGGAGAGAATCACCGCTTCGACGCCATGACGCGCGGCTTCCTTCACTGCCGCTTCCAGCGAAACAGCAGCGGAAGCAATGACGCGCACTTCGTTCCTCGCAAAAACCTTGTCATCCGGCTTTGGCGCGTGAGCCTTCTCGCTCTTGATGTGCGCAAGCACAGCATCGGGCAGTTCCAGTCTATAGCGTTCGATGATCTTCAAAGCCTCATCGCGGTTTGTCTCGTCCGGCACAGTTGGGCCGGAAGCCACGAAGGCCGGATTATCGCCCGGAATATCCGAGACAACGAGCGAGAACACCTTTGCCGGATGGGCGGCTGCGGCGAGCCTGCCACCCTTGATCGTCGACAGATGTTTGCGGACCGCATTCATCGCCGAAATCGGCGCACCCGACGCAAGCAGGATCTTGTTGACCGCGATTTCGTCCTCAAGCGTCAGCCCGTCCGGCGGCGAGGGCAACAAGGCAGACCCACCACCGGAAACAAGCGCCACCACGAGGTCATCTTCGGTGAGGTTGGACACAGCATCGAACAGTCGCTTCGAGGCTTGAAGCCCTGCAGCATCGGGAACCGGATGCGCGGCTTCGATGATTTCGATACGCGCGCAGGGCGCGCCATAACCATAGCGCGTGACCACCACGCCCTCCAATGGGGCATCGTGTTTCTCGGCCCAGGCCCGCTCGAAAGCCGCCGCCATTTGCGCCGAGCCCTTACCCGCACCGATGACAATCGTGCGTCCCTTCGGCTTGGCCGGAAGATTGGCACGGATCACCAGTTCGGGATCGGCAGCCGCAACAGCGGCATCGAAAAGGCTGGTCAGAAATTTCTTCGGATCGGCAATCGTGGTCATGAGTTTCCCGGTCTTGATTATCGTTTGACGGCACTATTCCGCGCTACACGTATAAAATCAATGGAGCCGGCCACTTCCTCCAAGCAGCCAGCTCCACCCCTCTCCCTCCAGAGAAGTCAGGTCTGTTTTAGCACCACAGTTGCAAACTCGTCAGGCTATGACGAAAAGAGTGATTTTCGAGCAACGGAGCGGAGCGTACTTAAGGGTACGTGAACACCGGAGCGCAAAAAATTGCTCTTTGCAGTCCGGCATCACGAGAAATGCAGCTGTAGTGTCAGGCGACGTCGTGGTTCGCCATCCGTTCCAGAGCACGCACCAGACCCGAATGGTCGAGACCATCATCGCCATGCGCCGCGCAGGAATTGAACAGTTCCTGTGCCGTGGCAGTGTTCGGCAACGAAACACCGAGCGCCTTTGCGCCTTGCAGCGCAAGGTTCAAGTCCTTCTGGTGCAGCGAAATGCGGAAGCCCGGATCGAAAGTACGCTTGATCATGCGTTCGCCATGCACTTCGAGAATGCGGGACGATGCAAAGCCACCCATCAGGGCTTCGCGCACCTTTGCCGGGTCTGCGCCTGCCTTGGAAGCGAAAACCAATGCTTCGGCAACAGCCTCGATATTGAGTGCGACGATGATCTGGTTTGCAACCTTGGTGGTCTGGCCATCACCGCAATCGCCGACGAGCGTGATGTTCTTGCCCATGAGCTTCAGGAGCGGCAGAGCGCGGTCGAACGATTCCTGCGAGCCGCCAGCCATGATGGAGAGGCTGGCATTCTTCGCGCCGACCTCACCGCCCGAAACCGGTGCATCGACATATTCGCCACCTGTCGCACGGACCTTCTTCGCAAATTCCTTCGTCTCGATGGGGGAAATCGAGCTCATGTCGATGAGCAACTTGCCTTTGCCAAGGCCACCGATCGCGCCGCCCTCGCCGAAGATAACTTCGGCTACCTGCGGCGTGTCCGGCAGCATGAGGATAATGGTGTCGCACTCTTCGGCAACAGCCTTCGGCGTTTCCAGAATTTGCAGACCGTTGTCGATCAGCTCCTGGCGCGGTGGAGGATTGAACCGGGAGGTGAAGAGCTGATGTCCCGCATCCTGCAAATGACGCGCCATCGGCGTGCCCATGATCCCCAGTCCGATGAAGCCTATCTTGGCCATGTCGCTTACTCCCTAATCAAATTTATGCGGTCAGCCGTTCTTTATGCGGTCAGCCGTTCGGCTTCATGGTTCTTGAACCAGCCGAGGCCTTCTTCAGTGGTGGTCTTCGGCTTGTATTCGCAGCCGATCCAGCCCTTATATCCGGCGTTTTTCAATGCTTCGAACACGTTCGGATAGTTGATCTCACCGGTGCCCGGCTCATTGCGGCCCGGATTATCGGCAAGCTGAACATGGGCAATCAGCGGCTTGTAACGTTCATACGTTGCAACCAGCTCGCCGCGTGTCCGCTGCTGATGGTAGAGATCGTACTGGATGAACAGGTTGTTGCTGCCCACTTCGTCGATGATCGAAACCGCCTGCTCCACCGTGTTGAGATAGAAGCCCGGAATGTCATAGTGGTTGATCGGCTCGATCAGCAGGCGAATGCCATGCTTGCCCAGTTCCTTTGCCGCCAGACGCAGATTGCTGACAAAAGTGGCGCGCAAAACGTCCGGATCGACACCTTGCGGGGCAATGCCGGAAAGGCAGTTGACCTGCGAACAGTTGAGCGTCGTGGCATAATCGATGGCATCGGCCACACCGCGCCGGAAATCATCGACGCGATCCGGCAGAACCGCAATGCCACGCTCGCCGCCAGCCCAATTGCCTGCAGGCAGATTGTGCAGGACCTGCGCCAGATTATGCTTGGTCAGCGCCGCCTTCAGCTCGTGCCGGTTGAACTCGTAAGGGAAGAGATATTCCACCCCGGTGAAACCGGCCTTTGCGGCCAGTGCGAAGCGGTCCATGAAAGGCACTTCATTGAAGAGCATTGTGAGATTGGCTGCAAATCTCGGCATTTTCGCCTCCTTGTAATTCTCTATTTGCGCAATTGCGGACAAAACCGGGAATTGCTCTTAATCCAAAAGCGCTGCGATAGCGGTCGGCGCATCTTCGCCACGTTCGGCCAGTTCCTCGAATTCGACAACCTGATCGATGTCGACACCCATGGAAATATTGGTAACGCGTTCCAGAATGAATTCCAGAACCACCGGCACCTGATGCTCCGCCATAAGCGCTTTTGCCTGTTCAAAACTTTCGGCAAACTGGTTGGGGCTGCGAACCCGGATCGCCTTGCAGCCGAGGCCTTCGGCGACAGCCACGTGATCGACGCCATAGCCCTTTTCCGCGTCGCCATTGGCATTGATGTTGTCGAAGGCGAGGCTCACCTCGAAATCCATGTTGAAGCCGCGCTGCGCCTGGCGGATGAGACCGAGATAGGAATTGTTCACGACCACATGAATGTAGGGCAGCTTGTGCTGTGCGCCGACCGCCAGTTCCTCGATCATGAACTGGAAATCATAGTCGCCGGAAAGTGCCACAATCGGACGGTCAGGATCGGCAGCACGCACACCGAGCGCTGCTGGCAGCGTCCAGCCGAGCGGACCGGCCTGACCGCAATTGATCCAGTTGCGTGGGCGATAGACATGCAGGAACTGCGCACCCGCAATCTGGCTGAGGCCAATGGTCGTGACATAGCAGGTATCGCGACCGAACGCCTTGTTCATCTCCTCATAAACGCGCTGCGGCTTGAGCGGCGTCTGATCGAAATGCGTCTTGCGTAGCATGGTGCGCTTGCGCTCGCCGCATTCCTTGGCCCAGTCCGACCAGTCACGCAGCTTGCCGACAGACTTCCATTCGGTCGCAACGTCCAGCAGCAGCTTCAGCGCCTTGCCTGCGTCGGAAACAATACCGAAGTCCGGTGCAAAGACACGGCCGATCTGCGTCGGCTCAATGTCGATATGGATGAACTTGCGATCTTTCTTATAGGTGTCGACATTACCCGTATGACGGTTTGCCCAGCGGTTACCGATGCCGATGACGACATCGGAGGCCAGCAGATTGGCATTGCCATAGCGGTGCGAGGTCTGCAGACCGCACATGCCTGCCATCAGGCGATGGTCGTCGGGAATGACGCCCCAGCCCATCAGGGTCGGGATGACCGGAATGCCTGTGATTTCGGCGAACTCAACCAGAAGATCGGACGCATCGGCATTGATGATGCCACCACCAGCAACGATCAGCGGACGTTCCGCCTCGTTAAGCATGGCGAGCGCCTTTTCGGCCTGTGCCCGCGTAGCAGCAGGCTTGTAGGCTTCCATCGGCTGGTAAGTGTCGATGTCGAATTCGATTTCGGCAAGCTGGACATCAATCGGCAGGTCGATCAAAACCGGGCCGGGACGGCCCGACTTCATGATGTGAAACGCCTTCTGGAAAACAAAAGGCACCAATGCCGGTTCCATGACCGTGACCGCCCACTTGGTGACAGGGGCTGCGATCTTGGCGATATCGACCGCCTGAAAATCTTCCTTGTCCAGACGTGCACGTGGCGCCTGACCCGTGATGCAGAGGATCGGAATCGAGTCGGCGGAAGCCGAATAGAGACCCGTGATCATATCCGTTCCGGCGGGGCCGGAGGTGCCGATGCAGACGCCAAGATTGCCATGCTTTGCACGGGTATAGCCCTCGGCCATATGCGAAGCACCTTCGACATGACGCGCCAGTATGTGGCGGATCGAGCCGCGCGCTTTCATCGCCGAATAAAATGGATTGATCGCTGCGCCCGGTACACCGAAAGCACAATTGATCCCTTCTCTTTCCAGCACAAGCACGGCTGCATCGACTGCACGCATTCTGGCCATGACGGCTCCCTCCTCAAGCGGCGTCCGTTCCTGTGGAACAGCTATTGCCGCTTTGTTTCTTTTTCTCACGCATTTCCAGACGCAAACGGCTTACGCACTTTTGCTGGAAATGCTCCGTGGAATTAATCTCCATTTACAAAAGCTAATATCAAAAATGGAAATGCATACCATTATATGGAAATAAAGATTTTCAACGGAATGGAGATAATCCGCCGATGCCTTTCCGAGTAGCAATGGATGCGATAGTGGTAATTCGTGAGTTTAGAGCGTGGTTCGATCTGATTGAATCAGATCACGCTCTAACTGTTTGTTTTGACGCGCATCTTGTCCGAAAACCGTTTCACACTTTTCGGGATGCGCTCTAAGGCGGGATTCGGAGACGATGATGGAACAGGCAAAGGTAAAGCGGGGCCGCAAGGCGGCGGAAAACGCCGCGCCCTCGTCTGTGCAGGTTCTGGACCGAAGCCTGAAGCTGCTGGCATTAATCGCCGAAAATGACGGTTCGACACTGACCGACCTTGCCGATGAAAGCGGTATGGCGCCCTCCACCGTGCACCGCCTTCTGTCGTCGCTGGCAAATCACGGTATGGTTTCCCACGATCTGGAAAGCGGAGACTGGACCATCGGCGTCAAGGCTTTCGAAATCGGCAATGCCTTTCGCCGGTTCCGCAAGCTCGGCATTCTGGCGCGGCCTTATCTCAAGACATTGATGGAAACGAGCGGCGAAACCGCCAATATCGGCGTCGAGGACGGCGGCGATGTCGTGTTCATCTCGCAGATCGAAAGCCATGCGCCGATGCGTGCCTTTTTCCGGCCCGGGCGGCGCGGGCCCATCCATGCATCCGGCATTGGCAAGGCCATATTGTCCACCTGGTCGGACAAGGAAATCGCGCACGCTCTTTCGGGGCGCATGCTTGAGCATTTCACGCAGCGCACGCTCGACAGCCTGCCCGCGCTCTTGAAAGACATTCAGGCAACCCGCACCCGCGGCTGGTCTGTTGATGATGAAGAACATACGCTCGGCATGTGCTGCATCGCCGCTCCCATCTTCAATGAATATGGCGAGGCGATTGCTGGTATTTCCGTTTCCGGCCCTGCGGTGCGCCTGCCGAAAAAGAGACTCGAGGAGTTCGGGCCGCTGATCCGCTCCACCGCCGACGAGCTGACCCGGGCCATGGGCGGCAAACGCCCGGAAGAGTTTTAAAAAAAGACCCGCAGCGGATCGCTCCGCCACGGGTCATCCTCCTCCAAGAATTGGGGTAATCAGGCCAGTTCGGCCTTGAGCGGCTTGCCAGCCACATAGGTTTCGACGATGGCGCGGTCATCGCCCAGCGTTTGCAGCAGGAACAACTCCTGCTCAAGCGTTGCCCCTGCAGCCATGCGAAGCCGCATCGGCGATGTCGCCGATGAATCCAGCACCACGATATCCGCTTCCGTGCCCTCGTCGAGCGTACCGATCTTGTCTTCCATCGACAGCGCACGGGCATTGCCCAGCGTCATCATGTAGAATGACTGGAACGGGTTCAGACGCTGTTCGCGCAGCTGCAGGACTTTGTAACCCTCGTCCATGGTGCGCAGCATGGAGAAACTCGTGCCGCCGCCGACATCGGTCGCCACCGCCATGCGCACGCCTGACGCTTTCAAGCGGTCACGATCGAAAAGACCCGAGCCGAGGAACATATTTGAAGTCGGGCAGAACACGGCAATCGAACCGGTTTCCGCCATGACGCGCACTTCGCGCGGCTCCAGATGGATCGAATGGCCAAGCAGGGTCTTGTCACCCAATAGACCGTAATGCTCGTATATGCCGAGATAGTCCGGTGCATCGGGATAAAGCGACTTGGTGAAAGAGATTTCGTCGTGATTTTCCGAAAGATGCGTCTGGATGTAGCTGCCGGGATGCTCACGAACAAGCGCCTGGCTTGCCTCAAGCTGCTCCGGTGTGGACGTAATGGCAAAGCGCGGGGTGATCACATAATCGAGGCGGCCTTTGCCCTGCCAGCGTGCGATCAGCGCCTTCGTATCGTCATAGCCGGACTTTGCCGTGTCGCAGAGTGCTGGCGGCGCATTGCGATCCATCATGACCTTGCCGCCGAGCATGCGCATGTTGCGATGTTGCGAGGCGCGGAAATAGGCATCGACGCTCTGCGGATGTACCGAGCAGTAAGCAACCGCCGTGGTGGTGCCGTGGCGGATCAGCTCGTCAAGAAAGCGCTCCGCAATGAATTCGGCATGCTGCTCATCGGCAAATTTCTGTTCAGCGACGAACGTATAGGTGTTGAGCCACTCCAGCAGATTGGCTGCATAAGAAGCGACCACCTGCGTCTGCGGATAATGGATATGCGTATCGATGAAACCGGGCAGAATCAGGTGCGGGCGATGGTCGGCGACGTTGACGTCGTTGCCTGCCATGCTGCTTACTTCAGCATAGTCCCCGACGCGCTGAATGCGGCCATCTTCGACAAGGACAGCGCCGTCTTCGATATAGCGGTAAGCGGCATTGTCATCGAGGCTCTGCGGTTCGTCACGAAAGGTCAGCACGCGGCCGCGGATCAGAAGCTTGGTCATTTTAGTCGTGGTCCTTATTTCGTGCCTTGCGTGGCGGACTGGTACCAGGAGGCAAGAAGCTGGCGCTCTTCCTCGCTCACGCCGGTGACATTGGCGGGCGGCATGGCATGTGAGCGACCTGCCTGCAAATAGATTTCACGCGCATGCGCGGCAATATCCCGGTCGGTATCCAGCACGACGCCCTTCGGTGGCGCAATGATGCCTTCCCAGCCCGGCTCCTTGGCGTGGCACATGGCGCAGCGCCCCAGAACGGTATCCCGCACTTTTTCAAAGTGCGGGTCCGAGATGAAAGACTGCTGCAATGCCGAAACCTTCTGTTCTTCCGGCTCACCGGTCAGAACCTTCGGCACTGTCGAGAGCCAGATGATGATGATGAACAGGATCACCGTTACCAGCCAGGTCCAGGTCGGGCTGCCCTTGCGGGCATGCTGTGTGTTGAACCAGTGGCGGATCGTGACGCCCATCAGGAACACCAGCGAGGCGATGATCCAGTTGAATTGCGTCCCGAAAGCCAGCGGATAGTGGTTCGACAGCATCAGGAACAGAACAGGCAGCGTCAGATAGTTGTTATGCGTCGAACGCTGCTTGGCGATCTTGCCGTATTTCGGATCGGGCTTGCGGCCTGCGATCAGATCCGCCACCACGATCTTCTGGTTCGGGATGATGATCATGAACACGTTGGCGGACATGATGGTTGCCGTGAAGGCACCGAGATGCAGGAAGGCGGCGCGGCCTGTAAACAGGTGCGTATAACCCCAGGCCACCACCACCAGAATACAGTAGAGAATGACCATCAGCAGCGTATCGCTCTTGCCGAGCATGAACTTGCAGATGGTGTTATAGGCGATCCAGCCGAAGGCCAGCGAACCGATCGAGATCGCAATGGCGACCGGTACGGAAACATCGAGCACATTCGGATCGATCAGGTAGAGATCGGCGCCGGCATAGTAGACGATGCAGAGCAGCGTGAAACCCGACAGCCACGTGGCGTAGGATTCCCATTTGAACCAGGTAAGGTGTTCCGGCATTTCGGCGGGCGCAACCAGATATTTCTGGATGTGATAGAAGCCACCGCCATGGACCTGCCATTCCTCGCCATGCGCGCCTACCGGCAAGCCGGGACGCTGGCGCAGACCGAGATCAAGCGCGATGAAGTAGAAAGACGAGCCGATCCACGCAATCGCGGTAATCACATGCAGCCACCGCGCTGCGAAGCCCAGCCAGTCCCAGGCTACGGCGAAATCATACATCAGGCACTCCCATTTCTTGACCCATTTTTGAGCCCCATTGTTCGTTGTTGCATTATGTGCCAAAGGAATCAGGTTCAGGGAACGTCACATCACGACCAGCACTTTCAAAAAAATCTAGACAATCGTGGAGGGACGTATGTCATATCTTGATAATCTGCGCGTTTTTGTGCGCGTTGTCGAATTGGGAAATCTATCTGCAGCGGGTCGCGACCAGCGCGCTTCGCCAGCAGTTGCAAGCAATCGAATCAAAGAGTTGGAGAAGCACCTGGGGGTCAGGCTCTTCAACCGGACGACACGCAAGCTTACGCCGACCGAACACGGTCGCGTATTCTATGACGGTGCGTTGAAAATCCTCGAAGCTGTGGATGAGGCGGAAGCTGCCGTGGCTGAACTGGCGAAAAATCCCAAGGGATCGATTCGCATTACCGCTCCGCTTGGCTTCGGGAGACGGCTGATTGCATCGGGAATTCCGGAGTTTCACGACAAATATCCGGATATCGAAGTACGGCTTCGCCTGTCCGATCATGAAGTCGATATTATGAGCGAGGGCGTCGATGTGGCTTTCAAGCTCGGTGTTCTGGAGAATTCGAACCTGCGTATGCGCGGGATCATGAATTGCGAGCGCGTGATCTGTGCAGCGCCTGCATATCTCGAGAAACATGGGGTTCCGCAGTCTCCTGACGAGTTGCTTGGCGACAAGCATGACTGTCTTCTGCTGCGTTTTCCAGGCTCAAAGGAATATTTCTGGTCCCTGCAAACGGCGGAAGGTCTGCGCAAATTCGAAGTCACCGGGCCATTTGACTCGGATGATGGCGACGTATTGACGCAATGGGCGCTTGGCGGGCGCGGCATCATCAACAAGCCGCTGTTCGAAGTGAAAGAATATATCCGTGACGGACGGCTGGTTCCAATCCTCGAAAGCACACCACCGGCGCCGATCCAGCTTGCTGCGATCTACCCGCACAAGCGCTTTCAGGACCCAAAGGTACGTCTGATCATCGATTTCATGACGGAGCGGTGCCAGCGATTGATCCGCGAGGCTTTGGTGTAGAGCGGCTCAAACCGCTCTATTCCTTTGTTTTTCAAATATTATATCGTGCGAAACCTTCTCGCGCTTTACCGGAAATGCGAAAGAAAACCCGCCTGATCAGGCGGGTTGCGATACACGTACGGAAGTCAGCACCGCCGTCAGAACTTCGGCTGCGGCCAATGCCGCAATGACTTCCGGCCTCTTGTCTTTCACAACGGCTCCGCCGACGGGACAGACAAGATTTTCAAAAAGATTGTCGCTACCGATTTCGCGTTTCAACCAATTTTTGAAAGTAGCTTTTTTGGTCTTCGAGCCGATCATGCCGACATAAACGGCATCGCGTCGCTGCAATGCCTCAGCGACGATCAGAAAATCCAGTGCGTGGTCATGGGTGAGAACGATAAACGCGCTACCCGGCGGGGCGGAACGCACCACCTGTTCGGGCATGGCCGACAGACAGGTTTCGACGCCCGGCACATCGCACGCCATCAGCTCCGCTTCCCGCGTATCCACCAGAATGACCCGGACGGGCGTGAGCGAGAGAGCACTCGCCAGCGCATCACCAACATGGCCCGCGCCGAAGACATAGACATGCGGGCGCGTGGCTATTTCCGCATCGACCTTGCTGACAAGCTCGTCGGTGAGCCCACGGCTGACACGCCTGAAGCTCAGGCCTACCCGTCCGCCGCAGCACTGGCCGATTTCGGGCCCCAGTGGCACATTCATGGGTGGAACGTCCTTGGGTGAGTCCCTGCCGCCAAGCAGCACCTTCCGGGCATGGTCGATAGCCATATATTCAAGCTGACCGCCACCGATCGTCCGGAAGATCATATCGCGGGCAACCAGCATCCACGCCCCGGCATCGCGGGGTGCGGAACCTTTCACATCGGTGACTTCAACCAGCACACTATCGGGACGCCGGTTGAGAAAAGCCCGGATATCGTCGCGCGCGCCTGGCATCTCTCTAGCCCTTTTGCTTGCGGAGCCGTTCGATGGCCATCAGCACACGTTCCGGCGTTGCTGGCGCATCAAGACGCGGGCAGACCTTGTGATCCGCCACGGTTGCAATGGCGTCGGCCAGAGCATGCAGCACCGACAACCCAAGCGGCAACGGCGGTTCGCCGACAGCCTTGGAACGATGGATCGTCGGCTCATAAGCCTCCGACCAGTCGGTCAGCGCGACATTGAAGATCTTGGGCCGGTCAGAAGCCAGCGGGATCTTGTAGGTGGATGGCGCATGGGTGCGAAGCCGCCCCTTGTCGTCCCACACAAGCTCCTCTGTCGTCAGCCAGCCCATGCCCTGCACGAAGCCGCCTTCAACCTGACCGATATCGATGGCGCGGTTCAGGGAACGCCCGGTATCATGCAGAATATCGGTGCGCTCCACCACATATTCACCAGTCAGAGTGTCGACGGAAACTTCGGAACAGGCTGCTCCGTAAGCATAGTAATAGAAGGCATGGCCCCGGCCCTTGGCACGGTCCCAGTGGATTTTCGGCGTCTTGTAGTGACCTGCCGCCGACAGCTGCACACGACCGATAAAGGCCTGCTTCACGAGATCGTTGAAGCTGATTTCCTGATTGCCGACGCGAACCCGGTTGGGAAGGAAGACAACCTGATCTTCCGGCACCTGATATTGCTGTGCCGCAAAATGGATGAGACGTTTCTTGATCTGGCGGGCTGCGTCCTGTGCAGCCATGCCGTTGAGATCGGCACCGGAAGAAGCCGCCGTCGGCGCCGTATTTGGCACCTTGGCGGTGGTCGTCGCTGTGATCTTCACCCGGTCGATGTCGATCTGGAATTCCTCGGCCACGACTTGCGCCACTTTCAAATGGAGCCCCTGCCCCATTTCCGTGCCGCCATGGTTCATATGCACCGAGCCGTCATTGTATACATGCACCAGAGCGCCAGCCTGATTGGACTCCGTCTTGGTAAAGGAGATGCCGAATTTCACCGGCGTCAGCGCCATGCCGCGTTTGACATAACGGCTTTTCGCGTTGAACTCGCGGATCGCTTCGCGGCGCTTCGCGTAATCTGAACTTTCCTCAAGTTCCGAAACGATGCGCTGGATGATGCAATCTTCGACCTTCTGATGGTAAGGGGTGACGTTGCGTGTGCCGTCCTTACCCATCTCGTCGTAGAAATTGCGCTTGCGGATTTCGAGCGGGTCCTTGCCGACGGCGAAAGCCACCTCATCGATCACGCGTTCTGCACCAACCATGCCCTGCGGGCCACCGAAGCCGCGAAACGCCGTATTCGACACGGTGTTTGTGTAAAGCGGTGCCGACTGTGCATGAACTGCCGGGAAGAAATAGGCATTGTCGCAGTGAAACAGTGCGCGGTCTCCGACAGGTCCGGAAAGGTCTGCCGAGAACCCGGCATTGAGGGCAAACAGATAATCGATGCCCAGAATATTGCCGTCATCGTCGAAGCCGACTTCATAGTCGATGACGAAGCCATGGCGCTTGCCGGTCGAGGTCATGTCCTCGTCGCGGTCGAGCCTGATCTTCATGGCGCGCTTGTGCTTCTTGGCAGCAATGGCTGCAATGGCCGCCCACTGGTTGGCCTGCGTTTCCTTGCCGCCGAAGCCACCGCCCATGCGGCGCACTTCCACCGTCACGGAATGGCTCGGCACGCCCAGCGCATGGGCAACCAGATGCTGGGTTTCGCTCGGCCCCTGCGTGGAGCAATAGACGGTGACGTCCTCATCCTCGCCGGGGATAGCCAGCGAAACCTGGCCCTCAAGATAGAAATGATCCTGCCCACCAAGATACATGCGGTTCTTGATACGGTGCGGCGCAGTATCAATGGCCGCACGTGCATCACCGCGCTTCAGCGTCAGCGGCGTGGTGACAAGCCGGTCCTTCAGACCGTCCAGCGCATCGATGGAATAGATACCTGTCGTTTCTTCATATTCGATCTTTGCCAAACGCGCAGCGCGGCGCGCCTGATCGCGGCTTTTCGCGATAACCGCAAAGATCGGCTGACCGTGAAACTCAACCTTGTCGACGGCAAAGATCGGGTCGTCATGCATGCCCGATGGCGAAACATCGTTTTCGCCGGGCACGTCCTTGTAGGTCAACACGTCGATCACGCCGGGAGCGGCGCGCACCGCCGACAAATCAATCGACTTGAATGAACCATGTGCAACGGACGAATAGCCGACCCCGATATGCAACGTGCCTTCGGGCTCTGGTATATCGTCGATGTAGACAGCCGTTCCCGTCACATGCTTGTGCGCGGAATCGTGTTTCTGGTCGGTCGCGACGCCACCCACAATGCGGGCAGCTTTCAATGCATTTGCAGGATGCTTGTTCATGATTGCCTCCTCACGCCGCCGCGATTTCAGCCGCACGCAGCGGCACGTAACTGCCTTCCGTTTCGGCGAAGAAACGCCGCAACAGATTGCGCGCCGCGAGCAGCCGGTAATCCGCTGTCGCGCGCATATCGCTCAAGGGCGTATAGTCTTGTGCATAGGCTTCCAATGCCGCTTCAACCGTAGCCTCGGTCCAGGGCTTGGCCGTCAGTGCGGCTTCCACCGTGCTGGCGCGCTTCGGCGTTGCGGCCATGCCGCCATAAGCGATGCGGACCGTTTCCACATTGCCTGCCGCGTCGAGCGTCAGATGGAAAGCGCCGAGCGTCGCCGTAATGTCTTCCTCGTAACGCTTCGACACTTTGTAAATGGCAAAATGGCTGCCTTCTGCCGGAACCGGTACATGCACGGCTTCGACAAACTCGCCGGGCTGGCGATCCTGCTTGCCATAAGCGATGAAGAACTCTTCCAGCGGTATAGTGCGGCGTTCCGCCCCTTTGCGCAGCGTCAGTTTTGCATTGAGCGCGATCAGCGGCGGCGGCGTGTCACCAATCGGCGAACCATTGGCGATATTGCCGCCGATGGTTCCCATATTGCGCACCTGCTCACCGCCAATGCGGTTGATGAGCTGGCCGAGCTGCGGAATGCGCTTGGCAAGAAATCCGAATGCTTCCGTGTAGGTGACACCTGCGCCGATGGTAACGACACCATTTTCCTCACGGACGGAGCGCAGTTCCTCCAGATGACCGATGAAGACGACCGGGGAAATGTCACGCATCATCTTGGTGACCCACAAGCCCACATCGGTAGAACCGGCAACGATGGTCGCCTTCGGCTCTGCCGCCAGGATGGTGGCGAAATCATCGAGATCACCGGGCACAATCAACCGGTCCTTGCCTTCACCCACTTCCACCCGAACGCCATCGCGCATGGCCGTCAGCTGTTCGAGAACATGGGCGCGTTCAGCAGCAAGCGGGTCTTCCATGACCGTACCGTAGTCGGAAATGATGCGGGCAGCGCGCATGATCGCCTCATAGCCCGTGCAGCGGCAAAGATTACCTTGTAATGCCTTTTCGATCTGTGCATCGGCGGGCTTCGGTTCGCGCATCCACAGAGCGTAGAGTGACATGACGAAGCCCGGTGTGCAGAAGCCGCATTGCGAGCCATGAAACTCGATCATTGCCTTCTGCACCGGATGCAGATCGCCATCGGCGCCGCGCAGATGCTCGATCGTCACGACATGGCAGCCATCCAGCGAACCCATGAAGCGGATGCAGGCATTGACGCTTTCGTAAACGAGCTTGCCGTCGGAAATCTTGCCGACCAGCACCGTGCACGCACCGCAATCGCCTTCGCCGCAACCTTCCTTGGTGCCGCGCAGCTTGGCGGACAGCCGCAGATAGTCGAGCAACGTTTCGGTCGGGGAAACGCGGTCGAGTTCAACCTTTTCACCGTTCAGAAGAAAGCGGATCGTGTGTCGCACAGACTGGTGCACAGACTGGTTCATGGCGCTTAGCTCCCGCGATAGGTGGAATAGGAAAACGGCGAAACGAGAAGCGGCACATGATAATGCGCTTTTTCATCGGAAATGCCAAAGCGCAGAGGGACGACATCGAGGAACGGTACGACATCATCTGTCTTGCCGAAATATTCGCCGACATGGAACAGAAGCTCGTAGGAACCGGCCCGCAAATTCTCGCCCGACAGAAGCGGCTCGCTGCAGCGGCCATCGTCGTTGGTGCGAATTTCCCGGATTGGTTCGGCCTGCTGATTCTCGACGCGACGCAATTCGATGCGCAGATTTGCCGCCGGCTTGCCGCTTACCGTGTCGAGGACATGCGTCGTCAACCGGCCATTACCGCTGTTTTCCTGACCCATTTACACTCCTGCAGCTTGCTGATTCTCTCATCAAATAGATTGGAAAATGTTACAAGCTTTTGATTTCCGGTGGTTTATTTGAGCCCAACGTCGCCATCGGCTGTGGGGGCCGCAAACCACACCATGTTCCCAGCATTTAGTATTTCGCGATCCTCCTCATTCTGAAAGATGGTTATCGTTGGATGTCTTTCAAATTTTTGGAGGGGAATAATAGCGATAAATCTTTATTATCATGGATAAAACGAACGAAAACGAGGGAAGACCCGCAATGAAATATCCGCGCAATCTCGTCGGCTATGGACGCAACACGCCAGATCCGCGCTGGCCGGGAGGAGCCAATATCGCAGTTCAATTCGTCGTCAACTATGAGGAAGGCGGCGAATGCAGCATTCTCGACGGTGACGCGGCCTCCGAATGCCTTCTGTCCGAGATTGTCGGCGCGCAGCCCTGGCAGGGCCAGCGCAACCTGAATATGGAATCCATCTACGAATATGGCGCCCGATCCGGCTTCTGGCGCTTGTGGCGCGCCTTCACCCGCCGCAACATGCCAGTCACCGTCTATGGCGTGACACTCGCCATGGCACGCAATCCCGAAGCCGTTGCCGCCATGAAAGAGGCTGACTGGGAAATCGCCAGCCACGGATTGCGCTGGTGGGAATATAAGGACGTTCCCGAAGAGATCGAACGCGAGCATATCCGCGATGCGGTACGCCTTCATACGGAACTTACCGGCTCGCGACCGCTCGGCATCTATCAGGGCAAGCCGTCCGACAACACGCTGAAACTGGTGATGGAAGAAGGTGGCTTTCTCTATTCCGCCGATTCCTATGCCGACGAGTTGCCTTATTGGGTTGAAGGTCCGAAGGGACCGCACCTGATCGTGCCCTACACGCTCGACGCCAATGATATGCGTTTTGCGACGCCGCAGGGTTTCAATTCCGGCGATCAGTTCTACACCTATCTGAAGGACACGTTCGACGTGCTCTATCGCGAAGGCGCGGAAGGCGCACCGAAGATGATGTCCATTGGCCTGCATTGCCGCCTTGTCGGTCGTCCCGGCCGTGTGGCCGCGCTCGAACGGTTCCTCGACTATGTGCAAAGCCATGACAAGGTATGGGTCGCCAAGCGCGTCGACATTGCTCGCCACTGGCACGAAAACTACAAGCCCGTCACCGCCGACGTCGTGCCTTCGAAAGCCAGCAGGGATGCGTTCGTCGCACGTTATGGCAGCATTTTCGAGCATTCGCCATGGATTGCCGAACGTGCATACGATGCGGGTTTCAGCCTGGAGGAAGATACCGCATCCGGTCTTGCGACCGCGATGACGAAGGCATTCCGCGCCGCCTCGGCAGATGAGCGGCTTGCCGTGTTGAAGGCGCACCCGGATCTTGCTGGCAAGCTCGCACAGGCCAAACGGCTGACAGCGGAATCGACCGCCGAACAGGCTGGTGCGGGTCTCGATGCGCTGACTGATGCGGAAAAGCAGACATTCACCGAATTGAACGACGCCTATACGGCGAAGTTCGGCTTTCCGTTCATCATCGCCGTGAAGGGACGCAACAAAAAGGAAATCCTCGACGCTTTCCAGCGCCGCGTTTCCAATGACCGCGATACAGAATTTGAAACGGCTTGCGCTCAGGTGGAGCGCATCGCCCTCCTGCGCCTCAAGGATATTCTGCCGGAAGCGCTCTACTGATCCTTGCAGCCCGGAAGGTCGACTTCCGGGCGCATTCATTCCATGATCTCACGACAGGTTTTCCAGAACTCGCCGTGAGTGCCAGCTTCTCACATAAGGAATTCCCCACATGGGCAACGACAAGAACAATCGCAGCTATTATGCACCGACTGGCGGATTGCCGCCGCAGACCCAGCTCCTCACCGATCGCGCCATGTTCACCGAAGCCTATGCTGTGATCCCCAAGGGCACGTTCAGCGATATCGTGACGAGCTTCCTGCCCTTCTGGGACAAGACACGGCTTTGGGTGATTGCCCGCCCCCTCTCCGGCTTCGCCGAGACCTTCTCGCAATACATCATGGAAGTGCAGCCGGGCGGCGGCAGCGACCGTGCCGAACTGGATGAAAGCGCGGAAGGCGTGCTGTTCGTGGTCGAGGGCGAAATCGCCGTCACCGTAGCTGGTAAAACGCACACGCTGACCGAAGGCGGCTACGCTTATCTGCCGCCGAAAAGCGGCTGGACACTTCGCAACAACGGCGCGACGACGGCCCGCTTCCATTGGGTGCGCAAGGCTTATGAATATGTCGACGGCCTCGATGTTCCCGAACCGCTATTCCTCAACGAAAAGGATATCGCGCCCAATCCGATGCCGGACACCAACGGCGCCTGGGCGACGACCCGCTTCGTTGATCCGAATGACCTGCGCCACGACATGCACGTCACCATCGTGACCCTGGAGCCCGGCGGCGTCATTCCTTTTGCCGAGACCCACGTCATGGAACACGGCCTCTATGTGTTGGAAGGCAAGGCCGTCTATCGGCTCAATCAGGACTGGGTGGAAGTGGAAGCCGGCGACTTCATGTGGCTGCGCGCCTTCTGCCCGCAGGCCTGTTACGCAGGCGGCCCCGGCAAGTTCCGCTATCTGCTCTACAAGGACGTCAACCGGCATATGAAGTTTTCCCGATAAAGGAGAGCAGTTCATATTCTGCGATGCATTCACGCAACGAAAAGGCCGGATCAATCCGGCCTTTTTCATATGTGCAGAACGATAGGACGGAAATAAAAACGGCGAGCCGAAGCTCGCCGTACCACTCTTCCGACTGGAGATCAGATTTGTAAACAGCGCAGTCCTTCTACGCTATCGAATGGTTCTTTTAAAATAGTACAAGCACACCAGAATGCAAATTACATTTTTGTTATATCAGCACTTGGTTACTTGTTATTTTATTCGAAAATTCAAGAATATTTCTTCAATTAAATATCAAATTATTAGAAATTTTATTGAACTCATGACCGTTACACCAAGATGAACGGTTCAATATACTTTTGAATGCAGACCGGGAGGCCGATGTCGGCCTCCCGGTTAAGCATTAGAACGAGCGCTGGAAGCGGATCATACCCTGAACGGCATCCTTGCCGTTGAGATAGGACTTGCTGTCGCTCCATTTGGTGTAGGAAACTTCCGGCGTGACCGTGAAGCCCGGAACCATTTCATACGCTACGTTGGCAGTAGCTGCGAAAGTGTTCGTGCCGTCATAAGCAAGCTGCGCATTGAAGACTGCCTTGTCGGTAGCCTTGAATGCTGCGCCGCCCCAGACAGCCCAATCGCCGCCCCAGGTGCCGTAGAAGCTGCTGATCGCACGAACCTGACCGATATCATGGCCATTGCCATCGGTCTGCATGATGTACTGGTCCTTATTGGACTTGTAACCACCCATCGCCCAGACCGAGAAGCGGTCCGTAATGTTCACGTCAGCGCGAACCTTACCGGCCCACTCTTCGTTGCGGGCGTCATAAGCAGCGACGCCTGCGATCTTGCCCCAGCCGCCTTCATACTTCAGGCCACCGACAACGTGCGGCGTGTAGTCCTTGATGACGCCATCATAGCCGTATGCGCTATCCGTATCATCATTGTTGCCCTGTTCGAGCGACAGAATGGCGGAGAAGCCGTTGCCACCGGTGAAGGTGTAGCTGATCAAGCCGGTGCGATAGCCGCCAGCGAGAATCACGTCATCGTTGATGACATCGCCGAGATAGCCCGGGAAGGTAACGAAGGCCGATTCATCGAGACCGACGCGGAGACCGCCAAGCTGGATATAGGCAAAACGCAGCGAACCGGAGGCACCTTCAACACCATTGCCCCAATCATAACGGGTTTCGGCAAAGGTCTTCAGAGTGCCAAGATCGGTTTCCGACGCCGTGGAGAGGCGCAGTGTGAAGCGAGCCTTGTTATCCCAGGAATTGCGGCGCGTATCGACGCTACCGTCACGATCAACGAAACCGCGACCGTAGACATTGTCACCGCCAGCAGCGTCGTAACGGACATAGCCGGATACGCGAAGGCAGGTTTCGGTGCCCGGAATATAGAAATATCCCGCACCATAGGCGTCGCAAACGCGAACATACTCAACAGATTCAGGCTCCGGTGCCACAACGGTATCCGCAGCATATGCTCCAGTGGTTGCAACCAGTGCTGCAGCCGAACCGAACAACAAGCTCTTGATCTTCATTTCATTGCCTCCAGAAATTTTTCAGACGAGGCCTGATAGAATGAATTCTACAAATACATCAATTCCAATTTTAAGAACTATATGAAGTTGAAAAGGAACATGTGTCCATTATGACACTAATTATAAACATCTTTACTTTATAACAATAAATAACTCATAAAATATAAATCAAATAAAATTTCAAGTATATTAACACTAGCAATTTCTAACTACAAAACCACTTTCGCCTTAAATACAATAAACGAAAACGGGGCCCGAAGGCCCCGTTTCACAAGCGTTTCGCGACTATGTCAGTCGATGGCTACCTGCCTGCAGCCTGCTGCGCATAGACGTAGCTGTCATAGGTATATTCAGCGACGCGGAACCATTCGAAGCCCTCGTCACGGAATTTTTTCCAGCTCGGGTAGATTTTCGCCCATGCCGGATTTTTCTCGTTGTATTCGGCGTAGAGTTCGAACGCGACCTTGTAGGCGGCATCCAGAACGTCTCGCGGAAGCGGTTGAAGCTTCACGCCCTTCGACACCAGCGAACGAATCGCAGCGGTGTTTTTCACGTCATAAAGCGAGATCATGTTCTGGGTCGCAGCTTCGGCAGCCGTATTCAGCGCAACCTTGTATGGCTCCGGCAGGCTTTCATATTGCTGCTTGTTGATGAAGAAGTGTACCGAAGCGCCGCCTTCCCAGAAGGCCGGGTAATAATAATATGGCGCGATCTGGTAGAAGCCGAGCTTCTCGTCATCATAAGGACCGACCCATTCGGCCGCATCGATCGTGCCGCGCTCCAGCGACGGATAGATGTCGCCGCCCGGAAGCTGTTGCGGAACGACGCCGAGCCGCGACATGACCTCGCCAGCCACGCCCGCGATACGCATCTTCAGGCCCTTCAGATCCGCAAGGCTTTTGATTTCCTTGCGATACCAGCCGCCCATCTGGGCCGCCGTGTTGCCGCCGACGATACCGACAATGCCATAATCGGCAAGGAACGCATTATAAAGCTCGTTGCCACCGCCATGATAGAGCCAGGCATTCTGCAGGCGTGTGTTCATGCCGAAGGGAATAGCCGTCCCGATGGCGAAAGCCGGGTTCTTGCCAGTGAAATAATAGCCGCACGTATGCGCCATTTCGACCGTGTTGGCCTGAACCGCATCGATGGCCTGTGGGCCAGGCACGATTTCACCGGCCTGGAATACCTGAATCTGGAACTTGCCTTCTGTCATCTTTGAAACGGCATTGGCCATATAGACCGCACCGCCGTAGATCGTATCCAGATTGTTCGGGAAGCCCGAAGTCAGGCGCCAGCGCAGCGTCGGCAACTCCTGCGCGATTGCCGGTGTTGCGAGTGCCGCTCCACTTGTGGCAGCGGCAGCGCCGATTGCGGCACCCTTCGTCAGAAATGTGCGGCGGCTCAAATCCTGTTTCATGTGTCTCCTCCTAAGATTGTTCTGGTTTATCAGAATCTACGCAATGCTCATTTTCCCCTCATTGCGCAGGTTTTTGCTGTTGGTCTTTGTCCTGTCCGAAGCTCGGCTGCGGAGAACCGAAAGACGGCGCGGGCAGAGGCTCAGTTGACGGCGAAGGCGCTCCGAAAGGTGCGGGTGCTGCGCCGAACGGATTGCCGCCGCCAGCATCTGGCATTGGCACATTGATCTGGATCGATGCCGGATCGGCCTGCGGATGGCCGCTCTTGTAGTGGGTGACGATGCCCGGGAAGCTGATGATGATGCCAACCATGACAAGCTGGATCAAAAGGAACGGGATCGATCCCATGTAGATTTGCCCCGACGTCACCGGCTGGATAGTCGCGCCTGTGACCTTGTCCTTATAGGGTCGGGATGGAGCGACCGAACGCAGATAGAAGAGCGAGAAGCCGAAAGGCGGATGCATGAACGATGTCTGCATATTGACCGCCAGCATGACGCCGAACCAGACCAGATCAATGCCGAGGCTGTCGGCCACCGGCGCCAGAAGCGGGATGATGATGAAGGCCAGCTCGAAATAATCGAGGAAGAAGGCCAGAAAGAACACCAGAAGATTGGCGACAATCAGGAAGCCGACTTCACCGCCGGGGATGGACGTCATCAGGTGTTCGACCCAGATGTGACCGTTGACGCCATAGAAGGTGAGAGAAAACACGCGCGCGCCCAGCAGAATGAAAATGACGAAGGACGACAGTTTTGCCGTGGCGTAAAGCGCCGACGTCAGCATCGTCATGTTGAGGCGGCGATTGATGATAGCGAGAAGCAGAGCGCCGACCGCCCCCATCGCGCCACCTTCCGTAGGCGTTGCAACGCCGATGAAGATCGTTCCGAGAACAAGGAAGATCAGCACAAGCGGCGGCACGAGCGAGATCACCACTTTCTGCGCCAGTTTCCAGCCCTTCAATGTACGGGCATGCGGCGGCAGAGCCGGGACCGTATCAGGCCGGAAAATCGACATGCCGATGATAAAGGCACAGTAGAAGCCAACCAGCAGAAGACCGGGAACCAGCGCGCCCTTGTACATATCGCCAACCGAACGGCCCAGTTGATCGGCAAGCACGATCAGGACGAGGCTTGGTGGAATGATCTGTGCCAGCGTGCCGGATGCTGCAATCGTGCCGCTCGCCACTTTGCGATCATAGCCGTAGCGCAACATGATCGGGAGCGAAATCAGTCCCATCGAAATCACCGAGGCAGCGACAACGCCGGTCGTGGCCGCAAGAAGCGCGCCGACGATGATCACCGCAAAAGCCAGCCCGCCACGCACGGGACCGAAAAGCTGCCCGATCGTATCGAGCAGTTCTTCCGCCATGCCGCTTCGCTCCAGTATCAACCCCATGAAGGTGAAGAACGGAATAGCGAGCAGCGTTTCATTCGACATCTGCCCGAAGATGCGATCCGGTATCGCGCCGAACAGGTTGACAGGCAGAAGCCCCATTTCGATGCCGACGAAGCCGAAGGCAAAACCGACGAAGGCCAGCGCAAAAGCCACCGGGTAGCCGAGCAACAGCACGACCACCAGCGACAGAAACATCAACGGAGCGAGATTTTCCGCAATAAAAGCAATCATATCCGTTCCCCTCAGAGCGTCTGGGCTTCCGCATCTTCAAGGGCGACCGTGTCCGGTATGCGCCCTTGAAGGATGGCGATGCGCTTGATGAGTTCGGAAATGCCTTGCAATGCGAGCAGCCCGAAACCGATGGGGATCAACACCCAGACCGGCCAGAGAACCAGCCCACCCGTATTGTTGGAGGTTTCACCGCTGGCGATCTTGGCTTCCACGATGGGCCAGGAGAGGTAAATGGTGATGAGGCAGAAAGGCAGGAGGAAAAAGAGCGTGCCGAAAATCTCGACCAATAGCTGGGTTCGCCGCGAATAACGGCTGTAGAGAAGATCAACCTTCACATGCTCGCTATGCAGAAGCGTATATCCGGCGGCGATAAGAAAGACCGCCGAGAACAGATACCATTGCGCTTCCAGCCACGCATTCGAGCTGACATTGAACAGCTTGCGCGAGACGGCATTGATAGCACTGATGAGCACTGCCACCAGGATCAGCCACGATACGGATTTTCCGATGAAATTATTGGCCGCGTCGATAGCACGCGACAACGCCAGCAAGACTGACATCGCTCCTCCCCTCCTGTTCCGCCTCCTCAAGCGGTTTTGGAGCGAATGATAGGACCGGCGAATCCATGCCGCAAGTTGACGAAAGTTCTAAGAAACGGAGACCTACCCATTAGTGGGTAAGGCAATATCGGGAGACGAACGGAATATCCGCTATTGCGAGGACAGCTATTGCGAAGACAGGCGCAACCGGTTCTCGATGACGTAGCGCGTAAGCCCGGCAGTGCTGGCTATTCCGAGTTTCTTCTTGATATTCTTGCGATGAGTTTCGACCGTCGCCTCCGAAATGCCGAGCCTGATTGCAATTTCGCGGTTGCTTCCACCTTCGGCCACCAGCACCAGAACATCGTTTTCGCGGACCGACAGCCCTTCCGATTTCCTGTCGCCGCTGTCGAGCAGCGCTTCCGAAACACCGGAAGAGAAATAAGTTCCACCCGAAGCGACCGCATGAATGGCGGCGACGATTTCAGTGGTGGACACATCCTTCAACACATAGCCGGAAGCTCCGCGCATGATGGAGGTCGAGATATATTCGCGGCTGTCGTGCATGGACAGCATGAGGATGCGAATGCCCGGCAATTGTTTCTTGAACAGTTCGATAGCGTCGATACCGTTGAGAAGTGGCATGTTGATATCCATCAAAACCACATCGGGATTAACGGTCAGCGCCAGTTCCAGTGCAGCCCGCGCATTGGAAGCCGCGCCTGCAATATCGATATCGTCATAGGTTTCGAGTACAGCTCGCAAACCATCCAGAACCAGCGGATGATTATCCACGAGCAATACGCGAATCTTGCATTCATTCGTCATGCGACTTCCGGTTCCCGCTTTCTCTCTGTTGCCGATTTCGGCAAGCGCGCGGTGAGCTGCGTACCATCTGCGCCGGTTTCAACCAAGAGCACACCGCCGAAATGCGCCATCCGCTCCTGCATATTTCGCAAGCCAAGCCCTGAAAGCTGATCTTTCAGATCACGCGCGGTAAAACCATTGCCGTCATCGGCGACTGTCATCGTCACCTTGCCGCCGGAACCCCAGAGGCGGATGCTCACCTGGCTTGCCCCGGAATGGCGCTCGACATTGGTGAGCGCTTCCTGCACGACGCGATAAAGCGCCGTGCTTGCCTCCGGCTTCAGCGTCTCGTTTAGTCCGCTTGCTTCGAGCTGCGTTTCAATGCCGGTCCGCTCCGAAAAATGTTCGCACAAAGCCTTGAGCGCAACGGTCAGGCCAAGATCGTCCAGAATGCGCGGACGCAGATCATGCGAAAGCCGCCGCACCTCCTTGATTGCACCATTGAGCGCATCCGATGCCTTCTCGATCGCAAGCGGCGCGCCTCCGCTGTCCATGCGCACCTGACGGCTTGCTAAATCGATGGCATAGCGAACGCCGACGAGATTTTGGGAAATGCCGTCATGCAGTTCACGCGCCAGACGTGCCCGTTCCTCCTCCTGCGTATCGATGATGCGCTGCGCCAGCTCCTTCAGCTTGTTATCAGCCATACGTCGCTCGCGCAGATTGAGCAGCATACAGGTCGCGAAGACGAGCATCACAGCTGGCACGGCGATCAGACTGACGATCAGGAATGTCGTTCGGATATTGGCCCGGAAATCGGCGTTGGCGGCAGCAGTCTGCACATAGACATCGTCAAGATAGACGCCAGTTCCGAGCATCCACTTCCATTTGCTCAGTCCAACAGCGAAGGAGAGCTTGTCCGCCATTTCGCCGCTTGACGGCTTTTCCCATTTATACTGGTGCAGTCCTCCACCTTCCTTCGCCTTGTCAATCAGATTGGCAATAACGCGATCTCCATCAGGATCAACAAGATCGAGCCAGTTATGGCCGGGCCGAAATGTCTGGCGAGGATGGACGACATTGTTGCCGTCATAGTCATAGACAAAGAAGTAGCCGTCGCGACCATAATCGAGCGAGGTCAGAATCTTCCGCACCTTTTCCATGGCAGCGGTATCGTCGGGGCCTGCATCGTCGTAAATCTGCTGGATGGAAGAAAGCGCCAGGTTGGTAAGATTGAGAAGCTCGGTCTCCTTGGCCTTCAGCATATTCTTCTCGAAGGTCGCGATACTGCTCTGCACAAGATTTGCCGACTGCCAGGTAATGAAGGCCGTGACCGTCAGAATAGCCACGATAAGGGGCACAATCGCCAGTGCAACGATCTGATAGCGTAGCGTCACGACTTCTCCTCCCGGCACAACGAGCCGACTTTTCCCAGGCGACTTTAGAGTTCCGGCTTGATGAGGAAAAGGGGACAATCAGCAAAACCTTGCCCCAAGAAAAAGACGCTTGCACAACCAATAATATATTATTCTTTTCTTATATAACTGAAATATAAACAATAATTCATAGTTGAAGACACGAATATTTTATGTTCAATAATGTTTTCTTGGACAGTGCGTCCGAGTATACGGTTCTGGGGCTCATTAATTTCAGAGAGAATCTTTTTATGAAAAGCTATCGCGTAATCGGTCTTGCATTCACGCTTGCAACCATTTCCGGCGCTTCGGCCTTTGCGGCTCCACTTCCAGGTGGAGCTAGCACCCTTCAGGAGACTTACCAAGACTGGACCGTTTCCTGTCAGAGCCAGAAGGAAACAAGCATCTGTGTGATGCGTCAGGACCAGAGCAGCACGCAGACCGGCCAGCGCGTTCTGACCGCGGAATTGCGCAATGTGGAAGGTAAGGTCGAAGGTGTTCTGCTGATGCCATTTGGCCTTGATCTTGCCAAGGGCGCAGCTCTCAAGATCGACGAAGTTGCCGGACCGAACCTCGCTTTCTCTACCTGCCTGCCGCAGGGTTGCCTGGCGCCGGTCAGCTTCGAAGCAAAGCAGGTTGCAGCTCTCAAGGCTGGCACCAATATCAACGTCACCACGACAGCCCTGAGCCCAAGCCAGCCGGTCGCCTTCAAGGTTTCGCTGAAGGGCTTCGGCGCAGCGCTTGACCGCATCACCGCACTGACGAAGTAAGCTTCAAAACTTTGATGAAAAAGCCATACGCCCGACGGGCGTATGGCTTTTTCTTTTGTCAGGCCGGATGCGCCGAGATATGCGCGAGATGCCTGCGCCATCGCAGCGTCATCAATACCGAGACAATACCGAGACCGGCGGCAAGGCCGAGCCAGATACCGACCCCACCCAGTTCAAACTGGAATGCAAGCAAGGCACCCAACGGCAAACCCACACCCCAATAGCCGAATAGAGCCAGGAACATCGGAATGCGTGTATCGCGCAATCCGCGCAACATGCCCGCGGCAACGGCCTGTGCACCGTCAACGATCTGGAAGAGAGCCGCCAGCGCAAGAAATGTGACAGCCAGTTCCATCACTGGCAGGTTCTGCGGATCGTGCAGATCGAGAAAAACACCAATGAACACGCGCGGGATGAGAACCATAAGAAGCCCCATCACGGCCATGAAACCGACGCCGAGCGCATAGGCGCTCCAGCCTGCATAGGCGACAGCCTGAGGGTCGCCGCGGCCATAGGCACGGCCCACGCGCACGGTTGCAACCTGACCGAAACCGAGTGGCACCATGAAGCTGAGCGATGCAATCTGGATCGCCACGGCATGAGCCGCCATGGCCGTCGGCCCGATGCGGCCCATCATCACCACTGCAGCATAGAAGATCGAAGTCTCGAACACGAATGTCAGCGCCATTGGAATACCAATGCGCCACAGTTCACGCAGGCGCGCCCAGTCGGGACGCCAGAAGCGGCCAAACAGGTGATAGCGGCGGAAGCGGTGGTGACGCACCGTGATGAATGCAAGCCCGAGGAACATCATCGTGCTTGACGCTGTTGTGGCGATACCGGCGCCGTGCAGTTCCATGCGCGGGAAACCGAAGTGACCGAATATCAGCGTCCAGCCGGCAAGCGCGTTGAAGCCGATGGCAAGGGCCGCAATAAGCAGCGTCCACATCGGCTTTTCCATCGCCGCAAAGAACGAGCGTAGAACAATATATCCGAGATAAGGCAGCAGTGCCCATTGCAGCGTGTGCATGAAATCCGTCGATCGGGCAGCTATATCCGGGCGCTGGCCGAGAAACAGGAATATCTCCTCGCAATGCCAGAGCACGATCCAGACCGGGATCGAGATCATTATGACCGTCCATAGTCCCTGTCGCACCGTGCGGCGCACATCGCGAACCGAATGACGGTTCTTGCCAAGCGCGATGGCGATCATCGGCATGACGGCCGAAACGAGCCCCATCGAGAAGATCATGAGCGTATGATAGAAGCTGGTCGCCAGCAGTGCCGAAGCGAGCGTATCCGCTCCAAGACGGCCGATGAAGATGACGTCGGTTGCAGTCAGCGCTGCCTGCGAAAGATTGGTGAAGATCAGCGGCCAGCCAAGCTTCAACGCTGCCGCCATCTCCCTGCCCCAGCGTTGCGTGCCGGATTCATGCGGCCCCCGAAAGCCCGCATCGATTGTCCTGTCCATTGTCCGCTCCCCGAAGCATCCGGGGCCGTCAATCCGCCGGATGTTCCATTTGAATGAGGCCACGCCCCGGAACATCAGAGACCATGTCAATCTGAGAAGAGGCGCGGAAATACGATCATCGACCGTCCCATGCCGGCTAAGGGTGTCCATCGCCAAGAGAGCGATCACACCCCAACTTTTCGGGTTGCTCAATTTCTAACGGGAACGTTGTGTATGTTCCAGAAACTGATCCGGAGCCAAGCGGGCTGCGCATCGATTTGCACAAAATAAGAGCACAATGGATATCAGACTTGCTTAAAGAAGCAACACATCTCGGAATGGATTTTTCATCTCCTGACACTGAGGGGAATGGAATCCTCATTCTGACGCGAAAGCGCAATTGCCCGTCCGATAAAGGATTGACGCTAACGCCCTAACCGATAGGAATGATTGCATTAATTGCAGGAGGCGTCATGCGCAGCACCAAAGTCATCCATATTGTCGGCTGTCACGCAGAAGGCGAAGTCGGTGATGTCATTGTCGGTGGCGTGGCCCCTCCTCCTGGCGATACTGTGTGGGAACAATCGCGCTTCATCGCCAGCGACGAGACCCTGCGCAATTTCGTGCTGAACGAGCCGCGCGGCGGTGTGTTTCGCCATGTCAATCTGCTGGTGCCACCAAAAGACCCGCGCGCGCAGATGGGTTTCATCATCATGGAGCCAGCCGATACGCCGCCCATGTCCGGGTCCAATTCAATCTGCGTCTCCACCGTTTTGCTGGATAGCGGCATTATCCCGATGCAGGAACCCGTGACGCGCATGGTGCTGGAGGCGCCGGGCGGAATCATTGAAGTGGAAGCCGAATGTCGCAACGGCAAGGCCGAGCGCATCAGTGTGCGCAACGTTCCATCTTTCGCTGACCGTCTGGATGTCTCATTGGAAGTTGAAGGCCTTGGCACGATCATTGTCGACACGGCTTATGGCGGTGACAGTTTCGTCATTGTCGATGCAGCTTCTATCGGAATGAAGATCGAGCCGGGCCAGGCGCGGGAACTTGCCCAAATTGGCGTGAAGATTACCAAAGCCGCCAACGAGCAGCTTGGTTTCCGCCATCCTGAAAAAGACTGGAACCACATTTCCTTCTGCCAGATCACCGAGCCGGTGACGCGCGACGGCGATGTGCTGACTGGCGTGAACACCGTTGCCATTCGCCCGGCCAAACTCGACCGTTCCCCGACCGGCACTGGCTGCTCGGCGCGCATGGCCGTGCTTCATGCAAAAGGCCAGATGAAAGTCGGCGAGAAATTTATCGGAAAGTCCGTGCTGGGCACAGAGTTTCACTGTCGGTTGGACAAGGCTCTGGAGCTTGGTGGCAAACCGGCCATCAGCCCCATCATTTCCGGTCGCGCTTGGGTGACGGGAACTTCGCAGCTCATGCTCGATCCGAGCGATCCGTTTCCAAGCGGCTACCGTCTGTCGGATACCTGGCCAAATATGCCTGAGTAAGCCAGAGCGAGGCACCACTAAAAAACCCCGCCAAAGCGGGGTTTTCTTTATTCATTCAAATGACGCTTACGCAAAGTCGAGAGCGCGGTCGCCGTCTTCATCCTTGATGCGCGATGGCAGGCCGATCTGGTTGAGGATGTGGAGGAACGGCTTTGGATTAAGCTCTTCCACATTCACCATCTTCTTCACATCCCATTCACCCGAGGCGATCAGGATTGCGGCCGCAACCGGCGGAACGCCAGCGGTATAGGAAATGCCCTGCGAACCCACTTCGTTGTAAGCGTCCTTATGGTCGGCAACGTTATAGATGAAGACTTCCTTCTCCTTGCCGTCCTTGGTGCCTTTGACGAAATCACCAATGCAGGTCTTGCCGGTATAGTCTGGTGCCAGCGACGATGGATCAGGCAGAACGGCCTTGACCACCTTGAGCGGCACGACTTCCAGACCTTCGGCAGTCTTGACCGGCTGTTCGGACAGGAGGCCCAGATTGTTCAGCACCGTAAAGACGTTGATATAGTGATCGCCAAAGCCCATCCAGAAACGCACATCTGCGTTCGGGTAGTTTTTCGACAGCGAATGCACTTCATCATGGCCGGTCATATAAGCCTTGCTTGGGCCAACGACAGGCAGGTCGAAAGTGTGGCCGACTTCGAACATCTTGTTCGACTGCCACTGACCACCCTGCCAGGAATAGACCGTGCCGGTGAATTCGCGGAAGTTGATTTCCGGGTCGAAATTGGTCGAGAACCAGCGGCCATGCGAACCGGCATTGATGTCAACGATGTCGATGGATTTGACTTCATCGAGATAGTCGTCAGCAGCCAGACGCGCATAGGCATTGACCACGCCCGGATCAAAGCCGATGCCGAGAATGGCGGTGATACCCTTCTCTTCGCATTCCTTGAGATGCTTCCATTCGTAGTTGCCATACCATGGCGGGGTTTCGCAGATCTTCTTCGGATCTTCATGGATCGCGGTGTCCATGTAAGCCACGCCCGTATCGATACAGGCGCGAAGGACCGACATATTAAGGAAGGCCGAGCCGACATTGATGACGATCTGAACGCCGGTCTTCTGGATCAGAGCCTTGGTGGCTTCAATATCCAGCGCGTCCAAAGCATGCGCTTCCAGCTTCACCTCGGTCTTGAGGCTCTTCTTTTCATGCACGCTATCGATAATCTTGCGGCATTTCTCAACCGTGCGGGACGCAATATGGATATCGCCCAAAATGTCAGAGTTTTGCGCACATTTATGTGCAACAACCTGTGCCACGCCCCCGGCGCCGATAATGAGAACGTTCTTCTTCATTTTCTGTCGATGCTTCCTCTTCCAGCGGTTACCCGCCATCTGTTAACCGTCCCGATTGCCTTCTCACCCGGAACACATGAGTTCATTGCAGCTTGAGGGCTGCAAAAGGATCTTTAAGAAAGCGACCCTTCAAAATCCGCATAATCAAATTCGCGGACTAATTTGACCGTGCCATCGAGTTCACGCACGGCAATGGCTGGCATCTTCACGCCATTAAACCAGTTCTTCTTGACCATGGTATAACCGGCTGCATCTTCAAATGAGAGGCGGTCCCCAATGGAGAGCTCCTTGTCGAAAGTGAACTCGCCGAAAATATCGCCAGCAAGGCAGGATTTGCCGCAAACCATATAGCTGTGCTCGCCATTGTTGGGCGCCATCTTCGCCTTTTCGCGATAGATGAGCAGATCGAGCATATGCGCTTCAATCGAGCTATCGACGATGGCGAGGTTCTTGCCGTTATAAAGCGTGTCGAGCACCGTCACTTCCAGCGTCGTGGTTTTGGTGATCGAAGCTTCGCCCGGCTCCAGATAAACCTGTACGCCAAACTTTTCCGAGAACGCCTTCAGGCGCGCGCAGAAATCATCGACCGGATAATCGTCACCGGTGAAGTGGATACCACCGCCAAGGCTGACCCATTCAACGCGGTGCAGAAGCGAGCCGAACTTTTCTTCGATATCGGTCAGCATCTTGTCGAAAAGACCGAAATCGGAATTTTCGCAATTGTTATGGATCATAAAGCCGGTCACGCGGTCCATGACCTTTTCGACCTTCGCAACATCCCATTCGCCAAGACGGCTGAACGGACGCGCCGGGTCAGCCAGATCGAAGGTCGAAGACGAAACGCCTGGGTTCAGACGCAAGCCGCGCTTGATATGCGCTGCCTTGTCGGCAAAACGCTCCAGCTGACCGATCGAATTGAAGATGATCTTGTCGGCATGGCTGATAACTTCGTCGATCTCGTTATCAGCATAGGCCACGCTATAGGCATGGGTTTCACCGCCAAATCTTTCATGGCCGAGACGCACTTCATTGAGCGATGACGACGTGGTGCCGTCCATATATTCGCTCATCAGATCAAACACCGACCACGTGGCAAAGCATTTCAGCGCCAGCAGAGCCTTGGCGCCGGACTTTTCGCGCACATAGGCAACCTTTTCCATGTTGCGCTTCAGCTTGGTCTTGTCGATCAGGTAGTAAGGCGTCTGGATCATGAGAGTTCCGGGTCGTCCAAAGGGGAAATCTGGCCTCGCCAGCAAGGCTGGTTTGCCAAGTTGAGGAAACACACAGGTGGTTTCCCAAATTATTCGAAGGCTTATAGGAAGCTTGTGACAGAAACACAAATCCGCCACAGCATTATCGGGAAAAATTTCCCCACAAGCTATCGCGGATTACTTCCCGACCTTCAGCAGGTGAGCTTCATATAGAGCTTTCTGCAGGAATTTGAACCCCTTCCCTCTTCTAGAGCGGTTCCGGTTGATAAGAAGTCGTTGGAACCGCTCTATCTGTTGTTTTTACGCATGTCTTTATCCCGAAACCGGTTCCCGCTTTCGGGATAAAGACATGCGCTACCCCTTGCCCTGCCGTTTTCATTGAAAGTCTTTGCCCGGACAAATGGCTTCTGCCGGCCGATAGGGCGCGCTACAATCCCAGAAATATCATCAAATTAATTAAACAAGCATTTGCTTGACAAATTACAGCCGCGGGCGTAGCCATTTTCTCCATGTTCGGGGCGACCTCATTCAGACTTTCGCCCGCACGATGACAGTCAAAGGAAAATGAAATGCAGGATCAGAAGCCGACCGCCGGTTGGGGAGACCTGTTCGCAGGCAGAAACGCTATCGTCTCGCTGACGCTTGTCGGCGGTGTGGCGCTTCATGCCATCAACGTGTTCATCGCTACAACCATTCTGCCAACGGTCGTCGCCGACATTGGCGGCATGGACTATTATGCGTGGAACACGGCGCTGTTCGTGACTGCATCCATTCTCGGCTCGGCTCTCGTGCCGCGCCTGCTTTCCCAGGCAGGCCCGCGCAGCGCCTATCTGATCGCGGCGATAATCTTCGCTGCCGGAACCCTGACCTGTGGTCTGGCTCCATCTATGCCTGTCATGCTGGCGGGGCGCGCCATACAGGGTCTTGGCGGCGGCATGATGCTGGCGCTCTCCTACTCCATGATCCGTATCGTTTTCGACGAAGCGCTGTGGCCGCGTGCCATCGGTCTCGTATCCGGCATGTGGGGCGTGGCCACACTTGTCGGTCCAGCCATCGGCGGCGTCTTTGCTGAGCTTGGCATCTGGCGCGCCGCCTTCTGGTCGCTTGCGCCGGTGATTGCCGTGTTCACCATCATGGCCATGACGGTGCTGCCGCGTGAATCCGGCTCCGCCGCCAGCAATGACCGGCTTGCCTGGCCACAACTCATCCTTTTGACCGCTGCAGTCCTCGCCGTTTCTGCTGGAAGTATTTCATCCGAACTGACGTTCAATGCCGGAGGCGTCGCGCTTGCCATTATTCTGCTGCTTCTCCTCGCAGCAGTGGAAAAGAAAGCCAGCAGACGCATTCTGCCGAAAGGCTCGTTCAGCATCCAGAAACTCGGCGCGCTTTATCTGACCCTCGCCTTCCTCAGCGCATCCGTCACCAGTTCCGAAGTCTTCGTACCGCTGTTCTTTCAGGTGCTTCACAACCAGTCACCGCTTGTTGCGGGCTATCTGGCAGCCATCATGGGCGGCAGCTGGACACTTGGTTCCATCGGATCGTCAGGGGTTGCCGCCGGGCGTACCGACCGTGTCATTCTGGCCGCCCCCGTCATGGGCGTGGCAGGCATGGTTACGCTGGCCGTTCTCATTCCCGCTGGCAGCGAAGGACATTGGTACGATCTGCTGCCGATCTGTATCGCGCTGGCCGTCATCGGTTTTGGCGTTGGCCTGACATGGCCGCACCTGCTGACCCGCATTTTCAAGCGTGCCGACGCAGAGGATCAGAATCTGGCTTCCGCATCCGTGACCATGGTGCAGCTTTTCACAACCGCCCTTGGCGCAGCACTTGCAGGAATGGTTGCCAATATGGCTGGCCTCACCAATCCCGGCGGCTTTACCGGCACTGCACATGCCGCACTTTGGCTCTTCTCCGGCTTTGCCATTCTGTCTGCACTGGCATTCGTGTCGGCACTCGCTCTGGTCCGCAGCGCGAGACAGCCGCAACCGGCATAGTGCTAAAAGGATGGTTAGGCGGTCGGCGCAATAACGTAAGCACAGCGTCGCGCACCGGCCAGAATATGCTCGGTGCGGTTTACAGAAACATCAGGGCCAAGCACTGCCCTGAATACCTGAAGCTCTGATCTGCAAAAGCCCTGACAGGCATCTGCAGCGGCGCAGATAGGACAATGATTTTCGATGAGCAGCCAGGAACCATCGTCCCGCTTTTCGGCATCAGCCATGTAGCCTTCGGCGGAACGAATGTCGGCAAGTTCCTTCACTCGCTGGTCGAGCGACAAATCCTTCAGCCGTGTCTGATATTGACGGCGCGTCTCGGTCTCGCGATGGGCGATCAGCGTGTCCAGCGCATCGTCACCAAGAATGGTACGCACCGAATGAAGAAGCTGAACCGTCAGATCGGCATGCGTATCGGGGAAACGTTTGTTACCGGCTTCGGTCAGATCCCAGAACAACGAAGGGCGGCCAACGCCTTGGGATACGGAATGTGAGGAAACAAGCCCTTCCTCTGCCAGACGCACGAGCTGTTGGCGAACGGCCTCACCTGTGGTTCCCAAATGTTCCCCGATGGTCGCGGCGGTCTGCGCTCCCCGCATCTTGAGCGAGAGCATGATCCTCCCTGCGGGAGAACGTGCTCCCAATTCATCGGTATTTAGAAAGTCATTCCTTGACATATGTGCCATTTTCTATTTAAAGAAGGATTATCTTGTTAAATAGGTGATCAGGCCTGTCGAAGCAAGATAATTCTGAATTTTCAATATTCAAACCGGCTTTCCTCAAAGCCAGAGTCCACACCGGGATAGATCCTCAGGATGCTGAACGGTGATTATGCTCAAGCGATCAGGAGTTTTAAAATGAGCTTCACTTTGCCACCACTTCCCTTTGCAACCAACGCGCTCGAAGGCGTCGGAATGGGCACGGAAACGCTTGAGCTGCACCACGGCAAGCACCATCAGGCCTATGTGACGGCACTCAACGGTTTCGTGGAGAAAAATGACGCGCTCAAGGGCAAGTCGCTCGAAGAAATCGTCCTCTTCGCCAAGGATAAGGCTGATCTAGCTCCCGTGTTCAACAATGCCGGCCAGCATTGGAACCACGATCTGTTCTGGCAGAACCTGTCGGCAACCGGTGGTCGCCTGCCTGGCGCTCTGGAAAAGAAGATCGTCGAGGATTTCGGTAGCGTCGACCAGTTCAAGGAAGCCTTCAAGGCTGCGGCCGTCGGGCAGTTCGGCTCGGGCTGGGCATGGCTGGTTCTGGCCAATGACGGCAAGCTGAAGGTCACCAAGACGCCAAATGGCTCCAACCCGCTGGCAACAGGCGAAGGCAAGGCACTATTAGGGCTTGATGTCTGGGAGCATAGCTATTATCTCGATTTCCGTAATCGTCGGCCTGACTATGTAACGAATTTCCTCGACAAGCTGGCCAACTACGAATTCGCGGAAGCCACCCTGAAGGCAGCATGACGCGCTTACATTGATTGTGATCAAGGCGTTTTGCCCGCAGCGGATGCAGTCTCCACGGAGCTGCACGACTGCGGGCAAAATGCAGCAATGACCGATAGAAACCGAACCGACCAATCCATTCCATAGGCGCCGTCCTCCCAAGCGGTGCTGGAGCAAGACAGAGACAGTTCCGAAAATGAGCAGCAACTTCAATCAGGAAACCGTCACCGACATCCATCACTGGACCGACACGCTGTTTTCCTTCCGCACGACGCGCGACCCCGGTTTTCGCTTCCAGAGCGGCCAGTTCATCATGATGGGCCTGGAAGTGAACGGCAAGCCGCTCACACGCGCCTATTCGATTGCCTCGAGCCTTTACGAAGACGGTCTGGAATTCTTCTCGATCAAGGTGCCGAACGGTCCATTGACCTCAAAGCTCCAGCACCTGAAGGTTGGTGACCAGATCATCCTGTCCAAGAAGCCGGTCGGCACGCTGCTCTATGACAATCTGAAGCCCGGAAAAAATC
The DNA here is from genome assembly GCF_026014005.1 of Brucella sp. JSBI001. Taxonomy (NCBI): domain Bacteria; kingdom Pseudomonadati; phylum Pseudomonadota; class Alphaproteobacteria; order Hyphomicrobiales; family Brucellaceae; genus Brucella; species Brucella sp. JSBI001. The sequence goes on along the minus strand of NZ_CP110339.1, from coordinate 422,826 downwards.
TCTGGTTGCTTTCGACCGGCACCGGTCTCGCGCCGTTCCTGTCGATCATCCGTGATCTGGAAGCCTATGAACGTTTCGAGAAGATTATTCTCGTTCATGGCGTACGTCAGGTGGCAGAGCTTGCCTATACGGACTTCATCGCCAATGAATTACCGCAGGATGAATTCCTCGGCGAAATGGTCAAGAACCAGCTCATCTACTATCCGACCGTCACACGTGAGCCTTACAAGAATCGTGGCCGCCTGACCGACCTCATTCGTTCGGGTCAGCTCTTTGCCGATATTGATCTGCCGGAATTCAACCACGATGACGACCGCATGATGCTCTGCGGCAGCCCGGAAATGCTGGCCGAAACCAAGCAGATTCTGGAAGAACGCGGCTTCAAGGAAGGCAGCCAGAGCGAAGCCGGACATTACGTCATCGAAAAGGCTTTTGTTGAAAAGTAAGCCCTGCCACAAGCGCTGGAAAATGAATAGAGGGAGGCGTCTGCCTCCCTTTTTCTTTAACTGTACTTATTGAGATCGTACCGCCTGCAGGAAAAACGTCTTCACACCGGCGACTATCTCGGCACGATCCATCATATCCGGGTTGGAGATGATCTCATCGACCGCACCGTGCAGCGCATTGAACAGAAGTACAGCCGTCAAACGCGTATCGGTGATTTTCCATGCGCCTGCAGCATTACCGTCGGTCAACAACGCATCGAGCCGGACGATTGCCGGATTTTCCTGCTTCATGCGACGCATGGGCGGGTGAAAATCATGGAACACCATGTCGTGGAGTTTGTAGTTGTCGAGATAACCGGCAATGCCGGTCTCGGCCCATGCAGCCAGTTTTCCCTGCCAGTCGTCGGCGGCAAGTAGACCGAGTTGGCGCTCCAATCGCTCGCAGAACCCATCGACAAATCGCTCCCGCAAGGCAAGCAGGATGTCGTCCTTGCTGCGAAAATGCAGATAGAACGTACCTTTGGCGACGTCCGCCAGACGCACTATTTCATCCACGCTTGTCGCCGCGAAGCCCTTTTCGAGGAAGAGGGCTTCGGCTGCAGCCATCAGCTCGTCGCGACGTATTTCCGCTGGTTTGGTGCGGGGCTTGGGCTTGATGGCAGTGGAAGGCAAATCAATCTCCAAAACTTCAGGTCGCTGCCAATTTATCCCGGATCGCCGCCCTGTCAAAATCAAGCTGATTTGGTCGAATGACCCGATCTTCCAGCCAATGCAGCGCCGCATCGACATTGGAGAATGTGCCCGCGGGGACGCGAAACAGCTTTTCTGCATCCATGCGGCTTGCCTGTTCATAAACAGATTCCGGAACGATGTTCACCATGCCCAGCACCTGTTCGCGAATACGCTGCGCATTCTGTTGCAACCATTGTTTCACTTCCCGTGCCGAACCTTCGGGATGCGCAAGTGCATCCTCGTCCAGAAAACGGCGGATCGTGATGAAGGGCTTTCCCTCATCAAGCCACCGATTCCAGACATCAAAGAATTCACGCGTTTCTTCCAAGGTCGATGCGCCCTTCGACAAGGTGACCACGTAAGGCCAATTTTCCGTATGGTGAAGCATCACGCTTCCCTCCTGCTCGATATCCATCAAACTTTCTGCGGCAATGCCGCTTTGAGCCGTGACGGCGATCCGGCAACCGGCACGCACACAAGCAAGTTGCAGAACCACCGCACGACTCATGACTGACTATCAGTCAGTCATTGTGTGACATGAAAACATGAATTATTCAATCATGTTTTTGCGTGTAGGATTCTTGCACGAGTATGGAGGCAGTTATCGCCATGAATGTGCGAGACCTAACCCTTAGCGACGGACTAGGTTTTACAGCGAAGCACGTTTGGACATTGTCTATGTGGGAGATATTGCGCCTGTCCACACAAGACGTAAAGCCTCAGCTATTCAGTTCAAAATCGAGCCCGATATCGAGATTTGGCGCGCTGTGCGTGGTCCAGCCGACCGAAATCAGATCAACCCCGCTGGCAGCGACCGCAGCCACCGTTTCCGGCGTAATGCCGCCCGAGGCTTCGGAAATGGCGCGACCGTCGATAATCGAGACCGCCTCGCGCAATTGCGCAGGCGTCATATTGTCGAGCAATACAGCGTCCACACCAATGGCCATCGCCTCCTCGAGCTGTTGCAGCGTATCGACCTCGACCTCGATCTTGACCATGTGACCAGCACCGGCCTTGGCGCGTTCGATAGCCTCGCGCACACCGCCCGCAACGGCGATATGATTGTCCTTGATGAGCACCGCATCATAGAGCGCGAAACGGTGGTTCATGCCGCCGCCTGCCCGGACTGCATATTTCTGCAAGGCGCGCAGACCGGGCGTCGTCTTGCGGGTGCAGACGATGGAGGCCTTTGTGCCAGCCACAGCCTTGACCAGATTAGTCGTCGCCGTGGCGATGCCGGACAGATGGCCAAGGAAATTCAGCGCCGTCCGTTCTCCTGCGAGTATAGAGCGGGACGAGCCGGAAACGCGGGCGACATCCTCCCCTTTTTCAAGAGACTGACCGTCCCGCGCCAGACGTTCGAATGTGACATCCGGATCGACCAGACGAAATGCCATTTCAGCCACATCCATCCCGGCGATAACGCCCGGCTGGCGCAGGCTGAACAGCATGGCCGAGCGGTGATCCTCCGGCACCACCGCATTGCTGGTAATATCGCCAGCAAGCCCCAGATCTTCCAGAAGTGCAGCGCGCACCAGCGGTTCGACGACGAGCAGAGACAAGCGCGGCAGGTTCATCATGCAGTCCTTGTAACAGAGTGAGGCGCGGCAATGTCGCGTGCCAGTGCGAAAGCTGCCGAAAAAGTGAAAAAACTGCGGACTGGAGCCGCAATTTTGGCGGGATAGTCGGTGCGGGCATGACTGCCACGCGACTCGCGCCGTTCATATGCCGCAACCGCAGCAACCAGCGCCACGGCTGCGGCATCGTCGGTCTCCGCGAGGGGGAGAAGGGCGGTGATTGCAGAGCGCAAACCTTCTTCATCACGCAGCAGGCCAAGATGGCTGGAAACCACGCGCCGCACCGGTTCGGGATCGGCGCTCTGCGGCAGGCTGACCGGCACGGGATGCCGCACGGCGACCGCCTCTTCACAGCCAAGCGCGCGGGCGGCGCGCAGCCCCATGGCGGCAGCTTCAAGCAGCGAATTGCTGGCCAGCCGGTTGGCGCCGTGCAGGCCGGTGCAGGCCGCTTCGCCCACAGCCCACAGCCCCGGCAGACTGCTGCGCCCGTCGGCGTCGGTCCTGATGCCGCCCATATGGTAATGCGTGGCCGGTCTGACCGGGATCATATCACTGGACGGATCAATGCCATGCTGTTTGCAAAGCGCGTCGATACCGGGAAACCGGGTTGCAAAACGCGCACCCAGAGCCGCGCGCGCATCCAGATAGACCTTGCGCCCTTGTGCAATCTCGTTGCCAATGGCACGCGCCACCACATCACGGGGCGCAAGCTCACGGCCCGGAATATCAGCCATGAACTGCTCGCCACGATCATTGACGAGCTTAGCGCCCTCCCCGCGCACCGCTTCGCTAACCAGCGGCAGACGCGGCGCAGAAACGGCAAGCGCGGTCGGGTGGAACTGCACGAATTCCATATCGGCAAGCACAGCGCCAGCGCGGCCTGCCAGAGCGGCACCTTGGCCGAGATTGCCAAGCGGCGTGGTTGTTGCCTTATAAAGTCCGCCGATCCCGCCCGTCGCCAGCACCACGGCGGTTGCTGCAACCGGTCCGAGATTTTCAAGACAGGCACCGACCACACGGCCATCCTGCTTGATCAAACGCAGGGCGCGGGTGTTTTCCAGAACTGTGATCGAAGGCGTTGCCAGAACCTTTGCGGTTAAAGCTCGTATGATGCCCGCCCCCGTCGCGTCGCCATCCACATGCACAATGCGATGGCGACTATGGGCGGCTTCCAGACCGAGCGAAAACGAACCGTCCGCCTTGCGGTCGAAGTGCACGCCATGCGCTTCCAGCGCGGCAATGACTTCCGCGCCTGCCGCCACAATCTCCGCAGCCACGCCCCGGTCACACAGGCCGTCGCCAGCCGCAATCGTATCGGCCAGATGCAGCGCCGCGCTGTCATCCGCGCCAACACTTGCGGCAATGCCGCCTTGCGCCAGCATGCTGGAACCGGACAGGCCGAGGCTTCCCGCTGTCACCAGCAACACCGGCTGCGGAGATAGTGTCAGCGCCGTCATCAGACCGGCAAGACCGCTGCCGATGACGAGAACCGGGAGCGGGGCCGTGTTCATACCGCCAGCATCCGTTCGACGGCGCGCCGGGCAGGCTCCATCAGTGCTGCCTCGACGGTCACTTCATGGCGATTGTTTTCCAGCGCATCGCGAATGTTGGCAAGCGTGATCCGCTTCATATGCGGGCAGAGATTGCACGGGCGGATGAACTCGACATCGGGGTGATCGACAGCGACATTGTCGCTCATCGAGCATTCGGTCAAAAGCACGACACGCTGCGGCTTTTTCTCGCCGACATAATCCGACATGACCGCCGTGGACCCGGCGAAATCGGCAGCTTCCACCACGTCCGGCGGGCATTCAGGATGGGCCAGAACCACCACACCGGGGTGGCTCTCGCGCAATTCGCGAATATCGTCGGGGGTGAAGCGTTCATGCACCTCGCAATGGCCATGCCAGGCGAGAATTTCGACATCGGTTTCGCGCGCCACATTCTGCGCCAGAAACTCGTCGGGGATCATCAGCACGCGCGGCACGCCGAGCGATTCCACCACCTTTTTGGCATTGCCGGAGGTGCAGCAAATATCGGATGCCGCCTTCACGGCAGCGGATGTGTTGACATAAGTAATGATCGGCACGCCGGGATGCGCTTCACGCAGCAACGCCACATCTTCCGGCGTGATGCTGTCGGCCAGCGAACAGCCCGCCCCCATATCCGGGATCAGCACTGTCTTGCCTGGATTGAGCAGCTTGGCCGTTTCGGCCATGAAATGCACGCCCGCCAGCACGATCACATCGGCATCGACCTCCGCAGCCTTGCGCGCCAGCGCCAGACTGTCGCCGACAATATCGGCCACGCAATGGAAGATTTCCGGTGTCTGGTAATTATGCGCAAGGATAACCGCATTGCGCTTTTTCTTCAGTTCGAGGATCGCCGCAACGTCGTCCTCGAAGCCCAGCCACTCCGCCTTCGGCAGGACTTTGGCCACGCGATCATAGAGTTGCGAGACGGAAACATGATCGTTCATGTGCGAGCCTCCCAGCTCATCGACATGCGTTTACGCATCAACCTCACACGAAAGCGTTTTGCGCTTTTGCTGGAAATACGCTGGCATGCCCATTTATACTCAAATTGAGTATTTCATGTTTATGAACTTATACTCGATTCGAGTATATTGTCAATCGCGAGAGATTGGCAGCTTGGCACCAGCCAGATGGCGCTCGGAAAGGGCGCGTTCCTCGACAATCGAGTAGCGGAAACGGAACAGTTTTGCCGGGCGACCGCCGGTTTCGCTGTCGCTTTCGCCGGTTTCCTCGACGAGATTCTGCTGTTCGATCAGGCGGCGGAAATTCTGCTTGTGCAGGCGCAAGCCGGCCAACGCCTCGACGGTGCGTTGCAACTGCAGCAGGGTGAAACTTTCCGGCATCAACTCGAACACCACCGGGCGGTATTTGATCTTGGCACGCAGCCGCGCAATTGCCGTGGCAAGGATACGGCGATGATCGGCAAACATGGAGCGGCCGTTCTCGTCTTCCTTCATTCCGGCCTCGGCCACCAGACCAGCCTCGAACAGCAGCTCATAACGTTGCAGTACAAGGTCTTCGTTCCAGCGCCCGCTCCACTCTCCGCTCTCAAAGCCGAAGGTGAAAGCGATGCGCCGCATGCGCTGCGCTGTCAGCTCCGGCGTTTCGGCCCGATAGGCCCAGACAAGCAGCGCATTGTTGAGATGCTCCATGATCGCCGGTTCGCCCTGACGGTGATCTTCCCACGGCAGATAATCATACCAGCCGCGCCAGCCCGCCTGCCCCGCCGCCGCATCGCTTTCGCGCACGAGGCCCAGATAGCTGATCGAGATGATGCGCTCACCCTGCGCATGGCGGTCACGGTCGGCAAAGGTATAAAGCTGCTCCAGATAACCGACCGGATGTGCGGTTTCCGACTGCACCCAGGCGCGCAGACCCGATTGCAGAGAACGATGCTCGCTTTCGAACGGACCCGACGGTAAAGCTTGTCCCTGCCGCACAGTCATGACGCGCGGCTGTTCACTGGTCACAGCCGTCAGCACGGCAATCAGTTCGGTATGGGCAATATCGTCGGTCACGGCAACTCCGGAAAACAGTTCCGACATTGAACGCGATTGACGAATAAATACAAGGCGCTACCGCCATACGGCACAGGTTTTGCTATTCAGCCCTTGGGTTTCGCGCCGAAAACATGCTCCGGCCCCGGAAATGCACGCGCCTGCACCTCTTCGGCATAGGCTTTGGCTGCATCGGAAATCTGCGGCGCCAATTGCGCAAAACGCTTCACGAAACGCGGCGTGAAATCCTGAAACAGCCCCAGCATGTCGTCTGAAACCAGTATTTGTCCATCACAGGCAGCCGAAGCCCCAATGCCAACCGTCGGAATGGCAAGCGCTGCGGTAATCTCTCGCGCCAGCGGCTCCACCGTACCTTCAATGACCAGCGCGAAAGCACCGGCATCGGCAATGGCCTGTGCATCGCGGCGAATCCGGTCGGCTTCCTCGTCGCCACGTCCAAGTGAGCGGAAACCGCCGACCGTATTGACCTGCTGCGGCATCAGCCCGACATGACCGAACACCGGAATACCCCGCTTGACGAGGAATGCGACCGTTTCGGCCATTTCCTCGCCGCCTTCGAGCTTGACGCCGTCGCAGCCGGTTTCCTGCATCACACGAGCCGCATTGCGGAACGCCTGTTCCTTTGATTCCTGATAGGAACCGAACGGCATGTCGACAATGACGCAGGCCGTCTCGGCCCCGCGCATGACAGCCTGCCCATGGGCGATCATCATGTCGAGCGTGACAGCAAGGGTGGAATCCATGCCGTAAAGCACCATGCCGAGTGAATCCCCCACCAGCAGCAGGTCGCAATGCGGATCGAGCAGACGCGCAATCGGTGTCGTATAGGCGGTGAGGCTGACAATCGGGCGCTCGCCCTTGAGGACCGAAATGGCCTTCGGCGTCAGTCGCTTCTGTTTAACGGATGCGCTCATCTCAGGCCGCCTGTTCCTGCGCAACATGCGCAAGGACGCGATTATCGAGAAGCCGCGTCGCGCCAAGCCGCACGAACAGCGCGACGAGCACCGGACGCCCCTGAACCGATGTCAGGCGCTCAAGCGTCACCGGATCGCGGAGTGCCACCACTTCCGGCGTCGCCAGCGGTTCCGTGGCGATGAAAGTGCGAATTGCCGCTTCCAGCGCATCGGGATCATCCACACCGGACCGATAAAGCCGCTCGGCTTCATCGAGTGCCTTCTGTACGATGATGGCGGCGGCGCGCTGCTCCGGCGACAGATAGACATTGCGGGACGAACAGGCGAGCCCGTCTTCCTCCCGCACCGTTTCAACACCGACAACTCGCACCGGAATGGCCATGTCCTCCACCATGCGGCGGATGATGACGAGTTGCTGAAAATCCTTTTCGCCGAAATAGGCGGCGTCCGCGCCGACGATATTGAAGAGCTTGCTCACCACCGTCGCAACACCGGCGAAATGACCGGGACGCGCCTCGCCTTCCATCTGGTTGCCGAGGGTTGGCACATCCACCACCGTCTGCATCGGCTGCGGATACATGTCGCTGACCGCTGGCGCGAAAAGATAATCGACATCCGCTCCGCGCAACAGAGTGGCATCCCGTTCCAGATCGCGCGGATATTTGTCGAGGTCTTCATTCGCGCCGAATTGCAACGGATTGACGAAGATAGACACGACGGTCACGTCATTTTCCGCTCTGGAGCGATGAACCAGTTCAAGGTGGCCTTTATGGAGGTAGCCCATGGTCGGCACGAAGCCGATGCGTTTTCCCGCCCGCCTTGCTGGTGCCAAAACCTGACGCAATTCCTCAATGGTGCGGATGATCTGCATGAGGTCCTCCTCGCGGCCCGAATTTGTTGGCCGCGAGTCCTACAGCGTCAGCTCAAATATGACAACTGCAGAGGAAAGAACGCTGTCGGCATACTTTACTGCGTGGGGGTAGTTACCGCGCCAACCGTATTGCCGACAGCACGACCGAAACGGTCAATCTGCTCGTCATAGGTTTTGCGCGTGTTCGGATCAAACACGGCAATCGGCGCTGTCACCACCAGCGAGGCAGCCGTGCCGACACCCTGTGCCGTGCCCATCGCCACCGCCCCCAGACGATCACCGAGGCCAACCTGCGAATCCGTGATGGTCTGGCCTGCAACAAGGCGCTGACCGATCAGCTGCACGACTTCCGGACTTGCAGCAAACTTGCCATGGTTGAGACGGTCACCCGCCTTCAGCTGTGTCAGGTCGATAACGGTGATGCCTGCTTTTTCCAGCTCGGAGCGATAAGGCTCGATTGACGGATCGATCTGGCCGAGGCGGTCGATATTGCCCGAAATGCGCCGTGACAATGCAAGCGCCTTGTCATCCCGCGACGTGAACAACGTGAAGCGCGGATGCTGCTTGCCCATGGCAAGGAACTGCTTCGAGAACACATCGACGTCGAGATCGGGCGATGCCAGAATGACATCCGTTATCTTGGCATTGACGCGACCGTCGCGGATCGCCATCTGCCGCAGAGCCTCGACCGTCAACCAGCTGCCCATCGAATGGGCCATGACAGTGATATCCTTGACCTCTGGCTCGCGTGCGATGGCGCGCAAGATTTGTTCCAGCGCATCGCGGGAATAATTGGTACTTTCCTTGTCGTAGTTGTAGTCGAAAACACTGGCGCGCGATGGCCAGGTAAAGATCACCGGTGCAACATCGGCACCGGAATCGTGCACGATCTGCGCAAAGCGATAGACCGAATCCTCGAACGTATTGTTGAAGCCGTGCACGAACACCATTACGCGGCGGCTTTTAGTCAGATGCGGGCGGACCCAGCCTGCCATTTCCACATCGGTCTTGACCGGTGTCACGCTGACGGTGGTGAAATCCTTCTGCGGATTGGGCGGCAGCTTCTTGGGCCACTGCACTTCACCCGCCTTGCGGTTCTTTTCCGGCGGAATGGACACAACGATCTCGTTGAGCGACACGAGCTTGTCGCGTTCGCCGGAGAAAAGAATGCCGGGATTATCAGACGGACGGCGCGTGGTGGCAACGACAAGATTCACCTTCGTCGTACCGGGCGAAGCGACATCGCCGACCGGGATAAGCACGCCTTCAGGCCGGCTGGCGCAACCGGCAAGCACAGACAGAAGAACAAGCAACGCAGGGGCAGTCCGAGAAAAAACGCGCCGCAAAACCAAACTCCCTCAACGCTACGCCAGCAGGTCTCTTATACGAGGGCGCTGAGATGCTGACGCATCACGCCCTGAAAATGCTCAATCGCCGCACAGGCTTAACCAAAACTCGATGGGTCAAACTCATCTAGTTTTGGTATTACACCCGAACTTTGAGGGTTAATATATTCTTTACCTGAAACCTTCTGCCAAGCCCCAATTATCCACCGTTGTCGGAACGCAAGGCGATTGCGGCTTATGGGTTACACACTGTTCAACAGGTGATACTTTCCTCACGATCAGCCCAGACCGATATATCCCCCAACAGCAACTCCGTTTCTGAAGGAGGCACATTATGGCATTGGAACTGACAGGGCTGCACCATCTGACAGCCATTACCGCCGATGCGCCCGGCAACCGGCGCTTCTATACCGACACGCTCGGGCTTCGGCTCGTCAAGAAAACCGTTAATCAGGACGACACCAGCGCCTACCATCTGTTCTACGCAGACGGGCTGGCTTCGCCCGGCACGGACATCACCTTTTTCGACTGGCCGGTACAGCGCGAACAGCGCGGCACCAACAGCGTCGCCCGCACCGGTTTGCGTGTGAACGGTGTCGAAAGTCTCGATTGGTGGCGAAAGCACCTTAACGATAAAGGCGTCCAGACGGGCGATATTTTCGAGGTCGCGGGACGGGCTGCTCTCGACTTCGAAGACCCGGAAGGGCAGCGCTTGCGCCTGACCGATGATGGCGGCGCGGGTGAGGCACATAGCTGGGACCGGAGTCCCGTGCCTGCTGAAAGGCAGATCAGAGGTCTCGGACCGATTACGCTTAGCGTTCCCGAACTGGCGCCGACCCAGATCATTCTGGAAAAGGTCATGAACATGCGCCAGACCGGCGATTACGCTTCGCCTGACGGCGAAGGCCATGTCCATGTCTTCTCCATGGGGCCGGGCGGTGCCGCCGCCGAACTGCATGTCGCGGTACAGCCGAACCTGCCGACTGCATGGCAGGGTGCGGGCGCCGTGCACCATGTGGCCTTCCGCACGCCGGATCAGGAAAGCATGCAGGAATGGGTCGACCGTCTGAGGTCCGTGCGCATGCCGTCAAGCGGCGAAGTGGAACGTTACTACTTCCGCTCGCTCTACTTCCGCGAGCCGAACGGTATCCTGTTCGAAATCGCTACCGATGGGCCGGGTTTCGCTGTTGATGAACCACTTGAAAGCCTTGGCGAGAGCCTGTCGCTTCCACCTTTCCTCGAAGGAAAGCGCGAAGCCATCGAGCGTAACCTGAAGTCCCTCGATTAATATAGTAAAAGGGCTGCGGAATTCTCCGCAGCCCTTTTATTTATATCTTGTCCCGAAGCCAGTCGCTTACAATGAGGATATCTTCATCGATGAGTGCATGCCCTGCTTCGACCGTGCTGATGGTAAGCGCCGCCCCGTCGTCTCTCAGGACTTTTTCCAGCGTTCCGGTCTCATCGCCGAACGGATCGGAAGCACCATTCATCAAAAGTACTGAAGCATCCGACAAATCCGCGCCATCGGGCTGCTCCTCCAGAACCTCCTGACCGCGCAGAAGAACCGCCGTGCGAACCACATGCGGATGCAAGCGTATGAAAGCCGCCAGCAAATTTGCGCCGTTGGAGTTCCCGATAAAAGCTGTCCGATTCAAATCGATACTATAAGCGGCGGCGGCACCTTCAACGAAAGCCTCGAATGCCTGCGCTTCAAACTGAATATCGGCCTGATCGAATTTTTTCAGATCGAAGCGGCGGAACCAGCGCTGGATACCCTCTTCCGTGCTGCGTCCCCGTACCCCCAGAAGGGTTGCGCGCGGCGCAGCCTTGCGGGCGAACGGCATCAGGTCATTTTCGTTTCCACCAGTGCCATGCAAAAGCACCAGTGTACTGCCATCCGGGTCTTCCGGCTGGTGTATCCGATGAACGAAAGGCAGATCACGATAGATGACGCGCTCTTCGCCCGGCAGAGCGAATTGCGGCATTCGTGCCCGAATGGCATCGGCCTTTTCTTCATTACCGGGCGGCACAAACAGGAACTGGCCCAGTTTCTCGACCGGCTCGTCTATTGCAAAGCCCGGTGCATCGGTTGCAAATTCGAACAGCGTTCCGCCCGGTTCGCGAACATAGAGCGACGTGAAATATTTGCGGTCGTGCACATTGACGGCGCTGGAATTAAGCTTGGAAAGCTCCTTCTCCACCTTTTCCACGTCGCCAGTATCGGCAGCACGAAAAGCGACATGATCGGCAATGCCCGTGCCGGGGATGCCCGGCCAGAAGCCGCCGGCGTCACGCACATCAATGGCGTCTCCGGAATCCGACAGAAGACGATCTATCGTGCCTTCTTTCGCCGAAGGCCTGAAACCGAAATAACGTTCGATGAAACCTGCCGTCTGTTCCGGCGCTTCGGACAGAATAGTCGCGGCACGCAAACGCCTGACGGCGAAAGCTGGCGGAATGCCTTCGCTTTCCCACGCATCATTGGCGGCAAGATCGCAGCCGACAAGCTTGACGATCACACCGTCGGGATCGCGCAGGCGCAGAACAGGTTCGCCAAACTCCTGAACCGGTCCTTCGGAAGGCACATGATAACGCAAGGCGCGTTCGAGCCAGAAACCGATGGCCGTGCTATCGATGGCAAGCGCGATTTCGCTGACCTGACCGTGGCCAACACGCCCCTTGGCACCATCTTCCCAGACCAGAAACGTAATCAACGATCCGGGCGTGCCCGAGCGGTCGCCATAGAACAGATGCAGCTGCTCGGCATCCTCGAACCCGCCTGTTTGCTTGACGATACGCAGCCCCAGAAAGCCGGCATAGAAATCGACATTCGCCTGCACTTTTCGGGTGATGAGGGTGATGTGGTGGATGCCGCTTGTCATGGACACTGTCTCCCCGATTCAAAACTTGAATCAGAGATAGAGCAGATGCTGCAGCTTGCCTATGGGGCTATGCAGTTACGCATTGTCAACGCACGGAGTTGAAAGCGAAGCAGGATGCAGGGGAGCTAAAAAAGAAAAAGGCCGCGCGGGAGGAGGATGCGCGGCCTGATCTTGAATACGGCTTGGGAGGAGGAGTGCCGCATTCCTTATCGAGTTCTGGGAGGAGGAGTGAACTCGATGAAGAGATATTTACCCGCCCCCTTCACTGCAGCAACGGTCATTAATGCATATCAGTTATGCAAAGACGTTGATGCTCAAGAAAAAGGCAGATTCGCTAATACAGAAAACGCCCGGAAACCGGGCGTTTTTAAAGAATGGCCTGTAAAATTAGGCTCTCACAAAAAGTGGGCAATCAGGGGAGCAGCAAGCACATTCACGAGGCCAACAAGCACCATGACCAGCCCGGCAATCGAACCTTCTTCGCTACCGATCTGGTGGGCCTTGGCCACACCGGCTCCGTGCGCACCCATACCGAAAAGGGCTCCGCGTGCCAGCGCGGAGCGGATCGGCAGCCAGTTGAGCATGACTTCACCGAGAGCTGCACCGAACACACCTGTCAGCACCACGAAGATTGCTGTCAGGTCAGGCGTTCCACCAATGTCGCCAGAGACGGTCATCGCAAACGGTGTGCTCATTGAACGTGGCATCAGGCTGAGGCTGATTGCTTCGTTGAGGCCCAGCAGATGCGCCAGACCCCATGCGGAAGCCATGGCAGACGAACTTCCGACGACCACACCGGCCAGAAGCACCGGCCAATAGCGGCGGATCGTTGCGCGCTGCTGGTAAATCGGGACCGCAAAAGCAACCGTTGCAGGTCCAAGCAGCGCAACCAGCCAGTGGGTAGCACCGAAATAGCCGCGATAGTTCTGATTGAGCCCAATGACCAGCGCTATCAGCAACAATGGCGTAACAACGAGCGGCGTCAACCACCACATCGGAAAGCGGCGATAGACGCGCTTGGCAGCTAGATAAAGCAGGATCGTCGCGGCAGACCAGAAAAGCGTCGCAACAAGCGGATCACTTAGCGACATAACGCAGGCTCCAGCGGTAGCAGAGATCAACCGTCAGTGCGGTGACACTCATGACCGTCAACGTGCCGAGCAAAATCACAGCCATGATTTTCAGACCCAGCAGACCGAGCAGTTCCTTATGCTCGAGAATTGCAAGCACTGCGGGAACGAAGAAGAGCAACATTTCTGCCAGAAACCATTCTGCACCGCGCTTCATGCTGAACAGGCTAACACGACCGCTCAGGAGCAGCGCCAGCACCAGCGCCATACCGACAATGCCACCCGGCAGAGGCAGACCGACGAGGCGGACGAAAAGCTCACCCGCCAGCCAGAAACCGACCAGCGTCGCAATCTGCATCAGACGGCTGTGATGCAGTGCGTAACGAAACCGGATCAAAAGGCTGTGGGCGTTCATGTGCTTTTCCAATGGGGACTGATGCATTTTCATGGGTGAATATAGGCCTTCTGGCGCTATTCTAGAAATGAATTGATTTCATTGCAGCTATTCCGTAATAGAATGGCTCATGAACTTGCGCAGCTTCCAGGCCTTTGTCGAAGTGGTGCGGCAAGGCGGTTTTTCCGCCGCCGCAAAAACCATCAACGCGACCCAGTCGACCGTCAGCAAGGCGGTCAGACAGCTTGAAGACGAATTGGGGCTGGTTCTGCTGGATCGTGAAATCTCTCCCTCCCGCCTCACAACGGCAGGTGAGATTGTCTTTCGTCGCGCGGTCGCCATGCTGGCGGAAAAAGACGACATGCTGGCCGAGCTGGGTGAGCTCCGCGGCCTCAAGCGCGGCCTGCTGAAACTCGGCCTGCCGCCCATCGGGTCCAGCGTGCTTTTCGCTCCCGTCTTTGCGGCTTATACGAAGCTTTATCCGGAAATCGACATTCAGCTGGTCGAGCACGGCAGCCGGAGGCTGGAGGAATTGCTGCTTGCCGGAGATGTGGAACTTGCGGCTTCGCTTCTGCCGGTTGAAGACAGCTTCGAGTGGCAGGATGTGCGGTGCGAACCGGTTGTGGCGCTTCTCCCGACCGATCATGCGCTTGCACGCGGTGACGGCGTTTCGCTGCAGGACATTGCCAGCCTGCCGTTCATTCTTTTCGAGAGCGGCTTTGCCCTCAACCACATTATCCTTGATGCATGTCGTTCGCATGGATTCTCTCCAAACGTTGCGGTCCGCTCCAGTCAGATTGACTTCATCGTCGAGCTCGTAGCGGCAGGCATGGGCATCGGCTTTCTACCAAAAATGATCGCGGAACAGCGGCATCATCCCGGCGTGCGCATCCACAGGATCAAAGGTGCCGATGTGAACTGGAATCTGGCACTGATCTGGCGAAAAGGCGCATTCCTGTCTCATGCTGCTCGTGCCTGGCTCGAGCTGAGCAAGACCGGACCCGGCACCGCATCATCTTGAAACGCCCGCCATATCGCCTATCTCAAATAGATATACCGACTGGATAAGTGCCCCCGGCACCTCTTCAGCCATAGGCCCGTGTGTAGAACATTGCTCTACCCACCCGTTTCAAAGCGCGCGACGCCTGAAACCGCCGACGGATTTCTGCTCAGCGCTTCATCAGAAGGAGGCTATGATGGAAGGTCAGGTTATATTCTATAAGGACGACAGGATTCTCTACCGGCACCATATCGATGTGCAGGAAGACGATTATTCAAAGGGCGTCAACGACGCGCTCATTGCCTTTCAGCGCAATTATGCAGGCTTCGACCTCGCAGGCGACAACATTCACATTCGCTTCAAGAAGCCGGGTGACGTGTAGGTTTTGGAAGATTTTGCGGATCGAAACAGGCCGGTTCCCGAAACAGGGAAACGGCCTTGGTCCGCTGGTTCAAGCAAAAGCGGCTTCGCGGGCGACGCGATGAATATCGGTGCGTGAAAGGCCGAGATCGGAAAGCTCGCGGTCCGTGCAGCCACTAAGTTCGCGAATATTTTCGCGATACTGCATCCAGCGATGGAAATGGGTGCGAAGATTCATGGTGGTATCCCCTTTTTATCTTCCTCCCGATAGTGAGCTTCCGCCTTTCTCTGTCTTTTGAGAAGTGCATATCCTGCATGGCTGCTGTGATTGCAGCGAAATCCTAGCATTTCACCCGGATTTCCCAACAACAAAGGAAATTGCCTCCTATTGTTGTAATCATTATGTAATTCTAATTTAGATATACCTACTGTTTCGACACAGGCACCGGTTCATTCTAATTAGAGTTGGAGTGCATGAAAAAGACATTGATCATCGTCGGCAATGCGCCTTTGCCGCGCGATCTTTCTGCCGAAGTGGATGCTGCCGATTTTGTGGTCCGTTTCAATGAGCCAAAAAAGTCCATCGGCATGAGCGGCACCCGGACAGATCTCCTGATGCTGGCAACCTCAAGCAAGCCGATGCAGCGGCGGCTACGCGATCCGGGCTTCGTGCAGACACCGACTTTCAAGGCGGCCAAGGAAGTGATGCTTGCCTATCATCCAAGCATCATCCGCAAATATCACCCTGGTCCGAATTTCCTCTCCCGTCTCAAGGGAAGGCGTGGCGACTGGACCATGCAGACCATCGAAGTTGTCGGCTCTGCGGGCAAGGAAATCCGGATCATGCCGCCCCAATTCTATCTGGCCGGATGCAAAGAGCTGGGTGTAACCGACGAGAATATAAGCAAAGCCTTTCCAAGCACCGGCTTTTTTGGCATCTGGTACATGCTCGGAAAATGTCCGGAGGAAAGCTGGGACGTTAAAATCTGCGGCTTCACCTGGGAAGGCTGGAAACGCCACACCTGGGGAGATGAGCGCAGTTGGGTTGAGCAGAAGGTCAAATCCGGACGCATCAGCCTCATCCAGTGACCCAGCGCCATAGAGCATAATCCGACCGGAGTGAAACGAGGATCGATAAGATTATGCTTGAAGCAGAAATTAGGGCGTCGATCAGATGGAAACGCGCTCTAACTTTAATTTCCGGCGGAAAACGTGGGGAACGATCACGACACAATCTCTTTAGAGGAGCCTATGAATGAGTGAACCGTTACGCATTTTCATCGGATGGGATTCTCGCGAGCCCATCGCATATGAAGTCGCCAAAGCATCCGCATTGAAGCATTCCTCTATCCCGCTGGAGATCGTGCCGATCAAGTTGCAGGACCTGGTCGATCGAGGGGTCTACACGCGGGAAGTCGATCCACTGGCATCGACAGAGTTTACCTATTCGCGGTTTTTCACGCCATGGCTTGCGGGCTACAAGGGGTGGGCGCTTTTCTGCGATTGCGACTTTCTTTTTCTGGGCGATATTGCTGGCCTCCAAGCTTACAATGATCCTTCAAAAGCCGTTTATTGCGTTCAGCACGATTATCAGCCCAAGGATAGTGTGAAGATGGATGGCAAGGTGCAGACCAGCTATCCACGCAAGAACTGGTCGTCCTGTATGCTGTTCAACTGCGAACATCCCTCAACACGCCAGTTGACGCCGGAGCTGATCAACAGCGAAACCGGCGCCTACCTGCACCGCATGCAATGGGCTGCCGATGATGAAATTGGCGCTCTGCCGACGGATTATAACTGGCTGGAAGGCTGGAACGAGAAGCCGGAAACTGGCCTGCCGAAAGTCGTGCATTACACACGCGGCGGCCCATGGTTCAAGGATTGGCAGAATGTCGACTACGCCGATTTGTGGCGAGCGGAAGCCGATAGTGTCGAGCCGGGCTGGAAGCCGGTCTGATCTGCAAAATACCTTGAGCTTTATGTATGCTGCAAGGTAGATAAGGACCATGAACGAAACGCGTCCTGACATCACTGCGAATGACGGCCCCCAAAGGGCCGTCAAGGCTTTCATCATCCATCTGGAGCGCGCCACCGACCGGCAGCCGCAAGTCGAAGAACTTGTTCGTAGGCTGCCTGTAGAGACGGACGTAGTGAACGCCGTCGACGGGCGCACGCTCGATGGGCAAACAATCAGCCGCGTTTATCGGCGATCGGCGCACAAGCCCCGCTATCCATTTCAGCTCAGCACAAACGAAATTGCCTGCTTTCTTTCGCACCGGAAGGCCTGGCAGGCGATTGTCGATCAGGAACTGGATGCGGGTCTCGTGCTGGAAGACGACGTCGAACTGATGCCGGAATTTGCCGCTGCCTATTCCGCTGCGTGCCAGATTCTCAAGGCCGATAGCTTCATCCGCTTTCCGTTTCGCGAGCGTGAAAGCGGGCGCGTGGTACTGAACACCGAAACGCTGCGGATCATCGAACCTGTACCGGTCGGCCTTGGCATGGTGGCGCAGCTTGTCGGGCGGGAAGCCGCACAGCGCTTGCTCTCTGCAACCGAAGTGTTCGACCGCCCGGTCGATACCACGGCACAAATGAACTGGGTTACGGGACTCAAACCGCTATCCGTCCTTCCGGGCGGAGTGAAGGAAATCTCGGTACAGCTTGGCGGCAGCACGATCCAGAAATCGCGTTCCTTGCCCGACAAGCTGAAGCGTGAAATCTTGCGCCCGCTTTATCGCTGGAAGATAAAATCGCGCTCGCGCGCAGCTATCTGAGGTTCCCGTGCCTGTTCCGATTTTCCTGTATCATCAGATTGACTTGCCACCGCAACACCGCACGCCCTATCGTAGTATGATCGTGCACCCGGATCGCTTTCGCCAGCAGATGGCCTGGCTGAAACGGCTGGGTTATCACGGCCTGTCGGTGAGGGACGCAATTCCTTACATTTACGGCGGGAAACAGGGCAAAGTCGCCGTCATCACGTTTGACGACGGTTTCGAGAATGTGTTCCGTAATGCCCTGCCCGTGCTGCAGGAGTTTGGCTTCACCGCCACGAACTATTTCGTGGCCAACCAGATCGGCGGCTTCAATCTCTGGGACCAGAAGATCGGCGTTGCGCGCGCCAACTGTATGAGCGTTGCCGAATTGCGCGAATGGGCAGATCTTGGTCATGAAGTCGGTTCCCATACGCTCGACCACGTCCTCCTGCCGGAAATAAGCGAACAGGAAGCCATCACGCAAATCCAGCAATCACGCATGAAGATTGAAGACCTGCTCGGTCGTGAGGTCACGTCCTTCGCCTATCCTTACGGCGGAGAAAACGCAGTGACACGCAAGATCGTCGAAGCGGCAGGCTATACAAACGCGACGACGACAGAAAAACGCCGCGCACGGTCAAATGATGATCCGTTCGGCATTCCGCGTCTTACAATCAGGCGCAATGATATATTGCTGCAATTCCTGCGGAAAACGTTCACGCGCTAAGCTGGCTCTTCACCCTGGTTCCACGCTCTATGTCGTGCAAATCAGCCATGAAGCCGCGCTTAACAAGACAATCCGGGCCTGTGTACTGGACCGAACCTTCATAGACGAGCGAAAGATCGTCTGAAAAACGCTCGTTCTCGACGATTGCGCGGTAGTGCTCCGCACCACCAGCATGGCTCTTTTCGGAGGCAATACGTTTGAACTCGCCGACTGAAAGCGACGAAAAGCGGTAATGGAGAAGAGCACCGGTTGCCGGAAGAAAATTCCGGAAACATGGACCCGGCCCATGAATGCTGCCCCGGCGATAATCCGTCTTTTCATCGACCCAAATCAGCGGAAATTTTGACAGTCGCATGCTGCGTCCGAACAAGCGCAAACGCGGTCCACCACGCACCGCTACCCCGAACTTCTCCCATGTCGCCGTGTAGCCGTCGCCGTCGAAATGCGACGAAACCTCGAACGGATATTTCGTCCCGTCATCGACGAAGACTCCTTCACGCAGCAGACCGCCGGGATACATGTCGATCATCGGTGCCAGACACCGACGAATTCCATTCCCCTCCAGCTCCTCGATAAAAGAGCGGATATCCCGTTGCTCCATTCTCGGGAATACGAAGAACTCGTCAGCATCAACCGACAAATACCAGCGCCCGCGTCCGTAGAGGTTGAACAGGGCATCGCGCCAGGCACGTCCGCGGTCAGCCTGTGCGTAGCCAACGTCCGAGGTGAACAAATCCACATCAGGAGCACTGGACAAGATTTCAGTCGTTCCGTCGTCCGATCGGTCGTCTACCACGATGAAACGCGTAACACCCATCTCGCGATAATAGCGCAGAAACGACTTCATATAAGGCGCAGCATTGCGAACCACGCAAACAAGCGGCAGATCGCCTGGCCGTAAAGCCTCGAAGCTTCCGGATGCAGCAATCAGATTTGCCGATTTTTTTCGATGCGGAACCGAAAGCTGCACGTGCCTCCAACGCAAGCGCAGATGTCGCATCGGTGAGGCGCGCCAATAGGCAGTCCAGTCGCCGGTCGCCGAGGCTGGATAGTTCATCACCGTTCGCGTTGGTTTCATAAAGGTGCCAGGTTTTCAATGAAGGTCACAAAAAGCTGGTATTTTGTTGCGCTTCATTCAAGCAACTCTTTGTTGAAGCCGATCACTCTGTAACAGCCCCCGACACGCTTCGTGATGAAAACTTCGTCGCCAGTATTTTGATCGTCGAGCCGATTTGCTTGATTTCAATCAATGCTGCTTCACACAAACGTGGCAAATTGCCCATCAATGCGCCATGGACGGCAAGTGCCAAAAGCGCTAGTTAGTGCACAGACTAAGGAGCGCATTATGGACTATCGCCGTTTTTTCGAAGAAGCGATCGACCAGTTGCACGCCGAGAAGCGTTACCGCGTTTTTGCCGATCTTGAACGTATTGTCGGACGTTTCCCCCGAGCTATCTGGCGCAACAATGGCACTGCCCGTGAAATCACCGTCTGGTGTTCCAATGATTATCTTGGCATGGGACACCACGCCGATGTAATCAAGGCAATGTGCGATACAGCTGGCAATGCTGGCTCAGGTTCCGGCGGCACGCGCAATATTTCCGGCAATAACCATCCGCTCGTTGAACTCGAAACCGAACTCGCCGATTTGCATGGCAAGGAAGCTGGCCTCGTTTTCACGTCGGGCTTCGTTTCCAATGAAGCTTCGATTTCCACGATTGCACGGCTGCTGCCGAACTGCCTCATCCTCTCCGACGAACTGAACCATGCCTCGATGATCGAAGGCGTGCGTCGTTCAGGCGCGGAAAAGAAGATTTTCCGTCACAATGACGTCGAGCATCTGGAACAGCTTTTGAAGGCCGCCGATCCGGCGCGCGCCAAGCTGATCGTGTTCGAATCCGTCTATTCGATGGATGGCGATATCGCGCCGATCGAGAAGATCGCCGACCTCGCCGACAAATATAATGCCATGACCTATATCGACGAAGTTCATGCTGTTGGCATGTACGGCGCGCGTGGCGGCGGCATTACCGAACGCGACGGTCTGGCACATCGGATCGATATTATCGAGGGCACGTTGGCCAAGGCTTTTGGCGCTCTCGGCGGTTATATTACCGGTTCGCGCGCGATTGTTGACGCCGTACGCTCGTATGCACCGGGCTTCATCTTTACGACCTCCTTGCCACCAGCAGTTGCCGCATCTGCGACGGCCGCCATCCGGCATTTGAAGAATTCGCAGGTGGAGCGTAACGGTCAGCAGCGTCAGGCGCAGCGCGCAAAGGACGTGCTTTCGGCCGCAGGTTTCCCCGTGATGCCGTCCGAAACGCATATCGTGCCTATTCTGGTCGGCGATCCTGAACTTTGCAAGAAAGCCAGCGACCGTTTGCTGGAAGTGCACGGTATCTATATCCAGCCGATCAACTATCCGACCGTGCCACGCGGAACCGAAAGACTGCGTATCACGCCGTCGCCTCTGCATGACGACGCCCTGATCGACGGCCTCAAGGATGCCTTGCTGGAAGTCTGGAATGCACTCGGCATTCCTTATGCAGAGCCCACTGTTTCGCAGCCAGCCAGTTCCGAGCGGATCATTCCGCTGATGGTCTCCAAGGCTGGCGGCTGACAATTTCTGGAATTCTCCAATAAAAAGGCCGCTTCGAGCGGCCTTTTTTGTCAGAGCTTTTCGATCCAGCGCACGAGCCGCCGTGCGGCTTCGTCCACCTGTTCCGGATCGCGGCAGAAACAGAGGCGGAAAAAACCTTCGCCGCCGAGGCCAAAAGCGCTGCCAGGTGCCAGACCGACATTGGCATTGTCCACCATATCGATGGCCGCCTTGACGGAATCCCCGACACCATCCACGCCGAAGAAAAGATAAAATGCCCCTTGAGGCGGCGTCAGGCGAACTTTGCCGGTCGATAACAGCGCTGCGCACAGGCTATCGCGCGTCGAACGCGCCCGTTCAACCTGCATCGAAATAAAGGCATCGCCTTCATCGAGAGCCGTAACGGCACCACGTTGCATGAATTGGGCAACACCCGAATTCGAATATTGGATCAGATTTTCAATGACCGGCCCCAGTGACGGGTGCACCGTCATCCAGCCTACACGCCAGCCCGTCATCGCCCAGTTCTTGGAGAACGAGTTGACGAAGATGATGCGATCATCCGGCTCCATAATATCCATGAAGGATGGAGCGCGACCGCCACCATAATAGAAATGGGTATAAATCTCGTCGGCGATGATCCAGAGACCATGCTTGCGGGCAAGATCGAGAATGAATTGCAATGTCTCACGGTCCGCTGTCCAGCCGGTGGGATTGGATGGCGTATTGATGAAGAGTGCTTTCGTGCGCGGCGTGATGGCGGCTGCGATCTTTTCTGGATCAAGCATCCAGCCATTGGCACCGAATTCCAGCTCGACCGGAACCGGAACAGCGCCTGCCAGACCAGCTGCGCCAACAAAATTTGGCCAGGCCGGGGAAAGATAAATCGCCTCTTCGCCCGCCCCAACAGTTGCTGTCAGCGCCATTTCGATGGCGTGCATACCGGAGCCGGTGACATAGAAGTTCTCCGGTTTCAGGGGCAGCGGGAAATGACGCGCGTGATAGCGAGCCAGCGCCTCCCGCAGTTCCGGGATGCCAGCCTGCCAGGTATAGAAGGTCTCGCCTTCAGAGATACCTTTTTGGGCCGCGGCGCGGATGAAATCGGGCGTCGAAAGATCTCCCTCGCCTACCCAAAGCGGGATAAGCCCCTCGCGCCCGCGCCCGTGATTAGCGACCGCCACAATCCCGCTTTCCGGTGACTGGGCTGCTTCCCGACGAAGATTGGCTATGAGCGTCATGATTTCCCCGCGTTGAACTTCGATTTTGATTTCGTGCTTATCAAGGCCCGTTAGCGAAATCACGCGGCTTTTTGTGATGGTCCGATCAAGTGTATTTATGGATCAAAAGAAAACGGGGCCCGAAGGCTCCGCTTTCATTCACCAGTTTTGGATAGGTCAGGCTTTCTGCTTTGCCAGAAGATCGCGGATTTCGGTCAGCAGGACCTCTTCACGCGGTGCTTCCGGTTCCGGCTTTGCCTCTTCCTTCTTCTTCATGCGGTTCATTCCCTTCACCACAAGGAACAATACCCATGCGATGATCAGGAAGTTGATGAGAAGCGTGACGAAATTGCCGTAGGCAATGGTCGCACCGGCTTCACGGGCAGCTGCCAGCGTGGCTCTGGGTTCACCTGCCAGCTGTATGAACATATTCGAAAAATCGATACCGCCAGTGATCAGACCGATGATCGGCATGATGATATCGTTGACGATGGAATTGACGAGGCCGCCGAACGCCCCGCCAATAATGACACCGATGGCCAGATCGACCATATTGCCCTTCAGGGCGAATTCCTTGAATTCCTTTAGCATTACCTGTCTCCCTCACGAACGCGGACCGTTGGGGCCGTCCTGCCGCGGTGGCGTTCGCCAAATCAACCTGGGCACCAGATAAACTGGCAGTGGATGGCAGGGCCCATCTCAGAAGCGAAACTGAAAAGCGCGCTGCCATTTCAAATGCTATCCTGAAAAATGACGTGCACTTCTTCGGGATCACACTCCTAGTGTGTAGGCGAAAATTACCAAAGAAAAGATGAAACCGCTAAAACACACTGTTTTTCATCAATAATCTTGCACGAACGCACTGAAAGTGCTTGCGTCAAATCATGATCGAGGAGTGAGGGAACAGGCTGGCTATGCAGGGCTGGGGTATTATTGGCGCCGCCTTTTTGTATTTGCTGCTGCTTTTTGCAGTTGCCAGCATCGGTGACCGGCGTACGTCGCGCTGGAACAGCGCTCCGCGCCCCTATATCTATGCGCTCAGTCTGGCCGTTTACTGCACCTCCTGGACCTTCTTCGGCTCTGTCGGCTTATCGGCTCAGCGTGGTCTTGAGTTTCTTGGAATCTATATCGGCCCCATTCTCGTCTTTACGCTCGGCAACCGGCTGCTGCGGCATATCGTGCGACTGGCGAAATCCGAGCACATCACGTCAATTGCTGATTTTCTCGCTGCCCGCTACGGCAAGAGCTTCGGTGTAGCCTCTCTTGCAACCTGTATCGCAGCTGTCGGTTCAATCCCCTATATCGCGCTGCAGCTCAAAGCCGTTTCCGGCAGTGTCGGTCTTGTCATGGAACATTACGGATCAGCCGTCGATCCGTCGGTATTCATATTCGGTGACATCTCCCTCCCCGTTGCCGCTGTGCTCGCTGTCTTTGCGATCCTCTTCGGCACCCGCCATACCGACGCCACGGAACATCAGAACGGCCTTATTTTGGCTGTGGCTCTGGAATCCGTCATCAAGCTTTGCGCCTTCCTGACCGTTGGCTTTGCCTGTACCTTCTTTCTGTTCGGCGCCCCATCGCAGCTGATCAATCAGATATCCCAATCACCAGAAGCGCTGGAAGCGTTCCACTACCAGACATCCATCGGCACATGGATCGTACAAAGCGCACTCAGTGCCGCCGCCATCATCATGCTGCCGCGACAATTCCATGTGACCGTGGTGGAAAGCCGGAGTGAAAAGGAACTGCGAACAGCCTCCTGGCTCTTCCCGCTTTATCTGGTCCTCATCAATATCTTCGTCTTTCCCATCGCACTGATTGGCGTGATGACGCTCGGAGGTAATGTCAGCGGAGATTTGTACGTTCTGGCTCTGCCGCTTGCAGCAGGCGCCCATTGGCTCGCACTGGTGGCTTTTCTCGGCGGATTGTCAGCGGCAACGGCGATGGTCATCGTCGCCTGCGTTGCGCTTTCGATCATGATCTCCAACCATCTGGTGCTGCCGCTCTTCATCCGGCGTCTCGCGAAGCAACATGCCGCCGAACAGCGCGACCTGACCAAAGTCATTCTGAACACACGCCGCCTCACCATTATCGGCATTCTGGCATTCGCATTCGCCTATTATCGGTTTACCTCCAACAACATCCATCTTGCTTCGATCGGCTTCGTTTCTTTTGCTGCAATTGCCCAGTTTGTTCCGGCTTTCATCGGCGGGCTATTCTGGCGCAATGCGAATGGGCGCGGTGCCATGCTGGGTCTGTCAGCAGGATTTCTGGTTTGGGCCTACACATTGCT
This sequence comes from Brucella sp. JSBI001, assembly GCF_026014005.1. Lineage (NCBI taxonomy): Bacteria > Pseudomonadati > Pseudomonadota > Alphaproteobacteria > Hyphomicrobiales > Brucellaceae > Brucella > Brucella sp. JSBI001. The sequence goes on along the minus strand of NZ_CP110339.1, from coordinate 398,086 downwards.
ACTGCCAACGATGGCGCCGGAAAATGCTGCCATTCTGCGCAACGGCTTCCTTGGCTTTACGGCGCTACGTCCCGAAGCGCTTTTCGGAACCAACGCTCTCCCGTTGACCAATGGCGTGATGTGGAGCCTTGCAGCCAATACGCTCTTCTACATCCTTGGTTCCCTTTCACGCACCTCGACGCCGCTCGAACGCATTCAGGCAAGTATCTTCCTGCCGCGTTATTTCATCGGCACGCCGACGCTCAAGCGCTTCCGCACAACCGTCACTGTTGCCGAACTGAAAGCCACCATGGCGCGCTATCTCGGTGCGGAACGTGTCGAGCGCGCCTTTCTGCGCTTTGAAGGAAGGGAACAGAGGCGGCTTGATCCGGGCATGACTGTCGACACACCGCTCATCCGTCATGCGGAGCAGCTGCTCGGCACAGCCGTTGGCTCGGCATCGGCGCGCCTTGTACTGTCACTGCTTTTGCAGAAGAGCGATGCATCAGGACGTGACGCGCGACAGCTCCTCGATGACGCTTCGACCGCCTTGCAGCAAAACCGCAATCTGCTGCAAACGGCCCTCGATCAGATGGAACAGGGTATTACCGTTCTCGACAAGGATCTGAGGCTGACTTTCTGGAACCGGCAGTTCCGCAAGCTTTTCGATCTTCCAGATGAAGTGATGCAGGTCGGGATACCCGTTTCGGAAATCGTGGAACAGCTGCACCGCCGCGGCGATATATCGTTCAACGCGCAGAACGGGGTCATCCGCTCGCTCGCAGCTGTGCGCCAGCCATGGCGCATCAACATGAAATCGACGGGCAAGGTGCTGGAAATTCAATCCAACCCGATGCCGGATGGCGGAATTGTCGCGACATATACCGATATCACGGCGGCAGTCGAAGCCGACGTCACGCGCCAGAAGGCAGCGGAAATGCTGGAGCAGCGCGTGGCGGATCGCACGGCAGAACTGACCCGCGTCAACCAGCAGCTCGCCAAGGCCCAGACGGCAGCAGAAGAGGCCAATCAGGGAAAGACGCGCTTTCTGGCAGCAGCCGGTCATGACATTCTGCAACCTCTCAACGCAGCGCGATTGTACAGTACCGCGCTTGCCGAAAAACTCGGACGCTCCGAAACGAGCGAATTCGCACGTAATATCGATTCCTCGCTGGAGGCCGTGGAAGCCATTCTGGGTATGGTGCTGGATATTTCCCGACTGGACACCGGGTCACTCAAGCCTGACCTCTCGGTGTTTCACCTCGACAAGCTGATGAGCCAGATTGCCACCGATTTTACGCCTCTTGCAGCCGCCAAAGGGCTGAAGTTGCGCGTTGTGCCGTCGAGCATCGTTGTCAAAACGGACCGCAATATGCTTCGCCGCCTGATCCAGAACCTTGTTTCCAACTCGATCAAATATAGCCGCAAGGGTGGTATTCTGCTCGGCGTCCGGCGTCGTGGCTCCTTTGTGGAGTTGCAGGTGTTCGATACCGGCATCGGCATTCCATCGCAAAAGCTAAAACTTGTCTTCCGGGAGTTCACACGGCTGGATGAGGGCATGCGGGAAGCGGAAGGGCTTGGCCTCGGCCTTTCCATTGTTGACCGCATCGCAAGGCTGCTGTCGCTGCCGCTGTCCCTGTCTTCGACGCCCGATAAGGGAACCATGTTCACCCTGCGCATTCCTGTCTCGCAGGAAAAAGTGCCCGCCGATGACGTGAAGAGCCGCCGCGGCCTGCAGAAAGCGCTGGAATTGACCGGGCTCGATGTTCTCTGCATCGATAATGACGCCAGCATCCTGTCCGGAATGGAAACGCTGCTTCGCGGGTGGGGATGCCATGTAACGACGTTGCGCAGTGGAGCAGCGTTGAAGAACTATTGTGCCGACCACTCCACACCGCCCGATGTGATCGTCGCAGATTATCATCTTCTACACGAAAACGGCCTCGATATGATCGGCTTTGCACGCGAGACGTTTCAGGTGGAAATCCCCGCCGTCCTGCTGACAGCCGATCGTTCCAAGGAAGTCCGCCAGCGCGCTGAAGACGAGAACGTCACGGTTTTGCACAAGCCACTTCGGCCCGCCGCATTGCGTTCCCTTCTATCGCATTTTTATCATGCGAGGCAGGATAATAGGTCAGCGCAGAACGCCGCTCAGTAGTTGACCGTCATTCAATCCGTGCTCAGGGCATCATTGCCGATGCGTGACAGAAGAATGACCGCCTGCGTGCGGCTGTCGACCCCAAGTTTCTGCAGCACCGCCGAAACATGCGCCTTGACCGTGGCTTCCGACACGCCAAGCTCATAGGCAATCTGCTTGTTCAGAAGACCCTCGGCAAGCATGGTCAACACACGCGTCTGCTGCGGCGTCAATGTACGCAGTCGCGCAATGAGAGCCTCAATTTCAGGGTCGTGCGGATGATCCAGCTCAATATCGGCAGGTGTCCAGATATCGCCGGCCAGAACGGCACGCACGGCCTCGCCAATGGTCTCCATGCTGGCGGATTTCGAGATGAAACCGGAAGCGCCGAGCTCGACAGCATGACGGATCGTGGCGGCATCGTCAGTCGCCGAGACGATGATAACCGGAAGCGCCGGTTGCAAGGCCTTCAACGTCACCAGACCGGAAAGCCCGGTTCCTCCCGGCATCGTCAAATCCAACAGTAGAAGATCGATATCTTCTCGTTCGCCGACCAGTTTCTTGACGGCGTCAAAATCGCCGACTTCGATGATTTCAACACTCTGCGACTGTCCCGAAAGGACCTGCCTGAGTGCGCCCCGGAAAAGCGGGTGATCGTCAGCAATGATGAAATGCATGTGCCTCGCGCGCCATTGTTTCAGGTCTCCTCCCCTCGCGGTGCAGGCCAATCAGCCAACCACTCCGTTTTATGCCGTTTTTTGGCTTGGGCAACCAAAATTCACGTTGCTAACCCGTTTTCACAATACGCATTGCCGCCATCTGGCCGCATTGTATGTTAGGCTGGTGTCGAAAATAACATAAGAGCGGCCCGACCAGCCTAATGGAAGGGAACCAAAAAGGCATTTCATGACGCGCAATACGCTTTATCCAGAAATCCAACCGTTCAAGGAAGAGATGCTTCAGGTTTCTCCGCTGCATCGAATCCATGTCGAGCAATGCGGCAACCCGGACGGCAAGCCGGTCATCATGATCCATGGCGGCCCCGGCGGCGGCATCACACCGACCATGCGCCGTCTGCACGACCCGGAGCGCTATCGCATCATCCTGTTCGACCAGCGCGGATGCGGCCGTTCGACCCCGCATGCGGAACTGCGTGAAAACACGACATGGGACCTTGTGGCGGATATGGAACATATTCGCGCGCATCTCGGCATCGAGAAGTGGCAGGTCTTCGGCGGCTCCTGGGGATCGACCCTTGGCCTTGCCTATGCGCAATCCCATCCGGATCGCGTGGCCGAGCTTGTTCTGCGCGGCATCTTCATGATCCGTCGTTTTGAAGTCGACTGGATGTATTCCAACGGCGCAAGCATTCTATTTCCGGACCATTTCGAGGCTTATCAGGAGCATATCCCGGAAGCCGAGCGCGGCGATATGATCGCCGCTTATTACAAGCGCCTGACTGATCGTGACCCGCAGGTGCAGCTTGAAGCAGCGCGACGTTGGGCGCGCTGGGAAGGCTCGGTCATTTCGCTTCTGCCCGACCCGGCCCGCGTCGATGCCTTCGGTGAAGACCAATACGCCATCGCTTTTGCGCGTATCGAATGCCACTATTTCCAGAACCGCGGCTTCCTCGATTCCGATGACCAGCTTCTGCGCAATGTCGATCGCATCCGGCATATTCCTGGTGTGATCGTGCATGGCCGCTATGATGTCTGCACGCCGTTTATCAATGCCTGGCAGTTGAAGAAGATGTGGCCCGAAGCCGATCTCAGAACCGTCGAGGATGCAGGGCACGCCGTCACCGAGCCCGGTATCACTCATGAACTGATCGAAGCGACAAAGCGTTTCGCTCAATAGAGCGGAAAGCATTCACATTCGTTCGCGCTTCCGCTCTATCTGTTTGTTTTACGCATTATCCTACGCAAAACCGCTTCGTACTTTTGCTAGAAATGCTCTAATGAAAAGGCGCCACATGGCGCCTTTTTTCTTTATCGTCAGGTCCGACCGCCCGGCGCAGTTTCTTTGTTCGGGCTTTCCGGCTCGCTGTCGAAACTTTTCGCAATATCCATGAAGCGACGCATGAAGCGTTCCATATAGCTCATGGATTGCTCGAATTCCTGCTCGGTCGGCAGGCCAGAAGCGGCACTTCCGCCCTTCCCCTCAAGAGCGGAAACCTTGTCTTCAAGCTTCTCTAGACGATCCTGCAAGTCGGCAATGTCGTTCTCATAAGCTTCGCGATCTTCGGTCGCCATCTTGCAGACGAGTTGTCCCTGCTGCTCCGTGCAGGTCGAGAGCGCCCCGGTTCGTGTATCCAGGCGGACATAACCGGTTTCCGTGCCTTCCAGCCGATAACGCCCGTTTTCCTGCGCAAATGCAACACTTGGAGCAAGCGCTGAACCGAGAAGAGCAACAGCAGCCAGATTGCGAACCATCAGTGTCTTTCTGTTCAACATAATGCAATTCCCTTCAGCTTCTCTTTGAGATGTCCCCATCATATGGGACGTTTACGACGAAAATCGAACATGCGGGACTTTGATTTCCGAAGAATTTCAGTCTAGAGAGCAGCCATGACCAATGAGATCATCTATAAGATCGCTCCGCGCGACCTTTGGGCACAAGCAGAACAGGCTGGTAGTTTTACCGGGGCTCCGGTTGATATTGCCGACGGCTATATCCATTTCTCTACTGCAACACAGGTACGGGAAACGGCAGCCAAGCATTTTGCGGGCCAACAGGATTTGCTTCTGATCAGTGTGAACGCTTCCGCGCTTGGAGCAGCATTGAAATTTGAAGTTTCACGCGGCGGAGCCCTGTTTCCTCATCTTTACGGCGAGCTGCCGCTTGCAGCTGTTTTGAAGGTTGAACCCTTGCCACTGGGCGATGATGGTCTTCACATTTTTCCGGAGCTGGAAGATTAATGAGCGGGCTTTTTGAAACTCTCGGGCGACGTGCCCTCTTTGCCTTTGATGCGGAACAGGCACATGGCCTTTCCATCGCTGGCCTGAAGACAGGTCTTGTTACCTGCGGCGCGCCGAACGATCCGGCTCTTTCCGTCAAGGTTGCCGGCCTGCAGTTTCCAAATCCGCTCGGCATGGCGGCAGGTTATGACAAGAACGCCGAAGTCCCGGATGCACTGCTGAAACTGGGCTTCGGCTTCACCGAAATCGGCACCATCACACCGCGCCCTCAAAGCGGCAATCCACGCCCGCGCATTTTCCGCCTCGTTGAAGATAGAGCGGTTATCAATCGTCTTGGCTTCAACAATGAAGGCCATGATGCGGCGTTTAAGCGCCTGTCGCAACGTGCAGGCAAGAGCGGTATCGTGGGCGTCAATATCGGCGCCAACAAGGATGCCGAAGACCGCATCGCCGATTATGTTGCCGGTATTCGCCGCTTCTATCAGCTGGCACGTTATTTCACGGTCAACATCTCTTCGCCCAACACTCCGGGTCTGCGCAATCTTCAGGCTCGCGACAGCCTGCGTGAATTGTTGAGCCGGGTACTGGAAGCCCGAAACGAAGAAGGCAAGATGTGCACGCTGAAGCGTCCGGTTTTCCTCAAGATCGCGCCCGATCTGACCAATGAAGAACTGGACGATATAGCCGCCGAGGCAACCGAACAGAAGCTGGACGGCATCATCATATCCAATACGACACTTTCACGCGCCGGACTGAAAAGCGCAGAAAATCGTGATGAAACAGGTGGGCTTTCCGGTGCCCCACTTTTCGACCGTTCCACCATCGTCCTTGCCCGGATGCGCGAGCGCGTCGGTCCTGACATGCCGCTGATTGGTGTCGGCGGCGTGGATAGCGCCGAGACAGCGCTGACGAAGATCAAGGCAGGCGCCGATCTCGTCCAGCTTTATACGGGCCTGATCTATCGCGGCCCGAACCTGCCTGCTGAAATCGTGCGCGGCCTATCCGCCGCTGTAAAACGTGAGGGCGTTACCAACATCGCCGCACTGCGCGACCGGGACACCAAAGACTGGGCCCGGCGCGAACTGTCTGCATGATTAAGCGATGAATTCTGTACGATAGCGTCGTGGCAAGATCGCCAGAAGCGTAACGCCGCGGATAGACAGAAACAGATTGAGAGCCAGCCAAAGCCCGTGATTGCCCATCACGGGCTTTGCCGCATAAAGAACAACCATAAAGAGTGCGAGCGACAGGAACATCATGTTGCGCATGTCGCGCGACCATGTAGCGCCGATATAGACCCCGTCCATATGGAAGGCCAGCAGCCCCGTAATGCCTGTCAGCGCCGCCCATGGCAGATATTTCAGAGCCTCGGCATGAACGTCTTCCGCTTTGGATAGAAGCCCGATGATGGCATCGCCGAACACCAGCAGGAAAAAGGCGATGACGCTCGCCATGACCAGCCCCCACACGAAAGTGAGCTTGGCGCCCCGTACAAAGGCCGGGCTGTAACGCGCCCCGATCGACCGGCCGACAATTTGTTCGGCAGCCGCCGCCATGCCGTCCAGAAAGAAACCGGCAACGAGAAAGAAGTTCAACAAGACGGCATTGGCCGCAAGCGTGACCGTCCCAAGGTCGGACCCCGCCCGGGTAAAGAAGGCAAAGGCCGTGAGAAGCAGGAATGAACGGATCATGATGTCGCGATTGACCGCGAACATGCGCAAAATTCCTTGCTTCTGAAAGATGCGTGCCCGGTTCGGACGCAGGGATGCATCCTTGCGGAAATGCCTCAGCACGATGAACATGCCGACGAGAGCGGCAACCGTTTCACCAGTCACTGTCGCCCAGGCAACCCCCGTGACGCCCCAGCCCATTTCAAGACCGAGGATGATGCAGAGCACTATATTGATGCCGTTGAGCAGCACTTGAAGACCGAGACCGACAAGGCCCTGTCCGCGGCCAAGAACCAGCCCGAGGATCGAATAATTGATCAGCGCAACCGGTGCCGACAACATGCGGATCGACACATAGGTCGCCATGGCTTCCTGCGTGGCGGAAGTTGGATGCATGAAGGTGGACGAGACAGCGATGATGATCGGCAGGCACAGGATCATCAGACTGCCGGCTACCACCGCGATAATGATTGCGCGCCAGAAGATCGCCTGTTCTTCCACTGCATCTTCCGCACCCACGGCCTGCGCCACAAGTCCAGTCGTGCCGGAGCGGAGGAAGTTGAACATCGATAGCAGGAAGTCAAATACCAGCGCGCCGATCGCCAGACCGCCGATCAGCTCGGCCTGTCCCATCTGGCCGACAACGCCCATGTCCACAAGTCCGAGAAGCGGCGTCGTGATTGCAGCAAGCGTCATGGGAATGGCGATCAGCATCACCATCCGGTGCGTTACGTCGAACGGCCTTGTTACGCCACCAACACGTTGCAGCGACTGATCCATTATGTTTGTCCCGAATGCATTCCCTCTGATGAAGATCATCTACTCTGGAATCAATCGAAACTACAGATAATTCGGCCACCGCATTGTCGCAGTTCCTGACAGCGAACTGTCAGGAGAAACGCGATGTTAGAGACCCAACATCATGGCCCAATATATGTAAGTGGGTTTGTTTTCAGGCGTAGCCCAGGCAAGGCCATAATGCTCGAATGTCGGATCGAGCATGTTCTTGCGATGGCCCGGCGATTTCATCCATGCGTCGAAGACGGCTTGGGTATCACGCTGTCCCGAGGCCACGTTTTCGGCGGCTGGTCCGCGGATACCCGCCTGGCGCAGTCGCGCGACGAAGCCATTGCCCCAACCGACGCTGTGACCGATCTTTCCGTAACTCGCCATACGCCTTGCTTGATAAAGCGCGGCTTGCTCGAGCTTGGAATCGGTCGCCATCAAAGGCAGGCCATTTGCCTTGCGAATAGCGTTGAAAATCGGGGTGGGATCATTGTCTCCGGCAGCCAGCGCCATGTTCAATGGCGCGGCCGACACCGCCAGCGCCCCACCTGCGAGGACCAGAAAACCGCGCCGGTTGAGTGTTAATCCTTGTTTTTGCTGCATTGCCTGTCTGAGCTATCCAATTACCGAATTGAGTTCATTTCCGGTAGCTGAGGATACGGAGCAAAATAAAGGCAGGAATGACGACAGCCGCCCCAAGGATCAGATAATCGACAAAACCTGAGATTGCCGAAAAGCCCATATTCCACAGGCGCAGGAAGAAATCGCGAATGCCGTAGAAAATATCATAGGGCGTCCAGTGAAACGCGCTCATGACCACGCCGACGACCAGCGAGATCAGCACCAGCTTGATCAGGACGCGGGCGGGGGTATCGCCAAGAAAACGGTTCACACCATCCGACATGCAAATCTCCTGAGTGGTTATTGGTCAAAGCGACAGATTCATCGCGCAAGAAATAGGCTGTCCGTGCAACCTTCGCAAGTTCCACACGCGTTTATCGCTGTTTGCGGTAATCTCGCGGAGCTTTCTGCTTTTGCCGCGAAAATGAACGGTTCATGCTGCGCGTATCGGTGAAACCGCTTGCAACAGCCACTTCCAGCAGGGACAGACCTGTTTCGGATAAAAGTTCTTTGGCCTTTTTAACCCGAAGTTCTTCGCGAACCTCGAATGCCGTTCGCTCAAGGGCAAGTTTGAAACCACGCTCCATCTGGCGGACAGAAATTCCCAATCGCCGCGCGACATCGATCATCGGCACCGGGTCTTCCAGCGTTTCCTCAAAAATACGGATCGCCTTGCGGATCATCGGCGAGCGTACACCGTTGAAACTCAGAGCGGGTTGTTCAGAACGTACAAGCTCATAAGGGATCATGAGGATGGATGCGCTCTTGCGCGCCAGTTCCTCGGAAATTTCGTTCTGTATGATTGAAAGTGCCAGCGACGCCGTACCAAGCCCACCAGCACAGGTGAAATGTCTTCCGCTGCGGTGAAACAGGCTGGTCGTATCGGCTGTATAACCGTCGAAAAGCTCCAGAAAATCGTCGCGATGGAACCAGCTGACGCAGCAATTGCGGTCCGGCAGAAGATCGGCCTCCGCCAGCAGAAAGGCGGCAGTACAAAGACCGACTACGGTCTTGCCGCGCCGGTCCGCACGCTTGATGATATCGATCAGTGCCTGCTGCCTCGGCCGATACTGTGCAAGCAGCCCGCCGACAACGGCAACATAATCACAATCGTCGAGTTCTCCCATGGGGGCCGTCGGCTCGATCACCATGCCGGAGCTGGAGGTTACGGGGTCTCCTGATAGCGTGCAGATTTTCCATGCGCAGCGTATCTGACGGCTCTTGTCGCGATCATCGGCAGCAAGGCGAAAAGGATCGAGGAAAAGGCTGAGCGCACTCAGCGTAAAGCCCGGCAGCGCAACAATGCCGACCGATAGCCTGCGCTGCGGGGCATCCGTTGTCGCTTGAAGCTTCCCGTCCTGATCCCGTTCGATTCCAGTTGTCACTTAGGTCGGTCTCCTCCACCCAGAACTATATCTGCTCGGAGGAGGCTAATACAGTCAACGAAAATGCTTGGAAAGCTTCAACTGCTGCGCCTGATAGTTGGAGCCGAGGTCGACACCGTAAAGCGCAGATGGGCGGTGCAGCATGTGTTCGTAAACCAGACGCCCGACGATCTGCCCGTGCTCCAGAATGAACGGAACCTCATGGCTGCGAACTTCCAGAACGGCGCGGCTGCCGGTTCCACCCGCAGCGCTATGCCCGAAACCCGGATCGAAGAAGCCTGCATAGTGAACTCGGAATTCGCCAACCAGCGGATCAAACGGCGTCATTTCCGCCGCATAAAGCGGGGGAACATGCACGGCCTCGCGTGAGACGAGAATATAGAATTCATCCGGATCAAGTACGAGTTCGCGCGCGCCGCGATCATAGATCGGTTCCCAAAAGTCGAGAACGTCGTGCGCTGCGCGCTTGTCCACATCGACCACAGCCGTGTGATGCTTGCCGCGATAGCCGATCAGCCGGTCAGGACCGCCCGAAAGATCGACCGAAAGGGCGATGCCGCCGCCGGAAATATTCGGCATTTCCGCAGCAACCAGTGTTTCGGCATTATGCAGAGCAGCGAGTTCAGCTTCATCAAGCTGGGCCCGCCCCTTGCGGAAGCGTATCTGCGACAAGCGCGATCCCGTGCGCACGACGATCGGGAATGTGCGCGGGCTGACTTCCAGATAAAGCGGGCCATTATATCCCGCAGGCACCTTGTCGAATTCCTGCGCTCCGTCCGCGATAACGCGGGTGAAGATATCGAGGCGTCCCGTTGAACTTTTCGGGTTTGCCGATGCCGACAGATCCGGCGACAGCGCCAACCCTTCGAGGAGCGGAACGATATAAACGCAGCCGGTCTCAAGAACTGCCCCTGCGGTCAGGTCGATCTCGTGCAGTTTCAGTCGTTCCAGCTTTTCCAGGACCGGTGTGCCTGGCCCCGGCATGAAGGAGGCGCGGACACGATAGGCCTTTGCGCCAAGCCTCAGATCGAGGCTTGCAGGCTGTATCTGATCGGGATCAAGAGGGCGTGGAGACGCCAGCAAACCGCTTTCAAACAGCGCGGAAATATCCGCATCCGCCAGAATTCCAGCATCTTTCTGCATCATTACCCCGATACTCCGTAGCCTAAAGCATGTCGTGCTTTATCGTGTTCAAGCGACATGCTTTAATCTCTTGTTTTCACGCATATCTTTATCCCGAAACCGGTTCCCACTTTCGGGAGACATGCTCTAAGCATTGCTTGACAAAGACCATTGACCGCTCGCGGCGTCAATGCCAACCCTTCCAGCAGCTAGAAACCGGGTTTTCCGCAGGAATCCAAGCATTATCACGGCATGCGGGATGCGCTTTTCCCGAAATGGGGCGGTTTCGGCATTGACGGCTCTACTCAACAGGCATAATGGAAATGTGTTCCGTGGTGATTTGGCCGGCCGGCTTGCAGCCACGTTAAAGAATTCGCTAAAAAAGGCCGCGGTTCGTTACCGGCCTTTTGCGTGTTCGCAAGGCCGGTTTTTTATTGGCCGCCGAGGCTCGACTATCCTGCCCCGGCCGACCAGCTTTCGACAGGTTGGAAAAATGACGACTGAGAATACCCGCAAGTTTCGCCCTGCAACTGAGCTCGTGCATGCCGGATCGTTGCGTTCCGGATTTGCCGAAATGTCGGAAGCAATGTTCCTGACACAGGGCTTCCTCTATCCGAATGCCGAAGCCGCCGAAGCGCGCTTCAAGGGCGAGGATCCGGGTTTCATCTATTCGCGTTATGCCAACCCGACCACCGACATGTTCGAAAAACGCATGTGCGCGCTGGAAGGCGCCGAAGAAGCCCGTGCAACCGCATCCGGCATGGCAGCGGTCGCAGCTGCGATCCTGTGTCAGGTGCAGGCGGGCGATCATGTGATTTCTGCCCGCGCCGTTTTCGGCTCCTGTCGCTACATCGTAGAGACCATCTTGCCGAAATATGGCGTCGAAATCTCGATTATCGACGGCTCCGATATCGAAAACTGGAAAGCGGCTGTTCGCCCGAACACTAAGGTCATGTTCCTTGAAAGCCCGTCCAATCCGACGCTAGAAATCATCGACATTGCTGCCGTTGCACAGGTCGCCAATGAAGCGGGCGCCAAACTGATCGTCGACAACGTTTTTGCCACACCACTTTTCCAGAAGCCTCTGGAGCTGGGCGCGCATATCGTCGTTTACTCTGCGACCAAGCATATCGACGGTCAGGGACGCTGCCTTGGTGGTGTAGTCCTCTCCGACCGCGAATGGATTGAAAACACCCTGCAGGATTATTTCCGTCACACCGGTCCGGGGCTCAGCCCATTCAACGCGTGGATCATGTTGAAAGGCCTTGAAACACTGGCCGTTCGCGTGCGCCAGCAGACGCTATCGGCGACTGCGGTTGCCGACTTCCTCGCAAACAAGCCGGGCGTGAAGCGCGTGATCTATCCGGGACGGGCAGACCATCCGCAGGCCGACATCATCGCCAAGCAGATGACCGGCGGCTCGACCCTCATTGCTTTGGAACTTGACGGTGGCAAGGAAGCAGCCTTCAAGTTCCAGAACGCGTTGCAGGTCTTCAGCATCTCCAACAATCTGGGTGACGCAAAAAGCCTGATTACACATCCGGCGACAACCACGCACAAGAATCTCAGCGACGAGGCGAAAGCTGAACTCGCTATCTCGGACGGCCTCCTGCGTATCTCGGTTGGCCTCGAAGATACGGATGATCTCGTGGAGGATGTAGAAGAAGCGCTGAAGGCCGTGCGCTAAGCAAACACAGAGCTATATTGTGGCATTTAGGCTGCAAACAAAGGCTAAAACTGAGCATTTGCCGGAACATTTCGGCAAATGCCGTTCATTTGACGTGCCGAATTGTTGACCTCCCCCGCAACTTTAGCGATAGGTGGGGCGAACAACGGTGCCCATGAAAAGAATCGGCAAACCGTTCAATGCAAAGCATCTTTGCGATCCGGTTTCATCTGATCCCAAGGGTGCCAAGGCCGATGTGAATGTAGGGCGGGTGCGCATGTACAGAGCGGTAACGCGGGGGATCGAAGTTTCGGTCGAACCTTTTTATCTGGAAGATCAATCCGAACCCGAAGAAAACCGTTATGTCTGGGGCTATCGTATAACGATTGCTAACAACTCCACGGAAACCGTACAGCTTCGTTCGCGTTACTGGCAGATTACCGATGCGAACGGGTATGTCGAGGAAGTGCGCGGGCCGGGCGTGGTCGGCGAACAACCAACGCTCGAACCAGGCGACTCTTTTCAATACTCATCGGGCTGCCCGTTGACCACCACGTCGGGAGTCATGGTCGGACGCTATCAGATGCAGGGTAACGGCGGCAGCTTGTTCGAAGTGGACATACCCGCTTTCTCGCTCGATATTCCGGAACAAAGGCGAACTTTAAATTAGGTTGGTCATAAAAAAATGGCTCGCCACCAGTGGTAACAAGCCATTTTCTCAGCTGTAATAAAGCCTAGGACTTTGGCGCGAATTCCGCCGGATCGAACTCATAGCGTTTCGAGCAGAACTCACAGGTCACGGAAATCTTGCCGTTGTCCGCACTCTCCGCAATTTCCTCGGCTGTAAAACCTGACAGCACACCGGAAATTTTGTCCCGCGAGCACGAACACTCGTCCAGCACAGGCACAGAGTCGAACACGCGCACGCCACGTTCATGGAACAAACGATAAAGCAGCCGCTCGGAGCCGACCTGCGGGTCCGTCAGTTCGGAACTTTCGATCGTTCCAACCAGCGAACGGGCTTCGTCCCATGCGTCGTCTTCGGGATGAAAGGCGACTTCGGCTTCATCCTCATCACCGCCTGGCAGGTCGGGGATGCGTGCGCGCAGTTCGGATTCCGGCAGGAACTGAATGATCAGCCCGCCAGCACGCCACTGTTCCACTGGCTTACCATCGGCACCGCGTTCGACAAGCTTGGCAACGCTCAGTTTCAGATCAGTCGGAATCTGTTCCGACTGACGGAAATAGGTCGTGGCGATTTCTTCCAGCGTCGAACCATCAAGCGCAACAATGCCCTGATAGCGCTGAGTATAAGCGCCCTGATCCACGGTGAAGGCGAGTGTGCCTCGTCCAAGCAGTTCCTCGGGCTTCGTCTTGTGGGCGGCAACCGCCTCCTTCAAGCGCTCTTCGTCGAAACGTGCATAGGCGCGTACCGAACGCGGCGTGCGGAAATCGACCACCAGCATGTCGACGGGACCGTCGGACTGCGTCTGGAAGATAAACTTGCCTTCAAATTTGAGCGAAGTGCCAAGCAATACGGTCAGCACCGTTGCTTCCGCCAGCAGGCGGGCCACTTCTTCCGGATAGTTATGGCGTTTCAGAATGCCGTCGATACTCGCGCCAAGCTGAACCGCGCGACCACGCACGTCGAGTCCTTCCACCTGAAAGGGCACAACGGCGTCATCGCCTGCGAAGTCGAAATCGCCCAGATTGACCTGGATGTTCTCGACTTCGGTATGCTCATTGCTGGTCTTGTCAGCCAAATTATGCTCCCAGATCGCGGCTTTGCAGACACCAGGCCAGAATGGCTTTCTGGGCATGGAGCCTGTTTTCCGCTTCATCGAATACGACCGATTGTGGTCCATCGATCACTTCATCCGTCACTTCCTCGCCGCGATGTGCAGGCAGGCAGTGCATGAAAAGCGCCTTCGGATCAGCTTTTGCCATCAGTCGCGCATTGACCTGATAGGGCATGAAAACGTTGTGGCCGCGGGCATGATCTTCCTGCCCCATCGAAACCCACGTATCGGTCACGATGCAATCTGCGCCGTTCGCCGCTCTTTCCGGATCGATGGTAGACATGATGCTCGCGCCATTCGCTTTCGCCCAATCGACATATTGCGACTTGGGTTCACTGCCTTCCGGCGTTGCGATATTGACGTTGAAATCAAAACGCGCCGCAGCTTCAACCAGCGAGTGGAGGACGTTGTTACCGTCCCCCATCCAGGCAAAAGTCTTGCCTTTGATCGGGCCGCGATGTTCCTCATATGTAAGAACGTCAGCCATGATTTGACAAGGGTGTGTATCGTCCGTCAGTGCATTGATAACCGGAACAGTTGCATATTCGGCAAGTTCCAGCATGCGTTCATGCGATGTGGTGCGGATCATGATCGCATCAACATAGCGCGACAGAACTTTCGCCGTATCGGCGATGGTTTCACTGCGCCCGAGCTGCATTTCCGAACCGGTCAGCATGATCGTCTCGCCGCCAAGCTGGCGCATACCGACATCGAACGACACACGCGTGCGCGTGGAAGGCTTTTCGAAGATCATCGCAAGCACCTTGCCGGCGAACGGTCGTTCGATTTCTCCCGCCTTCAGGCGCGCCTTGCGCGCCTTGGCGTCTTCCATGATAGCGCGAAGTTCCGATGCCGGAACAGCAGAGAGGTCGATAAAGTGTTTGATCCCGTTATCGTTAGCCATGATATCACGCCGTCTTGCTGATCGGATTTGCAGTTGCGAGCCGTTCGACCGCCGTTTCAATGCGCTTCAGCGCTTCACGTGCTTCTTCCGGCGTCGTAACCAGCGGTGGCAACAGACGAACGACATTGTCGCCAGCGCCGACGCTCAGGAAATGCTCGTCACGAAGGGCTTGAATGAGACTGGTATTCGGCAACACACATTTGATACCGATCAGCAGGCCGCGACCACGGATTTCGGAGACAACACTCGGGTAGCGGTCAACGATGGAAGCAAGCCCTTGCTTCATGACCAGAGCGGTTGCCTGAACATTTTCGAGGAAACCGTCAGCCAGAACAACATCGAGCACGGCATTACCGACGGCCATGGCCAGCGGGTTGCCGCCATAGGTCGTGCCGTGAACACCAGCCGTCATGCCCTTGGCCGCTTCTGCGGTCGCGAGACAAGCACCCATCGGGAAACCGCCGCCGATGCCCTTGGCCACAGCCATGATGTCCGGCTTGATACCAGCCCATTCATGCGCAAACAGCTTGCCCGTGCGGCCAACGCCGGTCTGCACTTCGTCGAGGATCAGCAGAAGACCCTTTTCATCACAGATCTGGCGCAGCATGCGCATGAATTCTTCAGGGAAACCGCGCAAACCGCCTTCGCCCTGCACGGGTTCAAGCAGGATCCCTGCGGTCTCATCGGTAATAGCGGCACGCAATGCCGCTTCATCACCGAACGGAACCTGATCAAAACCGTCGACCTTCGGGCCAAAGCCTTCGAGATACTTGGCCTGACCGCCAGCGGCAATCGTGGCCAGTGTGCGGCCATGGAAGGCGCCTTCAAAGGTCACAATGCGGTAGCGTTCCGGGTGACCGCTTACATATTGATAACGGCGCGCGGTCTTGATCGCGCATTCAAGGGCTTCAGCGCCGGAGTTGGTGAAGAAGACCTTGTCTGCGAAAGTGCTCTCGACAAGACGCCGTCCTAGCTTCTCCTGCGCCGGAATTTCGTAGACATTCGACAGATGCCACAGCTTTTCCGCCTGGGTCTTCAGCGTTTCCACCAGATGTGGATGCGAATGGCCAAGCGAGTTCACAGCAATGCCGGCAGCAAAGTCGAGGTAACGTTCGCCGTTTTCGGTAATCAGCCAGATGCCCTCACCTCGCTCGAAGCGCAGCGCCGCACGATTATAGGTGTCGTAAAGCGGTTGCACGGTCGTAGCGTCGGTCATAGCGTCAGGCCTCCAAAGCCTTTTTTGCAGCTTGCACGGTTGCACCGGCAAAGCTGTGTTTCCTATAAATAGTCCTCAGGCACTCGAAACGGTTCCCACCTTTCGAAAAGCGCCCAATATTCCATCCCAGCTGCCACGAAAATATAATGAGACATGAGGGAACGGCCCAGATAGCTCATGCTCCTCGCCTGAGCTTCCGGCAGAAATAAAAAACCGCCCTCAGGGCGGCATATTTATCTCGCGCGTATATTGGCGTTCACAAAAAAAATGTCAATCAAAGCAAGCAAGGTTTGCAGGCCATCTTTCGGCATGAGTTCATGCATTTTCTCGTTCTTGTAACATTCGCCGGTCGAAGGTGACTTTACGCGAGCGTCCACACTCTATAGAGAAAGGCCTCTCCTCGGCTGAGGCTGCCAGACGGCATATCCGCTTCGCAAGTTCGCGATGTTCCATCCTGAAACAATCCGGGTTTTCAGTTCAGGACCAATTGCGTGCAAAAATTCGGCGCTGGATCAAAGAAAAACCGTCTTTGGCACCCAAGTTGGGGAAAACCATAAAAATGGAATCTG
Source organism: Brucella sp. JSBI001 (assembly GCF_026014005.1). Classification (NCBI taxonomy): domain Bacteria; kingdom Pseudomonadati; phylum Pseudomonadota; class Alphaproteobacteria; order Hyphomicrobiales; family Brucellaceae; genus Brucella; species Brucella sp. JSBI001. Next base: position 381,314 of record NZ_CP110339.1, on the reverse strand, counting down.
CCTGACAGGGCTATCCCTTGTCATGGAGTCGTTGGATATTGTAGTTTCTTTTTAGAGATTAAAGCTACATTTCGTGCGGCGGACCTAGTCACCCGGATAGATATGGTGTTTGCGCTTGGAGCAATCCGAGAACACTGGCGGATTCCGGATAACGAAAATGATTGGAGCCCAGGGCGATGAACTGGACAGACGAACGCGTCGAACTACTGAAGAAACTGTGGAGCGAAGGCTTGAGCGCAAGCCAGATCGCAGCACAGCTTGGCGGCGTGAGCCGTAATGCAGTGATCGGCAAAGTGCACCGTTTGAAGCTTTCAGGCCGTGGCAAAACCACGACCGCTGCTCCACGCAGCAAGAAGGTCAACACGGTTGCCGCAGCGCCACGTCCTGCAGCACAACATTCAACCGGCGTGCATACGACGACGATGCGCACGGCTACGGTCACCAAGACGGTTGGCGCTACTGCACTTCAGATGGACTACGCCGTAGACGTCGTTGCGGAAAGAGTGGTCAAGCCGGCTTCAGATGTGGTGGTGCCTATTTCGCGCCGTCTCTCACTGCTGCAGCTGAGCGAACGTACCTGCAAGTGGCCGATTGGCGACCCGCTGAACGAAGACTTTCATTTCTGCGGCCATGAATCCGGTGAATCGAGCCCATATTGCAGCTATCATTCGCGTCTGGCTTTCCAGCCGACTGCGGAACGCCGTCGGGCTCGTTAAGACGAATACGAGAATGAGATTATTGGGCCCCGGAGCGAAAGCTTCCGGGGCCTTTATTTTAGTCCGCACACGCCTTGTCCCGAAAGCCACCCCACAACTTTCGGGGTGCGTTCTATTTCAAAGTAGACTTGTAAACTTCCAGCGTGCGGTCAGCGATCCCGCTCCAGCTGTAATCCCGCGCGATCCAGTCGATCATTTCTTGCGACTGCTTGCTGGTCAACGGGCTATCGATCTTCCGTCGCAGCGCATCCTTCAATGCATCGACATTGCCAAGCGGAAAGTAACTCTCCTCTGAAAGCCCCACTTCGACATTGGCAGTAATATCGCTTGCGAGTACGTTCAAGCCATACCCCATCGCCTCCAGCAGAGCGATCGGCATGCCCTCGTGGCTGGATGGCAGAACGAACAATGCCGCGTGACTGAACAAGGCTGACAGCTCTTCTCCCTGAAGTGCGCCCGTCAGCACGACACCTGGCACAGCATCAGCCCTTGCGCGGACGGCTCCGGCATATTCAGCGGTATATTCCGCCGAACCGATCAGAGCCAGTTTCAAAGAAGGATCGGAAAGTTTTGCAAACGCCTCGATGAGATCGAGTTGACGTTTCTCTGGAACAATCCGTGCCACAAGAGCGATATACCGCTCCGGTAACAGGCCGTGCTTCTCCAACCACGTCTTGTCTCGGCAGGCAGGACGCAGCGTGACGCCGTTCGGGATAAATGTGATCGGCACATGGAAATGCTGTTGCATGGTTTGCGCGATGTCGTTGGACACAGCGATACGTGCATTTGCAAAACGCATCCCGCACCATTCGCCAAGCTTCAGCATCGTGCGCGCAAGACGCCCCCACTTCTGACGATTATAGTCAAATCCGTGGTGCGTCACGACCGTGCGTAACCCCAGCAGACGCGCCAGCGGAACAGCCAGAGCCGGACCGATTGCGTGAATGTGCAGAACATCCGGACGTTTGAACCCTGCCCGCAGCACGCCCAGAACCGTATGGACAATCGCCTCGAATTTCATGGAAGTCGGCGCCCAGATCGGCGTTACCCGCACACCCTCCCATACATAAGGCTGTTTCTTTTCAAGATATGGGCGACGTCCGATGACCTCGACATCCCAGCCCTTTGTCACATAGAGCCGGGCGAGCTCCTCGACATGTTTTTCCACTCCGCCTTGTACGTTTGGAACACCGCGTAGACCCAGCATCATGACGCGAGGTCGTCTGTCGTTTCGGACCATCAAAGCGCCCCTAACTCGGCATAAAGTTCCAGCGTGCGGTTTCTGTATGCCTGTGGCGAGAATTCGTTGCCGGCCCAGACCCGCCCCACATTTCCCATCTTGCGTCGTGCCTGCGGAGATAATCTCGCAAACTCGCCAAGAACACGGGCGAGATCATCGATATCGCCTGCACGGGAAACCATTCCGGTCTCACCTTCGATGATCATTTCGGGAATTCCACCAATGTCTGCGCCAATCACCGGCACCCCAAGCGCATAGGCTTCCAGAATACTGATCGGGGCATTTTCATACCATTCAGACGGAAGAACGAGCGCCTTTGCTTCTCCGATCAGCCTATGCAGTCGTTCACCCGAGACATAGCCTGCGAATGTGACATCGCCGCCCGCCTCAGTGGCAATCGCTTTCAGTGACTGTTCTTCAGGCCCGGTGCCTGCAATAACAAGTTTCTGCCTCGCAATCGCCGCTGCACGAATGAGGGTACCGATCCCCTTTTCCGGTGCCAGTCTTCCAACATAGGCGAAGTAGTCGCCCTCATCTGCGTAAGGTTTCAGATCGTCCGTATGGGCGAAGTTGGGAATATAGACCAGCTTTTCTTCGGGCCAGCCCCATTCGGCAAGCTTGGCAATATAGAAGCGGCTCGGCACAACGATGCGGTCAAGCGTATTGCGGTAAAGACCAAGCATGCGATGAATGGCTGTCTCAACGAAAACCAGCCCGCTCAGCGCCGTGGAATCCTTGATGCATTTATGAAGCGCCACATTATAAATGCGCCCGCCCTTGCAACGCTCGCAAATCTGATTGTGTGACAGCATCTTATAGGCCGGGCAGGCCAGCTTCAGGTCGTGGGCTGTCATGACCGTCGGGATACCCGCGTCCTTCAGAACCGGGAAAATCGACGGTGACAAATGATGATAGATATTATGTGCATGCGCGACATTCGGACGAAAACGTTCGATCAACGCCTTGATCCGGTCGCGCGCTTCCCATGAATAGATGATCTTGCCCGCTTGCACGACTTTTGTGAGTGGGCTGCTTTCCCGGCCATACTCAATTTCCGAGACAAAATAGGAAGACCAGTCGGATGGGAAATTATCCGGATGCTGCATGGCAAAAGGTGCCGTTTGCCAGCCGATTTCAGAAAATAGTTTGATGTGGTCGAGAAAAACAGTTTCGGCGCCACCGCGCCGATAAAAGTAATTGTTGATCGCCAACAGGCGATGTTCTTTATCATTTAAATGCGTCAAGCAGCACCTCGTTGAGCGCCAAGGCGCGCCAATGCTTCGCGGACAGAAAGAACAGCCGCCCCGCTTTTGACCGCATGAGATACGAGGCGCTCAAAGGTTTCAGGCTTGCATCCGAACTCGGTCGGTGTATCGCTGACATCATGCGTATAGAAGACAAGCCAGCCGGGATTTGCATTCAGATCATCGATCCAGCGAGTCTGGCGCGCGGCGTCATCGTCAGGCTGCCTGATCTCCACCGCCTGCAGAAAGGCAAGGTCGATCATGCCGCGATTGATGCGGTTGCCACCTCCGCGGCATGTAGAGAAACGATCAGCAAAGAGCCGCCGCGACATCATGGAAGATGCGCAGTAGGGATAAGCGAAATTGCGCGCCTCAACACGATCAGGCTCGAACACATCGAGATAGGCGGTGTTGCGATCTAAATCGGCCACTATGTTCTGCGCCCCAACATAGGGAACCTTGAGATGATCATAGGTATGGCAACCCAATTCATGTCCGCGCTCGACCAGTTTCCGGCAGCCTTCCTGTGTGATCAGGTTCCTTTTGGCTTCTTTCGTACCAACCAGGTTGCCTGCAATATAGAAAGTGCCATGAACCCCATGCTTGTCGAGAATGGCAGCCCCGGCGCTTTCGGCCGTATCAGGCACATCGTCAAATGTGAAAGTGATGATCCGTTCATTCTTCGGCAGGCAGAATGGGCGCAATGGAAACCGACGGCTGATGCTGTCGTTCAGCCGTATAGCATACCATTCCAGGCGGCTGCGCGCCTTGTCGAGACTATCCATTTCCATCATTGCCCCAGCCCCCAAAAGCTGTTTCAGACGAGCTTTGCCTTTGCCTGCAAGCGCAATCCGAAGACAGCAACCATAATGCAGAACCACACCGCCCCACCGTTCTGAAAGAACGTGCTCTCCATACAAGACATATATAATCCGTAAAGCCAAAGGCGAATATAGAGGAGCGTTAATATAGGGTCGTTATCTGTGCTTTCCGCTTCCTTAATATACCGAAGCGGTAAGACCATTATCCAGATAAGCGTCAGAATTAAACCAATAATCCCAGCATTGATCATCATATCCAGAAAAGAATTATGTGCATTGAAGGCTGCAACCGCCCAGCTTGCGCCACCGCCACCTGCATAGACCATTTCCGGCGTTTTCCAGAACGAGTCCAGACCGTAGCCGAAAATCGGCTTTGCCGAGATTGCGGCGAATGCGAGTTTCCAGATGTCAGATCGATTTGTAAAGCTGGCGTCAACGCCCAGGCTTCGGACAAGCTCGCGCAAGGGATCGAAAACGGCCGCCCCGACAGCAATAATATTGAAAGCAGCGATCCCGCCGATAGCAATGAAAACACGTGTCCATTTCAGTCGCACAAACACCAGCGACATCACGACGATAAACGGCAACATGGCCGTCGATGTCTTGCCGCCCGTGTTAAGAACAAAGAACACGCAAAGGGCGACGATAAGCATACCCGTCTTCGGCAAGCCGGTTTTCCAGATATAGAGGCCGAAAAAGCTCATCAGCACCAGAGAGGCGGCGGCGGCATTCTTGTGTGGATAGTGGCCGCGCCATGCACCGGCCAGCATAGGTTCAATAACTTCAGTACCCTGATGAATAGCCCGTTGCGGCATAAAGATTACGCCGAAATAGGCAAACGCCAGTGTTATCAATGAACCAGCTGCCAGCAACCGTGCCATCTGGCGTTCGGATTGCGGCAACATGAGAAAGATGCTCGCATTCAACGCGGTCAGGATGGACAAGACCACTTTCTTGCTGGCGATCATCGGGTGAGCCGACAAAAGGGCCGTCATAAAGAGCCAAAAGAAAACCAGGCCAATCAGAACGCGCGGTTGCAGAATGGCACTGCGCATGGAGCTGCTCAGTGCGCAAACCAGAAAGCTGCCCGTCAGAAACAAGGTGACCAGCTGGTTGAGCGAGCTGGAATCTGCAGCTTTGGCTGTGACGCCGGTCACGGCACCAAGATCCGGATAGGGATTGGTGCCTATCCAGATGAATAAGAACATGCAGAGAAAAAGAGCGGCCCCGATAGCTGACGAGACTCGCGGTTGTATCTCCTCACGGTAATGAACCGATAGTTCAGCCAAGTCAGACCAGACCCTCACGGTTTCGACGCCATGCACCAAGATAGCCCAAACTGAGCGCGAGAACCACACCAAGGCCCATCCCGGCAATGCCACCCCCAGCACCCAGCACGACGGTCTTGGGTGGCCAGCTGCGACCAATCGGAGGAATGGCAGTCGAAATGATCCGGATATTGGTCGCATCGAGTTGCTGGCGCTGGCTCGTCTCCGATGAGCGGGTCAGAAACGTATTGTAAATAGAGACCTTGGCGGCCATGTCGCGTTCGAGGTCCGAAAGCTGGACTTGCGCGTCATTGTCGAGCGCAACAGCCGAACGTGCGGAAGCGGCCTGTGCGTTGAGAGCCGCTACAACGGCATTTGCCTGATCGAGGTCAACCTTGGCCGATTGCAGGATACGCGCCCGTTCCTGCGCCAGCTGCTGCTCCAGACCGGCAAGCTGGCGTTCCGTATTCATCAGTTCCGGATATCGCGGACCGTAGGTCATGGCGAGAGCATCGTAGCGCTGTTTCAGCGACGCATATTGTCCACGCAGGTTCGTCATCGTGGGCGATTGCAAGGTGCTTGCCGGACTAACGGCGCTGCCGGTATCCTTCGTCAGTTCCTGATAGCGCGTGCTTGCATCGGCAACGCGCGCTTTGGCATCGACCAATTTAGAATTGATCTGCGTCATCGACTGGGTGCTGACGAGTTCGCCACCTGATGTTTGCAGGCCGTGCGCCCGGCGGAACGCCGAGACTTTTTCTTCCGCCTCAGTTGCCGCCTTCTGCAGAGAGGACAGACGTTCGGATAGGGCAGCGGCAGCACGTCCTGCACCATCGGCATCCGCTTGTGCAACTTCCTCCTGGAAGGCGTTCGCCAGAGAATCTGCGACCTTTACCGATTTTTCGGGATTTTCCGTCCAGACCGCAATCGTAACCAGATAGGATCGTTCAGGACGCGTAACGTTGATCCGCTGCGACAGTGCACGCACAGCAGTCAGTGTATCATCTTTCGGACCCGTCGGTTTGCTGAGGCCAAGCATAGCCCTAACATCGAACGCTGGCGGAGGAGGCACAAACTCCTCATCTTCATTCAGCTTCAAGTCCGTCACGACCCGTCGGAGTACGTTGCCGGAAGTCAAGATGCGCATTTTGCTTTCGATGTCGAGAATCTGGCTGTCAGCCTGCAGGCTCTGGGCATAAACATCGTTGGGCAACAACTGGAGTCCAGACGGCGGAACCAGCAAATCCGTATAGGCTGTATAACGAGGCTTTGCCGTCATGCCGTAGGCGAGACCCGCCAAACCACCTATTATTGCGAGCGCTGCGATCAAAATCCACCGGGCACGCATCCAGGCGAGCGCCTCGAACAGGTCGAGTTCCGGCAGCATCAGTCCCTTGTTTGCAGGCGCAATGATTTCAGTAACCTTTTCTTCTTCACGGACAACATACGTCTCGCGTCTGACTGCACGCAGCCGGTCATCGACGGATGCCAGATTTTCACTGGCAGTCTCTGTTACCCGTGCTTTCGAAGCGAGGTCGCGCAAGGTGTACATTAGTCGTCCCTAAGGTTCACTCAATAGCGCAAACATGGCGCTACTATTTTCCTTAGACTTAAAGATTAAAAAATTCGGTTAATGAAAGGCAATCATCTGCACGAGTGTCACCAAAATGCAAATGACGGTCATTTAGTCCTGCAGTTTGTGATAAATTTCGGTCGACATGCTTGGCACCTCATGTTCTTCGGGACTAAGAGAAAACAGTGCATATGCCTCATCATCAGAAGCTTTACGAAAAAGAAGCCTCTTCGCTGTCATAACCTTATCTTGAAGTTCCAAGCGTGCCTTTGATCCTCCAGAAGCACGCTGAGCCATAGCGGCCCGAAAACTCGGTATGAAAATTTGAAACGCCATTGGTCGACATTACTGTCCTACGCAGCTTCTAGCGGCAGCCTTTTTGCGGCAAACATCGCACAGCTTTTTACATTCGCTATCCTGGCACGCTATCTTGGTTCTCACGAGTTCGGTTTGTTCGTGACGGTGATGGCCGTTACCAGCATCGCCACCTTCATTTGCGGCCTGGGCGGAGCGGAATGCCTCGTACGTCGCGTGGCGCAAGACCGAGCGATCTATCCGGCAATGCTTGGCCACAATCTCATTTTGATCGCAGTAACAGGCGTTGTCCTCGTCGCTGCCGGAATGGTGATATTGCCGTTCTGGCTGAGTGGCTCTCCAGAATTTACAAACAACCTGTTTGGGCTTTTTCTGCTACTTGTCACCAATATTGTGTTGGTGCGTCTTATCCTGCTGGTCGAGCAAATTTACATTGCGCATACTGACTTCGTATCGGCCAATCTCTCCGTCGTCGGATTTGCCATTGCCCGCACCATTGGCGCGACAATCGCCTGCCTTGTGTTTGGCGTGTCCACTGTTGTCGGATGGGCTTATTGGCAGTTCGGGGTTCATGTGCTGGTCGCCGTGGTTTATGCCTTGTTCCTGCGCAGACTAGGTCGTCCGCAATACACAATCGTGCGCGATGAACTGCGGCTCGGAGTGATGTTCGCATCACAGTTCATCTTCAAGGCGGTCCGCCAGAATGCCGACCTTCTGCTTCTCGGAACATTGGTAACTCCCAGCATTGTTGGCAGCTACGGCGTCACTCGTCGCATCATCGACAGCAGCACATTGACCGTTGAGGCGATGAACCGTCTCGTCTACCCGCATCTGGCCCGCGCCAGCGCAAACGGCATCCATCATGCGCTACCGATTACAATGCGCCTGCTCGGCGCCGCGATTGCAATCGGCATACTCACATCACTGGCCGTCTTTATCATTGCGCCCTATCTGCCCTATCTCTTCGGCAGCGAATACGACACGCTGGTTTCCTTCTGCCGCACGCTTTGCTGGATCACGGTGTTTGTTGCTCTATGGTCGATAGCGGTGGATCTTCTGGGTGCAGCCAGCCAGCACAGCTATCGCACGGCGGTCCTGAACACAGGCAACATTCTTGGTGCACCGCTTCTGGCACTGGCCACTTGGTATGCGCCAATCACAGGAACTTTCGCAGCTATTTACGTAATCGAAATCAGTATTGTGTTGGCATCGTGGGGCTGCGTTATCTACCTCGTTCGCCGGAGTCGTGACGCAGAAGAGAAAAAAGGCGGTTTCAAGCAGGCGGGGGCTTAGATGACGCGCATCTCCACACCAGCAAATGACATCAAGTCGCGACGTGTTCGCGCGATGCATATTGATGATATTCCTGCCGTCCGCACGCTGTTCCAGCGAGTTTTTCGTCCACACTCAAAGTCATGCAACAAGACTTTCGATCAGTATTTTCAGAAGTTCTTTTTTGAAAGCCCCTACTACGACCCTGCAATTGGCAGCGTGGTCCATGAGGACGAGCACGGTGAGATCGATAGCGCGATCTCGGTTCTGCCCATCCCCTATAGGGTCAATGGTCAATCGATCATGGGGCGATTGCTTTGCGCCTTCATGATGAAACCGGAAATGTCGCCACGCGGCGCCGCCGAATTGACACTCACTTTGCGTCCAAGTGAAAAGATACTCAACTTCACCGACAGTGCTGCGCCAGTAAGCCTCAAACATTCCGAAGCAATTGGGGGGATTACACTCGGCACACATGGGCTCGGATGGACACGCATATTCCAGGCTGCCAGCTATGTGGCCAGTTACGTTGCAGAACGGCGTCCGATCCTCGGCGGATGGGCAACAAGCTCAGTAGGCAGAATGCTCAACCCGCTTTTTCCGATTCCTGCGATCACGAGAGCTGCCAAGCCCCGGGCGAATGTGAAGGAAATTGCGCAAGACGAAGCCATATCTCTTGTTCCAGGTTACCTGCAAAGCTATTTGGCACATCCAGCTTGGACAGAAAGCGACATCAACTGGCTGTTTCTGATGGCGTCCGATAATCAGGCTGCCGGTACCTTGCGTTTCTGTGCGATCAACGACCGCACCGGCAGTCCGAGCGGCTTTTTTTGTTACTACGTCCGCTCCAATGGCATTGCAGAAGTTCTGAACATCCTCGCCAAGGCCGGAATGGAAAAACATGCCGTCGATGCAATGCTGCTCCATCTGCAGGATGAAGGGCATGTCGCAGCGCAAGGCCGGGTCGATCCGCGTTATCTCAATGCGCTCTCACAACAGTCGATCATGTTCTTTCGTCTGAAAGCCAACGTTTGTGTAGCCACAGCAAACGCGGATATGCTGAACGCCGTTCAGCGTAATGATATCTTTATTGGCGGGCTCGCTGGCGAAAGCTGGAGCAGGCTGTCGACGGATTTCTATTGAGCTGCAAGCTTCCGTTCCAGCAAGAAGAACGTCGTCGGCCCTGCTTTGCCAGCTCCATTGTCCAGCCGGAAGGCAATGGGGCCAGACCCGACAGCTATTTTGTCATGAATCTTCCCATCAAGACCGACTGGCGAGAGTGTCCATGAAACAGTATTTCCTGCCAGTGTCACATCCACCCGGTTACGCAGCAGAGTGACTGGCAACCGTCCCCAATCCTCTATGATTTTCTCCGCCTTGTCGCGGAAGCGCATGTCGGTATTGCGGGCATCACTGGCGAAAATTATCAGCAGCTTTTCACTGTCCTTCAATGGCTTCTCATCAATAGCCGAAACAGCAAACAAGCCCCTCTCCTCGGCATTGCCGAGGGATAGCTCACGCAAAGTCAGGCGGTCTTTCAGTTCAGCAAAGGCAATGGCCTCGGTCTTAGGCGTAACGACCTGCATCCGCAGCTTGTTACGGTCGAGCCGGATTTGACCAGTGGCGCTTTCAAACAGGCCTTGCGAGGGACTGGTCGCGTTGTCATCTGCAAGGAGACCCGCCATTTTCAGACGCTGCAACACGTTATCGAGTGATACATTTCGATAATCGACCGCGACTTTTTTTTGTAGGCCTTGCGGCCAAGTCAGTTCTTTCGTGGCAAGACCGATCCCGCCAACAAGTGCCAGCGGTTTCAGTCGCGCCGATTCTCGAAACTCAAGCGATTCACCAAGGCTCGTCTCACCCTGCATCATGAACGGTAGATTGAAATCTGCAGTTTCGATGTCGCCTCGACGAAACAGGAGTGACGCCAGCGTTTCGCCCGCACGTGCGACAGGATCGACGGCAAAAGTGTAGGGAACGATACGTTGGCGGAATGGTGCTGCCTCATCAAATGCAAGCGTTAGCGGCCCCTGCCCATGGCGACAGATACCGTCCCAGCCCTGCAATGCGGCATAGGCCGGAAACACCAAACCCGCTTCATATCGATAGCGGTTCCAGAACAGATGCTCGTACTCGGTCACAAGAAAAGGCCGCCCGAGCCAGCGCCCGACAGCGATTTCACTGACATAGGAAGCAGCGTCGGCAATCGAACTCGTATGCTTGATTTCCGTTCCTGGGTTGAGGGTTCCGATCCAGTCATGATAGGTATTGGCAACCAACGCGTTCTGGTTCTGTCTTGAAAGAGCCGTCTGGACGGTGAACCAGTTGTTATAGGGGGCGACAAGACCGCGATAGCCAAGATCGCGTAGGCCCTGTTCCATCCGTTGCGCCAGTAACCGTTCGCTTTCAACGAGGAAAGCCTGAAAATCCCGAAGCCGTCTCCCGCCGCCGCTACGGCTTTCAGGCAATTGGATGGTTTGTTGCTCCAGATTTTCGTTGGGAGCCAAACCACCCCATGCTCGTGACAAGGCAGCGGTATTCGCATAGCGCTTTTTCAGAAATGCATTGAACGCGGGACGATAGCCGGGCCAAAATGTGGTCCCGTCGTCATGCTCGTGCACAAAGCTTGTGAATTCGATACCATTTTCATTGAACGGAATGATCAGAGCGAGAGCGGGATCCTCAAGAGGTGTGAGGCCTGTATAAGGATTGATCGTGGCGTAGACTTCTTTCTGGAAGCGCAGCCAGTGATCAAATGCTGCACCGTTCACATAGGTTCGGCGTTTCAGATTGCCTTCAAGTCCCCAACGATCAGTGTCCTTCCCGCCCAAAGCGCCGCTTTCGGAGGTAAGCCCGTCGATGATCCAGTAAATGCCCTCGCGTTTGAGCGCCGCCATCAGGTAACGCATCCGGTCGAGAGCTTCCGGACGAAAATCGAAATCGCGCTCCTGTCCAAGCATCAAGTCGGCATCAACAAAATGAAGTCGAGCTATATTGTAGCCGTGCAGGCGAAGCTGTCGCACATATCGATCAATGAAGGCATGATCTACCACGCCAGATGAGGGTGGCCCCCAGGCAATCGCGGCACACTGCAGCCGCATCGTTTGGTCAGGCTCGTCGGCTTTTGCGAAACGCCCGGCGGCATTTGCGATCAAACGATTTTTCTCTTCAATCGGGATGTTTGTCAGAAACCCCGAAAAATCGAGCGGACTTCCATCGGAAATTTCGAGATTGTTTTCTGTGACCGGAAGCCATTCCTCAGCATCAGCGCTGGACATCGCGAGGCCTATAAGTGAAACGGATATGACCAGTCGCAGGATTTTCATCAAGGCTCCCTTATAACCTTACTTTCGATCCAGTCGGTTGGTTTGCGGCGCGGCTGAAAAAAGCCAAGCGGTAGTGCAGCTGCATGAAATATCCATGCTACCACCGCGTAGACGCCAAGCTCGATACTACGCGAACGAATGGACATTGCCGCGAACGGGATCACCACAATCACGACTGCCGCCAGAATTGCCAGCGGCCATCCCGGCACGAAAGCGAGAGCCGCCAAGATCACCAGCCACCAAAGATAAACCGCGCCCCAAAGCCGTAACTCCGGCAGTTCACGGAACAGATTCTTCTGGTGCGCCTGCCCCATTGCAGCACGCAAAACCTCGCCGGTTCCACGCAGATATTTGCTTTTCCAGCGGCGTACCAGAAGCTTATAGGCGTTCATCGTATAGCCAAAATGCTGCACAAAAGGGCGATCCAGACGATGGAGTTTCCAGCCTTTGCTGCGCAGCCGAACACCCGCATCAAACTCTTCATGACCATGAAGATTGCGATCGGAAAAATATCCCGCCTGCTCGATCGCGCTGCGCCTGTAAAGTCCACCGCCATTCATGCGGTCGATGTCACCTGTTCGCGCTTCCGGCGAATGCCGCTTCGCCCGACGCTGGAACTCCAGGCTTTCCAGAATCTGGTCCACGACATGGCCGGTCACGCCACCAACATCTGGATGTTTGTCGAGATAATCGAGCGCTGCCGGCAGAAAATCTGGCTCGATTATCATGTCGCCATCGATCAGGCAGATATAGGGCTGCGTCGAATACTGAAAGCCCAGTTGTGGACCGAGACCGCAGCTGGCCCGCGCGGGAGGCTCGATCTGCACAATCTTGATCGGATAAGACTGTGCTATCTCTATTGTGCGATCCGTGGACCCGCTATCTGCTACGATTACTTCCACTTTTCCGCCAGGCAAAGCCTTCAGAGCGCTCTCTACAGCCTCGGCGATGCGCTTTTCTTCGTTCAAAGTTTTGATGATAATCGAAACAGACATCGTTGACCTATTTGGGAGAAAGCACGCGCCTAGCAATCTATTGGCAGAACCAATCAAGCCAGCATTTCATAGTTTCCTTTGGTTTCAAATCCACTAAACACTTCAACTATAAAATGAGATTCGGCGTACTCAAATAATTGAGGTTTCCTAATTTAGGAAATCCTGAAAGACATTTATGCTGACCAAAGATTTTGACATTCGGGTCTATAGCAGCGCGGAACAGCTATCCAGCGACTGGCCAGATGCCGATGACAAAACCGGCAGCGCATTTTTTGTGTTCCAGACCAAATCTTTCGTAAGAGCATGGGACGCAACTTACGGGCGCAGACCCGGCACACAGCTATGTTTGACCGAGGTTCGCCAGCACGACGGCACCCCGCTTCTTTTTCTGCCGCTCTCAATCACACGTATTTACGGATCCCGTGTGCTGGGATTCATCGATGACGGTGTGAGCGATTACAACGTGCCTATCGTGTTTCCAGCTGCAGCGAAACTTTCCCCTGACACTACCGCACGCATTCTCGAAGCTGTTGTCGCAGCGGTTCCCTCGCATGATGTGATTGCATTCTGCAAAATGCCGGAGCGAGTGGAAGGCTTCGCAAATCCGCTGTGGCAACTGGCAAACAAGCTTTCTAACGCATCGACACATGCGATTTCTCTGATGCGCCCGATGGATGAGATAGAGCGATCCATACAGAGTATCAGCAATATCAAGAAGCGTGATCTCACGCTTCAGAAAATGGAAGGATGTCGGTTCTTTATAGCGCAAACCCAAGCGGAACGACGATCTGTTCTGGAGGTCATGCTACGCCAGAAACAGCGCCGCTTTGAAGAAACAAAAGTCCCTGGCTTCGATGCGCATCCTGAAAAGCGCCGCTTCTTCGAAGAGGCAACCGAGCAACTAGCCCAACACAATGGCCTGCATCTTTCAGCGCTTGCCGTTGGAGAAACAATATTGGCCACCATGTGGAGCGTCGTTCGCAATGACCATTACTGTGCGATGATCACAACCTTCGAAGCCGGTACATGGAGCAAATTTTCACCCGGCAAAGTGATAATTCTGCGCCTTTTGCACAGGCTAAAAGCAGATGGCTACACCAGTTTCGATCTTGGCTTTGGCGACGAAGCATGGAAAATCGGCTTGTGCGACCGGACAATACCCCTGCGCGACTATATTCGCCCCGCCACTTTTCGGGGACGCACCTCCCTCATTCTTGCCCGTTCACTGGAATGGATACGTTCAACCTTGCTTTACAAAAAGCTACGCCCATTGAAATGGCAAGTGTTGCGCAAGTTTGGTTAGAAAGTTCTACACAGTACGTTTCGGCATCCGCACCGTGAAAGTTGATCCTTCGCCCAATTGCGAGCGAACAACCAGACGACCGCGATGGCGTGCAAGGATATGTTTGACGATGGCAAGCCCAAGGCCCGTACCCTTTTGAGCCCGGCTCGTTTCGACGTCAATCCGATAGAAACGTTCCGTCAGGCGCGGCAAATGCTCCGCTGCAATGCCCGGACCAAAATCCTGAACTGATGCCACCACCTCAGCAGAACTGCCGCTATTGTCTTCGTCCAGTTTTACGATGACGCGCTTGCCTGCCTGCCCGTATTTGCAGGCATTTTCGACGAGGTTCTGAAATACCTGGATAAGCTCGTCACGCGCGCCAGTGACTGTAACGGGATGATCCGGCAGTTGACGCTCGATACTGATATCGAGACCGGCTGCCAAGGGCGTCAGTGTGTCGGCAACATGATTGAGGATGGATGTCATGTCCACACATTCATTGACCGCCAGATGTGCCCGCATTTCAAGACGAGACAAGGACAAAAGATCGTCGATCAGCCGCGACATGCGTTCGGCCTGTTTCTGCATGATATCCAGAAAGCGGTCGCGCGCAGCTGCGTCGTTTCGAGCTGGTCCCTGCAACGTCTCGATGAACCCGCGAAGCGAGGCGAGCGGCGTGCGCAGTTCGTGACTTGCATTCGCAATGAAGTCTGAACGCATACGATCAATGCGACGCGTTTCGCTCTGATCGCGGAACAGCAGGACGAAAAGTTCAGGCCTGCCATCCTTACCCGGCAAGGCCTTGACCATCGCCTTGAACCAGCGATCAATCGGGACGCGCTCAAAATATTCAATACTACGCGCTTCGCCGTCTGCAATCACGCCCTGAATGAGAGCATGCATTTCCGGCGCTCGAAACCGCAAGTAGAGCGCTGTGCCGGTTTCCAGCGACTGGAACGCCTCCAGAGCCGCAGAATTGTTGAATAGAACAGTTCCGCTATGATCGAAGACGACCATCGGATCGGTCAGAAGATCGGCCAGACGCTCGCCGGACACTCCCGCCATTTCGTTGGGTGCCGCTGTCTTCACCGGCTCTTCGTCTGGCTCGCTGCTCGCAACTTCGCTTGCGAGCCACACAGCGCCGAGTACAACAACGGCCAGGAGGCCAGCTCGAAACCAGAAGGGGAGATCAAGAGCCAGCACGCAAACCGCGAGAACCATGCTGGCAATCAAGACACCCTTGACCCGGAGAAGCGGTTCGAAAATCGACTTCTCCGCCTGTGGTTCTGGATCGGTGCGGTTGCCTGCCTCGCTCATGCTGCTTCCTTCTGCGGTTGGGGCATAGAGTTATCCGGAAATGCTCGAACGTCCTTTACGCGGCTTCCAAACAGCCCATATCATGCTTTGATATAAACGAAAGGGAATTGCCGTGGGTGACAGTTCGAAGACAGCTAACAAAAAGAAAGACAAAAAAGACGAAGCGAAGCCGACCGACAAGCCAATCAAGCTGAAAATTGACGGTGTAGCGCGTTCGTTTGACATAAATGATCCGAAACTGCCGAAATGGATTGACGATAATGCGCTGCAGTCAGGTGGATATCCCTACCCATCCAAGATGAAGTCGGACGAATATGAAGAAACGCTGGAACGGCTTCAGATCGAACTCGTCAAACTTCAATACTGGCTTCAGGATACTGGAGGCCGCGTCATCAGCGTTTTCGAAGGCCGCGACGCGGCTGGTAAAGGCGGGACAATCTTTACTATCCGTGAGTTCATGAACCCCAGAACCGCGCGGAACGTTGCTTTGCCGAAGCCCACCGAAACCGAACAGGGTCAATGGTATTTCCAGCGTTATGTCGCGCATTTTCCAACTGCCGGCGAGTTCGTTACGTTTGACCGATCATGGTACAACCGGGCTGGTGTGGAACGGGTGATGGGTTTTTGTACCCCGGCGCAGCTTGAAACCTTCCTGACTGAAACACCCGATTTCGAGCGCATGATCGTTACGGACGGTATTCATCTCTTCAAATTCTGGCTGGATATCGGTCAGGAAATGCAGCTCAAGCGCTTTCATGAACGTCGCCATAGTCCGCTCAAGAACTGGAAGTTCTCGCCGATGGATGTGGCGGGAATCTCCCGCTGGAATGATTACTCCGACGCACTACACACCATGCTTGAACGGACCGATACAGGTTACGCACCCTGGACGATCATTCGGTCGAATGACAAGCGACGCGCCAGATTAGCTGCAATCCGGCGCATCCTTTTGACGCTGCCCTATGAAGGAAGAGACCTTCAGGCAATTGGAGCCGAGGATCAATCGATCATCGGACGCGGCTCTACATTCCTCACCTCGTCATCTGCGGAAATGTAGAACAGGCTTGGCTGGTGCGGCGTCTTTTCCCACAGATGAGGCACACGCATCAGCTGCCATAAGGCGCGCCACGCGGAGATTGAAATCAACACCCAGTATACCGGGATTGAGAACAGATAAGCATATCCTCCCAGCTCCGTTGGCTCCATTGTTCTTGCACCCAGAAGATAGAAGCTAAGATAGGCCAGCAGAATATTCGTTACATCAATCCCCAACAGCCAGACGCCATGGGTTGTCAAAGGCCCGAATAACATGCTGGTCAGCAAGATCGCGAACATGGCCAACATGAGCGGATGCAGAAGCGCTGAACTGATTATACCTAGCGTGTAGATCTGATTGACAGAAAACCGGAACCAGCCAAGTTCACGCCATGTGTTGTGCGGCTGGCGTCCATGAACGAGCCATGTCTGCATCCAGCCTTTGAGCCAGCGTGTTCGCTGTTTGCGCCAGATATCATAGTTTACGGGTGCGTCCTCAATCGTTCCGCGCGTGATGACGCCGATGTGATAACCGAACCGGGCGAGCCTCACCCCGAGATCGGCATCCTCCGTGACATTGTAGGCATCCCAGCCGCCAACTTCTTCCAGACAAGATCGCCGAAAATGATTGGAAGTACCGCCGAGAGGAATGACAAGCCCCCGCGAAGCGAGCCAAGGCAACAAACCGCGGAAAAGCGCTGCATATTCAAATGCAAACATTCGTGTCAGCAGGTTGTGGCGGAAGTTCCCGATAATCAGCGGTGCCTGCACACAGGCCAGCTTGTCGCCTTCAGCCTGAAAAGTCTGCCATGCTTCCAGCAGCTGGTCAGGGTGTGGACGGTCTTCAGCATCGAAGACCGCTACAATCTCGCCTCGCGCAAATTGCAATGCATAATTCAGTGCCTTCGGCTTCGTCTTGGGTCCGCCAGACGGCACGAGAACCAATTCGAAATTCAACGGCAGCCGTTCACGGCGTATCGCCGATACTGTATCGAAATCATCCTTCTCGCAAACAAGCTTGATATCGAGTTTGCTGGCGGGCCAATTCAGCCGTTTCAAGCTCGTAATGAGCTGACCGATCACTTCCTGCTCCCGATATAACGGGACCAGGACTGAATAGTTCGGTAAGTCACGCGGATTGCATTTCCTGATTTCGAGAAACTTCAACCGGCGTCCCGAAACAGCCGCGAACAAACGGATCATCACGCATCCGAAGAAGAATACCGACAACGCCACATGAAGCACCAGAAGCGTCATCGTCGGCCAGTTAAACACGCAGGCAAAGAACGCATAGATTGCCATGGCAATGATAAATGCCTGTGGCGTATCCAGAACGCGCGCTGCTGAAAACGACTGCGGCGTCATTTCATGAGCCCGCGCAATCAGATCCTTCTGATGTCGTTGCCGCATGATCTGTTTCAAAAGTGTCGGCGTACAGATCCGAATTCGGCTCTTCAATTGCGGTGTCGCAAGAATATGATCTCGAAGTTTTCGGATACGATTTTCGGACGGAGCAATGTAGAGATAACTATTTCCGTCTGCGCCGAGCACCATAACCTGTCCGACATCGATGAAAGCCGATGGCTTTTCCTCCCCCGATACGAAAATGCGCGACGGTAAAGCCTCGTTTGTGAATTCCAATCCCAGAAGATCAGCGATAGCTGCATAAATGGCCGATTCCGCAACATCTCCTCGCTGAATCAATTCCACACAAAACGATGTTCCATGGTGAGTAGCCGTACTATACGCCCCCAACAACGCATCTCTAGACACGCCACATTGTTCCAATCTGGCTGATATGGCACTGCATATCTCCAGATCGAACGCAATCGATCCATTACTCATAGCACCCCCGCACTACTGAATACCTATATTTACTTATTTTATGCTTTAATAATTCAATTCTTTACTATTTTACCATTTACTTCATTAGGTATTTATTTCGGTAAAATTTGCAATCGAAAGGTAATATACTGAAAATGAATTGCAACCTTTATTTTTATTGAACCTTCGTTGAATATTGCTCGTCACTCGATAACTCAGTTAACGCGAAATTATAGAGAAAAAGGCAAAAGCGGGTCATGAAACGCTACCTTCCAAGACTGCTCGTCGCGTTGGCATTCACGTGTGGCGCCCATGGTGCCTGGGCCTCAGACGCACAGCCAGAGGCTCCATCTTTCATCAACCAGAAAGAACGCCTGCCGTTATCGTCCTTGCAGGCGCTCAATCGGCTGAGGTTCATCACAACCGTTGACTTTCCCCCGTTCAACATGCTTGGCGATCAGGGACAGCTGTCCGGCTACAATGTCGACCTAGCCAAAGCCCTTTGTCGTCAATTGGGTGTTGACGACGTCTGTCAGATTGAAGCTGTGCCGTGGAATGAGCTTGAGGAACGACTGCTTAGCGGACAAGCAGAAGCCATCATAGCCGGATGGAAACCAACCGATGAGAATCGTGGTCAATTTGCTTTCTCGCGGTCCTATATGCGATTGCCTGCGCGATTTGCGACGACCAACGCAGGCGCATTTAATGACGATGCAATTACGGCCACAAAAGGTAAAAGCGTTGGCGTTATTGCGGGATCGGCCCACGAGCAACTGCTAAAAAGCTATTTTCCTCAGGCGATCGCCAAATCTTACCCTGATGCATCTCTCATGTTCGCTGATCTCAAGAGCGGCAAGGTCAGCGCTGTGTTCCACGACGGCATGTCACTTTCAATGTGGTTGAACAGTCCTGAAGGCCATGCTTGCTGCAGCTTTACAGCCGGCCCATACCTCGCACCGCAATATCTTGGCTCCGGTCTCAGCATTGCTGTCGCACAGAAGAACGCTCCCCTTGTCAGTGCCTTCAACAATGCTCTTCAGGCCTTGCAGCAGAAAGGCACGCTAACGGAGCTCTATCTGCGCTATTTCCCCAACAGCTTTTATTGAGCCTAACTCAAGACGGGTGACGCCGATAAAATCGAGATCCCCTTTGCGTGCCATTTTGACGCAGAGAAGGGCCGTCACTAGACGAATTTTCAGATATTCTTGAAATTTCCGATATAACGATACTTACAGTAAAAAAGTAAAATTGTTTTATATCAAATATATAACTTGCGAAAATCGCACCCAAAGCGGAAGAACCCTGCGCTTTGTACAGCAAATTGCGCCGCTTATAGCAGAATAAGATCAATAAATACATGCATTTATTTTGACTTGAACAAATCACCCTCTCATCAATAATCAAGTTGAGGGAGAAGGAGGATTTATACAATGTTCGATGGCGTTCCTGCCCAATGGCACAAGACTCCGGAACAAACAAAGCGCTCGCCCAATGAGGCCGCCTATGTGTTTCTCGGTATCATGCTTGCAGCGCTTAGCGTACCAGCAACTTTTCTGGGCTGGGCAATCGTTCAGAGTATCGCATCGCTGTTTTAGAACATGCGCATCCTTTGGTTCGAGGGATATGTCGCAACGAAATGCGAGTACAGCCTGATAAGCATGAGCATTAACTGATGTAAAAAAAGCCCCGCCTATCGGCGGGGCTTTTGTTTGAAGTTCGAAACGGACTAGATATCTGTCTGCCCATTCGGGCCAGTCGTTTCATTCACATCTTCATCCTCTGGCCGCTTCGGCGGCTTGCGCGCTATCAGACTATAGAACATCGGAATGAAGAACGTTGCGATGAACGTTGCAGCCAACATACCGCCGATAACGCCCGTACCGATCGAGTGACGGCTTGCCGAACCGGCACCCGTACTGATCGCAAGCGGCACAACACCGAGAATGAAGGCCAGCGAGGTCATCACAATCGGGCGGAAGCGCAGGCGGGCCGCCGACGCTGCCGCCTCTATCGCGGACTTGCCTGTCTCTCGCTCGAGTACCGCGAATTCCACGATCAGAATCGCGTTCTTCGCCGCCAGACCTATGAGTGTCACCAGACCAATCTGGAAATACACGTCATTGGTCAACCCGCGCAGATCAGTCGCCAACAGCGCACCGAAGATAGCAAACGGCACTGCGGTAATAACGGCGAGCGGCAGGCTCCAGCGCTCGTATTGCGCCGCAAGGATCAGGAACACCATGACGAGACCGAAGATCATCGCCTGCGTACCTGTGCCGCTTGTGGTTACTTCCTGATAAGCCGAGCCCGTCCATGCAATCTGGTAGCCCTGCGGAAGAACCTCCGCAGCCACTTCCTGCATTGCCTTGATGGAATCGCCAGAGGTGAAACCTGGTGCCGGATTACCGGTGATCTTCGCTGCATTGAAGGCGTTGAAGCGTTCAAGCTGATCCGGGCCAACAATACGTTTGACGGTCACAAGAGCATCAAGCGGGATCATGCTGCCGGAATTGGCCCGCACGAAGACATGCTTGAGATCGCTTGGATCACGACGGAACTCAGCCTCCGACTGCAGGTTGACCTGATAGTTGCGGCCAAACAGCGTAAAGTCGTTGACGTAAAGACTGCCGAACGTTGCCTGCATTGCAGTGAATACAGAGTTGATCGGCACACCCATAGCCTTCGCCTTTTCGCGATCAAGCTGGATGTCATATTGCGGAACATTCGGATCGAACGTCGTGCGTACGCCCTGCAGTTCCGGTCGCTTGGCCGCAGCCTCGGTGATGAGCTTGGTTGCACGCGTCAGCGATTCAACACCACCGCCGGTACGATCCTGAACATAGAGTTCAAAGCCACCGGTCGTGCTGAGGCCCATGATCGGAGGCGGGTTGAATGCCAGCACAAGCCCGTCTTTGATGCCCGAATTCATGGCCATGATGGCACCGGGAAGATTGCGGGCATCGGTTTCAGGTGTCGTGCGTTCCTTCCAGTCCTTGAGCATGATGAACATCGTGCCCGCACTGGTTTTCAGACCACCCGACAGAAGATCGAAGCCGGATACCGCAAAGACGCTTTCCACAGCCGGGCTTTTCCGGATATTCGCGCTCGCCTGATCAAGAACCGCCGTTGTGCGCTCCAACGAGGCCGCGGGAGGCAGCACGGCAACGCTGAACAGGTAGCCCTGATCTTCGTCAGGTAACAGCGATCCCGGAACCCGTTCAAAAAGATAGTATGTAGCACCAAGAAGGCCTGCAAAAATGATCAGACCGATTGCAGCGCGCTTCAAAAAGAAGCGAACGCCACGAGAGTAACCGTCCGTCACCCGCTCGAAGAAGCGGTTGAAGATGCGGAACGGCAACATCGGCTCGTGATGACCCGGCTTGAGGATCAACGCGCAGAGCGCCGGTGTCAGTGTCAGAGCCACAAGACCAGACAACGTCACCGAAATCGCGATAGTGACGGCGAACTGCTTGTACATTTCACCGACAAGACCACCCATGAAGGCCACCGGAATGAACACGGCGCAAAGCACGAGAACAATCGCAACAACCGGCCCCGTCACTTCACCCATGGCCTTGATGGCGGCCTTGCGCGGCGACAGTTTCTCGGTCGACATGATACGTTCGACGTTTTCCAGAACCACGATAGCGTCGTCGACCACGATACCGATTGCCAGCACCAGACCGAAAAGTGTCAGGAGGTTGATGGAGAAGCCGAGCACATACATGCCCGCAAAAGTGCCAATGATCGAGATCGGCACTGCGATGATTGGAATGAGCGTCGCGCGCCAGTTCTGCAGGAAGATGAACACCACCAGCACGACGAGAATGATCGCCTCGATGAAGGTGTGTATCACTTCCTCGATGGAGACCTTGATGAACTTCGTCGTATCGAACGGGATCGAGTAATCGATACCCGCCGGGAAGCTCGCCTTCAGCTCGTTCATACGGTTCTGAATGAGTTCCATCGTGTTGAGCGCATTCGCGCCCGGCTGCAGATAGATTGCAATCGGAACCGCGGACGTACCATTAAGATTACTGTCGACGAGATAACTTTCCGTGCCTAGCTCGACGCGCGCAACGTCCTTCAGACGCAGCGTTGCGGCGTTAGAGCTGGAACGAAGGATAATGTTCTCGAATGCAGCGGCATCCGGCAGACGCCCCTGCGTGGTCGCCGTATAGGTGAACGGCCCGGCCTGCGGATCGGGCTGATCGCCGAAACGACCGGCTGCGAACTGTGCGTTCTGTTCCTGGATAGCCGTCGAGACATCGCTAGGGGTCAGATTATACTGCGCCAGCTTGTCTGGACGCAGCCAGATACGCATCGAATAATCAATATTGCCGAGCAGCTGCACATCGCCAACGCCCTGCAGACGCTTGAGGTCGTCGACCACGTTCAGCAGCGCGTAGTTACCGACGTAGGTGCGGTCATAACGATCGCTGTCGGAGAACATGGCGACCATGCCCAGAATCGTGGTGGAACGCTTGTCCACCGTGACGCCGAGACGCTGAACCTCCTGCGGAAGCGACGAGGTTGCACGCTGTACGCGGTTGTTGACGTTGATGGTGGCCTGATCGGGGTCGGTGCCCAGAGCGAAGGTCACGGTCAACTGCATCGTACCGCTACCAAGGCTCGAGGACTGCATATAGAGCATGTTCTCGACGCCATTGATCTGCTGTTCCAATGGCGCAGCAACAGTCTGCGCCACCGTTTCGGCACTTGCGCCGGGATAGGTTGCACTGACGACCACCTGTGGCGGCGTCAGTTCAGGGTACTGCGCAATCGGCAGGATCCGGATGCAGATCAGGCCAGCCAGCACGAGCACAATGGAGATGACCGCCGCGAAAACGGGGCGGTCGACGAAAAATCTATTCATTGCTTGTCTGCCGCCTGTTCTTTGCCAGCTTCAGCACCCGCCTTGTCAGGCGATGTCTGATTGCTTGCTTCAGTAGCTGCGTCGACCGGATTCACGGGCTTACCCGGGGCTGCCTTGACGAGACCTTCGCTTATAACCCGTTCGCCTGCATTGAGACCTTCGGAAACAAGCCACGCGTCACTCAGTTCACGCGACACCGTGATCGGTCGCACTTCGACAACATTGTCCTTGTTGACCACGTACACAAACTGCGTTTGCGGACCCTGGAGCAACGCGGCCTTCGGGATCGTGATTGCATCCTTGACCTGAATACCGAGGATCACCGCACGGACGAACTGGCCAGGGATCAGGCGGCGATTAGGGTTCTCAACGACTGCGCGGGCACCAAGAGTGCCTGTTTCCGTATCGAGCGACGATGAGGTGAAGTCGATCGTACCTTCATGATCATAAGCCTGTCCGTCACCAAACAGGACCTTGATCTTGAGGCGATCGGCATCTTCACCCGTTGCACCGCGTTCTGCGCGCAAACGGTCGATTTCGGCAGCTTCCGTATCGGTGAAGGAGAAGTTCACATACACCGGATCGAGCTGGGTAATCGAAGTCAGAAGACTGGAGGATGCATCAGTACCGATGAGGCTGCCCTCATTGACCTGTTCCTGGCTGGTAATGCCGCTGATGGGCGCGGTGACCTTGGTATAGCTCAGATTGAGTTCTGCGGTGCGAAGCTGTGCCTTGGCTGCAGCAACCGCCGCCTTGTTCAGGTCGCGCGTCGCAAAAGCGGAATCACGAACTGCCGTGCTCTGCACCTTCTGCTGGACGAGTTGTTCTGCGCGCTCGGCATCCCGAATGGATTGCTGATACTGCGCTTCGGCCTGCGCTACCTGAGCCTGAGCCTTTTCAAGCTCGGCCTCATACGGTGCAGGGTCTATTTCAAACAACACGTCGCCCGCTTTGACTTCCGTACCTTCGATGAAATTGCGGTGAAGCAATATTCCGCCCACGCGCGCTCGGACCTGAACATCGCGATAGGCGCTGATACGCGCCGCATATTCATAGGTAACAGGTACATCATGCGGCTTGACCACCGTAACGGATACCTGTGGCGGTGGCGGTGTAGCCCCCCCGGGTGCCTGCGCCAGAACGGGTTGCCCCGCAAAGACAAGAAATGCGGCCCCTGCCGCAAAAAGCCGAATGGAACGGTTCAAAGTCATGATGGGAGTGCCCTTGCTGTCGCGCGGTGCTGCCAATTTAACATACACGAGTGTTTGTAAATACGGACTACCGTGTTATAGTCAATCACCTAATATTACAGATCACGAATGAGTTATCCAGATTCAGTGGCAAACTGGGCCACTAGCCTGCATCTACCTGAGAGAAGTCATGCGAAGAACGAAAGCCGAGGCAGCCGAGACCCGGGAAGCCATTCTGGTGGCCGCCGAGCAGGTTTTCCTCGAACGTGGTGTCAACCAATCTACACTGATGGAAATCGCATGTCATGCCGGAGTAACGCGTGGTGCGATTTATTTCCACTTCCACGACAAGCTTGAAATCGCGCGCACAATCATAGGTAATGTCCGCTTCCCGCAAGAAGAAATCATGTTGCAGGCAGCAGCCGTTAATCACCCCAATCCAATGCATGTTCTGGAACAATCGATTATCCAGGCGCTGCATCTTTTTTCGAACGATGTACGCCAGCAGAACATTTTCATTATCATCAATCAGCGATGCGAATTCGTCGGCGAGATGGCCCCACTTGAAGACAGGCTCAGGGAAGCGCGATCTAATGTCCTCTCATTGCTCGCAGGATTGCTCGACGTGGCGGCAAGACGCGGGGAGCTTTCAAAGGAATGGACTGCTGATACGGCAGCACTGATCCTGCTTTCCATGTTGAGCGGGCTCCTCAATGAATGGTTGCGCGGCGACAGGAACTACGATCTCGTCACCTATGGCGGCAAGGCAATCTCGATACTCATTCGATCTCTGCGAAATCAGGAATTCGAAGCTCATCAGACGCAAGATTACACATAATTGCGATATGACCCGCCCATCGGACCTGCTATTTTCTCCCGTGCTATCTTTCAACCTATTGTGATTGCTGAACTTAAAAATTGGGGAAGACGCTCGACTCCTTTATAATTTACGCTTACGTCAATGTAACTCTTGCGAAGAGAGTAAAACTCGACCACATTTATGGTGAGGAGGCTGTCCGGGCGGACAGCTTGGGAGACGGCGGGCGCACAGGCTGCCCAACTTAGGACGGAGCAATCCGGGGAGAAGACATGGCGAAAAAAACGACTGGGCGAAGTGCATCCGTAGTTGAATCCGTCGCAGCAGATACAGCCAAGAAAGGCGCGTTGACGCAGGAAAAAATCTGGCTCAAATCGTATCCGGTCGGCGTTCCGCACGAGATCGATCTGAGCAATACCTCGTCTATTGGCGATATGATTCTGGCGTCCTGTCGGCAGTTCCCCGACAATCCCGCCTTTACCTGCATGGGTAAGGATCTCTCTTTCAAGAAGCTGGACGAATACTCTCGCGCCCTCGCAGCATTTCTCCAATCGCGTGGCCTCGTCAAAGGTGATCGCGTCGCAGTGATGATGCCAAACATCCTGCATTATCCAATTGCGTTTACGGCTATTCTCCGCGCCGGTTTCGTGGTGGTGAACGTCAATCCGCTTTATACGCCGCGCGAGCTGGAACACCAGCTGAACGACTCCGGCGCCAAAGCATTGATTGTTCTGGAGAACTTCGCATCGACGGTGGAGAAGACCCTTAACTCCGTCAATGTTCCCAATATCATTGTCGCTTCAATGGGTGACATGCATGGCTTCAAGGGCCACATCATCAATTTCGTCGTGCGCCGCGTGAAGAAAATGGTGCCTGTGTGGAACATCCCGGGGCATATCCGTTTCAAGGATGCATTGGCTCAAGGCCGTGCCCAATCCTTCAACCCCATTCCGGTTCAAGGTTCTGACCTTGCTTTCCTGCAATATACAGGCGGTACGACGGGCGTCTCGAAAGGCGCCATGCTCACCCATAGCAATATTCTTGCGAATGTGGAGCAGATGCATGTCTGGATGGAGGTTGCTTTCCGCAACAAAGGCAAGCCCAAGGCCCTGAATTTCGTATGCGCCCTGCCGCTTTACCATATTTTCGCGCTCACCGTGAATGCGATGATCGGCATTAAGCTTGGTGCACGAAATATCCTCATTCCCAATCCACGCGATATTTCCGGCTTTGTCAAAGAGCTGAAGAAATACCCGTTCCATATCTTCCCGGGCCTCAACACCTTGTTCAACGGCCTCATGAACAACCCTGATTTCCAGACACTGGATTTCAAACCTCTTATTCTCACTCTCGGCGGCGGAATGGCTGTGCAACGTCCTGTTGCCGAACGCTGGCAGAAAATGACTGGTTGCCACGTCACTGAAGGGTATGGTCTCTCGGAGACCTCGCCCGTCGCATGCGCCAACGCGCTTGATGCGACCGAGTTCTCCGGCACTATCGGCCTGCCCATGCCATCGACTGATGTGGCAATCCGTGACGATGACGGAAATGACCTGGCACTCGGAGAGGTCGGGGAAATCTGCGTGCGCGGACCACAGGTGATGTCGGGCTATTGGGAACGTCCCGATGAAACCAAACGCGCGATCATGCCGGATGGTTTCTTCCGCACGGGCGACATGGGCTTCATGGACGAACGCGGTTACACCAAGATCGTCGACCGCAAGAAGGACATGATCCTGGTTTCCGGCTTCAATGTCTATCCAAACGAAATTGAAGAAGTTGCCGCCGGTCACCCCGGCATCGTGGAAACGGCTGCCGTTGGCATACCGAACGAACATTCGGGCGAAGTCGTCAAATTGTTCGTTGTCCGTAGCGACCTCAACCTGACCGAAGACGAAGTCAAAGCCTATTGTGCCGAACGTCTCACCAACTACAAGCGTCCGCGCGAAGTCGAGTTCCGCGAAAGCCTGCCAAAGAGCAATGTTGGCAAGATTTTGCGTCGCGAACTTCGCGACTGAGAACGTTGAAGTTTACAAACAAATACGGCCGGACATTTCATCCGGCCGTATTTGTTTCAGACTGTATCATGCAGATGGCGGCACCAGAGGCTGAACGATCTCCTGGAAAGGTGCCAGCGCTTCGCATCGAGCTGCCAGACCAGCCAATGCCGGATGTTTCTGCTCATTAAAGAGGCTTGGATGCGCCTCGCGCAGAAAGCGAAGCGCACAAGCCGCCGCGATATCGGCATGTCCGATATCATCTCCAAACCAGTATGATGATTTCCGTTCCGCAAGATCACTTTCCAGAACATCCAGCACCCGCGCGATCTGTGTCTCGCAGCGTTCCACCCAAACGCTTGATTTTTCGCTTCGCAGCAAACCTTCATAGAGAAGGCTCACGGCCTTATCGGCAAGACCGGTAGAAAGCGCACATATCTTCAAAGCCTGACGGCGCTCGATACCTTTTTGCGCCACCAACGGAGGCTTGCCGACTGCGATCTCATCGAGATAATCGAGTATCGCCGCGCTTTCGATCACGACGTCGCCATCGTCGAGGACAAGCGTCGGCACGCGGCTCAGCGGATTGAACTCCGCAATCCTGTCACGGTCACCGAATGTCGACCACGGTTCATGCTCGAATGGCAGGCCGTAAAGCCGCATGGCGATAGCGACACGCCGCACAAAAGGGGAATCATACTGGCCGATCAGGATCATGGACATAGCTCGGGAACGTTGAACGTTCCGTCATGCTACTCCACACCGATCACACCGCAAGAGCATTGAGGATGAATTGTCATGATGCTTCCATTCAACGAATTGAATGGAAGCCAGCACTCATCACTTCAATAATTCAGGCAATCCAGCAACGCTATCCAGCACCACATCGGCATGAGGCTCCAGCGCCTCACGAGGAGAGTTGCCCGATAGAACACCGACCGCAAGCCCTGCCCCGGCAGCATGGGCTGTTTCCAAATCATGCAGATTGTCGCCGACCATGGCGATCTCGTGGGGTGCCAATCCCAGCTTTTCTGCAAAATAGAACAGCGGGTCGGGATAAGGTTTTGGGCGCGCCGCCGTGTTGTAGCCAATCACGACTTCGAAGAGCCCGTGGATACCCAGAGCTTTGGCGGTAGCGTGGGCACCAGCCTCGGAATCGTTGGTGGCGATACCAAGGCGAAGCCCCATCTCCCGCAGCGTTTCCAGCGTTTCGCGAACGGCTTCGATCGCAACCGCCGAACGCGCACCTTCGGTGACGCAGTAAGCGTCATATTCTTCGACCAGTTTGCGCACCTGCTCGGATGCGACGTCTGGATGCCAAAGTGAAACGATATCTTCGACTGTACCTGCCGCGATGACCGAATTGGCCCGGAAACGCTCGGTCAGCCAGTCATAACCTCCCGCATCGAGCAACGCGCGAGCCCGCACCTCGTCGCCTTTTGCTGCACGCTGCGCCAGTTGCCACGAGATTGAAAACCAGGTGCGGTCGAAATCGATCAGGGTGCCGTCCTTGTCGAACAGGACGGCACGGATTGATTTCATACGCTCTGCGGAAAGCTTGTCGCTCATGCTTCCAGCGCACCAGCACGCTTCTTGACGGTTGAAGGCTGTGCTCCAAGCAGCTTGAGAAGATCATCCCCACGACGCACATAACGCAGCGAACGACGGGTCAGGATGCGCCCGTCCTGCGGTGCTGTCAGCGTGATGTCGCCCTCCGGTTCACCCGGCTTCGTAACCACTGTAACCAGCTTCGTTCCCGCCTTTACTTCATCGCCCGGCGCTACATGAAAGAGCACCATACCCCCTTCCGGCGCGCGCAACATCTCAACATGTGAGAGCGGCGTGACAAGACCCTTATATTCCGTCTCTAGCTTCACATTGTCGTCGCGGACAACACCGCGATGGACGAGAAATTTGTACAGTCCTTCGGCATCGCCTTTGCCCATATCGGCATAAACATCGCTCAAGCCACGGAATTCAACCGTTGTAACAGCCCGGCGCTTCATGTTGCGCTTGTCCGCCGGCAATTGCAGAACCGGATGCGCACAGGCTTCTTCAAAAGCTGCGTCGGCTGTCGTGTCCCATGCGAGGATTGCCGTCGAATTGAGCGCGATGGCCAGATCTTTCATATCCTCAGCAAACTCTTCCGCGATATAAACGTAGTTTTCGCTCTCATCGTCGCAATGCAGGTCGAGCACGATATCGTTCGTCAGAGCCAGCTTCAAAAGCGTCGCCTTCAGGCGCTGAGCCAGTGAGATCGGCGCATCCGGCTCCGGCAGTTCAGACGTGTCGAAATCCGGCAGTAGCGGGAAAGCGCGATTGAAATTGGTCAGCGAAAACGTCTCGAAACGGCCGAGATGCTGATGTGCCTGCCACTGATTGGAGCCGATCGGGTTGGCTTGCGGAACAACGGTAATATTACCAAGAACGCGCCCTTCCTCAGTCGCTTTCTTCAACATCGGAACCAGGAAATGAAGAGCCGCCTGCCCCGGAAGTTCGGCCCCATGAAGCGAAGATTGCAAATAGGCGGAAGGCGCATCGCTGTCCTTGCCTGCAAAGCGCAGCACGCGCAACTCGATGGCATTTCCCGGTACATCGCCGGCAAATTTTACGATCTCGGTTTTCATTTCATTTCCCATTTATTTCTCATGAAGAGAGCCGGGTTACAAACCCGGCTCTCCTTTATTTCTAGCTGTGCAGAGAATGCCGTCAAGCTTTCCTTCGCGCATGCAGATGCGCGACAAGCCCTTGTGTGGAAGCGTCGCGACCGTCGCTGCTCTCCTCACCCGAAACCACCGGCAGAAGTTCGGTGGCAAGTTCCTTGCCAAGCTCCACGCCCCATTGATCGAAAGCATTGATGCCGAAAATCTGTGCTTCGACGAACACGCGGTGTTCATAAAGCGCTACCAGACGTCCCAGAGCAAACGGATCAAGCTTGTCATGAACCAGCGTCAACGAAGGGCGATTGCCCGAGAAAACGCGATGCGGAGCAATGCGTTCAACTTCGCTCTCCGGCAGGTTCTTCGCCTTCAACTGTGCCCGCGCTTCATCAAGGGTACGCCCCTTCATCAAGGCCTCGGACTGTGCAAGGCAATTCGCCAGCAACATTTCATGCTGATGGTCGAGGTGCTTTTCATGGCCCTTTGCCGCAACGATGAATTCGAGCGGAATGGTGTCGGTGCCCTGATGCAGAAGCTGGAAGAAAGCGTGCTGGCCGTTCGTGCCAGGTTCACCCCAAACAACCGGGCCTGTCGGACCGGAAACCGGCTTGCCATCGACCGTGACGCTCTTGCCATTCGACTCCATGTCCAACTGCTGCAGATAGGCTGGGAGACGGGCGAGACGCTGGTCGTATGGAATGATCGCACGGCTGCCATAACCACAGATCGCACGATGCCAGTAACCGATGAGACCCAGCCAGACGGCTAAGTTCTTTTCCAGCGGCGCATCTCGGAAATGCACATCCATTGAATGCGCACCTGCCAGAAACTTGCGGAAATCCTCCGGTCCAATCGCAATCATCACTGGCAGGCCGATGGCCGACCATACGGAATAACGTCCACCGACCCAGTCCCAGAAACCAAAGACCCGGTCTTCAGCAATGCCGAAGGCGGCAACCTTGTCCAATGCGGTTGAGACAGCAGCGAAATGAGCGCCCACAGCCGCTTCTCCAAGTGCATCTGCTACCCATTTACGCGCGGTCTGCGCGTTGGTCATTGTTTCGATGGTCGTGAACGTCTTGGAAGCGATGATGACAAGCGTTGTCGCAGGATCGAGAATGCCAAGCGTATCCGCAATATGAGCGCCGTCGATATTGGAGACGAAATGCGCACGCGGGCCATCATGATATGGGGAAAGAGCCAGAGTTGCCATGACCGGTCCGAGGTCGGACCCGCCAATGCCAATATTGACGATATCGGTGATCTTCTTTCCCGTCGCTCCCTTGATCGTGCCCGACCGAATGCCATCCGCAAATGCCGCCATACGGTCGAGCACTTCCTTCACGTCCGGTAAAACATTGTGTCCGTCAACAAGCACTTCCTTCGAGGAAGTGTCGCGCAGCGCGACATGGAGAACGGCACGGTCTTCCGTATTGTTGATGTGCTCACCCGCAAACATCGCCGCACGACGACCTTCGACATCGGCAGCAACGGCCAGTTCCTTGAGGAGCCCGATCGTCTCGTCATTGACCCGGCATTTTGACCAGTCGAACAGAAGGTCATCCAGGGATAGCGAATACCGCTCGAACCGGCCCGGGTCTGATTTGAACGCCGCGCGCATATCGTGCGGGGCCGAATCTGCCCAGTGCTTTTTAAGCTTTGCGACCGTTGCTTCAAGCTTCGTCGCGTCTCTTGCCATGATGCTACTCCCGAATCAAATCGATTTAATTGCGGACATTAAGCGTTTTAGAGAGGATTTGCGGCAAATAAATTACCGAACTTCCAATTTGGACAGAGTGTCATATACACCATATTGATCAATTTAGGGTGATCCACCTCGGAGTGAAGCATGGACCTGACCGGAGAAGAGCGGATTGCGGCACCACGCCAAGCAGTCTGGGATGCGTTGAACGACATTGAGACGCTGAAATCCTGCATTCCCGGTTGCGAAGATATAGAGCGCATTTCGGAAACAGAGATACGTGCCGCCCTCAAAGTGAGTTTCGGAATCCTGAAAGTCCGCTTTCACGGCATTCTGGAATTGTCGAATATGAAACCGCCTGTCTCCTATACGATCTCCGGCCATGGGGAAGGCTCTATAGCAGGGTTTGCGCACGGCGCGACCGATGTGCGCCTGGACGAAGATGGTGACGACACGATTTTATCCTACGCCATACGTGGCGATGCCGGTGGCAAGGTGGCACAGATCGGCACGAAATTGCTCGGCTCAGTCGCACGAAAAATCGCAGACCGCTTCTTTGCCAATATCGCAGAAGCGGCGTCGAACGCCGCCGCAAAAACGACCTGATCCAGCTTCACTCTTATAAAGCTGCAACGGTGTTCCTTAACAATCCGGTATTCGATAATTCGCAATACTTCTTGAAAGCCCGCTGGCATGAAACCCAGAGACGTCGCGACCTATATTTTCCTTGCCGTAGCATGGGGACTTTCGTTCCTCGTGGTGTTGCGCGTGGTCGAAGCCTTTGGCTGGGCCGGTGCGGTTGCCTTCCGCTCCTTCATTGCCGCCGGAACACTTTTTGCAATCGCGAAACTCTCCGGACGCAATCTTGATTTTCAGGCGGGCTGGAAACCCTTCGCCGTGGTTGGTGCAACCACCGTTGCGGGCCAGCTTATTGGCCTTTCCTACGGGACGCCGCTGATCGGCACCGCTATGGCCGCGATCTGCGTCGCATCCATTCCGCTTTTCTCGATGGTTATCAGCCAGCTCTGGGGTCTCGAACGCATCACCTCGCGCGGCCTCATCGGCCTGCTCCTCGGCGTGACCGGCATTGTGCTTCTGGTCGGCTTCCCGGCTGTTGCGGTTACGCCTCAATTTATCATGGGCTGTATTGCTGTGCTTTTCTCCTGCTTCTCGGCAGCTTTCGGCAGCAACTATGCAAGCCGTCGTCTTTCTACCACCGGCTCATGGGAAACCACCATCGGCGCATTCGTGTTTGGCGGCATATTAAGTTTGCCACTGATCTTGGCCGTTCCTGTGCCAGCCATGCCGGGGATGATTGATTTTGTGTATCTGCTGATTTCGGCATGCGTGATGAGTGCGCTTACCTATGTGCTTTATTTCAAACTGGTTGGAAATGTCGGGCCGACAAAAGCCATCAGTGTTGAATTCGTGGTAACGGTCATCGCGGTTCTCGTCGGTGCGGTGTTCCTCAAAGAACAGCTTTCCTTGATCCAGTTTGTCGGCGCTGCTGTCATTATCAGTGGCTGTGCTCTGGTGCTAAGCTCGCGCCCGGCACTACCCAAAGAATCCCAAACTTTCCCTGCCTCGGAAGCGACACCGGACGGCCTCAAGTCCGATCCGCTTTGATTTCACACTCTGATCAACTGTCAAAGGCCCGCGCTTCCAAAGCCGGGCCTTTCTCTATTTCTAGTGCCTAACTTTCATAAATTGACCAGATGATAAAAAATTTGACCTTCCGTAAAAATCTGTCATCCTGTCATTAACGGGCATCACGCGACGGCAAAGATCGCAGCCCGGAACAACGTTTAAGGTGCGCAAAGGGAACCCGCGCCTGAACAAGCAAAAATGGGAGATGCGATCGATGAGATCAGCAGACAATTCGCCTATTGATGCAATTGATAATCCGGGACATGCGAACGGGCCTGATATTCACGGCTCGCGGCTGGAAAAGGCCGACTACGCGCATGTTTTCGATGATCTGCATCCGCCGCTGAACAAGCATGAAGCCCTCGTTGAATCTGATCGCTGCTATTATTGCTATGATGCGCCTTGCATGAATGCATGCCCGACCAGCATCGATATTCCGCGTTTCATCCGACAGATTAACACCGGCAATGCAATCGGTGCGGCAAAGACCATTCTTTCAGAGAACATTCTGGGTGGCATGTGCGCCCGCGTTTGCCCGACAGAAACGCTTTGCGAAGAAGTGTGTGTGCGCGAAACGTCCGAAGGCAAGCCGGTCAAGATTGGCGAATTGCAGCGCTATGCCACCGATGTTCTGATGGAAACCGGCAATCACCCATTCAAGCGCGCGCCTGAAACCGGCAAGCACGTCGCAATCGTTGGTGCCGGTCCGGCTGGTCTTTCTGCGGCGCATCGTCTTGCGATGCATGGTCATCAGGTGACGATTTTTGAAGCGCGGCCCAAGGGCGGCGGGCTCAATGAATATGGTATTGCCGCCTATAAGACGGTCAATAATTTCGCCCAGCGCGAACTGGAATTCGTGCTGAAAATCGGCGCAATCAATATTGAATACAATCAGACGCTCGGTCAGGACATCACGATTGAAGCCTTAAAAGCGGGCTATGATGCGGTGTTCCTCGGCATGGGTATGCCGGGCGTCAACGATCTGGCGCTTGCAGGCGAAGATGCGCCCAACGTGATCGATGCTGTCGATTACATCGCCAATCTGCGTCAGGCAAAAGACCTCTCGTCCCTGCCCGTTGGCCGCAATGTTGTCGTTATCGGCGGCGGCATGACGGCGGTAGACGTTGCCATTCAGACGAAGAAGCTTGGCGCTGAAAACGTGACAATCGTTTATCGTCGCGGTCAGGAAAACATGAATGCCAGTGCCTATGAGCAGGAACTGGCGCAGATTCATGGCGTGGTGATCCGTCACTGGTTGCAGCCGCATGCCCTTGAGCGGAATGAGGACGGCACGGTCAATGCCGTGGTCTTTGAATATACCGCTGCCGAGCACGGCAAGCTTTCCGGCACCGGCGAATATCTCCTTCTTGAAGCCGATCAGGTGTTCAAGGCTATCGGCCAGAAGTTTGAACCCGAGCCAATTGCCGGGTCTGGCATCGGACTTTCCAAAGGGCGCATCAGCGTCGATGAAGATCGTCGCACATCCGTTGAGGGCATATGGGCAGGAGGCGACTGCGTTGCAGGTGGTCAGGATCTGACCGTTGCATCGGTGGAAGACGGCAAGGTTGCAGCAGAATCCATCCATGCGACGCTGACAAAACGTCCCGAAGCGATTGAAGGCTTTGCCGATGCGGTATTGTCGGGCGGCGCACTTCATGCGCCCTCCCCGTCTGCTTCGCGCAACCGCAGTGTGCCATTGGGCCAGGAACAGGGCTGAGGAGAGTAAATATGGCTGATCTTTCAACAAACTTCCTCGGCATTAAATCTCCGAACCCGTTCTGGCTGGCTTCGGCTCCACCGACCGACAAAGCTTACAATGTCGAACGGGCTTTCAAGGCTGGCTGGGGTGGCGTGGTCTGGAAAACGCTGGGGGCTGAAGGGCCGCCCGTCGTCAACGTCAATGGTCCGCGCTATGGCGCGATCCATGGTGCCGACCGGCGCCTGCTGGGTCTCAACAATATCGAGCTGATCACCGACCGGCCGCTGGAAGTGAACCTGCGTGAAATGAAAGAAGTGAAGATGCGCTGGCCCGACCGCGCATTGATCGCCTCGATCATGGTGCCGTGCGAAGAAGAAGCGTGGAAAGCAATCCTGCCTCTGGTGGAGGAAACCGGTGCCGACGGCATTGAGCTGAACTTCGGTTGTCCGCATGGCATGAGCGAACGCGGCATGGGTGCGGCTGTCGGCCAAGTGCCGGAATATGTCGGCATGGTCGTGAAATGGTGCAAGCAATATAGCCGGATGCCGGTGATCACCAAGCTCACGCCAAACATCACCGATATTCGCAAGCCAGCGCGTGGCGCGAAAGAAAACGGTACCGATGCGGTATCGCTGATCAACACGATCAATTCGATTGTGTCAGTCGATCTCGACAGCATGTCACCGGTGCCGTCCATCGATGGTCGCGGCAGCCATGGCGGTTATTGCGGACCAGCCGTCAAGCCGATTGCGCTCAACATGGTGGCAGAAATCGCACGCGATCCTGAAACCTATGGTCTGCCGATTTCAGGCATTGGCGGGATTACCACATGGCGCGATGCTGCCGAATTTATCGCGCTCGGCTGCGGCACCGTTCAGGTCTGTACCGCTGCTATGACCTATGGCTTCAAGGTCGTTGAAGAAATGATCGACGGTCTTTCCGACTGGATGGATAGCAAAGGCTATCAGACGCTGGACGATTTCCGCGGCATGGCTGTGGGGCATGTCAGCGACTGGCAGTATCTCAACCTCAATTATGTCACCAAGGCACGGATCGATCAGGATTCCTGCATCAAGTGCGGCCGTTGCCATATTGCCTGCGAAGATACCTCGCATCAGGCAATCACCAGTCTGGTGAATGGTGCGCGGCACTTTGAGGTGATCGATGAGGAATGCGTTGGCTGCAATCTCTGCGTCAATGTTTGCCCGGTCGAGGATTGCATCACCATGGAGCAGATCGGCGATTTCGATCCACGCACCAAGGCACCGATCCCGGCACAATATGCCAACTGGACGACCCATCCGAACAATCCGATGGCCGTGAAAGAGGCCGCCGAATAAAACAGAAACGCCGGGCAAAAACCCGGCGTTTTCTTTTGCTGTATTTGTTTTTAACGGCTGACGCGTTTGCCTTTTTCCGGCTCGAACACATGGCTTGTTGCTGGATCAATCGCAATGGTCAGCACATCGCCCGGACGCACGGTCAGGCGCTCGCGGAACAGGCAGGTAATCGGCTGATCGCCGAGCTTGCCCATGACCATGATTTCCGAGCCGGTTGGCTCAACGATTTCGACCGTGACCGGAACGCCCTGCTCTGCGATCTTCATATGTTCAGGGCGCGCACCATAAACGGCCTTGCCCGAAAGACTTGCATAATCGCCTTCCGGAACCGGCATACGGAAGCCGCCGTCGGCCACGAACGAGCCTTCTTCGATCTTGCCATTGACGAAGTTCATCGATGGCGAGCCGATGAAGCCAGCCACAAACATATTGGCCGGACGATCATAGAGATCGAGCGGAGCGCCGATCTGTTCCACCAGACCATCGCGCATAACGACGATTTTGTCAGCCATGGTCATGGCTTCGATCTGGTCGTGGGTTACGTAGATCGTCGTGGTCTTCAGACGCTGATGCAGGCCCTTGATCTCACCGCGCATCTGCACACGCAGTTTGGCGTCGAGGTTGGAAAGCGGTTCATCGAACAGAAACACTTGCGGATCGCGAACAATGGCACGACCCATGGCGACACGCTGACGCTGACCACCGGAAAGCTGACGCGGAAAACGGTCGAGCAGTTTGTTAAGGCCGAGAATTTCCGCCGCACGATTAACGCGGCTGTCGCGTTCTTCCTTCGGCGCGTTTTTCAGCATGAGCGCAAAGCCCATATTGTCGGCCACCGTCATATGCGGATAGAGCGCATAATTCTGGAACACCATAGCAATATCGCGTTCCTTGGCGCGCAAGTCATTGACGACACGCGGGCCGATGGCGATTTCGCCATCGCTGATTTCTTCTAGCCCTGCGATCATGCGGAGCAATGTGGATTTGCCACAACCCGACGGGCCGACCAGAACGACGAACTCACCGTCTTCGATATTGACCGACACACCATGCAGAACGCCAACATTGCCGTACTTCTTGACTGCATTTCGGATGGATACAGATGCCATCTTGAACCTCAACTCTTATTTGACGGCGCCTGCGGTCAGACCGGCAACGATCTGGCGCTGTGCGAAAACGGTTAGCAACAGGACCGGCAATGTGACCACGAGGGCTGCGGCGGCAAGCGGACCCCAGCTGACCTGTTCAAAGGACAGCATGTTGTAAACTGCGACCGGCAGGGTGCGTGTCTCGCGGCTTGCAAGCACGATGCCGAAAACGAAATTGTTCCACGAGAAGATCACCGCAAGGATGAGCGACACCACAACGCCGGGCTTGGCGATTGGAAGTGCCACCTTCATTAACACCTGCCACGAGGATGCACCATCGATAATGGCGGCTTCTTCAAGCTCCAACGGTGTTGTCTCGAAATAGCCGATCATGATCCAGATCACGATTGGAACAGTCACAACCAGATGGATGATGATCTGTGGCCAGAGCGTGCCAAGCAGTCCCAGCGTCTGAAACAGCAGGAACAGCGGGATCAGATAGGACAGGCCCGGCGTCATACGCGCAATCATGATGACAATTGCCGACTTGTTGGCGCGCAGTCGTGCGATGCCGTAGCCTGCCGGAACGCCGACCAGCAATGCCAGCAAAGTCGCTATTCCGGTCACGAGAATACTGTTCCAGAAATAGAGCAGGAAATCGTTGGTCTCGAAAATCCCGGTATAGTTCGACCAGGCGAAGCGGTCGGGGATCAGGATGGGCGGATAGGCGCCGTTGTCGATTTCATATTTCAACGAAAGCGACAGCATCCAGACGAAGAAGAAGATTGCGGGCGACACGATGATGAAAACCATGAGTGCCGTGCCAAGCTTGGAAAGAATTGACTTGCGTGCCATGGTCGGTCCTCACGAATTCCACTTGGTCCGCTGGCGCAGGGCCAGAAGAACCATCGACATGGCGATAATGACAATGAAGAACACCACGGCAATCGCCGATCCATAGCCAATGTCGTAATAGGAAAACGCCACGTTATAGAGATAGATATTGATGGTTTCCGATGCCGTTCCGGGACCGCCCTGCGTCATCGCATAGATGATGTCGAAGCTTTTCAGCGCATCAATCGATCGGATGATAACGGCCACCATGATAAACGGCAGGATCATCGGAAGCGTGATATAGCGGAACTTCTGCCAGCCATTGGCGCCATCGATTTCCGCGCTTTCAAACGGATCACGCGGCATGGAGGCAAGGCCACCCAGCACAATGAGCATCACGAGCGGCGTCCATTGCCAGGTTTCAACAGCCACCAGCGACGGGATAACCGTGCTCTGGTTGAATATCCATTCCTGTGGGCCAATGCCGATCAGTGACAGAAGATAGTTCAGCACGCCCAACTGCGGGTGATACATCATGGTCCAGACAAGGGCGACCGCAACCGGTGTTGCCATCATCGGCATCACGAAAATACCGCGCAACAGTCCGCGCATCGGCAATTTGCTGTCAAAGACCAGCGCTGCAATCGTGCCTAATATCATCGGCGCCACGACCGAGAGAACCGTATAAACAAGCGTATGCCACATGGATTCCCAGAAGCGCATATCGGCTGCAAGACGCAGATAATTGTCGAAGCCGACAAAGCTCTGCTCCCCGCCGAGCTGCCACTGGTTTGCACTCATCCAAAGCGTAAACACCCATGGGAAGACAATCACCGCCCCGACGGTGATCAAGGCTGGAAGAACAAATGGCCAGTAACTTGGCCGCAAGCGGCTCTTGCCAGTCTTGGTGGAGGAAGCTGCATTGGCAGCAGCTTCCGTTTTTGCACCTATCGGGGCGGCAGATGTCATTTTCCTTCGCTCCGTGCGAGGACCGGACGGAATTCTTCCGTCGCGCGTTTCATTTCAGTTTCTGCATCAGCACCATTCAACAGATTGGTGAGGCCAACACCGATAATGTCGCGGAATTCCGTGACAGGTACGATGACCGGCAGGCAGAGCTGGCTGATTGGTGCGGATTTTGACAGAGCTTCCACCCAGCCCGCTGGCATAGTGACGCCCTTGCGCACGGCTTCATCATCGATGACCGACTTGCGGAATGGAACGCCCGATCCCGACTGCAACAGGCGGGCACCCATTTCCTTGGAAATGGCCCACTGGCAATAGAGATAAGCGGCTTCCTTGTTCTTGGAAGCTTCGGTCACGCCGATGCCGTCGCCGGTGGTTGGTGCTGCCTGTGCATTCGGGCCTGCTGGCATGACACCATAGCCAACCTTGCCGACAACACGCGACTTGTTCGGGTCTTCGAGCGGCGGTGCAAAACCGATACCGTCGAGCCACATTCCGACACGACCCTGCAGGAAGTTCGACTGGCATTCAGCCCAGTTGAAGCCTGCAACACCGGGAGGTGCCGATTTGGTCATCAGGCGCTGATAGAGCTTGGCAGCTTCAATGCCTTCAGCCGAGTCGGTCTGCAGATTACCGTCTGCGTCAACCGACTGCTTGCCATAGCCGAGCAGGAGGCTGGTATAGACCGGCGCATTGGCATTCTTCATGCCGCGAGCGACAAAACCATAGGTTCTGGTTGATGGATCGGTGAGCGCTTCTGCAGCGGCAACCAATGCTTCAAAAGTCTTCGGGAATTCGATGCCCTTGGCGGCAAAGAGTTCCTTGTTCCAGTAGATGATCCAGTAATCGACCGAGAAAGGCAGCGCGCCAAAGCGGCCATTGGCGTCCTTCGCGAATGTCAGACCAGCGCTCGCGAAATCATCTTCTGTGAGTGTTGCGTCGGTCAGCGTCGGGTCTTTCAGGAACGGGTTGAGGTCGGCAAGCCAGCCACCCTTTTCAAACTGACGCTTCTGAACGTGATAGCTGATGTGAATGACATCGAAGCTCGGACGACCAGACGTCAGCTCGATCACCGCTTTCTGGCGCTGCTGCTGTTCCGGCATCTGCTCGGAATTGACCTTGATGCCGGTGAGCTCTTCGAATTCCTTCTGATATTTCTGAAGGATCTCGCCGCGCGGGCTCTTGATGAGATTTACTTCAAGCGTGGTGCCAGCATACTTCTTCCAGTCAACGGTCGACTGCGCGAAAGATGGGCTGATGCCCGTGACACCCGAGGCGGCGATGGCCGCTGTCCCCGCCAGAAACTGACGACGTGTTGGACGTAATAGATTCATTACATGCTCCTCCCCTATGGCTTCTTGGCCCTATCATTCTTCCGGCCCGGCAACTCCTCTTGCCCGACCCTGGTTGTTAAATCTGCAAAGCCAGCTTCCGTGCATTGTTGATGTGAACGGCGATGGCATCCATGGCTGTCTGCGGATCGCGTGTTTCGATTGCAGCAAGGACAGCGAGATGCTCCTGCATGACCGGGATAACGCGCCCGGTAATGCGGAAGCGCTCCTGATTGATCAGGCGCATCTTGATCGTATTGGTCTGGTAAGCACGCCAGATGATCTCATTATCGAGCGAGCCGACAATCGTATCGTGCAGGCTCCAGTCGATATTCTGCGCCCGCTCTTCAAGCTCCGGCGTTTCACCTTCGCTCATTGCGCGATTGAGAGTGTCTTCATGCTCGGCACGCAGCGAACGCAACAGCTCGTCGGAAGCCGACTGACAGAAAATCGCAATCGACTCCTTTTCGATGAAAAGGCGGAACTGAAACGCTTCGCGGATCAGATTGAGGTCGATATGAGCGATCTGAAGCCCGCGCTGCGGCACTGTCTTGATAAGACCTTCCGCCTCAAGGCGCGGGATCAGTTCGCGGATCGCACCCAGTGGCAAGCCCGTCATGGTGACGAGCTGGCGCTGCGAAACGAACTGGCCCGGATGAAAATCACGCGCCAGCAAATGCTGGGTGAAGCTCTGATAAGCCTTATCCCGCAATTTTACTGGTTCGTTGTGATCGTCTGCCAAAGCCTGTCCCCTCTTAGTCCCGTTTGCTT
This sequence comes from Brucella sp. JSBI001, assembly GCF_026014005.1. Classification (NCBI taxonomy): domain Bacteria; kingdom Pseudomonadati; phylum Pseudomonadota; class Alphaproteobacteria; order Hyphomicrobiales; family Brucellaceae; genus Brucella; species Brucella sp. JSBI001. The sequence goes on along the minus strand of NZ_CP110339.1, from coordinate 340,162 downwards.
ATGCCGCCCTTAAGCTGCTTTTGCCATATGCAAACGGTCGAATACACTGCCGATTGCATCGAAATCCGCATCATTCAGTGAAATCAGCGGTGCGCGTACGCGACGCCACTCCTTGTCACCCGTATGACGCGCCACCATGGCCTTGACCGCGGGCGTTACCGGATAGTTCAGCAATTGCTGTACTGCGCCGACCAGTTCGACATCGTCCTGACCGTCGTTGATCATGCGCAGCAGGCGATCCGGGAACAGATTGGCCATGCCGGAAATCGCACCCTGCCCGCCGAGACGCACACCGGCCGCAAGGTCGCGTTCATCGCCGATCAGGATCGCAATGTCTTTGTGCGCAACAAGCAACTTTTCCGTATAGGCCCAGTTACCGGACGAATCCTTCACGCCGATGATGATTTCACCGAAAGTTGCGCGCAGGCGACCGATGAGATCGACCGACAGTTCAACTGCAGTCACCGATGGAATATTGTAGAGAATGATGCTGCGGGCATCGCTGCCCAGACCTTTGAAGACTGCCGAGAACCAGTTGAACAGACCTTCGTCGGAGAGATTCTTGAAATAGGAAGGCGGTGCCAGAAGAATAGCCTTGCAGCCGCGACGCAGCGCATCGGCCGACTGCAGGACCGCATCGGCAATCGAATTTTCCATAACGCCGACAACAATGTTCGAAGCCGGGAATCCGCCTGCGAGAAATGCATCGAGAAGAGCAGCGCGTTCTGCATCGGCAATCGATGACCCTTCACCGGTGGTGCCAAACAAGGTTACGCTTGAGCAGCCGCTGTCGAGGCGTGCGAGAGCGTGCTTCAGCGCACGGCTGACATCGATTTTGCCATCTACATCGAATGGCGTCGTAAGCGCTGCAGAGAGCCCAAAGCGCTCCTGCCCTGAATGATTATGCGCCAAAACTGGCTCCTCCCAAATTTGAACTTTAAGCTTGCACATACTAACATGTTAGTAAAGAGTCAATTCGGGTTCAGTGTGTAATCTCATGATTTTGGAAGAACCTGGGAGAAAGTAGAATTCGAGCGCTGACCTCTCCTTCCCTCATCCTGAGGAGCTGTTGAAAACAGCGTCTCGAAGGACGAGGGAAAATGAACCAAATGCCTCCCCTCGTCCTTCGACACGGTGCTTCGCACCGGCTCAGGATGAGGGAGGGGACGACAGGAGACGTTCAATTTATCGGACTGGAACAACGCCGGTTTCGATGAAGGAAAGAACTTCTGTTTTGCTTGGCGAACCGGCACGTCCGCCGAAGCGCGCGCATTTGATGGCGGCGGCAGCATTGGCAAAGCGGATGATGTCGGTCATCGGCTTTCCCTCCACCAGACCATGCGCGAAAGCGCCATGGAAGACATCGCCTGCAGCCAGCGTATCGACTGCATCGACTTTGAAACCGGCCACATGGGAAACAGGTTGATTAGCACCTTTCGCCCAATAGCAGCCATCTGCGCCAGCCGTGACAGATGTGAAAATATCATAGCGGTTGCTGAGAATACGGACACATTCACGCAAATCAGGGGTGCCCGCGACGCTGATTGCAGCGGGTTCCGACGCAACGATATGGGTTGCAAGCGGTAGCAGCGTTTCCAGCAATTCGACAGGCGCGGTATCGGCATCAAGTATCGCCGGAATGCCTGCATCGCGTGCCGCACGCAGTGCTGTTTCGGCAGCCCATGGCCAGCGCACATCGGTCATGACAGCCGCATAGGCTCCCGCCACAATCGGCGGCACCGGATCAGACGGACTTGCAAGCTTGCGATCATAAAAGGGCACGATGATGCGTTCACCATTCGCATCGACGAGGATCGAAGAAAATGCTGTGCGTGCGCCTTCCAGCCGTCGGATATAGGAACAATCAATGCCTTCGGCTTCCAGTTCGGCGACGGCGCGATCGCCCACTGGATCAACCCCGGCAGAAGCCCAGAGCGCCACATCGCCGCCAAGCCGGGCAATCGCGGCAGCAGCACTTGAAGCCATGCCAGCTGCAATCTCGACCGCCTCGCGCGGCAGATATTTGCCTGCCTGTTCGGGAAGCGTGTCGAGGCGGAAAATGGTGTCCATTGTGAGGGCACCGACGCAGAGAATCTTGGACGTCATGATCAGGAAATGAGGCCTTCAGAGTGCAAGGTCTGCCAGAATTCATCCGGGATAGACTGCTCGAACCAGACCACATTTTGCCTGATCTGTTCAGGTGAACGTACACCGATCAGAATGGAACTGACGGCCTCATGCCTCAACGGAAACTGCATGGCGGCAGCGGCAAGCGGCACATTAAACTGATCGCAAATATCATGCAGACGATTGGTGCGCGCAATGATGTCGGCAGGTGCATCGGCATAGTCGAACTTCTGTTCGCCGCCGCGCGGGGCTGCCAGGATGCCGGAGTTGAATACACCAGCAATCACCAGCGCCATGCCACGCTTTTGTGCCAGCGGCAGGAATTCTTTTTCGGAAACCTGATCGAGCAGTGAATAGCGCCCAGCCAGAAGCGAGCAATCAAGATCAGCCTCTTCCAGCGCATCGCGAATGATCTGCCATTCGTTCACACCAAGACCGAAGCCCTTGATATTGCCTGCCGCGCGCAACTCGGTCAGCGCACGGAAGCCGCCCCCCTTGGTCAGCGCGTTCCAGTGAAACTCGTGTCTGTCGGCATGGGTCACGCGGCCGATGTCATGGACATACAGAAGATCGATTTCCGGAAAGCCGAGGCGCTGCTGGCTGTCATCGAAGCTGCGCATGACGCCGTCATAGCTGTAGTCAAAAACCTCACGGAAATTGAGGCCATTATGCCAGCCCGAATCGAGCGGATTCTTTGGCGGCGATGGTGGCAGCGTACGACCAGCACGCTCATTGGTCATCAGACGCCCGACCTTGGTTGAAACGACGGCGCGCTCGGGTCTTTCACGCAACATATCGCCAAGAAGGTGCTCGCATCGGCCATAACCATACATTGGTGCGCTGTCGAAATAGCGGATGCCGCTGTCCCAACCGGCTTCCAGCAAAGCGTCCGCATCAGCACGCGAAACCGGCGCATAAAGCCCGCCCAAAGGCGCGGTTCCCAGACCAAGCGCGGTTACAGTCAGACCAGTTCGGCCAAGCGTCCGCTTTTCGGATGCCTTCAATTGCATGGATATCTCCTCAACAACGGCGCTCAACGCACCGCACTCCTCTTCCAGCGATTGATAGGAGCAAGCTTGTCGAAGCGCAATCGGAAAAGCATGCGCATGCAAACAGTCTATTCACGTGCAAATAAACCGTTCTTGACAGCCGCGAATTCCTGTCGATATTACTATGATGTCAGACCAATTTAAGAACCAATAAGGGAACCGGCTCTGACCTGATTGCGCGTTGAGACCCTGGGCCAATCTGTGAAATGGAGGCAGAATGAAAGATCGCAGGCTGCTGCAGATAGCTCCATTACCGCCGATGGATCGCGCCCGGCAGGTAACAGATGCGCTCGCCAATTACATCGCGACAGCGCAGCTTCAGGCCGGAGATCGCCTTCCGGCTGAACGTGAATTGATGGCTGCACTGGCTGTCGGCCGCTCCACCATTCGCGAAGCAATCCGACACTTTCAGGCGCTGGGTGTGATCGAAGCCCGCAAGGGCAGCGGCACCTATCTGCTGAAGCCGATTTCGGCGGCAACCATCCATATGCCACTTTCATTCGACCCCGCGCAATTGCGCGATGCATTGCTGCAATCGCTTGAAGTGCGCCGTGGCATCGAAGCCGAGGCCAGCATGGTCGCCGCGCGCAAACGCACGGCGGAAGACCTCGTCATCATCGAACATAATCTCAATGAGATGGAACGCGTTCACATCGCGGAAGGGACGTCGGGTCCGGAAGATCTGGCGTTTCATCTCGCCATTTACGACGCGACCCATAATCCGCTTTTCAGACAATTGCTCGAACAGATGCGCGAAGCCTTCTTGCACTTCTGGGATCATCCGTTTGAGCGGATCGACTTCGCGCGGCGGACCTTTCCGTTCCACCGCACGCTCTTTAACGCCATCGTGGCTCAGGACCCTGAAGCCGCACGGCAGGAAACACTCAAGATCCTCGACATTGTCGAGGAAGACATCAAGGAAATGTCCAAATGACCGACGGGATGGATCCGCTGGATTTCGCAGCACTTACGGTTGCTCATGATGAAAGCAATGCCTACGACGCCGTGGTTCCACCCATCGTGCAGACCTCGCTTTTCACCTTCCCAAGCTATGACGACATGGTCGCCTCCTATCGCGGCGAAAAGGTTCGCCCGATCTACACGCGCGGCCTCAATCCGACCGTGCGGGCATTTGAAGAAATGCTGGCAAAACTTGAAGGCGGCGAAGACGCGCTGGGCTTTGCCAGCGGCATGGCTGCGATCTCTTCAAGTGTTCTGGCCTTCGTCAATCCGGGTGATCGCATTGTTGCCGTGCGCCATGTCTACCCGGATGCGTTCCGGCTTTTCGGCACCATTATGAAGCGTATGCAGGTTCAGGTTGACTACGTCGACGGACGTGACGAGGAAGCTGTCGCCAAGGCCCTGCCCGGCGCGAAAATCTTCTACATGGAAAGCCCGACGAGCTGGGTCATGGAAGCCCATGATGTCGGCGCCCTGGCAATGATTGCCAGGCAGCATGGCGTGTTGAGCATCATCGATAACAGCTGGGCCAGCCCGATCTTCCAGCGCCCGCTGTCGCTTGGCGTTGATCTCGTCGTGCATTCGGCATCGAAATATCTCGGCGGCCATAGCGATGTCGTGGCCGGTGTCGTGACCGGATCGAAAGCCCTGATCAATACAATCCGGGCGGAAACCTATCCATATCTCGGCGGTAAACTTTCACCGTTTGATGCGTGGCTTCTGGTGCGTGGTATGCGCACCTTGCCAACGCGCATGAAGGCGCACGAGGCTTCGGCACTGGAAATTGCAAAGCGTCTTCAGGCGCTGGATGTGGTTGAAACTGTCTGCCACCCTGCACTTGCAAATCGTCTGCCAGCAGGTCTCAAGGGCACGTCCGGCCTATTCTCGGTCATCTTTCGGGAAGGCGTGAACATTCGCGAATTCTGCAATCATCTCGATCTGTTCAAACTCGGCGTGAGCTGGGGCGGACATGAGAGCCTGATCGTGCCGGGCGAAGTCGTGCTGCAGCAGAAGGCGCAGCCAAATTCGGCACATACGTTCGGCATCGACCCGCGCTCCGTGCGCCTGCATGTCGGACTGGAAGGAACGGAAGCGCTGTGGCGGGATATCGAAGGAGCGCTCGCAGCATCGACCGAATAACGAAAATCCAGTGAGGAGCAATAAGGGGAACTGCAATGAAAAAACTAATAGCAGCCGCATTCGCAACCATGCTTTTGAGCGGTACGGCGCTTGCCGATACCACTCTGAAGCTTGTTGAAGTCATCACCAGCCCGGAGCGCACCAAGACGCTTGAATCCATCGTTGCCAAGTTTGAGGCAGCCAATCCGGGCACCAAGGTCGAAATCATCTCGCTGCCATGGGGCGAGTCCTTCCAGAAATTCGCAACCATGGTTTCGGCCGGTGAAATTCCCGACGTCATGGAAATGCCGGACACCTGGGTTTCGCTCTATGCCAACAATGGCATGCTGGAAAACCTCGAACCATATCTCGAAAAGTGGGAAACCACGCCAGACCTGACCGAGCGCGCGCTTGAGCTTGGCCGCAGCGTCAAGAACACGGCCTATACGCTGCCTTACGGCTTCTATCTGAATGCCATGTTCTACAACAAGAAGCTGCTGTCTGAGGCTGGTGTGTCCGAGCCGCCAAAGACGATGGACGAATTTGTCGAAGCCTCCAAAAAGATCGCCGCCCTTCCCGGCAAGTCCGGCTTCTGTATGCGTGGTGGCCCCGGCGGCCTCAATGGCTGGGTGATTTTTGCTGCATCCATGGCCGGTGACAACAAGTTCTTCAACGAAGACGGCACCTCGACCATGAACAGCGAAGGCTGGAAAAAGGGCATCACCTGGATGGTCGATCTCTACAAGAACGGCCTTGCACCGAAGGACAGCGTCAACTGGGGCTTCAACGAAACCGTCGCCGGTTTCTATAGCGGCACCTGCGCCTTCCTCAACCAAGACCCGGATGCACTGATCGCCATTGCCGAACGCATGAAGCCGGAAGATTTCGGCGTCACCATCATGCCAAAGGGCCCGGACGGCAAGACCTTCCCGACCATCGGTTTTGCCGGCTGGTCGATGATGAGCGGTAGCCAGAACAAGGACCTCTCCTGGAAGCTGATCTCGATGCTTGAAGGCCCGGAAGGCAATATCGAATGGAACAAGCGCACCGGTGCATTGCCGGTTCTCAAATCTGCTCAGAACGATCCGTTCTATAGCGGCGAGCAGTTCAAGGGCTGGTTCGATGAACTGGCTGACAAGAACGTTGTTCCGACCGTCATGCCGACCTATCTGGAAGAATTTGCCTTCTTCAAGGATTCGCTCGTCATCAAGACCTCGCAGGAAGCGCTTCTCGGTGACATCACGCCGGATCAGCTGGCCGATCAGTGGGCAGAATATCTGACCAAGGCACAGCAGAAGCACCTTTCAAAGCAATAGCACCATGAACAGCTTGCAGGCGTGGAAGACCGCGCCTGCAAAGCGAATGATGCAGCCCCGCGAAGGGAAAAACGATGAACGACACCGCTTCCATAAAGGCCCCGGTGCGCAACGACGTGCCAAGGCAGGACCGCCGCAGCTTTCTGCAGCGACTTGCGCACGCCTCCGAGCCTTATCTTTACAGCGCGCCCGCACTGATCCTCATCGGCGCCATCATGCTGGTTCCGCTGGTCCTCGGCGTCTCCTATGCCTTTCGCGACATTCAGTTGCTTAACCCGTTTTCGGGTGGCTATGTGGGGCTTGATCATTTCCGCGAACTTGCGACGGATCAGGCTTTCTATCGTTCCTTGAAAAACACACTCTGGTGGACCGGCTGCTCGGTGCTGCTGCAGTTCGTTTTCGGGCTTATTCTTGCCCTGCTGCTCGACAAACCATTTGCCGGACGCGGCATTGCGCAGGCGCTGATCTTCCTGCCATGGGCTGTGCCGACTTTCCTCACCGGCCTTAACTGGGCGTGGCTGTTTAATCCGGTGATCGGCCCGCTGCCGCACTGGCTACATGCAATCGGCATTCTGAGCGCACCAGACAACATCCTGTCCGACCCTAATCTGGCCATGTGGGGCATCATTACCGCCGGTGTGTGGTGGGGTATTCCGTTCTTTGCCATCACCATGCTGGCCGCTTTGCAGGCCATCCCCCGCGATCTTTATGAAGCAGCAGCGATTGATGGCGCTGGCCCCGTGCAGCGTTTTCTCTCGATCACGCTTCCATATCTCGCGCCAACCATGGCTATCACCATTTTGCTGCGCACCGTCTGGATTGCCAACAGTGCCGATCTGATTGTCGTGATGACCGGTGGCGGCCCTGCCGACCGGACACAGATCGTCGCCAGCTACATCTTCACGCAGGCCTTCAAACGGCTCGATTTCGGCTATGCCTCGGCAATTGCGATGGTCCTGCTTGTCCTGCTGATGGTCTATTCAATGCTCATCGTGCTGTTGCGCCAGACGCTGCTGAACAAGGACTGAGGCCATGACCAACCGTAAACTCCTCCTTGTCGGCGCGCATCGCATTGCCATTCTGCTATTCGTCCTTTTTGCGCTGTTTCCGATCTTCTGGCTGGTGAAGGTTTCCGTCACACCCAATGATCTGCTTTACAGCGAAGGCGTGCGGCTCTGGCCATCGCGCATGACGTTCGATCACTTCAGCCATGTGTTGAACAACAGCTCATTTCCACTGTTCTTCCGCAACAGCCTGATCGTGTCCGGCTCAACCGCTATTATTGTTACGCTGCTGGCATCGCTGTCCGGCTATGCGCTGTCACGTTTCAACTTCCGCGCCAAATACTGGATTGTGGCGCTGATGCTGCTGACACAGATGTTTCCGCTCGTGATGCTGATCGCGCCGATCTACAAGATCATGGCACCGCTCGGCCTCACCAACAGCCTGATCGGCCTCATCATCGTCTATTCGGCATTCAATGTGCCTTTTGCCACCTTCCTGATGCAGTCGTTCTTCGACGGCATTCCGAAGGATCTCGAAGAAGCCGCCAAGATCGACGGCGCAACGCAGTTCATGGCTTTCCGCCAGATTATTCTGCCGCTGACCCTGCCCGGTATTGCTGCAACGCTCGGCTTTGTTTTCACCGCAGCGTGGAGCGAGCTTCTGTTCGCGCTGATGTTGATTTCCGGCAATGATTCAGCCACGTTCCCGGTCGGGCTTTTGAGCTTCGTCTCAAAATTCTCGGTCGATTTCGGACAGATGATGGCAGCGGGCGTGCTCGCGCTGATCCCGGCCTGTCTCTTCTTCTTCCTCATTCAACGATATCTCGTGCAGGGCCTCACGGCTGGCGCGGTCAAAGGCTGAAAGGATTTTTCCCTATGGCTTCCATCGATATTCAGTCAGTCCGCAAAAGCTATGGCGAACATGCTGTTCTGCACGGCGTTGACCTTGAGATCAAAGATGGCGAATTCATCGTGCTGGTCGGCCCGTCAGGCTGCGGCAAATCCACATTGCTGCGCATGATTGCAGGCCTTGAAGACATCACTGCCGGTCAGGTGCAGATCAGTGGCAAGCGCGTCAATGAACTGGCACCCAAAGACCGCGATATTGCGATGGTGTTTCAGTCCTATGCGCTCTATCCGCATATGAGTGTCGCCGACAACATGAGCTACAGTATGCGGCTGCGCAAAACGCCGAAAGAAAAGATTGCAAGCGCCATCAAATCGACCGCCGCCAAGCTCGGCCTTGAGCCTTTGCTGGAACGACGCCCGAAAGCGCTTTCCGGTGGTCAGCGTCAGCGTGTTGCCATGGGGCGCGCCATTGTGCGTCAGCCCAAGGCCTTCCTCTTTGACGAGCCGCTTTCCAACCTCGACGCGCGCCTGCGCGAGCAGATGCGTGCCGAAATCAAGAAGCTTCATGGTGAGCTGAAAGCCACATCGATCTACGTGACGCATGACCAGATCGAAGCCATGACTCTGGCCGACCGTATCGTCGCCATGCATGGTGGTGTGGTGCAACAGGTCGGCTCTCCACTGGAGCTTTATGACCGTCCGGCCAATCTCTTCGTGGCAGGTTTCATCGGCTCACCCGCCATGAATTTTCTCGATGTGACCTATCTTGAACAGGATGGTGGCCCGCGTCTGAAACTCAAGGACGGCACGCTCATCGCATTGCCGCAGCCCGTAAAACTCAAGGATGGCGCGAACGCCACGCTCGGCGTTCGTCCCGAGCATGTGCATATCGAGGATTCAGCAGGCCTGACGGCTGATGTCGATCTGGTCGAGCCGACCGGCTTCGGCATTATCCTGCATCTCAGCCTGCATGGATTGCCGTTCAAGATTTTCACGCTGGATCGCGATGCGCTTCATGCGCAGGGTTCCATTCAGGTGAGCTTCCCGGTACAGCACCTGCATCTGTTCGATCGCGAAGGAAATCGCGTCGAGAGCGCTTAAACTGCATCCGAAAACCGCGCCTGAATGCTCTGCGAAAGCAGGGCAACGGGACGGCTTTGATCGCCAGCCTTGATCCAGATCAGCTCTTCAATCTCGCTGGAAGCGGCAGGCACCTGCCCTTCCTTAAGGCTAAGATGGAACAGCTCGGCTTCAACTGTTGCATCGAATTCATTAGCGGCGGGGGCTGACATTTTCGCAGCATAGCTTAACTGGTCCTCGTCAATGCGAATGCCAAGTTCTTCCTCGATTTCGCGGATAAGGGCTGTTTCAGGCTGCTCGCCTGCATCGATCTTGCCGCCTGGCTGGAAGAAAATCTCGCTGCCCCGCTTGCGCACGAGGAGGAAACGGCCCGCTTCATCACGGACAATGGCTGCTGCAATAAGAATCGTTTTCATGATGACGAGTTTTCGTTTCGTGGGCGGATTCCGTCAAGAATAATGGCGCTCACCGCTTTGGCCGTCTCATCATAAAAACCGGCCTCCTCCGACCGCCTGCCGAGAACGGCCCCGACCTGCACGGAAAAATCCGAATAGTGCTGCGTTACCGCCCATATGGTGAAGATCAGATGATAAGGATCGACCGGAGCCAAGCGTTTTTCAGCAATCCATCGATGAATGACTGCCGCTTTTTCATCGACCAACTGCTTCAGGTGCCCTTTGAGAAAGTCAGAAATCGCCGGAGCGCCATGCAGTATCTCATTGGCGAAAAGGCGCGAAGCCTCCGGTTTCTTCGCCGACATTTCAAGCTTCACAGCAATGTAGCGCCGCAATTCTTCCAGCGGATCACCGTCCGGATTAATGTGTTCGAAAGGCTCCAGCCAGGTGGCAAGCGTATCTTCCAGCACGGTCACATAAATGTTCTGCTTGCGCGGGAAATAATAAAGCAGGTTTGGCTTCGACATGCCTGCCTTCTCGGCGATCTGATCGACCGTCGAACCGCGAAAGCCATAGGCGGAAAAAACCTCCAGCGCTGCATCGAGGATAAGCCTGCGATTTATACCCTGAATGCGCGTCGCGCCTTCCGACTTGTCGTTCGACATCTTCTCGTTTTCAACCGTGTCGGTCCGTGAGTCTGAAGGAGCTGTGGCCATTTGACACCTTTCAGCAGTGTAGAATTTTTCAAAAGCGCTTGACCATATTCAAACGCTCTTCTAGCCTGCAATTTGACCAACTAGTCAAGTTTTTGCCCGCAAGGCAAGAATATTGTGGCCAAAGAGCCGGGTCGTGGGAACATATATTGGCGGGTGGATACGGGCTAGAAGTATAATGGCCCGAATTTAAATGCACATACATAATGCGGAGGCAGAGCGCATGGTGCTCACCAGCAATCTTAGAGTCAATGGCGATCGTCTTTGGGACAGTCTGATGGACATGGCCCAGATCGGTCCCGGTGTGCGCGGTGGCAATAACCGCCAGACCTTGACCGATGAGGACGGCGAAGGCCGCAAACTGTTTCAGAGCTGGTGCGAAAAATCCGGGCTTTCCATGGGTGTGGACACGATGGGGAACATGTTCTTCCTCCGCCCCGGCGAAGATGCCGACGCCGATCCGGTCTATATGGGCAGCCATCTCGACACGCAGCCGACGGGCGGTAAATTCGATGGCGTGCTGGGCGTGCTCGGCGGCCTCGAAGTCATGCGCACGCTCAACGATATGAATATCAAGACAAAGCGGCCAATCGTCGTCGTCAACTGGACGAATGAGGAAGGCACGCGATTTGCCCCGGCGATGCTGTCATCCGGAGTTTTTGCCGGTGTCCACGAGCAGGACTGGGCCTATCAGCGCACCGACGCCAAAGGAAAGAAATTCGGAGACGAACTGGAGCGCATCGGCTGGAAAGGCGATGAACCGGTTGGGCAGCGGAAAATCCATGCGATGTTCGAGCTTCATATCGAACAGGGACCAATCCTTGAAGTTGAGCACAAGGATATCGGTGTTGTCACGCACGGTCAGGGGCTGTGGTGGCTGCAGGTGACCTTGACCGGCAAGGAAGCACATACCGGCTCTACGCCTATGAAGATGCGAAAGAATGCGAGCCTTGGCCTCGGCAAGATGCTGCAGCTCGTCAACGAAATCGCCATGTCCCACCAGCCGGATGCGGTTGGCGGTGTCGGCCATATCGACGTTTCACCCAATTCACGCAATGTGCTTCCGGGCCAGATCGTTTTCACTGTGGATTTCCGTTCGCCCAACCAGGATGTGCTGGATGACATGAAAACGCGGTTTGAAAAGGAAGCGCCGAAGATTGCCGCAGAACTGGACATCGGCATCGAGATTGAGGTGGCCGGACATTTCGACCCGGTGACCTTTGATGATGGTTGCGTGGTGGCGATCCGCAATGCGGCAGAGCGGCTTGGCTATAGCCATCGCAACATCGTTTCCGGCGCAGGCCACGATGCCTGCTGGGTCAATCGTGTCGCGCCAACGGCCATGGTCATGTGCCCATGCGTGGACGGGCTCAGCCATAATGAAGACGAGGATATTTCGAAGGAATGGGCGTCGGCGGGAACCGACGTGCTTCTGCATGCGGTATTGGAGACTGCTGAAATTGTAAGCTGATTTCACAACCATCCACTACTGCTACTGTTCGCAACAAAACCAAAAAGGGGAACGACGAACAATGGCAAAGGTCATCAAAGGCGGAACCGTCATCACGGCTGACCGCACCTTTAAAGCCGATGTTCTCATCGAAGGCGAAAAGATTGTCGCTGTCGGCGACAATCTCTCCGGCGATGAAGTCATAGATGCATCCGGCTGTTATATCATGCCGGGTGGCATCGACCCGCACACCCATCTGCAAATGCCCTTCATGGGGACCTATTCTTCCGACGATTTCGATACTGGAACGGCGGCTGCCCTTTCTGGCGGGACGACGATGGTGGTCGATTTCGTGCTGCCGGATTCCGAAGGCAATCTGCTCGACGCGCTTCAGGAGTGGTTCCAGAAGGCTGGCAAGGCGCGCACCGATTATTCGTTCCACATGGCGATTACCGGCTGGAACGAGCGCACGTTCAACGAAATGGCCGAAGTGGTGAAGCGCGGCATCAACACCTTCAAACACTTCATGGCCTATAAGGGCGCGTTGATGGTGAATGATGACGAGATGTTCGCATCGTTCCAGCGTTGTGCTGAACTGGGTGCCATGCCGCTCGTCCATGCTGAAAACGGCGATATCGTTGCGCAGTTACAAGCCAAGCTGATGGCCGAAGGCAATGACGGACCGGAAGCCCATGCCTATTCGCGTCCGCCGGAGGTGGAGGGTGAAGCAACCAATCGCGCGATCATGATTGCCGATCAGGCAGGCGTTCCGCTCTATGTCGTGCATGTTTCCTGCGAACAGAGCCATGAAGCGATCCGCCGCGCCCGGCAAAAGGGTATGCGCGTGTTCGGCGAGCCGCTGATCCAGCATCTGACGCTGGACGAAAGCGAATATCATAACAAGGATTGGGATTATGCGGCACGCCGGGTGATGTCGCCGCCATTCCGTGACAAGGTCAATCAGGATAGTCTGTGGGCCGGTCTTGCAGCCGGAAGCCTGCAATGCGTTGCAACCGACCATTGCGCATTCACTACTGAACAGAAGCGTTACGGCATCGGCAATTTCACCAAGATTCCGAATGGAACGGGTGGTCTGGAAGAACGTATGCCAGTGTTGTGGTCACGCGGCGTGCGCACTGGTCGCCTGACGCCAAACGAGTTCGTGGCTGTCACCTCGACAAACATTGCCAAGATCTTGAACATCTATCCGCAGAAAGGCGCAGTGCTGCCGGGTGCTGACGCTGATCTTGTCATCTGGGATCCGGAGGCAACCAAGAAGGTTTCTGCAAAAACACAGCTTTCCTCGATTGATTACAACGTGTTCGAAGGTTTTGAGCTCAAGGGCCTGCCGAGGACGACGCTTTCACGCGGACGTATCGCTTTCGACAAGGGACACGTCAAGGCAGAGCCAGGCGACGGGCGCTTCGTCGAGCGCGAACCGAACGGTGCCGTCAATCGGGCGCTGTCACAATGGAAGGAAATCGTTGCGCCGCGCAAGGTGGAACGCAGCGCCGAACATATGCCGATAGGGGTCTGAGACATGGCCATCGTCCAGCTTCGGGAACCGCGCATGAACTTGAATGACAGCATGGCCCCGGAACGGGGCGAGGCAAATGCGCAGACAGTGATCGACATCAAAGACTTGTCGCTCGTCTTCGAGACGAATGACGGACCTGTCCATGCGCTGTCCAATATTGATCTTGCCGTCAAGCGCGGCGAGTTCGTTTCCTTCATCGGACCTTCGGGATGCGGCAAGACTACCTTGATGCGTGTGGTGGCCGATCTGGAGCAACCGACATCAGGTTCTGTCACGGTCAACGGCAAAACACCGGAGCAAGCCCGTCTCGACCGGTCCTATGGTTACGTATTTCAGGCGGCCGCTCTGTTTCCGTGGCGTACCATCGAAGACAATATCAGCCTGCCGCTGGAGATTATGGGGTTCTCCAAGGCAGAAAGGCGCGAGCGGATCGAAAAGAACCTCGCGCTCGTCAATCTCTCAGGCTTTGACAAAAAATATCCCTGGCAGCTTTCCGGCGGCATGCAACAGCGCGCATCGATAGCCCGCGCATTATCATTCGATCCCGATATGCTGCTGATGGACGAGCCCTTCGGCGCTCTGGACGAAATCGTGCGCGATCACCTCAACGAACAGCTTCTCAAGCTTTGGGCAGCAACCCGCAAAACAGTGATTTTCGTCACACACTCGATCCCGGAAGCGGTGTTTCTCTCAACCAAGATCGTTGTCATGAGCCCGCGCCCAGGCCGCATTCATGAAATCATCGATTGCGATCTTGGCCCGGACAGACCACTTGAAATCAGGGAGTCCGAAGCGTTCCTGAAAATTGCCCACCGCGTCCGTGAGGGTTTGCGTTTGGGGCACATCCATGAATAAGGGGGCTTTTCAACGGCATCGTGCTGGAGATCGTCCATGAAAGGCTTCCTGCACGACAGATTCATCCCCGTGGCGACTATACTCGCCGTCATTATTGCGCTTTGGTACGGCCTGGCGGCGGTGCTCAACGCCCCGTTTGAGCGTGATCAGGCGACACGCGCAGGGACAGAAATCACCTTCTCGACGCTTGTTGCCAATACGATGCATCAGGACCGACCGGTCCTGCCCGCACCGCATCAGGTAGCTGAAGAAATCTGGAAAACCGTCTTCGGAGTCAAACCGAGTTCCAAGCGCAGCCTGATCTATCACGGATGGGTCACACTATCGTCCACCCTGCTCGGTTTTGTGCTTGGGTCGGCGCTGGGCGTTCTTCTCGCTGTGGGAATTGTTCATTCCCGCACACTCGACAAGAGCCTGATGCCATGGATCATCACCTCACAAACGATCCCGATCCTCGCCATCGCGCCGATGATTATCGTGGTCCTGAATGCCATTGGCATATCGGGCTTGCTGCCCAAAGCTATCATCTCCACCTATCTCTCTTTCTTTCCCGTAGCGGTGGGAATGGTGAAGGGGCTGAGATCGCCTGATGTGATGCATCTCGACCTCATGCGCACCTATAATGCATCAAGATCGCAGGTGTTCTGGAAACTGCGCTGGCCTGCGGCCATGCCATTCCTGTTCACATCGATGCAGATCGCCGTCGCGATCAGCCTTGTGGGGGCTATCGTCGGTGAATTGCCAACCGGTGCAGTTGCCGGCCTTGGTGCCCGGTTGCTTGCTGGCTCGTACTACGGCCAGACCGTGCAGATATGGGCAGCACTCGTTGCTGCTGCTCTGATGGCTGCGGTGCTGGTTGCGCTGATTGGCGTCGCGGCACAGCTTGTGAACCGACGCATGGGTGTAAAGCCGGAAAGGGCAGCCACATGATGACAGGCATCCTATCCGTCATAGCGCTAATAGCTGTTTCATGGCTGGTTGTGGGCTGGGTCGCAAGTCTCAAGACCCGTAACCCTTTGGGCCAAAAGCTTCTGGATATCGCAGTGCCAGCGCTCTTTGGCATCGCAATGTTATTGCTCTGGGAAGTAACCGTCCGGCTTTTCACTATTCCTCAGGTTCTCCTTCCAGCACCATCAGCAATCTGGGCACGCATAACGGCGTCCGTACCAATTCTCTGGGCGGATTTCCGACAGACCTTTCTGAAGGCCGTCATCATCGGCTATGTGGCGGGATGCGGTCTCGGTTTCATAACCGCCATCATCGCCGACCGGATTCCATTCCTGCGTAAAGGCCTGTTGCCGCTCGGCAATCTGGCTGCAGCACTTCCAATCGTGGGCGTCGCACCGATCATGGTGATGTGGTTTGGCTTCGACTGGCAATCGAAGGCAGCGGTGGTCATCATCATGACCTTCTTCCCTATGCTGGTGAACACGGTTGCGGGCCTTGCCAGTACCGGGGCAATGGAACGGGACATGATGGAAACCTACGGCTCAAGCTACTGGCAGACATTGTTCAAGCTGCGTCTTCCAGCGGCCATGCCGTTCATATTCAACGCTCTCAAGATCAATTCCACCCTCGCACTTATCGGAGCGATCGTGGCGGAGTTTTTCGGCACGCCGATTGTCGGCATGGGGTTCCGCATCTCTGCGGAAATCGGGCGCATGAATGTGGATATGGTTTGGGCTGAAATCTTTGTGGCTGCTCTTGCGGGGTCGCTCTCTTATGGGCTGATCGCGCTGATCGAGCGCAGAATGACATTCTGGCACCCTTCATACAGAAGGGCATAAGCCTGAATATTTGGCATCCGTCACTATAAGACGGAGCTGACAACCAGAGGAGAACTGAAATGAAAAAGGCAATTTCTTTATGCCTTGGAACAGCTGGACTGGCGCTCGCACTCATGAGCAGTTCGGCAATGGCAGCCGACAAGCTGACCTTGCAGCTCAAATGGGTGACGCAGGGGCAATTTGCCGGTTACTATGTCGCCAAGGACAAAGGCTTCTATGAGGAAGAAAATCTCGATGTCGATATCAAGCCGGGCGGACCGGACGTCGCTCCGCCGCAGGTGATTGCCGGTGGTGGCGCGGATGTTGTGGTTGACTGGATGCCGTCGGCGCTCGCGACCCGCGAAAAAGGCGTCCCGCTCGTTAACATCGCCCAGCCCTTCAAGAAGTCCGGCATGATGCTGACCTGCCGCAAGGACACCAACATCACCAAGCCGGAAGACTTCAAGGGTCGCACGCTCGGTGTCTGGTTCGGCGGCAATGAATACCCGTTCCTGTCATGGATGAGCCATCTGAAAATTCCGACCGAAGGCGGCAAGGATGGCGTGACCGTGCTCAAGCAGGGCTTCAACGTCGACCCGCTGATCCAGAAGCAGGCCGACTGCATTTCCACAATGACCTATAATGAATATTGGCAAGTGATTGATGCAGGCATTCCAGCCGATCAGCTTGTCGTCTTCCCATATGAAGAGCAAGGTGTCGCCACGCTGGAAGACGGTCTCTATGTGCTGGAAAAGAGCCTTGATGATCCGGCAATGGTCGACAAGCTCGCCCGTTTTGTCCGTGCCTCAATGAAGGGCTGGAAATACGCATCCGAGAACCCTGGAGAAGCAGCTGATATCATACTCGACAACGATGCTTCCGGTGCTCAGACCAAGGAAGTTCAGGAACGTATGGTCAAGGAAATCGGCAAGCTGGTTGACGGCTCCGATGGCACCCTTGATGTGGCGGCTGCCGACCGCACCGTGGAAACGCTTCTGGGCGGTGGCTCCGACCCCGTCATCACCAAGAAACCGGAAGGCGCGTGGACAGCCAAGATAACCGACGCCATGAAGAAGTGATCCGGTTCAAAACAGCAAAAAACCGGCCCCAAAAGGCCGGTTTCTTTTTGTTTATTCCGCCGGTTCAGCGGTGCCACCCTTTTGTGACTTCCCTTTAAGGGCGTAGTTCAGCTCTCTTTCGAGCCGTGCTTCCTCTTCGGCTTTGGGCTGCGTAAAGCGTCCCAGCAGCAGATAGGCGACCGGCGTTACATAAAGCGTAGCAATCGTTGCTAATCCAAGACCACCCACAATGACCCAGCCCAGAGCCACACGGGCTTCTGCGCCAGCGCCACTTGCCAAAACCAGCGGCACACCGCCAAGCACGGCGCAGATCATCGTCATGCAGACCGGGCGAAGACGAATGTTGGATGCTTCCTCGATTGCTTCTCGAACGCTCAAGCCCTTGTCACGCAATTGATCTGCGAATTCGACAATCAGGATACCATTCTTGGCCATGATGCCGACCAGAAGCACGAGACCGATCTGGCTGTAGACGTTCAGGCTCGTACCTGTGAGCAGCATCGCAAAAACCGCACAACCAAGCCCGAGAGGAACCGTCGCCATCACGATCAGCGCACTGACAAAGCTTTCAAACTGCGCTGCCAGCACCAGAAGAATGATGATGATGGCAAAACCGAACACCATTGCCAGGCCGCTTGATGTTTCGCTGAGTGTCGAAGCTTCAGCCAGCGGAATGATATGGCTTCCCGGAGGCAGCAAAGGTGCCGCGATTTCCTGTGCGACCTTATAGGCGTCCCCCAAAGCGAAATCGTCGCGCAGATTTGTCGTTATGGACACCGAGCGCTGGCGCGTCTCGCGATCAAGCTGCGGCGGAACCGCTTTCTCAACGACCGTAGCGATAGACGACATCGGCACATAACGACCGTCCGTCGTCTTCATGAATATGTTTTCAAGATCGGTCGGATCGTTGATC
Organism: Brucella sp. JSBI001; assembly: GCF_026014005.1. Taxonomy (NCBI): domain Bacteria; kingdom Pseudomonadati; phylum Pseudomonadota; class Alphaproteobacteria; order Hyphomicrobiales; family Brucellaceae; genus Brucella; species Brucella sp. JSBI001. The sequence goes on along the minus strand of NZ_CP110339.1, from coordinate 321,950 downwards.
GGGTTGGTGGTGGCAACGAGTTTCACATCGAAACTGCGATCTCCGACATAAACCGATCCGATCTTGCGACCGTCGAGTACCGACTGCACAGCATTCGCAAGCCCTGTGATGTCGATACCAAGATCGGATGCTCGTTCGCGATTGATCTCGACGGAAAGCTGCGGCTGGGTCGGCTCGACGGACAGTCGCGGCTGCACGAATCGTGGATCCTTTTCCAGCGCGGCAACGACCGCCTGCGCGGCAGGCTGTAGCTTGGCATAATCGCTACCGACTATGGCAAACTGCAAACCGTTGCCCGCACCACGAATACCAAGGCTGTTCGGTTGGGTGGTGAAAATACGCACCGCCGTTATGCCTTTGATGCGCTGGGTAATGTCAGCCATGATTTCCTGCTGGCTGCGCGCGCGTTCTTTCCACGGTGCCAGCGTCAGGACAACAAAGCCGTTATTGGACGACCCGCCGGAACCTGCGATGGCATAAGTAGTAATGATTTCACCGCTATCGCGCAGAGGCTGGACGGCCTCCTCAATCTTGTCAAGCTGAGACTGGAGGAACTCCACACTGATGCCCTGCGGCCCATTGATACGCAGCAGTGCAACGGCACGATCTTCCGAGGGCGTCAGTTCCTGACGGATCAGACCGTAGCCGACAAAGGATGCGCCTGCGAAAAGCATTGCCACCAGCACAACAACGAATGGCGCCGACAGACAGATGTGCAGCGTCTTTTTATAGAAGGTCGCAAGCCCGCCGCCGATACGACGCAGGAAAAGCGGGCCATGGCCGCCGTCTTCGCCATTCCCTTCCTTGAGGAAGCGAGAGGCAAGCATGGGGCAAAGCGTCAACGCAACAACAGATGACAGAAGAACAGCAATTGCCAGCACGAAGCCGAATTCACGGAACAGACCACCCGCCTGCCCCGGCAAAAACGAAATTGGAACGAAAACTGCCGCCAAAGTCAGCGTCGTGGCAATAACGGCGAAGAAGACTTCCTGCGTGCCGAGGACTGCCGCAGCACGCGGCCCCATGCCCTGATTGCGTCGCCGGACAACGTTTTCCAACACAACAATGGCGTCATCAACCACGAGACCTGTGGCGAGCACCAAAGCCAGAAGGGTAAGAATATTGACCGAGAATCCTGCCAGATAGATGGCCGCAATCGTGCCGATCAAAGCGACAGGCATGGACAAGGCCGGGATGAGCGTTGCGCGTATATCCCAGAGGAACACGAAGATAATCGCCACCACGATGATCACTGACGCAATCAGCGCGATTTCCACCTCGTGGATAGCGCCATTGATGAAATTCGCATCGTCACTGGTAACGGCGATATTCACGCCCGCGGGCAAGGTTTTCTGCAAATTGGCGACCGCTGCGCGAATGCCCTCCGAGATGTCGAGCGTATTGGATTGCGCCTGACGGACGATGCCGAGACCGATTGCCGTCTTGCCGTTGGACCGGACCGCCGAGCTTTCGATATCCGGCCCAAGCGTGACGGTCGCAACATCGCGGATTTGCGTGCGTCCGTTGATGTAGACGTTCTCGAAATCTTCCGGCTTTTCCAGATTGGCCGTGGCACGGACAACGATGGACTGATCGGCACTACGCAAAGAACCGGCAGGGGCGTCCAGCCCCATCGAAGAAAGCGCCGTAGAAATATCCGCAATGGTCAGACCGTAGCTCGCAAGGCGCGCCTGATTGATATCGATGCGGAATATCTTGTCGCGGTCACCGTTGATCTGGACGTCAGCCACGCCCGGAACCGCGGAGAGGATATCCTGTATCTGGTCTTCGACCAAAACCGTCATGTCATCGACAGACATGGTGTCAGACGTAACCGCCAGACGCATCACGGGATCAGCGTTGGAATCGGCCTTGATGATGCGCGACGGATCCGCTTCTTCCGGCACGTCATTGGCGACACGGGAAATCGCATCGCGCATGTCGGCGGCGGCAACGTTGAGGTCTACACCATCGTTGAACTCCACCGTGACGCGGCTGCGTTCAAACGACGATGTTGAGGAAATAGATTTTACGCCCGAAACGCGCGCGACAGCGTTTTCGAGAACCTGTGTCAACTGACGGTCAATGGTTTCAGCGGATGCACCACTGAAATCCGTGCTGATTGTCACCACAGGCCGGTCAACGTCCGGCAGTTCGCGAATATCGACGCCTGTGAAAGCAGCAAGACCCGCGACGACAATCAGAACGTTGATAACGAAAGCAAAAACTGGACGACGGATGAAAAGCGCCGTCGATCCGCCGCTGCTGGATGAGGAATTGTGACCGGTCACGCGTTTACCCTCATCCTGCAGTACGTGTTATCGAAACAGGATCAGCCAGTGCCGTACCCTGCTCGTCCTTTACACGTACCGGCGCATCATCGCGCACGGTTTGAACACCTTGCGTAACGATCATGTCGCCCTGCTTCACCGGACCATCGATGAGAATGTTGGTTGAATTGCGCTGAACGATACGCGCGACAATTCTCTTGGCGACACCGTCCTCAACACGCCACACATAGGAACCGTCAGCCCCCCATTGAATGGCCAGTGGGTCGACCGAAGGATAGCGATCACCCGGAAAGAGAACCGTGACGGAGAACGACATGCCCGCGCGCAGACGATCCTGCGTGTTCGGCACTTCTGCGCGAACATGCAGCGTACGGCTGGCTTCATCCAGCATATTGTCAACCGCGTTGATCTCGCCGCTATAGGTCTCACCCGGGAAAGCGGTCGATTCCGCAGTCAATGGCTGGCCAACCTTGATTTGCGGTGCGAAGCGTTCTGGCACCCATATATCGATCAGCACTTTCGACCGGTCATCGATACGACCGATGGAAGTCTGTGCGGTAATGTAGTTACCCACATTGACAGGAAGAATACCAACAATACCGGAGATTGGTGCACGAACCGTGCGACGGCTCAAGGCGAGCTGCGCGTCCTGCAAAGCAAGCTGCGCATTGGCGACCGCCAGCTCAGTCTCAACCACCTGAACTTCAGTTGCGGTGTTCGTCGCCCGCAATTTTGCAATGCGCTGGCGTGTCGTCTGCGCATCTTTCAACGCCGTCTCGGCCTTAGCGACAGCGATCTTTTCCGTCTCGGCGTCAAGTTCGGCAATCGAGTCGCCTTCCTTCACGCTATCGCCCGCCTTGACGTAAAGCTTCGTCATGTAACCGCTGGAGTACGGGGTTATCGACACGGTGCTGAGAGCCCGTGCCGAACCGATAGCCGTCAAACGGTTATTGATGGTCTCTTCGCCAGCAGCCTCGACAACAACGAGTGGTGCGGATCGCCCGCCTTCGCCTTTCGGCGCTTCCTCGCCCGTTGCTGCGGCCTTCACCACATCATTCTTGTTCTTATAGGCATACCAGCCGCCAACAGCAGCCGCAGCTATGAGCAGGCACAAGGCAATCTGCTTCCAGGATTTCATTCAGCTCTCCGGCAAGGCCTACCGTCACCTGACGGCCCTCGTTTTCGAAACCAATTTGTCGGGCGCGGAAAATGCCAGCAAATAGTATCAGAATGATGATTGCCTTCACATTGCGCAAATCATGCAACCCATCAGGATGCATGGATTTTTCCAACCAAGACTTTGCACGCACGATCTCAAGGCGTCGAGTTAAATTTCGGTAATACTGCTTGCAGAGATCCCGGGAGCGGGTGCGTTCTTAACCGATTGAACAAAGGCTGTTGGATTTATCGATCGGCTCCATATATAGGAGGCTACCTTTATGTATTGCGTTTCGATGGCACACAGGTTGAGGCACTGCGGCGATTAGGCCGGTTCACCTCGCGTTGGAAGCACAGGCTATGGCGGTTGTTGAAAAGACCACAGATACGGGCACGCCCTCCCCTGAAGCGGCCTCCCAAACTGCGACCACGGAACGGCTCTCGTCAACCCAGTTCACACGTTTACCCTGGCGAAACCGGCTTTCGAGCAAACTATTGCTCTTGACCGCACTTGCCGTGCTGATCACCGAAGTTCTGATCTTCGTCCCGTCTGTTGCCAATATGCGCGTGCGCTGGATGAGTTCGAGACTTGATACGGTGGGCGCGGTCAGCGAGGTTCTCGCCGCAGGCGGCGATATGGATGTGCCGCGTGACATTCAGGACAAGGTACTTCTGGCAACCGGTACGAAAGCTATAGCCATGCGTGAAGCCGGTGCTTCGCGTCTGCTCGCCATGTCGGAAGTACCCGGCAAGATTGACCAGGTCATTGATCTCAACAATATCAGCGAAGCAGCTGCCATATGGGACGCATTCGGAACCTTGTTCAACGGCGGAGACAGAACACTACGAATCTATGGTTCGGTTTCGCCATCCAGTTCTCCGGGACGTATTATTGAAATCGTGACCTCGGATGCACCCCTCCGACACGCCATGCTCGTCTATGCGCGCAACGTGACTTTTATCTCGCTCATCATTTCAGTGATTGCGGCGAGCCTGATCTACCTGATCATTCACGAAATGCTGTTGCGGCCGGTGCGCATCATGCATCGCAACATGATCGATTTCGCCTCATCCCCTGACAATCCTGCGCTGATCCTTGTGCCAGAAAACCGCAAGGACGAATTCGGCGTGGCACAGCGTCAGATATCGCATATTCAGAGCGACCTTCAGAGAACGCTCAAAGAACAGAAACATCTCGCCGATCTTGGCCTCGCCGTCTCCAAAATCAACCACGACATGCGCAATATTCTGGCCTCAGCGCAGTTGATGTCTGACCGGCTTGCCGATACCGAAGACCCAATGGTGCAGCGGTTTGCACCCAAACTTATCCGCACTCTCAGCCGCGCGATCAGCTATTCCGAAAGCGTCATGGCCTATGGTCGCTCGCAAGAAGCACCACCGCGCCCGCGTCGCGTTCTGCTGCACACAATTATCGCTGACGTTCAGGAAACCCTGAGCCCCAGGTCAGAAAGCAGCGTTGAGTTCGAGAATCTTGTCCCGGAGGATTTCGAACTCAATGTCGATTCGGAGCAGTTGTTCCGTGTACTGAGCAATCTTTGCCGGAATTCGGTGCAAGCCATGGAGCGTGATCAGAGCATTGATGACGCGACCGTCAAGCGACTCACAATTTCTGCCGGAAGAATCGGGACGACGGCAATCATCGGTGTCGAGGACACCGGCCCCGGTTTGCCACAAAAAGCACGCGACAATCTTTTCACGGCTTTCAAGGGATCAACACGCAGTGACGGCACTGGTCTTGGGCTTGCCATCGCGCAAGAACTGATCCGCGCGCATGGCGGGACAATCGAGCTTCGAGAAGACCGCCCGGTTGGGGCACATTTCGAGATTCGCATCCCCGATTTGCCGATGCAACGCGGAGACCGGAGCCCCCAACGGGCAGAGGAAAGTGTTTAGGCAATCTACCGTTGTGCCAACTTTGAACGAAAAGCCCGGAAATGTGGGGCCTGACAAGAAATCTTCACAGAACCACATTTTTTTCTAAGAAGACGCTTGCATTTAGCGATCCGTCCGATTATCAACCGCCCATCGCCGCAGCGAGCGGCACACAGGCAAGCACCCGTAGCTCAGCTGGATAGAGCACCAGACTACGAATCTGGGGGTCAGAGGTTCGAATCCTTTCGGGTGCGCCATTTTCTCGATACTATCAACTGTCACGTAATTTAGCCTTTTGACAGAAATAACCTATTGTCAATTGTCACTTAACTTGGACTCGTTGATCACTAGCTGCCTTTAAGCTGGGGTTGCTGATTTTTCTCACGATTTCAACTGCGCGCGTCCAAAACTGTGACCAAGCGTGGGTGCTAAGGTTTCGTCAACACTCGTGTTAGCCTCCGACCTCGTTCCACACACCAGCGCCAGTCGCCGGGAATGTCCGCTTCACTGCAGGCTAGTTGGGGCCGAACGGGGACAGGAAGGCGCTACGCCGTGGCTGCCCTCGAAGAGCGCTACCCGCCAGTAAGCGGCTACTTCCTCGAGGCCGTGCGAGCGTACCTTGTGAACCATAAAGGCTCTTCCGATTCTATCGGGAGGAGAAGCTGACAGTAGGCAAGCGTGGCGGTCGGAAGCGAGCGATAGGCACACGTGCACCGTCCACATTCTGGCCTCGGCTGGCTGACACCTGCCGAGTTCGCTCAGACCATCAACCCGCGACGTGATGCGGTGCTGCGCAGCCGAAATGGCTCCGCACCGCAACCCGCCGCTACCGCCCCAAATACAGCAACCCAAAACCGCTGGAGCGAACTCAAAACTGGATAAAACTTGCGGGCAAGGTCAGTCACCATGAACATCTGTTCACCAACGATCAACACGCTCGCCAAATCATCGAAGAATGGGGAAGCTACTACAACCTTAGTTGTCCGCATACGAGCCGTGGTGGCTTGCCCCCTTATGAGTTTGCAACCCGGTCCACAAACGACCAAAACCTGAACAGAGCTAATTTCTAATCGCGGACATCAAGGGGAGCAGGTCATCTGGGGCGCAGCATTCTCCATGTCAACGGAAATAAGCCGGTCCTTTTCCTGACGTGAGAAGATGTAGATAAACTTCCAGAAAAGCCGGGTGATTGAGCGCGGTTTCGCGTCCAAATATTTCTGGCCTGAGAAATGTTCTACTTCCGACATCTCGGCAATATCGCGCATGGATTCTGACGTAGGGACCATTATTCTCTCGTTCATGATCTTGCCATTTTTTAGGTTTCCCTAATATATAACCTGATCATCTATCTAACAACGGCACAGGCAGCTTGCTATTAAAGCTAGCCCAGCATGCTCGTTGGTTTGGGAAGGAGAAATATGTCGAATAGGAAATAGGAGACCGACAGAACGTCACCTCTAGGCGCTGAACGCGACATATCAACTGACGTCCAGGCAGAAAATGCCACACTGAACGCAACCATCGATCTGCTTTTAAACAAGCTTTCGAAAATTGAAGCGGCCTACCGCGACGAGCTTACTCGGGCTATCGACCGGGCAGACACGCAAGAGCGGCGCGCTAACCAGGCTATTGCGCGCTTGCAACAGTTTGAACTCAGCGAAGCATGGCGCATTGTGTCAGCACTGAACACTAGGTTGAACCGATTCCCGAAACTGCGCATCACACTTTTGAGGGCGGCGAAGGTAGCTCATTGGACTACAACTGGTCAGCTTCGGGCGAAATATCGACAGTACAAGCTGGTGCGTCAGTTTGAAAAGAGCACTACAGATATCGCCGAACCTGATGGGGGTAAATTAGGGTTTGCCTATCCTGTAAATCAAAGTGGATTACCCGCACCGCTCTTGGACGAAATACTCACGTTCATGAAATCGAACGGGTCTATTGACCTCCTGATGGCTATAAACTTCTATGCCGGTGGTGGTGCAGAGTCCGCCGCGCTGGAATATGCCAAAGCCTATGCCTCCAAAAATGTCGACAAGTCTGCGTTAATCGTGCTCACGGATGGTGGTCCAAAGCGGCCACTTCCAGAAATGCCGAGTAACATATTAATAGTTGATTTAAACGATTGGGATGTAATTGATGCCATCCATAGAGAAGAGTTGCTCTATCTGATATTCCGGGCAATTCCGTTACATGTTTTCATATAATAAATTCTGTGACTGCCTACAATTTCTGAAAAAACTTCCATCAAGATTCTTGAGCGATATAGATATTATTGCCAGCGTCTTTGCATTGCAGTTTGATCCAGACGATAATACAAAAATAATAGGTTACGCTCAAGATTTTCTACCGCCAAATATAGATAAAATCGATAATGTCGTTACAGATAATTTGCGGTTTTCCATTGAGGAGCCGTTGAAAATAGGCATAACTGAACATTCAAAAAATTTATTACTGTTTACAACAAGTCAAAACTCGACGGCATTTTAACCGTCAAGGATCAATAGCACTATCATCCAAACGGAAATTCAATTCATCCGGCGGTGAAAAGCTAAAAGTTATTTGGGCTGGGCGTCTAGATAAAGAAAAGCGCGTAGATTTGCTCATTGAAGTAGCAAAAATAACTGAAGAATTTTGCGATTTCTACGTGTTCGGTGGAGCTGTCGTTGACGGTGGGTATGAAGCGGAACTCAATAAACTGAAAAATTTGGTTCTGTCTGGACCATATGAGAATCCCGTTGAATGGGACCAGAAAGTTTTGGGCAATGTGTTCTTGTTTACTTCCGTCTGGGAGGGGATGCCGAATACCGTAATCGAAGCTTCTTATCTTGGATATCCGATAGTAGCATCAGATGTCGGTGGCGTTTCGGAATTAATAACGCCCTCGACGGGGTGGGCAGTGGATCGGTTCGCGTCAGCAAAGTTTTACGCGGAGGCGTTAAGAGAAATATACGCTGACCATGCTGAGGTGGAGAACCGAACCAAAAGGCTGATCGATTTAGTTCATAGCCGCCACAATGAGAACGCTTATTTGAAATCTCTTTGTCAGGTATCAGGTTATACAAAATTGAACCAATGAGAGCAGAGACTGACAATTTGTTAGCCGCCCTCTGAGGCGGCTTTTTCTTTGCCCAAGGTGTGCTTTGCACCGGTCGCGCGATCCTGTGATCTTCCGCACAATGGAAGAACTCAGGATCGTGCATTATGGATAAGTCAGCACCAACCGGAGCGGCGCTCTTGCTCGACTTCATCTATCGAACCGATGCAGAGAAAGCACCGCCCCATTTCTATCAGGTGATTTTCGGAAACCGCCAGAAGCATTTGCCGAAGCCTATCACCCAGATGACGCTCGGTAATCTGATCGACGTGCAGAAAAACTGGCTAAGCAAAGCTGGGTCAAAAAGAGCTGGAGCTATTCCACCGCATCGTCGGCGACAGGCGCAGCACAGTTCATGCGCGCAACATTGCAAGATTTGTAGAGTGAACTTGGCCTTCGCGACACTCAACTGTCTGATAAAAATCTACAAAATCGACTCGACTTTCACTTATTAAAGCGGCGCGGTTACAGCTTCTTTTCAGCCCGGCATTATCGGTTTTGCCATCTACAGCATAGAGCGGCGCTCCGATCTGTTTAAGGTCGTGAAAGACCTCCAGTCGGAGATTCGTTGATGTTCGATCTACTCGACATTCTCAAAATGGGAGCGGCTGTGGTGGCTGGCGCTGTTATCGTCAGCTCCGCCGCGCACGGCATAGGCGTCTCTGACGGCAAGAAACAGGCTTCAGCCGATGCTCTTGCTGCGACCGTGAAATATTATCAGGACAAGGGGGGGGGTATCAAAGATAAGTTGGATGCTGCTGCCGCTCTTTGCGCTGATTACGGGCTACGAGACGACGAGCTCCCCGAGTGTCTGCGCCGGGTTCGAGAAGTTGCGGCCAAGTCTGGAAACGTCGGTGAACATTCTGACAACTGATCGACCATTCGCCAATCAGGTGACGGCACATAATAGATTCGGAAAACAGGCGGGGTGCTGGAACTGAGTCCGATGAATACCGAGGCTGAAACTGTCGAACGCATGACGGAGCTTCCGTGCCGAACGAAAGAGTTCCTGCCGAAGCCCCTTCTTGTTTTTTTATAAAGCTCTCTGCACTGAAAGAACGACAGTAAATACAATCAGATAGATAGCCTAGACTATGAATCCGGGGGTCAAAGGCTCGAAACCTTTCGGGTGTGCCATTCGTTTCAACAACTTAGCAGTAAGGACGTGCCTACGCATTGCTTTGCATATTTCCTAAATTGACTGCCCCCGACCTCGTGACGTTTTTGCTCGCTCCGCTATATGTGGCTCGACATATCGGCATCACATTTCTGCAGTGGAATTTTTCTCATGAAGCATCACGCGCTCGTCTGGCTGCGTAACGATCTTCGAATCAACGACAACCCCGCACTGGATGCAGCCGCCGAAACAGGCGGCCATATAACAGCAGTTTACGTTCATGAGACCGTTGCCGAGATTCGGGCGCCCGGCTGCGCGGTGCGGTGGTGGCTGGACCAAAGTCTTGAAGCGATAAGAAAACAGCTCGCTGATCGTGGTATCGAACTTCTCATCGAGACCGGTGATCCGAGGGGTATCCTCCCTCAGTTGATCGCGAAACTGGCCGTCACCGAACTGTTCTGGAACCGTCGCTACGCACCGGCGGAACGTGAATTCGATGCAAAACTGAAGTCACAACTCAAGGAGAGTGGAACCGGTGTAACCTCATTTCCTGGCAATCTTCTTCTTGAGCCCTGGGAGCTCAAGACGGCCAGCGATACGCCCTATCAGGTCTTCACCCCTTTCGCCAAAGCGTTGCGCCACCATCACATTCCTCGCCCGCTTTCGCGCAGGCAATGGGATATCAAACCAACACAGGAAACCTGCTATTCACCCAGCGTTCCGTCCTGGGCGGAAAAGTTGGATGGGCTTTGGAATATTGGAGAAGACGCAGCGCGCGACAGCCTGACACGCTTTCTCGAGAGCACGCTTTCGACCTATACCGAGGATCGCGACGTTCCCGGCATCGATGGGACTTCGAGACTTTCACCTCATTTGCGGTTCGGTGAAATCAGCGCCCGTCAGGCGTGGTATGCCACACTGGCGTTTATGGACGAGCATTTTGCAGCACGGGCGGGCGGTGAAAAATTTCTGTCCGAACTGATCTGGCGGGACTTTAACTATCACCAGCTCTATCACCGCCGCGACATCAGCCGACACGATATGCGTGACACACTGTCCGGCATCGCATGGCGCGATGATCGAGCTGCATTCGAAGCATGGCGTCGCGGACAGACGGGCTTTCCCATCATCGATGCCGGTATGCGTCAGCTTTGGGCCACCGGGTGGATGCACAATCGCGTGCGAATGCTTGTGGCATCTTTTCTCACCAAGAATCTGCTCATTGACTGGCGAAAGGGTGAGGAATGGTTCTGGGATACGCTCGTGGACGGCGATATCGCCAGCAATCCGGGAAGCTGGCAGTGGGTGGCAGGCTGCGGCATGGACGCTGCGCCCTATTTCCGGGTGTTCAATCCGATCTTGCAGGGTGAAAAATTCGATGCCGAAGGACAATACGTCCGGCATTGGGTGCCAGAACTATCAGGCCTGTCCGACAAATGGCTGCACAAGCCGTTTGAGGCCCCCAAGGATGTGCTGACCAGCGCTGGAATTGCGTTGGGCAGTACCTATCCCAAACCAATCATTGATTTGCAGGCCTCACAACGGGAGGCCCGCAAACGGCTCAACAGCCAGCCGTAATCAACGCGCTTCCAGTCCGCCATTCTCAACGATAAAGTCGATGATTTCCGGCACGCCCTTGCCGCGATGGAGGTCGGTGAAACCGAATGGACGCTTGCCGCGCATGCGTGCCGCATCGCCTTGCATAATATCGAGATCGACATGAACGTGAGGGGCAAGATCGCTCTTGTTGATCACAAGAAAATCTGACCGCGTGATACCCGGACCGCCTTTGCGCGGAATTTCCTCACCCTGACAAACAGAGATGACATAAAGCGTCAGGTCCGCCAGATCAGGTGAGAAGGTGGCAGCGAGATTGTCACCACCGGATTCGATGAAGACGATCTCCAGATCGGGAAACCGCCGGTTCATTTCGGCAATTGCCTGCAGATTGATGGAGGCATCCTCGCGGATTGCCGTATGCGGGCATCCGCCCGTTTCGACGCCCATGATCCGATCTTCGGACAAAGCCTGAGAACGCGCCAGAATGAGGGCGTCTTCCTGCGTGTAGATATCGTTGGTAATCACGGCGACCGAGTATTTATCACGCAGCGCTTTGCAAAGCTTTTCGGTCAGCGTCGTCTTTCCCGATCCCACCGGGCCGCCGATGCCGATACGCAAGGGTCCGTTTTTCTGTGTCATGTGCGAAAAAGCCTCGAATGTTGGGTTTCGTGTTTCATGGCCATGATGTCGCTAATGTAAGTCGCGGAACCAAGGTCACTCAATGAAGTTTTTTCTATTCGCGCCGCTGTTTCGGCGAGAACCGGCTCCAAATCCGACATTGTCGCAGTCACGCCGTTCTGCCCCATGACCGAAAGACGGATCGATGCCTGCAAAAGATTGATACAGAAGGCTTGCAGAAAGGCGGCGAGTGTCAATCCAAGCGATACTTTGTTAGCGCCCGCCACGGCACCGACTGCCACCGGATAGGGGCAATCGGCTGGCAGGCGATCAAATACAGAACTGGGCCAGCTTCTAGCTGCAGCCAGAAACGCCTCGCCCTGCAGCATCGTCTCCATATGACGTTCACGCGAACCGGCCAGTGCTTCGGCCAATTCTGCAACTTCAACAAGATCGCCTTCGGCAACCGCACACCGCCAGCTTTCCGCGCAAAGCACGGCATCATTCCAGCCGGAGCCACGTGTTACAAGCCAGCGCAGCCAATCGCTCATTGTGGCGGTGTCTGCGACATAGCCATCATGGACGGCCCGCTCCAGCCCATGACTATAGCTGAACGACCCGACCGGAAAGACAGGCGACAGCCAGGCCATCAGCCGCAGCAAAGCGGTGGTGGTATCAGTCGTGGTGGTGGTGATGATGTTCATGATCGTGTTCGTGATGACCATGATGATGATGATCATGGTCATGGTCATCATGCGAATGGCCGCCAGAATAAGCACCGCGCAGCGGACTGAAAATTGCCGTTACATCCGTGACTGTTGCACCAAGCCCCTCAAGCATAGCCTTTATGACATGGTCGCGAAGAATGAAGATACGATCACTCTCGATCTGGGCCGCGAGGTGACGGTTGCCGATATGCCAGGTGAGTTCGGCAATATGCAGCGGATCACGCCCGCGGATTTCGTAAAGTTCCTCGCTTGCGGCGCGGATTTCAATCTCGCGTCCGTCATCGAGGACAAGCCGGTCACCGTGTTCCAGCACCACCGGCTCTGCGAAATCGACGAGTACCTTCTCGCCGCCTTCCAGAACAATGGCTTTGCGCCGCAAATGACGTTCATCACGTTCGAGAACGGCATGGCCCGCAGGCACGGCATCGATCACCTTATCCGCACGAATAATGGCAGTGGCACGAAACATTTTTTTGCCTTTCAAGATCAGAACATGAAGTAGCGTTGCGCCATTGGCACGACGTCGACGGGCTCGCAGGTCAGAAGTTCGCCATCTGCGCGCACCTCATAGGTTTCCGGGTCAACTTCCATTTGCGGCATCGCATTGTTGAGGATCATGGAATGTTTGCCGATACCGCCTCTGGTATTGGCCACTGCAATCATCTGCTTGTCCACCCCAATCTTCTCTCGAAGCCCCTCATCCATTGCGGCCTGCGAAACAAATGTAATGGACGTATTGGTGCGGGCTTTTCCAAACGAGCCGAACATCGGACGATAATGCATCGGTTGCGGCGTTGGAATTGAGCCATTCGGGTCCCCCATCGGCGCGGTTGCGATCCAGCCACCAAGCAGAACCATCTCCGGCTTGATGCCGAAGAAAGCAGGATTCCACAAAACGAGATCGGCGCGCTTGCCCACTTCCACCGAACCGATTTCATGCGCCATGCCATGGGCGATGGCAGGGTTGATGGTGTATTTCGCAATGTAGCGACGCGCCCGATAATTGTCATTTCCGGGCTTGTCGTCGGGAAGACTGCCACGCTGCTTCTTCATCTTGTCTGCAGTCTGCCAGCAGCGAATGATCATTTCGCCGACACGGCCCATCGCCTGACTGTCGGAGGAAATGATGGAGAACGCTCCCATATCGTGGAGAATGTCTTCTGCAGCGATGGTTTCCTTGCGGATACGGCTTTCTGCAAAGGCAATATCTTCCGGGATTGCCGGGGACAGATGATGGCACACCATCAGCATGTCGAGATGCTCTGCAATCGTATTGACCGTGTATGGCCGGGTCGGGTTTGTCGACGCTGGCAACACGTTCGGATACTGACACACCCGAATAATATCCGGAGCGTGCCCGCCACCGGCGCCCTCCGTATGGAAGGAATGGATCGTGCGTCCCTTGAAGGCGTTGAGCGTGTCTTCGACGAAGCCGCCTTCGTTCAGCGTATCGGTGTGGATCGCAACCTGAACATCGAACCGGTCTGCAACCGACAGGCAATTATCGATCGCGGCTGGTGTCGAACCCCAGTCCTCATGCAACTTCAAACCACAGGCACCGGCGCGGATCATTTCTTCCAATGCACCGGGCAGTGAAGCGTTTCCTTTGCCGAACACACCGATATTCATCGGCAGGCCGTCGAATGACTGGATCAGCCGGGCTATATGCCACGGCCCCGGCGTGCATGTGGTTGCAAGCGTGCCATGGGCAGGTCCGGTGCCGCCACCCACCATGCAGGTGATGCCTGCATTAAGTGCTTCATCCACCTGTTGCGGTGAGATGAAATGGATATGCGTGTCGATACCGCCCGCCGTGAGGATCTTGCCTTCACCCGCGATAATCTCCGTACCGGGTCCGATGATGATCGAAACGCCGGGCTGCGTATCCGGATTTCCGGCCTTTCCGATCACCGCGATACGCCCGTCGCAAAGCCCCACATCGGCCTTGTAGATGCCGGTATGATCGAGGATCAGAGCATTGGTAATGACTGTATCCATCGCACCGTCGGCGCGCGACATCTGGCTTTGTCCCATACCGTCACGGATAACCTTCCCTCCGCCAAACTTCACCTCTTCGCCATAGGTGGTGAGGTCCCGTTCGACTTCGATAAACAGTTCCGTATCGGCGAGACGCACCTTATCGCCAACAGTAGGGCCGAACATTTGCGCATAGGTGGCGCGACTAATTCTGGCTGGCATGAAATGTCTCCGTCACCTGTTTTAAAGCTTTCCCATGACCATCTGGCGAAATCCGTAGATCTCGCGCTTGCCGCTCACGGGAACCAATGTCACGTCGCGTTCCTGACCGGGCTCGAAGCGCACGGCAGTTCCGGCTGCAATATCCAGCCGCTGTCCGAGCGCCTTGTCGCGTTCGAAAGAAAGGGCCGCATTCACTTCGTAAAAATGAAAATGGCTGCCGACCTGGATGGGTCGGTCGCCGGTATTGGCGACCTTGATCGTGATGGTGGGTTGCCCCTGATTGAGTTCTATATCGCCGTCCTGCGTAATAATTTCGCCGGGGATCATGTCACACCTCACCCGGCCATCAGCATCAGGCCGCCAAGTGCGGTAGCGCCACCGGCCATACGCAAAGCAATTTTGCCATTCTTGCCCGCCATAAGCCGTCCTGCGGCAAGGCCGACACCCATGCCAGCGGCGTGTAGCAGTGCGGTCGCAAGCGCAAATCCAGCCGCATAGGAGAGGAATGTCGCGCCTCCGATTTCCCCGCCGTGTGCATGACCGTGAAAGAAGGCGAAGAAGCCGGCAATAAGTGCACCAACAACCGGAGTGACAGGGAAGGCAAGCGCCACCATAAGACCAAGCACGACCACCGAAGCCAGAATGACCGGCTCAACAAAGGGCAGTGGCATGCCCAGAAGTGCCGCCACAAAGCCAAGCAGCATCACACCGACAAATGCTGCTGGCACGACGAAGAGTGCCCGTCCACCCAGCATGGCGGCCCAAAGCCCGACCGCAACCATCGCCAGGATATGGTCCGCGCCGGAGAGCGGATGCGTGAAGCCCGCCGCGAATGAGCCGTGTTCGGCCGGGTTAAGATGGGCAAAGGCAGGGCTTGCGGTGAGCGCCATTGCCACTGCGGCAAGGACCGTAGTCTTCTTCATTATCGTACCTTTCAAAAAACAGGTTCGCCTCGGCGAAACCTGAAAATCAGCGGATCGGCTCGTGCACGGTGACGAGCTTTGTGCCATCGGGAAATGTGGCTTCGACCTGAATGTCGTGGATCATTTCGGGCACACCATCCATCACCTGTTCACGGGTGATGACGTGCGCGCCTGCTTCCATCAGATCGGCAACCGTGCGCCCATCGCGGGCACCTTCAACGACAAAATCGCTTATCAGTGCGATCGTTTCCGGATGATTGAGTTTTACCCCGCGCTCCAGACGGCGGCGGGCAACCATGGCGGCCATGGCGATCAAAAGCTTGTCTTTTTCCCTGGGCGTCAAATTCATGACTTCGTTCCAAACTTCATACTTTCAAAGCGGTATGCATTCCGCTGGCGTTAAAAGCGGCGGGATTGCCGCGAACTCAAAATGTCCAAACTTTGGGCAGTCCTGCCTTACCGTTAAGCAGGGCAAGCAATGGCCCCAGACGTTTGCGCAAGGTGTAACTATCCGGCGCGTGAAGTCGCATCATCAGTTTGGTTGCAGGACCAACCTGCCAGAGGCTGGCACCGCCCTCCTCTCCAATGATCTGCCGGGCAGCTTCCAGATGTTTCCCGGCCTCCCCTGAAATCAGAAGCACGGTGGCGACTGCACAGGCCGCATCTGCCACCGGACGGGCTTGCAATTCAGCCCCAATATCCGGTCCCAGCCGAAACTCTTCGGCATGCACAAGCCTCCCATCGGGCCGCCCACCCAACCGCACACGCCAACGATCACTGAACATCGCTTCATCAACCCGCTCACCCATGGCAAGGCGCCCGAATATAGTCGCCTCCACCACCAGGATTTCCGCCCCCTCCTCCAGCTCGACATCCAGCGTTCGTGACAACACGGATTGATTGAACAGAATGGTTTCCTGCGGAAGCCAAGCAAGACGCGTGCCTTTTGCAGCCTTCAAACGCGTGGCAATGCGTGCCCCGCCGCCCCCTGAGCGATAGATACGCTCACAGGCCTGCGTGGTAATGACAGCCGAAGCGTTTTCGCCAAGCTCCACATCCCATTGCAGTCGGTCACCGCCCGTCAGCCCTCCTGATGTGTTGATCAGGATTGCTTCCAGCGGATCGCCTCCGACCTGCGGCATGCGGATCTTGGCTGCGCCTTCCTGGTAAAGCCTGGAAATGCGCGAACGCCCGTCCTTGAAATGTATCGAAAGCCCACCCAGCCCGTTGACGCGCTGCGAGGAGAGCTCCGCTAACTTATTGTTATTTATTATCATCTGCGCGAATCTCGTCTTGCTCTTCTAAAGCAGAACTGACCGCAGAATAAAGGGGGGTGGGGGTGCGGCAGGACGCCGCCACATATTGGAAAGCTTGAAAATGTTTCATCAAAAGCCACGGCAATCCCACCCGAAGCAATGTTTCGGATGGGATTTATCGATCAGTTCCCCGGTCAAATACGCATTGCCGCCGGGTGCGTGACCGTCTTTCGATAGAGATGCCAGGTTGCATGCCCAAGGATGGGTATTACTACCGCCAACCCGGCAAACATCGTGGCAAAACCGACGATCAGCATCGCGGTTACGATTGCAGCCCAGAGCAGCGATTCCATGGGGTTGCGCATGACAACACGCAACGATGTCGCAACCGCTGCCGCAGCGCCGCAATCCTGATCAAGCAGCATCGGGAAAGTCACAATCGTCGAGCACAGGACAACGATTGCAAAAAGCAAACCAATGCCACAACCGGCAAAAATCAGACTGCGTCCCTCTTCCGTTGACGACACCTGATTCATCAACATTGAGAAGCTCTCGGGCGGCATCGGCCCGAAATAGTGAACATAGAGATTTTGAGCCACCAGCAGCCAGACAATAAAGATTGCGAACAGAAAAGCACCGACAGCCACGATGGACGGCAATGCCGGTGAATGGCTCACATCGAGCGCACGTTTCCAGGATGTATCCAACCCTTCTTCACGGCGGCGGCTCATCTCATAAAGCGGCAGCGCAGCAATTGGCCCGATCAAGGCAAAGCCGGACATCAGGGGAAACAAGAGCGGTAACGCGTTTGCGTTCGTGCTCCAGTAAGTGATGAACAACCCCGCCAGCGGGTATATGAGGCAAAGGAAAACGTAATGCGATGGCTTTGCCCAGAAGTCGTCGAAGCCCAGACGCAGGGCATCAAATACATCTGCCATGCGAATGCGCTTAACTTCGGGATAAAAGGCTGATTGGTCTCGACCTGCAACAACATGAAACTGTGCCATGACGCTCCTCCTGCGGATTAAGCAGTCCTGACGGCAAGGAAACGGTCAGGACATGGCCTGCACGCAATTTCTGGCTTTCAACCGGTCACCGGATAAATCCGATTTCGTGACGCCAATTCGTCGGGCTACGCCTGACGGTCTGGCGAACAGTATACATCGAAAAGACTGGTGGCGAAAGAAAAGCGGCTCAATGAGATTGAACCCCGCGTGAACTGATCTCAAATCAGCAACCACACGCACTTTCCATTAGAGCGCATCCCGAAAAGTGTGAAACGGTTTTCGGAAAAGATGCGCGTAACAACAAATGATTAGAGCGCCGATCTGATCCGGTCAGATCGAAACGTGCTTTAACGAAAGCACGGCAAAGCCAGTTTCTGGATTTTATTGGAAAATAATGGTGCTGCGAGAGAGGATTGAACTCTCGACCTCTCCCTTACCAAGGGAGTGCTCTACCACTGAGCTACCGCAGCAATCTCTTGAGTGCGGCGGACTTCTGCCACATCATTACGCAAATCGCAAGCAAGCAATTGCATTTCTTTTCACATAATGTGGAAATCTGCCGGACGCGCATTTGAAAGCAGCTTTTCCGGCCCTTTTTCCCGTAGTAGAAGACCGCCATGAGCGAAAATACGACCAACAAAGAGAAACAAACCCAATCGGACCAGCGCAAAAAGCGCCGGGCTGAGGAGTTACGCGCGAATCTGATGCGCCGCAAAGCACAATCCAGATCACGTCGCGCAGGCGAAGCGGATGAACGAAACGACGGCATCACCGCCGCCAGTGACGATACCGACTGAGAATCGCAACAACAAAGCCTTCCTTGAAGATAGGGGGGCTCTGCGGTAAAAGCTCATTTCTGTTCTTCGCAGCGATGTCGTCCTATTGTGATTCGTATTTGACGTAATTTGGCCGCAAGACTCGTAATTTCATGACGCAACGCCACCGCGCCGTAAGGGCTGCCGGATTTGGTGAAAATTTATCGGGCAAGGTATCGGCCCAGAAGGTGACACAGCATGGATCGCATCAAAATCGTTGGTGGCAACAAGCTCAACGGCATCATTCCAATCTCCGGCGCAAAAAACGCCGCTCTGCCGTTGATGATCGCCTCGCTTCTGACCGACGATACGCTGACGCTCGAAAATGTGCCGCATCTGGCTGACGTCGAACAGTTGATCCGCATCCTCAGCAATCACGGCGTGGATTATTCGGTTAACGGACGCCGCGAACATCAGGATGGGGCCTATTCGCGTACGATCCATTTTACTGCCCGTAATATCGTCACCACCACTGCACCCTATGAACTCGTATCCAAGATGCGTGCGAGTTTCTGGGTTATTGCGCCGCTTCTCGCCCGCATGGGCGAAGCAAATGTTTCCCTGCCGGGCGGCTGCGCTATCGGGACACGCCCGGTCGACCTTCTCCTCGAAGCCTTATTAGCTCTTGGAGCCGACATCGAAATCGAAAACGGCTACGCCAAGGCGAAAGCCAGGAACGGTCTCGTCGGCGCACGCTATAAGTTTCCGAAGGTCTCCGTCGGCGCGACCCATGTCATGCTGATGGCAGCAGCCCTCGCCAAGGGCGAAACCGTCATCGAGAATGCTGCCCGCGAACCGGAAGTCGTCAATCTCGCCGACTGCCTTAATGCAATGGGCGCCAAGATCACGGCGCCGGAACCAGCACTATCCATATCGATGGGGTCACCAACCTGTCGGGTGCGCGCGTTCGTGTTATTCCAGACCGTATCGAAGCCGGCACCTATGCCATGGCCGTCGCCATGACCGGCGGCGATGTGCTTCTGGAAGGTGCTCAGGAAAGCCAGCTTTCAGCCGCTCTCGAAACGCTGCGACAGGCAGGAGCTGAAATCACCGAAACCAATAGCGGTCTCCGCGTTGTCCGTAACGGTCATGGTATCCATCCCGTCGACGTTACCACGGATCCTTTCCCCGGTTTCCCGACTGACTTGCAGGCGCAGTTCATGGGCCTGATGACCAAGGCCAAGGGCACCTCGCGCATCACGGAAACCATTTTTGAAAATCGCTTCATGCACGTGCAGGAGCTGGCACGTCTTGGCGCAAAGATTTCTCTGTCCGGCCAGACTGCAACCGTCGAAGGCGTAGAACGCCTCAAAGGCGCGCAGGTGATGGCAACGGATCTTCGGGCTTCGGTTTCGCTTGTGATCGCTGGCCTTGCTGCTGAGGGCGAAACCATGGTCAACCGCGTGTATCATCTGGATCGCGGCTTTGAGCGCCTGGAAGAAAAACTGTCACGCTGCGGCGCGACAGTAGAACGTATCAGTGGCTGATCTGACCAAGCCGGAGTGACATTCATCGCTCCGGCTTTTTCTTGTGCTACGCTAAAGATTCCAATCGAAGGGCGACAGGCTTGAAAAGCCTGTCGATTTTTTTGTTTTGACATGCCAAGTTGATAATCGGCCGAGCGGGTGATTGATTTTCTGCCTGTTGGGAGCAGTTATTAACCGACAACGGAAAGTGGTGCTGGAGTATGGAGATGTTGAAGCTTGTGGCGCTGGATGAGGAGGATTTGCAGGTCCTGTCCGCTCATCTTCAGGACGCAGTTTTGAAAGTATCCGACCTTCAGTATCTCGGGAACGAGAAGCGCTTCGTTCTCACTGCAAACCGTTTTGTCTGGGAAGAAAGCAAACCGAAGTTCCTGCGCAAGCCGCAATACCAGCGCAGGCGCACCGCTCTGCACTTCAACCGTGTGATCGCAGCCAAGGCAGTCGGTATTGACCGCCAGAAACCGGATGAAGTGCTTTCCCTGATGGCCATTCAGTTCACGGCCGGTGAAACACCTGCCGGAACAATAGAACTGACTTTCTCGGCAAATGCGGCTATCCGTCTTGAAGTGGAATGTATCGAAGCGCAAATGACGGACCTTGGCGCGGCATGGGAAACAGAATCACTTCCTCGCCATAACGTCTAATACCAAACCTTGATGAGCTGAATCATCGAGATTTGGAAAGCCTGTGTGGCGATTGAGCATTTTCAGGGCTTGGATAGCGTCAGCATCTTAGCACCCTGGCATAAGAGAGGGTTATACAAAACCGTCTTTCGTCAGCCAGACGCCAGTCTGGCAAAGCATATTTGAAGGAACAGAAGCGTGGTCAAGACGCTCAGACAAACCGATCCCGATTTCGAGAATAATTTCGCGACATTTCTGGCCAGCAAACGCGAGGCGTCCGAGGATGTCGATCGTGCGGCCCGCGAGATCGTTGAACGGGTGCGTCGTGAAGGTGACAGTGCGCTCATCGACTATTCCCGACGCTTTGACCGGATCGATCTCGAAAAAACGGGAATTGCGGTCACTGAAGCTGAAATCGATGCCGCATTCGACATAGCCCCGGCATCGACGATCGAAGCGCTGAAGCTTGCTCACGAGCGCATCGAGAAACACCACGCGCGGCAATTGCCGAAAGATGATCGTTATACGGATGCGCTTGGCGTTGAGCTCGGTTCGCGCTGGACCGCTATCGAAGCTGTGGGGCTCTATGTTCCGGGCGGCACGGCAAGCTACCCAAGTTCCGTATTGATGAACGCTGTTCCAGCCAAGGTGGCAGGTGTAGAGCGCATTGTCATGGTGGTTCCAGCACCTGACGGCATTCTCAATCCATTGGTTCTGGTGGCAGCACGTCTGGCTGGCGTTTCCGAGATTTATCGTGTCGGCGGCGCACAGGCTATCGCAGCCCTCGCCTATGGCACCGAAACAATTAGTCCGGTTGCCAAGATCGTCGGCCCCGGCAACGCCTATGTTGCGGCGGCCAAACGTATCGTCTTCGGCACGGTTGGCATCGACATGATCGCCGGGCCATCAGAAGTGCTGGTCATCGCTGACAAGGACAACAATCCCGACTGGATCGCCGCTGACCTCCTTGCTCAAGCGGAGCACGATACCGCTGCGCAATCGATCCTTATGACCAATGATGAGGCTCTTGCTCTAGCTGTCGAAGAAGCTGTCGAACGACAGCTCCGCAATCTCCCGCGCGCGCAAACTGCCGCCGCGAGCTGGCGTGATTTCGGCGCGGTTATTCTGGTCGAGGATTTCGAGGCAGCCATTCCGCTTGCCAATCGCATTGCAGCCGAGCATCTGGAAATCGCTACGGCCGATCCGGAAGCATTGCTGCCCAAAATCCGTAATGCGGGATCGATCTTCATCGGCGGCTATACGCCGGAAGTGATCGGCGATTATGTCGGCGGCTGTAACCACGTTCTGCCAACGGCGCGCTCGGCGCGCTTTTCGTCCGGCTTGTCGGTTCTCGACTACATGAAACGCACGTCGCTTCTCAAACTCGGCCCTGATCAACTGCGCGTGCTCGGACCTGCGGCAATCGAGATTGCCCGCGCCGAAGGCCTTGACGCACACGCGCAGTCTGTCGCTATCCGGCTGAATCTATGAGGTGACATGACTGCCGCTGTTCCAAATGCGCGCCTTGTTGACGTCGAGCTCGATGAATCCATCGGGCGCTCGACGCCTGACGTCGAGCATGAACGTGCGGTAGCCATTTTTGACCTCATCGAAGAAAATTCCTTCCACCCGATCGGAGACGACACGGGAGGGCCGTACCGTCTCAAGCTTTCGCTGATGGAATCGCGACTGATCTTCGCCATCACCCGGGAGGCCGGTGAAGACGTCGCAACTCATATTCTCTCGCTCACGCCCTTACGGCGCGTCGTGCGGGATTATTTCATGATTTGTGAAAGCTATTATCAGGCGATCCGGTCGGCCACACCAAGCAAGATCGAAGCAATCGACATGGGACGGCGCGGCCTGCACAATGAAGGATCGCAGACGCTCCAGAACAGGCTGCAGGGCAAGATCGAGGTTGATTTCAACACGGCACGGCGGCTTTTCACACTTGTCTGCGTCCTGCACTGGAGAGGCTGATCATTGATGGTCATCACCGATGCCCCTCCCGTGAATTTCAGCGCCGACGGCGACGAAGATCATAAATCGAGCCTGCCCAAGTCCCTGCTTTTTGTCTGCGGCAAGAATGCAATTCGTTCACCCATGGCGGAGTTACTTGCAAGACAGGCCCTGCCACCCAATATTTATGTAGCTTCTGCAGGTGTGAAGCGGGGTGAACGTGATCCGTTTGTCGATGCTGTACTTCAAGAGGAAGGCTTGACGCTTGATAACCGGCAACCGCGTGGCCTCGAAGAACTTGCTGATGGATATTTCGACCTGATTGTAACGCTGACACCACTTGCCCACCATACTGTGCTGGAGCGAATGCGGGGTTTCTCGGTTGATGTCGAATATTGGCCAACGCCGGACCCCACGCTGGTGGCAGGCAGCAGAAGTCAGATCATGGCGGCTTATCGCGATGTGCGGGACCGCCTGAAGCGGCAAATCATGCAGCGTTTTGACAAGAACGGTTCCGGCTAATACGGAATCGGCGGAACCGCTCTAACTGTTTGTTTTGTCGCATTATCCGACGCAAAACGGCTTCGCACTTTTGCTGGAAATGCTCCAGCATCAAGTTCACGGAATTCCGTTGTTCACAAATGCCGCCTAATCATATAGGTTCCGCGCAAATTCCGACCTAAAGACCGCTCGAGAGCGGCATTTTATCAAAGAAAGACACAGGTATCGCATGGCGAAAGAAGAAGTCCTAGAATTTCCGGGTGTTGTTACGGAACTGCTGCCGAATGCTATGTTCCGCGTGAAGCTCGAGAACGAACATGAAATCATCGCCCATACGGCAGGCCGTATGCGCAAGAATCGCATCCGCGTTCTGGCCGGCGACAAGGTTCTGGTTGAGATGACCCCTTACGATCTGACCAAGGGCCGCATCACCTACCGCTTCAAGTGAGCAATCCGTTCCCGTTCCAGGAAATGTCTATTCGATGAGCGCGCAACACAAGCTGGTTCTTGCCTCCGGTTCTCCACGCAGGATCGAGCTTCTGGGGCAGACAGGCATCGAACCGGACCACATTCATCCGGCCGATATAGATGAAACGCCGCAGCGCGCGGAACACCCGCGCTCGCTGGCGCGACGTCTGTCGCGGGAGAAGGCGCGCAAGGCACAAGAGCAGCTGAAGGACGATGCGAATTTCGCCGGTGCCTTCATTCTTGCTGCCGATACTGTTGTGGCCGTGGGCCGGCGCATTCTCCCCAAAACGGAGATTGCCGACGAGGCAAGAGAATGTCTGCGGCTGCTTTCCGGGCGTACGCACAAGGTGTTCACAGGAGTGAGCCTTGTCTTGCCGAACGGGAATTTGCGCCAGACACTGGTTGAAACACGATTGCGTTTTGAACGGTTATCCCGCCAGCAGATGGATGCCTATCTCTCGTCTGGTGAATGGCGAGGGAAAGCGGGCGGCTATGCAATCCAGGGGCTGGCCGGTAGTTTCGTTGTGAAGCTGGTTGGCTCCTATACAAACGTCGTGGGATTGCCGCTGCAGGAAACTATCAGCCTGCTGAACGACGTCGACTACCCGGTTTACGCTAACTGGAACAGCGGGAAAGTCTGAGAGCAGGTATGAGCGACAAGAAGGACATATCGACCGCAGCAGGTGCACGAGTGACGCCATTGCGTCCGACGCGCCCCTGCCCGGAATGCGGAAAGCCTTCATCGCGCGAATCCTATCCGTTCTGTTCGCCACGCTGTAAAAGCATCGACCTCAATCGCTGGCTATCCGGCAGCTATGTCCTGCCGGGGAAGCCGATTGACGAAGAGGAAGAAGAAGGAAACTAAACCTCTATCAAAGTGGCTTCCTCCAATAAAATCAGTTATTTATCAAAGATGTGAGAAAAGCTGATAAAAATTGCGATACGGTGCTGGACAGCGCGAAATTTAATGCTATAACCCACCCACTTCCGGCGGGAACCAACACCGCCTCGAACGAGCTAACTGCTTGTTACGGATGCCCGGATAGCTCAGTTGGTAGAGCAGCGGATTGAAAATCCGCGTGTCGGTGGTTCGAATCCGCCTCCGGGCACCACTTTAAGCCCTTCAATAGTCGTCGCAAAAATACTTGTTCAATCAGGCCTCTGTATTCGGCGTGATCATGCTCGAAATATTGACCTGACGATTATCCTCTGCAAGGACTAATCATTCCATTTGTTCCTTCCAGGTTCTTCACCAAGCGAGGAAATCTCCATGCTCTGGACGTTGTTCGGCATCCTTTCCGGTGCCTGTATTGCTATTCAGGCGCCAATCAATGCAGCCTTGGCTCGTGGATTGGGATCGCCGGTAACAGCTGCTGCGATTTCGTTTCTTTCCGGTGCCGTCATCCTTGCCGTTATCGCCGGAATTACCGCGCGTGCGACGGGTGCAATGCCAGCGTTCAACGTGCCTGCGGGCTGGCTGTTCGTGGCTGGCGGTGCGCTTGGCTGTATCTATGTGACCGCATCGGTGTTGCTGACGCCGCGCATCGGGGCTGCTGCCGTGATGGGGCTTGCTGTTGCTGGACAATTGATGGCCGGACTGGCTGCTGACCGCATCGGCTTCATGGGCGTTGCGGTGCGTGAAATCACCGCCGGGCGCATTGCCGGGGCGGTTCTGTTGCTTTCCGGCGCATTGATGATCCGCTTCCTCTAAAAACAAAGCCGCGCTTTTCAGCGCGGCTTTTTATTTTACAATAAGCCGAAAACTGGCTCTCAATCCTTGAACGTATATTCCGCAATCGACTGCGGCTTCATTTCAATCGAGAAGCCCGGCAGCGATGGTGGCATATAAGCCGCATCCTTGATGATGCATGGCTCGATGAAGTGTTCGTGCAGATGATCGACATATTCGATCACACGACCGTCCATGGTGCCGGAAACGGCAACATAATCGATCATGGAAAGGTGCTGCACATATTCACACAGGCCAACGCCGCCCGCATGTGGCCAAACCGGCTTGTTGTATTTTGCAGCAATCAGCAGCACGGCCAGAACTTCATTCAGGCCACCCATACGGCATGAATCGATCTGAACGATGTCGATAGCGCCTTCCGCGATGAACTGCTTGAACATAATGCGGTTCTGGCACATTTCACCAGTCGCAACCTTCACATCGCCAATGGCTTCGCGGATCTTGCGATGGCCTGCAACATCATCCGGGCTGGTCGGTTCTTCGATGAAGAAGGGCTTGGAGAAGGCAAGCTTGTTGACCCACTCGATTGCCTGATTGACTTCCCAGACCTGATTGGCGTCGATCATCAGATAACGATCCGGGCCGATTACTTCACGTGCGATGGTGAGACGACGAATATCGTCTTCGAGATCGCGACCAACCTTCATCTTCACATGATTGAAGCCTTCATCAATCGCTTCCTGGCAAAGACGACGCAGCTTGTCATCGTCATAGCCGAGCCAGCCAGCAGACGTCGTGTAGCAAGGATAACCCTTGGCTTCGAGCTTCGCGATACGCTCAGCCTTGCCGGCTTCCGCTTTACGCAGAATTTCGACAGCTTCGTCGCGGGTCAGCGCATCGGTGAGGTAGCGATAATCGACGATATCGGCGATCTCTTCCGGTGACATGTCGGCCACAAGCCGCCATACCGGCTTGCCAGCCTGCTTTGCAGCCAAATCCCAGAAGGCGTTGACGACAGCGCCGGTGGCAAGATGCATCGCGCCCTTGTCCGGGCCGATCCAGCGCAGCTGGCTGTCACCGGTCAGGTAGCGCCAGAACTTGCCGGGGGCCGCGAGGAAATCATCCATCGAGGCACCCACGACCAGATGACGCATGGCGAGAATCGCCTGACAGCAAATGTCGTTGCCGCGTCCAATGGTGAAGGTCAGGCCATGGCCCTTCAGCGCCCCGTCATCCGTATCGAGGATGACATAGGCTGCCGAATAGTCCGGGTCCGGGTTCATCGCGTCAGAGCCGTCCAGACTTTGCGAAGTCGGGAAGCGGAGATCGAAGACGCGCAGATCAGTGATTTTCGTCATGATTTATCCGTGATCAGAGCATGCTCAAAAAATTAAACGTCAGCGCGCACGTTCTGCTTCTGCGTGCCGAGACCTTCGATGCCGAGTTCGACAACGTCGCCAGCCTTGAGATAGCGCGGTGGCTTCATGCCCATGCCAACGCCGGGAGGCGTGCCGGTGGAGATGATATCGCCCGGCTGCAAAGACATGAACTGCGAGAGATAGGAAACGAGGTGGCGTACGCCATAGACCATGGTCTTGGTCGAGCCGTCCTGCATGGTTTCGCCATTGACCTTGAGCCACATGCCAAGGTTCTGCGGATCGGCAACCTCGTCCTTCGTCACCAGCCATGGGCCGGTCGGGCCGAACGTGTCGCAGGATTTGCCCTTGGTCCACTGACCGGCGCGCTCGATCTGGAAAGCGCGTTCCGAGACGTCGTGCAGCGTGCAGTAGCCCGCGACATAATCAAGCGCATCATCTTCCGAAACATATTTCGCGGTCTTGCCGATAACGATGCCGAGTTCGACTTCCCAGTCGGTCTTTTCCGAGCCGCGCGGGATGAGCAGATCGTCGTTCGGGCCAACGATGGCCGAGGTGGCCTTCATGAAGATAACTGGTTCTGGCGGAACGGCCATGCCGGATTCTGCAGCGTGATCAGCATAGTTGAGGCCAATGCAGATGAACTTGCCGGTGCCTGCAACGCATGGACCGAGGCGTGGATTGCCTTCGACCTTCGGCAACGAATTGATATCGATCGCACCAAGCTTGGCCAGTGCATCCGGGGTCAGAGCCGCGCCGGAAAGATCGCCTACATGGGCGGAAAGATCACGGATATTGCCGTCTGCATCGAGAAGGCCCGGCTTTTCCTGACCGGTTTCGCCATAGCGAAGAAATTTCATGAGTTTACTCCTTGAGGGGATAAAATTGGGGGTGGTGGAAATGCCTAGAGCTGTCGAAATTCTGGTTATGGCGTGCCGAAAATGGTGTTTTTCGAGAACCGGAGCGGAATGTACTTAAAGGTACATGAGCACCGGAAGCGCAGAAGAATACCGTTTGCAGGCCGCCAGAGCCTGAATAGCGATAGCTCTAGATCGTCCAGCCACCATCGATGTTATACGCCTGACCGGTGGTGTACGTGGCACCTGCGAGATAGACCGCGAGATCGGCGATTTCTTCCGGCTGGCCGATACGGCCAATTGGCTGACGCGCGATGAAGGCTGCGCGCTGTTCTTCATAATCGCCCTGCGCACGCAGACGGTCCTGAAGCGACGGGCTTTCAACCGTACCGGGGCAGATGGCGTTGCAGCGGATGCCCTTGGCAACGTAGTCGGCAGCGACAGCCTTGGTGAGGCCGATGACCGCCGCCTTGGTGACGCCATAAGCAAAGCGGTTCGGCACGCCCTTCACGCTCGAAGCGACCGACGCCATGTTGACGATAGAACCGTCCTTGCGTTCCAGCATTCCCGGCAGCACGGCGCGAATGGTGCGGATCATGGCCTTGACGTTGAGATTGACGGCAAAGTCGAGATCTTCGTCCTTCATCTCAAGGATTGAGCCGCCATGGACGACGCCCGCGCAGTTGAACAGGATATCGACCTGACCGATCTCGGCGACCGCTGCCTTCACTTCCGCCTCGTCAAGCACGTTGAGCTTGCGGGTGATAATGCCCGAAACGCCTTCGATTTCCTTGAGTGCGGCCTCGTTGATGTCGGTCGCATAGACCTTGGCGCCAGCTTCCGCAAAAGCCAGCGCACTTGCACGGCCAATGCCCTGAGCGGCGGCTGTCACCAGTGCGGTTTTTCCATCAAATCGTATCGTCATTTTCAAGCCTTCCGTTCGACAAGCAGGATGTGGTCGCAAGCCAGCACCACTTCATCCCGCTGATTAAGCACTTCGCACCGCTCGGTAACGCGGCCCATATTGGCCCTCTTCGGGTCATCTTCCTTGGCGCTGATTGTCACGCGCGTGCGGATCGTATCTCCGATATGAACCGGACGAATAAAGCGCAGACGATCATAACCATAGGAAAATGCAACCGGATTGATCAGCGTTGCGGTCAATCCGACACCGATTGCAAAGATCATTGTGCCGTGGGCAATGCGCTGACCACCCGGCAGGGTCTTGGCGAATTCCGCATCCATATGATGCGGAAAGAAATCGCCCGTATGCCCGGCGTGAACCACGAAATCCGTTTCGGTGATGGTGCGGCCCGTGGTGAGGCGCACATGGTTCATTTCATAATCTTCGTAGTAGATTTTCTGTTCGGCCATGATCAGACCTCCGGTTTTGCGGCAAGCGGCGTGGCAGGCGCAGCGCTCGACTGATAGGCGGCCTCGACCAGTGCCATGGTGTGCCAGGCATCTTCGACCGAGCCGACAAGTTCAGCGTCTTCGCCAGTCACGAAACGCTGCAACTGCGCCATGCGGTTCAAGAATGCGTCCGGGAACCACGCGCCTTGAAGTGCGACCTGCACCCAGTCGTCGTCGCCCTTTGGCTTGATCCACAGCTCGTCCGGCTCGCCACGAGGATAGTCGAGATTGACGCCCAGTTTCACATAGGCAGCACCTTCGGTGCCGCAGATGCGAAACTCGCAAGCCTGAAATTTGCGGCCAAAATCATGGTCATGATTGATCGACAGCGCACAACGCACGCGGTTGCCATAATCGAGAATCGCTGCGGTGCGCGTCTGGGCAACTTCGTGGTTCGGATGGCCGATGGTCTTGGCGTGAACGCCGAGCGGATTGCCGAGCAGACCACGCACGAAATCCAGATAATGGATCGAATGCATGGCAATCTCGATGCGTGGTAGACCTTTGAGGAACGGCCACAGACCCCAAGGAGTCGCAAGCGCCAGCCACGCGTCGAAATCCACCACTTCACCAAGCAAGCCCTTATCGACAGCATCATAAAGTGCCAACATCATCGGCGCGAAACGCAGCTGGAAATTCACCGCCGCTTTCAGATTGCGCGCGCGGCAGACTTTCAGAATTTCCGTGGCGCTAGCCAAGTCGCTGCCCATCGGCTTCTGAATGAGGACGGCTGCACCTTCCGGCAATTGCGCGAGGATCGAAGCATGGGCTGAGGGCGGCGTCGCCAGATCGAAGATCGCGCCTTCGACGGCAAGAGCTTCCTCAGTACTTGCAAAAGCCTTGATGCCCCACTGGTCGGCCAGCTCTTTAGCCTTTTCCAGATTGGGATCGAAAATGCCCGCAACCGGAAAGTCGCCCTTCTTGTAGGCGGGCAGGTGCGCGTCGCCGACAATGCTGCCCGCGCCGAAGATCACGATGGGCTTCGGCTTCGACGGCCTGGCCCACCATTGGCGCAGGCTCTTGGGATCAAAAGTCTCAGTCATGATGGAAAACTTCCTCCATCATCGCCCACCACTCACCCTCTTTACGGGTTTCAAGCGGCTGCTGGCATGGCATACAGACTGACCACCATTCCTGATTTTTAGGGTTATCGGCCATCTTCTTCATGTCGGCTTCAAAGTCGGTGCCTACATAGTCCCATGTGCCAAACAGCAGGTTTTCCGGCTCTTTCAGAAAGATCGTATAATTGGTGATGTTGCACTCGGAAATGAGCGACAGAATCTCCGGCCACACGCTCGCATGCAGCTTTTTATATTCTGCGATCTTCTCAGGCTTCAGCCCGATCACCATGCCCATTCGCTGCGACATCACGACCTCACGATCTCGCGGGTGAATTCGGAAACGGAGCGCGCACGCACGGCATCCCAATCCCACGAAATACCAATACCTGGCTCCGATGGAGCAATAGCGTGACCATCACGAATTTCCATGCCCTTGGTGGTCAGATCATCAAGCTGCGGGATATATTCGACATAGCGGCCATTCTGGACGGCACAGGTAAGGCTGACATGCAGTTCCATCAGGAAGTGCGGGCAGACAGGAATGTCGAAAGCTTCTGCGGCGTGTGCCACTTTCAGCCATGGCGTGATGCCGCCGATACGCGCCACATCGACCTGCACGATGGAGCAAGCGCCCTTCTGCATATATTCGCGGAAATGGCGGATCGAATAGATCGATTCACCCACAGCAATCGGTGTCGGGGTGGAACGGGTCAGACGGATATGGCCGTCAAGATCATCCGCCGGAAGTGGTTCTTCAATCCAAGCGAGATCGAGTTCTTTCAGGCGTTCGGCGCGGCGAATGGCTTCGTCCACCGTAAAGCCCTGATTGCAATCGGTCATGATTTCAAAGCCGTCGCCCACGGCAGCACGAACAGCCGCCAAACGCGCATAGTCTTCCGAACCATGCGGCTTACCGATCTTCACCTTGGAACCGGAGAAGCCCTTGGCCTTGGCCTGCAACGCATCCTCGACCAGCGCTTCTTTCTCGATATGCAGCCAACCACCTTCGGTCGTGTACAGCGGACAACGATCCTTGGCACCGCCTGCAAGCTTCCACAGCGGCAGGTTCTGTTTTTTCGCACGCAAATCCCAAAGGGCCGTATCAATCGCAGCCAACGCCAAAGCCGTAATCGCGCCGATGGTGGTGGCGTGGGTTGCAAATTCGAGCTTGCGCCAGATCGCCTCGATGCAATCCGCATCCTCATTGATAATCAGCGGCACCAGATGATCGTTCAACAGGCGCATGACAGACGAGCCGCCGGTGCCGATGGTGTAGCTGTAGCCCGTACCCACCGCACCATCACTGTCGGTGATGGTGACGATTGGCGTTTCCTGGCTGACAAAGCTCTGGATCGCATCGGTGCGCTTGACCTTCGGCGGAAGGTCGACCATGCGCAGTTCGACTTTTTCAATACGCGCCATAACTACACCGCCAAGCTCTTGCCGCTTGCCGCATCAAACAGATGCGCCTGCGACAGATCAAAATGCATGGAGACCGCTTCACCGGAAGTAAGGTGACGCGGGTTCAGCATACGCGCCACCCACTCTTTGCCGGCAATTCGACAAAGACCAGCGTTTCATTGCCAAGCGGCTCGGTGATCGAAACGCGCAATTCGCCCTCATGAACGGCGTCTCCCGATGAAAGCCCATGGCCTTTCGGAAACAGATCATCCGGGCGCAGGCCGAACGTGACCTTGGAGCCATCCGTGACCTTGGCCTTGAACTGTGCCGGCACTGGCAGGCGGTCGCCACTGGCAAAAACCAGTTCCGAACCCTGCACGGTAGCCTCGGCCATATTCATGGGTGGCGAGCCGATGAAGCCCGCGACAAACTGCGTTGCTGGGTGCTTGAACACTTCATCGGGTGTGCCGACCTGCTCGATATGGCCGTCGCGCATGATGACAATACGATCAGCCAGCGTCATGGCTTCGACCTGATCGTGCGTCACGTAAACGACGGTGGACTGCACTTTGGCATGAAGCTTCTTGATCTCCGTGCGCATCTGCGTGCGCAGCTTGGCATCGAGGTTCGATAACGGTTCGTCGAACAGAAACACTTCCGGATTGCGCACGATGGCGCGGCCCATGGCAACGCGCTGACGCTGACCGCCCGAAAGCTGTGCCGGACGGCGTTCCATCAGCGCTTCGAGGCCAAGAATGGCGGAGGCTTCATTGACGCGGCGGTCGATTTCCGCCTGCGGCTGCTTGGCGATTTTGAGCGAGAAGCCCATGTTCTCGCGCACCGACATATGCGGATAAAGCGCATAGGACTGGAACACCATGGAGATGTTGCGATCACGCGGCGGCAGATCGTTGACCACCTTGCCGCCGATTTCGAGCGCGCCGTCGGAGATGCTCTCAAGACCTGCGATCATGCGCAGCGTCGTGGACTTGCCGCAGCCGGACGGACCGACCAGCGCCACGAACTCCTTGTCGGCGATTTCGAGATTGATGCCATGTACCACGCCGACATTGCCGTAGCGCTTGACGAGATTTTTAATGGAAAGCTGAGCCATTTTATATCAACCTTTAACCGCGCCGAACGTCAGACCAGCAACAAGGTGCTTCTGAACGATGAATGTGAGGGTCAGCGCCGGAATAATCATCACGACCGCCAGCGCGCACATGCCACGCCAGTCGATGGTGAATTCAGCGGTGTAATCGAGAAGACCGACTGGAAGGGTCTTGGAATTGACGGAACGGGTAAGCTGGGACGCCAGCGCATACTCGTTCCATGAGGTGAGGAAGGCGAAGATGCCAGCAGTCGCAATGCCGGGACCGGCCAGCGGAAATTCCACCTGCCAGAAGGCCTGCCAGCGCGTGCAACCGTCAATCTGGGCAGCCTCTGCCAGATCCTTCGGTACCTGACGGAAGAAGCCGTCGATCAGCCAGATCGTAAACGGCACATTGAGCGCCACATAGGTGACGATGAGACCAAAATGCGTGTCGATAATGCCGATGCGCGAATAGAGCATGAAGAGCGGCAGTGAAAGCGCAATGCCCGGCACCGAGCGCGTCAGCATGAGGCCGAGGAATGTCGTCGACTTGCCCCAGAAGCGGAAGCGCGCAAAGGCATAGCCACCCGAAACGCCGACAATCAGCGCGATGATGGTGGATGTGACCGAGATAATCAGCGAGTTGCGGAAATAATCCCAGACAGGAATACCGCCGCCGCCTGCGCCTGAGAATATCGCATAATAAGCATCAAGCGTGATTTCCTGCGGAATCCAGACCGGCGGCTTTGCCATGATTTCGACCGGCGGACGCAGCGAGGACAGCACGATCCACAGACCGGGCAGACAAATGATCGCCATCGCGAGAAACAGGCCGATAAGATAGGCGACTTTCTTGACGCGGCGCAGCAGGCGATGCTGGTTATTGGAGAGCGTTGTTGATGCCATGATTACCACTCCGCTCCAATTTGCGCGCGTGCGGCTGCAAGCTTGCGGAAGAACATTACGGTGAAGAGGATCGAGAGCAGGATCGCGACATAGGCCATGGCATTGGCCAAGCCCATCTGCGCATCCGAATAGGCGGTGCGCCCGACCAGCGTCCAGATCAGCTCGGTTCGGCGTGCCGGGCCACCATCGGTCATGATCTTCACGATGTCATAAGCGCGGGCCACATCGAGCGAACGAATGGTCATTGCGATGAAAGCAAAGGGCATCAGATAAGGCCAGATGACATAGCGGAATGTCTGCCATGGCGTGCAGCCGTCGACGCGCGCGGCTTCAACCGGGTCCTGCGGCATGGACAGAAGACCGCCCAGAATAAGGATCGCGAACACCGAGGTCGACATCCAGACTTCTGCCAGCAAAATCGCAAACAGCGCCAGATTGCCGTCGATCAGCCATGGAATAGCCTGGCTGGTGATGCCCAGAGATTGCAGCGCATTGTTCACGAGACCGATATTGTCGTTGAACATGAACTTGAACTGGAAGCCGACGAGAACCGGCGAAAACATCATCGGGAACATCATCAGCGTGCGCAAAACACGCTGACCGTGGGTGGCCTTGTTGATGAGCAGCGCCAAGCCAAGGCCGAGCAGCATTTCCAGATTGAGCGCGATGGTGAGGAAAATCACCGTGCGGATGAATGCAGCCCAGAACACCCAATCACTCATGATGCGCTGATAGTTGCGCAAGCCGATGAAGTTGAACAGGCTGTCAGGGCGCGTCAGCCGGAATGGCGTGAAGCTTGAATAAAGCGAAAGCGCGAGGGGAAAAAGAACCACCGCTGCGAGGATGATAATGGCCGGAAGCAAAAGCAGAACCGGCGGAGAAATTCGTTTAAACATTGTTCTTCCGAAGCGGTGGATCAGCCAGAAAACCTGTCAAAACGGCCCGCCAATTGGTTTCCCAAAGGCGGGCCATGAAGTCACAAAGCGAGACTAGAGTTCGCCAGCATCCTCAAGGATCTGCGTTGCCTTCTTGGCTGCATCGTCAAGCGCCTGCTGTGAGGTCTTGTCGCCAAGGATCGCCGCCTGAAGCTCAGGATAAACAGCGTTGGAAATCTCGATCCAGGAAGGGGTCTGCGGAACCGGGAAAGCGGTCTTTGCCGTTTCCTGGAACACGGAGAGCACTTCCTTCTTGTATGGATCGGAAGCAGCCTGTTCGATGACATAATCCCAGACAGCCGTACGGGTTGGCAGCGTGCCAGCAGCCGATTCCTGCTTCTGCGAATCCTCGTTGGTCAGGAACCAGACGAGCGAAGCAGCAGCTTCCTTGGTGGCGCAGGATTCGGTGACCGAGAAGCCGTGATGGCCCGACCAGCCGGTGCGCTTGCCGGAAGAACCTGTCGGAGGCGGAACGATACCGACATTGCCTGCGACCTTCGACGACTTTGGGTCGTTGAAATAGGTCGCCCAGCCCGGCCAATCCAGGTTGATTGCAATGGTGCCGGATGCAAAGCCAGCGCCGAGCTCATCCCACAGATAGTTGGTGGTGCCTGCAGGAACGGCCTTGGCCTTGTAGAGATTGACGAACCAGTCGAGCGCACGGACACCGGCTTCAGAATTGAAAGCAGGCTTGCCGTCCTTGAGATATTCGCCGCCTTCTGCGACCAGCATTTCATAGAAGCGGCCATTGATCGCCTCTTCCTTGCCCGCAAACTGCGTGCCGTAGAAATTCGGTGGATCGGCAAAGAACACAGCCTGATCGGAAACTTCTTTCCAGGTCTTTGGCGGTGCCAGATCGTAGCCGTATTTTTCCTTGAACGCGGTCTTCTTGGCGTCGTCTTCGTAAAGGCTCTTCTGATAGTAGAGCGCCGAGACGTCGAACTGCGCGCGCGGCAGCATGACCAGCTTGTCGTTAAGCGTCGAAGCCTTGATCACCGATGGCACGAAACCTTCGATTTCGCCCGATGGAAGCAAACCATTCAGGTCGGCATAGAGATCAGGATATTGCGGCGCAAAGGACGAATGGTTGGAGCCGACGCACCAGTTGATCGAACCAGAAGCGATGTCCGACTTGATTTCCTTGTCCAGTTCGAAGTGGTTCTTCTTGGACAGGATGTTGACCTTGGCACCGGTCGCTTTTTCCCATTCGGCAATGCGTGAATACAGCGCTTCATACTGCTGACCGCCGATCAGCTTGGCGTTTACCGTCACGCCTTCAAATTTACCCGGCAAATCGGCCGCACCAGCGGAACCCATTGCCAACGCCAGTAGAGCCGTTCCCGCCAGGCAGGACGTTTTGAAACTCATCATGCTTCTCCTCCTCACGACGGACTTTTCCCCGGTCCGCCCCCAATTGTGAATTTGGTATTTATATGCAAACATATTATTCAAAACCGGTCAAGGCGAGTTTCCGCACATTTGCGACTTTCGCATTCCGGGTTGTTCGTATATGAAGAGGGATATTCATGAGGGGAGCCAACTTGGAAACAGACGATCGCTACCGCGCGCCCGCGCTGGACAAAGGACTGGATATTCTGGAACTGCTTGCGAGCGTGGATGGTGGGCTGACACAGGCAGAAATTGCCAAACACCTCGACCGCAGCCCCAACGAGTTTTACCGGATGCTGGATCGCCTGGTGAAGCGCGGTTACGTGACCAAGCTCGAGGGCGACCGCTATTCACTGACGCTCAAGCTGTTCGGTCTTGCACACCTTCATGCACCGGTGCGCAGACTTGCTTCCTTTGCCACGCCTTTCATGCGTGAACTTGCCGACCGCTCAAAGCAGGCCAACCAGCTTGCCGTGTTTGACCGGGGATCTGTCGTTGTCATTGCACAGCAGGAGGCTCCGGATTACTGGGGCATCTCAATCCGCGTCGGTTCGCATATCAGTCTGTTCGATACCGGTTCCGGCCATGTGCTTCTCGCCTTCCGGTCACCGGAAGAACGCAAGATGATGATTGCCGAATATGCAAAAGACGGTGAAAGCGTGAAGCTCGATGAGAGTTTCTACGAGCGCCTCGACCAGATTCGCGAACGTGGCTATGAAATGATGCCCAGCGCTCAGGTGGCAGGCGTCTACAATCTCTCGGCCCCGATTCTCGGCCCGGATGGTACTTGCATTGCCTCACTGACCTGTCCCTATGTGACACTCGTCAATTCGGCTTCAGCACCCGACATTACGCAGACCATCAGCCTGCTTCAAAAGACCGTCAAAGACCTGTCGAAACTGGTTGGCTCCGATATCGGGGCAACCGACTAAGCAATGCCGATAATTCTTATTTGAAAACTCTCTTCTTTTTTGAAAGTATGTCAATGGAGGAGAGTTTTCATGATTATCGATACCCATCTGCATCTGATAGACAAAAGCGCGCTGACTTACCCATGGCTGGGGGATGTACCGGCGCTCGACCGCGATTTTCTGTTTGAGACCTATCGGAAGCAGGCTGAGCGCTGCGGCATCAAGGCAGCACTGCATATGGAAGTGGATGTTGCGGCTGATAGCATTCAAGCCGAGACGCACCATGTTCAGGATATTTCAATCGCGAATGATGGCTTCATAAAAGGTGCAATTGCCTCCTGCCGCCCGGAAGAACCGGGCTTTCCCGAGTATCTCGAATTGCAGCTTGGCAATCCTTTCGTCAAAGGCTTTCGTCGTGTGCTGCATGTCGTACCTGATGACGTTTCCGAGGGTGTTCTTTTCCGCGAGAATATCAAGCGGCTGGAAGGCACTGGCCTGACCTTCGATCTCTGCACACTCCCACATCAGATCGACAAGGTACTTGCGCTGGCCGATCTTGCCCCGGACGTGCAATTCGTGCTCGATCACTGCGGCGTTCCGGACATCAAGTCAGGTGCGCTGGACGGCTGGAAAAAGGGCATTACCGAGATTGCGCAGCGCGACAATGTGACGGCAAAGATTTCCGGCGTAGTGGCCTATGCCGAGCAGACAAGCTGGACCGTCGACACGGTACGTCCCTATGTGGAGCATGTCATTGAGGCCTTCGGCTGGGAGCGGATTGTGTGGGGCAGCGACTGGCCTGTCTGCACACTGGCAAGCAATGTCGATGCCGGACTTTCGACATGGGTGGCCACAACCCATGCGCTTCTTGAAGGATGCAGCGAAGACGAAAAAGCGCTGCTTCTCTCTGAGAATGCAACGCGCCTCTGGAAACTATAAAACCAATCAGGCTGGCGGCACGCCGCCAGCCTTTCCATATAAATCAGAAGCTTTCGCGGAAAAGCCGGTTGAGATCGGCGATGACGACCTCCGCCTTCTCATTCTCCCGCAAGCCTTTGTTGATGCGTTCCGACGCCGCTTCCTGAAACGGCATATAGCCATCGTGACGCGGGCGCACCCATGCGCCTTCCAACGTCGCGCGCGTGTCGCGATAAAAGCCTGAAGTTGCATTGTTTACGGTATCGTCTTCCCATGCATCTGCATGTCCGGGCTGGCCGTTGGACGCCGCATAAAGCCCCTTTTGCACGTCACCACTGGCAATCCAATAAGCAAAGTCGATTGCCGCTTCAGGATGCTTGCTGAAGGCAGAAACTGCAATGCCTGTGCCACCCAGAGCAGAACCAGCAACACCCGCCGCACCCGCTGGAATATCGGCAAAACGGATCAGGCGATCGCGGAAGCCCGGCATGGCATAATTCACATAGCCGTAGATCAGCGGTGAGCAGGCAATATCCGAATCTGGCTTTGCCATTTCCTCAAACACGGCAATCGGGTCCATGCCGAAGCATTTCGGCTTTACTAGCGAAGCGATCTCGCGCAGTTGCTCGAAAGCTTTGACACCATCCTCAACAGAGATCAGCTCGCCTTCGACCGCGCACGGTGTTCCAGCATTGGCGACAAGCGTGTAAAAACACATCAGCGAATGCGGCGAGCGCAGTGGAAGCAGAACTTTCCCGGCGCGGGCAAGACGCAACACCTCGCCCCATGAGGTGACTGGCTTATCCATCAGGTCCGGACGCCATGCCTGAACCTGTGTTGCTGCATCGAGCGGAAACGCCCATTGCCGCCCCTGCCAGTTATAGCTTGGGAAGGACTGGCCCACGGAACCATCGGCAAGCTCTTTCAGTTCCGTTTCGCGGCCCGGCACATCAAGCGGCAGCAGACAGCCTTCCTTGGTGATCTGCCCCACATGCGGATGGTCGATCACGATCATATCGAAATTGCGGGCCAGTTCCTCGACCGGAAAGGTCTCGAAATCCTGTAGCGACCGCTTTTCCCACTCGATTTCGACGCCCTTGTCAGCAAGCCATTGTTCGGCACCCGCAACCATCGGATCATAGCCGCGCGGGTGGCTCCAGGTCATGCCTTTCAGCTTGATCGTACTCATAGACCGAACTCCTCGCGAATTTCTTTGCTGTTTTCGCCAATGCGCGGTGCAGCACGTGCCACCTTTGGGCGTTGTCCGTTGATGCGCAGCGGCGAACGTGTCGTGGTAATGGAAACATCATCCTCACGCGTTACCGTCTGGAGCATGTCGAGGGTCGAAAACCCTTCGCTTGCGAGCAGTTCTTCCCAGTTGAGAACGCGGGCGCACCAGATATCGGCAGGTTCCAGAATGGCGAGCCATTCATCGACAGTTTTCTTGGCAATACATTCGGCAATCAGACGCTTGATCTCATCGCGCTTGGCGAAAGCCACTTTCGGATCGTCGATAAAAGGCGAAAGCGCATCTGTTTCAAGCAATGCTGCCAGTTTCGCAATCGGCATCATGGCGATGGCAAGATAGCCGTCCGCTGCCGGATAGACGCCATAGGGAGCAGCAAGATAGGCATGGGCGCTGCGGAAATCGGAACGTTTTGGCAGACGACGACCATCGTTAAGGTGGGTGGTCAGCACTTCAAACTGGAAATCAACCAGCGCTTCGAGAAGGCTGGTTTCGACATGCGAGCCTTTATTGGTGATGCCGCGCCGAACCAGTGCTGCAAGAATGCCCTGCGCTGCGGCTGCACCCGCCAGCATATCGGCAACCGCCAGACCAAATGGCACCGGCCCCTGCCCTTCATCGCCATTGAGCCACATCAGGCCCGAGCGCGCCTGCGCCAGCAGATCCTGCCCCGGACGCCCGACCCATGGCCCCTCTTCGCCATAGCCGCTGATCGATGCATAGACGAGACGCGGATTGATTTCTTTAGCGGCGTCGTAGTCAAGGCCAAGACGCTTGATGACACCGGGACGGAAGTTCTGGATCAGCACATCCGCCTGTGTGAGAAGCTTTTTCAAAGCAGCCAAATCGTCAGGATTTTTGAGGTCGATCGCAAGACTGTCCTTGCCGCGATTGATCGCATGAAAAATCGTGGAATCGCCGCCGATCTCCGTGTCGCTCAGATAAAGCCTGCGCGAGAGATCGCCACCATCGGGCCGTTCAATCTTGATGACGCGTGCGCCCAGATCCATCAGACGCAACGAGCAATAAGGCCCCGACAGAAACTGGCTCATATCGACAACGACAAGCCCGCTCAGCGGCAGTTCGCTTTCCGACATCGGGAAATTCCCTCCTCATGAATTTCTTATGTGAATACAGTCTTCACATATGGATTTATGGAAGGCAAGACCGAATTTGGGCTTTGAATGCAAAAACGCCGCCCGGTTGGGCGGCGTTTTCAGTCTCGATTTGATGAATTGGATTGCGTGTTAAACCTCGTTGCTGGCCAGTTCCAGCAAGGTCCAGACGTGATCGGCAAACGAGTTCCACACTTCGATCCGGTAGTGATCGGCATCCCACTTCAACAGAATGATCTGGGCGTGATCAAAGATTGTGCGCGCAGCACCCGGAAAGCTCATCTGCGAAAGCTCAAGTGGGGAAGCGGCATTCAACAGCCATTCGGCCTGCGAACCGGAAATATCGATGCCGGTTTCCCGATGGCTTACTTCCGTCAGGCTGTGCGGCTCTGTTTCATAAAGCGTGGCGAAAGCCTGCGTGATCGCAGCACCCTTGGCTTCATCAGCCCAGATATACCATTCATCCGGTCCGATGCAGGCAACGGCAATATCGTCCGTGCGGATCAAACCGCCGATCTTTGCCGGGATTTTTGCACCCAGTGCCTTTTCGGCCAAGGCCAGTTTTGCCGGGGCAATGCGCAGGATGAAACGGGCGGCATCATCGGCTGCATGGATTTCCAGACGACCGGGAATGACGACCTTGCGGTTCGAATAAGGTTTTGTCTCAACAAGCATGGTTCAATCCTTATCACTACAGTTGCAAATTCGTCAGGCCGTGGCGAAAAGAGTGATTTTCGAGTACCGGAGCGGAGCGTACTTAAAGGTACGTGAGCACCGGAACGCAGACAAATTGCTCTTTGCAGCCCGGCATCACGAAGAATGCAGCTGTAGTGTTATCCGTTCAGTTTCTTTCCTTCGGGGTCATAGAAGACCATTCCCGAAACCACAGCCTCATGC
Organism: Brucella sp. JSBI001; assembly: GCF_026014005.1. Classification (NCBI taxonomy): domain Bacteria; kingdom Pseudomonadati; phylum Pseudomonadota; class Alphaproteobacteria; order Hyphomicrobiales; family Brucellaceae; genus Brucella; species Brucella sp. JSBI001. Next base: position 281,045 of record NZ_CP110339.1, on the reverse strand, counting down.
ACTGTGCCATCAGGCATCGGCATATAAAGCGTTTCACCCATACGATCCTTGCCACCGGAGACCACTGCCATGGCGATGGAACGACCAAGCGCCTCGCTCCAATAGGACGAGGTGACATGACCAAGCATGGTCATCGGCAGCGCCTGCTTTGGATCGGCAACAATCTGCGCACCTTCTTCCAGCACCAGCTTCGGATCGTTGGTCAACAGACCCACGAGATGCTTGCGATCCGCTTTCAGCATATCCGGACGCGCCAGCGAACGCTTGCCGACGAAATCCGGCTTCTGCTTGCCGACAGCCCAGCCAAGGCTTGCATCATCCGGCGTAATCGTGCCGTCAGTGTCCTGACCGACAATGATATAGCCCTTTTCAGCGCGCAGAACGTGCATGGCTTCGGTGCCATAAGGCGTGATGTCATATTGCTGACCGGCCTCATAGAGCGCCTTCCAGAGTGACAGGCCGTAACGGGCAGGCACGTTGATTTCATAGCCCAGCTCGCCGGTAAAGCTCATGCGGAACAGACGCGCTGGCACGCCAAGGAATGTGCATTCCGCAACCGACATATGCGGGAAGGCTTCATCGGAAATATCCAGACCTTCAACCATTGGCTCAATGAGCTTGCGCGCATTCGGGCCGTTGATTGCCACCACTGCCCACTGTTCGGTGGTCGAGGTCAATGAGACTTTCAGGTCAGGCCATTCGGTCTGGAGATAGTCTTCCATCATGTTGAGAACACGCGCGGCGCCGCCGGTCGTGGTCGTCACGTGGAAGCGGTCCTGCGTCAGACGACCGACAACACCGTCATCGCGGATGAAACCATCTTCGCCAAGCAGCAGACCATAACGGCAGCGCCCGACACCAAGCTTCGTCCATGGATTGGTGTACATGCGGTTCATGAATTCCGCGGCATCCGGGCCGACCACTTCGATCTTGCCAAGCGTTGAGGCGTCGAACATGCCGAGCGACTGGCGGGTCGCCTTGCACTCGCGCGCCACGGCCTGATGCATGTCTTCGCCGGTTTTCGGGAAGTACCATGCGCGACGCCACAGTGAGACCGGCTCAAAAGCTGCGCCATGCTGTTCGGCCCAGCTATCGATTGGTGTCTTGCGCGTGACATCGAACAGCTTGCCGCGATTGTAACCGCAGAAAGCGCCAAAGGTCGTCGGCGTATAGGGCGGGCGGAAGGTAGTGAGACCCACCTGCGGCGTTGGGCGCTTGAGCGCATCGGCTGCAACGGCCAGACCGTTGATGTTCGAGGTCTTGCCTTGATCGGTCGCCATGCCGTTGGTGGTATAGCGCTTGACGTGCTCGATGGAATGGAAACCCTCGCGCACGGCCAGACGAATATCCTTGGCAGTCACATCGTTCTGGAAATCGATGAAAGCCTTGGCCTTGCCCGGATCGCGATCGGTTGGCAGTTCGCGACAGCTTACGCCATCGCAGACAAAATCACCGGCGACCGCATATTCCGATACCTTGGCTTTGTGTCCGGAATCATTGGCAGCAGCGGCACCCGCTTCCGCACCCTCACGCAATGCAGCCTGCAGGTCGAAATTGCCATTGCCTGCACCGGCGCAGCGGCTTTCCTCGGTGCGTTCGCCTGGCAGATAAATCTGGCGTGCCTCATCCCAGACGAGAGAGCCTTTCGTGTGCGAGAACAGATGCACGCTCGGATTCCAGCCGCCGGACATCAGCAGCACATCGCAGGCAATCGTGCGCGCAGCACCGACCGAGCCGTTAGAAACCGGATTAGCGCGGACCGACGACACGCGATGGCGTCCGCCGGTATCCGTCACAGTCCAGCCGGTCAGTGTTTCAATGCCAAGCATTTTTGCGCGATTGACGAGGCTGTCGGCAACGCTTGAACGCACATCGATGATGGCCGGAACCTTGACGCCTGCGACCGCGAGATCGAAAGCCGCAAGCCATGCGCTGTCATGCGAGGTGACGACGACAGCCTGATTGCCGACCTTGACGCCATAGCGATTGAGATAGGTGCGTGCGGCAGAAGCCAGCATCACGCCGGGGCGATCATTGCCTGCAAAGACCAGCGGCTTTTCAATCGCGCCCTGCGCCAGCACCACCTGTTTTGCGCGCACGCGCCACATACGCTCACGCGGCGCATTGGAGGCAGGCTTGGCCTGATGATCGGTCAGGCGTTCGCAAAGACCAACCATGTTCTGATGGTAATAGCCGATGGCCGTCGTGCGCGGCAAAAGCGTGACATTCGGATTGGCTTTAAGGGCCGCTATGGTTTCGTTCAGCCAGTCCCAGCTTGCGCGGCCATTGATGACCGGCTCCGGTTCCGACAGAAGCGAGCCGCCAAATTCGGCCTGCTCGTCGACGAGGATGACCTTCGCGCCACTCTTTGCGGCTTCAAGGGCGGCGGCCAGACCGGCAGGTCCACCACCGGCAACCAGCACATCGCAGAAAGCATAGCGGCTGGCATAGGTGTCCGGATCGGGCTCGGACGGCGATTTGCCAAGACCGGCAGCGCCACGGATGAAAGGCTCATAAACCTTGTTCCAGAAGCTTTTCGGCCACATGAAGGTCTTGTAGTAAAAGCCTGCCGAGAAGAACATGTAGAACGCATCATTGATCGCGCCGACATCGTGCTTCAGCGACGGCCAATGGTTCTGGGTTTCGGCCTTGAGACCATCATAGAGTTCCAGCACCGTTGCGCGGGTGTTCGGCTCAAACCGACCTGGTCCACGCGAGACGCCCATCAGTGCATTCGGCTCTTCGGAACCGGCAGAAAGAATGCCGCGCGGGCGGTGATATTTGAACGAACGACCGGCCAGATGTTCGCCATTGGCAAGCAGCGCGGATGCCAGTGTGTCACCTTCAAAACCGGAATAGGTCTTGCCGTTGAAGCTGAATCGCACGGACTTGGTCTTGTTGACACGGCCTTTGTTATGAATGCGCATATCGGTCATCATTTCGTCTCCGCAGCCGGAGTTTCTGCCAAAGCAGGACGGGGCTCACCGGCCTTGTAGGTGGTGACAAACTTGTCGCTCACCGTATCGCGCACCGCATTGAAAAAGCGGCCGCAGCCATTGATATGCCGCCAGCGTTCATAATGGGTGCCGCGCGGATTGGAGCGCGTGAACAGGAAGTCGCGCCATTCATCATCGGTCAGTGTCGATGGGTCGGCTGGACGCGCAATATGCGCTTCGCCCGCATAGGCGAATTCCAGCTCAGGACGTTCCATCTCGCAATAAGGGCAACGGATTAAAAGCATATCATACCTCCCTTAGTGCGCGACGGCGGCAGCAGCCGCTTCATCGATCAGGCGACCGGTGGTGAAGCGTTCAAGCGTGAACGGTGCGTTGATCCAGTGTGGTTCGTCGCGTGCGATCGTATGGGCAAAGACATGCGCCGAACCTGGCGTCGCCTTGAAGCCGCCGGTACCCCAGCCGCAATTGACAAACAGGCCCGGAACCGGCGTCTTGCCGATAATCGGCGAACGATCCGGCGTGACGTCAACAATACCGCCCCATTTGCGCAGCATTCGCATACGGGTGAAGATTGGGAAGACTTCGCAGATGGCCGCAAGCGTATGCTCGATCAGCGGCAGGCCGCCGCGCTGGCTGTAGGACACATATTGGTCCGTGCCGGAACCGATCACCAGCTCGCCCTTGTCGGACTGACTGATATAGGCATGAACCGTGTTGGACATGACCACACATGGGAAGATCGGCTTGACCGGCTCGGACACGAGCGCCTGTAGCGGAAAGCTTTCAAGCGGCATACGCACGCCTGCCGTATCCATGACAATCGATGTGCTGCCAGCAGCGGAAACCGCCACTTTCTTCGCCTTGATGAAACCGCGTGGCGTATCCACGCCGGTCACGCGACCCGACGCATCGCGACGAATGGCCGTGACCGGGCAATTCTGGATGATATCAACGCCGCGCTCCGTCGCGCCGCGTGCATAGCCCCATGCAACCGCATCGTGACGGGCCACGCCGCCGCGCCGCTGTAAGGTGGCACCGACGACCGGATAGCGCGCATTGGCTGAAATATCGAGCGGCGGGCAATATTCCTTCGCCTGCTCCTTGGTCAGCCACTCATTGTCGATGCCGTTGAGGCGGTTGGCATGGATGTGACGCTTGAAGCTCTGCACATCATGCACCGTATGCGCCAGCATCATCACGCCGCGCTGCGAGAACATGACATTGTAGTTGAGGTCCTGGCTCAAGCCTTCCCACAGCTTCATCGCATGTTCGTAGAGATGTGCGCTCTCATCATAGAGATAGTTGGAGCGGATAATTGTGGTGTTGCGCCCGGTATTGCCGCCGCCAAGCCAGCCTTTTTCGATGACCGCGACATTGGTGATGCCATGTTCCTTGGCCAGATAATAGGCCGCACCCAGACCATGCCCGCCAGCGCCGACGATGATCACGTCATATTCGGCCTTGGGTTCGGCATTCGGCCATTGCGGCTTCCAGTTCTTGTTGCCGGAAAGCGCATTTTTAATAATAGAAGCTGCAGAAAAACGGGACATAGACAACCACCAGTTTCGCGACCGCAAGCGCCCTGTCGGCACAAGCGAAGCCTTTGATGATATTTCTATTGTTTCCGTTTCAAACCCGACAGCAGGCTTGCGTCAAAAGACGCCACAAATACGACATGCCCACCATTTCGCGACATCTCGCCCACCTCATACAAGTGGGCCCGCGTCTGCAACCTGACGGCAAAGCAGTTTCAAAAATCGCCCCTGTAAAATAGGACAACATTATTGTCCTTTTCCCTTTTCTTTTATTGCGCAAAAGACTACGCATTCTTTCGTAAAATCGCGTCCAAAATAAAAGAAACGCAAGAAAGGTGATTCCGTGACTAAGGAGAATCTACTCGAAAGTGCACTTGTCCGTCTGGACGAGGCTGCAGGCCACATCAACATCGATGCGGACGTCATCGAGAAGCTGAAATATGCACGTGAGACCATGAAAGTGCGACTGATGATCCGCATGGATGATGGTTCTCGCAAATCCTTTCTTGCATGGCGCTGCCGCTACGACGACACGCGCGGACCGACGAAGGGCGGCATCCGCTATCATCCGGAATCGACCGCGGAAGAGGTTGAAACGCTGGCCTTCTGGATGACTTTCAAATGCGCAGTCATGAACCTGCCTTATGGCGGCGGAAAGGGTGCAATTCAGGTCGATCCACGTCAACTCTCAAAGGCTGAGCTGGAGCGTCTTTCGCGCGCCTATATCCAGGCTTTCTCCGGTATTATCGGGCCGGATCGCGACATTCCGGCACCGGATGTCTACACCAATTCCATGATCATGGGCTGGATGGCAGACGAATATTCCCAGATCGTCGGACAGTCCTCGCCTGCCGTCATCACCGGCAAGCCGCTGGCGCTTGGCGGTTCGCTTGGACGCAATGATGCCACGGCGCGCGGCGGCTTTTATCTCGTGCGCCATCTGTCACACGATCTGGGCCTTGCTGCGCAGCTTCGCGTCACGGTTCAGGGCTTCGGCAATGCCGGTCAGTTCATCGCCAAGCTGATGGCTAGCGATGGTCACAAGATCGTTGCCGTATCGGATTCGTCAGGTGCTGTTTATTGCGCCAACGGCCTTGATCTCGATGCTCTTCTGGAAGCGAAAGCACAGAACAAGTCGGTTGTCTCGACAGCTGGCAAGAACGGCCATGAAGCCATCACTCCCGATGAATTGCTTGCAGCCGACTGCGATGTTCTGGTGCCAAGCGCCATGGAAAACATGATCCATGCCGACAACGCAGCTTCCATCAAGGCAAAGCTTATTGTCGAGCTTGCAAATGGTCCAGTGACACCGGAAGCAGACGAAATCCTTGCGAAAAATGGCGTCATCGTTCTGCCGGATATTCTGGCCAATGCCGGTGGCGTGACAGTTTCCTATTTCGAATGGGTGCAGAACCGTCAGGGCTATTACTGGACGCTTGAAGAAATCCACGAGCGCTTGAAAACCATCATGGAACGTGAAGGCCGCGCCATCTGGAACCATGCCAAGCAGCACAATGTGACGGTTCGCTCGGCAGCTTATGTCCATGCGCTGCAGCGTCTTGCACAGGCTATTGAAGCACACGGCACGCAAAACGATTTTGCTGCCTGATCCAGCCTTTTGACATTACCCCTCCTGCCAGCCTGCTGTCAGGAGGGGTGTCGAACGGCGGTTTCCTTTTCCCGTTGGCGCTATAGTTTACCTTCACAAGGAAAAACCAGCGCGATGGGATGATGAGCATGTCGTACAGAAACCTATTCAAGGGAAGTGCCATCGCACTTGCCCTCTTTGCAGGCGCAGTTCAGTTTCCCAGCCTCGCGCAGGCACAGGTGGTCGTGTCTTCCAAGATCGACACTGAGGGCGGCGTCCTTGGCAACATCATTCTGGCCATTCTCAATGCAAATGGTATCCAGACCACTGATCGCATCCAGCTCGGCGCCACGCCGGTCGTTCGCAAGGCGATCACCGCTGGCGAAATCGACATCTATCCCGAATATACGGGCAATGCCGCCTTCTTCTTCAACAAGGCTGACGACCCGCTCTGGAAAGACCCAGCCAAAGCTTATGAGACTGCAAAGCAGCTCGATTACGATGCCAACAAGATCGTCTGGCTGGCACCATCACCGGCAAACAACACCTGGGGCATTGCGGTGCGCAAGGATGTCGCCGACGAAAACAAGCTTACGAACCTGAGCGAATTCGGAAAGTACATTTCAGGCGGCGGAAAGGTCATTCTGGCCGCATCCTCGGAATTCGTGAACTCGGCAGCAGCCCTGCCCGCTTTCCAGACCGCCTATAGCTTTACCCTGAAACCCGACCAGCTCATCACACTTTCAGGCGGGGACACGGCTGCAACCATTGCTGCCGCTGCCAACCAGACCAGCGGCGCCAACGCGGCCATGGTCTACGGCACCGATGGCGGCATCGCGCCTTCCGGACTTGTCGTTCTCGAAGACGACAAGCATGTGCAGCCGGTCTACCAGCCCGCCCCGATCATCCGTGAGGAAGTCTTGAAGAAAAATCCGAAGATCGAGGAACTTCTGAAACCCGTCTTCGAGAAACTCGATCTGACCACCCTTCAGGAACTCAACGGTCGCGTGCAACTGGGTGGCGAACCGGCAAAGGCGGTTGCCGAGGATTTTCTTAAAGCCAACGGATTTCTCAAGTAGAGAGCGCGATAACGGATAATTGCCGGGCATGAGTGCAACACACCAGACGATCCAGGCAAATGGCACGAGGGGCTTGTTTGCATATATCGACAAGCTCGGACTGGTCATTGCGGCAATCGGCTTATCGGGATTGCTTCTGCCATTCGCAAACTTTCGGGCAAACCGCATCGTTCAAGGCGAGCCGCGTTATCTTTTGGATGCCCTGCCACCCTCATTGGCGCTGCTGTTCGCCGCTGTCGTAGCGGCAGGACTGCTGATCGGCTTTGTCCGCAGCAACAATTTGTTGCGGCTGTTCGCGGCTCTGTTCTGCCTCACATCCGTCATGGTGGCAATCGGCCTGGCCGCGTCATATCTGTCGCCTGAAGGAAGCAGATATGCGCGCGTTTCTCCGGCTTCCGGTTTCTGGCTGCTGTTTTTTGCGAGCGCACTTTATGTCGCGGATGGGCTGGTCCGGTTGCGTGCCGGTCCGTTTTTACGGGTCGGACTGCTGGTCATTGCAGGATTACTTCTGGCCGCGCTGCTTTCCTCAGGCCTCTGGGACAGCATCTCATTCATGAAGGAATATCAAAGCCGCGCGGACAGCTTCTGGAACGAAGCCGAACGACATATAGCCCTGGCTTTGGGGTCGCTTGCAGCGGCGACCGCAGTGGGCATTCCGCTGGGGCTTGTCTGCCATCGCTTGGCCGGGTTGCGCGCTTTCGTTCTGAACAGCCTCAATATCGTGCAGACCATTCCATCGATGGCCCTGTTCGGTATTTTGATTGCGCCACTCGGCTGGGTCGCCACGCAGTTTCCCTGGGCGGGTGCTATCGGTATCCGTGGTATCGGCGCTGCACCGGCATTCGTTGCGCTTTTCCTCTATTCGCTGCTGCCTATCGTGGCAAATACCGTCGCAGGGCTGGCACAGGTGCCGGAGCCGGTAACGGACGCAGCCCGCGGCATGGGCATGACGCGCCTGCAACGCCTCTTCAAAACGGAATTTCCGCTCGCTTTTCCCGTTATTCTCACCGGCATACGTATCGTCATGGTGCAGAATATCGGCCTGACGACCATTGCGGCATTGATTGGTGGCGGCGGCTTCGGAACATTCGTCTTTCAGGGCATTGGGCAAACGGCCATGGATCTTGTTCTGCTGGGTGCCTTGCCTACCGTTCTCCTCGCCTTTGCGGCTGCTGTCATTCTCGATGCAGCGATAGAAATCACCGGGAAAGGCAGCTCCCAATGATCGAGTTTGACCATATCACCAAGCGCTATAACGGACGCGCAGCGGTGGACGCGGTGAGCTTCACCATCGAACCCCACAGTATTGCTGCCATTGTCGGGACGTCAGGTTCCGGCAAGACGACCCTCCTGCGGATGGTCAATCGTCTGGTCGAGCCGACCGACGGAGAAATCCGCATCGATGGCCGCAGCATCATGGACGAACCTGGTCATGTTCTGCGGCGGCAGATCGGTTACGTCATCCAGCAGAACGGACTTTTTCCGCATCGTACCGTCGCGGAAAACATAGCGACGGTTCCCCTTCTGCTTGGATGGCAGAAACGGCGCATCGATACACGTGTGGATGAACTGCTTGACCTCTTCCAGCTTGAACCAGCGGACTATCGCGACCGCTATCCGCATGAACTTTCCGGAGGGCAACAGCAACGCGTCGGTGTGGCACGCGCACTCGCTGCCGGGCCGAACATCCTTCTCATGGACGAGCCATTCGGGGCACTCGATCCGGTAATCCGAGCCAAGGCACAGGAAGATCTGAAGGCGATCCAGAAGCGGCTCGGCACGACCATAATCCTTGTCACGCACGACATGGAGGAAGCCATATCGCTGGGTGATCGTATCGCCGTCATGGATGACGGAAAATTGCTGCAATATGGTCCACCGGCAGAAATTCTTGCCCGTCCGGCAACCGATTTCGTCGAACGTCTTGTCGGTACGGGCGAACGGCCTTTCCGCCTCCTCTCTCTCATGGACCTTAAAACCGTGCTCCAGCCCGGTGATGCAAGCGGTGCAACAATGCCTGTAACAGCGTCGCAACGCGATGCCCTTGCCGAGCTTCTGTGGTCAGGACGCAAGGCTCTTCCCGTTCTTGATCATGATGGAAGACCACTTGGACAAGTTACGCTCGACAGGCTCCTGCATCAGGCAGAGCGTCCGGCATGAGGTTGTTCCTGTCCCTTGTTCCGCGTGCGCTGCTTCTGGGCGTTCTGCTGCTGTTTCTGTGGCGGCCCCATCTTTTCGAGCCGTTGTTTCGACCGCTCGTCGATGAGGGCGTCCCGGTCATTTATGATCGTGCAAACTTCGTGACACTGACTTTGCAGCATCTCGGCCTGGTCGCTCTGGCCGCACTTGCATCCACGATTGTAGCCGTCTCGATGGCAATCTTTGTTACCAGAAAGCAGGGCGCAGAGTTTCTGCCACTCTCACGCAGCCTTGTGAATATCGGCCAGACCTTTCCTCCAGTTGCAGTGCTGGCACTTGCAGTGCCGGTCTTCGGTTTCGGAGACAAGCCGACCCTGATTGCACTCTTCCTCTATGGTCTGCTTCCGATTTTTGAAAATACACTGACAGGACTAACGACTTTGCCGCCTCCGGTTGTCGAAGCTGCACGCGGCATGGGGATGACCAGCGCGCAACGGCTTGTCAAAGTCGAGGTTCCGCTTGCCATGCCGGTTATTCTGGCGGGTATCAGACTTTCCGTTGTGATCGGCCTTGCAACGGCTACCATTGGCTCGACTGTCGCTGCCAGAACACTTGGAGAAGTCATCATCGCCGGGCTCATTTCCAACAATCTTGCTTTTGTTTTGCAAGGAGGGCTCGTCGTGGCTGCACTTGCCATACTCATCTTTGATGGGTTTCAGGCAATTGAACATTACCTCATGAAACGTTCCGGACGAGCCATCTGAACGCATAAGCCTCTTTGAAAGACGTCTCTGCATTCCTATATCCTTGCAAATAACCAGCCAGCGAGGAACGGGATGAATATAGGGCAGGCAGCTGCAGCATCTGGCATATCGGCGAAGATGATCCGCCATTATGAAACGATCGGACTCATTGAAGCTGCCGAGAGAACCGGTTCGGGCTATCGCGTCTATACGCAGAAAGACGTTGAGACGCTGCGCTTCATCCGCCGCAGCCGCGATCTCGGTTTTCAGGTTGAACAGATCAAGGAACTGCTGACGCTCTGGCGCGATCGCAACCGCGCATCGGCTGACGTCAAGAAGGTAGCGCTTGGCCATGTCGAGGAGCTGGAAGCCAAGATGCGTCAGTTGCAGGAAATGGCTGATACGCTGCGCTACCTCGCGAAAAACTGCCACGGGGACAACCGCCCCGATTGCCCGATCATTCACCAGCTCGCAGAAAACAGCGTGGAAAGCCGCAAACGCCCGGCTCCACGCAAAGGTGAATTGCTGCACGGTAAAATTTAAGGTCTGCAAATAAAACGCCGGGATCACTCCCGGCGCTTTTCTTTCACATCACCGGCTCAGCCTTTCGGCAGAGTATAGGCGATCACATAATCGCCGGGCTTGGTGCCAACAGAACCATGCCCGCCGGCAACCATCAGAACGAATTGCTGATCGCCGACCGTATAGCTCATTGGCGTCGACTGCCCGCCAGCAGGAAGCCGTGCTTCCCAGAGCTGCTTGCCCGAAGTCAGGTCATAGGCGCGCAGATAATCATCCACGGCTGCACCAAGGAAGGCAACGCCGCCTGCGGTGATCATCGGTCCGCCAATGCCCGGGACGCCGACCTTCAGCGGAAGTGGAACCGGTGACATATCGCGGATCGTTCCATTCCGATGCTTGTAGGCAATCTTGCCGGTTCGCAAGTCAACACCAGCGACATAACCCCATGGCGGCGTCTGGCAGGGAATACCGAGTGGGCCCAGGAATGGTCCCATGAAGACGCCATAAGGGGCGCCGTCGTTGCGGTTCAGGCCCTGCTCGCTTCCCTTTTCATCCTGTCCTTTCGGCGGAATGTCCGCGCGTGGAACGAGGCGCGAGGTGAAGGCGAGATAGGTCGGCATACCGAACATGACTTGCCGCACCGGATCGACAGCAACGCTGCCCCAGTTGAACACACCGAAATTGCCTGGATAGACAATCGTTCCGCGCAGCGAAGGCGGGGTATATCGGCCTTCATAGAACAGCTCGTGGAACTTGATACGACAAGCGAGCTGATCGAACATCGTCACACCCCACATGTCACTTTCGCGCAAGGGCGGCGGACTGAAAGTAAGATCGGAGATCGGCTGCGTCGGCGCAGTATGGTCCTCGGGTATCGCGCCTGTCGGAGCAGGAATTTCCCTGACTGGAATGATCGGCTCGCCAGTGCGTCGATCCAGAACATAGAGATCGCCCTGCTTCGTCGGTCCGACCAGTGCCGGAACCCCGTTGATTTCCAGCAGGACCGGCTGGGCTGGAACGTCCATATCCCATAGATCATGGTGAACTGTCTGGCGCACCCAGCGAAGCTGTCCGGTGTTCACATCGAGAGCGACGATGGACGAGGAAAACTTCTCCACATTCTCGCTGCGGTCCATACCAAGCTGGTCGGGCACCTTGTTGCCGAGCGGAACAAAGATCAGCCCGAGCTTCTCATCGACGCTTGAAACGGACCAGCTATTGGGTGAGTTGGTCGTGTAGTGCTCACCCTCCGGCAGCGGCGTGGTGACATCCGGATTGCCTGAATCCCAGTTCCACAGCAGTTGGCCGGTGCGGATATCGAATGCGCGAATGACGCCCGACTGTTCTTCCGTCGAATAATTATCGTTGACGGCACCGCCAACGATGATCTTGTCGCCGACGACCGCAGGGGGCGAAGTGGAGTAGTAATACCCTGCCGGATTGTATTTCATGCCGTGGCTGAGATCGAGAGTTCCACCATTGGCGAAATCCGTGCAGATTTCTCCGGTGGCCGTATCCAGTGCAATCAATCGCGCATCAGATGTCGGCAGATAGACACGCTCGGCGCATTTCGCTCCAGCCGTTGCGGTCGTATCTTTCCAGTAGCTCACACCACGGCAGGTCTGGTGCTGGCGGTCTGTATTGAAACCGACCTTGGGATCGAATTTCCACTTTTCCTTGCCGGTCGCCGCATCCAGCGCAATAGCCCAGTTATGCGGCGTGCAGAGATAAAGGGAATCGCCAATCTTGAGCGGCGTGACCTGATAGGTCGTTTCGCCCACATCCTGCGGCTGCTTCACATCGCCGGTCTGATACTGCCAGGCGACCTGAAGCCTGGAGACATTCTCCGGCGTTATCTGTGCCAGTGGCGAATAGCGCTGACCGTAAGGCGTTCGACCATATTGATGCCATTCACCATCGGGTACGTTGCCACCAAGATCGGGCGTTGCAGCGACCTTCTCCGTCGGCAGGTCTCCGGCAATATTGTAGCTATCCTGTGTTATCGCATAGCCTGCGACCACGACTGCGATCACCGAGGCTGCAGCCAATGGCAGACCGCTATCGCCTGCTCCGTTATTCAATGGTTTCCTGATCCAGGGCGTCAGCATCCAGAAGCCGAGCAGCACGATGATGCCGCCGCGTGCGCCAAGCTGCCACCAATCGAAGCCGACTTCATAAACGGCCCAGCCGAGCGATCCAAGAATGACAAGCGCATAGACCCATAATGCTGTGGCGCTGCGCCGGGAAAGCAAAACGGCGGTCAGCAGAAAGCCGATCGCCGCGAGTATGTAATACCAGCTACCGCCGAGTGCGGCGAGCCAGATGCCTCCCGCGCCGAGCGCAAGCCCGATCAGGAAAAGAACAATAGAAGTTAACCAGATAAGCAAGACATTACCCCCTTCTAGCACAACCGGCATCCCGTCATATGTGCAGGGAAGCCGGGCGGATTAACCGCTCACCAATTTCGAGGCATTCCAGATATGGCCAGATATGGTCAGATATAGGTTGCAAGTCTTGCAGCAATCCGTGTGCCGCACAACTCCCTGCTGCCTACATATCCACATAGGCGAGCATGGAAAAAATCTAGGGAGCGGCAGAGTAATTCTTTCGCCGGAAAGGTCGAGAGGGACTGGTTTCAGTCCAAGCGGCATCCTTAATTAAGGCAGAGTGCCGAAAAGAAGCTTTGAGCTGTCAGAAGACGCGAAAGGTTGCGCGAATAGGCGTATTTTCGCCCATCAATTATGGCTAACGCATGGCAAAACTGTGTATATTCCGGCTTTCAGGAGGCTTTTCGGTGGCATCACGCAGAGCCGCGCATGATGAGGTGGCTATCGAGACGGCGAATTTCCTTCTCGACGGCTACCCCGCTTTCCTGCGCATTGATCCGCGAGAAAAGCATATCGAGACCCAATTGCGCGATTTGCCGATAATCCTGCGCAGCCGTCGTCAGCGGCGGACAGGTGAAGCGACTGAGAGGATGGTCGTCGTGACCGGCAACACGAAGATCGCAGCCCTCTTCGCGTCCGACATGGCGCCGACGCTCGAAGGCGGCGGAGATCACGCCGAAGGCCAGACGATCATTGGCACACAGAACCGTGCGCGTCGGAAACCCGCCGCGATCAAAAATCCGGCCTGCCTCCTGATAGCCCAGTTCCTCGAAATTCCAGTTCTTTGCTTCTATGGGAAGGACGATCGGTTCAACGCCAAGCCTTTCCATGGTTTCGATATAGGCCGAACGCCGTTCCAGCGCATTCTGGTTTACGGCCGGCATTTCGAGGAAGCAGGGGTGTTCCCCCGTTCGATAGAGATACTCGGTGATATTCCCTATGCTCTGACGATTATCCGTGCCGACGAACGGCTGATCGTCGCTGATACGGCTGTCCAGGAAAACTGCAGGTGTCGAGTTCGACAGACTGGAAAGAAGCTTCTCATCCGTATCGAAACCGAGCGGAGCCATCAGAACACCCGCAATCTTGAGAGACATCAAGGTGCGCATCGCCCGCGCTTCGAGTTTTCTCTCACCATGAGATGACAGCACGATGGTCCAGTAGCCCTCCGCCAGACAGCGCATCTCGATCTGGCGAATGATTTCCGCGTAGAATGGATCGGATATATGCGGAACGATAACGCCGATGTTCTTCGGCTTCTTGCGATTGAGGCTGACTGCAAAAATGTTGGGCTGATAATTATAGTCTTTCAACGCCTTTTCGATACGAGCCCGCGTGGAAGGCTTTACGCTTTCAGGATTGTCGAAATATTTCGAGACCGTAGGACGAGACAATCCGCTTGCCGCCGCGAACTCTTCCATCGTCCTGATCTTCTGTTCGGTCATGCCCTGCTTTTCCCATTCGGGTATCGAAGCGTTTTTTCGGCGCCACCCACTTTTCTTTTCATGCGTAAATTTATTTCCGCCCGGAAGCAACAAGTTTCAACACATCAGTGATCAGTAGTCCACGCCTTCACGTGCTTACTGCAGTTCACGCCTATGTAACCTGCCCAAATTCAATCGTTATAATTTTTACACGTGAAAAATTTTATATTGACACACTGAACAAGCTCTAGCATGTCTAGGGGAGCTCAATCACGAGCTGAAGGCCCTGCCCTTCGGGAGGTTTGAAGTTGGCGACAACTGACGGACCAGCAGGAAAACCGTTGTTCATGTCCCATAGAAGGACGCCCCGGCGAGCGCCGGTCATTCGGAGGAAATCATGTTTCGCAAATCGCTCAGCCGTATTCTCTTTTCCGGTGTAGCTCTGGCAATGATGGCAGGTGCTGCATCTGCCGAAGGCATCGGCGCATCGCTTCTCACCCAGCAGCATCCGTTCTACATCTCGCTCGCAGACGCGATGAAGAAGGAAGCGCAGGCAGAAAATGTACCGCTGGAAGTCTCCATCGCCAATCAGGACCTGAGCAAGCAGCTTGCTGATGTGGAAGATTTCATCACCAAGGGCGTTGACGTCATCATCATCTCGCCGGTTGACAGCAAGGGCGTTCGCTCGGCCATCAACAAGGCTGAAAAGGCTGGCATCAAGGTCATTACTGTCGACGTACCGGCCAACAATGTCGATGTGACCTCCTTTGTGGGCACGGACAATTTCGCAGGCGGTGAAAAGGCTGCCGAACTGATGGCAAAGTCCATCGGCGAGAAGGGCAACGTCGCCGTGATCGATTATCCGACGGTTCAGTCGGTCGTGGACCGTATTGAAGGCTTCAAGAAGGGCATTGCCAAATATCCCGACATCAAGATCGTGGCGATCCAGCCGGGCATCACCCGTCCGGAAGCTCTTTCGGCTGCCCAGAACATCCTTCAGGCCAATCCGGATATTGTCGGCATCTTCGGTTTCGGTGACGACGCTGCGCTGGCTGCTGCCTCGGCAGTAAAGTCGGCCAAGCTTGAAAACCAGGTCAAGGTGATCGGCTTCGATGGCATGGAAGAAGCCCGCAATGCCGTCAAAAGCGACCCGGTCATGGTCGGCGTTATCGCCCAGTACCCGGACCAGATGGGCAAGGTTGCAGTTGAAACCGCTGCCAAGGTCATCAAGGGCGAGGAAGTTCCAGCCAAGCAGCCAATCGTTCCGGGCGTCGTCACCAAGGACGGCGAAACCAAGTAACACCGCGTGAAACAGCGACACTCCTCCCAGTCGCTGTTTCCTATCTGCGTGCGGCGGCCCGGCGAACACCACACGCCTTGCCGCCGCCGCAACCCTTTTGAATTGCAGACTTCGCTCGGGATCGATCTTAAAATCCACTGCGAAACTGAATAACGGAGAGTGGAGGCCCCCAAAGTGACAGATACCGAGACAGCCACCAGATCCGAACGAAACGCCCTGCCGGATACGGTGCTTGAAATTCGCGATGTGGCGAAATCCTTCGGCCCGGTCATCGCGCTCAAGCGCATGAACCTGACCGTGCGCCGCGGCCGCGTGCATACGCTTCTTGGCGAAAACGGCGCCGGCAAATCCACGCTGATGAAGATTCTGGCTGGCGTTTTCAAGCCAACCTCCGGCACCATTTTGCTCAAGGGCGCGGCCTATGCGCCGAAAGACCCGCGCGATGCCCGTGCAAATGGTATTGCCATCGTCTTTCAGGAATTGAGCCTGTCGCGCAATCTCAGCGTGGCCGAAAACATCTTCGCCAATCATGAGCCAAGCCGCTTCGGTTTTGTGCGGGAGCGCGAACTGAACGCCGCTGCCGACAAGCTCATCGATGAGCTTGGTCTGCCTGTCGATGCACGCGCAAAGGTTGGCGACCTGTCGATTGCCCAGCGCCAGCTCGTCGAAATCGCCAAGGGCCTGAGCCAGCCTGCTGACGTCGTCATTCTGGATGAGCCGACCTCATCGCTCTCAGACAGCGAAGCGGAAATCCTGTTTTCGATTATCGAGCGCCTGAAAGCCAGGGGCACAGCCGTCATCTATATTTCGCATCGCATGGAAGAAATCATGCGGCTTTCCGACGACATTACGGTCGTTCGCGATGGCGAATATGTAACGACAACCGAGAAGAGTGAGACCACGATCGAGCGACTGATCGCCCTGATGGTCGGCCGTGAGATGAACGACATCTATCCGCCGCGCGAAGCGCCGAGACCATCGGCAAGCGTGCCGCCCATACTTGAAACGAAGAACCTCTCGGTTGCGGGCAAATTTAGCGATGTTTCCATCGACGTGAAACCCGGCGAAGTTCTGGGTCTTTTCGGACTGGTCGGTTCCGGCCGTTCGGACGTGATGAAGGCATTGTTCGGTATGCTGCGGCCCACGGGCGAAATCAGGCTGGACGGAGAGGTTATCACCCTCTCCTCACCGACCGACGCCATCCGCAACGGCATTGCTTTCGTGACCGAGAACCGCAAGGAAGAAGGCCTTGTCCTTCCGCATAGCGTTGAGCGCAACATCAACATGGTTGGGCTCGGACAGCTTGCAGGGCCTTTCGGCCTGATGCGTTCCAGAGCAGAGCGCTCCGCCGCCAAGGCGGAAGTACTGCGTCTTGCCATCAAGACAGCATCCATCGACACGGTTGCCGGGTCGCTCAGCGGCGGCAACCAGCAGAAGATCGTGCTGGCAAAGTGGCTGCAGACAAAGCCGCGCATTCTCATTCTCGATGAGCCGACACGCGGCGTCGATGTCGGCGCGAAATTCGAAATCTATCGCATCATCCGTGAACTTGCCGCCAATGGCGCGGCGATCCTGATGGTTTCCTCCGAACTGCCGGAAGTGCTGGGCCTGAGCGACCGCGTGGCCGTCATGCATAACAAGCATGTCGCCGCCATTGTCGATGCCGATGGTCTTACGCCCGAAACCGTCATGAGCTACGCAGCAGGAATGCACATATGAGCAACGCACAAAATATTCAGAAGAAAGCCGTGGACGCGGAAGTCCGCCGTTCGCTTTTCTCCTCCCCGCTGGTTCGCCAGTATGGCGGCATCATCATCTCACTGGCCGTGCTCTGCGTGGTCTTCGCGGTGCTGAACCCGCGCTTTCTCGCCTTCAACAACTTCATGAACATCATGCAGCAGGTGGCGGTGATCGCCGTTGCTGCCTATGGCATGACCTATGTGATCCTGCTCGGCGAAATCGACCTGTCCATCGGCTCGATCATCGCAGTTTCCGGCATGGTGGCAGCGCAAGCCTTCGCCATGGGCTTCGGCTTTGTGCCGACGGTCGTTTTCACCCTTGCGGCGGGCGCCATCATGGGTGGCCTGAACGGCGTGCTTTCGGCAAAGCTGATGCTGCCATCCTTCATCGTGACGGTTGCGACAATGGGCATCTATCGCGGCATGGTCAGTCTGCCGACCAATGGCGCGCCTGAAATCATCGAAAACGATACCTGGCTTACCATCGGCTCGGAAAACTGGCTCGGTCTGCCGATCATCATCTGGATCGTCGGCATCCTGTTCATCTTCAATTATATCCTGCTGTCGAAGACCGTTTTCGGCCGCCGCATCTATCTTTCGGGCGGCAACAAGGAAGCGGCGATCTATTCGGGTATCCGCGTCGACCGCATCAAGATCATCGTCTTCATGCTCTCCGGCGTCATGGCAGCCATCAGCGGCATCTTGCTCTCATCACGCCTGTCCTCAGCACAGACCAATGCAGGCATGGGCTATGAACTCGACGCCATTGCGGCGGTCGTGCTTGGCGGCACCTCGCTTGCTGGCGGCGTCGGCACCATGGTCGGCACCATTCTGGGCGCGCTCATCATCGGTGTCATCAACAACGGCATGAACATGCTGTCGGTGCCCTATTTCTATCAGCTCATCGTCAAGGGCGTGGTCATTCTGGTCGCCGTCTGGCTGGACGTGCGCTCGAAATCCATGCGCACATAATCGCGGTGCACCTTATGAAAAAGATCATCACCATCGGCGAGATCGTCGTCGAAATCATGGCCCTAGAAACCGGCAACGGTTTCAAGACCGCCATCCCATTGATCGGGCCGTTCGCCTCCGGCGCGCCCGCAATCTTCATCGATCAGGTGGCCAAGATGGGCCAGCCTTGCGGCATGGTCAGCGCGGTCGGCAATGACGATTTCGGCGCGCTCAATGTCGAGCGCCTGCAGAAGGACGGCGTGGATGTTTCGGCCATCGGCGTGCATCCGACAGCCGCCACCGGCAGCGCCTTCGTGCGTTATCGCCCGGATGGCAATCGCGATTTCATCTTCAACATCAAGCACAGCGCATGCAGTGCCATCGGCCTGACGCCGGAAGCCGAAAAGCTGATCGAGACCGCCGATCATCTGCATATCATGGGTTCTGCCCTGTTCTCCGAGGGCATTGTTTCGGCGATCCACGAGGCGACGATCCGCATCAAGGCAAAGGGCGGCACTGTCTCCTTCGACCCGAATATCCGCAAGGAAATGCTGGAATTGCCGGGTATGCGCCAGGCACTGGCCCATGCGCTGGAAAACACCGACCTGTTCATGCCAAGCGGCCCGGAAATCTTCCTCTTCACCAAGGCGACCGAGGAAAAGGCGGCCGTGGAAGAACTGCTGGCGCGGGGCGTCAAGGCCGTTGTGGTCAAGCGCGGTGCGGAAGGCGCAAGCTATTTCGATCAGTCCGGCGAAGTTTTCGCGCCTGCCTTCAAGGTCGATGAGATCGACCCGACCGGAGCGGGCGATAGTTTTGGCGCGGCATTCGTTACCTGCTGGCTGCGCGACATGGCACCGAAAGAAGCCCTCGTCATCGCCAACGCCACCGGCGCACGCGCCGTCGGCGTCAAGGGACCGATGGAAGGCACCTCGACCATGGCCGAAATTGAAGCCTTCCTTCAGAAAAACGGAGTTCCAGCATGAGCAGCACGAAGGTTCTGAGCGCACTTCCCGCCCGTTACGCCAGCGGCGTTCGCGGCGGCATTACGTCGATCTGCTCTGCGCATCCGCTGGTGATTGAAGCAGCCCTTCTTGAAGGCATCGCGACCGAGACCGACGTGCTGATCGAGGCCACCTGCAATCAGGTCAATCAGGACGGCGGCTATACAGGCATGACGCCCGCCGACTTCCGCCGTTTTGTGGAAGACATCGCCGCCCGTGTCGGCTTCGACACCAAGCGGCTTATTCTGGGCGGCGACCATCTCGGCCCCAACCCGTGGAAGCATCTGCCCGCCGAAGAAGCCCTTGCGAAGTCGGATGTGATGATCGACGCCTTCGTGCGCGCAGGCTTCACCAAAATCCATCTCGATACGTCGATGGGTTGCGCTGGCGAACCGGTCGCGCTGCCTGATGCCGTGACCGCCGGGCGCGCTGCGCGTCTGGCCAAGGTTTCGGAAGCAGCGGCCCGTGAAGCCGGATACGACCTGCCTGTCTATATCATCGGAACGGAAGTCCCGATCCCAGGCGGCGCGATGGAAGAAATCGAAGAGCTGGAGCTGACCAAGCCGGGTGCGGCGGTCGAAACCGTCGCCATTCACCGCAAGGCTTTTGCGGCACTCGGGCTGGAGGACGCCTTCGCCCGCGCCATCGGTGTCGTGGTGCAGCCGGGCGTCGAGTTCGGCAACGAAAATGTCGTCTTCTACAACAGCGAAAAGGCGACAGCTCTCAGCGGCGTTCTCAGCGAAATGGCGCAATTCGTCTTTGAAGCCCACTCCACCGACTATCAGCCGGTGGAAGCGCTTTCCGATCTGGTTGATGACGGTTTCACCATTCTGAAAGTCGGCCCCGGCCTGACTTTTGCGCTGCGCGAGGCGCTCTATGGGCTCGACCAGATTGCGGCTTTCCTCGACAAGCTGCCGGAAGAAGAAACCCTGCGCGGCAAGATGGAAGCACTGCTGCTGGCCGAACCGAAGAACTGGGAAAAATATTACCACGGCGACGCGGAAGAACTGCGCCTGCAACGCCATTTCTCCTATAGCGACCGCATTCGCTATTACTGGCCGCATCCGGTCGCAACTGCTGCCGTGGATGCGCTTTTGAACCGTCTGGAAGGGCGCAAGATACCGGAAACGCTGATCAGTCAGTATCTGGGCACGCTTTATCCAGCAGTCGCCTCGGGTGAGATTGAAGCGACGCCCCACGCCTTGATGGTGGAGGCCGTCCGCAATGTGGTCCGGACATACGGCAAGGCTGTCGGAACCCACTGAAATCGAAAGGCGCGGTCAACACCGCGCCTTTCTTTTGCTCAGGCCTCTATCGGGCTTTTAAAAGCCTTGAGCCGCAAGGCATTGCTCAGCACGAAGATGCTGGAGAAAGCCATGGCGCCTGCCGCCAGAACCGGTGACAACAACGTGCCAGTGAACGGATAGAGGACACCCGCCGCGACAGGGATCAGCGCGACGTTATAGGCAAAGGCCCAGAACAGGTTTTCGCTGATATTACGGATCGTCGCCTTCGATATGGCAATGGCATTGACCACGCCGCGAAGATCGCCCGACATTAGCACCACATCTGCGCTTTCGATCGCAATATCCGTGCCGGTGCCAATCGCAATGCCAACATCGGCAGCAGCCAGTGCAGGCGCATCGTTGATACCGTCACCGACAAAAGCAATCCGCTTGCCACCTGCCGAAAGCCGCTTCAACGCTTCGACCTTGCCGTCCGGCAGCACTTCTGCAACGACTTCATCGATGCCGAGACGTTTTGCGATGGCTTCCGCCGTGCGGCGGTTATCGCCGGTGATCATGGCGACCTTCAGCCCCTGCTCGTGCAGGGCAGCAATCGCCGCTGGCGTGGTTTCCTTCATTGGGTCGGCAACAGTCAGGATTGCTGCCAGCTTACCATCGACAGCTGCATAGAGCGGAGACTGCCCTTCATCGCCGAGACGCTTCGCATCATTGGCAAAGACAGCAACGTCATGACCAAGCTTTGCCATGTAACGATCAGCGCCGATGGCAATCTCATGGCCGGACACATGAGCCTTCAGGCCAAATCCAGGAACGGCTTCGAAAGCCGATACATCCGCAAGCTTCAATCCCTTCTCTTTTGCTGCTTCCACAATCGCGTCGGCAATCGGGTGTTCGGAACGTGCCTCCACAGCCGCGACAAGCGCCAGAAGTTCGTCCTTCTCAAAGCCTTCGACGGTCGCGAAATGAGCCAGCGCGGGCTTTCCCTGTGTCAGCGTACCGGTCTTGTCGACGGCGATAACGGAAGCATCGCGCAAGGTCTGCAATGCGTCACCGCGGCGAAACAGGACGCCGAACTCGGCTGCGCGGCCAGTGCCAACCATAATGGAGGTCGGCGTGGCCAAGCCCATGGCACACGGGCAGGCGATGATGAGAACCGCAATGGCGTTCACCAGCGCGTAACCCAGCATGCCCGTGCCACCGATCACAAGCCACAATGCGAAGGTCAGTGCTGCGGCTGCCATAACAGCGGGTACGAACCAGCCGGTCACCTTGTCGACCTTTGCCTGAATTGGCAGCTTGTCAGCCTGAGCGTCCTCGACCATGCGGATGATCTGCGAGATCACCATATCACGGCCAACCTTGGTTGCGCGGAAGGTGAAAGCACCGGTTTTGTTGATCGTACCGCCAACCACTTCCGCGCCTTTTTCCTTGGCAACAGGCACAGGCTCGCCGGTAATCATCGATTCATCCACATAGGACGAACCTTCGATCACTTCGCCGTCGACCGGCACTTTCTCGCCGGGGCGGACTTGTACGACGTCACCAGCGCGAACATCTTCCAGCGGCACATCGATCGTCTCGCCATTACGCACCACACGCGCCGATTTCGCCTGCAGGCCAACCAGCCGGCTGATAGCCGCACTGGTGCGTCCCTTGGCACGCGCCTCCAGATAACGCCCGATCAGGATCAATGTGACGATGACGGCGGCGGCCTCGAAATAAACATTCACCGTGCCTTCCGGCAGCACACCGGGAAGGAAAGTCGCGACCACCGAATAGCCCCATGCCGCGAGCGTGCCAACCACGACGAGCGAATTCATGTCAGGCGTGCCGCGCAACAGCGCCGGAATGCCTTTCTTGAAAAAGCGCAATCCCGGACCGAACAGAACCAGCGTGGTGAGCACAAGCTGCAGATACCAGCTGTTCTGCATGCCGATCCTGTCCATGACGAACATATGAACCGCAGGGATCAGATGCGAACCCATTTCCATAACGAAAACAGGCAAGGTCAAAACGGCAGAGAGAATGACGCTTTTCTTCAGTTCTGCCGCTTCAGCATCCCGCTTCTCGGACTGGGTTTCCTGCTTGACGTCGCTCTGCGCGTCACCCAGCGAACGCGCCTCATAACCTGCCTGTTCAACCGCCTTGATGAGTTCGGAGGGCTGTACCGGCCCGGCCAGTTCCACATGGGCACGTTCAGTTGCGAGATTAACACTGGCGCGTGTTACGCCCGGCACAGCATTCAGCGCCTTCTCAACCTTGCTAACGCAGGAAGCGCAAGTCATGCCTTCAATAGCGAGATCAATGTTCCCTGCCGGGACATCATAACCCGCCTTGCGAATGGCATCGATCACCGACGGCAAATCCGGTTCGCCCTTGAAAGTCACGTCGGCGCGTTCCGTTGCAAGATTGACGGAAACCTTGTCGACGCCCGGAACTTTGGACACGGCTTTTTCAACGGATGACACGCAAGACGCGCAGCTCATCCCTTCGACGGGCACTGGAAAACTGATGGTTTCGTGATTAACAGGCTTGTTCATGGCAATCCCTTTCATCGCCCGGAAAGGGCATAATTCGAGAGTTGCTCCTTAGATAGGCCTTCCCACCGTTGGAAGGTCAAGCCCTTTTTAAGGCGAGGTTCGATTTGGACTTTTCGTTTGGTGTTATGGCTTTTCGAGCGCCGCTCAATAACAGGTGGGCGATGCCCTAAATCGGCAATCTGTTGTGTGCCGCAGGCATTTCCAGACCGACATTGCTGCGATTCTGGATAAAGGAATGCACGTCTCCGGCAGGCATTGGCCGCCCGGTCAGGAAACCCTGCACCTCACCAAAACGCTCGGTCTTCAAACGTTCCAGCTGTTGTGCGGTTTCCACGCCCTCAGCCGTCGTGACAATATTGAAGCCCGCACCGAGCGTTGCCACAGCCTGAATGATGGCCAGATCGCGGGTATCGACTTCGATCCCGGAAACGAAACTGCGATCAATCTTGATCTTATCAAATGGGAATGATCGCAAATAGCTCAAAGAGGAATAGCCAGTCCCGAAATCATCCATCGCGATACGAACACCCAATCGGCGAAGTTCGAACAGCAACTCGATATTGTTCTTGCTGTTCGACAGGAAGACCGACTCCGTGATTTCAAGCTCAAGCCTGTCGGGTGAAAGACGTGCTGCTTCCAACGCATCCGTGACGGAATTCAAGAGCGTGGTCTGACTGAACTGGACCGGTGAAAGATTGACCGAGACTTTTATGTCCTCCGGCCAGAGCACAGCCTCCCGACATGCAGTCCTTAGAACCCAGTCGCCGATCGGTCCGATGAGCCCGGTTTCTTCTGCCAGTGGAATGAATTCCGCCGGTGAAACCATACCGCGATCAGGATGACGCCAGCGGATCAGCGCTTCAAAGCCGGAAATCTTGCCGCTCTCAAGATTGAAAATCGGTTGATAATGCAGTTCAAACTGTTCATCCAGCAGAGCCTGACGAAGTTCGCCGGTCATGACATAACGCTTCTCCGCCGCCAGGCGCAGGGAGTGCTGATAGAACCGGAATGTACGGCGTCCACCTGATTTTGAAGCATAAAGCGCGAGATCGGCATTGCGCATCAGCACATCGGGGTTGTCTCCATGCAATGGCGCTTGGGCGATGCCCATGCTGCAGGCGACGAATTCTGAATTGCGCACCAGTTCGAACGGATCCTGAAAAGCAGAAAGGATACGGTCAGCGAACATTGCAATTTGTGCCAGCGTCCCGCTCCGGTAGACAATGGCAAATTCGTCGCCTCCCAGCCGGGCAATGAATTCGTCCGAAGTCGTGATCTGCTTCAGTCGACGCGCCACTTCCTGCAAAAGCTGGTCGCCAGCCTGATGCCCGATATTGTCGTTGATGTTCTTGAAATGATCGATATCAAGGTAGAACAAGGCAAAAGGCTCGGAATCCCCGCCCTTTTTCAACAAACTCTCTACATGGTGAGCAAAATAGGCGCGGTTCGGCAAGCCTGTCAGACTGTCATGCATGGCAATATGTGCCATGCGTTCCTCAATCTCACGCCGTTCGGTTATATCCTCAACGAGCCCGATCAAATAGCGAGGCTCGTTGCCCTCGACCGGTGGGATCGAACATTTTATGATCCGCATCGTTCGTGACGTTCCGTCCTTGCGCTCGATCTTGCGTTCGACGTTCAACACGCCCCGACGCCGCATCGCCGTGCGATCTTGCTGGATGATGACGGTTGCCTCGCGTTCAGGGAAAAGATCGAGGTCGGTCGAACCGATGGCTTCGTCTACCGGCTGTCCGCTCGCCGCTGATGCGGCCTGATTGTAGAGCACATACCGACCGTCATCGTGCATATCCTTGACGAAGACACCAAGCGGCAGATTGTTGACGAGGCTGTCCAGCAGGGTTTGGGCGTGGTTTGCCTGACGATTGGCTTCTGCCAACTCTGTCCTGTCCTGAACAATGGCGAGAATCGCTTCCTTGCCGTCGAAAAGAACCTGACGTCCATAAGTCAGAACATCAATGATTTCACCATTCGCGCGCAGATGCTGCCAGCGCTCCGGTCGTTCAAGGTCGCTGCGATCACGAATGGCAGCCAGCATTCGATCCCGTTCTGTCTGGGGTCGAATATCGAGCACTGTCATGCCCGGAATTTCATCAGCAGTGTATCCATAGAGCCGATAGGCAGCGTCATTCATCACGATGAAATGCAGCGTCTCCGGGTCATAAACCCACATCGGTGTCGGATGGGTTGTGAAAAGGATGCGGAAGTCCTGCTCGGACGTGCGCGCCATCGTGCCTTCCGTCGAAGCTGAAGCGCCCCTCCGCTTCCTCATCGTAAATCCCTCATCCAACTGATCCTACTGGATAATCTCGATCCACCCTATAAGTGGACCGTCAAGTTTCATGGCACCATGAGTAACACGCGGAAGATGCACCCCGAACATAGATTAAAGCCGAGAATTTTAATAAACCATATAC
The DNA here is from genome assembly GCF_026014005.1 of Brucella sp. JSBI001. Classification (NCBI taxonomy): domain Bacteria; kingdom Pseudomonadati; phylum Pseudomonadota; class Alphaproteobacteria; order Hyphomicrobiales; family Brucellaceae; genus Brucella; species Brucella sp. JSBI001. The sequence goes on along the minus strand of NZ_CP110339.1, from coordinate 255,458 downwards.
AAATTGAGGGTCGATTTAAGGATTTTCTTTAAAACTGCATTTTTCCATCGCTTGACCGGCTTCAACTTCCAGCCTATGCCTAAAGACGCAAAATTCGTTGGGGTGCCTTCGAAGCAATATCAGGAAAAGTGCCAAGCAGTTTTCCGTCCGATGTTGCGACACAAAAGGCTGAGAGACGCTGATCGCGTTAACCCATTGAACCTGATCCGGGTAATACCTGCGTAGGGAACGGAGTTTGACGCGTCGCAGCCGAGGGTTTCCCTCATCGGAGTTCAAGCTCCAAACAGGTTCATGACGTCTCATTTTTCCGTTCGGAATGAGAGACGTGATGATGGACCAAAAAAACAGTTTCTCCCGAACCACATCAAACGGCAGTGCGGCATTCGTGCCCATATGCGTGACTATTGCCGGTTCCGATAGTGGTGGCGGAGCTGGCATTCAGGCCGACCTCAAGACATTCTCGGCGCTCGGCGTCTATGGTGCGAGCGTCATTGCCGCTGTGACCGTGCAGAACACCTGCACGGTGAGCGCGGTGCACGATATCCCACCCGCCATCGTCGCAGGGCAGATCGATGCCGTCTTCAGCGATCTCGATGTAGCGGCGGTGAAGATCGGCATGGTTTCCGTGCCCGAAACCATCGAGGCCATAGCGCGGGGCCTTGCGCATTTCTCCGGCCCTGTCGTACTCGACCCGGTGATGGTTGCAAAATCCGGCGACCGGCTTTTGAGCGAAAACGCCATTGCGCTTTTGCGCCAGAAACTGGTTCCGCTGGCCACGCTGCTGACGCCCAACCGGCCTGAAGCGGCCTGCCTGCTCGACAGCGATCTGGCTCGCGACGATGTAGACGCCGAAGAACAGGGGCGTGCCTTGCTCGAACTCGGCGCGAAAGCTGTTTTGATGAAGGGCGGCCATGCGGAAGGCGAAATCTGCGTCGACCTGCTGGTTCGCCGCGATCAGCCCACGTTGCGTGTTGAGGCACCGCGTATCCGGACCGCCAACACCCATGGCACGGGCTGCACGCTCTCCTCAGCCATTGCTGCAGAGCTTGCCAAGAACCTGCCGCTCGAAAAAGCAGTCATTGCAGCCCATGCCTATCTGCAAGGGGCAATCCGCGCCGCCGATGCGTTGAAGATCGGACACGGCCATGGGCCTGTTCATCACTTCCATAATCTCTGGAAAGTTCACTCAGAGGAGGCAATGTGATGCGCGTCACCATCATCGGAGCAGGTGTCGCCGGTCTAGTGTGCGCGGCAGAATTTCACGATCAGGGACATGCCGTCACTGTCATTGCCAAAAGCACTGAGATCGGTTCCGACAGCTGCTCATGGTTTGCAGGCGGAATGCTGGCACCATGGTGCGAAGGCGAGAGCGCGGAAGAGCCGGTCGTTCGTTTGGGACAGGAAGCGATCGGCTGGTGGGAGCGGCACGTTTCGACAGTCCATCGCAAGGGTACGCTTGTACTCTCGCACACACGCGATGCGACCGAACTGCGCCGCTTCGCCCGCCGGACGGAAGCATTTGACACCATTGATCAAGACCAGATCGATACGCTGGAACCAGACCTTGCCGGCCGTTTTCGGCAGGGACTTTTCTTTGCGGCAGAAGGCCATCTCAACCCGCGCCAGACACTGATCGAGCTCGCCGAAAAACTGCAGAAGAAAGGCGTGGTCTTTCATCTGGGACAGGATGCGAAAGACGTCAAAGTCGAGGCCGACATTACCGTCGATGCACGCGGTCTTGCAGCGCGTGATCAGTTGCAGGACCTGCGCGGCGTCAAGGGTGAAATGCTGGTTGTGCGCTCGCGCGATATCAATCTCAAGCGACCCATACGCCTCCTGCATCCGCGGATTCCGCTCTACATCGTGCCACGCGGCGACGGCGTGCACATGATCGGCGCGACGATGATCGAAAGCGATGAGCGGGGTGGCATCAGCGTGCGCTCGACGCTGGAACTCTTGAGCGCCGCTTATGCCTTGCATCCGGCCTTCGGCGAGGCGGAAATTCTCGAAACCGGCGTCGATGCGCGCCCGGCCTTTCCCGACAATCTGCCCCGCGTCCGACGGCGCGGCAAAACCGTCTATGTCAACGGGCTTTACCGCCACGGCTTCCTGCTTTCGCCGGCGATAGCGCGCATGGCGGTTGCGAGCGCGACCATGCCGGAGGATGCGCCAGAGCCCAAACCAGAATTTGTGGAGGACTATGCATGACGATCGTGCTGAACGGTGAGGTCATCACCACGGCAGCCGCCAATCTGGCGGCGCTGCTCGCCGAAATCGAACTGGATGAAGCGGTTGTTGCAACCGCGCTGAACGGCGAATTCGTGGCCAGCGACGAGCGCGCAGCCGCGACCCTGTCGGCTGGCGACCGCATCGAAGTTCTGGCCCCGATGCAGGGAGGCTGAGATGCTGGAATTCTACGGACAAAAATTTGAAAGCCGCCTGCTACTCGGCACGGCGCAATATCCATCGCCTGCCATATTGGCCGATGCGGTGCGCGCTTCGCAAAGCGATATCGTCACCGTCTCGCTGCGTCGTGAGAGTGGCGGGGCTCGCGCCGGACAGGATTTCTGGGCGCTTATCCGGGAGCTGGGCGTAGCCGTTCTGCCCAACACGGCAGGCTGCCACACGCCGCGCGAAGCGGTGACCACGGCAAAAATGGCGCGCGAAATCTTCGGCACCAACTGGATCAAGCTGGAAGTGATCGGTGATACCGACACATTGCAGCCAGACCCGTTCGGACTGGTCGAGGCGGCACGCGCACTCTGCGACGACGGCTTCGAGGTCTTTCCCTATATGAATGACGATCTGGTCGTCGCGGAAAGGCTCATTGAAGCTGGCTGCAAGGTGCTGATGCCCTGGGGGGCGCCGATCGGCTCGGGCCGAGGCCTCAACAATCCTTATGCGCTGAAGACCATGCGGGCGCATTTCCCCGATATTCCGCTTGTTGTCGATGCCGGCATCGGCGTGCCGTCCCATGCGGCAGCGGCGATGGAGCTGGGCTTCGACGCCGTGCTCATCAACACCGCCGTCGCCAAGGCTGGCGATCCCGTCGCCATGGCACGCGGCTTCGCGCTTGCGGTCGAAGCCGGGCGGCTTGCTTTCGAAGCAGACGCCATCGAGGCGCGCGACATGGCCGCGCCGTCCACCCCTCTTCTCGGAAAGGCATTTTTGTAATGGCCCTCGATCCGTTCTACCCGATCTTCGATAGCGCCCAATGGCTGGAGCGTATGGTGCCGCTCGGCGTCAAGCTGGTGCAACTGCGCGTCAAGGATAAGAGCGAGCCGGAGCTGCGCAGTGAAATCCGTGCCGCACGGGAAATCTGCCTTGCACATAACTGCCAGCTGATCGTCAACGACTACTGGAAGCTGGCGCTGGAGGAAGGTTGCGACTTCATCCATCTTGGGCAGGAAGACCTCGACGATGCCGATCTCAGTGCCATTCGCGGCGGTGGCTTGAAACTGGGTGTTTCAAGCCATGACGAGGCCGAACTGGACCGTGCCTTGTCGGTGAAGCCTGACTATATCGCACTCGGCCCCATCTATCCGACCATTTTGAAAAAGATGAAGTGGCACGAGCAGGGCCTGCCGCGCCTTGGACAATGGAAAGCGCGCATCGGCGACATTCCGCTGGTGGGCATCGGTGGCATGAGCGTTGAACGCGCGCCCGGTGTTTTCGAAGCAGGCGCCGATATCGTTTCCGTCGTCACCGACATTACCCTCCATGCCGACCCCGAAAGCCGCCTGCGCCAATGGATCGAAACCACGCGCACTTATGCAGGCCATACTCTGGAGCAGACCCTATGAAAAAGACCGCCTTCGCCGCCCTGTTCGGCCTCGCCCTCACGGCTGCCACTTCGGCTCACGCTAACGACAAGCTGAAGCTCATTCTCGACTGGTATGTGAACCCCGATCACGGCCCCATCATCGTCGCCGACAAGCTTGGCTACTTCAAGGATGCCGGTCTGGATGTGGACATCGTCGCACCTGCTGACGCCTCGACGCCCACCAAGATGGTGGCGGCAGGACAGGCGGATCTCGCCATTTCCTATCAGCAGCAGGTGCATCTTCAGGTGCATGAAGGCCTGCCGCTTATCCGCGTCGGCACGTTGATCGACTCGCCGCTCAACTGCCTGATGACCAGAGACGATGGATCGGTGAATTCCATCGCCGATCTCAAGGGCAAGAAGATCGGCTATTCGGTCGCCGGAACCGAGGAAACATTGCTCGGCACCATTCTCGGCCAGCACGGCGTCAAACTCTCGGATGTCGAGCTCATCAATGTGAATTTCTCGCTCGCGCAATCGCTGATGTCGAAGCAGGTCGATGCGGTGATGGGCGCCTATCGCAATGTCGAACTGAACCAGATGGCTGTCGAAGGCGTGCCCGGAAAATGCTTCTTCGTCGAGGAAGAAGGCGTGCCGGTTTATGACGAGCTCGTCTATGTCGCAGCTTCCGACAAATTGGACGCGGCGGAAAAGGACAAGATCGCACGCTTCCTCTCGGCTACCGAGAAGGCCGCGCAGTATATCGTCAATCACCCGGAGAAGAGCTACTACGTCTTCGCATCCTATAGTTCCGAACTCAAGGACGAGCTGAACCAGCGCGCCTGGAAAGACACGGTCGCCCGTTTCTCCCGCTCGCCTGCAAGTCTCGATTACGGACGCTGGAGCCGCTACGAAACCTATCTCAAGGAAAACGGTCTCGTGCCTTCGGTCCTTCCGGTCGAAAAATTCGCCATCGACGTCAACGCGGAAGGGAGCAAGTCATGAGCCAGCCGCAACCGCATTATTCATCCGAACTGTTCACGCGCCTGCGCGCCGCGACGCTTGATGACTGGAAGCCCTATATCGATCATGAATTCGTGCGCGGATTGGGTGACGGCACGTTACCCAAGGCAGCCTTCCTGCATTATCTCCGTCAGGATTATGTCTATCTGCACCACTATGCCCGCGCCTTTGCGCTCGGCGTCGTCAAGGCCAACACACTGCAGGAAACACGGCTCTGCGCCCAGATCATGCATGGTCTGGCCGTCACGGAACTGCCGCTTCATGTCGGCATTTGTGCTCGTGAAGGGATCAGTGAAGACGAGCTCTACGCGACGAAGGAAGAACCGGAAAACCTCGCTTATACGCGCTATGTGCTCGACTGCGGACAGGCGGGCGATTTCCTCGACCTGCTGACGGCGCTCGTGCCCTGCGCACACGGCTACGGCGAGATCGGCCTCAACCTTGCCGTGACCGCCCTGCCCGGTACGCCTTATCAAGAATGGATCGACACCTATGCGGGGCCTGACTATCAGGACATGTGCCACACGGTCGGCAAGCTGTTCGATCAGGCTGCAAAGGACCGCATCGGCGACGACTTTGAGAAAAGCCCGCGCTGGCCAAGGCTCTGCCAGATTTTCGCGACGGCAAGCAGGCTCGAAGCCGATTTCTGGTCCATGGGCTTGAAGGCCGGATAGTGAACGAAGCACTCCCGAACCGAAGTCGAAAAAAGCGTGCTGCCGACGGTTTACTGTCGGCAGCCATAGCGCTTGCCATCTGGCAGGCGGTGGTGAGCATCGGCCAGATGCCGCGCTTCATCCTGCCCGGCCCGCTGGATGTGTTGCAGTCACTGATCGGCAATGCCGGGCTGATTGCCGAAAACGCTGCCGCCACTATCGGCGAAGTTCTGGGCGGTCTGGCGCTTGGCTGCGCGGTCGGCATTGCCACCGCCATCTGCCTGATGATGTCACCGCTGGCGCAGCGGCTTGTCATGCCCGCCATGGTGTTCAGTCAGGCGATCCCGATCTTCGCGCTCGCCCCCATTTTGACTTTGTGGCTTGGCTACGGTCCCGCATCGAAGATTGCAGTCACAGTGCTGATGATCTTCTTTCCCGTCGTTTCGACATTCTTCGACGGCATGCGGCGGACCGACAGCAGCCTTATCGACGCAGCGGAAATTCTCGGTGCCGGACGCATGGCGATCCTGTTTCGCATCCGCATCCCATCCGCCTTTCCTTCGCTGGCGTCGGGTCTGAGCCTCGCCGCAGTCTATGCGCCCATCGGCGCTGTAGTCGGCGAATGGGTGGGCGCATCGAAAGGTCTCGGCTATCTGATGCTGCTCGCCAATGGACGCGCCAAGGTGGATCTGATGTTCGCCTGCCTGTTCGTGCTGGCGGCCTTCACCATGCTGCTGCACGGCACCGTGTCGCATTTCGCCCGCAAGCTTGCTGCCTGGCCTAAAAAAGCCGCATAGAAAAAACCGGCGGTTTCCCGCCGGTTTTTGCATCCACTCACATTGCTATCAGGCCAGCGTATAGGCTGTCTTGACCGTCGTGTAGAACTCGGCGGCATAGCGGCCCTGCTCGCGCGGACCGTAGCTCGAACCCTTGCGTCCGCCAAATGGCACGTGGAAATCGACACCGGCGGTCGGCAGATTGACCATCACCATGCCCGCTTCCGAATTGCGCTTGAAATGCGTGGCGTATTTCAGGCTCGTCGTGCAGATGCCCGACGACAGGCCGAAGCTCGTATCGTTGGCGGTAGCAAGCGCTTCTTCATAATTCTTGACGCGGATGACCGAAGCGACCGGGCCAAAGATTTCCTCGCGGCTGATACGCATCTGGTTGGTGGCTTCAGTGAAAAGCGCAGGCTGGAGATAGAAGCCCGGCGTTTCGCGGTTCAGACGTTCGCCGCCAAAAGCAAGCTTTGCGCCTTCCTTGCGGCCGATCTCGATATAATCCATGTCCTGCTGAAGCTGGCTTTCATCAACAACCGGGCCGATATGCGTGCCCTGCTTCAGGGCATTGTCGACCACAACGCTTTTCAGCTTTTCGATTGCAGCAGCGACAAACTTGTCATGGATACCTTCCGTCACGATGATACGCGACGACGCCGTGCAGCGCTGGCCCGTCGAGAAGAAGGACGAATTGACCACGGACTCGACAGCGACATCGAGATCAGCGTCATCCAGGACGACAACCGGGTTCTTGCCGCCCATTTCGAGCTGGAAGCGGCGGTTGTGCTCGATGGAAGCCGCCGCAACGCGCTTGCCCGTGCCGGTCGAGCCGGTGAAGGTGACGGCCTGAACGTCCGCACTGTCCAGAATGGTCTGGCCGACAACCGAACCCTTGCCCATGACGAGATTGAGAACGCCCTTTGGCAATCCCGCACGGTGCAGGATATCGACAATCGCCCAGGAGCAGCCCGGCACGAGATCAGCCGGTTTGAACACAATCGTGTTGCCGTAGCAAAGTGCCGGCGCAATCTTCCAGGCCGGAATAGCGATCGGGAAATTCCATGGGGTAATGATGCCCACGACACCGATCGGCTCACGGGTGATTTCCACACCGATACCCGGACGTGCAGAAGGCAGAACTTCGCCAGCCAAACGCAGGGCTTCGCCCGCGAAGAAATCAAAAATCTGGCTGGCGCGAATGGTTTCGCCGATGCCTTCAGCCAGCGTCTTGCCTTCTTCGCGCGACAGGAGACGGCCAAGCTCGTCCTTGCGCGCCAGAATTTCATCGGCAGTTTTGCGCAGGATGGCGTGGCGTTCCAGAATGCCGGAACGCGACCAGGCCGGGAAAGCGGCTTTCGCGGCGGCAATGGCTGCCTTGGTGTCTTCGGCAGTTGCCCGCGCATAGGTCCCAACGACATCATTCGTATCCGAAGGATTGATGTTGGCGATCCCGTCGCCGCCGACCCATTCGCCCGCGATCAGATTTTGATGGACTGTCATGAACTCTCCCTGTGCGCCGCACGGCTCTGATATATCTCAGGACGACCCTTCACCCATGAGCGGCAGAATTGCAAGGCCGGAGCCGTCCTGTAACGGAAAAAGTGAAAATATCCGGTCGGCAAAGGGCTGAAAGCTAACAACGCCCTTTAAACAAGGCTTGCAAATTTGTCACAGTCAAATGGCTGGATAGGAAATTCGCCATTTTGCGTCTTGGCAAAATTTTCTGCTCATTTATTGTGCACGCATCTGCAACACTGGCAAGAGGTATGAGATGCGTGTCTATTACCCATTCCCCATGGTGCCCAGTGTTTGCGCGGGCGCTTCCAAGCTTTAAGTCTTTGGCCCGCATTGCAGGCTGAGGCCTGAACGCCCTCCCTAAAAGGGCAAATTCCAAAACTTCCAAATTTGCCGCAGCCCTCACCGGCTGCTTGTTTTGTCTTCTTTAAAGGAACCAGAATCCGTTTAAACACGGCCTGGTATTATAGATATGACTCGGTTTCGCATAGATTTCCGGGGACCTGCCTTCCGCAATGTCCTCGGCTACACTTTCGGCCATTGGCGAAGTCAGCCCTTGCGGCTGACGCTGATGATAATCGGCATGCTGCTTGCAACAGCCGCAGATGTTCTGACACCGCTCTATTCCGGTCGGCTGGTCGACGCATTGTCGCTTGGCGGCGACAGTGGATGGGATGCGGCCATCCACGCCCTGATCATCCTGCTTGCGCTGGGTGCGCTGGCGTTGATTACGCGTCAGCTGACCTTCTATGTCATCACGGACTTCACCTTGAAGATCATGAGCGACATGGCAGCAAGTTCGTTCCGTAAGCTGCAGCGGTTTTCGACAGACTGGCACGCCAACGCCTTTGCCGGATCGACCGTGCGCAAGGTCTCGCGTGCCATGTGGGCGCTCGACCTGCTCAACGATACGCTGATCGTGGCACTGTTGCCGTCAATCCTGATGCTGGTTGGTTCGGTGGTACTTCTATCGTGGTACTGGCCGCTGATGGGGTTGCTGGTTGCAATCGGTTCGGTGCTGTTCATCGTCTGCACGATCGTGATTTCGCTTGGCTTTGTTGCGCCTGCGGCAACGCTTGCCAATAGCTGGGACACGCGCATGGGCGGCGCTTTGGCCGATGCCATTTCGTGCAACGCCGTTGTCAAGGCATTTGGCGCGGAAAGCCGTGAAGATGCGCGTCTTGCAAAGGTCGTTTCCAAGTGGCGCGGTCGCACACGCCGCACATGGCTGATCGGTACGCTGAATGGCTTCATTCAGGGCGCGAACCTGCTGGTGATGCGCGGCGTGGTCATCGCCTTTGCGCTCTATCTGTGGAGCCAGGGCAAGGCAACGGCGGGTGATATCACCTTCGTCCTGACAGCCTTCTTCATGTTGCAAGGCTATCTGCGCGACGTAGGAATGCATATCCGCAACCTGCAGCGTTCGGTCAACGACATGGAAGAACTGGTCGACATCGAGGCACAGCCTTACGGCATTGCCGACAAGCCAGGTGCACCGGCGATCAAGATTGGAAATGGCGAGATCACCTTCGATCACGTCACTTTCCACTATGGCAACCACGAAGCAGCCCTCTATCGCGACTTTTCAGTCAAGATCGAGGCAGGCGAACGGGTTGGTCTGGTCGGTCATTCGGGCTCGGGCAAGACGACGTTCGTCAAGCTGATCCAGCGTCTCTACGATGTCAGTGGCGGCGCCATCAAGATTGACGGACAGAACATTGCCGAAGTCACACAGGCATCGCTCAGATCGCAGATCGCCATCGTGCAGCAGGAGCCAATCCTGTTTCACCGGACGCTGGCCGAGAACATCGCCTATGCCCGCCCCGGTGCGACACAGGCGGAAATCGAAGAGGCTGCACGCCTCGCAAGCGCGCATGACTTCATCAGCCGCCTGCCGAAAGGCTATGCAACGCTTGTCGGTGAACGGGGTGTGAAGCTTTCGGGTGGCGAGCGTCAGCGTGTGGCGATTGCCCGTGCGTTTCTGGCAGATGCACCAATCCTTATTCTGGATGAGGCCACATCGAGCCTCGATTCAGAATCGGAAGTGCTGATCCAGCAGGCAATGGAACGGCTGATGGTTGGTCGTACGACGCTTGTCATTGCGCACCGGCTTTCGACGGTTCGTGCGCTTGACCGGTTGCTGGTTTTCGACAAGGGCAAGATCCTTGAAGAAGGCGATCATGATGCGCTTATCCGCAAGCCGGGTGGCATCTATCGCCGCCTGTTCGAGCGGCAGGCGCTGGAACTGACCAAGGGACTGGAAGACGTCTTTTCGTAATCCAATCCGCTATAATGCCATGGACAGGGCCGGAATAGTTCCGGCCCTGTTTTCATTTTAGAGCATTCCCTGTTTTGATTGAAACATTCGAAATGCTCTATCTGTTGTTTTTACGCATGTCTTTATCCTGAAACCGGTTCCCACTTTCGGGAGACATGCTCCATTCATCATCCATTCAGATCACGGTGCGTATCACTCGCGGCCCAAGCGTGCCTTGACATTTCCATGACAGAAATGTGACAGGCTTTTTGTAGAAGTGCGGGAGTTAGTGAGTAAAACATGCCGGGTGTGATGGAAAATACCGCAGCGCGTCGCTGGAGCGATGCCGCGATTTTCGGGCCTGCCCGTATTGCCTGGCCGCTGCGCCTCGCCGCAATTGCGCTCGCTTCCATTGTACTTTCAACGCTGCTGGTTTTCACTGTCGAATGGATCGTGCGCGGCTCGTTCACCGACACGATGCAGTTCTTCCGCACACCGCATAAGCCTGCATGGACGACCGTTGCGCTCTTCGTCGTGGTCCTGACAGCAAGCGACGCTATTTTCGGACGCATTCACTATGGCTTCTTTGTTGTCGCCCCGCTGGCACTGATTGCGGCCACAACTGCACGCGAAAAGAGCCTTTATCTCGGTGACCCGCTTTATCCGAGCGATTTTCTCTATGCCCGTCAGATCGTCGATCTTCTGCCGCTTCTGGTGCGTGACCGCCCGTGGAGTGCGGTCGGCATAGCCCTGCTTCTCATCGCTTCGGCAGCGGTGATGATCACCGTGACGCTGTTCTGGTGGCGGCGCTTTGATCCGATCCCATGGAAGGGTCGGATGCTGCGTATTGCCTTCGCGCTGCCCTTGCTCGCCTGGTCGCAGTGATTTCCGACTATGCCAGTTTTTCGCTGGCGCGCGACCGTCTGCGCATCCTGCCGATCATGTGGGACCAGAAGGAAAACTACGCCCATAACGGCTTTACCATGGCCTTCATCCTGAATGTGCCAATGGCTACCGTCTTCGCTCCGGAAGGCTATTCTTCCGAAGCAATTGCCGCCATCGAACCGCCGGCGCAGTTGATCCCTGCTGCATTCGATACCAGCAAGCCTGACGTCATTATGGTGATGAGCGAATCCTTCTGGGATCCGACCCGCCTTCCGGGCGTGGCTTTCAGCGCCGACCCGATTCCGACAGTCCGGGCGGAACAATCCGGCCATGTCTTCTCGCCAGAATTCGGTGGCATGACTGCCAATGTCGAGTTCGAGGCTCTGACCGGTTTTTCCAAAGCCTTCCTGCCCTCCGGCAGTATCCCTTATCAGCAATATATCCGTCGCCCGCTTCCCTCGCTTGCAAGCTTTTTCAAGGATCAGGGTTATGCGACGCGCGCCATCCACCCCTATCGCCAATGGTTCTGGAACCGCGGCCCCGTCTATGAAAGCATGGGCTTTGACAAGTTCATGTCAGAAGAAAACATGCCACCGCTGGAAAAGCGCGGCTCATTGGCCTCCGACGCTGCTTTGACCGACGAAATCATCCGCGAAGCAGATTCCATGGATGCGCCGTTCTTCTTCTTTGCCGTCTCGCTTCAGGGACATGGCCCCTACGAAGCCAATCGTTACCCGGATTCCAAACTTGAGGTGCAGACTGACGCCAGCGAGCACACGCGCCAGTCGATCCGTTCCTATTCGCAAGGCGCCATGGATGCCGATGCGAGCCTTGCACGGTTGATGGAGTGGGCGTCGAAGCGCGACCGCGAAACCATTCTCGTCTTCTTCGGTGACCATCTGCCACCACTCGGCCCCGTCTATGTCGAGACCGGGTTCATGGCAAACCGGGTCGCGAGCCGCACAGCGCCTGCCGCCGATATGATGCTGCAACACGAAACGCCGCTTGTTCTCTGGTCGAATAAACGTGGTGCCGAGCGGGGAACCGGTACGATCAGCCCTGCCTTCCTGCCCCTGCACATTCTGGATATGGCAGGGATGCAGCATCCCTATTACACAGGCTTCCTGCGTCAGTTGCATGAGCGCTACCAGGTCGTTGACAATCATGCGGTTTTCGACCGCTCGGAGAAAGTCGAGGAAGGCTGGCAACAGAGGCCGCCATTTCCTCCTCTCCTGCGTGACTATCAGATGCTGCAATATGACATGATCTTCGGCAGCAATTTCGCCCGCGAGCGGTTCTTCCCCTCGCATCCTGCCCAGAGCTAGACAGGCCTATACCGGCGCTTTTCCCGATGACTGGCGGATGATGAGTTTATACTCAATCCGCCGGGAGGCCGACAAATGACCGGTTTCGATCTGGTTGAGAAGCATGTCCGCCGCATCGCGGGTCATCTCGAAAATCGGCTGGCGGACGGTGGTGATCTGCGGCGAAACCATGCTGGCAATCGCGCTGTCATCGAAGCCAACCACCGTTAGCTGATCAGGTATCGCAATGTTGCGGTCATAGGCGACCTGCATGACGGCGGCGGCCATATCGTCGTTTGACGCAAACACTGCGGTGGGTGGTTCCTCAAGCGAAAGCAGCTTCTTTCCGGCGGCGAGACCGCTCGCAAAACTGAAGCCACCCTGCACCTCATAATCGGGATTGCGCTTGATCCCTGCCTTTTCCAGTGCGCGGCGATAGCCTGCGAGGCGCAGCTCTGCCGAGCGATGGGTTGGATCGCCAATCACGATCGCAATCCGGCGATGGCCGAGTTTCAGAAGATACTCCATCAGATCGACGCCAGCCGCTTCGTCATCGATCGTGACGCTATCGGTCGGGTGAACATTCGCGTCGCCTGCGACACGGGCAAATGGCATTGCGGAAGCCGTCAGTTCGGCCAGAATTTCAGGATCGTCCGACATGGGGGGCGTCACGATGATGCCGTCGAGACCTGAAGCGTGGGCTGTTTCGATCAGCGCACCACGGATGTCTTCGCGATTTTCGACGGGGAAGATCAGCAGCCGGTATCGCGTGTCGCGCAGCCGTTCCAGTGCGCCCATCTGCAGTTCGGTGACATAGCTGGCGCTGGGGTTCTCGAAGAAAAGTCCGATCAGGTGAGAACGCCGTTCAACAAGGTTGCGTGCTGCAGCATTGGGACGGTAACGGAGCTCACCCCCCGCCTGTCTGACCCTTTCGCGAATGGCTTCGCGCACATTCGGTTCGTCATTGTAGACGCGTGAAACTGTCTTGATCGACACACCGGCAAGGCGTGCCACATCATGAATGGTTGCTCGTTTTCCTGCTGCGGCCATGTTGGATCGTCTCCCTCCCTCTCCGATCTAACTAACCGCTTCGCCACAAAACGAAAAGAGAAATCAGGGAACCGAACAGACCCGCGAACGCGTCAGAAACCGAACTTCGCGCCCATTGTCGAGGGAGAACATGCCTCCGCGCCCCGGAACGACATCGATGATGAGTTCGGTATGCTTCCAGACCTCATATTGCGGGCCGCTGATATAGACCGGAGCGTCACCGATTTCGCCCAGTTTTACATCCGTATCGCCGACAATAAATTCTCCTTGTGGATAGCACATCGGTGATGACCCGTCACAACAACCACCCGACTGGTGGAACATGATCGGCCCATATTCGGCCTGCAATTCACGGATGAGGTCAAGCGCTGCCGCCGTGGCGCTAACCTGACCCTTGCCGTCGCCGGGAGCTACCTCAACCATATCCTCCTCCATGATACGAAAGGGCGGAAATTCACCGCCCTCTCTTAATATTAGCCCAACTTGCCTATTGAGTCAGGTCCACGACTACGCGACCTTCAATATTGCCTTGGCGCATATCATCGAAGATGGAGTTGATATCTTCGAGCTTCTCCGTGCGGATGGTAGCGCGGACCTTGCCGTCGCCAGCAAAATCCAGCGACTCCTGCAGATCGAGCCGCGTACCGACGATTGAGCCGCGCACGGTGACGCCGTTCAGCACCATGTTGAATATTGAGAGCGGGAAGTCACCGGGTGGCAGACCGTTTAGAGATACAGTCCCACCACGCGATACCATGCCCAAGGCCTGTTCGAATGCGATCGGCGAAACAGCCGTAACCAGCACGCCTTGCGCACCGCCATCGGTTTCTTTTTTGATATAGGCCGCCGGATCATTATGCGTTTTTGCATTGACGGTAACCGTCGCGCCAAGCTTCCGCGCGAGATCAAGCTTTCTGTCGTCGATGTCGACAGCGGCAACGTTAAGCCCCATTGCCTTGGCATATTGCACCGCCATATGGCCGAGACCACCGACACCGGAGATCACAACCCAGTCACCGGGTTTGGTATCCGTTACCTTCAGACCCTTGTAGACCGTCACGCCAGCACAGAGAACCGGCGCGATTTCGTTGAAATCAATGTTCTTCGGCAAGTGACCAACAAAATTCGGATCGGCAACGACATATTCGGCAAAGCCACCATTGACCGAATAGCCTGTATTAAGTTGCTCTTCGCAGAGTGTTTCCCAGCCGCCCAGGCAATGACGACAGTGGCCACATGCGGTATAAAGCCATGGAACGCCGACGCGGTCGCCTTCCTTAACGTGTTTGACACCGCTACCGACAGCCGAAACATAACCGACGCCTTCATGCCCCGGAATGAATGGCGGGTTGGGCTTTACCGGCCAGTCGCCTTCGGCTGCATGCAGATCGGTATGGCAAACGCCGGACGCATGGATGGCAACCTGTATCTGTCCCGGTCCGGGCTCGGGTATCGGCACTTCGTCGATTGTCAGTGGCTTTCCGAATGCGCGCACCACAGCGGCTTTCATTGTCTTTGCCATGAAGTTTCTCCTTCGTTGTCGAACTGAGCTGGCTTCCTGGGGGAGGGAAGAAATGAATGTCGAAAACTGAATGCTTTCCGGAGGCACTAGAAGAAGGTCGCCCGGGCGTTTCCGCCCAGGCCCCCTTGGGAGGGGTATTGGAAACCGTTATGCTCGACGCAATACTGGCATGAGGAACGGTTCCATCCCTTGATTGAGCGCAATACGAAGATGTTTTCTCCGTATTGCAGTTCCGGGGTCAGCTTCGGCTAGAAGAAACCCAGTTTCTTCGGGCTGTAGCTCACCAGCATGTTCTTGGTGTTCTGATAATGATCCAGCATCTTGAGGTGGTTTTCGCGACCGATACCCGATTGCTTGTAACCGCCGAATGCTGCATGCGCCGGATAGGCATGGTAGCAATTGGTCCACACACGACCGGCCTGAATGGCACGCCCGAAGCGATATGCACGCGTGCCATCACGCGTCCATATACCGGCGCCCAGACCGTAAAGCGTATCGTTGGCAATCGATAGCGCCTCCGCATCGTCCTTGAAGGTAGCAACTGACACAACCGGTCCGAAGATTTCCTCCTGGAAAATGCGCATCTTGTTAGTGCCCTTGAATACGGTTGGCTTGACGTAATAACCGCCAGCCAGATCGCCCGGCAGAATATTGCGCTCGCCACCTGCCAGCACTTCAGCACCTTCTTGGCGGCCAATATCGAGATAGCTCAGGATTTTTTCCAGCTGCTCACTGGAAGCCTGTGCACCGATCATCGTGGCAGGATCGAGGGGATCGCCCTGCACGATTGCATTCACGCGCTTGAGCGCCTTTTCCATGAACTTGTCGTAAATCGATTCATGGATGAGCGCGCGACTTGGGCACGTGCAGACCTCGCCCTGATTGAGTGCGAACATCACAAAGCCTTCGATGGCCTTGTCGAGGAAATCGTCGTCTTCCGCTGCGACATCCTTGAAGAAGATGTTCGGCGACTTGCCGCCGAGTTCCAGCGTAACCGGGATGAGGTTCTGGCTGGCATATTGCATGATCAATCGACCCGTCGTCGTTTCGCCGGTGAAGGCGATCTTGGCGATGCGCGGGCTCGACGCGAGCGGTTTGCCTGCCTCAAGACCAAAACCATTGACGACATTGATCACACCGGGGGGCAAAAGATCGCCGATCAGATCCATGAGCACCAGGATCGATGCCGGTGTCTGTTCAGCCGGTTTCAGTACGACGCAGTTGCCCGCCGCAAGGCCGGAGCGAGCTTCCACGTCGCCATGAGAAGCGGGAAATTCCACGGAATGATCTGACCGACAACGCCGAGTGGTTCATGGAAATGATAAGCGACCGTGTCGTGGTCGATTTCGGAAATGCTGCCTTCCTGGGCGCGGATCACACCGGCGAAATAGCGGAAATGGTCGATGGCCAGAGGAAGATCGGCAGCGGTGGTTTCGCGGATTGGCTTGCCGTTGTCCCAGGTTTCGGCGGCAGCGAGCGCAGGCAGATTTTCCTCAATCCGGTCAGCAATGCGATTGAGGATGAGCGCGCGTTCCGCCGCGCTCGTCTTGCCCCAGGCATCCTTGGCGGCATGCGCTGCATCAAGAGCCGCTTCAACATCGGCGGCATCCGAGCGGGCTACTTCGCAAAGCACCTGACCATTGACCGGTGAAGTGTTCTCGAAATAGCGGCCCGACTTGGGCTCGACCCATCTGCCCCCGATGAAGTTTCCGTAGCGTTTTGCGAAAGCCGGCTTCACGGTCCGGCTGAATTCAACCTTGTTCATGACATTCCTCCCAAAACCACGCTGCTCCTACAGCGTTTCATGAGTGAGGATCGCGCGGCAGCACGAAAGAGTCATCCCGCGCATTCAAGCTCGCAAGGTTATGTGTCGCAATATTGAGACAGTTGCGCCCGCTTATTGCTGATTAGTGCGGACGAATGATCTTCAGGCGGTTGAGCTTGCGATGAAGCGTGGCGCGACTGATGCCCAAAAGGCCGGCTGCGGCCGAAATATTCCCTTCCGCGCGCGCAAGAGCGCGCAGAATAACGCTGCGCTCTGACTCGGCCATATCCTCACGAGGGTCAGCATGCCAGCCGAGAAGATCGGCTGCAGGCAACGGAACTGCAATAGCGGCATCGTCAAGGCCCATTGCCAGACGCGCCGCACGTGTGGCGCCGATGACCAGATCATCCTTGTCGACCGCGATCAGTGCTCCGCCGGTTCTGTCGGGGCTTGGCGCCAGCATGATACGAGCCTCGGGAAAAGCCTGACGGAAATTTTCAGCCTCGATGCGCCGTGCAGCATCGATCACTGCGACAGATATAAGCTGCGCAAAAGCCTCCGTCAGATCGGCGCGGCACGAGGAAACATCAAGCGCTGCCATCAAACGCCCTTGATGATCATGGATCGGGGCGACCGTACAGGAAAGCCCGATATTACGGGTATGAAAATGCTGGTCGCGATGAATTGTCAGCGGGCGCTGTTCAACAATGCAGGTGCCGATCCCGTTGGTACCTTCGCTCTGTTCGCTCCAGACAGCACCGGTCCAAAGCCCCCAGCGATAGAATGTATCATCATCGCCCGGCGCACCACGACGTTCAACGGGAACGCCCTCGCTGTCAGCCAGAAGCACGCAACAACCCACACCACCGACGGCCAGATAAAGGCGATCCATACTGGCTTGCGCTATGCTGACAAGACGTTCGATACGTTGATGAGCAGTTCTGAATTCACCATCGGAAAGGGTGCGCACAGACCCCAGTTCGGCAGGATCAAGCCCGTGCAGTTCCGACGAGCGTCGCCACGAGGCGACCAGAGCAGATCGCGCTGCCCCTCCCGCTGTCATGATCGCGGATTGAATCAGATCGGCATGTGTTCGGTCTTGCGGTGTGCCCATCTTTTCCTCCCAGGAAGGCTGGAACCCGCTGTCTGGGAGGATAATGACCGCTCAAAACACAACTGGCAAGTGCGGCTACAGATTGAGAGGGCTTAGGCGACGCGTGCAGGCTTCAGATATTCCTCAAGCGAGGAAACATCCGCCGCATTCAGGCGAAGACCAAGTTTCGTACGCCGCCACAAAATATCCTCGGCGCTCACCGCCCATTCATTCTCAAGCAGATACCGCACTTCGGCTTCATAAAGATCGGCACCGAAATGCTGTCCAAGGTCGGCAAGTGAAGCGGCTTCCCCAAGCAGAACACGAATACGCGTCCCATATTGCCGGAACAGGCGCCGCGCATGAGCAGGCGTCAGGAAAGGATATGCAACTTTCACCTTCTGCAGCTCACGCTCGAACTCGACATCCACGAAATCACCACCGGGTAACGGAGCAGCATGGGTCCACGGCGCACCTTTTTGTCCCAGCCTATGCTCGATCTTCTCCAGCATATGTTCGGCAAGTCGCCGCGCAGTGGTCAGCTTACCGCCAAAAACGTTGATCAGAGGTGCAAGCCCATCGGGTGCGTCTTCTTTCAGGACATAATCGCGCGTTGTTTCCTGTGCCTTGCTTGCACCGTCATCATAAAGCGGGCGCACACCGGAATAGGTCCAGACGATATCCGCGCGTCTGACCGGCTCCTTGAAATATTCACTGGCTGCCGCGCAGAGATAGTCGGTCTCGCCGTCGGTGATCGCAACCTTGGCCGGGTCACCCTGATAGTCCTGATCGGTTGTGCCAATCAGGGTGAACTCATCCTCGTAGGGGATGGCGAATATGATACGCCCGTCATTGTTCTGGAAGAAATAGGAACGGGGATCGGAGAACTTCTTGCGCACCACAATATGGCTGCCCTGAACAAGCCGGACATTGTGAAGCTGTCGATCTCCTTCGACACCCTGCAGAACCTTGTCGGCCCAGGGACCAGCAGCATTGACCAGCAGACGAGCCCGAACTTCCTCGCGCTCACGTGTGCCGGTATCTTCGAGCGTAATGGTCCAGTATTCCCTGTCCCGGCGCGCGCCACGACCTTGGTTCGGGTTTGGATTATCGCTCCGCGATCCGCTGCATCACGGGCAGTTAAGGCAACGAAACGCGCGTCATCCACCCAACAGTCCGAATATTCGAATGCCTTGGTAAAAAGCGGTTTCAAGGGCTGCGCAGCCGGGTCGGAGCGCATATCAAGCGTACGCGTGGCGGGGAGCTTTTTACGCCCGCCCAGATGGTCGTAGAGAAACAGCCCGAGCCTCAACAGCCATGCAGGGCGCATTCCGCCCTTATGATAAGGCAGCACAAAGCGCATCGGATGAATGATGTGGGGTGCGTTGGCCCACAACACCTCGCGCTCCATCAGCGCCTCGCGCACCAGACGAAATTCATAGTGCTCCAGATAGCGCAAACCACCATGAATGAGTTTGGTTGCCCGCGATGAGGTGCCACTTGCCAGATCGTTCATCTCGGCAAGGCCAACTGAAAATCCCCGACCAACCGCATCACGTGCGATACCGCAGCCGTTGATGCCACCGCCGATTACAAAAATATCAAATAGTTTCTCTTGCGCCATGGCGAACCCCGAAGACCACTCTCCGAAAACCAAAGCGAATATAAATCATTTCATACGAAAGCAAATCGAAAATAAACGAAACTATGCTTGTTTTTCTGCCGCCCGGCTTTCTCCAAGGGTTTCAATCAGCTCTACCTCACTTTCGTGGCACAGCTCCCGCAACTGGTTCGACGGACAATGGTCGGTAATGAAGGTATTGATCTGCGATATGTGGCCGATACGCACCGGAGCTGTCCGCTCCAGCTTTGTGGCGTCAGTCACAAGGATTACGTGCCGGGCATTGGCGATAATGGCCTGCGCCACCTTCACTTCGCGGAAATCGAAATCGAGCAAAGCACCGTCTTCGTCCATAGCCGAAGCGCCGATGATTGCGTAATCGACCTTGAACTGGCGGATGAAATCAACGGCGGCCTCGCCAACAATCCCTCCATCAGACGGGCGCACGACGCCGCCTGCCACCACCACCTCTATAGAGGGGTGAACACGCAACGTATTGGCAACATTGATATTATTGGTGATGACCATCAGATTGTTGTGGTCGACCAGCGCTTGACTGACGGCTTCGGTTGTGGTGCCGATATTGATGAACAAGGAAGCACCGTCCGGAATGATTTCTGCGGCAGCGCGCCCGATCGATTCCTTTTCATGCGCGGCGATGCGGCGTCGTGCTTCATACTCCATGTTCTCGACGCCGGATGGATAGAGTGCACCCCCATGGACGCGGCGCAACATCCGGGCGCGGCAAAGATCATTCAAATCCTTGCGGACCGTCTGCGGCGTCACCTCGAAAGCCGTAGCCAGATCATCCACCAGAACCTGCCCTTGCTTGCGAGCGAGCTCAAGAATTGCGTTGTGACGGGGAGTGAGCTGCATTTTTATCCCGGATCTGGCATTATTCTGATTACGTTCGGGTAATTTCGCGTTTTTTCAATAGAAAGCAACCATTTCAGTTCGAATGGCTTCGAATAGCATTCGCTTTTCAGCAATTTTCGATATTTGTCGCTTTCGCCCAATGGCCAACAAAAACAGCATAAATTCAAGTATAAACATTCGTTTACATTTCAAACGAAACGCATATTTCACCGATCAATGTCTAAAGCTCGACCGCCCCTTCGAACGGCCCGACGCAACTCTCATAAACCTAATCGTTAATAGAGAATCCAATATCTATATTCACTGAAAATCGAACAGTTGTATTCTTTCAGTTATCTCTTGCACACGAAAGACTGAAGCAAAGCAAGAGTTACTGGTATGGTAAAAACTTCGCATAGCGCATTTATCCCGGTTCGATGTAACTAAAAAACAAAACCATCGAGCCGTTTAATGATGTTGTTTAGCTTTGGTCGAAGAATGTGGGGAATGAGTAGCGTTATAGCGTAGCAGATCGAGTATGTAATCGGGCTCTGGAAGGCTGGTATTTCAGGGGAGACTGGACTGAGAGCCCAACAAAAGAACATCCATCCTATTATGGAGGAGCGGATCACCAGTTCGCCCCTCCATATTTTGTGGGCAACAGGCGCTGAGCCAGTCCAACGAAAATCGAAATAGTCAGTCGAAATCGAACTTCTCGCCGTACATTCTGTGCAGCTTGCACGCTACTTCCGTGCGGTTCGCGGCACCGATCTTCTTCATGATATTATGCACGTGTGCCTTTACCGTGCCTTCGCTCATACCGAGTTCGAACGCGATGATCTTGTTCGATTTGCCAATTCGGATGGCATGGACGACCTCGATCTCTCGTGCCGTGAGCAGTTCACCCAAAACATCGTCGTCGATATCGGTCGGCGCGGTTTGGAAAACCATGGAGGCCGGAACATACATACCGCCAGCGGTGGCAAGATGGATGGCTTCAACACAGACTTTGATATCGACTGAAGTGGGAATGTAGCCACGAGCACCGATTTCCATGGCGCGCACAACCTGGGACCACTCCTCGCGTTCGGCGAGAAAAACGACCGGAACCGGACGCCAGAGTTCGATCACAGCCTGCAACTTCTCCGAAAAAAACGGATCGGCCAAACGCTTTGAGCCGATATTGATCAGAACAACAGCAATATCGTCCGTTGGATCTGCGAGTTCAACCGCCGCTTGTGTTTCCACGGGAAGCTTGAGTCCGTTCAGCACAAGCCCGTTATAAAGGCACTGCCGCTCAAGATTGCTCTTGCATACGAGCAACAAACGCCGACCACGTGCTGCCTCAATGCTTGCGGCGTTTCCCCTGTCGCCCATGCTTTCCGAAGCAGCCCAAAGGCTATCCCCTCTTGTTTCCAACATGTGATACTCCCGGCGCTACTCAAGTTGCTCTATGTTTATGCATCCAACTATTACTTTCGTCAGAGACGAGTGATTTCCGGTGCTTGTCTGGATAGACCTGTAGCCTTGACTGGGGTAAATATTGCTATCGGGAAATAATCGTGTCATTAACTTATGTTAGCAATGCAGAAAATTTATGACCGTCCATAAGAACGACTTGGAGAGAGGTAGGATATAGCCTCTATATCTTTCGTTTAGTTGGTTTTCGATTTTACTGAATTCGTCAGCGCAAAGGGGGGCAATTGCGCGTTTCAAAGCTCAGGGGCAACTCAGACTTCCAACTGAAATGTTCAACTGGTTGTTTATTCGATTTCCGCGCAAAACCGCCATGCGGTATGGTGGAAGTGCTTTAAATTGCATATCGATTTGATTGAATCGAACGAGCGCCCTAACTGTTCATGTTGACGCGCATCTTTTCCGAAAGGCTGTTTCACAAATTTCGGGATACGCTCTAGTGGGTTAGAAATGCATAGTGGCAAGCAGATCACAGACCCATCGATTGAAGCGCTTATTGGTTTATTGGAGGCACCTCCAATTCTTGCCAAGCTGGAAGCGCGGGAAACAGATGCGCTTTCTTCTCTCACTGTTATCGAAAACGATTATGCGGCCGATGCCACCCTCATTGAACAGGGGGCACGTGTCAGAAGCATCCATCTCGTGCGATCCGGTTGGGGGTGCGTATATCGCGATCTTTCAAGCGGCGAGCGGCAGATCATCGACTTTCCCATGCGAAGCGATTTTCTCGGACTCCGAACCGCCGATGGCTACAGCTACAACACAATCGCGGCAATTACGCCTATGTCGGCTTTCGAGATTCCGCTTGCCTCACTTGAAGCTTCTATCGAACGCGCGCCACGTCTCAGTCTGATCCTTATCGAACTTCTGGCGCGGCAGCGGTCGATGTTGATCGAACATCTCACCAATATCGGATGCCGCGCGGCGTTCGTCCGAACTGCGCATCTGTTTCTGGAGCTTTCCGACCGCGTGAAATCGTGCGGAATGGGTGATCCGAATTCGTTCTACTGCCCGCTGACGCAATATCAGCTTGCCGACGCTCTTGGGCTGACACCGATACATCTCAATCGGATGCTGCGTGACCTGCGCGAGGAAGGGCTGATCCTGTTTCGCTCAAACAGAGTGGAGATACTGGATCGCAAACGCGTGGTCGCCCTCGCCCAATATGATGGGGAGTTCATGCGCATGTCGGTTTTCGGGAAAACGGACTAAGTGAGCGCAACAGCATTCAAACATCACCCATTGAGGATGATAGAAGGCCCGAAACGGGCCTCCTTTTATGTCAGGACGTGACTGCCGTAAGCAGCGACTGCCAACCAGTCTCTTGACCCGGTTCTCCCGGTTTTATCGAGATCATGACACCGGTTTTGAGGCGTCGTCGCAGCATGCCGTTTTCATCCGGTACAATCCGAATTACACCTCCATCGCTAAGTGCCTGAAGGCGAGCACGAGATAATTTAAGCTCAGCTGCAAGCAGACGATCAAGGCGAATGCTGACCGGCAGGGCAATTTGCAATTCGATCTCGATTGCCTTGCAGCTGGCAGCCCCACACACGATACGTTTAGCAACATCGTACTCCGGGAACTCATCGACGCGCTGCGATTTCCGTTTCAGTGCCTGCATATTAAACGCCTCGACCCAAATCCATTGCGGATCGTTGGAATGAAGTGCCTCCAGTATCCTGGGATTGATCTCGCGGATATTCTGTCGTTCGAAGATCGTCCGGTTCCATGTCTTGTCGCATGTCAGGCATTTATAGATCAGCCACGCATCAAGCTTGCGACCGTTGGCATTCAACCGAACCTTTCCACTTGATTGAAAAGGCTTCAGCTTGCCGCATCCGCTGCACGCAATCCAAGGCTGGGGGGCAATATTCGGTGTGATCATCCACCGCACCCGAAGAGTATCGCTCATAATATCTCGGTCTTCCATTTTGGAAGTTCACCAAGATGGCGAATGAGGTGCCCAATCCGGGCGCGGCATGGCGATATTTCAAGTGGCTGAAGAGCAGAGACAGCGCAAGCTGTTCCGGCACATTTGACAATGCCAAACCGGTCTCTAGCCACCACCCAATGAACAAGTTCACACGCCCGACAGCTCTCTGCTGTCAGGTCGCGTAGGTGAAACTGGGTTGAGACCGGTATTAGTTAGGCAAAGTCTACCTCAATGCGCCAATGCTCTTCGAAAAGGCACTTACCACAGTATCCGTTTAGGAGGTAGCCAATACTGATGTTCTGAAGGAAAAAAGCATCGCCTGACACACAAGCAATTGCCCATCATCGGCGATGATATACTCTGTCTGATACTAAAAATCGGATGAAAGAGCAGCCTTCACTCTCAGGAAAATGGTCGGAGTGAGAGGATTCGAACCTCCGACCCCCTCGTCCCGAACGAGGTGCGCTACCAGGCTGCGCTACACTCCGTGACCACGTGGTCTTGACCATTGAGGCGGCTTATAACGCCCCCAATTTCAAGCTGCAAGAGCATCCTGTCGTTTTTTTAATGCCTAACCCCAAAAGTTGGAAATGGCTTCAGACGAGTTGCATATGAGAGCAGGACGGCGCTATCCGTTTGCTTCCAAAATCTATTAAAGCATAGCAAAAACAGGCTTCGTACCACCGCCAAAAGCCACGAAATTGGGGTTTGCAAAACCCGCAACACCTTCATTGGCGCGTTGACCATAAGAGAGCGGCGTTCCCTCGAAAGTCGTGGTGAGGCCACCAGCGGCGCGTAACACGGCATCGCCCGCCGCCGTATCCCATTCCATCGTCGGGCCGAAACGTGGATAAATATCGGCCTCTCCACTGGCAATCAGGCAGAATTTCAGCGACGAACCGATGGAAACACAGCTGTTGATCCTGTTGTCGTTCA
Organism: Brucella sp. JSBI001; assembly: GCF_026014005.1. Lineage (NCBI taxonomy): Bacteria > Pseudomonadati > Pseudomonadota > Alphaproteobacteria > Hyphomicrobiales > Brucellaceae > Brucella > Brucella sp. JSBI001. Next base: position 231,025 of record NZ_CP110339.1, on the reverse strand, counting down.
GGAACTTTTCCGTTTCCGGGTTCTTGTGTGACCGGCTGCAGACGGCCACCCGCTCTGGCCCATGGACGCGCACCGCTATCCCACGCCTTGTTCCGATTGCATGATCTTTGGTCGTCGTTATTTCTTCAGCACCATTGCTGTTTCCAATAAACAAGCGATTGCGAACTGGTGCATAAACGATGCCGAGAACCGGAGCGCCGTCCTCGATCAGGCCGATATTCACCGTGAAATCGCCGTTTCGCAACAGAAACTCACGGGTGCCGTCGAGAGGGTCGACCAATAAAAATCGCCGCCCCAAATGTGAAGGCAAACGTCCCGCTGCCACTTCTTCTTCAGCCACAACCGGAATATCCGGAACAACGGAAGCGAGTGCAGCAAGAATGATGGCTTCCGCGTCACGATCTGCTTCCGTGACCGGGGAAGAATCTTTCTTACTCTGAACCGCGCAACCATTGGCATAGTGCTTCATGATAACGCGCCCCGCCTCGAGTGCAGCTTCCTGCAGGACGGCCAGCATTGCTTCGTCGTTCGGATCGGCTTTCGGGGAGGCTGAAATCTTCATTGCTCAGATTGACCAGGAATCGCTGCCATAACTGCCGATGATACCACGTTCGGCAAGATACTTTTCTACTTCTGCGACGAGTTCGTCAACGTCACGACCTGTCGTGCTAAGGCGTAATTCCGGTGAAACTGGCGCCTCATAGGGAGAATCGATCCCGGTGAAAGCCTTGATCTCGCCACGCAAAGCCTGCGCATAGAGCCCCTTCGGGTCACGCGCGATGCATTCCTCTATCGGTGTATCCACGAAAATCTCGACAAACTCGCCTTCAGGCAGGCGAGCGCGAATCCGATCACGCTCAGCTTGAAATGGCGAGATGAAGGAAACCAGCACAACCAGCCCCGCATCGGTCATCAACCGGGCGACTTCGCCGACACGGCGGATGTTCTCCGCCCTATCCTCATCGGAGAAGCCCAGATCGCTGTTGAGGCCATGACGGACATTATCACCGTCCAGCAGGTAGGTGTGCTTGCCAAGCGCGTGGAGCCGCTGTTCCAGCCGGTTCGCGATGGTGGATTTGCCGGAGCCTGACAGCCCCGTAAACCAGAGCACAGCCGGTTTCTGGAATTTCTGCGCTGCGCGTGTCTGCTTGTCGAGGTCGAAGGACTGCAGATGCACATTCGTCGCCTGACGAAGAGCACTATCGATCATCCCAGCGCCCACAGTCGCGTTGGTAAGCCGGTCGATCAAGACGAAGGCGCCGGTTACGCGATTATCCGCGTAAGGATCGAACGCAATCTGATCCACCGTCTGGAGATGGCAAAGTCCGATTTCGTTGAGGTCAAGGCGGGGTGCTTCCTGACGGGTGAAGCTATCGACATCGGTTCTGTATACGATCTCGTTGATCGTTACCGGTGTCTGATCAGTCTCGGTACGCAGGATATAGGAACGGCCGGGATGCAACGCCTCCTCGCCGAACCAGACTATATTGGCTGAAAACCGATCAGCAACTTCGGGCCGGGCCTCCGTCCCGACCAGCATATTGCCGCGTGAAACCTCGATCTCGTCCTCAAGCACCAGTGTGACAGCCTGTCCTTCGGAAGCACGTGGCAGATCACCGTCATAGGTGGCGATGCGTTTTACGCGGGAGGTTTTTCCTGATTTGGCAACCACCACGGCATCACCGGCACTGATCGAACCGGATGCCACAGTGCCGGAGAAGCCGCGAAAATCGAGATTCGGCCGGTTCACATATTGCACCGGAAAACGAAACGGCTTGGCCGCTGCCTCCGTGTCGATGCGCACGGTCTCCAGATGTTCGAGCAGATGCGGCCCTTCATACCAGTCCATGCGTGGCGACGGCAGGGTGACATTGTCGCCGAAACGCGCCGAAAGCGGGATCGGCTGGATGCTGACAAAGCCTAATTCATTGGCGAAACTCATATAATCGGCAACGATGCGCTCGAAAGCCTCTTGCGAAAAATCGACCAGATCGATCTTGTTCACGGCCAGAACGATGTGACGAATACCAAGTGCAGCGGCAATGAAGGAATGGCGTCGTGTCTGGGTCAGTACACCCTGACGGGCATCGATGAGCACGATAGCAAGATCGGCTGTCGAGGCACCAGTCGCCATGTTGCGCGTATATTGCGCATGACCGGGTGTATCAGCGACAATGAATTTACGACGTGGCGTCGAAAAGAACCGATAGGCGACATCGATGGTGATGCCCTGCTCCCTCTCGGCCTCCAGACCGTCAACCAGCAACGCAAAATCGAAATCATCATCCGTGGTACCGAACTTGCGGCTATCGTTCTTCAACGATGCGAGCTGGTCTTCGAAGATCAGTTTCGTGTCATAGAGCAGGCGTCCGATGAGCGTTGACTTGCCGTCATCCACCGATCCGCAAGTAAGGAAGCGCAAGAGTGTCTTGCGCTCCTGATCGGCCAGGAAGTCGCTGACTGCGGCATTGGTCGCAACAGGCTTGATTATCGCATTCATCAGAAATAGCCCTCGCGCTTCTTTTTTTCCATCGATCCGGCTTCGTCACGGTCAATGGCGCGGCCCTGCCGCTCGGATGTACGGGCAATCAGCATTTCTTCGACAATATCGGAGAGGTCAGCCGCACTGGATTCAATAGCGCCGGTCAGCGGATAGCAGCCAAGCGTGCGGAACCGCACCAGCCGGTTTTCCACCGTTTCGCCCGGACGCAACTTCATGCGGTCGTCGTCGAGCATGATCAGCATGTCGTCGCGTTCGACCACCGGACGATGCGCTGCAAAATAAAGCGGGACGATGGGGATATTCTCTTGCAGGATATATTGCCAGATATCGAGTTCAGTCCAGTTCGACAGCGGAAAGACGCGGATCGATTCCCCTGCGGAAACCCGCGTATTGTAGATCTTCCACATTTCCGGACGCTGGTTCTTGGGGTCCCAACCATGCTGCGCGTTACGGAAGGAAAAGATGCGCTCCTTGGCGCGCGATTTCTCCTCGTCGCGACGGGCGCCACCAAAAGCAGCATCGAACTTGTACTTGTCGAGCGCTTGCCGCAAAGCGACCGTCTTCATCACATGAGTGTGGACATTCGATCCATGGCTAAAGGGGCCAACCCCCTCGCGCACGCCATCCTCATTGATATGCACGAGCAGCTCAAAACCCTTTTCACGCGCCTGCGCATCGCGAAACTCAATCATCTCCCGAAACTTCCATGTCGTATCAACATGCAGAAAGGGAAAAGGCGGCGGAGCGGGATAGAATGCCTTCATCGCCAGATGCAGCATCACCGACGAATCCTTACCGACCGAATAAAGCATTACCGGGTTGGAAAAACTTGCCGCAACCTCGCGAAAAATATGGATAGCTTCCGCCTCAAGGCGCTGAAGATGCGTCAGGTTCTTGGTCAGGGATGCATGATGCACGACTACTTACTCCCGGCAACCGGATGGGGACTCGATACTGGCGGGAGGGATGGCGAATGCCTTCATCCGGCGCAGGTGTGGCAAAAGCCACGGTGCGCGCATTGTCGTAAAATGATGCGGAAAAGTGAAAGAAACCTATCGCGTATTGCAACTCGCTTGCGCGAAAAACTTACCGTATTTGCACGCGGGGCCGGAACAAACTTGCGCGCGCCGGGAAAAGCCGCTTTTTGGCCAAGTCACGGAAAATCATACAATTTTTGTGATATTTAACGGGATTTTGCTCTGGAGCTGCCCGTTATTCGGACAGCTCCAGAGCAAATTATTACCTGGTGAGGCTTGCCTGAACATCGTTCAGCGTCGCCTCGAGCGCGGACACCATCGTATCAATCTGCTGATCGTTGATGATGAGCGGCGGGCAGAAGGCAAGCGTATCGCCCATTGCGCGGGAAATGACGCCGCGCTCCTGAAGAACGGCGTTTGCCTTTGCGCCCAGAGCGCCGGTTGGTTCAAGGCCCGTCTTGGCCTGCTTGTCGGTGACAAGCTCGACACCGGCTATGAGACCAACGCCACGCACTTCGCCGACCAGAGGATGATCCTGCAACTCACGCAGGCGCTTCTGCATATAGGTGCCGCGGTCGCGCGCATTGGCGACCAGATCACGCTCTTCAATAATGGCGAGGTTTTCCAGCGCTACCGCTGCCGCCACCGGATGACCGGATGCCGTGAAGCCCGTGCCAAGCGTGCCGATCTTGTGGCTTTCTTCGGCAATTGGCGCGTACACACGCTCGTTGATGAGGAAGGCCGAAATCGGCAGATAGGATGACGAAAGCTGCTTCGACATCACCAGAATGTCCGGTTTCATATCGAAAGTCTGGCTGCCGAACAGATTGCCTGTCCGTCCGAAGCCGCAAATAACCTCGTCAGCGATCAGCAGAATATCGTAGCGCTTGAGAACAGCCTGCACTTTTTCCCAATAGGTTTTGGGCGGCACCACCACGCCACCGGCACCCATGACCGGCTCTCCGATAAAAGCGGCGATCGTGTGTGGCCCTTCAGCGATGATCAACTGTTCCAGCTCATCCGCCAGCCGCGTTGCGAATTGTTCCTCACTCTCGCCAGCCTGTCCTTCGCGATAATAATGCGGGCAGCCCGTATGCAGGATACGATCGATCGGCAGATCGAAAGAACGGTGATTGTTGGGCAAGCCGGTCAGGCTGGCAGAGGCAATCGTCACACCGTGATAGCCGCGCTTGCGTGAGATGATTTTCTTGCGCTCCGGTTCACCCAGCGCATTGGAGCGATACCAGATCAGCTTCACGACCGTATCGTTGGCTTCGGAACCTGAATTGGTGAAGTAGGCCTTGCTCATCGGAACAGGAGCCATTGAGACAAGCTTTTCAGCCAGATCAATGACAGGACCATGCGAACGGTAGGAGAATGTATGGTAGAAAGGCAGCTTCTTCATCTGTCGTGCAGCTGCTTCGGCCAGACGCGGTTCGGAAAAGCCCACGCCAACACTCCACAGTCCTGACATCGCTTCGATATAGCGCTTGCCCGATACATCTTCGACGTAAATGCCATCGCCACGCTCGATGACGAGCGGACCTTCCGCTTCGAGGCGGACAGCATCGGTATAAGAATGGAGATGATAACGGATATCGCGAGCTTCAAGAGAGTTTGGCTGAGCAGTCATTCATTGATCCTCCGGGAAAGATAATGAATTTGTAGCCCGTTTCAGAAAAAGCGCAAACCGGAAAGCCGCTGAAAAATGCCCTTCGGATCAAACCGCCGAGGGACTTGGAAGATATTTACAGAAGACCGAAAGTGCGGGCCTTGGCGACGGCCTGAACCTTATTCACCGCAACAAGCTTTGTGAGCACGTTGCTGATATGGAAATTCACCGTGCGCGTCGAAATATTGAGGATCGTGCCGATGATCTCGGCAGTCTTTCCCTCACTCGTCCAGCGCAGGATTTCCCGCTCGCGCATCGTCAGGTTCACTTCAGAAACGCAGTTCATCGTCGGAACATCAAGATGTTCGTACATGGACAAATGCAGCAGATTGGCTGCGATCTGCATCTGGCGCCGCAACATTGAAATCTCGCCGGAAGATAATGCCGGGCCAGTTCTCAGGAAAGACAGCATTCCGAACACGCCTTGAGCAGCCCAACACGGCTGGGAAATCCCAACCTTGAGGCCGAAGCGCTGTGCATCGGCCCATATCTGTGGTGCTTCCGCAAAGAGCTTCGACGACCAGACCAATGGCTCTATGCTGTTCAGTGCCTTGCGAACCAATGGGTCAACATCCGCATATTTTCGGGCTGTATAGTGATCGGTCCATTCCTGCGGCAACGACCCAAAGCTGAGCCATTTGACCACGCCGTTCAACAAGGGAACGCGCATGACATACGCCGTATGTGCAAATCCGCACTGCCTGGCATAGGTGCCTATATATTCAAGGAGCTGTCCGGCATCGTCAGCAGATTGCATGGATTCATAAATTTGTTCCCATTTCATTGCAGACTTCCCAACGAAAAATATAACTATTGATGATTATTGAAATTCGAAGCATTTAAATAAAACGCCAACAAATCAGTAACACATCTCTGTATTTTTCTCTATATACTAATCAGAAATGCATACATCTCCACCGGTTAAATATTACAGTAATCTAAATTATAAATTACTTTAATAAATACTTAATTATTACATGAAGCAAGGCCAGCTCTAAAACGCCAAATAAATCAACGGTTCTGGAACATGGAATGCCGAGCCGATGCAGTTACGTCTGCTAGTTTGTAGTCAACAAGCAACTACAAACCAGTCAAACGCACCCAATACATCTGTCAGAAATACGAGTATATGAGATTAAGCTAAACAAGTTGCGGCATTTGTCACGCCGCAGCCTCTTCGGGAGCTGCACCTGGGGTATAATTAAGGATCGGTGCGAGCCAGCGCTCGACTTCCTCTATCGTCATTCCCTTGCGGCTCGCGTAATCCTCGACCTGATCCCGTTCGACTTTGGCCACGCCGAAATAATAGCTTTCCGGATGGCCGATATAGAGACCCGATACGGAAGAGCCGGGCCACATGGCGTAGCTTTCGGTCAGTTCCACGCCCGTATTCGCGGTCGCGTCCAGAAGGCGGAAAAGCGTCGTCTTTTCAGTGTGATCGGGCTGGGCCGGATAGCCCGGCGCAGGACGAATACCCTGATAGGGTTCACCGATCAGTTCTTCAGGCGTGTAAGTCTCGTCAGATGCATAAGCCCAGAACTCCTTGCGCACGCGCTCATGCATCAGTTCTGCAAAGGCTTCGGCAAAACGGTCAGCCAGCGCCTTCACAAGAATAGCGGAATAGTCGTCATTGGCGCGCTCGAAACGCTCGGCAATCGCCACTTCGCCAATGCCTGCCGTGACGACGAAGCCGCCGACATAATCCTGCTTTCCGCTCTCGGCGGGTGCGACGAAGTCGGACATCGCCACATTCGGACGACCATCGCGCTTGCTCAATTGCTGGCGCAGCGTGAAGAAAGTGGCAAGTTCCTCGTTCCGGCTTTCATCGGTGAAAAGACGAATATCGTCGCCGACCGCATTGGCGGGCCAGAAACCGACGACAGCTTTCGGCGTGAACCACTTTTCGTCGATGATCTTTTTCAGCATCGCCTGAGCGTCGTCCCAGAGTTGCCGGGCTGCCTCGCCCTGCTTCTCGTCTTCAAGAATTGCCGGATAGCGGCCTTTCAACTCCCAGGTCTGGAAGAACGGCGTCCAGTCGATATAGCGGGCGATTTCGGCCAGATCGTAATCGTCGAAGGTCTTCGTGCCAGTGAATGTCGGCTTTACCGGAACAAAATTATCCCAGTCAACCTTATGCGCATTGGCGCGGGCACGAGCGATCGGCAGGCGCTGCTTTTCCGCTTCATTGCGCGCATGAGCGGCTGCCACCTTGGCATATTCCCCGCGCAGACCGTCAACATAGGCCTGCTTGCCTTCCGGCGACAGCAGGCTCGAAACCACACCGACGGCACGGCTGGCATCGATGACGTAGACCGCCTGTCCGCGTTCATAGCGCGGATGAATCTTCACCGCCGTATGGACACGGCTCGTGGTCGCGCCGCCGATCAGAAGCGGAATATCGAAACCTTCGCGCTCCATTTCTGCTGCCACATGCGCCATCTCATCCAGCGAAGGCGTGATGAGGCCGGAAAGGCCAATGATATCCACCTTTTCGTCACGCGCTACCTGCAGAATTTTCTGCGATGGCACCATCACGCCAAGATCGATGATCTCGTAATTGTTGCAGGCCAGCACGACGCCGACGATATTCTTGCCGATATCGTGCACGTCGCCCTTCACGGTCGCCATCAGCACCTTGCCAGCGCTCTGACGTTCACCGCCGCCAATGCCTTTTTCAGCATTGAGACGCTTTTCTTCTTCCATATATGGCAGGAGAACGGCCACGGCCTGCTTCATCACGCGGGCCGATTTGACCACCTGTGGCAGGAACATCTTGCCGGCACCGAACAGATCGCCGACCACATTCATGCCAGCCATCAGCGGGCCTTCGATGACGTGCAACGGACGTTCGGCAGACTGGCGCGCCTCTTCCGTATCGGCTTCGATATATTCGGTGATGCCGTTGACCAGCGCATGTTCGAGGCGCTTTGCCACCGGCCATTCGCGCCAGGTCAGATCCTGCACCTTGGCTTCCTTGGAGCCGGAGTCGCGGAAACGTTCGGCGATTTCCAGCAAACGTTCGGTCGCATCGGAGCGGCGGTTCAACACCACATCCTCGCAGGCCTCGCGCAGTTCCGGATCGATGGCATCGTAAACCGCCAGCTGACCGGCATTGACGATGCCCATATCCATACCCGCCTGAATGGCGTGGTAGAGGAAGACGGCATGCATCGCCTCGCGCACCGGCTCATTGCCGCGGAACGAGAAAGAAAGGTTCGACACGCCACCCGAGACATGGACATGCGGCAAGGTCGCCATGATCTTGCGCGTCGCTTCGATGAAATCGACACCGTAATTATTGTGTTCTTCGATACCGGTCGCCACTGCAAAGATGTTCGGGTCGAAGATGATGTCTTCCGGTGCGAAACCGACCTGTTCGGTCAGGATCTTGTAGGCCCGGGTACAAATTTCGATCTTGCGCGCCTCAGTATCGGCCTGCCCGGTTTCATCGAAAGCCATGACGACAACCGCCGCGCCATAAGCACGGACGAGCTTGGCGTGATGGATAAACGCTTCCTCGCCTTCCTTCATCGAGATGGAATTGACCACCGCCTTGCCCTGAACGCATTTCAGGCCAGCCTCGATTACCTCCCATTTGGAACTGTCAATCATGATCGGCACGCGAGCGATATCCGGCTCGGCAGCAATCAGATTGAGGAATTCGACCATGGCCTTTTCGGAATCGATCAGGCCTTCATCCATGTTGATATCGATGATCTGGGCGCCGTTGACCACCTGATCGCGCGCGACGTCGAGCGCAGCAGCAAAATCGCCAGCCTTGATCAGCTTGCGGAAGCGTGCCGAGCCGGTCACGTTGGTGCGTTCGCCGACATTGACGAAAGGAATATCCTCGGTCAGCGTGAAGGGCTCAAGGCCCGAAAGGCGCATCAGCGGCGCGACCTTGGCAGGCTTGCGCGGCGGGTGTTTCGCAACAGCCTCGGCAATGGCGCGGATGTGTTCGGGCGTCGATCCGCAGCAGCCGCCGACCACATTGACCATGCCGTCACGGGCAAAGCCTTCGATCTGGGCAGCCATCGCTTCCGGCGTTTCGTCATACTGGCCAAACTCGTTCGGCAGACCGGCATTCGGATAGGCGCAGATGAAGGTGTCGGCAATGGTCGACAATTCGTCGAGATGCGCACGCATAGCGTTGGCGCCGAGCGCGCAATTGAGGCCGATGGTAAATGGTTTGGCGTGACGCAACGAATGCCAGAATGCCGTTGGCGTCTGGCCGGACAGGGTGCGACCGGAAAGATCGGTGATCGTGCCGGAAATCATTACCGGCAGAAAGATGCCCTTTTCCTCGAACACTTGTTCCGACGCGAAGACGGCAGCCTTGGCGTTGAGCGTATCGAAGATGGTTTCAATCAGAATGATATCAGAACCGCCGTCGATCAGCCCCCGGATCTGCTCGGCATAGGCGATGCGCAGATCGTCGAAGGTAACAGCGCGGTAGCCGGGATTGTTGACGTCAGGCGACAAGGAAGCGGTGCGGTTTGTCGGCCCCAGAGCGCCCGCAACGAAACGGCGGCGGCCATCCTTCTGCTCGGCGCGCAAGGCTGCACGGCGGGCAAGACGCGCACCGTCGCGGTTCAATTCGTAGACCTGCTCTTCCATGCCATAATCGGCCTGGGCAATTGTCGTGGACGAAAACGTATTGGTTTCGAGAATATCTGCGCCCGCAATGGCGTAGGCATAATGGATTTCCTCGATAGCCTTGGGCTGGGTCAGCGTCAGAAGGTCGTTATTGCCCTGAAGCTGGCAGTCGCAGGCGCCGAAGCGCTCGCCGCGGAAATGCTCTTCATGAAAACCAAGCCCCTGAATCTGGGTTCCCATCGCGCCGTCGAGGATCAGGATGCGCTCACGCGCTGCCTTGGTGAGAGCTGCGAGCACTTCTGAGCCATCCGGCTGCGCAGCCGTTGCACCAAAAAGACCGTCGAGGGAAGAGGCCATAAAACACCGCCTATATTCAATCTGTTACCAGGCAGCAGGTCTGTTCGGACACATAAACCTGAATTGCCCTTTATACGCACATCACGGAAGTCGCTTAATGACATAAACATATCTTTATGTCAATTCGGGGCGACTAATTCCTACCCCAAAATCAGAGCATCACCCATCTGTTGCCGCAACGAAGAAATCGTGACTTCGCAGGGCCACTGCTCCGCCACAATGTCCGGCCTAAAATAACGGCAGGGACGATATGTGTTGTTTATTTTTACGCGCATCTTATCCGAAAACCGTTTCACATTTTTCGGTATGCGCTGTGAGGAGAGACCGATGAAAAGGTTTGCTTATTCTCTGTTTGCCGCATGTTTGTCACTCGGCATGGGACTATCCGCTGCTGCCGGAACTGCGAATGCGGCGCAGCCGTCTTTGATGGCGACACCGTCCGCCCAGGCTCCAGCACCGAATGTTCAGAACGTTCAGTATTACGATTATCGTGGTGACCGCCGCTATTGGCGGGAGCATCGTCGACACTGGCGGCATGATCGTCCGCGTTACCGCCCATACTATCGCTATGATCGCCGTTACTGGGGACCGCCGCCTGCTTATCGCTACCGTCCGGCACCGGTCTATCGCGGCGGCAACCCGCATGTGCGGTGGTGCTACAACCGTTATCGTTCCTACCGAGCCTACGATAATACGTTCCAGCCCAACTATGGGCCACGGCGCCAGTGCTATTCGCCATATCTCTAAAACGAAAAAGCCCCGGAAAACCGGGGCTTTTTTTCTTAATCATACGGTACAAAAATCAGGTGACATAAGCACCGATTGAAGCCGCAACCAGACCGATCGCAACCGCAATCATCACGCCATAAACGCGTGGCTTGTCAAACAGGACGCGAAAGCCGCGAACCAGCTGACAACCGCAGCGCCCAGCGCGAATAAAAAGCCCGGCTTGTCGCCGTGGTACAGGTTGGCCGCCATGAGGCCGCCGATAATCAGCGCGCCAAAAACGATCATCAACCCTGTGGCATATCGCTCGTAATCGTCCATTTAAATTCCTTGGTTCCGCGCCCGCCGTGACAGGTGCCGGAAACTCTCGTCAATCCGTTTGGCCATTTAAGGGCATTGGCCGGTCGCCATCACACAATCATTATTTGTGTCGTTCTTCAACCATTTCGCTGCGCCATTTTTCGCAATTGTTACGACTTTTCACGTGAACGTTCCTATCGTTGCCCGATAACCGGCATTTGTCCCGTTCAAAACCATGTTAATATGACTTCCATGGAATCGTCAGGCGTCACCATTTTCGAAACAGAGATCGGACCGTGCGGCATTGCATGGCGCGGACAGAAGATTGTGGGCGTCGAGATCGGGGATGCTGACGAGAAGGAAACCCGCTATCGGCTCGGCGAGCGGTTCCCCGGTGCCGAAGATATCAACGAGCCCTCCTTCGTCAGCAATGCAATCCAAGGTGTGCGCGCGCTTCTGGCAGGCACCGATGTCGATTTTTCAGGTACACCGCTGGCGCTGGATGCCCAGCCCGATCTCAACCGGCAGGTCTATGAAATTATCCTTGAGCTGAAACCGGGCGAGACAACGACCTATGGTGCGATTGCCCGACGGATCGATGACGTAAGTCTCTCGCAGGCTGTCGGTTATGCACTGGGCAAAAACCCGTTTCCAATCATTGTGCCCTGTCACCGGGTGCTCGGTGCCAATGGCAAGGTCGGCGGCTTTTCCGCAGCAGGCGGAACGGCAACAAAACTCAAGCTCCTCAATATCGAACGAGCGAGAACGTCCAGCGAGCCTGATCTTTTCGGCGGCCTGCCGTTACAGGAAAGACCACAGGCCGACTGGTAGTTATTTTTACGCATTTCCGAACGCAAAACCGCTTCGCACTTTTGCTGGAAATGCTTTAACGCTTGTCTGTCAAAACATCGGCTGAAAAGCGCAATTCGCGCATCGGACGCACCAGTTGCGTCGTCGCGTCATAGGTCGGATGTTTCTTAAAAGCGAAAAGCGCTTCCTCATCTTTGAACTCGGCATAGACCACGAGATCAATGCGGTCACACATCGGATCGACCCTGGAATTCGGCAGAACTTCAAAAAGGTCAGCATGAGGAATGGTGCCGAGTTGCTCCAGCCCCTTTTTGACAGTCTCTATATCCTGACCTTCTTTGACACTGAAGAAAACAATATGCCGGATCACACCGCGACTCCCTGAAGTTGGTGAGGCGTGTCTAGCGCATCAAGGCCCGCAGAAAAATGGCAAATTTGAGTGATGTGCCTAACTTGCCTTGACGCGACGCCAGGCGAACCCAGCCTCTTCCGGCACAGAACCGCGTCCTGGCTGATAATAGCCGGGCGTATCGACCAGACGATTTTCGCCAAGACGGCCCTGCGCCACCTTGTTGGTCACCTGAAGGCTGTCGAAACCGGTCCGCAGCATCAGGGCGGCCTGATCGATCAGCACGTCGCCAACGGCGCGCAACTCACCCGCAAAGCCTTCGCGGCGCAAAATCTCCGCCTTGGAATAGGAACGCCCGTCATTAAAGGCCGGAAACTGCAAGGCGATCAGCGGCACACTGCCCAGATCATCCAGAAGCGGATCAATGGCTTCGCCCGGCGCCACCGAAACGCCGATCCGGCGATTGGAGGCGCGGCGGCGCTCCTCATCCAGTCCGAGCCAGACGGCCAGCGGAATGATGATTGCCGGGGCATCGCCCGCCATTTCAAGATCGTCGGCAAAGACATAGTCGTCCTCGCGAAAGCCCTCGGCAGACCAGAGTTTGGTTTCGTTGATATCGCTCATTTCCGGTCACCTGCTCCCAAATTCTTCAAACTATCGGACAGACCCGACAGATGGATGCCGCATTCTGTCTTTTCCGATCCGGCCCAGCGTCCGGCTCGCTGATCCTCGCCCTCGCTCACGGGCCGTGTGCAGGGCATGCAGCCGATGGAACGATAGCCCTGCGCGATCAGCGGATGCGGCGGCAGGTCGTGTTTTTCGGCATAGGCCTTGAGATCGGCTGCCTGCAAACGCGCCAGCGGATTGATACGAATGCGCGAACCGACCGATTCAAACACCGGCAGGCTTTCGCGCGTCGATGCCTGAAACTGCTTGCGGCCCGTCATCCAGGCCCGATAAGGGGCCACGGCGCGCGCCATCGGCTCGACCTTGCGGATGAAGCAGCAGCGATCCTTGTCGGTCATCGACAAAGCGCCAAACGGGTCTTCCGTCCTGACACTGTCTTCCAGCGGCAGAATATCCTGCACATCGGTCAATCCCAGCCGGTCCACCAGATCATGACGATAATCAAGTGTCGCCCGAAAATGCTTGCCCGTATCGAGAAACAGAACCGGCGTCGCCGGATCGATTTGCGAGATCATATGCAAAAGCACAGCCGATTCCGCGCCGAAGGAAGACACGACCGCGATCTGCCCCTCATAGAGTTCACGCGTGACGAGCGCGATCACATCCTGCGGGGAAGACGCACCGTGGCTTGCCTCCAAAAGGCGGGCTTCGGCGGCAGCACTTTCTTCAGCATCAAGCTGCACGGCTTATTTCTCCATAAAGCGCTTGTTTGAACGGCTCCATGCCGACGCGGCGATAGGCGGTAAGGAAGGTTTCTTCCGGGCTTTCCCGCAAGGACAGATAGGTGTCCACAACTGTTTCGATGGCATCAACCACCTCTTCCGACGAGAAGCCGCGACCGGTGATGTCACCGATAGTCGAATACTCGTCCGCCGAACCGCCAAGCGTGATCTGATAAAGCTCTTCGCCCTTCTTCTCGACGCCCAGAATGCCGATATGGCCGACATGGTGATGACCGCAGGCATTGATGCAGCCGGAAATCTTGATCTTGAGATCGCCGATCTCAAGCTGGCGCTGCTGGTCGCCGAAGCGCTCCGAAATGCGCTGCGCCACCGGAATGGAGCGTGCATTGGCAAGGGCGCAATAATCGAGACCGGGGCAGGCGATGATATCGGTGATGAGACCGGCATTCGGCGTCACCAGACCGTCCGATTGCAGCAGATCGTAGACGGCTGCGAGATCGGCCTTGGCCACATGCGGCAGAACCAGATTCTGCTCGTGGCTGACGCGGATTTCATCAAAGGAATAGGTCTCGGCAATATCCGCCACCAGCTCCATCTGTTCAGCGCTTGCGTCACCCGGAATACCGCCAATGGGCTTGAGCGAAATGGTGACGACCGCATAATCCGGGTTCTTGTGCGGCGTGACATTGCGCGCCACCCAACTTGCAAATTCCGCATCGGCCTTCTGGGTGACAGCCAGAATTTCCCAACCTTCCGGCCGTTGCGGCAAGTTCGGCATGCGGAAATAGCTTTCGATGGCGTCGATATCGCGCTGCGGCAGCTTCAATTCGCCATTGCGGATTTCGTCCCACTCGGCATCGATCTCACGGGTCAGCTCTTCAACGCCCGTTTCATGGACGAGAATCTTGATGCGCGCCTTGTATTTGTTGTCGCGACGGCCATGCAGATTGTAAACGCGCACGATGGCCGTCACATAGGTCAGCATGTCCTCGATGGGCAGGAAGTCGCGGATTTTCTTCGCCACCATCGGCGTGCGGCCCTGACCGCCGCCAATATAGACAGCCAGCCCCAGATCGCCCGCCTCGTTCTTCTTCAGCTGCAAGCCGATGTCATGCACCTGAATGGCGGCGCGGTCGTGGTCCGAGCCGACGATGGCAATCTTGAACTTGCGCGGCAGATAGGAAAACTCCGGATGCAGCGACGACCACTGGCGCAAAATTTCGGCGAATGGGCGCGGATCGGCCACTTCGTCGGCGGCAGCGCCCGCGAAATGATCAGCCGTCACGTTGCGAATGCAATTGCCGGAGGTCTGGATGGCGTGCATTTCGACTTCCGCCAGCTCTTCCAGAATACGCGGCACATCCTTCAGCGCAGGCCAGTTATACTGGATATTCTGGCGCGTGGTGAAATGGCCGAAGCCGCGGTCATAGACGCGGGCAATGTGACCGAGCTTGCGTAGCTGGCGGCTCGACAGCGTGCCATAGGGAATTGCCACACGCAGCATATAGGCGTGCAGTTGCAGATAGAGACCGTTCATCAGACGCAGCGGTTTGAACTGGTCTTCCGTCAGTTCTCCGGCCAGACGGCGCTCGACCTGATCCTTGAACTGGGCAACGCGGGCCGCAACAAAATCGCGGTCGAATTCATCGTAACGATACATAGGCTAGGTCCAAATCCACAATCAGGAGGCGCGCTTCAATTCAGGCTTTTCGAGGGGCAAATCGCCAAAGGTCACGATGGTCGGGCCGGAAAGGCGGATGCGTTCGCGTAGGCGGATCGGGTAAAGCCCCTCCTCGCGCTCCTCGACATCGATCACATTCACATCGACAACCAGATTGGCCTTCGCTGCAAGCTTGCCCGCATCTTCAAGCGCCGTGACAGCTTCGGCATGGCGGGCGATCAGCGCGCCGTCGATGGTCTCCTGCCACGACCCGTCAGCACCGAGCCAAACAGCCTGTCCGTCGATCAGCCGGTTTGCAGTGAGAACTTTTACAACCATTTCCAAACTCCAAACTTTTGTTAACCGCGCATCCCGCAGGTTTAGGCTGCGACGGATACCGGCTTGAGGGCCAGCGCTTCGGCTTTGTCGATTGCGGCACCGGCGACCGCATCGCCAATGATCACCATGACCGGACCGGAAAGCTCCTTGCGGCTTTCCAGATCCGGCAAATCCTTCAGCGTACCGTGGAACAGGCGCTTGTCCTGCCGGCTCGCATTTTCCACCACCGCCACGGCGGTATCTTCGTGCAGGCCCGCACCCATCAGCCGCGCGGCAACCGATGCCGCGACGGTCGAGCCCATATAGACGGCAATGGTTGCGCCGGAGACGGCGAGCTTCGCCCAGCCCGGCAGCACGTCGCCGGTCATGTCATGACCGGTAGTGAACACCAGCGACGAGGCGACACCGCGCAGCGTCAGCGGCAGTTCCATGTCGGCTGCGGCGGCAAAGGCAGAAGTGATGCCGGGAACGATTTCGAATCCGATACCGGCGGCACGCAGTGCGGCCATTTCTTCACCTGCACGTCCGAACACCAGCGGATCGCCCGATTTCAGCCGCACAACGCGCTTGCCTTCGCGGCCCAGCGCAACCAGCAGGCGGTTGATCTCTTCCTGACTTTTGGAATGGCAGCCTTTGCGCTTGCCGACGGCAAGACGCTCCGCATCGCGGCGACCCATGGCGATGACACCTTCCGGCACCAGCGCATCATGCACAATCACATCGGCTTCCATCAAGGCGCGATGGGCGCGCAGGGTCAGCAGGTCTTCGGCACCCGGACCGGCACCGACCAGCCAGACATAACCGGCGACATTGTCGCGCTGCTTGATCAGGTCGTTCGCGGCTTTCTGCGCTTCCTCCCGGTCGCCATTCTCGATGGCATGGGCGACACGGCCCGAAAAGAACCCGCGCCAGAAGCTGCGGCGTGCCAGCCCCTTGGGCAAGGCGCGCTCGACCAGCGGACGCCAGCTTTCGGCAAAATGCGCAAGCTCGCCCAGACGCGGCGAGAACGCGGCATCAATCCGCGCGCGCACCATCTGCGCCAGAACCGGGGCTGTCCCTTCCGAACCGATAGCAATGGTGACCGGCGCACGGTTGACGATGGCGGGCGTCAGAAAATCGCAAAGTGCGGGACGTCAACCACATTGACCGGAATTTTTTGCGCCTTCGCGGCAGCAGCAATGGCGCGATCCTGCGCTTCATCGCCGGTTGCGACAAAAACCAGCTTTGCGCCATCGAGATGCTCAGGCGCGAAAGGTGCAGCCACATGCTCCGCGCCGTGGCCTGCGATGAACTCGGCCAGATGATGTTCTGTTTCTTCGGCAACGATGCGAAGTCGCGCCGAAGTCTGCGCCACAAGGCGCGCCTTGTTCAAAGCTTCCTCGCCGCCGCCAACGACGACAACCACCTCTTCCGATACCCGGAAGAAGGCAGGAAAATCAGCCAGTAAACGCTTTTGCGATAGAGACACGGCGCCATCCTTGGGAGCATTTCCAGCGAAAGTGGATACTGGTTTCGCGTGCGGAAATGCGTCTTGTAAAAGTTGGCGCCATTATCCGTTGAGCGACGTGATTTTATAAGAAATGGGCTTGCGCGTGAAAATGACGGCGAGCATCACTTTTCCTCAAAACAGAGGAATACGGGATTTTAATTTCCCGTAATGCCGGAAATATACCCCACAATTTTTATAGGATTTACATAGACTTATCAGTAGTTGCCGCTCGTGAAGAATGCCGGAATATGTTTGGGCCACCGTCGCGGCAGCACGGCAATCAGATCGAAACGCAGCGACAGGCGGGCATGGTCGGGCTGGCGTTGCAGCCAGAGATCGGCTGCGGCTTCGATGCGGCGCATGGCCTGCGGCGTGACAGCGAGGTGTGCTGCTTCCAGACTGCTCCGCGCCTTGACCTCAACGATCAAAATCAGATTGCCACGCCGGGCGATCAGATCGATTTCGCCGAGCCTTGTCCGATAGCGCCGGGCGACGATCCGAAAACCTTTCAGAAGAAGAAGCACTGAAGCAAAACGTTCGGCGCTGTGTCCGCGAAAGAAAGCAGTTCGCTTTTTCTCGCGGAGGTCTGTCATCGCTGATCCGATTTCAATTGCATGAGACGCTGATAGAGAACCGATTTCTGTCCGCCGGTCATGCGGGCTGCCTCGCCTGCGGCCTTGGATGGCGGCAGTTCGGCGGCAAGCGACAGCAGCAGCTTGTCGATGTCTTCCTCGCTTTGCGGAACGGCGTTGCCCGTTGGCGGCCCCACTAGCAGAACGACTTCACCGCGAATGCGATCTTCGCCGTCAAACTCGGCTGCAAGCTCGCCCAGCGGCGCAGTGCGAATGGTCTCGTAGGCCTTGGTCAGTTCACGGCAGAGCGCGCCCATACGATCCGGCCCGAACACTTCGGCCATTTCCGCCAGCGTTGCCGCTGTCCGGTTTGGCGATTCATAAAAAACCAGCGTCGCATCGATGCCCTTGAGGCTTTCGAGCTTCGACTGTTTTTGTCCATGCTTGGACGGCAGAAAGCCGCAGAACATGAAGGCGTCGGTCGGCAGGCCCGAAGCGGCAAGTGCGGCCAGAACGGCGGAAGCACCCGGAATAGGCACGACACGAATGCCCGCCTCGCGCGCTTCGCCCACCAGACGGAAACCGGGATCGGAGACGAGCGGCGTTCCGGCATCGGACACCAGCGCAACGCTTTTGCCCGCTGAGAGCGCCGCTATCAGCTTTTCACCGGCTTCGGCGGCATTGTGCTCATGATAGCTGATGGGGCGGCGCGCTATACCATAGCGGTCGAGCAGAACGCGGGTTACACGCGTATCTTCGCAAGCCAGAATATCGACGGACGCCAGCGTTTCGATACCGCGCAGCGTCATATCGCCGAGATTTCCGATGGGGGTCGAGACGATATAAAGAGCAGGCTCCAGTGGCCGGGCGCGCATTGTCGTGCCGCCAACCACATATTCCCGTCGCCCCTCGCCTGCTTCGTCCGTCATTATAAGTTCCTTATGCCGCCAAGTCGGCAACCAGCGCGTCGAGCACCAGCGCACCATCTGGCGTTGCGCGAATGATGCTGCCGCTCATCGGCTCGATCATGCCTTCCGCGATCAGTTTCGCAAGTCGCTTTTCATCAACTGCATGGCCAGAAAGTCGCTCATAACGGGCAAGATCGATGCCTTCGCGTAAACGCAAGCCCATCATCAGGAACTCGTCGCCTTCCTGTCCGCCATCGAGATATTCTTCTTCGATAATGCCGTGGCCATTGCGTTCGACCTTATCCAGCCAGGTTTCCGGATGTTTTTCGGTCATGGTGACGGTACGAATATCATTCTCTACGAAACGCCCATGCGCGCCGGGACCGATGCCGACATATTGCCCGTAACGCCAATAGACGAGATTGTGCTGTGACTCGCGCCCCGGCACCGCATGGTTGGAGATTTCATAGGCAGGAAGGCCGTGCTCTGCCGTGACCCTTTGCGTTTCCTCATAAAGCGCTGCGGCGTGATCCGGCTCGGGCGTCGTCAGCTTGCCAGCCTTCCAGAGATTATAGAACTGTGTGCCTTCCTCGATCGTCAGCTGATAGAGCGACAGATGATCGGCAGCAAGCCCGATGGCCTCTTTCAGTTCCTCCCGCCAGTCCTCGATTGTCTGGTTCGGGCGTGCATAGATCAGATCGAAGGACAGGCGCGGGAAAATCTCACGTGCCAACCGAATGGCCGCCTTGGCTTCCTCGACCGAATGCATGCGTCCGAGACGGCGCAAATCGGGATCGTTGAGTGCCTGAATGCCAAGCGACACGCGATTAACGCCTGCCGCGCGATAGCCGCGAAAACGGTCTGCCTCCACGCTGGTCGGATTGGCCTCCAGCGTCACCTCAATATCGGGCGCTACCGACCAATGGGACGCGATCCCATCGAGAAGTGCACCCACGGTTTCCGGCTGCATCAGCGACGGTGTGCCGCCACCCAGGAATATGCTGGTGATCGTGCGTGGGCCGGTGCGCTCACGCAAGATTTCCATCTCGCGAAGAAATGCTTCCGAAAAACGCGCCTGATCGACCGGCTTGTGACGAACATGGCTGTTGAAGTCACAGTAAGGGCATTTGGCCAGACAGAATGGCCAATGCAGGTAAACGCCAAACGCATTTTCCCCATTTGCACGCGCGATTGGGATCGACCCGGCGGCATTTGCGCGAGCAGCATCTATTGCCTGCAAAGGGGGAAACAGCTTGTTCATTTTGCGGATGCCGGCTCCACATTAAGCACTTTTTCGGCGAAAAGCTTGAAAGCACGGGCACGGTGCGACAGGGCCGAAGCATCACCTGGCTTCCAGCCGTGCTTCTCATCGGCAGTCATTTCGCCGAAAGTCTTTTCATAGCCATCGGGCAGGAAAATCGGGTCGAAACCGAAACCCGTAGTGCCACGTGGCGGCCAGACAATCGCGCCCTCGACTTCGCCACGGAAATATTCAGCCTCCCCATCGGGCCAGGCAAGGCAGATGACCGATACGAAACGCGCCTTGCGCTGCTGTGGCGCAACGGCAGCCTTTTCTTGCAGCAGGTTCTCGACCTTTTGCATCGCCATGTCGAAATCGCGTGTGCCGTCTTCAGTCTCGGCCCAGTTTGCCGTGTAGACTCCCGGATCGCCATCGAGCGCATCGACCATCATGCCGGAATCGTCGGACAATGCAGGCAATCCGGTGGCCTCAGCCGCAGCAAGAGCCTTGATATAGGCGTTTTCCTCAAACGTGGTGCCGGTCTCGTCCGGCTCAGGCAGGCCAAGAGCGGCAACCGAACTGACTTCGAAGCCGAACGGACCGATCAGACCGTCGAACTCCTTCAGCTTGCCCGCATTGTGCGAAGCGACGATCAGCTTGCCCTGTTCCAGTTTTCTCATTTTCAGTTCCACAGTTTGGGTTCGGCAATCTCCAATGAATTGCCGGACGGATCACGGAAGTAGATCGAATGCGCACCATTCGGCCAGTCGAACTCGGCCTCGATTGCTATGCCATGTTTTGCCAGATGGTTGCGCCAGCGTTCCATCTCCTCGCGGCTTGCAGCAAAACATACATGGCCGGGACCGCTTGTGCCATGGGACGGCACGGGCAAGTGCTCTGGCAATGGCGGCTTCAATGTCTCTTCGGCCTTGAAGAGAAGCAATATGCCGTCGCCGCACCGGAAAAATGCGTTGCGCTCGCTGACTTTCCCAACCGGCTCCAGACCCATAATGCCGTGATAGAACTCTATAGCCTCCGCGACATCGCGGACATAGAGCGCGGTTTCAAGGATGCGTGCTGCGCGCATGGAAGAGGTCTCCTCGATATATGGAGCAGACCTCGTTCCTATCAGGCGACAGCCATCTTCTGCAAGGACACAAGGCGATCAATGCCGCCGCGAGCGAGCTTCATCAGATTGGCAAACTCTTCTTCCGAGAAAGGTGCACCTTCCGCCGTTCCCTGAATTTCAACAATTCCGCCCTTGCCGGTCATAACGAAATTGCTGTCGGTCTCGGCGACAGAGTCTTCGGCATAGTCGAGATCAAGCACCGGCTCGCCCTCATAGATGCCGCAAGAAATCGCCGCGATATGATCTTTCAGAACCTTCTCGACGCGCACCATCTGGCGTGCTTCCATCCAGCGCAGGCATTCATGAAGCGCTACCCAGCCGCCGGTGATGGCTGCCGTCCGCGTGCCGCCATCGGCCTGAATGACATCGCAATCTACCGTGATCTGTACTTCGCCAAGCGCCTGCATGTCCACGACGGCGCGCAAGGAGCGTCCGATCAGACGCTGGATTTCCTGCGTGCGTCCGCCCTGCTTACCGGCAGCGGCTTCGCGGCGCATGCGGTCGCCGGTCGAACGCGGCAGCATGCCGTATTCCGCCGTGACCCAGCCCTTGCCCGTATTGCGCATCCAGCCCGGCACCTTTTCCTCAAGGCTTGCGGTGCACAACACATGCGTATCGCCAAACTTGACGAGGCAGGAACCTTCGGCATGTTTGGAGATGCCGCGTTCGAAAGAAACGGCACGCATTTCGTCAGCCGCACGCTTGGATGGACGCATAGAAAATTCCTCGATTCATTTTTCCGGTGCGGCTTTTTAGGCTTCCCGGTCGCAAATAGAAAGCCATTCTGCCCGAAAAACCGTCAGAGATGTTGAGAGGCCTGTCACTATAGCCTAAAGGCTTTGACGCTTTGACTTGCGACCTTATATTTGGCGTATGCTATTTCCAGTGTGGCGAATCCGAAATTCGCATCACCTGGGAACAGCGCTGTGAACGAATTTCGGATTCAAAGCCACACTAGGGTTCGCGACCATATTATGATGAAAACGCCGGAACACCAGCTTTTGAGTTCGCTCGACCAGCGTTCGCGCGATATTTTCCGGCTGATTGTGGAAACCTATCTGAACGATGGCGATCCGCTTGGCTCGCGCAATCTCTCACGACTGCTGCCACACACGCTTTCACCTGCCACGATCCGCAATGTGATGAGCGATCTCGAGCATCTGGGTCTCATCTACGCACCGCATGTCTCAGCCGGGCGCCTGCCGACCCAGATCGGGCTACGCTTCTTTGTCGACGCGTTTCTCGAAGTGGGCGATCTGCCGCCGGAGGAACGCTCCTCCATTGAGGCGCAGGTTCGTTCCGCCGGTATGAACAATTCTGTCGAAAGCGTTCTGACCGAAGCAAGTCAGGTTCTTTCAGGTCTGTCGCGCGGCGCGGGCCTCGTGCTTGCCACCAAGGCGGAAGGTGCGCTGAAACACATCGAATTCGTTCGCCTCGAACCGACACGGGCACTGGCTGTTCTTGTCATGCAGAACGGCGATGTCGAAAACCGCGTCGTCAATCTGCCCGTCGGCATCAGCAATTCGCAGCTGGTCGAGGCATCGAACTTTCTCAACGCACACATCCATGGCCACACGCTTTCCGAAGCCAAAGCCGAATTGAAAAAGCTGACGGAAGAAACACGGCAGGAACTCGATCAGCTATCGCAGGAACTTGTTGCCCAAGGGCTGGCGGTCTGGAGCGGTGCCGGAACGGATCAACCGGCACGGCTGATTGTTCGCGGACGCGCTAATCTTCTGGAAAATATCCATGCGCAGGAAGACATCGAGCGCCTGCGCCATCTGTTCGATGATCTCGAAACCAAGGACGGCATGGTCCAGCTTCTCGATCTCGCGGAAGCCGGTTCGGGTGTCCGCATCTTCATTGGTTCGGAGAACAAGCTTTTCTCCCTTTCCGGCTCATCGCTGGTGGTCGCCCCCTATCGCGACAGCGAGCAAAGGGTTATTGGTGCTCTGGGAGTCATTGGGCCCACACGGCTCAACTATGCGCGGATCGTTCCCATGGTGGACTACACCGCTCAGATCGTTTCCCGGCTCCTGCGGTAACTGTGAGATTTGCCGGGACAAACCAAGTCCCTGAAAATAGACCTTGATTTTACTGGCATGAAACTCGATATCCGCCCCAGAAGATATTCAAGACGGAAGTAGCATTATGGCTGACGAAAAAAACAAATCCCAGAACCCCGATCTTGAGCAGCGCGACATCAACAATCCCCGGGATCGTGAGGCGCTGAACCGAGCTGCCGACGATTTTCTGAAAGCGCGCAAGGCTGAAGCTCGTGCGGAAGTTGCCGAGGATGAAGCTGAGGCGGCGGTAGATGAAACCGCAAACCGGATCGCGATGCTCGAAGCTGACAATGGCGAGCTGAAGGATCAGCTCCTGCGTGCTGCAGCCGAGATGGAAAACCTTCGCAAGCGCACCCAGCGCGATGTGCAAGATGCGCGCACCTATGCCGTGACCAACTTCGCTCGCGACATGCTGTCGGTCTCTGACAATCTCCGCCGCGCGCTCGACGCTATTCCTGCTGATGCTCTGGCGACCGATGCCAGCCTGAAGTCGCTCGCAGACGGCGTCGAAATGACCGAACGCGCCATGCTGCAGGCTCTGGAGCGTCACGGCGTCAAGAAACTTGAACCGGAAGGCGAGAAGTTCGATCCGAACTTCCATCAGGCCATGTTCGAAGTGCCTAATCCGGATTTGCCGAACAACACCGTCGTGCAGGTCGTGCAAGATGGTTACGCCATCGGCGACCGTGTTCTGCGCCCGGCCATGGTCGGTGTCTCCAAAGGCGGCCCGAAGGCGACTGCCGACAATGGCGCTTCCGAAGGCAATGGCTGATTATTTCAGCAATAACGGATGAGTATTGGAGCGGCGGCTTTGTCTGCCGCTCTTTTCATATCTGCAGTCCAGTTTGCGATAAAGCGCATTTCGATCTGACTGGATCGGATCAGCGGTCTAACCTATTCTATTTTAATCATAATCTTATCGATCCTCGTTTCACTCCGGTCGGATTATGCTCTAATGTGCATATTGCTATTGGCGCGAACCGGTGAAAAATTGTCACTGGAAGTGTGGAGGAGACCTGCAGCGTGACGATTCCTGAGTTTTTGAACTTCGCAGGCGTTTTCGTTTTCGCTGCGACCGGCGCTCTTGCAGCATCGCGACGCCAGCTCGACATCATCGGTTTTCTGTTCCTTGCCAATATCACCGGTATTGGCGGCGGAACGTTCCGCGATCTCGTCCTCGGTGCACCGGTTTTCTGGGTTGTCGAGCCGACTTATCTGCTGGCGGGTACGCTGGCGGCCATCTTTGTCTATTTCACCGCACACATGGTCGAATCGCGCTATCGCGTCCTGCTCTGGCTCGATGCCATTGGTATGGCCGCCTATACCGTAATAGGTGCAGCCAAGGGACTGGCGCTCGGTTTCGGACCATCCGTCGCCATTGTGACCGGCATTTCAACAGCCACTCTGGGCGGCATATTGCGCGATATGGTGGCGGGCGAGCCTTCCGTGCTAATGCGTCGCGAAATCTATGTCACGGCTTCGCTTGCCGGTGCGTGTCTCTATGTCCTGCTTGCCTGGTTGCAGGTCGAGCCAGCTATATGTGCGATTGCAGCGGCTCTGACCGCGTTTCTCATTCGCGGCGGCGCACTTTATTTCGGCTGGACATTGCCCGTCTATAAAAGCCGCCCCGGACGCACTGAAGAAGAGCTTCAGCGCGACCGGATCATCAGGCCGGAATAAATCTTAAACAAGGCCAGCCTGACCTGCAGCAGCCTGCAGGCTGAGCTGCGGACGCGGCCCCATCTGCTGGATAATAAGCCCCGCCGCCAATGAACCAAGACGGGCGCAATCTTCCAGTGAACGCTCGTTCGTATAACCGTAAAGGAAACCAGCTGCGTAGAGATCGCCTGCGCCGGTCGTATCGACCAGCGCGTCGATTTCAATGGCTGGGACGGTCAAGGTCTGGTCAGGTGTGACGACGACCGCACCTTTTTCCGAACGGGTGATGATCGAAAGCGCGCAGTCCATGCGCATGGAGGCAATCGCCGTTTCAAGCGACTTCGTCTTATAGAGCGACTTGGCCTCATCCTCATTGGCGAAAACGATATCGACAGTGCGCGAGCGCATGAGTTCCAGAAACTCTTCGCGATACCGGTCGACACAGAACGGATCGGAAAGCGTCATCGCCATCTGGCGCTTCTTTTCGTGCGCGATCTTCGATGCCATGACGATGGCTTCCTTCGCGCGCGGCGGGTCCCACAGATAGCCTTCGAAATAGGTCACCTTCGCATCGGACACCTTGGAGGTTTCGACATCTTCCGGTCCGAGTTCCACGCAGGCACCGAGATAGGTGTTCATCGAGCGTTCGCCATCCGGCGTCACGAAAATCATGGAGCGAGCAGTCGGCGATCCCTTTTCCAGCGGACGGGTGTCGAATGCAACGCCTTGCGCGCGGATATCATGCGCGAAAACACGGCCCAGGTGATCGGTCGCAACCTTGCCGAAATAGGCCGAGCGTCCGCCAAGGCTCGCGACGCCGGCTGCCGTATTTCCGGCACTGCCACCCGACATTTCTGTTGCCGGACCTGCAATCCGGCCATAGAGCAATTCAGCACGCTCTGCATCGATCAGGTTCATCGCGCCTTTGACGATTCCATTCGTTTCCAGAAAAGAGTCATCAGTGCGCGAAAGAATATCGACAATGGCATTGCCGATGCAAAGAACGTCGAATGTGGCCATGAGCGCGAGAAGCTCCCCTTTTAATTAGTCTCCTATCCGGCAAAACAGATCGTCATCGGAAAAGTCGCTATGCATTTTTCCGCGACATGCGTTGGGCCGGATATGCGGCAGTCATGTGGGTGCCGGTTTAGCGGTTTGAAACCCCTTTGGCTACCCTGCAAGCCTCCCGCATTGTGGGTAGTGCAGCTTGCGCCAAGATGAAGGCATACCTATTTCCATCTTCGTCCACAGTCGGAATTGGGTCGAAAATGATCTTAGATGCTGCATTGAAAGCTCTGAAACGCCTGACCACGCCAGAATTGCGTGCAGTTTTCTGGAAGACCCTCGGTTTGACGCTGTTGCTGCTGATCGGTCTTTGGGCGGCAGTTCGTCAAATCTTTTTTACTTTTGCCTGGCCGTGGATGGAGCAGATACTGCCCGGCATGCCGGAATGGGCAGGCTGGCTCGGCATTGTTGCAGCCATTGTCGCAGGCCTCGGTCTGGCGCTTGTTCTCGCATTGATGATCGCACCTGTCACTGCACTTGTGGCAGGTCTCTTTCTCGATGACGTCGCCGAAGTGGTCGAACGCGAAGACTATCCGAACGATCCACCCGGTACGCCTTTGCCGACCGGCCGCTCTATCGTTGTTTCGCTGAAATTCCTCGGTATCGTCATCCTCGGCAACATCGTCGCCCTGTTCATGCTGTTCATACCCGGCGTCAATCTGATCGCCTTCTTCGTCATCAATGCCTATCTGCTCGGGCGGGAATTCTTCGAGTTTGCCGCTATGCGTTATCATTCCGAAGCCGAGGCCAAGGCGCTACGGTCGCATTATAGCGTAACCGTCTTTCTGGCCGGGCTGCTGATTGCAGGCTTCATGGCTATCCCCATCGTCAATCTGCTGACACCGCTTTTCGCGGCAACGATGATGGTCCATCTGCACAAGGCTGTCTCGCAACGCGAAGCCCGGCTCACGCCTGCGGTGGCAAGGGGATAAGCGGCGCAGGAATGTCGCAGGTTTTCGCCGGATATTTGCAGATATCGGCAATCACACATTTCTCGCATTCCGGCTTGCGCGCCTTGCACACGTAACGCCCATGCAAGATCAGCCAGTGATGCGCATGAAGCATATATTCTGCGGGGATGACCCGAACGAGGATGGCTTCCACGGCCTCTGGCGTTTTTCCCGGCGCAAGACCAATCCGATTGCCGATACGCAGGATATGCGTGTCCACCGCCATTGTCGGCTGGCCGAAAGCCATATTCAGCACCACATTGGCAGTCTTGCGGCCAACACCCGGCAGCTTTACCAGTTCGTCCCGGTCCCCCGGCACTTCTCCGCCATGATCGCGGATTAAGGCTTCGGACAGGAGAATGACGTTCTTTGCCTTGTTCCGCCAAAGACCA
This sequence comes from Brucella sp. JSBI001, assembly GCF_026014005.1. Taxonomy (NCBI): domain Bacteria; kingdom Pseudomonadati; phylum Pseudomonadota; class Alphaproteobacteria; order Hyphomicrobiales; family Brucellaceae; genus Brucella; species Brucella sp. JSBI001. Next base: position 203,896 of record NZ_CP110339.1, on the reverse strand, counting down.
ATGGTGCGAATGTGGTCGCCGACTTTCTCTTCGCCCAGCGCCAGCATTTTCTGCGGCGTATCGGCAATTGCGAAGAGCCCGCGCGTCGCCTTGTTGACCCCGGCATCGGTGGCCTGTGCCGACAAGACCACGGCGACAAGAAGCGTAAAAGCATTCACATGCTCAAGCTCGCCCTTCGGCTCCGGTCTCTGAATGGAGAAACGGCGAAATATCTCATGAATTTCGTCTGCTGTATAAAGCGTACCACGCACCCGACGTTGAGGGCGGGTGGCGGCAGAGACGTTCACAGGCGATTTGATTTTGGCCTTTTCCATTCCGTCTCTATAATAGTTTCTTGATCGACAAAACAATCAGCAGCTTGCCGCAGGCCAGTATAGGCCGGGACAATCTGCCAGACGACCTGAATGCTATGCATCACCCAGACGGCGCAGAACCTGACCGGTTCGACAAACCCATTTTCGAAGCTCTCCTCACCCCCTATCGTTCGCTGGGACGTACGGGCTTCACCATATTGATGAGCGCTCTGATCGGCTGCTGGATGTTCGTCGGTATTCTTTTCTGGTCCATCGGCGCATGGCCGATCTTCGGATTTTTCGGTCTCGATGTACTGCTGATCTATCTGGCTTTTCGCTGGAATTACCGCGCAGCCCGTGCCCGCGAGGAAATTTCCATGTCGCGTTCCACCCTGTATATTCGCAAATATGCAGCGTCCGGTAAGCTGACTGCGCATCGTTTCAATCCATTCTGGACGCGATTCAAGGTTGCGCGAAAGCCGGATATCGGAATTACCGGTATGAGCGTCGAAAGCCGTGAAGCGAGTGTAGTGATCGGAAACTTCCTCTCCCCGGATGATCGCGAAAGCTTTGCGACAGCTTTCGGCGCAGCGCTTTCAGAAGCACGACGATAGCAACACCCTAGGGTCAGGACCTATTAATTTGATGGAAATGGCACCTGAAATGACAAGGGCTGCTAGGAGAGACGCGAAGAACGGGGTGGTTTCCCCGGTCAAGCGGTTCGACGCAGCAGATCGCCAGTCATTTCGGTGTCCAGAGGATGTGGTCCATCCACCCGGCTACTTTGTCGAAAAAGCTCGAAAATGAACCACATTTCCTTCGCCTTTTCTCCTCGTATCCGAATGGATGGCCTCACACCATTTTCACCAGATTAATAGGTCCTGACCCTAATATTGCCGGGTATCCTGAACCTCTCCTTCGTTTTAAGTTGAAACGAAGGAATCCGGATTGGCCCTTGAAGTCAGGCTTTTCACAAGCCATATCAGTTAGCGAGGAGATACGCCGTAAGGGTTCTCTTCATAACGGTCGCTTCTCATCAAGGACTGATGCAATGACAAGAATGACACCGTTTTCGAGCCCTTTGCTGCTCGGATTCGACACGATGGAAAAAACGCTGGAACGGATCGCAAAATCCGGCGACGGTTATCCGCCCTACAATATTGAACGCCTGCGCGGCGAGACGGGTTCCGAACGTCTGCGCATCACTTTGGCGGTGGCCGGTTTTGCCAGCGAAGACCTCGAAGTCATGACGGAAGACAATCAGCTCGTCATCCGCGGACGCCAGACCGACGATACCGAACGGGAATTTCTGCATCGTGGCATCGCTGCCCGACAGTTTCAGCGCGTTTTCGTCCTGGCAGACGGTATGCGGGTTCTCGGTTGCGACCTGAAAAACGGCCTTTTGGCCATCGATCTCGACCGCCCCGAACCCGAACGGCTGGTTAAACGAATCAGCATAGCGGTGAAAGACTGAGCTTGTTCAGTTTTTGTTCAGCACAATACCGCTATATTGAGAATGTGAAGCTCTGATGCGGCATGGTCGCAAATGACATGCCGACGAAATGGAGGCTAAGACCATGAACAGACATATATTCACCGAAAATGAATTCGCCCATCTCGGCGAAGGTGAAGTTGCCTATGTGCGCAAGATCCGTTCAGATGACCTTGCCCGCAGCTTCCCTGCCCTCCCACCGATAGAGCCGGGCCTTGAACTCTGGGCGCTTTTTGGCGCCAGCGGCGAGCCAATCGTGCTCTCCGATGTCCGCGCCACCGCGCTACAAGGCGCGCAAGACCATGAACTGCGCACGGTAATGCTGCACTAAGGATAGACGCGATACCGGCCATCGCCGGTATCGCGCTTCCGTATGAAATCAGTACGGAAGATCGTGGCGTATACAAATGCCGCAAGTCGTCTTGAGGCAGAAGAAATATGCTTCTGCTCGGACTGTTTTTTCCTTCCCTGCCAATTCGTTTCTGCGAGCAAACAAACAAAACCGCCGTTCAAGCCGAACGGCGGTTTTGTCTACGAGAAACTATTTGAACTCAGGCGGCGTTGGAAGCAGGCTGAGCTGTCAGGAATGAATAGAGCGCCTGCGCGTCATGTGTGCCGCGCAATTTGGCAACCGTATCGGCATCGCGCAGCATACGGGCGATGCGCGAGAGTGCCTTCAGGTGATCCGCGCCGGCATTCTCCGGCGCGAGAAGCAGAAAAACAAGATCGACGGGTTGATCGTCCAGCGCCTCGAAATCGACCGGGGTTTCCAGACGAGCGAAAATTCCGGCTATTTTGTTGATGTTCGCCAGCTTGCCGTGCGGAATGGCAACGCCATTGCCCACCCCGGTAGAACCGAGGCGCTCACGCTGGAGAATTGTTTCGAAAACTTCACGCTCAGGGAGACCGGTCAGTTCCGCAGCCTTTTCAGACAGAATCTGCAAAAGCTGTTTTTTGGAGCTGGCTTTCAGCGCCGGGATAATCGCCCCAGGCTGAATCAGATCACTAAGATCCATTCTCTCCGTTCCTTCTTCAATCAGGCCTTTGCGGCCCGGTTTTGGGAAGCGCACGCGGCCGCCTAATCGCGATCTGCTGCGTGCGCTTCAGGTTTGCCGTCAGGCGCGTGGCGCGGCCTGGCGGGTGACCATCGATGGATCGACCCAGCCGATATTGCCGTCCGCGCGACGGTAGACGATGTTAACTTCATCATTGCCGGCATTGCGGAATACCAGAACCGGGTTCTCGATCAGATCCAGTTCCACAACCGCCGACGCCACCGACATGGTGCGCAGGGCGACGGACGATTCCGCAACAATTGTCGGCGCATAATCCGCCGGAAGATCCTCCTCTTCCTCCGACAGCGGTGCCATAACACGATATGCAACGTCATCATAGATCGCATCTGGCTGCGTAGCCGGGCGCGATTTCAGACGACGCTTATAGCGGCGAAGGCGGGTTTCGATCTTGTCCGCGGCCGCTTCAAAAGCCAGCTGCGGATCCTGCGCGTCGCCAGTGCTTTGCAGAGTTGCACCACTATCGAGGTGCAAGGTGCAATCCGCACTGTAACGCGAACCGGACTTGGTGACCGTAACCTGTCCGGAAAAGCCATGATCGAAATATTTGCCGACTGCTTCATTCACCCGATCAATGATCCGGGTTGTGAAAGCTTCACCGACGTCCATATGCTTTCCAGATACACGCAGAGTCATTTGGCACACCTCATTTGCGTTACACCACAGGACTCAGTCTAATCACAAGGCGAGCGAAGCGCAAAGCGAACCAGCATCAAAGATGCTTTTCGTCCTGTGCGTTTTCCAACTAAATTCATGGTGCATGCACGCTTGCCAGGCGCACTTTCCGATGAGGCGTTGAAACACCTTCCGAAAAGCCGTCGAAGTCGTGACTGCTCCAATCAATAGCCCCTTTACGGGATGGTTGCCGCACATTGCTCTTTTAAGTAACGCCCCAGTAGCTGGTCCGTTGCCCGGATTTTTCCGGCCCGATTTTCCCGGAACGCCACATTGCCCTTCCTTCAAACATATGGACAACCGCAATTTCTTCCAGAAATTACAGCGATATTATCGGACGTTGTCTGCAAAACGCATTCGGCGGAAACGTCCAACCCATGTCTTCATCCCCAAACCGGTTCTACTTTGAGGAGACATGCTTCAATTCTGCTTTGGCGTATTTTCGATCGTAGAAACACAAGTGCTTCTGCTGACATCTCGCCAACTCACGCTGACGACTTATCAGGAAGCCCTGGAAATGAGGGCGTCCAGACACGTGCCGCAACGCGAGCCGGGCTTCTATTGGGTGAAATGGCGCTTGTCAATTGGTCCTCCTGCCAGTTGGTCCTCTTGCAATGCTGATCTTTCCACAAATCGAGATCGAATTTTTCTGAAAGAGCAGCGCTACAGATCCAAAATTTTAGAGCATTCCCCCCTATTCGAATACGGGAATAAGGCCCTAGAGGTACAATCGGTAATTTAAAACGGTCCCTTCTCAGCGCAATCTGTGGAACCATTTTGGCTAGAGCGAAATGCGCTCACATTCGTTCGCGCTTCCGCTCTATCTGTTTGTATTACCGCATTTATGCAACGTCAGGTGATACCACCTGAATGCAAAATGCTCTACGCAGTCAGGAAGCTGACAATCTTGCCTTCTTTTCACGCCTGCGCTGAACCGATGAAGCAATATTCATCGATTCCCGATATTTTGCGACCGTTCTTCGCGCGATATCCACACCGTCCTTCTTCAGAGCATCCACGATGGCATCATCGGACAGCACGTCATCGGGCTTTTCGGCGTCGATCATCTGCCGAATACGATGGCGCACGCTCTCCGACGAATGAGCGTCGCCGCCCTCGGATGAGGCAATGGAGGCCGTAAAGAAATAGCGCAGTTCAAACACGCCACGCGGCGTGGCCATGAATTTGTTCGCCGTCACGCGGCTGATGGTCGATTCATGCATACCGACCGCGTCGGCAACCGTGCGCAGGTTGAGCGGCTTCAAGTGGGTCACGCCGTGACGCAGAAAGCCGTCCTGCTGCCGGACGATCTCCTGTGTTACCTTGAGAATGGTGCGCGCGCGCTGGTCGAGACTGCGTACGAGCCAGTTCGCGGTCTGCATGCAATCCGAGAGAAATGCTTTTTCTTCGGCTTTGACCGAGGTGCTCACCTCTGCATAATATTCATTGTTGACGATAAGACGTGGCATTGCGGCTGCGTTGAGTTCAATAGTCCAGCCACCGTCACGCGACGGTGTAACCAGTGCGTCCGGCACGATGGCATCGGCCACGGAGATTTCGAACAAAGCACCCGGCTTCGGATCGAGCATGCGGATTTCGGTCAGCATATCGAGGATATCGGCCTGATCGACACCGCACAGCTTCTTGAGCGTCGCGAAATCCCGCCGTGCAAGAAGATCGAGATTGTCGATCAACGCCTCCATAGCTGGATCGAACCGATCCTTTAGACGCAGCTGTATCGCCAGACACTCCCGCAGATCACGGGCAAAAAGTCCTGCCGGATCAAAGCCTTGCATCATTCCAAGAACGCGCTCGATCTCGACGGTTTCCACGCCAAGATTCTGGGCCAGACCGACAATATCGACACGCAGATAGCCGCTCTCGTCCAGTGCATCGGCGAGCGCCGTCGCAATGAACCGGTCTGCCGCTTTGGAAAAAGTCAGCGTGATCTGTTCCGCTACGTGCTCGCTCAATGAAATCCGGCTGGCCGTAACCTGATCGATGTCGTAACTGCCACCTGAAACATATCCGTCACCGACGGACGATTTCCATTGCGCGGCAAGATCGGGACCGATCTCGTCGAAGCGACCCGGATCATCCGGAAAGATATTTTCAAGCGAGCTGTCGAAGGTGGATGAGAGATTTTCGGCATTATCCGAAGCGCCTGTTTTGAACCAGTCGCCATCCGGCGAGTCGTCCGACGCCGCATCCTCTCCGCCGGTTTCAGCACCGTCTCGTGCTGATTCAGCGCCTGAAAAATCATCATTCGCTGCCTCAATTCGATCCAGCAGCGGATTTTTTTCAATTTCAATGTCGAGAAATTGCTCCAGCTCCATATGCGTCATCTGCAGCAGCTTGATCGACTGCATCAGCTGGGGGGTCATCACCAGCGATTGCGATTGACGGAAATCGAGCTTGGGCGACAGAGCCATGCGACGCGTTATTCTCCCCCGTTAAACCCTGTCAATAACCGCGGAACACATGGTCAACGCGCGAGATATCCTTGACAGCAATCTGGCCTTCAGACGGCACTCATCGACATGGGACCTGAGTCCATACAGAGGAATAAGCCGTGCGCTCGCAGCCGTTTCAAGCTGAAAGCGTATTTGAATGAAAACTGGTATGAACCTTGCTTGTCAATTCAGAATGTGCGGTTTGGGGACAAAAGGGGAAATAGTCGCGGTTCAGCGGCACTTTCTGTAACTTTGTACAGAACATAACAGGCTCAAACCGATGGCTGATCAGAATGAAGGCATTTCCATAGGAGCCTGAGACGATATGAAAATGCCGAATATTAAAGTGTGAATTGGTCGCCGAGATAAAGCCGGCGCACGTCGGGATTGGCGACGATTTCGGCAGGACGACCATGTGTCAGCACCTGACCGGCGTGAATGATGTAGGCGCGGTCGATAAGGCCGAGCGTTTCACGCACATTATGGTCGGTAATCAGAACGCCGATGCCGCGGCTTGTCAGATGGCGAACGAGTTGCTGGATATCCGAAACGGCAATCGGATCGACACCAGCAAAAGGTTCATCGAGCAGCATGAAGTTTGGGCGCGATGCCAGCGCACGCGCAATTTCGAGACGACGGCGCTCGCCGCCGGACAGCGAAATGGCAGGCGCCTTGCGCAGATGAGCGATGTGAAATTCTTCCAACAACGCATCCAGCTCGGAAGCGCGTTTGGAGCGATCTTTCTCCACAACTTCCAGCACAGCCTTGATGTTGTTTTCCACCGAAAGGCCACGGAAAATGGATGCTTCCTGCGGCAGATAGCCGATGCCAAGACGGGAACGGCGATACATCGGCATAGACGTGACGTCGAAACCGTCGATCTCGATGGAACCGGCATCAGCCGGAACGAGGCCTGTCACCATATAGAAGCAAGTGGTCTTGCCTGCGCCGTTCGGCCCCAGAATACCGACAGCTTCGCCAGCACGCACACCGAACGATACGCCATTGACGACCTGCCGGCCGCGATAGCTCTTGCAGAGACCGCGTGCCACCAGCGTCCCTTTGAGACGCGTCGACTTACCCGGCTGGCCGGGCATAGCGCCCGCGACATCGGATGGTGCGTTCACATTTTGCGATGCGTCTTGCGGCCCGTCGGCCTTCTTGTTCCAGAACAATCCCACGCCTGCTCCGGTCAGTTCTGCTTGGGCGCAGCACCGCCCTGCTGTTGATCTTTCGGGGCCATGATAATCGATACGCGACCCTTGGTCTGGCCCTTGCAGCTTTCGACATTGGCGCGGCCCGTATCGAGATGCGCCGTCAGCTTGCAACCGGTCACGACATTGTCGCCATCGGTCAGAACCACTTTCTGCCCCTGAAGAACCATAACCTGGTTTTTCGCATCATAACGCCCGGTATCACCAGTTGCGACCTGCGTCCCGGACTTGAGATAGACTTTCCCCGAAATGTCGATGTGATCGATGCTCGATGAATCGAGGCCGCCCACGCCAGCACTTGTCGGTTCCGGGGCCGGTGCTTCGCCGTCTTTCTTGGCCTTGTTGTAATAGACTGTCATCTGGCCTGCCTTCAACAGGGCGTCGCCCTGCGAAACGGCAACATTACCGGTGAATATGGCAATGCCTTCCTTGTCGCGCATTTCCAGCTTGTCAGCGTCGATCTTGACGGGCGCCTTGCTGTTGGAAAGCTTCAGGCCGTTCACGGCTGCGCCTTCCTGCGCCAGTGAAACTGTCGGAGCCGCGACAATGCCGAGCGCCAGAACTGCAAATCCCATCCGCAAAGTGCGGGCCATCGTACCCTTGTTCATCTTGCCCGTCTCGCGTTCCATATAATTTCAGCTCCCCGAAGCATTCGACCATCTCTGGGTCGACATGCGGTCAGACGCAACATTAAGCACTTTGCGGCCAAATGGGAACATTCAGCATCGCAAAATGCGATCAAAAAAGCGGCTTAGAGCCTGTACCATTCCGATTGCATCAGAATCACGCTCTAACAATCTGTTTTCGAGCACATTTCGATCCGAGGACCGGTTTCAGAATGTACTCAACCGCGCCGCACAGATATGAATCGGTCCGAACGCTTCCCCTATCCTCAAATCAGGCGCCCTTTTCAGGGAGCCTTGTTGGGCGAAACAACGCTGCCGTCAACAGTCATTCGAACCTTGTTCTCGAAAATCAGAACCTTGCCGTTGTCCTTGACCTGCATGCTGTCGGCCAGAATATGCGTGCTGCCGCTGCGGATATCCACGGGCTTGTCAGTGGTGATCTGCCCGCTCTTGAGATTTACGTCCGCAGAACGCAGCACCGCACGTAAACCGTCGTCTGTCGTAACAGTAAAGTCCTTATCAAGTTGCAAACGCCCATTGGCATTGTCGTAAACACCGGACGTTGCCTCGACCTTGGCCGTGCCCTTGTCACCAACCGGCAGCTCCGCGGAAATGCCTTCAAGCGAAATCGCACCGCTGTTCTTTGCATCCTGCGTCGCCTTGGAAGCGGTCATCGAATAGGGGCGGTTATCCTTGGTATAACCATTCAGGTGCGGGCTCGTCATGACAAGCTTTCCGCTTTCGCCGCCATTGTTCACTTCGACCTTAACGGGCGCGTTCGGCGTCGCAAGAAACGTATACCAAGAGAATACCGCTCCCACGATGATTGCGGCGACAGGAAGGACTGTCTTCAGAACGCGAACGCGGATCGAATGGCGCTGCGCAGCATGAAAAAGCGTCTCGGCCTTCTCCGACGCACCAAAACGCATGCCACCCGTGCCGCGACCTTGAGCGGTCGCGTTCTGCGGCGCATGGCTATCTGTGGTGTCGGCGGTCATGTGGCGTTCAATTCCTCAACGGCTTTCGTAAAACTCGATAATCAGCGCGTGTGTGTCGCGCTTTTTCATTTCAATAAGGTTTATTTGGGGTGAAATAGTCGGTCGCTCAATAGCTTTATACCGCGCAAAACACCGCACCCGCCTCGCAAACAGCAAGCAGGAACGGCCTATGCCTTTGATAATTCAGCCCAATTGACACCCCACCGAATTAAGCAGGATGCTATTCAACTCTTTGATACCACAAAACTCGGTCAAATTACAGCTGTGCGTAATGCAACCGCCAGAGCTGATCCGGCAACGAACATAAGAATCTCGGACAGCTTCATTACAATATGTATTTCAGGCACTATCTCTAACCAGACCTATTTTTCGAAGATACTTGCCGCGTGCCCTCATTCGGGGCACAAGGTGAACTGCGGGGCGCAAGCCGCGCGATTTGAACGAACGGATGGACGGGAATGGCTCAAGACGCCGAAGCAATTATCGAACGCCGGAAATTGCGCAGAAAGCTGACGATCTGGCGTGGGGCCTTCCTGCTTTTGATCGCCGCCCTGATTGCCGTCTTCGCTTCATGGTCCATGCGCGGCACCAACTTCAACCAACCGCACATTGCCAAGGTTCGTATCGAAGGCACCATCTTCGAGAATGAGGAATTGCTGAAGCGTCTCGACAAGATCGCCAAGGATGACGCCGTCAAAGGCGTGATTCTGGTTCTCGATTCGCCCGGTGGAACGACGGTGGGCGGCGAAGCGATTTTCGAAGCCGTGCGCAAGATTGCCGAGAAAAAGCCGGTCGTCACGCAGGTAGGAACCCTTGCAGCTTCCGCCGGTTACATGATTGCCAGCGCTTCGGACCACATCGTGGCACGACAGACATCCATCGTTGGCTCGATTGGTGTCCTGTTCCAGTATCCCGATGTTTCGAAGCTGCTTGATACGATCGGTGTGAAGGTCGAAACCATCAAGTCCTCACCACTCAAGGCGGAACCCAATTATTTCAGCCCGGCCAGCGAAGAAGCCAAGGGCATGATCCGCAATATGATCATGGATTCCTATGCATGGTTCGTGGACATTGTCGAAAAACGCCGTTCGTTCACACATGAACAGGCGCTGGCCCTCGCCAATGGCGCGGTTTTTACAGGGCGACAGGCACTCGATAAAAAATTGATCGACGGATTGGGCGGTGAAGAGGAAGCGGTCGCCTGGCTTGCGAGCAAGGGGCTTTCCAAAGATTTGCCGCGTCTGGAATGGAAGCCGGTCAGCAGTGAAACGGGTTTCTCGCTGCGCGATCTTATCATTCATGCCGGTGCACGCCTTCTTGGCGTGCCGCAGGAAGCAGACGGCATGTTGAAGCAGATCGCCAAGGAACGCATCTTTCTTGACGGACTTCTTTCGGTTTGGCACGTTGACGGTACGCCTGAAGCGAATTGACGCCAGCCAGGTAAACTTACACAATATCCGGTAGATACCGGATGAAACAAACAGAAGAACAGGGGTTTAAAGCCGTGATCAAATCGGAACTCGTTCAGATTATCGCCAGCCGTAATCCGCATCTCTTTCAGCGCGATGTCGAAAACATCGTGGGCGCGGTATTCGACGAGATCACAAACGCTCTTGCCGAAGGCAATCGTGTTGAGCTGCGCGGCTTCGGCGCCTTTTCGGTGAAGAACCGCCCTGCTCGCAGCGGTCGCAATCCGCGCACCGGCGAAACGGTGGATGTGGAAGAAAAGTGGGTTCCCTTCTTCAAGACCGGCAAGGAACTGCGCGACCGTCTCAACGGCGCAGTCTGATAGACATCATGGCGGCAAAACGCATCATCGCCATCATCGTTCTCGTGCCGCTTGCAGTGGCTCTGATTGCGTTGTCGGTTGCCAATCGCGCATCGGTGCAGTTTACGATCGATCCGTTCAATCCGGGCAATCCCGCTCTGTCCTATAATGCGCCTCTGTTTCTGTGGCTGTTCGGCGCGCTTCTTCTCGGCGTTGTCATCGGCTCACTGGTGACGTGGCTCACACAAGGCAAGCACCGCCGCAAGGAGCGCATGTACAAGCAGGAAGCTGCGCGCCTGCTTGAACGGAGCACCGCCGCCGAAAAGCGCAATATGCCGGTCGTGAACTCCTGAAACACCTGCTATTCTCAAACCCGGAGGCAAAACTTCCGGGTTTTCATGGTCGAAGCGCGATTGAACGTCGTTTTCCCCTTTCACACCGGCCCTGTTTATCCTACCTAGACCCCAATCATGATGATTGGAGTTTCGGGTGAAAGCGCCAAAGGGAAAAGGCAAAAAGCCGTCGGGCGGCAAACAGGACCGTGGTTTCGAGCGCGCAAGACATGATGCGCCGCGTTCAGAAAGCAAATTTGAAGGCCGATCTGATGGCAAGTCTGACAATAAAGGCTCGTCTTTCAAAAAGCCGCGTCCCCAATTCGCCAAGGCCGCACCCAAGCCCGTAGACGACAAGCCCGCTACTCCGCTTCGCGAAATCAAGCCTTATGCCGGTGCACGCCCGGGAGAACGACTGCCGCTCATTCTCGAAACGGAACCCTCGCCCGATTATGCGCTTCTCGACAGCGGCAACGGGTTGAAGCTCGAGCAATATGGTCCCTATCGGATCGTCCGCCCGGAAGGTCAGGCAATCTGGTTGCCGAGCCTGCCGCAGAAGGAATGGGACCAGGCCGATGCCGTCTTCACCGGCAACACCGACGAGGAAGGCATGGGACGCTGGGCCTTTCCGAAAGTGCCGCTCGGCGAAACATGGCCAATGCAGCACGATGGCATTTCCTTTCATGGCCGTTTCACCTCGTTCCGCCATGTTGGCGTGTTCCCAGAGCAGGCCGCGCATTGGTCCTATATGGATGGGCTTATCCGAGATGGGGTAAAGTCCGGACGCAGCGTTAAGGTGCTCAATCTTTTCGGCTATACGGGCGTCGCCTCGCTGGTAGCGGCACGTGCAGGTGCGGAAGTGACCCATGTGGATGCCTCCAAGAAGGCCATTCTCTGGGCGCGTGAAAATCAGGAAATGGCCGGGCTTTCGGACAAGCCAATCCGATGGATCTGTGAAGACGCGATGAAATTCGTTCAGCGTGAGGAACGGCGCGGCAGTTTCTATGACATCATCCTGCTTGATCCGCCTGCCTATGGGCGCGGGCCGAGCGGCGAGGTTTGGCAGTTGTTCGAGCATCTGCCCGCAATGGTCGATACATGCCGGTCCATCCTGACGCCAAAACCGCTCGCCGTCATCCTGACTGCCTATTCGATCCGCGCATCCTTCTTCGCCATTCACGAACTGATGCGCGACCGTTTCACCGGTCTTGGTGGTACGGTCGAATCGGGCGAACTTATTCTGCGCGAACGTTCCGCCGATCAGTCGGGAGGACGCGCGCTTTCCACATCCATGTTCAGCCGCTGGGTACCAAAATGAGCCGTGACGACGATTTTTCCAAAGGCGGCTCTCGTGCCGAATATTCCAAGGTAGGTCAGGTGAAGGAAGTCACCAGCCTCACCAACCCTATCGTGAAAGATCTCCGCTCGCTGGCGCTGAAAAAATTCCGCGACCAGCAGGGCGTTTTTCTGGCCGAAGGGCTGAAGCTTGTCATCGACGCGCTGGAACAGGACTGGCGCATCAAGACGCTGGTCTTCGCCAAATCCGGCAAGGGCAACAAGATGGTCGAGCAGGTTGCCGCCCGCACCTTCGCCAAGGGCGGATTGGTGCTGGAAGTGACCGAAAAGATCATGGCTGCCATTACCCGCCGCGACAACCCGCAAATGGTGGTTGGTGTTTTCGAACAGCAATATCGCCCGCTCACAAACCTCAAGCCGAAGAACAACGATGTTTATATCGCGCTCGACCGCGTGCGCGATCCCGGCAATCTGGGCACTGTCATCCGTACCGCCGATGCGGTCGGCGCCAAGGGCATCATTTTGATCGGCGACACCACCGACCCCTATTCGCTGGAAACCGTGCGCGCCACGATGGGCTCGGTCTTTTCCATGCCGCTCTATAAAGTGACGGAAGCCGACTTCCTCAACTGGCGCAAGGGCATTTCCGGCCTTGTCGTCGGCACCCATCTGAAAGGTGCGGTCGACTATCGCACCATTCCCTATGCCAACAAGCCGGTCGTGCTGATGATGGGCAACGAACAGCAGGGCCTGCCGGACAGTCTGGCCGATACTTGCGACAAGCTCGCACGCATTCCGCAGGCAGGCCGTGCAGATTCCCTCAATCTTGCAATTGCCACCGGCGTCATGCTCTACGAAATTCGTCGCGACGCACTCACGCTCGATGAAAGGGTTTCCGGATGAAGCGACACGCAGTCTGGTCCTCACTGTTCGTCGTTGTCCTCACCATACTGATCGATCAGGGTGTCAAACATCTGGTGGAAACACGGATGGGCTACGGCCAGCAGATCGACCTGCTACCGTTCCTTGCCTTGTTTCGTACGCACAATGAGGGCATCGCCTTTTCCATGCTGGCATGGCTGCATGATTGGGGACTGGTCGCAATCACCGCAGCAGTTATCTTGTTCGTACTTTATCTGTGGTGGACCAACGCGCCGGACCGCATCTTCGCACGCTACGGTTTTGCACTTGTCGTTGGCGGCGCCATCGGCAATCTTATCGACCGCGTGATGCACGGTTACGTCGTGGATTATATTCTGTTTCACCTGCCAACCTGGTCATTCGCAGTTTTCAACCTCGCCGACACCTTCATTACAATCGGTGCAGGTCTCATAATTCTGGAGGAATTCCTCGGCTGGCGGCGCGAACGGGCTGCCCGCTAACCCGCCGGGTTGAACAGTTTCTGCCTTTCGCATAATTTGATCTCTTAAAATTAAAAGCTTTTTGAAGAGGATAAGGTCCAGCCATCCGAATTGACACATTGGTGACATGCTTCTGTCATCGTCGCGTAGCACTGAATCTGTACTGCTTCGGTCGAACTGGACACCCTGTCCATGCAATCGGCTGAACAAGGATTGGAATTGGCTAGCTCTCGCTGAAATATCCGTGGGAAAGCCGTTCAGGAATACGTGAATAGACAAATCAGGAGCCATCATCATGACAGTACTGCTTGGAATGGACCAGCAAATCATTGATGATACGGTCATGTCAGGCTTAGAAGCACAACAGGCGCTGTTCGCGTCCAACGGCGATCCCATCGTTCTGGGACGCATCGGATCGCTGGAAGTACGGCTTGCAAATTCACGCGAGGCGGTAGAAGCCGCGCAGGAATTGCGTTTCCGCGTCTTCTTCGACGAAATGGGCGCGCGTAGGGAAAGCATCGAAGCGGTGGAGCTTCGAGACGCTGACCGTTTCGACGCTATTTGCGATCATCTGCTCGTTTACGACACCGCCCTGCCCGTGCCGGAGCATCAGCAGATTGTCGGCACCTATCGTCTGATGCGTAGCGATCAGGCGGAACAGGCGCTCGGCTTTTATTCTGCCGATGAATATGACGTGCAGCGTCTGGCCCTTTCACGCCCGAACCTCCGCCTGCTTGAACTGGGTCGCTCCTGCGTGAAGGCGGAATACCGCTCCAAGCGCACTGTCGAGCTTCTTTGGCAAGGTGCCTGGGCCTATTGCCGCCGCCATTCCATCGATGTGATGTTCGGCTGTGCTTCATTCCACGGCGCGGTGCCTGCAGCGCACGCGCTCGGCCTGTCGTTCCTCCATCACAACTGCCGTGCCACCGATGACTGGGACGTTCGTGCCCTGCCCAATCGTTATCAGGCCATGGACCTGATGCCGAAGGAAGCCATCAACAACAAGGTTGCGCTGTTCTCAATGCCGCCACTGGTCAAGGGTTATCTACGTCTCGGCGCAATGATCGGCGACGGCGCAGTGATCGACGAGGCATTCGGCACAACCGATGTCTTCATCATCCTGCCGATTGAGCGCATTTCCAGCCGCTACATCACCTATTACGGCGCGGAAGCGAACCGCTTTGTGTAGTCTGTAGATATTCTGGTTCTGACGGCCTGCAAATGGCGCTGTTTTGCGCTTCCGGTGCTCATGTACCCAAAAGTACACTCCGCTCCGGGTCGCAAACATCACCATTTTCGGCTCGTCATAACCAGAATCTCAAACAGACTGGAGCACCCTACCTGGCCAGAACTCGTCACGCCTTTCCGGCCAGTTCCTTTAATTTGTAGATCAGGTCCAGCGCTTCTCGCGGTGTCAGTTCGTCTGGACTGATTGCAGAGACAGCCTTGGTCAGTTCACTATCTTTCCCCTGAACCTGCAGCTTCGGCTTTTCCTGCTGCAAGACGACAGAGAACAGCGGCAGATCATCGATCAGCTTGTCAGCCTTGCCCGAGGTCTCGCCCGCTTCAAGCTGGTGCAGCACATCGCGCGCGCGATTGACGACCGCTTCGGGCAGCCCCGCCAGACGCGCGACCTGCACGCCATAGGAACGGTCAGCTGCCCCTTTCGCCACCTCATGCAGGAAGACGACATCATTGTCCCATTCCTTGACCCGCATGGTGACATTGGAAAGCCGCTCAAGCTTTTCTGAAAGTGCAGTCATTTCATGAAAATGCGTGGCAAACAAAGCCCGGCAACGGTTCTTTTCATGCAGATATTCAACCGCTGCCCAGGCAATGGACAATCCGTCGAAAGTGGCTGTACCGCGCCCGATCTCATCGAGGATCACCAGCGAGCGTTCGCCTGCCTGATTGAGGATCGCAGCCGTTTCCACCATTTCAACCATAAAGGTTGAACGCCCGCGTGCCAGATCGTCGGAAGCACCGACACGACTGAACAGCCTGTCCACGACACCGATCTGTGCAGAACCCGCAGGCACGAAGGAGCCCATCTGTGCCATGATCGCAATCAGCGCATTCTGGCGCAGGAAGGTTGACTTACCGCCCATGTTCGGGCCGGTCAGAAGCCAGATCGCGCCATTGCCGCCGTCTGCTTGCGGCGAGAGATCGCAATCATTGGCGACGAACGGATTGGCCGCTTGACGCCGGAGGGCCTGCTCTACGACCGGATGACGACCCGCGATAATATTGAAGGACAGGCTGTCATCGACTTGCGGACGGCAATAACCCTGCTCTTCCGCCAGCACAGCAAGCGCTGCCGAGACGTCGAAAACAGCAAGCGCCGATGCGGCGGCACGGATGCTATCAGCATGGGAGACCGCTTCCGCCGTCAATTCCTCGAACACGGCAAGCTCGATTGACAATGCGCGGTCGGCAGCATTGGCGATCTTGCTTTCCAGTTCCGCCAGTTCGGTCGTGGTAAAGCGCATGGCATTGGCCATGGTCTGGCGATGGATGAAACGGCTCTTGGCTTCATCCGTATCCGTCATCGCCCCGGCATTGTTGGCCGTCACCTCGATAAAATAGCCAAGCACATTGTTATGCTTGATCTTCAGCGACTTGATACCGGTTTCTTCGATATAATTTGCCTGCAGACCGGCGATCACCCGGCGTGACTGATCACGCAAAGCCCGCATTTCATCGAGTTCGGAATTATAGCCTCCGCGCACAAAACCGCCATCGCGTTTCAGAAGCGGCAATTCGTCGGCCAAGGCCCGGTCGAGATGGGCGGTAAAGATGGCGGGCATGGCACTGACGGCATCGCGGGCATGTGCCAGTTCGTCGGGCAGCAAAGCGCTTTCCAGCAGGCTCGCAATGACATGCGCAGCCTCGAAGCCTCGGGCAAGGCTGCCCAGATCACGCGGACCACCGCGCCCGACGGCAAGGCGCGAGAGACCGCGCGGCATATCCGGCACGCCCTTCAGTTCCGCGCGCATGGCTTCACAGAGCGACTGCTCGCTCAGGAACCAGGAAACGGAATCGAGCCGCAGCGCGATTTCCTTCGGATTGGTCAGCGGTGCAGTCAGGCGTTCGGCAAGGAGTCGCGCGCCGCCGCCCGTCACCGTGCGATCAACCGCCTTCAGCAAACTGCCATCTCGATTGCCCGACATGGTGCGGGCAAGTTCCAGACTGGCGCGTGTGGCCGGGTCGATAAAAAGCGTGCCGCCCTCATGTTCGCGTTCGGGCCGCATCAAGGGTGGGCGCTCGGAAATCTGCGTCTTCTCGATATAGGCGATTGCCCCGGAAATAGCTGAAAGTTCAGGACGGCTGAACTGGCCGAAACCATCCAATGTCGCGACGTTGAAATAACGTTGGATGCGCGTTTCCGCGGCCGCGCTGTCAAAGAGGGTCGCCGGTTGCGGCGTTACCGCCTTGCCGACCAGATCGAAGACCGGGCGCAGCTCCTCATCATGGAAGGCGCTGTCAGCCACGACCAGTTCGCGCGGGTCGACCCGCATCACATCGGCGAAAAGCCGGTCCGGCGTGGTTTCCGCCACACGGAAAGTTCCGGTTGAAATGTCGATCCAGGCGAGCGCCAGCGCACCATCGCCGCGCGTACGCCCCATCGCCATCAGGAAATTGGCTTCGGACGGATCCAGCAGCTTTTCTTCGGTCAGCGTGCCCGGTGTGACGAGACGGATCACATCGCGCTTCACCACCGATTTGGAGCCACGCTTCTTCGCCTCTGCCGGGTCTTCCACCTGTTCGCAGACCGCGACGCGATAGCCCTTGGCGATCAGCTTCTGCAGATAATCGTCGGCGGCATGGACCGGCACGCCGCACATGGGAATATCCTCGCCCAGATGCTTGCCGCGCTTGGTGAGCGTGATGCCGAGTGCCGCAGAGGCTTCCACTGCATCATCGAAGAACAGCTCGTAAAAATCGCCCATGCGATAGAAGAGCAACGAATCGACATTCGCCGCCTTGATCTCAATATACTGTTCCATCATGGGCGTCAGGCGAACGGGCGCTGCCTCGGCGGTGTTTTCTTCCGCTTCCGAGCCGTGTTCGTTAGCCGTCGTTTCCATCTGAAAACCTTCATTTATTGCTTAGCCGGCGAGGCTAAAGTTATAAAATTTCGTATTCCATCGTTTTTGGATGAATATCTATTCCTCGAAGCACTGTTTACACGATGCGTGACTGGCGCTATCGAGGTTCTCCCGCAGATGAAACCGGAGGGAACATGCCAGCCTCGACGCCGAAGGGCAACACATCAGAACGCGCACCCACAGCCAGTGAGAAGGAAGCGCTAGACTTTCACGCGCAGGGTCGCCCGGGCAAGCTGGAGATCAACCCCACCAAGCCCATGACCACGCAGCGCGATCTGTCGCTCGCCTATTCTCCGGGCGTTGCCGTGCCGGTGAAGGCAATCGCTGAAGACGCCGCCCGCGCCTATGACTATACGGCCAAGGGCAATCTCGTCGCTGTCATTTCGAACGGCACCGCCATTCTCGGGCTCGGCAATCTGGGTGCGCTCGCATCCAAGCCGGTGATGGAAGGCAAGGCTGTGCTGTTCAAGCGCTTCGCCGATGTCGATTCCATCGATCTTGAGGTCGATACGACCGATATCGATGCCTTCATCAATGCGGTGCGCTATCTCGGACCGTCGTTCGGCGGCATCAATCTGGAAGATATCAAGGCGCCCGACTGCTTCATCATCGAGCAGCGCCTGCGCGAACTGATGGACATTCCGGTTTTCCATGACGACCAGCATGGAACGGCCATCATTGCCGCTGCCGGCCTGATCAATGCGCTGCATCTGACCGGCCGCGACATGAAGACGACGAAGCTCGTCTGCAATGGCGCGGGCTCGGCGGGTATTGCCTGTATCGAGCTTATCAAGGCGATGGGTTTTGCCTCGGAAAACGTCATCCTGTGCGACACCAAGGGCGTCGTCTATCAGGGCCGCGAAGAGGGCATGAACCAGTGGAAGTCCGCCCATGCGGTGAAAACCGACAAGCGGTCCCTCGCAGATGCCATGAACGGCGCGGATGTCGTGTTCGGCCTTTCGGCCAAAGGTGCATTCACCGAAGACATGGTCCGTTCCATGGCGCCGAACCCGATCATCTTCGCCATGGCCAATCCCGACCCGGAAGTAACGCCCGAAGAAGTGGCGCGCATCCGTGATGACGCCATCGTTGCCACCGGTCGTTCGGATTATCCGAACCAGGTCAACAATGTCCTTGGTTTTCCTTACATCTTCCGTGGCGCACTCGACGTACGGGCAACCACCATCAACGATGCGATGAAAATCGCAGCCGTCAATGCATTGGCCGAACTTGCCCGCGAGGACGTGCCGGACGATGTGGTTGCCGCCTATCAGGGCAGCCGTCCGCGCTTCGGCTCAAGTTACATCATTCCGGTGCCGTTTGATCCGCGTCTGCTTGCATCCGTCTCGGCTGCCGTCGCCAAGGCAGCGATGGAAACCGGCGTTGCCGGGCGTGCCATTGCCGACATCGAAGGCTACAAGCGCGAACTGTCGGCACGTCGCGATCCGATCGCCTCGACGCTGCGCGGCATCTATGAGCGCGTGCGTCGTCAGCCGAAGCGCATCGTCTTTGCCGAAGGTGAAGAAGAACAGGTGATGCGTGCCGCCGTTTCCTACGTCAATCAGGGCCTCGGCACCGCTATTCTGGTTGGCCGCGAGGAACGGGTGAAGGATACGGCCAAGGCTGCCGGTCTCGATCTCGACCGTCCCGGCATCGAAATCATCAATGCGCGCCTTTCGAGCCGCAATGCGGCCTATGCCGACTATCTCTACGAGAAACTGCAGCGCAAGGGCTATCTGACGCGCGATTGCCACCGCCTCATCAACAATGACCGCAATCATTTTGCGGCCTGTATGGTGGCGCTCGGCGATGCCGACGGTATGGTAACGGGCGTGACCCGCAATTACGCGACGGGTCTGGACGACGTGCGCCGCGTGATCGATTCCAAGCCCGGCCACCGCATGGTTGGTGTTTCCATCGCACTTTGCCGTGGACGCACGGTGTTCATCGCCGATACCGCCGTTCATGAAATGCCGACCGCAGCGGAGCTTGCCGATATTGCGGTTGAAGCTGCGGGCATGGCGCGCCGCATGGGTTATGTACCACGTGTTGCACTGACCGCCTTCTCGACTTTCGGCCATATGGGCGGTGAACGCTCCGCGCGCATTCAGGAAGCCGTCCGCATTCTCGCAACGCGTCATGTCGATTTCGAATTCGACGGCGAAATGAGTGCCGATGTGGCGCTGAACCCGAAGCTGATGGAACAATATCCGTTCATCCGCCTGTCGGGCCCGGCCAATGTGATCGTCACACCGGACAATCATTCGGCCTCGATTGCCGCCGACATGCTGCAGGAACTGGGTGGCGCAACGATTATCGGCCCGTTGCTCGTCGGCCTCGACAAGCCAGCGCAGATCGTCACCATCGGAGCGAAGGATTCCGACATCGTCAATATGGCGGCAATTACCGCCTATAACGCGACGAACTGAAAGATCAGCGAAGAGTAATACAAAGGCCGGGTTTTCCCGGCCTTTGCTTTTGGATATTCATCATCCATAAAAGCGGCTATAGGATAGCCATCGTCCACTATCCTTTTCTCCGCAAACCGGATCTACATGCCGCATGAGCGCACACGACCTTAAGCTGGAAGAGATCGTCAATCCCGAGACGCTACGCCGCAAGCTCAACGAACTGGCGGATTCCACGGACGAAAACTACACCAGTCCTACCGTGCGAAAAGTGGTGCTTCAGGCTCTGAAGGACGCTTTGGTGCGCGGTCGCGCCAATGCCGAAGGCATGCTGATGAAGGATGGCGGCGGCACGCTCTGCGCCAAACGTCTGTCCTTTCTCATGGATACGCTGATCGAGGCGCTGTTCGAATTCGCCACTACCAAAGCCTATCCGATGATCAACCCGTCGAAGGCCGAGAACATGGCTATCGTCGCGGTCGGCGGTTACGGGCGCGGCGGGCTGGCGCCGGGGTCAGATATCGATCTTCTGTTTCTGCTGCCCTACAAGCAGACCCCCTGGGGCGAGCAAGTTGTCGAATACATGCTCTACATGCTGTGGGACATGGGACTGAAAGTCGGCCATTCCACGCGCAACATCGATGAGTGCATCCGGCTTTCGCGCGAAGACATGACGATCCGCACGGCAATTCTCGATGCGCGGTTTCTCACCGGCAATCGCGAGCTCTTCAAAACGCTTGTTACCCGCTTCGACGAGGAAATCGTCAAGGATACCGGCCCGGAATTCATCCAGGCCAAGCTTGCCGAGCGCGACCAGCGCCACCGCAAGGCAGGCGAAACCCGCTATCTGGTTGAGCCGAACGTCAAGGAAGGCAAGGGCGGCCAGCGCGACCTGCATACGCTGTTCTGGATCACCAAATATTTTTACCGTGTCAAAACGAAAGAAGAGCTGGTCAAGCTCGGCGTTCTGTCACGAGCCGAGCTGAAGCTGTTCAACAAGGCGGAAGATTTTCTTTGGGCGGTGCGGTGCCACATGCATTTCGCGACGTTGAAGGCAGAAGAACGCCTTTCCTTCGACATCCAGCCGGAAATCGCCCAACGCCTTGGCTATACGGCGCATCCCGGCCAGAACTATGTCGAACGTTTCATGAAGCATTACTTCCTCGTGGCCAAGGATGTGGGCGATCTCACCCGCATCATCAGCGCAGCGCTGGAGGAGCAGCAGGCCAAGCATGTACCGGGCTTCAACCGCATTTTCCTTACGTTCTCGCGACGCAAGCGTAAGCTTTCCGCTGACGGCGACTTCGTTTCGGAAAATCACCGCATCAACATCGCACGGCCAGACGTTTTCAAGGAAGACCCGGTCAATATCATCCGCCTCTTCCATCTGGCCGACAAACACGGGCTGGAATTTCACCCCGAAGCAATGCAGAGCCTCACGCGCTCACTGAAACTCATCAATTCCGATCTGCGTGAGAATCCCGAAGCGAACAAGCTTTTCCTCGAAATCCTGACCTCGCCGCGCAATCCCGAACTCATCCTGCGCCGTATGAACGAATCCGGCGTGCTTGGAAAATTCATTCCTGACTTCGGTAAGATTGTCGCCATGATGCAGTTCAACATGTACCACCATTATACGGTGGACGAGCATCTGCTACGCTGCATCGCCGTGCTGTCGGAAATCGAGCATGGTGAGCTTGAAAACGAACATCCGCTTTCAAACCACCTCATCACGACAGTCAAGCGCGACCGCAACCTGCTTTATGTGGCGCTGCTCTTGCACGACATCGCCAAGGGGCGCCCGGAAGATCATTCCGTTGCTGGTGCACGCATCGCCCGCAGGCTGGGACCACGGCTGGGTCTTACCCCTACCGAAACAGAAACCGTTGAATGGCTTGTGCGCGAACATCTGACCATGAGCATGGTCGCGCAGTCACGTGATCTCAACGATCGCAAGACCATCATCGACTTCGCCGACACCGTGCAGACCATGGAGCGGTTGAAGCTCCTCCTGATCCTGACCGTCTGCGATATCAAGGCGGTTGGTCCCGGCGTGTGGAATGGCTGGAAGGGCCAGCTTCTGCGTACGCTCTTCTACGAAACCGAACTGGTCCTGACCGGTGGCTTTTCGGAATTGTCCCGTGCCGACCGCGACCATCAGGCGCGAGAGGCGCTGGCGGACCGGCTCTCTGATTGGCCGAAGGACAAGCGCGATGCATACCTGGCGCTTCATTACACCAACTATTTCCTGACTGTCAGCCTCGAGGATCAGGTCCGGCACGCCCATTTCATTCGCGAAGCCGACCGCAACGAGCGGGCGCTGGCCACCATGGCCAAGCCGCATACTTTCGAGGCGGTTACGGAAATCACGGTACTGGCGCCTGACCATCCGCGCCTGTTGTCGATCATCACCGGTGCCTGCGCAGCAGCTGGCGCCAACATTGTCGACGCGCAGATTTTCACCACTGGCGACGGGCGCGCACTGGATACCATTCTCATCAGCCGCGAGTTCGACACTGATGACGACGAGCGCCGCCGTGCCGAACGCGTCGGCAAGGTCATTGAGGATGTTTTGTCCGGCAAGGCCCATCTGCCGGACGTGCTGGCCAAGCGCACCAAGCCGAAGAGGGCCGCCAAGGCGTTCAAGGTGGAACCGCGAGTCGAGATCAACAACACGCTTTCGAACAAGTTTACCGTCATTGAAGTGGAAGGTCTGGACCGGCCCGGTTTGCTTTCAGAACTGACTGGCCTTATTTCCGACCTTTCGCTGGATATTGCATCGGCTCATATCACCACCTTCGGCGAGAAAGTGATCGACAGTTTTTATGTGACTGACCTTGTGGGCCACAAGATTTCAAACGCCACCCGTCAGGGCAATATCAGGCGCAAGCTGCTTGGTGTTCTCAGCGGCGAAAATGGCAGCAAGACAAACGGCCGCTCATCTCAGGCCGCAGCATAGGTTTTTCAGTAAATGAGTTTGGTCAAAAAGTTCGCCACGGTCGCGTCCGGAACGCTGATGAGCCGCATTTTCGGCTTCACGCGCGAGATGTTCATGGCGGCAGCGCTCGGCACCGGTCCGGTAGCCGACGCCTTCAACGCCGCCTTCCGTTTTCCAAATACCTTCCGGCGGTTGTTTGCCGAAGGCGCGTTCAATTCAGCCTTCGTGCCGCTTTTTGCCAAGGAAATCGAAAAGAACGGCATGGACGGCGCGCGCCGTTTTTCCGAAGAAGTGTTCGGCGTTCTCTTCACGGTGCTTCTGTTCCTGACCATCGTGATGGAACTTTCGATGCCCTTCATCGTACGGACGATAATTGCACCGGGTTTCACCGACGATCCGGTGAAGTTCGACAATACGGTGCGTCTCGCCGTTATCATGTTCCCCTATCTCGCCTGTATGTCGCTGGCGGCGATGATGGGCGGGATGTTGAATTCGCTGCATCGCTATTTTGCAGCGGCCATTGCGCCGGTATTCCTCAACATCATCCTGATCGGGGTTCTGGCTTTCGCGTGGTGGCGTGGCTATGACGCGCTTTCGGTCGGCTATGGCCTTTCGTGGGGCGTGATGGCTGCAGGTCTGGTCCAGCTTGCCATTGTGTGGATCGCCGTGCGCAATGCAGGTATCAAGATCGGCTTCCGCCGTCCACGTCTGACCTCGAACGTCAAACGGCTTCTCGTGCTGGCACTGCCCGCAGCGATCACCGGCGGCATCACGCAGATCAACCTGCTCATCAACACCAATATCGCATCCGGCATGGAAGGCGCGGTATCGTCGCTCGTCTATGCGGACCGCATCTATCAGCTTCCGCTCGGCGTCGTCGGCATCGCCGTCGCAACCGTGCTTCTCCCGGAACTGTCACGCGCGCTGCGTGGCGGGCACATGAAAGAAGCGTCGAACCTTCAGAACCGCTCGGTTGAGTTCACCTTGTTTCTAACGTTGCCAGCCGCTGCCGCTCTTCTGGTCATGTCGGAACCTATCGTCCGGCTTCTGTTCGAACGCGGCAAGTTCAGCCCGGATTCCACGCTTGTCGTTTCCAATATTCTGGCCATCTACGGCCTCGGCCTGCCCGCGTTCGTGCTGATCAAGGCGTTCATTCCCGGTTTTTTTGCCCGAGAAGACACCCGCACACCGATGATCTTCGCCGCCATTTCGGTGGCGGTGAACGTCTCGCTTGCCATCACGCTTTTCCCGCATTTCGGTCCGACCGGCATCGCCACGGCTGAAATCGTTGCCGGATGGGTCAACGCTATCCTGCTGTTCGCCATGCTCGTGAAGCGCGGCCATTGGGGACGCGATATTCCGCTGCTCACCCGTATTCCGCGTCTCCTCATCGCTGCCGCGATCATGGCATTCGGAATCCACTATGCCATCGGCCATTTTGCCTACGAACTTTCCTCCGCAGCGCCGCTTGCTCTGCGGGCGGGAACCGTCACCGCTATCGTTGTTGCGGCAATGGTGGTCTATTTCGGTTTGGCCTTCGGTCTGGGTGGCGCCAATACGGGAATGATCCGTCGCAACATCAAGCGCGGCGCGGCAAAGAAAGCCCCTGAAAGCGAGCAATAATTCAAGCTTGAAAGGCGGCTGCGTCTCTGCGAAAAGACCAGCATTCAAAATCCCCGCTCTCCACCGGCGGGGCTAACTTTTTTAGGATAAAGCCATGAGCACGTTCAAACCGCTTGTCTTCTCCGGCGTCCAACCGACCGGAAATCTTCACCTCGGCAATTACCTTGGGGCGATCAAGCGGTGGGTCGAGGTTCAGGAAACGCAGGAATGCATCTATTGCGTCGTGGACATGCACGCGCTGACCATTTCGCCAGATCCGGCTGAACTGATGCAATCGACCCGTGAAGTCACCGCGGCTTTCCTTGCTGCCGGTATCGACCCGAAGAGAAGCATCGTCTTCAACCAGAGCCGCGTCATGCAGCACGCAGAGCTGGCATGGGTATTTAACTGCATCGCGCGCATCGGCTGGATGAGCCGCATGACCCAGTTCAAGGACAAGGCAGGCAAGGACCGCGAAAACGCTTCGCTCGGCCTGTTCGCTTATCCAAGTCTGATGGCCGCCGACATCCTGCTTTATCGCGCAACCGCAGTGCCGGTGGGTGAGGACCAGAAGCAGCATCTGGAATTGACCCGCGACATCGCGCAGAAATTCAACAACGATTATTCGGATCGCATCGCTTCGCTCGGCGTGGGCGTGGATATGCAGGTTGGTGACGAGCAGGTTTCCGGCTTCTTCCCGATGACGGAACCGATGATCTCCGGCCCTGCCATGCGCATCATGTCGCTGCGCGACGGCACCAAGAAGATGTCGAAGTCCGATCCGTCCGATCTGTCGCGCATCAACCTGATCGACGACGAAGAGACCATCACCAAGAAAATCCGCAAGGCAAAGACCGACTCGGACGGCCTGCCCACCGAGCTCGACGGTCTCGCCGGTCGTCCGGAAGCCGATAATCTGGTTGGCATCTATGCAGCACTTTCCTCTCAATCGAAGGAAGATGTGCTCAACGAATTCGGCGGACGCCAGTTCTCCGAATTCAAGGCATCACTTGCCGATCTCGCGGTGGCAAAGCTTTCGCCGATCACTCATGAGATGCGCCGTCTGGTCGCTGATCCGGCTTACATCGACAGCGTTCTGCGCGACGGTGGTGAGCGGGCTGGCGTGATTGCCGAACAGACCATGCGCCATGTTCGCGACATCGTCGGCTGGCTGCAGAACTAAACTTCTCAATGATCAAGCGAGCGGCAACATTTTTGCTGCCGCCGCTCTTCACTTGAAAATCATCATCCGATCTTCAAGTACCTACCAAATGTCAGCTTGCAGACGGTCAATCCCGATGGCAAATTGCGGCCATGGTATCAAAACGACTTAGCCGGGAAGCCGGTCACCGCCGCAAGTTTCTTGCCGTCATCGATGAGACGCCCGAATGCGGGCGCGCCGTTGCATATGCCGCGCGCCGTGCAAAAAATACGGGCGGCTCTCTCATCCTGCTTTTCGTGATTGATGACTCTGATTTCCAGCAAATTCTGGGCGTCGGCGAAATCATGCGCTCCGAAGCGCAGGAACGTGCTCGCGCAGCGCTGGAAAAATTCGCCGCAACTGTGCGTGCAGCCCAGGGCATCGAGCCGGAAATCAACATCCGTGAGGGCGAAACCGCCTCGGAGTTGATTAGCCTCATCGAAGAAGATCAGGACATCGCCATTCTGGTTCTGGCTGCCGGTTCGGGCAAGGAAGGCCCCGGCCCTCTCGTGCAATCGCTGGCCAGCCGCTCCCAGTTCCCGATCCCGGTTACGGTCATTCCGGCAGGTATGAGCGACGATGACATTGATGCGGTGACCTAATCACCCTATATTGATGACAACTGATACACGCAGCATCGGGACAGTACTTGCGTCCATGAGTATCTGCGCTTACGAGAATCGTTCCAAAATCTGAAAGCGGGACAACTGGCATGTTCATCCAGACTGAAACCACGCCCAACCCGGCGACCCTGAAGTTTCTTCCCGGCAAGGTCGTGATGCCGGAAGGTACCGCCGATTTCCGCGATGCCTCCACCGCGGGCAACACATCGCCGCTCGCAGCCAAGCTTTTTTCGGTTCCGGGCGTGACCGGTGTTTTCTTCGGTTATGACTTCATCACCGTCACCAAGGAAGACGGCGAGTGGCAGCATCTGAAGCCCGCCATTCTTGGCACGATCATGGAACATTTCATGTCGGGCGCACCTGCAATGGCTGGCAACAGCAATGCAGACGCTGCCGCCGCTCATGGCGAAGAAGAGTTTTTCGATGAAGCCGATGCCGAAACCGTCGAGATAATCAAGGAACTGATCGAGACCCGCGTTCGTCCGGCAGTTGCACAGGATGGTGGCGACATCACATTCCGCGGTTTCGAGAACGGCACCGTGTTCCTGAACATGAAGGGTGCATGCTCTGGTTGCCCGTCGTCGACTGCAACGCTGAAGCACGGCATTCAGAACCTCCTGCGCCATTTCGTGCCGGAAGTGCAGCAGGTCGAACAGATCTGACCTTGCTGAGACTTGTAAAGAAAAAGGCCGCTTGAAGCGGCCTTTTTCATATCTGTCATCATCTGGACTTACTGCTTCACGATGACCTTGGCACCCTGTTCGGTGCGGTCGTAAAGATCCATGATGTCCTGATTCATGAGGCGGATGCAGCCGGAAGACATTGCCTTGCCGATGGACCACCATTCCGGCGTTCCGTGCAGACGATAGCCCGTGTCGCCACCCTTGTTGTAGAGATATAGAGCGCGCGCGCCGAGCGGATTGCGCAGGCCGGGGTCCATGCCGTTGCGATATTTTGCCAGTTCCGGTTGGCGCTTGATCATGGCGGAAGGCGGCGTCCAGGTCGGCCATTCCCGCTTCATGGCAACGCGCGCCGTACCGGACCATTCAAATCCTTCACGACCGACGCCGATGCCGTAACGCATGGCCTTGCCTTCCGGCATAATGAGATAGAGGAACTTTTCCCGCGTATCGACGATGATCGTGCCGGGGGCTTCGTCCGTTGGATATTTGACGATCTGGCGGCGATATTGCGCCTGGATCTTTTCACTCGGGATGGCCGGGACGACATAGCCAGCGTCGGTGACCGAAGAATAGGA
The DNA here is from genome assembly GCF_026014005.1 of Brucella sp. JSBI001. NCBI lineage: Bacteria > Pseudomonadati > Pseudomonadota > Alphaproteobacteria > Hyphomicrobiales > Brucellaceae > Brucella > Brucella sp. JSBI001. Next base: position 176,176 of record NZ_CP110339.1, on the reverse strand, counting down.
GGCAGTATAGAAAGTGCCGCCTACGGTCGAGCAGCCTGCCAATGCACCTGCCAGAAAAAGAGCCGTCGTCAATTTAAGGACGCGAGAATTCATGCATTCCCCCAGATTGGTTCATTCCGTCAATGGGACCACGATGGGCCGGAGATAGAAGCGAATCGCTCATTCTTGTCGAAGATGCGGTAGTATTGTTAACCAGGCGTTAACCGTAAATTGAAAATTCCTTGAATAAGACATTTTTTGGCCATGTTTGCCTTGGTAGCGCGGTTTTCGTACGGCTCGTCCCAGTTTTCCGATTGTTTCGATCTGAATCCACGCACAAAATGCGCCCATGCCAATCGTGATTCCCAACCAGACCCATCCTCTTTCCGACGGCCGACAGTCGGACAACGCCATGCTGGTGCGGCGTGGCGTGCAGCGTCTTTTTCTGGAAATGGGGCTTGCAACATTGCCTGAACTGCCGCTGGCATCCGGCAGGCGCGCCGACCTGATGGCGGTCAACCGCAAGGGTGAAATCTGGATCGTGGAGATCAAATCGTCGATCGAGGATTGGAAAGCAGATCACAAATGGCCCGAATATCGCGCTTACTGCGACCGGCTGTTCTTCGCCACTCATCCGGCGGTGCCGCGCGAAATATTTCCGCAGGAATGCGGCTTCATTCTCTCTGATGGATATGGGGCGGAAATTATGCGTGATGCGCCAGAACATAAATTGCCCGGCGCAACCCGAAAGGCGTTGATGCTACGCTTTGCGCGGGCGGGCGCCGCCCGCCTGACAATCGCCGAACTTGCGGGTCTCGATGTACCCGAGACAGAAATAGATTGATTTAGCTGCCCAAGTTAACGAGGCGCGCGTTTGGCCAGAATGCGCTGCAATGTACGGCGATGCATGTTGAGACGGCGTGCGGTCTCGGAGACATTGCGTTCGCACATTTCATAGACGCGCTGGATATGTTCCCACCGAACCCGGTCGGCAGACATCGGATTCTCCGGCGGCGCAACCTTTTCGCCGGGACGGCGGGTCAATGCTGCGAAGACCTCATCCGCATCGGCAGGCTTCGACAGATAGTCGATTGCGCCGAGCTTAACAGCGTTCACAGCAGTTGCGATATTGCCGTATCCGGTGAGAACGATGGCGCGCGTATCGGCACGGCGCGAACGAATAGCTTCTATGATGTCGAGGCCGTTGCCGTCGCCGAGGCGCATATCCACGACCGCATAGGCCGGGGCGGCGGCCTTGGCGGCAGCAATGCCTTCCTCAACCGATTCCGCAGTTGTCACCTGAAAACCCCGACTCTCCATGGCGCGGGCAAGGCGCTGCAAAAAGGGCTTGTCGTCATCAACCAGAAGGAGGGTCGGATCGTTGCCTATGGCTTCGGTGTCTTCCTGCTTCAAGTCGTCCATCGGGTGCTTCCTGCCTGTATTTTTCTTTCCTTATTGATACCCCTGCGTCAAAAAGTCAAATAGCCATTGAATTGTTGAAGCAATTTCAGCATTCGCCCATACACAGGAATAATACAAGCCATTGTATTTTCAGAATATTTTAAAAATGGACACAAGGAATTGATAGCAAAATCGTGCGTAAGCCGCAGTCCTTTGCTCAGATGGCCCAATATTGCCGAGCCTCGGCGGATAACCCAGCCAGAAAGCTGTCGAGCTCCACTTGATCGATATGCGCACGCAGCGCCTTGGCAACATCGTAAATAGCTGAATCCGGTGCAAAATTATGATCTTTGCGCAGAGATTGCACTTCACGGGTCAAGACTTGTCGGTTCTGAAATGGCCGTTTAATTTCGCCAATATCCCAGTTTGCTACAAAAACCGCACGAAGAACGGGTGGCAATATCGTGGCAAAGCGAATCGCTTCATCGACCTCCAACCGGTGGCGGAAGGTGAGCAGCACAGCTTCCACCATCGTATAGGCCTGATTGCGTGTAGCGAGCCCTGCCTCATCCCGAGCCATATGGAGAAACTTGTCGAACTCCTCCGTCGCCCTCTGGATTTCAAGCGGAATCGTCATGCTGCATCCTTCTTCAGCCTGATGTGAATGCTGAACGCGGCCACACCACCTTCACTTCTGCGCCCTGTCCGGGATTGTTGCGATTGCGGAAGGTGATATGCGCGCCTGAGCGTTCCAGCAGAGTCTTGGCGATGAACAGACCAAGGCCGAGTCCGCCGCCGTTCCGCGTATTGTCGCGACTCGTCATATAGGGCTCGCCGATACGGTCGAGGATTTCCGGCTTGAACCCCTCGCCATCATCCTGAATGGTCACGCTCACATTACCGTCGGTCCAACCCCAGGTCACGTTGACCGTACCACGTGCAAAATCGACGGCATTTTCCACCAGATTGCCGAGACCGTAGAGAAGGCCGGGATTGCGCCGGGTGACGGGTTCCGGTTTCGGACCTTCCGTCTTCTGCACGTCAATCGTGATACCGAAGTTGCGGTGCGGCGCAATCACCTCTTCGATGAGAGAGGAGAGCGGCAGGCGCGACATGTGTTCCTCGCCCTCCGAGGAAAGACTGGTCAGCCGCTGAAGAATTTCACGGCAGCGCTGGGTCTGGGAATGGAGCAAGGCGATGTCTTCGGCAAGGCCCGGATCGGTGGTGCGGGCGCGCTGCATTTCCTTTACCACCAGTGCAATCGTTGCCAGCGGTGTGCCCAATTCATGGGCGGCTGCGGCAGCCAGACCATCCAGCGCCGACAGATGCTGTTCACGCTGGAGAATAAGTTCGGCAGCGCTCAATGCATCGCCCAGCTGACGCGCTTCCTCGGCGATACGATAGGCGTAAACGCCAGTGAATCCGAGCGCCGAAATAATGGCGCACCAGATGCCGATGACGAACAGAAACGGCAGGTCCAGCGTTTCGCCCGGATACCAGGGCAGCGGTTCGTGCCTGATGGTAAGCACCGACGTACAGGCAACCACCAGCAAGGCGAGTACCAGCGTATGACGAGCCGAAAGCGACGTCGCCGAGATAATGACGGGTACGATCATCAAAATGATGAAAGGATTCTGCAAGCCGCCAGTGAGATAGAGCAGCCCTGCCAGTTGCAGAACGTCGAACGCCAGAACCAGGCTTGCCGCCGCCGGATTGAGCCGGTGGTTGGTCGGAAAACGGAAGGCCAGATAAAGGTTGAGCCATGCAGAACAGGCGATCAGAGCAAAACAGATACCGACTGCAAAAGGAAATTGCAGATAGAGCGCCACGAACATGACGGCGGCGGTCTGCCCGGCGATGGCCAGCCAGCGCACACGTATCAACGTGGTCAGGCGCGGGCGGCGCGAAAGATTGGAAGCGCGATTCTCGAATTCTGCGTGCATGAGTCCCTCTACTCGCTCCTTATGAGACAAGGTCGGGTCTCAACGCAAGCGGAACTGCGTTATCCGGTCGCAGGTTGGAATCAGGTTCCGCGTGGCTTGGCGCGACGCGTCGCTTCCGCATTGGCCGGGTCTTCCGGCCAGACATGCTTCGGGTAGCGTCCGCGCATGTCGGCGCGCACATCCGCCCATGATCCCTTCCAGAAGCCGGGAAGATCGCGGGTGATCTGGATCGGACGATGAGCTGGAGAAAGCAGTTCCAGCAAGAGCGGCACCTTGCCATTGGCGATGGCCGGGTGCACCCCAAGACCGAAAAGCTCCTGTACACGAACTGCGATCACCGGCTCTTCGGCGTCATAGCGGATCGGAATATTTGATCCGGTCGGCACTTCGAAATGCGTCGGCGCAAGCTGGTCGACACTACGCTGCAGATCGAAGGGTACAAGGCTCATCAGACCGTTCTTCAACACGTGCCCGGGAATGCGGTCAAGTTGCGCTTCGCCCGTCAGGAAGGGCAGCAGCCAATCGTCCAGCCTTTCGACGAGATGGTCGCCATCCATCGAAGGCCACGGATCACCAAGGCCGCGATGAAGCCAGCCAAGGCGACGGCGCAAAGTGTCGGCCTCCTTGCCCCATGGCAGAATATCGAGGCCATGTTCAAGCACGGCGGCAATTACGCCTTCGTCGGCGGCAGCTCCCGAAGGAGCGGCGAGCGGCTTTTCAGAGAGAGCAATCGCGCCGATGCGCACAGCCTCACGAGCCCGCAGGGCGTTCTTTTCCGCGTCATAGACGACCTGTCGTCCACTTTCGATCCTGTTACCAAGGGCTGCGCGGATTTCGGTTTCCGAAACTTCCGCGGCAGAAAGAATGCGGGCGCGGCCCGCTCTTCCAGACATATCGGCAACCACAAGCCATGCCGCCCTGCTGAGGCTGATAGCGGGATCGACCTCGCCGCCACGTCCATTGGCCAGAAGAAACTGCCCCATCTGCCCGCGAGCCTTGGCTATGCGGTCCGGATAAGCATCGATGAGCACCCGACCTACGCTTGAGCCTGCCGCTTCGCCCTTGTTCGGGACATTTGCGGCAAGCCGCCTCGCCAGTCCTTTTGCACGCTGCGCACGATCCGAACGGTCATTGCGAAACCGTGACATACGGGTGTCGAGGTCGGTTTCATTGCCGCCAAGACCACGTTCGGTCAGCAACACAGCGAGTTCAGCCGCCTTCTGCACCTCGCCACGTTTGCCTGCTTCGGCCACCATATGTGCCAGACGTGCAGGAAGGGCCAGCGCACGCATGGCCTCGCCATCCGCAGTCAGGCGTCCCGCTTCATCCAGCGCACCGAGCCGCATAAGCAGCGCCTTGGCTTCTTTGAGCGCAGGTGCCGGCAGTTTGTCGAGCAGCGATAATGTTGCCGGATCGGTCACACCCCACGCAGCCGCATCCAGCACAAGGCCTGACAAATCAGCTTCCAGAATTTCCGGTGGTGAAAAAGCGGGGAGCGACGCGGTCTGCCCCTGATGCCAGAGGCGAATGGCAATGCCCGGCTCGGTACGACCCGCACGGCCGGCACGTTGATCGGCGCTCGCACGCGAAGTCCGCACGGTTTCAAGCCGGGTGAGGCCGGTGGCCGGTTCATATTTCGGCTGGCGTGCAAGCCCGCTATCAATCACCACGCGCACGCCATCAATCGTGATGGAGGTTTCTGCAATCGAGGTCGCCAGCACCACCTTGCGGTGGCCTGCCGGTGCAGGTTTGATTGCCGCATCCTGATCACGGCCTTCCATTGCACCGTAAAGCGGCGCCAGAATGATATTGGCAGGCAGGAATTTTTCCAAGTTTGCTGCCGTGCGCTCAATCTCGCCCTGCCCCGGCAGGAAGGCGAGGATGCTGCCGGTTTCATCTGCCAGCGCATCACGGATCGCACGCACCATGGCGTCCTCGACCCGTTCATCCGCCTTGCGATCGCGATAGCGAATATCGACGGGATAAGCGCGCCCCTCACTTTCGATCACCGGCGCATCACCCAACAGTTGAGCCACGCGAGCGCCATCAAGCGTTGCCGACATGACAAGGATTTTGAGATCGTCACGCAAGGCTGCCTGCACATCCAGCGCCAGCGCCAGTCCAAAATCCGCATCGAGACTGCGTTCATGGAACTCATCAAACAGGACTGCGGCGACACCCTTGAGGTCTGGATCGTCCAGGATCATGCGCGCAAAGACGCCCTCGGTGACGACGAGGATCCTGGTTTTCCCTGATACCTTGCTTTCAAGGCGCATCCGGTAGCCGACCGTTTCACCCGGTTCCTCGCCCAGGAGCTGCGCCATGCGGCGAGCGGCTGCCCGTGCCGCCAAACGACGCGGTTCAAGCAGCACGATCATGCCATCCTTGCGCCAGTCCGCGTTCAGCATATGAATAGGCACCAGTGTCGTCTTGCCCGCACCGGGCGGCGCGACAAGGACTGCGCTCGCATGATGCGCCAATGCCTCATCCAGCTGAGGCAGAATTCGTGTCACAGGAAGATCAGGCAGGCTCGTCAAAATAATTTCCGTCAGATAAGGCTTCCACTTTCGTGCTTATCACACAGGGAACGCACATGATCCATATTCGAAAATCGAACAAGGCCGATGCGCCTGCGTTGACCGAAATATGGCGCGCCAGCGTTCTCGCTACGCATGACTTCCTGAGCCGCGATGATTTTCTGGAAATCGAAAAGCTGGTGGCCGAGCAATATCTGCCGAACGTCGAAGTCTGGCTTATTGAGGACGCTGGCAAGCCGGTCGGCTTCATGGGCATGAGCGAGCATCATATCGATAGCCTGTTCATCGCACCTGATCAGCGCGGCAAAGGCATCGGCAAACAGATGATAGCGCATGCAAAAGCGCTCGGCAGTCCGCTGACAGTCGATGTGAACGAGCAAAACCTGCAGGGTGTCGGCTTCTACCTGCATATGGGGTTTGTCGAAACCGGGCGTTCGGAGACAGACGACCAGGGACGCCCCTATCCACTCCTGCATCTGCGGCTGGCAACCAACAATTGACATACTCCCCTAGAGTATATAGATTTCGCTGAAATCGGGAGTTTCCATGCCGCATTCACCGGAAGACAAGAAGCGTGCCTTGACTCGCCTGCGTCGCATTCGCGGACAGGCCGAAGCGCTGGAGCGTGCGGTGGAGGCTGGCACGGAATGCGCGGCATTGTTGCAGCAGATTGCAGCACTGCGCGGTGCGGCCAACGGGTTGATGGCGGAAGTGCTGGAAAGCCATTTTCGCGAGACCTTTGGGCAGGAAACCAAAGCTGATCCCGATACACAAATCGACGAAATCATGCGGATTCTACGCACCTACCTCAAATGAGTGCGTTGCTCTAAGATAGACTGAAAGGGAGAAACATCGTCATGAAATCACGCGCAGCCGTTGCGTGGGAGGCGAAAAAGCCGCTCACCATCGAAACAGTCGAGATTGGCGGTCCACGGGCTGGCGAAGTGCTGGTCGAAATCATGGCGACGGGCGTTTGCCATACAGATGCCTACACCCTTTCGGGTCTCGATTCCGAAGGCAAATTCCCGGCGATTCTTGGCCATGAAGGCGCGGGCATTGTTCGCGAAGTGGGCGCAGGCGTGACCTCGGTCAAGCCGGGCGATCATGTGATCCCGCTTTACACGCCGGAATGCCGCCAGTGCAAAACCTGCCTGTCGCAGCGCTCGAACCTCTGCACCTCGATCCGCGCCACGCAAGGCCAGGGCCTGATGCCGGACAAGACCACGCGCTTTTCCTGCGATGGCGGCGAAGTGTTTCATTATATGGGCTGCTCGACCTTCTCGAACTTTACCGTTCTGCCGGAAATCGCGGTTGCCAAGGTGCGTGAAGACGCGCCGTTCGATAAGATCTGCTACATCGGCTGCGGCGTGACCACGGGTATCGGTGCAGTGATTTATACCGCCAAGGTTCGTCCGGGTTCCAATGTCGTAGTGTTCGGTCTTGGCGGCATTGGCCTCAATGTCATTCAGGGTGCCCGTATGGTCGGCGCCGACAAGATCATCGGGGTCGACATCAATCCGGCCAAGGTGGAAATGGCAAAGAAATTCGGCATGACCGACTTCGTCAACCCGCGCGAAATCGGCAATGACAAGGTGGTGCAGGCCATTCAGGACCTGACCGACGGCGGCGCGGATTATTCGTTCGACGCTACCGGCAATACCGACGTCATGCGTCAGGCGCTGGAATGTTGCCATCGCGGCTGGGGTGAATCGATCATCATCGGCGTGGCGGAAGCGGGCAAGGAAATTGCCACACGTCCGTTCCAGCTGGTCACAGGCCGCGTCTGGAAAGGCACCGCATTCGGCGGCGCACGCGGTCGCACGGATGTGCCGAAAATCGTCGATTGGTACATGGACGGCAAGATCAACATCGACGATCTGATCACCCACACCATGCCGCTAGATGAAATCAACAAGGCCTTCGACCTGATGCATGAAGGCAAGTCCATCCGTTCGGTGATTGTCTACTGATGAGTGAAAAGCTTCTCGTTTCCCAATGGGATGAACTCGACAATCTGAGCCCGCGCGCGCTTTATGCGATGCTGAAGCTGCGCGTGGACGTTTTCGTGGTGGAGCAGAAATGCCCCTACCCGGAAATCGACGGCAAGGATTTCGAGGCGTTTCACCTGCGCATTCTCGACGGCGAGGAACTTGCAGCATCGCTGCGAGTTCTGCCACCTGAACAGGCTGGCAAGCCGGTGAAAATCGGGCGCGTCGTCGTGGCGCCGGATTATCGCGGTTACAAGCTTGGCCAGCGCCTGATGAAAGAGGCAATCGATTTCACTCATGCCCGTTTTCCGGGCATAGCGGTCGAACTTGGCGGACAGAGCCATTTGCAGAAATTCTATGGTTCGTTCGGCTTCGTGGCTATTTCTGAAGAGTATCTAGAAGATGGCATACCGCATGTGGATATGCGGCTTGAATCGCAGATAATATCGGCGTGATATAATAAAAATCATGAGGAGCGCCATGCTGTCACGCTTGCCATATCAGCGCCACCGGCCGTTTTATCTGGCATTGATAGTCTCCCTGACATCCATCGTTCTAGCGCTGCTTTTCAGGCCGAGCCTTGTGATCGCCATCGCCGCCAGCGCGTTCTTCCTGACTTATCTGATCACCGCACTCTGGCGCATGCCGCGCCTGACATCGCAATTCCTGCGTAATCACGCCGCCTCAAGCGATGAACCCGCATGGATCATCTTCCTGATCGTACTTGCGGCCGTGAACAGTGCAGTTTTTGCACTGTTCATGCTCATCAACCAGCAAAATACCCCACACTGGTTCGATCTTGCGGTCACCATTTCCGCCGTACCACTCGGCTGGGCGACCATTCATATGATGGCAGCGCTGCATTATGCCCATCTCTACTGGCAGCCGCAGTCAACGGAAGTGGCCGTGAAAGCTGAAACCGAAGATGCCCGAAAAGGCGAAAAAGTGCCGCGCGGCGGGCTTAACTTTCCGGGCACGACCGAGCCATGCGGCTGGGATTTCGTCTATTTCGCCTATGTGATCGGTATGGCAGCACAGACATCCGACACCAACATCACCATCACCGTCATGCGCCAGATCAATACGATGCACGCCATCGTATCCTTCGCTTTCAATACCGTACTTGTGGCTGCGGCGGTCAATGTCATCGTCGCGCTTGGGAGCTAGAAATACCTATGGAAACCATTTCGACCGCAAAGAGCTTCGCCGGGATGCAAGGCGTCTATCGCCACAAAAGCGAGACGAACCAGTGCGACATGACCTTTGCCGTCTTCCTGCCGCCGCAGGCAAAAGACGGTCCGGTACCGGTACTCTGGTATCTTTCCGGCCTTACCTGCACGCATCAGAATGTCATGGACAAAGGCGAATATCGGCAAATGGCCGCAGAGCTGGGAATTGCCGTCATTTGCCCAGATACAAGCCCGCGCGGCGATGACATTCCGGATGAGCCGGACAACTGGCAGTTCGGCAAAGGTGCTGGTTTCTACGTCGATGCCACGCAGGAGCCATTTGCCAAAAACTATCAGATGTATAGCTATATCACGAAGGAATTGACCGATCTGGTGGGACGCGAGTTCCCGCTCGATATGTCGCGACAGGCGATCACCGGCCATTCCATGGGCGGACATGGCGCGCTGACCATTGCGCTCAAGAACCCGGATCGCTTCAAGTCAGCATCCGCCTTTGCACCCATCGTCCAACCTTCTACTGCAGGCTGGTCCAGACCGGCACTGGAAAAATATCTCGGACCGGAAGAACGGGCTTGGCGCGCCTATGACGCCACGCTGCTCATCGAAGACGGCTATCGGTTCCCGGAATTTCTGGTCGATCAGGGTACCGCAGACGGTTTTCTCGATGATGGCTTGCGTCCGTGGCTTCTGGAAGAGGCTTGCAAGAAGGCAGGCATTCCCATCACGCTCAATATGCGCGAGGGCTATGACCACTCCTATTTCTTCATATCGACCTTCATGGACGACCATCTGAAATGGCACGCCGAACGCCTCAAGAGCTAGTTAACGCTTCACCACCTTCATCGGCAGACCGCCTTGCGGCTGGGTGGTGAGCTTCTGCACCGGCCACGGTTTCGTCGTTTCCAGCACCTCGAAACGATGCCTGTCAAGCAGGATGGCCAGTGCAATGACCGCCTCCTGCAAGGCAAAGCTTGCACCGATGCAGACACGCGGGCCAGCACCGAATGGCAGATATTGAAAACGGTCCAGCCTGTCGCGGTTTTCGGGCCAGAAGCGTTCAGGCATGAAGGCGTCCGGCTGGCTCCAGTAGAGCCGATGACGATGAATGACCCATGGCATGACCAGAACGGTCGCGCCCTTCGGGATTCTCAGATCGTCATAAGTATCGTCGGTCGCCGCCTCGCGATTGATCGACGGCGCAGGCGGATAAAGCCGCATCGCCTCTTCAAAAGCCGCGCGCGTGAAAGGCAGCGATGCCAGCCATTCCTGCGGCGGCAGATCCCGACCGCCTTTTGCAAAAAAGCCGTCAATTTCCGTTTCGATACGTTCACGCTCGTGCGGCGCCTTGGCGAGCAGATAGAGCGTCCAGCCAAGCGCGCGAGCGGTCGTCTCGTGACCGGCGCCAATGAAGGTGATGATGTTGTCCTCGATCTCGGAGCGGCTCAGGCCGTCTGGTCCTTCGGCCCGCAACAGCAGGGTAAGGAAGTCGCTCGGCACGTCTTCTTGCCTGTCCATGCGCGTTTTACGCAGCCCGATGGTGTTTGAGACCAGCTCACGAAAGAAGCCAAGCGATTGCTGTCCACGCAGACGTGTGAGACGCGGCAACCAGTCGGGCAGCCCCAGAAGGTCGAACGGATCGACCCGCCCCATGGTCTCGAACAGCTTGTCGATCTGATGTGCGAAATCGTTTGGATCGCCTGCGATCTCGCCGGAAAACAGCGTCTCCGCCAGAATATCATAGGTCAGGAGCGTCATGTCATGGGCGACATCGGTAATCGTACCGGGGGTCTTGTATCGCTCGACGAACTGGAGCGAGCGGTTACGCATGGTCTCGGCAAAGCCGCCGATATGGCGCGGGGTAAAAACCGGCGCCAGGGCCTTTCGCGACCGCTTCCACACCTGGCCTTCAGCCGTCAGCAGGCCGTCGCGCAACAAGGGGCGCAGCACGCGCTGACGAATGGCGGACATGGGATAATTGGCTGCATTGTCGACCAGCACATGGCGGATCAGCCCCGGATCATTGGCGATGATGGTTTTCATGCCGAACCAGCTGACGGAAATCCACCGCTCGTTATAGGAAGGTTCACCCCAAAGCTCGAGCGGGTTCTTGTAAACGACGCGCATCATCTCGAAACGCCCCACCGGCTTTTCGCGCGGGCGCGGTGCGGGCGGCACAAATGGAACCGGTCTTTCGCTCATGACGTTCGCAATTTCCATCAAGCGTTCCTTTCGTCATAAAACAGGTCGAGAACGCCCCCGTCAAACCCGATATAAGCGTCAATTGTGGCGGTTCCAGAAGCCAAGCGGCACCGGTACTGTTCTCATATGAACCAACTGCCGGAATCCCCGGCAAATTTACCGCCAAAATTTGGAAAAAAAGCCTTTAGCACCTATATTAAAGCCATGTTTGTCGCGTGATTCGACATATCTTTGAAGCTGCATTCGCAGCGCGTTTTTCGAAAGATTTTCATGAGCGAGATGCCCGAGATGAATTCCGAAGCCCCCGCCGAGTATGGCGCGGATTCCATTCGTGTTCTGAAAGGCCTGGATGCTGTTCGCAAGCGTCCCGGCATGTATATCGGTGACACGGATGACGGCTCCGGCCTGCATCATATGGTCTACGAGGTCGTGGACAATGCGATCGACGAAGCGCTGGCAGGACATGCCACGCTTGTCACCGTCGCCCTCAACCCGGACGGCTCCTGCACCGTGACCGATAATGGTCGTGGCATTCCGACCGACATCCATAAGGAAGAAGGCGTTTCAGCAGCCGAGGTCATCATGACCCAGCTTCACGCCGGTGGTAAGTTCGACCAGAACTCCTACAAGGTTTCCGGTGGTCTGCACGGAGTTGGCGTTTCGGTTGTGAACGCGCTGTCGATCTGGCTGAAGCTGAAGATCCGTCGTGCCGGCAAGATTCATGAGATGAGCTTTACCCATGGCGTGGCCGATGCCCCACTCGTGGTAACCGGTGATGCCGGTGCGGAGACGGGTACGGAAGTCAGCTTCCTGCCCTCGCCCGATACCTTCAGCATGGTCGAATTCGATTTCGATACGCTGGAGCGCCGCCTGCGCGAACTCGCCTTCCTCAATTCCGGCGTTCGCATCAAGCTCACCGACCGCCGCCATGCGGACGTGGTCGAGCATGAGTTGCACTATGACGGCGGGCTTGTGGAGTTCGTGAAATATATCGACCAGAGCAAGAAATCACTTCTGGAAGAGCCGATTTATATCCGCAGTGAAAAAGACGGCATGACGGTTGAAGTCGCCATGTGGTGGAACGATTCCTACCACGAGAAGGTGCTGTGCTTCACCAACAACATCCCGCAGCGCGATGGCGGCACGCATCTGGCCGGTTTCCGCGGCGCGCTGACCCGTCAGGTGACGGGCTATGCCGATGCTTCGGGCATGACCAAAAAGGAAAAGGTGACGCTGACCGGCGATGACTGCCGCGAAGGCCTGACCGCCGTTCTTTCGGTCAAGGTTCCTGATCCGAAGTTCTCGTCGCAGACCAAGGACAAGCTGGTTTCCTCGGAAGTTCGCCCGGTTGTGGAAAGCCTCGTCAACGAAGCGCTTTCGACATGGCTGGAAGAACATCCGGCTGGTGGCAAGGTCGTGGTTGAAAAGGTCATTCAGGCAGCCGCTGCCCGTGAAGCTGCCCGCAAGGCCCGCGACATCACCCGCAAGAGCAATCTGAGCGTAACGTCCCTGCCCGGCAAGCTTGCCGACTGTCAGGAGCGCGATCCGGCCAAGTCTGAAATCTTCATCGTCGAAGGTGACTCGGCAGGTGGTTCCGCAAAGAGCGGTCGTTCGCGCCAGAACCAGGCCATCCTGCCGCTGCGCGGAAAGATCCTCAATGTGGAACGCGTCCGCTTCGACCGCATGATCTCGTCCGATCAGGTTGGCACGCTGATTACTGCGCTCGGCACATCAATCGGCAAGGATGAAACGCACGGTTTCAACCCGGACAAGCTGCGCTATCACAAGATCATCATCATGACCGATGCTGACGTCGACGGCGCGCATATTCGTACATTGCTGCTAACCTTCTTCTTCCGGCAGATGCCGGAACTGATCGAGCGCGGCCATATCTATATCGCCCAACCGCCGCTCTATAAGGTCTCGCGTGGCAAGTCCTCGCAATACATCAAGAACGAGGCTGCCTTCGAAGACTTCCTCATTGAGACAGGTCTTGAAGAAGCCACGCTGGAAATGGCAAGCGGCGAAGTTCGCGCCGGGCCTGACTTGCGTTCGGTGGTGGAAGATGCACGCACCATGCGTCAGCTTCTGGCGGGTCTTCACACGCGCTATGACCGTCGCGTGGTGGAGCAGGCTGCCATCGCGGGGCTCCTGCATCCGGATGCATCAAGGGACAATGCAACCGCACAGCGTTCCGCCGATACTGTTGCAAAGCGTCTCGACATGATCTCGGAAGAAACCGAACGTGGTTGGGAAGCACATGTGACAGAAGATGGCGGCTATCGCTTTGAGCGCATGGTGCGCGGCGTGAAGGACATTGCCATTCTCGACATGGCATTGCTCGGTTCTGCCGATGCCCGTCAGATCGACCGCGTGGCTTCACGCTTGTCAGAGGTCTTTGCCGAGCCGCCTGTGCTGCGCCGCAAGGACAAGGTGGAGACACTTTCCGGGCCGATGGGCCTGCTCGACGCAATCTTTGCGACGGGCCGCAAGGGCCTGACCCTGCAGCGCTACAAAGGCTTGGGCGAAATGAACGCCGAACAGCTTTGGGAAACCACGCTCGATCCGAACGTGCGTTCGCTGCTGCAGGTCAAGGTGACGGATGCGACCGATGCCGATTCACTCTTTTCGCGCCTGATGGGCGACGATGTGGAACCACGGCGCGAGTTCATTCAGGAAAACGCGCTGAGCGTTGCCAATCTGGACGTTTAAAAAACACAAACCCCGAAAAGCCGGAAAGCTTCTCGGGGTTTTATAATACCCAAAGAAAAGCCCGCTATTTAGCGGGCTTTTCTTTTATCGTGGTTATTTACTCGCCGCGACGCTTCTTGCTGTAACCGCCGCCTTCAGGCTTTTTACCGCCCTTTTTGAAGCCATCTTTCTTGAAGTCGTCTCCACGGGAGAAATCACGTGGCTTGTCCCACTTGTCGCCTTTCGAGCGGTCGCCTTTATAGCCGTCGCTCTTGTAGCCATCCCGGAAGCCGCCTTCCTTGGACTTGTCGCCGCGTGGTTTGAAACCACCCTTGCCTTCGCGCGGAGCAGCGTCACCGCCTGCACCTGCAACGGCAGTGCGGATCACAAGACCCTTTTCACCGGTGCCGCGTTCTTCGACCGAACGGCGGAACTCATCGGCCTTAGAAGCCGTGATTTCGAAGCGGGTTTCATTGTCGAAAATCTTGATCGAACCGACATCGCGCTTTGAAACATCGCCCGCCTTGCAGATGAGCGGGAGCAGCCATTTCGGATCGGCGCGATGCTTGCGACCGGCAGAAACCGAGAACCAAACGCCGTCAAAGTGTGCATTGCGGTCGAAACGTTCGCCCGGCTCGCCACGCTCACGACGCTCGCCGCGTTCGAAGCGGTCGCCACGGTCAGAACGTTCGCCTTTTTCAAAACGATCTCTGGGTTTCTTGCCACCAACCGGATGCACCGGTGCATCGGAAACTTCTTCCGCTGCCGGATAGGAAGCCACTTCGCGGTTGAGGAAAGCAGCGGCAATCTGTTCCGGCGTATAACGCTCGGTCAGCGCCTTCAGGAGATCCTGATATTCTTCCTCAACCGGCTGGTTGAAGACTTCCGCATTCAAAATACGCTCATTGGTCTTGGCCTGAACAGCAGCGATGCTTGGTGCCGGAACCGTCTGCGCATCAAGCTTCGCCATATGCAGAAGGCGCTCTGCAGTGCGGCGACGCGAGAACGGTACAACCAGCACACAAGTGCCCTTGCGACCGGCACGACCCGTACGCCCCGAACGATGCAGCATCGTCTCGGGATTGTTCGGAAGATCGGCATGAATGACAAGGTCGAGATTGGGCAGATCGATGCCGCGCGCGGCAACGTCGGTTGCCACGCAGACGCGGGCACGACCGTCGCGCATTGCCTGCAAGGCGTTGTTGCGTTCGGCCTGGCTCAATTCGCCCGACAGCGCAACCACGGCAAAGCCGCGATTGGAAAGCCGGCTTGCCATATGCTTCACCGCTTCGCGAGTCGAGCAGAAAATGATCGAGTTCTGTGAATCGTAATAGAGCAGCGTATTGATGATCGCGTGGTCGCGCTCATGCGGCGGCACCGGCATGGCGACATAATCGATATCGGCGTGCTGGCTGGTTTCGCTCTGGACGGTGAGGCGAAGTGCATCGTTCTGGAAGCGCTTGGCAAGCTGGGCAATCTGCTTCGGCACGGTTGCCGAGAACATCAGCGTGCGGCGGTCTTCCGGTGCTTCGCCGAGGATGAATTCGAGATCTTCGCGAAAGCCCATGTCGAGCATTTCGTCGGCTTCATCGAGAACGACAGCACGCAGCTCCGACATGTCGAGAGCGTCACGGGTAATATGATCGCGCAGACGTCCTGGCGTACCGACAACGATATGAGCGCCACGTTCCAGCGCGCGACGCTCGGTGCGGATATCCATGCCGCCAACGCAGGATGCGATGCGCGCGCCGGTATCGGCATAAAGCCATTCCAGCTCGCGGCGAACCTGAAGTGCCAGTTCGCGCGTCGGCGCGATGATCATGGCAAGCGGCGCACCGGCATCGCTGAAACGCAGCTCGTCTTCGAGGATGGTGTTGGCCATTGCGAGGCCGAAAGCGACCGTCTTGCCAGATCCGGTCTGTGCGGAAACGAGAAGATCGGCATCAAGCGTTTCGGGCGCCAGAACGGCGTTTTGAACGGCGGTGAGTGTATTATAACCGCGAGCGGCTAATGCTCCGGACAGAGCCGGAGCGATGGTTTCGGGCAAAGACATGAACCACTTTCACGAAAAAAGCTTCTCAAGCCGTATACCCATTGGTCGTGAACCCACTTGTCCACGACTCCCCTGACGACCACCGAAGCAACAGAATTGATGCTTCCCTATAGGGTTGGGCCGCTCAGGTCAACCGGCCAAACCTCTGAGCGCAATTCGATCCGATTGAATCGTACCGCCGCTCTGGTCCTTTTTGACGCGCATTTGGCCCGAAAACCGTTTCACACTTTTCGGAATGCGCTCTAATGCGCCTCATCCCAGTTATGCGCTGCGCGCGCATCGACATGCAGCGGTACAGCAAGCGAGACGGCTGGCATCGCCGCATTTTCCATAATGTGACGAACGACCGGTATGGTCTTTTCGACTTCACTATCAGGCACTTCGAAGATCAGTTCATCGTGCACT
This sequence comes from Brucella sp. JSBI001, assembly GCF_026014005.1. NCBI lineage: Bacteria > Pseudomonadati > Pseudomonadota > Alphaproteobacteria > Hyphomicrobiales > Brucellaceae > Brucella > Brucella sp. JSBI001. The sequence continues at coordinate 159,790 of NZ_CP110339.1, read as the reverse complement.
TGCAACAACATGCGCGCGGCAAGATTTTGCTCCGCCAGCGCATCTTCCATGCGGATCATGGCGCGGCGGATAATGTCGGCGGCGGAACCCTGTATCGGCGCATTGATGGCCGCGCGCTCATTGAACGCACGAACCTGCGGGTTGGATGCCCTGATATCGGGATAATGCGCACGACGCCCGAAAATCGTTTCGACATAGCCATTCTCGCGCGCGAAAGCTTTGGTCGCCTCCATGTAATCCTTGATGCCGGGGAAGCGCTCGAAATAGGTGCGGATATATTGCCCTGCTTCTTCGCGCGGAATCGACAACTGGTTGGCAAGGCCGAATGCAGAAATGCCGTAGATGATGCCGAAATTGATTGCCTTGGCACGGCGGCGCACTTCCGACGGCATACCTTCCACCGGCACGCCGAACATTTCGGATGCCGTCATGGCGTGAATGTCCATGCCGTCGGCAAAGGCCTGCTTCAGTTGCGCGATATCGGCCACATGGGCCAGCACGCGCAGTTCGATCTGGCTGTAATCGGCAGAAACCAGCTTGTTGCCGGGTTCGGCAATGAAGGCCGTCCTGATCTTGCGGCCTTCTGCGGTGCGCACCGGAATATTTTGCAGGTTCGGGTCGGATGACGAAAGACGTCCGGTCGAAGTGGACGCCATCGCATAGGACGTATGAACACGCTTGGTCTCGGGGTTGATGAACCCCGGCAGCGCATCGGTATAGGTGGATTTGAGCTTGGTGAGCTGACGCCAGTCGACGATCTTGCGCGGCAGCGGATGACCTTCGGCAGCAAGGTCTTCCAGCACCTGCGCAGACGTGGACCATTGACCGGTCTTGGTCTTCGACGCGCCCGACAGGCTCATCTTGCCAAACAGAATATCGCCAAGCTGCTTGGGCGAACCGATATTGAATCTTTCGCCTGCCAGTTCGTAAATCTCGTCTTCATAGGCAGCGGCAGCCTGCGCCAGATCGCCAGAAAGACGCGACAGTACCTGGCGGTCAACGGCAATGCCGCGTTCTTCCATGCGCGCCAAAACATCGACCAGCGGACGTTCCAGACGTTCATAGACCGACATCAGCCCTTCAGCTGCAAGACGCGGTTTCAGAACTTGCCACAGGCGCAAGGTCACATCGGCGTCTTCCGCCGCGTAAGCCGTAGCACGGTCGAGATCGACCATATCGAAGCTGACAGCGCTCTTGCCGCTTCCCGCCACATCCTTATAGGGAATTGGCGTATGACCGAGCCAGCGCTCGGACAACGGGTCCATGCCATGGCTGCCCGTGCCAGCATCAAGCACATAGGAAATCAGCATCGTATCGTCGAACGAGACTGTATTGATCCCATGGCGGCGCATGACCAGCCAGTCATATTTCATGTTCTGCGCGATCTTGAGAACGGAAGCATCCTCAAGCACAATCTTCAACGCGGCCAGCGCCTCATCCAGCGGAATTTGTCCTTCGACCATGCCGCCGCCGAGAAGATCACCGGCGCCAGACTTGTGTTGGAGCGGAATATAAGCGGCTCTGCCCGGCGCCAAGGCCAGAGAAAAACCAACCAGCTCCGCCTGCATCGGATCAAGCGACGTCGTTTCCGTATCGAAGGCCAAAACACCGGTTTCAACCGCCTCTGCGAGCCAGAGTTTCAGCGTGGCGATATCGCGAATGCAGGTATAAGCGCTCGTATCGATTGTCTGTGCGGTTGCTTCTGTCGCCCGCTTTTCTGCGAGCGCCTTCGGCGTGTAGCCCTGATCCGAGGCAGCGACAGCGGATGTCGGTTGCGACGCAGCATTATCAGCCTTGGCGGGAACATCGACATCGGGACCATGGGCGTCCGCGCCCCAGTCTGTCTCCACATGGCACGGCTCGACAGCCGATGCGTCGGTGTCAGTCGCTTCGGCCACCCGGCGAGTGAGCGAAGTGAATTCCATAGCCTTCAGGAAGCCGATCAGCTTCGGGCCGTTCTGCGGCTCCAGCACCAGACTGTCCAGATCGACATCCAGCGGCACGTCGGTCTTGAGTGTAACCAGCTCGCGCGAAATCTTCGTCTGGTCGGCAAACGCCAGAATGTTCTCGCGACGCTTGTTCTGCTTGATTTCGGAAGCGCGGGCCAGAAGCGTATCGAGATCGCCGAATTCTTCCAGCAATTGCGCCGCCGTCTTCGGCCCGATGCCGGGAATGCCAGGAACATTGTCGGTGCTGTCGCCGGTCAACGATTGCAGGTCGATCATCTTTTCCGGCGGAACGCCCCATTTCTCGATCACTTCCGGGATCGAAATCTGCTTGTCCTTCATGCTGTCATACATCGATACGCTTGGCGTCACGAGCTGCATGAGATCCTTGTCAGACGAAACGATGGTGACATCGCCGCCAGCCTGCTCGGCAATACGGGCATAGGTCGCGATCAGGTCGTCAGCCTCGAAACCTTCCTTCTCGATGCAGGGCAGATTGAATGCGCGCGTTGCCTGACGGATGAGGCCGAACTGGGGAATGAGATCTTCCGGCGGAGCGGTGCGATTGGCCTTGTATTCAGGATAGATTTCATTGCGGAACGTCTTCGACGAATAATCGAAGATGACCGCAAAATGGGTCGGCACCACGCCCACATCGGTGTTGCGCGCATCTTTCAAGAGCTTCCATAGCATGTTGCAGAAGCCCGAGACGGCGCCGACCGGCAGACCATCCGTCTTGCGGGTCAGCGGTGGCAGGGCATGATAGGCGCGGAAAATATAGCCCGAGCCGTCAACGAGAAAGAGATGATCGCCTTTTTTCATAAGCTAGAATTAGAGGAAATGACGCCTAAAGAAAACCACTCCCGTGTCAGGAGAAACATCCGTCCACGTGAAAGAAAACCCATCACGTCGCGGTAACACGTTTGTTACAGATTTGTAATCTTCCGTGCCCTTGAATAGCCACAGTTGAAAGGCCAAATCTCAGTCATCGACAGTTCGTCGGTCGCCGGTTTTCTGACCCGTCCCCCGTTGGATGCCGGATGCTAGCGGTAGCCTCATTCCCCTCTCCGGGCTGCCGCTTTGAGTGTAGTGACATGGCCGTTGCGGTACCCCCTCACCGTAACGGCCAATTCATTTTATCGAGGCTCTTCTTTCTTCCAAACCGGGTTTCATCCTGACGACGCTGGTTGTAGTGTGCCGCCAGTTTACGTTACGACTCGTCAGGAAGTTTCCATGTCCCAGCAATCGTCTGCGCAATCGCTCGACAAAGTACTCAGCCACCTCGACGCCAATCTCGATCAGAGCCTCGATCGCCTGTTTGATCTTTTGCGGATCAAGTCGATTTCGACCGACCCGGCCTACAAGGCCGATTGCCGCAAGGCTGCGGAATGGCTCGTCGAAGATTTGAAGACAATCGGTTTCGATGCCAGTGTGCGCGACACGCCCGGCCACCCGATGGTGGTTGCCCATCATGAAGGCGCGACACCGGATGCGCCGCACGTGCTGTTCTATGGTCACTATGACGTGCAGCCGGTCGATCCGCTAAATCTTTGGGAAAACGATCCTTTCGATCCGGCTATCAAGGACGTGGGTAATGGCCGCAAGATCCTGACCGGTCGCGGCACGTCCGACGACAAGGGCCAGCTGATGACCTTTGTGGAAGCCTGCCGCGCCTACAAGGCAATCAATGGCAATCTGCCAGTCAAGGTGACACTCCTGTTTGAAGGTGAAGAGGAATCCGGCTCGCCATCGCTGAAGCCGTTCCTCGACGCCAACAAGCAAGAGCTGAAGGCCGATGTGGCACTCGTCTGCGACACGGCCATGTGGGACGCAGAAACACCTGCCATCAGCGTGGGCTTGCGCGGCCTCGTCGGCGAGGAGATCGTCATCAAGGCAGCCGATCGCGATCTCCATTCCGGCTTCTTCGGCGGTGCTGCGGCAAACCCGATCCATATCCTGACAAAAATTCTGGCCGACCTGCACGACGAAACCGGGCGCGTGACAGTTCCCGATTTCTATGAGGGCGTCGAAGAAACACCGACGCAGATTCTGAAGTCATGGGAAAGCCTTGGCCGCACGGCTGAAAACTTCCTCGGTCCGATCGGTCTGTCCATTCCATCCGGCGAAAAAGGCCGCAGCGTTCTGGAACTGACATGGGCGCGCCCGACCGCTGAAGTCAACGGCATCACCGGCGGCTATACCGGCGAAGGCTTCAAGACTGTCATTGCAGCAGAAGCTTCCGCCAAGGTTTCGTTCCGTCTTGTCCACAAGCAGGACCCGGTCAAAATCCGCGAAGCCTTCCGCACATTCGTCAAGGAACGTCTGCCAGCCGATTGTTCGGTCGAGTTCCATCCGCATGGCGGCTCGCCAGCCATCCAGCTACCTTATGATTCACCGCTTGTTTCCAAGGCCAAGAATGCGCTTTCCGACGAATGGCCGAAGCCAGCCGTGTTGATCGCCATGGGCGGCTCGATCCCGATTGTCGGCGACTTCGACAAGTTCCTCGGCATGGAATCGCTGCTCGTGGGCTTTGGCCTCGAAGATGACCGCATCCATTCGCCCAATGAAAAATACGAGCTGAACTCCTTCCACAAGGGACAACGCTCTTGGGCACGTATTATGGCGGCTATCGCCGCGAAGTAAGGATAACTGAATGACTATCCGTTTTCACAAGAACGATCTGCCGAACCTCGACAACTATCAGGTCGATGCGGTCGCCATCGACACCGAAACGCTGGGCCTGAACCCGCATCGTGACCGGCTTTGCGTGGTGCAAATTTCGCCTGGTGACGGCACGGCAGACGTGATTCAGATTGAAGCCGGTCAGAAGAAGGCCCCCAATCTGGTCAAGCTTCTGAAGGATCGCTCGATCACCAAGATCTTTCATTTTGGCCGCTTCGATCTGGCCGTGCTGGCGCAGGCTTTCGGCACCATGCCGCAACCTGTGTTCTGCACCAAGATCGCATCGAAGCTGACCCGTACCTATACGGACCGCCATGGCCTGAAAGAGCTTTGCAACGAGCTTCTCGACGTTTCGATTTCCAAGCAGCAGCAATCATCGGACTGGGCAGCGGAAACACTGTCAGCTGCGCAGCTCGAATATGCGGCTTCCGACGTGCTCTATCTGCATCGTCTGAAAGCCGTGCTCGAACAGCGGCTGGAACGCGATGGCCGTGCGAAACAGGCCGAAGCCTGCTTCAAGTTCCTGCCAACGCGCTCGGAACTCGATCTGATGGGCTGGCCCGAGGACGACATTTTCGCCCATTCGTGATGAGATCAAACGGCGGCGGTAGCCGCCGTTTTCTTTTGCGGCGCCTGATCGATATAGGCCCAGCCGGGACGGCGGAACAGAAACTGTCCGTAACCGCTCCACTGGATACAGCCATAAAGAATGACCGGACCGATGACGCCGCTGGCTGTCGTCAGGAGCGAGACTGTACCGATATCGCCAATGCCGAGTTTCAGCAGCGCTGTGCGGGCAATGGCCATCGGCAGGAAGAAAGCCAGATAGACGACAATCGAATGCGCACCGAGCCAGCTCAAGCCTCGATGCAGCCAGTTTCTGGCCGACAGCAGGCTGAGGAGCGAAGATATGGAAATGATTGCCAGCGCACCCACCAGACCCAGGAGAAGTGAAACGACCGGCAGATCGCTGATTGCGCCCCGCCCATCCAGAAGGTCGCTTGCGGGTGATATCAGCGCGGCAAGGCTTTCCGGCACTGGCATGAAGACGAGCTTGTATTCGATCAAGCCCCAGACCAGCAGTCCGGCAACACCGATGAGCGGGCGCTGTCGAAGCCAGTCCGCAGCCCGGAAGATGGCGGGAGCAAAAGCATAGCCCGCATAGAAATAGACGAAACGGGAGCAGAATTCGTCGACCATAATCCAACCCGTATGGATCGGCAGGATTTCGAGAAATGCCAGCGCCGTAAAGGTCACGCCTACCGGCACGTGCTTCAAAAGCCGCGTCGCGATGAAGAAAACAGGCAGGATATAGATGAACCAGAGCGTTCCGAACGGTTCGATGAAAGCCATCAGATAGGCGTTCACCACACCGGAAACTCCGGCTTCGCTGGCAATGCCCGGCGCCTTGAACGCAAACTGGATCGTCAGCCACAGAATATAGAAATAGAGAAAATGCACGACCTTGCGGTCAAGATAACGCCGCCATGGCCGGTCGATCACAAGACTGAGAAACAAGCCTGATATCATGAAGAAATCCGGCATACGGAAGGGTTTGGCAAAGGCGACCACATAGTGCATCCAGCCCTGGGCACCGGCTGCTTTCTCCACGCCCAGCGTCGAATGCATCATGACCACGAAGATGATGCAGATACCCTTGGCAATATCGACCCAGTCGACCCGCCCATTCATGCCCTTCGTGTCATGCATTTCCGTTTCCCCCGCAAGTTCTGTCGCTTTCTATAACGCGACAACGGCGGAATTACATCCGGTATAACTTGCGTGTGCCTGCGCCATATTGCGCCTGACGACGTCAAGACTCCTCACAGGGTGCTCACGCTAACGTGTACCGCTCTGGCGACATTCCCCTTGATGTGTCTCGTTTGCTACAGACTTTTGACAGCAATCGCTTATATTAGGGACAAATATTGGTTCTGAGACTTTCCTTCAGGAGGTTTATCATGAAGCTCAAGGCCCTTCTTCTTGCATCGACTGTCGCCCTTGTGGCCGCTACAGGCGCAAAGGCTGCTGACGCTGTCATCGAGCAGGAACCAGTTCCGGTTGTGGTTGCACCAACCTTTACCTGGAGCGGTGCTTACATCGGTGGCCAGATCGGCTACGGCTGGGGCAAGTCCGATTTCAGCGGCGACGTCTATAGCTTTGGCAACGTCAAGCCGGATGGCTTCCTCGGCGGCATCTATGCCGGTTACAACTTCGATCTCGGCAACAGCATCGTTCTCGGTATCGACGGCGACGTGACCTACAATGATGTTTCCAAGGACATCGATGTCTACAGCGGCGACCTCGCAGTTGGCGATTTCGAAACCAAGCTTCGCTGGTCCGGTGCCGTTCGCGCACGTGTCGGTTATGCGGTTGATCGCTTCATGCCCTACCTCGCCGGTGGTGTTGCATTCGGCAACATCAAAAACAGCGGCAGCATTGACGGTATCGGCAGCTTCTCCGAAAGCAAGACGCTTACCGGCTGGACTGCAGGCGCCGGCGTTGACTATGCCGCAACCGACAACCTGATCGTTCGCCTCGAATATCGCTACACCGACTATGGCGATAAGGACATTGAGTTTGGCGGCCTGAATGTCAATCAGGACTTCAAGACCAACGAAGTTCGCCTCGGCGTCGCATACAAGTTCTAATTCTGGTTGAAAACATATCTGAAAAGGCTCCGCATCGCGGGGCCTTTTTTTTCGTTGGCATAGGCCTGAATTTATTTGGATAAAATTTATTGATAACTAAAATACATAGAACGAAAAAACATTCGGAGTTTGCTTTTTAGTAAAGCAAAAATTGAATAATAACAAATTGTATATTAATTTATCTCTAAACTATATTTATGTTGCCATAATGCTACATACATCATGACATAGAAATACTATTTAAAAATCCATATCGAACATATTTTATAGGAGTTTTCGATGAAGTTCAGAGTTCTACTTGGTGCTTCCCTGCTCGCAGTCGTCGCCAGCACCGGTGCTTATGCAGCCGACGCAATCGTTTCGCAGGAACCTGCCCCAATGGCAGCTCCCGCCTTCTCATGGGGCGGCGCTTATATCGGTGGTGAAATTGGCTGGGGCTGGGGCCGCGCCAAGCTTGACGACAAGTCCACGGATCAGTCCAACGAGTTCAAGCCGAACGGCTTCATCGGTGGCGTCTATGCTGGCTATAACTTCGACATGGGCAACAATGTCATTCTCGGCGTTGACGGCAACTTCGACTACAACGACCTGAAGAAGTCGCACGACTATATTTCGAACAGCAACGCTGTTCAGACTTCAGCTGAAACGAAGCTGCAGTGGTCGGGCGCTGTTCGCGCACGCGCTGGTTATGCCGTTGACCGCTTCATGCCCTACATCGCCGGTGGCGTTGCTTTCGGCGGCGTGAAGAACTCGCTCAATGTCGGCGGCAGCGACTATAACAACGACAAGACCCTGACCGGCTGGACTGTTGGTACCGGCGTTGACTACGCTGCGACCGACAATGTCCTTCTGCGCCTCGAATATCGCTATACCGATTTCGGCAACAAGGATTTCGACCTTGGCAACACCGCGACACGCGGTTCGTTCAAGACCAACGATATCCGCCTCGGTGTTGCTTACAAGTTCTAATACCAAACTCGATGAGTTTGACTCATCGCGTTTTGGTTAAGCCTGTGCGGCGATTGAGCATTTTCAGGGCATGATGCGTTAGCATTTCGTCGCCCTGGGATAAGCACATAATCGGGCCTATAACTGAGAAAAGGCTCCGCCCCCGCGGAGCCTTTTTTGTGTGTGAACGATTTACGTCCCTTTAAACTGCCGCATTTACCCTGCACCGGATTAGGCCCTTATTTGCTTTTGCGGCACAAAATCCCGTAAAGCACGCAGACATTATTCAGAATGACCGGTCCACATCACGATTGGACCGGCAAACGGGTGGGCGGATCCAGGCTGACATGACATCGCGTGACGATAAAAACCGGCGCATCGAACCTTCCTTCGGTGGCGAAGAGAAAAAAGATGACGAGGTTTTTCGCGTCGACGAGGAGGATCGCATGGCACGCTCACAGCAGCGCCGACGCAGGCAATCAGAAGAACCGGAACCACGCGCTTCACGACGTGGCAAGAAGAAGCCGCGTGGCTTTTTCGGCTTTCTGCGCCGCTCGATCTACTGGTGCCTCGTACTTGGCCTCTGGGGCGGTATCGCCTTTGCAGGCATGCTGGTCTATTTCGCAGCCAAGATGCCGCCGACGACGGATTGGGCCATTCCTGATCGTCCACCGAATGTGCGTATCGTTGACGTCAACGGAAACCTGATCGCCAATCGCGGGACTACCGGCGGCGAGGCCGTGGGCTTGCATGAAATGTCGCCCTTTATCCCGAAGGCCGTCATCGCTATCGAGGATCGCCGCTTCTATTCGCATTTCGGCATTGACCCCATCGGCCTTGCCCGCGCGGTAGTAACCAACGTTGTTTCGGGCCGCGCTGTTCAGGGCGGATCAACGCTGACCCAGCAGCTTGCCAAGAACCTGTTTCTTTCTCCCGACCGCACGCTTGAGCGTAAAGTGCAGGAAGTCATGCTCGCGCTCTGGCTTGAGCACAAATACACCAAGGACCAGATTCTCGAGATGTATCTGAACCGGGTCTATCTCGGTTCCGGTGCTTTCGGTGTTGATGCGGCCTCCCGGCGTTATTTCAGCAAGCCCGCCAAGGATGTGAACCTGATGGAAGCGGCAACCCTTGCCGGTCTTCTGAAGGCACCGTCTCGTCTGTCACCTGCCCGTGATCCGGAAGCCGCCGCTGCACGTGCCAAGCTGGTGCTGGGTGCCATGCGCGAGGAAGGCATGATCGACGACAGCCAGATGGCCATCGCCGAAAGCGAACCGATGACGCGTGCGCCATCCTACTGGCAGGGCTCGGAAAACTATGTTGCTGACAAGGTTGTGGCGGAACTACCCGAGCTGATCGGTGAAGCGAAGGAAGACATCACCGTCCAGACCACCATCGATCTGAACCTGCAGCGCGCAGGCGAAGAGGCGATCAAGGACCAGATTTCCCAGAGCGGTACAAAGATGAACGCCAGTCAGGGCGCGCTCGTTTCCATTGACAGTACCGGCGCAGTTCGCGCCATGGTCGGCGGCGTCGATTATGCCACAAGCCAGTTCGACCGTGTCACCGATGCTCACCGCCAACCTGCATCATCCTTCAAGCCCTTCGTCTATCTGACAGCGCTCGAACAGGGGCGGACACCGGACTCGGTACGCAACGATGCTCCGGTTCGTATCGGCAAATGGACGCCGAGCAACGATAACGGCAAATATATGGGACAGGTGACGCTGGCTACCGCCCTTTCTCATTCACTGAACTCCGTTGCGGCGCAGCTCGTGATGGAAGTCGGCCCGCAGACCGTGATCGACACGGCCCATCGGCTTGGCGTTCAGTCCAAACTCGAAGCCAATGCCTCGCTGGCACTCGGCACGTCGGAAGTGACCCTGTTGGAACTGACCGATGCCTATGTGCCCTTTGCCAATGGCGGCTATCGCGCGCCGGTCTATTTCATCACCAAGGTGACGGATTCCGACGGCAAGGTTCTTTATCAGAAGGAAGATGGCGTTGGCCCGCGTGTCATCGATGAACGCAATGTCGGCATGATGAACGCCATGCTGCGGCGCACGGTGGAAGACGGGACGGCAAAGCGCGCCGCCTTCGGCTGGCCCGCAGCAGGCAAGACCGGCACCAGCCAGAATTTCCGCGATGCGTGGTTTGTCGGCTATACGGCCAACCTCACAACCGGTGTATGGTTCGGCAATGATGACGGCAAGGGCATGAAGCGCGTGTTCGGTTCGACCCTACCGGTCGCCGCTTGGAAAAACTTCATGAAGGAAGCACATAAGGGCGTGCCGATTGCCGAGCTTCCCGGCCATTACGATATCCAGAACGTCGTTCCCGGTGGCAGCGACGGCATCGATCCGAATGCGCCTTACGATCCCGGCATGATGCCGCAGGATTCCTATGGCAATCAGCCGATGGCGGCTAATGGTGATGACGGCTACTGGCCACCTGCTCCGGATTCCGCTGCCCGCAGCGGTATCCAGCAGTCGAATGAGACGGGCCGCCCACTCGCCGAACAGCCCGGCGCTGCGACTTACCCGGCCAATGCCAATGACAATTACCGCCCGATGCCGCCAGGCGACGTGGGCGGCGGGCAGCCGCAGCAGCCAGGAAAATCAACGACATTGCTCGATATCATCATGGGTAATTCACAGTAACATCAATAGAGGCCGCCACTGGCGGTCTTTACTCGCGATCAAGTGAAGCAGCTTCAATACAAGCTTGTTCGAGCGCGTTTCGATCTGATTAAGTCAGATCAACGCTCTCACTATTTCCGCTAACACGCACAGTTTCCGAAAACCGTTTCACACTTTTCGTGATGCGCTTTAATTCCCCTCGAAATCTTGAGCGGCTTGGTCTATTCAAGATTGGAGAGCGAGGTTTCCATGTCCCAAGTCACCAAAACAGACGTTGCCGGTTCCGATACTCCCAAGGCGGATACCGAACGTAAAACTCTGGTCCTGACCGGTGCCAGCCGTGGCATCGGCCATGCGACGGTGAAGCGTTTTTCGCGGGCCGGGTGGCGCGTCATCACCTGCTCGCGACAGGATTTTTCCGACAATTGCCCCTGGCCTGCCGGTCCGGAAGATCACATCAAGGTCGACCTCGCCGATCAGGAAGATGTCGGCAAGGCAATCGCTGAAATCCGCCGCCGTCTCGAAGCCGATGGCAGCAAGCTTCATGCACTAGTCAACAATGCAGGTATTTCGCCGAAGGCGGAGGGCGGACGCCGCATGAATTCCATCGAAACGCCCATGGCGGTCTGGCGCGATGTATTTCAGGTCAACTTCCTTGCCTCGATCATGCTGGCACGTGGCCTGTTCAAGGAACTCGAGGCTGCACATGGCTCGGTGGTCAATGTGACCTCGATCGCGGGTAGCCGCGTGCACCCATTTGCCGGAACCGCCTATGCTACATCGAAGGCCGCACTTGCTGCCCTGACCCGCGAAATGGCCTCCGACTTCGGCCCTTACGGTATCCGCGTCAATGCCATTGCACCGGGAGAAATCGATACGGCGATCCTTTCACCGGGAACCGACAAGCTAGTGGAACAGCTTCCGATGCGCCGCCTCGGCAAGACATCGGAAGTGGCGGAAACCATCTACTTCCTCTGCTCCGAGGCCTCATCCTATGTGACGGGTTCGGAAATTCATATCAATGGCGGCCAGCACGTCTGACATCTTAACAAAGCGCGGAGATTGAAATTCTTCGCGCTTTTGTGCTTATGTCTGTTTCAATCGATTTAACAACAGAGTTGTGCCTTCATGATCCTTTGCTGCGGTGAATCCCTGATCGACATGCTGCCACGCGAAACCGCAGCGGGAGAGACCGCATTCCAGCCTTTCGCGGGTGGCTCCGTCTTCAACACGGCCATCGCACTTGGACGCCTTGAGGTCCCAACCGGTTTCTTTTCAGGCATTTCCTCCGATTTTTTCGGCGAGGTGCTGCGCGATAATCTGGCGCGATCCAATGTCGATTATTCTTTTGCCGCAATCTCGGACCGCCCGACGACACTGGCTTTCGTGCGTCTGGTCGATGGGCAGGCGCGTTACGCCTTCTATGATGAAAATACTGCTGGCCGCATGCTGGCCGAGAGCGACATGCCCTATGTCGATGATGCCATCGACGCCATGCTGTTCGGCTGCATCAGCCTGATTTCCGAACCGTGCGGCAGCGTCTATGAAGCGCTGATGACGCGTGAGGCACCAAGGCGGGTCATGTTCCTCGACCCGAATATCCGTGCTGGCTTCATCACCGACCGCGAAAAACATCTGGCGCGCATGAAGCGCATGATCGCGCTCGCCGATATCGTGAAGCTCTCCGATGAAGATCTCGCCTGGTTTGGCGAAAAGGGCAGCCACGACGAAATCGCAGCCGAATGGCTGAAGCTCGGACCGAAACTGGTGGTCATCACCAAGGGCGCGCATGGCGCTGACGCCTATACGACCAAGGCAACCGTGCGCGTGCCGGGTGTGAAAGTGGACGTGATTGACACCGTTGGCGCGGGCGACACGGTCAATGCGGGCATTCTCGCCAGCCTTCACAATCAGGGCCTTCTCGACAAGGACGCGCTTGCCGGACTGACTGAAGACCAGATTCATTCCGCCGTCGCGCTCGGGGTCCGGGCTGCTGCCGTCACCGTCTCGCGTGCAGGTGCAAACCCGCCATGGGCGCATGAGATGAAGGATTGACGCAAGGCAAAGCCGTGACATGATGCGTCCGGCCTGCGTCGACCTTTTCCGACAAGGTCCGAACAGGAGTCCAGAACATCATGAGCATCGAATTTCTGCTGACATCCTTCATCATCGTTGCATCGCCTGGTACTGGCGTGCTGGTAACGCTTGCGGCAGGGCTGTCCCGTGGCGCACGGGCCTCAGTCATTGCCGCGCTCGGCTGCACGCTCGGCATCGTGCCGCATATGCTGGCTGCCGTGACAGGGCTGGCGGCTCTGCTCCATACCAGCGCACTTGCTTTCGAGGTCATCAAATATGCAGGCGTTGCCTATCTGCTCTATATGGCGTGGATGACGCTCAAGGAGCATGGCACACTGAAGATCGAAACCAACGACGCGCCGCGTTCGGACCGTGAGGTCATCTGGTCGGCGATCCTCGTCAATCTGCTGAACCCCAAACTGTCGATATTCTTCTTTGCCTTCCTGCCGCAGTTCGTAAATACGCAGCAGGGCGGGACGGTTGCCCGTATGGTGGAACTGTCTCTCGTCTTCATGGCGATGACATTCGTGGTGTTTGCGTTCTACGGTGTGTTCGCAGCCGCCGTCCGTAACCAGATCATCTCGCGCCCCGCTGTGCTTGCATGGATGCGCCGCAGCTTTGCTGCCGCCTTCGTCGCGCTCGGGGCAAAACTCGCACTGACCGAACGATAGACCATGGCCCAGAATATTTATGATCGCGACGAATTCTTCGCCGCTTACAGCCAGTTGCCACGTTCCGTGCATGGGCTGGAAGGCGCGCCTGAATGGCCACTTGTCCGTTCACTTTTGCCCGATCTGACCGGCCGTGACGTTGCCGATCTCGGTTGCGGTTTCGGCTGGTTTTGCCGCTTTGCTCGCGAACAGGGAGCTGCCTCCCTCACCGGCTACGACCTTTCAGAAAACATGCTCGAACGCGCACGCCGCGACACACAGGATGACGCCATTCGCTACATTCAGGCCGACATGGAAAGGCTGGAACTTCCAGAAGCAAGCTTCGATCTCGTCTACAGTTCTTTGGCCTTTCACTATATCCGCGACTTCCCGCGTCTTTTGAAAGCGATCCATGCAGCTTTGCGGCCAGAAGGTCGCTTTGTTTTCACGATTGAGCATCCGATCTTCATGGCGCCGCTTACGCCGGGCTGGATCGAGGAAGGCAACGGCCAGAAGCGCTGGCCGGTCTATCATTATGCAGTGGAAGGTGAGAGGCGGACCGATTGGCTGGCAGAGGGTGTCATCAAATATCACCGCCGCCTCAGCACCTCCGTTAATGCGCTGATTGAGGCCGGATTTGCCATCAACCGGCTGGAGGAATGGCATCCGTCGCCAGAGCAGATCGCGGCATGGCCAGCACTGTCGGAGGAGATGGAACGACCTATGCTGTTGATAGTTTCCGCTAGCCGACAGACTGCTTGACCAGCCACATTTCACGCCTTTTATAGGGGTGGGCGGGACACGAATCAGACTGGCGAGGAGAAACCATGGACGTGTTGCGCATTGCTGCCTTTTCGCAAGGCAATCAGGGCGGCAATCCCGCTGGAGTGTTGATCGCCGATCGCCTCCCCTCCCCGCAAGATATGCAGAAAATCGCAAAGGATGTGGGCTTTTCCGAAACCGCCTTTGCTGCGCCGGAGGACGATAGCTGGCGCGTTCGCTATTTTGCGCCGGAAATGGAAGTGCCGTTCTGCGGTCACGCTACCATTGCTCTCGGCGCTGCGTTGGCCATGCGCATGGGCGATGGACGTTTCGCACTCAAGCTCAACAATGGCGATATCAGCGTCGAAGGCCGCAAGGAAGGCGAGCTGTTTGCGGCCAGCCTGCAATCGCCACCGACGCGCCAGCGTGCCGCCAATGATGCGGAAGTGGAACAGGCGCTGGCACTGTTCAGTTTCGAACAGGATGATCTGGCACCCGGTCCGGCACCGGCCCTGATCCATGCCGGGGCGGACCATATCGTGCTTCCGCTTCGTTCACGCGAAAAGCTGGCTTCGATGCATTACGACATGACGCGCGGGCGCATCCTGATGAAGCGGCAAGGCTGGACGACGATCCTGCTCATCTATTCCGAGACGCCGAAGCGCTTCCACAGCCGCAACCCGTTTGCCTCCGGCGGAGTTTATGAAGACCCGGCGACTGGCGCGGCCACGGCGGCCTTTGCCGCCTATCTGCGTGATAGCGGCTGGCCGCATGGCGGCGAGATCGAAGTCTTTCAGGGCGAGGATATGGGCAGTCCGTCACATCTGCGCGCCCAGATCGGCAATGAGCGCGGCGGCTCTATCCGCGTTTCCGGCACCGCACGGTTGATGGAATAGAGCGCATCCCGAAAAGTGTGAAACGGTTTTCGGATAAGATGCGCGTCAAAACAAAAGATTAGGGCGCCGATCTGATCCAGTCAGATCGAAACGCGCTTTAATCGCTCGTTGCAGCTCGTCACACGCGGACGAGCTGCTCCACCCGCTCCTCATTTCCGAAGAACTTGAGATAACGAGCCACTTCCTTGGGATCGCCGGTCGCCTTTTGCGGATTGTCGGAAAGCTTGACCGCCGGATGGCCGTTGGCATCCGTCACCTTGCAGACCAGCGAGATGGCATTCAGCCCTTCGATTTCCTTCGGAGCGCAACCTGCAAAATCATTGGTGAGGTTGGTGCCCCAGCCGAAGCTCATACGCACACGCCCTTCGAAGTGACGGTAAGTCTCCTCGATCGTATCCACATCGAGCGCGTCGGAAAAGATCAGCAGCTTTTCGCGCGGGTCCTTGCCGCGTGACTTCCACCACTCGATGATGCGCTCGCCGCCTTCGATGGGCGGGGCACTGTCGGGGCGAAAGCCGGTCCAGTCGGCAACCCAGTCCGGCGCATTACGCAGGAAGGCAGCCGTGCCGAAAGCATCGGGCAGAACGATCAGAAGATTGCCGCCATAGTAACGGTTCCAGTCCTGCAGCACGCGATAGGGGGCTGAGCGCAGTTCCTCGTCATTCTTGGCAAGAGCTGCCAGCACCATCGGCAATTCATGCGCATTGGTGCCAAGTGCTTCAAGATCGGTATCCATGGCCAGAAGCACATTGCTGGTGCCGGTGAAGGCATCGCCAATGCCTTCCTTCAGCGCTTCGACGCACCAGCGCTGCCACAGGAAGGAATGGCGGCGGCGCGTGCCGAAGTCGGAAATCTTCAGCCCCGGCAGCTGGCGCAGACGTTCAACCTTGCTCCACATCTTCGCCTTGGCGCGCGCATAAAGCACGTCGAGCGAAAACGGTCCGAGGTTCTTCATCGCCGCGCGCGAACGCAGCTCGTTGATGATGGCAAGTGCGGGAATTTCCCACATGGTCGTGTGCGACCACGGTCCATGGAAATGCAGCTCGTACTGGCCGTCCTTGCGGCGCAGATCATATTCCGGAAGCTGGAAATCGTGCAGCCAGTTCAGGAACTCGGGCTGGAAAATCTGCTTGCGGCCATAGAAACTGTTACCCGCCAGCCAGATCATTTCCTTCTTGGAGAAACGCAGCGTGCGGGCATGGTCGAGCTGCGCACGCAATTCGCCCTCATCGATTTCGTCGGCAAGGCGCACAGAAGTCGTGCGATTGATGAGCGAGAAGGTTGCATCCACCTTGGGGTAAAGGCCCCAAATCATCTGCAGCATCAGAAGCTTGTAGAAGTCCGTATCCAGAAGGCTGCGGACGATGGGATCGAGCTTCCATGCGTGATTGTAGACGCGGCGCGCAATATCAGTCTTGGCCATGACGGCCTCCAGAAAAAGCATGTTTCCGATAGCACAAACATCCGGCTTTACTTCGCCGAGTCGTGCAAAAGGCGGGTTTTCACCCGCCTTTTTAATCGGTTCACTTCTGTTTGGGAAGCTCTACGACGATTTCGTGTTCTCCGTCCGGCTTGATCGGCACACCCTCTTCCGGCTTGCCGACCTTGCGACCGTTGAGCTTCACCACCTTGTCCTTGGCACTGGGGGCACCTACCACGACCTTCACGCGATAGAGCGCTTCGCCAAAGCGGAGCTCGGCTTCATAGCCATCCCATTCCGGCGGCAAGGCCGGGTCGAGATGCAGGCGGTCGCCGTGTTTTGTGACGCCAAGGATACCCTCCGTCGCAACGCGGTAGAACCAGCCGGCGGAACCGGTGTACCAGGTCCAGCCACCCTGCCCGCGACGCGGCTCGACAGAATAGATGTCGGCTGCAATCACATAAGGCTCGACGCGGTAGATATCCGGGTTGCGACCATGACTGACCGGGCTGATGAGCGAGAACAGACGCCATGCTTCAGCCGTCTTGCCCATGCGGGCGAGCGCCAGAATGGCCCAGGTCGCACCGTGGGTGTACTGGCCGCCATTCTCACGAACGCCCGGTGGATACCCCTTGATGTAGCCCGGCTCCTGAATGGTCCTGTCGAAAGGCGGCGTGAAGAGACGCAGCAATTCGCCTTCGTCATCCAGCAGGTACTTTTCGAGCGAAGCCATCGCCTGTTCGGCGCGCTTCGGATCGGCAACGCCGGAAAGCACGCTCCACGACTGTGCGATGGCATCGATCTGGCATTCGTCACTGTCCTTCGAGCCAAGCGGTGCGCCGTTGTCGTAGAAACCACGGCGATACCACTGGCCATCCCAACCATCGCGGTCGAGCGCTTCGGTCAGGCTTTCCAGATGTGCTTTCCAGATATCGACGCGCTTCTTGTCCTTGCGCCCTTCGGCAATCGGGATGAATTTACCGAGCGTATAGGCGAGGAACCAGCCAAGCCAAACGCTCTCGCCCTCTCCCTTCACGCCGACGAGATTCATGCCGTCGTTCCAGTCGCCGCCGAGGATCAGCGGCAGACCGTGCTTGCCGGTTCGCTCGACAGCAAGGTCGAGCGCCAAGGCGCAATGCTCATAAAGGCTTGCCGTCTGTTCGGAGATTTCCGGCTGATAGAAGGCATCGTGTTCGCCCTCCTCCAGCTTGCGCCCTTCGAGGAACGGCAGCTTTTCATCGAGGATCGAGCGGTCGCCCGTCGTCTCGACATAAAGCGAAGCGCCATAGCCGAGCCAGACAACATCGTCCGAGATCAGCGTGCGGACGCCCGCCCCGGTCGCTGGCAGCCACCAATGCTGGACATCGCCTTCCGGGAACTGGCGTGATGCCGCATTGAGTATCTGCGCGCGGGCAAGCGTCGGATCAATCAGAAGCAGCGACAGCGTGTCCTGCAACTGATCACGGAAGCCGAACGCACCACTTGCCTGATAGAAGGCAGCGCGGGCCCATATACGGCAGGCAATCGCCTGATAGGGCAGCCAGCCATTGACCAGAAGGTCGAAAGCAGGGTCTGGCGTTTTCACCTGAACGCGGTCGAACAGGCCTTCCCACTGCTGTCTGGCAGCAGCAAGCTTGTCACCGAACGACACCTTGCGGGTTTCGGCGATCAGCGCCTTCGCCTGTCTCTGATCGGCGGCATTGCCGAGCAGGAAGACGATCTCGCGTGCTTCACCCGGCCCCACTTCGATATCAAGAGCGAGCGCCGCACATGGATCGCGGCCTGCTTCGACCGTACCCGAAAGCGCCTTGCCAGCCAGCACGACTTCCGGCTTGTCCACCGAACCGGTGGTGCCGATGAACTCGCTGCGGTCGGCAGTGACGGATTGCGGCTTTTCGGTTGCCGCAAAGAAAGCAATCTGCCCGGACTTGTCCGGATGATACGGATTGCCTGCAAAGAGTGCGCCCAATTCCTCGTCCTGCGAAGGTACAATGAAAGGCACGTTCTTGGAGCGGGCATTGCCCAGCACCCATTCCACATAGCCATAGACGCGCAGCTTGCGCTTGGAACGCCCGTTATTGGTGACGGTCAGACGAGACAGGCGCACCGGCTTGTCCGCATCCACGATGTGGGTGAGGTCGAGTGCCAATTCGCCATGCTGTGCCCCGAAGCTCGAATAGCCGTGGCCATGACGCGCTTCATAGGTCACGGCCTCATCGCGCAGCACGCTTGCCGTTGGCGCAAAGGTGCGGCCCGTTTCACGGTCGAGGACATAGATCGCCTCGCCCGGACGGTTCGTGACCGGATCGTTCGCCCATGGGGTGAGCTGATAATCGCGGCTGTTGCCTGCCCAGGTGAAGGCCGAACCTTCCGCCGAGACATGGAAGCCGAAATTCGGATTGGCGATCACATTGATCCACGGATGCGGCGTGTTGGCGCGGTTGTTGACGCGCACTACATAGCTGCCGTCCTCGGCAAAGCCACCATAACCATTCCAGAAACGAAGATCGTCCCCGGACGGCGCAGGACGGTTTACTACAGGCTTGACCACAGGACGGCGTTCTTCCGTCCCGCGTTCAATGGCGACAGGCGCAAGCCCCGCAGCACCCAGCCCCTGAGCCGAAGCCTGACCGCCAATGGCAGTCTTGGCATCGCGCGCCGCCAGATCGACGGTGATTTCCTCGCTGCGACGAAGCTGCTCGGCCAGCGAGCCGTTCTGCGCATGCATGACGATGCGCGCCGAGGCGAGCAGCGTGTTGTAGCTTTCGTCGCTCATCTGGTCGCGGCGCACCGCGAAGATGTGCGGCTGACCGCCACCACGGGCGCGGAAACCTTCCACGATCCAGTCGATGGCGCGCTGTGTGTCCTGCGCATAGGAGAAGGCACGCTCGTTGACCGCCACGACATCGACGGTTAGGCCCTTCGAGCGCCAGTATTCCTGCGCGCGCAGCACACCACGCAACACGTCGAGATCAGCTTCGTTGTCGATACGCAATGCGAAAATCGGATAGTCGCCGGATATCGACATCGGCCACAGGTCGGACTGCTTGCCGAGGCCGCTGGCGATGGTTTCCGGCGGCTGGCGCAATGTCCGCTCCGGATAGAGCAGATAGGCGGCCACCTTCTGATAGTCGGCAGCTTCGGCAGGCTTGATGCCGATATGGTAGAGCTGCACCTGCGAGCTGGTCCATGACAGCGAATATTCGCGGGCGAAGGTTTCCGGATGCCGATGCAGCGCCACGGCGTGTTCTACCGCATCGCGGCTGCCGCCTGCGAAGGTCCAGAAAACGAGGCTCACCTTTTTATGCGCCGGAACGCGGACACGTGTACGCACCGAAGCGATCGGGTCGAGCACGCAACCCTGGCTGCCGTTGAACTTGGCACCCTGATCGAAGGCAGCCGCATCGCGCAAGCTGCGGCCACGACCGACAAAGGCACGGCGGTCGGTTTCGACTTCCGTTTCGCGGATCGAGCCGGAAAGATCGGTCACGAAATGCGCGACGTGGATATCCGGATCGGATGGCGCGCGCTTGCGGCGCTTGGCATAGATGGTCGAACCGTTATCGGAGATTTCGGTCTCTACGAACATCTTGGCAAAGGCCGGATGGGCGGCATCGCTGTCGCTGTCGGTCAGCACCAGTTCCGCATAGGAGGTGACCTCGATCATACGGTCGCGGGCGGACGTGTTGATGATGTCGAGCCTGCGGCCTTCGCCGTCCGATTCCGACGACACGATCACTTCCATAACGGTCTTGATGTCACCGGCGGTCTTGTAGAATTCCGCCTTGTCTTCGGTGAAGACCGTTTTGGTTTCCTCTTCCGGGTTGCGGACCGGTTCGCCGGTTGCCGACCACCAGTATCCGCTTTCCATGTCGCGCAGGAACAGGAACGTGCCCTGAAGGTCTTCCGACGCATCGGCGTGGAAGCGGGTAATGTCCCAATTGTGCCAGCGGCTGTAGCCTGAACCGTTTGCTGTCACCATCAGCGCATATTGTCCGTTCGACATCATATGCGTGGTGCGCGGCGCCTTGAACGGCTTGTCGACAATCCGCATCGGCGCATCGTCGAAGCCACCCGAATCCACGCGCATCGGATTTTCCGTCTTGGCGTAGATCATCGGGATTTCGCGCGGTGCCTTTTCCTGCAGGAGCAGTTCGGCGGCCTCGATCACCGGATCGGAGTGGAAACGCTCGCGCATCCGGCCTTCAAAGATCACGTTGTTGACCGCGATGATCGCCATGCCGTGGTGATGGGCGTAGTAGTTCTTCACCACAGCACAGAGTTCGCCTTCGCGAACACGTGACGGCGTGAAGTCCACCGAATCATGGAAGCCATAGCGTCCGAGCGCGCCGAGCTTGGCAAGGCGCTTCAGGTTCGCGACAGCGGCAGCAGGCTGATACTGCGCGGCGAGCAGGCTCGCATAGGGCGCGATGACCGCATTACGCGACAGGCCACGCTGCAGACCGAGATTGGGCACACCGAAATTGGAATACTGGTAGTTCATATGCGCGTCTCGCGCATTGAACGCCGCTTCCGAAATACCCCATGGCAGACCGCGCGAGGTCGCATAATCGATCTGGCGCTGCACCACGAGCTTGTTGGTCTGGTCAAGCAGCGAACCAAGCGGCTCGGACATGACCAGCGGCGGCATCAGATATTCGAACATCGAGCCGGACCAGGAGAGCAGAGCGCCCTTCCAGCCCACCGGCACCAGAAGACGGCCAAGCTTGAACCAATGTTCGACCGGAACGTCGCCCTTGGCGATGGCGAACAGGCTCGCCAGACGCGCTTCGGACGCCAGAAGATCGTAGCAGCTTTCGTCCAGTTCGTTTTCCTGCACACGGAAACCGATGGAGAGAAGGCGGCGTTCCTTCCGTTCGAGGAAACCGAACTGCATATCGAATGCGAGCTGGCGCGAACGGGTAGCAAGATAGCGCAAACGCTCACGCAGCGCGTCCGTATCGTGCTCGCCGATGGAATCCTCAGTATGCGCCTTGCAGGTATCGACGAGAATGCGCGCCCATTCCACGGCTTCAGCGCTTGCCGGGGTTTCGATTTCGCCATCGAGTTCGTCCATCAGGCGAACGATGTCGGTTGCAAACAGCGACAGGTTGATGGTGCGGAAGGAGGCCGTTTCCGGCTCATCCTTGATGGAAATCACGGCGCGGCGGAAATTGGCAATCCGCTCTTCCAGACGGCGGCGCAGCGGACGCAGAATCCGGCGATCATCCGGGATTCTCGCGATTGTCTCTTCAAGGATGTCGTTGACATCAAGGATACCGTCGAGGTCGCCCTGCATGTAGACGGATGGTGCTTCCGCCCATTCTTCCAGCGCCGACGACAGCGTGACCAGATGCCCGGCAAGATTGCCGCTATCCACCGCAGAGACATAAAGCGGGCGCATCGGCGTCAGCGTGTTGGTCTCGTACCAGTTGTAGAGATGGCCCTGATACTTCTCCATCTTCTCAAGCGTATCGACAGTGGCTTGAACGCGGTCCAGCGTTTCACCGAAGCCGATCCAGCCGAAATCGCGCGCGGCGACGACGGACAGGAGATAGACGCCGATATTGGTCGGCGACGTGCGCTGCGCGACAATCGGCGCCGGATCTTCCTGGAAGTTGTCCGGCGGCAGATGGTGGTTTTCCTCGTTTGCGAACTCGGCGAAATAACGCCAGGTCCGGCGTGCATAGCGGCGCAGGTCCGACTTGTCGGAAGAAAGCACTTCCAGCGTGTCCTGCGGCTTCGCCGAACGGCTGACCAGCCATGCAATCAGCGGTGAGGCAAACCAGATGACGGCAAATGGCGCTGCGATCATTGCCGCATGACTTTGGGCAGCAAGCGGGATGAAGATCGCCAGACCCGCAATGGCTATGGCCGGCCACATCAGCTGGAAATAAAACAGCAGCGTATCGGGCGAGGTTCTCGCCTGCGCAGCCGTGCGCCATTCCAGAAGATTGCGATGCGAGACGAACAGGCGATAGACGGTACGCACAATCGCATCCGCCATCAGGAACGCCGAATGGGCGATGAAGGTGGTGCGCAGCGCCACATCGGCCGTGCCGAGCGCGATGTCAGTCAGCACCGACTGCGCATGACCTTTCAGCGAATAGTCCATGTTCGATGGAATGAGATTGGTCACAATGCCGAATGTCGGCGCAACGAACATGGAGAGAATGAGGAAGCCCTGCCAGACGGCAGCAGGCCCGATTGGCAGCACGCTCCAGCCGACGACGGCTGCGATCAGCCACAGGATCGGATTGAGCGAGCGGCGCAGGTTGTCGACCATCTTCCAGCGCGTGATGTGGCTGACGCCACGACTTGTCGAAAACAGCCAGGGCAGAAGCTGCCAGTCGCCACGCGCCCAGCGATGATGACGCGATACGTCGACATTGTAGCCGGTCGGATAATCCTCGACCACTTCGACATCGCTGACCAGAGCCGCGCGGGAATAGCCGCCTTCGAGAAGATCGTGGCTGAGCAGCGTGTTCTCAGGCACGCGGCCCTTCAGCGCTGCCTCGAAGGCATCGATGTCGTAAAGTCCCTTGCCGGTGAAGGTGCCTTCACCGAGCAGGTCCTGATAGGTGTCGGACACGGCGAAGACATAAGGGTCGATACCGCGATTGACGGAGAAGACGCGCTGCAGGAACGACGCCTCGTCACCGGTGGTGAGCGAGGGCGTTACGCGCGGCTGGAGGATGCCGTAACCGCGCACGACCTTGCCGGTCTTTTCGTCGATGATCGGACGGTTCAGAGGATGGCTGAGCTTGCCGGCCAGATGCGTGACGGATTCCGGCGTCAGACGCGTGTCGGCGTCCAGCGTCATCACATATTTGATTTCCTTCGGCAGGCGTTCGTCCGGCGGGAAAAAGCTCGTATCCTGATCACCGCGCAGCAGCAGGTTCAGCTCGTGCAGCTTGCCGCGCTTGCGCTCCCAGCCCATCCAGCAATTCTGCTTCTCGTTGAAGAGGCGACGACGATGCATGAGGAAAAAGCGTGGCTGGTCGTCGCCGGTATAATGCTCGTTGAGCTTGGCGATTTCCTCGCGCGCATATTCATAGATTTCCATATCCGCAGGGGTGATTTCCTGCTTCGCATCGGTCCAGTCACTGACCAGCGCAAAGTAGATTTCACCACGCGGATTGGTCAGATAATGAACTTCCAGATTGCGAATCTGCTCATCGATGGAATCACGCGAGGTGATGAAGGTCGGCACCGCGACCAGCGTGCGCGCCTCCTCCGGCAAGCCTTCCTTATATTCGAAACCGATGAGCCGCGTCGGCTGGACAAACCATGGCACCAGCGCATTGAACAGCGAATAGGACGCGTCCATTGCCGGGAAGATCGCCAGAAGCGTGAACAGCGTGCGCAGATCAGTCGAAAGACCGGCGCGGATCATGCAGTAATTGACGAGCAGAAGGATCAGGATCGTGAAGATCGCCGTCGGGATGAACAGCCCCCACAGACCGAGACCACGATAGAAGCGCAGCGCCTTGACGCCGAACGGCGCCTTGTAGCCACAAACCTTTTCCAGCTCCTTGCGCCCTTCGCCGGACAGGTAATAGGCGATTGCGCCTTTGCCCTCGGCTTCCGGATGACCGGCCTTTTCCGCACGATGTCCGTCTTCGGCCAGTTTCAGCGCAGCCCATGTGATGTCGATTTCGCTCATGTCCGAATACCGGGCGAGCTTTTCAATGGTCACGCGATAGGCATTGCGGGAACGGAAATCCAGAAGCTCGAAATCGCTGTGGTCACGCAGGATCGCATCGACCTCGTTGACGGTTTCGAACCAGGTTTCCCAGTCCACGTCATCGATGGATTTCAGGCTGCGGATGACATTGCCCATCGTGACGCCGCCGGTGGACTGGCGGGCATGTTCCTCAACGATGGCGTCTTCCGGATTGCTGCCTTCCTGCTCCAGAATCCGTTCCAGCCAGCTGGCAGCAGCCGTGGTGTCGGTCGATGAGGAACGCAAGCGATAAAGAAGGTGGGTCGCGAAAGTGCTGTCGCGGGCAGCATCGGCATATTGCGCCAGAACCGAATCCAGTTCGGCACCGTCGGTGGCAACCACGATGCGGTCGGCGGCCGTATTGGCGAGATTGCGCATGATGCGCGCGCGGTCGACGCGCAGCGCCAGACGGCGTGCATTCTCGATCAGGAAATAACGCACCGCAGAAGGCAGCGCCCACAATTCACCGATCTTCAGGGGCTCCACGGTCTGGAAACCCTTGACGATGGCCGTCAGCGTCTTCAGCGAGAAATTGCTGTCCGTATGGGCGACATAAAGCCAGGCCAGCGCGAAAATGCGCGGCATGCCTTCATATTTCTCAACCGGCGCCTTGTAGAGCGGCAGCTGACGGATGAAGCGGCGTGGCAGGTCGCGGCGGGCCTGCTGCACGTTCTTGTCGATCTGGTAGTGATTGTCGAGCAGCCATTGCGCGGCTGGCGTGATGGTCTCGCCCGCACGCGATGCGGCATCTGAGGCGCGATAGGCATGCAGGATCAGCTTGCCGTTTTCGGAAAGGCGCTGATCGAACGGGAAGGCGATATAGCCCGGCAGCGGAATGTCTTCGCCCCGCGCCACGGCAGCGGCAAGCGCGCCAAGCTCTTCCTCGGTTTTATACAAGGCCCGGATGGGAGATGGTTGTTCGGGCGGAATCCGGCCCGATGCATCGGGCTCGCTGGATTTGGGTTCCATCGAAGGTTTCTGCATCGGCGATTTATTCTCGGTAGAGGTTGAATTGGAGAGCGAAGAAGACAATTCCGGCATCTGCCTTAACAGCCTTTCCGAAGGAAATGAGTTATCTGCGGCGGGTGGATACTGACATTATTCCGAATTTTCATTTCAGGGAAACGGCAGTATCCGTGATCGGTTCCCTGAATGTCGACCGCATTTGGCCAAAATGCGACGGCGCAATGTGCTGATATTCAAACCGTTTGAATCGCAACGCACAATTCTTTCCGCCCATTAATGTTGCTTATGGAACACCCCGTTTCCTGCAACCCCTAACATATTGAAAATAAAAAATACTACCGCAGGTAACGTGCCGGAAAATTTCGGTGCGGCCCCGCCACACCCGTCAATAGAGAAAAGCCCGACAGGTCTGCGGGAATCACCGCGCATCTGCCGGGCCTCATATTTCACTTCACCAGAAAGTGACGATCAGGAATCTGCTCCGGAACCGGTTTCACTGGCAGGAAAAAGCTTCCAGTAACGCGGTCGGAAGGCGATGCGACTCTTTTCCGCGGCTGGATGTTCGGCTGGAATTTCGATCTCCACCCGCTCGCGTGCGCCGCCTACTTCCAGTTCGACACGCCGCTTGCCGCCCGAGCGACGGCTCGCCACCACCGTGCCTGCGATGCAGCCGCCGCAACCGTCCAGCAATTCAACATCGTGCGGACGGAAGAAGAGCTGCGCATCGCCATCCGCCACATCCTGGGCTGTCAGGCCGATATTGCGATCCACCAGCCAGATCTCGCCCTTTTCGACCCGTACCGGAAGCGTGCTGGACTCGCCGATGAAGCCATAGACGCCCGGGGAATTCGGATTGTCATAGACTTCGTCGGGCGTACCGACCTGCTCGATACGCCCCTGGCTCATCACCACCACGCGGTCGGCGAGCTCCAGCGCCTCGTCCTGATCGTGGGTCACGAAAACGGTCGTATGGCCGGTCTTGTCGTGAATCTCGCGCAGCCAACGGCGCAGTTCCTTGCGCACCAGCGCATCAAGCGCGCCAAACGGTTCATCGAGAAGCAGGACTTTCGGTTCAATCGCCATGGCGCGGGCAAGCGCCACGCGCTGGCGCTGACCACCGGAAAGCTGCGCCGGATAGCGCTTCTCCAGTCCCTGTAGCTGGACGAGATCGAGCAATTCCAGCGCGCGGTTGCGAATATCGTCACTCGACGGACGTGTCGCGCTTGGACGCACCTTCAGACCGAAGCCGATATTGTCCGCCACCGTCATGTGACGGAACAACGCATAATGCTGAAAGACGAAGCCGACATTGCGCTCCTGAACGCTCTTCTGCGAGGCGTCTTCGTCGCCGAAGAAGATGGTACCTTCGGTCGGCGTTTCCAGCCCGGCAATCAGGCGCAAAAGCGTGGTCTTGCCTGAACCGGAAGGTCCCAGCAAAGCGATCAACTCGCCGGAACGAATATCCAGCGAGACATTATGCAACGCCGGGAAGCGAGCGAACTCCTTACGCACACCGGCAACACGAACTTCCATTCCCAATCCTTCCGTCTGCCATAGCAGGACTATGCTTTACTTCTGCCGCCGTGCGGCCAATTGCTCGTTTAGATGTCAGTGCCCGTTTCCGCTGCCAGCCAGTTCATCGCCATAACGCAGTTCCAGCGCTGTCTTGATGGCAAGTGTCAACAACGCCAGGAAAGCCAGCAGCGACGCCACCGCAAATGCACCGACGAAGTTATATTCGTTGTAGAGGATTTCCACATGCAGCGGCATCGTATTGGTGAGACCGCGAATATGTCCAGAGACAACGGAAACAGCGCCGAACTCGCCCATTGCACGGGCATTGCAGAGCAGCACACCGTAAAGCAGCCCCCATTTGATATTGGGCAGCGTCACATAGCGGAACGTCTGCCAGCCATTGGCGCCCAGCGAAATCGCTGCCTCTTCATCCCCGGTTCCCTGTTCCTGCATCAGCGGGATCAGTTCGCGCGCGACGAAGGGAAACGTGACGAACACCGTCGCCAGCACGATGCCCGGAACGGCGAACAATATCTCGATGCCGTGCCGTGACAGCCACGGCCCAAGCAGGCTGTGACTTGAGAAAAGCAGCACGAAAACAAGACCGGAAATGACCGGCGACACGGAAAACGGCAGATCGATCAGCGTCGTCAGCAGCGCCTTGCCCTTGAACTCGAACTTCGCGATTGCCCACGCAGCTGCAATGCCGAAGACCAGATTGAGCGGCACGGCAATGGCCGCCACCATGAGGGTGAGCCTTATCGCAGCCCAGGCATCCGGCTCGACCAGTGCCGCCAGATATTCGCCTGCCCCCTTGCGGAAGGCTTCCACGAAAACCGCTATCACCGGCAGGATGAGGAACAGGGCCAGAAATGCCAGCGCCAGAGCGATCAGCGTGATGCGCGTCGCCGGGCTTTCCGTGACAGCGCTTCGGCTGTTGCGAGGAGCGGCAGAGACAGGTTCATTCGCCATGACCATATTTCCTCCGTGTCCACGACTGGATGAGATTGATGAAAAGCAACATCGCAAAGGAAAGCGCCAGCATCACCGTGGCGAGCGCCGTCGCCCCGGCATAATCATATTCCTCCAGCTTGATCACGATCAGAAGCGGCGCGATCTCCGAGACATAAGGCGTATTGCCCGCAATGAAGATCACCGAGCCATATTCGCCGACGCCGCGTGCAAAGGCGAGCGCGAAGCCGGTCAGGATGGCGGGTTGCAGGCTCGGCAGCAGCACCCGCCAGATGGTCTGAAACCGGGATGCGCCAAGCGTTGCCGCCGCCTCTTCGACCTCGCGGCTGATTTCCTCCATAATCGGCTGGACCGTGCGCACCACGAACGGCAGACCGATGAAGATCAGCGCTATGATAATGCCCGCCCGCGAAAAGGCGATGCGAATGCCGAACGGAGCCAGCAGGCTGCCTATCCAGCCATTCGGCGCATAGATCGCGGCCAGCGCAATACCGGCCACTGCCGTCGGCAGCGCAAAGGGAATATCGACGATGGCATCAACGAAGCGGCGCCCCGGAAAGCGATAACGCACCAGAACCCAGGCGAGGATGACGCCGAAGACCACATTGACCAGCGCCGCGATGAAGGCGGTGCCAAAGCTCGTTTCAAGCGCTTTCAATGTGCGCTCGTCGGTGACGAGGCGCCAGAAGCCGGAAAACCCGACTTCGGTGGAACGCAGCACCAATGCCGCAAGCGGAATGAGAATGAGAAGGGTCAGATAGGCAACACTGAAGCCGAACGTCAGCCCGAAACCGGGAATGACGCTCGGCTTTCTGAAGTGCGACCCTGCTCTGGCCCGTGCAGGGAGCGAAGACATGCGTTGGTTTGTTCCCTCTTCAGTA
The DNA here is from genome assembly GCF_026014005.1 of Brucella sp. JSBI001. Taxonomy (NCBI): domain Bacteria; kingdom Pseudomonadati; phylum Pseudomonadota; class Alphaproteobacteria; order Hyphomicrobiales; family Brucellaceae; genus Brucella; species Brucella sp. JSBI001. Next base: position 131,060 of record NZ_CP110339.1, on the reverse strand, counting down.
CTTATTGTTACTGATTGCTCTCGAACTCCGGATTATTTTCCCGGCTTGTAGAGCTGGTCGAACGTTCCTCCATCGCCAAAATGATAGGGCTGTGCCTTGGCCCATCCACCGAAAATCGGATCATCGATCGTCACCAGCGTCAAGTCCGGAAACTTGCGCTGCTTGTCGGCAGGGATGATGTCAGGCTTCGACGGACGGTAGAAATGTTTGGCGGCAAGCGCCTGACCTTCCGGCGAATACAGATATTCAAGATAGGCCTGCGCCAGCTTGGTGGTGCCGTTTTCCTCGGCATTCTTGTCCACCACCGCGACCGGTGGTTCAGCCAGAATGGATTGCGGCGGAACGACGATGTCGAATGCATCCTCGCCAAATTCAGCCACTGAGAGATAGGCTTCGTTTTCCCAGGCAAGCAACACATCGCCGAGCTGACGCTGCACGAAAGTGGTTGTCGAGCCGCGCGCACCAGTATCGAGCACCGGGACATGGCGGAACAGTTCGCCGATGTAATCCTTGATCTTCTGCTCGTCGCCACCGTATTGCTTGTAGGCCCAGGCCCATGCGGCGAGATAGTTCCAGCGGGCACCGCCAGAAGTTTTCGGGTTCGGTGTGATGACCTCGACGCCGTCCTTCACCAGATCACCCCAGTCCTTGATGCCCTTCGGATTGCCCTTGCGCACAAGGAAGACGATGGTTGACGTATAGGGAGCCGAATTGTTGGGCAGGCGCTTGCGCCAATCCTTGTCGATCTTGCCTGAAAGTGCGGCAATAGCATCGATATCGCTTTCAAGCGCCAGCGTCACCACATCGGCCTTGATGCCATCGATCACCGAACGCGCCTGCTTGCCCGACCCGCCATGGGAAGCGCGAATGGTGACGGTTTCGCCGGTTTCTGCCTTCCAGTGGGCGGCAAAAGCGGCGTTGTAATCCTTGTAAAGTTCACGCGTCGGATCGTAGGACACGTTCAGAAGTGTCTGATCGGCAAAGCTTGCCTGAACCGTTCCGGTCAGCGAAGCCGCAGCCACCAATGCTGCCAAAGTGAGCGAGAATCTCGATATCTTCATGACCGCCTCCATGTTTCACTGGCCAAGACAGTATCAGAGCTCTTTGAAGACAGGATGCCACAAGCCGGTCGTTATTTGAAACGACTTCGAAAAATCTACTCATTTTGTCGGAGAATTCGGAGATAATTTTTCCACCGGCGTGTCGAAACACGCCGGTGATAGTATCATTAACTCATTGAGCCGACACCGGTCCGGCAAGCGGTGAAGTTTGGGTGGGGAGGCTGCTCGTGGCCTGCCCCAGTTGGAGCGGAGGCTGCTTCGGCTCATTCCAGCCCATGAAGTTGTAGAGCGTATAGCGCCAGACTCCGATCTCCTCGTGAAGCGCCAGATCGGTCATGAGGAAAGACAGGCCCGGCGAAGACATGTTGGTATGCGATCCGGTCAGATAACCGGCCGCAACCGGCTCAGGCTTCACACCAAAATGTGCCAGATAAAGAAGATCGCGCTTCATCATCGGCGCAGCCTGTAGCAGAACAACTTTCGCCGGTCTGATCTCGCGCAGGATTGCTGCCACGTTCCTGGAGTTCTGCCAGCTGTTGCGGCTTTTCTCGTCAAGCAGGACGGAAGCGGGATCGACACCGGCCTTTTCCAGCTGCGTGGCGATTGATGCGGCTTCGGAAACACCCGTTCCGGCTACATCGGCGCCGCTGGCGATGAACTTGCAGCGAAAACCCTTCTCGACACATTGTCGGTTCATGGCGACCGCCGCCAAAATCGGCCCGTAGGAGAAGGCAAGTGGTTCGACCACCTTCTGACCGTCGCCATCGACTGTCTGGGTTCCCATGCCGAAGACGATGAAGGCAGTATTGTCTTCAAGCTGCGTCTGCAATTGCGATGAATAGGCCGATTGCAGGCGGCTCATCAGCGTGTCGGGAAGAATTGCCAAAGCAATTGCACCGTAAAAGATGGCCGCAAGGCCGATCAGAACGATTCCGGTCTTACGCCAATTGAAAAATGAAGGAGCAATCCGGCAACAACAAAAGCCACGATCAGATTGAGCGTCATATGGGATCACCAGGCTTTAGTATAAATTTCTAAATCAAGCTCACCCGATATAAGTGCCTGCTATGAGTACGAACAATCCCAATAATTTCAGATACAATCTTTCCAACCTCGGAAGTGAGGCCCGGACTGGGGTTGCGGGGGGCAAGTATTCATCCGGGCCTCCGCCAATCTCGCGACCGGCAGGCTGATAACGGGCGAAACCTGTTTCGGTTGCAGGAAATCGGTCGCAGGCTGATTATTTTTGCTGTCAGGTTGCAACTTTACCGCGCGATATGATCGCTCTTGAACCGGGCCGCCGAAGAGTTATTTTCCCTGTATCGATTGGCTGACCAGAGGATTTTTCACCATGGCATATGGCAAGCGTTCCATTTGCACCCTTTTCGCGGTTATAGCAGGCCCGGCAATGCTCTTCGCGCCTTCTGTTTCGGCGCAGGCTCAGGATGCAAACCCCATCGAGCGGGTCGATTACATCTGCGAACGTGGGGTCGTCGTGCCTGTCACCTATATCCGCAATGGTAGTGCGCCCGGCTTTGCGGTTCTCGATGCGGAAGGCAAGATGATCGCGCTGCAATGGCATGACAGTCTCAAGAAATATGTCGCCATCGATGAGCAGGACAGCTACCGCTGGAGCGACAAGGACGGTCAGGCTGTGCTGAGCCATCTCGAAGCCGATCACACCGCCAAGGAAGTGACGCTGCTGTCAGCCTGCCGTTCGGACGACTCGGAAGAATAGACGACCCTGTTATGGGACGAGGTAGTGCTTGTCCCACTGGTTCTGGGGCACTTCATCGCCGATATCGTAGCGAAACGAAACGATATTGATATGTTCCTCATCCGTCTTGCAGACAAAGGACAGCTTGTACCAGTGCTCGCGGCTGCGGAAGGCAGCGCCATCGGCCTCGATCGAATTCTTCGTGGTCACGGGATCGGAGAAGGCATAGGCCAGAACCTTGTCGACCGAAAACTTCTGTTCCCGCGTGATGCGTTCCATTGCTTCCACGTCGCAACGTTGCTCAAGGCGGGTTGCCGGATCGAGCTTCTCGAGCTGGGCCTTTTCGGAAGCATTCATTGCAAAAGACGGAGAAACCGCCGGGCCGAACGAGAGGAGACCAACAACAGCGGACGCAGGCAACACAAGGGATTTGAATTTCATCGGACTTTCGGGAACTCCTCGGTACTCACATTATCGGCGGCGATAATAAGCATGATTTGCGGCAATGTGCGGATCATCACCGGAAAGTTATCGAAGACCACCCGTAAAAACCGCCATCCCCAAAATTCGTCCGCTCTGTGAACTATCCGTCGCTGTTCGGGTTCAACCCTTCCACATAGGTGCGGTTGCGTCCTTCTTTCTTGGCGGCGTAGAGGATTTTGTCGGCCTTATCGACCGCCTGCCAGAAATCACCCTGCTCCGGCAAACGGACACAGCCGATGCTGCATGTGACGCTGGCTTCCTTTGCGAGGCGCTGGAACCGGTGCCTCTCGATGTTCTGTCGCACACCTTCCATAAGCTGGAAGACATTATCGGCATGCATGTCGTCGACACAGATCACGAACTCCTCCCCGCCAGTACGCGCAATCAGTGGCCGTTCGCCGATGAGCTTGCGCAGGATTCCAGCGAATTCCTTCAAAACCGCGTCGCCCGCCGCATGGCCATAGGCATCATTCAGCGCCTTGAAGTAATCGATATCGCAAACGGCAACCCAGCCGGGCACGCCCTTTTTCGTCTGTGAAAGCGCATCGTAGCGCATTTCCAGTCCGCGCCGGTTGAGGAGCCCGGTCAAGGGATCGCTGTCACGTTCATGCGACAGTTCGCCGATACGATCGTAACCGGCAGCGGCCAGCAAGGCGAAGCCGGTGACAACCGCTGCGATAGCGGTAGAAAACACCGTCCATTGCCAGAAAACAGTCGTTGCGAAATCGTCGCCATCGACATCGCCGAGCAGGGAACGGGCGGTCAGAAGCGTGCGCGGCACGAATTGCAATGCCACCAGAACGAGCATGACCAGCAGCAGCTTGTCCACCAGCGGCCCCTTGAACAGCCGCCGCGCCTGCCATGCGAAAGAAAGGATCAACGTGGCCATGCCCAGATTGAGCACATAGACCCGCGACAGAAGATCGGGCTCAATATAGCAATAATACCAGACACCGCCGACGATGAGGGCAAAGCTCAATATGTAGAAGGCAGATGTAAGCCGCAGCCCGCTTCGCTGCAAAATGCCATAGCCGCCAACCAGCGTGCCTCCGACATAAAATGCGGCGGAAAGCACCGTGTTCAGATTGTCGTCCGAAGGGAAATCACCAAGCTGGACCAGCATTGCGAGGCCGATCAGCAGGAAACAAGCGCCGCAGGACGCCAGAAACCGGCGACCGCGATCGGAAAGCCACGCCGAGAAAAAGGCGAACGCGAACAGCAGCAAAACGGCGGGAAGTACAAATTTCATATAAATCGGACGCGCAAATTACAATTTCTGGGAGAAGTCTTATTGCGCCCTCTCAAGAAAATTACAATTGAGTAAATTAAAACCTCCGCGTGAACCAGCCATGCGTGGAGGACAAACCTGCTGCGCCAAACATCGCCATCCGCTATGCTTTCGCTCTTGATTTCGGCGGGCTGTCCGTGTTTGTAACCTGCAAACACTGCTGTGATATCCGCCACGCAGTCCCGTCGCGAAAGGAAGAGACATGAAGCCCGTTTTCCTGCAACTGCAGTGCGCCCCCGGCAAGACCTACGAAGTTGCCGATACGCTCTTTCAGCGCGAAATCGTCTCCGAGCTTTATTCCACCAGCGGCGAATTCGACCTTCTGGCCAAGATCTACATTGCCGAGGATCAGGATATCGGCAAGTTCATCAACGAGAATGTTCTCAACATTCCCAACATCATCCGTTCACTGACGACGCTGACCTTCACCGCCTTCTGACATCGCGGCCTCCAAAACCGGTAAAGGTTTGATTCACCATTAACGAATTATCATGCCGGCGAAGGGAACCTCTGCTTGCGCTCGCGCATTTCTTGCGTGAAGGGCTCACCTCAAAAAGGGAGGCAGCGAGACAAGTGATGAATGATCTTGGACAGCGGCGGGTATTGGTGGTGGAAGACGAGATTTTCGTCGCCCTCGATGTCGCCGCGACTGTCGAGGATGCGAACGGAACCGTTCTCGGTCCGGTCGGCACCGTCCGGCAAGCAATAGATATCATCAATCGCAATGAAGTTGATGCCGCCATTCTCGATGTGAACCTCGCCGATGGCGATGTGGAAGCCGTGCTGGACCGGTTGAAGAGCCGTGATGTCTTCGTGGTCATCCATACCGGCGGTGGCCTTCCAGCGCGCCTTGCGGCACGTTATCCCGGAATACCGGTCTTTCAGAAGCCTGTGCTGCCATCCCGGCTGACGCGCGCTCTGGCTTCCGCCTTTTCGTCGCATAGGGTGCAGCAAGCCTGATGCTGCGGAACCGCCCGGATTTCGCAACGGTTCTGAAGGAAGTCGAGGCTGACGCAGGCCCCAAGGAAAACACCCGTCCGCCGCAATTCGGGTTTGCTTCCGCCGTCTTTTCCGTGGGTTTCGGCGATACGCCAGCAACACCCCGCCAGCCGGACGATCTTGAAAGCCTGTTCGATATTGAGAGCGTGCCGGAGGCTGCGCCCGAGCCTGAACAGGAAAGACAGGCGATAGAAGCGCGGATGCAGAAGCTGTCGCCGGATGCAATCCGCCAGGAGCTGGACCTGCATTCCGGCCTGAGACGCTCCGAACTGCAACGGCGGCGGCGCAGCTTTGCCGCCAGCAATCATCCGGACCGCCTGCCGGAAGAGTTTCGCCTTGCCGCGGAACAGCGGATGAAAACGGCGAATGCCCTGCTGGATGCCGCCATGGCAGACGCACCATCTTGAGGCCGAGCAACTTCCTTACGTTTTCAGCGCAATATCTTTTGCATTATAACAATAACGTGCTAGATTGCCGTGTCTGTGCCTGCGAAAGCTGTCGCACGCCGGAACCCTTTCCGTTGTCCGCAAGTCTGCGAATGGTTCAGCCCCGATAGTATGGGGCAATTTGCGCTTTGCTCAGCGGGAACGGTTCTGTCATATCGACGTTACACATTGGAATAGTTCCTAAAAGGTTTGAAAATGCCTCCTTATCGTTCGCGTACAACCACCCACGGTCGCAACATGGCCGGCGCGCGCGGCCTATGGCGCGCCACCGGCATGAAGGATGAGGATTTCGGCAAGCCGATTATTGCCGTGGTGAACTCGTTCACCCAGTTCGTGCCCGGCCACGTGCACCTGAAGGACCTCGGCCAGCTCGTTGCGCGCGAAATTGAAAGCGCTGGCGGCGTGGCAAAAGAATTCAACACCATTGCGGTCGATGACGGCATCGCCATGGGTCACGACGGCATGCTCTATTCGCTGCCGTCGCGTGAACTCATCGCCGACTCGGTCGAATATATGGTCAATGCCCATTGCGCCGATGCGATGGTCTGCATTTCCAACTGCGACAAGATCACTCCCGGTATGCTGATGGCCGCTCTGCGCCTCAATATCCCGGTCGTGTTCGTTTCCGGCGGTCCGATGGAAGCAGGCAAGGTCGTCTGGGACGATCAGGTCAAGAAGCTCGACCTCGTCGATGCGATGGTTGCAGCTGCCGACGACAGCTACACCGACGATCAGGTCAAGGCGATTGAGCGTTCAGCCTGCCCGACCTGCGGTTCGTGCTCAGGCATGTTCACCGCGAATTCGATGAACTGCCTCACCGAAGCGCTCGGCCTGTCGCTGCCGGGCAATGGCTCCACGCTCGCAACCCATGCCGACCGCAAGCGCCTCTTCGTGGAAGCCGGTCATCTGGTTGTCGATCTCGCCCGCCGTTATTACGAGCAGGACGACGAAAGCGTGCTGCCGCGCTCGATTGCAAGCTTCCCGGCTTTTGAAAACGCCATGACGCTCGACATTGCCATGGGCGGTTCGACCAATACGGTTCTGCATCTGCTTGCAGCTGCACAGGAAGCCGAGATCGATTTCACCATGGCCGATATCGACCGCCTGTCCCGCCGCGTGCCGGTGCTCTGCAAGGTCGCGCCTGCCAACAATACCGTTCACATGGAAGATGTGCACCGCGCAGGCGGCATCATGGGCATTCTCGGCCAGCTCGACAAGGCAGGCCTGATCAATACCGATCTGCCAACCGTGCACAGCGAAACGGTTGCCAAGGCGCTCGATCATTGGGACGTGACCCGCACCAACAGCGACATGGTGCACAAGTTCTATTCGGCTGCGCCCGGTGGCGTGCCGACGCAGGTTGCCTTCTCTCAGGAACGCCGCTTCGACAGCGTCGATACCGACCGTGAAAAGGGCGTCATCCGCTCCAAGGAACACGCCTTCAGTCAGGATGGTGGTCTGGCCGTGCTTTACGGCAATCTGGCCGAAGACGGCTGCATCGTGAAGACGGCTGGCGTGGACGACTCCATCCTGAAATTCTCCGGCCCCGCCCGCATCTTTGAAAGTCAGGATACCGCGGTACTCGGCATTCTGAACGGCAAGATCAAGGCTGGCGACATTGTGCTGATCCGCTATGAAGGCCCGCGCGGTGGCCCCGGCATGCAGGAAATGCTCTACCCGACCAGCTATCTGAAGTCGAAAGGCCTCGGCAAAGCCTGCGCGTTGATCACCGATGGACGTTTCTCGGGCGGCTCTTCGGGCCTCTCGATCGGCCACGTCTCGCCGGAAGCAGCCGAAGGCGGCACGATCGGGCTGGTACGCGAAGGCGATATCATCGATATCGACATTCCAAACCGCAAGATCCATCTGGCTGTTGATGATGCAACGCTGGCAGAACGCCGCGCCGAGCAGGATGCGACTGGCTGGAAGCCAGCGGAGACACGCAAGCGCAAGATTTCCACCGCGCTTAAGGCTTATGCTTCCATGGCAACCAGCGCCGCCAAGGGCGCGGTACGGAAGTTGCCGGATTGATTTCGTAAGAAAGTATTTTACTAAGGGCTCTTCGGAGCCCTTTTTATTTTTCGGGAGACTGGAGATCATGAATTTCAGAACAATGCTATTTGCATCTATATCTGTTTCTTTATTATCAATTACTGCAACATATGGTGAAGAGCTCACCAAGCAAGATTATCTCGCACTCCCTGCAAAATCTTTGAAAAATTTTCAATGTGCAATTCTCATCCAGAACATAGGAACTGCAATAAATCCATCTGCCTCTTCCTTCCTATTATCGACCAGCTTCACACAAAAGGCTTATGATCTAGGAAAGCAATATTATGAGGCACTAGAAAGCAACAAGATTAGTGTCATGGATCTCACGCTTGACATGCCTTCAGAGTTTAAACTGGACACAGTTGCAATCATGGCACGAGACCCACAGGAAGTAATCGCTTTCAAATTAGGACGTATTTCAGTCAAAGCGACAGCCGACCTTCTTTATAAGGTTGGAGCTGTGAATGATGAGGGCGAAGTCGACACCTCCAAGTTCAGACAGAAATCTCCGGAACTTCTGGATGAATATTGCGACTTCGAGGGACTGAACATGCCTGCTCCAATGCTAGAGAAGCTGCAGCAGGACCTTAAATCATCGATCCATGAATAAGCTCAACGACTATTACTGAAGAACCCTCTCCACAGCAGGCATCAGATCGTTCTTCACCGACTCTGGCGTAAACGGCCCGACATGCTTGTAGACGATCTTGCCGTTCTGATCGACGAGGAAGGTTTCCGGCACGCCGTAGACGCCCCATTCGATGGCTGAACGCCCGGCGCGGTCGGCACCGACTGCGGCAAAGGGATTACCGAGATCGCCGAGAAAACGGCGCGCATTTTCCGGCTGGTCCTTGTAATTGAGGCCAACCACGCGGATGCGTTCATCCTTGGCGATTTCCATCAACAGCGGGTGCTCCTGACGACAGGGAACGCACCACGATCCCCAGACATTCACCAGTGTCAGCTTGCCCTTAAACTCTTCGCTGTTGAGGCCGGGAACAGGCGCGCCATCGCGCACCAGCCCCTCGACGGGCGGCAGGTTCGTCTGCGGTGCCTGCTTGCCGATCAAAGCGGAAGGGATCGTCGTATTGTCCTTGCCCGACAGAAGCTGGACCGCAAACACCGCCGCCAGTCCGACGAAAATCGCCAGCGGCAGCAGGGCAACCCATGTGGAGCGCTTTTTCGGCGCGGCTGGCTTCTCGGTCGTTTCGGTCATTGTGCTTTACCGGGGGCTTTTGCAGAACGGCGGCGCACACCCTGCGCCTCAAGCCGCTTCAGTTCGTTTTTCTGGATACGCTGATCGATCAATATCCAGCCGATGGTGACGGCGAGTGCCGCGACCGTGATGCCATAGGATGCGAGAACATAGCCAAGATGGTTCATACTGCACCCTCCTGTGCTTTGCGATTGCGGTCGGCATTCCGTGCGGCAAGCTTCTTCATCGACGCGACGCGGCGGCGCCAGATTTCATTGCGCATGGCCATCATATGCAGTGTGAAGAACAGAAGCGAGAAGCCGATGGCCATCACGAAAAGCGGGCGCAACATGGAGCCGTCGATGGTCGGGCCATCCATGCGGAAAACAGATGCTGGCTGATGCAGCGTGTTCCACCAGTCGACCGAGAATTTGATGATCGGAATATTGATGAAGCCGACCAGCGTGAGCACGGCCACAGGTTTGGCGCTTTTCGCCGGATCGTCCATGGCGCGCGACAGCGCGATAATGCCGAGATACATCAGGAACAGCACGAAAACCGAAGTCAGTCGCGCATCCCACACCCACCACGTGCCCCACATCGGCTTGCCCCAGAGCGAACCAGTGGCAAGCGCAAGCGCGGTGAAGACGGCACCGAGCGGAGCGGCGGCGCGGATCGACACATCGGCCAGCGGATGCCGCCAGACCAGCGTGCCCAGCGCCGAAACAGCCATGATCGAATAGCACATCATGGAAAGCCATGCGAAAGGCACATGGATATACATGATGCGAACCGTCATGCCCTGCTGGTAGTCTTCCGGCGACAGGAAAAAGACCATATAGAGACCAGCCGCCAGAAACAGCACCGAAAGCACGGCCAGCCATGGCAACACCTTGCCTGCAAAGGCTAGGAAGCGCGTGGGATTGGCCAGATCGAGCCAGCTCGTGGTTTTAACGGCGTCTTTGGTCATGTCTTTTTCCATGGCCTATACTTACCTTCCACCCCCGTGCCGTTCAATTGACCGTAATCAACTGCGTCAATCCGCCGAACTTGATCGTTTCCGAAAACCGGTTCCCACTTTTCGGGATCATGTTCAATCCGCCGAACTTTTCAGTGCCGCGCTCGCGGCCAGAGGCCCGAGGACGGCAAAGAACAGGGTGAGTGCTGCAAGAATAAGGAATGGCGCCAGAAAGGGCACATTGTCTACTGTCGCTCCATGCGAAGCTGATACACCGAAAATGAGCACCGGAATGGTGAGCGGCAGAACGATCACCGACACCAGCAACCCGCCACGCGGCAGCGCCACGGCAAGGGCTGCACCCACAGCGCCAATGAAGGCGATGGCGGGCGTTCCCACCAGAAGCGTCAGCGATGTTGCGCCGATTGCCGATGCATCCATGTTCATGAACAGGCCGAGCATTGGCGATGCGATTACCAGCGGCAGCACACTTGCCACCCAATGGGCCACGCATTTCACAAAAACCGTGAAGGCCAGCATGTGACTGTCCGCGCCGATCAGCAGCAGGTCGAGCGAACCATCCTCCCGGTCAGCCTGAAACAGCCGGTCGAGCCCCAGTAGCGTTGCCAGCAACGCGCCGATCCACAGCATGGCAGGACCGATGCGTGCGAGAAGGTTGAGATCAGGCCCGACGCCGAAGGGCATCACCGAAATCACGGCCAGAAAGAATAGGATTCCGATCAGCGCGCCACCACCGGCGCGGAAACTGAGGCGCAAATCTCTCAGAAAAAGCGCCAGCATCAGGCAGCCTCGACTGAACAGGCGGCCATGTCGAGCGCGCTGACACCTTCAAGGCCAAGAGGAATATGCGTTGCAGCGACGATCATGCCGCCGTCGCGCATATGTCCGCGCATCAGCTCGGCGAAGCGGGCTTCGGACGCCTTGTCGAGACCGGCGGTCGGTTCATCGACGATCCAGAGCGGACGATGGCTGACCAGAAGCTTGGCAATGGAAACACGGCGCTTCTGCCCCGTCGACAGATAACCGAACGGCAGATGCTCCACGCCGGGCAGATCGACGGCTTCCAGCGCCTCATCGATCTCCGTTTGCGCAGCACCATTGAACTTCTGCCAGAAGGACAGGTTTTCACGCACGCTGAGCGCCGGTTTCATCGCGTTCTGATGGCCGAGATAATGGCAGGCGGCGCGCACCGGAAGAACTGTGCCATCCTCGCGAAGTTCCACCTTTCCTGCTTCTGGCAGAAGCAGGCCGCAGATGATTCGCAGCAGCGTGGACTTGCCCGAGCCATTCGGGCCGGTCACCACCAGCGCCTCGCCTTCACTGAGAGCAAAAGACAGGCCAGCGAAAATCGTTTCCCCGCCTCTCTCGCCCGCCAGATTTTCGGCTTCAAGCCGCATTTTATACCCTCTAAGCCCCGATGGATAATTGCCAGACCAATAGAACCGGCCCCTCGGAAAATCTATGGAAAGGCATCGCAACATTTCGCCGCAAGGGGCCGAATTCACGATATTCTGTCTGGAATCGTTTTAGAAAACTCTCTATATGAGGGCTACCACGCCAGCGGTCGGCGTGGAAACCATTTTTGGCCGATCTCAACCTGTTGCCCTCAAGGACACAGGCATCGGGACGGACAGCGGAAATGACTGCACCCGCACCTTGGCGCGTCCTTGAAACGCAGCAGAGGCGTTCGTCCTGGTTTTCCGGCCAGTAGCATGAAGGACGAACGCAGTGTCGCACATCGACAGCTTTAAATGCCGCAAAACCCTTACCGTAGGTGGTAAGGATTATGTTTATTACAGCCTGACCGAAGCCGAAAAGAACGGTCTCGAAGGCGTTTCCAAGCTTCCATTCTCCATGAAGGTTCTGCTCGAGAACCTGCTCCGCTTCGAGGACGACCGCTCCGTCAAGAAGTCGGACATCGAAGCTGTTGCCAAGTGGCTGAACGACCGCGGTTCCGCAGGCGCAGAAATCGCCTACCGCCCGGCCCGCGTGCTGATGCAGGACTTCACCGGCGTTCCTGCCGTCGTTGACCTTGCAGCCATGCGCGACGGCCTCAAGGCTCTTGGCGGCGATCCGGAAAAGATCAACCCGCTCGTTCCCGTCGATCTCGTCATCGACCACTCGGTCATCGTCGACGAATTCGGCAATCCAAGCGCATTCAAGGCCAATGTGGACCTCGAATATCAGCGCAACGGCGAACGCTACCGCTTCCTGAAGTGGGGCCAGCAGGCATTCAAGAACTTCCGCGTCGTTCCTCCGGGCACCGGCATCTGCCATCAGGTGAACCTCGAATATCTGGCCCAGGCTGTCTGGACCAAGGAAGAAGACGGCGAAACCGTTGCCTATCCCGACACCTGCGTCGGCACCGACAGCCACACCACCATGGTCAACGGCCTTGGCGTTCTGGGTTGGGGTGTTGGCGGCATCGAAGCTGAAGCTGCCATGCTCGGCCAGCCGGTTTCCATGCTTCTGCCGGAAGTCGTTGGCTTCCGTCTGACCGGCAAGATCAAGGAAGGCGTGACCGCGACCGACCTCGTTCTCACCGTCACGCAGATGCTGCGCAAGAAGGGCGTTGTCGGCAAGTTCGTCGAGTTCTTCGGCGAAGGCCTCGAAAACATGACGCTGGCCGACCGCGCAACCATCGCCAACATGGGCCCGGAATATGGCGCGACCTGTGGTTTCTTCCCGGTTGACCGCGAAACGCTCAACTACATGAACACGACCGGCCGCGACGAGCATCGCATCGAACTCGTCGAAGCTTATTGCCGTGCACAGGGCATGTGGCGCGACAAGGGCGCAGCCGATCCAGTCTTCACCGACATTCTCGAACTCGACATGAGCGACGTGGTTCCGTCGATGGCCGGCCCGAAGCGTCCGGAAGGCCGCATCGCACTGGAAAACATCGGTTCGGGCTTTGCCACCTCGCTCGAAAACGAGTACAAGAAGACCACCGGCCAGACCGCGCGTTATGCCGTTGAAGGCGAAGACTATGATCTCGGCCATGGCGATGTGGCGATTGCCGCCATCACGTCGTGCACCAACACCTCAAACCCGAGCGTGCTGATTGCGGCCGGCCTTCTGGCCCGCAATGCAGTTGCCAAGGGCCTCAAGACCAAGCCTTGGGTCAAGACGTCGCTGGCTCCCGGTTCTCAGGTCGTTGCCGCCTATCTCGAATCCGCTGGCCTCCAGAAGGATCTCGATGCGCTCGGCTTCAACCTCGTCGGCTTCGGCTGCACGACCTGCATCGGCAATTCCGGTCCGCTGCCTGCTCCGATCTCCAAGACGATCAACGAAAAGGGCCTGATCGCGGCTGCCGTTCTTTCCGGCAACCGTAACTTCGAAGGCCGTGTTTCGCCGGACGTTCAGGCCAACTACCTGGCTTCGCCGCCGCTCGTCGTCGCCCACGCTCTTGCCGGTACGGTCACCAAGGACCTGACCAAGGAGCCGCTCGGCGAAGACAAGGACGGAAACCCGGTATATCTCCGCGACATCTGGCCTTCCTCTCAGGAAATCCAGGAATTCATCGCCAAGAACGTCACCCGCAAGATCTTCTCGGAGAAGTATGCGGACGTGTTCAAGGGCGACGAAAACTGGCAGGCCGTTCAGGTTCCTGCGGGCCAGACCTATGCGTGGGACGACAACTCGACCTATGTGCAGAATCCGCCTTACTTCGTCGGCATGGGCAAGTCGGCCGGCACGATCGGCGACGTCAAGGGTGCCCGCATTCTGGGTCTCTTCGGCGACAAGATCACGACCGACCACATTTCGCCTGCCGGTTCCATCAAGGCACAGTCGCCAGCTGGCAAATACCTCATCGACCATGGCGTCGGCGTTGCAGACTTCAACCAGTACGGCACGCGTCGCGGCAACCATGAAGTGATGATGCGCGGCACCTTCGCAAACATCCGTATCCGCAACCACATGCTGGGCGAAAACGGACGTGAAGGTGGCTACACCATCCACTATCCGTCGAAGGAAGAAACCTCGATCTATGATGCTGCCATGCAGTACAAGGCCGAGGGCGTTCCGCTCGTCGTCTTCGCAGGCGTCGAATACGGCAACGGTTCTTCGCGTGACTGGGCTGCCAAGGGCACCAACCTGCTCGGCGTCAAGGCCGTGATCGCGCAGTCGTTCGAGCGTATCCACCGCTCCAACCTCGTCGGCATGGGCATTGTGCCTTTCGTCTTCGAGGAAGGCACCAGCTGGCAGACGCTCGGTCTCAAGGGCGACGAGATGGTCTCCATCGAAGGTCTCGCCGATGTGCGTCCGCGCCAGAAAGTCGAAGCTTCGATCACCTATGCCGACGGCTCGGTGAAGAAGGTTCCGCTCATCTGCCGCATCGATACGCTGGACGAACTCGACTACATGAAGAACGGCGGCATTTTGCAGACCGTTCTGCGCGATCTCGCTGCTTAATCAGCACGCGCTTTAAATTCAGAAGCCGCCGGAGAAATCCGGCGGCTTTTTATTTTAGATTAGACACGGAAACTATCGGCCTGAACGGATCATTTCTCTGATTTTTACTGCTTTCTCAAAGTGATCAAGGGTATGGGTCTTGATCCACCACTCGGCAGCTTCCATGAGCAATTCCGGCTCCGTGTTCTTGTTGGCAAAGAAAGCATAGAACGAAATACCGACCAGCTCGCCTTTTTTTCGCTATCTTCTCATCGCAAATGGCGATGGCTTTTTCTCTCAAGCTCGATCTCATGTTCAGCCAGTCTCGTTCTCGCACAATCTGTTGTGGGCTAATTTGGTGATATTCGCCCTTAAGGGTGAGATATGGGAATCGTAACGCCTGCGAATCTCACCGCAACGTGAATTCCTATTGATTGCAGGACTTCTTACATAATAGATGTCAGCGACAATTATTGCAGGATGAAACGAAGTGATACTCCACGCCCCCTTCTATGGGACAGGTTCATGGCTTACCGGCGAGCATTTGCCCGGCTGGCGTAGCATCTGTGCCGTTCTGGGGCTGGCATTCACCGGCTGCATCTCCATGCAGGGGCCCGCCAAGGCACAGGACAGCGGCAAGAAGACCGCCGTTCTGGAGCTCTACACCAGCCAGGGCTGCAAGTCCTGCCCCAAGGCTGACCAGAATTTCGCGAAATATGCCGACGATCCCAATGTTCTGGCGCTGTCGTTCCATGTCAATTACTGGGATTATATGGGATGGCGCGACACGCTTGCCACCCAGGAAAACACCGACCGGCAGAACGCCTATCGCAACTCCTTCAATGCGCGCATGATCTATACGCCGCAAGCCATCATCAATGGTACGACGGAAGTGAACGGTCGCGACAGCGAAGCCGTTCAGGCGCAGATTGCGGCCAACAAGCTGGATGTGCCGGTTTCGATCACACAGCTCGATGATGGACGCCTGTCCATCGATATCGGTGCAGGCAAGAAGCCGGAAGCGCCGGTGCATGTCGTGCTGTTCTATTTCCGCGATTCCGTGACCATTCCGATCACCGAAGGTGAAAATGCCGGTGAGGCTGTCACCTATCGCAACACTGTCCGCGATACCAATACGATCGGCATGTGGGACGGCAAGCCGCTGAAGATCGAAATCCCGGCGTCGGAACTGAAACGCAAGGATGTTTCAGGCTGTGCGGTGGTGCTGCAGGAAACGCGCGATGACAATTCGCTCGGCCCCATCCATGGCGCGGCCATGTTCAAGCAGAAGAAGCCGATCGGCCTTTGAGCTTTCTGCGATCCTCATCGCTCTTGCGCGATTTACAGCAAGAAATGCGTTTCGATCAGATCGAACAGATTCTCATTTTGGGCTGATGTAGCGTCTGGCATCTGGGCGAGTGTTGCAACTTGGTTCAGCGGGGGCTGGAAAAGGTTGGTTCGGCTCGGGCAGTCCTTTGGGCGGGGGGCTTGGGGTCGGACATACCCGAACCGAACCGTCTCAGGCAACGTGTAGATGCTGAAGCCATAATCAGGCTGGAATGCGAAGCTGACAAGGCGAAAATGTGGCCGACAATCACCATTCCAAACAGGCATTCTCTTTTCGTGAATAACTAATATAGAGCCCATAATCCCTATTTATTGGGGCTTTCCCCGCCAGATAATTGGCGATGAAAACCGGCCTGCGAAAGCCTCCCCTTGAAATTGCTTCACAAAAGCATCACCCTGTTGTCATGCGCCGGTTCGGTTCGCTTCGTCGCCATTGCCGAATATCCAAACCGGTTGCGCGCAGTTTGTTCTTGATCCCGCCCGGTCTTCGGTCCGGCTCTGCAAAAGGCTGAAAGGAACGACATGAATACGTCAAGCGTGGCGAATGAGGATTTGTCATCCCCTTCTCCCTCGTCTGCTTCGCCAAAGGTCGTTCCTATCGACCGTGTGCGACCGGCTCCCATCAGTTTCAACCGGCATGAACTTGCCAAAATCCTGAACATTTATGGCCGCATGGTTGCCTCCGGCACGTGGCGTGATTACGCCATTGATCATCTGGCTGACCGTGCGGTGTTTTCCATCTTTCGCCGCGCAAGCGAAGTACCGCTCTTCCGCATCGAGAAGAATCCGAAGCTGGCGCAGAAACAGGGCGCTTATTCGGTCATCGCTGCAAGCGGGCTTATCATGAAGCGCGGCCATGAGCTGGAACGCGTGCTGCGCGTGTTCGACAAGAGCCTCAAGCTCGTCGAAAGCTGATTTCGGCAGCGACTACAGGATCATGAAAGCGGCGGCGTCCCCGGCTCGATTGAACGCCCGCCGTTGAGCGGTAGCTGCATCAACACCGTGTCCAGCCAGCGTCCATGCTTGAACCCGGAGCCCTCGATACGTCCGCAATGGGTGAAGCCAAGACTCTCATGCAGCTTGACCGAACCGATATTGTGTTCGCCATCGCCGATGACCGCCAGCAATTGCCGGAACCCCAATGCAGCAATACGGTCGATGAGTTCCCGCAGCAAAAGCTTGCCGATACCCTTTCCCTTCGCATCCGGGGCGATATAGATCGAATCCTCCGCAAGCCAGCGGTAGGCAGGCCTGACGCGGAAATAACTCGCATAGGCATAGCCCAGAATCCGACCATCCTCCTCCGCGACGAGGATCGGAAAGCCCTGCTCCACGAATGCCTCAAAACGCTTCACCATTTCGTCCATTGTCGGCGGCTCGATCTCATAGGAGCCCGCGCCGGTCAGAACGGCTTCCGTATAGATGGTGGTGATCGTTTCAATATCGGCAGGCTGGAAATCACGAATGACGGGCATGGGAGGAACCGGAGGATAATTGTTGGACGGTTGCCAGAATGGTTCCAAAAGAACCACTCTGTCTATCTCTTTCTAAGCCCATCTTATTTGATCGAGGCAGAGCCAGAAATCAGTAAGGGGAACTAGGCACCGGCAACTGTGATGCTTCGATAATAGCGGCGTCGGAGTAGTCAACGCACGCCGCAAAGGCTGGCTCGATAGCTTTTGCCCAGTAAGCGAATCCTTCATTCGATTTGATCGCCAGCACAATCGACAGACCGGTTTACCGCTTTGGCTTTTGGCCATGGCATGAAGGGAAAGAGAATTATCACTTTAAAATAGATGTTGGATTGGCTTCCTGACGGATAAAGTCCGCCCGATCAGCAGTCGGGCGGGCTTTTATTTGAAAGAGATACCAAAGAGGGAACAATCAACGGCCCCACTCCGGTTTCACTGTCCCATAGACCTCCACCAATGGGTGGAAATCTATGGTTGGCCTCCCGGTCGCGAACTGTGTGCCCGGGAACTGGCAGCTTATCGATCACCAGGTAATCTTGAGACCGCCAGAGACCTTGCCTGCAACATTGGTGGAGCCGCCGAATTCGACAGAGCCACGCCCGAACAGGCTGACATTTTCCGACACACGGGCAACCACGCCAACGCCGACGTCATACCGCGTGCCACCCATGTCATTGCCAATGCCGGTGTTGGAAGCAACAAGACCGTTCTTCCCCTTGAACTCATGCTTCACATTGGCGTCCGCATAAGTTGTAACCGACTTGACAAACTTCTTCTTCTTCGGCGCGTCCGGCAGGACAGCAGGAACAGCCTTGGCGGCTTTGCCCTTCTTGCCCTTCACCTGCTTCTGCGCCTTTGGTGCAGGAACAGGGGCTGCTTCAACCGTCTCTTCTTCATCACCGAAGTAGAAGGTCTTTTCCAGACGCACGCCGACGCGACCAATCAGCGATTCAGCTTCCTGACCGTGCACGGCAATGCCGTAACTGTCGGTGAAGCTGTCGGCCTTCACCTTCGACCAGGTCAGCTGAGCCTGAGGCTGCAGCACGACATCGTTGCCAAGATCGAAGCCGTATCCCGTTTCAATCGACGCGGTGGTAGCCTTGCCCTTATAACCGTTCTGCAGGTCAAATCCGGAGACAGACTTGGCGTTGACACCAAATTCGAGCCAGTCCTGCTTCACCACGGCGTCGACATAAGCGCCGGTACCAGGCTTGCGATCGGTTGGAGCCTTCTGCTGCCAGGTCACATAGCCACCCAGACCTTTCGATGAGATCGAACCGTCAGCGGTACGGCCACGCACATCGAAGCTCGAATTGGCATATTCGCCGAACATGCCAATGGTGAGCTTGTCGCCAGCAACAAACACATCGCTCTTCGAATAGTCAGCGCCGATCTGAACGCCAGCAGTCGTCATGTCAAAGCCATGGCCATTATAACCGGTGATGCTCTTTGGCGAATAGGAACCCGTCTTGCCAATGCCGCGCATCCAGGCATGGTAGCCATCCTGCAGCTCTTCGGCGCGCAATTCACCCAGACGCTCATGGAACGTGTCAAGCGAGGTCAGGACATGGTTCTGGGCTGCCGAAAGCGCGATGTTGTAACCCGGTACGATATCGACAACATGGCCCGTGCTTGGACCAGGATTACCGGTACCATCGCCATCGTCTCCACCGTCACCTGGGCAATCGACGCCAGGCGCGCAGGCAGGCGGATCAACGACATCGCTGCCTTCGGTCTGCAGATACCAGTTCTGGCCATCGGCCTTCTTCAACTGGTAATCATAGATACCGACAACGGCTGCCGAACCGAGCTTGAACTCGGCGTCGCTTGCGCCACCGACCTCAACAACCTGAATGCCATCGGTTGCACCAGTTCCGGTCAAGGCGCCTGCACCGCCATTGTTGCGGACATTGATGAGGCCGTTACCGGTTGCATCGCCCGTAACCACAATCTTGTCGGTTTCGCTTGCCGCACCGCCCTGATTGAGCTTGGTGTTGAGAATGAATGAACCGCCATTCATCGCAAGGCTGCCAGCCTTCAGTGTCTTGTACGGATTAGCCGCATCGAAGTCGACAACGCCGTCATTGCTCAGCGCACCGACATCCGACGAACCCGTCATCGCCCAGTATGATGAACCATCAACAGATGCGCTCGTCACGCCCTTGGCCGCGCCATACCACTGACTTTTGTTCGACAGGGTTGCATCGATCACCGCACCATCGGCCTCGACAACCATATCACCCGACAACTGAACATTACCGTCAGCTGTCAAGGTCGTCGAGCCAGACGCAGCAGAGAGAACCGTACCGTAAGTACCGACCACCTGTGTTCCATTACGCAGATCGTAAACGACATTGCCGCTTTCCGTCTTCAGGGCCGGAGCATAAGAGCCGATAAAGGAGCGTTCCGCGATGACGATACTGTCATTCGCCAGAGAAACGCCATGGCTATCTGCACCAAACACCTGGAAGATCGAGCTGTTCATGGTGACAGTGCTGCCACCGGACGCCACCACACCATGAGCACCGGTTCCGTTCGGATTGAACCCGCCACCGGTCAGGTTGACGGTGCTGCCGCCTGCGGCAACCACAGCGTGCGAACCGTTACCCAGCGTTCTCACATCTGCACCCGATGCGTTGATCGTACCGCCGTTGAGAGCGTGAAGAGCAACTGCCTCGGCACCCGTCGTCGTAATTCGCGTGTTCAGCGCACCGTCTTCATGAGCGATGTTGACAACGGCACCGGTCGTCACGTTCACACCGTCAGCACCAACACCGTCGGTTCGGAAGCTGCCACTTGATACATCAACCTGTGTATCAGCGTCCAGGACACGAATGCCAAAAGAGCCTTCACCGGTTGTGGTCGCGAGAATATTCGTTGCTTCGAGCTTACTGCCAGTTTGTGCTGTCAAGCCATAAGCCGTCTGCCCACCAGTGACGATTTTTGTGTTTGCAACGTCGAGTTCGGAATTGCGCTGAATAGCGACCCCATAGGCTTTGAGACCTGAGGTCGTAATATCCAGATTAGACACCGAGCCGGTTGAGTTGCTGGAAAGAACCACACCATGGCTATCTTGAGCTGACGTCGAGACAACGACATTCGATGCGTCGAGATGGCTACCGCGTTCTATATTGAATGCTCGGGTCACACCTGAAGTGGTCACCGATCCACCATTATATGTTACCGAGGAACCTGCATCACCTGCCCAGACGGCAGCTCCGTTCCCGCCGAGCATGATGATATTCACATCGTTCGCAACCACCTGCCCACCGGCCCTTGCCATTATGCCCGCGCTGTTCACACCCGACGCAGTAAGGTTGCCACCGTTGATAACAGCTTCCGATCCCACATTGGATACACGAACTGCGTAAGCACCACCGCCAGCCGTCGTGATATCGACGTTGTTGACTTCTGCCTTGGCGCCAGCAGCTACATCGACACCGTAGGCATTGGCACCCAACGTGTTGATCGTGCCACCATTTGCGACAAGCGAGGTCCCGGCATAATTGAGCCGCAGGCCGGCGCTGTTGCTGCCTCCCGTCTTGATATTGACGTTATCGACGCTCACCTGAGCGCCGCTCCACGCATCGATGCCGTGTGCGGTGCCGCCAGTCGTTGAAATATTGCCGCCCTTGTAAACGAGCGTTGAGCCATCACCGCTCACGCGGGCGCCCGACGACGTACTACCACTCGTGGTGATGTTCACATTGGTCGCATTCGCCGATGCGCCCGCAGCAAGTTCAATACCCGGAGCCGTATTGGACCGCGTGATAATATCCGTGTCGGTAATCTCGGCATGGGTGCCAATGCCATTCGCGAACACGCCACGGGCATTGGCTCCAGTCGTTTCGATCTTGGACCCGCTGATAACGGCGCGTGAGCCATCGCGCAGGTTAACGCCATGGCCAACGGAGGTGATGCTGCCATTGCGCAGTTCCACGTTCGATCCGACAGCACCTGCACTGCTACCCGCATAGGCAAATATTCCGACCCCACCGGAAGTGATCGTCGTTCCGTCGATGATGACATCGGCACCATTGATCAGTTCAAAGCCGTGCGTGCCGCCTTTGACGGTACCGCCGGTCATGTTCAGCGTGCTGCCATGCTGGACAAGCACGGCCTGCGAAACACCCTGAATGTCGCTGTTGGTCACGACAGCCGAGCCAACTGTGTCGATGAAACCGGAAATTCCGAGGCCGCCTTGCCCCGAAAGGGAGGAACCCGTGATGTTGGCGTTGCCGCCAAAGACGGTAACAACATAGCCACTCGGCGCGCCGCTCGGTGATGCCGTGGCGCCATTCATGTTCAACGTGCCGAACACGGTGGTTTCATTTACCTTACCGCCAGCCATCACATCGAGCGTTGCGTCGTTCTGAACGTTCCATGTTTCGGCAGGATCACCGGCACCAACAACTGCGGAACCGCCAGGCGCGACAGTGCCTGCATAAGCCACACCTGAAAGGACAGTCGAGGCTGCAAACAAAGCTATGCTCGCGGAAAGAAGCTTCCCGAGCGTATTGGTATTCTCTTTGGCGCGGACGTTGCTCCGCTTCTTGATGCCGTCGGGGGCTGGCATGGGTCTAGTCCTTTCGAAGCGCCGTTCTCGACGGCGAAATTTGGCGCGCAGCTGTTTTCCCCGAGCCGTCGGGTCGATGCGCTAACGTTGATTTTGTGAATGTCTGCAGACTGGAAGGGCAGACGACCTGGCGGGATGTCCGTCCTTCCAGTCGCTATCCGTCTCTCGGCAGAGGGACGGAAGCTGAATGGTTGATTATTTCATCAGTTCGCTGACACGATTGACCGCATTCTGGAAACCATTGAGCGAGATCGTGAAGTCGGCATCCTTGCCTTCATCCGTGATCGTCTTGACGGCAATGGTCTTACCCTTGCCAAGAGCTGCCGCCATCTTGGCGTCAGCCCTGATATCGACGACGCAACCGGCAAAGATGCAGGTGCGGAACCGGTTGGCATCCGAAGGCTGACCGTCGTCAATCTTCAGCGTCGCCCCCTTGTCGAGCTTGAGACCGAGCGGCAGTACCAGCACACCTTCAAGGCCCTTATCCTTTGGCTGCAATTCAACCGCCAGCACACGCTGGCTTGGGCCGTTCTTGACCTGACGCACCTGTTCCTGCTGCAAAGAGCAGACCTTGGTCTTCTTGTCGCCGTCAGCTGCAATACCGCACAGAACAGTCCAGTCGGCATATTGCTCCCGCAGTGAGGTTGCGCCATTGGGAAGCGTCGGATCGGCAGCATAGGCCGTTGCAGCGGCAAACGCCGCCATACCAATCCCAGAGAGAATTATGGACTTCTTCAGCATATCCGGGGCCGTCCTTTAAAGGCTGAGTGCGATAAAGTGGATTGCGCCTGCGCTAAGAAGGAAGGAAAAAAAGTAGATCATGATCCATCCAAGCCGTTGCGTAAAACGCAGATGGGCTCGGATTTCGGCCTCCAGCAGGTCATCGTTCAGCTTCGAAGTTTCGCAGACCTCGGACCGGGGCAAGGTATTTTCCATGATCGACATAACCGTCATTCCTCATCAGGCGTAAACCTGGCCGGCAATCGAGTGTACAAATTGGGGGGTAGTTTTCGTGCCGGTTCGGAGCTTAGATGGCTTTGATCCGCACAGAATTCACTCGAAGATGCTTTCAGATTGAAAGCGATGCAGCCCCATCGCCAAGGCAATCAATCTAAATATCTGTTTTTATTAATTTTATATAGCTTCAAGAATGCAGCTAATAATGTGCATCAAGCATAGATTCCGCATAGTTACGCGGCGGCTCGGGCAATCTGCGGGTGAAGCAAACTCCGTAATCAGCCTCACTCACCCTGCATTTGACGATCCAGCGCCGTCAGATAGGAGAGCATCGACGCGACGGAACGCTCCGACAGGGCCACCAGCTGACGCCTGCCGTCGTTCGGATCTAGCCAGCGACGAACAAGACCTGCCGCTTCCATCTCATCGAGACGTCGCGATGCCGTCGCAGGGGAAACACCCGAAACAATGTACAATGACGATACCGAGACCTGCTTTTCCTGGAGATGGTTTTCCATCAGGTCGAGCAACATATGCCAAGCGGGATCGACGAAGAGTTTGTCTGAGAAATAGCGCGTTTTAATGTCACGGATACGCAAGAGTTCCAACAGGCGCTCCTTGTCGGGCGAGACCGGTGACATATCCGCCGGTTGTGTCTTTGGCCGTGCCAAGGGTTGTGCACCGCCGGGTACAAATGATTGCAGCGACCCGAGCATCGTGCCCAACTGCTGTGCTTCCTCCATCAGTCGGGAAAGGCGCTCTGTTCCCTGCGACCACTGAGCTGCCGTTGTGCGTTGTTCATGGGCCTTTGCTGCCGCTTTGCCTACAGATTCCAAGAACTGTACCCGGCGAACCGGTTTGTGCAGAAAATCAACCGCGTTAAGCCGCAGGGCTTCCACGGAATTGTCCAGCGTCGCGTGTCCGGTTACGAAAATGACCTGCAGCCAGTTGCGGTCTGCATGTCGTTCACGGATATTGCGCAATAACTCGATCCCGTCCATTCCGGGCATACGGATGTCGCTCACCACCACATCAATTTCCGGCGTTCTGTCCAGAATCTTCAAGGCCCCCACAGCAGCCGATGCGCGCAGGCAGTTGTAACCCGCGTCGGTCAGCGCCGTGCCCAAGACCTCAAGCAACGGCTCCTCATCGTCGATCAGCAGAACTGCTGTGTTAGCTGTTGCGCTATTCATTGATCGCCTCCCGCCCGGAAATGGTTTCTGCATTACAGAGAACAAGTCTGAACTCAGCTCCTTTGGCACCGTTGCGCGCTTCCAGACTTCCACCCATGTCCCGAGCCATGCCGTATCCCAGCGACAACCCAAGCCCGGTTCCCTTACCAACCGGCTTCGTCGTAAAAAATGGCTCAAACAGGCGATCAAGGATCGCAGGCGGAATGCCCGGACCGGAATCGGCCACAACAATCGCAATCATATTGTCCGGTCCCCGCTCAACACTGATTGTGATATAGTCGGCGTCCGCCTCCTCGGCAGTCGTCCCAGCTGACACGCAGTTTTCAAGAATTGCATCTCTTGCGTTGAGAAGCAGATTCAGGATGATTTGCTCCACCAGAACGAGATCTCCCATCACGCTGAATTCGCCAGATTTGTAATTGCGATTGATGGTAACTCCCTCATTTGCAATCTGTCTGCCGGCAATGGTCAGAACCCCTTCAATCGCGTCGGCCGGATCAAGGGGTCTGAGCGAGCCGTCACTTCGATGGCCGTAAATACGCATGTGACGAACGATGTTTGCCGCCCGATCGACCTGCCCGGAGGCGAGTTCGAGGCTCTCGATCATCATCGACTGATCGAGCTTTCCCTCTGATAAACGAGCCTGAAGATTGTCGATGGCCATAGCGAGCGCTGCCAAAGGCTGGTTGATCTCGTGGGCAATGCCGGTGGCAACTTCACCCAGCGTCACGAGTTTTCCCGATTGGTAAATCGCCAGTTCGGCATCACGCTGTTCAGTGATATCGAGCCCCACCGCGACGAGATTCTTGATATCACCTTCGTTGGTTTTAATAGGGGAAACGGACCAGGACAGGGCTCGCTTGCGCCCATCTGCCAGCACGATGTTGTTCAGTGCCTGCCAAGGCAGATTCTCAACCACAGTTGAGAAGGCTTCACCCAACGGATGGGAGATTGCACCTGCTTCCGATTTTCGGCTTTCAATGTCGGGGAAAAGCTCGTGCATTGCCTGATTGGCGACAATGAAACGTCCTTCAGCGTCGGTGACAGCCATCAGGACACCACCCGTATTAACGATGGTTTCCAGAAACTCCTTGTCCCGACGCTGATTGGCAGCCTCGATCATCACCTGAACAAGGGAAACCCGACTTTGCATATATTTGCCGAGAATTATTCCAATCGCGATCAGTGCAGCGAACAAGGCTGCCAGAGCCGCTACAATGACCGATGAAGCCGCAAGCCATGCCGCGTAAATTGGGGCAGTAGGAACACCCACATAAGCCATCAATGGTGCTGCCGAGGAGCGATAATAAGCGAAAATTCGTTCTATGCCGCTTCGGACGGATGGATTGATCCTGATACCCTTCCCCGCTTCCAGCTCCTCGGGAATATAGGAAGCAACATTCTGACCTACGACTGAAGGCGAGCTGGACGCTCGAATGACACCGTCAGTTCCCATCAAACCAATGACCATGCCGGGCTGCTCATCGAGCTGAGTGTAAAAGCCGTAGAGATAGGCCTCATCGACGACGATGAGAACATATCCATTGAACCCCCCGCTTTCGCTACTGATCCGCCGCGCATAGCTCATCGCCCAACCACTATAATCTCCGGGCACATTCAAATCCGATTTGTAAGGTTTGCTGATGTAAAAATCGGGAGCGTCTGATCTGTTTAATGTCTTGAAGTCTGGTGTATCGCTAAGGTTTCTCCCCACCGGATAATCATCCAGTCCACTTGCGTACACGCGGCCATCCCGGTCGATGATAGCTATTCCCATGGCCGCAGGTTCGGCAGCGGCGCGGCGGCGCATGACCTCTGAGAGAAGTCCTTCGGAAACGATCCTGTCCGCGCGATCTTCCATGATTGCGCGGCTCAATGCATCCAGCTTGGCAAAAATTTGGGTTGTATGTTCTGCCAGCGCCTGCGCCAACGACATGGCCTGCTGTCCGGTATCATCAATACGATTCTTATAATCGCGATAAATCATGGTTGCAGCGCCAAGCGATGCTATCAAAACCACGAACGCCGCCACTAGCCAGTAGGTACGCAGGGTGCTGCGATCAATCTTTGTGAGACGTTCCATCGACTTCCCGAAATCAGGCATATCAGCACAAACAAGTAAAACACATAATTTATAACAAAGAGAAAGGATTTGTCGGGCGTGGTTATTTAACTTTCCCTGGAAGACCATGAAGCCAACGCAACTGTAGACCTAAATATTTCATGCGCTCCTGATCCAATTCGCTATTACATTCTTCAATTTCCGTCATTGCGGGATAATTCAAATATCGTTGGCGACATTCGGCATTTTTATAAGTAACCCACGCCGACTGCGCCTCCCGAAAGCGGTTTTGGCCGTTAGCAGGCAAGCCGGAAAGTAACGTATCTTCCAGCCGCCTTATCTGTGCCGACAAGACCACATCGCTATGACTGGCAGCGGGAATTGTCATAAGCAGTGCAATCAGTCCCGAACGGCCGATAATGCCAATCATGAAACGCCTCCCGATTACCGGATTTCCAGGGCGATGAAGGTGACGCTGGATGTGCCACTCTCACAATCCGGCACGTTTGCTTCAGTCTTGTTTTCAGCCTTTCCAACACCTCTGGAATGCAGGCTGAAACAAGATTGCCTCCGTGCATCACGGCACGGCTCTCCTTCAGGGGCAGCGCATCAACCGACAGAACAGGAGGAGTGGTTGGGGAACTTTTCCGTTGGATGGCCATCATTGAAATGATGTGTGAGTGATTGCGCACTTTCCAACAGACTTAGCACTCCCGACCGACGGGCGTTGCGGGGGCATCTGTAGTCGGCCGGGAGTTTACGGCCTCAATGATGCGGGGCATCATGAGACCATAGGATCGCGCTTGGCGAGAACCAAGGCGAGCACCAGCCATTCCGCGTATTCTGGACAGCGGAATGGAGCTTTTGAGGTTCAAAAGCCGGAAAGCAGGAAGCGCAACACGGCTCCCCAGAACCAAAGACAGCCAACGATCATTGCGAGCCACATCATGGCCAGCATATGAGCTGGAAACTTTTCCTCGCGCTCCACAGGAATGCGGGACTGACTACGGTTGTCGATACGAGGTGAGCTGCATACTCTTGCAATCGACATAGCCTCAGCCTTCCTTTCCCTGCAACGCTCGTGAAGCACAGCGTTTTCTGACTTCATTCGTTCTGTGCCTTAACCGGACGAGTTCAAAATGGTGTCAAATGAGAAGGAAAGCATCTGCTGTTGGGTTCAGATTGAAATCATTCAATGCCATAGCCACGCTGAACCAATATAAATATTTGAAATAAAAAGATAAAACTACAATCAGAATGAATACATTTCACACAGCACCCACATGACCGATATTTTCCGGGATCGAAAACAATTGGATGCTTTGAAATGGCAATCACCCAGACGCAAACAAAAAACCCCGCCAAGCCGGAAGCTTGGCGGGGTTTCCCGTATAAAACTCTACAAGAGAACCTTACTCCCGGTTGCCCATGAACTGCAGCAGGAAGGTGAACATATTGATGAAGTCGAGATAGAGACGCAGCGCGCCCATCACAACCTTGCGGCCATGCGCATCCGAAGAATCACCTTCGTAGTACATTTCCTTGATCGACTGCGTGTCGTAGGCGGTGAGGCCTGCGAAGATCAGAACGCCGATCACCGAGATCGCGAACTGCAGCGCGGTCGAGCCGAGGAAAATGTTGACGACCGATGCCAGGATCAGGCCGAACAGGCCCATGATCAGGAACGAGCCCATGGCGGACAGGTCGCGCTTGGTCGTGTAACCGTAGAGCGACAGCGCGCCAAAGGAAGCAGCCGTCACGAAGAAGGTGCGAACGATGCTCTGGCCGGTGAAGACCAGGAAGATCGACGACAGCGACAGGCCGACGAGAGCTGCATAGCCCCAGAAGACGGCGTTAGCGGTCGAGACCGAAAGACGTTCGATGCGGAAGCTCAGGAAGAACACTGCCGCAAGCGGCGCAAGCATCACGACCCAGCGAAGCGGAGACGTGTAGAGCGCTACACCGAGACCGGTGAGCATCTTGCCGTTGGCGAGCTGGGCGACGGCTGCGGACGGGTCCGTGGTCGTTGCGAGTGCTGCAACGGCAAATGCGGCAAGGCCGGTAACGGCCAAGCCGATAGCCATCATGTTATAGACGCCGAGCATATAGCTGCGCAGGCCCTGATCGATGCCTGCATCAGCGCGAGCGCCGCCTACCGGCCTCTGCTGCGCCTGAATATTGCGAAAGTCAGCCATGACTTAAATCCTCTTGCCATGTCCCGTCCGGTGTCGGGGGCGCTCAAAAGGTCGAGCCGCCGCCAGGCGCCGCTGGCGGGACCCCAGCATGCCTGCCTGACATTATGGGGATTTCGGCCTTCGCGTACAAGTACCACCTGTAAAAAAACGTGATGCAGCAGCTTGGAAATGCAAACGCTTTCTCCATACGATCCAATGACTTACGTTTTTCTGCCGGTGACGATTACAAATCGTTCATATCGTCCTGAGCACCTGGGCAGGCTTTTGGCCGAGAACGCGCCATGTCCCGGCCAGGCCGAAACCGACAGTCAGCACCAGCGCGATGGCAACGGTCATCAGCGCGACATCAGGCAGGAAGCTCGCTTTCAGCTTCATGATTTCCACCACGACATACCAGCCAGCCACACTGCCGGCGACAAGTGCAAAGAGCGCCGTTGCAAGCCCGAGCAGCATATATTCAAGCACATAGGCCGTGATCAGCGTGCCGCGCGTAGCCCCCAGCGTCTTCAGCACTACTGCATCGTGAACGCGGGCACGGTTACCGGCTGCGAGCGCTCCGCCCAGCACCAGAACCGAAGCGGCGAGCGCGATGGAGGCAGCCGCACGGATGGCGGTTGCAAGCTGGCTGATCAGATCATTCGCGACATTGAGCGCATCGGTCACACTGACCGTCGTAACGGCGGGCCATGTCTTGGTGACCTGCCGCAGCACATCAGGCGCAAGATTCTTCTGGCTATCGGGAATGGTGAGCGTCGCCAGCCAAGTCGCAGGCGCACCGGCAAAGGTATTGGGCGAAAACACCATGACGAAATTCATCGCAAGCGTTTCCCACTGAACTTGACGGAAGCTTGCGATCTTCGCGGTGATGTTGCGGCCCAGCACATTGACCGTCACCGTGTCGCCGAGCTTCAGACCCAGTTCCTTGCCCTCGCGCTCCGCGAAGGACACCAGTGGTTCGCCACTATAGTCGTTCGGCCACCATTCGCCTTCCGTCAGTGTCGAGTTTTCGGGGACTGTATCGGAAAAGGTAATACCACGGTCGCCGCGCAGCACCCAGGCTGCTTCCGGCGGGATGGTCATGTCGCGCACATTGGTGCCGTTGAAGGCAACGATACGCCCGCGCAGCATCGGACCGGAGGTGAGCTTGCCATCAGGCACGATGCCGCTGACCAGCTTGGTGAAATCACCGATGTCGCGGTTCTGGATATCGACGAAGAAAAAGTCAGGCGCCTGCGCTGGAA
Organism: Brucella sp. JSBI001; assembly: GCF_026014005.1. Classification (NCBI taxonomy): domain Bacteria; kingdom Pseudomonadati; phylum Pseudomonadota; class Alphaproteobacteria; order Hyphomicrobiales; family Brucellaceae; genus Brucella; species Brucella sp. JSBI001. Next base: position 101,402 of record NZ_CP110339.1, on the reverse strand, counting down.
TGTTTTCCGTTACCTGGCGACGCAGATTGCCATCGATCAGCGCGATTGCCACCATCAGCGTCAGGCCAAGGCCCAGTGAAAGCACCACGGAGGGCGTGAGCGCGCCGGGTCGATGGATGTTGCCCACTGCGAGCCGGAGCGACGTCGAGCGCACGCGCGGAACCCGGCGGGCAAGCCAGCGGATGCCGTCGGCGACTAGCCGCAGCACGCCGAAAGCCGCAATGGCCGAAACGATGAAGATTGCGGCGATACGCCGGTCATAAGCAACGTAGAGCGCCAGACCGGCGAGTGCAGCAATCAGCAGAACCGCGAGGGTGAGATAGAGGAACGGTGGCAGGCCGCGCTGTTCAAAACCTTGTTCGCGGAAAAGCGCCGTCGCCGGAATATCGCGTGCGCGGCCCAGCGGAATAATCGCGAAGGCAAGCGTGGTGATAAGGCCGAAGACGGCAGCGAGCGCCAGAGCATCGGGAAAGAAACCGCCACCACCGGCGACCGGCAGATAATTGGCAAGCGCCATCGCGGCAGCAAACGGGATAATCGCCGCCAGTATCAGCCCGAGAACAATGCCTATGAAGCCGATCACCATAATCTGCACGAGATAAACCAACACCGCGAAGCGCGCTGGCGCGCCAAGCGACTTGAAGGTGGCGATCACACCGCGCTTGCCGTCAAGATAGGCGCGCACCGCATTGGCGACGCCGACACCGCCGACGATCAGGGCTGTCAGGCCCACCAGTGTCAGGAATTGCGAGAAGCGCTCGATATTGGCGCTCAGCGCCGGAGCGGCATTGGTGCGGGAACGGATGTTCCAGCCTGCATCGGGGAAATCGGCAGCGGCCTGCCGCCTGACTTCGGCAATTGCTGCATCCGGCGCGCCGTCCGGAAGGGCAACCTTGTAGATATGATCGACAAGGCTTCCGGGCTGAATGAGACCGGAAGCACGCAGGCCATCCAGCGAAACCAGAAAGCGCGGCGCAAAATTGAAACCCGAGGAAAGCAGGTCCGGTTCGCTCTCGATCAGGCCACGCAGCTCAAACACTTGCGAACCGAGCAGCACTTTTGCGCCAAGCGACAGGTCCATGCGATTGAGAAAGTCCTGGCTGACGGCAGCACCATAGAGGCCACCCTTCTCGCCGGTCATGTCAGCGAGCGATTGCTGCGGCTGGACTTTCAGTTGACCATAGAGCGGATAGGCAGCGTCGACAGCCTTCACCTCGACCAGCGACTGGTCGGAGCCATCGGGCATGCGCGCCATGGAGCGCATGGTGGCGCTTTCCGCCATTCTGCCCTGTTTTGCAATGAAGGCGCGTTCTTCCGCCGTTGCTTCCCGCTGATTGAGCGCGAAGCTGACATCACCGCCCAGAATGCTCTGGCCTTCCGACGCAATGCCGGTGCTGACCGAGCGCGCCACCGAGTTGACGCCGCCGATAGCGGCAACGCCAAGCGCGATACAGGCGAGGAAAATATAGAAACCGGACAGGCCACCGCGCATTTCACGCAGCGCAAAGCGGAGAGCAAGCGAGAACGATTTTGCCGCACTCATGCGCCAGCTGCCAGAGATTCGAGAACGGAGCCGCCCTGTGCAGGCTCCTCGATCCGGCCCGAGCGCACCGGAATTTCGATGTCGCAGCGCGCCGCAAGCGCCGGGTCATGCGTGACGAGCACCATGGTGAGGCCGTTTTCGCGCTGCTTGGCGAACAGAAGATCAGCAATCTGGCGCCCCGTCGTGGTATCGAGATTGCCGGTCGGCTCATCCGCGATCAGGATTTTCGGGCTTGGCGCAAGAGCACGGGCAATCGCAACGCGCTGCTGTTCACCGCCGGAAAGCTCCGATGGATAATGGGTGAGGCGCTCGCCAAGGCCGACAGCGCGCAATTCGCGTTCCGCCACCTCGAAAGCATCGCGACGCCCGGCCAGTTCCAATGGCACGGCGACATTTTCAAGCGCGGTCATGTTGGGAATAAGGTGAAAGGACTGGAACACGATGCCGATATTGGCGCCACGGAAAGCGGCGGCCTGATCCTCGCTCATCTGGCTGATCGTCTCACCGGCAATCTTCACAGTTCCGTTATCGATATGCTCCAGACCGGCCAGAACCATCAGCAGCGTGGACTTGCCGGAACCGGACGGACCAACGATGCCAACCGACTGTCCTTGCGATATATGAAGGGAAACGCCCTTCAGCACATGCACCAATGAGGCGGCGTGACCAAGGGTTAGATGAACGTTCTCAAGTTCGATAATCGGGCCAACAACCTGTTCCGTCACGCGGTTTTTATCCTATATGAATCTTTAGAACCAAACAGCGCGCCACAAATTTGAACTTATGTTGCGCCAATTATTGAAGAGAAGTCCGGCGGGCCATTCGCCCACAGCCCCTCAAATATGGGTTTTCGACGATGCGTTTCAAACTCTCAATTCCGGCATGGCTCCCGATTTTTGCGATGATGGCGTCTTTTATGGCGGCAAGTCCCATCACTACGGCGCAGGCGCAGGAAGATCCGACCGGCCTCGAAGACGCACTGCCGACCGAGCAATTGTCGCAGGTGAGAATTGTCGGTTTCGGCGACAGCCTCATGGCGGGCTATCTGCTGCCGGCCAATGCCGCCTTTCCGCAGCAGCTTGAAAAGGCACTCAACGACAAGGGTGTCGAGGTTTCGATCGAGAATGCGGGCGTGTCGGGCGACACGACCACGGGCGGGCTTTCGCGCATCGATTGGTCCGTCCCCGATGGCACCGATCTGGTCATCCTTGAACTGGGAGCGAATGACGCGCTGCGCGGTATCGAACCCGACATTACCGAAAAGAACCTCGATGAGATGCTGGCGCGCCTGAAGCAGCGCGGCATTTCGGTCATTCTTGCCGGCATGATGGCCCCGCCCAACATGGGCAAGGACTATGCCGCCAAGTTCAACCCGATCTATCCGAAGCTGGCACAGAAATATGGCGTGCCGCTCTACCCGTTTTTCCTCGACGGTGTAGCAACCAAGAAGGACTTTCTGCTCGAGGACGGAATGCACCCCAATGAAAAGGGCGTCGAAACGATGGTGTCTAACTTTATGCCCACTATCGAAAAGAGCCTGACAGATATGCAAAACAAGGGGACATCGGGAGGCTGACGCCGGTCGGGAGCATAAACAGCTTGCTCCCGGACTCAAACTTTGATTCGCTGCAGTTGCATCAACTTAACCGAATCAATTCGGCAGGTACGATGCACTGACTCTCTAGGCTAGAGTGTCCTTTACGCATCCTTTGGATGCCCGGCGCTCTGGCATGGAACGCTTCGAGGAGGATGCCCTATGCCGCGTCTTTTCACTGCCCTCGAAATCCCGCGCGACGCCGCGCTTTCGCTCTCGTTGTTGCGAGGCGGTCTTCCCGGCGCACGCTGGATTGATGTCGAAAACTACCACATAACGCTGCGTTTTATCGGAGATGTGGAAGGCCACGTGCGACGAGGTTGCCAATGCGCTTGATCGCGTGCGGCGGCCGGAATTCATGCTCAACCTGTCGGGTGTCAATGCTTTCGGTTCCAAAAAGCCGCACAGCATCTATGCGGGTGTATCCCCCTCGCCTGAGCTCAACGCATTGCAGGCGGAAATCGAACGGATCTGCCGGCGACTTCACATTCCCGCCGACCCGCGCAAGTTCACGCCCCATGTGACACTGGCGCGGCTGAGAAATCCCCGCATCGAGGATGTGGTGCGCTATCTCTCCTCACGTGGCAACTTCGCGACGCTGCCCTTCAAGGTGGGACGGTTCGTGCTGATGTCGTCACGCGATTCCGTCGGTGGCGGACCTTATATCGTGGAGGAAGCCTGGCCTTTGGTTGCCCGTTCCGGCCAGAACTGGTCGGCAAGCGCGATGGAGGCTGCCAGAACCATCCGGTAAACCTTTTCGAAGTCCCCGGTCCCGCCATAATAGGGATCGGGGATTTCAACTGCCCGCCCTTCTGCAATCTCCGCGAAAAGCCCGATATGCGCGTCTGCACTTGCAGGCCTGCGCTCAGCGATCATCCGCATATTGTAACGGTCCATCCCAAGGATCAGGTCAAAACGGCTGAAATCACCGGCGATGAGCTGTCGGCAGCGCTGTGCGGAAATATCGAGACCATGATGCGCTGCAACGCTGATGGAGCGCTCGTCCGGCTCCTCGCCGGTATGATAGCCATTGGTTCCGGCAGAATCGACCAGCACATGGCGGATGCCGCGCTTTTCCAGCACATGCCCCATCACGCCTTCGGCAAGCGGAGAACGGCAGATATTGCCTGCGCAAACGAAAAGAATGCTGGTCGGGGCTTGTGCGGCTACGGATACGATCACGGAACTCTCGCGCTCATGATAAGTTAGTTCAGGAACCGCAACATAGGCGAAAGACGATGGCACGCAACCGGCTGACAGAAAATGAACTGAACGAAGCGCTCACTGAACTGGATGGCTGGCAGAAGGTCGACGGACGCGAGGCGATTGCCAAGAGCTTCAAGTTCAAGGATTTCAATGCCGCCTTCGGTTTCATGACGCGCGCAGCGCTCCATGCGGAAAAGCTCGACCATCACCCTGAATGGTTCAATGTCTACAACCGCGTCGATGTCACGCTCGCTACCCATAGCGAGAACGGCATTACGGAACTCGACATCAAGCTTGCGCGCAAGATGAATGCGATAGCCTGAATTTAGAGCTTTGAAATATAGACGTAAATCTTCCGGCGATCATAATTGAAGCTGCCATCTGGATTGCGGCTCGAATAGGGTAGAACGCGGGTAAGATTGATGCGATCCTGCCAGTTCTGCCCGAGTTTGCCGCCATGGACACCCCGGATATGAACATCGCCGAGCGAAATTGCAGCATGGAAAATGTGCCCCGCCTGCACGTCATAAAAGCCGATTGCCTGACCGAAGGGTAGAGCCGAATAACCGTTCCATTGTTCGCCCGCCCTGAAATTCAGGATCGGTATCCAGTTCTGGCTGGATGTGCCGCGCAAAGTGTTGAGCGAAATTCCGGCTCCGAAGAGAAACCGCAGATAGACGGCGGCATCGTAGCATCCCGCCTCCGACAGATCGACGGTGATGTAATTATCTTCGCTTCCAGCAGCCAGTAGCTGGTTGCCGCGAAACAGCCGTGTTGAACGGTCGCTGCGGATGAAATTTTCCCCATAGCCGGTCAAATGCATCAAAACCTCCATTCGTTCGGCATCGCTCCAGCGCGGTCCAAGCCGTTTGGTGAGCAATCCGGTCGAATCTGTATTTTGGGGATTTGACGAGGGCGTTGTAGCTGATGGTTCTTGCAGGATAGGACTACGGGGAAATCGAACTGGCCTTGCAAGAGCGATACAAACTCCCCATTTTTTACCGGTCAGAACCCGCATTCGACGATTGGAATCGGGACGACAGGAGTTGAACGAGAATGGATGACGTCAGAATCGGTGAAATCCTCGAACCCGGCAGCGAGAGCGAATTCAAGAAGCGCAGCGAACGGGTGAAGAACGGATTCTGGAAGGCCGCGCGCCGCGCCGGTCGCATGGTGCCATTCATGGATGAGGTGGTGGCAGCCTATTACTGCGCGCTCGACCAGAGGACCCCAACCCGTGTGCGCATGACCCTGATGGCGGCGCTCGCCTATTTCGTCCTGCCCTTCGACGCCATTCCCGATATTCTGGCCGGTATCGGCTTCACCGATGACGTTGCCGTGCTGATGGCAGCGCTGACAGCCGTTCGTGCCCATATCACACCGGCGCACCGGCTGGCCGCGCGACAGGCACTTGAGGATGAGGGAGCAAGGGAATAGCGGCGGCTGATCACAGCTATGTGATTCCGGCTACTTTGCTTCAATTGCCCTCCGCTTTTTTCCTTATTTCCCTAATTCCGACATCCTATCCCCCTTTCAACATATTGCCTTAATCCACTGCTGCCTTATTGCCTTATCCCCACGAACACACTCTCGCCGCTTTCTTTTAATTCAAGTGGAGCCAAGGGATGGCGGGGCGACTTAGCTGCTCATTCAAGTTTTCTTTCGAAACTTCACCGTTTGGTAACCCAGATTAAGGCAATTTAATCGGCAACTGAGCGGGACGGCGTGATGAACGGCGGCATCCCGATATTCAAGTTTGAAGCAAACGAAAGAGAACCGGTAAAAACCAATGCTTGGAAAATCGATCGTCGCGGCTTCTGTGTTCATGATTGGGATGGCGGGTTCGGCACTCGCCCAGACCCCGAGCCAGATCAGCCAGTTCAATGCCTGGGGCGCCTACAGCTATCAGTCGGGCAACGGCAAGGTCTGCTATGTCCTCTCCGTACCGACCCAGAAGGCTCCGGCCAACGTCGATCACGGTGACAACTTCTTCCTCGTGAGCCAGAAGCCCGGCCAGAACATCTCGTTCGAACCGCAATTCATGGCCGGTTACGACCTCAATACCAATGCCAAGGTCGTCGTCTCCATCGGCAACCGCAACTTCAACATGTTCGTCAACGGCAAGTCCGGCTGGATGGAAAATGCAGCAGAAGAGCCGCAGCTCATCGCAGCCATGCGCGGCGGTTCGGAAATGAAGGTGCAGGCACAGTCGAAGCGCGGCACCAAGACCAACTATACCTATTCGCTGAAGGGTATTTCGGATGCGCTGAAAGCCATCCAGAAGTGCAAGTAATCCTCGCGATTGGACAACTTTCAAAGCCGGGCTTGCGCCCGGCTTTTTCTTTTGCAGCCTTGCTCCCCGCCGTCATGCATAGCAGACCGGATTTCATGTGGCCGGATTTCATGTGGGATGACGAATGCGATATTGTGTGCTAAGAGCGCGCGCAACAGGGGTCGCAAAGCCAAGTGCCGGACCCTATTTATCCATGCATTCGGGCCAGATTATCTGGCGAAGCTTATCGACGCGCTTCAGCCGTCGTCTCCAACAGTTGAAAACAGATGTCCATTTCGTTCGACCTTACCATTGATGATACGCGCGACCAGCTTGCCCGCCATGCGCGCGCCAGCCTGGAGGCAAAGCCGTCGCTCATCGGCATGTCGCGCGAGGAAATGGCCGAAGCGCTCGTCAAGGCCGGTGTGCCCGAGCGTCAGGTGAAGATGCGCATCAGCCAGCTCTGGCATTGGCTCTATGTGCGCGGCGTTTCCGATTTCGCCGACATGCGCAATATTTCCAAGGATTTGCGCGCTATGCTGGCGCAGCATTTCACCATTGCGCGGCCTGAAGTGGTCGAAGAACAGATTTCGCAGGACGGCACCCGCAAATGGCTGTTCCGTTTTCCGCCGCGCGGCGCAGGCCGTCCGGTCGAAATCGAAAGCGTCTACATTCCCGAAGAAGGGCGCGGAACGCTCTGCGTTTCCTCTCAGGTCGGCTGCACGCTCACCTGCTCGTTTTGCCATACCGGCACGCAGAAGCTGGTGCGCAATCTGACCTCTGAAGAAATTCTGGCGCAGCTTTTGACCGCCCGCGACCGGCTCGGCGATTTCCCGGACAAGGATACACCAGACGGCGCCATGGTGCCCGCCGAGGGCCGCAAGATCACCAATATCGTGATGATGGGCATGGGCGAGCCGCTCTATAATTTCGAGGAAGTGAAGAAGGCCCTGCTGATCGCCTCCGATGGCGACGGCCTGTCGCTTTCCAAGCGTCGCATCACGCTTTCGACCTCCGGCGTCGTGCCGGAAATCTATCGCACCGGCGACGAGATCGGTGTGATGCTCGCCATTTCGCTGCACGCCGTGCGCGACGAGTTGCGCGACATTCTGGTGCCGATCAACAAGAAGTATCCGCTGGAACAGCTCATCAAGGCTTGCCGCGAATATCCGGGCCTGTCCAATGCAAAGCGCATCACCTTCGAATATGTGATGCTGAAGGACATCAATGACAGCCTTGAGGATGCCAAGCTGCTGGTGAAGCTTTTGCAGGGCATTCCGGCCAAGATCAATCTGATCCCGTTCAACCCGTGGCCCGGCACAAATTACCAGTGCTCGGAATGGGAGCAGATCGAGAAATTTGCCGATTATGTAAACGCAGCTGGCTATGCATCGCCGATCCGCACCCCGCGTGGTCGCGACATTCTCGCGGCCTGCGGCCAGCTTAAGTCGGAGTCGGAGCGCATGCGCAAGAGCGAGCGCCTTGCACTCGAAGCCATGATGATTGCCGGGCATGGTGAATAACGGGGTGAATAAACCGATGGGTGAGCGCGCTTGAACGATACTTTCGATTACATAACGCGCTTCGCCATCGTGGTATTCGGCTATTGCTGCGGTGTATTGACGGCAGGCTGGTTTCTCGCCGCCATCCTTTTCCGCACCCTCGGGATCGATTCCTTCATGAGCGATTTCGTCATGATGGCAAGCGATGCGGATGCCGGTTCGCTCTTTGCAGCCACCAGCTTCTGGAGCACCGTCTTCGTTGGCGGTTTTGCCATTGCAGCCATGGCTGGCGGGTTCAGCTTTGTGCCCGCCCTCATCCTCATCATTCTGGCTGAAGCGCGCGGTTACAAATCATCCCTGTTCTATTGCGTTGCGGGCGCCCTGATCGGGCTTGCCGCCGCAGGCGCATCGCTTCCGTTCAGCGATGGCCGGAGCGTGCCGGAAAGCTCGCTCTGGATCGCAGCCATTGCAGGAGCCGGTGTCGTCGGCAGCTTCGTCTACTGGCTGCTGGCAGGGCGCAATGCCGGGCGGTTTTTAACCCGCCCGGTTGAATAAAATCCATCTTCTTTTTCGCATTGTCCTACGCATCGAAGCGGGATCAGAAATCAGTCCAGTGGACTGATTTCCCCGCGGAGACGCTTCGCACTTTTGCTGGAAATGGCTTTTTCATTCGCATTGTCCTACGCAAAACCGCTTCGCACTTTTGCTGGAAATGCTCTATTTTGCCTGTGCGGTGATGATCTTCAGCGCAAAGGCCGAGAATACACCCGCAAACATCCAGTCCACGATGCGCGTCACGGTCGGGTTCTTTTTCAGGAGCCCGGCGAAACGATCTGCCGCCACGACCATCGGAATGGTGAAGGGCAGCGCCATCGGAATGAACGACAGGCCGAGGAAGAACAATTTGCCCATGGCATGCGGGTCATGCGCGGAGACGAACTGCGGCAGGAAGGTCATGTTGAACAGGATGATCTTCGGGTTCAGAAGGTTGATGCCAAGACCGGTCAGCCAGTTCTGGAACAGCGTATGCTTCTTGCCGCCATTCTTTTCCGGCGAGAAGGCCGATCCCTTGCGGATCGCCTGCACGGCCAGCCAGACCAGATAGCCCGCCCCCACCACTTTCAGCGCCGTAAAGGCTGCAGGAGACGCCAGAATGAGCGCCGAAAGGCCGAGCGCCACCATGGTTGTGTGAATGACGATGCCGGTGCTGGCGCCAGCCATGCAGGCAAAACCTGCGGCCTTGCCTTCGGACAGGGCGCGCCCGACGAAAAGCGTCATGTCAGGACCGGGGGTAATGGAAAGGATCGCGGTTGCTATCGCGAACTGGACAAAAATCGTCCATTCGGGAATGAAGGTCAGGTTTGTCAGAAAAGACATCGAAATGTGCTCCAAGAGATGGCGCACGCTAGAATAATTTCCGGGCAAATGAAACAGTGGAATGGAGACAGAAATGCTGCTGATCGTAGGGACCGTCCGCCTGCCGCCGGAAAACTTCGCCAAAGCGCGTGAAGCCATGCAGCGCATGATCTCCGCCAGTCGGGCGGAGGATGGCTGTGTGGACTATGGCTATGCCGCAGATATTCTCGAACCGGGTCTCATCCATGTGAAGGAGATGTGGCGCGACCGTGCTTCGCTCGACCGGCATTTTGCCTCCGCCCATATTGCCGAATGGCGTGCGGCCTGGCCTGGGCTTGGTATTGGCGACCGCAATCTCGTTGTTTATGAAGTTGGCGAACCACAGATCACGTAATCCGCATGAGTTTTCGCGATAAGTCGCAGCCCTTCGGCTTGCACGCTGCTTGGCAACTGCTAAAAGAACTACGGACAAATTTTGGGCGCCGCTCTGGAGCGCCTGATGAGACGGAAGTTTATTATGAGCAAGTGGAAAGACGTTAAGAAAGTCGTTCTCGCCTATTCGGGCGGCCTCGACACCTCGATCATCCTGAAGTGGCTTCAGACAGAACTCGGCGCGGAAGTTGTGACCTTCACTGCCGATCTCGGTCAGGGCGAAGAACTTGAGCCAGCCCGCAAGAAAGCGGAAATGCTGGGCATCAAGGAAATCTTCATCGAGGACGTGCGCGAAGAATTCGTGCGCGATTTCGTTTTCCCGATGTTCCGCGCCAATGCCGTCTATGAAGGCGTCTATCTGCTCGGCACCTCGATTGCCCGCCCGCTGATCTCCAAGCACCTGATCGAAATCGCCAAAAAGACCGGCGCCGACGCCATCGCGCACGGCGCGACCGGCAAGGGCAACGACCAGGTTCGCTTCGAGCTTTCGGCCTATGCGCTGAACCCGGACATCAAAATCATCGCCCCATGGCGCGACTGGTCGTTCAAGAGCCGCACGCATCTGCTCGAATTTGCTGAACAGCACCAGATTCCGGTTGCGAAAGACAAGAAGGGCGAAGCGCCATTCTCCGTCGACGCCAACCTGCTGCACTCCTCGTCCGAGGGCAAGGTTCTGGAAGACCCGGCTGTCGAGGCACCGGAATATGTGCATATGCGCACCATTTCACCGGAAACCGCGCCCGACAAGGCAACGATCATCAAGATCGGCTTTGAAAAAGGTGATGCCGTTTCGATCAATGGCGAACGTCTGTCGCCTGCGACGCTTCTTGCCAAGCTCAACGACTATGGCCGCGACAATGGCATCGGTCGTCTCGACCTCGTGGAAAACCGCTTCGTCGGCATGAAGTCGCGCGGCGTCTACGAAACGCCGGGCGGCACGATCCTGCTGGCAGCACACCGCGCCATCGAATCGATCACGCTCGACAGCGGTGCGGCGCACCTGAAAGATGAGCTGATGCCGCGCTATGCGGAACTGATCTATTACGGCTTCTGGTTCTCGCCGGAACGCGAAATGCTGCAGGCGGCAATCGATCACAGCCAGCGCCATGTTGAAGGCGAAGTCACGCTCAAGCTCTACAAGGGCAATGTGATGGTGATCGGCCGCGAATCGGACAAGTCGCTCTATTCCGACAAGCTCGTCACCTTCGAAGACGATCAGGGTGCTTACGACCAGAAGGACGCAGCAGGCTTCATCAAGCTCAACGCGCTTCGTCTGCGCACATTGGCTGCACGCGACCGCAAATAAGCATATCCAATCCGGACAAAAGCCCGCCTTCCGGCGGGCTTTTGTTTTTAGAGCGGAACAATTGTCTTTGTGCTCTGGATGGCAGGCAAGATCGCATGAGATCAAGCGGCGTGTTTTATACCAGCAAGCATCTTTTCTTCACCGGGACGCAAAGTCAGCACCCGCACGCCATTCGCGGTGACTGCGACCGTATGCTCGAACTGCGCTGACAGCTTTCCGTCGCGCGTTACCACCGTCCAGCCGTCCTTTTCTGTCTTCACCTTGGCCGTTCCCTGATTGAGCATCGGCTCGATGGTGAACACCATGCCTTCGCGCAGACGAACGCCGGTGCCCGGCTTGCCGAAATGCAGAACCTGCGGTTCCTCGTGCATCTCGCGACCGATACCGTGGCCGCAATATTCCCGCACGATGCTGTAATCATGCCGCTTGGCGTGACGCTCGATGGCATGGCCGATATCGCCCAGCGTCGCGCCGGGTCGCACGGCAGCAATCCCCTTCCACAAGGCCTCATAGGTCACACGGACCAGCCGTGAGGCAAAGGGAGCAACGTCACCGACCATATAGGTCTTGCTGGAATCAGCGATATAGCCGTCCTTTTCCAGCGTGATATCGAAGTTGATGATCTCGCCGTTTTTAATGATCTCGTCATCCGACGGCATGCCGTGGCAGACGACTTCGTTCTTGGAACTGTTCAGCACATAGGGATAGTCATATTGCCCCTTGCTGGCTGGCCGCGCCTGCAATTCGCGGGTGATATAATCCTCGACCAGATCATTGACCTGCATCGTGGTCATGCCCGCCAGCGGCGTGCGGTCGAGAAGCGCAAAAACAGAGGCAAGCAGCGCGCCGGATGTCGCCATTTTCTCCACTTCGGCAGGGGTTTTGGTCATGACGACTGCACAGTAAGAACGGGCAGAACCGGCAGCTCGACCCGTGCTGCGCGCAACTGCATCTGCACGATCTCGTTGAACGACAGGTCGGGATGGGCTTGTGCCAGCATGCCGATCTTCATCCAGTATTCAGCCTGCGCATTGATCGACCGGCACATGACGTCACTCGCCTTGCGCAGTTCCTCATGCAGCTCGTCGCCGATTTTCACGATACCCATAGTATTGTCCAGACCATATAGTTCATATACGGATCATATATAAACCGTATATACCCATCGATCAAGCTCTCCACTGTTCCTGCTCAAGCAATCAAAGTCACTTGCATTTAGTATGGTGCCATACTATAAGTCGCCGTATGGAAATAATCGAGCAAAAGCACCACGCCCTTCTGGGCGAAATGGAACGCCGGCACAGCCCGTCCACCGACGCGCTGAAAGCCTGCTTTGAAGTTTTGTCACTTGCTGCGGCCATTGACCGGGATTGCGCCAACCGGCTAGCTCCGCACAAGCTTTCGGAGGGCAAGTTCGTCCTGCTGTTTCTGCTGCACAATGCGCCCGACGGCCTCTCGCCGCACGAGCTTTCAGAACGCGCAGGCGTAACGCGCGCCACCATCACCGGCCTGCTGGACGGGCTGGAGCGCGATGGTTTCCTCAAGCGTCACGCGGATAGCGAGGACCGCCGCAAACTGACTGTCCGGCTGACATCCGAAGGGATGCTGCTGGCGCAACAGCTTTTCGAACAACATACCGCATGGATTGCAAGCCTGATGAGCGATCTCTCATCAGGTGAACAGCAGCTTCTCAGCACCTTGTTGCGCCGCATCTGGAGCCGCACCGATGCCGGTCGCTCTTTCAAGATCAATGAAACCCTAAGGGATATGACATGACCTATTACCTCGCCGAGCTTTATTCCCCGAAATCGAGCTGGCACGCGCTTGATGCTGAAGGCAGGCAGTCCTTCTTTGAGAAAGTCGGCGCGGGTATGGGCGGGCTTGGCGCGCTCGGTATCGAGGCTTTGGCATTGGGTCCCGTCGACGCGACAAAGTCTTTTGCGCCCAGCCAGAGCTTCTTCGCCATCTGGCGTTTCCCGGATGAAGCAGCTCTCGACATGCTGATTGCCGGAATCACCGCCACCGGCTGGCATGATTATTTCGACACGATCAATGCGGCTGGTGCAGGCACCGACCTTCCCGGCCATCTGGCGCAACTGGCAGGCGTGCCTTTCAGGGACGCCGCCTAATCCAAAACCACTATCGCGATGATAGAGCGTATCCCGAAAAGTGTGAAACGCCTACGCAAGGAAATCAGTCCACTGGACTGATTTCTGATCCCGCTTGACTCTTGCCTCGCTCGATTCAATACTGGAACATATAGAGAACAAAAAGATGGAATCTAGACGTGAGCGGCATCGACATCGCGGCGCTGCGGCGCATGGTTACGACCATTGAAGGCAACGATCCGCAAGGCAGTTTTGCAAATCAGGGGCAAACGGGCTTCGGGCGGGCGCGCAGTTTCACGCTCGGCCTTGCCGGGGCGGATGCCGCCTTTCCGCATGGCCTTGCAGGCGACGCGCTGCATGAGGTTTTTGCCGAAAACCCCGGCGCGCATATGGCCGCGACCGGCTTTGCGCTAGCCTTTGCCGCCCGTGCGGCAGAACGCGCCGCAGAGCCTCGTCGCCCGATTATCTGGATCGAGGAAGAAAGCGCTGCAAGTGAATATGGCGGGCTTTATCCGCCGGGACTTCATGCCTTCGGGATCGATCCGTCGCGACTTCTGATCGTGCGCTGCCCCACGGCACAGGATGTCCTGAAGGCGGCAAACGATGCGCTGGAAGCCGGAAGCGGCGGCAAGGCTTCGCATCTTGTTTCCGGTGTTGTCGCCTCGGTGACAGGCCAGCCGAAATGCCTCGACCTGACCGCTTCGCGTCGTCTGCTTCTGGCAACCGAAACCGCGCAGCTGCCCGTCATCCTGCTCCGGAGCCACCGGACGGCTGTGCAAAGCGCTGCCGTCAGCCGCTGGCGGGTGGCGCCCGCGCCGTCCCGTTCAAGTGGAGCGAACGCACCCGGCAAGCCTGTCTTTTCGGCGGTTCTGGAACGCAATCGCCACGGCACATGCGGGCAATGGATCATGGAATGGAACAATGAAACCCAGGAATTTGGTGCTAACGAACGGGATGGCAGAACGTCTGTTTCTCGCCCTCTGGTTTCCGTTTCTGCCGACCGACCGGCTTCGCAGCAGCACTCCGCCTGATGGTAAACCGCACCTGCCTTTGGTTGTGACCGAACGCACGACCAATGCGCTGCGCCTGACAGCAGTGGATGCCGGAGCGGCAAAGCTCGGCCTTTTTCCCGGCATGGCGCTAACGGATGCGCGCGCCCGCGTGGAAAGGCTTGAAGTGGCAACGGCAGCACCGGAACATGATGCGGCATTACTCAAGCGTTTTGCCCATTGGTGCGAGCGCTACACGCCGCTTGTCGCCTTCGATGAGCCGCATGGGCTGATGCTCGACATAACCGGCTGCGCGCATCTTTTTGGCGGGCTCGACGCCATGCGTGCCGATGCAATCCGGCGTCTGGAACGAGCCGGGCTTGGCGTACAGGCGGCGGTTGCCGATAACAGTTTTGCCGCGCGGCTTCTGGCACGGGGAACGAAGGGCGGTGTCTTCAGCAGGGCGGAGGCCGACCGGCTGCTTCCCCGCCTGCCGCTCTCCGCGCTTGAACTGGCGCAAGCTGCCGAAACCGGCCTCAAGCGCGCCGGATTGAAACGCATTGGTGATGTGATGGGGCTTCCGCGCGCCGCACTCACCGCCCGCTTCGGCACCGATCTTGCCACCAGGCTTGACCGGCTGGCGCGGCGCGAGCGCGCGCCGATTTCCCCCTTGCGCATCATGCCGCTCAGTGCCGTCGAGCGCCGCCTGTCAGAGCCGGTTACCGCAATGGAACTGGTCGAACGCATCTTGCAGGAACTGGCGCAGGAGCTTTTTACGCAGCTTGAACCGGAGGGAAAAGGCGCGCTTCTGATTGAGGCCTTCTTCTTCCGTGTCGATGGCGAAGTGCGTCATATCCACATCGAAACCGGCCAGCCCTTGCGCAGCGACAAGGTTTTCCTGCGCCTTGCGCGTGAAAGGCTCAACGCCTTGACCGACCCGCTCGATGCAGGTTTCGGCTTCGACATGATCCGGCTGGCAGCGCTGCGCAGTGCGGCAATCGCCCAGCGCCAGACGGGGCTCGACCAGCATGAGGAAGATGAAGCGGGGTTTAGTCAGCTTGTCGACCGGCTTTCGGCGCGGCTTGGACAGAACCGCGTTCTCGTTTCCTTTTCGCGCAACACGCATATTCCTGAACGGGCCTTCGGCCTGCGCCCTGCCCTTCACACGGATGGCAAGGGCGAAGCCGATTATGAGAGTGCGGCAGCACTTCCCCCAGCGTTTCCCCCAGTGCTTCCCGGTGACCCGCCAGCGCGCCCCATAAAACTGTTTCGCCCGCCGCAGTTGATCGAAAGCGTGGCGGAAGTGCCCGACAGTCCGCCTTCGTTTTTCCTGTGGCGGCGGGTGCGCCATCATGTACGCCTTGCCGAAGGACCTGAAAGGATCGAACCGGAATGGTGGCTCGCAATTGGTCACGCGGTTCCGGAGCTGCGCGATTATTACCGGGTGGAAGACGAGAACGGCCAGCGCTTCTGGATTTTTCGCGAAGGCCTTTATGACGGCGCCAATCATCCGCGCTGGTTTTTACACGGACTGTTCGCGTGATGACTCATTATTTCGAAATGGCTGCTGCCAGCAATTTTTCCTTCCTGTGCGGCGCCTCGCATCCGCAGGAACTGGTAGCGCGTGCGCATGAGCTTGGCCTGTCCGGTATCGGCATTGCCGACCGCAACACGCTGGCCGGTGTGGTGCGGGCACATGCGGCATGGAAGGATTTTCGCGACAAGAGCGATTTCCGGCTTTTCATCGGCTGCCGCCTGTCTTTCATCGACGGCACGCCGGATATGGTCGTCTATCCGCGTGATCGCGCTGCCTATGGGCAATTGTGCCGCCTGCTGACGGAGGGCAAGGTACGCGCCGCCATCAAGGGCGAATGCCACCTCGAATGGAGTGATCTGCTGTTTCGCGCCCGGCAGTTCCAGATCGCGGTCTTTCCGCCTGAAGACGACAGGCCGGATTTTGCCGCACGCCTGACCGAGATTGCACAAGCTGCCCCCGACTCGGTCTGGCTGGCGCTCGCCATGCCGCATCAGGGCCATGACGGACGCCGGGCCGAACGCATCGCCCGGTTTGCAGCCGAAGCCAATGTGCCGCTGCTCGCCACCAATGATGTTCTTTATCATCACCCCGACCGCCGCGCGCTTCAGGACGTGCTGACGGCAACCCGCCACCACACAACTGTTTTCGCAGCCGGTCGGCTTCTCGAAAAGAATGCCGAACGCCACCTGAAACCACCAAAGGAAATGCTGCGACTGTTTCGCGACTACACTGAGGCCGTCGAAGCGACCGCCGATTTCGTCGCGCCCATCACCTTCCAGCTTGATGAGCTGAAATATGATTATCCCGACGAGCCGGTGCCACCCGGCAAGACGCCGCAACAGCATCTGCATGATCTCACCTGGGCAGGTGCTGCCCGTAATTACGGTGCGGACAGCATCCCGCCGAAGGTGCAGGCGCTGATCCACAAGGAACTGGCGCTGATCGAAAAGCTGCAATATGCGGCTTACTTTCTCACGGTTTATGACATTGTGAGCTATGCCCGCTCGAAAGGCATTCTGTGTCAGGGGCGCGGTTCGGCGGCCAATTCCGTTGTCTGCTTCTGCCTTGGCGTCACCGGTGTAGACCCGACACAGGTTGACCTCCTGTTCGAACGCTTTCTTTCGGTCGAGCGAAAGGAACCGCCGGATATCGACGTCGATTTCGAGCATGAGCGGCGCGAAGAGGTGATGCAATATGTCTATGACCGCTACACTAGAGATCGCGCGGCCATTGTCGCAACCGTCATCAGCTATCGGTCCCGCAGCGCCATTCGCGATGTCGGCAAGGCGCTGGGGCTGACTGAGGATGTAACGGCAGCGCTCGCCAATACGGTCTGGGGCATATCGGGCGGCGGCATCGACAAGCAGCATATCAGACAGGCGGGTCTCGACCCCGACAATCCCATCATCCGGCGCGCGGTGGAACTGGCCATCACGCTGATCGGCTTTCCGCGTCATCTGTCGCAGCATGTCGGCGGCTTTGTGCTCACCCGCGACCGTCTGGACGAGACCGTGCCCATCGGCCCGGCGGTAATGGACAAGCGATCTTTCATCGAATGGGACAAGGACGATATCGACGAGGTGGGGCTGATGAAGGTGGATGTGCTGTCGCTCGGCATGCTCACCTGCATCCGCAAGGCTTTCGACCTCATTCACCAGCACAAGCCGCAGCTTTATGGCGGCGAAAAGCTGACGCTGGCCAATCTGCCGCGCGAAGATGCAGTCGTCTACGACATGCTGTGCAAGGGGGATTCACTCGGCGTGTTTCAGGTGGAAAGCCGCGCCCAGATGAACATGCTGCCGCGGCTGCGCCCGCGTAAATTCTATGACCTTGTCATCGAGGTCGCCATCGTGCGGCCCGGCCCCATTCAGGGCGATATGGTGCATCCTTATCTGCGGCGGCGGAACGGACAGGAAAAACCACTCCTTCCGTCACCGGCACCGGAACATGGGCCGGCGGATGAGTTACAGCAGATTCTCGGCAAGACCAAGGGCGTGCCGCTGTTTCAGGAACAGGCGATGCGCATTGCCATGGAGGCTGCAAAATTCACACCGGATGAGGCCAACCAGTTGCGCCGCGCCATGGCCACTTTCCGCAAGATGGGCACCATCCATACGATGGAGACAAAGATGATCGAAGGCATGGTCAATCGTGGCTACGACCGGACCTTTGCCGAAAACTGCTTCAACCAGATCAAGGGTTTCGGCGAATATGGCTTCCCCGAAAGTCATGCGGCAAGCTTTGCGCATCTGGTCTATATTTCCGCGTGGATCAAGTGCCACCATCCGGAAGTGTTCGCCGCCGCACTTCTGAATTCCCAGCCCATGGGTTTTTATGCCCCCGCCCAGATTGTGCGCGATGCCCGCGAACATGGCGTGATGGTGCTGCCCGTCGATGTGAACTTCAGTCACTGGGATAATATTCTGGAGGATACGCTCGATATTCGACCAGCGCTCCGGCTCGGCTTCCGGCAGATCGACGGCTTTTCCAAACGGGACACCGAACTCCTGATTGCCGACCGGCAGGAGCCTTACCGTACCATCGAGGACATGCATCGACGGCTCCGGCTCGACCGGCGCGCCTTCACGCTTCTGGCCGATGCCGATGCCTTCGGCTCGCTTGACATCGACCGCCGCGCAGCACTGTGGGCCGTGCGCCGTCTGCCCAATGACGAAACACTGCCGCTGTTCCGCGCCGCCGCAACCAGCGAACTGGCGGAGGAACCGCGCACAAAACTTCCTGAAATGGCCGCGTCGGAACATGTGATTGCCGATTACGAGACGACGCGGCTCTCGCTGAAAGGGCATCCGCTGCAATATCTGCGCGAGGGTCTGGCGGCGGAAGGCGTTTCAACCTGTCGTGCAGTGCAGGAAGGTGCCGACGGACGCCGCATGAAAGTGGCGGGCGTCGTCACCGTCCGCCAGCGCCCCGGCAGCGCCAAGGGTGTGGTGTTCCTCACCATCGAGGATGAAACCGGCATCGCCAATATTGTCGTCTGGCCGAAGGTCATGAAAGCATTTCGCCGCGAAGTGATGGGTGCGCGGCTGATCCATATCGAAGGTCGCCTCCAGCGCAGCCCCGAAGGGGTCGTGCATCTGGTGGCGTCAAAGCTGCAGGACCGTTCGACAGCATTGATCGAAATGAGCGGACGCGAAGCGCAGCGCCTCGTCGCTCCATCCCAGATGGCGCATCATCCGCGGAATGTAAAAATCATGCCGAACTCGCGAGACTTTCATTGAGCAATCACGCGCTCCGAAGCCCGTTCGCTATTTTGGCTATGACGCGACGAAAATGGTGCAATTCGAGAACCGGAGCGAAGTGTACTTTAAGGTACATGAGCACCGGAAGCGCAGAAGTGCGCCATTTGCAGACCGTCAAAGCCGAAATAGAGCGGGCTTCAGTTCCATGCGCCAACGAAAAACACCGCACAATAATGCAGTGCCGCGCCCACCACGACAAAGCCGTGCCAGATGGCATTCTGAAACCGCAGGCGCTCCCAGACATGGAAGATCACCCCCAACGAATAGACCATGCCACCGGCTGCAATCAGCCAGAAAACGGCTGGCGGCAGCGATTGCACCATGGTGTCGTAGACCATGACGCCGCTCCAGCCGAGCGCCAGATAAAGCAGGATCGACAGCCGGTCGAAACGACCCGGCATGAACAGTTTCAGCATGATGCCGACGAAAGCCACGCTCCAGACGAAAAGAAGCAGCGGCAGAGCACGGTCGCCCATATGCATGGCAAAAGGCGTGTATGTTCCGGCGATCAGAAGATAGATCGCCGAGTGGTCAAAACGGCGCAGGAACCATTTGGTCGGCGAAACCGGCCAGATATTGTAGACAGCCGAAATGCCGAGCGCTGCCAGAAGGCTCGCGAGATAGACACCCGACGAAATCGAGGTCGCTGCAGGCATGTTCGGCAGGAAATAGATCAGCATGGCAATGGCGCCTGCAAGCGCCAGCCCGACACCCAGAACATGGATGACGCCATCGGCCCACAATTCGGCCCGGTCATATTTCCATTTGACTGGATGAGGCAGTCTTACATTCATGAAATTTCCCTGTCGTCGGTTCAGGACAGGAAACTGCCATCACTTTGCAGCGTCAAGATGACAGTTAGTTTATTGCCCCGCCGGTGCGTAGGAAGCCTGAATGGGAGCGACGCCGGGGAGCGGTGCTGCCCCGCCTTCCGGCAAGGATACCGGCTGGATGGAAGCGGCTGCATCACGGGTCGGGCCGCTGCGCTTCCAGCTTCCGTCGAGGCCGGTTTCCTGCAACAGTCCCTTGCGCTTGGCATCGTAATAATAGCCCCGCGCATAATAGCGGACTGCCTGGCTTTCATCACCGCCCGCGACCTTATAGGCGCCGGACAGATAGCGAACCGCATATTTCAGATTGGTTTCCGCATCGAGCAGGCCCTTGGCCGCGCCCGTATAACCCATGCCGCGCGCAGTCGGATGGCTGATCTGCATCAACCCCCAATAAGGTCCGTTACGGGCGCCCGGATTGAACCGGCTTTCGCGATGCACGACCCGGCGCACAAGGCGTTCCGGCACATCATAGGCGACGGAATATTTGGTGATCAGCGCATCGAGTTCTTCCGGCGCATGATCCGGTGTCTCAAACGCCATATTGGCAGCAACGGATGCCGGCGAAGCGGCAGCCTGCGCACCGGCATAGGCCATCATCGGTTCGGACTGGCCACGAATGCCGGGAATGGGAACAACGGCAGGCAGGACCGGATCGGAAGGATCGCTCACGGCTGCGACGGTCTGCGTTCCGGCAGCAGCGCCCGCATCGGCAGTCGCCGTGCCTGCGGTATTGGCCGTGGCACTGGCAGCGCTGCCTGCTGCGGAAGCGGTCTGGCTGGAAGTATCGGTCTGCGTGATCAGCGCCGTTTTCACGGGCTTGCCGTCATTGGTGGTGTTGCAGGCGCTGAGCGCCACGGCACAACCAAGAAGCATGAGGCCCTTGCGGACCAGACCAGCGGAGGAAGAAGAGGAAAGCGCGTAACGCATGACCGGATCCGTTCTCAGGAATCGAAATCTTTTTCGATGCGTTTTTCAAGCTCGACCAGATCTTCAGGCAGAGGCAAACCACTGGCCCGCAGCGTATTGAGCTTCTCGCGAACCGTTTCACGGATTTCATGAGCGTCTTGCGGCTGATTCACCATTTGCTCGAAAAGCAGCGCAATTTCCGCCTTGATGTCCTCGAATGCCATCCAGATCCTCTTGGCTTTACGGGCATCGGAAAGCGCCCGTTTCAGTCAATATTCTTTCGGTCGATGAGGATCATGTACCATGCAAAAGACGGCAAACGGAAGCGCTAAACGTCGGGGCTCTGCCAAAATGAATATTTCAATGGTAACAAAAAGATTAACGCACTCACAAAATGCGCGGCGACACTGCATCTACCACATTGAAATCAAAAGCAAAAATACCGAGATCATCAAAGTCCAGACCGCCATTTGGATCGAAGAGATAAATGCTCATCCAGACGAGCGCGATCACGAGCACAATTGCCAGAATCATGAGAATCAAAAGGCGTCGCCCGAGCGCGGTCTTGCGACCCGCTCCTTCCGGCGGCTGTTTGGCCATAGTCAATTGCTGCCTTGTTCAATCGTCATTGGTCGCGTTCAGTTCATCCGGCGGTGTGCCGTGTTCGGGCTCTGCCGACAGATAGCCCTCGCGCACCAGCCATTTGCGCAGGATAAGCGTCATCGCCTCGGTCTGGTTGAGACCAGGATGCTTTTCGGCGATGAAGCGCTCCAGAGCGTCGTGCACGTCATCGGGAAGATAGATGCTCATTCATGCTCCTCCACGTGAAGAGAATCAGACTACGGTTACGGTGAGGGTTGCCACGCCGTCGACCTTGCCTTCCAGGCGGTCGCCGCGCTTCACCGGCCCGACGCCCGCAGGCGTACCCGTAAAGATAAGATCGCCGGGTTGCAGCTCAAAGAGCGAAGACAGGTAGGAAATGGTTTCCGCCACCTTCCAGATCATCTGGTTGAGGTCGCCTGACTGGCGGGTTTCGCCATTGATGGCGAGCGAAATCACAGCCTTTTCCGGGTGGCCGATTTCAGACACCGGCACGATGGCCGAACAGGGTGCGGAGTGCTCAAAAGCTTTTGCGACTTCCCACGGGCGCCCGGCCTTCTTGGCCACGGCCTGCAGGTCGCGACGTGTCATGTCGATGCCAACGGCGTAGCCATAAACATGGTCCAGCGCCTTTTCGACAGCAATGTCGGTACCGCCGGCCTTCAGCGCCACCACAAGTTCGATCTCGTGATGCACGTCCTCGGTCTTCGGCGGATAAGGGAAATCACCACCTTCGATCACGAGGCTGTCCGGGTTCTTCTGGAAGAAGAAAGGCGGATTGCGGGTCGGATCGCCACCCATTTCGATGGCGTGATCGGCATAGTTCTGGCCGACGCAATAGATGCGGTGCACGGGAAAGCGCGCGTCCGTTCCCTTCACAGGCAAAAAAGGCTGCGGGGGCGGCGCAAAAACATAAGTCGTCATGGGGAACTATTCCGGTCGGAAACTGATGAAGCGATTTTCCCATCATGCAGACGCAAGCGCATCGCCGCAACCCTTGAAAGGTGCAATTCCCTGTTATCGCCCGTCCGAGACCACGACAAAATCCGCCTTGCGCGACTGCGCTACCACGAGTTCGGCATTGGGAATGTCGTTGGAAAGGGCGCGGTTTCGGGCGGTTTCGGCATCGAAACCGAAGCTGAGCCAGCGTTCGATCAGGCGACGCTCCAGCTCTGCAAAGGGCACATCCAGATAGAGCGTCATGTCAAAAAAAGGCGCAAGCTGCGCCCATGGTTGCTGATCGAGCAGCAGATAATTGCCTTCGACCAGAAGCACGCGATGCTCCGGGCCGACCACGGATGCCGCAGCGCGCGACAGCTCCAGAGAACGGTCGAAGACCGGGATGAAAACTTCGGCCTCCGCCTGTTTCAAACGCTGCAGCAGCACTGCAAACCCGGCGCAGTCGAAAGTGGGCGGCGAACCCTTGCGGCCCAGCAATCCGCGCTGATCGAGAATCCCGTCATCAAGATGAAACCCATCCATGGGCACGACGATGGACGGCGTTTCGCCGCCCTTGTTGATGGCATGGAGCAGATAGTCGGAAATGGTGGATTTCCCGGCTCCCGGCGGGCCTGCGATGGCCACGATCAGGCGCTTGTCGGTTTCCGTCAGCCGCGCAAGAATTTCCGAAGGCAGGGCTTCGCGCTCAATAGGCGTCATGTCCGGTTTCCGTGATTCGTCCTGTCACCGTGTTAAAGGCGCAGCAACCCTGTTCAAGCGCAAGTGGTCAAGCCGCTTCCTTCGGTCTCATCGCCCCGGTCATCAGCGCCACGGCATCCGACATGGAATATTCCTTCGGGTCGATGACCGTCAGGCGGCGTCCGAGTCGGTGAATGTGGATGCGGTCGGCAACCTCGAACACATGCGGCATGTTGTGCGAGATGAGGACGATAGGCATGCCGCGCCGCTTCACATCCTGAATGAGTTCCAGCACGCGGCGCGATTCCTTGACGCCAAGCGCGGCCGTTGGCTCGTCCATGATGACCACCTTGGAGCCGAAGGCGGCGGCACGCGCCACCGCAACGCCCTGACGCTGGCCACCCGAAAGGGTTTCCACCGCCTGGCCGATATTCTGGATCGTCATCAGGCCCAGTTCGGACAGTTTTTCGCGCGCGATCTTTTCCATCGCACCGCGATCCAGCATGCGGAACAGCGAGCCAAGCGGTCCCTTGCGGCGGATTTCGCGGCCCAGAAACAGATTGTCGGCGATGGAAAGCGCGGGCGACAGGGCAAGGTTCTGATAGACCGTCTCGATGCCCGCCTGTCGCGCTTCCATCGGTGAATGAAAGCTGACCGGCTTGCCGTCGAGAAGGATTTCCCCCTCGTCGGGCTTGATCGCGCCCGACAGCGCCTTGATGAGCGAGGACTTGCCTGCGCCATTGTCGCCGATGACCGCGAGGATTTCGCCGGGATAGAGATCGAAGTCGGCATGATCAAGTGCGGTGACGCGACCATAGCGCTTGACCAGACCTTTGCCAGACAGAACAGGCGTGGTGTTCGTTTTCATGCGGCAGCCTTTCTGATCCACTGGTCGATGGCGACGGCGGCAATGATGAGAACGCCGATCAGGAGATAGGTCCATTGCGGATCGGTGCCCCACAGGCGTAGCCCCAGCGAAAACACGCCGACGATCAGCGCACCGAACATGGTGCCGAGAATGGAACCGCGTCCGCCGAACAGCGAAATGCCGCCGATCACCACTGCGGTGATGGATTCGATATTGGCGAACTGGCCTGCGGTCGGCGATACCGAACCGAGACGGCCGATCATCGCCCAGCCTGCAAGCGCGCAGATGATACCGGCCAGCACATAGACCGACATGAGGATCGGCTTGACCGAGACACCGGAAAGCTGTGCCGCTTCGGGATCGTCGCCAATGGCATAGACGTGCCGTCCCCAGGCGGTGTGGTTCAGTACATACCAGAACAGCAGAACCAGAAGCACCATCGCAATGACGCCATAGGTAAAGACCGCGCCGCCAAAGCGGATGCTCTCGCCGAAAAATTGCAGGATCGGCGCTTCAGCCGTGATTTCCTGCGCGCGGATCGTCTCGTTGGCGGAATAGAGGAAGTTTGTGGCGAGGATCACCTGCCACATGCCGAGCGTCACGATGAAGGGCGGAAGGCGGACATAGGCCACGAGAAAGCCGTTGATGAAGCCGCATAGCGCGCCCGTGGCAAAGCCGCACAGAACGGAAAGTTCGGCGGGAAGCCCATAGCGAAAGGTGAACTGGCCCATCACCACCGACGACAGGACCATGATGGCGCCGACCGAAAGATCGATACCTGCGGTCAGGATCACAAGCGTCTGCGCCACGGCAATGATGCCGGTGATGGCGACCTGCTGCAGAATGAGGGTCAGTGCAAAGGCGGAGAAGAACTTGCCGCCAAGCGTGATGCCGAACACCAGCAGCGACAGGACGAGCACGATCAGCGGCACGGCAGCGGGATTGTGATGCAGGAAATTCCGCATCCGATAAAGCAGCGACTGGTCGCCCGCATCGAAAGAGGCGACATCGGCCGCGCTCTGCGCCAGCGTCTTTTCATAGTCCTGCATAGACGGTTTTTGTGCAGCGGAAGCCGCCTGTGGCTCACTCATGTCTGTCTCCTGCCTTCACCTGCAGAAAGGTCCGGCAAATCTTCCGATCTGCCGGGTCCGAGTTTCAGAAAGGGGATCAGCCCCAGCACTTGTCGAGTGCGGTCTTCGTGTCGATGGACGGAACGCCCTCCACCGGCTTGTCGGTGACAAGCGACACGCCGGTATCGACGAAGTCCTTGCCTTCGGTCGGCTTCGGCTTTTCACCCGTATCAGCAAACTTCTTGATCGCCTCGATACCGAGTGCCGCCATCTGCAGCGGATATTGCTGCGAAGTCGCGCCGATCACACCGGCCTCGACATTCTTCACGCCGGGGCAACCGCCATCGATGGAGACGATCAGCACGTCCTTTTCACGCCCGACAGCCTTCAGCGCCTCATAGGCACCGGCGGCGGCAGGTTCGTTGATGGTGTGGACGACATTGATGTTCGGATCCTTCTGGAGAAGGTTTTCCATCGCGCGACGTCCGCCTTCTTCGTTGCCATCGGTCAGGTCGCGACCGGCAATGCGCGGATCATCCTCGTCACCGAGCTTGGTCTTGTCTTTCGGGTCGATGCCGAAACCGGTGGCAAAACCCTGATCGCGCAGAACGTCGACGCTCGGCTGCGACGCGGTGAGGTTGAGAAAGGCAACCCGCGCATCCTTGGCCTTGTCGCCAAGCGTTGCCGCTGCCCATTTGCCGACCAGCTCACCGGCCAGGAAATTGTCGGTTGCAAAGGTTGCGTCCGCCGCATCGGCAGGCTCAAGCGGCGTATCGAGCGCGATGATGAGCAGGCCCGCATCGCGTGCCTTCTGCAGCGACGGCACGATGCCCTTGGTGTCGGAAGCCGTGATGAGAATGCCCTTGGCGCCATCAGCAATGCAGGTTTCGATAGCTGCAACCTGGCTTTCGGAATCGCCGTCGATCTTGCCCGCATAGGTCTTGAGATTGACGCCCAGCTCCTTCGCCTTGGCGATAGCGCCTTCCTTCATCTTGACGAAGAACGGATTGGTATCGGTCTTTGTGATGAGGCACGCACCGACATCGGCGGCATTCGCTGGCCCAGCAACAGGCAACGCGGCAGCGCCAAGCGCGAAGGCAGCAAAGGCTGCCGACAGAACTGTCTTCTTCATGGACTCCTCCCAGATTGAAACCGGTCCTCTTCCCCCGGCAGAAGAGAAGCAAAACACGGCTTCAAAACAGAGTCAATTAATAAATCCACTTGATTTATTAATATGCTGTGTCACTCTGGGAGACGGAGGAGAGAGGACCGGCAAAGCGAACAGCAGGCTGGTCGTTTCATTACGTGGTCCATCTTAAGCGTTTGTTTTTATTTTATATCCCTCACAATGAGGGCTTTTTCTCCTTCGATGGTTGGTTTAGGAATTCCGGCATTCCATGGCTGCATTTCGAGATTGCATTCCATGGCACGGAATCTGGGAGAGGCTATGGTCAGGCATAAAGTTGAAGGCGAACCAGACAACGGGTCTGCCGATACGCTTTCCAGCACCCTTTCTGGTACCCTTTCCGGCACTCCGGGTCCTGCCATGCTGCAATTCGCCGGGCCGGGCGCGAGCGTCAATCGTGGTTCAAACCAGATCGGCGTGCGCGCCTATAATGAGCGGCTGGTTCTGGCGCTCGTGCGCCGGCATGGCGCTTTGGCCCGCGCCGAAATTGCGCGCCTGACCGGACTTTCGGCACAAACGGTTTCCGTCATCATTCGTGCGCTGGAAAAAGACGGCCTCATTACGCAGGGCGAACGGGTGCGCGGTCGTGTCGGCCAGCCTTCCATGCCGATGCGCCTTGCCGCCGACGGGGTTTTCTCCTTCGGTCTCAAGATCGGGCGGCGCAGCGCGGAAATCATCCTGATGGATTTTCTGGGAGCGATCCGCGAACGGCGGCACATTACCTATCGCTGGCCTGTACCGGGTGAAATCCGCCGCTTCGCCGTCGAGAGCGTCGCCGCTTTCACGGCAGCCCTCGAACCGGCCAAGTGCGACCGCATTGCAGGGCTCGGCATCGCATTACCCTTCGAATTGTGGAACTGGGTCGAGGAAGTGGGTGCACCTGCCGAAGATCTGGATGCATGGCTCGGCGCCGATCTCGTCGGCGATTTCGCCAAGGCGTTTTCGTTTCCGGTCTTCGTGCAGAATGACGGAACGGCTGCTTGTGGTGCGGAACTGACCTTTGGTCGCGGGCCTGAATTCACCGACTTCGTCTATTTCTTCATCGGCTCGTTCATCGGCGGCGGTGTGGTGCTGAACAACACACTCTATCCGGGCCGCACGGGCAATGCGGGCGCGCTCGGCTCCATGCCGATGCGGATGCGCGGCACGTGGGAGCGCGGCGAAACCTTGCAGCTCATCGATACGGCTTCGCTGTTCGTCCTCGAACGCATGTTGCAGGAGCGGCACCTGCCCTCCGACGATCTGTGGCTTTCACCGGAAAACTGGCGCAACTTTGGTACGCCGCTCGACGAATGGGTAGCGCTTGCCGCACGCGGGCTGGCCCATGCAACGGTAGCTGCCGCCTCCGTGATCGACTTTCCCGCCGCCGTCATCGATGGCTGGTTGCCGGGTAATGTGCGTCACCGCATCGTGGAAGCGACCCGCGTGGAGCTTTCATGCCTCGACTTGCAGGGCCTGCGCGCGCCGAAGATCATCGAGGGCAAGGTTGGCGTCCACGCCAAGGCGATGGGCGCGGCAAGCCTGCCGCTTTCCAACCGCTATCTGTTCGACCAGAGCGTCCTGTTCAAGGATGCAGGTTAGTTCCCTTGATCGCCTTGTCGATATCTTTCTTTGGACCGTAAAGCGCAAGGCCGACCAGATCGGGTGCGTCGGCATTTTCCGCCATGAATACAGCGCGGTTGGCGACGTCATGCCCGGTCTCGAACATGGCGCGCACATAGGGCGCACGGATAAGATCGCGCTGGATCGATTGCTGCCATGCCCGTTGCAAAACGTCCGGTGTTGCCGAGAAGATCAGCATCGGCTGGCCGAGCAGACGCGTATGCTTGCGGCCTGCCGCATCCTCATAAGGATCGCCCATGGCGTGCGGCACAGCGCCGGATATGCCGGTCGCGATAAAGGCAGTCACGTTCAGCTTCTGCCAGACAGGCAGATCATGCAGGACAAGAATGGCTACTTTTGTATCGAAAATCATGAGCTTTTCCTCTTTTCGAGGACAGGCCTAACGGCTTTTCGCTGCAATTTCTGGAACGTTTGTGCGTCCCTTGCGATAAGCGGCAGGCGTCATGCCATAGGCGCGGCGGAACCAGCGCCCCATATGGCTCTGGTCGGCAAATCCGCTGAGCGCGGATGCTTCTGCTGGCGCCACTTTTTCGCGCAACAGGCGCCGTGCTTCAGCAAGGCGCAACTGCACCAGACAGGCATGTGGCGAGGTGCCGTATTCACGCCGGAACCCGCGTGAAAGCTGGAAACGGTCGGCGGCCCCGACCGCTTCCGCCAGTTCATCGAGGCCGAACTCCTCGTCGAAGCGCGCCCGCAGATAGTCCATCGCGCGTGCTGCGACCGGATGCGGAGCCGACCCTTTTTCTGTCACGTCCTGCCCAAGATGCCGGGCCAGATGTCGGGCAAGATGGTTCATCACCTGATCGCGGCAGTCTTCAATCATCAGGCGCGGCGCTTCGAGGAAGATTGCCTCGCAGGCGCGGGCGACCGCATGAAACAACTGTCCGTCATCGGCCAGCGTCTCGCGAAAACCGATATGCGCATCATTGCCACCCATCGCGCTTCTGACCAGCGATTGCGGCATATAAAGCATGTTATAGGCAAAACCGTCCGCCGCGACCGCCTGCCCGTCGTGGCGTTCGCCCGGCTCGATGAGAATCACTCGCCCTGGCGTGCTCTGCCGCCGTTTTCCGCGACAGAAAAAGTCCTGTACGCCCTCATGGGTCACCCCGACGAGCCATTCGTCATGGAAATGCATGTCATAGGCATGGCTGTGGAAACGCGCGGCAACGGCTTCGAGGCCGGTTGCATCGTCGCGTTTCAGGCGCATAATGTCGCGGGCGTCATGGCCATGGTGGTTCGTGTCGGTCATCGGATAAATTTGTAGCACATCGCTGCACAAACACACGCTTTGTTATTTTCAATCAATAAGTTTGATCTATGTTGTCTTGCAATGACCGCAAATGCCAACACATTGACTGCTTAATTCATTGAATCGAACGGGAAAGATATGACCGTCAAGACGATCGCGACCAAACCTTTTCAGGACCAGCAGCCGGGCACTTCAGGCCTGCGCAAGAAGGTTCCTGTATTCCAGCAGCCCAATTATGCCGAAAACTTCATCCAGTCGGTTTTCGATGTGCTGGAGGGGTTTGAAGGCAAGACGCTTGTGGTGGGCGGCGACGGACGCTTCTATAATCGCGAAGTGATCCAGAAGCTCATCAAGATGGCCGCCGCCAATGGCTTCGGGCGCATCATGGTAGGTCAGGGCGGTATTCTTTCGACGCCTGCCGCCTCCAACATGATCCGCAAATACAAGGCTTTCGGCGGCATGATACTTTCGGCAAGCCACAATCCCGGCGGCCCGAATGAAGATTTCGGCATCAAATACAATATCGGCAACGGCGGACCGGCACCGGAAAAGATCACCGAGGCGATCTTCGCCCGCTCGAAAGTGATCGACCAGTACAAGATTGCCAATGTGGCCGATATTGATATCGACACGATCGGCACGAGCCGGATCGGCGACACCGAAGTCGTCATCTTCGATCCTGTCGCCGATTATGCCGAGCTGATGGAAAGCCTGTTCAATTTCGACGCAATCCGCGCCATGATCAAGGGCGGTTTCGGTCTCAAATTCGATGCCATGCATGCAGTGACCGGGCCTTACGCCAAGGAAATCTTCGAGCACCGTCTCGGCGCGCCGGAAGGCAGCGTGATGAACTTCGTGCCCCTGCCGGATTTCGGCGGCCACCATCCGGATCCGAATCTCGTCTACGCAAAAGATCTCTATGATCTGCTCATGTCCGACCATGCGCCGGATTTCGGCGCGCCTCCGATGGCGACGGGGATCGCAATCTCATCATCGGGCGCGGCATCTTCGTCACGCCATCCGATTCGCTTGCCATGCTGGCCGCCAATGCGCATCTGGCGCCGGGCTACAAGGACGGCATCAAGGGCATTGCCCGTTCCATGCCGACAAGTGCTGCCGCCGACCGCGTGGCTGACAAGCTCGGCATCGGCATGTTTGAAACGCCGACGGGCTGGAAGTTCTTCGGCAATCTGCTCGACAATGGCAAGGTCACGATTTGCGGCGAAGAAAGCTCCGGCACCGGGTCCGACCATGTGCGCGAGAAGGATGGCCTGTGGGCCGTACTGCTCTGGCTCAATATTCTGGCGGTGCGCAAGGAAAGCGTGAAAGACATCGTCGAGGAACATTGGGCGCGCTTCGGGCGCAATTATTACACCCGCCACGACTATGAAGCTGTCGATTCCGATATCGCCAAACAACTGGTGGCCGATCTTCGCGGCAAGCTTGCAAGCCTGCCCGGCACGACTGTCAATGGCCTCACAATCGAGAAGGCCGACGACTTCGCCTATCACGATCCGGTCGACGGCTCGATCAGCGAACATCAGGGCATCCGCATCTATTTCCCGAATGGCGGTCGTGTGGTGCTGCGCCTGTCCGGCACCGGTACGTCAGGTGCTACCATCCGCATCTATGTCGAGCGCTATGAAGCGGATACCACCAGGCACAATCTCGACACGCAGGAAACGCTGGCCCCATTCATCGACGCGGCAGAACAGATCGCCGAGGTGAAAAAGCGCAGCGGGCGGACAGAGCCGAGCGTTATCACCTGACAAAAGAAAAAGGGCCGTTTCCGGCCCTTTTTTCATTCGAAGACAATCGCCGGCGCGGGCTTTCCAGCCCCCTTGCCGCCCTTCATGTTGTCCCAGACCTTGCGGGCGATCTCGCGATAGATTTTCGCGTGTTCGCTGTCCGGTTCATGGACGGTGATCGGCGTGCCCGCATCCGAATAGGCGCGCACATCCATATGCAGCGGCACTTCGCCCAGGAACGGCACGTCGAGACGCTCCGCTTCCCTGCGCGCTCCGCCATTGCCGAAAATATCGTAGCGCGCGCCAGTATCGGGCGCGATGAAGTAGCTCATGTTTTCGACGATGCCCAGAAGCGGGACATCCACCTTGCGGAACATGTTCAAGCCCTTGCGCGCGTCGATCAGCGCCAGGTCCTGTGGTGTCGAAACGACCACGGCACCCGCCAGCGGCACCTGCTGCGCCATGGTGAGCTGTGCGTCACCGGTGCCCGGCGGCATGTCGACCACCAGAACGTCCAGTTCGCCCCAGGCCACTTCGCGCAGCATCTGCGTCAGCGCCGACATGACCATCGGCCCGCGCCAGATCATTGGCGTTTCCTCATCGACCATGAAGCCCATCGACATGACCTTGATGCCGTAATTTTCCATCGGCTTCAGGATGCGGCCTTCAACCGTTTCCGGACGACCGGAAAGGCCGAGCAGGCGCGGCATGGATGGTCCGTAAATATCGGCATCGAGAATGCCGACCTTCAGCCCGTTGGCGGCAAGACCGAGCGCAAGATTGACTGCGGTGGTGGACTTGCCGACGCCACCCTTGCCCGATGCAACAGCGATGATCGCGCCAACACCTGGAATGCCGGGCTTCGTCGCTGCGCGCTGCGGCTGTGGCGGGTGGCGATGCTGCGCCGGTGCGGCTGCAGGTCTGGCTTGCGGCTTTGGTGGTGGGGGCGCATCGTCGCTGGTACGTCCGCCTTTCTTTTCGGCGGTGAGCGTGACCAGCGCGCCAGTGACGCCCGGAATTTCCTTCACGGCCTTTTCAGCGGCAAGCCGCATCGGCTCCAGCGCATCGGCGCGCGCTGCTGGAACCGTGATGGAGAAGAAAACCTTGCCGTCGGCAATAAAGATATCCGACACCAGTCCGAGCGACACAACATCGCTTTCGAAATCCGGTCCCGTCACGGTCTTCAGCCGTTCCTGAACCTGTTCGCGTGTTACGCTTGTCATTTCGATTCCTTTAATGAAGGCAGCAAGGGAATACCGGAGTAAGGAAGTATGTCCGATGTAAGAACATATTGCCCTACTCCCCTATTCCCTTTTCATCAAAAGGCCAATGCCCGTTTCAGGCCTCTGTCAGGCTGCCTCCTCGCAGACGGCAGCCTCGGGACGATGACCCATGAGATAGAGCGCGCAGGTGGTGCGCAGCATGGAGGCAAAATTCGGGATCGCGCCATTGGCCTCCAGCGCTTCGTCGTAAAGCGTCGATATGAAGCGGGGCGTGGTCAGGTTCTGGCTGGCCGCGATCTCATCCAGCAGGCGCCAGAAGGTGGCCTCCAGCTGAATGCTGGTGGAATGGCCGCCTATGCGCACGGAGCGATTGATCTGCCGGTAGCCTTCCGGGTCCTGCTCGGCGAAAACCTTGCACATGGGTTCCTCCCTTCATTAAGAGCACGAACTTGGCTGTGGTAGCCGATTGCCACCACGCCGTCGCTTTTTCTTTCATAATCGACAACCAGCAAGACAATCGCAAGCCGCTTTTGAGGAAGCGGCAAAAGAAACAGGAGTAGCTTGTGGCTAAAGCCATTCATTCGATGATCCGTGTTCTCGACGAGGAAAAATCCGTTTCCTTCTATATCCGAGCTTTTGGCCTCGATATTGCCGAGCGCATTGATTTCGAAACCTTCACGCTGATCTATCTGCGCAATGCCGAAGCCGATTTCGAAGTCGAGCTGACGGTCAACAAGGGCCGTACCGAGCCTTACAATCTGGGCGACGGCTATGGTCATCTCGCCGTGGCGGTCGATGACGTCGATGCCGAACATGCCCGTTTCACGGAACTTGGCTTCAAGGTCGGCAAGCTTGTCGATTTCAAGAATAACGGCGTGCAGCTTGCCCGCTTCTTCTTCGTCGAAGATCCGGACGGCTACAAGATCGAAGTTCTGCAACGGGGTGGCCGCTACCAGTGAGCCGCTCCCTATCGTCTTTTCTGGCCGGGAGGAGCGGCCATGGAAGACGGGAAAGCCAGCATTCCCGGTGGTGAGAATCTCCGGGAACGCATAGCCAGCCCGCCCATTCCGGACGGGCAAGCAAAGGAGGAGAACCGAATGACTACCGTTTTTGACGGTCTTTCCACCCGAGAGAAAAAGACACTGTCCCGCCGCGATATTCTCAAGCGCGGCGCAGGCCTCAGCCTCGGCGCCATGCTCGTTGTCAGCGGCAATGCCGTTATCTGCCCGCAATTCGCATGGGCGCTTGAAACCACCACGCTCAAGCCCGAAACCATGGCGACCCTGATCCAGCTTGCGCGCGACATCTATCCGCATGACAAGCTTCCCGACCGTTTCTATGCCATTGCCGTCAAACCTTATGACGCGGATTCCGCCAAGGACGAGACGCTCAAAAAGCTGATCGAGGACGGTGTTGCCGATTTGAACAAGCGGGCTGGAGCCGGAGGCTATCTGGGGCTTGGCTGGGAGGAAGAGCGCGTCGCGATCCTGCGCGAGATCGAGAAAAGCCCCTTCTTCCAGAAGGTGCGCAGCGGGCTTGTGACCGGCCTTTATAACCAGAAGGATATCTGGCCGCTCTTCGGCTACGAGGGCGAAGCCTATTCCAAGGGCGGTTACATCCAGCGCGGCTTCGACGATATCGAATGGCTCTAGGCGCCCCCGGCGCAGGACATACCAATTTCAAAGCGGCACCACCGTCCTGCAAGCGCCTTGCGTTTTGCGGAAACGGGAAAGCATTGGGAGGAAACAATGGCTGCTCCATACAATCTCAAGGACGACAAGGTCGTCGTTATCATCGGCTCGGGCGCTGGCGGCGGCACGCTCGGCAACGAACTGGCCCAGAAAGGCATCGACGTCGTCATTCTCGAAGCCGGAAAACGCCACGAGTTCGAAGATTTTATCAATGATGAATGGGATAGTTTTGCCCAGCTCGCCTGGCTCGACAAGCGCACGACATCGGGCAGCTGGCGCGTGGCGCACGATTTCCCGAACCTGCCCGCATGGATCGTGAAGGCTGTCGGCGGCACCACCACCCACTGGGCTGGTGCATCCTTGCGTTTTCAGGATTACGAGTTCGAGACCCTGACCCATTACGGCAAGATCGAAGGGGCAAATCTGCTCGACTGGCCGATCACGCTGGCCGATCTGGAGCCTTACTACGCCAAGGCCGAGGACAAGATGGGGGTCACCCGCACCAACGGCATTGAGGGTCTGCCCGGCAACAATAATTTCAAGGTTATGAAAGCCGGTGCCGACAAGCTCGGCTACAAGGAATGCCATACGGGTCGCATGGCTATCAATTCAGCGCCGCGCGACGACCGCATGGCCTGCCAGCAGACCGGCTTCTGCTTTCAGGGCTGCAAATGGGGCGCGAAATGGTCGACGCTCTATACGGAAATTCCCAAGGGCGAGGAAACCGGCAGGCTGGAAGTTCGCCCGGAATGCACGGCGCTCAAGATCGAGCACAATGCAGCTGGCAAGGTGACGGGCGTGCTCTATGCCGACAAGGATGGCAAGCAGCACTTGCAGAAGGCGCGCGTCGTCTGCGTGGCAGGCAATTCGATTGAAAGCCCGCGCCTTCTGCTCAATTCGGCTTCGTCGAAATTCCCGGACGGCCTCGCCAATTCGTCAGGACAGGTCGGGCGCAACTATATGCGCCACACCACCGGTTCGGTCTATGCCTCGTTTGAAAAGCCGGTTCATATGTATCGCGGCACCACCATGGCAGGCATCATCCGCGATGAGGCTGCGCATAATCCGAAACGAGGCTTCGTCGGCGGCTATGAGATGGAAACCGTTTCGCTTGGCCTGCCCTTCATGGCTGCCTTCCTCAATCCGGGCGGTTGGGGGCGCAGCTTCACCTCGGCACTCGACGATTATGTCAACATGGCCGGTCTCTGGATCGTCGGCGAAGACATGCCGCAGGAGAAAAACCGCATCACGCTGAGCAAGGACGTGAAGGACGAACACGGCTTGCCGGTTCCCGACGTCTATTACGACGATCACCCGAACGATATCGCCATGCGCGATCATGCCTATGCGCAGGGCAAGGCGCTTTATGAGGCCGTGGGTGCCGTCCGTACCTTCCCGACCCCACCCTATCCGTCAACGCATAATCTGGGCACCAACCGGATGAGCGAAAAGCCGCAGGATGGCGTCGTGAACAAGCACGGACAGACGCATGACATCAAGAATCTGTTCGTTTCCGATGGCAGCCAGTTCACAACCGGCGGCGCGGAAAACCCGACCCTGACCATCGTGGCTCTCGCTATCCGTCAGGCTGATTACATCGCGGAACAGATGAAGAAGCGGGCGATCTGACCTCCATATCTATTCTCCCGACCGATGGAAAACAGAAACGGCGCGACCAATTCGCGCCGTTTCTGTTTGATGCTTGGCAAAGACAGCTCCTTTAGGCTAGGTAAATTCGGCTTGAATGGAGAAGCTTTGAGTTGAAGACAAGCATCGGCCAATATCGGATATCCCTGGCTATACGCGTCCTTAGCGTATTCGCCCTGATGTTCGTCGCCTTTGCGCACAAGCCCATCGACCTCAATGCGCCCGACAGCTACCTGCTTGCCCAATACCAGTTGCCTGACGGAACCTACCCGGTGCTCTGCATCGGCGATCATGGTTCCGATCCCAACCATCAGGGTCACGACAAGCATCTGAGCAACAATAGTTGCGAAGCCTGCCGGATTTCATCGGCCTTCCTGTGCCCTGCGCCTGCGGGTTCAACCGGTGCTGCCCCGCATATCGCCATGGCGGATGGCATCGTGCCGCCGCAACCGATCCTGCAGCACAACACCTATCCGCCATCGGCACCGCCGCAAGCGCCGCCTCTCGCCTGAATAATATCGTTTGAGCGAATGCGTTCCCCGGATCGCATTCGGAAATGAAACACGCCCGAACCCTGTTCCCCCGAACTTGGTACCGGTGTGCCTTCCAATGATTATTCAGGTTTGACACAATGAAGAACTATCGTCTTTTCGCCTCTGCCATCTCGATTGCCGCACTGTGCGCCTCTGCTGGCCTGGCCCAAGCCCACTCCTCCCTCGACCAGAGCGAAGCCAAGGCAGGCGGCTTCTACAAGGCAACCTTCCGCGTACCGCATGGCTGCGATGGCAAGGCCACGACCGAAGTAAAGGTCGAGCTGCCTGAAGGCTTCATTTCAGCCCAGCCGCAGGTCAAGGCGGGCTGGAAGATCGAGACCGTCAAGGGTGACTATGCCCAGAGCTACAAGGTGCACGGCAAGGATGTGACTTCCGGCGTCCGCGAAGTCCGCTTCACCGATGGCAACCTGCCCGGTGATTTCTACGACGAGTTCACCGTTGTCGGCCAGCTCGCCAAGTTCGACAAGGATACCACCCTCTCCTTTCCCGTGACGCAGGTCTGCGGAAGCGACGCTTCGGTTGCGTGGACGGAAGTGCCCAAGGATGGCCAGAACCCGCACGATCTGGCGCATCCGGCACCGCAGCTGCTCGTGAAGGCCGCGGGCGCTGACGATGGGCACGGCGGCCATGGTGGGCACGACAAGATGGGCCAGATGGATGGGGCCTCCATGCAGGCAGCAATGCCGACGAAGCTTGGCGAACTGGAAATCACGGCCCCTTCGGTGCGCGCCATGGTTCCCGGTGCCAAGGTTGCAGGCGGGTTCCTGACCATCGCCAATGACGGCAAGGATGCCGACAAACTGGTTTCCGTCACCACCGGTGGCGTCAAGCGCGTCGAAATCCATGAGATGTCGA
The DNA here is from genome assembly GCF_026014005.1 of Brucella sp. JSBI001. Classification (NCBI taxonomy): domain Bacteria; kingdom Pseudomonadati; phylum Pseudomonadota; class Alphaproteobacteria; order Hyphomicrobiales; family Brucellaceae; genus Brucella; species Brucella sp. JSBI001. Next base: position 64,603 of record NZ_CP110339.1, on the reverse strand, counting down.
TGCAGAACGACGTGATGAAGATGCGCCAGCTTGAAGGCGGTCTGGATATTCCGGCAGGCGAGAAGGTCGAGCTGAAGTCCGGTGGTTATCACCTCATGTTCATCCAGCCGGAAAAGCCATACAAGGAAGGCGAGACCGTTCCTGTCACGTTGGAATTCGAAAAGGCCGGCAAGGTCACAATCGACTTCCCCGTCACCGCCCAAAGCGGTCAAAAGGGCGGCCAGAAAGATGGAGAGCATTCGGGTCACTAGAGCGCGTTTCGATCTGACTGAATCAGATCAGCGCGTCTCGGCTTTTTGTTCTAAAGCGCATCCTGAAAACCGTTTCATACTTTGCGGGATGCGCTCCAGCACTACAGTTGCAAATTCGTCAGGCCGTGGCGAGAAGAGTGATTTTCGAGTACCGGAGCGGAGCGTGCTTCCAGGCATAGTCCCGAAAAGTTGCGGACTTTTCGGATAAGGCTAAGCGCCAGAGAAAGCTACGTGAGCACCGGAACGGGGAAGATTGCTCTTTGCAACCCGGCATCACGAAGAATGCGACTGTGGTGTTAGCAAAGGGGCGAATGATCCGCGTCCTCTCTCCTTCGCGCATTATGCGCCCGTTTGCCGCAACCGCTGCTCCCCCACAGCGGTTGCGTTCCTTCTCGAATGCTGTAAACATGAGTATTAAAGTCTAGAATAATTCCAAACAATTGAAATCTAATAAGATTTTAAACTTGAGTAATTGACTCCAGATGGATTTTCTGGCTTTTATGCATGGTGCAAATTCACAACCTTTGATGTCTGGGCCTTGAACCCTTTCGATTGGAGGACCCTATGATTGGTCTCGGCGAATGCCGGTCCGCAAATGTCGACGGCCTGCCTTGGCAGCTCAGTCTCTTGCCGACCGGATATTGCAATGTGCGGGGGGAAACCGAACGTCCCTCTGTAAAAATGCAGGGTTCACGCCCCGCATGCATGTCTTCATTCCGTAGCTTCTACGGGAGGCGGACATGAATATGCGCATATCCCAACTGAACGGCGCCAACACTGCGGGCTATTTCGATCGCCTGCCGGAAAAGCTGGTGCTGGAAGGTTATCGCCGCTGGACTGCGGGTTTCGAGACAGGCTCGATCATCCCGTGGGAAATGACCTGGGGCCTCTATTCGGAAGTGCTTGGGCCTTCGGAAGCAAAACGCGCGGTGGGCGAGCTGTCGCATTTCATCCGCGTGCTGCGCCATTGCGCCAGCTGCCAGTTGCGTGCTTTCCCTTTCGACTCGCACCATGTCTGCCGCGAGGAATGCCTGACGCTGGGGCTGATTTCCGGCATCCAGAATCAGGACGCGCTGCTGCTTGATACCTGCCTTGAAGCCATTGCCTGTCATCGCCGCTGCGACGATGTGGCAGGGGCTGCCCGCAATTTTGCCGACACGCTGGCTGATTTCGGCCAGACTTTGTTGCCAATACCGATCCATGCCATCGACAGCGCTTTGAATTTTACGCCGCGCGCGACTTTTCACTGATTGGCCCCAGATCGATCCTTGGCCGGAAAGTCCCAGCGTTTTGCGAATGAATGTGATTCCAGATTTCAAGTCGCCGTCACCCGGCGCAAGGAGATAGAAATGCAGGCCAGAACCGAACGACGCCTCGGCATTGCCGCCGCCCTCGTCCTGACCGCAGGAGCGTTTGTCATGCCGGGCGTATCCACCCAGATCGTGCAGAACGATGTGGTGCCAAAGAGCCAGATTCATATGGCTTCGGCAGAAAATCTGCGCGCCGAGCTACGCCATTTCGTCAATCTCGGCGAAGCCATGCCGAAGTCGGTGCGCTACGAGTAATCGTATCGAACCTGATACAAAAAGGCCGCGCCAGATCTGGCGTGGCCTTTTTATTTGCAGCAGAAACGCTTCAATTTCCAACAGACGCTGATGCACCGTGCGGACCGTTGAGATTTCGGTTATGACGAGCCGAAAATGGTGGAGTGCGAGCACCGGAACGGAGTGTACTTTTAGGTACATGAGCACCGGAAGCGCAGCACAACGCCATTTGCAGGCCGTCAGAGCCGGAATTCATCCGGTCCGGTTATCCGACGATGATCGGAGCCTTACCCTGTACGCGGTTATAGAGATCGATGATGTCCTGGTTCATCAGGCGGATACAGCCGGATGACATGGACTGGCCGATCGACCACCATTCCGGCGAGCCGTGGATGCGATAACCGGTGTCCTGCCCATTCTGGAAAATGTAGAGCGCGCGCGCACCCAGCGGATTTTGCGGGCCGGGTTCCTGACCGTTACGATATTTTGCCAGTTCCGGCTTGCGCTGGATCATTTCCGGTGGAGGCGTCCAGACCGGCCATTGCTTCTTGTACTGGACATTGGCAGTGCCCGACCACTCAAAGCCCGCCTTGCCGATCCCGATGCCGTAGCGCAGCGCTTCTCCGCCCGGCAGAACGTAGTAGAGAAGATGGTCCTTGAGGCTGACAACAATCGTTCCCGGCGCCTGCCCTGTCGGGTCCGGCACGATCTGACGGCGGAATTGCTTCGGCACCTTCTCGTATGGAATTGCGGGCAGTGAATACGGCCCTTCCTGCACGGCGGCGTACATGACATCCGGCGTCGTGATATCGCGGTCGACGCTGATCTGCGGACGCATCGGCGTAATCCCGCCCGTCGACATCGGATCGACATTCATCTGGAAGGCCGACATATCCATCGTTTGGTTACAACCGGCAGCACCGGTGAGGAGGACGGCACCGGTGCCGAAAAGGAAGCGGCGGCGGCTCAGATCGTCAATGAACTTGGTCATGCAAATTACCCGGACAGAAGGGGTGAAACACAGCCGTCAAGCGACCGCCATACTCAACAGCAATTTGCGTTCTTATGGTTGAAGAACGGTTAAACAACTCGCGCAAACGTGTCTGAAAATTCCGTTTGAAAGCATAAATTGCAGTGAATGTGAAAATTCAATCGATTTAAGCTTCATGGCAAATGCGGTGAACGTATGTATCTCATGGCTATTTATTGGCGAAAATGTGGCTTTGTCTCAAAACCGCTATTCTGAATTGTAGCCGGATAGCAAAAGGCCGGGTCATGAAACCCGGCCTTGATTGCCTTCAATAATTTGCGGCGATCAATAATCTTTTTCGTAGAAGATACCGCCGCTTGAATCGCCTTCCGCTCCCAGTGAACCCTTGGCTTTCAGGTTACGGGTGATGTCGAGATTGACGGTGCCCTTGGTCGAACCGCCTGAACCCGCTTCCACGCCCAGATAGATATTGTCGCGGATATAGCGACCGGCACGAACTGCTGTCTGGCCCTTGTCATCCGTCACGACATCAAGATCGTCGAGACCTGTCCCGGCGCGCAGCTTGTTCATGAGCGAGTTGTTGGAGCCGCCCGCAAGTTCGGCGGCGGCAGCGGCAAGCTGTGCGATCTGGAAGGCCGACAACTCGCCGATGGAGCGCTTGAAGATCAACTGCGCCAGCACTTCATCCTGCGGCAGTTCCGGCGTCGACGAGAATTTGATGTCGAGATTATCAACCGTGCCCGTCACCGTCACGATTGCGGTGATTTCATTGCCTTCCGAACGGGCGACGAAGTTGAGCTGCGGATTAAGATCGCCCACCAGCGTGACATTGCCTTCATCGAAGGTAATGCGCTGCCCGAGAATGCCGATGCGGCCGCGGATCATGTCGAATGCGCCGACCGGCTTGATATCGGTCACAGGCCCGGTCAGGCGAAGACGTCCACCCAGCTCCGTGTCGAGGCCGCGACCGCGCACGAAAATCTGGTTGGGCGCATTGATGACAACGTCGAGGCGCGGCACGGTCGGACGCGCTGTCGGCGTCGGCACTTTGCTGCGACGCGTTTCGACCTTGGCGCGATCAAGCGTCACCTGAACGTTCTTCGGCGTGTTCTTGTGGCGAACCGGAACATAGGCTGCGCCGCCGCCCAGATTTTCCGGCACCGAGATTTCAGCCCTGTCGACATCGATGCGGCCTGAAATCAAAGGATCTCGCATCAGCGGCCCGCTGATCGTGATCCCGCCGTCGACGGTCGCCACAACCAGCTTGCCGTCGGCATAGCGGGCACGATTGAGCTTGATCTCGATATTGGCCGGGAAACTCGCTTCGGCATTGGTCGAGATCGTACCGCTGGCGGAAACCGATCCGCCGCTGCCGAGCGCGGCATTGACCTGACGCAGCGTGACGGTTTCGCCATCCAGGCTGCCCATGACATTGATATTGTTCAGGCGAACATTGGTGTCCGGATCGACAAAGGTTGCGCCATTGGTGGAGAACATGCCGCGCAATTGCGGACGGTTGAAGCCGCCCGAAACGCTGGCCGTCAGCGTCAGCGTACCGTTTACCTGCGCACCGCGATCCGCCAGGAAGCGGTTGGCGAGCGCCAGCGGAATGCTGCCATTGACATTGACTCCAAGCCCCTGCCCCGAGAACGGAACCTTGCCATTGGCGGTGACATTGAGGCCGCGCGGACCGTCGACGGTCAGTGACGAGAAGTCGATAGCCATGGCCGCATAGCTGCCTGCAGCTTGCAGGGTGAGCGGCGCAAGTCCGTTATCGCGCAGCGGCTTGGCCGCAAGACCTGTACCGCGCAGATTGAAGGTTGCCGCAGGATTGGTGAGGGGGCCCGTGACACGCGCCGTTCCGGTCACATTGCCCGCGAGATCCTGTCCCTTGACCGCACCGTTCAGCGCCGTCAGCGGAAGATTGGCGAGATTGACGTCGATGGCCAGATCGCCCTTACTGAGCGGCACGCCGCCATTGGCGCGGACATCGATGCCGCCCCCTCCGGTTACATGCGCATCGACATTGAGCCGATTATTGGCCGAGGTGCCCTTGGCATCGGCATTGAGAGCCGCAATGCCCTGCTTTTTGAGCTCTGCTGCCGTCACGCCTCGCGCCGCCATGTCGAAAGCGACATTGGGCGCTTCTTTCGTACCAGTGATGCGGGCTGTGCCGTTGACCGTGCCGCCAAGCCCCAGTTCCGGCTTGAACGTATTGGCGAGAGCCAGTGGCAGATTGGAAAGGGCGACCGAAAGATCGAGACGACCATCGACCACGCCATTGACCTTGACCTGCCCCGCGCTGGCATCTGCGCCCGTATTGATGATGATATCCCCGAAGGAGATTTCCTCGCCCTTCATGGAAATGGTGGCGGGCGCGGCCAGGTTGGCGCTGAGTGTGCCCTGCTTCACATGGGCCGAAACCAGTCCCAGTTCAAAACCGCCATTTTTCGGCTCAAGCGAACCGGCAGCGCTGGCGACTGTGCCGATTTTCAACTTGGTATTGGCAGTGAAATCGGTTTTCGACCCGGTCGCATTGGCCTTGGCATCGAAGCTGTCGATGCCGAAAGTGCCGACCATTATGTCGCGCGCCGCAGCATTGCCGTCCACCACCGGCACGCCGAACAGGTCCTTTGCCGTCAGGGCAATATCAGCCGAGGTGATACGATTGCCATTGACCTTGATGTCCTTGGCATTGGCAGTGACCGATGCATTCTGGCGACCGTCATTGGCGTCGAGCGTGATATCAGCATTGGCCGCACCGGTCGCCTCCGCCAGCGCCAGGGCTGCTGCCGTGGAAATATCCGGCGCATCGAGCTTCAGCGCGCCGGTCAGGAGACCTTTCGCGGTCTGGGTGACATTGCCCGAAAGATGCGCACCGCCTGCATTGAAGACGAGGTCGGTCAGACGCTTCTCGTCATTGACGATGTCGATGAGCGTTCCAAGATCAACACGCTGGCCATTAAGGAATGCACTGCCAGCAAGCTTGCCGGAAAGGGCAGCACCTGTCTTTGCATTTCCATCGAGCATGGCATTGAAATCGAGACCGCCTTCGGAAAGCTTGCGACCGGCCAGAGTGCCCTCCGGCGCATCGGCGCGCAGCGCCAGCGCGATCAGCTTGTCGTCGCCGCGCGCACTGCCCTTGACGGTCATCCGCCCCGATGCCTGATCGGAAAGAAGCTTCAGATCGGACAGCATGACGCCGAAGTCGAAACTTGCCTTGTCGGATGCAAAGGAACCATTGGCAGTGATTTCGCTCAGCTCATTGCCGATACGGAAATCACGCGCCGAAAACCCTTCGCTGCTGCGGCCAAGCGCGCCGCTGAGATTGACGGCACCATCGAGAATGCGGTCGACTGCTTCCGTGCCGGTGCGCATGTTCTGTGCTGTGCCGTTAAGGTCGAGCTGGAATGCACCGCTAACCGGGCGAACAATGCCCTTGGCGTTGACATCGATGCTGCCTGCAAGGTCACGGTCAGCCAGAGCGCCGAACGGCGCAAGGCTTGCAATCTTGGCGGCGATATCGCCATTGAAGGCAAAGTCGTCGATATTACCCTTGAGATCGAGGCTGAGACCGTTACCGGCAATATTGGCTTGCGCCAGCTCGACCGGCGAGCCGGCGCGCCATGCGCCATCGATGGCGAGCGCAATCTTGCTGCCAAGCGCCTCGGCAATTTCCGCCCGTTCTGCCGAAATGCCATCCATCCCGCCATTGACCTTGAAGGTGATATGGCGATTGGCGGCATCGCTCAGGTTCTCGGCAACGCCGCCCATATCGAGCGCGATGCTGTCGGCGGAAATCGTTGCGTTCTTGAGACCGGCAATGGCAAGCGTTCCCGTCCAGTCATTGGTCGGGCGATCACCGTAAGCGACCTGGAACTTTGCATTGTCGATATAGGTTTCAGCGCCCTTGACCGGCAGGAGGACGCGGCCCTTGCTCTCATCGGCAATGGAGGCATCGATGCGCAGCTTGTTCAGGAAGCGGTCATTGCCGGTTTCGGCAGAAGCCTTCAGTTTCAAGGCAGCGCTGTTCAGCGCCAGATCATCAAGGCGGAAGCCGCCTGCATCCTTCAGGAAGCCATCCGCCGACAGTACGGTTTCGGCACCGAAGAAATCGCGGAATACAGGCGGTACAAGAACCGCGATCGGACCGTTGAAACGGGCAGAGAAAACACGTCCGCCATCGGGCGCCTGACCTTGCCGGTTGAGCGCGAATTCGCCTGTCAACGTGCGGCTACCGTTGGTGTCGAGCGCAAGATCGACCTTCAACTCGTCAAGCGGACCGGCGCCTTTCAAAGTAAGATCGACCGGAGGACGACCATCGATGTTCAACAGGTTGGCGACGATGCCGTTAGCCGGTTCCGAGACTTTAAGGTCGAGATCGACCTTCTGGTCAGAATTGGCATAGGCCGCGCGAAGGGCAAAATTTCCGCCGGGACCGTCGAGACGCTTGATGTCGAAATTTGAATCGAGCGAACCATCGGCAAGCGACAGGCTGCCATTGGCAGAAACTTCCGATTCGAGACCGAAAATATCCGGCCCGAAATGCAGGCGCGCAATGGCGAGCTGGTCGAGACTGATTGAAATCGGCAGTTCCGGCAGGCTGAACGTGGACGATTCAGGCGACGGCAGGCTGTTGTCAGGCAACGGCTTGCGAATGATGTCGATACGCTCGGCAGCAAGCGACTGGATGCTGAGACGGCCAACAAGAAGTGCGGTACGGCTCCAGTTCAGCTTGGCATTCTCGATGCGCAGCCAGACGCCTTCGCGGTCAGCAATGGTGATTGAGCCGACGGTTGCTTCCGAAGACAGAACGCCGCTGATGCCGGAAATGGAAATGCGGCGGTTCGGCGCGGAAAGCTGGCTTTCCACGAAAGACAGGAAATAGGATTTCTCTTCTTCTGCTGGTGCTTCTGCCTGTTCCTGTCCAGAGGCCTGATCCTGAGCCTGAGCGGGAACTTGAGCTTGAGCCTGCAACTGCTTCTGCTGTTCCGGCCAGCCGAAGATGACTGCCGTGACGGCGAAAGCGACGAAGGCGATGATTGCGAGAAATCTGGTCAAAACGCCTGTCCTATACCTACGTACAAGCCATAGCTCGGGTCACCCGAGCGGCGGTTGAGCGGAACGGCGACATCAAGGCGGATCGGTCCGAGACCGGTCAGATAGCGCAGACCGCCACCCACGCCGACACGCATCTGTTCCGAGAAATCGGGGAACGATTTTTCGCCCACATAACCGGCATCGACGAATGCCACCGCGCCGATGGAATCGGTGATGCGGGTGCGCACTTCGCCATTGGCCTCGACAAGCGAGCGCCCGCCGATGATCTCGCCATTGCCCGCGCTGACGCCGATATTGCGATAACCATAGCCGCGAACCGAGCCGCCGCCACCTGCCAGGAAGAGCTGGCTCGGCGGCAGGTCCTCAATGGACGCGCCGACGATCGAACCGAACTTGAGACGGCCTGCGAGGATCACGCGATCCTTTTCACCAAAGCCGTAATAGGTGCGGCCTTCGGCTGTGAAACGGGTGGCGAAATTGCCGTACTGGAATTCGTAGAAGGGCTGGATATTGCCTTCCAGATAGAAGCCCGAACTCGGATCCGGCTTGTTGTTGCGGCTGTCATAAAGAAGATTGCCCTCAAGACCCGCCGTCGTGAAGCTGCGCGAGCCGAAGACGTCATCGTCGAAATGACCCTGGCTCGCCTTGGCATAGAGCGCGCCTGACAGCTCGTCGCTGAATATCTGCGTGAAGCCGGTCTTCGCATTGACCGATGTTTCGGTATAAGCATCCAGCACTTCGCGCTTGGCATCAAGTGATGCGACAAAATCCGTATCCGGTGTATAGACGCCCGGCTTCGTGAAGCTCGTACCCAGAAGATAGGTAAAGTTCTTCGGATCGAAGGAATTGTCCTGCGTGCCGCCGATACCGCTGACCTTGGCGTCGAAACGCAGGCGTTCGCCGCGTCCGAACAGGTTGCGGTGCATCCAGTAGCCGGTCAGGCCGAAACCATCGATGGTCGAATATTCGGCACCGAAGCCGAAGCGGCGCGGCTTGCGCTCCTGTACGTTGAGCGTCATCGGCAGGCTGCCGTCCGGCTCGATCTTTTCGGCTTCCTCGAAGCTCATGGCGCGGAACACTTCCATACGACCGAGACGCTTTTTGGCTTTCTCGATATCGTCGGGATCGTATTCCTGGCCTTCTTTCAGCCCGGTCATCCAGGCCACGAATTGCGGGTCCATGCGCGCGATTCCAACGACGCTGACCGGGCCATAATGCGCCTTCTGGCCGGGATCGAGCGAAACATCGGCGGAAACCCGGTTGTCGGCATGGTCCGCGACGATATCCTCATCGGTAACCCGCGCCTTGGCATAGCCTTGCTGGCGCCACGCCTCAACGGCAAGGCGCTCCGCCTTGATGACCGTGCCCGAACGCGCCACCTGTCCCGGCGCGAAGCCCGCATCTTCGGGCGACTGCACGTGATCGCGCTTGTCGACCGGCGGTGGCGCAATATTGGAAATGGCCGTGCGCGAGAACAGAAATTGCGGGCCGGGGTCAACCGAAATCGCGACCTTCGCATCATTGGGGATTTCCGCGTCGGGCGGAATGTCGTTCGCCTCGCGACCATCAACTTGAATAGAAATCGTACCGCCATAGCGGCCTTCGCCATAGAGTGCGGCCAGAATGCGGCGATAATCGCCGCGCGCCTTGGCCAGCAGTCCGGCGGAGCCCGAAGCTGGTCTCTCGGCATCCGAAACGAGACCGGAAGCGCCTTCAATGGTGGATTTCAGATCGGCTTCCGTGCCGTCCGCATTCTTGCGGTCGCCCGTGGTCGTGACCTCGACGGAGTAGGTCTTCGGGTCGATGATGTCAGGATCTTCCTTCTTGTCCTCGCCCCACAGACGAACACCAAAGATCTCGAACGCCAAAGCAGGCGACACGATGAAAGAGGAAAATTGAGCCGCCAGCAAAAGCACGGCGATGCCCCTTCCCTGTATCGTCCTGTTACTCCAAGTCATACGCGCTACTGTCCGGTTCCTGTCTATGCGGTCGCCTGGCGGCGTCCCGTTCATTACCCCCAAGCCCAGGACGATTCAGGGATTACCATAGGGAGAACGGAAGTCCAAGCAACAACGCTAGATATGGACCATTTCAGTCAATGGAGTATTAACGTTACCACACCATTGCAACTTCCCGCGCAGATTGAAGCGCTTTGTGCTCGCATTCCGCAGTGATTGCAGGGCGCGATCAGAAAATTGTAACAGCTCGCCGGCGGGGTGCTGCCGGCGAGCTGTCCATCAGGCCATTGGGAGGAGGGAGAACGACCTGATCAAAATAAGTTCTGGCACAAACACACCGGATGCCGTCAGCGGCCAGCGTGCATCGGGCGCATATTTCCGAAATGGAAACCGCCACCGCCCATACCACCGCCGCCAAAGCCGCGGTTGAAACCACCAAAGCGGGTCGGAGACATCACCGGACCGGGACCCCAGTTGCGACGAATCTGGCCCTGCGGCCATCCACGGCCGCCCCAGTTGCCGCCGCCGTTCCAGCGCGGGCCATGGCCCCAGCGCGGATTCCAGCCGCCGCGATTGGACTGGCAATTGCGGCCAATGCAGCCATTGACGTAGTTCGGTCCGCCGCGCCAGCCTGGACCCCAACCACCGCCCCAGCCGGGACCCCAATAGCCGCCGGTCGCCCAGCCGATACCAAGTCCGAGGCCGAAGCCGTCATCGTAACCGTCATTATTAACGATCACCGTGGTGCTGGACGGTGCGGCATAGGCGGGGCCGCTATAGGCGCCGAAACGCACATAACGCGCCGAGACCCAGCCGACACGGCTCCCGTTATAGATCTGGCACCAGCCATTGCGGCAGGAACCGGCATTGACCGTCGCACCGGCGGGGAGCGCGGCAAGCCGTCCGTAATTGGAACCGGGGCCCGAACGGACATTGACCGAAGCCGAGACATAGGCTGTTGCAGCGGAAGCAATAGCGGGCGTGAACAGGGTTGCAGCAATAACAGCCGCACCAAGAATACGATTATTAGTAAGCATTCCCTTAAATAAAGACATCGCATCTTCTCCAGATTAGCGATCGAACAGAGACGCAATAAGTATCAAACACGAGCTAATCTATGTTGATATAGTACAATATGCAAACAACATGCGCAATAATGGTAAATTTAGGGCGTATATTATTATTTTCTACACTTCAATATTGATTGCAATCATCTTTATTTTACAAAATACAACGTCGCACTTACAGCAAGTTGATTAAAATTTTACAGGAAATGTTACTCTCACCTCTTTGACGGACAGTCAAAGAAAGGCGTCCCGGAGGGAACCGGGACGCCACGCGGCTTTGGGGGGAGAGAGGGAGGATAAAGCCGCGATCACGGGCCGTCAGGCCAGTTGTTTTGCGAGGCTCACAGATGCATTCCCTGCAGCGTTGTGGTGCAGGGAATGTGTTTGACGAGCCTTTCATAGCAGGGCGCTAAGATGCTTGCGCTATCCGCGCCCTGAAAATGCTCTATCGCCGCACGGGCTTAACAAGTCTCGATGAGTCAAACTCAACGAGACCTGGTATTACGGCAGATTGCGCACGTCTTCCGGCGACATGTACATCGGCATCATATTGGTATCGAGGTGATGCATGACCCAGATGGAGCCGGCAAGAACGATAGCCAGAATGATGACCGTGAAGATGAGTGCCAGAATATTCCAGCCGCCTTCCGACTTCGGATCGAGGTGCAGGAAGTAAACCAGATGCACCAAAATCTGGACGACGGCGATACCGAGCACAATGGCTGCGGTTGTTCCCGGCGTGAAGTAGCCGTTCATGGCCAGCATGAATGGAACGACGGTGAGAACAACTGCCAGCACGAAGCCGATCAGATAGGTCTTCAGGCTGCCATGGCTCGCGCCGTGGTCATGTGTTTCGTGTGCAGAGCTCATCACAGTACACCCAACAGATAGACAAGGGTAAAGACGCCGATCCAGATAATATCCAGGAAGTGCCAGAAGAGGCTGAGGCACATCACGCGCGTCTGGTTCTTTTCCGTCAGACCGTCACGCAGAAGCTGGGCTGAAAGCACCAGAATCCAGATCAGGCCCGACGTGATGTGAAGACCGTGGGTTCCCACCAGCGCAAAGAAGGCCGAGAGGAACGCGCTGCGGCCCGGACCTGCACCTTCATGGATCAGGTGATTGAACTCATAGACTTCCATCGCGAGGAAGGCAGCGCCCAGCAGGAAGGTTACGCCCAGCCAGAACAGAAGGCCGGCACGGTTCTTCTTGAACATCGAAAGCGTGGCCAGACCATAGGTCAGCGACGACACCAGCAGGAGCATGGTTTCGATCAGAACAAAGTTCAGATCGAACAGTTCACGGCCGGTCGGACCGCCCGCAAACTGATGCGCCAGAACGGCATAGGTTGCAAACAGGCCCGAAAAGAGGACGCAGTCGCTCATCAGGTAGATCCAGAAGCCGACCAGCGTGGTCGACCCTGCATCGTGATGGTCCTCATGAGCGGGGTGCTCATTCCCGCCCGTGAACGGAGCGGTGGTTGAAATGCTTGCGCTCATCGGAATCAGGCCTCCTGAGCAGTCAGTTGCCGGGTACGGAGGTCTTCGACTTCCTGCACCTCTTCGGCCGAGACGTAAAAGTCTCTGTCATTATTGAAGGAGTGAGCGATGGCAACGGCCAGCACAGCGACGGCGGAGGCGATTGCCAGCCACCAGATGTGCCACACCAGGGCAAAGCCGAGCGGAATGTTCAGAATGCCGATGATGAAGCCGGTGCCGGTGTTCTTCGGCATGTGGATGCGCGCGAACTTTTCGGTGCGGCGCACATAGCCGTTCTGCTTCATGTCCCACCAGCCGTCATGATCGCGCACATGCGGAACTTCGGCGAAGTTGTAGAAGGCAGGCGGCGAAGCCAGCGACCATTCCAGCGTACGGCCCGTACCCCAGCTGTCGCCATTGTTGTCGCGCAGCTTTTCGCGGTCGCGGATCGAAACTGCGATCTGCAGAACCTGGAACACGATACCGCAAAGGATGATCGCAACGCCGATGGCGGCAATGATGAGGTAGATGTGCCATGCCGGGTTTTCGGTGTGGTTCAGACGACGGGTCATGCCCATCAGGCCGAGCACGTAGAGCGGCATGAAGGCCAGGATGAAGCCGACGAGCCAGCACCAGAATGCGTTCTTGCCCAGACGCTCATTCAGCTTGAAGCCGAAAGCCTTCGGCCACCAGTAAACGAGACCGGCAAAGCAGCCGAACAGCACGCCCGAGATGATCACATTGTGGAAGTGGGCGATCAGGAACACCGAGTTGTGCAGCACGAAGTCTGCTGGCGGAACTGCGAGCAGAACGCCCGTCATGCCGCCGACAACGAAGGTGCACATGAAGCCGATGGTCCACATGACCGGCGTTTCCATGCGAACGCGGCCCTTATACATGGTGAAGAGCCAGTTGAAGACCTTCGCCCCTGTCGGGATCGAAATGATCATGGTTGCCACGCCGAAGAAGGCGTTGACGTTGGCACCGCCACCCATGGTGAAGAAGTGGTGGACCCAGACCAGGAACGACAGAACCGTGATGGCCACAGTGGCGTAAACCATCGACTTGTAGCCGAACAGGCGCTTGCCGGAGAAGGTTGCCACGATTTCCGAGAAGATGCCGAAGCACGGCAGAACCAGAATGTAGACTTCCGGGTGACCCCAGATCCAGATGAGGTTCACATACATCATCGGATTGCCACCGGCATCATTGGTGAAGAAGTGGAAATCCAGATAGCGGTCCAGCGAAAGCAGGGCCAGCGTGACGGTGAGGATCGGGAAGGCTGCGACGATCAGCACGTTCGAGCAGAGCGCGGTCCAGGTGAAGACCGGAACCTGCATCATGCCCATGCCGGGCGCGCGCATCTTGATGATGGTGGTGATCAGGTTCACGCCCGAAAGCAGCGTACCCATACCGGAAATCTGCAAGGCCCAGATATAATAATCCACCCCGACATCCGGGCTGAACTCCTTGCCGGAAAGCGGCGGATAGGCCAGCCAGCCGGTCTTGGCGAATTCGCCGACACCGAGCGAGATGTTGATGAGGATCGCACCGGCAACCGTCAGCCAGAAGCTGAGCGAGTTGAGGTACGGGAAAGCCACGTCGCGCGCGCCGATCTGAAGCGGCACGGCGAAGTTCATCAGGCCGACGATGAAGGGCATCGCCACGAAGAAGATCATGATCACGCCATGGGCGGTGAAGATCTGGTCGTAGTGGTGCGGCGGCAGGAAGCCTTCATTGGCGCCGGAGGCGATTGCCTGCTGGGCGCGCATCATGACGGCGTCCGAGAAGCCGCGGAACAGCATCACGAGTGCCAGAATGATATACATCACGCCAATGCGCTTGTGGTCGACGGACGTCAGCCAGTCGTTCCAGAGCGGAGCCCATTTGCGGTAGTAGGTAATGGCTGCAAGAATAGCGAGCGCCCCGCCAGCCACCGCGGCCAAAGTGACCATGATGATTGGCTCGTGATAGGGTATCGCTTCGAGCGTAAGTTTTCCGAACATTTTTTATCACGCTTCGATTTTAGCAATTCCGGGACGGCGCAAGACGGCCATCTTTCCGGAACCGCGTGAAACAAAGGATTGAATGCGGATGGCCGTGACCTCCTGCGAGATCACGGACCGATCGGCACATCAGTTTTCGAGCTGCGAGAGGCGCTGCGGCTGGACTGCGCAGATGATGTCGCTCGCCCACTGGCTGAAATCGACAGGCGAAGACTTGCGCAGATTGGCGCGCGCTTCGCGGATCATCTGTTGACGATGCATTTCATCGTCGAGGCAGACGGACTTGCCGTCCCAGCAGCGGTTCACGATGTTGTGGAACAGCGCCTGGTCATTATAGGTGAAGAACTGCGGCGGAACCTTCTCGCTCGGCTGAACCAGCGAGGCGTAACGGTCGCGGCTCAGCTCTTCGCCATTCGCCTTGGCCTTCACATCGGCAACCCACTTGTCGAAGTCGGCCTGATTGTAGGCATGCGCCTTGAAGCGCATCTGGGCAAAACCCTGACCGCTATAGTTGGCGGAGATACCGTCGAACTCGCCAGCATGATTGGCAATCAGATGCAGCTTCGTCTGCATGCTCGGCATGGTGTAAACCTGACTGCCGAGCTGCGGGATGAAGAAGGAATTCATGATGTTGCTGGAGGTCAGCTTGAAGTTGACCGGCACATCGACCGGCATTGCCATTTCATTGACGGTGGCGATGCCCTGGTCCGGATAGATGAAAAGCCATTTCCAGTCGAGCGCAACGACTTCGACATTGATCGGCTTTGCATTCGATTCCAGCGGGCGGTACGGATCAAGCTTGTGGGTGGCGACCCAGGTCACGGAGCCCAGAACGACGATGATCGCCAACGGGATGAGCCAGACGGCAAGCTCGATCTTGGTCGAGTGGTGCCAGTCGGGCTGGTAATCCGCCTTCTCATTCGAGGCGCGGTACTTCCATGCGAAGTAAAGCGTCATGAAGATGACGGGAAGCACGACGAGCAGCATGATGCCGGTCGCAAAAAGCATGAGATCGCGTTCTGCCATGCCGATTTCCCCTTTCGGGGAAAGCAGGACCTGGTTCTCGCAGCCTGCGAGAAACGCCGTGAGGGCCAAGACGGCGAACGAAACGATCGTCCGGGGGGTGCCGTGTTTCATTTGTCTTTCCATCCTGCGCGCGGAGTGTCATCTCCGGCGCATGCGTCATTTCCTAGTTTTCGGTAAATTCTGAAATTTCCAAAAGTACCGTTATAACGAATAATCCCGTTTGTCACGTGCCTGACGAAAATTGTGCTGGATCGTAATGTCGCGCCCAAAAGCGGGCATTTTGTCTGAACAATCCGGCCAGATCGCTGATGCGGGCCATGTTTTGGGCAATGCATAAATGCAATAAATCCATCGGCCCTCTCAAGGGATCGATGTCCTGACCGGCGGTCTGAATGGGTCGCCAGTTGTCAGGTGCGGCGGAGCGAATAGGCCCAAAGGAAAGGGTTTGCAAGATGAAAACCGCCATCTACCCCATGAATAAACGGGATCGTGATGGGAATTTACCGAATTTGACGCGAATTGCGCGCATCCCGGAAAGTGTTAAACGGTTTTCGGACAGCCGCTCCGATCCATGTCCGAGGTTTTGTGGCGGCACGATCTTCGGCAAAATAACCCCGGGGCGCAGAGACGGTTTATCTTCCGCGCTGTGTATGCTTATTGAAAATGCGCGAGGGAATTGGGGATAGAAATGATATTTGCCGAAATGCCGCTTGATGAAGCCGAAGGTGCAATTCTCGGCTATGCTATGACGGCAGGTGCGCTCACTTTACGCAAAGGCACAGTTCTCGATGCCCTCAATCTTGCCCTGTTGCAGGAAGCGGGTATCAGCTCGGTTCTGGCTGCGCGCCTGGAAAAGGGCGATATCGGCGAGGATGAGGCCGCACTTGCCATCGGACGTATGCTTATTTCCGGCGAAGTGGAGATCGGCAGCCCCACAACCGGACGGGTCAATCTGCACGCCCGGAAGAATGGCGTATTTTTGGTAGATGCCGACCGTATTGATGCAGTCAATGCGCATGATGCGCGCATTTCCATCGCGACGCTGCGCAATCATGTGCGGGTGGAAACCGGACAGATGGTAGCCACAGTCAAGATCATTCCTTTTGCTGTGCCGGGGACCCTTTTGCGGGACATCGGCCTCGATGCACGGCCTGCGCTGCGCGTCCATCCCTTCAACGGCGCGCGGATCGGGCTGATCCAGTCGCGCCTTCCCTCGATACGCGAAACGGTTCTTGAGAAGACCCGCGAACTGATGGGAAAGCGG
The DNA here is from genome assembly GCF_026014005.1 of Brucella sp. JSBI001. Classification (NCBI taxonomy): domain Bacteria; kingdom Pseudomonadati; phylum Pseudomonadota; class Alphaproteobacteria; order Hyphomicrobiales; family Brucellaceae; genus Brucella; species Brucella sp. JSBI001. Next base: position 47,957 of record NZ_CP110339.1, on the reverse strand, counting down.
ACTGCTCGGAATGGCGGGACACTTGTTTGCGAAAAGCGCGTCGCGCACGATCAGGTTGCGCTGACAGCGGCAATCGCGGAAGTGAGCCGGGCCTGCGATATTATCGTGATCTTCAGCGCATCGGCGGTTGCCGACGAGGCAGATATCGTGCCGCAGTCGATCCGCATGTCAGGCGGTGAAATCCTGCGCATCGGCATGCCGGTCGATCCGGGCAATCTGCTGGTCCTGGGCAGGCATGACGGCAAATATATTGTCGCCGCCCCCGGATCGGCCCGCAGCGCCCGCGAAAACAGCCTCGACTGGGTGCTGGATCGTCTGATGGCGGGGATCACACTTTCCGCCGACGATCTTTCCCGCATGGGGGTTGGTGGACTGGTTCTCTAGAACGCGTAGTCGAAAACCAATATGCCCTCGATGCCACCTTCAGCGGCTTCGACGAGGCTTTTGCCGACCTTCGCGTGTTCAGGATGCGGAAGATAGGCATCCCGCGCCGCGCTATCCGTGAAATCGACAACAAAACCGTGCCGGAAACCCTTTTCGAGATTTTCCGGACTGTTGTTTTCGCCAGCCGTAATGGACAGGATGCCGCCGATCTTGTCCTTGAGGGCCACAACGGCCTGCAGCTTCTCTTCGATCTGCGCGGCTCCGAGTTCGGACCTGAATTTGACGAGAACGATATGGCGTATCATGAACGGTTTCCGTGATTGAAAATGAGATCGCGCGGCCTCCAGAAATGGCAGCAGGCAACCTCTTTCATACGGTATTTATCGAGCGGGGAAAATGCCTCCTGTCAGGCGTCGCTGAAACGGAACCGCACCGAAAGCCATTTCGCAATTCCGTGCGGCCTCGCACTGGAACTCGCCTGACGGCAGTACTCAACGGTTCCAGTTAAAAACGGAGTCGCTGAACCGCTGCAAGTATTTGTTTCGTCGCATTATTCAACGCATCGAAGCGAGATGAGAAGCCAATCCCGTGGACCGGTTCCCGGCACGGACACGTCATTCTTCCGGAAAATACGCCAAAAACGAAAAAGGCCGGGTTGAACCCGACCTTCCGCTTTCACCTGAGTTGCGCCAGTACATCCGTGGTCACGATCCCAAGTGAATTCCCGATACGCATATGGATATAACCCGTCTGCGTTTCAGGAATATGACATTGCGGGCAGCGGCCAGATTGCTCCAAAACCGGTTCAACCCGGCCCTGCCCCGACAGTTTCGACCCACAAACCGTTGCCTGAAACTGCCGTATTCTTGCGTGGGCGCCTGATCACGCCCCATGTAGTCCGCGTTCATCCCGCTTCCGCAGATCGACGCTTGTAATATCCGTTTCCGACGTCTGAAGCTTTGCGCCCAAAGGGCTGCAGAACCTGTCGTCAGGCCGCCATCGGCGTTTCCGCCACATCGGGGTGGTTGTAATTCCACACCTCGATCAGGCATTGCCGCATCAAGTCGAGATCGACCGGACCAATCCGGCTCAGTACAAGATCGAGTTCGTCGGGCTCTACGCCCCTGTTGAGCAACTCAACAATCGCCTCGATCAGAATTCTCTTGTCGTCAAATCTGTAGCGCTGCATAAACCTGCTCCGCTATCTGCCCCAGCACATGGTCATAGATTAAACAGTCATGGTTAACCGAAGCTTAAGCCACGAAAAACCAACGCGATTTACTGACACCACAAACTGACGCAGACGCTTGCTCCAAAAATTTTCCGCAAGAACCTGCGGAATGCATTTCAAAAATAACTTAAACAGAAAATTGAAACCTTGTTTTTCGGACAAGATTAAGTCCAAATCCTAGTATATTTTCCGCGAAAACCAAGAAGAAATTTTCAACTCGCTATATTTTATTATTTGCTTTCGTTCAGATGAGGCCCCTATGTCGTTCTTTCGGAAATATGTCGATTGGTCCTTTACTTATGCCCGGATGGCCGGGCTGGGACTGCTCGTCGGCTCAAGCGTCATGGGTGGTTATCTGTACACGCTGCAATATAAGGGCAACGTCCACACCATCATCGACGGACAGGCCTATCGCTCGAACCAGCCTGATCCTGCGCGCATCGCATCCCTGCAGAAGCTTTATGGCATCAAAACCATCATCAATCTGCGCGGCCCGGAGCCGGGCTCGAAATGGTATGATGAAGAGATCGCAACCGCGAAAACGCTCGGCATCAAGCATGCCGATTTCGAAATGTCGTCAAGGCGGGAGTTGACCCCTGCACAGACGAGACAGCTAATCGCCCTGATGCAGAATGCGGAAAAGCCGGTGCTCATCCATTGCAAATCCGGCGCCGACCGCACCGGTCTCGCTGCAGCGCTCTATGTGGCAGCCGTCGCGAAGGGTAGCGAAGGCAAGGCCGAGCGGCAGATGTCCATCGCCTACGGACATTTCGGTTTTCCGCTCAGCCCGACCTACGCGATGGAAAAGACCTTCGAAGCCATCGAGGCGGAACTCGGCTATACCGGTTCCTGACGGTTTTCAGCTCCACAAATGCAAAACGCCGGGGATAACCCCGGCGTTCTTTATTCTAACCACGACAATTTTATTCGAGGCCGACGATCTTGCCGTCATCCCACTTGAAGATGTCGAAGCTTGGCGAGCTAAGGTCGCCGTTTGCGCCATAGGTCAGCGTGCCGATAGCGGTTTCGATAGGCTTGCCATCATGCAGAGCCTTGGCGACGGCAGCAGAATCATCGGTCGAATCGGCGCGTTCGATGCCGGCCTTGATGACTTCCACAGCGGCATAGGCGTTCATGGTGAAGGCTTCAGCCGGGATACCCTTGGCCTTGAGCGCTTCGATAGCATCCTTGGAAGCCGGGTTCTTGGTGGCGTCCTTGGCGTTGGTGAAGAGCGTGCCCTGTGCGTTGGTGCCGCCGATTGCCCAATATTCGGTGTTGGACAGACCTTCGCCGCCGAGCACCAGTGCCTGCATGCCAGCGTCATGCAGCTGACGCGACAGGAGGCCGCCTTCGGCATGGTAGCCGCCGAAATAGACGACGTCAGTGCCAGCAGATTTGAGCTTGGTGACGAGCGCGCTGAAATCCTTGTCGCCCGGCGTGACCGAATCGTAATGGACTTCCGTGATGCCGCCCTTGTTGATCGCCGCCTTGAAAGCGTCGGCCAGACCCTTGCCATAGGCACCCTTGTCATGGATCACGGCGACCTTCTTGTCCTTGAAGTTCTTCAGGACATAATCGGCCATGACTTCAGCCTGCTGGTCATCGCGGCCGCAGGTGCGGAACACGTTTTCCAGATTGCGCGCGGTCAGATCCGGGCCGGTGGCGGTCGGGGTGACCATCAGCACACCGTTTTCCGAGAAGACGTCGGAAACGGGGATGGCAACGCCGGTCGTGACCGGGCCGACGACGAACTTGATGCCGTCGCCAACGATCTGGTTGGCGGCGGAAACGCCCTGCTTCGGTTCACCGGCATCGTCGGCAAACTTCAGAACGACTTTCTCGCCCTTGATGCCGCCAGCCTTGTTGATGACTTCAACGGCGGTTTCCGCGCCCTTCTTCACCTGGTCACCGAAAGCAGCGACAGGGCCCGTCAGCGGTGCAACGACGCCGATGGTGATGTCAGCATAGGCGGCGCTGGCAAAGCCGAGTGTAGCTGCGAAAGCCACGCTGGACAGAAGTTTCAGGTTCATTCTTTTTCTCCTTTGTAGGGCAGCGTCCTCCGACGGCCCCGAGACAACCCTTGCCGGTCAAATCTCAACGCGTCTGCGCTGCCGAATTGCCGGGCCCTCCCTTTTGTTCATCACATGATCTCAAAGGGTCAATCCAAAAGCACGCCGCACCGCCGCCTCGAAGAGGTCAGAGCCATAATATTATCCGAAATTGCATCTGCCCTTTCGGAATCATGCTCCGGAACGGGAGCGAGCTTTCATGATGTAATAAGAATGCATTTCCGGCTTCCGATTGCAAGGGGCCAAGTGCCCGCAACTACAACGAAAATCGGCTCCTCCCAAATGTTCAGTTCCCTCCCTTCCATGATGGTGATTTCTTCGCAAAAAAGGCCGCGATTCCCTCCGCGGCCTCTGGCGTTTCCCATGTATCGGCAAGACGGGTCAGCGTCATTTCGATGACGGCCTCGTCTATCGGCGCGCCCAGCGCATGAACCAGCCTCTTGGAGGCGGCAACCGCTGCAGGCGCGGTGGCAAAATAGGGTTTGATCTCCACCTCCACCGCCGCATCGAGACGTTCCGCCTCGACCACGTCATGCACCAGCCCGATCCGCCGTGCTTCCTCGGCATCGAACAGTCGCGCCGAAGTGAATGTGCGCAGCGCATTCGCCTGACCGATGCGCGCTACCACATAGGGGCTGATGGTGGCCGGTATCAGACCGAGCTTGGTCTCCGTCAGCCCGAAGCGCGCGCCGGATGCAGCGATGGCCGCATCGCAGACGCTGATGAGGCCGACGCCGCCGCCATAGGCCTGCCCGTTGATGCGCCCGATCAGCGGTTTTGGCAAATCGCGCAGCGCTTTCAGCATGAGGGCGAGCTCGCGCGCTTCCTCAATGCGCTGCGCGCGTGTGGCTTTGACCTGTTCCTGCATCCATCCCAGATCACCACCCGCACAGAAACTTGTGCCATTGCCGGTCAGGACCACGAGGCGCACGGCGTCATCATCCGCCAGATGCAGCGTCGCCGTCAGAAGCTCATCGATCATCCGACCGGACAGCGCATTATGCTGCTCCGGACGGTTGAGCGTCAGTGTCGCGACGCCGCGTTGATCTATCGCAATCTGGATCGTCTCAAACGCCTTCATGCGGCTTTGTCCTGACGCAGCGCCTGCGCGAACAAGGCCGCCGATCTAAGCTTGTCCAGATTGAGGCCGGTTTCAAAACCCGATCCATGCAACATTTCGACGACGGAGACCGTATCGACATTGCCCTTGGCGCCCGGCGCGAAAGGACAGCCGCCGAGACCGCCGACCGAGGCATCGAACACGCGCAAGCCCTTCTCCAGACTGACGCGGATATTGTCGAGGGCCCGCCCGCCCGTGTCGTGATAGTGGCCGGCAAGGCTGTGCGCAGGCGCAATGGCCAGCACGGCATCCAGCATGGCTGCCACCTTGTCCGGCGTGCCACGCCCGATCGTATCGCCGAGGCTTACTTCGTGACAGCCGAGCGAGAAGAGCTGTTCGGTCACATCGGCAACCGCTTGCGGGGCCACCGGCCCATCATAGGGGCATTCCACGACGCAGCTCACATAGCCGCGAATGGCCAGACCATCATTGATCGCAGCACCGATGACCGGCGACAGCCGCTCGATGCTCTCAGCAATCGTGCAATTGATATTGGCTTTCGAAAAGCCTTCCGAGGCGGAAATGAAAACCGCAATCTCGTCAACATTTGCAGCGGCAGCAGCTTCATAGCCCTTCATGTTGGGCACCAGTACCGAATAGCGCACGCCATCAGCACGGCGAATCCCGGCCATGACTTCTGCGGCATCCGCCAGTTGCGGCACCCATTTCGGGCTGACGAAACTCGTTGCCTCGATGCGGGCATAGCCGCAATCCGACAGGCGGTCGATCAGTGCGACCTTGTCCGCTGTCGGCACAAACCGCTTTTCATTCTGCAGGCCATCACGCGCAGCCATTTCAACGATTTCTACGTGTTCAGCCATGTTCTTCCTCCAGTTCTACAAGAAGGATGCCTTCATTGACCTGATCGCCCGCTGCAACAGTTACGGACGAAACCTTGCCGTCGCGCGGCGCGGTCAGTGACAGTTCCATCTTCATCGCTTCCATCGTTACAAGCGGATCGCCCTTGGCGACGCTTGCCCCCTCCACGACGGAAACCAGTCGCACTAGTCCCGGCATCGGTGACAGGATACGGCTTTCGCTCGAAGCATCCTCTTCCGCGCCAACAGACTGCACATGATGAAATATGGTGTCGCGACCTTCGAGTTGCACCGCCACATCATGTCCGATGCGCACGACCGACGCCTCTGAAACACGGCCATCGACAGCAAAGCGAACCAGCCCGTTTTCATGGAAACGGATTTCGATAGTGCCGAAAGCAAAGCCGAAATGCCTGTCGCCCATGGTCGTGAAGCTGACCGTGTGGCGCTCGCCATGATGATCGATCAGAACCGAGCGCGATGCCTCACCCCAAAGCCGGAACCCGCGCAGGCTCGACCATGGATCACCTTGGGGGTCGCCGATCACTGGCGCGTCCAGAAGATCGAGCGCGCCGAGTGCAGCCAGCGCAAATGCGATATCCGAAGGCTGCTTATCGGCGAAAAGCGCCGCCGTCTCGCGTGCAATCAGGCCGGTATCGACATCACCGGCGCGGAAAGCTTCGAGGTTGCAAAGCGCCGACAAAAATTGGCGATTGGTGACGAGGCCCGCAATCCGGGTCTTGTTCAGGCTCGCATCAAGCCGGTTCAGTGCCTCATCGCGCGTTGCACCATGGGCGATGATCTTGGCGATCATCGGATCATAGAACGGCGTGATCGTATCGCCGGTTCGCACACCGGAATCGACACGTGCATTTTCAGGCGGTGCGAACAGAGCAAGCTTGCCGGTTGCAGGCAGAAAATCCCGCGCCGGATCTTCCGCATAAAGCCTCGCCTCGAAAGCCCAGCCGTTTATGGAAAGTTCGTCCTGACGTTTCGGCAGCGCTTCGCCGGAAGCAACGCGCAATTGCCATTCGACAAGGTCGAGGCCGGTGATCGCTTCCGTAACCGGATGCTCAACCTGCAGGCGGGTGTTCATTTCCATGAAGAAGAAGCGGTCCGGCCGTAGCCCTTCCGAAACATCGGCGATGAACTCCACCGTGCCCGCGCCGCAATAGCCAATGGCCAAAGCCGCCTTCACCGCAGCCTCACCCATGGCGGCGCGCATTTCCGGGGTCATGCCGGGCGCAGGTGCTTCCTCGATTACTTTCTGGTGGCGGCGCTGCAGCGAACAATCGCGCTCGAAGAGATGCACCGCATTGCCATGACTGTCGCCAAAGACCTGCACCTCGATATGGCGCGGCTTGGTCATGTATTTTTCGATCAGCACAGCGCTATCGCCGAAAGAGGCTTCCGCCTCGCGGCGCGCGCTGTCCAGCGCCGCCGCGAAATCAGCGGCCTGATCGACACGGCGCATACCCTTTCCGCCGCCGCCCGCACGCGCCTTGATGAGCACGGGATAGCCGATCCGGTCCGCCTCGCTTTTGAGGAAGGATCCATCCTGATTATCGCCGTGATAGCCCGGAACGACAGGCACGCCTGCCTTCTCCATCAATGTTTTGGCGGCATCCTTCAACCCCATGGCGCGAATGGCTTTGGCCGATGGGCCGATGAAGACAAGCCCCGCCGCCTCGACAGCATCCACGAAACCGGCATTTTCGGAGAGAAAACCGTAGCCCGGATGGATCGCCTCTGCGCCGGTTTCCTTCGCAGCCTTGATGATCGCCTCGACATTCAGATAGCTTTGCGCAGAAATGGCAGGGCCGACGCGCACCGCCTCGTCAGCCATTTCCACATGGAGTGCTTGGGCGTCGGCATCGGAATAAATTGCGACGGTGGCAATACCCAATTCCCGCGCCGTGCGAATGACCCGGCAGGCAATTTCTCCGCGATTGGCAATCAGTATCTTTTTGAACATCTGACGGCCCTTTTACATTCTAAACAAGCCGAAACGCGTCGGCTCGACCGGCGCATTCAGCGTGGCAAAGAGCGACAAGCCAAGCACTTCGCGGCTCTTGCGCGGATCGACGATGCCGTCATCCCAAAGCCGCGCCGAGGCATAAAGCGGATGGCTCTGGCGCTCGAACATCTCCAACGTCGGGCGCTTGAACTCCGCCTCCTCATCCGCCGACCATGTGCCGCCGGTGCGCTCGATCCCGTCGCGCTTGACGGTTGCCAGCACGCCTGCCGCCTGTTCGCCGCCCATCACCGCAATGCGGCTGTTCGGCCAGGTCCACAGGAAGCGCGGCGAATAGGCCCGCCCCGCCATGCCGTAATTGCCCGCACCATAGGAAGCGCCGATCAGCATGGTGATTTTCGGCACATTGGCCGTCGCCACCGCCGTCACCAGCTTTGCCCCATGCTTGGCGATACCCTCCGCTTCATATTTGCGCCCGACCATGAAGCCGGTGATGTTCTGCAAAAACACCAGCGGAATGTTGCGCTGGCAGCAAAGCTCGATGAAATGCGCGCCCTTCAAGGCCGCTTCGGAGAACAGTACGCCATTATTGGCGATAATCCCGACCGGCATGCCGTAGACGCTGGCAAAACCGCAGACCAAAGTGGTGCCATAGCGCGCCTTGAACTCATCGAAATCCGAACCGTCGACCAGTCGTGCAATCACTTCGCGCACATCATAGGGAATGCGCGTATCGGCGGAAACGACGCCCAAAATTTCTTCCGGATCATAAAGCGGGGCAGCGCCATCGCCTCTTGGGATAAACTCACGCTTCTCGCTGTTGAGATTGGCTGCAATGGCGCGCGCGATTTGCAATGCATGGGCGTCGTCATTGGCCAGATGATCGGCCACGCCGGAAAGCCTTGTGTGCACATCGCCGCCGCCGAGGTCTTCCGCGCTCACCACTTCGCCGGTTGCGGCCTTCACCAGCGGTGGACCGGCCAGAAAAATCGTGCCCTGATTGCGCACGATCACCGTCTCGTCGCTCATGGCGGGCACATAGGCGCCGCCCGCCGTGCACGACCCCATGACCACGGCGACCTGCGGAATGCCCGCAGCCGACATCTGCGCCTGATTATAGAAAATGCGTCCGAAATGGTCGCGGTCCGGGAACACCTCATCCTGATTGGGCAGATTGGCCCCACCGGAATCGACCAGATAAATGCAGGGCAGGCGATTTTCGCCCGCGATCTCCTGCGCCCGCAGATGCTTTTTCACCGTAACCGGATAATAGGTGCCGCCCTTCACCGTCGCATCGTTGCAGACGATCATGCAGTCGCGGCCCGATACCCGCCCGATGCCGGTGATAATCCCGCCCGAAGGAGCCGCGCCGCCATACATGCCATGGGCTGCCGTCAGCCCCACTTCCAGAAAGGGCGCCCCCGGATCGAGCAATTGCGCCACGCGCTCGCGAGGAAGCAGTTTTCCACGCGAAACATGGCGTTCGCGCGCTTTCTCACCACCGCCATCAAGTGCAATCTGGGAAGCTTCACCCACCACGTCGATCGCCGCCAGCATCGCCTTGCGGTTGGCCTCGAAGCTGGCGCCGCGCGTCGAGATTTCCGATTTCAGAACCGCCATCAACGGGTCTCCTGAAAGAGTTCCCGTCCGATCAGCATGCGCCGGATTTCCGATGTGCCCGCACCGATCTCATAGAGCTTCGCATCGCGCAAAAGGCGGCCCGTCGGATAATCATTGATGTAGCCATTGCCGCCGAGAGACTGGATCGCCTGCAGTGCCATCTGCGTGGCATTTTCAGCCGTATAGAGAATGCAGCCCGCCGCATCCTTGCGCGACGTCTCGCCCCGGTCGCAGGCCGCCGCCACCGCATAGGTGTAGGCGCGCGAGGCATTGAAGGTCACATACATGTCGGCAAGCTTGCCCTGCATGAGCTGGAACTCGCCAATCGGCTGGTCGAACTGCTTGCGCTCATGCACATAGGGCACCACGACATCGAGACAGGCCGCCATGATGCCGAGCGGACCACCCGCCAGCACCACGCGTTCATAGTCAAGACCGGACATCAGCACATTGACGCCCTTGCCTTCTGTCCCGAGCAGGTTTTCGGCAGGCACTTCACAATCCTCGAACACCAGTTCGCAGGTGTTGGAACCGCGCATGCCAAGCTTGTCGAGCTTCTGCGCGGTCGAGAACCCCTTGAAACCTTTTTCAACGATGAAGGCGCTGATGCCGCGCGGGCCTGCTGCCGGATCGGTCTTGGCATAGACTACCAGCACATCGGCGTCCGGGCCGTTGGTGATCCACATCTTGTTTCCGTTGAGAACGTAACGGTCGCCGCGTTTCTCGGCGGCAAGTTTCATCGAAACGACATCGGACCCCGCGCCCGGCTCGGACATGGCGAGCGCGCCGACATGCTCGCCGGAAATAAGTTTTGGCAGATATTTCGCGCGCTGCTCGGGAGAACCGTTTCGCTTGATCTGGTTGACGCAGAGATTGGAATGCGCGCCATAGCTGAGACCGATGGAAGCGGAAGCGCGGCTGATTTCTTCCATCGCGATACAATGGGCCAGATAGCCCATGCCAGCGCCGCCATATTCTTCGGGCGCCGTAATGCCGAGTACGCCAAGCTCACCCAGTTCACGCCACAGACGCATGGGAAATGCATTGTTGCGGTCGGTTTCAGCGGCCAGCGGCGCAATGCGGCTTTCCGCAAAACGGTGCACCGTATCGCGAAGGGCTTCGATCTCCTCGCCAAGACCGAAATTCATGCCCGATGCAAACATACTCGTCCTCCACAAGTTCTGCTCGGTGTCCATCTTTTGCAAGACGGCTATGTTCCGGCCAGAGTGTCCCGTGGCGGCCAATTAGGCAATGGCTTTGCGTGGCGTTCTGTGGCTATTTATTACCGGATAACGAAATTTTGTTGCGTCCGTTACCCGGCAACTCCAAGCAATTGGAGGGTGATCAAATCAATCCTCATGAAGCGCGGCAATATCGCGATAAAGCTCCAGCGCTTCGGGGTTTGCCAGCGCCTCGCGATTCTTCACATCGCGCCCATGCACGATATCGCGCACGGCAAGCTCCACGATTTTTCCCGACTTGGTGCGCGGAATATCCCGGACAGCAACGATTTTCGCCGGAACGTGACGCGGCGTGGCGCCGGTGCGAATCTTGGTTTTGATGCGCGCCTTGAGGTCGTCGTCCAGCCTCACACCTTCGGCGAGCCGCACGAACAGCACCACCCGCACGTCATTATCCCAATCCTGCCCGATGCAGAGTGCCTCGGCGATCTCCGGCATCTGCTCGACCTGATTGTAGATTTCTGCCGTACCGATACGCACGCCGCCAGGGTTGAGTGTCGCGTCCGAACGACCATGGATAACAATGCCGTCATGCTCGGTCCATTCGGCAAAATCGCCATGGCACCATATATTGTCGAAACGCTCGAAATAGGCGGCCTGATATTTCGCGCCTTCGGGATCGTTCCAGAATTGCAGCGGCATGCAAGGGAATGCCTTCGTGCAGACCAGCTCGCCTTTCTCACGGCGCACCGGCTTGCCGTCATCGTTCCAGACGTCGACGGCCATGCCAAAGCCCGCGCCCTGAATTTCGCCCAGCCAGACCGGCTCCGTCGGAACGCCCAGCACGAAACAGGACACGATATCCGTACCGCCGGAAATGGAGGCGAGATGCACGTCCGGCTTGATCGCTTCATAGACAAAGGCAAAGCCTTCCGGCGACAGCGGCGAGCCGGTCGAGGAGACAGTGCGCAGTGCCGAAAGATTATGTGTCTCGCCGGGCTTCAGACCGGCTTTCAGCACCGCGTCGATGAATTTCGCCGAAGTGCCGAAATAGGTCATGCCCTCGGCGGCGGCATAGTCGAACAGCACATTGCCATCGGGATAGAAGGGCGAACCGTCATAGAGCAGAAGCGTGGCGCCGGAGGCGATGCCGGAAGCCAGCCAGTTCCACATCATCCAGCCACAAGTGGTGAAATAGAAGAAACGGTCGCCATCACGGATATCCGCATGCAGGCGGTGTTCCTTCAAATGCTGCAACAGCACACCGCCCGCGCGATGCACGATGCATTTCGGAATGCCCGTCGTGCCGGACGAAAACAGGATACAAAGCGGATGATCGAAGGGGAGCCGCGTGAACTCGACGTCTTTGGCCTTGAACGGTTCCAGAGCCGCATCAAGCGCAATGCCCTTTTCAGCGCGGTCAGCAACGGCTTCCGCTTCGCCGAGATAGGTGACAATGACCGCACGTTTCAGCCCCGGCAGCTTTGCCGTCACTTCTGCTATCTTGTCGGCAACGTCAATGCGCTTGCCATTATACCAGTAGCCATCGCAGGCGAAGAAAAGCTTCGGTTCGATCTGGCCAAAACGGTCGAGTACGCCCTGCACGCCAAAATCCGGTGAGCATGAAGACCAGACCGCACCGATGGACGAAGCGGCCAACATCAGGGCCACCGCCTCCGGCATATTGGGCATCATGCCCGCCACACGGTCGCCCGGCTGAACCCCCTCCGCCAGCATGAATTGCTGCAGTTTCGAGACCAGCGCGTGAAGATCGTCCCATGTCAGGCGGCGCTCGATCTTGTCCTCACCGCGAAAGACGATGGCTTCCTCGCCACCCTCATGGCGCAACAGGTTTTCGGCAAAGTTGAGCCGTGCCTCGGGGAAGAATTTTGCGTCACGCATATGGCCTTTATCGACAAGGGCTGGTTTGCCACGCTCGCCGATAACCTCGCAGAAATCCCACACAAGCTGCCAGAATCCGGCGCGATCCTCGACCGACCAGCGATGCAGCGCGGTATAATCCGGCAGGCTCAAGCCCGTGCGCTGTTCTGCGCGAATACGGAATTGCTCCAGATTGCTGGCGGCGATGCGCCCCGCATCCGGTTGCCATAGCGGATGGTCATGCGAAAACTGCGTGGGGACTGCGTTGGTGCTCATCATTCCTCCCAGAACCATGTGGAATTAGACCCTCTCCCGATCAACTCCGACACGAGTTTCTAAAAGAGAGTTTCCGATACGTCCATGCTTTTCCCGTGACTTGGCTATCAAAGGCTCATCCCTTGTGTTGCCCTGCACTCAATTGTGATTGCCGGACAGGCAGGCAGAACCTAGCCTGCACCTTGCTTTATGGGAAAGCGTAACATAACTACAGCCCGCGTCGGAGTTCATCCTGATGTCCTTCGGTGCAAACGAAATATCCAGTTCTCAGGGCGGGGCGAAACTCCCCACCGGCGGTAACGGACCAAGTGTCCGAAGCCCGCGAGCGCCTGACACGTCTGCCGTGTCAGGGTCAGCAGATTCGGTGCAATTCCGAAGCCGACGGTCATAGTCCGGATGAGAGAGAACGAGGTTGGAATCATGCTCGGCTGGACGGCTTGCCGTCTTCGTCCTGCAGTCTTTCATCCCGTACCCTGAGGTAACAGGCTTGCCAGAGCAAGTTCCGCCTGAAGCGGAACGCTCTGTCCATTTGTTTTGCCGCATTTATGCGACGTCAAATGTTTCCATTTGGCTGCAAAATGCTCCGAAGGAAGAAACCGTTGAGCCAACTTGCCTCTTCGCCAACTTTGAAACCGACCATACGCGGAGCAGCGCTGATGGTCGCAGCCTGTTCGGCCTATGCCGCCGTCAATGTCGCCACCCAATGGGCGGGAACGCGTACCGGTATTCCCTCCGTCATCATCGCCTTCTGGCAATATGTGATCGCGCTGGTACTGACCTTGCCCCTGCTCATTCGCGACGGCACGAGAGCCTTGCGTACCAAGCATTTCGGTCTTCACGTCATTCGCGTCGCGCTGGCTGCCGCTGGCGTACAGGTCTGGATTTATGCGCTGACCCATGTGCCGATCTGGCAGGTGGTCGCGTTGTCCATGACGTCGCCATTCTTCGTCATCCTGTGCGCACGGCTCTTTCTGCAGGAAAAGGTCACGCCGGCACGGCTGCTGACCACATTCACCGGCTTTATTGGCGCGCTGATCATCATCGCACCCTGGTCGGATTCCTATACGGTCTATTCGCTCCTGCCGATTCTGGCCGCAGCGTTGTGGGCGGGCTATTCGGTGATGACCAAATATCTGACCCGTTTCGAAAAGCCCGCCAGCATTTCGGCCTATATGCTGGTACTGCTCACGCCCATCAACGCGGCACTCTGGCTGGCATCCGGCTTAAGCATGTCCGCAATCACCGCGCCGGGCGTCGAAATCTGGTCCATATTGATCGTCATCGGCGCATTCACAGCTCTCGCCCAATATTTCCAGACGGCAGCTTATTCGATAGCGGATGCGGTCTATCTGCAACCGTTCGATGACCTGAGACTGCCGATCAACGTGATCTTCGGCTGGATCGTGTTTGCAGCAGCGCCAAGCATCAACTTCTGGCCGGGAGCGGCCCTGATCATCGGCGCATCGCTCTATCTGATGCGGCAGGACAGCGGTACGTCGCGCACCGCCTGATCGATCCGGTGAGGATGCCTGCCTATCGGGAGACAGGCAGGCCGTTTTGCGTAGAACCAGAAAACCCGCTTGAGCCTTCCGATCTGCTGACCCATGCGTCAATTCTTTTCACCAGCCAGCGGTAAACGGGATTTTCGAACAGGTGGTAAGAGGCAATGGCAGTCAACACGCTTGCAAGAACACCTGCAGCGATGAGCAGGACCGCGCCTGCCGTCGCCTCGCCCCATCGTTCCGGAGCAGCTTTGAAGAAAACCATTCCGACCGCAGGATGGAGAATGAAGATGCCGAAGCTGTAACGGGAAAGCCTTGTGAATCCGCGCCATTGCAGCGGTGTATAAATGCCCCGAGTGGATGCGGCATAAAGCACATAGACACCCGCATAGAGGAAGGCCAGCCGCCAGGGGCCTTCAAGCGTGTGCGGTTCGTCCGGCCCGTTTGCCGGGTGATAGAACAGAAAGACAATCAGGCAAGTGGCAAGCAATGCCTTGATTGCCGGTGCCGGCATCGGTGGATGTTCCCGGCGAGCAAGCCACATTCCAAAGACAAAGGAAGGCAGGGCTCGCAAGACCCCGGCATCGGACAATTGAATGCGTGTGAGTGACAATACGCCAAGCTGTTGCGCCAGATAATCACCGCCCACGGCTGCAGCCATCACACCGACGAGAACCCAGCTCCCGAAACGACGGCACAACATATCGAACAGCGGAAAAGCGAGATACATGGCTAAAAGGGCACTCAGCGACCAGCTGACATAATTGTAGGACAAGGTGCGCCCCAAACCCCAATTATGAATCAGCAGTAACTGGGTCAGCCCGTCTCGCCAGCTCATGCTGGGTTCGACCAGAGGATGCAGAATTCCCGCTGCTGTCAGGACAGAAAGAAGCGCGAAACAGGAGAAGGTCACCACGTGCAGCGGATAAATCCGCGCGAGCCGCTTCCCAACGAAAGCTACATAACGCGGCCAGCTCCAGAGATAATTTCGTCGCCTCGCCAGAAATAATCCAGACACAATAAAAAAGAACGTCGGTAAAATAAGCAAATGTTAATATAAAGAATTCAAAATCTCATTATTTACCGGAACCCGGAAAGAAAAATGGAAGATTGCGATTCCTATACATAATAAAAATCACAACCCATCAAAATCTTGGATTCTTTTCATTTAAAAACACTGGAACTACTTCACACAATTTCTGTTTAGCAATTTTTTAGGAATTGTCGAGTGCAACTTGAGCGTGAAATAGCGCGATCATGCTAATTTCAATGAGAGCGTCAGTCCGCTGCTGCAAAATGTTCCATCTGGTCGGTAAAGGCCTTCTGGAATGCAGGCCGTGCCGTCGCGCGCCCGACATAGGCCCGGCAGACCGGATGCTGCACCAGACCGTCGAAATGATCGACCAGACGCAATACGTCGGCCATCAGAATATCGGCAACCGAAAACTGATCCGTCAGCCATTCGCGACCTGACAGCGCCTGCTCCATGTGCGCCAGCCGACCGGCAAGGAAGCTGTCCATGAGCTGACGCCCCGGTGTCTGCTCCTCATCACCGGTGAATTTATAAAGGGCGAGCGGCAAGGCGGCCATTTCGACCGAGTTCAACGCCGCAAACAGCCATTGTATGACCTCGTTGCGTGCCCTCGGATCGGGCGGCAACAGCGCATCGCTCTTCTCGGCTATATGAAGCAGGATGGCGCCGCTTTCGAAGACCGACATATCACCGTCGATCAGCCATGGCACTTGCCCGAAAGGCTGATGGGTGAAGTGTTCCGGCCCGCGATTCTTGAATGGAACGCCTTCGACACGATAGGGCAATCCGGCTTCTTCCAGCGCCCAGCGCACGCGAAGATCGCGGACGAAGCCACGCGGCATTTTGGGAACCCAGTCGAATGTCGCCAAAATCATCTCTGTCATGGGAAATGACATAGCGCTTGGACAGGCTTTGTCCACCGATAGCCATTGTGCCGACCGATGATGGTGTCCGTTCTGGTTACTTGAGAAGAAACATTTGGTGGAGCCAAGCGGGATCGAACCGCTGACCTCCTGCATGCCATGCAGGCGCTCTCCCAGCTGAGCTATGGCCCCATCAGACCTCTTTCGAGGCGCATCAGGCAGGACTTGCTGCCCGGTGTGGCGGCTTATTAAATGGCGTTTGTCAGAAGATCAAGAGCTAAATCGCAACTCTTTTCACATCTGTCGAAAATAATTCACAGATCACGCCGAAGCCTCATCCGGGATATGCTCCAAACGCAGCGAGGCGACCCGAAGGTCGCCTCGCAAAAGCATCCGGTCTTGATCTGTGTAACAGATCAGCCTTCCTCGTCTTCACCGCCGACGCCGCCGCCGAGAATGCCCGACATGTCGTCGTCCTCGTCTTCCTCTTCTTCGAGGAAGGTGTCTTCATCGTCGTCGCCGAGATCGACATCGTCGTCGTCCATATCCGGCAGGTCGTCGCCGCTGCCCTTGGTTTCGTCGTCGGCATCCTCGAGAGAGACGAATTCCGGCTTTTCGAGTGCCGTATCCAGTTCTTCCTCTTCGGTTTCCTCTTCGACAACGCGGCTTTCAAGCGTGGAGTCGAAATAGGAACGCGGATAGGAAATGCCGGTGTAAGGCGAAACGATCGGGTCGCGATTGAGATCGTAAAATTTCTTGCCCGTTTCCGGGTCGATACGCTTGGTACCAAGTTCAGCTTTTGCCACGTCTAGCCTCGTTAATTCGCACGGGGACACAAATTCATAAAATCGCGCCGGAATGCCTGCCTTGAAGCATATAGCCCTTCACCATGCTGTTCATGGAGCCATATGGCAAGGGGCAAGTCTTAAGCGCGTTTATATTGTTGTCCGGTGCATAAACGCAATTTGGCGCGTTTGTCAAAGCCAAACGCAAAGGGATGTGCAGACTCTTGGCTCTCCCTCCTGATTATGGGTTTCATCCGCACCGCGTATTCGCGGATGACCGCACAATATTACTATGCTAGGGAAGCCCGGCTTATCTCTCAATCCCGGCGCGTGTCCGCGCCAAAAATGTGACTGTGAAAAATCCATGTCCCATTCTGCACCCCCGAAACCAGCAACCGCCCGCCGCTCGGAGGCACTTACGGGCGAAATTCGCATTCCGGGTGACAAATCCATCTCGCATCGTTCCTTCATGTTCGGCGGCCTTGCATCGGGTGAAACCCGCATCACCGGCCTTCTGGAAGGCGAAGACGTCATCAATACCGGTCGCGCCATGCAGGCCATGGGCGCGAAAATCCGCAAGGATGGCGATGCCTGGATCATCAATGGCGTCGGCAACGGCTGCCTGTTGCAGCCCGAAGCAGCGCTCGACTTCGGCAATGCCGGAACCGGTGCGCGCCTCACCATGGGCCTTGTCGGCACCTATGACATGAGAACCTCCTTTATCGGCGATGCCTCGCTTTCCAAGCGCCCGATGGGTCGCGTGCTGAACCCGTTGCGTGAAATGGGCGTTCAGGTGGAAGCAGCCGAAGGCGACCGCATGCCGCTGACGCTGATCGGCCCCAAGACGGCCAATCCGATCACCTATCGCGTGCCGATGGCATCCGCACAGGTCAAATCCGCCGTGCTGCTCGCCGGTCTCAACACGCCGGGCGTCACCACCGTCATCGAACCGGTCATGACCCGCGACCACACCGAAAAGATGCTGCAGGGCTTTGGCGCCGATCTTTCGGTTGAAACCGACAAGGACGGCGTGCGCCATATCCGCATCACCGGACAGGGCAAGCTTATCGGCCAGACCATCGACGTACCGGGTGATCCGTCGTCAACGGCTTTCCCGCTCGTTGCCGCCCTTCTGGTCGAAGGTTCGGATGTTACCATCCGCAACGTGCTGATGAACCCGACCCGTACCGGCCTGATCCTGACGTTGCAGGAAATGGGCGCCGATATCGAAGTGCTCAATGCCCGTCTTGCCGGCGGCGAGGATGTCGCCGATCTGCGCGTGAAGGCCTCGAAGCTGAAGGGCGTTGTCGTTCCGCCGGAACGCGCTCCGTCGATGATCGATGAATATCCGGTTCTGGCCATCGCCGCGTCCTTCGCGGAAGGCGAAACCGTGATGGACGGTCTCGACGAACTGCGCGTCAAGGAATCGGATCGTCTGGCAGCGGTTGCACGCGGTCTTGAAGCCAATGGCGTCGATTGCACCGAAGGCGAGATGTCGCTGACGGTCCGCGGTCGTCCCGACGGCAAGGGACTGGGCGGTGGCACAGTCGCAACCCATCTCGATCACCGCATCGCGATGAGCTTCCTCGTCATGGGCCTTGCATCGGAAAAGCCGGTGACGGTTGACGACAGCACCATGATCGCCACGTCTTTCCCCGAATTCATGGACATGATGCCGGGACTGGGCGCCAAGATCGAACTGAGCGACGCGCGATGACGCCGTTCATCGTCGCTATCGACGGACCGGCCGCCTCGGGCAAGGGAACCCTTGCCCGGCGCATCGCCATTCACTACGGCATGCCGCATCTGGATACGGGACTGACCTATCGCGCTGTGGCCAAGGCGCTGATCGACAAGGGGCTGCCGCTCGATGATGAAGCGGTGGCGGCTGACGCCGCGCTCAATCTCGATCTGCGCGAGATGGACAAGGCGGTCCTTTCCGCTCACGCGATCGGCGAAGCGGCATCGAAGGTCGCGGTCATGCCGAAGGTCAGACGTGCGCTTGTCGAAGCGCAGCGCAATTTCGCCAATGCCCTGCCCTCAAGCGTGCTTGACGGGCGCGATATCGGCACTGTCGTCTGTCCCGATGCAGCCATAAAGCTCTTCGTCACGGCGTCGCCGGAAGTGCGCGCCGAGCGTCGCTTTGAAGAAATCGTGGCACGCGGCGAGAAGGCAGATTTCGCGGAAATACTGGCCGACCTCAGGAAACGCGACGAGCGTGACACGAACCGCATCGATTCTCCCCTCAGACCCGCTGAAGACGCGCACTTGCTAGATACGAGCGAAATGAGTATAGAAGCGGCATTTCTAGCCGCAAAAAAGCTGATCGATCATGCTTTGGCGCAGCATCGGGGATGAAACCGACAAGTTTTTAGACTTTTTGGATCTCATTATGCCCCGAAAAGCTGGATTATCTTGAGTTCGGACCTATATAGGCTGCACTCATACTGAAAGCCTGACTTCGCGTTCCACGCGCCGGTTGTCTGCAAAGACGGGGCCGAGGTCGGGCATAACGCAACGCTAACCCCCGGCGCCGCATCCGATGAATTTTCCGGATGCACCAGGAGTATTCATGTCAGAATTCAATCCATCCCTCGCAGACTTCGAGTCGCTGCTGGCGGAATCCTTTGCAACGAACGACCTTGCTGAAGGTTATGTCGTCAAGGGCCGCATCGTAGCCATTGAAAAGGACATGGCGATCATCGACGCCGGTCTGAAGGTCGAAGGCCGCGTGCCGCTGAAGGAATTCGGCGCAAAGGGCAAAGACGGTACGCTGAAGCCGGGCGACGAAGTGGAAGTTTACGTCGAGCGCATTGAAAACGCTCTGGGCGAAGCTGTCCTGTCGCGCGAAAAAGCACGCCGTGAAGAAAGCTGGGTCAAGCTCGAGCAGAAGTTCGCCAATGGCGAGCGCGTCGATGGCGTCATCTTCAATCAGGTCAAGGGTGGTTTCACCGTCGACCTCGACGGCGCTGTTGCCTTCCTGCCGCGTTCGCAGGTCGACATTCGTCCGATCCGCGACGTCACCCCGCTCATGCACGTCCCGCAACCGTTCGAAATCCTCAAGATGGACAAGCGTCGCGGCAACATCGTTGTCTCGCGTCGTACCGTTCTTGAAGAGAGCCGTGCGGAACAGCGTTCGGAAATCGTCCAGAACCTTGAAGAAGGTCAGGTCGTTGAAGGCGTCGTCAAGAACATCACCGATTACGGTGCGTTCGTTGACCTCGGCGGCATCGACGGTCTCCTGCACGTGACCGACATGGCATGGCGCCGCGTCAACCATCCGTCGGAAATCCTCACCATCGGCCAGACGGTCAAGGTGCAGATCATCCGCATCAACCAGGAAACCCATCGTATCTCGCTCGGCATGAAGCAGCTCGAGAGCGATCCTTGGGATGGCATCGGCGCGAAGTACCCGATCGGCAAAAAGATCACCGGCACCGTCACGAACATCACCGACTACGGTGCGTTCGTTGAAATCGAGCCGGGCATCGAAGGCCTCATCCACGTTTCCGAAATGTCGTGGACCAAGAAGAATGTCCATCCGGGCAAGATTCTTTCCACCACGCAGGAAGTCGAAGTCGTTGTGCTCGAAGTTGATCCGGTCAAGCGCCGTATCTCGCTCGGCCTCAAGCAGACCCTCGACAATCCGTGGACGACCTTTGCCCAGAAGTACCCTGTCGGTACCGTTGTTGAAGGTGAAGTCAAGAACAAGACCGAATTCGGCCTGTTCATCGGCCTCGACGGCGACGTTGACGGCATGGTTCACCTCTCCGACCTCGACTGGAACCGTCCGGGCGAACAGGTCATCGAAGAGTACAACAAGGGTGAAGTCGTCAAGGCTGTCGTTCTCGATGTCGATATCGACAAGGAACGCATCTCGCTCGGCATCAAGCAGCTTTCCGGCGACAAGGTCGGCGAAGCAGCAGCTTCCGGCGAACTGCGCAAGAACGCCGTTGTGACCTGCGAAGTGACCGCCGTTACCGACGGTGGCCTCGAAGTCCGTCTCGTCGACCACGATCTCGAAAGCTTCATCAAGCGTTCGGATCTGTCGCGTGACCGCGACGAGCAGCGTCCGGAACGCTTCACGGTCGGTCAGAAGCTTGACGCTCGCGTCATCGCTTTCGACAAGAAGACCCGCAAGCTGCAGGTCTCGATCAAGGCGCTCGAAATCGCTGAAGAAAAAGAAGCTGTCGCTCAGTACGGTTCGTCCGACTCCGGCGCTTCGCTCGGCGACATCCTCGGTGCCGCTCTGAAGAAGCAGGAAAAGAACTAATCTTTTCTTCTTCGATCGAACATGAGAAAGCCCGCCTCCTGGCGGGCTTTTCTTTATCAAATAAATTTATGGTGATTCCTCCGCCACGAAATGGTCACGAACCAGCACAATTTTACATGCTCGACCAATATTGATTCATTATCTTCTTCTCCAATTCGGCAGATGGGTAACTAATAAAGCTTTCTCTGCATTAATCATGGAGGATAAAAGCTTCCAAGCCGCCTATTCATAGCAAAATATCTATACAGAATTACTTTTGAACGGATTGCATAAGATGATTTCCAGAACCACCACCCTGACCGCAATGCTGCTTTCAACTGCGCTGCTGAGCGCTTCCTTTGCCGTGCCAAGCTTCGCCGAAAGTGCAGCAAAGCCGAATGCCCCGGCGACCGAGAGCACGAAAGCTGCACAACAGGACGCCATCAAGAAGCTGGATGCCATTTCCGGCGATGGCCTCGCAGCGGTGCGCGGCGTTACACTGGCGCGACTGGCCATTTTTCAGGGAACACCCGACCAGGCCAAAGTCATTCTGTCGACGGTCAAGGATGATCTGGACAAGGCGCAGAAAGACACTCCATCCCTGCTCGACAAGATGAAAGCGGCTGGCGCTCCAGCCGACGAAGTCGCCGAAGTTCAGTCGGGCACATTGCCGGTCGATATGGAAGTCGGTGTGGTCGATGACTACAAGCTGACGCCTGAAAAGGCTGCTCACCTGAAAAAGGCCAATGAACATATCCAGCATGGCCGCAAGAAAGAGGCTCAGGATGAGCTGAAACTCGCGGATGTCGATCTGGTGATAACCGAAACGACAGCCAATCTGCCTGCCATCGACAAGGATGTCGATCTGGCACTGGAACAGCTCGGCAACGGCAAATATTACGATGCCAACCTGACCCTCATCAAGGCGGAACATATGGTGACGATCCGCTCCAATATGTCCGTTGATAACAAGAAGGACACCGGCAAGACAGCCAATGCACCAGCCGACGCAAAGCCGACTGATGCGGCTAAGAAGAGCTGACCATCGCTTGTGAGAATAAAGGCCGGGATGTGAACCATCCCGGCCCTTTTTATGCAACGCTGAGCATATGGATCAGGCCAAGGCTGATTGCGCAGAGCGCAACGAGCGAAAGCACTGCGGTCAGTGTCACCCGGCCACCTGCCGACGCCACCGAACGGATATCGACGCCGAGGCCAAGGGCCGCCATCGAAATGATGGTGAGTATGGTCGAGGCATATTGAATGCCAGGCAGAATCGTTTCCGGTATCAGATGCAGCGAATGCAGCGCCATCATGCCAAGGAAGCCGAGGATGAACCATGGCACCAGCTGGAAGAAGCCCGGCTTGGCATTCGCATCCTTGTTACCGGCGAGAAGCGCCAGCGCAAGAATAACCGGTCCCAGCATCAGAACGCGCACGAGTTTCACCAGCGTGCCAAGCTGGACACTGATCGTCGCGACCGGCGCAGTGGCCGCCAGAACCTGTGGCACTGCATAAACGGTCAGGCCAGCCAGCACGCCATATTGCGTGTGCGAAAGCCCCAGAATCGGCACCAGCAGTGGCAGAAGCAGCACGACGACCACGCCGAGAATAGCGGTAAAGGCGATCGAAGCCGCCACGTCCTCGCTTCCCGCGCCGATAACCGGTGCGGTTGCGGCAATAGCGGAATTGCCGCAAATGGAATTCCCGCAGGCGACCAGCACGGCCATCCGATGCGGAAGCTTCAGCAAACGCCCGATCCCGTAGCTGAGCGTAATAGCCAGCACCACGACGCCTGCAATACCGAAAATAAGGCCCGAACCCGCGGCCACCACCGCGCTGGCGCTGATCGACGCGCCAAGCAATACCACTGCAATTTCCAGAAGAAGCTTGGCGGAAAAGCCGATGCCCTTGTTGAAATGCTTGCCCGGACGCAGGAACGTCCGCACGACCGTGCCGAGGAGGATGGCGATCACCAGCGCTTCGAGCCAGGCGCGCCCTGCATAATGTTCCTCGACTTTTTCGAGTCCGATCGCGGCGATAGCAACGGCGACGCTCAAGCCAAGTCCCGGGAGGATGTTCTGGATTTTGGAGTAGGTCATTTTCAGCACTTCAAATCTGACTGTCTGCATTTTTCGCATTATCCCGCGCAAAACCGCTTCGCACTTTTGCTGGAAATGCTCGTATGAGAATTATTTTTCGATTAGATGCCTGTTTTTCCCTGTTCAATCCATTTCATTATATGGCATATTTCATTTGAAAAAATCGAACGATCATCGCTATGACACTGGAACAGCTACGAATTTTCATTGAAGTCGCCGAGCGTGAGCACCTCACGCGAGCCTCGGAAGCCCTGCATCTGACCCCTTCGGCGGTCAGTTCGGCCATCCGCACCATGGAAGATCGCTACGGAGCGACGCTCTTCAACCGCATCGGGCGGCGGATCGAGCTGACCGGTGACGGGCGCATGTTTCTGGACGAGGCACGCGCAACGTTTGCGCGCGCCCGTTCTGCCGAGCGGATGCTATCGGAACTTGGTGGCGGCAAACGGGGCATTCTCGCCATTCATGCCAGCCAGACCATCGCCAGCTATTGGCTGCCGTCCTTTCTGGCACGGTTTCACGCCGCCTACCCCTTGATCGACGTGCGACTGACGCTTGGCAATACGGAAAGCGTTACCGAGGCGACACAGGAAGGCGTCGCCGATATTGGCCTCGTCGAAGGTGCTGTGCAGGCGCCGTCGCTATCAATCAGCAAGGTTGCAAGCGACCAGCTTATTCTGGTGGCGCGCCCCCATCATGACTGGGGTACGGGCGGCAAACTCACCTGGGATCGGCTTTTCGAGGGAAAATGGATCTTGCGTGAACAGGGATCGGGAACGCGCAGCGTTTTCGAGGATGCGATGCGCGCTTCCGGTTATAATCCGGCGCGACTGCATGTGGCGCTGGAACTGCCATCGAACGAAGCCATCTGTTCGGCGGTGCGCTCCGGTGATTACGTGACGGCCATATCGGAACTTGTCGCCGCCCCGCATCTTGCTGCCGGAACTCTGGTAAAGGCGGATTTTGCTCTCCCGCAGCGCCAGTTTCTCATGCTGCAGCACAACGACCGCTACAGGACGAAAGCGCTGCAGTCTTTCGCCAACTTGCTGAGTGGCGGGGATCAGCGGATCTGACGTAATAGCTCCGGCTGCGGGAAGCAGGTTGACGCCATGCCGTTTTTCGCCTGCCACAGGCCGATCGAGCGGCGGGTCTTGAAGCCGGGCAGACCGTCCGGCTTGCCGACATCATAGCCCAGCGCCTGCATGCGTTTCTGCATTGCGCCGATATCAGAGCGATACATGGAGCCGACGTCGCCCCATCCACGGCTGAAATCGCCCGCGCCATAGGCGATACGATCACCGACGTGACCGATGAAGAGCGCGTAGAGATCGCTCATATTATAGTCTTTGAGCACGTAGAAATTCGGGCTCACGACAAAGGCCGGACCGTAGCGACCAGCGGGCATGAGCAGAAAGCCCTCGCCCTTCATTTCATTGGCCGGAAACGGTTTGCCATTCACCCGCGTAATGCCGAGCTTTGCCCATTCGGCAATCGTCTTGCCCTGATCCGGACCTTCCAGCGAGCAGGATACGTTCTGCGGAACGCTCACTTCAAAGCCCCAGTCACGCCCCTTCTGCCAACCATGCAGCTTCAGATAATTGGCGATGGAGGCGAGCGTATCCGGCACCGAGTTCCAGATGTCGCGCTTGCCGTCACCGTCGAAATCGACAGCATGTTTCAGATAGGAAGTCGGCATGAATTGCGGCTGGCCGAGTGCACCCGCCCATGAGCTTTTCATAGCGGCTTCGTCGATATAGCCCCTGGAAGCGATTTCGAGCGCAGCAATCAGTTCCTTCCGGAACATGTCCTTGCGGGTGGCCATAAAAGCCTTGGTGCCAAGAACCTCATAGGCATTGTAGGGAATCTTCACCGTACCGAAGCCGGATTCGCGGCCCCATACGGCAAGCAGGATCGGCCCCGGAACACCGTATTTCTGTTCGATGCGCTTCAGGAGATTGGCATATTGGCCATAGCGCGCCTTGCCACCGCTTGTGACCGCGCCCATCGTCTTTGCATTGAAATATTTGCCGGGTGCACCGAATTCCGCCTGTTTCTGCTCTTTCGGTGTCGAGGGCTTTTCGCCGGGGATGACAAGGTCTGGCAGCTTCCAGTTGATCGAGACACCGGCAAAAGCCTGATCGAACACGGCGCGCGATACGCCTGCTGCCTTCGCTTCCGGCCAAAGGTCCTTTTCGAGCCAGTTGCGATACTGGCTTTCAATCTGCGCCTTGGACGGCGCGGCAATGGCGGGAGAAATGGCAAGGCTGGCAAGCAGTGCGAGACCAATCTTCAGGCTATGCTTCCAATTTCCCGCTGCCATGCCTTCTCCATTAGTTCTAAAGGGTGGTTCTTGCCCGCAAGGCGGCAGCAAGCGTGCCTTCATCCAGATAATCAAGCTCGCCGCCGACCGGAACGCCATGGGCAAGCCGCGTGACACGAACGTCGAAGCTCGACAGCTGGTCGGTGATGTAATGCGCCGTGGTCTGGCCTTCGACGGTAGCGTTGACCGCGAGAATCACTTCCTTGATCTCACCCGTGGAAACCCGTTCCACCAGTCCTTTGATGTTGAGATCGTCCGGGCCGATGCCATCGAGCGGTGACAGGCGACCGCCGAGAACGTGATAGCGCACATTCATCGTGCCTGCCCGCTCCAACGCCCAGAGATCGGAAACGTCTTCCACGACAATAAGAGTGGTGGGATCGCGACGTTCATCGGTGCAGATCGTGCACGGATCGGACGTATCGACATTGCCGCAACAAGAACAGATGCGTACCTTTTCGGCAGCTTCCTGCATGGCGCCACCAAGCGGCACCAGAAGCGCTTCTTTCTTCTTGATGAGATGCAGCGCCGCACGACGGGCCGAACGCGGCCCAAGCCCCGGCACGCGGGCCAGGAGCTGGATAAGACGTTCGATTTCGGGACCGGCTATTCGTTTGGACATCTTTTAAGGCAATACGGCAATAGGGCGGTAAGACAATAAGGAAAGCAGAGGCAGCAACGTTTCGGGCAGATAAAACATACTGCCCTAATGCCTTACTGCCCTACTCACTTAAAACGGCAGCTTGAACCCCGGAGGAATCGGCAGACCAGCGGTGAGCGACTGCGTCTTCTCGGCCATGGCCGCTTCAAGCTTGGCCTTGGCGTCGTTATGCGCCGCGATGATCAGGTCTTCGAGGATTTCCACCTCTTCTTCCTTCATCAGCGACGGATCGATTTTCAGCGCCGACAGGGTGCCCTTGCCGGAAAGCGTGATCGTCACCAGCCCGCCGCCCGAAGAGGCCGAGGCTTCCATGGTGGCGATCTCGTCCTGCATGGCCTTCATCTTGGCCTGCAATTCCTTCGCCTGCTTCATCATGCCCATCATGTCACGCATGGGTTCACTCCATCATTCCGTAAATCAGTCGTCTTCAGACGGTGCGCCCGGTGTTTCCACCACGGCATCGAGGTCAATGTCCTCGTCGTCATTCTGTTCCGGTACGGCAATGCGCACGTCGGTGATTTTTGCCCCCGGAAAGGCCGCGAGAATAGCGGCGACATCGGGATCGGCGCGGGCATCCGTCACCAGATTGTCGCGTCGCTCGGTTTCCGCCTCCGAAATGGTCTGCCCGGCCACGTCACGCGCGACCGTCACTACCCAGCGAATGCCGGTCCAGTTCAGGAGGCGTTGCGAAATATCGCTCGGCAGAGATTTCGGCGCATCGTCGGTCAGGCCGATTTCGAGCCGCCCGGGTGCAATGGATGCAAGGCGCACGCAACCCTTGACCAGAATCTTGAACTGCATGTCGCGGTGCTTGTCGGCAAGTGCGACGACATCATGCAAGCTGTTGACCGGCACCGAAGGCTGCGGCGTGTTCTCGACAAACTGCTGCGGTGCGGCTGACGGCTGAACCGGCTGCGGTGGTGTTTCCACGATACGCATGGCTGTTGCCGGTCCACCGGAAGCTGGAGCCATCGAAGACGATCCAACCGCATCGGCGGCAAAACGCGCTTCCGGCGCACCACCGCCGCCATTCGGCCGCGGATTGCCCGGCTGCGGACGCGGCGCCGAAACGGAGCCATTGTCGAGACCGCGAATCGCCTCGTCCAGCGTCGGCAGATCTGCGGCATGGGCAAGCCGGATCAAAAGCATTTCTGCAGCCTGAACCGGTCTCGTCGCCGTATCGACTTCCGCAATGCCCTTGAGCAGCATCTGCCATGTGCGCGACAGCACACGGACAGAAAGTTTCTGCGCGAATTCACGACCGCGCACGCGCTCATCTTCCGACAGGGACACGTCTTCGGCCACATCCGGCGTGAAACGCAGTCGTGTCACGAGATGGTTGAAATCGGCAAGATCGGTCAGCACGACCGACGGGTCGGCACCGACATCATACTGCGCGCGAAATTCCGTCAGTGCGCCAGCCACATCGCCACGCATCAGCATCTCGAAGAGGTCGATGATACGGGCACGGTCGGCAAGGCCCAGCATGGAGCGCACGGCTTCCGCCGTGACAGTACCCGCACCATGCGCGATGGCCTGATCGAAGATCGACAGCGAATCGCGCGCCGAGCCCTCGCCTGCGCGTGCGATCATGGCGAGCGACGTATCATCCACCGCGATCTGTTCCGCTTCCGCGATGCGGCGCAGATGCTGCGCCAGCGTGCCCGATTCGATACGGCGCAGGTCGAAGCGCTGGCAGCGCGACAGAACCGTGATCGGAACTTTTCGGATTTCGGTGGTGGCAAAGATGAATTTGACGTGCGGCGGTGGCTCTTCCAGTGTCTTCAACAGGCCGTTGAAAGCCTGATTGGAGAGCATGTGCACTTCGTCGATGATGTAGACCTTGTAGCGCGCCGAAACCGGGCGGTAACGCACCTGCTCGATGATCTCGCGGATATCGTCGATACCGGTATGCGAGGCGGCATCCATCTCGATCACATCGACATGACGGCCTTCCATGATCGCCTGGCAGTTTTCGCCCTGCACGGAAAGGTCGATGGTCGGCTGGTCGATCGTATCGGTCTTGTAATTGAGCGCACGCGCCAGAATGCGCGCTGTCGTGGTCTTGCCGACCCCGCGAACGCCGGTAAGCATCCAGGCCTGCGCAATGCGGCCCGTCTCGAACGCGTTCTTGAGCGTGCGAACCATCGGCTCCTGGCCGATAAGGTCGTTGAAATTCTGGGGGCGATACTTGCGGGCGAGAACGCGATAGGCGCCATCGGCGGATTTTGTGTCCATAGCGACCCTTCCGTTCTTCCTGTTCCGCTTTTTCTCAGTCGCCAGTTTGGACCGGACGCATGAGCGGCGTCAACCAAAGAGGCAACCCATCAACAGTCGTCGGCGTAGCGAGAAAGGGTGGGAGGCTGGCACGATGACCCGTGCCGTGGCTCGTTAGGGCTGCTTCCTTCCGGACCTGACCCGGTTGGCGAGTGGCTCGTCCACCACCAACCTCCCACGCTGCATATCGTCAATTGTGAAGCAAAAAGCAAGGAGGGCGCCACGCAAAAAGCAAGCGCTGGACGAAAAAAACTGGTAAATGTCGGCCTATGGAACAATTCGAACTCGATAAACGGCTCAATGCCGACACTTTTTCCGTGGCCAAGCTCGGCCTGTGCGAGCTTCGGTTGATGAACGATCGGCGCTGGCCATGGTTGATCCTGGTGCCGCGCCGTCCTGGCCTAGCTGAAATCCATGACATGACGCCACTCGACCAGACCATGCTGACCTTCGAGTTGGGCATCGTTGCGCAGGCACTCAAGACTGTGACGGGTTGCCAGAAGATCAATACGGGCGCGCTCGGCAATATCGTTCGGCAGCTGCATCTGCATGTGATCGCCCGCAATGAAGGCGATGCGGGCTGGCCCGGCCCTGTCTGGGGCTTTGGCACCCGCGAGACCTATGACGAAAAAGACGCCCGCCAGCTGATCGCCGACATTCGCACGGCGCTTTAATTTGCTTTCACGCGTATCTTTTCCGAAAATCGTTTCACACTTTTCGGGATGCGCTTTAAATCCCCCAACAATGCCGAGATAGATATGACTTTCCGTCTCTACGATCTGCCGGAAATCGAACCGAGCCGATCTGTCGGATTTTCCGGCAACCGGATCGACCGCCAATCCGAAAAGCGGCAGGATGACTCTGCCTTCACAGCGCTGGAACTTCCCGAAACGCGAATCATGTTGCTTGGCGGTAACCGGCTGCTTCTCGACTACGCCGATGAAAAAGCGCCCCGCGCATTGTTCCGCCTCGGTGAGGCGAAGGACTTTGCGCCTGATCTTCACGAGCCGATTTTTCTCGGTCTTCAGGACGGCGCGCCGCTTGTCGCTTTGACGACACCGCTCGACCCCGAGACGACGGAAACGCCTTTCCGTCTGCAGGATTATCGCAGCATTTATACCGAAGGACTGGTATCCGCCGACCTGCTCGGCGCGCTGGCGCAAGCCGCAGCGCTGACCGCATGGCATGCCAATCACCGTTTCTGCGGACGCTGCGGTACAAAAACCGACATGCGCGCTGGCGGTGCCAAGCGGCAATGCCCGAACTGTGGTGCGGAACATTTCCCGCGTACCGACCCGGTGGCGATTATGCTGCCGGTACGCGGCGAAAAATGCATTCTGGCCCGCAGCCCGCATTTCGCACCCGGTTCCTATTCCTGCCTCGCAGGCTTTATCGAGCACGGCGAAACAATCGAGGCCGCCGTGCGCCGCGAAAGTGTCGAGGAAATGGGGCTCTCCATCGGTCGCGTTGCCTATCATGCGAGCCAGCCCTGGCCGTTTCCCTATTCGCTGATGATCGGCTGTCATGCCGAGGTTTTGAGCGACGACTTCACTATCGACCGTTCGGAATTGGAAGACGGTCGCTGGTTCTCGAAGGCCGAAGTGCGGACAATGCTGGAAGGCACACATGAAAATGGGTTGCGGGTGCCACCGTCCGGCGCCATCGCAACCCATCTGATAAAGGCCTGGGTCTACGACGCAGGCTGATTATTCTGCTGCCAGCAGATGCGTATCTCGGATATCGCTGCCTTTGTAGACGCCGAGAATCCGCACTTCCTTGGTGAAGAACCGCAATTCTTCCAGCGCGAACTGCAGATTGGCGTCTTCCGGGTGTCCTTCGACATCGGCATAGAACTGCGTGGCGATGAAACGCCCGCCGATCTGATAGCTTTCGAGCTTCGTCATGTTGATGCCATTGGTGGCAAAGCCGCCCAGCGCCTTGTAGAGCGCAGCCGGGACGTTGCGCACGCGGAAGACAAAAGTCGTCACGATGCGTTCGCCGTTTTCGGGACGCTGTGCCCATTGCTTGTTCTTGGACAGAACAACGAAGCGGGTCACGTTATCTTCCGAATCCTCGACATTTTCTTCCAGAATATCGAGACCATAGAGCTCAGCGGCAAGGCTTGGTGCCAAAGCCGCCATGGAACGGTCTTTCATATCGGCGACGAGGCGAGCCGCTCCCGCCGTATCGCCTGCGATGACGCCCTTCCAGCCATTCTGGCGGATGACGTTGCGGCACTGGCCAAGCGCATGGACATGGCTGTGTACCGTCTTGATTTCCTCGCGCTTGACGCCCGGAAGTACCATCAGCTGGAAATGGATCGGCAGGAAATATTCGCCAATGATATGCATGTCGGCGAGCGGCAGCAGATAATGAATATCGGCGACGCGACCGGCCAGAGTGTTCTCGATCGGGATCATGGCGAGGTCGGCAGCGCCGGTTTCAACCGCGTTGAAGGCATCCTCGAAAGTCGGGCACGGCAAAGGCTCCATATCGGGAAACATGTTGCGGCACGCCGTATCGGAATTCGCGCCCGCTTCACCCTGAAAGGAAATCCTGTTGGTTTTCATCGTACCATGCTTTCTTAAATGCCACTCATCGGTGGCCCGTTAGATACCCTGTGCTACAAGAATGCGCGCGCGGTCAAGATCGGCCTGCGTATCAACGCCGAGCGGCACCGTCCTCACAAGTTCCACATCAATACGCATTCCGGCTTCAAGAGCCCTCAATTGCTCGAGTTTTTCGCGCTTCTCCAAGGGAGACGGCCCAAGCTTCACAAAGCGTTCAAGCGCTGAGCGGCGATAGGCGTAAAGGCCGATATGGTGATAAAGCGGGCCTTCACCGTAGGGCGCGGTTGCGCGGGTGAAATAAAGTGCGCGCAGGCGGCTGTTGCCGGCAAGCGGGGAGCCGACGATCTTCACCACACTCGGATTGGTCTTCTCCGACTCTTCCTCGATTTCGACGCCGAGCGTTGCAATGTCGGCAGGTCCGTCTTCCAACGGCAGAAGCGCACGGCGGATGATATCGGGATCGATGGTCGGCAGGTCGCCCTGAACGTTCACCACGGCATCAAACTCGCCCGCCGGATCGACTTTCATCAATGCTTCATAGATGCGGTCGGAGCCGGATTCGTGATCCTCGCGCGTCATGATGGCTTCGTGGCCATGCGCGGTAACGATTGAAAAAATCTCTTCGCTGTCGGTTGCAACCACCGTCCGGCCCAGCTTTGCAGCCGCTGCACGATCGGCCACATGCACGATCATCGGCTTGCCGCAAATATCGGCGAGCGGCTTGTTCGGCAGCCGCGTGGACGCCATGCGTGCCGGGATAAGAGTGAGTGTCTTTAATGTCTGAAGCATCATCGCCTCTTGAGATCGATAAGGTCGCGGACGTCTTTTAAACCGCTTTCGAGGCGCTGGAAATGCATCAAAAGTGTCAAAAAGTCACGGGTCTAGTTACCGTTATAGGTGTTGCATCGCCCTGGTAAAAGACCTAGTTTCCGCCCGATGCCGGGGAGAGAATTGCGACCTTTATTGAAGGTTTGCATGCCGGCTAGGAGAGCGTTCTCGGGGAGAGCGTTTTGGTAGAGGGAGCGCTGACCGGCGATGAATTCAACCCGGACTAACAAGTTTATCATGGCTTTTCTGGCAACGGTTTTCGTTGTCATGACGACAGGCATCCTGTCCGATTCGCTGTTTCACTCGCCTGCGCCCGAAAAGCCGGGCTTTATCATCGAAGCGGCGGAAGCCTCGACCGGTGAAGGGGGCGCTGCACCGGCCAAGGAAGAAGTTTCCATTGCGACGTTGCTGCAGTCTGCCGATCCGGCGCGCGGTGAAACCGTCTTCAAGCGTTGCGCTGCATGCCATACCGGTGAAAAGGGTGGCGCCAACAAGGTCGGTCCGCATCTGTGGGATGTCGTGAACCGTCCGGCTGCCTCTGTTGAAGGTTTCGGCTATTCGGCTCCCATGAAGGAGTTCGGTGCTGCGGGCAACAAGTGGGATTTTGAACATCTCAACAAGTTCCTGACCTCGCCGAAGGGCTACATCAAGGGCACGGCCATGGGCTTTGCTGGCGACAAGAAGGACAATGAACGCGCTGATCTGATCGCTTATCTGCGCACACTGTCCGACAATCCGGCTCCGCTGCCGACCGCTGATGCGGCACCTGCCGCTGATGGCGATGCAAAGCCGGCTGAGGGCGGCGAAGCCAAGCCAGCCGAAGGCGAAAAGCCTGCAGAAGGCGGCGAACAGAAGCCTGCAGAACCGGCACCCGCCAATTAAGCCTGCAGGATAGAAACATGATCAAAGCCCGGTTCGCCGGGCTTTTTTCGTGCCCGCATTAAATTTCTTGCCCGCATGCCTTTCTTCCTCCGCAAAAACCCATAAAACTCGTTCGAATATATCCGAAACAGGAACGGAGAGGCTGGATGAGAGCTTTTTGGGCGGGTGCGTTTGCGGTGGCCATGCTTGCGAGCACGGTTTCAATTGGTCGCGCAAATGACGCGGAACCCCAATGGCGATATTCCTCCAGCCTGCTTGGCGAGCCCAAATATCCTGCTGATTTCAAGCACTACGACTATGTGAATCCCGATGCGCCGAAAGGCGGCACGCTGAACATGGTCGCCGTTGGCACCTTCGACAGTCTCAATCCGTTTGTGGTGCAGGGGGTCGCAGCCGCTGGCCTGTCCGATTTCGGCGGCGGTCTTCTCTACGACACGCTGATGACGGATTCGCTCGATCAGGGATCGACGCAATACCCGCTCATTGCTGAAGCCCTGCAATATCCCGATGATTTCTCCTGGGTTAAGTTCAAGCTCAATCCAAAAGCGAAATGGCACGATGGCCAGCCGATCACCGTCGATGACGTGATCTGGTCGTTCGATGTGCTGAAGAAGCAGTCGCCGATGTACAACAAATATTATGGCGACGTGGAGAAGGCGGAAAAGACTGGCGAACATGAGGTGAAATTCACCTTCAGCCAAAAGGGCAATCGCGAATTGCCGCAGATTCTGGGACAGCTTGCCGTTCTGCCCAAGCACTGGTGGGAAGGCAAGGATGCACAGGGCAAGCAGCGCGACATTACCCGTCCGACGCTTGAAATCCCGCTCGGCTCTTCCGCCTACAAGATCGACAGCATGACGCCCGGACGCTCCATCACCTGGGCGCGCGTCGATGACTATTGGGGCAAGGATTTGGGCGTCAATGTCGGGCGCAATAATTTCGACCGCCTGCGCTACGAGTACTATTTCAACGAGGATGCAACCTGGGAAGCCTTCAAGAAGGGCGGACAGTACGATTATCGCAACGAGAATCGTGCCCAGCGCTGGCTGAACAGTATAATTTTCCAGCCGTGCAGCGCGGCGATGTCGTAAAGGCTTCGTTCCCTTATCACGCCGTCGGACGTATGCAGGGCTATTTCCTGAACACGCGCCGCGACAAGTTCAAAGACCCGAAAGTCCGTCAGGCGCTGACCTACGCCTTCGACTTCGAATCGATGAACCGCCTGCTGTTCTTCAATCAGTACAAGCGCATCAACAGCTATTTCGCAGGCAACGAACTGGAATTGAGCGGCCCGCCGACGCCCGAGGAACAGGCCATTCTGGAAACGGTGAAGGATTCGCTTCCTGCTGATGCACTGACGAAGGAATTCAAGCTGCCGGTCTATGACACACCGCAGGCCACCCGCGAAAATCTGCGCACCGCGCTGAAACTCTTTTCGGAAGCCGGCTGGACAGTGCAGGGCAACAAGCTCGTCGATGCCAAGGGCAATCCGTTCACCATCGAATTTCTCGGCAAGGATCCGACGGACGAGCGTATTTACAATCCGTTCGCCGCAAGCCTGCGCAAGATCGGCATCAACGCGACCGTGCGTATCGTCGACACGGCGCAATATCAGGCCCGCGTCAATGATTTCGACTATGATGTGGTCACCTCAATCATCCCGCAAACTGCCTCACCCGGCAATGAGCAGCGCGACATGTGGGGCTCGAAGGCCGCCGACTTCAAAGGCAGCCGCAACTATGCCGGTATCAAGAACCCAGCCATCGACAAGCTGATCGACCATGTCATCTATGCCAAGGATCGTGAAGAGCTGGTCGCCTCGACCCATGCGCTCGACCGGGCACTTTTGTGGAACTATTACGTCATCTCGCAATGGTATGATGACAAGATCAAAGTGGCCTATTGGAATAAATTCGGAATGCCTGAAAAGCAGCCGGACTATCTTGGGATTGACCCGTTCTCCTGGTGGATAGACCCTGCGAAGGAAGCCAAGCTCAAAACCGGCAGTGAATGAGGGCGGAGCGAGAATGACAATCCTTCGCATGAACCGCCGCCATTTTCTGGGGTTTTCGGGAAGTGCCGCCGTTGCAGCCTTCCTGCCGCCAAGGGCTTTTGCCGACATTCCGACAGGCAAAGCGCTGCATGGGCTTTCGACTTTCGGTGACCTGAAATACGGTCCCGATTTCTCCCATTTCGACTATGCCAGTCCCGAAGCACCGAAGGGCGGCACGTTCAATTTCGCGCCGTCGAGCTGGGTCTGGAACCAGAATACCGACACGTTCAATACGCTCAATACCTTCACGTTCAAGGGTGATGCGCCGCCGCGCATGGAGCTGACCTTCGATACGCTGATGGCTTCGGCGCTGGATGAGCCGGATTCTGTCTATGGTCTCATCGCGGAAAGTGCGACGCTTTCGAAAGATCGCCGCAGTTGCACTTTCAAGCTTCGCAAGGAGGCGCGTTTTCACGACGGCTCGCCTATTGAGGCGAAAGACGTGCTGTTCACCTATGCGACCATCAAGCAGAAAGGCCATCCAACGCTGCGCCAGTATCTGGCAGGCGTCGAAAAGGTGGAGGCAACCGGCAGCCGAGAAGTGCGCATGCGCTTCGTCGAAGGGCGCGGACCGAACGCCATCCTTGATGCCGTGGCCGTGCCGATCCTGTCGGAAAGCTGGTTCAAAGATCGCGATTTCGAAGCCACGACCATGGAGCCGGTGCTGGGCTCAGGCGCTTACAAGGTCGGCAATTTCGCCGCCGGTCAGTTCATCGAGTATGAGCGCGTTGAGGATTATTGGGCGAAAGATCTGCCGGTGCAGAAGGGCTTCAATCATTTCGACCGCATCCGTATCGAGTTTTTCCGCGACCGCCAGCCGCAATTCGAAGCCTTCAAGAAAGGCAGTATCGACTACCGCGAGGAGACCGTCTCCAAGAACTGGGCGACGGCCTATGACTTCCCGGCCATCCAGCAGGGAAAGGTCATCAAGCGCACTTTTCCGAAAGAGAAGCGCCCGCTGATGCAGGCATGGGCGCTGAACCAGCGCCGCGAACGGTTCCGCGATCCGCGCGTGCGCGAAGCAATTGCGCTCTGCTTCGACTTCGAATGGACGAATGAGAACCTTTTCTACAAGGTCTATGCCCGCTCGCAGTCGTGCTTCAACGGATCAGATTTTCAGGCGAGCGGCATGCCGACGCCCGATGAACTGAAAGTTCTTGAACGTTATCGCGGAAAACTGCCGGATGCGGTTTTCAGTGAAGCCGTGCTAATGCCGGTATCGGACGGAACAGGCCGCGACCGCGCGCAGTTCGCGCAGGCCATCAAGCTGTTGGAGGAAGCGGGTTTCGAGCGCAAGAACGGCCAGTTCCACGACAAAGACGGGTCGAAATTCGCGCTGGAGATTCTTTCCAATTCCGAAGCCTTCACCCGGGTCTACAATCCTTATGTGCAGAAGTTGCGCGCCATCGGCATTGACGCCAGCCTGCGGCTTGTCGATGCAAGCCAGTATCAGGTACGGATGCAGGACTTCCAGTTCGACATGGTGGGTATGGCGTTGCAGTTTAGCCCCACGCCGACGCAGGAATCGCTTGCCGGGATGTTTGGTTCCGAATCGGCCAAGGTGCCGGGCAGCTATAATCTTCCCGGTACGGAAGACCCGTTGATCGATGCGCTGATTGCAGATATCGGCAAGGTTTCGACGCGCGAAGAACTCGTCGCCACGATGCAGGTGCTCGATCGGTACTTGCGTATCCGGCGCGACTGGATTCCAAATTGGACGACAGCGAATCATCTCGCGGCCTATTGGGACCGGTTCGGTTTCAAGGAGCCGAAGCCCGATTATGGCTTTCCCGTCGAGACGCTGTGGTGGATCAAGGCCTGATTTCGCGAAACCGAAACCGGTTTTCGAAATCACGCTCTATAATGAAAAGGCAGAAGCTGTTGGCAAGCCATAAGATAAACCTGAACCTGCGGAGAAAACCGGGCTGATGGGCGCATATATTCTCCGCCGTCTGCTTCTGATGATTCCGACGATACTCGGCATCATGGCTATTTCCTTCGCTGTGGTTCAGTTCGCCCCGGGCGGTCCGGTCGAGCGCGTGATTGCGCAGCTTTCAGGCCAGGGCGGCGACGCTCTCGACCGCCTTTCCGGCGGTGGTGGCGATTTCGGGCAAAGTGCCGTCGACAGCGGCTCGGTCAATTCCAAATATCGCGGCGCGCAGGGGCTCGACCCGCAATTCATTGCCGATCTGGAAAAGCAGTTCGGTTTCGACAAGCCGCCGCTGGAACGGTTCGGCCAGATGCTGTGGAACTATCTGCGCTTCGATTTCGGCCGCAGCTATTTTCGCGATATCAGCGTGATCGACCTCATCAAGGAAAAGATGCCGGTTTCAATCTCGCTCGGCCTGTGGCTGACTTTTCTGTCCTACATGATTTCGATTCCGCTCGGCATTCGCAAGGCGATCAAGGATGGTTCGCGCTTCGACACCTGGACCAGTGCCGTCATCATCGTCGGTTACGCCATCCCAAGCTTCCTGTTTGCGATCCTGCTGATCGTGCTGTTTGCGGGCGGCTCGTTCTTCGACTGGTTCCCGCTGCGTGGCCTCACCTCTCCCGATTTCGCGCAAATGTCGTTCTGGGGCAAGATCGGCGACTATCTGTGGCATATGGTGCTGCCGGTGACTGCACTCGTGCTTTCCGCCTTCGCCACAACGACGTTGCTGACCAAGAATTCGTTTCTGGAAGAAATCCGCAAGCAATATGTAACCACGGCGCGCGCCAAAGGGCTGACCGAGAATCAGGTTCTCTATCGGCACGTCTTCCGCAATGCGATGCTGATCGTGATCGCCGGTTTTCCGGGCGCCTTCATCTCGGCCTTCTTCACCGGTTCGCTTTTGATCGAAACCATCTTCTCGCTCGACGGGCTTGGACTGCTGGGCTACCAGTCGGTCATCAACCGCGATTATCCGGTAGTCTTCGCCAATCTCTTCATCTTCTCGCTGATCGGCCTTCTGGTCGGCCTTTTGTCCGACCTCACCTATACGTGGATCGATCCGCGCATCGACTTCGACCGGAGGGACGTGTGATGACCGACACCACCCTCACCCCAACCGCAAAGCCGGTAAAACGTCCGTTTCTTTCACCACTCAACAAGCGCCGCTGGCAGAACTTCAAGGCCAACAAGCGCGGTTACTGGTCGCTGTGGATCTTCCTGTTCCTGCTCATCGCAGCGCTTTGTTCCGAGTTCATCGCAAATGACCGGCCCATTCTCGTTTCCTACAAGGGCGAGTTGCTGATGCCGGTTTTCGTGGATTATCCGGAAGAGAAATTCGGCGGCTTTTATGCCGTCACCGACTATCGCGACCCGGTGATACAGGATGAAATCAACAACAATGGCTGGGCCATCTGGCCACCGATCCGCTATTCCTACAACACCGTGAACAACGAGATACCGGAAGCCGCGCCTTCCAAACCGTTCTGGCTCTATTCAGCGGAAGAGCGCTGCCAGCGCTATCCGCAAGGCGTGAGCGATCCCAATTGTCGCTTCGGCAATTTCAATCTGCTCGGCACCGACGATCAGGCGCGCGATGTATTCGCACGCGCACTCTACGGCTTCCGTATTTCGGTGCTGTTCGGCCTGATTCTCACCTTCTTCTCCGCTATCATCGGTGTGACAGCAGGTGCGGTTCAGGGTTATTTCGGCGGCTGGGTCGATCTTCTGTTCCAGCGCTTCATCGAAATCTGGTCCTCGATCCCGGTTCTCTACCTGTTGCTGATTATCGCGGCGATATTGCCGCCCGGCTTCTGGGTGCTTCTGGGCATCATGTTGTTGTTTTCATGGGTGGCTTTCGTCGGCGTCGTGCGCGCGGAATTTCTGCGAGCGCGAAACTTCGAATATGTGAACGCGGCGCGTGCGCTCGGCGTGAAGAACGGCACCATCATGTGGCGGCATCTCCTGCCCAACGCCATGGTCGCGACACTGACTTTCCTGCCTTTCATCCTGAACGGCTCGATCACCACCCTCACCTCGCTCGACTTCCTCGGTTTCGGCCTGCCGCCCGGTTCAGCTTCGCTGGGCGAACTGCTCGCACAAGGCAAGAATAACCTGCAGGCACCCTGGCTCGGCATTA
This sequence comes from Brucella sp. JSBI001, assembly GCF_026014005.1. Taxonomy (NCBI): domain Bacteria; kingdom Pseudomonadati; phylum Pseudomonadota; class Alphaproteobacteria; order Hyphomicrobiales; family Brucellaceae; genus Brucella; species Brucella sp. JSBI001. The sequence goes on along the minus strand of NZ_CP110339.1, from coordinate 9,204 downwards.
CCGGCTTTGTGGTCATCTCGCTGATGCTGTCGCTTCTGATCTTCATCGGTGAGGCAACACGCGACGCCTTCGATCCGCGAAAGGCATTTCAATGAGTGGGCCAATGAGCGGGTCAATGATCGAATCAGGGAACAATATCCTGCTGTCCGTTCGCGATCTGTCCGTCGCATTCCGCCAGAATGGCGAGGAACGCATTTCCGTCGACCGCGTATCCTTCGACATTGCCGAAGGCGAAACGGTCGCCCTTGTCGGCGAATCGGGATCAGGCAAATCCGTCTCGGCCCTGTCCATCCTGAAGCTGCTGCCTTATCCGTCTGCCAGCCATCCTTCCGGAGAAATTCTTTTCAATGGCAAGGATTTGATGAAGGCTTCGGAGCCGGAACTGCGCCGTGTGCGCGGCAACGACATCACGATGATCTTTCAGGAGCCGATGACATCGCTCAATCCGCTGCACAGTGTGGAGAGGCAGATCGGTGAAATCCTGAAAATGCATCAAGGCATGGGGGAGCAGGCCGCACGGGCGCGGACGCTGGAACTTCTGAACGAAGTCGGCATTCGCGAACCGGAAAAGCGCCTGTCGGCCTTCCCGCACCAGCTTTCCGGCGGCCAGCGCCAGCGCGTCATGATCGCCATGGCGCTTGCCAACAAGCCGAAGCTGCTGATTGCCGACGAACCGACCACAGCGCTCGATGTCACCGTGCAGGCCCAAATCTTGAAGCTGCTGGCCGAGCTTAAAGCTGCACAGGGCATGTCGATGCTCTTCATCACCCACGACCTCGGCATTGTGCGCAAGATCGCCGACAAGGTCTGCGTGATGAGCAAGGGCAAGATCGTCGAGGCCGGGCCGACCAAAGAGATTTTCGAAAACCCGCAGCATCCCTACACCAAGCACCTGCTTGCGGCTGAACCGAAGGGCGAGCCGCCTGCCGCCGATCCAGCAGCAAAAACGGTGATGGAAGGCAAGGATATCCGTGTCTGGTTCCCGATCAAGAAGGGGTTCATGCGCAAGACCGTCGACCATGTGAAGGCGGTGGACGGCATCGACGTAAACTTACGCGCCGGACAGACGCTCGGCGTCGTCGGCGAATCGGGTTCCGGCAAGACGACGCTTGGCCTCGCACTGTCGCGCATGATTTCATCCAAGGGCGAGATCAGGTTCGACGGGCGCGATATAGCTAAGTTCAGCTTCAAAGATATGCGCCCGCTGCGCCGCGAGATGCAAATCGTGTTTCAGGACCCATTCGGCTCGCTCTCTCCGCGCATGACCATCGCGGACATCATCGCCGAAGGGCTTCTGGTGCATGAGCCTAAACTGTCGGCAGACGAACGCGATGCGCGTGTTGTTGCCGCGCTCAACGAGGTCAATCTCGATCCGGAAACCCGCTTCCGCTATCCGCACGAATTTTCAGGTGGCCAGCGCCAGCGCGTCGCCATTGCACGTGCCATGGTGCTGAACCCGAAATTTGTTATGCTGGACGAACCGACCTCCGCGCTCGATATGAGCGTGCAGGCGCAGGTGGTCGATCTGTTACGCGCATTGCAGAAGAAGCATGATCTCGCCTATCTTTTCATCAGCCACGATCTGAAAGTGGTGCGGGCGCTGGCAAATGACGTGCTGGTGATGCGCAACGGCAAGGCAGTCGAATATGGCGCGGCGAAGGATGTTTTCGCCAACCCGCAGACCGACTATACCAAGGCGTTGATGGCGGCGGCCTTCCGGATGGAGGCAACAGAGGGAGGAGCACGACAATGAGCGAAACCAAGGGCAACATCCTTTTGGCGATCACCGACTGGGACCCTGAAATCTGGCTGAAGACGTTTCGGGATCACGCGCCGGATCGTCCGGTGGTGACGGATCGCACGGAAAAAGATCCGTCCGTCAAATATGCGCTTGTCTGGAAGCAGAAGCCGGGCTCGCTTGAGAACCTGCCCAATCTGAAGGTGATCTTCTCGCTGGGCGCAGGCGTCGATCATGTCTTCCGCGATGACCGGATTCCCGATGTACCACTGGTGCGCATCATCTCCGACGATCTCACCATGCGCATGACAGAATATGTCGTCTGGCAGGTGCTGGATCATCACCGCCTCGGACAGCGCTATCGCAAGCAGCAGCAGAATCACGTCTGGCATGAGGATCGCCGCCAGCCTGCTGCTCATGAAGTCACTGTCGGCATCATGGGCCTCGGCGTGCTGGGTCGCGACGCGGCTGAAAAGCTGAAGTTGCTCGGCTTCAACGTCACCGGCTGGAGCCGTCGCCCGCAAGAGATCGATGGCGTGCAGACCTATCACGGCAAGGACGGCTTTGGGAAATTCCTCAAGACGGCTGACATCTTCGTCTGTCTGCTGCCGCTGACGCCCGACACAAAGGGCATCCTCTCCATGTCGATGTTCGCGCAATTGAAGAGCGACGGGCCTCTCGGCGCGCCGGTGCTGATCAATGCCGGACGAGGCGGTCTGCAGAACGAGGCCGATATTCTGGCCGCACTCGACCGCGGGCTTCTTTCGGCAGCTTCGCTTGACGTGTTCACGCAGGAACCATTGCCGACCAGCAGCCCGCTCTGGGATCATCCGCGCGTGACGATCACTCCACACGCGGCGGCAAGCTCATCTGCAACCGCTCTTGTGCCGCAGATCATCCGGCAGATCGAAGCCTTCGAGCGGGACGGGACGCTGGAGCATATTGTAGATCGCAGCACGCAATATTAGGCAGCAATCCCAATTGCTCCATCCTCGCCGACCGTCACCCGATGGCCGGCAAGTTGCTTTTGCGCCTCGCGGTCGAATTCAACGGCGATGGGTACGTCATGCCCCATTTCACGAGCCACGATGAGGCCAAGGAGCAGGATCGCATCCGGTTCATGCAGGACAATGGCCGCAGGCGCATGACCGCTATGGACCAACTCCAGAAGAACGGCTGCTGCCGATGACGACCCGATGGTTCCGGGCAGGCACAACACACACCCGGCGATGCTCTGCCCATGTTCTGGATGGCGCACATCGGCAATCCGCCCGCTCTTCGGATCGACACCGCCCCAGAAGCTAATCGGCGCGGAGAGAACCAGCGCCTCAGCATCTGCCCCTTTTCCTGCAACGAGTACGGTGCTTTCCCCGATGCTCATGCCGCCTGCCTCCCGAAAACCGGTTTGCCCGCAACCGCGCTTTCCACGCATTCTTCCAACGAACCGTAAAGCACGCCATAGCCGGTGTTGCCAGGTGCATAATGCGCGAACTTGCCGGAATTCGTCATAAGGATGGCATCATCCTTAGCTGGCAAAATTGGTGTAACAACCACGCATGTGTCGGCGACAATCACGACGCCTGCTTTTTCAAGCGCCTGCCTGCGTCCGTCTTTCTCCAGCTCAACCAGTGCATGACGGCCCGTGCAGGCATAAAGCGGCACCGCGAGCTTGCGTTCCGCTATGGCGCGCTCCAGACGGTCGAATTCGGTTATCGAAAGATGCGGACTGCCAATGGCAACCGCATCGATATGATCGACCTGCTCGACTGTCGAAAGACGCTTGCGCGTCGCCTCGATCATTTCTCGTGTGACGCGGATGACGCCTTCCGGCTTCTGGTGCTGCAAAGCCGTTTCAAGATCGGGCGCTTCGGGCGTGACACCAGCAACATGGAACAGACCGACTGCTCCAACCGATGCCGATGCCGCGCCGAAAGCCTTGAGATCGTCTTCATCGGGATGGACGGGACTGCCTGCAACGACACCGATATTCGTGCCAACACTGCGACCAAACAGATTGCCGAGAATGGGCCAGGCCACTTCCGAAGACAGGAACGCCGGGTCCAGCCCTGAAATATCGATCACCACCGTAGCGCGACGGTTTTCGCTGCGATGCAGACCATAATCGGGCGCGCGGCCAGCAATCGCACAGGCAATATCGAGGAAATCGCCATAACGATTGGTACGCGCACCCAGAACCGAATTGCAGAACACGACTGCATTGGATTCACCCCAGGCGACATCTGTGGCCTTTGCTGGCCTGTGTCCCGCCTGATACGGAGCGCAGGTCCAGGTCGGCTCGCAGCCAAGCTTGATATAGGCGCGCATCATGCGCTTGGCCATATCAGCTTCGTGAGCCGGCAAAAGATGACGCGAGCAGCCCGTCAGATCGATAGAGCCGACATTGAGCGTCGAGCGGACTTTGACCTTTGCACCACCCTCAACCAGCTTTTCTGCGAAAAGCGTTCCGCTATCGCCGTGATAAAGCGCACCGTCAATATGTGCCGATGCAACCGGAATAAGGCGCGGCGCGCCCATCAGCCTTGCTGTTTCGGCGACAATGCGCATGGCCATCGCAGCGCCTTCTCCCTGTTCCCCGGCGGCTATCGACCGCTCTTCATGGGTTAGTGTCGATGCCATGCTCAGCCCTTCTTGCGTGCCTTATAACGAATGGTTTCGAAGCGAACATTCAAGGCGTTGTAAAGCAGCAGACGGCCCACCAAGGGTTCGCCGATACCGGTGATGAGCTTAATAACTTCCATCGCCTGCAGGCTGCCGATCACGCCCGGCAGGACGCCCAGCACACCGGCTTCGGCGCAGGTCGGCACTGTTCCAGGTGGCGGCGCTTCTGGAAAGAGATCGCGATAAGATGGGTTCTGCGTGCCATCCGGTCCAGTCGTATAGGGCATCAGCACGGTGACCGTGCCATCGAAACGGCCCATAGCACCGGTCACGAGCGGGCGTCCCACCCTTGCAGCAGCATCGGCCAGAATATAGCGCGTGGTGAAATTGTCCGAACCATCCACCAGAACGTCATAATTGCCGATCAACGCTTCTACGTTACCGGCATCGAGGCGAAACTGGTGTCCTTCGACCGTCACATGCGGATTGATACGGGCAATGGTGGCAAGCGCGCTTTCCACCTTTGGCTGGCCCACACTTTCCGTATCGTGAATGACCTGCCGTTGCAGGTTCGATAGCGAAACAGTGTCGTCATCGACAATGCCGAGCGTACCGACACCGGCAGCTGCCAGATATTGCAGCACAGGCGCGCCAAGACCGCCTGCGCCGACGATCAGCACGCGGGCGGCCTTCAGCTTCTGCTGGCCCGGACCACCGATTTCTGGCAGCACGATATGGCGCGCATAGCGTTCAAGTTCTTCGGACGAAAATGGTCTGGATGGTGCATTCATACCCCCGAACATATGCCTCTCCCAAGGCGCTGTCAGCGGATATTTTGCCTCACGGCGCGATCCATAAAATGGAACCGGTTCTCGGATCAGGCATCAGACAGTCTGGTGAGATGACCGGCAGAGACGTTAAAGAATTGCGCTTCCCCTTCGAGCGCTTCGAAAAGCGCACGATCCGTGCCGGTCATGAAGGCCTGTCCGCCAAGCTCATCAAGGATGCCGAAGAGCGCCGCGCGGCGCCCCGTATCGAGATGTGCGGCGATTTCGTCGAGCAGGAGAATCGGAGCCATGCCCGAAAGCTCGGCCGTCAGTCGGGCATGGGCAAGCACGAGACCAATCAAAAGCGCCTTTTGTTCGCCCGTGGAACAGAGCGCGGCTGGCATGGACTTGGGTCTGTGCTGGACGATCAGATCGGTGCGATGCGGGCCTTCAAGCGTGCGGCCTGCCACTCGGTCTCGCGCACGGCCATCGCGCAGGGTACGGCGGAAATCTTCTTCAAGATCGAGCGCCGCCTCGACATTGATTCTCTGCTCCAGCGCCCCTTCCAGAAAGCAATCTGCCTTTGGAAACGGCCCTTCGGCGGGCAGGCGTTCAATCATCGCCGCAATCAGGCGCATGGCTTCGGCGCGGGCAGCGGCAATGGCTGTGCCCAGTTCCGCCATCTGGCTTTCGATCGCATCCAGCCATTGGTCGTCATTACTGCCATCGTTCAGCAAGCGGTTGCGGCTGCGCATCGCTTTTTCGTAATCGAGCACACGCTTGCCGTGGGCGGTATCGATAGCAAGCACCATGCGGTCGAGGAAACGCCGGCGATCAGAAGCGCCTCCGGTGAAAAGCCCATCCATCGACGGCACCACCCAAAGGATGCGCGCATAGTCGAGCATGTCGTCACCGGAACCCGCAATACCGTTGATACGAACCTTGCGCCCCCCCTCGCCGCCGCCTGCTGTGCCGGTGCCGACTTCCGCTTCGCCGTAAATCATACAGTCGAGCGCCGCATGAATAGCAAAGCCATCAAGCGAGTTGGTGCGGGCAACATCGTCATAAGCAGCGCGGCGCAGGCCGCGTCCCGGCGACAGAAAGGAAATTGCTTCGATCAGATTGGTCTTGCCGGAACCATTTTCACCAGTCAGCACGACATGGCCGGGCCCAAGCGGCAGTGACAGTTCCGCATAATTGCGGAAATTCACAAGCTTGAGCCGCCGGATCGATACACGGGCCGGGCGGCTTTGATTAGGCTCAGGCGTATTCACTTTTCTGTTCTTTAAACACGCATAGGCATCAGCACGTACAACACGTCTTCATCGCCGGTGTCGCGCACCAGCGTCGGCGAACCTGCATCGGCCAGCATGAAGACCGCGTCCGAACCCGAAAGCTGGCTCGTAATGTCGAGCAGGTATTTCGAGTTGAACCCGATATCGAGCGGATCGGCGTCATAGTCCGCCGCAAGCTCGTCAGTTGCGCTGCCGGAATCGGGATTGTTGACAGTGAGCGTCAGCTGGCCATCGGCGATCGAAAGCTTGACCGCGCGGCCACGTTCGCTCGAAATGGTCGAAACGCGATCCACGGAGGCCGCAAACTCCTGGCGTCCGATGGTGAGCTTCTTGTCGTTGCCAGACGGAATCACGCGCTGGTAATCCGGGAAGGTTCCGTCGATCAGCTTCGAGGTGAGGACCACCGATCCAACCGTGAAGCGAATCTTGGCGTCTGACAGTTCAACAGTAACGACCACATCCGGCACATCGACCAGCTTCTGCAGTTCGGCAACCGTTTTGCGCGGGATGATAATGCCCGGCATGCCTTCCGTGCCGGACGGTGCTTCCAGTTCGGCGCGCGCCAGACGGTGACCGTCGGTCGCGACAGCGCGCAGCTTCAGGGCGCCGTCGCTTTCGATGGCGTGAAAGAAAATGCCATTAAGGTAATAGCGGGTTTCTTCCGTCGAAATCGCAAACTGCGTGCGGTCAATGAGACGCTTCAGAGCCTGCGCCTCGATCCGGAAGGAATGGGTAAATGCACCAGCGGTCAGTTCCGGGAAATCGGACTGCGGCAGGCACTGGAGGCGGAAAGACGACTTGCCGGAAATGACCGAAATGGAACCACCATCCGGATTGGTCGACAGCATGACTTCAGCGCCATCCGGCAGCTTGCGGACGATGTCATAAAGAAGATGTGCCGGAACCGTCGTAGCGCCTGCCTGTTCCACCATGGCGGCTGTCGCTTCGTTGACCTCAAGATCAAGGTCGGTCGCCTTGAGTGCGAGGCTTGCGCCCTCGGCCTGCAAAAGCACATTCGACAGGATAGGTATCGTGTTGCGACGCTCCACGACGCGATGGACGTGGTTGAGAGATTTGAGAAGGTTCGATCGCTCTAGGGTAACACGCATGTTCAAACGCACTCGCTCGCTGGGACAGGACAACTGCATCTGACGGGCAGGCAGGCGGCCCCTGTCGATAAGGCGCCGGGGGCGCCAGAAGGTCCGTTAAAGTGGCAGATTTTTAAGGAGAAAAGCAAGCCCGCGCCATGTCGGAAAGCGACAGGGCCCGGGCTTTTTGTTGATAACCGCGATTGATGGCGGGGAAGCTACTGTAATCAGGCCGCCTGATCGTTGATGAGGCGCTTCAGAAGCTCCAGTTCCTGCGCCAGCTTGGTGTCGGCGCCCACCAGATCTTCGATCTTGCGCACGGCGTGCAGCACGGTCGTATGATCGCGTCCGCCGAAGCGGCGGCCGATTTCCGGCAGAGAGCGCGGCGTCATCATCTTGGCGAGATACATTGCCACCTGACGCGGCTTGACGATGGTGCGCGTGCGGCGGTTCGACAGCAGGTCCTGCTTCGAGACATTGTAGTGACGCGCCACGATGCGCTGGATTTCCTCGATGCGGATACGCTTCGGTTCGCCAACGCGGGTCAGATGACCGAGCAGCTCATCGACGCGGTCGATGGAGATGTTCGGCTCGAAGGACTGACGGAACAGAAGCTGGTTGAAAGCACCTTCCAGTTCGCGGCCCGATCCGGTGACCGTGCGGGCAACGTGGGAGAGAATCTCTTCACCAATGTTCAGGCTCGAATCTTCTGCCTGCGCGACGGCGAGACGGCGGCGCAGCATCTCGACACGCATGTCGTAATCAGGGGCCGCCACTTCGAGCGCAACGCCACCCTGAAGACGCGAACGAACACGCACATCGAGCGATTCCAGTTCGGACGGCGCACGGTCGGCAGCGACAACGACCTGTTTGGCGCTGTCGAGCAGTGTATTCAGGAGATGGCAGAACTCGTGCTGGATCGACTTGCCCTGCAGGAACTGCATGTCGTCGATGACGAGGAGGTCGATATCGCGCAGCTGTTCCTTGAAGGACAGCGCATTGTTGTCGCGGATCGCGGTGGCAAAGCGCCACATGAAATACTCAGCCGTCAGATAGACAACGCGGGCCTTTTCCTGCCGCTGGAGCGCGGCGGCGGCGATTGCCTGCAGAAGGTGCGTCTTGCCGAGACCGACGGAAGCATGGATGAAAAGCGGATTGAAACGCACCGCGCTGGAACCGGCTTCAGCAATGGTGCGAGCGGCGGCAAGGGCCACGCGATTCGATGCGCCATCGACAAAGCTGTCGAACGTATAGCGCGGGTCGAGCGGTGAACCCAGAACGGAACCCGAAGCCGATTCTGCAACGACTGCGGAACCGCGCTTTTCACCGAGCGACTGCCCAACTGGAAACACCATCTTTTCGCGCGGAGCCACAGCAGGCTTGGTTTCAACTGCTTCGCAGGCTTCCACTGGAGCTGCGCTGCGCACCACGCGGCTTACACCGCGAACCACGACTTCAACTTTCAGGATTTGCGGGTTTTCTTCCTGCCACAGTTCGGTCAGCAGTTCGGAATAGTGATTGTTGATCCAGGAGCGCAAAAATGCTGTCGGAACCGACAGGCGGACAATGCTCTTGGAGATATCGTCGAGTTTCAGACGACCGAACCAGCTGGAATAAATCTCGGTGCCAACGCGGGCTTTCAGCTTTGCCGTGAGGCGCTCGAAAACCTCGTCGCCTGCATTGCCGCTCAACTCGAC